>NZ_JAFCUS010000001.1:0-2640489 GCF_049896645.1 Microbacterium sp. DWRC1-3
GACTGGTACTAATAAGCCGATGACTTGATAACACACCGTTTGTTGGTGCTACGCGTCCACTGAGTGGTTCTCGATGTACGGTCGAGAACCGCATAACAACAATGACTTTGTTATGTGTTAGATTGAAACATCAATAGTGTTTCGGCGGCCATAGCGTGAGGGAAACGCCCGGTTACATTCCGAACCCGGAAGCTAAGCCTCACAGCGCCGATGGTACTGCAGGGGGGACCCTGTGGGAGAGTAGGACACCGCCGGACTCCTTTTAGTCAAAATGGCCACCCATCGTTGGGTGGCCATTTTGCGTTTACACGAAGAGAACAGGGAGCATCATGCCAGAAGAGGAAGAGCGCCGTCCGCGTCGCAACGACGACAGTGGATCGCGCGGGAACCGGGCTTCTGGCGGACGCTCCGGCAACAGCCGAGACGCCGCAGCTCCGCGCCGTGAGGGTGGCGGGTACAACCGTGATGGTGGTGCTCCGCGCCGTGAGGGTGGCCACAACCGGGACGGCGCAGCTCCCCGTCGCGAGGGTGGCTACAACCGTGATGGTGGTGCTCCCCGTCGTGAAGGTGGCTACAACCGTGATGGTGGTGCTCCCCGTCGCGAGGGTGGCTACAACCGTGATGGTGGTGCTCCCCGTCGCGAGGGTGGCTACAACCGTGATGGTGGTGCTCCGCGCCGCGAGGGTGGCTACAACCGTGATGGTGGTGCTCCGCGCCGCGAAGGTGGCTACAACCGTGACGGTGCAGCTCCGCGCCGCGAGGGCGGGTACAACCGTGATGGTGGTGCCCCGCGCCGCGAGGGCGGTTACAACCGTGATGGTGCAGCTCCCCGTCGCGAGGGCGGCGGGTACAACCGTGATGGTGCAGCTCCCCGCCGCGAAGGTGGCTACAACCGTGACGGTGCAGCTCCGCGCCGCGAGGGTGGCTACAACCGTGACGGTGCAGCTCCGCGCCGCGAGGGTGGCTACAACCGTGACGGCGCGGCTCCCCGTCGCGAGGGTGGCGGGTACAACCGTGATGGTGGTGCCCCGCGCCGCGAGGGCGGTTACAACCGTGATGGTGGTGCCCCGCGCCGCGAGGGCGGTTACAACCGTGACGGTGGTGCTCCCCGCCGTGAGGGTGGCTACAACCGGGACGGCGCAGCTCCCCGTCGCGAGGGCGGCGGGTACAACCGGGACGGCGCAGCTCCCCGCCGCGAGGGCGGGTACAACCGGGACGGCGCAGCTCCGCGTCGCGAGGGCGGCTACAACCGTGATGGTGGTGCCCCGCGCCGCGAAGGCGGGTACAACCGTGATGGTGGTGCTCCGCGCCGCGAGGGCGGCTACAACCGTGACGGCGCAGCTCCCCGTCGCGAGGGCGGCGGGTACAACCGTGACGGCGCAGCTCCGCGCCGCGAGGGGGGCTACAACCGTGATGGTGCAGCCCCTCGCCGCGATGGCGGCGACCGCGAGAAGTCCCGGTCCTTCCCGCAGCGTGGGGGAGCGGGCAGGGAGCGTCCGGCTCAGGCGGCCAACGAGCGTCCGCGGTTCGATGAGCCGCAGATCCCCGATGAGGTCACGGCCCGTGATCTCAATGGGGCAGCTCGCAACGAGCTCAAGACTCTGAGCAAGGAGAACGCCGAGCACGTCGCCCGTCATCTGGCGATGGCCTCCCGCCTCATCGACGAGGATCCCGCACTGGCTCACGAGCATGCGCTGGCTGCGTCGCGACGTGCCGGCCGCATCGCGATCGTCCGGGAGACTCTCGGCATCACCGCGTATGCCACGGAGGACTTCGCCCTCGCTCTGCGCGAGCTGCGCACCTACCGTCGCATCTCGGGCAAGGACGATCAGATCGCTCTGATGGTCGACAGTGAGCGAGGCATCGGTCGTTCCGATCGTGCCCTCGAGACCGGACGAGCCGTCGATCGCTCCGCGCTCGACACGCCTGTGCGCGTCGCGCTGGCGATCGCGATGTCGGGCGCTCGCCTCGACCAGGGCGACCTCGAACTCGCACTCGGCGAGCTCGAGATCCCCGAGCTCGACCCCGATCGCGCATTCGAATGGAGCCCGGCTCTGTTCGCCGCTCGTGCCGCTGTCCTCGAAGATCTCGGCCGCACGGACGAGGCGGAGTTCTGGGCTCATCGCGCCGAGGTGGCCGCCGAGGCGCTGGGCGTCGATGAAGCCGGCGACGAGGAGATCTTCATCGAAGACAGCCTCATCGAAGGCGAGTTCCCAGACGACGAGGACGGCGCACAGGGCGTCGCCGCGGCGACCTCTGACGATCTCGCTCCTGAGGGTGCTGAGGAAGAGTCGGATGTCGAAGAGGAGAGCGCCTCTGACGACGACGACGCGTCTGCGGAAGTGGACCCGACGGTCGAAGACGAGGTGCGCGAGCTTCTCGGCGAAGACGAGGACGAAGACTCGGACCCGGAGGCGTAGTGGCGCTGTTCTCTCGGAAGCGATCCCCGCGCACTCCGCTCGACGGGGTCGACACGGTTCTCGCTGATCTCGATGGTGTGGTGTACGCAGGGCCTGGCGCGCTGCCGTTCGCGGTGGACAGCCTCAACGAGGCGGCGAAGTCGGCCCGGCTCGGCTACATCACGAACAACGCGGCACGCACGGACGCCTCGGTCGCAGCGCACCTGAGCAGTCTCGGGCTGCGTGTCCAGGCATCCGATGTCGTCACCAGCCCGCAGGCCGCGATGCGACTGATGGCGCAGATCGTCCCCGCGCCGGCGACGATCCTCGTCATCGGCGGCGACGGCCTGGTCGACGAGGTGCAGAAGGCCGGCTACACGGTCACGCGAAGCGCCGAGGACTCGCCGAGCGCTGTCGTGCAGGGGTTCGCTCCCGAGGTGGCATGGACGGATCTCGCCGAGGCGGCATACGCGCTCAAGCTTCCCGAGGACGAAGGCGGCATCCCGTGGATCGCCACCAACACGGACTGGACGATTCCGCGCGAACGCGGCGTCGCGCCGGGCAACGGGACGCTCGTCTCGGCCGTGCACACGGCCATCGGCAGGCTCGCGACGGTCGCGGGGAAGCCGGAGGAGCCGATCTTCCGTGAGGCCCTCGCGCGCTTCGGCGCGAAGAAGGCGCTCTTCATCGGGGACCGCCTCGACACCGACATCATGGGAGCGAGTCGTGTCGGTATCGACTCGGTGCTGGTGCTCACGGGCATCGATCGTCCGAAGCATGTGCTGGCTGCACCGGAGGGTTCGCGTCCCACCTACATCCTCGGCGACCTCCGTGAGCTCCATGCCCCGTACCCCGAGGTGATCGAGCAGGGCGGTGTGTTCCACGTGAACGGTGCCGCCGTGCGCGTCTCGGGAGCGGATGTCGAGATCGTCGCGGAGTCCGGCGAGCAGATCGATCTGCTGCGCGCGGGTGCCGCCGCCATCTGGGCATCCGGGACCCCGGTGTTCGTGCTGCGGGTACCCGAGCGTCTGTACGACGATCCGTTCCATCGCCCCTGAGGCGGCTCGCGTGGCTCCCTCCGGCGTCGGAGGCGCCGCGTACAGTAGAACCGTGAGCGATGAGACGACGAGCACGCCGACCGATGGTCTGTGGAGTCGACTGCGCCTGATCGAGGGCCAGCCGCTTCCGGCGCGAGCCGATGCGTACTCAGCCCTCCACGACGAGCTTTCGCGTCGCCTCGACAGCGGCGCGAAGCTCGAGCAGCGGGAGACTTCGGGATCCCGATGACGCGACTCGACGCCGCCCTCGCCGCCCGAGGACTCGCCCGTTCGCGCAGCCACGCGGCCACCCTCATCTCCGAGGGGCTCGTGAGCGTGGACGGCCGCCCCGTCGTGAAGGCGTCCACCGCTGTCGACGACGCGGCGGAGATCACGATCGCCGGGGCCGACCACTACGTCGGGCGCGCCGCCCACAAGCTCATCGCCGGTCTCGACGGCTTCGCGATCCCGGTCCAGGGGCGTCTCGCGCTCGACATGGGCGCATCCACCGGGGGCTTCACCCAGGTGCTGCGGGAACGCGGAGCACGCAGAGTGCTGGCCGTCGACGTCGGGCACGGGCAGCTCGCCCCGACCATCGCCGCCGACCCGGGAGTGGTGGCCGTCGAGGGCTACAACGTGCGCCACATGACTCGTGAGAACCTCACTGCTGCCACGGGAGAGGCTGAGGCGCCCGACCTCATCGTCGGAGACCTCTCGTTCATCTCCCTCGAACTCGTCCTCCCCGCCGTCGCCGCCGTGGGCACAGCGGAATCCGACATCCTGCTGCTCGTGAAGCCCCAGTTCGAGGTCGGGCGCACCGCCGTCCGCGGGGGACTGGTCACGGATCCCGCCACGCGCGCGGATGCGGTGTCGCGAACGGTCTGGAGCGCCTGGGACGCAGGGCTCGGAATGCTCGGCATCCTTCCCTCCCCGATCCTCGGAACGCACGGCAACGCCGAGTATCTCGTGCATCTCGCGCCGGGCCGGGGAAGCAATCCGACAGAATGGCTGGACAGCATCAACCGACTGGCAGGAGGACGATGAACGAGCGCAGCATCCTGGTCGTCGCCCACGCGGGCCGTGTGGACACCGTCGAGGCCGCCCGCCGGGTGATCGATGCGCTGAGAGACGCGGACGCACGGCCCGTCCTCGCCGCCGATGATCACGAGGCCCTCGTCGCCGTCGACCCGTTCTTCGCCGAGACCGAGGTGCTCGGCGTCTCCGTCGACCCGTCCGACCTCGAACTGGCCATCGTTCTGGGTGGTGACGGGACGATCCTGCGTGCGGCGGAACTCGTGCGAGACAGCGGTGCACCGGTGCTCGGCATCAACATGGGGCACGTCGGCTTCCTCGCCGAGATCGATCGCGACGACATGGACAAGGCCGTGCGTCGTGTCATCGACCGTGACTACGAGGTCGAGGAGCGACTCGCGCTGTCGGTGCGTGTGAAGGATGCCGACGGCACCGTGGTCTACGAGACCTGGGCCCTCAACGAGGCCACCGTCGAGAAGGCGAGCCGTGAGCGGATGATCGAGGTCGTGCTCGAGATCGACGGCCGACCGCTGTCGAGCTTCGGCTGCGACGGCATGGTCGTGTCCACCCCCACGGGCTCGACCGCCTACAACTTCTCGGCCGGGGGCCCGGTCATCTGGCCCAGCGTCGAGGCGATCGCCGTGGTGCCGTTGTCCGCCCACGCTCTGTTCGCCAAGCCGCTCGTCGTCAGTCCCGATGCCTCCGTCGCGATCGAGATGCTCGAGCGCACCGACGGCTCGGGCATTCTGTGGTGCGACGGCCGGCGCTCGCACGATCTGCCGCCGGGCGCTCGCGTCGTGGTGCGTCGGTCGTCGCGTCCGGTGAGGCTCGCGCGTCTGCATCCGACGGCGTTCACCGATCGCCTCGTGCGCAAGTTCCAGTTGCCCGTCGAAGGATGGCGTGGCCAAGCCCCGGGGGCATCGTCGTGATCGAGGAGACGTCATGATCGAGGAGATGCGGATGCAGGGACTCGGCGTCATCGCCGATGCCGTGTTGCCGCTCGGCCCTGGATTCACCGCGATCACCGGCGAGACGGGTGCGGGCAAGACCATGGTCGTCACCGGCCTCGGACTGCTGCTGGGTCAGCGTGCCGATTCCGGAGCGGTGCGTGCCGGCGCAGCACAGGCATCGGTGGCCGGCGTCTGGATCGTCCCCGCCGCCGGCAGCGTCGCGGAGATCGTCGCCGATGCCGGTGGCGAGCTCGAGCCCGTCGGAGCCGGGAGCGCAGAGCTCTACGTGTCGCGCACGCTGAGCGCGGAGGGCCGCAGCCGTGCGAGCGTGGGGGGACGCGCCGCGCCCGCCGGTGTGCTCTCGTCGCTCGCGGAAGAGCTCGTCGTCGTCCATGGCCAGTCCGAGCAGTTGCGTCTGCGCTCGGCCGCGGCTCAACGCGATGCCCTCGACCGCTTCGGCGGCTCTCCGATCACGGACGCCGTGGACCGTTACGCCCAGGCCTTCGCACGCTGGCGGACCCTCGACAGCGAGATCACGGAGATCACCGAGAACCGGGACCGTCGAGCCGAAGAGGCCGCGCGTCTTCGGGAGGCCATCGCCCTCATCGAGGCGACGGCGCCCGAGCCGGGGGAGGACGAGGAGCTCACTGCGCGCGCGGAGCGTCTCGCCAATGCCGAAGAGCTGCGTCTCGCGGCCTCCCTCGCCCACGGCGCGCTCTCGAACGAAGAGGGCGAGCCCGATGCCTCGGCACTCGTCGCTGAGGCGCGTCGCGTGCTGGAGAGGGCGTCCGATGCCCAGCTGACCGCGATCGGGGAGAACCTCGCCGACATCGGCTACCGGATCGCCGACACCGCCGGCCTCCTCTCCGCCTATCTCGCAGACCTCGATGAGACCGGTCCGCATGAGCTCGCCGCCGTCGAGGAACGCCGTGCCGCCCTCGGCACCCTGATCCGTGCGCACGGATCTCTCGACGAAGCCCTGGCCCTCTGGCAGACCGGATCCGCTCGATTGGCCGAGCTCGATGACGACGGAGATCGCATCGAACGCCTCATCGCCGAGCGGGATGCGGCGCGGAGCGAGCTCGACGCACACGCCGACGCCCTGACGGCAGCGCGCACCGAGGCCGCGTCCCGGCTCGGTGCGGCCGTGACCGAAGAGCTGCACGCACTCGCGATGCCGGACGCGCGCCTGGAGGTCGTGGTCTCCGAAGGAGCGGAGAGCGCGCACGGTCGCGACGATGTCGCGATCCTCCTCGCTCCTCACCCCGGTGCGGAGCCGCGCTCCGTCTCGAAAGGTGCGTCCGGTGGCGAGCTCTCGCGCGTGATGCTGGCCATCGAAGTGGTGATCGCCGCGACGGACCCGGTTCCGACTTTCGTCTTCGACGAGGTCGATGCGGGCATCGGCGGAGCGGCGGCTATCGAAGTCGGGCGGCGACTCGCCCGGCTCGCCGAGAAGTCGCAGGTCATCGCGGTGACGCATCTCGCACAGGTCGCTGCCTTCGCGAACAACCATCTCTCGGTCGTCAAAGCCAATGACGGCGCGGTCACGGCCTCCAGTGTGCGGCGTCTGGAGGGGGAGGAGCGGGAAGCCGAGATGGCGCGTCTGCTGTCGGGACTCGCCGATTCCGATGCCGCTCTGACCCATGCCCGCGAACTTCTCAGCCTCCGCGTCCCCACTGCCTGATAGGATCGAAGCCCGTGATGAACTCTTCTTCTGCGGGACCCAAGAACGACACGACCAAGCACATCTTCGTGACTGGTGGTGTCGTTTCGTCTTTGGGTAAGGGACTGACGGCTGCCAGCCTCGGCAACCTCCTCACTGCTCGCGGTCTGCGCGTCGTGATGCAGAAGCTCGACCCGTACCTGAACGTCGATCCGGGCACGATGAACCCCTTCCAGCACGGCGAGGTTTTCGTGACGGATGACGGGGCCGAGACCGATCTCGACATCGGACACTACGAGCGCTTCCTCGACATCAACCTGTCCGAGGCGGCCAACGTCACCACCGGTCAGATCTACTCGCAGGTCATCGCGCGCGAGCGCCGCGGCGAGTACCTCGGCGACACCGTGCAGGTCATCCCGCACATCACCGACGAGATCAAGCGCCGCATGCGGCTGCAGGCCTCTGAGGAGCCGCGCCCCGACGTGATCATCACCGAGGTCGGCGGCACCGTCGGCGACATCGAGTCCCAGCCGTTCCTCGAGTCCGCCCGCCAGCTGCGCCACGAGCTCGGACGCGACAGCGTCTTCTTCGTGCACGTGTCGCTCGTGCCGTTCATGGGCGCATCGGGGGAGCAGAAGACCAAGCCGACCCAGCACTCGGTCGCAGCCCTCCGCCAGGTCGGCATCCAGCCGGATGCGCTGGTGCTGCGCAGCGACCGTCCGGTGAGCGTGAGCAACCGCAACAAGATCGCGCTGATGTGCGACGTCGACGTCGAGGGTGTCATCAACACCGTCGATCTGCCGAGCATCTACGACATCCCCTCGACGCTGAACGACCAGGGTCTCGACTCGTACATCGTGCGCCGCCTGGGTCTGGACCAGAAGGCGGCCGATGTCGACTGGACCCGCTGGAACAAGGTGCTGCACGCGGTGCACAACCCCAAGCACGAGGTGACGATCGGTCTGGTCGGCAAGTACATCGATCTGCCGGACGCCTACCTCTCGGTGACCGAGGCGCTCAAGGCCGGCGGCTTCGCGCAGGAGACCAAGGTCAACATCCGCTGGATTCCGTCCGACCTCTGCGAGACGCCGGAAGGTGCCCAGGAGCAGCTGGCCGAGCTCGACGGCATCTGCGTGCCCGGCGGATTCGGTATCCGCGGCATCGAAGGCAAGCTCGGCGCGCTGAAGTTCGCGCGCGAGCAGGGCATCCCGACGCTCGGCCTCTGCCTCGGACTGCAGTGCATGGTCATCGAGTACGCCCGTGACGTGGCGGGAATCGTCGGTGCCTCGTCGAGCGAGTTCGACCCGGACACCGCAGAGCCCGTCATCGCGACGATGGCCGAGCAGGTCGACATCCTCGACGGCGGCGACCTGGGTGGCACCATGCGCCTCGGTCTGTACCAGGCCGCACTCGCCGAGGGATCGCTCGCCCGTGACCTCTACGGCGCGCCCGAGGCATCCGAGCGTCACCGTCACCGCTACGAGGTGAACAACGCCTACCGTGACCGTCTCTCGGCAGCAGGACTGGTGTTCTCAGGCCTCAACCCTGAGCTCGACCTGGTCGAGTACGTCGAGCTGCCGCGCGACGTGCACCCGTACTACATCGCCACCCAGGCGCACCCCGAGCTGCGTTCGCGTCCGACCGCCCCGCACCCGCTGTTCCGCGGCCTGGTCGGCGCGGCGATCGAGCGGCACCGTGCAAGCGAGCTGTTCGACGTCAGCGCGGATGACTGAGTCGACGGAGAACCTCCGGGACGAGCCCTTCGAGCCGGAGGTTCTCCACAGCGACCTCGTCTACCGGGGCAGCGTCTGGGACGTGCGCTCCGACCGCGTGCGCTACGGCGAGGGCGAGATCGTTCGGCAGTACGTCGATCACACCGGCGCGGTGGCGATCGTCGCGCTCGACGACGAGGGGCGCGTGCTGCTGATCCAGCAGTATCGCCATCCGATCCGGCACCGTGACTGGGAGCTTCCGGCCGGGCTGCTCGACGTGGAGGGGGAGGAGCCTCTCGCTGCCGCCCGACGCGAGCTCGCCGAGGAGGCCGACCTGGTCGCCGCGCACTGGGAGCCGCTGGTCTCCTCATGGACGACTCCCGGCGGGAACGACGAGATCATCCACCTGTTCCTCGCGACCGGGGTCGCATCGGCCGGATCGCCACACGATCGCGAAGACGAGGAAGCGGACATCCGTGTGGAGTGGGTGCCGCTGGCCGAGGCCGTCTCCGCCGTGCTCGAGGGGCGGATGCGCAACGGCATCCTCGCGATCGGTGTGCTCGCAGCCGCACAGAGGCTCCGCGACCGGAGCTGACGATGCTGCTCGAGCGCGCCCTCGACGCCTACCTGCGTCATGTCACGGTCGAGCGCGGCCTGAGCGCGCACACGATCGCGGCGTACCGACGTGACCTCGGGACATACCGTGAGTGGCTGGTCGCCGAGGGGATCGGCGACACCGCGGAGGTGACACCCGCGGTGATCGATCGGTTCATCGGTGAGCGGGCCTCGGCGGAGCCGCCCCCGGCCTCGACGAGCCTGGCCAGACTGCAGTCCTCGGTGCGAGGGTGGCATCGCTTCCTGGCGCGGGAGGGCATCGAGGTCGATGACCCGAGCGCCCGTCTCCGTCCGCCGAAGGCGCCGCAACGGCTTCCCAAGGCGCTGACCATAGAACAGGTCGAGCGCCTTCTCTCGGCGCCCTCAGGCGAAGAACCTCTCGGCATCCGTGATCGTGCTCTGCTGGAACTCCTCTACGCGACCGGCGCGCGCGTGTCGGAGGCGATCGACCTCGATGTGGACGATCTGGCTCACGGCGACGTCCTGCGGCTGAGGGGCAAGGGGGCGAAGGAGCGCATCGTGCCTCTGGGGTCTTACGCGCGCACCGCCGTGGACGCCTATCTGACGCGCGTGCGCCCGGGGCTCGCCATGAAGGGACGGGCATCGGCCCGACTCTTCCTCGGTGCTCGTGGAGCCCCGCTTTCCCGCCAGAGCGCGTGGCTGGTCATCCGGGCCGCCGCCGAGCGCGCCCAGATCACCACTGACGTCTCGCCGCACACCCTGCGGCATTCGTTCGCGACGCACCTCCTGCAGGGAGGTGCCGACGTGCGCGTGGTGCAGGAGCTGCTCGGCCATTCCTCCGTCGCGACCACGCAGATCTACACGCACGTCTCGGTCGACGCCCTCCGCGACATCTACGCGACCTCGCATCCCCGCGCGCGCTGAGGGGAGAGGTCCGTTATCGGACGCGCCAGGGGCATCGCCCGGATTCTTCACGACGCGTGATTTATCATCCCTCAGGTGGATGCGGGGCCCGCGTCTGACGATTTAGCGTGGAGGGCTCCGGCCATCTTCGGTCGTACAAAGGAGTCTTTCGCATGCGTTCCACCGTTCCTCTCGCCGCGCTCGCGGCGTCCGCCATGGTGTTCATCCTCACGGGCTGCGGAGGCGCGTCCTCCGACGACAAGCTCAGCTACGAGGACTCGCCGCTGAGCCAGTACCTCTCTGCGGCGTGGGGCGGAGACCTCTCGCAGGAGGAGCAGCAGAAGAAGATGGAGAAGGAGCAGGCCCAGGTCGAGGAACTGGTCGCGCAGTGCATGGCCGACGAAGGGTTCGAGTACACACCGAACGCCAGCAACGGCACCGTCATCTCGGATGGCGGCGAGTGGGAGCCCGAGAAGCGGGAGTGGGTCGAGAAGTACGGCTACGGGTACGTCAACAGCCCGTTCGCGGAGCAGGTCGAGGAGAACCCATCCGAGGAGGAGAACTCCGACCCCAACGCCGACTACGTCTCCTCGCTCTCGGAGTCGGAGCAGACCGCGTTCTACGAGACGCTCTACGGCCCGAGCCCGGCGGAGGACGAGATGGCCGAGGACGGCAGCTACGAGTACAGCTGGGAGGACGCCGGCTGCCAGGGCTGGGCGCAGCATGAGGTCCAGGGCGACGACATCACGCAGTCCGAGGAGTTCGGTGCCCTGCGCACGAAGATGGAGGAGCTGACGACGGCGTCGCAGGAGTCCCCGGAGCTGGCCGACCTCAACGCGGAGTGGGCGTCGTGCATGGCAGACAAGGGTGAGCCCGGCTTCACGAAGCAGGCCGAGGCGGCGGAGTCGATCATGGAGGAGCAGAACAAGATCTATGAGACGGCCTACGGCGACGGCTCGGAGCCTGTCGACACCGAAGCCGCCGATTTCGAGGACCCGAGCAAGAGCCCGGAGATGAAGGCGCTCGGGGAGCGGGAGCTGAAGCTGGCCCTCATCGATCTCGACTGCCGTGAGAAGACTTCCTTCGCGACGAAGTCCCTGGAGATCCAGTTCGCGCTCGAGGAGAAGTTCATCGCCGAGAACAAGACGGAGCTCGAGGCGTTCAAGGCCGCTGCAGAGCAGAGCAAGTGATGCGCGAGGACGATACCCCGACCACGAAGTTCCCCACCGATTCCACGCCTGAATCCGAACCCGAATCCACGGCCGCATCCACGGCGGAGACGACGGCGTTCTCCGAACTCATCGACGGCACCGAGCCTGATCCCGATGCCGAGGAGAAGGCGACGGAGGCGGACACCTCTCGCGTGAGCGGGTGGGGCCGGGTGCTGCGGGGGAATCGTGCACTCTGGATCGTGGCGCTCATCGCCGTGGTGTGCCTGGTCGCGGGGCTGCTCGTCGGCCGCTTCCTGATGTCGCCGGACGCCTCCAGTGCCGATGCACCCGAACCCGGCCTCGTCACGGCGCCGGTCGATTTCGGCCCGCTCAGCAACGACGTGACGCTGCGTGCGGATGTCGGATACGCGGACGCGGTCGAGGTGAAGCTCGACACGTCGGCGTTCTCCGGCGCGGCGGTGGTCACGGGTCAGGTCCCTGAGGTCGGAGCCACTCTCACCCCGCTCTCGATCGCCCTCGAGGTGGTCGGGAGGCCGGTCATCGTGCTTCCGGGTGAGCTCCCCTCGTACCGCACGCTGCGGTTCGGGGTCTCCGGCCCGGACGTGCTCCAGCTGAAGCAGGCACTCACGAGCGTCGGGATCGGGGTCGGCGACGTGAACTCGAACGTGTTCGATCGGGCCACGGCTGATGCGGTCGCCCAGCTGTACGCGCAGGCGGGATATCCCGTGCCCTCGCCCGAGGACGGCGCGTCCGACGGCGTGCGGGCCGCCGAGGAGGGGGTCCGCGCGGCGCAGACCGGAGTCACGGAGGCCCAGAAGGCGCTGAACGAGGCAGGAGCCGGACCCAGCGCCGTCGAGACCTGGCAGGCCGATGTGAAGGTCGCCGCGGCCCAGCAGGCTCTCGCCAATGCGCAGGGCGGCGATGGAGACGTGCAGCAGGCGCAATGGGATCTGCAGACCGCCCTGCTCGAACGGGACGAGCTCCGCAAGGGCAGGGACACCAGCGCCCAGCGCTCGGCACTCGACTCGGCTCGCGCTCAGGTGACCTCTGCCAATCAGGCTCTCGAAGAGGCTCGTCAGAAGGCGCTTCCCTACCTGCCGGCGAGCGAGGTGCTCTACCTCACTGAGCTCCCGCGCCGGGTGGACGCCGTCGGCGTCGAGCGCGGATCGGTGCTGTCGGGCTCGGCCATGACCGTCTCGGGAGCGACGGTGCGTCTGACCGGTGCCGCAGCCGAGGCGGACGCCGCCCTTCTCAGCGCGGGAGCGGAAGGGTCGTTCGAACTCCCAGACGGGACGGCGCATCGTGCCGTGATCTCGGAGCTGAAAGCGGGCAAGGACAACAAGGCGCGGTGGGAGGTGCTCCTCGATCCCGATCCGCTCGCGCCCGAGCAGATCACCCAGCTGCAGGGGAAGAACGTGCGGGTGAAGCTCGCGATCGGCGCGACAGACGGAGACGTGCTCTCCGTTCCTCTCGCCGCACTCACTGCCGGGCCGGGCGGCGAATCCCGTGTGGAGGTCGTCGAGTCCGATCCCCGTGAAGGCAAGGATGCGAAGACGAGGCTCGTCGTCGTCGAGACAGGGCTCGCCGCGAAGGGCGCTGTCGAGGTGACGGCCGTCGATGGCGGGCTCGAGGAGAACGACCTGGTGGTGGTCGGGCGGTGACGCCTGCACCTCCGCTCGTCGAGTTCCGCGATGTCACGCGCTCGTTCCCCGGCCCGCCCGAGGTACAGGCGCTCAAGGCCGCGACGCTCACCGTGGAAGCGGGAGACTACATCTCCATCGTCGGACCCAGTGGATCGGGCAAATCGACCATGCTCAACCTTCTCGGCCTCCTCGATCGTCCGAGTGTGGGGGAGTACCGGCTTGCGGGCTCGCTCACCGGTGACCTCACCGAGGACGAGCGGGCGGCGGTGCGCGCGCGGTTCATCGGCTTCGTGTTCCAGTCGTTCCACCTGCTCCCGCGGCGCAGCGTGCTCGACAACGTGCTGATGCCCATGCTGTACAGCGGCGTGCCGCGACAGGAGCGCGAGGCCCGTGCGCGGGCGGCGTTGACCCGCGTGGGCCTCGGACACCGCATCGACTTCTTCCCCAACTCGCTCTCGGGCGGTGAGCGCCAGCGCGTCGCCGTGGCGCGAGCGGTCGTCAGCAGCCCGCAGCTGCTGCTCGCGGACGAGCCGACGGGAAACCTCGACCAGCGCACCTCGGGCGAGGTGATGGAGCTGTTCGAGGAGCTGAACGACGATGGGCTCACGCTCATCGTCATCACCCACGACGATGCGGTGGCACGGCGTGCCGGCCGCAGCATACGCATCGCCGACGGCCGATTGACGGAACTGTGAAACGCGTGCTGCGGCGTCGCAGGAACGTCGAGGAAACCAGCGCCGAGAACCCCGGCGATGAGGTCGTGGAGCCGAAGAACTCGGCGGCCGCGCTGCTCCCGGCGGTGAAGCATGCCGATCGGTTCACGTTTCAGGACCTCGTGGCCGAGGCCACGGCCGACATCGGCTCGCGCCCGGCACGGCTCGTCATGACCATCCTCGGCACGGTCCTCGGTATCGCTTCGCTGGTCGCGACGCTCGGATTCGCGCAGACCGCCGCCGCGCAGATCGCGAGGCAGTTCGACGGCGTCGCTGCGACGCAGGTGGTCGTCACCCCGGCCAAGGCGCAATCGGGCAAGGGGAACACGACGGTCGCGACCGGGCGGCTGCCGTGGGACTCTCCCGAGCGCGTGAAGCTGTTGGCCGGTGTGGACAGCGCCGCACTGATCGCCCCGGTCGAGCTCGCGGACGGCGAGACCATCACGGCCGTGCCGGTGAACGATCCCTCGGCACCGATCACGGCATCCCCGAAGCTCTTCGCCACCACGCAGGACCTTCCGGAGACGGTGGACGGCGACCTCGTGACCGGTCGCTTCTTCGATGACGGACACGACGCCCGTGGCGACCGCGTCGCGGTTCTGGGACAGCGCGCGGCCGAGCGGATGGGGATCAACCGCGTCGATTCGCAGCCCTCGATCTTCATCGCAGGTGTCTCATATTCCGTCATCGGCATCATCGAGGGCATGGATCGCCGTTCCGAGTTCGTGGACGGGGTCATCATCCCTCAAGGGTCCGCTCGCGCCGACTTCGGACTGACCGCGCCTTCCGAGTTGACGATCCACATCGCGCTGGGGGCGGGGCCGCAGGTCGCGAAGCAGGCGGTGCTGGCCCTCCAGCCCGACGACCCCGACTCGCTCGAGGCGCGGTCACCGGCGGCATCGTCCGACCTCAGCCAGAACGTGCAGGCCGACGTGAACGTCGTGTTCCTCATCCTGGGCGTCATCGCTCTGCTCGCCGGCGGTCTCGGCATCGCCAACGTCACCCTGCTCTCGGTGATGGAGCGCATCGGCGAGATCGGGCTGCGGCGTGCGCTCGGCGCGACCCGGCGACAGATCGGCGCGCAGTTCATGGTGGAGTCCATCGTCATCGGGTTCATCGGCGGCATCATCGGGTCGGCACTCGGCGTGGTCGCGGTGATCGCCGTCGCGGCGGTGCAGGGGTGGTCGCCCGTGACCGATCCTCTGGTCGCCGTCGCCGGGACCCTCCTGGGTGCGCTGGTCGGATGGGCGTCCGGATGGTACCCGGCACGTCGTGCAGCCCGCATCGAGCCGGTCGCCGCGTTGCGCGGCGTGTGAGAGGGGGCCCGGCCGGTACAATCGACCAAGCACGAAGGAGCAGGAGAACGGGTGGCTGAGAAAGTGGCGAAGTCCAGGGCGAAGGCGCAGAAGGCCGACGAGACCCCCATGGGACCCACCGGCCGCCCCTATCACGGGTTCCCGATCCCCGGGCCGTTGAAGTCGCACGGTCCTGCGCGCATCATCGCGCTGTGCAATCAGAAGGGCGGCGTCGGCAAGACGACGACCTCGATCAACCTGGCCGCGGCTCTTGCGGAGTACGGCCGCAAGGTCCTCGCCGTCGACTTCGACCCGCAAGGTGCGCTCTCGGCAGGCCTCGGCATCCCGACGCACGATGTGCCGACGATCTACGACCTGCTGCTGGACACCAAGCGCGACGCGCACGACGCGATCGTGCACTCGAGCGTCGAGGGTCTCGACGTCATGCCGGCCAACATCGATCTCTCCGCCGCCGAGGTGCACCTCGTCAACGAGGTGGCGCGTGAGACGATCCTCGCCCGTGTCCTCCGCCAGGTGGCGGGGGAGTACGACGTCATCCTCATCGACTGCCAGCCCTCGCTCGGCATCCTCACCGTCAACGCACTGACGGCCGCTCACGGCGTGATCATCCCGCTCGAGTGCGAGTTCTTCGCGCTGCGTGGTGTGGCGCTGCTGATCGAGACCATCGACAAGGTGCGCGATCGGTTGAACCCGTCGATCACGATGGACGGCCTGCTGGCGACGATGTACGACCCGCGCACGCTGCACTCTCGCGAGGTGCTCGAGCGCGTCGTCGAAGCTTTCGGCGACGACGTGCTGGAGACCGTGATCGGCCGCACCGTGAAGTTCCCGGATGCCTCGGTCTCAGGTGTGCCCATCACCGAGTTCGCCCCCGAGCACGCCGCCGCTCAGGCGTACCTGCGGCTGGCGCGGGAGCTGGTCGCCCGTGGCGCCGTCGCCTAGCGAAAGACCTGTCGACGCGTCGCCCGAGGAGGGCGCAGGCGATTCCGCGTCTGCCGACACCGCAGGCTTCCGGGTCTCGCTGTCGAACTTCGATGGCCCCTTCGACCTACTGCTGAACCTCATCTCGAAGCACGAGATGGACATCACCGAGGTGTCTCTGAGCGCGGTCACCAACGAGTTCATCGCGTACCTGGGCGCGCTCGACGACGACGATGATCTCGATCAGGCTTCCGAGTTCCTGGTCGTGGCTGCGACACTGCTCGACATGAAGGTGGCAGGGCTTCTGCCGCAGGGCGAGCTGGTGGATGCCGAGGCCGTGGCTCTTCTCGAGGCGCGCGATCTGCTGTTCGCCCGGTTGCTGCAGTACCGGGCCTTCAAGGAGGTCTCGACGTGGTTCGCCCGCTGCCTGCAGCGCGAAGACCGTCGTCATGTGCGTGCCGTCCGCCTCGAGGAGAAGCACCGCCGCCAGACGCCGGAGCTCGTCTGGTCGCTGACCGCCGACGACTTCGCGGCGCTCGCACTGCTGGCCTTCGCGCCCAAGGAGATCCCACACGTCGGGCTCGACCATCTGCACGCGCCGCTGGTCAGTATCCGCGAACAGGCGGCGATCGTGGTGACGCTGCTGCGCGGCGCCGAGTCGCTGAGCTTCCGCGAGCTCGTCGCCGGCGTGACCGAGCCGGGTATCGTCGTCGCGCGCTTCATCTCGGTGCTGGAGCTGTACCGGCATGCGGCACTGTCCTTCGAACAACTGGAACCGCTCGGCGAGCTGACGCTGCGCTGGGCAGCCGACTCCTGGTCGGATGAGACGCTGGCGACCCTGGGAGCCGACTATGACCGATGACGTGACCGACGAGAGCCTGACCCCGGAAAGCACGGACGCGGCGCCGGAGATCCCCCTCTCTGAGCGGATCGAGGCGATCCTGTTCATCGTGGACGAGCCGATCGGTCTCGTCGCACTGGCCGCCGCCGTGGGATCGCCCGTGCCCGCCGTGCGTCAGACGCTCGAGGCGCTCGTCGAGGACTACGACGGGGTGGGCACTGGTCCTCGACGCGGCTTCGAGCTGCGGGAGGTCGGCGGCGGGTGGCGACTGTACGTGCGTGAGGACCTCGACGCCGTGGTGGCCGAGTTCGTCGGCGGACAGGCCCCCGCTCGTCTTTCGCAGGCCGCTCTCGAGACTCTGGCCGTGATCGCCTACAAGCAGCCGGTGACGCGCAGCCAGGTCGCCTCCATCCGCGCGGTGAACGTCGACTCGGTCGTGCGCACCCTCCTCGCCCGAGGCCTGATCACCGAGCTGTTCGCAGACTCCGAGACGGGCGCGCTCAACTACGGCACGACCGACGCGCTCCTCCAGCACCTGGGCATCAACTCGCTCGACGAGCTGCCCCCGATCTCCCCGCTGCTCGATGACGGGGCAGACGGATTCGACGAAGGGACCATCCGATGACCGGCTTCGACGCCTCGACAGACTCCGAGACCGCACCCGAGGGCGTGCGCCTGCAGAAGGTCCTCGCCGGCGCGGGGGTGGCCTCGCGACGCGTGGTCGAGCAGTACATCACCGAGGGGCGCATCCGCGTCAACGGCATCGTCGTCTCCGAGCTCGGCAGGCGGATCGACCCGGAGAACGACCTCGTCGATGTCGACGGCACCGCCGTGCAGCTCGACGTCTCGAAGCGCTACGTCATGCTCAACAAGCCCACCGGCGTCGTCAGCAGCATGAAGGACGAGAGCGGTCGTCCCGACCTCCGTCGCTTCACCGCCGACTACGAGGAGCGTCTGTACAACGTCGGCCGCCTCGATGCCGAGACCAGCGGACTGCTGATCCTCACCAATGACGGCGCCCTCGCGCACGTGCTGGCGCACCCCTCCTTCGGCGTGACCAAGGTGTACATCGCGAAGGTCGAGGGCACCGTGCTGCCGCAGACGATCTCGAAGCTCACCAAGGGCATCGAGCTCGAAGATGGTCCGATCGCGGCGGACAAGGCGCGGCTGCTGGACACGTCTCGCGGGTCAAGCCTGGTGGAGCTGACGCTGCATTCCGGTCGCAACCGGATCGTGCGTCGGATGCTCTCCGCGGTCGGCCACCCCGTCACAGAGCTCGTGCGTCGCCAGTTCGGTCCGCTCCACCTGGGAACCCTCCCGGCCGGGAAGACGCGGGAACTGAGTAAAATCGAACTCGGCGCGCTTTTGACCCTGTCGCGCCGTGATTCCGGTGTCGCCGAGGCGCCAGGCGAGCAGGAGAACGAATGACCGATACGACGAGTGCGCCCACGGGGCGGAGAGCGGGCTTTGTCGCGCCGCGCCTCTCCGGCACCGTCCGCATCGTCGGCGCCGGACTCCTCGGCGCGAGCATCGGGCATGCGCTCCGCACGAAGGGCGTCGACGTCGTGCTGACCGATGCCTCGCCCGCACAGCTCCGCCTCGCCGTCGACTACGGTGCAGGCCGCCTCCCCGCGGAGGACGACTCACCATCCCTGATCGTGGTCGCCGTCCCGCCCGATGTCACGGCCGACGTGATCCAGGTAGAGCTCGAACGGTTCCCGCACGCCGTCGTCACCGACGTCGCCAGCGTGAAGCTCGAGCCGTTCCGCACGCTCCGGGCCCGCGGCGTCGACCTCGCCCGCTACATCGGCTCGCACCCGCTCGCCGGTCGTGAGCGCGGTGGGGCGATCTCGGCCCGCGCAGACCTCTTCATCGGTCGGCCGTGGGTGGTGTGCCGTGACGAGGAGACCAAGGCTTCCGACCTCGCCCTCGTCGAGGCTCTGGCGCTCGATGTGGGAGCGATGCCGCTCGAGATGACTCCGGAGGAGCACGACCGTTCGGTCGCACTGACCTCGCACGTGCCCCAGGTCGTGGCGAGTCTGCTTGCGGGTCGCCTCGCCGAAGCAGAGGAGGGGGCGCTCCGTCTCGCGGGCCAGGGCGTCCGCGACACGACGCGGATCGCGGCATCCGCCCCTGAGCTCTGGGTGCAGATCCTCGGGGCGAACGCCGCACCGGTGGTCGAGATCCTCGACGCGCTCGCGTCCGACCTCGGGGAGATCTCCGACGCCCTTCGCCAGCCCGGGGCTCCCGGCGCCCGCCGCATAGTGGCCGAGACGATCCGTCAGGGCAACGACGGCGTCGAACGTCTTCCCGGCAAGCACGGACAGAACCAGCGCTTCGAATCGCTCGTCGTCATGGTCGACGACACCGCCGGGCAGCTCGGAAGGCTGTTCGGCGAGCTCGGCGAGCTCGGCGTCAACGTCGAGGATCTCCGTCTCGAGCACTCTCCCGGCGCGCAGTTCGGTCTCGCTGAGATCAGCGTCGATCCGGCAGCGCTGCACGGTGCGATCACCGGACTGCAGGAGCGCGGCTGGCGCATCGCAGGGAGCACCAATGACTGACATCTCGACCTCTGCCGCGGAGACGCACGTGACCGACGCCCACAAGTTCATCGCGATCGACGGCCCGGCCGGCTCCGGCAAGTCCAGTGTGTCGAAGGCCGTCGCCCGCACGCTCGGCTTCGGCTACCTCGACACCGGCTCCGCCTACCGTGCGCTTGCCTGGCATGTACTCGACCAGGATGCCGACACCGAGGATCCCGAGACTGTTCGCGCCGCGGCATCCGCGTTCCCGCTCACGCTCGGGCTCGACCCCGACGAGCGGACGGTGCTCGTCGGCGACGTCGATGTCACCGAGGCGATCCGCGACCCGCGGGTCTCCGGGGCCGTGAGCGGCGTGGCGCGCGTGCCCGAGGTGCGGGCACAGGTCAACGAGATGTTCCGGCGACTCGTCGCCGAGTCGTCGTACCCCGCCGTCGTGGTCGAAGGGCGGGACATCACGACCGTTGTCGCCCCCGACGCCCCGGTGCGGATCCTTCTCACCGCGGCCCCCGAGGTACGGGCCGCCCGACGTGCCGGCGAACTCGCCGGCGAGAACGCGGCTGCTGTCGCCGCGGCGCTGCACAAGCGCGATGCCTCAGACAGCGCCGTCGTCGACTTCCTCAACGCCGCAGAAGGCGTCGAGGTCGTCGATTCGACGGAACTCGATTTCCCCCAGACCATCGATGCCGTCCTCACGGTGATCGAACGAATCCAAGGAGCACACCGTGGCTGACGACGAATACGAAGGCGGCCCCGACCAGCTCGCCGAGAAGATGGACCAGCTCGACGAGCATCTCGCCGAGCAGCGTGCGGAGACACTGCGCGCCGGACTCTCCGACTACGAGCTGGACGACGAGGATGCGGAACTCCTCGCGGGCATCACGCTCGGCGAGGACGGCATCCATTACAGCCCGGCGCTGCCCGTGGTGGCGATCGTCGGACGACCGAACGTGGGCAAGTCCGCGCTCGTGAACCGCATCCTCGGCCGCCGCGAGGCCGTCGTCGAGGACACCCCGGGCGTGACCCGCGACCGCGTGACGTACAAGGCCGAGTGGGCCGATCGTCGCTTCTCGCTCGTCGACACCGGCGGATGGGAGCCTGACGCCCGCGGCATCGACCGGTCGGTCGCGATGCAGGCCGAGGTCGCGATCGACCTCGCCGACATGGTGCTGTTCGTGGTCGACGCGATGGTGGGTGCGACGTCGACAGACGAGCACGTCGTGAAGCTGCTGCGCAAGAGCGGCAAGCCGGTGTTCCTCGTCGCCAACAAGATCGACGATGCCCGCCAGGAGCCGGAGACCGCGGCCCTGTGGAGCCTGGGCCTCGGTGAGCCCCACCCCGTGTCTGCCATCCACGGACGTGGCGTCGCCGACCTGCTGGACGCCGTGCTGAAGAAGCTTCCCGAGGTCTCGGCCGTCGCGAAGCAGGAGATCGGCGGCCCGCGTCGAGTGGCGATCCTCGGACGCCCGAACGTCGGCAAGTCGTCGCTGCTGAACAAGGCAGCCGGCGAGGAGCGCGTGGTCGTGAACGACCTGGCCGGCACCACCCGCGACCCGGTGGATGAGGTCGTGGAGCTCGGCGGGAAGATGTGGCGACTGGTCGACACCGCCGGCATCCGCCGCCGCGTGCACATGGCCCAGGGCGCGGACTTCTACGCGTCACTGCGCACTTCTGCCGCGCTGGAGAAGGCCGAGGTCGCGGTCGTCGTGCTCGACGTCTCCGAGACGATCAGCGAGCAGGATGTGCGCATCATCGACCTCGTGCTCGAGTCCGGCCGCGCGCTCGTGCTCGCGTTCAACAAGTGGGATCGTCTGAACGACGACGACCTCGAGAACGCCGACCGCCGTCGCTACCTCGAGCGCGAGATCGAGCAGGACCTGGCGCACGTCGCCTGGGCCCCGCGCGTGAACATCTCGGCGAAGACCGGTCGTCACCTCGACAAGCTCGTGCCGGCGCTGGAGACGGCGCTGGAGAACTGGGATCGTCGTATCCCCACGGGCAAGTTCAACGCCTTCCTGGCGGAACTCGTGGCCGAGCACCCGCACCCGCTGCGTGGTGGAAAGCAGCCGCGCATCCTGTTCGGCACCCAGGCGTCGACGCGTCCGCCGACGTTCGTGCTGTTCACGACAGGGTTCCTCGACCCGGGATACCGCCGATTCATCCAGCGGCGTCTGCGTGAGCTCTATTCGTTCGAGGGCACGCCGATCGTGATCAACATGCGGGTGCGCGAGAAGCGTCAGCGCTGATCTGTTCCGGCGCGTGTCGCGCCGTGGTGCCGTGACCCCGATGCTGTGAAAGGCTGAGGGGGTGACTGTCGTACCTCCTGCCTCCGGTGAACCGCGTCGCCCTGAGGAGCCGCGGAATCCCGGCGATGCCTGGGTGATCGCGGAGTCGGGGGAGAAGTACTGGGGCCGCTTCGGCGCCGCCGGTCTTCTCGCCTACGACCCTGCCCGGGGGATCCTGCTGCAGCATCGCGTCTCGTGGAGCCACTTCGGGGGCACCTGGGGGCTGCCGGGAGGCGCGCTGCACGAGGGGGAGAGCGCGATCGCCGGAGCCATCCGCGAAGCTCAGGAAGAGGCAGGCGTCCCGGACGGGGCGGTGCGAGCCCGGTTCACGAGCGTTCTCGACCTGGGGATCTGGGCGTACACGACCGTCGTCGCCGATGTGCGGGTTCCTTTCGAGCCGGTGATCAGCGACCCGGAGAGCGTCGCCCTGGAATGGGTGCCGGTCGATCAGGTCGATTCTCGACCGTTGCACCCCGGCTTCGGAGCGTCGTGGCCGGCGCTGCGGGCGCTGCTCACCGTGCGTCCGGCTGTCGTGGTGGATGCCGCGAACGTCGTCGGATCCGTTCCGGACGGCTGGTGGAAGGATCGCGCAGGGGCGGCGGCTCGTCTGAGGGCTCGGTTGGAGGGACTGGCGATCTCTGCGGGCGACCTGGAGCTCGGGGGCGACGCGTGGTTCCCCGAGGTGTCGATGGTGGTCGAAGGGCAGGCCCGAGGAATCGATGACGATGCGAGCGCAGTCGCCATCATCCGGGCGGAGGCCGCGGGCGACGACGCGATCGTCGCCGAGGTCGAGCGCCGCGTCGCCGGTGCGGAGACGGTAGTCGCAGTGACCAGCGACCGGGAACTCCGCGAACGAGTGGAGCGCGCCGGTGCCGGTCAGGTCCGATCCGCAGGATGGCTTCTCGAAACTCTCGCGGCGCACGGCTGACGTCGTCTCCCGCTCTGCGGACATCATGATTCAGACGAACATCACGCGGCTGGGTGGCGGGTCGACGTAGTCGCGACCCAGGGGGCTGTGCCACGTGACGCTGCCGTCTTTCTCCTGCTGGGCCGTCCAACGATGCGGGTCGGGCATGTCTGGATGCTTGAGCGTGTGGTGACCACGGCAGAAGTGACCGAGGTTGTCGATTCTGGTCTTCCCGCCCTTCGCGTGGTCATGATTGTGGTCGATCTCGCAGCGGTGCACCGGCATGCGGCACCCGGGGAACCGGCAATGCTGGTCGCGCGCACGGAGGAACCGTCGCATCCCCTCGGTCGGCGTGTAGGTGTCGGTCTCGACCACCATGCCGGTCGGGTCGAGGAACAGGCGGCTCCAGCCGGTGTTGCGACCCGCGAGGTCGCGGGCGATGTCGGGGTGAAGTGGGCCGTGTCCGTCGAGTTCCGCAATCTTGTCGTCGGCGCCGGCGAGCGTGGTCGCCGCGACGGTGACCTGGATTCGGGCCTGGATGCCGTCGAGGCCGTCGCCGTGCGCGACGCTGGGGTCTGCGGTGAGGAGGAGATCCGTGAAGAGGTCGGCTTCCGTCTGCGCCCACGTTCGCGTGTCGGTGGGGAAGTGCTCGACCTCGGGGTCGGTGGCGAACGTGTCGCCCCCGGTGCTCGGGATCACCCCGTCGTCGAGCAGGTCGAACGCGGGGTCGTCGAGCGAGAGATCTTCGGGGCTGATGCCATCGACTTCCTCGAACCACCAGGGCAGCGGCGCGATATCGCGGTCGCTTCGAGTGCGCACGACCTCGCGCGTCATACGGTTCAGCCTGTCGGAGATCGCGGTGGCGATCCACTCGGGGAGCACTGCAGTGAGCAGGGCCAGCCCGTCGTCGAGGGACTTCACGGTGACGCAGCGCTCTTCCGCAGCACGTCGGTGCCTCTGCACGACGGTCTCGCCGACGAGCGCGGCTGCGATCTGGCGCGCATGAGCCTTCGTGCGCGCTGCCGTGTCCTGTTCGGCGACCACAAGCACCGCCGTCTCGAACAGGCTCATGACCGCGGCGTCGACCTTCTTGTTGCGGACGGCTTCGGCGACGATCGCGCTCGCCCTGGCGATCTCGCGCACGTGCCCGGCGCTCACGGCGCCCTTCGAGAAAGCGGCGCGGACGGCGGGGAGAAAGGTGCGCAGCGCCTGGGCATCGGCGAAGGCGAACTCCACCGAGCCTTTCGACACGTGGCCGGCGGCGGAGAACTCCGCGATCATGGAACGGTAGATCGCCTCTCGATGGAAGGGGCTCACGGTTACTTCGGCATCGTGCAGGGCGATCTGCTCGGTCAGCAGCTCTGCGGCTTCCGCCTCGAGCGCGGCGATCCGACGCCTCGTCGCGACCCAGGCATCCAGGACGCGACGTCGCTCCTCGAGTTCGAGGTCGAGATCGGTCGTGTTCGCCATTTCCCCATTTTAGAACATAGCTTCGAATGAAGGAAGGCGAGAGGGGGCATGAATGCCGAGATATCAGGTCAGGCGGTCCTCGTTGCGTCCACGAAGCTTGTCGATGTCGCGACGCTCTCGCTTCGTCGGACGCCCGGCCCCACGATCCCGAAGGCCCAGGGCGGCTTGAGGCTCGCGCTCGGGCGTGCGGTCTTCGTAGGCGAGCGCCGCTACCGGCGCTCCGACGCGCTTGACGAGGAGCTGACGAACGATGAGGATCCGATCGAATCCCGCGATGCGGATGCGCAACTCGTCGCCCACACGAATCTGCTGCGCCGCCTTCACCTTGTCGCCGTTCACCCTTACATGCCCTGCGCGGCATGCTGTCGTCGCGGCCGAGCGTGTCTTGTAGACACGGATCGCCCAGAGCCAGCTGTCCACACGTGCGGCATCCATCAGGAACTCGTCCTCCGCAGGGATACGAGTGCGCCCGCGATGATCAGGCCCTGGCCGATCACGTAGGTGAGCATCACCGCGGGGCTGCTCCACGACGGCAGGGAATCGGGGAGGAAGAGGCGGAAGGCGAGGATCGTGTCGCTCGCGAGGAAGAAGGCCCCGCCGACCGCGACGAGGGGATGGCAGCGCGCCGAGAAGGCTGCGGTGGCGCCGAGGATGAGTCCGTAGAGGGCGACCGCCACGAGCAGGCCGCCGGTGTGCGGACCGAGGAGAGCGATCATCGCGACCCACCAGGCGGCGTACACGAGAGCCCACCAGGGCATCCGACGCGTCGACAGGTGTCGCACGAACAGGAGGATGTATGCCACGTGCGCGATGCCGAAGAACAGCAGCATCAGGGGCAGCTCGGGACCGGCGGGGAAGAACGCCCCTGCACCGTCGCCGAGCCAGGAGAACAGCAACGCCGCGAGCAACAGGAACATCGTGATACGCGGAGTGAGATGTCGCGCGACGACCAGCACCGGAATGGCGAGCATCGGCATCAGGAGCAGCTTCGTGGGTGCGGCGAACGGGTTGTCCGTAGCCAGCAGGACGACGTGGATGATCGAGATCACGACGAACGGGAGGAAGGCCCACGTGAGTGAGAGGGACGGGGCGCGACGCTGCATCCCCCCATCGTAGGATGACGCCCGTGACGGGCTCTCGGGGGCCGCGCTGTTCACGATTCGACGGTGACCTGAACGACGCCGTCGTCCACGCCGAGATGCACGGCGGGCCAGTATCCCTCGGGGAAGTGCTCGCCGCAGCTGTCGATGAGGTGCAGGACGACGGTGCCGTCTGCGGCCGCCTCGATCGCTTCGATGGTGAGGTCGGACGCGGCGTCGTCGAGCTCGTGAGCTTCGGGGGCGCCCGTGCTGAAGTTCGTGACGACCGCATCGGTCGCGATCCGCTTCATGATGGGCAGTCGCTTCACCGTGTCGCGCAGTCGGGGGAGGAGCGGGGCGACCTCGTCGGACGTCGTGCCCTCGAGCATGAGTTCGAGCTCGGTGCCCTCGACGGAGATCGTGCCGACGAACCAATCGTGCGTCAGGACCGTGCCGTCCGTGAGCTCCGAACGGGCGCGCGCGAACGTGCCGAGCTCTGGATCGTCGATGGTCGAAGTCTCGTCGCTCATGCCTTCACGCTAGCGGCTTCTCGATGGTCACGATCATGCGGCGAGACCGAGGACGACGAGAGTGTGACCCGGCTTCAGCTCTGCGCCGGCGGTCGTGTTCCAGCCCCCGTCGCTCAGCACCGGCCAGAGGCACTGGCTACTGGCCACGCCGCCGCCGGTGAGCGCATGTACGTTATCCCCTCGCGCGGTCGCGATCGTCGCCATGCCGCGACGCTAAGTCGGGCATCCGACACTCGCAACGCCTCGGTTCGCGGAGGGGCCGAGGATGCGGCTAAGATAGTGGAGTTGCCTGCGCGAGAGTGCAGAACAACGGGCTGTGGCGCAGCTTGGTAGCGCACTTGACTGGGGGTCAAGTGCGGTAGCGGCTGGTTCAGCCTGAAAAGTGAACAACGGGATGTGGCGCAGCTTGGTAGCGCACCTGACTGGGGGTCAGGGGGTCGCAGGTTCAAATCCTGTCATCCCGACAGAAAAGCCCAGGTGAGAGCATGTTTCTCGCCTGGGCTTCGTCGTTTCCGTAATCCTCTTCGGAGGTGTTTATGGAAGCATCACACCAGTGAAGGCTGATGCCCTTCGAGACCCCCAGCTGCGGCTGTTGTGACGAGCCGGGACCTGGCCGGGACCTGGAGCCCGATTTCGTGTCGATCCGCGACCGTTTTCATCGCCCGGGTGCGGCTGTCCGATGGGTCTTGGCAGGAGGTTCGCGGGTGGGGGTTTCCTGTCCGTCGAGGAACGCGTTCGCGCGGGCAGCGGCGTCGGTGAGGTGTCTGGTGTCGGGGTGCAGGTAGCCGCGGGTGGTCTCGATGGACTTGTGTCCGAGGATGCCTTGGAGGACGTGGAGGGGGATGCCGGCGTCGGCGAGCCAGGTGGCTCCGGTGTGACGGAGGCCGTGCCGGGTGAGGCTCGTCAGTTCAAGGTCGGTGACGAGCTGATCCCATTTCGTTGCGTCCCGTACGGAGGCGGTAGTGAGCACGCCGCCGCGGGGTCCGGTCAGTAGTCGTTCCTCGGGTTCACGGTCGGCGGTGAGGCGCTCAAGTACGGGGGTGAGCGCTTGCAGGATGGGGACTTGTCGGATGTCTCGTCCCTTGGTCTGTTTGGTGACGAGCCCGCCTGCGCCTGGGTAGGTTTGGCGGCGGACCGTGACGATCCGTTGATCCCAGTCGATGTCGCCGACTTGAAGGCCTGAGATCTCGGAGCCGCGGGCGGCGAGGAGAGCGCAGAGCATTACGAAGTCGGAATAGCTTTGATGCACCTCCCCACACCGATCCGCCAGCGCCGTGAGCTCCGCGAGGTCTTTGAGCGCGTGGACGCGCGGTGACAGCTCGTTCTCTTTCAGGTTGAGTGCTGATTTCCCGAGGGAGCGTCTAGACCGGTTGCGGGCGGGGTTGCTGGGCAGGAGGTCGTCGCGGACGGCTTCGTCGAGGACGCGGACGAGGGGCGCGATGGTGTTCTTGATGGTCGACGCGGAGTGCAGTGTTTCCCACTGGTCGATGGTGCGGTCGATCATCCCGGCCGTGATCTGTGACAGTGGCAAATGTCCGAGGGCGGGGAGGACGCGGAGGCGGAGTCCGAGTTTGTAGCCGTCGACGGTGGACGTCGGGTCCAGGCCCCGCTGCCACCGGTCGCCGATCATCTCGACGTAGTCGGAGAACAGGATGCGTTTGTCGATCCCGAGTTCGGCGGAGGCCTGCAGGTATTGAAAGAACTCTTCGGCGGCGTCCTCGTCGGGGACGACGAGCGCGCGGGTGACCCGTTTGCGGGTGTGGGGGTCGATCCAGCGGGCGCGAGCACGGATCCCCGAGGCGCGGTGTTCAAGGTCGGTGGTGACCTTCACCCCGATCGGCGGCACCGGCAGAGGTGCGGTCGGTTCAGGCGTGCTCATCGGTGCCGAGGGAGGCGAGCCAGTGCTCGACCTGTTCGATGCGGTACCTGGTCACCCCACCGATCCGGATGAACGGGGGCCCTTTCTTCTCGGCCCGCCACCTCGACAGCGTCGATTCCGACACCCGCAGGAACGCCGCGATTTCGCGGCTGTCCCGCAACGGTGAAACGAGGACGTCACCGGTCTGTTCGGTCATGACTGCTCGCTCCAATCGATGTTCACGATTTCCCGGATCGTCGCGTCCTGCTCCGCAATCCGGGCCTTGACCTGCTCCTCGACGAACGCGAGGAAATCGTCCGTGCGCTTCGCGACGGGGCGTTCGGTGGTGTCGGGTTCTGTCCAGTCTTCGGCTTCGCCGCCGGGCCACACTGTGATGCGGGTGGGGCGGTCGCGGTCAAGGCGGGTGCCGGAGATCGTGACCCAGTCCCGTAGCCGTTCGCGGGCGACGCTGAAGTCGTGGTGCCAGGCGAGGGCCTGGTTGCCTTTGGCTTGTGGGTCGAAGCAGAACAGCCAGTGCTGGCGCAGGGCGGACAGTTCCCAGATGAGTTCGGGGTGGCGGTGCCACATCGGCGGGACAACTTGTGCGGGGAGGCCTTAGGTGTGGCGGAGCCAGTCGACCCATCCGTTCAGCTCGAGAAGCTCGTGCTCGAGGTCGGCGGGTGGGAGGGTGCGCCAGTTGATCGGGCGTGCCACCGCGGTGAGTGACTTCGCCAGGTCCGCCTGGAACGTTTGCTTCGCGAACTGCTTCGCTTTCTCAGCGACGTCTGCGGGGAGCTCGGACAGGTCAATCCCATCGAAGTCAGGCCCCGGCACGGCCGGCCTCGAGCTCTGCGGTTCGGTGTCGGGTGGGGCGGGGTTGTTGGTGGTCATCAGAAAACTCCCGGAACGTGGCGAGGCGAAGAAGGAGAGCCGCGAAGGATGCGGCGCAGGAAGGAGGCGGGTGCGGCGACCACACGGTGGTGGTGGTGGGGTGGCTGGTCGCCGCACCCGCGGCTTATCGGGCGACCGCGTCGCGCTGCGCGGACGCAGCGCTGGTCGCGGTGGGTGGTTCCGGGTCGAGCTGTCCTTCGCGGTCGGCGAGGGCCTGCTGCATCTGACCGCGTATCGGGGTCTCCTGTTGTGGGGTGTCTCGTTCGGGTGGGGTGCGGTCGACGGTGTAGCGGGTGATGTTGTTGTCGTGTCCGATCCGGGACGCTACGAACTGCTCTCGTTCGGTGCCGTCGCTGCCGGTGTAGGTGCGGGTCTCGCCCTCGGCGAGGAAGTTGTCACCCTTCTGGAACTGCTCATGCGCGAGCTCCGCGGAGCGCCGGAACATCACCAGGTCCGTGAACGTCGGCTCCAACGGGGTGAACGTCCCGTCGTCTTCGACCCGTGCCTGGGGCTGCCCGATCCGGGCGTAGAGGCGGGCATCGCCCTTGCTGGTGAACGTCAGCTCCGGGTCGGACGCGACGAACCCCGACAGGGATTCCTTCGTGCGAATAGTCATCGTGATGTCTCCCAACATGTCCATGTCAATCCCGCAGCCGCGGGCTCACCAGACAGGTACGACCAACACCCCGGCGGTACTATCGGGCACCGCCTTGGAGCGCCTGCTCGACCTCGCCCCGGTCCGTGCGGAGCTGTTTGGCATCCGCGCGGGTTGGCCACGGGCGCAGGTTCGTGATGATGGGGCGGGCGGTGCGGAGCATCACCACGCCCGTGCCGAACGGGAGGGTGCGGAGGACGTCGGGTGGGAGGATCGGGACGCGGCGGATCGACCGTTGCGATGAGTGCGCCCCATAGGCATCCGTCGTCATGCTGTCGGTGGTTTCGTCGCGGTCGCCGATGAGGGTGGAGAGGTCTTGGAGGTCTCGGCTGTTGGAGGCTCCGCCGAGGATGATTTTCACGATGGATGCGTCCCAGATCGCGTTCGCCTGGTTCTCACCCCACTTCTCCCGCGCCTGGGCAAGGGACTGCAACACCGGGAGTGGGGTGATGCCGGTGCCGCCACCTTCCGCCATCAACGTCGGCAGCGACGGCAGCGGGGCAAGGTTCCCAATCTCATCCAACGCCAGCAACAAAGGCGGGTCCATGCGTGCGCCAGGTGACCGTGCGGCGATCTTCCGGGCGGACTCGACGAGGTCTTCAATGAACGCCGCCACCAGCGCCGACGACGCGCCGGCGCCGGCACCGGTGGCGAGGAGGTAGAGGGTCCCGTTGCCGAGGAGAAACTCCTCAGGGTCGAACTCCTCACCCGGCCCCGGGGAAACCGCGTCCAGGACGCGGGGATCGGCAAGAGCAGAGAACGCGAGGGAGACACCCTGCCAGATCGAATCCCTCGTCCGCGGGTCTGCCTGCACCATCGCATCCAAGGAGTCCGCCCACCCTTCCGCCGCTCCCGGATGGGACGACAGCACCCTTACGGCGTCGGCGGCGAGGGTCGGGTTCAGCGCCCACTGGTACAGGGTCTTCGCGTTCCTACCGTCGAGAGCGGCGGCATGGAGAAGGGCTTGGATCGCGGCGGTCGTCTTCCCTTCCCAAAACCCCGCGTCCTGGACGCCACCGAACCCTGTGGCGGTGGCGAGGCCTTTCGCGCGGATCATCGCCGTGAGCGGGTCCTGGCAGCCGCGCACGGGTGACCACCGCATCCCCGCCGGGAGCCCTGGGGCGAGCTGCTGGGGGTCGAACACCGCGACCTTCCCCTTCTTCGCGCGCGCTTTCAAGGTCGCGGTGAGGTTGTCCGGACGGGTGCTGGTGGTGATGACGGCTCCGGGGGCGTCGAGGATCGCGTTGATCACTACATGCAGCCCTTTCCCCGAGCGGGGCGGGCCGATCAGTAGGATCGAGTCTTCGACGGTCGCCCAGATCTGCCCGCCTTTCCCGGTACCGAGCAGATACCCCACGTCTTCCGGGGCGGGTGTTCCGGTGAGCGAGGGCCGCAACGTCGCAGCCTTCTTCACCAGGGTCTTCGGGGAGGCGGCCCGGGCGACCTCGGCGGCGGTGGCGGTCCCGGCGAGCCGGTGTGGGTCCGATTTCGACCGGGAACGGTGAACCGCCCGAACCACGAAGAGGCCTGATGTTCCGAGCACGCCAAGAACCACGGCGACGACTGCCCAGTAGACGAACGGGTTCAAGCCTTCCGCGCCAAGCGCCGTCCCGGGGTCCGTTGGGGTGGCAAGGACACTGATCCAAGAGGTGAAACTGCCGGACGGTTCGGGCAGGCCGGTGAGGAATGCGGTCACGGAGCCCGCGATCCTTAGTATCCCGGTGAACACGGCGGCGGTGATGAGGGCTCCGAGGGTGAGGTTGATGAAGAGGTCGTTGGCGGGTTTCGCCTGCACAGGACCAGACATGTCGGCACCTTTCTGATCCCGCAGAAGGCACACGCGCGGGGTCAGGACAACAGGTACGACGACGAGCGGATAAGCGGGCGGTCAGTCGATGCGCTGCACCGAGGCGGTGCCAGAGATTCGCCCCAGCAAGATCACCTCACCCCTCACGCGAGGGATCTCGCCGCGGTCGACGAGGGCGCGGGCGGCACCGGTTGGGTCGGCCGAGCTGTGGCGGAGGATCAGGGCGAGGGCGACGTCTTCACCGGGGACGAACCCGTCCGCGGTGAACTCCAGAAGGCTCGGCAGTGCTACCAGTGCGGGTGCGGCGTCTTCTGGTGGAGCGAACGGCGACCGCGGCTCCGGCGCAGGTGGCGTGAGGATGTCTGCGTGGACGCTGCCGTCCATCTCTCGCACCTCCACCCGGGTTGGTGATCCGAAGCGCCCGACGAGCTCCGTCACCGTGGCTGTGATCTCGTCTCGGCGGATCGGGGTAGCGGCAAGGCGGTTACCGTTCACGGTCACGACGAGAGTGTCCGCGTTCACGGCTTCGAGGAGAATCTGCGGCAGCACCGCAGGCACCACCAACCTCGATTTCGGGGCCACGGGGTGTGTCTGGTTGCTGTTCTGGCGACGGCGTCGAAGGGTCATGCCAGGAAGGTGCGACCCGGCCCCGAACGCCCCACCCCGTCGTCTGCGACGGGGGCGGTGGTGAGGGCTTCCTCCCGGGCAATGAGCTCGCACAGCGCATCCGCCCACCCACCGGTGATGTGCAGCAGCGTCTCGTAGTCGGCGGAGGCGACTTCACCCTCGGAGAGCGTCACCCACGGCCAGCTCCCATCCGGCTGTGGAAGCCGCGCTTCGGATGCCCACGTCCAGGACACCGGGACACGGTCTTCATCGGACCAGTCGACCCCGGGCGGGTACTGCTCCTCGATCGCGAACCGCGGCGAAGACCCGTGCAGGGGATATAGCACGAAATGCCCAGCTCCGAACGTCTCCGGATCCTCATACAACAGGATCAACTGATCCTGGGATTGCTGCTCGATCCGATGCAACCCGTCATCGAGGGCCATCATGTTCCGCACCAGCTCCTCCTCCGACACGCTGCTCGTATCGTCCGAGCCCTGGTGCTCCGAGGCGGGGCCGTCTACGCTCAAGACAGCTCTCCGGAGCGCTCAGGATTCGTGAACTCGCGGGGATTCTGAGTCATCCGCTGGGTGGTGTCGAAGGCCCGCAGCTCATCAGGGTGCAACTGATGCTGGACGACGTATGACGACTCTTTGATCCGCCACAACCCCTGCCCGGTCCCCAGGGACGGCAGGAGTTTCTGCTCGGTGCCGGTGAGGCCGAGGGTCTTCCCGGTGGTGCCGATCTGGTCGGATTCTTGTCGGTAGATGATCCGCGACTCCGCATTGGCCAGCAGGCTGTTGGCGAGGGATCGCATGGCGGAGCCGTGGTCGCCGACGTTGTCGAGGTCGGTGAGCTTGTGGAAGATGAGCAGGTTCGCGATCCCGTAATGGCGGGCGAGCCGCCAGTGCGCGTCCATCCGCTTCAACAACGCCGGGTGGGATATGAGCCGCCACGCTTCGTCGTAGACAACCCAACGTTGCCCACCGTTCGGGTCCAGCAGTGCGGATTCCATCCATGCCGACGAGCAGGTCATCAGCACGCTGATGAGGGTGGAGTTTTCGACGACGCGGGATAGGTCGAGGGTGATCATCGGCAACGTCGGATCAAAGGTCACCGTGGAGGGTCCGTCGAACAGGCCTTGGAGGTCGCCGGAGACGAGACGGCGCAGGGCGTGCCCGACCATGCGGCCGTCCTCGGCAAGGCGGTCGTCATCTGTGGGGTCGGGAGTGAGGATGCGGTCAACGACCATCGGCAGGATCGGCACATCGTTACTGGCGACCACGGCCTGGAGGGCGATATCGATGACCGTGTGTTCCAGCGGCGACAACGACCGCTCGAGCACGGTCTCGGCGAGGGCGCCGATCAGGTCACGGCGACGCGACGCAACCGTGGACGCCCATTCGGCGTCGGTGAGCCCGCCGGGCCGGTAGCCCTCGTCGAGCGGATTGAGACGGTTCGAGAGGCCATGCCCGAGGACGATCGCTTTCCCACCCACTGCCTCCGCAACCGCCGTGTGCTCACCCTTTGGATCGCCGGGGACGTACACGCGACGCCCGAACGGGATGCTGCGGGTGTAGAGCGACTTGGCCAGCGACGACTTCCCACTGCCGACGATGCCGGCGAGGACGAGGTTTGGGGCGGTGATGATGCCGCGCTGGTACAGCACCCACGGGTCGTACACGAACGATCCGCCGGAGTACATGTCCTGCCCCACGAATACGCCCTGGGAGCCGAGGCCGCCTTCGGCGAGGAACGGGTACGCGCCCTGCAGCGCGGCCGAGGTGTCCTGATGCGAGGGAACCCGAAACCCCCGATACGACCGCAATCCCGCGGGACCTGGCTCGCCACCCCTGGGGAGGTAGTTCGTCGAGCGCGCTTCTGCCCGTTCCGCGGCGAGCTTCGCCTTCTCTGCGGCGCGTTGCTCGGCGTGCTCGCGGGCGATGACTTGCCGGGCGGCACGTTCCCGGGTCTTGCGGTTCTTCCGGCCGGTACCGTCTTCGACGAGGACGGTGGAGTGGAGCTTCTTCGGGCTGGTGTGCTGTCCCATGAGGGGTGGCCTTCCGACGGAGTGTGCAGTGACACCCGTCAGGTACGCCTCATGTCTCAGATTCCTCGGCAGAGCGGCAGGGCTGCCGCGACGAACGCCTGTGCCTGCTGCCCGACCAGGCGACGGGTTTCGCACGACGCCTGGATCGCTGCCTGCTCTATCGCCGACACTGCAGCTTCCAGCTCATCGGCGGTGGGTGCGGAGACGGCGAGGAGTCCGGTGTAGCGCAGGACGCCGTGGCCGCTGGTGAGGTCGGCTTCCTGCTGCAGCACGTCTTGGTATTCGGCGGATTGCTGCGCGTCTTCGATCTGCCCGACCTTCTGCCGCTGCGCCGCATCACTGATGTACTCGGTCTTCTTCTTCCGAATATCCCGCGCCGCCTGATCACTGCGGATCGGGTCGCACAGCAGCGTGAACGCTCGACGGATCCCGCTGGTCAGGAGTACGGGTGCGAGGAAGCCTGGGTAGACGAGTGAGCGCGGCCACTCACTGATCCACAACACCGCGTGATGCGCGCTGTCGGAGCGCAGCTGGTCCCAGGTCTCTTCGACCGCGACCGGGCCAGCCATGGCGAGGTCCTGCCCGATCTCCCCGGAGCGCTCCAGGGTTGCGGCGATCGCGGGGTCGTACGCACTGCGGAGCATGATTGCGAGCTGTCCTGGTGTGTACCAGTCGGAGGGTTTCAGGTCTGCGGTGCGGAGCGCGGTGGTGAGGGTCTCCATTTCTTGCTTGAGCACCACCGCGGCACCCTTGAGGCCACCGCCCGCGGTGCGGATAGTGCGGGATGCGGCCCGCATGTCCAGGCTGAGGGAGATGGTGGAGATGTGGCGTTCCCCGGCAGGGCCTGCCCGGTCGATGAGCTCCCGGTAAGTGCGCGCGACCCAGGAATCGTCGTCGTTGCCGTGCTCCGCCCACCACTGCGCGAGCCCCGACCCGGAGTCAGGGACGGTGCGTTCGAGGACTTGGAGGCGGGCGATCCGGGTGGACCGGCACGCAACGGACAGCACCCGACCCCAGGCGTGAACGCGGTGCTCCTGCTCACCCGGATCCAACAGAATGAACGAGGGATGGGTCACCTCCACCAGCGCCGTCAGGGTCTGCCCGTGCGGGTCATGCACCATCACCGCCCCGCTCTCGGGATCCTCGTACTGACGCAACGGCGCCGCATCTCCAGGCAGCGCGAGGGTTCCCGCAGGGCGTGGCTTCACAATCCGACGTCGATACCTCGTCTGCTGGAGGGCTTGCCGGAGCACCCAGTGCAGGGTGATCGGTACCCATTCGACGAGCTTCCGCCCACCGACCGGTACCCAGGCGAGGGCAGCGCCGGTGCCCCAGATCGGGGACGTGTAGAGCGCGGCGGGGCCTCCGGTGTAGAGGGAGGCGATGAACACGGCGACCGCGACGGAGAGGGCGATGACTTGTGGGAGGGAGAGGCCGAGGATGATCCCGCGTTTGGTGAGGCGGGAGAACTTCACCGCTGACAGCTCGAACTCGGTGCGGGTGGACGCAGTGCTGGCCATAAGGTGCTCCTGAACAGGCGAACGGATTGGGGTCGCCGGTCAGGTACGGACAGCACAGCGGGCGGTGACCCGTGAACCACCCCTGGGGTCAGGTCGTTTCTGACCACACGGGGTGTGCTGTTCACTGGCCACCGCCCAGATGACGGAACGTCACCTCCTTTCAGTGGCGGATCTCTCCGGTCAGGGCTTCGGCGGCGGCGGAGCCTGCCCACCACCGCTGTTGTTCGCGGGCGGGGTCTGCGGCTTCGATGCAGGCGCGCTCGGCGCCGGCGTGGTGGGGTGCGCGGGCGGCACTGACCGGTCAGGTGGTGGTGGCGTGGCCTGCCCCTCGCTGGCGGCTCCGGCGTGGCTGTCGGCGGTGCGGCCGATCGCGTCGCCGAGCTTCGGGCCGGCCTCCGCTGCGCCCTTGGCGATCTTTGCCCCGGCGACTGCGGCGATCCCGACCGGACCTGCCGCTGCAGCACCCGCCCCGGCTCCCGCTCCTGCACCGCCTCCGGCAGCGCCACCACCTACGCTGCTCCCCGCCGCTCCGGCACCACCTCCGCCGCCCGGCGAGGGTTTGGGCCCACCCCCTGGCGGGGGCGGCGGATTCCCTCCACCACCATCGTTCTTGCTGTCGCCCCCGCCGTCGAGGATCTTCTGTGGCCCGCCACCGTCGGGCTTGCCGGGGAGGGGCATGGGCCGGTTCATGGCCTGCTTCGACTCTTGCTCCGCACTCATGACGTGGTACATGTCGAAGCCGACGAAGGAGATGAACTTGTAGACCATGTAGGGCGCGAACGCGGCGATGAACATCAGCACAATCCCCGCGATCGGATCTGCAATCGAACTGAGGTCCATATCGATCGGCGCGTTGACCTGATTGATCGCCACCAGGAACACCACGACGATCACGAGTTTGGAGAAGATCAGCGCAAGCACAAACGACGCCCACTTCCCGAACCACCCCTTCGTCGCATCCCACGACGCTCCCGATAGCGCGATCGGTGCCATCACGACGGCGACCAGGATCAGCGCCTTCCGGATCAGGAGGCTGAACCAGACGATTGCTGCCGCGCAGATCGCGAGGAAGCTGAGGAAGATGGTGATGATCGCGCCGGCTCCGGGTGCGGTGAGGGTGATCGCGGTGAGACCTGCGACGAGGACCCCGATCTTCCCGCCCATCTCCTCCAACGTCGTCCCGGTCGCCTGGATGATCCCGATCGAGAGTTGGTCGACGATCTCGAGCAGTGTCGCGGTCAATGTGATGACCAGGAACGACCCGAGCACCGACTTCGCTAATCCGAGGGCGGCGCGGGAGAGGGCGGTGGGATCGCGTCTGATGAGGCCGGTGATGAGTTGCAGGCAGAAGAAGATCAGCATGACGAAGATCGCAATCCCGAAGATCACGTTGTACACGCCGATGTAGCCGGCCCCGGTGATGTCGACCAGGGTGGTCGAGTCGAACAGCGCCCACACGCCTTGGAAGATCCAGGACGCGGCCGCTCCGATCGCTTGGGCGAGCCAGTCGAACGGTGCAGCGACGAGGGTGGCTGCACCTTCGCCGACGGCGTCGCAGACGTTGCTGATGATGGGGACGTCACAGATACCAGCCACAACACCCCTCCCTTCTACGGGTCGAGATGGTGGTGGTTAGGAGACGGCCTGGCCGACGTTCCAGAAGAAGTTGATCAGCGTCACCGATGCGCCGGTAATGATCGCCGCCCCGCAGGAGATCAGCACCCCGACCTTCCCCCGCGACGCCAGATGCGGGTTGCTGCTGTTGGCGCCGAAGCCCCACACGACGGCGGAGACGATGAGGGCGAGGACGGACAGGATCAGCCCGATCGTCATCACCGCGCCCACGACCGTGCGCAGAGCGGCGATGCCGGGCAGCCCGGAGTCGTTCGGGGTGATGTCCACATTCGCGGGCAACACCGCGGCGAGAGTGGTGAGAGTGTCGAGAACGGCAAGCATGAATGGGCTCCTTCGCAAGCGATCGCCCCGTACCCGGTCGTGCGGGGTCACTGGGACAGGTGCGATGCCGGAACGTGCGACCAGGCTCAGAGGGTGTCTCCGAGGTTCAGGAGGAAGTTCATCCATGCCACTCCGGCACCTGCGAGGGCGGCGGCTCCGAGGGCGACGAACACACCGACTTTCCCTTTCGCGGCGGTCTGCGGGTTCCCGGCGGAGGAGGACACCGCCCACACGATCCCGGAGACGACGAGCATGAGCACCGAGACGATCAACACGATCGTGAGCAGCGCGCCGACGATCTCGATGAGGGTGGAGCGGCCTCCGACACTGGAGAGATCGGGGTAGACGTTCTCAGCCTGTAGCAGGGCCAAGGTGATGGCAGGCATACGGTTCTCCTCACGACAACGGGGGTGGGTGGGCACCGGTCAGGTGCGCCACCCACCCCGCCAGGCCCCGCTCAGCTCAGCTGGTGCAGCCTGGCCCGCCACCGACCGGGGCGTCGATGCCCTCGACACCGCGTTCTGCGAGCCACGGTTTTGCGTCGACGGCGGGGGCGTTCGCGCCGCCGGGGTGGACTTGGAAGTGCAGGTGCGGGCCGGTCGAGTGGCCGCTGCTGCCGACGTCGCCGATGTGTTGGCCGGCGGTGACCCTGTCGCCAGTGGTGACGTGGATGCCGTGTGCCCACATGTGGATGTACTTCGTCGCGACCTTTTCGCCGCCGATGGTGTGCTCGATAGTGATCTGCCCCGAATACCCATCGACCATCCCCGCATAGGTGACCATGCCGTCGGCGAGGGCAAAGATCGGCGTCCCATCAGCGGCAGCCCAGTCAGTTCCGGCGTGCACGCGCGCCTCACCAGTGATGGGGTCAATCCGCGGCCCGAACGACGACGTGTGCACATAGCTGCCTGTCGGCAGTGGGAACACCAGCCGGCTCGTCTCGGGAATGTTCGTGTCCCCGGGCACACCGCTCCCGCCGCTGTTGTTGCGGGTGAGGGTGTCGAGGATGGTGCGGGCGACGGGCTCGTAGTTCTGGTACCGGTCCGGGTAGGCGGACACTTCGACGGCTTGGGCGGCCTCGCCCTTGTCCATCTGCTGCCACCCCGGAATATCGAGCAGCCCCCGCGGTGAGGGATGGTTCGGTCCGTCGGGTCCGCCATAGAACGCCCGCGCCTGATACGTGGTGTCCATGAGCTCGGCAACGGTGCCCCACCCGGACTGCGGGCGCATCTGGAACAGACCCAAGCTGTCGTGATCGGAGCCGTTCCCGTCGTTCGGGTAGCTCCCGGATTCGGGGTAGGTGCCGGTATTGGCGAGCTGCCGCAGCGTCGACTCCGTCAGCGCCGCCATCAACGCGATCAAAATCCCGTCCCGCCCCACCCCAGGAGTATTCGCTCCGACGGTGATCATCGTCCCGGCGTGGGTGAGCTGCTGCTTGTTGAGAGTGAACGTGTACCCGTCTTTCATCGTCACCTGGAGCGAGTCCGGGATCGGCCCGAGGGTCACACCGCTGGCGATGCAGTTCCCCTGGTTGAGGACGGCCGGGTTCACGAGCAGACCAATGCTGAGCAGCCCCAGCATCGGGGCGAGCAGCATAAACGTGGCTGCGGCAGCAAGGAGCTTCTTCATCCCGTGCCCCGGCCTATCGGAGGGGGTTGTCGAGTTCGGATAGGCGCAGCAGATGGCACCGGTTGAACACCGGCTGGCAGGACATGAACACCGTGAACGCCACCGCATGCTCGCTCTGGACGGGGTCGTCGTACCAGACGCCGTCCCGGTGCCTGATGCCTTCGACCGTGTACGCGACCGTGCCGTCGGTGATGTGCCCGCCGGAGGCGGCGACCGCTTCCTCCCACTGTGCGGGGACGAATACCCGGTCGATCTCAATGTGTTGGCGGGTGCGGTACTCGGCAAGATCCCGCCACGTCGACGCCGACGGGAAGTACCCGTCCATGTCCGCGATCAGCCCCGGCGTCTCCGTGCCGGACGGGTCCGCGTCCTCGATCAACACACCCCGGTGATCAGCAGGAGTCAGGAGGGTAAAGGTATCCCAGTCGAACAACGCCACAGCGACCGCGCGCACGTAGGTCTCGGGGTTATTCGTGCGCGGCAAGGCCGGCAGATCGGCCTCGCCCGGCTGCCCAGTCGGGTCGACGGGGTCGAGCGGTGCCGTGGACGAGGTGGGTGTGCGCTCCCCGGGATCCTCACTGCCGTGGGGGCCGGTGACGAGGCCGTAGATGCCGACACCGGCGAGCACCGCGATGACGAGACCGGTCGCGGTGAGGGTGATGATCAGACGGCGACGACGACGCTGCTGGTCGTCGGTGTGAGGAGAAGACATGAAGTGGGGCCTTCCAATAGAGGGGCGGGCGGAGTCACCCGATAGGTGCGCCGCCCGCCCGCCGTCCGTTCCGCTCTCAGCGCGAGAGGCCCCTGCTCTGGTTGGTGTGTCCGCTTGCTGGGGGTTCGGAGTCGAGGGCCTCTTCCCGTTCCACGAGTGCTTCAGCGAGCCCCACAGTTCGTGTCGGTGCGGCCTCGGGCTGCCAGGCGATCCGCCCGTTCTCGCTGTGAGCTTTCATCACGAGCTGGACCACCTGCTCCGCGGAGGCAGCGGCGATCGTCAACCAGCCACCGGCCTTGACCGCGTGATCGTGCCCCGCAGCCCGGTCACCGTTGTCGGTAGCAGCGAACGAGGCATGCCGGTCGTGCCAGGCCGCGAGCTGCTGCAGCCACTGCTGGAGCCGCGACAACGTCAGATGCAATGACCCGAGCACTTCATACGTGTCCTCCGGGGTCCTGATCTGCCGGGTCGCATACGCGAGCCCGCGCGCTGCCTCCGCCAGCTCATCCGCGTCCAGGGACGGGTCCTCATACGTCGGCATCAGCGCTGTCCTCACTGGTGGTCATTCGTGCGGTGCGGGCCTGCTCGAGGAACCGGCTCGCTTCGGTGATGTAGCTCTCGACGAGTTCCCACTGCTTGGCGTCGGCGTATCGTCCGAAGTCTTCGGGGTTGTAGCGGTCCCACCAGCCGTGTTCCCGGCGCAGCAGATCGACGAGCTTGCGGATGGCGTGTTTCTGTCGCAGCAACGGGTCCGCGTCCTTCCACCCCTCTCGCGGCGCGAGAGCGGCGGCATCCCTCCGCAACTGCCCCACCCGAGAAATCGCCCGGGTAGCTTCCTTCATCGCATCCTTGGGATGCTCCTGCGCCTTCACCAGCTCGAGCTCCGCTGCGGCCGCCTCTCGGACTGCGTCGGGCTCGTCCGGGTCGAGTGCCCACCGCTGCAGGGCGTTCAGGGCTTGGAGGAGCTTCACTCGCAGGTAGCGGCCGTTGACCTTCCCATCCGTGTTCAACTCGAGCAGGGCTTCGGCGGCGCCCTGCCGCACCTCGGGATGCTCGTTGTCGGACGCGGCGATCTGCTTGAGCTCCACGACCTGATCGAGCATCGAGTGAGAGTCCCGCCCGGTCACGGCTTTCGCGGCTTGCACTCTCGTCTTCCCACCGCCCGTGGTGCTCGTCTGCTGCGGGGGTGTTGAATCAACACCCCCGTGCATTCCACCCTGTGGTGCGGCATCGTGGGCCTGCGCGATCCGTTCATCCCGGGTCTCGGAACCGAACCGGGTCGCAGTCTCCCGCCGTTCAGCTTCTTCGGCGTAGAGATGCTTGAGTTCCTCGTAGAGCTCTGCTTGTTCGATGGGGGTGAGCATCTTGTGGAGGGTGTTCTCGTCCTGGATCGCGAGGACGGTGGAGAGCTTGTCGGAGACTCCCTGCACAACCCATACGGGCACGGTGCGGTGTCCGAGGGCGCGCATGACGGCGAGGCGGCGGTTGCCGGAGATGAGGACGTTGCCGGTAGTGATCACAATCGGCGACAGCAACCCGAACCGGCGGATCGACTCCGTCAACTCCTCCAAGTCGCCGAGATCACGCCGGTAGGAGTGACCATCGATGATCTGATCCGTCGCATGCTCCAACACCAAATGACCCCGACTCATGACGCACCTCCGTTGCCTTCCTGCCCGGCAGGTATGGACGCCATCCGGCGGGAGGTTGTCACGAGGGTCTCGTCGCGAAGGAGGTCGGCGACATCGTCACCGAGCAGCACCCGGGCGAACAGCCCGTAGTCCCCGGCCTTCCGTTTCCCTGTCTTGGTGCCGACGACCAGGCGGACGAGGCTTGCCCATTCGTCGGGGGTGTAGCCGAGACGGATCGCGATGTGAAGCTCCTTGGCAACAATTTCCAGTGCGGAGGTGCCGGAGGAGAGGCCGGTGATGCGGTGGGCGATGTAGTCCACGGCCTGCTCGACGGGGCGGGCGGGCCAGTCGGTGAGGACGAGGAACACGCAGGTCGCGCGGATCACCCGATCCACCGACCTGTCCTCGCCGCCGTCGCCCCTGGCGTACAGGGTGTGGGCGTGGGGGTGGACGTCGTAGAAGAACTCCTCGTAGTGCCCGGCCCGCATCGGCTCCTCCGCCGGCCTCTTCGACGGACGGCGGGCCTTGTCCTGCGAGGTCATGTTGCGGTCGGCGTGGACTTCGGCGGCGATGCCGAGCGCGACCGCACGCGTGATCACCGCCCACGGATCATCCGCGCGCAGGGTGGTGGGTTGCCGCATCGCGAGGAACGCCTCGTAGGCGGCGTCGTCGGGGGTGCGGTGCCAGGCCTTCGCGATCGGCGCATACTTCCGTGTCGCGTAGACCATGAGCTCGGCCGCGACCGGGCTGTTCGCCCAGGCGTTGTGCTCGTTTAATTCCGTGAGCAGCTCGCGCAGCCCCTCGCTCGTGGTGAAGTCCGGCGACAGCGATGATGCCGGTGTGGTTGGGTGGTGGTTCATAGCGACTCCTGAAACGTGATGAGATCCGTCAACAGATAGGTGCGACACCCATCCCGACGAACTCCGCCATTGGGGTCACCGAGCACCGCCCACCGCAGGTACCACGGCCGTGCGGAGGCATGAGGGGACCACCAGACCCGCCCAGTGTGCGCGGGTCTGTGCGGTGCTGTCCGGTGCGACAGTGAGCAGCCGGAGCGGCTGGATGAGTGGTCAGGGGGTGTGGGTGTCGTGCGGCACTCGGGTGGTGCCGGGACAGGCAGCGATCACCGGCTCACCCCCGTTCTCCCGACCACACGCTCCCGCGCATTTGTCGGACTGCTCGAATCTGGGTCCAGGGCCTCCTGGCGGCGGACCAGACGCTCCTGCAACTGCGCACGCCCTTCACGAACCCCGTCAAGGACCGCATCACGCAGGCGCGTGTTCAGCTCCGCACCGCGGTCCAGAACGACGGCCCCGGCGCGGGCGGCGACATCGGTGGGGCGCACCCACTGCACGCCCGGACGAGGCGAGACCGGACTGGCGCCTCCTCCTCGGACGAGCGTGGGATCGCCGTGGGTAGCGAACTCCGATGCCCGCGCATCCTCAGCTGCCCCTGTTGGCGTCGATGTCGGTGGCGCATCGGTGTGCTTGCTCGCACCCGTCCGCTGGTCGTGATCCGCGAGGCGCTGGTGGTCGACGTGCTGGTGGTCGGGGGTGGTGGGGTCAGTCATGGGGGTCTCCGTCCTGTTGCCGGTCAGGTGCGTTTACCCATCGGCCTACCGTGGTCGGGTGCACGCCCAGCTGCGCGGCGATCTGCCGCTTCGACACACCCTCCGCACTCAGCGCGAGCGCCCGAGCACGCGCGTCTCCCTGCTGCCCACTTCCTCCACGGGATCTCGACGGCTGTTCGGTGACGCTCAGTTCCGGCGGCGCCGCCACCGTTATCTCCTGCGGCTTGGGTATCGCGTCCTGCTCGGAGCGATCCAGGGTTTCGGTCATTGCGACCGTGCTCTCGGTAGGGACCAGTGGTCGAATGCTCGGCTTCTGAATGGTCGGAGACGGTGCGGTGTTGCGAGTGAGTTCGACGGTGAGATGCGTCATCGCGAGCAGCACCAGCGGTGGCACCGACGCGACCAGCGCGGCGATCAGGGCGGGGACGCGGGTATCGGCGGCGACGACCGCGTGGGTGATGTTCGCCGCCACGCTCACTCCGGCACCTGCGCCCAGCAGGAGCCACGCGAACCGCCTCGCGGTGCGGGCGGAATCCCGCAGGGCGACGACACTGATCGTGGCTTCAAGGATGACGCCATCGACGATCAGCGGCCACATCCACGCTTGCCCCTCGGGAATCCCGGAGAGAACGGCGAGGTCACGGAGGGTGGTGAAGGACAGCCAGAACGCTCCCAGGGCGAGCAGGATCGTCCCGGTGACTGCGAGCACGATCACGAACCGCGACACACCAGCAACGGGGGCTCCGTCCGGGCTCAGGTCCAGATCGCGCGGGGCGCGAGCTGTCACTGCCGGGCCGGTCACCGCTACCTCCCGATCCCCGACAAAGAGCGAGCAGTCTGTGCGACGGGATCGTCGGGCACCTCAACGATCGCTGTGCGGTGGGCGGAGCGGATCGTTTTCGCGATCTCCCGCGGCTCGAGACCGGCGGCGGACGCGGCAGACTCAAGTACCCCGAGAGTGTCGGGCTCGGGCAGGCCGGCCTCGGCGAGACGGCATGCCGCCCAGAACAGGCCCGCGTTCCGGTTCCCCTCCGGTAGCGCGGCGACCCAGGCCGCGAGATGCTCCACCTCCCGCACCGCTAACGGATCGAGCCGGCGGGGCGGGTGCTCAGGCTGGGGCGTCAGCAGCTCACGGATCGTGTCCGCGTCAACTGGGCGCGGGTGACGGCCCCGGGCAATGATCTCGTAGTAGCGGGCTCCGTCGTCGGTGGTGATGGTGGAGGGTGGGGCGATGATGTAGCCGCCGGTGCCGCGGAAGTCCACATGCGCCCGCCCCCGCGACCACGATCGTTGAGCAGCGTCTGGGGCTGTCGGGTAGTACAAGTGCAGTCCACCCGATGGGGAGCGCACGGCCTGCCCCCACCCGCCGATCAGCCCCTCTCGTTGCAGGGTGCGGAGGATCGGGTATCCGCTGCCTGTGGCGTGTACATCCACGTCCAGCACGCCGATCACTGTCCCGGTGGGGATGCCGATATTCGCTTCCGGATGCCGTCCCCACCAGGCGGCGATTTGCGCGGGGTCGGTGGTGGCGTCCCGGAACCCATGCACGGTGAGCGGGCGCTTCTGACCGGGCGCGCACGGGAACACCGGGATGCCCGCCGCAGTGTAGACGGAGGCAGCGTGCGCGAGCACTCCAGGAAGCTCCGCGGGCATCGGCCAAACTTCGGGGTCGGTGATGACCATGCGCACCTCCTTCAGTACACGGCACGGGCCGGGGCTCGTGCGCGGTGTCACTGGGAAGGTGCGGGCAGCAGCCGTGCTGCCCGCAGAATCTCCGCTCTGAGCATCCCTTCTGAACCTCAACCCCTACCCGAACTCGCATGGTCGCCACGAGCGTTCCGGGGCAGGATGCGCCGTTTCGTCAAGAACATGCGCCAAATCGTCAAACACACCGGCACCCGCCTCCACCGGCCAACGGCGGCCCTCTGCTACAGGCTTCGGCCAGAATCACGATCCGGGGAGGGCGGCTCGGGGCCGTCAGGATCGGTGCTCAGGTGCTGCTCTCGTTCCGCGAGTAACTCGCTCAGCAGTGCCCCGCGTTCCAGCCTGGTCAGCGCCTGCTCGGGAGGGCGAATGTCCCCGGGAGCGGTGCCAGTGCGACCGGTAGCGAGGACTGCGGCGTTGATCCGATCAAGGACCACGGCCGGGTTGAGCTGTTCGGTGTCCTGCTCGAGGATGCGGGCGATCTCGTTCACCACGGCACTGTCATGCTCAACGGGTGGGAACGCCGACGATGCCGTCGCCCCATCGCCGACGGATACGCGGCCCACGACGAGTCGGAACTGGCCTTCTCCGTCGATCCCGGTCGCGTCGTAGACGCCGGGGACGATCCACGCATGCGCCTCCGACGCCAGCCCCTCATAGATCGGCACACCGACCGGATCATCCGGATCAGGAACGCTGACGTCGGGGTCGGCGGCGAATAACATCGCCTCCAGTTCTTCCCGTTCCCGCCGGTCCAACAACGGCCTGCCTTCCCCGGCCTTCTCCCGTTCCACGAGGACGCGGAGGGTCTGCAGGGCGATCAGATCCGACGGCACCCACTCACGGTGAAACCGCTCCGGAAGGAACATCGTCCGCGGCCCGCCCTCAGCGAGCAGTCCCTCCAATGCGTGTTCGCGTCGGAGCGCGGTTGCGGTGAACTCGGACCGCCACTGGGCGTGGTCGGATCTGAACCGCAGATCCTCAAACTCGCCCTCGAACGACGGGGGAACCGTGACGAGATAGTCCTCCTTCACCGGCTCCACGGGAAGATGCTCCCGCTCCAGAAGATCGGCCAGGCCGTCACGGACCCGTTCGGCCCGCTCCAACCGTTCCAACGTGTCCGGGAGGCGGGAGGCCTGTACAGCGAGCGAAAGACACTCGTCGCGCCACCGCTCGTGCGCGTCCTCAAACCCCTCCCGGTCGGGCGTGCCGTCTGGGAGGCGGAAGTCACCGGTGCTCGGTTCGGGTGGGAACATCTCCGCCACAATCTCCGGGATCCCCGACTCCTCGAACGCCTCCCACCCCACCGGCGGCAGCACCCGCGCGGCGGGCGAGGCCACGGGTGCGGGTATCCAGGAACGGATGTGCGGGACATCGTCGCCGAAGTCCTCACCGAACACCCGGTCGCCGTCTGTGCGGGGCTGACCGGGAGGGCCTGCGAGGTCTTCGATCAGCACCTCATCGACCATGTGTTGAGCCTCGGCCTGGGTGCGGGCGAGGACCTCGAACTCAACCACCACCCGGTGCGGGCGGGGCGGCTCAGGCGAATACCCCAACGGTGGGATCGTGGTGTCGGACATGATGAAGGCCTCCATTCACAGACAGATCGACAGAACACGCACCGCGCGCGAACGCTCAGCTGGCACGGGTGGTGCTGTTCCAGAGGTACGCACAGGAGCACGTCAAGGTCGAGGCGTCCGGGAGATGACGCGTCGAAACATCAAGAAGACGCGTGGAAACGTCAAACTCCCGCGATCGGGTCAGCGGGCGAGATATCCTCCAGTCGACCGGCCGACGTAAGTGCTCGGTGACGGGTCAGCGGTGAGAGCGGCTTCGCGTTCCTGCAGAGCATGCTGCAAGTACCGGTTCACGGCCGTGTGGTTCGTCCCGTCCGCACCACCGGTCATAGGCACTCGGTGGAACGAGTACGCCGGGTGCGGCGTCGCTTGCCGCAGCGCCTCCAACCATGCATCTACGTTTTCGGGCAGTACCCAATCCTGCGGCGGAGGATTTGACTGAAGGAACTCCGTCGCCCCGGCATACGCTTCGGAGTCTTCGAGCATCTCGTGAATTGTGACTGCAACCGCCCGCGCCACGGCGACCGGATTGCGGTCCGCGACCACCGTCGGATCAATCTCCGGGTCATCAGCCCACACAATCACCCCCAGAAACAGCGCACCCGGCAGGCTCGTCGCACCTCTGCGTGCTGTGGTGCCAGCAGGCGTCGATACTGCTGCCTCGTCAGGGTCAATGCTGCTCATGAGATTCCTTCCCTCAAGGTTCCCCGCGCGCGGTCGCGTCGGGGGCGTACCTGTCAGGTGGGCCCCCGATAGTGGGCGCTCAGACGGCCTAGGAAGATTGCTCGTGTGCTCGTCGGTACTGCTGCGGAGAGAGCCCGTACACGCGGCGGAACGCACGCGAGGCATGACTGGCGTCCAACCATCCGACCTGGCGAGCGGCTTCCTCGACACTAAGGCCACTGGAAAGCAGAAGATCGGCCATGCGACGCGCTCGCTCGTGGCGCAGGAACTCCGCAGGGCTTATCTGGAGGTGCTTGCGAAACAGTCGTGAGATCTGTGATCGAGACATCGCCGCCGAAACGGCGAGAGCGTCAAGAGTCCACGGCTGGTCGAACCGTTCGATGAGGATCGCCACTGCTCGCCGTACCGCTTCGTCGCCGACCCCGATCGCAGCATCCGACTGGGTAAGTACGTCGAGAAGCCCGGTAACAAGACTGAGGCTTCGGAGCGGCGAAACCTCGTGCTGCTGAATATCGAGCAGCACTCGGAATGCGGACTCTAGTTGCGGAAGCGTCCTGGGTGAGAGGCGGAACGTGACAGGATCCGACCCGCATTTGTTCAGAGAACCAAGAAGAGCGGGCGCGGCGGACTTGGGTATCCACCGTGCCTGCTCGTGAAGGAAGGTCGTGTCGATGTAGGCCGTCGTCGTCACCACCGTCCCGGAGGGGTCTCCCGAATACCAGTGACCAGGTCGCAGCAAGATGACGTCGCCTTCGACGGCCTTGAGCTCGCCGGACTGGTGCCTGAGCGTGGTCGCACCCGCGTTGACCATCATTACTTTCGTCGCAGCGAAAAGGACGCGGCCCGTGGGACCGGAATGTGTGGCACGGCGAACCGCCACCGGGAAAAGATCAGGTCGAGTAATTGGAGCGTCCGGCAGCAGGACTTTGGTGAACGGCTCCCTCACGATGCCTCGACTACATCTCGATGCTCTTTGCTCCGAGGAGCGACTTGACTTCGGCGTATAGGTCGGCGGTAACGGTGACAGGGTAGGGCGTCAAGGAGAAGAGGGACGCGGTGTCGGTCTTGACTAGCTTGAGGCGTGACTCAGTCTGGCCGGGGTGTCGGATGAGGATCTCGCGGAGTTCTGTGATGCGAGTCTCCGTTGCGGCTCGCTCTGGCATGACGATTACAAAGGGGCGATTTTGCATGTGGTCGGCCGACTCGATTTCTTCAAGGCCGTCGGCGTGGATTGTCACCCCGTCGTCGCGGAGACTTACTCGCCCGCTGACGAGCACGACGGAGTCAGCCTGAAGTGCTGATGAGTAGGCCTGATAGGTCTTTCCGGTGAACATAGTGCTGACCTCTCCGCCGAGGTCCTCGATTCGGACGAGGGCGTAAGGGTTGCCGGACGCTTTGGCGACGCGATGTTGAACGTTGGTCAGAAGACCGGCAACGGTCACCGACTTGCCGTCCTTCGGGGAACCTTCCCCCAGGAGCGCAGCGATCTGAGTGTTTGCGCGTTTGGAGAGCACCTGTTCAAGTCCACGAAGTGGATGGTCAGACACGTAGAGTCCGAGCATTTCTCGTTCGAACGCGAGTTTGTCGCGCCTGTTCCACTCGGGGAGATCAGGAATCTCAGTGTCGAAGGAGTCTTCCGCGTCGTCGCCGAGGGCGGCGAAGAGATCGAACTGTCCGTGAGCTTCTTGTCGTTTGATTCCGGCGACGGCATCGACGGCTTCTTTGTGGATGCTCAGCAGTCCACGCCGAGGATGCTCGAACGAGTCGAACGCCCCTGCTTTGATCAGCGATTCGACGGTGCGTTTGTTGGCGACATCGATGGGTGCTTTGCGGAGGAAATCATGGAAGCCGGCGTATCGTCCTTTGGCTTCACGAGTGTTGATGATCTGGGCGACGACGTTGCCTCCTACGTTGCGGATTGCTTCGAGTCCGAACCGGATATCTTCGCCGATGGCAGCGAAGTAGCGACCGGACTCGTTCACGTCTGGTGGGAGAACCTTGATACCCATCCGCCGGGTCTCGTTGAGGTAGAGCGCCATCTTGTCTTTGGATTCCCCGACGCTGGTGAGCAGGGCGGCCATGTACTCGGCCGGGTAATGGGCTTTGAGGTACGCGGTCCAGTAGCTCAGGAGTCCGTAGGCGGCGGAGTGAGCCTTGTTGAAGGCATAGTCGGAGAACGGGAGCAAGATGTCCCAGAGCGTTCGCACTGCCTCCAAACTGTACCCGTTGGCTTTCATCCCGGAGGAGAATGCCTCGAACTGCTTGTCGAGTTCTGACTTTTTCTTTTTGCCCATCGCGCGGCGGAGCAGGTCGGCTTGTCCGAGCGTGAAACCGGCAAGTACCTGCGCGATCGTCATGACTTGCTCTTGGTAGACGATCAGCCCGTAGGTCTTGCCAAGGACATCGGCGAGCGGTTCCGCGAGCTCGGGATGGATGGGGGTGATCTCCTGCTGCCCTGTCTTGCGGAGTGCGTAGTTGATGTGCGAGTTTGCGCCCATCGGCCCCGGTCGGTAGAGCGCGCCGACGGCGGTGATGTCTTCGAAGTGGTCGGGCTGGGCGAGGCGGAGGAGTGAACGCATTGCGTCGCCGTCGAATTGAATGACGCCGAGGGTGTCACCTCGGCGCATCAGCTCGAACACGGCAGGGTCGTCGAGGGGTAGGTCTTCCAGGGAAATTTGTTCGGCACGGTTGGTTCGGATGTTCTCGACCGCGTCGCTGAGGATGGTGAGGTTGCGTAGCCCGAGGAAGTCCATCTTGATCAGCCCGAGTGACTCACAAGCCGGGTAGTCGAACTGCGTGACGATCTGCCCGTCTTGCTCTCGTTTCATGAGCGGGATGACGTCGGTCAGCGGGGTGCTGGACATGATGACTCCGGCCGCATGGACGCCCCATTGCCGTTTCAGGCCTTCCAGCCCGACCGCGGTCTCGTAGACCGCTTTCGCGTCGACCTCAGATTCGATCAGGGTGCGGATCTCGGCGGCTTCGGCATAGCGGGGATCTTCGGAGTTGAAGATCCCCGCTAGCGAGATGTCCTTGCCCGACACGGTCGGCGGCATCGCTTTGGTGAGCTTGTCACCGGTGCTGAACGGGTAGCCGAGCACGCGGGAGCTGTCTTTGAGGGCCTGCTTGGACTTGATGGTTCCGTAGGTGACGATCTGCGCAACCCGATCGTCGCCGTACTTCTCAGTGACATAGCGAATCACCTCACCGCGACGCCGGTCGTCAAAGTCGACATCGAAGTCGGGCATCGATACACGGTCGGGGTTGAGGAAGCGTTCGAAGATCAGGTCGTGCACCAGCGGGTCGAGCCCGGTGATCTGCAGTGCGTAGGCGACCATTGAGCCGGCGCCGGAGCCTCGACCGGGGCCGACTCGGATGCCGTGGTCCTTCGCCCAGCCGATAAAGTCCGCGACGACGAGGAAGTACCCGGCGAACCCCATCTGGAGGATGATCCCGGTCTCGTACTCGGCGCGCTCTCGCACCTGCGCGCTTGCCCCGTCGGGATAGCGTTCCGCGAGGCCGCGCTGGATCTCCTTGACCAGCCAGGTCTCCTCGGTCTCGCCGACAGGGACGGGAAAGCGGGGCATGTAGTTTGCCGAGGTGTCGAACTCGACGTTGCAGCGCTCCGCAATCAGCAGAGTGTTGTCGCATGCGCTGGGGAAGTCCTTGAACAGGTCGCGCATCTGCGCCGGCGACTTCAGGTAGAACTCGTCAGCATCGAACTTGAACCGCTTTGGATCATCCACCGTGCTTCCGGACTGGACACACAGCAAGGCGGCGTGGCTCTTGGCATCATCGGCATGGACGTAGTGAAGGTCGTTGGTCGCGACCAGCGGGAGCGACAGCTCATCGGCCAGCCGCAGCAGGTCGGTCATGATCCGCCGTTCGATACCGAGGCCGTGATCCATAATCTCGCAGAAGTAGTTCTCCGCACCGAAGATGTCACGGAAGTCCGACGCAGCCTGGCGTGCTTCCTCGTACTGGCCAAGCCTCAGCCGAGTCTGAACCTCACCGCTCGGACACCCCGTCGTCGCGATCAGCCCCGCGCCGTGCTCGCTGAGGAGCTCACGATCCATGCGTGGTTTGAAGTAGTAACCCTCGATCGACGCCCGTGACGAGAGCCGGAACAGATTGCGCATCCCGGGCGTCGTCTCCGCGAGGAGCGTCATGTGCGTGTATGCACCGCTGCCGGATACATCGTCCCTCGAATCGGTGCCGTCACCCCACCGAACTCGCGTTCGATCCTGCCTCGCGGTCCCCGGCGTGATGTAAGCCTCAGTGCCGATGATCGGTTTCACCCCGGCGGCCGTCGCTGCACGCCAGAAATCGAACGCACCGAACACGTTGCCGTGATCGGTCATCGCGATCGCAGGCATGCCCTGCTCCGCGGCGGAGGAGATCAATGGACTCACCCGCGCTGCGCCGTCGAGCATCGAATACTCGCTATGCACGTGCAAATGGACGAATGAGTCCTGTGATGCCATCGGGTCTGGCTCCTGTCCACAACAGTTTGTTGTTCATGTCGATGGAACCAAGTAAGAATGGAGTTCAGCAAACAACGCTGGAGGCGGCGAGCCACAGCCAATAGTTGTGTTGATATGCTTTGGGGGTGGATGTTGAAGTAGTGCGAACCTTCGTAGCAGCTGCCGACGCGGGACAGTTCCAGGAGGCAGCGGTGGACCTCCACGTGACCCAGCAAGCGGTCTCGAAGCGCATAGCTGCACTGGAGCGCGAGCTGGGTGTTTCGTTGTTCAACCGTGCGGCTCGCGGGTCAGAACTCACGGTCGACGGACAAGCCTTCTTGCCTCATGCCCGAGAACTGCTCCGCATCGCAGTTCGGGCGGTCGAATCGGTGCAGCCGGGGACGCGAGCGCTCCGGGTTGATGTCGTCCATCGACGTATCGCTCCGGCAGTAGTTCTTCAGGACTTCTATCGAAGCAACAAAGAGATCCCGCTTGACGTCGTCACCCTCGGTTCGCACACCGCGGAAGGTGCCGTAGCAGCTGTCCGCGATGGCCTGATAGACGCAACATTCCGCGCCTGCGATATGAGCAAGCGACTGCCGATCGGTGTTGAAGTCGGCCCTACGCTCAACTCGGCACTCGAGCTACTTGTCGGCCCGGCCCATCCACTCGCAAATTTCAAAGAGGTCGAACTCAGCCAGCTTGGCGGGCATCGCATCTGGGTTCCAGGAATCACTGACGGCAGTGAGTGGGCCGTCTTCTACGCGCAACTCGCGAGGGCATTTGGCCTGTCAATCGATGCTTTAGGTCCGCACTTCGGAGACGAAGCACTCATGGATCAGCTATCCACTTCTTCGAACCTTGCGACGCTGGTAGGCGACCATGACCGGTACCTCTGGCCAACGCAGCATGACCTACGGCGTATCCGGATTCGTAACCCCACACCGGTGTATCCGCACTCCCTGATCTGGCTTAACACCAACCCGCACCCCGGACTCACTGCACTGCGGGCCTATCTTGAGAGCTACACCGCCCAAGAGGTTGCCACTGATATGTGGACGGCGGAGTGGCTCAAGAATTGACACGCAGCGACCATGGTTGGGTGCACCAAGTGCATATGATCGACGCCGCTTGCGAGGTGACGAACGTCTGGCTCAGCGTGATGCTCCCGCGTCAGGCGCCCCGCTGCGGGATTCGTCCGATGCGCTCACCACTGCATCCGCGAACTGATCAACGGTACATACGATGCGTCCTTCTCCGCTCCGACCACCCGGTGCCCGGCTTGCACAGCAGCTTCAATCGTCGTACCCGAACCTGCAAACGGCTCTAGCACGACACCTCCGCTCGGCGTGACGAGCGTGATCAGCCAGCGCATCAGGGCTAGCGGTTTCACCGTCGCGTGCGAGACTCCGAATGCGCGAGGGCGTTCATTGGCGTTGGGCTTGTTGTCGAGGCGGAAGATCGGGAACTTCCGCGACAGTGATTCGCCCTGCCACGTCCCCGTCAACACATCCAACGCATCCGCCTGCCCGGGGTCGAAAGCGACGTTCGTCGGCCACCGGCCGTCAGCGAACCTGCCGTTGTCGATGTTGATCCCGCCGACGCCATGCTTGAGGACGTTGCGGACGAGGTTTCCTTCGGGTGGTTTGCGGGCGATGATGATCGGCTCGAATGCCGGCCGCAACGCCGTACCCCACCCCTCCCACCGCTGCGCGTCCTCGGTCACCGGAGTGCCTTTGGACAGGACCGTGCGGGTCGCGCCGAGCACCCCGTCATGATCAGTGGTCTGCACGACCCGGTCGGTGCGTTGCGTGCCGTGGTGCTTGTCGATGGCGTGCGAGAGGTCCATGCTCTTGGGCATTCCGGTGGTGTGTAGCCATGCAATCTGGTCGCGGATCTCGAACCCTGCATTCTCGATCCCGCGCACCATCCGGTGCCAGGTGCGTGCACCACCGAACGCTGCAATATACGCACCCGGCTTGAGCGCATGCAATGCTCCTGCAGCCCACGCGGTGCACCACGTCTCGAACACCTCCGGTGCACTCATCGCACTTGTGTCGATGTGCGGGAGGGATTCCCGGAACCCGGATGCGTCATCCCATGCCTGCCCGTTGAAGCTCAACCCGTAGGGCGGGTCCGTGACCAGGGCGTCGATGCTCCCTTCGGGCAGGAGCGCGAGGAGCTCGACCGCGTCACCGAGATAGAGCGTCGCCCGTTCATCGGCGAACACCGGCTTGGGTAGTTCGGTCAGGCGTGCGGCGGGCGTCGGGGTGGAGTCGGGCATGACGGTGGCTCCCTGCTGTTCGGGGCCTGTCCGCGCTCGTGTGCGACGAACAAGCTCATCCGGCAGGTACGTGCCACACCGACGAAGTCGAGCCCACACAGCCCCAGCGTGGATGCCACGCGAGAGTCAGCGCCCGCGCGCCAGATCAGAGTTCCACGAGGTGCCCGGGCCTCGCTGATTCCCACTGCCAGATTTCTCCCACACACGATCGGCAATCAACGATCGAATGGGACCGTGAATGCCTCTGGACCGTCGCTACTCGTGTCTGGTGAGCGACGTGCTGATGGGTTTCTTCCAGGCAAGGAGGTACCGGTAGTAGAGCCCGCTGCGAACCGTGCGTCCAGGAAGGATATCCCGGCTCATCTGTCGGATTGCCACGAGGTTCTCCTGCGGTTCTGCGATGGGGACTCCGATGTCCGCCGTCTCGCGGTGTATGAGGGATCCGATCCTCACGAGCGGAAGGGTCGCTGCCGAGAGGATCCAGTCGACCAGGGTGTGGTTCGCCGCGAGCCCGACAACCATCAGGTGCCCTCCGGGGCGAAGCAACGATGCAGCTTTCTCGAGCGTCGGCTGAAGCTCCATGTGGTGGAGTGTCGCTACAAAGGTGATGAGGTCGAACCGTGCAGCACCGGGATGGAAAGACGCAAAGCTGGTGCACTGCAGCGAAACGTTCTCGGTGTCGCGCAGTCGGGTGCGTGCGCGCGCAATGGTCTCCGCGTCTGGTTCGATGCCGACGGCTGTGGTGACGTGCGGTGCAAGGCGCTGCAGCAGGAATCCGTCGCCGCACCCGACGTCCAGCACGTCACGCACGTCGTCGCGTAGGCCGGTGCGGAGAATCCACCCGTGGTATGCGGTGTTGTGATTCCAGTAGTCGCCCACATCACCAGTCTTCCAGGACACCGCTCTCCATGGCCCGTCACACCTTCACGGTGGAGGTGATTGTCCGAACACCGTTCGATAGGCAATTGACGCCTGGCTCGGATCATGGCAATCGCTCACTGGCGGCACTCTGACGTGCTGCAAAACGCAGAAAGGCACCGCTTCTTCGGCGTAGTCCGGTGGAAGGTCGTTGCGTACCTGCTGGATATGACGGTCTCCATCAGGGTGATGACCGCCGGTGACGGATACCGGTATCTACTCAACTCCGCCGTCACCGGCGACGGGGATCGTGACGCCGCTTCTGCGCTGACGAGGTACTACCTCGAGTCGGGGACACCACCGGGCACATGGACAGGATCCGGGCTCGTCGGGCTCCCCGGGGGCGTGGCCGCGGGCACGGCAGTGAGCGAGGAGCAGTTGCGGCGTCTGATGGGGTTCGGGCAGGACCCGAACAGCGGCGAGCAACTGGGTCGTCCATACCGGAAATTCGCCACCACCGCAGAACGTGTCGATCGTCGCGTCGAGAAACTCTCCGGCACTCTCACCGACGAGAAGCGCGCGATCCAGACCGCGCTGATCGAGGCCGAGGAGGCGGCGAAGCCGACGGGCGCACCGGTGGCGGGGTTCGATCTGACGTTCTCAGTCCCGAAGTCCGTCTCGACGCTCTGGGCGGTCGCTGACGCTGGGATACAGGCACTGATTGCCCAGGCGCATCACGTCGCGATCCAAGATGTGATCGCGCTGTTCGAGCGCGATGCCGCGATGACCCGGATCGGCGCGAAAGGGCCGCGGGGCGCAGTCGCCCAGGTCGAAGTCCGTGGTGTGATCGCGACAGCGTACGACCACTACGACTCCAGAGCATCGGATCCGCAGCTCCACACACATGTCGTCGTCGCGAACCGTGTTCAGGCCGTTCATGACGGAAAATGGCGGACCCTCGACTCCCGGGCGATTCATGCTGCGGTGACGGGGCTGTCAGAGCACTACAACGCGGTCCTCTCCGACCACCTCACCCAGGTTCTCGGGGTGGGGTGGGAAGCGCGGGAGCGTGGCGTTGGGCGGTCGACAGCGTGGGAGATCGCCGGCGTGCCGCAGAAGCTGATGGACGATTTCTCCTCCCGCACTCGCGATATCGAGCAGGTCAAGGACGGCCTCGTCGCCGACTACGTGACGAAGCATGGGCGGCAGCCGTCGCCGAAGTTGTTGTGGCAGCTCCGACAACAAGCCACATTGGAGACTCGACCCCCGAAGCAGCATCACTCGCTGAGCAGCCTCACCGCTGGGTGGCGAGATCGTGCGACCGAGCTTCTCGGTGAGGATGCTCCGACGTGGGCCACAACGCTCCTGGCCGAGAGCGTGGGGGAGCCGTTGCTGCGCGCGGACGACATTCCGCTCGGCGACCTTGATCAGGTTGCCGAAGGCGTGGTGGCGCGGGTGGGGGACCGGCGGGCGACATGGAAACGATGGAACCTTCACGCGGAGGCTGTCCGGCAGACGATGGGACTCCGGTTCGCGTCCGCGACTGACCGCGATCACGTCACCGAACAGATCGTCGACGCCGCGGAACGCGTATCGCTGCGGTTGACTCCGCCGGAGCTCGCGTCGAGCCCGCTGACCTTCCGCCGCGCGGACGCATCGAGCGTGTTCCGCCCGAAAGCCTCAACTGTGTTCTCATCCGAACAGGTGCTCGCCGCCGAAGACAGACTCCTCACCGCGTCGAACGACAGGAGCGCACCGACGGTGCCGCTTACGTGGGTCGAGCAGGCGGCGCGGAAGAGGAACCGAGACGGGCATGTGTTGTCACCGGATCAGGAGCGGGCGATCACGAAGATCGGCGTCTCCGCCCGCACCCTCGACGTGTTGGTCGGTCCAGCAGGAACCGGGAAGACGACGACTATGTCGGCGTTGCGGCGAGCGTGGGAGAAACGCCACGGCAGCGGTTCTGTGATCGGTCTCGCGCCGTCTGCGGCGGCAGCGGATGTCCTGGCAGGGGATCTGGGGATCTCGACGGAGAACACGGCGAAGTGGCTCCACGAACACCGCCACGGCAACTGGAACCTCACATCAGGCCAACTCGTCATCATCGACGAAGCCTCACTCGCAGGAACCCTCGCCCTCGACACCATCACCACCCACGCCCTGCAGGCTGGTGCGAAGGTGCTCCTCATCGGCGACTGGGCGCAGCTCGCGGCGGTCGATGCGGGTGGTGCGTTCGGGATGCTCGTCCGACACCGGGACGATGCCCCTGAGCTCACCGACGTGAGGCGGTTCCGTAAAGAGTGGGAGAAACAAGCCTCCCTCGGACTGCGCATCGGCGACACCGACGTCATCGACACCTACCTCGACCACGATCGCATCGCTCCAGGCCGATATGAGGACATCCTCGAGCAGGCATATCAGGCGTGGCGTGCCGACCAAGCCGAAGGGAAAGCGTCGGTGTTGATCGCTGAGGCCCTCGACACCGTCTCCGAACTCAACACCCGCGCCCGCACCGACCGAGTCCTTGCAGGCGACGTCGCCCTCGACGGCGTTCGACTCCATGACGGGAACGAAGCCTCCCGCGGTGACCTGGTCATCACCCGAAACAACGACCGACGACTCGCGATGGGGCGAGGGTGGGTGAAGAACGGCGACCGGTGGACCGTGACCCGCGCGAACGATGACGGATCTCTCACGGTCCGACGCGCCCACTCCAAATGGCGCATCACCATCACCCTTCCTGCCGCGTACGTGAGCGAACATGTCGAGCTGGGGTACGCGATCACCGCGCACCGCGCACAAGGTTCCACGGTCGATACCGCGCACGCGATCGTCTCGTCACCAGAAATGACCCGCGAGTCCTTCTACGTCGCGATGACTCGCGGCCGGGAATCCAACCACGCCTACATCGCCGCCGACCAACATCACCTCGAAGAACATCAACACCATGACGACCTGCAGATGACCGCCAGGAGCATCCTCTACGGCATCCTGCAACACGTCGGTGCCGAACAATCCGCCCACGACACCATCACCACTGAGCACGAAGCGTGGGGGTCGCTTGCGCAGTTGGCTGCCGAATACGACACCATCGCCCAAGAAGCTCAGCAACACCGATGGATCGCCCTGCTTGAGCAAGGTGGCCTCACCACCGAAGCGGTCGATGAACTCGTCCAGACCGAGTCATTCGGGGTCCTGACCACCGAGCTGCGGCGTCTCGAAGCCGCCGGCCACGACATCGAAAACCTCATGCCACGGGTCGTGCACGCAGGGAACCTCGACGAGGTCGATGATCTCGGGTCGATGCTGCGGTACCGGATCCAAAAGCTCACCAGCACCTACCCTCCCAGCGCTCGCCGAGTCGCAGGGCTCATCGCTGGTGTTGTCCCGCGAGCTACTGGCATCACTGATCTCGAGATGCAGCGAGCGCTCGAAGAACGCGAACACCTCATGGTCCAACGCCTTAACACTCTCACCACAGCAGCGCTCGAACAGCCTGTTCCCTGGACGGCAGGACTCGACGTTCTCGACGCCGAGGCTCGCATCGTCGCGGTCCGTGCGGTTGCTGCGTACCGTGACCGATGGGGCATTACCTCGACTCGCCCACTGGGGCCTGTACCCGCCGACGATGCGCAACGCATCGACTACGAACGCACCCGAGCCACGCTCACCCGCCTTCAACAGGACGCTAGCGAGCCCCATGAGACCCCGCAGCGACGGGACGGGCCGACCCTCTAAGCACTGTGGCGCTGGAGCGCCTCAAAGTGCTCGCCCTTCCTTCTCGCTGAGCACTTGGGTATCCTGGCGGTGGCAGGAGCAACCACGCGCCAACCCCTCAGAACCAGGGAACGGCAGACCGTTCGAGAAGTACCTCGGGCACTCAACCACTCAGGACCGGCCACACCACCGTTGTCCTGCGTGCGAAAGTGAGGCCCACGTCATGCTCCTGAACCGGCTCTGGAACGCCAGCGTCCACACCCGCGTCTTCCTCCGCAGATGGATGCCTACCAACATCCTCCTCGACGTGCTCCGCTCCCGTCGCGGCCTCAAATGGGGCATCCCCGCGATGCTCCTCGGCGTCATCTACCTGCTGATCGCTGTGACCTGTACCGGACTCATCGAACAAGGGTGGAGCAAGTGGCTGTACCTCGTGTTCTTCCTCGCCCTGTGGAACGCGCTGAAGCTCATCCTCTTCGGGCCGTGGAGCCTTGTGCTCCTTGCGCGATCCCGGTCGCAAGAACGACGCGCCCGCTCAGCTGTCATCGTCCAGCGTTAGCGGCCTGGAACGAATTCGTCGGAACACGCCCCAACGTCCGCAGAACCAGTTGCCGATCGTAGGCCGAAAACGGCCGCGACAATGACGGCTACTTGTGCGGGTGCTTTCATGGTTGCGCGATCCGCACCGATCGGATGGTGATGATCTACCAGCTTCGACGCATGTTTATCGTCGGATAGTTCTCGGTCATCACGACATCACTATCCGCCTGCAAACGTTGACTGGCTGAAACCGCAATCGTTGCGGTCGTTTCTCACGCCGCAATGCACGGGGCGAGTCCGCAGCGGGCGCTACACCGGACAAGAGCAGCAGGACAATCCGTCTAGATCTAGGCGTCGAGCGGGCGTTGTAGCTCGGTGCTGCGCATCCGGCCCGCGGCCAGAGCTATGACGGCCAATGCTGGCGGCACGACGCCAACGACGATGAAGATCGTTTCCACGGGGAAGATCAGCGACAGCGGCCCGGCGATCGCGATTGAGACGGGCATGAATGCGATCGAGACGAAGAAGTCGAGGCTTGCGACTCGACCGATCATGTCGACGGGCACGAGGCGTTGCAGCAGCGTGCCCCAGATCACGACTCCCGCGCCGGTCGCTGCGCCAACGACGAACAGCGCCGCCAGCATGATCCCGAGGTTGTCGGCCACGCCCAGCACGACGAGGGGGAGGGTTCCGCCGCCCCAGCAGAGGATCATGAACGTCAGGTAGCGGCGCGGCAGTCTCAGTGAGGAGACGACGAGCGAGCCGACCGCGCCGCCGATCCCGAATGCTGCCAGGAGAATCCCGAACGTCGCTTCGGCGTCCTCGAATCGGTCGCGGGTGAGGAACGGCAGGAGAACTTCGATGGGCCCTTGGATGATGAGGGCGAGCGATGATCCGAAGATGAGCGTCCAGAGTAGCCACCGGGTGCTGGCGACGTACCGGACGCCCGCGCGCAGGTCGCCCCACACGTTCGTTTTCTCGGCAGGCGTCGCGGGGCCGGCTATCTCGTCGCGTCGGCTCAGGAAGAGCACGATGACGAAGGCGACCGCGTAGGAAGCGGCCACGATCACAGCGCCGATCGCGGGGAAGAACGCGCCGACGATGATCCCGCCGAGCGCAGGTCCGAGTCCTTGCCCCATCGAGGGGCGCAACGCACCTTCGAGCCCGTTTGCGGCGAGGAGCTGTTCGGGCGGAAGCACCTGGGGGAGATAGGCGCTGTAGGCGGGGTAGAAGAACGCACTGCCGGCCCCCATCGCGAACGAGGCGACGCCGACGTGCCACAGCTCGATCGTTCCGGTGAGGGACAGGGCCGCGACGGCGGCCATCACTACGGCGGTGCATCCCTGCACGGTGATGATGATGCGCCGTTTCGAGAACCGGTCAGCGACGACTCCGCCGAGGATCGAGGACGCGAACAGGCCGAGACTCATCCCCGTGGCGACGGCGGACAACGCCAGCGGGCTGTCGTTGAGGGCGAGCACCTGGAACACCATGACGATCGTCCACATGCCGGTGCCGAATACCTCGATCCCGACGGCGGCGAACAACAGTCGGTAGTCGCGGGTCGCGAGGGGTCGCAGCGCACGAAGGGCGCCAGGGTTCTTCCGGCTCATGCCCGTGGCTCACTCTCAGTCATCGCGCCGAGGCGCAGCGGGGGCCAGTCGTCGACGTCGCGGAGGAGCTGCCGGTCATGGGTGGAGAGCACCACGGCGGCTTGCGTCGCTCCGAGGGCGTCGGTGAGTTCGTCGACGAGCGCGATCGACAGATGGTTGGTGGGCTCGTCCAGCAGCAGGACGTGTGGTTTCGTCGCGAGCACCAATGCCAGGTCGAGTCGGCGTTGCTGTCCCATCGACAGCTCACCGATGCGTTTGCTCGACTCCCGAGCGCGCAGGAGGCCGAGCTGCGAGAGCCCGACCGCTTCGGCGGCAGTGAGTGTCCCCGCCGCCACGAGAGCGTCGACGTGGGCGGCGTAAACCTCGCTCGCTCGCCGTTGCAGCGGCAGATCAGTCTCCTGTCGCAAGAATCCGAGACGGACGCTCTGCGGCATCCGCACCGAGCCGGTATCGGGGTGCAGCTCGCCCGCGATCACGGCGAGCAGGGTCGATTTGCCGGCCCCGTTCGGGCCGGTCACGACGAGGCGGCCGCGGTGCGAGAGCGAGAACGACACCGGATGCGCCAGGCGGCCGGCGACGCTGACGTGCTCCGCGCTTAGCAGCACCGCGCCCGTCCTGGTCGGCAGATCGGGGAACCGGAAATGCAGCGGCGGTTCCGGCACGGTGACGGCGTGCGCTTCGAGCTGTTCCTGCCGACGGTGAACGCTCTGCACGAGCCCGCCAGCACGGGTCGCTCGGCCGTGCTTGTTGGTGCCCTTCTCCGGCCGCCACCCGGAAACGAGCCTGTTCTGTGCGGAACTGAGACTGTCCTGCAGTCGGGCGTGCTCGGCTTGTTGCCTGTCGAATTCCTGTTCCCACCGTTCCCGCTCGGCCTGCCGGCCCTCGCGATACCCGGCGTACCCGTTGCCGTAGATACGCACTCGGTCGTCGGGAGTGGGGTCGAGGTCGAGGATAGTTTCCGCGACGTCTGAGAGCAGCGCGCGATCGTGCGTGACGATGACGACCCCGCCGGCACGAGCTCGGAGCTGCGAGCTCAAAAACTCGAGGCCGGATCGGTCGAGGTGGTTCGTCGGCTCGTCGAGTAGCAGGAAATCATGATCCGCACCGAGCAGGCACGCCAGGCGCACCCGATACCGCTGCCCCACAGAGAGGTCAGCGAGCAGCCTGGCCGGATCGGTTTCGGCGTCCAGGGCGTCGAGCGCTATTCGCACCCGCCGCTCGGCGTCCCAGGCATCGAGCACTTCGGCATGCTCCAACGCGGCCGCGTAACGCTCATCAGCGCCGGCCCTGCCGGCCGAGAGCGCACGGGCGGCCTCGTCGAGCGATGCCAGGGCCGCGAGAGGTTCGGCTATCGCTTCCGCGATGGCCTGGCCCACGGTGCGGTCATCGTCCGCGGACATTTCCTGTTCCGCGACCGCGAGCGTTCCGGTGCGCTGCACCGTGCCGGCATCAGGAGCCAGCGTGCCGTCGAGCACATGGAGCAGCGTGGACTTCCCGCGCCCGTTCTCCCCGACGATCGCGAGCCGAGAGGCGGGCGTCACGGTGAGGTAGACATGGTTGAGGACACGGGTCGCTCCGCGCATCACGGAGACGTCGGAGGCGATGAGTTGGGCGCGCTGGCGCGCCGGTAGATGGTTGGTCGGGGTGAGCATTCGAATCCTTCGAGACGACGCACCAGCCAGCCCACGTGAGGGCGGTCAGGGTGCGCGGATGACGGCGACCCGCGGAGGGTCGAGAACGAGTGGCCGCCGCATGCTCGGATTACTCAACGAGCGCGGTGGGCCTCACTCAGCCGTCAGAGGAACAACAAATGCACCCTTCGATCGTACGGGACCGCCGCGGCGTCCCGCAAACGATCGACGATGCGACGATGTACAGATGGAACCGTGGGCGGCTGGGCTGAGCGGTGTGGTGTCCTTGCCGAGTGGTCGACTGGTGCGCGGGCGCGGGCTGAGAAGCGGCCCGGTCGACGCGGCTAACGCGCCGGATTTCGGGGTGTATCTCACGGCCCGCCTGCACCAGGAGACTTGGCAATCGCAGTGGATTGCGTGGCCGGACTTTCGTCTACCCAGAGAGCCGTCGAGCGCACTATCCGCCCTACGAGAGGCTTATGACCGGTCGGCCACCGAGAGGGTGGAAATTGCTTGCGGTGGCGGTACGGGGCGAACGGGAACCGCTCTGGCCATCCTCGCGCGATACGACGGGGTGCCGGCCGATGAGGCCGTGGCATGGGTGCGCGCTGCCTATCGGCACAACGCGGTCGAAACTCCCTGGCAACGCCGGTTCGTGCGCGAGGCACATCTACAGCTCTGACCCATCAACGATCGTCTAGGAGCTGCTGAGGTCGGGTGACTTTTCGACCAGGCGGCGCATGGCCTGTTCGAACGCTGCGCGTTCGCCGTCGGTCCATTCCGCCGTGAGTGCTTCAAACACGCTGTCTTGCCATACGTGCGCCGCGGCGAGGAGCTGGTGCCCGGATGCGGTGAGGGTGACCGTCCGCTGCCGCCGATCGACCGCTGAGCGACTGAGAGCCAGGTAGCCCGCCTCCGCTGCATGCGTCAGCAGCCGCGAAGCGTTCGACTGATCGAGCCCCAGCTCGGCCGCAACGTCATTCACTGTCGGGTCGCTGCCGTGCGAGAGTGCGTTGACGGCCTCGACCGCGAGAACGTCGCGGCCGCGAGCTGCACGCTCGCCGTCAGCGGTTCCGTTCCAGCGTCGCGACCAGTGCCGCACGAACGAGAACAGTGCTCGACCGGCCCCGGGCTCGCTCATTCTGTGGCCGCAAGTTCAGTGTACAGGTAGGCGAACTCCAACGCCTCCCGCAGCGCGGGAAAGTGCAGCGCGGCCGACACCTGATCGCCAGTGGCTCGGAACAACGTCGCTAACCGTGTGGGCTCCGCGTCCGCCGGCCATTGAGCGTCTTGCTCGACGACGATCACCCGATCGGTGATCGGGTGATACGAGCGCGGCCGCAGGGTGATTCCTGACCGAGTGATCCACTTGACGAAACCCTCATCGGTGATCGGCCCGGCCACCTTCGGGCCATTGATGACGACGGGGTTAGTGACGGTGCCGAGGGCGGCCGTCAGGTCTTTGCTGTTCACCGCGTCATGCCACCGGCCGATCGCGGCCTCTGTCTCTACTGCACTCATCCTCAAAGTGTATGCGACTCGCATTCATTTAGGCACGGGAAGGATTGAGCCCAAAATTCGTTGCTACCGAAAATCGGTACGGTGATACCGTATATGCATGACGATTGTAGAGACGCGACAGCGGAGAGCCGGCACGGGACGTCGGCGGGAGACAGCTCTTGATGCTGCGGTGACCGTGCTGGTCGAGCGGGGTTATGAGGGCACGCGATTCAAAGATGTTGCGGCGGTGAGTGGTATCGCGGTGAGCACGTTGCAGGTCTACTTCGGCAGCCGGGAAGACATGCTGGTCGAGGCGCTTCTGCGATCCACGGCCTCGGAAGTTGAGGCGATGGAGCGATCAGCCGGCCAGGTGGCCGATGGGAGCTGGGAGCGGTTGTCAGCGCTGGTTGACTACGGGTTGAACACGCCTGTCAGGGCTTGGCGGATGTTGATGGAGTTCTGGGGTGCAGCAGCTCACGACGACGAGCTACGTCGTCACAGCGAGACGCTGGCCGCACGCTACCGGGCACCTTTCGCTGACGCGATCAACGCAGGAAGCCGTGCCGGTGATTTCGTTCCCGTGACCGATGTGGATGCGATCGTGGACGTTCTGATCGCGACTCTGGATGGTCGCATGGTTCCCACGGTTCTAGCCCTGCACACCCAGGCGACGGATGCTCACCGTGGAGTGGTTCATGCGCAGCTTCGTGGGGTGCTGGGGGTGCGCTCATGACCGTTCTGGTGACGGGTGCAACGGGCAAGGTGGGGAGCCGCGTCCTCGCTCAGCTCCTCGCGGATGGTCGCGCAGCTCGCGCAGGAACGCGGCGCAGTGACATTCCTCTCGACTGGTCGATCCCGGCCACGTGGACGCCGGCACTCAGCGGCGTTGAAGCGTTGTTCTTCGTCCTGCCGGGTGGTGATGACGGGCACCGATCCGTTGCCCGCATCGGAGACCAAGCGCAAGCATTTCTCGAGGCCGCGAGCCAGGCCGGGGTGCGCCGGGTAGTGCTCATGACGGCACTTGGGATGAATTACGCTCCGAGCGAGGTTGACCAGCGCGCGGTCGAGCTGAGGTTGCAGGAGAGCGATTTCGAGTGGTCGATCGTCCGCCCGAATTGGTTCCATCAGAACTTCACCGAAGGGTCGCTGCGCGACCTCGCTGTGGCGAACCACGGAGTTTTGCGCATCCCCGCGGGGGAAGCGGCAGTGAGCTTCATCGATGCGAACGACATTGCCGCCGTGAGCGTCACCGCGCTTAGGGGCACCCACGGCAACCGAGAGTACGACGTCACCGGTGAGGAAGCCCTGACATTCACCCAGGCGGCAGCGATCACCGCACAGGCAGGGCTCCCGGTCACCGCCTACGAGCCGGTTTCCGATGAGGAGTTCCGACGATCTGCCGCGGCGCTGGGATGGCACCCGGAGTACGTCGACACTCTCAGTGGGCTCTACTCCGTCATCGCGAGCGGCGCGAACGCACACACCACGCCCGACGCCACCGACCTACTCGGCCGGCCCCTACGCACGCTGGCTGAGTACGCGGCCGCCCCTGGCGCATGATCCTGACCGACCGCGTGGCGGCCGGCGTCGCCGCCGGCAGCATCACGCTCGCCTTTCGACGGTGGATGAAGCCCCGCGTTCGACCCGGCTCCACCTTTCGCAGCACAGCCGGGGTGGTGACCATCGGTGACGTCTCGATCGTCGCCGCTCACGACATAACCGTTCGGGACGCCGAGGCCGCCGGAGCGGCATCGGTTGAGGCGCTTGTCGGAACCTTTCGCGGCGATGAGGGAGACCCCGTATTCAGGATCGAGCTGGCAGCGGCCGGCCCCGACCCGCGCACAGAACTGGGCAACGACGCCGCCCTCACCGAGGACGACTGCACCGAGATCGACCGACGCCTCCGGCGACTCGATCAGCGCCCCCTTCACGGCGCATGGGCACTACGGACACTCCGACTCATCCAGGAGCGGCCCGGCCAGCACGCAGAATCGCTGCGCGGCGACATGGACAAGGAAACCTTCAAACGCAACGTCCGCAAGCTCAAAGAACTCGGACTCACCCGGAGCCTGCCCGAGGGCTACGAAATTGCACCGCGCGGGTCGAGCTACCTCGCCTACCGTGCGGGCCGCTGAGGTCTCCGCGTTTGGGGACTCCACATCCGGCCAGAACTGATCGTTTCGGATGAGGGGTCTTGCTAGGGTTGGTGTGGGTTGACGTACCCGCCGCTCGCAGCTTCGGCATGGTGAACGCGTCGCTTCGATTCGATCCGCGTGCATCCTCGTTCGAGCACGGCGACTCTGGCAATGCGAGCACCAGGACGGCCGCTCGATAACAAGGAGCAACCGTGATCCCTCTCACCATTGACGAAGCTAAGACTCTCGCGCGATCGCTACGCGACTCCCTGCCGAACGGCGTCGACCTGTCCCACGGTCAGAGTCTCGACCTCCTGTCGCGGACCCTCGGTTTCGCTGACTGGAACGAGCTTGCAGCACAGTACAAGCAACCAGGATTCGGTCCAGCGATGCCGGTCCTGCGCGTGTTCGACGTGGACCTTGCCCGCTCGTTCTACGTCGATGTTCTGGGGTTCACGATCGACTTCGAGTACCAATTCGAACCTGGTCTGCCGACCTTCCTCGGAGTCAGTCGCGGTGATACCTCGTTGGGCCTCAGCGAGCACCACGGGGACGGCACACCTGGGTCCGTTGTTTGGGTGCCGACCCGCAACCTCGACGACTACCGATCGCACGTAACGAGGGGCGCTGCGGGCAAGCTTCGGCCGGGCATTGACCGAGATGCGCCGGGTGGGCCGACGATGACCATCATTGATCCGTTCGGGAACGAGCTTCGATTCTGCGAGCCGGAGTAGGGCGTGCCGGAAACGATCGATTACGGCACGTCGACCAGGTTCAGCGCGGCGACGTCGACACGCCGTGCCGAAACCTCTCACGTTCCGAAAATCACTACCGACCGTTTCGGAGCAAGCTGGTTCGCTCGACGCCGTACCGCAGGCACGCGCGACTCCGCCCGAGCGCTTGGCGTTCTTCGATGCAGCTCTCGCGTTGGCTGGCGAGGAGGTTACCGGCCGGGTGCCGCGCGCCCTCATGGAGAGCGCCGTTCGTAGCGAGCTGACGGGGGATGAGGCGTTCGCTCGCGCTTCCTCCTTCAGCGCAGCCGTCATCCGACGCTTTGCGGCCCGGGCTTCCTTCTGCTCCTCGGTTAGTTGTTGCTGGCCATGAGGTCGTTTACGCCCGGAACCTTCGGCCTCGGCGGCGGTCCTCGTAACTGCGTGAAGAACACTGCCTACCAAGCAGCCCGGTCATCCCGTCTGATTTGCGCTTCACTGGCGCATAGGTCCGCCGGAGAGATCGCAGCGCTTGGCCTCGGATTTCAGGTCTGCGAGCACGGCGTGGAGTTCGGCGATCCGGCGTTCGGCGTCAGCGATGAGGTGGTCGGTCAGTCGCTGCCAGTCCTCGGGTGTCGGCTCGTCCGGAACATCCTCCAGCACCTTGGCGATCTCCTGCACGGACAACCCAACGCGCTGGGCCACTCGGGCTACGCGAACCACGCAGGGAACCCAGGGCTGGTAGCGGCGCTGGTTGCCGGAGGTGCGCTGTGACTCGATCAGTCCTTGCCGCTCGTAGAAGCGGATCGCTGAGGTTGCGGTGCCGCTGAGTTCAGCCGTCTCGCCTACCGTCAGCAACTCGGGGGCGTGAGTCTCGATGGTAGTCATGCTTCCAGCATGTCTTGACTTCAACCAATGTTCAAGTTCTAGCGTCGTGGCTATGAAGATGAGTACGCGCCAGCGTCTGGCCTTGACCACGTTGCTGCTGCCGGTCGTGGTGGTTTCGATGGACCTCACAGTGCTGTATCTCGCGGTGCCCTCGCTGAGTCAGCAGTTGCGCCCGTCGGGTTCACAACTGCTGTGGATCATGGACGTGTATGGGTTCGTCCTAGCTGCGCTGCTGATTCCGGCGGGCAGGCTCGGGGATCGCATCGGACGCCGCCGCCTGCTCGTGATCGGGGCGGTACTGTTCGGTCTCGCGTCGTTGGCTGCGGCGTTCTCGACCTCCGCGGGGTGGCTGATCTTCGCTCGCGCGATGATGGGGGTCGGTGGTGCCACGCTGATGCCCTCGACGCTTGCGCTCATCCGCACGACGTTCACCGACGAACAGCAACGCGCCAGAGCCATCGGCCTGTGGACGGCGGCGTTCGCGGCGGGCGGTGCGCTGGGGCCGGTGGTCGCTGGCGGGCTGCTTGAGTTCTTCCCCTGGGGGTCGGTGTTCATCATCAATGCTCCCGTCGTGGTGCTCCTGCTGCTCGGGTTGCGGCGATGGGTCGCGGAGTCTCGCGCAGAGACACCTGCACCGTTGCCCCTCGTCGGTGCTCTGATCGGTCTCGCGCTGGTCGTCTCCGCGATGGCCTTGCTGAAGCAAGCAACCTCCGGCGTCTGGGGTGTGGCCGAGTGGCTGCTGCTCGCTCTCACGCTGGCAGCGGGTGTCGGGTTCGCGTGGCACCAGCGCCGCGCACGGCATCCCCTGATCGACCGCGACCTGATCCGCGTGCCCGGCGTCAGGCTCGGACTGCTGATCGTCGCGGTCGGAATGTTCGCCCTCACCGGGCCGAACATGTCGCTGGCCCAGTACCTCCAACTCGTACTCGGCCTCTCTCCGCTGCTTGCATCACTGGCGATGATTCCGATGGCCTTGTTCGGGATCGGCGGCGCGATTCTGGCCAGCATCCTCATCACCAAGCTATCGAAACCGCGGGTCATCGTCCTCGGGCTGGGTGCCGCAAGCGTTGGCTTGTTCGGCATCGCGTTGGCCACCCCCACGCAGTCACTCGTCTTGGTGCTGCTGGGCGGTGTCGCAATGAGCGTTGGCGTGACCGCGTTTCTCTCCCTGGCCACTGACCTCACCGTCGCTGCCGCGCCGCCCGATCACGCGGGGTCGGCTTCGGCGCTCTCAGAGACCAGTTCCGAACTCGGCGCAGCGCTGAGCATCGCTGTCCTCGGCACTGCCGCATCGGTGGTCTACCGCAACGGACTCTCGCTTCCATCAGAGCTAAGTGCCAGCGATGCCGAGCAAGCCGGGCAGTCACTCCAGAACGCCGTCGCAACTGCCGACACCCTTCCCGAAACGGTCGGGAAGACGCTATTGGAGGCGGCGCAATCAGCTTTCAACGCAGGACAGTCCGCCATCACCGCCGGTGCCGGCGTTCTGCTTCTCACCCTCGCCATCGTCGTAACGATCTCGACGCGAGGCCGAGCGCTTCGCGATTCCCAAGCCACCGAATCAACACCGGACGCAGTGAGCCGGCCAACGAGTAATGACTGACGAGGCTGGTGTACAGACTCGGACACGTCTGTTCTGGGTGACGGCCAGATGACGCACGCCAACGCTCCATTGACCATCGAAGGCCGCCGCCGACTAGTAAAGAGGTGCCAGACGCGCCCGATCGCGCACGTCGCCTCCGAGATGGGAATCTCACGCGCTACGGCCTCGAAATGGGTGAACAGGTACCGGCAGTTCGGCGAGCTCGGACTGCAAGACCGTTCCTCAACCCCGCTACATCAACCCACCGCAAAAGGGGGCCAGCTCGTTGCACACATCGAACGGTTGCGCAGTGACTACAAGTGGTCGGCATCGAGAATCGAGTTCGAGCTGGCGCAGGAGGGTGTCGCCGTCAGCCGGCGCACGATCACGCGAATCCTCGCGCAGCTCGGCCTGAACCGGCGTAGCTTCATCGATCCGAGCGGAGTATCAAACCGCGAGCGAAAGCCCATCGTCGCTGAACGCCCCGGGCACATGGTTCATATCGACGTGAAGAAGGTCGGACGCATCCCGAATGGCGGCGGTTGGCGCGTTCATGGACGTGGCAGCGCACAGGCCCGAGCGGTCGAGCGAACGAAATCGCGCAGCACACGCGCAGGCTACGTCTACTTGCACTCTGCCGTCGACGGATACACGCGCCTCGCCTACACCGAGGCCCTGGACGACGAGAAGGGTGCCACCGCTGCAGGTTTCCTCAACCGCGTGAGGGAATGGTTCGCCGCGCATGGGATCACCACGATAGAGCGCATCGTTACGGACAACGGCGCGTGTTACCGCTCGAAAGTGTTCGCCGAGACCGTCGCACACGCACGGCATCAGCGGATCGCGCCCTACACGCCGCGACACAACGGCAAGGTCGAACGCTATAACCGAATCCTCGCCGAGGAGTTCCTCTACGCGAGAACCTGGACTTCGGAGCAGCAGCGCGAGAGAGCTCTGGAGACCTGGAACCTGCACTACAACTATCACCGGCCCCACGGCGCGCATGGCGGCAAACCACCTGCTTCCGCGACGCCCTTGCGCGTCAACAAGGTCCTGGCCTCATACAGTTAGTGGCACCGAGACTCCCCACTTCGTCGGCCAATGTCGGAGGTCCCGGGCACAATGATCCCGTGGCAGACCTATACACGAAGAATGGCCGTCCGCTTCGACGTAGCGGTGACAAGTTGTTTGCGCGCTCGGGAACATACGTGGGCAAAATCAAGGGCGACTACGTATTCGACCCTTCGGGACGCTACGCGGGCACGATCGTGGGGGAGCGCATTGTCTATCGCTCCACGCACTCCTCGAGGATCGCGAGCCCGTCGGTATCGGCGAACCGCGGAGGCAGTGGTGCAGGAAATCGCGGCGCCTCCGGTATGTGGGGCGATGAGCCGCCCTTCACTGACTGAGTCGACGGGCTCAGCATGAGCGTTGGCCCTACAGTGAGTCTGGTGAGGGACCTTCCACTGTCAGCAGGCGGCGATCTAGTCACGCGCCTCGCGCGCGAGCGCGATCCCGTTCGCGCGGTCGTCGAGCTTGTGTGGAACGCCATCGACGCCGAGGCCGACACTATTCGAGTGCAGTTGGCGCGAACCGATATGGACGCCATCGAGCGTGTGACCGTCGAGGACGACGGTCACGGAATCACGTCGGACGAGGTGCAAGCCACGTTCGGGCGTATTGGCGGGTCATGGAAGGCGCTCGCCAGCCGCTCCAAGAACGACAAGCGCGGCCTGCACGGGAAGCTGGGCGAGGGTCGCCTGCGCGCCTTCGCGCTCGGCTCACGGGTGACGTGGGCGAGCGAGAGCGTCAACACGACCGGCGAGAGAGAACGTGTCGTCATCGAGGGTGCCAAGGAGCGGGCAGAGCCCTTCAGTTGGGAAGCTTCACCTTCGACGGAGGCGACGACCGGCACGGTCGTGACAGCTCTGAACGAACAGGACCGCAGCCTCAACTCCCTCCTCAGCGACACGACCCTCGCGACGCTCACGTCTCACTTCGCCCCAGTGCTTCTCAACGACGACTCGCTGACGGTGATCTTCGACGGCTCGAAGCTCAACCCGAGCGACGAGATCTTGGATGACACCACTGTCGAAGTGGGCCTCGACGTCATCCAGGACGCTGCGCTCTCAATCCGCATCATCGAATGGCGCACGGGCAAGCATCGCGCGATCTACTTCGGTGAGGACGCGGAGCGATTCGTCGTCGAAATGTCGGGAGCCGAACTCGAGAGCCAGACGGCCTACTCGGCCTACGTCACTTGGAACGGCTTCGACGTCGACTCGCTGTCGGAGCTCGGACTCGGCGAGATGGCTCCAGACCCGGCCGGCGCCGTTTGGCGTGCCACCAAGACTGCGGTCCGCGAGCACTTCGCGTCTCGGCGTCGTTCGCGCCGTCGGGATCAAATCGACGAGTGGAAGTCGAAGGGTATCTACCCGTACGAGGCGGAGCCTACGACTGAAGCCGACAAGGCCGAGCGAGCTGTCTTCGACATCGTGTCTAGTGCCCTCGTGCCGCAGATCCCGAAGCGGAAAGACGGAGCACAGCTGACCCTGAACCTTCTTCGCGATGCGTTGAAGACTGATCCGGAGAACTTGGCCCTGCTGGTCAGCGAGTTCGTCGCCCTCACCGAGCAAGATCGACAGGCACTCACCAAGCTGCTCAGCGAGACAACGCTCGCAGGTGTGATCCGAGCCGCCAACCTCGTGACAAGTCGCACGAAATTTCTCGCCGGGCTCGAGCACCTGCTCTTCGACCCAGACGACTCGAAGAAGGTTGGCGAACGCGACCACCTCCACAAGATTCTCGAGCACGAGCTCTGGATCTTCGGCGAGGAATACCACTTCATGAACAGTGAGCGAGGGCTCACACAGATGCTGCGGACGCACCTCAAGCTCGAAGGCTTGCCGACAGGCAAAGCCGAGCCCGTCAAACGATGGGACGGCAAGAGTGGACGAATAGATCTCCACCTCGCCGTCAAGGCAAAGGAACACGACCGAATCCGTCATCTCGTGATCGAACTGAAGGCGCCGGGCATCACTGCTGGACGCACCGAGCGGAACCAGATCGAGGACTACATCAACGTCGTCGCCGACAACGCCGCGTTCGCGAGCGACCGCTCGGTTTGGGAAGTCATCCTCGTGGTCACCGACTACGACAGTGTCATGGACAACTCGATCATCGGATCCGACCGCGAACTTGGACTGGTCTTCGAACCCGACAAAAAGCCCGGCCGTCCGACCGTGCGAGCGTACGTGCGCCGCTGGCGAGACATCATCGATGAGAACAAGAGACGCTTGGACTTCGTGACCAGCTCTCTCGAGTTCGACCCCTCGCTCGCCGAGGGCCTGGCATTCATCCGTGAGGAATATTCGGAGTTGATCCCGGATAATTTGGCCGCTGACGAGGAGCCCCGCGGCGGCGATAGCTAGCTGGGCCGGTTCGGTTGGACGTGATGCCTAGTTTCGGTTCAAGCCGTGTCGGCGACTGTCGAGAGCGTCCTTGAAGTGACTTTCAGCCGCATCGATGTCCCGAGTGGGCGTCGACGGGTCGAACACGCGCAGCAGCGAGAACCGGAAGCTGGACGGGTCCAGCCTGCGTAGTTCGACGTTCCCTCCGTGACCGTTCGTCGCGTACGCGTTCCAGCGCTGACGAATGCTCTCTGCACCATCCGCCTTGCCGACATAGTGACGCCCGTCGTCAGTGTCGGTGATGAGGTATATGCCGACGACCGAAGCCAACGCCGTACGCCACGACGCGTAGCGGTGCTCACGCATCACCGCTTGCAGCCGCGCATGACTCAGGACGAGCCGGTCGAAACCTGGGAAGGGGATCGGCTCGGCATCTGCAATTCCTACGACGGGATAGCTCGCTGCGGTGGTCGCGTTAATTCGCCAGGTGCGGGGGGATCGCCACCCGATCACTAGCCGGTTTCGCAGGTCCGCCATTAACTCGGACTCAACCACGTCGAACGTTCGGATGATCCCATTGTTCGCGATTTCACTGCGGTTCTCGACGACCGACCAAAGTCGCGCCTGGTCGCCGCCTTCCTTGATGAAGACCACCCACATGCCCGGCGGTACGGCCGGGAATCGCTTCGTGTCCGCGGATTGGTTGCGCGTGTATTCGAGAATCTCCGCATGCGTCGAGTCCGCGTGAAGTCCCGTCAGGCCGCTCTCCTCAGACTCCTGCGCAAAGGCATGGCGAATCACGAGAGCCCGAGCTGGGTCGATTCCCGCGTCGAGCAGCAGCGGTCCGAGAGTTAGCGCCATTGGTGAATCGCTCCTGCTTCCTCAACGTCGACCGCCCATACGGTCAGATTTGGCGGTGATGGTCTACTCATGGCGAAGCTATCGCTTCGCGGTGACCTGCTCGCGGATGATCTCGACGATGTTGTCACGGTAGCGCGGCTTCACCCGATGCCGCGTGCCGGCCTTCATCTCCTTGACAAGCTTTTCGATCGACTCGGCGTGGCGGAAGCTACCACCAACCGCGAAATAGGCGCGCAGCCAGGGGGCGGGCTCCACCGGATACCCTTCGGCTGCGAACGCACGAATGAGCTGCACGACAGCATCCTTACCGCGACTGGAACTGAGCCCGTTGTAATCCTCGTTCCGCATCATCTCGGCGGCAGCCAGCATTAGGGAATCGGCAGGCGCGACGCTCTCGCCCGCGTGCAGGTTCGTCGCCCCGAGCGCGTCGAGCCAGATCCGCACCATGTCGTGTCGAGACCAGATTAAGACGAACAACCTTCCCACCGAGTCCGCTTCCACAGCGCGGCGCACGGTCTCAAGCTCACGCTGCTCGAACGGATGCAACACAACGGCGGTATGGTCTATGACCTTGTCCTCGCGATCGAGCCGGGAAAGCTCGCTGATGCTGAAGACCTTGCGATCACCTGCTGCGGGGGCAATAAACTCGGCCGCTTCAACATCGGCGCTCCGGTCGTCATAGCTGAACTTCTTCACATCTGTCACAGCGAAGAGATAGGGCGCTTCACCAAGCCACTCACGAATCACGGCGCTCTGCGACACCATGGCGGTTCCGTGCTGGCCCCAGTCTTCACGGACCATGTACGCAAGTTCAGTCATGGCGAGATGTTCTCATATAGGTCTGACATTGTGGCCGCTCGTCACGCGGGCGGGCGGCCGTCTCGATTCGCTCTCGACAGTAGCTCCCGCCGTCCTGCCCTCCTCCATCGCGATGAGCTCGTCCGTCCGCCGTGCACTGGCGATCGAGGGATTAGCGCCGTCGACGGACGACTTTAGCGCGAGGACTCCTCGAGCCGGACTAGAGCAATTGGCTCTGCCTCGCCCCGTGGAACGTAGTCAACTTCCTCCGCTTCGGACCGTGGAGCCTCGTACTCCTCGCGATCGCGGTTACAAGAACGATGCGCGTGTCCGTCTGCCAGCATCCCAGTTTCGCAACGGCCCGGGGGAGCAGCCCAGACTTGACGGATGCACGCAATACAACTTCCCAGCGAGCTCGATCCCCCGCACCATTCGGGAACGACGACAGTGACGGCGGTGGCTGGTGGTTAGACCGCGCACTCCAATAGGCACTTTCGGCGTGATCACCACCGCCCAGACGAACGGAAGCCGTTACGTCGCGCGGACCCGCTACCGAGACTGGGACGGCAAGAGCCGCCATGTTCAGACCACCGCGGACACGCGCCCCGCTGCTGTCCGGGCGTTGAAGAAGAAGCTCGCTGAACGAGATCTGTTCCATCCGGGGTTTTCCGGGATGAGTGCCGACAGTTCCTTTCCCGCGCTCGTTTCCTACTGGCTCGATGACATGGACCTCGAAGACCGGCTCTCCCGGACGACCCGGTTGCTGTACGAGCGGAACATGCGCACCCTCGTCCTTCCGTACTTTCAGAACGTCACACTCCGTGAAATTGGCGTGGCCCGTTGCGACTACTTCCTCAAGCAACTCGCGAAGCAGAGTTACAACCGTGCCCGCCAAGCCCGCGTCGTTCTTCGCCTCGCCCTCGGACTCGCCGTCCGGCACGAAATTCTGCCACGCAACCCGATGGACCACGTCTCACGCCTGCGCAGGCCCACCCGCAGCCCCGACGTGTTCACCTGGGACGAGATCACGTCGATCCGTACCGCGATCCGCGACTGGGAGAAGCGGCCCATCCTCGCCGGACCCCGCCCCGACGGGCAGCTCGGCCAGATCGTCGAGGCCATGCTTGGCACATCCGCCCGCATTGGCGAAGTCCTCGCGATTCGCCTCACCGACCTCGACCTCGACGCACCCGTACCGATGGTCCGTATTGCGGGGACGATCGTCAGCCGCAAGGGCGAACCTACACATCGACAGGATCACCCGAAGACCGCACGATCGGTCCGTCGTGTCGCGCTCCCGGGGTTCGCGCTGCGCGCAGTCCGTGCTCGGGTCCGCAGCCTGCGTTTCGTCGGCCCGGAGACTTTGCTATTCGCCACTCGTGTCGGGACACCACATACGACGAACAACGTGCGCCGCCAGCTCCGTGACGTCATGGAGCAAGCCGGTATCGAGGACGTCACCCCGCACCGGTTCCGTCGCACCGCTGCCACCGCGATCAACGACATCGGTGGACTCCAGCTCGCCTCCGAGCTCCTCGGCCACAGCGACCCCGCGATCACCAGGGAGCACTACATCCGCCGCAACGAAACCGTGAACCCAGCTACCGCCGAGTTCCTGGAGCAGGCGTTCGGGAAGGCGAGCTGAGATAGCTGCTCCGGTGGGTCGTGCGCTTTCGACTCATCTCGGAGCGAGAACGGCGTGTTCGTTGCCTCACCATGGAGGGCACAAAGGAGAATGAGCGAAACGCCATTTATGCGCTCGACTTGATCATCCGGATGAAGCGCTTCCGCACTAACCCGCTGCCCGCTTGGTTCTAGGACCCTCCACGCGCGTGCAGAGAGACGAGGACGTCTGATGCAGCTCACTCACCTCCGGATTTCCGGCTTCCAGTCGTTCGGTCCGACGCCGACCACGATCGTACTGCGAGATGTCACCTACGTGCTTGGCCCGAACGGCGCCGGCAAGACGGCGGTGCTCGAGGCGCTGTCGCGACTGTTTAGCCCGCTACCTACGCAGCGCAAGATCCGACACTCCGACTTCCACATCGCCGCCGGTCGCACCGCTGCTGAGGTGCACGCAGATGGGCCCGAGCTCTGGATCGAAGTCGACATCGAGGTCCCGGAATCGGGCGAGGACGGCGACCATCCGACTGTCCCGCCGAACTTCGCGCACATGCGCATCGCAACTGAAGACGGAGTACCTCGGATCCGCGTCCGACTTACCGCCACGATCGCTCCGGACAATGTCATCGAGGAGAAGCTCCAGTACATCCTCGAAGCTGACATCGATGGGGCGCCTTCGCAGCGCGCTGATATGTCCCGATTCGATCGCGCCAACATCGAAGTGCACTACCTGCCTGCGCGCCGCGATCCCGCTGAGCACATCGCCTACACCACCGCTTCGCTCGTCGGACGGGCGCTGCGCGCTGCCGACTGGGCAGCGGAGCGCACCACGCTCGACACGCTGTCGAAGGATCTCACCGACTCGCTTGCAGGGAACGCAGCGGTCAAAAGCATCGGCGTGCAGCTTGCGGGGGAATGGTCTGGGCTTCACTCCGGCGCCTTCTTCACCGACCCTTCAATCGCGTTCGGCAGTGGCGACCTGGAGAGTGTGCTGCGTCAGCTGACGGTCTCGTTCGCGCCGTCTCCGGCCGGTTCGTCGCTGCCGTTCGATCGGCTCAGCGATGGCCAGAAGTCCTTGCTCTACATTTCGCTCGTGCTCGCCTGGCAGTCGCTCGCGCGGGAGGTGCTGAACGGCACGGAGACTGCCTTCGATCAGCACCGACTCCGACCGCCGGTGCACACCATCATCGCGCTGGAGGAACCAGAGAACAGCCTTGCTCCGCAATACCTCGGTCGCATCGTCCGGCAGCTCCGCAAGGCTGCGGAGCATGGAGACTCGCAGGCCCTGATTGCAACCCACTCACCTGCCCTGCTGCGCCGCGTCAATCCCGAGGCCATCTGTTTCCTCCGTCTTGACGGTGATCGTCAGTCTCAGGTGCGTCGGATCGTCCTACCGGCCAAGAACGACGAAACGGCGAAGTACGTTCGCGAGGCGGTATTGGCGTTCCCGGAGCTCTACTTCTCGCGCTTGGTCGTTCTCGGTGAGGGCGATAGCGAGCAAATCGTGCTACCGCGCGTACTCGCTGCGGCTGGCGTTGCGGAAGATGACGCGTCAGTCTCCGTTGTCCCGCTGGGTGGGCGCCACGTCAATCACTTCTGGCGCCTATTGAACGAACTGGAGATCCCGCACGTCACCCTGCTTGATCTGGATTCCGGCCGGTACCAAGGAGGCTGGGGCCGCGTGAGCAACGCGCTTAAGCAGTACAACAAACTCAACCCCGGTAACTTCACGGACGCCCAGATTGACGGGCTTTCGAAGTGGGACGACGTCGTCGATTTCCCCGTCTACAACGACGTGAGCTTCACGGACGGTCACGGCCCGATCTATGCGCTGGAGCAGAAGGGCGCCTACTTCTCGCACCCGGTAGACCTCGACCTGATGATGCTCGAGGCCTTCCCCGACGCATACGGGGCGGAGTCGGTTGGAACGCCCGACGAGAAGACAGTCGCCGCTGTGCTCGGCAAGTCTCACGCGAACGAGGACCACCTGCCCGAGGATGCCTTCGAGCTCTTCGATGACTACCACCGCTTGTTCGATCTCAAGAGCAAGCCCGCGTCGCACCTCAAGGCGATGGCGGCGCTGACTAACGAGGCACTCCTGGCGGAACTACCCGAAGTCTTGCAACGCTTGGTCGCGGACGTGCAGGCCAAACTCGAGGCGCTTCCCGAGTGATTCAGCCAGAGGACTGGACACCGGTCGGCGGGCTGGAGCTCGAGCCGAACGCTCTGAAAGCAGTTCGCGACACCAACGCGAACGTCGTCGTGACCGCTGGCCCTGGCGCAGGCAAGACAGAGCTTCTCGCCCAGCGCGCCGACTTCCTCTTTCGCACGGGAGCGAGCCCGTACCCGAAGCGCATCCTGGCAATCTCATTCAAGGTCGACGCCGCCCGCAACCTGCAGTCCCGCGTTCGCCTACGCTCCGGGTCTCAGTACGCCGCCCGCTTCGACAGCTTCACCTTCCACGCATTTGCCAAACGCCTCATCGACAACTACCGTCCGGCCCTCACAGGCCAGAACGCGCTGAACCCGGACTACCGGATCGATGCCCGCACACGCATCCAGAACCAACAGATCACCTTCGATGACCTCGTGCCCCTCGCGCTAGAGATCCTCGAGAAGAACGACTACGCACGCGGCGCGTTGCGGCAGACGTACAGCCACGTCTTCATGGATGAGTTTCAGGATGCAACGACGGCGCAGTACGCCTTCTTGAAAGAGGCCTTCGCAGGCACCGGCGTGCACCTCATCGGTGTCGGTGACACCAAGCAGCGCATCATGGGCTTCGCGGATGCACTCGAAGGTGTCATGGCGACCTTCGCCGAAGACTTCGATGCGACTGATCTGCAGCTCTATCAGAACTTCCGATCCAAGCCTCGGCTGCGCCGGATGCAGAACCGCATGATCTTGGAGATGGACCCGTCCGCCGCGAGCCCGGACGAAGACCTCGAAGGCGAAGAAGGCATCCTGAAAGTGCTCCGCTTCGACACCGACGAGGAAGAAGCAGCTGCGGTCACTGAGATGATCGGCGAGTGGCTCGACGAAGGAGTGCCGACCCGGGAGATCACGGTGCTGGCTCGGCAACAGCCGCACCTCATCACGAGCGTCTTGGGGGAGCGTCTCACCGCTGCTGGCATCCCGTACCGCAACGAGCAGCAGTCCCAGGATCTGACCGCCGAGCCCGCTGCCGCCCTCATCTTCAACTTCCTCCGGGTCGTTACGGATGACGGCCGTCCCGAGGCGTACTCGGAATTGGTGCGCGTGGTGACGCGCGGCGGAATCGAAGAAGCTGACGGCGTCCTGGACAGCAAGCTCCGAACGATCCTGCGTGGAGCACGGCAGACCGTGCGCGCTACCGGGTTTGGCGCGTCGGACTACGCCTCGTGGAAGCCGCTCATCAACTCGTTCCTCAAGTTCGTAACGCGTCCGGCGCTCAATGCGCTGTCGCCTTCGTATCAGCAGGGCTCGCGGCTCAATGACGTGATCAAGGAAGCCGCCGGTGCGTTCAAGCGCGAGCTGGCGGTCGACGGTGAGCCGGTCGCCGCGCTCGACCGGCTGTCGGAAGAAGATGCCGTCCGGATCCTGACGGTGCACAAATGCAAGGGCATGGAGTTCGAGAAGGTCATCGTTTTCGGCGTTGAGCCCCAGTTCTTCTGGGGCAAAAAGGACGCCGACGTAAAGGCCGAGTTCTTCGTGGCTATCTCGCGGGCGAAGGATGAGCTCGTCCTGACAACAGCGCGCCACCGAACGAAGCCGGACGGCGCGAACGCCTACTGGCGCGAGGATTCGCCGCCACATGAGGAGCTCCTTGGGTACGCAGATGAATCCTGAGCTGTCATCCCGCACCAGCCCGTTCGATCCGGGAATGCCGCGGGGAACTCACCGTCATTGATCTCGAGGAGCTCAAGTGCCCCTCGATCGCCCCCGGTCGATATCGAGCGGACACTCTCAGTCTGTGCTTCGGGCGATGCCGCCGTTTCACGCACTTCAATAGGGCTTCGCCGTGACCCGCAAGCTGGCCTCGGCTGTCAGCTCCTGAAAAACCCCAGGCTGCAGGCTCATCCTCCAGAGGAGCAGGAGACCTGAGCTCGACTCGCCTGTCCGACACGCGTCTTCGTGAAAGTCGGTGGTGACTGAGAGAATCGAGGCATGACTGACCACGCCCTGCCGGAGACCGAGTCCGTGCGCGAAGAAGCCGGACTACACCTGCATTGGCAGGGGCGTCGATCGTACAAGTCGCTCATCCCGGTGCCTCGCGTCCTTGAGCGTGACGATGAACTCTCGTTCCAGTCGGACCGCGGCAGCAACCTCGTGATCGAGGGGGACAACCTGCAAGTGATGGTCTCCCTGCGAACGCAGTACGCGGAGTCCGTGGACGTGATCTACATCGATCCGCCATACAACCGCGGCGGCAATGACTTCCGGTACAGCGACGCTCGATTCCAAGACCCAGACGCAGACGGAAGCGATTCGGAGTATGTCTCGAACGTTGATGGCGGGCGACACACCAAGTGGCTGAACTACATGGCTCCCCGCCTGGTCGCAATGAAGTCACTCATGGCGGAAAACGGCGTGATCTTCGTGTCGATCAACGACATCGAGCTCGGCCGCTTACTCATGCTCATGGATGAAATCTTCGATGAGAAGAACCGTATCGGCGTGATCACCTGGCGCGGCTCGGCCGACAACAATCCTTCGCGAATCCAGATCGAGCATGAGTACGTCATCTGCTATGCCAAGAACGTAACTCAGGTCGCCAAAGCCTGGACCACACCGGCCGACGAGATGAAAGAGACGCTGCTTGAGCAGTTCGAAGAGCTCCTCCAGAGCGAGCCTGACACTGCCAAACGCGCGAAGGCGTGGGGTTCTCTCGTTCGAGCCAACGGGCGAGATTCTCTTGGGCGACTCGCCCGCTACACGCACCTCGACGAAGCCGGCCCGTACCAGGTTGCGTATCGCGTGCATAACCCGAAAAAGGGTGGCTACCAGTACGGGGTCACCAAGAAGGGGGTCGTCGACAGTGTGAAGGCACGAGGTACCTATCGTGTGCCGGCAAATGGCTACCGCTTCCCGGCGCAGACCATGCAGCGTTACATAGACGAGGGGCGTATCGTCTTCCCGCGCCGGCTTGAGCAAATCGTCCAGATGAAGGACTACCTGAAAGACTTCCGAGGCACGCTCCGAAGCGTCATCGACCTTGATGCGCGTGCAGGAAGCTACCGACTCAAGCAGCTCTTCGGTGAGGACTTCGATGGATTTCGATACGCGAAACCGGTCGAACTGATTGAGCTTCTCGTAGGTGCTGCCGGTTCAAAGGATGCTCTGGTCCTGGATGCCTTCGCTGGCAGCGGTACGACCGGCGATGCCGTCATGAGTCTCAACGACAAAGACGGCGGTCGCCGCCGGTTCGTCATGATTGAGGAAGGTAGCGAGGAAGACCCGTACGCGAGAACCCTTGTAGCGCGTCGTCTTCGGTCCGCCATCGAAACGGACGGCTTCGATGCAGGATTCACATTCCTGACAACTGGTGCTCAGCTCGATCGCGAAGCCATCCTGACACTTGAAAAAGACAAGATAACGGCCGTGATCTGTCAGACCGACAGATCTGGTACGCGTTCCGGCATCCGCCAGATCGACGGTAGGAAATGGGTCATCGGGGCGAATCAGCGGGGCGAGGCTCTCGCCCTTGTTTGGCGCGGCGCCACTAACAGCCAGGTCAACGCTGACGTCATCAACGAGGCGCTCTCGGAGACGAAGGCGCTTGGGCTCAAGACTCCGATCCGCATCTACGGCACGACATGCAACATCAGCGAGACGAAGTCCTTCGTTTTTTGCCAGATTCCGGATGAGATTCTGGCCGCATTGCAGATCGAGGACGCGATTCCTGAAGACATCGAAGCCGAGCTGGAGGCGAGCAACGCGTGAGTAACACGATGCGCCTGTTTGAGTTTCAGGAGAACGCTGCGAATCAGATTGTCGAGGCTGCGGCGGACTGGGTTCAGTACTACGCCGAAGATGGACCACTCTACTTTGGTAAGACCCCGATTCCCTTTATTGGGCATCTGAAAGCAGTCACCGGCGCGGGAAAGACGCCGATCCTCGCCAAAATTGTTGCTGATCTCGGCCCAAGCATCGTGCTCTGGACTTCAAAGTCGAGTGCCGTCGCAGATCAGACCTACCGCAACCTCAACGGCAAATATGCTCATCTGCTTCCGGCCGGAACTAGGATTGTTCGCGAGCGACCCAGCAAATCGGAATGGGAAGAACTCCTCGAGGCGACGACGGGCCTGACGATTTGGGTTACGACGGTGGGCTCTTGGAATGAGGTCGAGTACGCAGCCTCCGAAGGTAGCGAGACTGCACGACTCAACATGCACCGCCCCCACACCGACTGGGGCGGTGATCGATCGCCATGGGATCAGCTGCGCACCGAACCGCAGCGGCCGCTCTGGATTGTCTACGATGAGAGCCACAATCAAACCTCGACTCAGCTCGAGCAGCTGATCGGACTGCGACCTGTGGGCTTTCTGCTTGCGTCCGCAACACCTCCGAGTGGCGGACAGTTCGATCGATTCGCCGAGGTCGTTGACGGGGACGACCGTGCTCGGGAAATCGCCGACCGCGCGCGCTACCACGTGAGTACACGCGATGTGGTTGAGAACGAGCTACTCAAGCACACGATCATGGTCGAGAACTTCGATTCGGACCCCGATCAGCTGCTCGACTCCACGGTGGCGCTGCACAAGGAACTTACTCAGGCCGCCACAGCTGAAGGCGCAAGCATCACGCCGAAGGCGCTATACATAGTCGAGCGCTCTAACCCGACCAAAGACGAGATCATCTCCCGCCCGGTTGCTATCTGGGAACACCTGCGCGCCAGAGGCGTTCCGGCCGAAGAGATCGCAATCTATACGCAGACGAAGGTCGTCCCAGACGATGCTGTCCGCGTCTCATCCTTGGCAGAGCTCCAGCCTCACCACACGCACATCATCTGTAATCGCGCGCTGCAGGAAGGCTGGGACGATCCGGAAGCGTACATCGAGTACTTCGACGACGAGTCCAACTCCTATATCCGTATCGCGCAGGTCATCGGTCGTGCACTGCGCCAGCCTGGGGCGCGTCATTACGAGGACGACCGACTCAACACCTCGACACTATTTGTCCGCGTGCCGAACCGTACCTTCGAAGGCATTGTTGACGGGTTGAAGGCCGAGCTTGCGCTCTATGCCATCGATGAGACGAATCCAGGCGCAAACCCGTCCATCCGCATTAAGACACGCAAGCAACCGTTGCCTGATGTGCCTCTGAAGACGGACCTGCCGGTCGCCCTTTCGTTGCCGCAGTATGTGCTGGGCGAAGCGGAGCTCGAGGACGAAAAGAAGAAGATCCAAGCAATGTCGCGCCAGCCGTTCGCAGATGAAGATCTCCTCGCGAGAGGGCGAAAGAGCATTCAGAAGATCTCCTTGCGCGGTGAGGACGATTCCACACGCTATGAACAGATCGCTGCGAGCATGCGTCGCAAGAACGGCGAGTACCTCCGGCGCCGAGTTCAGCTTCGCGCTCGCCACTGCGCTCACCTGCTCGAGCCCGAGCTCTTCACTGGTCTCGCATTCGATCAGTGGGCCTGTTCCGGGTCCGCAGCGCAGTCTCTGCTATCTGACCGTGCGGACGCGATCGCAGAGGCGTTCGAGAACACAGTGGAGCTCGTAATCAACCAGATCCATGGCGAAGAAACCTGGACGCCTGCGGCACACACGCCCAGCGTCGACAAGTACCACTCGTTCGAGAACGCAATCCACTCGCGATACGCCCAGAACCAATTCAACACCGAGGAACTTGAGTTCGCGAAGGCTCTGGACTCCCTCGGACGGGGTGTGTGGATGCGGAACCCGACACGCGGCGACGGATACGGGGTGCTACTTCCCGTCAAGGTTGGAAGCTCCAACACCTTTTACCCAGATTTCCTGTGGTGGGTTGACGGTGAGTGCTTCGCAATCGATCCGACCGGTAAGCACATTCTCGAAGAGAAGGTTCGTGGAAAGCTGCTGACGATTGACCGGCCAAAAATCGCCCTGCTCACCCGAGGCAGGGTGAGCACGGACTTCCACTCTCTTTCGGACACTGACGGATACACGCTGGTGCGCCCTAGAAAAAACCGTGGTGCGGCGCCGGAGTATTTTTCATCAATTTCGGACGCACTACTGCGGCTTGCTCCCGAGCCCACTCTTGAAACCAGCTAAAACCGAGAGTGGGGAATGGCAATGAGCTCATCAAGCTCGAAGACGCGACGAGCTGCGCGGTCAGCGAAGGTGACAGCTCGTAGCGCCCAGAGCTCCGGCATCGTCAAGTGCTACATCGAGCGGTTCGAGAATGCCGCTGGCGCGCCCGACCTCCGCCTTCGCGAGAAGTCGACCCAACGGCTCGTGAGGGTTCTGACGAGAAACGAGATGTTCAGGTCATTCGCGCCATTGTCAAACCTGCTGCGAGACTGTTACGAGCATGGAGGCGGCCTCGTGGAGTCGCGGAGTCGTGCGGAGCACATCGCCATCTCCGCGCCGATCGTGACGCAAAATGCTCGGGAGATCGCTGTGGCGTTCGAGCGCTTATCGGTGCATGTCGACATCGTAACCGCGAACATCGCATCTCCTCCGACGTCCGTGTGGGCCTACATCGAGGAGTACACCGCCGAGGAAGGTGGCCTCGGACTGCGTCTTCGGGAGAAGATCACCGGCCGGAAAATCGAGATGTACGGCAAGAACCAGGACCATTTGCTCACATTCCTTAGCAGCCCGCACTTCACTGGTGCCCAAACACACATGGCGAACCTCTACCAGAAGGATGGCTTCGACGACTACGTCCTTGTCTCCGGAGGCACAGCCATAGATTCGTACGACGTGGTGCTGTATACGGATGGCGTCGAACTCACCTACTTGCTTGGCCCAACTCCTGATACCGCATACCGGGACGCGTTCCGGGCGCTGACGGAGGAGTCAGCGCCCAAGGCGCACGGGCGTACTGCGCAGATGCACTTCGATATGGGCCGGTACCGCGAGGCCATACTCTCCGCGCGACTCGCTGTCGAGACGGCTTGTGGTGGACGGGGGGCCGATGTGAAGCGCCGACTCGCCGATGCTCCCGCGGACGTCAAGGCCGCTGGTGATGCCCTTTACGGGAAGCGCCACGTCGCCGTTCACGAGGGCGACACGCGAGTCGAGCAGCCCGACGCGATACAGGCGATCCGTGCGATGCGCCGCGTGATGGACTACCTGGCTGACTACAGTTTCTGAGCCCTCAGCCCGGTGCGGCCACGTCCAGTTGCACGCACCGCACAACGTTGCTTCGATATGTGTGTTGGGCGCACCTTATAGAGAAGGCATAGGTGCTTCGAGCGCTTCCATAAACCTCTGACCAAATCGTCGACGATTATCAAGAGCCGGGACCTGGCCGGGACCTGATGCATGCAAACCATGCCATCCATGACGTGAAATGACGCCGTTTGAGGAGCAGGGACGTCCGGAAAATCAAGGATTCGGGTTGAACCGTCTACCTGGGGGTCAAGGGGTCGCAGGTTCAAATCCTGTCAGCCCGACCACATTGAGGCTCGGAATCACGCGGAAGTCGCGAGGTTCCGAGCCTCTGTCGTATCCACCGCGGTGCCGTGGCAGAACGGTCGAGCGACTCCGTCGCGACGAATTTCAGATCCAGTGCATCCAAACTCCGACTTCTCGGAGAACAACTCCTATGAAGGGCCGCGCAGGGCGGTCCGCGTTCAGGAGGAACAGATGCGCAAGACAGTCGCCGCCGGCCTCGCCGTCGGAATGATCACCGCTCTCGGCCTGGCATTGCCGGCCGGCGCCGCTACGGCCCAGGAGGCTCAGCTCTCCGTGCTCCACGCGATCCCTGACACGCCGGTCGACGTGTATGTGAACGGCGAGCTGACCCTCGACAACTTCGCCCCGGGAGACCTGGCAGGCCCTCTCGCATTGCCCGCCGGTGACTACGAGGTCGCCCTCACCGCTCCTGATGCCGCCGACGCGAGCGCCCCGATCCTCGGTCCGGCCACTCTCACCCTCGAGGGCGGTGCGAACTACACGGCCGTCGCACACCTGACGGCGGCGGGAGATCCGGGCCTCAACCTGTTCACGAACGACATCTCTCAGACGGCACCGGGTCAGGGACGGCTCACTGTCCGTCACACGGCCGCGGCACCCGCGGTCGACATCCTGGCGGGCGGATCGCCCGTCATCCAGAACCTCGCCAACCCCGATGAGGCGAAGCTCGACCTCGCCGCGGGAACGGTGTCGGCGGCCGTGGCTCTGGCCGGAACGACCGACCCTGTCATCGGCCCGACCGACGTCGCCATCCAGGAGGGCGTCAACACGATCCTGTACGCCTGGGGCAGCGCCGAAGACGGAAACCTCGCCATCGCGGCGCAGACGATCGGCGGGCTGCACACGAACCCCGACGGTGTGCCCTCGGGTACCGCCGGCTATCTCGCACAGCAGGACGCGTCGGTGACGACGATCCTCTCGGTCGGCGTCATCGCGATGGCCATCGCGGCCGCGGTGGGCGCAGGCCTGGTCGTGCGTCGGCGCCAGTCGGTGCGCTGATGCCCGCAGGCACGTCGCGGATCCCCGGTCGGCACCGCGCCATCGCGGCGTTGGGTGCAGTGGTCGCCGCGGCGTGCCTCGTGGCATGCACACCGGGAGGGGCGGGTGATGGCTCCCCTCCGTCGTCGGAGCCGACCCCCACGACTCCGACCCCCGTCCCTCCCACACCCACGCGAGACGTGGAGGTGCGACCGGGCTCCCTCCCCGCCCCGGTCGCACCCGTCGCCCCCACGCGTCTTGCCATCCCATCTCTCGACGTCGACATGCCGGTGACGGATGTCGGGGTGGAGGAGTCGGGACAGATGGAGCTTCCCGTCGACCCGGCCGTGGCCGGGTGGTACCGGTACGGGGCGGATGCCACGAGCACGAGTGGCCGGATCCTGATCGCAGCGCACGTCGACGCGATCGACTATCCGATCGGACCGCTCGCTCGCCTGCGGGACGTGCCCGCAGGCGAGACCGTCAGCGTCACCGCGGCGGACGGGACGACTCGCGACTTCGTGATCCAGTCGCTGACCTACTACGAGAAGTCCGCGTTGCCCTCCGACGAGCTCTTCGCCCGAGGTGGATCGTCCGCCCTGGTGATCGTCACCTGCGGTGGCCCTTTCGACAGCACCACCGGCCATTACCGCGATAACGTGGTGGCCGTGGCCGTCCCGCAGTGAGTCGGGGTGATCACCATGGAGAGGAGACTCCGGGTGGATGAGACCACCGAAGCCGAAGCGGCGCTCGATCGACGCTTCGTCGCGGGCGATGAACAAGCCCTCGCTGAGCTGTACCGGCGATGGTCTCCGGTCGTCTTCACGCTCGCGCTGCGATCGCTCGGCGATCGAGGCGATGCGGAAGACGTGACGCAGCGCACTTTCGTCTCGGCGTGGAACTCGCGCGCGGGTTATGACTCGTCGAAGGCGCGCCTCTCGACCTGGTTGATCACGATCGCCCGACGGCGCATCGCCGACACCTTCGAAGCGAGGGCCAAGGTGCAGCAGCTGCAGGCCGAGATGGAACGCCTCACCCCGCCGGACGCACTCGTCTCGGATGCCATCGATCTCTCGGAGACGCTTCTGCTCTCGAGCGAGCTGCAGCAGCTCGCACCGGACGCTCAGGCCGTGATGCGATTGGCCTTCTACGATGACCTCACGCATGACGAGATCTCCCGGAGAATGGGGATGCCGCTCGGCACCGTGAAGAGTCACATCCGCCGAAGTCTTGCCCGAATGCGTGATCGATTGGAGGTGAACCATGTCGCATCTTGATGACGAGACGATCGCTCTGATCGCGATGGGTGAACCGGTCGACTCCGACGCAGACACGCAGCACCTGGCCGAATGCGATGCCTGTGCCGCTGAGGTGGCCGAGATGTCGCGCGTGGCACTCGTGGCTCGATCCAGCGTCGTAGAGGGGGAGCTGGAGAGTCCCTCCACGGATGTGTGGTCGAGGATTCACGAGGAGCTCCGTCTGAGTCCAGCGCTGGCTTCGGATCCGGCGTCTTCGGGCGCACCCGAAGTCTCCGAGGCGCATGAGCAGCCGATGCGTGTCGCTGCGCCGACACCTCCGCGTGCCGGACGCACGCGTCGCTCGCGGTCGACCATCTGGGTGCTCGCGGCTTCGATGGCACTCGTCGCCGCGATCGGCGCCGGCATCTGGATCACGCGCACGCTCACGCCGTCGTCTGCGGTGATCGCGTCCGCCGAGCTCGCAGCCTTCCCCGACCACCCGCAGGCGACAGGGCAAGCCGAAGTCGACGACGACGGCGACGGACGACGCACCCTCACCGTGACTCTCGAAGGAGACGAGGGACTCGACGGCGACTACCGCGAGGTGTGGTTGATCCGTGCCGACGGTGAGGCCCTGATCAGTCTCGGTGTGCTCGAGAACGCGTCAGGGACATTCCTCGTGCCGGACGGCGTCGACCTCGACGAGTACCGCGTCGTCGACATCTCGTTCGAGCCGGTCGACGGTGATCCGGCGCACTCCGGTGATTCGATCGTGCGCGGCGAGCTCGACTTCGCCTGAGCGCTGCTTGGGTCATCTGCCCGAAACCATGGGCTGACCGGGCGTGTAGATGCGTTGTGCACGCCTCTTCCGACGGCCCAGAGGTCCGTCGGCCGCTGGGGTGCGGGGGAGAGGCAGACGGCGCCGATTCTCAGCTGCGCCCTGTCGTGGACAGCAAAGAAGGGAGGGAGTGGGATCGACTCCCACTCCCTCCCTTCTGCTAGAGGATCCTGCCCTCACTCACGATCGGGAGAATCTCGATCCCGACCTCACCTTGAGCGCTCCTCCGAGCACGAGGAGGAAGGCGGCTGCAAGAAGCGCAGCCCACAGGGGCTCCGATCCCGTGGTCGCCAGCCCGGAGAACGGGGGAACCGCGGGAACCTTGACCGTGGAGGGCGGCGATTCGATCGGCGGGCCCGTGGGCGGGACGCCGGTGGCCGTCGCCGTGTTCGACAGGCTTCCGGACTGCAGATCAGCGCGCGTGACGACGTAGGTCGCGGTGAACGTGGTCGATGCTCCCGGTGCGAGAGTGGCGACGGACGCCGGCGTGATCGGTCCCAGCTGACCGGAACCGGTGAACGCGCCTTCCTTGACCGTGACGCCGGTGAGCGTCGTGTTGCCGGTGTTGGTCACCAAGAACGAATAGGTGATTGTCTGACCGACAGTGGACACGCTGGGGCGGTCGACGGACTTCACGAGGGAGAGTCCGGGGGCGGGGATCGAGGGGACCTCGACCGTGGAGGGCGGGGACTCGATCGGGGGGCCCGTGGGCGGGACACCGGTCGCGGTCGCGGTGTTGCTGGTGGTTCCGCGGTCGATGTCGGCCTGGGTGAGCGTGTAGGTCGCGGTGAACGTCGTGGATGCTCCCGGTGCGAGAGTGGCGACGGACGCCGGGGTGATCGCCCCGAGGGTGCCGGAGCCGGTGAACGCGCCTTCTTCGACGGTGACGTCGGTGAGGGTGGTGTTTCCGGTGTTGGTGACCAGGAACGAGTAGGTCAGTTCCTGACCGACTTCGTAGGAGGCCTCATCCGACGGGGTCACGGACTTCACGAGGGAGAGTCCGGGGGCGGGGATCGAGGGGATCTCGACCGTGGAGGGCGGGGACTCGATCGGGGGGCCCGTGGGCGGGACGCCGGTCGCGGTGGCGGTGTTGCTGGTGGTTCCGCGGTCGATGTCGGCCTGGGTGAGCGTGTAGGTCGCGGTGAACGTCGTGGATGCTCCCGGTGCGAGAGTGGCGACGGACGCCGGGGTGATCGCCCCGAGGGTGCCGGAACCGGTGAACGCGCCTTCTTCGACGGTCACGTCGGTCAGGGTTCTGTTGCCCGTGTTCGTCACCAAGAAGGAGTACGTCAGTGTCTGACCGGCCGCCGAGACGCTGTTGCGGTCAGCAGACTTCACCAGGGACAGTCCCGGTGCAGGGATCGAGGGGACCTCGACCGTGGAGGGCGGGGACTCGATCGGCGGGCCCGTGGGCGGGACACCGGTCGCGATGGCGGTGTTGCTCGTGGTTCCACGGTCGACATCCGCCTGGGTGAGCGTGTAGGTCGCGGTGAACGTGGTCACCGCTCCGGGCGCCAGCGAGGGGACGGATGCCGGCGTGATCGGTCCCAGCTGACCCGAGCCCGTGAACGCGCCTTCCGTGACCGAGATGTTCGTGAGCGTGGTGTTTCCCGTGTTGGTCACGACGAACGAGTACGTCAGCTCCTGGCCGACCTCATAGGTTGCTGCATCCGCCGGGTCGACCGACTTCACCAGCGTGAGCTCCGAGCACAATCCGCTGTCCTGGGGTGAGGTCGCACCGAAGAACGGCAGTCCCGTCGCGACGATCGTGGTGAGCGGCACAGGCGAGGTGGAGGGCACGACGGGTACGGTCGCAATCTCGTACAGGTCACCGTTGGACCCGGCGAGATAGATCTTTCCGCCGCTCTGGGCGGCGCCGAACGACTGCGGCACGGTGCCGACCTGAGTCACCGAGAAGTCGGGGGCGATGCGGAACAGCGCACCCCCGGTCCCAGTGGAACCGACAGCGAGGATGTCTCCATCCGCGAGGGAGAGGAAGTCGCCGGCTGAACCGAAGCCCGTCGGGAACATGGCCTGGAACGGTGTGGCGACACCCGTCGTCGGGTTGATCTCGAAGATCATGCGGCCGGTTTCCCCGTTCGGTGCGGCACCGACGAGAAGAGACCCGTCCGGCAGCGCACTCAAGGCATTCGCGAAGTAGGCAGTGGCGGGCAAGCCGGTGACGGGAACCGATGCGATCTCGGCTCCGGTGTCGGGATTGATCGTGTACAGGACCGTCGGGGTTCCCGGAGCGATGCCGTAAAGCGTGACACCATCGCCCAGGAACGCGATGTCTGTGTAGGAGCGCGCAAGCGGGACGCTCGACACGAGGTCACCGGTCGTCGAGTACTTGTTGAGCTCGTTGACGGCGCCACCGGTGTTGGCGTAGATGTTCCCTGGCGTGCATACCGCCGCGGCCTGAGCGGCCTGCGGGGACCCGATGACGTTGATCGTGGTCAGCATCGCGAAGATCATCGCGAGCACAGCGATGACGGCCGCTCGGCGCTTTCCTGGAGACTCGCCGGTGTGCGCAGCGAGGGCGCGACGATCGTTGTTCATTTTTTCCTCCCCTGGCCGGGGCGGAACCTCAGCTCCGCCGCCGATCCCCCTGGCGCGGGTGAGAGATGATCTCGCACCCGTTTTGCGCCAGTATATCGACCGACTGTGACGCGGCAAGGGCCGATTCTCGCACCGGGATCACCAGCGTGGAGCTTTCGGCGCGCTGCTGTGGTCCGCGTTCAGTGAGGCAGGACCGCGGCGCGAGACCGAGGCGGCGGCGGTCCCCCTCTGGTCCTGGGGAGACCTCGAGGGACCGCCCGGGCCCGCCAAGTTGGGGGACTCCGCAGGCCCGTTGGCCGCGATGACTCAACGGCTATGCGGCCACCATACTGACGCGCTGTGAAGAACGGAAGAGGAATGCTGCCACGGCTCCTGTCCTGAGCGCGCTCAGCGGAAGTCGAGCACCTCGTCGCCCCAGGCTGCTCGCAACGGTGCATCGAGGTCGGCGACGAGGGTGTCCTGCCGCTCGATCACGAGAGTCTGTCGACTGCTGTCCGTTTCGCCTGCGGAATAGGGTGCCCACGCAGGCGCGTCCTTCGCCGTCGGGGAATCAGGGCTGCGTCCGTGAGCGAAGGCCGTCCAGCGCTCCTGCATCCGCACCGAGATCTCCTCGGCTGCTCGTCGACCGCCCAACCGGAACGTCGGATCCTTCGGTCCGCTCGAGAGGTTGCCCCACAGGTACGGCAGCTCGGTCGCGTGCGTCGCCCCGAGGCCGAGCAACCGCAGGAAAGGTGCGGCGTGATCGAACCGGTACAGCCACACATCGGCGACCGTGCTGTGTCCTTCCGCGATCCACAGAGTGGGCATGCGGAAGCCGATGTCGCGGGCGATGCCGAGACCGACGGCGCGCTGCCGCACGTTCTCATACGCCGTCTGCACCTGGGCGACGGCGGGGAGGGTGATCGTCGGATTGTCCTCGGCCATGTCGGTGAACATCTGCCTGATGCGGTCGTCGGTGATCGGGATGAGAGGCGACTTCATGAACTTGAACAGCGACGCCTCGTCCTTGTTCGTCCCGATCAGGAGAGGAACCCGGATCCCGCGTCCCTCGCGCAGGACCGTGACCGGCGCCTCCGGAATCAGTTCGCCGTCGATGACGGGCGCGAAGGCGAGGGTTCCCGGGGCCTCGTCCGGCACGGCCGCATACACGCTCATGCTCGCCGCCACGATGTCATCGACGGATGCCGCGCGCAGTGCCCCCGCGACTGCCGCAGCATCCGTCGAATCGATGCCCAACTCATGCACGAACCGGGCGGCGACGTCACGCGCTCGCTCGGTGCCGTACATGCTCGAGGCGGGGGAGGACTGCGCGATCGCGCGCGTGAACAGGCCTTCAGCAGAAGGCGTCGCCAGCAGCGTCGTCACGAGCCCCCCTCCCGCGGACTCCCCGAACACCGTGACCCTGCCTGCGTCGCCCCCGAACGCGGAGATGTTCGCCTGCACCCAGCGCAACGCGAGCAGCGCGTCCTTCACGGCCAGGTTGCGATCGAAACCCCCTTCGGGCAGGAGCCCGGCGAGATCCAGAAAACCGAAAGCGCCGAGTCGGTAGTTGACCGTCACGACCACGACTTCGCCGCGCGTCACGAACGAGGTCGCATCGAACAGCGGCTGGCTCGACGATCCGAAGGTGTAGGCACCTCCGTGCAGCCACACCATCACCGGCAGCGGGGTCTCGCGTGGCTCCGACGGCGCCCATACGTTCAGCACGAGGCAGTCCTCGTCCATCACCGCATCATCGCCCAGGGGCACTGCGGGGTTGGGTTTCTGCGGGCACACGTTGCCGTACGCGGTGGCATCGACCTCGCCCGCGGCGGCCGGCGCAGAGACGGGATCACGCCAGCGCAGCTGGCCGACGGGCGCTTGGGCGTAACGGATTCCGCGCCACGAGCGCACGACGCCGGTTGCCGTGCCGCGGAAGGCTCCGGCCGGAGCCGTGACCACCTGCGTGTCGTCGAGGGGGAGGGACTCGTCTGACATGTGCGCTGCTCCTGACATGGTCGTGGTTCAGATCAGATGACGGATGACCTGGGCGGCTTCGTTCGCGGCGAGGATCGCGAACAGCACCGTCATGATGATGGCGTTGTGGGCGATCATCTCGGTCTTCACCCGCTCGAGTGCCTTCGTGACGGCTGCTGAACCGCTGGTCGCGACGCTGGCCGCGACGATGAGCGGCAGCGAACCGACGACGACCAGTGCGAGGCACAGCCCTCCTGCCGCGAGCAGGGGGAGATGCGCTTCACCGATCAAGGCACCGCCCTTCAGCGCGAGCGGGATGTTCTTCGTGTTGGTGACCGCCATGATCAGGCCCAGAGCCGCTGCCTTGGCCGGGGTGACGGAGTCGAGCGCCGCGAGCCAGGCCGGCGCCTTCGGCGGTTGCCCGTGGCGCGGACGCGAGAGCCAGCTCGCGATGGCGAGGGCCGCGAAACCGAGCGTGAGCACGATCGCGAGGATGAACGACACGGTCTTCGCGGTACCGGACGGGGAGGCCGAGGAGGAGCCGGCGGAGGTGAGGGCACCGACGACGATGAACACGAGGGAGACGCCGATGAACACCGACGCATAGGCGGGTGCCGCCGTGCGTCCGCGCGGAGCGAGGGTGATCGCCACGATGGCCACGATGGGCAGCGGCGAGATGAGCATGCCCACCGCCAGTGGGAGGAGATCGTGCAGCTGGTTCACTTCGCGTCCGTTCGTCTTCGTGTGCCCTGCGGAGCGGGGCGAAGACGACGTTACGACTGCGGGGTGCGCGTCTGAACGCGATGTTCGGCTGACACGACAGCCGGAACGGAGGAGAGGGCGAAGGAGGCCTCGAGGGTGACTCCGTCGGGGATGCGGATGAGGCGGGCGCCGAGTTCCTGCATCCGGGAAGAGGCCCGAAGTCGTGCCCCGGGAGCTGCCGCGCCTGCCGAGGAGACGCGAACACGAAGCCGGGGCCCGGCGCCGGTCGTGACGCGGTGGAGCGATACAGCCGCCCGTCGCTCGCTCGCGTGTTTGGCGGAGTTCAGGAGCCCCTCGGCGATGACGTCGTAGCAGTCTCTCGCCACCCACGGCGCATGCTGCAGCGCCGAGCGGGCAGCCTCGTCGATGTCGATGCGAAGGTCGATGACGTGCGCCCAGGTGTCGAACAGCGCGGTCAGAGAGACGTGGGCTGAGGGACCGGGTGCCGCGGTGAAGGCATCGGGCAGGCGTCCCACCACCGCGGCGAGATCGTCCTGCAGGAGCTGCACCTCGTCCAGGGCGGGTGTCGGGTGAGCGAGCGCGAACATGATGCAGGCTCCCTGGGCCTCGGCGTGTAGAAGGTCGGCAGCGGCGCGGAGGCCTTCGCGAGTGGGGCGTGTACCGGCACGGGCGAGGTCCTGGGCGGCGGAGACAGCGCTGGAGAGTCGGTGCTGCTCACGGCGGAGGCTGTGCAGGACGCCGGCGCACGACGCGGCGGCGAGCGCGAAACCGACGTACGCGATCGCGGACACGGCAGCCAGGAGCGGTGTCACCCCTTGCGCGACCGCGAGGGCCGCGAGCGCGACGCCGACGGCGAGAGAGAGGAGCGCGAAGAGGCAGGAGGCTCCGTGAGGGATTCGGGTGATCGTGCGGCGACGGGGCAGCAGATCGGCCAGCACGCCTCCCGCGGCGAGCGCGGCGAGCCCGATGAGCAGGTCGAGCGGTGTCTGCGTCCGCGCCGCGTAGGGGAACAGGCACGCCGCGTAGACGAGGGTGACCATGCCCGGTGGCGGCACACGGAACGGGAGGCGTCGCCGTGCGGGTCGGGCGAGGGGGACACCGTCGTCGAAGAGAGCTTCGTCGGCGCTGCGCGGGCCTGCCGTACCCTTCGCCGCGGAGAGCTCGGCGAGGCGGTGGCTCCATTCGCGGATCTGCTCGCCGCCGAGACGGCGGACGCCGGCGGATGTCGGTTCCAGATCGACGATCGCCGCATCGAGAGTCGCTCGCGCCCGGTCGACGAGGTGGCCGGCGTCGGTGGCGAACACCTGCGCTTCGTCTTTCGCCCGAGATAGCTCCTGGGCGACGGACCGCAGCAGGGCGTTCGCTCGACGCAGCGATCGGAGCGAGGATTCGAGCACGGCGAGGATGCTCAGCACGACCGCCCAGACCACGATGTTCGTCGCGATGCGGAACGGCAGCTGATCTGTCGGCGGGGTGGGAAAGCCGCTGAGGTGGAGCCAGCCGTCCTGCACCACAGGACGCAGTGCCGCGCAGACGATGATCCCGGCGATCACGATGGCGGTGCGCGCCCGCCTCGTGCGGCTCCACCGTTCCAGCGCGGCGATGACGGCGAGTGCGGCGCCGAAGCAGAGCCAGGTCGCGCCCGTCGCCGCGAGCGCGTTCAGCGGATCGACGCCGTCTCCTGTCGGGGCCATGACGGTCAACGAGAGCGGGAGCGAGGCGGCGATCGACCAGGGGGTGAGGAAGTGGCCGCTGCCGACCGCGCGACCGGCGGCGCGGAGGAGATTCCTCATCGAGCGGGACCGAATGCGGCGAGATACAGCCCCGCCGCCGCCACGCGCGCGTTCACGGTCGGGTCGCGTGTCACCTCGAGCCGCGCGAACAGTCGGCTGATGGACCGTTCGACCGCACGCACCGTGCCGCCGGTCTCGACGGCGATGCGCTCATTCGACCATCCGCGGGCGATCATCGCGAGGATCTCCAGCTGATGCCGCGTGAGAGCGCCGAGGGCGTCGACCGAGTCGGCTTCGGGAGGTGCCGGCGTCGGATGCGTCGACAGGGCGCGCTCCAGCGCGGAGAGGAGAGTCTCTGGTGAGTCGAGGTCCTGCTTCGCGACGAACACGGCATGCTCGATGCCCATCGCCGTGGCCCCCGCGGCGGCGCGAGGGTAGCTGCTGAGGAAGACGACCGCGATGTGCGGTGCGAGCTCGACCAGCATGGCGGCCAGGTCGGCTCCGGAGGGGCGGGAGCCCAGGTCGATGTCGGTCAGCAGTGCGTCGGGGTCGAATTCGGTGAACAGCCGTGTCGCCTCTGCGGCATCGGAGGCTGCGGCGGTCTGGAAGCCGTGGCGCTCGAGCAGGTCGCACACCAGCATGCGCAGGGCGCCCTGATCCTCGACGACGAGCACCCGTCGTCTCCACTCCGCGCCCACGTTGTCACTGTAGTGGAGCGCGGGCGCGCCGATCATGGTCGAAATGCGAGAAACCGGTCGGTTTCCGGGCGTGCGGCCGCCCTGCGGGAATCCGCGGCATCGCATGTTCGCACTGGTGCGCACGAGCGCGACCGAGGATGATGTCGTCCACCGGCCTCGGAGGAGGAGGCGCCTCGGCCGGGCAGAACGATGACGACAGTGAAAGGCCTATCGGAGTGATGACGAACCTCACCATCGGAGCGGCGCTCGAGGACCCCGACGCGTCGGTCGACCTCGATGCGCGACGCTTCAACCGGCACACCTTCTGGGTCGGGCAGAGCGGCAGCGGCAAGACCTATGCGCTCGGTGTCGTGCTCGAGCAGCTCCTGCTGCACACCGAGCTGCCGATGCTCATCCTCGACCCGAACGGCGACTTCACACGCCTGCCGGAGACGCGTGCTTCTGCAGGCGTGGTGGATGCGGACCGGATGGCGGAACTCGACATCCGCGTCTTTCGCTCCGGTGCCGGCGAGGGCGAGCGTCTGCACGTGCGCTACGTCGATCTCGCCCCGGCGTCGAAAGCGGCCGTTCTGCAGATGGACCCGATCGCGGATGCGGAGGAGTACAACGCCCTTCTGCACGAGGAGCGAGACGCTCGTACCTTCGACGGACGGAACATGCTCCCGGGGCTGCGCGCATCGGGAGACCCCGCACGGGTGCGGCTGGCGAACCGGATGGAGAACCTGCAGGTGCTGGAGTGGGCACTGTGGTCGCGCGGTGCAGGATCGGTCGTCGACGTGATCGAAGAGCGCCCGCGGGCGACCGTGCTCGATCTCGGCGGATTCGAACACCCCGCGGAGCCGAAAGTCGCCGCCCTCGCCGTGCTCGAGCACCTCTGGGCGCATCGTGAGGAGCGTCGACCCGTCCTGATCGTCATCGATGAGGCTCACAACCTGTGCTCGCCGAACCCGGAGACGGCGGTCGAGCGCGCTCTCACCGAGCAACTCGTGCAGATCGCCGCCGAGGGACGCAAGTTCGGGCTCTGGTTGCTGCTCTCCACGCAGCGACCGACGAAGATCCACCCCAATGTGCTCTCGCAGTGCGACAACCTCGCGCTGATGCGCGTCAACGCACCGCGGGACCTCGCCGAGCTGGCCGAGGTCTTCGGCTTCGCCTCTGAGGACGCCATCCGCAGGTCGGCGGACTTCGTGCAGGGGCAGGCCCTGTTCGCCGGGGGCTTCATCGCGGCCCCGACCTTCGTGCAGATGGGGGAGCGGATCACCGAGGAGGCAGGAGGCGACGTGAAGGTCCCGCTGCGCGTCGAGGGATGAGGGGACTCGGATGCGGCGACGGCGCCGAGGATCGGGAGGGACGGCGGTGACGGACAGGCGGAGAACGGCTGCGGACGACGGGATCCTCCGGGTGCATCAGGCGCTGCGGTCGGGATTCGGCACGGAGGCTGCCGTCTACGGCACGATTCTCGTGAGCGGTCTGGTGGCGGTGTCCTCGGCGCACGGGGAGACATCACTGGTGGTGCTCGTGACCGTCGCCGTCACCGTGCTGGTGTTCTGGGGCGCACATGTCTATGCCGGCACCGTGGCCAGGGTCAGCGATCGGGACGAGCGCGAACAGGGCGAGACCGTGGGCGTGCGCGCGGCGTTCGCGGCCTCGGTGAAGCACTCCCTGGGCATGCTCAGCTCCGCCACGGTGCCGGCGGTGTTCCTCCTGGCCGGCACGACCCGCGCCATGCCCGACGGGCTCGCGAACGATCTCGCCCTCTGGTCGGGCGTCGTCATCCTCGCCTTCCTCGGCTACGTGGCCTTCCTCCGTCGGGGCAGCCCCTTCCTCACGCGCATTCTCGGCGCGCTGGGCACGGCGTCTTTCGGGCTCGTGTTCGTGGTCCTCAAGGCCCTCGTGCACTGAGTCGGGCGCGACGCGTCAGGCCGTCTGGTCCGCCCTGATGCGGTTGGCTGCCGCGATCACCGCGGACAAAGTCGACGACAGGACCGACCGGTCCCGCCCCGCCGACCAGGCGCCACCGTCGGCAGTGCGGTGTTCGAGGAGGGTCAGCGCCTCGCTGTCGGCGCCGGATCCCACGCTGGTCTGGTGCAGGCTGACGACGTCGATCCGGATGCTCTGAGCGTCGAGCGCCGCGGTGAGCGCCTCGACCGGACCGCCGCCCCGATGAGTGGTCGTGTGCTCGCGCCCGTCGATGCGCAGGGTGATCCGCGTGCAGGAATCCCCGTCGGTCTCGGCGGTATCGTACGAGGTGATCGCGATGCCGGCGTCGGCATCAGCGCGGAGGTAGGCCTCTTCGAACACTCTCCACAGTTCTGTCGCCGTGACCTCCGTGCCGGTCGTGTCCGTGTGCTGCTGCACATGTCGGGCGAAGTCGATCTGCAGCCGACGAGGCAGTTCGATCCCGAACTCGGTCTCCAACAGGTAGGCGATGCCGCCCTTGCCCGACTGCGAGTTCACGCGGATCACCGCGTCGTAGTCACGGCCGATGTCGGCGGGGTCGATCGGCAGGTAGGGGACCCGCCACTCGATCTCGCTCTCCTCGCGTTCCTCGGCTGCCGCGCGGGCGCGGTGTTCGGCGAAGCCCTTCTTGATCGCGTCCTGGTGGGTGCCGCTGAACGCCGTGTGCACCAGATCGCCGACGTACGGGTGACGGGCATGCACCTCGATCCGGTTGCAGTGCTCCACCGTGCGGCGGATCTCGTCGATGTCGGAGAAGTCGATCATCGGATCCACACCCTGCGCATGCAGGTTCAGGGCCAGAGTGGCGATGTCGACGTTGCCGGTGCGCTCGCCGTTGCCGAAGATGCAGCCTTCGACCCGCTGTGCTCCGGCCAGCACCGCGAGCTCGGCGCACGCGATGCCGGTGCCGCGGTCGTTGTGGGGGTGCACCGAGAGGATCACGGCATCGCGGCGCGCGAGGTTCTTGTGCATGTACTCGATCTGGTCGGCGTACACATTCGGGGTGGCGACCTCGACCGTCGCCGGGAGGTTGAGGATCACCGGACGCTCCGGCGTGGCGTGCCAGAGGTCGGTCATCGCGTCGCAGATCTCGATCACGTAGTCGGGCTCGGTCAGGTTGAACACCTCGGGGGAGAACTCGAATCGCACGTTCGGCATGTCTCCGGCGAGCTCCCACACATCGCGTCCGCCTGCCAGGATCAGCTGCTTCAGGTCTTCGCGCTCGCGGCCGAGCACTACGCTGCGCCAGGTCGGTGCGGTCGCGGTGTACATGTGGATCACGACGGGATTGGCGATGCCCTGGATGGACGCGACGGTGCGTTCGATGAGGTCCCGGCGCGCGGGAGTGAACACCACGACCGTGACGTCATCGGGGGCGATGTCGCCCTCGGCGATCAGCCGGACGAAGTCGTAGTCGGTCTGCGATGCCGAGGGGTATCCGACTTCGATCTCCTTGTAGCCCATCGTTACCATCAGCTCGAAGAAGCGACGCTTGCGTGCAGGGTCCATCGGCTCGGCGAGCGCCTGGTTGCCGTCGCGCAGATCGACCGGCACCCACAGCGGGGCTGCGGTCAGCCGATTCGCGGGCCAGTCCCGCTCGGTCTGGGGCACCTCCACCCGGGAGTGGACGTCGCGATAGCGGTGCGACGGCATCGAGGAGTGTCGTTGCCGGTTCCAGGAGGGAGCCTGGAGGGGCACGGGGCCGGTGGGGGTGCAGATGCGGGGGAACGATGTCGTGGTCATGGCGGTGCGGGTCCTTCGTCGGGAGTTGCGACCGGCACACGTTCGACCCCACGACGGGGAGCCGGTCCGGCTACGCCCCGCCGTGGCGGCGAAGAAGAAGGTGCTCTGACGAGAACATGGCTAGACTGTAACACAACTCCTCAGACAAGTAGACAAATTTAGTCGGATGAGATGATCTGAGGTGGAGAGAGCGGAGTCGACGCATGGCACAGGTCAGACGTGCACCCTTGGCGGACCAGGCTGCGGAGCTTCTGCTGGAGCGCGTCCGCGCCGGGGAATGGGCATTGGGGGAGAAGCTCCCTGGCGAGACGACGCTCGCCCCGCAGCTCGGCGTCGGCCGCTCCACCGTGCGCGAGGCGATCCGCCAGCTCGCCGGGCGCGGGGTGCTGGCCTCGCGACAGGGCGCTGGCGTGTTCGTGACGGCGCTCGACGCCCCGGAAGACTGGGACGCAGTTCTGCGCAAGGCCGGCATCGCCGCGGTGATCGAGGCGCGTATCGCGATCGAGACCGAAGCCGCGGCGCTCGCCGCCGTGCGACGTACCCCCGCAGACCTGCGCAGCATCCGTCGCGCCCTCGCCGATCGTGGAGCGCAGCGGTCCGACATCGAAAGCCATGTCGATGCCGACACCGCGTTTCATCGGACGATCGTCGCCGCCTCGCACAACCCCGTTCTCCTCGATCTGTTCGACAGCTTCACCCCCCGGCTGCGCGAGTCCATGATCGAGATGCTCCGCCTCCGTCGCGAGTTCGGCGACGATGCCGACCACGACGCCCATGCCGAGCAGGTGGAAGCGATCGCCGACCGTGATGAATCAGCCGCATCAGCGCGCAGCCGCGCTCATCTCCTCGCCCTGCGTGACGCGCTGGCGTGACGCGCCGCCGGAGTGTGAGGGGCTGCCGAGCACTAGACCTCGTGCACCGTACGGCCCGCGATCACGGTCCGGACCACCCGCGTCGTGAGCAGGGTCGCCGGATCCGCCGCGAACGGGTCGACGTCGAGAACGGCGAAGTCTGCCGCGTGGCCGACCGCGATGCGACCGCGCCAGCTCCCATCGCCGATCGACGCCGCCGCATCCCGAGTGGCGTGCGCGATGGCTCGCTCGAGCGGGAGGGCCTGTTCCGGGTGAACCGCCGGTGTACCCGGAGCCAGAGCCGAGGCGCGGGTGGCCGCGACGTACATGTTGGCGAGGGCCTCGTGCGGCGCTGTCGGTGCATCGGTCGAGAAGGCGAGAAGCGCACCGGCCTCCTCGTATTCCGACCAGGCGAATGCGCGGTCAGCGCGCTCGTCGCCGACCTGTGCCGTCCAGTTGGCGAAGATCGCGGGGTCGGCGTGCACGGGTTGCATGGATGCCGTCACCCCCAGCCGAGCCATCCGCTCCGCCGTCCCTGCCGCCGCGAACTCGAGGTGCTCGATCCGGTGACGGCGCGCGCGCTCGCCGTTCACGGAGATGGCATGCTCGATCGCATCGAGGGCGAGCGCGCTCGCCGCGTCGCCGATCGCGTGCATCGCGATCTGCAGTCCCGCGGCATCGGCCGCCGCGACGACCGGCAGCAGTCGTTCGGCGGGCCAGATCGGCTCGGCGTTGGTGCCATCGGCATAGGGGGTGCCCATGGCCGCCGTGCACGCGTCGATCGTGCCGTCGAGCACGAGCTTGATCCCGAGCACCCGTACCCCCGCCGTCGTTCCCGAAGCGTGGGCTGATGCCTGTCTGACCTGTGCGAGGTTCGCGGCGTCGTCTCCGGTGTTCGCGACGAACCAGTGCGCGGCGATGCGCAGCGGGAGCCGATCGCGCTCGGCCGCTCGACCGAGCGCGGCGAGCCCGAGCTCGTCGAAGGCCATGTCCACAGCGCCGGTCACACCGGCGGCGAGATAGGCGGACACGACCCGCTCGACCGCCGCGTCCCGCTGGGCATCGGTCGTGGTCGCGTCACGATGAGCCCACGCGTGCAGCTGCGCGGCCGTCTCGTACAGCATCCCCGTCGGCTCGCCGAGCGCGTCGCGCGCGATGCGTCCACCGATCGGGTCGGGGGTGTCTCTTGTGATCCCCAGCTCGGCGAGGGCCGCCGTGTTCACCCAGCAGGAGTGGTAGTCGTTCGCATCGAGGTAGACCGGGATGTCGGCGACGACCTCATCGATCATGGCCGCGGTCGGCTCGCCCCCGGGGATCGCGTCGAACAGCCAGCCGCGTCCGCGCAGCACGCCGGGCGCTGTGCGTCGCGCGGCGAGCAGTCGGCGCTGGATCTCTTCGAGCGAGTGCGCATCGGTGAGTCCGACCTGTCCGAGCGCCTCGCCCATCATGAGCAGGTGGGTGTGCGCGTCGGTGAAGCCGGGAAGGACGATGCGACCTCCCAGGTCGATCGCCGTGTCGGCGGGCGGCGCGGAGTCCTCGGTGCCGACGTGGATGAACTCCTCGCCGTCGACGACGAGGGAGTCCGCCCAGCGCGACTCGTCGCCGGTGAAGATGCGGCCGTTGCGGTAAAGGGTGCGGGTCATGCGTCGATCTCCTGTGCGGTCATGCGTTCCAGACGCGTCGATACGAGGGCGATCGCCCCGGCGGGCACGGCCAGGACGAAACTCGCGACGCCGAGAGCGATCGCGAAGCCCTGGTATCCGAGAGCGCCGACGAGCGCGGCGCCGATGACGGGAGTGAGTGCCGAACCGACGAGGTAGACGGCGAGCAGAGGGCCCGACCAGCGGCCGTCGGCGTCGAGCGCCGCCGATGTCGACACGAAGTACATGAACGCGATCGCGTACACGGAGTTCCAGACGATGAACACCACGATGAAGGTGGTGGGGTCGGTCACGAACCCTTCCACGATCTTGAGTGCGCCGCCGGCGATCAGCAGGATCACGAGGGGGACGGCACGCCCGAAGCGCGCTCCGACGATCATCAGCAGCAGTGAGCCGAGCAGTCCGCCGGCCGTGGCGCCGCTGAGCGCGATGCCGAGTCCCTCGGGTGTCAAACCGGCCTGCTCCGCGCCCATGACGCCTGCCATCGCCCAGAGCGAATCCTCGCTGGCCGCCCAGAGTGCGAACACGAGGAGGAGCCCGAAGCCGGCGAGGGTGACGGTGCGCGAACGGGCGGGAGAGGTGCGGATCGTCCCGGTCGGGGGGATCTCGATCGGCATCGCCTCGGCGACGGCCGCTCCCGCCTGCGGAGCGACGACCGGCGCGGCGGGGAGCCACGCCGAGGCGACGAGTCCGATCAGGTTGAACAGCGCGAGGGCGCCGAAGACATCGATCGGAGCGAGGCCGATCAGGGGGATCACGGCGAGTACCACCGTGATGATGCCGCGGTTCGCGAGCCCGTTGAAGCCGGCGACCCTGTCCGGATTGCGGAAGGCCGCGAGCGCCGCCCCGGACGCGGCGACTGCGCCACCGGCTCCGGCCCCGCCGAGGAGGAGTCCCGGAAGCATGGCGGCGGGCACGAGGGCCGCGATCGTGAAGCCCACCACGGCGAGACCGAGGCCCGCGCGTGCGACGGCCCGGCGATGCACGCCGGCGCACAGGGGGGCGATCGCCAGGCCCGTCACCGCCGTGAGCAGGAGCGTCGCGGTGACGAGCCAGCTGGCGGCGAGGATGTCGAGGCCCAGCCCCGTCTGCGCGGCGGTGATCATGTAGGGCGACAGGTTGACGCCGAGGTATCCCGCGATTCCGACGGCGAAGGTCGCCGTCGCTGTCGGGAATCGGAGGGGGATTCGCGTGCGGAGATCGAGAGTTGTCATGGGGCTCCAGGGAGTCGGCACGGCATTGTGCGCGGAGGGGAAGTCGGCGGACGTGCATCGGATGGGGCACGACGTCGTAAACGAATGGTGTTCGTAAACGAATGGTGTTCATTATTATGCACAGGAGAGGGTTTCCGCGGAACCCCGAATTTCACGATCCGGTCATCCGGAGAAAGCGAGCTTCCGATGCCGAGGCCCTCCTCACCGCTTCTTTCCCCGGAGATCATCGGCTCCGCGGGCCTCGCGCTGGCCAGAGCAGGCGAGCCGTTCGGGGTCAACGCCATCGCTCGCGAGCTCGGAGTGCGGCCGTCGTCGCTCTACAACCATGTCGACGGCATGGAGGGGATCCTCGAACTCATGCGCGGACAGCTCATGGAGGGCTACCGCATCCAATGGCAGGGGGAGCACTGGGAGGAGTTCGTGCTCACCGTGCTGCGCACCCAGCGTCGGATGTACGCGGATCATCCGCAGCTCGTGCCGCTGCTCGTGGGCAAGACGATCACGCACCCGGCGGTCATCGCCGCATACGACGACCTCGCCTCCGTGCTCGTCGACGGAGGATTCGCCGATGACGAGGTGCTCTCGGTCATCGCGGTGATCGACGCCTTCGCGATCGGATTCGGTCTCGATCTCGCATCTCCCGACGAGGTCTGGCAGCCCGGCGGTCCGACCCGCACGCTCGGTCGCCTCATCGACGGCGCGGAACGGGGGACCGCCCGGTCGGATCGCACGTTCGAACTCGGCGTCGGTCTTCTCCTCGATTCGCTGCGCATGCGTCTCATCGATGCCCCACCCGCGGTCGATCGTGAGGCCGGGCGCGATCTGACGTAGCATGCACTCTGCCGTATCGACCGAGGAGGACTCATGACGACCTGGAACACTGAAGAGCTCGCGCGCATCGCCGAGCCGGAGATGTTCGATCTCTCCGCGCAGCTCGAAGACGGGACGACGCCGAAGACGGTCGGGATCTGGGCGGTCGCCGTCGACGGGCGACTCTTCGTCCGCTCCTACACGGGGCTCGAGGGAAAGTGGTACGCCCCGGCTCTCGCCAGTCTGCGCGGCCGCGTCTCAGCGGGTGGCGTCACCAAGGACGTCCGCTTCGAGCGGATCACCGACGAGGCGATCAACTCCGCGATCGATGCCGAGTATCTCCGCAAGTACACGCCCAGCCCGTACGCTCCCGAGATGGGTCAGGAGTCGGTCCGGTCCAACACGCTCGAGGTCATCCCGCTCGACTGAATCGGAACTCTGCGCGACAGGGCTCTGCTCGGCGGGGCTCTGCTCGGCGAGTCGTGGCCTGACAGGCCCACCGGGGAGAATGGCCCTCTCGATGACCCGCCCCAGACGGTGCCGTCGAGAGGGCTCACCGCCCTTCCCGGACGGTAGGGGAGGCGGCGAAGATCTCGCTGCGCTCACGGCTGATTCCCCAGTCCATCAGCCTCGTAGCCCCCGCTACCCGAGCAGAATATCGCTTAATCCCCTTGTCCGCCATTTGGGGGACAAAGAAATCTACGAATGTTACTCGCATGGACGCCCTGTTGCCTTCCTGACGGGCGTGCCTAGGGTGGACTCATGGACAGACTGCTCGTGCTCTCCGCTCAGGTCGCCATCGCTCACGGCCACCGCATCGAGGTGACGGAGCAGGCCGATCCGCTCACCGATGAACCGGTGGTCCTCACCCTCGTCGACCTCGACACGGGGATCCGCTACCGACGTGCAGAAGACCCGAGCGGCGACTTCTCCCGCTGGATCGGGCGAGTCCTGCGGTGCACCGTGACGATGGGGGACGCAGGCGCGCACACCACGCTGCTCGTCGATCCCCTCGGGCCCGGCCCGACCGGCGCCAAGGTCGCTCTGCGCGAAGCCGACGCGGCTGCCGATGCCGCGAAGGCCGAAGCCGACAGATGGGGTGGAGTCGACCGTCCTCCGATGGAGGAGTCAGAGCGCTTCTGGTGAGTCGGGGGTCCTCCTCAACGGAAGTCCCTGGAGCGGTGCGTGAGACCGGTGCGCAGGTCCTCGAAGCCATCGGCGAGCACATTGATCACGCCCTCGGCGGATCGCTCCAGGATGCCGCGGATGATGAGCGCCGGTGAATCCCTGGCGACGCGGCGGTAGCGGTTCCACACCCCGGCGGAGCAGACGATGTTCACCAGGCCGCTCTCGTCCTCGAGGTTCACGAAGGTGATCCCGGCGGCCGTCGCCGGTCGCTGACGATGGGTGACGAGACCGGCGACCTCGATGCGTCGACCCACCTCGTGCCCGCGCAGGTCGACTGCCGTCAGCACACCGCGGGCGCGCAGCTGTTCGCGGAAGTGCGCCATCGGATGATCGTCGGTCGACACACCGGTCGCCCACAGGTCGGCGGAGAGGCGCTCGTAGCTGGTCTGGTCGGCGAACAGCGGAGGCTGCACGGCGACCGTCGTCCCCGGCAGGAACCGGGAGCGGTCGTCTGCCGCCGCGCCGGCCAGCCAGATGGCCTCGCGACGCTCCAGGCCCAGACACTCGAAAGCGCCGGCGGTGGCCAGAGCCTCCACGTGTGCGGCGGTGGCATCCGTTCGCCGCACCAGGTCGTTCAGATCCCGGTACCGGCCGTTCGCGTCGCGTTCGGCGACGATCCTCTCCGCCATCGGCACACCGATCCCACGGATGCCGCTGAGTCCCAGCCGTACCGCGGAGTTCCCGTCCCTGCGGTGCGCGGCCGATTCGTCCGGCGCATCCCGATCGAAGCGGAGCGCGGGCGGCTGCAGGTCGGCGGTGCACCCGTCCCGACCCGTCGGCCTTCGCGGGGCGCCGTCGACGAGCGGCTCCAGGGTCTCCGTCGCCCCCGAGACGTGCAGATCGGGACGTCGGACCTCGACCCCATGCCGCCGCGCATCCGCGGTGAGGGTCGCTGCGGAATAGAAGCCCATCGGTTGTGAGCGCAGGAGGCCGGCGAGGAACGCTGCGGGGTAGTGCAGCTTCACCCAGGAGCTGGCGTAGACGAGGAGAGCGAACGACAGGGAGTGCGATTCGGCGAATCCGAAATTGGAGAATGCCTGGATCTGCGCGTAGATGCGATCGGCGGCCTCATCCACCAGGCCCCGCCTGGCCATCCCCGCGTACAGCTTGTCCCTGACCTTCTCGATCTTCTCCAGGCCGCGTTTGGATCCCATGGCACGACGCAGCAGGTCGGCCTCATCGGCCGTGCAATCGCCGATCGCCGTCGCCATCTGGATGAGCTGCTCCTGGAAGATCGGAATGCCCAGCGTGCGCTTGAGGATGTCCTCCAGATCGCTGTGCGGGTAGGGGATCGCGAACTCCACCGGCGCCTCGCCGCGAGTCGCCCGTTCCCGGTTCTCCTCGTCGATGCGATCCTTGGCCATCTTCCGCCGCACGAACGGATGCACCGCGCCGCCCTGGATGGGGCCAGGGCGGATGAGGGCGATCTGGATGGCGAGGTCGTAGAAGGCCCGGGGCTGCAAGCGGGGGAGCAGCCCGATCTGCGCGCGCGACTCCACCTGGAACACCCCGATCGAATCCGCACGGCAGAGCATGTCGTAGACCGCGGGCTCCTCCTTGGGGATGGTCTCGAGCGTCCACTCCTCGCCCGTGCTCTCCCGGATCAGATCGAAGCAGTGCTGAAGGGCGGCGAGCATCCCGAGCCCCAGCAGATCGAACTTCACCAGGCCCATGAAGGCCGAGTCGTCCTTGTCCCATTGGATGACCGTGCGGTTCTCCATACGGGCGTGCTCCACAGGCACGACCTCGCCGACGGGACGGGCGGTGAGCACCATGCCGCCGGAGTGGATGCCGAGATGCCGGGGGGCCTTCAACAGCTCACCGGCATAGGCGAGCACCTTCTCGGGGATGTCGTGCCCCTCGACGGGTTCCAGTCCGGCGCCCCAGCCATCGACCTGACGGGACCAGGCGTCCTGCTGACCGGGGGAGTGGCCGAGCGCTCTTGCCATGTCGCGCACCGCGTTCTTCGGGCGGTACTGGATGACGTTGGCCACCTGGGCCGCACGTTCCCTGCCGTACTCGGCATACACCCACTGGATGATCTCCTCGCGGCGATCGGAGTCGAAGTCGACGTCGATGTCGGGCTCCTCGGTCCGCGTGGTCGCGAGGAACCTCTCGAACGGCAGGCGGTAGAGGATCGGGTCGACCGCGGTGATCCCCAGCAGGTAGCAGACCGCGCTCGCCGCAGCCGACCCCCGCCCCTGGCAGAGGATGCCGCGTCTGCGCGCCTCGGTGACGATGCCGTGCACGATGAGGAAGTACCCGGGGAAGTCCTTCTCCTCGATCACGTCGAGCTCGCGGGCGATCCGGTGGCGACCGTCGTCGTCCATTCGCGGGTACTTCGACGGCACGGCCTCCCAGACCAGGTGGCGCAGCCACGTCATCGGTGTGTGCCCCGCCGGCACCTTCTGCTGAGGCAGTGCCGGTCGCGCCAGGCGCAAGGGGAAGGCGGATGCCGCGGCCAGCTCGAGCCCGTACGAGATCGCTCCGGGGTGGCGTGAGAAGCGCGCCGACATCTCGGCACCGCTGCGCAGATGCGCGCCCCCGTGCGCAGGCAGCCAGCCGTCGAGCTCGTCCATGCTGCGCACCGCGCGGACCGCGGCCACGGCTTCGGCGAGCGACGCCTGCGCAGGGGTGGCGTAATGGACGTTGTTGGTCGCGACCATCGGCAGTCGCATCCGACCGGCGAGCTCGGCGAGGGCGTCGTTGCGACGGGTGTCCAGGGGATCACCATGGTCGAAGAGCTCGACGACGACGTGGTCGCTCCCGAACAGATCGACGAGCGACCGCAACGGGGCGCGCGCGTCTCCCGCCTCGAGCCCGCGGCGCACGGCACCTTTGCGGCATCCGGTCAGGATCGTCCAGTGCCCGTCTGCACGCGCGGCGAGATCGTCGAGGTCGTACACCGGGCGTCCCTTCTCACCGCCGCGCAGCTGTGCCGCGGTGATGGCCCCCGAGAGCCGGTGATAGCCCTCCATGCCTCGGGCGAGGACCAGCAGATGCTCGCCGGCGGGGTCGGCGGAGCCTCGTTGCGGCGCGGGCAGGTCGAGCGACAGCTCTGCCCCGAACACCGTCTGCAGCGGGCTCTCCATGAGATCAGCCACCTCGGCGAAGCGCGCGGCGCCGTAGAAGCCGTCGTGATCGGTGAGGGCGAGAGCGGTCAGCCCGAGGCGATCGGCCTCGGCGAGGAGGTCTTCGGGGGAGGAGGCACCGTCGAGGAACGAGTACGACGAATGAGCGTGCAGCTCGGCATAGGGGACCGCGCTCTCGGGACGGGGGACGGCGACGGGAGGGGTGCGCTTGCGGCGATGGCTTACCGGCCCTGCGTCTGTCCGCTGCCCCCGGGGCTCGGCGGCGGGAGGAGGCGACGGGGGTGACTCCTCGCCACTGAGGGTGCGCTCCAGGTCGTTCCAGGACAGGGGCGGATTGTGCCAGCCCATCAGCGATACCTCCCCTCGGCCCACCAGCGCTCGCCGGTGTGGAAGACCAGCCACGCGCGGTCGTGGGCGTCGATGATCTGGAGGCGATGCCCTCGCTTCCCACCGCCGGAGGTCCAGCGCCTCTCATGCACCGGCCAGGGGCCGGCCCAGGCCTGCACGGCGGCTCCGTCGATGCGGGCGGGCTCGCCCGAGAGAGCCCCGCGCTCATCGACGCTGATGGTGCTCTCATCCGCGGCGAGCACCCCGATGGGGCGCGGGGGCAGGAACACCTCGGCGGGCAGCGGGTCGGGAAGGCTGCCCGGCCATGGGGATCCGGGGTCGCGCGGGGGTACCGTGCGCTCGCCCCAGGGGGTGAGCACCTGGCGATCGGCGAGCCAGCGGCCGCCCGCCACAGCGGCTGTGACCACGCCCTGGTGGCCGAGCATGGTCTGCACGCGCGAGACCGCATGGTGCAGGCGTTCATCGGTGCCGGATCCGAAGAGGCCGGGCTGGTGGTGCGCGGCATCGTCGACGGCGGCCGGGATGATGCGCACCGCCACGATGCCGCCGAACGCTCGTGCCTCGTCGACCGGATCCTTCGCGGACTGCGCGGCCAGCGCCTCCAACTGCCAGCGCACCCGGTCGACGAGGTCGGAGGCGTCGAAGCAGGTCGGATGCAGCCAGGACCGCGAGAAGACCACCCCGTTGTCGTCGGTCAGGTCGATCCGCACCTCCGTGCAGACGAGCGAGGCGTCACCGAGAGCGAGCAGCACCGCATCCGCCGTCTGACGCACAGCGAACGCCACCTGATCGGTTCCGCCCAGCGGGGAGTCGAACTCGATGCTGCGCACCAGCTCAGGGTCGGGAGGGCGCGGTGTCAGCGGACGGGAGTCGGCGCCGGCGGCGAGTGCCTGCAGGCGCGCACCGTGCTCGCCGAAACGATCGCGCACATCGAGCGGTGCGAGGGCGGTGAACTCGCCGAGAGTGCGCACTCCGAGCCGCACGAGGAGGCCGGTGACCTGCTCGTCGCGCAGCACCTGCACGGGGTACGGCGCCAGGAACTCCCGTGAACCTCCTGGCGGCACGACCGTGCAGGGCATGGGACCCCGTGCGGCGATCTCGGCCGTGAACGGGCCATCGGCCACACCCACGCGCACCTCGGGAAAGCCGGCCTCCGTCAGGACGGCGGTGAGTGCTTCCGCGGCCTCCGCCTCTCCTCCGTGATAGCGGGAGAGGCCCCTGGCGCGGAGGATCGCGAGCCCGGGGCGCAGCAGCGTGACTCCGGGGGCGTGCTTCTCGATCAGGTGCAGCACCGGCAGGAAGGCGCGTTCGTCTCGATCGGGGTCGTGGGAGAGCACACGCAGCGAGGAGAGGTGGCCCTGCGCGACCCGGCGGCGCTGACCGGTGCGCACACCATGCTCTCTGGCGGAGGCGGTGCAGGCGACGATCGTGTTGGCCTGCACCAGGGCGGTGGGCGGATGCGGGGGCGCGCTGCCGAGGACGGCCCGCATCGGCCAATCCGGGAACCACAGCACGAGCACGCGGAGCGGGCTGCTCATCCGGCTTCCGCCCATCGCAGGAGCTCCGGTGGTGCGGATTCGCGTGAGGTGACGGACTCCGCCGGTCGTGCGGGCAGTGCAGCGAGCTCGACCCCGACGGCCTCGACGGCCCCGTGTCCTCCCGGCAGCTGCACCCGCACGCTCGACGGGCGGGGGCTGTGCCGCGTCTGCGCCGTCACCGTCACCGTGCAGTCGGAGAGCAGCCCCCAGCCGGCGCCGAGGCCGTGCCAGTGCGGATCGTGCAGGCGTATCGTCCCCTCGCTCTGCGGCCAGCGTTCGGTGACGGGAGACTCGGTGACCAGGAGCGTGCACCCGCGGTCGCGCAGGCGCGCGCTCAGCCGAGCGACATCCGCGTCTCGTGCGCGGGCGCCCGGGGCCACGACGATCAGGGGCACGACCTCGGCCAGGGCGGAGGTCGCCGCCAACCAGCGGTCTCCGGGGGTGGGGACGAGGATCAGGCGTGCGAGGTCGATGCCGAAAGCGGCGGCGGCTTCGACGCCGAGGGTCGGCATGCCCACCACGGCGCACCACAGCCCCTTCTGCGATGCGGCGCTGAGCAGTGCGAGGACGAGGCTCGGCGAGGGGGAGACGGTGTAGGAGGTGCCGGTCTGCAGTCCCTCCTCCGGAAGGAGCGCGGCGAAGGCGGGGTCGAGGGGGAGCAGCGCATGTTCGCTGCGCCGTCGTTGCATCCGGTTGATCTCGCGACGCAGGCGCAGCACTTCTCCCGCGCGGGAGTCGCCCGCCGGAGAGAGCGAGGCGATTGCATCGAGCCCGATCACCTGCATCCTTTCTCGAAGATATATTCTAATATAACAACCCGCGTGAATGACGATAGTTCGTACATCGGACATCGGCCAGGGGTTCTCCACAGGGAGTCGGAGCGAGGTCCGCCGATCTCCTAACCTGCGGGGATGGACATCCGGCTCGCCCTCATCGCCCTCGTGCACGCCGCACTGATCGGCGTCGGCGCGTGGCTCATCGTGATCGACGCCCGCACGCATCGCCTCCCGAACAGGATCGTGCTGCCGACGCTCGGCTGCCTGCTCGCGCTCGTCGCCGTCGACGCCCTGGCCGCGGGGCAGGGGGCACCGCTCGTTCGTGCCCTCCTGGGAATGGTGATCCTCGGGAGCTTCTATGCGGTGCTGCGGGCGCTCAGCCGTGCAGGGATGGGAGGCGGAGACGTGAAGCTCGCCGCCGTCATCGGGCTGGTGCTGGCCTGGCACGGCTGGCAGGCACTCGCGATCGGGGCGGCCGCGGCCTTCGTGCTGGGAGCGCTCTACGCGCTCGTGCTCATCCTGCTGCGGAGAGCGAACGGCTCCACCCGCATCGCCTTCGGTCCCTGGATGATCGCCGGCGCCCTTCTCGGTGTCGTCCTCGGTTGATTCCGCCTGCCCTGCACCGATACCGCGACGACGGCGCTACCCTGAGCACATGGCACTCGCACGACTTCACGGCGGCCCGCTCGACGGGCAGATCATCCCCCTCGGCGACGCGGACGACAAGCTGATCGTTCCCTACAGCGAGACGCAGGTGGTTTACAACCGCCGCGGCGAGCCGCAGAACACCGGCCCCGCCGACGGCCCCACGGAGATCGACTACTGGTTCGAAGAGTCTCTCGAGGACCTCACGCTCGACGATGACTGAGCCCTCCCGCACGGTCGAGGTCGAGCGCAAGTACGACGTCGATCCGGAGACCCCGTTGCCGCGATGGGAGGCGCTCCCGGGCGTCGACGCGGTCAGCCCCGGTGTGCTGCGCACGCTGGACGCCCAGTACTTCGACACTGCTGACGGCACGCTTTCGCGCGCCGGCGTGGCATTGCGTCGTCGCACCGGCGGGCCGGACGAGGGCTGGCATGTGAAAGGTCCCCGACAGGGAGACGGTCGACTCGAGCTCGGCTGGCCTCTAGGGGAGGGCGACGCGCTCCCCTCTGCGGTCGCCACGACCGTGTCGGAGTGGACGAGCGCACCGCTCACCCCACTCGCCCGCATCGAGAACGACCGCACCGCCTATCTGCTCACCGGCCCGGACGGCGTCGTCGCCGAGTTCGTCGACGACCGGGTGCGAGCGAGCGACCTGCGCCAGAACGTGAAACGCGAATGGCGTGAGTGGGAGATGGAGCTGGGGCCCGCGGCGCCGGCTGATGAGGCGGGACGCACCGCGTTCTTCGCGGCGGTGGAGCAGGCGGTGCTGGCTGCCGGAGGCCGCGAATCGGCATCCGACTCCAAGCTCGCCAGGGCGCTCGGCTTCTAGGGCAGACCGCGGTCGCGCGCAACCCCTTCCCCCCGGGCGGTGCGCAGTGCTTGAGTGGCACCATGAGCCGACCGCCTGTGCTTCGATCGCTGCAGACGATCGTCCCCGATACTGTTCTCGTCCAGGATCAGGTGCGTGACGTCTTCGCGCAGCAGCCCGGCCTCGGGCGGCTGGCGCAGCGCATCGTCACGACCTCGTTCAACGTCTCGGGCATCGACACCCGGCACACCGTGATCGACGAGCTGTCGCTGGATTCCGAAGCGACAGACCCCGTGTTCTTCGACCGCGGATCGGGGATGCTGCTCGCCCCCGGCACCAAGGCGCGCAACGACTTCTACGCCCGAGAGGCCACGAAGCTCTTCGTCGAGGCCGCCCGGCGGGCGATCGACTCCGACCCCGACCTCGAGCCGGCCGATGTGACCCACGTCATCACGGTCTCCTGCACAGGGTTCCATGCCCCGGGGCCGGAGTACGAGATCGTGCGTGCGCTCGGGCTGTCCGACGCGGTGCAGCGTTTCCACCTCGGCTTCATGGGCTGCTACGCCTCGATGCCTGCGCTCCGGGCCGCGAGTCAGTTCTGCGCCGCGGATGAGAACGCCGTGGTCCTGGTCGTGAGCGTCGAGCTGTGCACTCTGCACCTGCGTTCCTCGGAGAATCCCGACACGATCGTCGCGTCGTCCCTGTTCGCCGACGGTGCGGCCGCCGGGATCGTCACCGCGCGCGATCTCCCGTCTGCGTCGACCGGGTTGCGCCTGGACCGCTTCCACACCGCCATCGCGCCGGAGGGGGAGAAGGACATGGCCTGGACGATCGGCGACACCGGTTTCGAGATGATCCTCTCCACGGCCGTCCCGCAGATCATCGGAGAGACGATCATCGGTGCGCTCCGGCCGCTGTACGGCGCCGAGGAGGGGCTCGGCGAGGCCTTCGAGGCCGGCAGCGTGGGGGATGCGGTCCAGCACTGGGCCATCCATCCCGGCGGGCGGAGCATCCTCGACAAGGTGCAGGAGCGGCTACACCTCAGCGATGCGCAGCTGCGCCCGGCCAGGGACGTGCTGCGGGAGAACGGCAACATGTCCAGTGCGACCGTGCTGTTCGTCCTCAAGCGCATCCTGGAGGTGGAGGGGGCGAGCGACGGCGACCGGGTCTCCGCGATGGCGTTCGGTCCCGGTCTGACGGCGGAGAGCGCGCTGATGACCGTCGTCGCCTCGCCCGGGTCATGAGGCCGGACCTCACGACGCGGGACGCCGAGGCTCGCGAGCTGATGGACGATCCGCACGCCGACGTACGGATGCTGGCGCGGACCTACGGACGGTTCGGGTTCGTGAACGCCCTGGTCTCCCGGCCGGGGGCCCTGTACCGACGCGACATCCGACCGCGCGCGCAGCGCTCCCGGCCGTTGCGGATCCTCGACGTCGGGGCGGGCGGGGGAGACCTCTGCCGGCTGCTCGCCTGGCGGTTGCGTCAGGACGGTCTCGACGCGGAGATCACCGCTCTCGACGCGGACGAGCGGGCTATCCGCTGGGCGTCGGCGCACGACGGCGGCGCGGGCATCCGGTATCGCCGCGCCCTGACGACCGAACTCGTGGCCGCGGGCGAGACCTACGACGTGGTGCTGTCCAATCACGTGCTGCACCATCTCGATGACGCCGAACTCACGACCGTGCTCAGCGATTCCGTGCAGCTCGTCACTCCGGGCGGGTTGGTGTCGCATCATGACATCGCACGCAGCCGCACCGCCTACGCGCTGTTCGCCGCGGCCACCTGGACCATCTCGACCACGCTGCTGGCGGACTCGTTCATCCGCGAGGACGGCCTCATCAGCATCCGCCGCTCGTACACAGCCGCCGAGCTCGCCGCGATCGCCCCTGCCGGGTGGACCGTCCGCGGGGGTGTGCCCTCTCGTCTGGAACTGCGGTGGGGGGGTGATCATGCCCGACCATGACGTGCTGATCGTCGGCGCGGGGCCGGTCGGCCTGCTGCTGGCCTGTCTGCTGGTGCAGGACGGGGTGCGGGTCGCGGTCTGCGAACGCCGAACGTACGCCGACGATCGGACCAGGGCCATCGGCATCCACCGCCCGGGGCTCGAAGCGCTGGATGCCGCAGGCATCGGCACCGCGGTGCGGGCGGAGGCGCTGCGGCTCGAGGGCGGCGAGGTGCGCAGCCGTCGACGGAGTCTGGCGTCGCTGACCTTCGCCCCTGATCGCCCGGTCCTGATCCTTCCGCAGCCGCGAACGGACGCCCTGCTGCGCGCCCGGCTGCACTCGCTCTCCGCGGACGCATTGATCTGCGGATGCACCGTGCGCAGCATCTGCCAGAGCGCGGATGCCGTGCGGGTCACGGCCGACTCCGCCGAGGGTCCGCACGAGCTCTCGGCCAGCGTCGTCGTCGTCGCGGACGGCGTGCGCAGTCGATTCCGCGACGAGGTGGGTGCCGGGTGGCGCCCCCGCGCGGGACGCGCCTCCTATGCCATGGCAGACGCGGTCGATGCGACACCGGACGCACGTGCCGTGCTGCACTGCGAACCGGAGGGTCTCGTCGAGTCGTTCCCCCTCCCGGGCGGGCGCCGGCGATGGGTGGTGCGGGATACGGGGAGCGGTGTCCTCGGCAGCATCGAGGACTTCCGGGCGGCGATCCAGATGCGCACGGGAATCGACCTCGAACTCGCACCCGACCTGAAACCCGCGTCGTTCGTCGCCGCGCAGCACACGGCGACGAGGCTGCATCGGGGGAGGATCGTGCTCCTCGGCGACGCCGCGCACGAGGTCAGCCCGATCGGCGGGCAGGGGATGAACCTCGGATGGGTGGATGCCGTCCGTCTCGCCGCAGAGCTCGCACGGGTGCTGCCGAGCCGGACCCCCGACTTCTCGGCGTTCGCGCGAGAGGCGCACCGATCGGTGGCGCGGGCGCAGCGCCGCTCGTCGTTCTACATGTCGATGGGTGCTCCGGCATCCGCCACGATCGTGCGCGGCAGGGAACTGCTGATGCGGGCGCTCGGATCCGCGCCGCTGCGCGGGTGGACGGCGGGGCTGCTCACGATGCGCGGTCTCTGACCCAGGTTCCGGGACACACGAAGGCCCGGTCCGCGTATCGCGGACCGGGCCTTCGGGAGGATGAGATCAGAAGTTGATCATGTGGCCGGCGAGGCCGTGGAAGCCCTCCTGCAGCGCCTCCGACAGCGTCGGGTGCGTGTGCACGTTGCGGGCCAGCTCCAGCGCCGTCAGATCCCACTTCTGAGCCAGCGTCAGCTCGGGCAGGAGCTCCGACACGTCCGGGCCGATCATGTGGGCGCCGATGAGCTCGAGGTGCTCTGCGTCGGCGATCAGCTTGACGAAGCCGACCGGCTCGCCGAGGCCGTGCGCCTTGCCGTTCGCCATGAACGGGAAGGTGGCGACCTTGATCTCGCGCCCCTCGTCCTTGGCCTGCTGCTCGGTGAGACCGAACGACGCGACCTGCGGAGAGCAGAACGTCGCACGCGGCATCATGCGGTAGTCGCCCAGCGTCTGGGTCTCCGCGCCGCCGATCGTCTCGGCAGCGACGACGCCCTGAGCCTCGGCCACGTGGGCGAGCTGCAGCTTGGCGGTCACGTCGCCGATGGCGTAGATGCCCTCGACATTGGTGCGCATGTGGTCGTCGATGTCGATGGCGCCGCGCTCGGTCAGCTTCACTCCGGTGTTCTCGAGGCCGAAGCCCTCGATGTTCGGGGCGAATCCGACCGACATGAGCACCTTACCGGCCTCGATCGAGCTCTGCTGCCCGTCCTTGCCGGTGTAGGTGACGGTGACGGAGGAGCCGTTGTCGACGACCGACTCGACCTTGGTCGACGTGAGGATGTCGACGCCGTAGTTCTTGTACTGCTTCGTGATCTCCTTCGACACATCGGCGTCCTCGTTGGGCAGCGCACGGTCGAGGAACTCGATGATCGTGACCTTGACGCCGTAGTTCGTCAGGACGTAGGCGAACTCCATGCCGATGGCGCCGGCGCCGACGATGACGATCGACTCGGGCAGCTCACGGGTCATGATCTGCTCTTCGTACGTCACGACGTTCTCGCTGAGCGTGACACCCGGCAGCAGACGGACCTTGGAGCCGGTGGCGATGATGACGTTGTCGAAGGTGACCTCTTCGACCTGGCCGTCGGCCTTGGCGACCGAGATCGCCTTGGGACCGGTGAAGGTGCCGCGACCGTTGTACTCGGTCACCTTGTTCTTCTTCATCAGGAAGTGGATGCCCTTGACACGGCCCTCTGCGACCTCACGGCTGCGGTCGAAGGCCTTGCCGAAGTCGATCGTGAACTCGCCGGAGATACCGAAGAACTCCGCCTTGTGGTTCAGGGTGTGTGCGAGCTCCGCGTTCTTCAGGAGCGCCTTGGAGGGGATGCAGCCGACGTTGAGGCAGACACCGCCCCAGTACTTCTCCTCGATGATGGCGGTGGAGAGACCGAGCTGCGCGCTGCGAACCGCAGCGACGTATCCGCCAGGACCTGCACCAAGGATGACGACGTCGTAGTGTGGCATGCCTTAAGCCTATCGCTCGGAGGACGGGTCGGAATCGGTCGGAGTCGTGCCGCGACGGCGGCTCATGACGATCCAGACGACCACGCCGGCGACGACCAGGACGGCGACGATCGAGACGATCCAGATCGCCGCGGAGGTGCCGGCGGAGTCGTCTGCGTCCGTGCTCGGCGCGCTGGTGACCTCGGGAGCGGCGGTCTGCTCCGCGGTGGGCGCGGCCGTCGTCGGTGCCGCGGTGGGTTCATCCGTGGTCGCTGCGTCGCCGACCGTCACCGTGAAGAAGTACTCGCCCGACGTGGGGTGCCCGTCGCTGGAGACGACCTTCCAGATCACGTGGTAGGCGCCGGCCGGTCCCGATCCCTTCAGCGGCTGGGTGACGATCGCGCCGTCGACGGCCGCCGGGCCGTCGGTGACCTGGTTGCCGTCGGGGTCGGTCACGACCACCTCGGTGGAGCCTTCACCGCCGATCAGCTTCGCGCTGAAGGTGAGCGTCAGCGTGGCGGGCACGACGTCGACCGACTCATCAGCCGCCGGCGACGACGAGACGAGCGCGTCGTGCGCCGAAGCCGAAACCGGGGAGAGGAGAACGAGAAAGGCGGCGAGCAGTGTCGCGGCGAGGGCGATCGGGGCAGCCGAGCGGCTCAGAGCTTTGGTCTTCACGAGTACAGCCTATGAATCCTCGGTATGGGACCGCTGAGTGTGAAAGCGGCCTCCCGCGAGCGGCTCGGCATCCGTTAGTCTGGACAATCAGGAGGGCACAGTGACTGACAGCGACAGCCGACCGGCCGGAGAAGCCGCGATCCACCGTTCCGGTGAGCAGAGACACGACGTTACGCAGACGTTCGGACATGATTCCGATCTGTCGTTCGTGCCGTTCGGAGTGGAACTCACCGACGTCGAGCAGACGGCGATCGCCGCTCTGCCCGCGGGATCGGCGCTTCTGCTGGTCCGTTCCGGCGCTCTCGCCGGAGCGCGATACCTTCTCGACACCGACGTGACGACCGTCGGCCGTCACCCCGAGGCCGACATCTTCTTCGACGACGTGACGGTCTCGCGTCGTCACGCGGAGATCACTCGCACCGGGTCGACGTTCGAGATCATCGATCAGCGTTCGCTCAACGGCACGTACGTCAACGGTGAGCGCGTCGACCGCAGCGCGCTGGTGGACGGTTCAGAACTCCGTGTCGGCAAGTTCCGACTGAACTTCTTCGCCTCTCCGCACGACCGCCTGGCGGCGAACGCCTGATGGCGGCCTCTCCCGCCCGCGAACGCTCTGCGTCCGCGGGCCTGCTGAGTATCGGCCAGGTGCTCGCACGGCTCACCCCGGAGTTTCCCGACCTGACCTCCAGCAAGCTGCGCTTCCTCGAGGTGCAGGGGATCGTCACCCCGTCTCGCACGGAGTCCGGCTACCGCAAGTTCTCGGCCTCCGACATCGAGCGGCTGCGTCTCGGGCTCACGCTGCAGCGCGACCACTACCTGCCGCTGAGCGTGATCCGCGAACAGCTCGATGAAGCCGACGCCGGCGGGGATGCGACCGCGCTCGTGCCGCCGCCGTCCATCGCTCCGACCCCGCGCCGCTATCGCCGCGACGAGCTCCTGGCTGCTGCCGGAGCCGGGCCCCAGCTTCTCAACGACGCGATCAGCACCGGCGTCATTACCGCTCAGGAGAGCTACCCCGAGGCGACGGTCACGCTGCTGCGCGGTCTCGTCGGACTGGATCGTCACGGCATCGAGCCGCGGCACCTCCGCTCGCTGCGCCAGGGCGCCGAACGCGAGGTCGCCCTCATCGAATCGGCCATGTCCGCGCTGCTGCGCAGGACCGACGCCGCCTCCCGTGCGAAGGCCAGCGAGCTCGCCCCCGAGCTCGCCTCGCGCATCGATGAAGTGCGCTCGCTCTTCGTCAAGGACGCGCTCTCGCGAGTGCTTTCGTAACGAACTGATTGCGACACACCTTCGCCGTCCCACGGATGTGATTGCCGGTGCCCAGGCACTGCTCTACCGTGGAAGATAACCGTTCCAGGGAGGATTTCAGATGAATGCGGATGAGCTCACAGGCGACCCGCGGTTCGTACCCGAACTCCTCTTCACCGACGGTCTTCCCGCGATGGATGATGAGGTCGGATACCGCGGCGCTGTCGCTGCTCGTGCCGCCGGCATCACCTACCGACAGCTGGACTACTGGGCACGCACCGAGCTGGTGGAGCCCACTGTCCGCGGAGCGAGCGGTTCCGGTTCGCAGCGGCTCTACGGCTTCCGGGACATCCTCGTCCTCAAGCTCGTGAAGAGCCTTCTCGACACCGGCATCTCGCTGCAGCAGATCCGCACGGCCGTGGACGAGCTCCGCCGCGCCGGCATCCGTGACCTCGCAGGCACCACGCTCATGAGCGATGGGGCCTCGGTCTACCTGTGCACCTCGAACGACGAGGTCATCGACCTCGTCAGCCGTGGTCAGGGAGTGTTCGGCATCGCCGTCGGCAAGGTGCTCCGCGAGGTCGAGTCGACGCTCGTCGCCTTCGATGCGACCGCTCCCGACCCCGTCGACGAACTGTCGGCGCGTCGCACCAAGCGCACCGCCTGACCTCTCGCGTCATACAGAAAACGGCCGTCCTCGAAGAGGATGGCCGTTTCGCTGTGTGCGTCCGAGAGCGTCAGCTCTGCTGACCGCTCTCGGGGACGGCGATGCGTCCGGTGCGGATGATCCGGTCGAGCAGCTGGTCGAAGTCGGCCGCGAGCTCCTGCGCGGAATCTCCCGGCCAGATGTGCAGCGGCTTGGCGGCACCCTGCGCCTGCTGCAGCGAGGTGCGCTCCGGCAGCTGCGGGGAGAGCACGAGGGGCCCGAACATGTCGCGCAGCTCCTTGATGCGGAACTGGTGCTCGATGGACTGGGGGCGCACGCGGTTCACGACGATGCCGAGAGGCTGCAGACGAGGCGAGAGGCCGCGGCGGATCTCCTCGATCGCGCGAAGGGCACGGTCGGCCGCGGCGACGGAGAACAGGCCGGGTTCGGTGACGACCATGACGCGGTCACTCGCCGCCCATGCGGTGCGGGTCAACGCGTTCAGAGACGGTGCGCAGTCGACGAGCACGAGGTCGTAGTCGGCCTCGACGGATGCGAGCGCCTCTTCGAGCTTCCACACGTCGCGCACGCTCGGGTGCGGACCGTCGAAGTTGATCGCGGAGGGGCTGCCGATGAGGACATCGATCGTTCCGGGGTGCACCTTCGCCCAGCCGCTGGAGGTGATCGCCTGACGGACGACCTTCTCCTTCGGGTTCGCCAGGACGTCGGCGATGTTGAGACGTCCGGCCACCTGGATGTCCATCCCGGTGGAGACGTCGGACTGCGGGTCGAGGTCGACGACGAGAGTCCGGACTCCTCGGGCGAAAGCCGCTGAGGCCAGCCCGAGTGTCACGGTCGTCTTGCCGACGCCTCCCTTGAGAGAGCTGACGCTGAGTACGTGCACGGACACCACGTTACCTTCCCCTAGGCTGGGGGAACACTCAGCCCCGCCCCATGCGCATCGAAAACGCTGCGCATCGAGCTCCCAGAGGTGTGCATGTTCCAGAAGATCCTTGTGGCGAATCGCGGCGAGATCGCGATCCGTGCCTTCCGTGCGGCGGTCGAGGTGGGGGCGCGCACCGTCGCGGTGTTCCCACATGAAGACCGCGGCTCCGTGCACCGGCTCAAGGCCGATGAGGCCTACGAGATCGGTGAGCGCGGGCATCCTGTGCGCGCATACCTGAACGTCGACGAGATCATCCGCGTCGCGCTCGAGTCCGGTGCGGATGCGATCTACCCCGGTTACGGGTTCCTCTCCGAGAACCCGGAGCTCGCGGAGAAGGCCGCGGCGAACGGCATCGTGTTCATCGGACCTCCTGCCCACGTTCTCGAGATGGCCGGCAACAAGGTCGAGGCGAAGCGTCACGCGATCGAGGCCGGTGTCCCCGTCCTCCGCTCCACCGAGGCATCGGACGACGTCGAGGCTCTGGTGGCGCAGGCCGAGGACATCGGATTCCCGCTGTTCGCCAAGGCCGTGGCCGGCGGCGGAGGGCGCGGGATGCGTCGGGTCGAGACCGCAGGCGACCTCGCTCCCGCTCTCGCAGAGGCGATGCGGGAAGCCGCGAGCGCCTTCGGCGACGCACGGATGTTCCTCGAGCAGGCGGTCGTTCGCCCTCGGCACATCGAGGTGCAGATCCTCGCCGACAAGACCGGCGAGACCGTGCACCTCTTCGAGCGTGACTGCTCGGTGCAGCGACGCCACCAGAAGGTGGTGGAGATCGCTCCGGCGCCGAACCTCGACGACAGTGTGCGCACTGCCCTGCACGGGTACGCCGTCGCCTTCGCCCGCTCGATCGGCTACGAGAACGCCGGAACGGTCGAGTTCCTGCTCGAGACGGCGGGGGAGCGCACCGGCGAGGTCGTCTTCATCGAGATGAATCCGCGCATCCAGGTCGAGCACACGGTCACGGAAGAGGTGACCGATGTCGACCTGGTGCAGAGCCAGATGCGGATCGCCTCCGGCCAGAGCCTCGCCGACCTCGGCCTGCAGCAGGAGAACCTGCATCTGCGCGGCGCCGCACTGCAGTGCCGCATCACCACGGAGGACCCGACGCAGGGATTCCGCCCCGACACCGGCAAGATCACCACGTACCGTTCCCCCGGCGGTGCCGGCATCCGCCTCGACGGCGGCACGGTCCACCAGGGGGCCCAGATCAGTCCCCACTTCGACTCCATGCTGGCCAAGCTCACCTGCCGTGGGCGCGACTTCCCCGCCGCCGTCGCCCGCGCACGTCGTGCTCTCGCGGAGTTCCGCATCCGCGGCGTCTCGACCAACATCCCGTTCCTGCAGGCGCTCCTGGAAGATGAGGCCTTCATCGCGGGCGATGTCAGCACGTCGTTCATCGACGAACGCCCCGAGCTGCTGCGCGGCCGTGTCTCCAAGGACCGCGGGACGAAGCTCCTCAACTGGCTGGTCGACGTCACGGTGAACAAGCCGCATGGCGTCCACCCCGGCGTCGTCGACGCGGTCACCAAGCTGCCTGCCGTCGACCTGACTTCCGAGCCGGCGCCGGGTTCGCGCCAGCGCCTGCTCGAACTGGGACCTGAGGGCTTCGCCCGCAGCCTCCGTGCGCAGACGGCCCTGGCGGTGACCGACACTACGTTCCGCGACGCGCACCAGTCGCTCCTGGCCACACGTGTGCGCACCAAGGACCTGGTCGCCGCGGCGCCGTACCTGGCGAGGCTCACTCCCGGTCTGCTCTCGGTCGAGGCATGGGGCGGTGCCACCTACGACGTCGCGCTGCGCTTCCTCGGCGAGGACCCCTGGGAGCGCCTCGACAAACTCCGTGCGGCGCTGCCCAACGTGGCGATCCAGATGCTGCTGCGCGGTCGCAACACGGTCGGCTACACGCCGTACCCCACGGCTGTGACCGAGGCATTCGTCGCGGAGGCCGCTGCCAGTGGCGTCGACATCTTCCGCATCTTCGACGCGCTCAACGACGTGGAGCAGATGCGTCCGGCGATCGAGGCGGTCCGCAACACGGGGACCGCCGTCGCCGAAGTGGCGCTCTGCTACACCGGCGATCTGCTGGATCCGGCGGAAGACCTCTACACCCTCGACTACTACCTGGGCCTCGCGGACCAGATCGTCGACGCGGGGGCGCACATCATCGCGATCAAGGACATGGCGGGTCTGCTGCGTCCGGCCGCCGCCGCCAAGCTGGTCACGGCACTGCGCGAGCGATTCGACCTTCCTGTCCATCTGCACACGCATGACACCCCCGGCGGTCAGCTCGCGACGCTCCTCGCAGCCAGTGCCGCCGGCGTCGATGCCGTGGACGCCGCGTCTGCGCCGCTCTCGGGAACCACGAGCCAGCCGTCGCTGTCGTCTCTCGTCGCTGCGCTCGCGCACACCGAGCGCGACAGCGGGATCTCGCTCGACGCCGTCTCGGATCTCGAGCCCTACTGGGAGGCGGTCCGTCGCCAGTACGCGCCGTTCGAGTCGGGTCTTCCCGGCCCCACCGGGCGCGTCTACCACCACGAGATCCCCGGCGGTCAGCTGTCGAACCTGCGACAGCAGGCGAAGGCGCTCGGCCTCGCCGACGACTTCGAACTCATCGAGGACATGTACGCCGCGGCCGACCGCATCCTCGGTCGCGTGCCCAAGGTGACGCCGTCGTCGAAGGTCGTCGGCGATCTCGCCCTCCACCTCGCGGCCGTGAAGGCCGACCCTGCCGACTTCGAGGCGAACCCCGAGAAGTACGACGTTCCGGACTCCGTCGTCGGCTTCATGGCGGGCGAGCTCGGCGACCTGCCCGGGGGATGGCCGGAGCCCTTCCGCACCAAGGTCCTCGCCGGGCGCTCCGTGCGCACCGGCCTCACCGCGATCACGGCAGACGACGAAGCAGCACTCGCCGGAACCAGCGCCGAGCGGCGAACACGCCTCAACACGCTGCTGTTCCCCGCGCCCACCGCGGAGTTCGCCGAGCGTCGGGAACTGTTCGGCGACCTCTCGGTGCTCGACACCAGTGACTACCTCTACGGTCTCGTCGCGGGACAGGAGCACCAGATCGAGATCGATCGCGGTGTGCGCCTGTACGTCGGGCTCGAAGCCATCGGCGATGCCGACGACAAGGGCATGCGCACCGTCATGACGACTCTGAACGGGCAGCTGCGCCCGGTGTTCGTCCGCGACCGTTCGGTCAAGGTCGACGCTCTCGAGGTCGAGAAGGCCGACACCTCCGTTCCGGGTCAGGTGGCCGCTCCGTTCTCCGGTGTCGTCACTCTGAAGGCCGAGGTCGGGGCCACTGTCCGGGCCGGCGAACCCGTCGCATCCATCGAGGCGATGAAGATGGAGGCGGCCATCACCGCCCCCGTCGACGGCGTGATCGAGCGGCACGCGATCGCCGAGACCCAGCAGGTGGATGCAGGAGATCTTTTGGTCGTGATCCGCCCGGCGCACTAATCTTGTGCGGGCGAGGGCCGCGCATTCGTGTGCACCCGAGGCCCGCGCAGGCTTGGAGCGACATCGTGACACCGAAGAACACCACTGACCCCGAGGAGAACTCGCTGGGGGTGCTCGACGAAGCCGCGTCTCTCGACACGGCAGTGATCGGCATCCTCGGCGGGACGGCCCAGGTCAGCGTGACCCTGCCCAGGAGCGACGACGACGATGACCTCGCCGACGACGGTGTGGTCGACGGCGAGGTCATCGGCGACCTCGTGATCGATCCGCCCCCCGCCGTGGGATCGACGACGAAGACGAAGTCGCTTCCGAAAGCACCCCGTCCCGACCCCGTGCCCGCAGCCGCAGCCGCCGTCGCGCAGGATGCGGAGCCGGACGAAGCGCAGGTCGTCGAGGCGGCGTCAGAGGTCGAGCCTCCTGCGGAACCGGCTGTCGTCACGGGCGTGATCGACGAGCCGCTCGTCATCGAACCGATCGTGATCGAGGTGACGGCACTCGAATCGGCCCCCGTCGCGGATGCCGTCGTCGATGCGGTCGTCGTCGATGACCAGGTGTCCGAGACGATCGCCGACGATCGAGACACCGCCGACCAGCACGCAGCGGAGGAAGTCGCCGCCGCCCAGTTCCTCGCCAAAGCTCGGTCCGAGATCGAGACGGCTCCGCCGGCACCGGCATCCGCCGTGCAGGCGGCCACCGAGAAGGAGACCACCGTGTCCACTCCTGAAGAGAGGTCCGTCGTACCGCAGCCCGCTCGGGCGGCAGCGCGAGCGGATGTGACGCTGACCTCGAAGCGCCTGGACGATCTGGGCGAGTCCTCGCGCGAGTCCGCCGATCTGCTCACCGCCGACCGGCTGCTCGACCCGCACCGCATCACGAACCCGGAGCCCGAGGGGGCATGGAGTCATTTCCTCTACGCCGTCTCCGGTCGGCGCATCAACATCGGCGACGGTCGCCGTGCGCGGGAGCGGAAGGCGCTCTCGGCGAGGATCGCGGCGCCACTGGCCGGGGGAGCGCGGTTCGTCCCCGTGCTGTCCCGCAAGGGCGGGGTGGGCAAGACGACGATCACCGCGCTGCTGGGCATGGCTCTCGCCGACGCCCGCGAGGATCGTGTGATCGCGGTCGACGCCAACCCCGACCGCGGAACGCTCGCGGAGCGCATCGTGCGCCCGCACCACAGCAAGTCCGTGCGCGATCTCGTCCGGATCCACGACGACGTCAAGGGATACCACGACATCTCCGCGATCGTGGCCCGGGATGCGACCCGCCTCGACGTCCTCGCCTCCGATGCCGACCCTCGCATCGCCGAGGCCTTCAGCGACAGCGACTACCGGGATGTTGCCGGCGTCGCCGCACACTACTACTCGCTCGTCCTCACCGACACGGGCACGGGCATCGTGCACTCGGTGATGTCGGCGACTCTCGATCTCGCCGATCAGATCGTCATCGTCTCCGGTCTCAGCGTCGACGAAGCCCGGCTCGCCTCCGAGACGCTCACGTGGTTGGAGACCAACGGGTATGAGGAGCAGGCGCGCGAGGCGATCGTCGTCCTCAACCAGTCGACGCCGGGGACGCCGCTCGTGCGCCTGAACGAGTTGCAGGCGCACTTCGCCACTCGGGCGCGGAGCGTCGTCCGCGTGCCCTATGACCCGCAGATCGCCGGGGGAGGGACCATCGTGTTCGCGAATCTCCTGCCGGAGACGCGGATCGCAGCCCGTGAACTCGCCGCGCTGCTCGTCGAGGGCCTGCGGGCCAAGGCCGCCTGATGGCCGTCCGCGAGATCCGCATCTTCGGAGACCCCGTCCTGCGGGCGGTCTGTGCGCCGGTCGAGGAGATCGATGACGGAGTGCGTGCGCTGGTGGCAGACCTGGTCGACACCGTGGAGCTGCCCGGTCGCGCCGGAGTCGCTGCGCCCCAGATCGGTGTCGCTCTGCGCGCCTTCAGCTACAACATCGACGGCGACATCGGCTACGTGATCAACCCGGTCCTGACCGAGGTGCGCGGAGAGCCCGAGCCGACGGGGGAGGGCTGCCTCTCGGTCCCCGGACTCTGGCACGACGCGCAGCGTCATCCCTGGGCTCGTGTCGAGGGGATCGACCTCGATGGCAACCCCGTCGTCCTCGAGGGCGACGGCCTGCTCGCACAGGCGCTGCAGCACGAGACCGATCACCTCGACGGCAAGCTCTTCCTGACCCGTCTCGATCCGCAGACGCGCAAGGTCGCCATGCGTGAGGTGCGCGAAAGCGCCTGGTTCTGATCCTCAGCGCATGAAGAAGGGCCCCGCAGCTGCGGGGCCCTTCTTCGATCTCGGCGCGTCAGCCGCCGATCGGGACGTTCGTCGTCGCGACGGGCTCGTCGTAGATCGCGGCGATCTCGTCGGCGAAGTCGTTCATGATGATGTTCCGCTTGATCGAGAGCTTCGGGGTCAGATGTCCGGAGGCCTCTGTCCATTCGGAGTCGAGGATCGTGAACTTGCGGATCGACTCCGCACGCGAGACGCGAGCATTCGCGGCATCGACGGCACGCTGCACTTCGGCGCGCACACCCTCGTTCTTGGAGGCGTCGACGAGCGACATCTTCGCGTCGAGGCCATTGTTCGCCAGCCACGTCGGGAGCATCTCGGGGTCGAGCGTCACGAGCGCCGAGATGAACGGACGCTGATCGCCGACGACGACCACCTGGCCGATGATCGGGTTCGCGCGGATCGGGTCCTCGAGCGCCGCGGGGGCGACGTTCTTGCCGCCGGCCGTGACGATGATCTCCTTCTTGCGCCCCGTGATCGTCAGGAAGCCCTCGGAGTCGAAGCTGCCGATGTCGCCGGTGTGGAACCAGCCGCCTTCGCTGAAGGCCTCAGCTGTCGCCTCGGGGTTGTTCCAGTACTCTTTGAACACGTTGATGCCGCGGACCTCGATCTCGCCATCGTCTGCGAGACGCACGCCGACGCCGGGGAGCGCGGGACCGACGGTGCCGATCTTCGACTTGTCGGCCAGGTTCACGGTGGCGGGAGCGGTGGTCTCGGTCAGGCCGTAGCCCTCGAGGATCACCACGCCGAGGCTGTGGAAGAAGTGCCCGAGCCGCGAGCCGAGGGGAGCGGAGCCCGAGACGGCGTAGACGACGTTGCCACCCATGGCCTCGCGGAGCTTGCTGTAGACGAGCTTGTTGAACAGGGCGAACTTGAGCTTCATCCCGAAGGGGATCGGCTTGCCCGCCTCGAGCAGCTTGGAATGCTCGATGGCGACATCGGCCGCGGCGCGGAAGATCTTGCCCTTGCCGCCGGCCTCGGCCTTCTGCTCCGCGGAGTTGTAGACCTTCTCGAACACGCGGGGGACCGCGAGGAGGAAGGTGGGCTTGAACGATCCGAGTGCCGGCAGGAGCTGGCGGGTGTCGGGCTGGTGGCCCGTGCGCACTCCCGCGTGGACGTCGAGGATCGAGATGAACCGGGCGAACACGTGCGCGGTCGTGATGAAGAGGAGAGTGGAGGCTCCGGGCGTCTGGACGACCTCATCAAGGGCCTTGGCCGAGTTGCGGGACAACTCGACGAAGTTGCTGTGCGTGAGCACGCATCCCTTCGGGCGCCCGGTGGAGCCCGACGTGTAGATGAGGGTCGCGATGTCGGATCCGACCGCCAGACTGCGCCGGCGCTCGATCTCGGCGTCGGTCACCGAGGCGCCCTGTGCGGTCAGGGTGTCGATGGCTCCGAGGTGCAGCTGCCACACCTCACGGATCAGGGGAAGGTCGCCGCGGACCTCGTCGACACGGGCGAAATGCTCCGGCGACTCCACCATGAGCGCGATCGCTCCGGAATCCTCGAGGATCCACTGGATCTGGGAGGGCGAACTGGTCTCGTAGATCGGCACCATCACGGCACCGGCGTAGAAGAGCGCGAAGTCGACGAGCGTCCATTCGTACGTGGTGCGTGCGAGGAAGCCCACCTTCTCGCCAGGCCGGATGCCCGCAGCGGCGAAGCCCTTCGCGAGCGCGATCACGGCCGTCTGGAAGTCCGCGGCGGAGATGTCGCGCCAGCCGTCTCCCTCGGGGACCGAGAACAACGCACGATCAGGGGTGGCTTCGACACGCTTCACCAGAAGGTCGGCGACGTTCGCGTCGGGATCGGCGGGGACGATCGCAGGGACTTCAAACTGGACCACGGCAGCTCCTTCGGTACCGGTCGGGCACGGACTTGGCTACGAGTCTAGGGCATGGAACCGAGTCGCGCCTTGGGTGAAACTGGGTCGCGCGCGGGCTCGAAGCGGGAAGAGGCTTCCGACAGACGCTGGGCGCGGCGCTAGACTTCACCACGATGTTCTACTGGCTGATGAAGTACGTGGTGATCGGCCCCGTGGTCAAGGCGGTATTCCGCCCCTGGATCGTGGGGCGGAACAACGTGCCCGCGAACGGCGCGGCGATCCTCGCGAGCAATCACCTCTCCTTCGCCGATTCGATCTTCCTTCCCCTGGTGATCGACCGGTCGATGTCCTTCCTCGCGAAGAGCGACTACTTCACCGGCCGCGGCATCAAAGGCTGGGCGACGAAGTTCTTCATGAAGGCCACAGGGCAGATCCCCATCGACAGATCGGGTGGCAAGGCCTCCGAGGCCTCGCTGAACACGGGGCTCCAGGTTCTCGGCGGAGGCGACCTGCTCGGGATCTACCCCGAGGGCACGCGCAGCCCGGACGGCAAGCTCTACCGAGGGCGCACCGGCATCGCCAGGATGGCGCTCGAGGCGAAGGTCCCTGTCGTGCCGGTGATCATGGTCGACACCGACACGGCGATGCCCATCGGTCGGCGGCTGCCGCGCATCGTGCGCGTCGGCATCGTGATCGGGGAGCCTCTCGACTTCTCCCGTTACGCGGGGATGGAGAACGATCGCTACATCCTGCGATCGGTCACCGATGAGATCATGGTGGCCCTGCAGAGGCTCGGTGAGCAGAAGTACGAAGACGTCTACGCCTCGACGGTCAAGGAGCGGCTCCCGAGTCGCGTCACATAGGCCTCGCGCGGATCTGGGCGGCACCAGCGACCACTAGGCTGGAACGCATGCTCCCGCACCACATCGAAGCCCTTGATGCATGGCGCTCGCTTCCCATCAAGCAGCAGCCGCAGTGGCCCGACGCGGACCGCGTCGCCGACGTCTCCCAGCAGATCGCGACCCTTCCGCCTCTGGTCTTCGCCGGCGAAGTCGACAACCTTCGCGACCGGCTCGCGCGCGCCGCATCCGGTCAGGCATTCCTGCTCCAGGGTGGCGACTGTGCCGAGACCTTCGCAGGGGCGACCGCCGAACAGATCCGCAACCGCATCAAGACGGTGCTGCAGATGGCCGTCGTGCTGACCTACGGCGCCTCGATGCCCATCGTCAAGATGGGCCGCATGGCGGGACAGTTCGCGAAGCCGCGTTCGAGCGACTCCGAGACCCGTGGCGATGTCACGCTGCCGGCTTACCGCGGCGACATCGTGAACGGCTACGACTTCACCGAGGGGTCCCGCACGGCCGACCCCGGTCGCCTGCTCCAGGGCTACCACACGGCGGCGTCCACGCTGAACCTGATCCGTGCGTTCACGCAGGGTGGTTTCGCCGACCTCCGCGAGGTGCACTCGTGGAACAAGGGCTTCGCGCAGAACCCGGCCAATCAGCGCTACGAGCGCATGGCCGCCGAGATCGACCGCGCGATCAAGTTCATGGAGGCCGCGGGCGCGGACTTCGACGAGCTGAAGCGCGTCGAGTTCTTCACCGGGCACGAGGGCCTGCTCATGGACTACGAGCGCCCGATGACGCGTATCGACTCGCGAACGGACACCCCGTACAACACGTCTGCGCACTTCCTCTGGATCGGAGAGCGCACGCGCGAGCTCGACGGCGCGCACGTCGACTACTTCTCCAAGATCCGCAATCCCATCGGCGTGAAGCTCGGACCGACCACGTCGCCGGACACCGCCCTCGCTCTGATCGACAAGCTGGATCCCGAGCGCGAGCCCGGCCGACTGACGTTCATCACCCGCATGGGAGCGGGCAAGATCCGCGATGCTCTTCCGCCCCTGCTCGAAGCAGTTCGCGACTCCGGCGCGCAGCCCCTGTGGGTCACCGACCCGATGCACGGCAACGGCATCACCACGCCGACCGGCTACAAGACTCGTCGCTTCGACGACGTGGTCGACGAGGTGCGAGGCTTCTTCGAAGCGCACCGTGCCGTGGGGACGTTCCCCGGCGGCATCCACGTCGAGCTCACCGGTGACGATGTCACCGAGTGCCTCGGCGGGTCGGAGCGGATCGACGAAGCGGCCCTGGCCACGCGCTACGAGAGCCTGTGCGACCCGCGACTGAACCACATGCAGTCTCTGGAGCTCGCCTTCCTCGTCGCTGAGGAGCTCGAGAAGCGCTGACGCTCCCGTCGCGAAGACGAAAGAAGCCGCCCTCCCGGAATCATCGGGGAGGGCGGCTTCCTTCGTCGGTGGGTTCGTGCTCTTGCAGCAACCGACGCGGGAGCGCTCAGCCGCTCAGCTGGATCGAGAGGTTCACGGTGCCGCCGCGGGGGAGGGACTTGTCCGTACCAGGATCCTGGCCGGTGACTCTCGCCATCTCGGCGAAGCCCGGCAGATCGCCCCAGGCGGCGTAGGTCGATTTGAACCCCTTGTCGGCGAGGATCTTCTTGGCCTCGTTCAGGGTCTTCCCCGAGACGTCGGGCACGGGGAACAGCTCCGGCCCCTTCGAGACGATGAGCTGCACGTTGTCGCCGGGCCGCCAGTTGCCCTCCTCCGCGCGGTCGGCCACACCGATGACGACATCCTTGGCGACGCTGTCGCTGAACGTGTACTGCGGCTCGGCGGTGACGGTGAGGCCCTTGTCCGAGAGGGTGGAGGTCGCCTCGCCGATCGACATGCCCGCGACATCGGGGAACTCGCCGGCCGAGACGTACAGCTCCACCGTGTCGTCTTCGAAGACATCGCAGCCGTCGCCGCAGATGTATGCCTCTCCGCCGGCTCTCGGGGTGACGTAGGCGTTGATGACGATGCCGGCGTCGGCGTCGGAGAACAGCATCAGCGACGTGTCCGTGACGTTGACGTTGAGGCCATCGAGGTAGTCGCGGGCGTCTTGCTCGGCGCGTCCGTTCAGGGGGTCGAGAGTGTGCGCGGCGGGTCCTGCAGAGACGATCACCGTCACCGAGGCGCCCTTGTCGAGTCGCGAACCCTCGGCAGGGTCGGTCTCGATCACGGTCCCGGCGGGGATGTCGATGGAGAACTCGTCCTTCTGCGCGGGGACGAAGCCGGCCTCGGTCAGCGTGGAGGCGGCCGCGTCGTAGGTGCCTCCTGCGACGGAAGGCACCGCGATCAGCGAGCCGGGGCCGGAACCGAACCACCAGCCCACACCACCGGCGAGCACCGCCAGCAGGAGCACGAGAGTGAGGAGGAACGCTCCGCGCGCGCGGCGCTTGGACGCGCGTCGCCGCAGGAGGGTCGCATTGTCGAGCGCGGCGGGCACGGGAGCCGTGGGGTCGGCGATCACCATGGTTCCCGGCATCACCTTGGTGAGGTCGCCGGAGTCGCCGTGGCTGTGCTGCGCAGCCGTGGCTCTGGCCGCCGTCGGCGTGACGCCGAGGTCGCGTTCGATCTCCCGCAGGCGCTCGAGCATCTGCTGAGCGTCGTCCGGTCGGTCGTCCGGGGACTTCTCCGTGGCCCAGAGCACGAGCTCGTCGAGCTGCTCCGGCACGGCGGGGTTACGAACGCTCGGCCTCGGGACGGACTCCGTGGCGTGCTGGAAGGCGATCTGCATCGGCTGCTCGCCCTTGTAGGGCTGCTCACCGACCAGCATCTCGTACAGCATGATGCCGAGCGCGTAGATGTCGCTGCGGGCGTCGGCGGTGCCTCGGGTGACGAGTTCGGGGGCGAGGTAGGCGATCGTCCCCAGCAGCTGCTGTCCGGTCGCGGTGTTCGCGGTCGTCGCTCGTGCGAGTCCGAAGTCGCCGATCTTGATGCGGCCGTCCTCCGCGAGGAGGACGTTCTCCGGCTTCACGTCGCGATGCACGATTCCGGCGCGGTGTGCGGCCGAGAGACCGGCCAGGATCGCGTCCATGATCGTGATGGTCTGCGGGAGCGTGAGGCGCTTCTGCTCTCGGAGGAGCTCGCGCAGCGTGATTCCGGGCAGGTACTCCATGACGAGGTACGCCAGCTCGCCGTCCTGCCCCTGGTCGAACACGTTGACGACGTGCGGATCCGCCAGGCGGGCCGCGGCCCTCGCCTCCTGGATGAAGCGGCTCTGGAAGGCCGAGTCGTCGCTGAGGTGCGCGTGCATCACCTTGAGGGCGATGCGCCGTTCGAGACGGAGGTCGGTCGCGACATAGACCGTCGCCATGCCTCCGCGGGCGATGCGGGCGCGCACACGATAGCGGCCGTCGACAAGCCGCCCGATGAGGGGGTCGGCTTGCTGATTGGTCGTCACGTCAGAATTCTATGGAGAACTGCCTGAAAGACAGGGGAGCGCCTCACCCCTCGGGCCTGCGGGTTTTCCCGGATGTCGTCAGCTGTAGAGAGCGAGCCAGGCATATGCTTGGGCCTCCCACTGGCCGTACCTGTCCGGATACGCCGAGATCTGCACCGCCTGCGCCGCCGCTGTGAAGGGCATGCTGTCCCAGCCGGGGATGTCCAGGAGCCCGCGGGTCGCCTGTCCGTTCGGGTCGCTCTGACCGCCGTAGAACACGCGTGTGCTCCGGTCCGCGTCCATGATCTGCGCCGGGGTTCCCCACCCCGTGCTCGGACGCTGCTGGAAGATGCCGAGCGAATCGCGGTCGCCCCAGTCGAGGTTGCGCAGCCCCGACTCGACCATCCCGGTCGCGAGGGCGATGGCGATGGCCCGGTCGTTGACGCCGATCTCGCGACCGATGCGGATGATGAGCGCCGCGTTCGCCGCTTGCTCCGCGGAGAGCGTCGTCGCCTGCTGTCCGCCCGTGGAGGCGGGAGCAGTCGTCGCGGGGGCGGGGGTCGGCGCCCCCTGCAGGGACAGGGTCTGGCCGGGATAGATGATCGACGAGGGGCCGAGCCCGTTGGCGGCATACAGCGTCTGGGTCGTCGTGCCGTATCTCTGCGCGATGCCGAACAGGGTGTCTCCTGCGGCGACGGTGTGCGTGGCGGCGGATGCCGGAGCGGGGGTCTGAGCCGGAGCAACTGCCGGTGCGGCCGCCGCACTGCTCCCGGAGACGACGAGGCTCTGACCGGGGAAGATGATCGACGCGCGGTCGAAGCCGTTCGCCGAGAGCACGGCGTCGACGGTCGTGCCGTATCTCTGAGCGATGGCGTACACGGTGTCGCCGGCGACGACCTGGTGCGTGGCCGCGGCGGCGGGTGCTGGAGCGGCGGCGGGGGCTGCGACCGCTCCGGGCTGGAGCGTCAGACTCTGGCCGGGGTGGATCACGGAGCGCCAGGAGAGGCCGTTCCAGGTGAGGACGTCGACGGTGCGCAGCCCGAAGCGCGTCGCGATCGCCGAGACCGTGTCACCTGGCTGGACGACGTAGCTCGGTGGTGCCGCTTCGGTGGGAGCCACCCGTACGGGGAGGAGGCGCTCGCGTTCGACGGTGGCGGTGCCCACGGGGGAAGCCGCGCTGGCCGGTGCGGCGGTGAGCGTGGTCGCGAGGGCGCCGAGCACGGCTGCAGGCACTCCGATCTGCAGGTGTCGCGTTCGACGCGTGGCGGTCTTGAATGTCAAGGCTTGCCCCCTTTTCGAGTTTTTCACGCTGACACGGATGTAAACAGAAGTCAACTGAAGTGACGCAAGTGAAGGATGTGACTGGAGGGTCGACATGCGACGGTCACGCAGAGGTGAGATAGTGGGCAACGTGTCTGAGAACGTTGCTGGAACCCCTGCCGCTGCCGCCATCGAGTGGTTGACGATGCCCGACCTCGTCGAGGTGCTCGACGAGCCCCTCGGCCGTGTGCGCCGTCTGATCGACGAGCACTACCTGGTCGGATCCACTCGTAGCGGAGTCTTCGCGGTGCCGTCGGTGTTCATCGTCGATGGACACCCGCTGAGTTCTCTGCGCGGAACGGTGATCGTCCTGCAGGATGCCGGCTTCACGGACGACGAGCTGATCGACTGGCTCCTCGCCGACGAGGAGAGCCTCGGTCGCTCGCCGATCGACGCCCTGCTGGCCGGGCACAAGAGCGCGGTCCGACGCCTCGCTCGTACCCTCGCCTGACCGCAGGATCGCTCAGGAGGAACGCACCGTCGCCGCCCGCGCGAGCTCGCGCAGTTCGCCGACGGCCGCGTTGTCGAGCCGGGCGCCCGACAGTGCGCGATCAGCCTCGCGCGCATAGTCGGCGATCATCGCCTCGACCTGTTCCAGCGCGCCGGAATCGGTGATGGTCGCCTGCAGGAACGACACCTGCTGCGGCGTCAGTTCCGTGTCTCCGAGCATCTCGTCCAGGAGATTGCGCGCGGAAGCGTCGAGGGTCTGCCGAGTGAGGGCGATCAGCACTGTGCGCTTGCCCTCGCGCAGATCGTCTCCGGCCGGTTTCCCCGTGACGGATGCGTCGCCGAACACGCCGAGCACGTCGTCCCGGAGCTGGAAGGCCATCCCGACCGGGTGCCCGAAGCGGCGCAGCGCCGCCATCTGATCCGCGTCGGCCCCGCCGAAGGCTCCTCCGAGGACCAGCGGCTGCTCGATGCTGTACCTGGCGGACTTGAGCGATGCCACACGAAGAGCCCGTTCCGCATGGAGGCCGCCGTCGTTGACGCTCCACGCCGATTCCTCGGCGATGTCGAGGAACTGACCGGTGGTGACGTCTCTTCGCATCCTGGCGTACTCGGAACGCACGGTGAGTGCCTGAGGATGCCCCTCCAGCGCCGACTCCAGCAGGTCATCGCTCCACGCGACCAGGAGATCTCCCAGGAGGATGGCGGATGCCCGACCGAACGCCTCTGCATCTCCCGACCATCCGGCGGCGCGGTGCGATGCCTCGAGCGCACGGTGCGCTGCGGGGCGACCACGGCGGGTGTCGGAGTTGTCGATCAGATCGTCGTGGACGAGCGCGGCCGACTGGAAGATCTCCAGTGCGGTGCAGATGTCCCACAGAGCATCGGACTCCGTCGCATCTCGGTCGTGGAACCTGGCCACGGCGCGCCAACCTGCATGGCAGAACCGCGCACGAAGCCGCTTGCCTCCGTCCAGCGTGGCGGCGGCGGCGGAGAGGAAGGATGCCGCATCGGGGCCGTACTCCATCGATTCGTCGCGCATCCGCGCGAGGAAGCGGTCGAGATGTGCGGCGACGGCGTCGGGTACAGGGGAGGAGGACGACACGACTCCCAGCATACGTAAAGCAAGGGGACGCCGAACTGCTAGCCCCGGACGTCTCGTCGCGCGTAGAATGGAAGGCACGATACCCGAGGGGGACGAAATGCCACTCTCCGAACAGGAGCAGCGTCTGCTCGACGAGATGGAACGCCATCTCCTTCACAACGATGCCGACGTGGTGACCGCGCCGTCCGGCGATCGAGCATTGAGCTACCGAAATCTCGTCTACGGTGCACTCCTCCTGCTCGCCGGCGTCGGCGGTCTGGTCGCCGGAGTCATCCTCAGCGGCGTCTGGGGCATCGTCGTCGGCGTCGTCGGTTTCGCCGCGATGCTCGCCGGTGTCATGGTCGCCGTCACTCCCGTGAGGCGAACGAGCGCGGCTGGGCCCCGAGAGCGTTCCGCTCCCAAGCGGCAGGAGTCCGCCTCGTTCATGGATCGAATGAACGACCGCTGGGATCGCCGCCAGGACGGTCACTGACCGACATCGATACTTCACGACAGAAGCCCGGATGCTGAGCATCCGGGCTTCTGCCGTTAACCCCCGCGGGGAACGGGCCATCTCGATGGGTGGGAAAACCCTCCACTAGCCCTCCACCTTTCTCCACCGCGTAATTCCGCGGCTCTTCAGCGCGCCGATCGTCGTCGGCATGCGTTGCCTGCGGATTGGTCGTAGGTATGTGGAGGAAAGTGGAGTAAAGTGGGGCGCACCTCGAGTTGGCCGGACGCAGAGGGGGTGATGGCCGATGTTGCTGGGTACGCACTCACCGAAGCTGGACGACAAGGGACGGGTCATCCTTCCTGCGAAGTTCCGCGAAGACCTCGGCGGCGGCATCGTCGTCACCCGAGGCCAGGAGCGGTGCCTCTACGTGTTCAGCACGGCCGAGTTCGAGGCGATGCACGAGCGGATCCGTCAGGCCCCGCTCGCCAACAAGCAGGCGCGTGACTTCATGCGACTGTTCCTCTCCGGAGCCAGCGCGGAGATGCCAGACAGCCAGAACCGCATCACCATCCCGGCGCACCTGCGTCAGTACGCAGGCCTGCAGAAGGAACTCATCGTCACCGGAGTCGGCGCCCACGCCGAGATCTGGGATGCCGAGAGCTGGAACGCCTACCTCGCCGCCGGCGAGGAGACCTACTCCGACCTCGAGCAGGAGGTGATTCCGGGACTCTTCTGACCACGGCTGTGATGCCCCGCCGCTCCCGCCCCGACACACTTCCCCGGTGCCGGGTCGAGAAGCGGAGGGGGATCAGAGCCGAAGGTCACCCCGAGAAAGATCATGAACCTCCGAGACATACACACCCCCGTCCTGCTCGACCGCTGTGTCGAGCTGCTCGCTCCCGCCCTCCAGGCGGACGGAGCGGTGCTCGTCGATGCCACGCTCGGCATGGGAGGCCACTCCGAGGCACTGCTCGAACGCTTCCCGAACATCCGTCTGGTCGGACTCGACCGCGACACCGACGCGCTGCGCATCGCGGGGGAGAGGCTCGCTCGCTTCCGTGATCGCGTCACTCTCGTGCACACGGTGTACGACGAGATCGGGCTGCACGCGCAGGGAGCTTCGGGGATCCTGTTCGATCTCGGCGTCTCGTCCCTGCAACTCGACGAGGCCGAGCGCGGGTTCGCGTATTCGAAGGACGCCCCGCTCGACATGCGGATGGATCAGACGAAGGGTGTCACCGCCGCTGACGTGATCGCCACCTACAGCGAGGGCAACCTCCGCCGCATCTTCGAACGCTACGGCGAGGAGAAGCTCGCCGGCCGCTACGCCCGCTTCATCATCGACGCGCGTCAGAAGCAGCCGATCACGCGCTCCGGCGAGCTCGTCGAGATCCTGATCGCGGCGACGCCCGCAGCGGCGCAACGCGCCGGTCACCCGGCCAAGCGCGTGTTCCAGGCGCTGCGCATCGAGGTGAATGCGGAGCTCAACGTGCTCGCAGACGCGATTCCGTCGGCCATGGACGCGCTCGGCGTCGGAGGACGCATCGTCGTGATGTCGTACCAGTCGCTCGAAGATCGCCTCGTGAAGCAGGCGTTCGCCGCCGCTTCCTCCTCGACCGCACCCGCCGGGCTCCCGGTCGAGCTCCCCGAACATGCTCCGCGCTTCCGCATCCTGACCAAGGGCGCAGAACTCGCAGACGATGACGAGCGCGCGCGCAACCCGCGCGCGATCCCGGTGCGCCTGCGCGCCGCCGAGAAGCTGCGGGAGAGCGTATGAGCCTGAATGCCGTCGTCCGCAAACCGGTGCAGCCGGTCGCACCGGAGCGGACCCCGCAGCGGAAGCTGCAGCCGGTCACCCGGCCGGCCGTCCGTCGCAAGCCGAAGCTCGCCTACGCCCTCGTCGCACTCGGTGGAGCGCTCGCAATCGGTGCCGCGCAGATCGCACTGTCGCTCGCCATCACCCAGGACTCGTTCACCCTTGCCAGCCTCTCGTCGCAGCAGCGCGAATTGAACCTCAAGACCCAGGCGCTCCAGGAGGAGCTCACCGGCGTCAGCTCGCCGCAGGTACTGGCGGGCAATGCCGCCGGACTCGGCATGGTCGTGGCGGGCTCGCCGTCCTACCTGCGCCTCAGCGACGGAGCCGTCTTCGGCACCGGGGTCGGCGCCGACTGGACATCCACGGTCAACCCCGCCGGCGTCGGAGCCGTGAGTAACTCGCTCATCGTGGAGCCGCCGCCGCCTCCCGCGGAGACCGAGGACGGGACGGCCACGACCGAGCAGCCGGCGCAGGAACTCCCGCCGTCGATCACCGACGGCCTCCCCAGCCCCACGACGCACTGACACCCAAGATCGACGGAGAGATCCCATGACGACACGAGCCACCCGCGGACCGCGGCGACGCACCGTCGTCGCCCTCGCCGTGATCCTCTCGGTGCTGGTCGCCTTCGTGGTGCGGCTGGTCGATATCCAGGTGGTCAGCGCCGACGAGCACGTCTCCGAGTCGCTCGAGCATCTGGGCGCGAGCTCGGCCATCCCCGGGCAGCGCGGTTCGATCCTCGACGCCGACGGCACGGTCCTGGCGTCGAGCGTGATGGTCTACGACGCGCAGCTCAGCCCGCAGGTCATCATGCTGGTGGAGGAGAAGGACCCGAAGCTGCCCTGGGCCGAGGCCTCGGACAAGATCGCGGCCATCACCGGACAGACCGGCGAGGAGGTTCGCGCGTTGGTGTCGAACGCTCTCGCCGAGAACCCCAACAGCCAGTACGTGGCCCTCAAGCGCGGACTCAACACCGACCAGTTCATGAAACTCAAGGCGCTGGGCATCTCCTCCTACTTGAGCATGCCGCCACGCGAGACGCGGGTGTACCCGAACGGCGCGGTCGCCGGCAACCTCCTCGGCTTCCTCGACAACTCGGGCGAGGCGCAGGCCGGCGTCGAGAAGCTGGACGACTCGTGCCTGGCTCCCATCGACGGGGAGGAGACGTACCGCAAGGGCAAGGACGGCGTCGTGATCCCCGGGAGCGAGCGCACCATCGACGCCGTGAACGGCGGTTCCGTGCAACTGACCATCAACAGCGACCTCAACTGGTACCTGCAGCAGATGATCGCCGAAGAGGCCCAGATACAGGGCGCCAAGGGTGCCACCGCGACAGTTGTCGAGGTGAAGACGGGGAAGATCCGCGCCGCGGCCGAGTGGCCGGCGCTGGACCCGAACGACCTCGACGCCTCGACACCGGAGACCAGGGCGAGCCAGATCTTCCACCGCGACTTCGAGCCGGGATCGACCTTCAAGGCCGTCACCGCGGCTGCAGCCATCGAGGGCGCTGGTCTGACGCCCCTCAGCACGGTGAGCGCTTCCTCTCGCGAGAAGTTCCCGAACGGCGCCGTCGTCAACGACGCGTTCAGCCACCCCGCCTACAACTACACCCTCGCCGGTGGACTCATCGACTCGTCGAACGTCGCGCTGTCGAAGTTCGGCACCATGGTGAGCCCCGAGGTGCGGTACGACTACCTCGAGCGGTTCGGCGTCGGCGAGAAGACGCTCGACTTCCCGTCCGAGGTCGGGGGGATCCTGCACCCGGTCAGCGACTGGGACAACCAGTCGCTCTACACGACGACATTCGGGCAGTACTTCACCGTGACGGCCGCCCAGCTCGCCGGCGCCTACCAGGCGATCGCGAACGGCGGCGAGAAGATCGATCTCTCGCTCGTCGAGTCGTGCACCGGAGCCGACGGCACCGTCACCGAGGCGGCGGATCCGAAGCACGAGCAGATCATCCAGGAGCAGACGGCCGCCGAGCTCACCCGGATGCTCGAGAACGTCGCGGTGCAGGGCGGCAACGCCGAGCGCATCCAGGTTCCCGGCTACCGTGTGACCAGCAAGACCGGTACCGCGCAGGTCTCCGACGGGAACGGCGGCTACAAGGCCGGGGTCTACTACACCAGCATGGTGGGCTTCGCGCCGGTCGACGATCCGCAGTACGTCGTCGTGGTCACCCTGGACGAGCCGACTAAGGTTGTATCGTCCGCGGCCACCGCATCCGCCTTCCAGAAGGCGATGACGCAGGTGATGAAGACCTATCGCGTGATGCCGTCCTCTGTCCCGATGGACGAGCTCCTTCCCAAGTTCGGATAGTCGGCGAGAGCCGCGCATGGAGATGACATGATCGCCCTGACGCTCGCTGAGATCACCGCCGCTGTCGGCGGTGATCTGCGCGTGGCCGGAGAAGACACGACCGAGACCGTGGTCGACGGACTCGTCGACACCGATTCGCGCACTATGGGCCCCGGCTCGATCTTCGTGGCCAAGCCCGGAGCCGAGACCGACGGCCACCGCTTCGTCGGTGCCGCCGCCGAGGCAGGCGCCGTGCTGGCGATCGTCGAGCACCCCGTCGATGTCGCCGTCAGTCAGATCGTCGTACCGGATGCGGTCGCAGCTCTCGGCGCGCTCGCGAAGGAGGTCGTCGCGCGCGTCCGTGCCGGCGGAGACCTTCGCATCGTCGGCATCACCGGATCGAACGGCAAGACCACCACCAAGAACTTCCTCGCGCGCATCCTCGAAGCCGAGGGCGAGACCGTCGCCCCCGTGAAGTCGTTCAACAACGAGGTCGGCGCTCCCGTCACCATGCTCCGGGTCACCGAGAGCACCCGCTTCCTCGTGAGCGAGTTCGGAGCGGCGGCACCGGGGAGCATCGCTCACCTCGCAGGCCTCGTGGAGCCCGATGTCGCCGTCGTGCTGATGGTCGGCATGGCGCATGCCGGGGGATTCGGCGGGATCGAGGCGACGGCCAAGGCGAAGGCCGAACTCGTCGCCGCCGCCCGCGTGCCCGGAACCGCAGTGCTCAACATCGACGACGCCAGGGTCGCCGCCATGCGCGACCTCGCGGACTTCCGCGGACTGCGCACGGTCGGCTTCGGCCAGGGGCCCGCAGCCGACGTGCGCGCGCACGACATCCAGGTGTCTGCCTCCGGGACCGCATGCGTCGTCGAGGTCGACGGCGACCGACTGCCCCTGCGGCTCCGCGTGCTCGGGGCGCATCACGTCTCCAACGCCCTGGCCGCGATCGCCGCCGCGCACGTGCTCGGTGTCGCCCCCACCGACGCGGTCGCCCGCCTCGAGACGGTCGAGATCGCTGAGCGGTGGCGCATGCAGCCGCTGGGCAGCGACCGAGTACGGATCATCAACGACGCCTACAACGCCAGCCCCGACTCCATGTCGGCCGCCCTGCGCACCCTCGCGCAGATCACCGGCCCCGAGGAGCGCACGGTCGCGGTGCTCGGTGCCATGAGCGAGCTCGGAGAGAGCGCAGGGGAGGAGCACGACCGCATCGGGCTGCTCGCGGTGCGCCTCAACATCCGCCGGATCGTGGTCGTCGGACCCGAGGCGCGGCGGCTGTACCTCGCCGCGGTCGGTGAGGGGTCCTGGGACAGCGAGGCCGTGCATCTGCCCGACCAGGACGCGGCGTTCGAATACCTCCGCACCGAGCTCCGCGACGGCGACCGCGTGCTCGTGAAGTCATCCAACTCCGTGGGCCTCCGGCATCTCGGCGATCGTCTGGGAGAATTGTTCTCGTGAGGTCTCTCATCATGTCGGCGGCGATCTCGCTCGCCTTCACCCTGTTCTTGACTCCCGTCTTCCTCCGGCTCTTCCGGAAGTGGGGCTGGGGGCAGGTCATCCGCACCCCGGAGTCCGTCCACAACCCCAGCCATGAGGCCAAGCGCGGCACCCCCACGATGGGCGGTGTCATCTTCATCGTCGGTTCGATGGTCGGCTACTTCACCGGCGTGCTGGTGAGCGGAGAAGTCCCTGCCCTCTCCGCGCTGCTGGTGATCTGGCTGATGGTCGGATTCGGCGCCGTCGGATTCATCGACGACTACATGAAGGTGCGCAGCCAGCGCAGCCTCGGGCTCTCGGGCTGGCGCAAGGTGATCGGCCAGCTGCTGGTCATCATCCCCTTCGGCATCGTCGCGCTGAACTTCCCGAACAAGTGGGGTCAGACACCGGCGAGTTCTGCCATCTCGCTGTTCCGTGACATCACCTGGCTCAATCTCTTCGCGTTCGGCGTGGTGCTCGGCTGGATCCTCTACCTCGTGTGGATCTCGATCATCGGCGTCGCGACCTCGAACAGCGTGAACCTGACGGACGGTCTCGACGGGCTCGCCGCAGGCGCCGGCGTCATCGTCGTCGGCGCTTACAGCGTCATCGCCTTCTGGCAGTTCAAGCAGCCCTGCATCGGCGGCGATCTCGATGCCCTCGGCGGGTGCTACGAGGTGCGCGACCCGTTCAACCTGGCGATCATCGCCGCCTCGTTCGCCGCGAGCCTCATCGGATTCCTCTGGTGGAACGCGCCCAAGGCGAAGGTCTTCATGGGCGACGTCGGCTCGATGGCGATCGGCGGCGTCATCACCGCGATGGCGATCCTGACCCGCACCGAGCTCCTCCTGCTCGTGATCGCCGGCGTCTTCGTCCTGTCCTCCGGGTCCGTGATCCTGCAGCGCACATACTTCAAGCTCACCCGCGGCAAGCGCCTCTTCCTGATGAGTCCGTTCCATCACCACCTCGAGATGCGCGGGTGGTCCGAGGTCACGATCGTGGTGCGGATGTGGATCATCGCCGGGCTGCTCGCCGTCTCGGCCGTCGGACTCTTCTATGTCGAATGGCTGACGCGTGTCGACTGATCGTCTGGCAGGGCTGACGAGCTGGAACGCCGACTGGCGCGGTCTGCGCGTCGCCGTGCTCGGTCTCTCGATGACGGGCTTCTCGGTGGCGGACACGCTGGCCGAGCTCGGCGCCGACGTGCTCGTGCTGAGCGAGTCCGCCGAGGAGGAGTACGAGCGTCTGCTCCCGGTCATCGGCGCGAGGCTCGAGCTGGGTCCGCTCGATGAGGTTCCCAGCGTCCTCGTCGACTTCGCCCCCGAGGTGATCATCGCGTCGCCCGGCTTCTCTCCCGCTCACCCGCTCATCCGTTGGGCGCAGGAATCCGGCATCGCGATCTGGGGTGACGTCGAACTCGCCTGGCGCGTGCGGGACAAGGTCGTCCGGCCCGACGGCACACCGGCGGACTGGGTGCTCATCACCGGGACCAACGGCAAGACGACGACGACCCAGCTGACGGCCACGCTGCTCGTCGCGGGTGGACTGCGAGCGGCTCCGTGCGGCAACATCGGCGTTCCGGTGCTCGACGCCGTGCGCGACCCTGCCGGCTTCGACGTGCTCGTGGTCGAGCTCTCCAGCCACCAGCTCTGGTATCTGGGGCAGTCGAGTCCCGAGGGAGAGCTGTTCCCCTACGCATCGGTGTGCCTCAACCTTGCAGACGACCACCTCGTCTGGCACGGGAGCGCAGAGGCCTACCGCGACGCGAAAGCTGTGGTGTATCGCAACACCAGGATCGCGTGCGTCTACAACAAGGCCGACGAGGCCACCCGGCGGATGGTCGAGGAGGCGGAGGTCGTGGAAGGCGCTCGGGCGATCGGTTTCGATCTGGGCATCCCCGGACCGAGCGATCTCGGCGTGGTGGAGGGACTGCTCGTCGACAGAGCTTTCTTGGACGATCGCTCGCGCAGCGCCCTCGAGCTGACGACCGTCGCCGATCTCGACGCCGCGGGTCTCGCCGCCCCCCACGTCGTGCAGAACATCCTCGCCGCGAGCGCCCTCGCGCGTTCACTCGGCGTCGAGCCGGAGGCCATCCACACCGCGCTGCAGTCCTTCCGGCTCGATGCGCACCGCATCCAGGTGATCGCCCGGCACCGTGGCATCACCTGGATCGATGACTCGAAGGCGACGAACCCGCACGCCGCGGCGTCGTCGCTGCGCGCGTACCCCGGATCTGTGTGGGTGCTCGGCGGAGATCTGAAGGGCGTCGACATCTCCGACCTCGTCTCCGAGGTCGGAGCGACGGCACGTGCTGCCGTCGTGATCGGGGTCGAGCGCTCCGCCGTGGTCACGGCATTCCGGCGACACGCGCCCGGGGTGCCGGTGTTCGAGGTGGATGCTGGCGAGACTGGACAGGTCATGAACCGTGTCGTGGAGATCGCCGCGGGAATCGTCGACGACGAGGGAACAGTCCTGCTGGCCCCGGCGGCGGCATCCTTCGATCAGTTCTCCGGCTACGCGGAACGAGGCCATCGCTTCGCCGAGGCGGTGCGGGACTGGATCGACCGGGGGAGCGCCGATGACACAGGTATCTCGCCCTCCGCGCTCTGAGTCGGGCGGACTCGCAGCCCGGGTGTCGCTCGGACGCCGGTTCACCCCGGTGTCCACCGAGTTCCTGCTCATCGCTTCGACCGCGCTTCTCCTCACGCTCTTCGGTCTCGTCATGGTGCTCTCGGCGACGAGCGCGACCGCCGTCTCCAAGGGCGTCAACCCCATGGACGGCGTGCTGCGCCAGGGAGTGTTCGCGCTCCTCGGCATCCCGCTGATGTTCCTGATCAGTCGCCTGCCCGTCGACTTCCTCAAGAGGATGGCATGGCCGGCGCTGTTCGGTGCCGTGGCGCTGCAGATGCTCGTGTTCACGCCGCTGGGCATCGAAGACGGTGGAAACCGGAACTGGGTGAAGATCGCGGGCTTCACGCTGCAGCCCTCCGAGTTCCTCAAACTCGCCCTGGTCCTGTGGATCGCGGCCGTCCTCCTGCGCAAACGCACGATGCTCGGCACCTGGCATCACGTGTTCATCCCGGTGATCCCGGTCGGTGCACTCGCGATCGGCACGGTGCTCGCGGGTAAGGACCTCGGTACCGCCATGGTGCTGGTGCTCATCCTGCTCGGGTGCCTCTTCTTCTCCGGGGTCAAGCTCCGGCTGTTCATCATTCCGCTGATCCTCGGCATCATCGCCGTGCTCGCCTACGCGCTGTCGAGCGAAGACCGCATGCGGCGCATCACGGCGACCTGCGACAACATGGCGCTCTACTACACGGACTGCTACCAGTCGATCCATGGGATCTGGGGGATGGCCACCGGCGGCATCTTCGGTCTCGGACTCGGGAACTCGCAGGAGAAGTACGGGTGGCTCCCGGCCGCGGGCAACGACTTCATCTTCGCCATCGTCGGTGAGGAGCTCGGTCTGATCGGCTGCATCGTCGTGCTCGCGCTGTTCACGTTCTTCACGATCGGCGCGTTCCACATCATCCGCAAGACCCCGGACCCGTTCATCCGGGTGGCGGCCGGCGGCATCACGGTGTGGATCGTCGGCCAGGCCGTCATGAACGTCGGTGTCGTCATCGGCGTCTTCCCGGTGATGGGCGTCCCGCTCCCGTTCATGTCCCAGGGCGGCACGGCCCTGCTCGCGGTGCTGATCGCGTGCGGTGTGCTGCTCGCGTTCGCGCGCACGATCCCCGTGACCGAGAAGCAGTCAGCCGAGCGGGGTAGGGTCACCAGGTGACTTCGTATCTCCTCGCCGGCGGTGGCACCGCCGGTCATGTCAATCCCCTGCTCGCGGTCGCGGATGGTCTTCGCGCGCGCGATGCCGACGCGTCCGTCCTCGTGCTCGGCACGGCCGAGGGGCTGGAGTCCCGTCTCGTCCCCGCCCGCGGCTACGAGCTCCTGATCGTCGACAAGGTCCCGTTTCCCCGGCGCCCCAACCGGCAGGCCCTGTCCTTCCCCGGGCGCTTCCGCCGGGCCATCGCCCAGGTGCGCGCCCACATCCGTCGGCACGGCATCGACGTGGTGGTCGGCTTCGGCGGGTACGCCTCGGCCCCGGCCTACGTCGCCGCCCGTCGGGAGGGTGTGCCCTTCGTGGTGCACGAGGCCAATGCCAAGCCGGGGCTGGCGAACGTGCTCGGTGCCCGCCGCGCGGCCGCAGTGGGCGTCGCCTTCGAGGGCACCCCGCTGCGCGGCGGCGAGGTCGTCGGCATGCCGCTGCGCCAGGAAGTGATCGCCCTCGACCGCGCGGCTTCCCGCGCGGAGGCCGCGGAGTACTTCGGCCTCGACGTGGAGCGGCCCGTGCTCCTCGTCTTCGGGGGGTCGCTGGGCGCCCAGCGTCTCAACGAGGCGCTCGAGGACTCGTGGCGCGACATCCTGGACACCGGGTGGCAGCTGCTGCACGTCACGGGAGAGCGCAGCGACCTCCCCGACCCCGGCGTCACCGGCTACGCCCTGCGCCGTTACGTCGACCGCATGGATCTCGCCTTCGCGCTGGCCGATCTGATCGTCTCCCGGTCCGGCGCGGCGACCGTGAGCGAGATCAGCGCCCTGGGTATCCCCGCACTCTACGTGCCCTATTCCGTGGGCAACGGCGAGCAGCGTCTGAACGCCGCCTCCGCTGTCGCGGCCGGGGCCGCCGAGCTCCTCGACGATGCCACGTTCGACGGTGACGCGGTTCGGCGCATCGTGGTCCCGCTGCTCGGAGACTCGGCGCGGATCGCGCGGATGGCGGCGGCCGCGGAATCGGCCGGCACCCGCACGGGCACCGAGAACGTCATCACTCTCATCGATCGCGCACTCGTCGCCGCCTGACGCGGTCGGTGAGACCGAAGAAAAGTAGACTGAAGCGGACATGATCAGACCCGACCTCTCCCTCCCCATTCCCGACACGATCACCGCCGCGCACTTCATCGGCATCGGCGGTTCCGGCATGAGCGGTCTCGCGAAGATGTTCCTCGACGCTGGTATCCGGGTCTCCGGCAGCGACCGTGCCGACAGCGACAACCTGCGGGCACTGGCCGCCGCGGGAGCGACTGTTCACGTCGGTCACGACGCCGCCCATCTCGGCGACGCCGACACGGTCGTGCACACGGGCGCGATCTGGCCCGAGAATCCCGAGTTCGTGACGGCGAAGGCCCGCGGACTCCACGTGATCCATCGTTCGCAGGCACTGCACTGGCTGGTCGGCTCCCGTCGCCTCGTGTCGGTCGCAGGTGCGCACGGAAAGACGACGTCGACGGGCATGATCGTCACGGCGCTGCGTGAGCTCGGCGCCGACCCGCACTTCGTCAACGGCGGTGTGATCGAGCAGCTCGGTGCGTCGAGCGCGACGGGTTCCGGCGACCTCTTCGTCATCGAGGCCGACGAATCCGATGGCACGTTCCTGCTGTACGACACCGCGGTCGCGCTGATCACCAACGTGGATCCCGACCACCTGGATCACTACGGTTCGGACGAGGCGTTCCACCAGGCGTTCGTGCAGTTCGCTGACGCCGCCACCGAGGCTGTCGTGATCTCCAGCGACGACGCCGGGGCGCTGCGGGTCGGCGCCGGGCTCTCGCATCCGAACATCCTCACCTTCGGTCAGGCCGAGGGTGCGAATGTGCGGGTCACCGACATCGTCGCCGCAGGTCCCGTCGCTGCGACGCTGACGCATGGCGAGGAGCAGGCGCGCATGCAGCTCGCCGTTCCCGGTGTGCACAACGCCATCAACGCGGCGGGAGCGGTCACGGTTCTGCGCGCGCTCGGCTACCCGCTCGCCGACGCCGTTCGCGCCGTCGAGGGGTTCGCGGGCACCGTTCGTCGCCTGGAGCAGCACGGCGTCGAGCGCGGCGTCACGGTGTACGACGACTACTCGCACCACCCCACCGAGGTCCGCGCGGCTCTCGAGGCGATGCGCAGCATCGCCGGGGAGGGGCGGATCATCGCGATCCAGCAGCCCCACACGTACTCCCGCACGCAGCACATGTACCAGGAGTTCGCCGACGTGCTCGAGGAGTTCGCCGATCACACGGTGATGCTCGACGTGTACGGAGCCAGGGAAGACCCTGTGCCCGGAGTCACCGGTGAGCTGGTGAGCGGAGCCTTCCGCGACCCGGCGCACGTGCACTACGTCGCGGACTGGCAGCAGGCGGCCGACTACACGGCGACGGTCGCACGAGACGGCGACTTCGTCGTCACGCTCGGCTGCGGAAACGTCTACCAGATCATCCCGCAGGTCCTGGATTCGCTGCGTCGGACCGACGAGGCGTAGTCGATGCGTCGGCCCGCACCGCTTCCGACCACCCCGGGGCGCCCGGGGGAGGAGGCCACCGCGCCGGCGGCGACGTCTCGCCGACGACGTCGCGACGCCGGAGTGGAGGAAGAGCTCGCCTCGATCGACGCGATGACTCCCGGCGACAGCGCGGACGACGACTCGGGCGATGACCCGCAGCCGACATCGACGCGAGATGTCTGGCGTGCGGCGCGTGCGCGACGCAAGGCCCTTCGCGCCGAGATCCGACGCTTCACCCAGCGATCCCGACGGCGCAGGATCATCTGGTTGAGCAGCATCGGCGCCGCGCTCCTGCTCGTCGGAGGCAGCGTCGCGGCGGCCTACAGTCCGCTCTTCGCCGTGCAGAAGATCACCGTCGACGGTGCCACCAGCCTCGACCCCGCAGCGATCGAGGCCGCCCTCGGCGACCAGCTCGGAACCCCCCTCGCGCTCGTCGATTCGAGCAAGGTGAAAGCGGCGCTGCTCGCCTTCCCGCTCATCGAGACGTATGCCCTCGAAGCGCGCCCGCCGCACGACCTCACGGTGCGCATCGTGGAACGCACCCCGGTGGGCGTCATCCGTTCGGAGGCCGGCTACACGCTGGTGGATGCCGCCGGTGTCGCCCTCTCCACCACCTCGGATCAGCCGGCGGGGCAGCCGGTGATCGATGTGGCGGGTGGTGTGGATTCCGCGGCGTTCCGCAGCGCCGGTCTCGTCGTCCGCTCTCTGCCTTCCGACGTGCGCGCCGCCTTGACCGGCATCAGGGCCACGACGGCCGATGACGTGACCCTGACCCTCAGCAGCGGGCTGACGGTCGTCTGGGGAAGCGCCGATAAGTCCGCACTGAAGGCCATCGTCCTCTCGAAGACCATGGCGGCGAAGCCGGATGCCGCCTCGATCGATGTCACTTCTCCCGAGGTCGCGGTCGCGGGCTGATCGCTTTCGCGGGGCAATGGCGCGACACGCCCGTGTCTTCGCGCGCACGCGGCCGGGCGGCGCTTACCTTCGATCAAAGAGAACGCAATACCGGGAAATACTTTACACCTCTACTTGAGGTTTAAGGTTCACCCACTTCCAGGCTCGAATAATCGGAGGCCGGCCATGAGCCAGAACCAGAACTACCTCGCCGTGATCAAGGTCGTCGGCGTCGGCGGTGGCGGCGTCAACGCCGTCAACCGCATGATCGATCTCGGCCTCCGCGGAGTCGAGTTCATCGCCGTGAACACCGACGCCCAGGCGCTGCTGATGAGCGACGCCGACGTCAAGCTCGACGTGGGTCGCGAACTCACCCGCGGCCTCGGTGCCGGTGCCGACCCCGAGGTGGGTCGTCGTGCCGCCGAGGACCACGCCGAGGAGATCGAGCAGGCGCTGACCGGTGCCGACATGGTCTTCGTCACGGCCGGCGAGGGCGGTGGCACCGGAACCGGTGGCGCGCCCGTCGTGGCTCGCATCGCGAAGTCCATCGGTGCCCTCACCATCGGTGTCGTGACCAAGCCGTTCTCGTTCGAGGGTCGTCGTCGCCAGAGCCAGGCCGAGGCCGGCGTGTCCAAGCTCAAGGAAGAGGTCGACACCCTCATCGTGGTGCCGAACGATCGTCTCCTCGAGATCAGCGACCGCGGCATCTCGATGATCGAGGCCTTCGCCACCGCTGACCAGGTTCTCCTCGCCGGTGTGCAGGGAATCACCGACCTCATCACGACCCCGGGTCTCATCAACCTCGACTTCGCCGACGTGAAGTCGGTCATGCAGGGCGCGGGATCCGCGCTCATGGGCATCGGATCGGCGCGCGGCGCCGACCGTGCGATCAAGGCCGCCGAGCTGGCCGTGGAGTCTCCGCTCCTGGAAGCGAGCATCGAGGGCGCGCACGGCGTGCTCCTCTCGATCCAGGGTGGCTCGAACCTCGGCATCTTCGAGATCCACGATGCGGCCGACCTCGTCAAGGAAGCCGCTCACCCGGAGGCGAACATCATCTTCGGTACCGTTATCGACGACACGCTCGGCGACGAGGTGCGGGTGACGGTCATCGCGGCAGGCTTCGACGGCGGCGAGCCCTCTCTGCGTCTGGACCCGATGGTCGTGTCTCGGCCGGCCGCGACGACGCTTCCCGAGGTCGCGCTCACCGAAGAGACCGAGAGCAAGACCGAGACGGTCAAGCCCGAGCCCGTGCAGCAGCGTGTGCCGGCGACCAGCATCGAGCCGGCCTTCGCGGATGACGACATCGACATCCCCGAATTCCTGAAGTGACCCCGCCGGTCGACGCCTCGGGGTCGTCCCTCCTGGCGGCGCGGCTGTCGGCGATCGACGAGAAGATCGCCGTGGCCGCGCACGCTGCAGGGCGCAGCGCCGAGGAGATCACCCGCATCGTGGTGACGAAGTTCCACCCGGCATCCCTGGTGCGCGACCTGTACGAGCTCGGTGTGCACGACGTCGGCGAGAACCGCCAGCAGGAGCTGTCGGCCAAGCAGGGCGAACTCGCGGCTCTGGATCTGCGCTGGCATTTCATCGGGCAGGGGCAGACGAACAAGGCTGCCGCGATCCGCAGGAGTGCGGGCGTCGTGCATTCGGTCGATCGCGATCGATTCGCCGATGCCCTCCACCGGGCGGCGGACGGCGACGATCGGCTCGACGTGCTCGTGCAGATCAACCTCACCGATGATCCCGGTCGCGGGGGAGCGACGCCCGCTCAGGCGGTCGCACTCGCCGAGCACGTCCTGGCGCTGCCGTCGTTGCGTCTGCGCGGCGTCATGGCCGTGGCGCCCCTCGACGAGGAGCCCGCATCGGCCTTCGCCCGTCTGCGCGATGTCGCCGACGGCGTCCGCGCAGTGGAACCCTCAGCCTCCTGGATCTCTGCCGGGATGACCGGAGACTTCGTCGAGGCGATCGCCGCCGGCGCGACACACCTGCGGATCGGCTCCGCAATCACCGGCCCCCGACCAGACCGGGGTTAACCTGTGAAAAGACCAGCCCGACACGTTCGAACCGGAGGACACGATGGGTAACCCGCTGAAGAAGACCATGGTGTATCTCGGCCTCGCCGATGAAGAAGAGGTCTACGAGGAGGAGACGCAGGCACCCGCCCGCGCTCACCGCGAACGTGACCGTGACCGCGAGGAGCCGGCACCGGCCCCCGTCACGCCGCTTCGTCGCCCCGTCGCCGTCCGCCAGCCGTCTGCAGGAGCCGTGAACGAGATTCTCACCGTCCACCCGAAGCAGTACCGCGACGCCCAGCTGATCGCGGAGAGCTTCCGCGAGGGCGTCCCGGTCATCATCAACCTCTCCCAGATGAGCGACGCCGACGCGCGTCGCCTCATCGATTTCGCGAGCGGGCTCTCTCTCGGTCTCTACGGCCGTATCGAGCGCGTGACCTCGAAGGTGTTCCTGCTGTCGCCGGAGAACATCGCCGTCTCGGGTCACGGGGGCATCGCACACGCAGACGCCGAGTCTGCGGGCTTCGACCAGTCGTAGCCCGTGCAGCTGGTCTCCGTTCTCGCGAGCATCGTCCATCTGGTGCTCCTCCTGTACGTCTTCGTGCTTTTCGCGCGCCTGATCCTGGACTACATCCCGATGTTCAATCGGGAGTGGCGGCCCAAGGGTTTCGGATTGGTGGCTGCCGAGGCGGTCTACACGCTCACCGATCCGCCCATCCGGTTCTTCCGGCGGATCATCCCGCCGCTGCGGATCGGTTCGCTCTCTCTTGATTTCGGGTTCACGCTCACCCTTCTGATCGTTCTGATTCTGATGAACGTCGTCGGGCTGTTCATCCGCTGAAATCCAGGCGTGTCTCCCGATCGGACCTCGACCACTTCGCCCACTCTGGGTGTCGTGACATCGCGGCGCCAATGCGCGGGGGCTATGCTGGCACCCAGGTGCGCGCCCCGGGTTCGCGCCACATCACGACCACGCCATACATCGATACTGGCAATCGAACTCATCGAAAGAGGAGCCACCCATGGCACTTACCCCGGATGACGTCGTCACCAAGCAGTTCCAGCACGTCCGCTTCAAGGACGGCTTCGACCCGGACGAGGTCGACGACTTCCTCGACGAGATCGTCATCGAGTGGCGCAAGGCCCTCGAGGAGAACGTCGAGCTGAAGGCCAAGCTGGCCGCATACGAGTCCGGTGCTGCTCCTGAAGCCGCCGCTCCCGCTGCCGCCGAGGCTCCGGCCGCCGCCGCCCCTGTCGCCGAGGTTCCTGCGGAGCCCGCTCCGACCGGCTCCGCCACCGCGACCGCCGGCATCATCGAACTCGCACAGCGTCTGCACGACGAGCACGTCGCCGAGGGTGAGGCGAAGCGCAACGCGCTCATCGCCGAGGCCGAGACCGAGGTCGCCCGCATCCGCACCGAGGCCGAGGCCAAGCAGCGCGAGGAGTCGGCCCGACTCGAGCGCGAGCGCAACACGCTCGAGGCTCGTATCACCGAACTCCGCAACTTCGAGCGCGACTACCGCTCGCAGCTGCGCGGCTACATCGAGGGTCAGCTCCGCGAGCTCGACGAGAAGTCGACCTCCACGGACTCGACGCCCGTTTCCGCGATCGGTCTGTAAGGCGCCCTCTTGTCAGGACGCCGTCCCCTTCGTCGGTCGGCGGCCGGTGCGGTCGTTGCGATTCTCGCAGCGCTCGTACTGGCCGCCGATCAGTTTGTGAAGCACCTCACGATCGAGAACCTTCCGTATCAGGAGCCGGTTCCGGTCCTGGGGGAGTTCCTTCAGCTGTACTACGTCCGCAATCCCGGAGCGGCGTTCTCCCTCGGGTCCGAGGTCACCTGGATCTTCACGATCGCCCTCGCCGTCGTGGCCTGCGTGATCGTCTGGAAGGCGTTCGGACTCAAGTCGCGGCTGTGGGCGGTCGTCCTCGGCTGTCTTCTGGGCGGGGTGCTCGGCAATCTGAGCGACCGTCTCCTCCGTGAGCCCGGCTTCCCGGTGGGGCATGTGGTCGACATGATCTCGATGCCGTGGATGATGCCGGCGATCTTCAATGTCGCCGACATCTTCATCGTCACGGGCATGATCTCCGTGGCTTTGCTGGTCGTCTTCGGCCTCCGTTTCGACGGCACGCGGGAGCGCGATCACGAGATCGTCGAGACCGAGGCAGAAGCCGAGGCGGCTGCCGCGGCCGCTGTCACGGGGACCGAGACCGACGACGAGATGGTCGACGCAGGCGATTCCGTGCCGCTGCGTGCGTCCGATGACGATGCGCCTTCGGAGGGTGCGACTCCCGCACCCGAAGGGCGCTGACCGTGGAGTCGCGGTCGCTTCCCGTCCCCGACGGTTTGGACGGTGCGCGCGTCGACGCGGCGCTGGCGAAGCTGATGGGGTTCTCCCGCACCTTCGCCGCTGACGTCGCCGCGGCCGGCGGAGTCAGACTCGACGGCGTGACGCTCGACAAGTCGGACCGTCTACGCGGTGGCGGCTGGCTCGACATCGAGTGGCAGCCGAAGGAGGCGCCGAAGATCGTTCCCATCGCGGTGCCCGAACTCGGCATCGTCTACGACGACGACGACATCATCGTGGTCGACAAGCCGACGGGCGTCGCCGCCCATCCCTCAGTCGGATGGGAAGGTCCCACGGTCGTCGGCGCTCTGGCCGCCGCAGGCTTCCGCGTCGCAACCAGCGGTGCCCAGGAACGTCAGGGTGTCGTGCACCGACTCGATGTCGGCACCAGCGGTCTGATGGTCGTGGCGAAGTCCGAGCACGCGTACACCGTCTTGAAGCAGGCCTTCAAGGACCGCACCGTCGAGAAGATCTACCACGCAGTCGTCCAGGGGCATCCCGACCCGCTCGCGGGGACGATCGATGCACCCATCGGACGTCACCCGAATCACTCCTGGAAGTTCGCGGTGGTCCCTGAAGGCAAACCCTCGGTCACGCACTACGAGACGCTGGAGGCTTTTCCCGGCGCTTCGCTGCTCGAGATCCACCTCGAGACAGGACGCACCCACCAGATCCGCGTGCACATGGCGGCGCACCGTCACCCCTGCGTCGGCGACCCGCTCTACGGAGCCGACCCGACGATGTCGGCGCGGCTGGGGCTCACCCGTCAATGGCTGCACGCGCACCAGCTCGCCTTCGCCCACCCGACGACGGGGGACTGGGTGCAGTTCGAATCCCCGTACCCCGAGGACTTCCGCCACGCATTGGATGTGCTTCGAGGCGAGTAGACCGCGCTGCGCCGACACGATGTCCGTGATGTGCGCAACACTGGGCGCATGAGCATCGAGGTTCGACCGGCGACGGTGTTCGACGACGTCGCCACGCTCGTCGGACCGAAGAACCCGTCATCGAATGTCTGCTTCTGCCTCAGCTATCGCATCGGCAGCAAAGAGAACGTGGCGCTGAAGGGGAGCGCTCGCGCCGACCGCGTGCGCGAGCTGTGCCGTCAGGACCCTCCGCCCGGTGTGGTCGCGTATCTCGACGACGAACCGGTCGGGTGGGCCGCCGTGCATCCCCGACGGGAGACGAGCTTCGCTCGAAATCGGCTGATCCCGCACATCGATGATCTCGATGTGTGGTCGCTGTGGTGCTTCCGCGTGCGCCCGGGGTACCGCAAGCAGGGCATCTCCCACGCATTGATCGACGGCGCCGTCGCGTACGCGAGGGAGCGCGGTGCGTCCGCCATCGAGGGGTATCCGGTCGACAACGGTGGGGAGAAGGTGAACCCGACCATGGCCTACGTAGGTACGCGCGCGCTTTTCGAGAGCGCAGGCTTCGTGAAGGCGGCGGATACGGGGTCGGTCCTCGACGGGTTCCCCCGGGTAGTGATGAGGCTCGATCTGGGCGCCTCCACGATGTCGTCGAAGAAAGCGTGAACCGATCGACGGCGCACGGCCAATACATAGCGTGACCACAGACAGCGAGATCATCCAGCGATCTCTCCAGCAGCCGGCGGCGTTCGCCGAGCTCTTCGACAGACATGCGCGCGCGGTCAACGCGTTCGCGACATATCGGATAGGTCGGCATGCGGCCGAGGACGTCTTGAGCGAGACGTTCCTCGTCGCGTTCCGCAGACGCGCCGACTTCGACACGGACGTCGAGTCGGCGGGTCCGTGGCTTCTCGGCATCGCCTCGCGCCTTATCCGCCGGCACCGCGCGGTGGAAGCCAGGCAGTGGAGGTCCTTCGCGGCATCCATCTCTCAGCATGAGCACTCATCGCTCGGAGGTCTGGAGGATGCCTTGACGCGTGTCGATGCCGAGCGCGAGGTCGAGACGCTGAAAGCGCGTATCGCGGCCCTCGCGCCGAAGGACCGCGAGACACTGCTGCTGTACGCCTGGCAGGGGATGAGCTACGACGAGGTCGCGGCGGCACTCGGGGTTCCCGTCGGAACCGTGCGATCGCGCCTTAACCGGGTTCGCAGACGATTGGACTCCGCCCGGAGGATTCAGGCATTCGAGCAGCTGCAGCAGAAGGGAGAGACCCTTGGACATATTTGAGAAGGTTCAGCAGACCAGGCCCGCGATCGAGGGCGAGGAGGAGAATCTCGCCGCGGCGCGTGCGCTCCTCCTGATGGAGATCCAGAGACAACGCGAGCCCGCGTCCTCGCGGGCGGCGCGGCGGCCGTGGTTCATCGCCGCCGGTGCCCTCGGCGCAGCGGCTGCGGTCACCGCGGGAGTGCTCGTGGTGAGCAGCATCACGGCTCCGGCGCCGACAGTGGAGGCCGTGCCGACGCGCGTGCCGGGGCCGGTGCTCGTGCCGAGCCCGGTTCCGTCGCCTGCCCCCACACCGATGACGGGGCCTGAGGTCCTGCTCGGGGCGGCGAATGCGGCTGCCGGCTTCACTCCTCCTGTGCTCGCTCCTGGACAGTATCTGCGACGAGCGTGGACGACCTCTACGTTGGGCCTGTTCGACCCTGAACTCGGCGTGCCAGGAATGCCCGGCTACGGTGCCTCGCGTGCGACAGCGTCGAGTGGATGGGTGATCAGTCGCAGTGGCGCCGACTATGCCCCTGCCGACCTTCGCTCCCAGTGGTACCAGGAGTGGGGATCTCCGGTTGCGGGCGGCGTCTACGGAGACCAGGCGCAGGGGCGTGCAGGGCAGGATGCGGGGATGCAGGCATACGGGCCGGCGGTCACGCTGTTCCCGTCGGATGCTCCATATCTTCCCGAGAGCGGCGCCGAAGACGTTCTATGGTTCTTCGAATCGCTGCCGCGGGATCCGGCCGCCATGGTCGTGTGGATTGACGACTACCTGGGCCCCGATACGCAGGATTGGGCTGAGGGGAAGGTCGGGTGGCTGCTCATCGGTCTGCTGTCGCAGAACGTCGGTGACCCGGAGATGCGTGCTGCGATGTATCGCGCGCTGAGCACGCTCCCGGGATCGACGGTGGGGGTGGAGCATGACGGACGACGCACCGTCACCTTCGACTCGCATCTCGCCTTCTCCGAGGTCGGGGAGAGGTCGCTACGGCGGTCCACGATGACGATCGACATGGCGACAGGGCTCGTGACGGAAACCACGGACACCAGCGAAGTGGGCGAGGGGACGATCCCGAGCGATGTTCCCGACTCCCGGATGACCTTCGAGATGAGCGTGGTCGACAGTCTGCCGTGACGGGTTTCGAACTCTCCTCGCCCTCCGGGGCAATACATAGTGTGAGCACAGACAGCGAGATCATTCAGCGGTCGCTCGGTCAACCCCGCGCCTTCGCCGAGCTGTTCGATCGGCACGCCAGGACGGTGGGCGGCTATGCCGCTCGCCGTCTTGGTCCCGACGCGGGCGAGGACATCCTCAGTGAGACGTTCCTGGTCGCATTCGCACGACGCAAGTCGTTCGACACCGCGTGGGAGTCGGCGCTTCCGTGGCTGTACGGGATCGCGTCCCGTCTGATCAAGAAGCACCGGACCCGAGAGGCCAAGCATCTGCGATCGAGCGCGGCGGCAGCCGCGAGAGAAGAGCACATCTCGCACGGGGACCTCGACGTGACGGTCGCCCGCCTCGACGCCGAGATCTCCACCCGCGAACTGGCTCCGATGATCGCGTCGCTCTCTGCCAAAGATCGCGAGACCATGCTGCTGTATGCCTGGGGGGATCTCACCTATGAAGAGATCGCCATCGCTCTCGGGGTCCCGGTGGGGACCGTCCGATCGCGCATCAACCGAGTGCGGACGCGATTGAATCCGAGTCGTGGGAGCAGTCTGGAACGACTCGCGAACGAGAAGGAAGGAGAAGCCGATGGACGTCTTCGAGCGCGTGCGTGAGGTCAACCTGGGGGCTGGCCTGACGGAGGAGCGGATCACCGGGGCTCGTGCCAGGCTCCTGGTGGGTATCGACGCGTCCCGGAAAGCTGGTGGTTCCGCTCCGACGGCGCTGGCGAATGAGGCCTCGAGCGTGGCGTCAGAACTCGCGCATCGTGTCCGACGGCGGGCTTGGGCCGGCCTCGGTATCGGGGGTCTCGTGGCCGTAGCGGCTGCGTTCGCGATCGTGGCCGGTTCGGTTCTCGCGCCGACGGTCACGCCTGATGCTGCGGCGGCCGAGGTGCTGGAGCGTGCCTCCGCGGTGACTTTCGACGCGCAGGACACGACTCTCGTTCCGGGTGAGTATCTGCGGATCGAGACCGTCGGTGAGCACCTGCAGTTCTGGAAGGCCGAGTGGGCAGATGACGACGACGAGAACACGCTCTCGTTCAACGCCTCTCGAGAGGGGAGCGACGCCGCCGTTCTGGTGCGCGATACTCGGGTGCTGTACATCCCGGCGGACCGGGAAGGCGACTGGTTCTACGACTGGGGTCACTCCGAGGTCGTCGAGTCCTTCGGGGAACGGGGACCGGAGGCGGCGCGAGATTGGTCCGCCTGGCCCGGTTCCCAGGTGATCGAACATGGCACGATCGAGACACTCCCGGCCGGAGAGTACCTCGCCATCGGGGGAGACGAACCTCCGATGCCGTACCTGGCGGACCGCTACCGCCCCTTCTACGCGGAAATGCCCCGCGAGCCACAGGAATTGCTCGACTGGCTCCGCGGGCAGTCGGGGATGACGGGCGAAGACGCGGACCGCTGGCTCGTTGCGAGTCTGTCCGACCCGTCGGCGATCAATCTGATGCCGGCGGACCTGCGTTCGGCGTTCTTCCTCGCGATCGCCCTGATCCCGGGATTCGAAGTGGTGGCAGAGGAGGGTTCGACGGCGACGCTGCGGTACGTCGTTCCCGGTCACCGGACCACGACTATCGCGATCGACACCGTCCAGGGGTTGGTCTCCTCGATCTCGGAGAACTACGGAACCGGGGGGCCAGCGGGGGACACTCTCGACTCCACCACCACTGTGCGCACGACTGTCGTGGACTCCGCTCCGCAGGAACGCTGACGCGGCAGGACAGCCCCGCCACCGACCTCCGGTGTCGGGGCCCCGCCGTAGAATCGAAGGCATGGCATCCGACTCTTTCGTCCACCTGCACGTGCACAGCGAGTACTCGATGCTCGACGGTGCGGCGAAGATCAATGCGATGACCCAGGCGGCCGCCGACTACAAGATGCCGGCCATCGCGGTGACCGATCACGGCAACACCTTCGCGGCTTTCGAGTTCTACAACGCGGCGCGCAACGCGGGCATCAAGCCGATCATCGGGCTTGAGGCATACATGACCCCCGGCACGCACCGCAGCGACAAGACGCGTGTGCAGTGGGGCTCGCCCGACCAGAAGAGCGACGACGTCTCGGGCTCCGGCGCCTACACCCACATGACCATGTGGAGCCAGAGCACCGAGGGCATGCACAACCTCTTCCGCATCAGTTCCCGGTCGAGTATGGAGGGCTACTACTTCAAGCCCCGCATGGACCGCGAGCTGCTCCAGACCTATGGCAAGGGGATCATCGCGACGACGGGGTGCCCGTCGGGTGAGGTGCAGACGAGGCTCCGGCTGGGCCAGTACGACGCGGCGCGGGCGGCAGCGGCGGAGTTCCAGGACATCTTCGGCAAGGAGAACTACTTCGCCGAGATCATGGACCACGGGCTGTCGATCGAGCGGCGCGTGATGACCGATCTGCTGCGGCTCTCGAAAGACCTCAACATCCCGTTGGTCGCCACCAACGACTCGCACTACACGCATCAGCACGAGGCCGACGCGCACGAGGCGCTGCTGTGCGTGCAGTCGGGCTCGACGATGGACGACCCGAACCGGTTCAAGTTCGACGGCGACGGGTACTACATCAAGACCGCGGCCGAGATGCGCCAGCTGTTCCGCGACCACCCCGAGGCCTGCGACAACACGCTGCTGATCGCCGAGCGCTGCGAGGTCGAGTTCAACACCTCGGCCAACTACATGCCGCGCTTCCCGGTTCCCGACGGCGAGACCGAGGACAGCTGGCTCATCAAGGAGGTCGAGGCGGGCCTGCACTACCGGTATCCCGGCGGCATCCCCGACAAGGTGCGCAAGCAGGCCGAGTACGAGACCGGCATCATCCTGCAGATGGGCTTCCCCGGGTACTTCCTCGTCGTCGCCGACTTCATCAACTGGGCGAAGGACAACGGCATCCGCGTGGGGCCGGGTCGTGGCTCCGGTGCCGGCTCGATGGTCGCTTACGCGATGAAGATCACCGACCTGGACCCGCTCGAGCACGGACTCATCTTCGAGCGCTTCCTCAACCCCGACCGTGTCTCCATGCCCGACTTCGACGTCGACTTCGATGACCGGCGCCGCGGCGAGGTCATCGACTACGTCACGGAGAAGTACGGATCCGAGCGCGTCGCGCAGATCGTCACGTACGGAACGATCAAGTCCAAGCAGGCGTTGAAGGACGCCGGCCGTGTGCTCGGCTTCCCGTTCAGCATGGGGGAGCGGCTCACCAAGGCGATGCCGCCGCCCGTGATGGGCAAGGACATGCCCCTCGACGGCATGTTCGACTCGGCACACCCCCGGTACAAGGAGGCGAGCGAGTTCCGCACGCTGATCGATACCGATCCCGAGGCGAAGACGGTCTTCGACCGCGCGCTGGGGCTCGAGGGTCTGAAGCGCCAGTGGGGCGTGCATGCCGCCGGCGTGATCATGTCGTCGGATCCGCTGCTCGACATCATCCCGATCATGCGACGCGAGCAGGACGGGCAGATCGTCACGCAGTTCGACTACCCGTCGTGCGAATCTCTCGGCCTGATCAAGATGGACTTCCTGGGGCTCCGCAACCTCACGATCATCTCGGATGCCCTCGACAACATCCGCACGAACCGTGGCGAAGAGCTCGATCTCGAACACCTCGGCCTCGACGACCCCGGCGTGTATCAGCTGCTCGCCCGTGGTGACACCCTGGGCGTCTTCCAGCTCGACAGCCCGCCACTGCGTTCGCTCATGCGCCTGATGAAGCCCGACAACTTCGGTGACATCTCGGCACTCATCGCCCTGTATCGACCAGGCCCCATGGGTGCCAACTCGCACACGAACTACGCGCTGCGTAAGAACGGGGTGCAGGAGATCACCCCGATCCACCCCGAGCTGGAAGCGCCGCTCGCCGAGATCCTGGAGGAGTCCTACGGGCTCATCATCTACCAGGAGCAGGTCATGGCGATCGCCCAGGCGGTCGCCGGGTTCAGCCTCGGACAGGCAGATATCCTGCGCCGCGCGATGGGCAAGAAGAAGAAGTCCGAGCTCGACAAGCAGTACGAGGGCTTCGCGGGCGGCATGACGGAGCGCGGCTTCGGTGAGGCGGCCATCAAGGCGCTGTGGGACATCCTGCTGCCGTTCTCGGACTACGCCTTCAACAAAGCGCACTCCGCCGCATACGGCCTCGTGTCGTATTGGACGGCCTACCTCAAGGCGCACTATCCCGCCGAGTACATGGCAGCGCTGCTCACCAGCGTCGGCGACTCCAAGGACAAGATGGCGCTGTACCTGAACGAGTGCCGCCGCATGGGCATCAAGGTGCTCCCGCCGGATGTGTCCGACTCGATCAACTTCTTCGCCGCCGTCGGCGACGACATCCGCTTCGGCCTGGGTGCCGTGCGCAACGTCGGCAGCAACGTCGTCGAAGGCATCGTGCAGGCCCGCAAGGATGAGCGCTTCACGTCGTTCCATCACTTCCTCGACAAAGTGCCGCTGCACGTGTCGAACAAGCGCACCATCGAATCGCTGATCAAGGCCGGCGCCTTCGACTCGATGGGCGACTCCCGTCGCGCGCTCATGGAGGTGCACGAAGATGCGGTGGAGGCCGCAGTCGACCGCAAGCGCAACGAAGCACAGGGCGCGATCGGATTCGACTTCGACAGTCTCTATGACGGCATGGACGAGGCAGCCCCGGCGAAGGTCCCCGCGCGTCCCGAGTGGGTCAAGAAGGACAAACTCGCCTTCGAGCGCGAGATGCTCGGCCTCTATGTGTCGGACCACCCTCTGGCGGGGCTCGAGGTCCCGCTCGCGAAGCACGCATCGATCTCGATCCATGACCTCAACAACTCCGAAGACCTGCAGGATGGCGACCAGGTGACGGTGGCAGGCCTCGTGACCAGCGTGCAGCATCGTGTCGCCAAGGCGAGTGGAAACCCCTACGGCATGATCACCGTCGAGGACTTCAACGGCGAGGTCACCGTGATGTTCATGGGGAAGACCTACACCGAGTTCCAGCACACGCTGCAGCAGGACGCGATCCTCGCTGTCCGCGGGCGGGTGTCCCGGCGCGACGACGGGCTCAACCTCCATGCGCAGTCCGCATTCGCACCCGATGTGGGCTCCTTCGATGCTGCCGGCCCTCTGGCATTGGTCCTGGCCGAGCAGAGAGCAACCGAGCGCGTGATGATGGAGCTCGCGGAAGTGCTGCGACGACACAACGGCGACACCGAGGTACTGCTTCGCGTGCACCGTGGCGGCACGGCGAAGGTCTTCGAAGTGCCCATGCCGGTCAAGGTGTCCGCGGATCTGTTCGGTGACCTCAAGTCACTGCTCGGACCCACCTGCCTCGGGTGAGCGGGGTAGGATCGTGAGCCGTCGGCAGCACGACGAATCACCCCGTCGAGCCCTGTGACGAAAGGACCACGCATGAGCACGGATCTCCCCGAAGCAGAACCCGAGGACGAGGTTTTCGGCGACGATGACGGTGTCCTGTACGACGAAGAGGTCACCCCTGAGTTCGGCATCCTCGGATTCACGCTGCGGGAGCTGCTCATCGTCGGCGTCTGGCTGCTGTCGTTCGTGTTCTCGTTCTTCCCGCTGATCGGCGACCTCTCGCTGTGGAGTGTCGGCATCCAATGGGTCCTCCCGGTCGCGCTCCCGACGGTCGCCGTCTTCCTGCTGGTGCTGCGCCGATTCTCGCCCGAGGGCATCCGCCGGGTCGGTTCGCTCGGCATCGATCAGTTCGCCTCGGTCGCCTTCTCCGTGTCGGCCACGGTCTGGGCCGGCAGCCTCTGGCTCGCGATCTCCGCTGTGGTGTCCACCGGGAACTGGAGCCTCCCGTGGAACGGGGTGGCCATGGTCATCACCTCCCTGGCTCTCGTCGTCCTCACGGTCTTCGCCCCGATCATCCCGGGATTGAAGGAAGACTTCCACGGTCGCCTGGTGACTCTCGCCCACCGCAATGCGAATCCGGTGCGCCCCGTCATCGCGAGACCGCGTCCCGAACCCGTGCCGGTCCCGGAAGCCTCCGAAGAATCCGTCGACACATCCGCCTCGGCGGCATCCTCCGCCGCACCCGAGGCGCACGCCGAGAGCCCGACCGACGTCATCGCGGACGGCTCCGCGTCCCCCCTCGTCGTCGCGCTCGACGACGAGGCATCGGGTGAGCAGGCGACCGACGAGATCGCTCGTTTCGACCTGGCTGCACAGGTGCCGCTGACGGCGCACGCCTCGGGCGGCGGCATCGGCACCGAGCAGGCGAGCACCGACGAGGAGTATGTGCCGGCCTATTCGCGCCGTTCGCGTGGACAGGAGCCGGAGATCGTCTCGGACACCGGAAGCATCGAGTCCCTGCTGGAGACGGCCGCGACCTACGAGACGGGCGCGGTCGAGGAAGAGCCTGCGCCGCTGCTGCTCGAGGGCGTGACCGATGCCGATCTCGAGGCGACGAACCCGCGCGAGACCGCCGCCGTGGCACAGCCGTTCTGGATCCTCGCGCCCTCTGAGCGCGACGTCCACGACGAGCGGGGCGAACCGCTTTTCCGTATCGGTCCGAACGCCTGGGCTCTCGTGATCGAGGACCGTGGGGGTGCGTTCGTCGTCCGACATGACGACGGACGGATCGGCTACCTCCACGACATCTCCGACATCACGAAGGGCTGAAATGCGCACCATCGATCTGCGAGGGCGCGAGCTCTCGCCCGCAGGCATGCTCGCCGCAGTACCCCGGGCGACTCAGGCACGTGCCGAAGCACTCGACACCGCCGCACGCATCGTCGAGGACGTGCGTGACCGCGGCGAGGCCGCTCTTCGCGAGCAGGCCGAGCGTTTCGACGCGGTCACGGACCACGCCGTGCGGGTGCCCGCTGAGCACATCATCACGGCTCTCGCGGAGCTCGCTCCCGAGGTGCGCAGTGCGCTCGAGGAGGCCATCCGCCGAGTCCGTCTCGCCTCCGCCGCGCAGGTCCCCGCCACACAGGTCACCAGGATCGGCGAGGGAGCTGTCATCACGCAGCGCTGGCAACCGGTCCACCGCGTGGGCGTGTACATTCCCGGCGGCAAGGCCGTCTACCCGTCGAGCGTGATCATGAACGTCGTCCCCGCGCAGGTCGCCGGCGTCCAGGAGATCGCCCTGGCTTCGCCGCCGCAGGCAGATCAGGGTGGAAGAATCCACCCGACCATCCTCGCGGCGGCGGCGCTGCTGGGTGTGACCGAGGTGTACGCGATGGGAGGTGCCGGCGCGATCGGCGCCCTGGCGTACGGCGTGCCGTCGCTCGGCCTCGATCCGGTCGATGTCGTGTCCGGGCCGGGCAACAACTATGTCGCGTCGGCCAAACGTGCCGTCGCCGGCGTCGTCGGCACGGACTCGGAAGCCGGGGCGACGGAGATCCTCGTGGTCGCCGATGCACACGCGGATCCGCGTCTCATCGCCGCCGACCTCGTGAGCCAGGCCGAGCACGATGAGCAGGCGTCCGCCGTGCTTGTCACCGACGCGGCCGAGCTCGCAGAACAGGTCGCCGTCGAGGTGCAGCGGATCGCCGCGATCACCCGGCACAGCGAACGCGTCGCCGCCGCGCTGTCGGGGCCTCAGTCCGCCATCGTCCTCGTCGACGACAGGGCCATGGCCACGGCGTTCAGCAACGCCTATGCGCCGGAGCACCTCGAACTGCACCTCGTGGATGCCGAAGAGGCGGCCGCCGACTTCACCAGCGCCGGAGCCGTCTTCGTCGGCGACCAGACGCCGGTGAGCCTCGGTGATTACATGGCTGGCAGTAATCACGTGCTGCCGACCGGGGGACAGGCGCGCTATGCTCCCGGGCTCGGCTCGTACACCTTCCTTCGACCGCAGCAGGTGATCTCCTACGACAGGGCTGCGCTGGCGGCCGTGCGCGCCGGGGTCGTCGCCCTCGCCGACACCGAGGTGCTTCCCGCGCACGGTGAAGCGATCGAGGCCCGTTTCACCGCGTAGGATCGGTCAGATGCACTGCCCCTTCTGTCGACACCCCGACTCCCGCGTCATCGATTCACGCACGAGCGACGACGGGCTCTCGATCAGGCGTCGTCGACAGTGCCCGGAGTGCGGCGGCCGTTTCACGACGACCGAGACCGCGAGTCTCAACGTGATCAAGCGTTCCGGCGTGATGGAGCCGTTCAGTCGGGAGAAGGTCATCACGGGTGTGCGGAAGGCCTGCCAAGGGCGCCCGGTGACGGAGGGCGACCTCGCGGTGCTCGCACAGCGCGTGGAGGAGGCCGTCCGACAGACAGGGGTGTCGCAGCTCGACACCAACGAGATCGGTCTCGCCATCCTCGGTCCGCTTCGTGACCTCGATGAGGTCGCGTTCCTGCGCTTCGCCAGCGTCTATCAGGCCTTCGATTCGCTCGAGGATTTCGAGGCCGCGATCACAGATCTGCGCGCCGACCACACGAAGCGGGAGTCCGAGGAGCGGTAATCTGGCAGGGATGTATCCGCTGCTCTTCCGCGCTGTCCTCTCGCGCTTCGATCCCGAGTTCGCCCACCACGCCGGTATGGCGGTGATCCGCGTGCTCGGTGTGCCTCCGTTCTCGTGGGCCACGCGCGCGATCACCCGCCCTGACCCGTCGCTGCGCGTCGAGGCCCTCGGTCTCACCTTCCCCTCGCCGTTCGGCGTCGCGGCGGGCTTCGACAAGAACGCGGTCGGCGTGCGAGGACTCGCAGCTCTCGGCTTCGGACATGTGGAAGTCGGCACCGTGACCGCGATCGCCCAGGAGGGGAACCCGAAGCCGCGGCTGTTCCGTCTCATCGCGGATCGCGCCGTGATCAATCGGATGGGCTTCAACAACGCCGGAGCGGATGCGGCGGCGCGCCGGCTCGCTCGCCTGCGGCGCGGCGCGCCCGACACGATCATCGGGGTCAACATCGGCAAGAGCCGCGTGGTCGAGGTCGAGGATGCGACAGCGGACTACGTGGCCTCGGCGACGCGGCTCGCTCCGCTCGCCGACTACCTGGCCGTGAACGTGTCGTCGCCGAACACTCCAGGTCTGCGAGGACTGCAAGCGGTGGAGACGCTGGCTCCGCTGCTGCGCGCCGTTCGAGAGGCTTCCGGCGCCACACCGCTGCTCGTCAAGATCGCACCGGATCTTCCCGACGAGGAGATCACGGCGATCGCCCAGATGGCCGTCGCTGAGGGACTCGCGGGAATCATCGCGCACAACACCACCATCAGCCGAGACGGTCTGCTCACGGATCCCGCGACGGTCGAGGCTGCAGGCGCGGGAGGACTGTCAGGTGCACCGCTGAAGAAGCGCTCGCTCGAAGTCCTTCGCGTCGTGCGCGAAGCCGTTCCCGCCGACTTCTGCGTGATCGCCGTCGGGGGAGTGGAGACGCCATCCGACGTGCAGGAGCGCCTTGCGGCCGGTGCGACCCTCGTGCAGGGCTACACCGCTTTCCTGTACCGCGGCCCGTTCTGGGGCCGGGAGATCAACAGGGGACTGATCAGTCGGGGTACTGGCCGCGCTTGACCTGCGGCTTCGGCAGACGCATGAATCGCATCTGCAGGGCGCGCATCGCGGCGTACCAGCCCAGACCGCGCTCGAGACGCTCCTTGCCGAACTTCGCCGCGGCCTTGCGCTTGACGCGCATGCCGAGCAGGATCATGCCGCCGATCGCGATGACGAGGTAACCCATCATCACGATGTACGCGTAGAACGAGATGACCGTGTTCGCCGGCACCAGCGAGGCGAGGATGACCAGGACCATCACTCCCATCACGAACTCGGCCGGGTGCCAGCCCGCATCCACGTAGTCGCGGACCCAGCGGCGCTGCGGGCCCTTGTCGCGGACCGGGAGGTACTTCTCCTCGCCGGCGGCCATGCCGGCCTGCGCTCGTGCGCGACGCTCGTTGAGCTCCGCCTTCGCGGCCGCCTTCGCCTCCTTGGTGTTGGCGACCAGGGGGCGGCGACGAGCTGCCTCCTGCTCCGCACGGGTCGGCGTCGCGCGCCCCTTGCCGACGGCAGTCGTCTCGGGGGTGTCGTCGTTCGTGGAAGGGGAGGTAGGGGTAGTGGACACGGAGTTCCTCGGTTCGCCGGCGGGGGATCACCTTAAGATTACTCGCATGACCTCTCCTGTTCCTCCCCGTGAGTCCGATGCCGCCGTCCTCGAGGCGGTGGCGACCGGGATCCCGTCAGCGCTGTCGGACCTCGGCCACCTCGTGCGCATTCCGGGGACGGCCTGGCCCGCGTTCGATCAGACCCAGCTGGAGCGCAGCGCGGAAGCCGTGGCCGCGCTGGCGTCGGGCACCGGAGTCTTCGACGAGGTGCGCGTCCTCCGCGCCGCGATTCCCGGCACCGACGAGCAGGGGCAGCCGGCCGTCCTCGCCACGCGCGCGGCCCGCAACGGCAAGCCCACGATCCTTCTGTACGCGCACCACGACGTGCAGCCTCCGGGAGACGATGCCCTCTGGGAGACCCCGCCGTTCGAGCCGACGGTGCGCGACGGGCGTCTCTACGGGCGCGGTGCGGCCGACGACAAGGCCGGCATCATGTCGCATATCGCCTCGATCCGCGCGGTGAGCGAGGTGCTCGGCGATGACCTCGACCTCGGCATCGCGATGTTCATCGAAGGGGAGGAGGAGTACGGGTCCCGTTCGTTCGCCCAGTTCCTCTCCGACAACAAGGATGCTCTCCGCGCCGACGCCATCGTCGTGGCCGACTCGGGCAACTGGGACTCCGTGACTCCCGGTCTCACCGTCTCCCTCCGCGGCAACGCCCGGTTCACGATGCGCGTGCGCACCCTGGACCACGCCTCGCACTCCGGAATGTTCGGCGGCGCCGTGCCCGACGCGATGATGGCGACCGTCACGCTGCTGTCCACGCTGTGGAACGCCGACGGCTCGGTGGCGGTCGAGGGGATGACCGAGCGCGACGCCCCCACCCCCGACTACACCGAGGCGACGCTGCGAGACGAGGCGGGACTCCTTCCCGGCACCACTCCCATCGGGGACGGCAGCATCCTCAGCCGGATCTGGAACAAGCCGTCGGTCACGGTGATCGGGATCGACGCTACCAGCGTGGCGGCAGCCTCCAACACGCTGCTCCCCGAAGTCACCGTCGTGATCAGCGCTCGCGTGGCTCCTGGCCAGAGCGGCCAGGAGGCATACGAGGCCTTGGAGCGCCACCTCCGCGCACACGCACCGTTCGGTGCCGAGCTCACCTTCTCGGATGTCGACCTCGGCGACGGTTTCCTCGTGGACACCAGCGGCTGGGCGGTCGCGCTGACCCGGGACGCGATGCGCGACGGGTACGGGGTGCCTCCGGTGGACCTGGGCGTGGGTGGATCGATCCCGTTCATCGCCGACCTGGTGCGGGAATTCCCCGCTGCACAGATCCTCGTCACGGGTGTCGAGGACCCGCATTCGCGCGCGCACAGCCCGAATGAGTCGCTGCACCTCGACACCTTCCGCCACGCGGTCGCGACCGAGGCGCTGCTGCTCGCTCGCATGAATGCCGCAGAACTCTGAGCCTCCCCGCATCTGCGGCGGTAGAATCGTCCGAGAAGCCGTGCACCTGCGGCCCGTCACAAGGAGCGACATGAGCGACACCACACTCTCCCCAGAGACCACCCGCGCACACGGCGTCACCCTGACCGACGCTGCCGCCACGAAGGTGAAGAACCTCCTCGAGCAGGAAGGCCGCGATGACCTGCGTCTGCGCGTCGCGGTGCAGCCGGGCGGGTGTTCGGGGCTGATCTACCAGCTCTACTTCGACGAGCGCTACCTCGAGGGCGACGAGACCGTCGACTTCGACGGCGTCGAGGTCATCATCGACAACATGAGCGTCCCGTACCTCGACGGAGCGGCGATCGACTTCAAGGACACCATCTCCGAGCAGGGGTTCACGATCGACAACCCCAACGCAGCGGGCAGCTGCGCCTGTGGCGACAGCTTCCACTGACCCTCGCTTCGCCGACTCGGCCGTCGTCACCACTGGTGACGACGGCCGTTCTGGTTCCGGAACCTGCGTGGATGGCATGAATCAGGTGTGAGGTTGCCCTAGACTTGGGTGTGCTCTGTTCGCGATCTGAAAGGTGCATCGTGCCCTCGAAACGCAGCCTTCGTTGGGCCGCCCTCCCTGTGGGAGTTGCGGCAGCCTTGGCCCTGGCGGGATGCTCTCCCACCGAGCTGAACGGCTTTCTTCCGGGCTTCGTGGAGGGTGGCCCCGCAGCCACCAACCAGACCGAGCGCGTCTCCTCGCTCTGGGTGAACTCCTGGATCGTGCTTCTCGCCGTCGGCATCATCACCTGGGGCCTGATGGCCTGGGCTGCGATCGCCTACCGCCGCCGCAAGGGTCAGACCGGTCTTCCGGTGCAGATGCGCTACAACATGCCGATCGAGATCTTCTACACGATCGTGCCGCTCATCCTCGTGCTGGGAATGTTCTTCTTCACCGCTCGTGATCAGACCGAGATCGAAGCCAAGTGGGACCAGCCCGACGTCGAGGTCACCGCGATCGCGAAGCAGTGGGCGTGGGACTTCCAGTACGACGGCGACGAGAAGGACAACTCCGACGCCGTGTGGACCATGGGCATCCAGGCCCAGCCCGACAAGGACGGCAATATCGACCAGGCGCAGCTGCCGACGCTGGTGCTGCCCGTCGACAAGAAGGTGACGATCAACCTTCAGTCCCGTGACGTCATCCACTCCTTCTGGATCATCGACTTCCTCTACAAGAAGGACATGTTCATCGGGAAGGACAACTCCTGGTCGTTCATCCCGACGCGAGAGGGCGAGTACGCCGGTAAGTGCGCCGAGCTCTGCGGCGAGTACCACTCGATGATGCTCTTCAACGTGAAGGTCGTCTCGCAGAGCGAGTACGACTCCTACCTCGCGTCGCTCGAGGAGCAGGGCAATACCGGTGACATCACCGGCGCCTACGACCGTCTCTCGAACCTCCCGGGGACGACCCCGAAGACCGACACCGAGGAAGGAGGGGAGTAAGCCATGTCGACCACAGAAGCTCCCCGTACCGACGAGTCTCCCCGCTCGCGTCCTAACACCCTGCCTGCACGCCAGGCTGCTCTGATGAGCTCCTCGCGTGTGGAGCAGAAGGGCAACATCGTCGTCAAGTGGATCACCTCCACGGACCACAAGACCATCGGGTACATGTACCTGATCGCCTCAGTGATGTTCTTCCTGCTCGGCGGCGTGATGGCACTCGTCATCCGTGCCGAACTGTTCGCGCCGGGCATGCAGATCATCCCGACGAAGGAGCAGTACAACCAGCTGTTCACGATGCACGGCACGATCATGCTGCTGATGTTCGCGACGCCGCTGTTCGCCGGCTTCGCCAACGCCATCCTGCCGCTGCAGATCGGTGCTCCCGACGTCGCCTTCCCGCGTCTGAACGCCTTCGCGTTCTGGCTCTTCCTCTTCGGCTCCACCATCGCGGTCGCCGGCTTCCTCACCCCGCAGGGCGCGGCCTCCTTCGGATGGTTCGCCTATCAGCCTCTGGCAGGAGCATCCTTCTCGCCGGGGGCGGGTGGAAACCTGTGGATGGTCGGCCTCGGCATCTCCGGTTTCGGAACGATCCTCGGTGCCGTGAACTTCATCACGACGATCATCACGATGCGTGCGCCCGGCATGACGATGTGGCGCATGCCGATCTTCTCGTGGAACACGCTGATCACGAGCCTGCTCATCCTGATGGCGTTCCCCGTTCTCGCAGCCGCGATCTTCGCTGCAGCGGCAGACCGCATCCTGGGCGCTCACATCTACGATCCGGCCAACGGTGGTGTCCTGCTCTGGCAGCACCTGTTCTGGTTCTTCGGTCACCCTGAGGTGTACATCATCGCGCTGCCGTTCTTCGGCATCGTCTCCGAGATCTTCCCGGTCTTCAGCCGCAAGCCGATCTTCGGATACAAGACCCTCGTCTACGCGACGATCGCCATCGCGGCGCTCTCGGTCGCGGTGTGGGCTCACCACATGTACGTGACGGGCTCGGTCCTGCTTCCGTTCTTCGCGCTGATGACCATGCTGATCGCCGTGCCGACGGGTGTGAAGATCTTCAACTGGATCGGCACGCTCTGGCGAGGGTCCGTGACATTCGAGACTCCGATGGTCTTCTCCCTCGGCTTCCTCGTGTCCTTCGTCTTCGGTGGTCTGACCGGCGTCATCCTGGCAGCACCGCCGCTGGACTTCGCCCTCTCCGACTCGTACTTCGTCGTCGCTCACTTCCACTACGTGGTGTTCGGAACCGTGGTGTTCGCCATGTTCGCCGGCTTCTACTTCTGGTGGCCGAAGTGGACCGGACGCATGCTGAACGAGCGCCTCGGCTACGTGCACTTCTGGCTGCTGTTCATCGGCTTCCACATGACCTTCCTCATCCAGCACTGGCTGGGCGTTGACGGCATGGTGCGTCGTTACGCCGACTACTCGGAGGCGGACGGCTGGACCTGGCAGAACCAGGTCTCGACGATCGGTGCGATCATCCTCGGCGCCTCGATGCTGCCCTTCTTCCTGAACGTCTGGATCACGGCGCGCAAGGCTCCGAAGGTCACGGTCAACGACCCGTGGGGCTACGGCGGATCGCTCGAGTGGGCGACCTCCTGCCCGCCGCCGCGACACAACTTCACGTCGATCCCGCGCATCCGCAGCGAGCGTCCTGCGTTCGATCTGAATCACCCCGAAGCCGCCGAGTTCGCTACGACGGCTCCCGGCGAGCGAGAGGCCCACTAAGTCATGCGCGACAATGTCATTCTCTGGTGGATCCTGACGGCGTTCTTCGCCCTCGTCGGTGTGGTCTACACCGGCTGGCACATCCTGGCCACGCCGGCGGACAACTTCGCCATGCGGATCGAGTGGGTCGGAACGGTCGCCCTGTTCTTCGGCGCCTTCATGGGAGCCATGATCGCGTTCTACCTCGACCGCACGCACAAGGCTCAGCGGGGCGAGCTTCCCGAGGACATCCTGACCTCCGACATCGATGACGGTGACCCGGAGCTGGGCGAGTTCAGCCCGTGGTCCTGGTGGCCGATCGTGCTGGCGGCCTCGGCGGGAGTCTTCGTCGTCGGTCTCGCGGTCGGACACTTCCTTCTGCCGATCGGTCTCGCGATCTTCGTGGTCGCCATCGTCGGCTGGGTGTACGAGTACTACCGAGGCAACTTCGCCCGCTGATACTTCCGCATCGAAGAAGGCCCCCGGATTCCTCCGGGGGCCTTCTTCGTGTGTGCGGACGGGGCGCCGCGATCAGGCGCGGGTACGGATGCGGGGGATACCGGTCAGCGGATCGACCGGACGGTGGTGGACGCCATCCGCGTCCTCGACCGCGTACCCTTCTCTGACCCAGTACTCGAAACCGCCGATCATCTCGCGGACACGGTAGCCGAGACGGGCGAACTCGAGCGCGCCCTTCGCGCCGGCGTTGCATCCGGGACTCCAGCAGTAGACGACGACGTCAGCGTCCTTCGGCACCTCCGCCGGTGCACGAGAGGAGATCTCGCTGTAGTGCATGTGCACGGCGCCGGTGACGCGGCCCTGCGCCCAGGCTGCGTCGGAGCGGACGTCGACGACGACGATGCTCTCGCCGGACTCCAGCGCGGCATGCACGTCGCTGGGGTCTGTCTCATAGGCCAGCTTGGCAGCGAAGAAGTCAGTGCGATCGATCATGACCTCAGCCTAGGGAGGCAGCGGCGTCGCCCCCAGCGGATTCCGGTCGGCCGGCGTCCGATTGCCGTCAACGACAGTCGGACAGAGCGCGTGATGGTGCTCGGAGCGCCGACTGGTCAGAGCGTGGCGGTCATCTGCACACGAGGCCCGTGCTCGAAGAGTCCCAGACTCTCTTCGATGGCCACGAGCTCTCGGAGCAGCGCCGTGTCCGGTTCGCTCTCGACAAAGCCGCACGAAGCGTAGAACGGCGCGTTCCAGGGCACTTCGGTGTAGGTGCGCAGCGTGACGTCGGTGTGGCCGCGTCGCCGCGCCTCCGCCAGCGCGGCCGCGACGAGCTGACGACCGATGCCACGACGTCCGAACGAGGGGAGTACCGAGAGCTGCTCGAGATGGGCGTGTCCGTCGATCTCGAGGACATGGACGAAGCCGACGACCATCGGTGCCGCGACGTCGTCGGTGAGCTCGGCGACCAGGACGAATCCCGGTGACTCCGTACGATCCTGCGGCGGCGTCGGGGGAGGCCAAGTGACCGCGCCGAACAGGTCGATGAGCAGGGCATCGGCGGCGCGCTCGATCTGTTCGGTCAGCGCATCGTCCCTCGGCGTGGAAGGGCGTATGACGATGTCCATGATCAGTCGGTGACGGCGGCGATCGCTTCGATCTCCACGAGCTGATGGTCGTAGCCGAGCACGGTGACGCCCAGGAGGGTGCTGGGGACGTCGTGAGCGCCGAAAGCGGCATGGACCACGTCCCAGGCCGTCACGAGGTCGGCCTGCGCGGAGGAGGCCACCAGGACCCGCGTGCTGATGACATCCGTGAGCGTGGCGCCGGCCACGTCGAGCGCCGCCCGCAGGGTCTCCACACAGCGCGCCGCCTGGGCCGCGTAGTCGCCCGGTGCCGCGGTCGTGCCGTCATCGTTCAGGGGGCATGCTCCGGCGAGGAAGATGAGCCGGGATCCCGCCGGTGCGGTCGCGGCGTAGGCGTAAGGAGTGTCGGCGAGGGAGGTGGCGCGGATCAGCTGGACGGCGGATGACATGGGTGGATCCTCTCATTCGGGTACTAACGATGAAGGCCCCGTCCGTATGGACGAGGCCTTCATCAGATGGGGGAGTGGCGACTACTCGCCGTCCTCCGACTTCTTGCGAGGCTTCTTCACCGGCTCGGTCGCGATGACCGTGCTGGGGGTGTTCGGCGTCTCGTCGACGTGCGTCTCATCGACCGTGAGCGGGGCGTCGGGGAAGCCTGCGCGCTCGTGAGCGCCCTGGATCTCCGCGGCCTCGGTCTCGTCGTTGTGAGCCGTGACGTGGTGCTGGTGAGCGTCTGCTGCCTCGACCTCGGCCTGCGTGAGCGGTGCCAGGCGGTCTTCGAAGAACCAGCGGGAGATCGAGGATCGGAGGTTCTCCGTCCACGGGATACGTCCCTTGGCGTTCGGGCGCACCACGAGGGGCTCGTACGTGTCGACGTCGATGAGCTTCCAACGGTCGTACTTGTCGACCGGCTGGTGCACCTCGATGAACTCTCCGCCGGGAAGGCGGACGATGCGACCGGACTCGAAGCCGTGCAGCACGATCTCGCGGTCCTTCTTCTGCAGCGCGATGCAGATGCGCTTCGTGACGAAGTAGCCGAGGATCGGGCCCAGGAAGAGCATCGCCTGCAGCGTGTGGATGACGCCTTCCATCGTGAGCATGAAGTGCGTCGCGATGAGGTCGGACGAGGCTGCAGCCCACAGCACCGCGTAGAAGATGACACCGGCCACACCGATCGCCGTGCGCGTCGCGGCGTTGCGCGGGCGCTGAGCGATGTGGTGCTCGCGCTTGTCGCCCGTGACCCACGCCTCGATGAAGGGGTAGATCGCGACGAGCACGATGAACAGACCGAGCACGAGGACCGGCGCGATGATGCCGAACGACCAGGTGTGGTCGAGGAAGACGATGTCCCAGTTCGACGGTGCCAGACGCAGGGCGCCGTCGGCGAAGCCGATGTACCAGTCCGGCTGCGTGCCGGCGGAGACGGGGGACGGGTCGTACGGTCCGTAGTTCCAGATCGGGTTGATCTGGAAGAAGGTCGCGATCAGCACGATGGTGCCGAAGACGATGAACAGGTATCCGCCCATCTTCGACATGTACACCGGCATCATCGGGTAGCCCACGACGTTGTCGTTCGTGCGGCCGGGGCCGGCGAACTGCGTGTGCTTGTTGATGATCATGAGCATCAGGTGCACCACGATCAGTGCGATGACGAGCATGGGCAGCAGCAGGATGTGCAGCGTGTACAGGCGTCCGACGATGTCGGTACCGGGGAACTCTCCGCCGAAGAGGAGGAACGAGGTCCAGGTGCCGATCAGGGGGAGGCCCTTGATCATGCCGTCGATGATGCGAAGACCGTTGCCCGAGAGCAGGTCGTCGGGAAGCGAGTAGCCGGTGAAGCCCTCTGCCATGGCGAGGATGAAGAGGATGAAGCCGATCACCCAGTTGAGCTCACGCGGCTTGCGGAACGCACCGGTGAAGAACACGCGGAGCATGTGCACGCCGATTCCGGCGATGAACACCAGCGCGGCCCAGTGGTGGATCTGACGGACCAGCAGACCGCCTCGCAGGTCGAAGGAGATGTGCAGCGACGATTCCAGCGCTGCGGACATCTCGATTCCACGCATCGGCGCGTAGGCGCCGGTGTAGTGGGTCTCGACCATCGACGCGTCGAAGAAGAACGTCAGGAAGGTTCCGGAGAGGAACACGACGACGAAGCTCCACAGCGCGATCTCACCCAGCATGAACGACCAGTGGTCGGGGAAGATCTTGCGTCCGAGCTCCTTGACGAAGCCGGAGAGGCTGGTGCGCTCATCGATGTAGTTCGACGCGGCACCGACGAAGCGGCCGCCGAGAGGTGCCTTGGTGTCGTTGTCGTCTTTGGACAGCGTTGCGGTGCTCAATGGCGCTCCCAGAAGCTCGGGCCGACGGGTTCCGTGAAGTCGCTGCGTGCGATCAGGTAGCCCTCGTCATCGACGGTGATGGGCAGCTGCGGCAGCGGACGTGCCGCCGGGCCGAAGATGACCTTTGCGTGGTCCGTGACGTCGAACTGCGACTGGTGGCACGGGCACAGCAGGTGGTGGGTCTGCTGCTCGTACAGTGCCACGGGGCAACCGACGTGCGTGCAGACCTTGGAGTAGGCGACGATGCCGTCGTAGGACCAGTCCTTGCGATCCTCGGCCTCGATCAGCTGCTCGGGGCGCAGACGCATCATCAGCACGATGGCCTTGGCCTTCTCCTCGAGGTAGCCGTCGTGGTGGCTCAGCGTCGCGAGCTCTTCCGGGATCACATGGAACGCGGAGCCGAGCGTGACATCAGCGGCGCGGATCGGGGTGCCGTCGGGGTCGCGCACCAGGCGCGCTCCCTTTTCCCACATCGTGTGCTTGAGCAGCACGACCGGGTCGCCCGCCGTGGGGTCTTCCGGAGTGGAGTGCGGCGCCAGGCCACGGAACAGCGTCACGCCGGGGATGATCGAGGCGACGATCGCTGCGAACAGCGAGTTGCGGATCATCGAGCGACGACCGAAGCCGGACTCCTCGTTCGCGTCGGAGAAGGCCTTGATGGCCGCTTCGCGCGTGGCGTCCGTGCCACGGGTGGGGTGGCGGTGCTCGATGAACTCCTTGTCGGACATGAGCGCCTTGGACCAGTGGATCGCACCGATACCGAGGGCCAGCAGCGCGAGGGCGATGCCGAGACCGATGAAGAGGTTGTTCTGCCGGATGTCGATGAGCGCGCCGCTCTCGATCGGGAACAGCATGTAGGCGGCGACCGCCCAGATGCTGCCGGCGAGCGAGAGGTAGAACAGCGTGTAGACAGTGCGGACAGCGGCCTTCTCAGCGCGCGGGTCCTTGTCGGTCATCCGCTCGCGGTGCGGCGGAAGCCCGGGGTTCTGCACGGGATCGCTGACTGCGACACCCAGCCCCGGAGAGGGCTGGTAGGCCCTGTCAAGAGCCTGCGAGTCGTCGTCGTGTGCCATGGTGCTCCTCGTACGTTCCTCTTCGATGATTAAGCGTCAGTTGGACTTCGCCGTGATCCACACGGTGACGGCGACGAGTGCGCCGATACCGAAGATCCACACGAACAGGCCCTCGGAGACCGGTCCGAGCGAGCCCAGCGAGAATCCGCCGATCTGCACGGACTGCTGCTGGAAGAGCAGCGCCGAGATGATGTCGCGCTTGTCTTCGTCGGACAGGTTCATGTCGCCGAAGACAGGCATGTTCTGCGGGCCGGTGACCATGGCCGCGTACATGTGCAGTGCGCTGGTCTCGCTGAGTCCGGGGGCGTACTTGCCCTCGGTGAGCGCTCCACCGGCGGCGGCCACGTTGTGGCACATCGCGCAGTTGACGCGGAACAGCTCCGCGCCCTTGGAGACGTCACCCTTGCCGTCGAGGATGTGGTCCGACGGGAACGTCGGGCCGGGTGCCTCGGACTGGACGAAGGACGAGATCGCGAGGATCTGGTCCTCCGTGAACTGGGGTGCCTTCTGCGGTGCCTGCGGTCCCTGCATCTGCAGGGGCATGCGACCGGTCGACAGCTGGAACTCGGTTGCCAGTTCGCCCACGCCGTAGAGGCTGGGGCCGTTGGCCGTTCCCTCCAGGTCGAGACCGTGGCAGGTGGCGCAGTTGGCCGTGAACAGCTTCTCGCCGTCTTCGACGGTCAGCTGCGAGGTCGCGGCCGACTGGGTGTCGGATGCAGCGAACGCGGCGGTCGCTCCGGCGTATACAGCGCCGGTGATCATGAGGCCTGCTCCGATGAGCGCCGCTGCCGCCAAAGGGCTGCGACGACCGCCGGAACGGCGCTTCTTCTCTCGTGCCATCTCGGGGATCAGCTCCGCTCTTATTTCAGGAAGTAGATAACGAGGAACAGCACGATCCAGACGACGTCGACGAAGTGCCAGTAGTAGGACACCACGATCGAGGAGGTCGCCTCCTTGTGCCGGAAGTTCTTGACGGCGTATGCACGGCCGATGACGAGCAGGAACGCGACCAGACCACCGGTGACGTGCAGGGCGTGGAAGCCGGTCGTCAGGTAGAACGCGGAAGCGTAGGAGTCGGCGCCGATCGGCATGCCTTCAGCGACCAGCTGGGCGTACTCCCAGACCTGGCCGGAGACGAAGATCGCGCCGAGGGCGAAGGTGAGGAAGAACCACTCGACCATTCCCCAGCCGAACAGGCGACGGCGTCCGGCGCCGTTCTTCTGTCCCTTGCCGATCTTGTAGGGCTGCAGGTCCTCCGCCGCGAACACGCCCATCTGGCACGTGAACGAGGAGAGCACGAGGATCGCAGTGTTCACTGCGGCGAACGGGACGTTCAGCAGCTCGGTCCGGTCTGCCCACAGCTCCGGGGAGGTGCTGCGGAGGGTGAAGTAGATCGCGAAGAGTCCCGCGAAGAACATCACCTCACTGCCGAGCCACACAATGGTGCCGACAGCTACCGGGTTGGGCCGCTTAATCGTTCTCGCCGCCGGGGCATACGTCGCTGAGGTCGTCACCCCTCCATTATGGCCGATCCGCGGGCGTGATTCTTGCACCGACGGCCCTCGAATAGCCTGCCTTGGACTTAGGGGACCCTAAGAAAACACTGCGAATACCCGGTGAATCCGCGGGAAACAAGGGGTGAGGCCCCTGTGCACGTGTGTTCGGAAGCATCTGCATGTTTTCTCTGCGCCGATAGGATCGCACACATGGCTGATTCCCTGACCTGGTCCGACGTGCTCACCTCTCTGCTGGAGCGCCGTGATCTCAGTGTGTGGGAGTCCACGTGGGCGATGCGTCAGATCATGCAGGGAGGCGTCACCGAAGCGCAGTTGGCGGGCTTCCTCGTAGCCCTCCGTGCGAAGGGGGAGACGATCGACGAGATCGTCGGCTTCCGCGATGCGATCCTCGAGGCTGCGGTTCCCCTTCCCGTCTCACCCGACGTGCTGGACATCGTCGGAACCGGTGGTGACCGAGTCGGCACGGTGAACGTCTCGACCACGGCGGCGATCATCATCGGCGCGACGGGTGTGCCCGTGGTCAAGCACGGCAATCGCGCGGCGAGCTCCGCCTCCGGGTCCTCCGACGTGCTGGGGGCCCTCGGGCTCGAGCTGTCCCTCGACCCTGCCGCCGTCGCATCCATCCTCGACCGCACCGGCATCACCTTCGCCTGGGCCGGAGCCTTCCACCCGGGCTTCAAGCACGCCGGTCCCGTGCGGGCGGAGCTGGGAGTGCCGACCGTCTTCAACATGCTCGGACCGCTGTGCAACCCCGCTCGTGCCGAGGCCAACGCGGTCGGCGTCGCGCAGATCGAGCGCGTCCCGCTGATCACGGGTGTGTTCCGTACCCGTGGTGCGACGGCGCTCGTCTTCCGTGGCGATGACGGACTCGACGAACTCACCACCACCGGACACAGTCGCATCTGGGAGGTCACCCGCGGGGACATCCACGAGCACGACCTCGACCCCCGCGACCTCGGCATCCCGATCGCCGATCTCGCCGACCTCATCGGCGGCTCGCCCCAGCACAATGCGGAGGTGCTCCGGCGCACCTTGGCGGGGGAGACCGGCGCCGTGCGTGACATCGTGCTGCTCAACGCCGCGGCGGGCATCGTCGCCTTCGAGCTCTCGCAGGATGCCACTCAGGTGCAGCGGCCGATCCTGGAGCGCCTGCGTGAAGGCTACGACAAGGCGTCGGCGGCGGTCGACGACGGTCGCGCCCTGGCGAAGCTCGACCAGTGGATCTCGGTGAGTCGCGAACTGGCTGCTCCGAAGGAGTGACCGTGGACCCCGTCGACGCGCTGCTGGAGATCGCCTCTCTGCTGGAGCGCGAGCGGGCGTCGCGGTATCGAGCGAAGGCGTTTCGTCAGGCCGCGGCGACACTGCAGGACCTTCCCGACGACCTCAGCGCCGATCCCACCCGACTGCGTGCGGCGAGGGGCATCGGCGAGTCGACGTTCGCGGTGATCCGTCAGGCCCAGGCGGGGCAGGTTCCCGACTACCTCGTCGAGCTGCGGGGAGATGTCGAACCCGAGCGCGTCTCCGAGCTTCGCGCGAAGCTCCGCGGCGACCTGCACGCGCATACCGACTGGTCCGATGGAACGACTCCGCTCTCGGTGATGGCTGCTGCTGCACGCGCCCTCGGGCACGAGTATCAAGCGATCACGGATCACTCGCCACGCCTTCGGGTGGCCAGAGGGCTCTCTGCGGAGCGGCTGCGCGAGCAGATGCCCCTCGTGCGTGCGGAATCCGGCGACGGTTTCACCCTTCTCACCGGCATCGAGGTCGACATCCTCGAAGACGGGGCGCTCGATCAGGAAGACAACCTGCTCGCCGAGCTCGACATCGTCGTGGCATCGGTCCACTCCAAGCTGCGTATGGACTCGCGTCCGATGACCGCGCGGATGATCGCCGCGGTGTCGCACCCGAGGGTGAACGTGCTCGGACACTGCACAGGTCGACTCGTACAGGGCGAGCGGGGCACGCGCCCGCAGTCGGCGTTCGATGCGGCAGCGGTCTTCTCCGCCTGCGCCGACAACGGAGTGGCCGTCGAAATCAATTCCCGGCCTGAGCGTCAGGATCCGCCGGATGAGCTGATCGCGATCGCCCTGGAGGCGGGATGCCTGTTCTCCATCGATTCGGATGCTCATGCTCCCGGCCAGCTCTCACTGCTGGACCACGGCGCCGAGCGCGCGGAGCGGGCGGGGATCCCCGCGTCGCGGATCGTGACGACCTGGGGGCTCTCGCGTCTGCTCGCCTGGGCGGAGTAGACCCGCTCCGTCGCCCTGTCAGGCGGCTTTGAGCGCGGCGTTGGACACCGCGGCGACCGCACGCGTCATGGAGCCGCCGAGGTTCCACTTCTCCGCGAGTGCCGTGGCCGCGTCCACCTCTGCGGGGTCGAGCACTCGAAGCGGAACGTCGGGTGCGGTGAGGGGGAGGGAGGTGGCGACGGCCACCACCGTCGGCGCGACATCGAGGTAGGCGGATGCCGCGAGCAGCTTCGCACGCACTCCGGCGCTCATGCCCTCGCCTGCCTCCGCGGCGGCACGGATGCCCTCGAGATCGGCGTGCGCCTGGAGCAGGGTCGCCGCGGTCTTCTCGCCGACGCCGGCCACCCCGGGGAGTCCGTCTGAGGCATCGCCGCGCATGGTGGCGAAGTCGGCGTACTGCGAGGGGAGCACGCCGTACTTCGCGACCACCGTCGCATCGGTCACGATCTCGAGGTTGCTCATGCCGCGTGCGGTGTAGATGACCCGCACGTCGCGGGCGTCGTCGACGAGCTGGAACAGGTCACGGTCACCCGTGACGATGTCGACCGGCATCGTCGCGGTGGTCGCGAGCGTGCCGATCACGTCGTCAGCCTCGTGCTCCGCGACCCCGACGATGGGGATCCCGATCGCCGCGAGCGTCTCGCGGATGAGGGGGATCTGGGCTTCGAGAGGGTCGGGAACCTCTTCGACGTCTGGCCCGCTCTCGACGACTTCGACGACGCGGTGCGTCTTGTAGCTGGGGATGAGGTCGACGCGCCACTGCGGGCGCCAGTCGTCGTCCCAGCAGGCGACCACATGAGTGGGCTCGTAGAGCGTGACGAGCTTGGCGATGATGTCGAGCAGACCGCGTGCCGCGTTGATCGGCGAGCCGTCCGGTGCGGTCACCTTGTCGGGGACGCCGTAGAAGGCACGGAAGTAGAGGCTGGCGGTGTCGAGCAGCATGAGGCGATCGGTCACGAACGACAGTCTGGCACGGGCATGTGGCGCGGGCCGGCGCTTGTCGGTCGCAGACTGAGACGATCCGCTCGGTGGGGACACTCACGGGTATGAAAGCTCCTCTTCGCACGTTCTCGTCCCTCGTCCTGGGCGGGGTGGTGCTCGCCGCGGCACTGGCCGGATGCGCTACGTCGGCGGGAACTTCTCCGGTTCCGGAGTCGACGTCCGATCCGAACACCTCAGACTCGTCATATGCCCCGAAGGCGGCGTGGCTCGATGGAACGTCATTCGTGTTGAAGACATGGGGCGATGCGTGCGTGCCGCAGATCGGCGACATCGTCGCGGGGGATCAGTCGCTCGAGATCGTGCTCGTCGACGGGGAGGACGAGGCATGTGCGGACGTACAGACCGCGCACGGAACCTACATGGGCTTGCCGGCCGGGTTCGATTCCTCACGCCCGGTGGAGCTGACGGTGACCGACGCGGCAGGCGTGAAGAGCGAGCTCACTCTGCCCGGCCTCGCGGACGGAGAGATCATCCCTGCGGACAGGATGTCTCCGCAGACACCGGCGGCGACGTGGATCGATGAGCGCGAGCTCGCGATCCTGACATGGGGGTCGTCGACGTGTATGCCGGCCGCCGGAACCGTCGAAGTCGTCAGCGAGACGGAGGGGATCGTCCGGCTGGAGCCGAGCGCGAACCAGGTCTGCACGATGGATCTGGTTCCGCAGGTCACGTTCGTGCCGGCGGAGGGCGTCCCCGCGGATGCGAAGCTGACGCTGGAAGGCTATGTGGATGCGGACGGTGCTCCGGTCGTCGTGACCGCCGTGGGTTAGTCCGCGTGCGTCGTCTCAGCAGCCGGGTGCCGACGGTCGCTGCGCGCAGGTGAACGCCACGAGCGCGGTGTGCGCCTCGAAGATGCGTATCTCCCGCGCGGGGCCGGGAATCGTGAGGTCGCCGACCACCGGGAACCAGCCGCCGCCGAGGTCGACTTCGGCGGCGTAACGGACCGTGACGTGCGCCTGGTACGTGCCCCGTTCGCTGTACACATGGCTGGTGGAAGTGGGGGTGAACGGTGATTGACCGAGCGCCGACCACGTCTGTCCGCCTGTGCTCGAGGTGGCGGACGTGCCGTCGCCGTGCACGAACTCATAGCTGACAGGAGTGAAGCGCACGCTGAGCGGTGCGCCGAAAAGCGTGCCAGAGCGCGTGTGCACCGATGCCGCTGCGATGAAGTTCGTCGGCATCCCGGCCACGCCGACGTTGTCGGGTTCGCCCTCGTTCGCGACCGGATCCGGAGCGAACTGCGCGAGGTCGTCGATCGTGATCGCCGGGGCCGCAGGAGAGTCGGTGCCCGGTGACGACGGTTCCTCATCGATGACGGTGCGGAAGCAGCCGCGGGAGCTGTTCCAGTCGTCGAGACATGAGTCGAAGTCGAACTCGTGCACGGGGAAGGCGGGAAAGGACGGGGAGTCGGGGCGCGGCGCGCTGTCGCGGGGGCCGTCGGACGAGGTCTGGGTTTGCGTGCCGGAGATGACGACTGTGTGGTCACTGGTTGACGCCCAGGCTCCGTCGAACCCTGCTTGAGGCGGTGGCGCATCGAGCGATCCGATGTGCACGACGCCGCTTGTGAGTATGACCAGTGCAATGAGTGATGGTGACATCACTCGCACTGGATGCTCTCTGTGGGAGTGGTCGACGAGATAGCGAGCCTCGTCGCTGTCTCGGCTGAGACGTAGAACACCTCGATCGCCTGACGCGGGGGCCGGTCCGGCGGAACGGCCGAGGTGCCGTCCGCGTTTGACAACGTCACCTCTGAGATATCAAGGCATACAAGTGCTGTGACCGTCCCGTCGGAGTACTCCATCGGAGTGAAGGCGTCAAACGTTGAAGCGCCGCTTCGAGTGATCCCGGCAGCATAAAACTGACTGTAGTTTTCGCGCGCCGCAGAGAGGGCGTCACCCGCCAGCCAGGCAAAGACGGGTTCAAATGAGCTGGGGTCGGTGAGATCAGTTTCGTTGGTCGCATCCGCGTAGTGCTGAAAAGTCTCTTCTGCGGCGGCGAAGGCTTCTTCCTCCGAGGCGAAGGCCGCGGTGGGGGTGGGTGTCGGCTCGGGCGTCGGCGCGCAGCCCGCGAGCATCACGACGATCGAGACCATCATGAGCGCACCGGAACGACGGGGAATGGCGGAGGAAGCTGTCGGCGGGATCACCCAGTCACGGTAACCCGGAGGGTCGACGGCCCGTGTGAGTTATCCACAGCGCGATGCTCGGGGGAATCCGACTCCTGCAGTGTCGGAACTTCTGATAGCGTTAACTGTCACTCGTGGCGTGCATACGCGTGCCCTCGTGGCGAGAAAACCAAAATCCAACTGCTGTGAAGCATGCAGTCGGCCGTGCGCGGCCGTTGCCTCCCAGCCCGAGTCTCCATTCAACAAGGACAACCCACTACATGACTACCGCAACGACCGCCCCGGCCACCAAGCAGGTCGCCATCAACGACATCGGATCTGCTGAGGACTTCCTGGCCGCGGTCGAGAAGACCCTGAAGTTCTTCAACGACGGCGACATCATCGAAGGCACGATCGTCAAGATCGACCGCGATGAGGTCCTCCTCGATGTCGGCTACAAGACCGAGGGTGTCATCCCCTCGCGTGAGCTCTCGATCAAGCACGACGTCGACCCCAACGAGGTCGTCGCAGTCGGCGATCTGGTCGAGGCCCTCGTTCTCCAGAAGGAGGACAAGGAAGGCCGTCTGATCCTCTCCAAGAAGCGCGCACAGTACGAGCGTGCCTGGGGAGACGTCGAGAAGATCAAGGAGAACGACGGCGTCGTCACCGGTACGGTCATCGAGGTCGTCAAGGGTGGACTCATCGTCGACATCGGCCTCCGTGGCTTCCTCCCGGCTTCGCTCATCGAGCTGCGCCGCGTCCGCGACCTCACGCCGTACCTCGGCCAGGAGATCGAGGCGAAGATCCTCGAGCTCGACAAGAACCGCAACAACGTCGTCCTGAGCCGCCGCGCGCTGCTCGAGCAGACGCAGTCGGAGTCGCGCACCACGTTCCTGAACAACCTGCACAAGGGTCAGGTCCGCAAGGGTGTCGTCTCGTCGATCGTCAACTTCGGTGCGTTCGTCGACCTGGGTGGCGTGGACGGCCTCGTGCACGTCTCCGAGCTGTCCTGGAAGCACATCGAGCACGCCTCCGAGGTCGTCGAGGTTGGCCAGGAGGTCACCGTCGAGATCCTCGAGGTCGACCTCGACCGCGAGCGCGTCTCCCTGTCGCTGAAGGCGACGCAGGAGGACCCGTGGCAGGTCTTCGCCCGCACCCACGCGATCGGTCAGGTCACGCCGGGTAAGGTCACCAAGCTCGTTCCGTTCGGTGCGTTCGTTCGCGTCGCAGACGGCATCGAGGGCCTCGTCCACATCTCCGAGCTCTCCAGCAAGCACGTCGAGCTGGCTGAGCAGGTCGTGTCGGTCGGCGAAGAGGTCTTCGTCAAGGTCATCGACATCGACCTCGAGCGTCGTCGCATCTCGCTGTCGCTGAAGCAGGCCAACGAGTCGGTCGACCCCAACGGCACCGAGTTCGACCCGGCCCTGTACGGCATGCTCGCCGAGTACGACGAGAACGGCGAGTACAAGTACCCGGAGGGCTTCGACGCCGAGACCGGTGCGTGGAAGGAAGGCTTCGACGCCCAGCGCGAGGCATGGGAGCAGGAGTACGCTGCAGCCCAGGCTCGCTGGGAGGCGCACAAGGCTCAGGTCGTCAAGGCGGCCGAGGCCGAGGCTGCGGCCGGAGACGACTTCGGTGGCCAGTCCTTCACCAGCGAGGCTGCCGGCGCCGGCACCCTCGCGGACGACGAGGCTCTCGCCGCTCTGCGCGAGAAGCTCTCGGGCGGCAACGCGTAAGCAGCATTCTGAAACGGGTCGTCACCTCGCCTTCGGGCGGGTGTGGCGGCCCGTTTCGCATGTCCGCGTGACGGATTCCCGTGCGTGACGCAGCATTACGCCCGTATTCGCCGCAATCGACCCACTCGGCCAGCATGGGCACATGACCGCCTTGCTGCCCGCGCCGCGCACCACAGCCGTCCCGACGGCGTGGGGGACCGCGCAGGCGGTCCGGCTCGACGGAATCGAACGATCGTTTCCGCTGGCGAGCGGACGCCGCGACGTGCTGCGCACTGTAGATCTCGACATCTCCGCGGGCGAGATCGTCGCCGTGGTCGGACCCTCCGGGTGCGGAAAGTCGACCCTGCTTCGCCTCGTCGGCGGCCTGGACGCACCGACACGGGGCAGCATCCGCCTCGATGACACGCTCGTCGCCGACGTCGACGAACGCACGGCCGTCGCATTCCAGGAGCCCCGACTGCTCCCGTGGCGCACGATCGCCCAGAACGTCGAGCTCGGCCTGCCACGCGGCACCGCCCGTCGTGCCGGTCGTGAACGCGTGCGCGAGCTGCTGCACCTGGTCGGCCTCGACCATGCCGCCGACCAGCGCCCGCGCGAGGTGTCCGGCGGCATGGCGCAGCGCGCATCCCTCGCGAGGGCCCTCGCCCGCAACCCCGGCGTCCTCCTGCTCGACGAGCCGTTCGGAGCGCTCGACGCACTCACCCGCCTGCGCATGCACGACCTGCTGCTGAAGATCCATGCCGCGGAGCCGACCACGGTTCTCCTCGTCACCCACGACGTGGAAGAGGCCCTCTACCTCGCCGACCGTGTGCTGCTGCTGCGCACGCTGGACGGAACCGGCACCGACGAGTCCTCCATCGCCCGCACGATCACCGTGCCGGGCCTTCGCCCCCGAGACCGTGCCGATCGCGGCCTCGCCAACCTGCGCGCCGACCTCCTCGAAGGCCTCGGCGTCGACACCCACCACCGCACCGCCGAGGAGAACCGATGAGCATCACTACCCGCCGAATCATCCCCGCGATCGCGATCGCCGGGACGATGATGCTCGTCGCCACCGGCTGCGTCGCCGGAGAGAACGCCGCAGCCACCGACACGAAGCCCACGTCCGGCACGACCGAATGGTCATCCGACACGCTCTCGATCGACTTCGCCACCTACAACCCGCTGAGCCTCGTGATCCGCGACCAGGGCATCCTCGAAGACATCCTCGGCGACGACGTCACCGTCGAGTGGGTGCAGTCCGCCGGTTCGAACAAGGCCAACGAGCTGCTGCGCTCCGGGTCGGTCGATGTCGGATCGACGGCGGGATCGGCTGCGCTCCTGGCCCGGGCGAACGGCTCGCCGATCCAGGTCATCGACATCTTCTCGCAGCCGGAGTGGGCGGCGATCGTCGTCGGACCCGACAGCGACATCACCTCGATCGAAGACCTCAAGGGCGCCTCCGTCGCGGCCACCAAGGGCACCGACCCGTACTTCTTCCTGCTGCAGGCGCTCGAAGAGGGCGGTCTGTCTCTGTCCGACGTCGAGGTGCAGAACCTTCAGCACGCCGACGGCCGTGCCGCTCTCGACGGTGGTTCGGTCGACGCGTGGTCGGGTCTCGATCCGATCATGGCCGCGGCCGAGGCGGAGTCCGGCGACAAGCTCATCTACCGCAACGTCGACTTCAACACGTACGGCTTCCTCAATGCGACCGAGGAGTTCATCACGAACCACCCCGACCTGGCGCAGGCCGTCGTCGACGCGTACGAGCAGGCCCGTGAGTGGGCGCTCAAGAACCCCGACAAGACCGCGGCGCTTCTCGCCGAGGTCGCCGGCATCGACATCGGGATCGCCACCACCGTGATCGAGGAGCGCTCGAATCTCGACGTGAGCGGGATCCCCGGAGACGACCAGGTCGCCGTGCTCGAGAAGATCGCTCCCGTGCTCGTGGAGTCCGGCGACGTGCAGGGCGGCAAGGAATCCGTCGACAAGGCACTGTCGTCGATCGTGAACGACACGTTCGCCAAGAAGGCGGTCGACGGCGAGTGAGCGATCTCGACCAGAGGGTGATCGTCCCTGCGGACTCGCAAGACGCCCTCGACTTCGCCAGGGGAGAGCTCCGGCGCCCTGACCCCGTCGTTCGGCGCACGTGGGATCGACCCGCGGCGCGGATCATCGCCGGGCTCGTACTGCCGGCGATCATCGTGATCGTCTGGCAGGTCGTGACGACGAACGGAGCGATTCCGTCGTACCGTCTTCCCACACCCGCCTCTGTCTTCCGGGCCGGTGTCGAGCTGGCGCAGAGCGGGCAGCTCTGGACGCACATCGCCATCTCCGTGCAGCGCGTGCTGCTCGGATTCGCGATCGGATCCGTGATCGGGCTCGCCGTGGCCGGCGTGGTGGGGCTGTCGCGGCTGGGAGACGTGCTGCTCAGCCCGACGCTCGCCGCCGTCCGTGCGGTGCCCTCGCTCGCCTGGGTGCCGCTGCTGATCCTCTGGATGCAGATCGGCGAGGAGTCCAAGGTCACGCTCATCGTGATCGGGGCGTTCTTCCCCGTCTACACCACGGTCGCCTCGGCGCTGCGTCATGTCGATCCGCAGCTCGTCGAGGCCGGACGATCGTTCAGCCTGCGCGGATGGTCGCTGTTCCGCATCGTGCAACTGCCCGCCGTCGTGCCCTCCGTCATCTCCGGCCTTCGCCTCGCGCTCGCCCAGGCGTGGCTGTTCCTCGTCGCCGCCGAGCTCATCGCGTCGTCCATGGGCCTCGGCTTCCTGCTGACCGATTCCCAGAACAGCGGCCGGGTCGACCGCATCCTGCTCTCGATCGTTCTGCTGGCACTGCTGGGCACCCTCACCAACGGCCTCCTCGTGCTGGTGGAGAAGTACCTGCTCCGACGATGGGTGTGAGCGTGACGGAGGCCCGGCTGCACGAGACACGCGTCTACGAGCCCTCGAACGAGTTCCCGCACGCGAACGTCACGGGGGAAGCCTATGCGCGCGCGGCAGCAGATCCCGTCGCGTTCTGGGAGGATGCTGCCCGCCGCCTCGACTGGTCGGAGCCGTGGCATACCGCCCATGAGTGGGAGCCGCCGATCGGCGACGCGGTTCCTGCAGCCCGCTGGTTCGTCGGCGGCAGGCTCAACGTGGCCGCGAACTGCATCGATCGACACGTCGATGCCGGCCACGGAGACAGGGTGGCCCTGCACTTCGAGGGCGAGCCGGGCGACCGCGTCGCGGTGACCTATTCCGACCTGCAGCAGCGGGTCTCCCGCGCCGCCAACGCCCTCGTCGCGCTCGGCATCGAACCGGGCGACCGCGTCGTGATCTATCTCCCCGTTCTCGTGGAGACGATCGTCATCACGCTCGCCTGCGCCCGGATCGGTGCCGTGCATTCGCTGGTGTTCGGCGGATTCTCGGCCGAGGCCGTACGCTTCCGCCTCGAAGACACCGGCGCGAAGCTGCTGGTGACGAGCGACGGGCAGTATCGTCGCGGCGTCGCCACCGTGGTCAAGACCACGGCCGACGTCGCGGCGGCCGGTCTTCCCGACCTCGAGCACGTGCTCGTGCTTCGGCGCACCGGTCAGGACGTGCCGTGGACCGACGGGCGCGATCTCTGGTGGCACGACGTGGTCGACACCGCGCCGTCTACCCACGAGGCCCAGGCGTTCGACGCCGAGCATCCCCTCTTCATCATCTACACCTCCGGCACCACCGGGAAGCCGAAGGGGCTCGTGCACACCGCGGGAGGGTATCTCACGCAGGCGAGCTGGGCGCACTGGGCGCACTTCGACGCGAAGCCGGACGACGTGCACTGGTGCACGGCAGACCTCGCCTGGGTCACCGCGCACACCTACGAGATCTACGGCCCGCTCTCGAACGGGCTCACCCAGGTCATCTACGAGGGGACGCCGGATTCGCCGCATCGGGAGCGCCATCTCGAGATCATCGAACGGTACGGGGTCACCGTGTATTACACGGCACCCACGCTGATCCGCACCTTCATGACGTGGTTCGGCGCCGAGCTGCCGGGCGGCCACGACCTGTCGACCCTTCGACTGCTCGGAACGGTCGGCGAGGCCATCAACCCCGAGGCCTGGATCTGGTTCCGGCAGAACTTCGGCCGTGACGAGCTGCCGGTGATCGATACGTGGTGGCAGTCGGAGACCGGCGCCGCGATGATCGCCCCGCTGCCGGGCGTCACGCGGCTCAAGCCCGGTTCGGCCTCGGTGCCGCTGCCGGGGATCGACGCCGCGGTGGTCGACGCCGACGGGATCGAGGTGGCACCCGGTCGCTCGGGGACACTCGTCATCCGCCGCCCGTGGCCCGGGATGGCCCGCACCGTCTGGGGCGACCCGGTGCGCTATCGCGACGCGTACTGGTCGGCATTCTCCGGTCACGGACGCTTCGGCGGCTTCTACGTCGCCGGTGATGGCGCGACCAGGGACGCTGACGGGTACATCTGGATCCTCGGTCGCCTCGACGACGTCGTCAACGTCTCGGGACACCGGCTCTCCACGATCGAGATCGAGTCGGCCCTCGTCGCACACGACACGGTCGGCGAGGCGGGCTCCGCCGGGGTCTCCGACCCCGTCACCGGTCAGGCCGTCGTGGCTTTCGTGACGCCTTCCGGTCGTGCCGACGTGAATCCGGCCGACCTTCGCGCTCAGGTCGCGCAGTCGATCGGTCCCGTTGCAAAGCCCCAGCACATCGTGGTCGTGCCCGATCTGCCCAAGACCCGGTCGGGCAAGATCATGCGACGACTCCTGGCGCAGTTGTGGGAAGCCGAGCAGGATCGACGGGCCGGTCGCGAAGCCCAGCCGCTGGGAGACACGACGTCGCTGCAGAACCCCTGGGCCGTCGATGAGATCGCCGACGTGCTCGCCGCCGCTGAACTGAGGACATCATGACGGAAGAACATCGCTTCGGATTTCGCACCAGAGCACTTCACGCCGGTGGAACCCCCGACGCCTCCACCGGTGCGAGGGCCGTGCCGATCTACCAGACGACGTCGTTCGTCTTCGACGACGCGGCGGACGCCGGCAACCTCTTCGCCCTGCAGAAGTACGGCAACATCTACTCCCGGATCGGGAACCCCACGGTCGCCGCTCTGGAGGAGCGCCTCGCGTCGCTCGAAGGCGGCATCGGCGCCGTCGCCACGGCCTCGGGCATGAGCGCGGAATTCATCACGTTCGCCGCTCTGGTCGGCGCGGGCGATCACGTCGTCGCCGCTGCGCAGCTGTACGGCGGAACGATCACTCAGCTGGATGTCACGCTGCGCCGCTTCGGCGTGGAGACCACGTTCGTCGCCTCGACGGACCCGGCCGATTTCGCCGCCGCGATCCGCCCGGAGACGAAGGTCGTCTACGTCGAGATGATCGGCAATCCGTCGGGTGAGATCGCCGACATCGAGGGGCTCGCCGCCGTCGCCCACGCGGCGGGTGTGCCGCTCGTGGTCGATGCGACGCTGGCGACCCCCTACCTCGCGCGTCCTCTCGAACACGGCGCCGACATCGTCATCCACTCCGTGACGAAGTTCCTCGGCGGGCACGGCACCACGCTCGGCGGCGTCGTCATCGAGAAGGGCACGTTCGACTGGGGCAACGGCAAGTTCCCGCAGATGACCGAACCCGTCGACTCGTACGGCGGCATCAAATGGTGGGACAACTTCGGCGAGTACGGGTTCCTCACCAAGCTCCGCTCCGAACAGCTGCGTGACATCGGTCCCGCGCTCAGTCCGCAGTCGGCGTTCAATCTGCTCCAGGGGATCGAGACCCTTCCGCAGCGCATCGACGCGCACCTCGCGAACGCTCGCATCGTCGCCGATTGGCTCGCCTCCGACCCGCGCGTGGCGTACGTGACCTGGGCAGGGCTCGAAGGGCATCCGCATCATGACCGCGCGGCCAAGTACCTGCCGCTCGGACCCGGTTCCGTCTTCGCCTTCGGAGTCGCGTCGCCGGAGGGTCGAGCGGCGGGGGAGAGCCTGATCGAGAACCTGCAGCTCGCCTCACACCTCGCGAACATCGGCGATGCCCGCACCCTGGTGATCCACCCGGCCTCGACGACGCACCGCCAGCTCACCGAGGAGCAGCTCGTCGCCGCGGGTGTGCGTCCGGACCTGATCCGCATCTCGGTCGGACTGGAAGATGCCGAGGACATCGTCTGGGACCTCGATCAGGCCCTCACCGCGGCGACAGGAGCGAACCGATGAGCGCGACCACCTCGGGCGATGCGTGCGCGCTGCCCTCCGTGACGGATGATGCTGCGGCCTGCGCCCTCCCCGGTGCGGTGCCGACGATGCCGGGGCGGACCTGGATCGGGCCGACCCAGCAGGAGCGCTTCGGACTGCTGCGACGCGCGAAGTCGATCGCGATCGTCGGAGCGTCCAACAACCCCGCACGCGCGTCGTACTTCGTGGCGACGTATCTGCTCTCCAGCACGGCCTACGACGTGTACCTGGTGAACCCGCGCGAGACCGAGATCCTCGGACAGCCCGTCTACGCGACCTTGCGCGACCTGCCAGTGGTGCCCGACATCGTCGACGTGTTCCGTCGTCATGACGACCTTCCCGGCGTCGCCCAGGAAGCCATCGAGGTGGGGGCGCAGACGCTGTGGCTGCAGCTCGGGTCGTGGAACGAGGACGCGGCAGCGATCGCCGAGGGTGCCGGTCTCTCGGTGGTCATGGACCGCTGCATCAAGATCGAGCACGCGCGATTCCACGGCGGACTGCATCTGGCTGGCTTCGACACCGGCGTGATCAGCTCGCGCCGTCAGCTGCTCGCCCGATGAGACACGATCTCGACGACGCCTAGACTGGCGGCATGCCCCTCATCGCCCTCACCGGCGGCATCGCCTCCGGGAAGTCGACCATAGCCCGGCGCCTGGCAGAGCACGGTGCCGTGATCGTCGATGCAGATCAGATCGTGCGGGACGTGCAGTCGCCCGGATCGCCGGTCCTCGCGAGGATCTCGGAGGCCTTCGGCGCCGCCGTCATCGCACCGGACGGCTCCCTCGACAGAGCCGCGCTGGGGGCGAAGGTATTCGGCCATGCCGGCCTCCTCGCGCGGCTGAACGCGATCGTGCATCCTGCGGTGCGCGAGGAATCGCAGCGGCGTTTCGATGCCGCCCTCGCCGACGACGCGAAAGCCGTCGTCGTCTACGACGTGCCCCTCCTCGTCGAGGCTCGGGTGGACGACCCGTGGGATCTCATCGTGGTCGCGCACGCTCCTGCAGCGTTGCGTCGGCAGCGGCTCGTCGACCTGCGCGGCATGGACGAGAGCGCGGCGCAGGACCGGATCGACGCCCAGGTCTCCGATGACCGCCGCCTCGCGATCGCCGATGTCGTGATCGATACCTCCGACACCCTGGAGCGCACGCTCGAGCAGACGGACGCCCTCTGGGAGCGGATCAGCGAACAGTGACCTTCTCCGGTCACGCGCCGGGTTCGCGCGAGTATCGGCGTCTGATCGTCGGCCTCTTCTTCGCAGGCATCGCGACGTTCGCGCAGCTGTACTCCGCCCAGGCCGTCCTGCCGCAGATCTCGTCCGACCTCTCCGTCAGCCCGGCCACGGCGGCCCTGAGCGTGTCGGCGGCCACCCTCGGTCTGGCACTGGCCGTCATCCCCTGGTCGGTCGTGGCCGATCGCATCGGTCGGGTGCCGGCGATGGCCACGGGCGTTCTCACGGCGACGGTGCTGGGGCTCTCCGCGCCGTTGAGCGGCGAGATCATCACGCTGCTGTCCCTCCGATTCGCGGAGGGAGTGGCACTGGGCGCCGTGCCGGCTGTGGCCCTGGCCTACCTCAGCGAGGAGGTCGAGGCACGCCACGCCGCCGCAGCCGCAGGGAGCTACATCGCCGGAACCACAGTAGGCGGACTCCTCGGCCGCATCGCGTCGGGGATCGTCGGGGAAGTGGGCGGATGGCGTGCCGGAATCCTCTCCGTCGCGCTGATGTGCGCGCTGGCTGCTGCACTGTTCCTCTGGCTCACGCCCCGCGCCAGAGGGTTCGTCCCCGGACGCCTGCGGGTGGACCGCGGTCCCGGCATCCTGGAGAAGCTCCGCGCGCCGTTGCGCTCGTCGCTGCAATGGGCGCTGTATGCACAGGGCTTCCTGCTCATGGGGGCCTTCGTCGCGGTGTACAACTACCTCGGCTTCCATCTCTCGGCCGAGCCGTTCGCCCTGCCGGCCTGGTTGGTGCCGCTGCTCTTCCTGGCCTATCTGGCAGGCACCGCCTCCTCTCCGTGGGCCGGCGCGCTCGCCTCGCGGATCGGACGCTTCCCTGTACTCCTCTCCTCGATCGGTGTGATGGCCGCGGGCGCGGTTCTGCTGCTGGTGCCGATGGTGGCGATCGTGCTGCCGGGGCTCGTGCTCTTCACCGCTGGATTCTTCGGAGCCCATGCCATCGCCTCCGGATGGACACCTGTCGCTGCCGGTCCTGCCAGCAGGGCGCAGGCTTCGTCCCTCTACTACTTCGCCTACTACGCGGGATCGAGTCTGTTCGGCTGGATGCTCGGTCTCGTGTTCGGGGCCGCGAGCTGGGGGTGGTTCGTCGCCGTCATCGTCGCGATGTGCGCGGCCGCCGCTCTCGCGGCCTTCTCCGCACTGCGCGGCGCGTCGAGCGGCCAGTCATCTGCCTGAGCACATCTCGTCATCGGGCGACGGCCTCGATGTCGGAGGGGCGGCATACGCTGGAGGTATGCAACCCACGCGCAGTGTCCGACCCTTCGAGGTCATCAGCGAGTACGAGCCTGCAGGCGACCAGCCCAAGGCCATCGCCGACCTGGCGGCACGCATCAACGCGGGCGAGACCGACGTCGTCCTGCTCGGCGCGACCGGTACCGGAAAGTCCGCGACGACGGCCTGGCTGGTCGAGCAGGTCCAGCGCCCGACGCTCGTGCTCGCGCACAACAAGACGCTGGCCGCTCAGCTCGCGAACGAGTTCCGCGAACTCATGCCGAACAACGCGGTCGAGTACTTCGTGTCGTACTACGACTACTACCAGCCCGAGGCCTACGTGCCCCAGACCGACACCTTCATCGAGAAGGACTCGTCGATCAACTCCGAGGTCGAGCGACTGCGCCACTCCACGACGAACTCCCTGCTGAGCCGCCGCGACGTCATCGTCGTCTCGACAGTGTCGTGCATCTACGGGCTCGGGGCGCCGGAGGAGTACCTGCGTGCCATGGTCGCGCTGCAGGTGGGGGAGCGCTACGACCGTGACGCGCTCATCCGGCAGTTCATCGCGATGCAGTACAACCGCAACGACGTCGACTTCTCGCGGGGCAACTTCCGTGTGCGTGGCGACACCATCGAGATCATCCCCGTCTACGAAGAGCACGCCATCCGCATCGAGCTGTTCGGCGACGAGATCGAGGCGCTGTACTCGCTCCACCCGCTGACCGGAGAGGTGATCGAGAAGCTCGACGCCGTACCGATCTTCCCGGCTTCGCACTACGTGGCCGGCACCGACGTCATCCAGCGTTCGATCGGCACGATCGAGGCGGAGCTGGAAGAGCGTCTGGCCGAGTTCGAGCGGCAGGGCAAGCTCCTCGAGGCGCAGCGTCTGCGTATGCGCACCACCTTCGACCTCGAGATGCTTCAGCAGCTGGGCTTCTGCTCCGGTATCGAGAACTACTCGCGGCATATGGATGGGCGCGCGCCCGGCGAGCCGCCGCACACCCTGCTCGACTTCTTCCCGGATGACTTCCTGCTGGTGATCGACGAGTCGCACGTGACTGTGCCGCAGATCGGCGCCATGTACGAGGGCGATGCTTCTCGCAAGCGCACGCTCGTCGACCACGGCTTCCGTCTGCCGAGCGCGATGGACAACCGGCCGCTGCGATGGGACGAGTTCAAGAACCGCATCGGGCAGACGGTCTACCTCTCGGCCACCCCCGGGAAGTACGAGATGGGGATCGCCGACGGCATCGTGGAGCAGATCATCCGCCCGACGGGCCTTGTCGATCCGGAGATCGTGGTGAAGCCGTCGAAGGGTCAGATCGACGACCTGCTCGAGGAGATCCGCCTGCGAGTCGAGCGTGACGAGCGCGTGCTCGTCACGACTCTCACGAAGAAGATGGCAGAAGAGCTCACCGACTTCCTCGGCGAGCACGGGGTGCGGGTGCGTTACCTGCATTCCGATGTCGACACGCTGCGTCGCGTCGAGCTGCTCAGCGAGCTGCGCGCCGGGGTGTACGACGTCCTCGTGGGCATCAACCTCCTGCGTGAGGGTCTCGACCTGCCAGAGGTGTCCCTCGTCGCGATCCTCGACGCCGACAAGGAGGGCTTCCTGCGTTCGGGCACCTCCCTCATCCAGACCATCGGTCGTGCCGCTCGAAACGTGTCCGGCGAGGTGCACATGTACGCCGACAAGATGACCGACTCGATGACGAAGGCCATCGAGGAGACCGACCGGCGCCGCGAGAAGCAGGTCGCGTACAACAAGGAGCACGGCATCGACCCGCAGCCGCTCCGCAAGCGCATCGCCGACATCACCGAGGTGCTCGCCCGTGAGGGTGCAGACACGGCGGAGATGCTGTCGGGTCGAGGCCGCGCGACGGGCAAGGGCAAATCGCCGACGCCCAACCTGCGGCGCACGGGTATCGCAGCTGAGGGGGCGCAGCAGCTCGAGGCCACGATCCAGGACCTGTCCGACCAGATGCTCGCCGCGGCCGCCGAGCTGAAGTTCGAACTCGCCGGGCGTCTGCGTGACGAGGTGCAGGATCTCAAGAAGGAGCTCCGCGCCATGGAGCGCGCTGGACACGCGTAGACGGGGGCTGGTCGATGGACGCTGCGGGGAACGAGCTGGCCGACCGGGTGCGTGCCTTGTTGGGGGCCGACACCTGGATCGAAGAGCGGCGCATGTTCGGCACCAGGGCGTTCCTCGATGACGGCCACATCCTCGTCGGAGCGCGTCCCGGTGGAGTCCTCCTGGTGCGCGTCGACGACGAGAACGGCGCGGCGCTGCTCACGCACCCCGGAGCCGCACGTGCGGTGATGGGTTCGCGCACGATGGGTTCGGGGTGGATCGACGTGGTGCCGGGTGCCATCGAAGACGACACGGAGCTCATGTTCTGGCTCGATGTCGCCCGCGAGTCGACGGGCTCGGCGGTCGAGACGCCGGAGCAGGACTGACGCTATGGGCAGTGCACCAGGGTCTTGGGCCCGGTGCGGTCGATCTCGTGCTTCGTCATCGGGGCGCCGCAGAGCGGGCAGGCGCGCTCTGCGCGTTCGGCAGCGCTGGGCGGCGGGGTCTTCTCGTACGGGCCGACGGATGCGGGCCCCGCGAACCGGATGAGGTTCGTGTTCACCCAGGAGTACAACCCTCCTGCGTCGCGGATGCGAGTGCGGAGGGGTGGGCGGTCGGAATCCTTTGCCATGTTCGTTAGTGTACTAACTATTAGTGCAGATGTATAGTCTCCCTTGTGACGGCATCCGACGACCTGCTCCGGCTCGAGAACCAGCTCTGCTTCGCCCTGGTGACAGCGGCGCGCAACGTCGTCGCCCTGTATCGCCCGATCCTCGAGCCGCTGGGCCTCACGCATCCGCAGTACCTCGTCATGCTGGCGCTGTGGGAGAGGGCCCCGCGCACGCTCAACGATCTGGCGGTCGACCTCGCCATGGAGCCGGCGACCGCATCGCCGCTGGTGAAACGGCTCGAAGCCGAGGGGCTGGTCGCACGTCAGCGCAGCAGCGAGGACGAACGACGTCTGGAGATCACGCTCACCGCAGCGGGGTCGGCCCTCCGTGATCGGGCGATCGACGTTCCGCACCAGGTCATGGCGGCGGTGGGCATGGGCGTCGACGAGATCGCGGCCCTTCGGGACGGTCTCGGCCCTTTCGCCGGTCGTCGCCCTGACCTCGCCTGACGAGTCGTCTCACGGCGCGGTCGGGCCCGTGGCGTGGGAGCAGCCCCCTAGGGTGGAGGCATGTCGCGCTCCGAGCCCTCGGTCCCGGAGCGGCAGCGTGCCGGTGAAGAACGGCCTCGAACGAGGCTTCTGCTCCCGCTGCTCGCCATAACAGGTTTCTTCGCGACGATCATGTTCGCGGCGGCCACGCAGGGGATTCCGCAGTTCGGCGGAGGGTTGGACGACACCGAGGGGCGCACTGGCGAGGATGTCCTGCCGACCGCGCCGACGGAGACCGCACCCCCGCCGTTGGAGCCTCCGGAGGATTCGCCGCTGCTCGCGATCATCGGCACCATCCTCGCCGCGGTCGTCGTCGCCGCTGTGCTCGCGATGGCCTACCTCGGTATGCGGCTCCTGATCCGCTACCTCGTGGGGCTGTGGCGTGACCGCCCGCTCGCGCGCCGAGAGGCGGCGCAGGTCGCCATCCAGGTCGTGGCCGCGCCCGTGACGGATGTCGAGCCTGACGAGGCGACGATCAGACGAGGAATCGAGGAAGCCCTGCGGACGATCGACGACCGCCCCGTGCCCGGCGACAGCATCGTGGCAGCGTGGGTGGGCCTGGAGGAGTCGGCGGCGGACGCCGGTGCCGGGCGAGGACGCAATGAGACCCCGTCGGAGTTCACTGCGCGTATCATCGGTCGGCGCGCCGGAATCGCCGCCGACGTGGTCACCCTGCTCGCCCTCTACGAGCAGGTCCGCTTCGGCGGTCATGACGCCGACGAGAGCGATCGAGCCCGCGCCTCCCAGTGCCTCCGAGGCATCCAGGAGGGGTGGCGATGAAGCGACGGATGCTGATCCTGGGGATCGGCGGCGTTCTCGCCCTGGCCGTGCTCCTGCTGCTCGCGCAGCTGGGCTTCCCCGTGCCGTTCGTGCTCGCGTGGATGATCCTCGTCGTCGCAGTGGTCGTCGCCTGCCGCCAGGAGTTCATCGAGGTCGGACCTGCGTGGCCTCCCGAGAAGCCCGGCCGCGACTCGCGCGGCTCCGAGGTGTCGCGCATGGCCTGGGCGATCAACACGCGTACGGGTGTGGCCGGCCACGTCGTCGTGCGCCGGGTGCAGAGCGTGCTGAGAAGACGCCTCGCCCTGCGTGGACTCGACCTCGACGACCCCACGCAGCACGCTCGCATCGACGCCCTCCTCGGTGAGGGGGTGCGCGACGCCCTGCACCGTCGCGAAGTGCAGCGCACCGACATCGAGATCGTGCTCGACGCGATCGAACGAATCCCGAACGACACGGAGGAGACCGGATGAGCAGCCAGGAGACCACCCAGATCGCCGAGACCGGGCGTCGAGTGCTCGACAGCGTCCGCGGCGCCGTCGTCGGGATGGACGAGCCCCTCACGATCGCCCTCGCTGCGATCCTCGCGGGTGGCCATGTGCTCTTCGAGGATGTTCCGGGGTTGGGGAAGACGCTCGCCGCACGGAGTCTGGCGTCGGCGCTCGGCCTCGACTTCCGTCGCCTGCAGTGCACTCCGGACATGCTCCCTGGGGATGTCACCGGCTCCTACGTCTACGCGCCGGCCACCGGCGACTTCGTGTTCCGGCCCGGGCCGATCTTCACCGGGCTGCTCCTCGCCGACGAGGTGAACCGCACGACCCCCAAGACCCAGTCGGCGATGCTGGAGGCCATGGCGGAGCATCAGGTCACCGTCGAGGGGAACAGCTTCCCGCTCCCACTGCCGTTCCACGTGATCGCGACCTCGAACCCCATCGAGTACGAGGGGACGTACGCGCTTCCCGAGGCGCAACTCGACCGCTTCATGGTGCGCCTCGCCGTCGGCTACCCCGCACCGGAGGACGAGACGCGCATCATCCTCGACCGCGTCCGCCGACAGAGTCCCGATGCGTCCGTCGATTCCGTCGTCGACGCGGCAGGTCTCCTCGCTATCCAAGCAGCCGTCGAGAGGATCCATGTCGACGCCGATGTCGCCAGGTACTGCGTGGAGCTGACGAAGTCCACGCGGGAGGCGACGCATGTCGCCGTCGGAGCCTCGCCGCGCGGATCGCAGTCTCTCGTGCTGCTCGGTCGCGCACTCGCGGCGCTGGACGGACGAGACTTCGTCCGTCCAGACGACATCAAACGCATCGCGGAGGCGGTGCTCGCGCACCGCCTCACGCTCACGCCGCAGGCGTGGGCACAGGGAATCGACCCCCGGACTGTCGTGGCCGCGGTGGTCGAGAGCACGCCCGTGCCGCCGACCGTGGCCGCGGTGCGGTGACCGAGCCGGTCCGCGTCACGGCGCGTTCCTCTGCGCGCTGGAGCCGGACGCCCGTGATCGCGATCGGCGTCGCCGGCTCGGCGATCCTGGCTGCCGTGGGCCTGGTGTTCTCGCGGCCCGATGTCGTCGGCATCGGACTTCCGCTCGCCCTCGGGACAGCATGGATGCTGATGCGTCGGCCTCGGGATTCCACGATGTCGATCGAACTGCGTGCGCATGTCGAGGGTTCGGGAGACTCGTCGGAGGTCATGGCGGAAGTCGATGCGATCCTCGACAGCGACTGGGTCCAGGTGGCGATCGATCAGGAGGCGCGGCGGTCCGGGCTCGCCGATGCGCGACCGGGGCACTCCATCCTCCTCACCCGCAACCGCCTGCAGCACTCCGGTCCTGTGGAGCTCCTCGGAGTGACCGTGCGCGGCGTCGCGCTCGACGGCGCATGGGTCTCGGAAGCCGGCCCCCGCGTCGTGCTGGAGTGGAACACCCCGCCCAGGCAGGTCCGGATCGGGCAGCTTCCGGTCGCTCGCCGGCTGACGGGTCTGCACGGCGCCCACGAAGGTGTCCGCCCCGGTCAGGGCGGTGACTTCCGCGACATCCATCCGTTCGTCCCCGGCGACGAGCTGCGCCGCGTCGACTGGCGGGCGACGGCTCGCGCGGCCCGTCGACCTGGCGAACTCCTCGTTCGACGCAGCACGACCCTCAGCGATTCCTCGGTGGTGATCGCCGTGGACACCGCGGAGGATCTGGGGACCGTGGTCGCCTCCTGGGGAGCGGACGACGCCGACCGGTCAGGAGTCACCTCGCTGGATCTCGCGCGTGAGGCTGCCCTCTCCATCGCCACAGCGGCGGTCGGTGTCGGTGATCGGGTCGCGTACCACGCGTTGTCGCCCGGCGGCCGCAGTCTTCCCTCGGGTGGCGGCCCGCGCCACCTCGCACGCGTGCGGGACATGATCGCGGCGACCGGACAGAGCGAGGAGGTGTCCCGGTACCGGCGGTCGCCGGTCGTGCCGTCGGGATCCATCGTCTTCGTGCTCTCGACGTTCTTCGACGGCGTCGCCGCTCAGCTGGCCACCCGGTGGCGGGCGGCGGGTCATGTCGTGGTCGCGGTCGATGTGCTCCCGATTCCCGACCGGAGTCGGCTCACTCGTGAGCAGCGCATCGCACTGCGCACGCTGCTCGCTGAACGCTCCGACATCCTCGTCGAGCTCCGACATGCCGGGGTCGAGGTCGTCGCATGGACGGATCCCGACATCGACGTCGCGATGCGGCTCGCTGCCCTTCGCCAGCGACGGATGCGGACGGTGCGGCGATGACGCGCGGTCTCCGTTCGTTCCGGGTGCGTGCCGCTGTTCCCGGGATCACCGTCCGCCTCCTGATCCTCGCGATCGTGTGGGGCGGCGCTGTCGTGCTCGTTCCCTTCCCCCTGTGGCAGGGGGTGGCGGTCGTCACCGCTCTCGTCGCGGTGGCGCTCCCGCGATCACTGGCGGCGTGGTTCGGGGCCGCCTGCCTCGTTCTGGGCGTCCTCCTGACCGAATCGGATCCGGGACGCACAGCCCTCGCCGTGCTGCTCGTTCCCGCGATCCACGTCCTCGCATCGGTGAGTCTCGAGATCCCGATCTCCTCGCGCGTCGCCCTCGCCGTGCTGTGGCCGAGCCTTGCGCGCTTCCTCGTCGTGCAGCTGCTGGCGCAACCTGTCGTCTTCGGCGTGTGGGTGCTCGCGCCCTCGAACGTCGACCATGGGATCGCGGCGCTCGCCCCGCTCGCCGCCGTGGCGCTCGTGCTCGGGGTGCTGCTCGCGGTGCGAGCCGTGCGGAGGTCGGATGCTCCGCGGAAGGTGCCTCAGGTATAGGACTGAGGTGTGGGTCAGCGTCCTCGCGGAGCCAATGTCCGTGGCCCCTCGTAGACTTGTTCGGTGCCCATCGTCCCCGTTGCCTCCTCCGGAAAACTCAGTGTCCGCGGTGCCCGCGTCCACAACCTCAAGAACGTCGACATCGATATCCCGCGCGACTCGCTCGTCGTGTTCACCGGCTTGTCCGGATCGGGGAAGTCCAGCCTGGCGTTCGACACGATCTTCGCCGAGGGGCAGCGTCGCTACGTCGAATCGCTGAGCGCGTACGCGCGCCAGTTCCTCGGTCAGGTCGATCGACCGGACGTCGATTTCATCGAGGGCCTGAGCCCCGCCGTCTCGATCGATCAGAAGTCGACGAACCGCAACCCGCGGTCGACCGTCGGCACGATCACCGAGATCTACGACTACATGCGTCTGCTCTGGGCGCGAATCGGCATCCCGCACTGCCCCGAATGCGGTGAGCGGATCCAGCGTCAGACCGTGCAGCAGATCGCCGATCAGCTCATGGAGCTTCCCGAGCGCACCCGCTACCAGGTCGTCGCGCCGATCGTGTCGCAGAAGAAGGGCGAGTTCGTCGACCTCTTCCGTGAACTCGGCGCGAAGGGATACTCCCGCGCGATCGTCGACGGCGAGCTCATCCAGCTGGCCGAGCCGCCCACGCTGAAGAAGAGCTACAAGCACGACATCGCGGTGGTCGTCGACCGTCTCGTCGCCTCCGACGACATCCTCGGACGCGTCACCGACTCGGTCGAGACCGCTCTGGGCCTCGCCGGCGGCGTGGTGCAGATCAACTACGTCGACGGCGAAGGCGACGACGCCTGGCAGACCTTCTCCGAGAAGCTGGCGTGCCCGAACGGGCACGCGCTCACGCTCACCGAGATCGAACCGCGCACGTTCTCGTTCAACGCGCCTTTCGGCGCCTGCCCCGCCTGCTCCGGACTCGGCACGCGCATGTCTGTCGACGTCGACCTGATGCTCGGCGATGAAGACCTCTCGATCCGCGAAGGTGTCATCATCCCGTGGACCACTCAGGGCAAGGGGCTGTTCCAGTACTACGAACGCCTGCTGGAGGGGCTCTCGAACGACCTCGACTTCTCGCTGGACACCCCCTGGCGCAAACTCCACTCCGATGTGCAGAACGCGGTGCTGCGCGGCGAGAACTACAAGGTCTCCGTCAAGTGGAAGAACCGCTACGGCCGAGAGATGCGGTACACATCCGGGTTCGAGGGCGTGGTGCCGTACATCGAGCGGCAGTACCTGCAGGCCGAGTCCGACAACCAGCGCAATCGCTGGGGCGAGTACCTCCGCGAGGTGCCGTGCCCGGTGTGCGACGGCAACCGTCTCAAGCCGGAGGTCCTCGCCGTGCAGGTGCACGGTCACTCGATCGCCGAGGTCTCGCATCTCAGCCTGGCCGACGCGCGCGCCTTCATGGAGACCCTCACGCTCACCGACCGTGAGGCGAAGATCGCCGCGCAGGTGCTTCGCGAGATCCGTCTCCGTCTCGACTTCCTGCTGCAGGTCGGACTGTCCTACCTCAACCTCAGTCGCTCGGCGGGCTCGCTCTCGGGCGGAGAGGCCCAGCGCATCCGCCTGGCGACGCAGATCGGCTCCGGCCTGACCGGGGTGCTCTACGTGCTCGACGAACCGTCGATCGGTCTGCATCAGCGTGACAACCGCCGTCTGATCGAGACGCTGCTCGCGCTGCGCGACCTCGGCAACACGCTGATCGTGGTCGAGCACGACGAAGAGACCATCGAAGCGGCGGACTGGGTCGTCGACATCGGCCCCGGCGCCGGCGTCAACGGCGGCGAGGTCGTGCACTCCGGGCCCTATTCGGCCCTGCTCGAGGACCGCGCGTCGATGACGGGGGAGTACCTCTCAGGTCGCCGCGAGATCCCCATGCCGGCGAAGCGGCGCAAGATCGACAAGAAGCGGATGCTGAGCGTCGTGGGCGCTCGTGCGAACAACCTGCGCAACGTCACGGCCGACTTCCCGCTCGGCGTGCTCACCGCGGTCACCGGGGTCAGCGGCTCCGGCAAGTCCTCGCTCGTCAACGACATCCTCTACCAGGTGCTGGCGTCGCGGCTGAACGGTGCGCGCACCGTTCCCGGCAAGCACACACGGGTGACCGGACTCGACAACCTCGACAAGGTCGTGCATGTCGACCAGGCGCCGATCGGCCGTACGCCGAGGTCGAACCCGGCCACCTACACGGGTGTGTTCGACCGCATCCGCACACTCTTCAGCGAGACGCCGGAGGCGAAGGTCCGTGGCTACCAGCCCGGCCGGTTCAGCTTCAACGTCAAGGGCGGCCGCTGCGAGGCCTGCTCCGGCGACGGCACCATCAAGATCGAGATGAACTTCCTGCCCGACGTGTACGTCGACTGCGAGGTCTGCCACGGCAAGCGCTACAACCGCGACACGCTCGCCGTGCACTACAAGGGCAAGAACATCGCCGAGGTGCTCGAGATGCCGATCGAGGAGGCAGCCGACTTCTTCGAGCCCATCCAGGCGATCCACCGCTACATGAAGACGCTCGTCGACGTCGGGCTCGGCTACGTGCGGCTCGGCCAGTCGGCGACGACGCTCTCGGGCGGTGAGGCGCAGCGCGTCAAGCTGGCGACCGAGCTTCAGCGCCGCAGCAACGGGCGCAGCATCTACGTGCTCGACGAGCCGACGACGGGTCTGCACTTCGAAGACGTCCGCAAGCTCCTCGAGGTGCTGGGCGGTCTGGTCGACAAGGGCAACACGGTCATCGTCATCGAGCACAACCTCGATGTGATCAAGTCGGCCGACTGGGTGATCGACCTCGGACCCGAGGGCGGTTCCGGCGGCGGACAGATCATCGCCACGGGCACACCGGAGCAGATCGCGCGCGTCGAGGAGAGTCACACCGGTCTGTTCCTCTCCGAGATCCTGGGTGAGGGGCGCTCCGCGCGGAAGGCCAGCTGATGGCCGACGTCCTGTCGTACAAGCCGAGGCCGGGGGAGATCCCCACCGACCCCGGCGTGTACCGCTTCCGCGACGCCGCCGGTCGGGTGCTCTACGTCGGCAAGGCGAAGAACCTTCGTCAGCGCCTCTCGAACTACTTCGCGCCGCTGCGCACGCTGCACGAGCGCACGCGGCGCATGGTGACCACCGCGGCCTCCGTCGAGTGGACCGTCGTGCCGACCGACGTCGATTCGCTGCAGCTCGAGTACATGTGGATCAAGGAGTTCGATCCGCCCTTCAACGTGCGCTACAAAGACGACAAGTCGTACCCGTTCATGGCGGTGACGCTCGCGGACGAAGCGCCCCGCGTGATCGTGACCCGCAACCGGAAGATCCCGGGGGCGCGGTACTTCGGTCCGTTCCCGAAGGTGTGGGCGGTGCACGAGACCATCGACCTGATGGTCAAGGCGTTCCCAATCCGTACGTGCAGCGACTCCAGCTACCGGCGCGCGATGCAGACGGGCAGGCCGTGCTTCCCCGGCCAGATCGGCAAGTGCGGTGGTCCGTGCTCGATGACGGTGAGCATCGCGGAGCACCGCGCCATGGTCGACGACTTCGTCGCGTTCATGGCCGGTGGCGACGAGCGCTTCACCCGTGAACTCACCAAGCGGATGCTGGCGGCCTCCGCGGCGATGGACTACGAAGCGGCGGCGAAGTATCGCGACAAGCTTTCCGCGATCGAGGCGGTACTCGGCAAGAGCGCACTCGTGCTCCCCAGTGACGAGGATGCCGACCTGTTCGGCATCGCCGAGGACGAGCTGGCCGCTGCGGTGCAGCACTTCGTGATCCGCGGTGGCAGAGTGCGCGGTGTGCGCGCGCTGACGATCGAGAAGGAGATCGACATCTCCAGCGGCGAGCTCGTCGAGCAGGTGCTGCAGCAGGCCTACGGCGAGGCACAGGACGTTCCGCGGCGCATCCTGGTCCCCACCCTGCCCGACGACGCCGCGGAGCTCGAGGAGTGGCTGCGCGAGCGTCGGGGCAAGAAGGTCGAGATCGCGGTCGCGCAGCGGGGTCAGCGTGCCGACCTCATGCGCACCGCGACTCTGAACGCGCAGCAGGCGCTCATCCGGCACAAGACCCGTCGCACCACCGACTATGTCGCGCGCACGCAGGCACTCACAGACCTGCAGGAGGCGCTCGGCATGGACGAGGCGCCCCTGCGCATCGAGTGCTTCGACATCTCGCACCTGGGCGGCACGAATGTCGTGGCGTCGATGGTGGTCTTCGAAGACGGGCTGCCCCGCAAAGATCAGTACCGATCGTTCAACATCGCCGAGACCACGGACGACACGGACTCGATGTACCAGGTGCTCCGTCGTCGGCTCGCCTATCTCGATCGTCCTGACGAGTCGGAGACGATCGACCCGACGACCGACGAGGTCGTCGCGGAAGACGTCGGCGAGGCGACGGTGCGTCGCAAGCCCCGTTTCGCCTACCCGCCTCAGCTGCTCCTGGTTGACGGCGGCCAACCGCAGGTCGAAGCCGCGGCGCGAGCGCTGCGCGATGCCGGACACACCGAGATCGCAGTCTGCGGCATCGCCAAGCGACTCGAAGAGGTCTGGCTCCCCGGAGACGACTTCCCAGTGATCCTGCCTCGCACGAGTGAGGCGCTCTACCTGCTGCAGCGTCTGCGCGACGAGGCGCACCGGTTCGCGATCATTCATCAGCGCAAGAAGCGGCGAAACGACATCGGTTCGGTGCTTGCCGAGGTTCCGGGGCTCGGCGCCGCGCGCATCAAGGTGCTGCTCAAGCACTTCGGCTCGGTCACCGCTCTGCGTGCGGCCGAGCCGGGGCAGATCGAAGAAGTCCAGGGAATCGGTCCCGTGCTCGCTCAGAACATCCACACGCACCTGTCCACTCGCTAGGCTGGAGGCTGAGGGGGAGAGGGAGCACTGAGCAATGGCTGACGGGGAAAAGGGCGAGTTCCTCATCGTCACGGGAATGTCCGGCGCGGGTCGGACGACGGTGGCGAACGCACTCGAGGATCTCGGCTGGTACGTGGTCGACAACCTGCCCCCGCAGATCCTGCGTCCGCTGCTGGATCTGACCGACATGGGCGGCACCGCCCTTCCGAAGGTCGCGGCCGTGGTCGATGTGCGCGGCCGCAATCTCTTCGACGACTTCCCCGGGGTGGCGCGTGCGCTGCGTTCACGGGGTTCCGTGCGGGTGCTCTTCCTCGACGCGTCCGACGACGTGCTGGTGCGTCGGTTCGAGTCCGTGCGCAGACCGCATCCGTTGCAGGGCGAAGGCACCCTGCTGGACGGCATCCGCATCGAGCGTGCCCGGCTCGCGCCGATCCGCGAAGCGGCCGACCTCGTCATCGACACCTCGACCCTCAACATCCACCAGCTCGCGACCCAGGTCTCCGACATCTTCTCGGAGGAGGGCCAGGCGCGCCATCGCGTCACCCTGCTGAGCTTCGGGTTCAAGTACGGGCTGCCGACCGATGTCGACATCGTCGCCGACATGCGGTTCCTGCCGAACCCGTTCTGGAACGAGGAGCTTCGAGGCTTGACGGGCCAGGACGAGGAGGTCCGGGACTACGTGCTCTCCCGCGACGGCGCGATGGAATTCCTGGATGCGTACTCCGCGGCCTTGGCACCGGTGCTCGAGGGATATCAGCGTGAGAACAAGAGCCACTCGACGATCGCGATCGGCTGCACGGGGGGAAAGCACCGCTCCGTGGCGATGTCGGAGGAGTTGGGCCGCCGTCTGGCCGCGATCCCCGGCGTCGCCGTGAACGTCCGTCACCGGGACCTCGGCCGAGAGTAGTGGGCCGCCCGGCCGAGTAAGCTGGACGTTTGCGTCGCGATCCGGCGCGTGAACGTGAAGGAGTGTCGTGGCACTAACCACCGACGTCAAGGCCGAGCTGGTCAGCATCCGCAATGCACCCCCGACGGTGCGAGTCGCGGAAGTGACCGCCATCCTCCGGTTCGCCGGCGGTCTGCATTCGATCGCCGGTCGTGTGGCCGTGGAGGCCGAGGTGGATGCCGAGACTCTCGCGCGCCGCGTCGCGCGTGACCTCGCCGAGATCTACGGTGTGCGACCCGAGATCGCCCAGGTGCAGTCGAGCACCGCGAACGACGGCGCCCGCTGGGCGGTGCGTGTGATCGCGCAGGGGGAGACCCTCGCCCGTCAGACCGGCTTGCTCGACCAGCGTCGGCGTCCTGTGCGGGGGCTGCCCAACCGGCTCACCACCGGCTCGCGCGCCGAGGTCGCGGGTCTCTGGCGCGGTGCGTTCCTCGCTGCGGGCACTCTGAGCGAGCCCGGACGCTCGGCGATGCTGGAAGTCGTCTGCCCGTCCTCGGAGGCGGCGATGGCGCTCGTCGGCGCCGCTCACCGACTCGGCGTCGCCGCCAAGGCGCGCGAGGTGCGGGGCATGCCGCGCGTGGTCGTGCGCGAGGGGGAGGCCATCCGCACCATCCTCAACGAGATGGGCGCCCAGAAGACCGCGATCGCGTGGGAAGAGCTCCGTCAGCGCCGTGAGGTGAGGGCCGGCGTCAACCGTCTGGTGAACTTCGACGACGCGAACCTGCGCCGTTCCGCGCAGGCTGCCGTCGCCGCGTGCGCGCGCGTCGAGCGTGCGCTGGAGATTCTGGCCGACGAGGTGCCCGATCATCTGAAGGTGGCCGGCGAGCTGCGTCTCGCGCACCGCGATGCCAGCCTCGATGAGCTCGGCCACCACGCCGACCCGCCCCTGACGAAGGACGCCGTCGCCGGCCGCATCCGCCGCCTGCTCGCGATGGCCGACAAGCGCGCCCAGCAGGAGGGCATCCCCGGAACGGAAGCCGCGGTCCCCGTCGGACTCGACGTCTGACCCCGCACCCTTCGACGAAGACCCGCCGCCCGACATGAGGGCGGCGGGTCTTCGTCATACGACGGAAGGATCGGGGACGCAGCCGTGTTGTCGTCAGTAGGATGAATCACGTCCGCTCTACGCCGCACATCGGCGGCGCGGAGGATCGGCAAGCGCCGCGGCGCGGCGCGGATTGGATGAAAGCGATATGGCGACCTACACGCTCCCCGACCTTCCCTACGACTTCGCAGCTCTCGAGCCGCACATCAGCGGCAAGATCATGGAACTGCACCATGACAAGCACCACGCGGCCTACGTCGCCGGCGCGAACACCGCGCTCGACCAGCTCGCCGAGGCCCGCGAGAGCGGCAACCTCGCGAACGTCAACAAGCTCGAGAAGGACCTCGCCTTCAACCTCGGCGGTCACGTCAACCACTCGATCTTCTGGACGAACCTCTCGCCGAACGGCGGAGGCCAGCCCGAGGGTGAGCTGAAGGCGGCCATCGATGAGTACTTCGGCTCGTTCGAGAAGTTCCAGGCCCACTTCACGGCTGCAGCGACCGGCATCCAGGGCTCCGGCTGGGCGGTGCTCAGCTGGGACTCGATCGGCTCGCGCCTGATCATCCAGCAGCTGTTCGACCAGCAGTCGAACACCGCGCAGGGCACGATCCCGTTGTTCCAGCTCGACATGTGGGAGCACGCCTTCTACCTCGACTACCTCAACGTCAAGGCCGACTACGTCAAGGCCGCGTGGAACATCGCGAACTGGGAGAACGTCGCCCAGCGCCTCGAGGTCGCCCGTAAGCAGACGAACGGCCTGCTGGTACTGTCGTAATCGGGTCGCGTCCCGACGGGCCACGGCTCGTCGGGACGCCCTCTCAGCCAAAAAACCCCGCGCTTCACGCTTGCTGGAAAGCTGCGTGCAGCGCACGAGAAACAGGGAGACCTGAGTGTCTGTCAAGATCGGTATCAACGGCTTCGGCCGCATCGGACGCAACTACTTCCGCGCGGCTCTCGCGCAGGGAGCGGACCTTGAGATCGTCGCCGTCAACGACCTCACCGACAACAAGACCCTGGCGCACCTGCTGAAGTACGACTCGGTGGGCGGCGTCCTCGACGCCGAGATCAGCTACGACGAGGACAGCATCACCGTCAACGGCAAGACGATCAAGGCGTTCGCCGAGCGCGACCCCGCAGGCCTCCCGTGGGGCGAGCTGGGTGTCGACATCGTGATCGAGTCGACCGGCTTCTTCACCAAGGCCGAGCTCGCCAAGAAGCACATCGAGGCCGGCGCGAAGAAGGTCCTCATCTCGGCACCGGGCACCGGCGTCGACGGCACGTTCGTCATGGGCGTGAACGAGGACACGTACAACCCGGAGACGGATCACATCATCTCCAACGCGTCCTGCACCACGAACTGCCTCGCACCGCTGGCACAGGTCTTCAACGACGCCTTCGGTATCGACCGCGGCTTCATGATGACCGCGCACGCGTACACCGCCGACCAGAACCTGCAGGACGGCCCGCACAGCGACCTCCGCCGTGCACGCGCCGCCGCGATCAACATCACTCCCGCCTCCACCGGTGCCGCCAAGGCCATCGGAGAGGTGCTGCCGGAGCTCCAGGGCAAGCTGAGCGGCTCCTCGTACCGCGTCCCGGTTCCCACCGGCTCGATCGTCGACCTCACCCTCATCACGGACCGCGAGAACCTGACGGTCGACGAGGTCAACGAGGCGTACAAGAAGGCTGCTGCCGAGGGGCGCCTCGCCGGTTTCCTCCAGTACAACGAGGACCCGATCGTCTCGAGCGACATCGTGCACAACCCGCACTCGTCGATCTTCGACTCGACGCTCACCAACGTCAGCGGCAACCTGATCAAGGTCTCCAGCTGGTACGACAACGAGTGGGGCTACTCCAACCGTCTCGTCGACCTGACCGAGTACGTGGCCGAACGCCTCTAAGGTCAGACACATGACTCTGCGCACCCTGGACACACTGGGGTCGCTCGAGGGCAAGCGCGTCATCGTCCGTTGTGATCTCAACGTCCCCCTGCGGGATGGGATCATCACGGACGATGGCCGTGTCCGCGCCTCGTTGCCGACCCTCAATGCACTGATCAACGCGGGTGCCCGCGTGGTCGTGTGCTCCCACCTCGGCCGCCCGGATGGCGCGCCCGATCCTCAGTACAGCCTGGAGCCGGTGGCCCAGCGGCTGTCCGAGCTGCTTGGCGCTCCTGTCGCCTTCGCACGCGACACCGTCGGCGAGTCGGCTCAGGAGGCCGTCGCCTCGCTCGAGGACGGCGGGGTCGTCGTCATCGAGAACCTGCGGTTCAACGCGGGGGAGACGTCGAAGGATGACGCCACCCGCGCCGCGTTCGCCGCGGAGCTGGCAACGCTCGGGGACGTTCTCGTCTCCGACGGGTTCGGGGTCGTTCACCGCAAGCAGGCGAGCGTCTACGAGCTCGCCGAGCTGCTCCCGTCGGCGGCAGGCCTGCTGATCGCCGCCGAGCTCGATGTGCTCGATCGTCTGACCGAGAACCCGGAGCGCCCGTACGCGGTCGTCCTCGGCGGATCGAAGGTCAGCGACAAGCTGGGCGTCATCTCGCATCTGCTTCCGCGGGTGGACAGGATCCTCGTCGGCGGCGGCATGCTGTTCACCTTCCTGAAGGCACAGGGCCACGCCGTAGCGTCGAGCCTGCTGGAAGAGGACCAGCTCGAGACGGTTCGCGGCTACATCGCGGAGGCCGCCGAGCGTGGCGTGGAGCTCGTGCTCCCCACCGATGTCGTGGTCGCCGCATCCTTCGGCGCGGACGCCGCGCACGAAGTCGCCGCAGCCGACGCGATCGAGTCGACGCCGTTCGGTGCCTCCGGCATCGGACTGGACATCGGCCCTGCGACGGCGGAGCGTTTCGCGGAGGTCATCCGCGAGTCGAAGACGGTGTTCTGGAACGGCCCGATGGGCGTGTTCGAGTTCCCCGCGTTCGCGGCCGGCACCAAGACCGTGGCGCAGGCGCTCACCGAGGTCGACGGCCTCAGCGTGGTGGGCGGCGGTGACTCCGCGGCGGCCGTGCGTCAGCTCGGATTCTCCGACGACCAGTTCGGTCACATCTCGACCGGCGGCGGCGCGAGCCTCGAATTCCTCGAGGGCAAGAAACTACCTGGGCTGGAGGTCCTCGGATGGGCGTGAACTCCCGTACCCCGCTGATCGCGGGAAACTGGAAGATGAATCTCGACCACCTTCAGGCGGTCGCGTTCGTGCAGAAGCTGCACTGGACGTTGAAGGATGCCAAGCACGAGGACGGGTCCGTCGAGGTGGCGGTCTTCCCGCCCTTCACCGACATCCGCAGCGTGCAGACGCTCATCGATGCGGACAAGATCCCGTTCGCGCTCGGTGCGCAGGACGTGTCGGCGCACGACTCCGGTGCGTACACCGGCGAGGTCTCCGGGGCGTTCCTGGCGAAGCTCGACGCGAAGTACGTCATCATCGGACACTCCGAGCGTCGTGAGTACCACTCCGAAGGCGACGACATCGTGGCCGCCAAGGTGAAGGCGTCGCTCAAGCACGGCCTCGTGCCCGTGATCTGCGTCGGTGAGACCGCTGGCGACCTCGAGAAGTTCGGCGCCAGTGCGGTTCCGGTGTCGCAGCTCGAAGCCGCGCTCGAGGGTGTCTCGCCGAAGGCGGACATCGTCGTGGCCTACGAGCCCGTATGGGCGATCGGCTCCGGCCAGGCGGCGACCCCGCAGCAGGCGCAGGATGTCTGCGCCGCACTGCGCGCCGTCATCGCGAAGGTTCTGGGCGACGAAGCGGCCGCGCGCACGCGCATCCTCTACGGCGGTTCGGTGAAGTCGGGCAACATCGCCAGCTTCATGCGCGAACCCGATGTGGACGGCGCTCTGGTCGGCGGGGCGAGCCTCGTCGTGGACGAGTTCGCCGCGATCATCCGCTTCGAGAAGCACGTCGGCGTGTGAGTGCAGCGGGGCTTCGGCCCCGCTGCACCGTATACTTGACCGTTACGGGGGCGCTCCGGCCCCAGCGAAAGGCTCTTTCTCGTGGCAATTCTCGAGTTCGTCCTGCAGGTCGTGCTGGGTATCACCAGCGTTCTGCTGACCCTCCTCATCCTCTTGCACAAAGGTCGCGGCGGTGGCCTGTCCGACATGTTCGGTGGAGGCATGACCTCTGCGGTCGGCTCTTCCGGACTCGCGGAGCGGAACCTGAACCGCTTCACCGTCGTCCTGGCTCTGACGTGGTTCGTCTCCATCGTCGCGCTGGGCCTCATCACGAAATTCGAGGTCATCTGATGGCAACCGGTGGAAACGCGATCCGCGGAACCCGAGTGGGCTCCGGCCCCATGGGCGAGCAGGACCACGGCTATCACGCCGACCGCATCGCGGTCTCGTACTGGGACGGCCTCGGCAACGAGACCGTGCGGTACTTCGCCGCCGGTCTCCCGGAAGAGGAGATCCCGGAGACGATCGATCACCCGCAGTCCGGTCTCCCCGCCGGTCGCGACAAGGAGAATCCTCCTGCGCTCGCGAAGGCGGAGCCGTACAAGACTCACCTCGCCTACGTGAAGGAGCGTCGTACCGACGAGGAAGCCGTCCAGCTTCTCGACGATGCTCTCACGCAGTTGCGTGAGCGCCGGGGACAGTGACCTCGGTCTGACCTAGAAGAAGCCGCCGCGAGTGATCGCGGCGGCTTCTTCCGTATCCGGAGACCGTGCTCAGCGGCAGCCCGCCGCTGCGTCGATGTAGTTCTGCGGAGGGTATCCGTATGCCCAGACCCCGTTGGCATCGTCGGTGTAGCCCATGCTGATGGCCCAGGCGGTCGCCCACTTCTCGATGCTGTCCTGCGTGGAGGAGTCGTACATGCTCTGACACTTGACACTGATCGCATGCCCGACCTCGTGTGCGACGAGCGCCTTGCTCCGGACGCCCGGCCACTGCTCGGCAACCGAGTTCGAGAGTGCGATGGTCGCCCGCCCCTTCTCTCCCCACCACCAGGTCGTATAGCCGCCCATGCTGCCGTTGTAGCCGGCGCCGCTGACCACCGGCGCCCAGTCGAAGTCGAGAAGCACGCCGGGAGCGAGGGACCGCGCGAACGCCTCGATCTCGAGCCGGGTGTCCAGAAGCGGCCCTGCCTTCTCCGCCAGCTCTTCGTTCTCGGTCGCGATGACCTGCGCAGCCGCGTCCTGCAGGGCGAGGTAGGCCGTGGCCGCATCTTCATCCACCGCCGTCGCGGCCGTCGCCTCCGCGGCCGCGTCGCGCAGGGCGATCACGGTTTCGGTGCGCGCCGAGAGATGAGCGCCTTCGAACCCAGGCGCGGCCTCGCCCGCGGTGGTGATCACAGCCAGACCGCTCTCGGTCACCGTCGCCCGTGCGTCTTGGATATCGGTCGAGGCGTCCACGAGCTCGTCGGCGAGGGCATCGACGTCGCGGAGTCGCTCGTCCAGTTCCGACGTGGCGCCGAACAGCTCCCAGAACCAGCCGGGCTTCGTACCAACGGCAGGGATGTCCGTCGCGACGACGCCATCCGCGTCCGAGGCCGTGGCGGTGCTGTCTTCGACCGCTGAGGCGAGCCTGGCATGCACATCGTCGGGCACGGCGATCGGCTGGTTCCCTCCCGAGATGACCCGTCCGGCCGCATCGGTTGCGGCACGCAGGTCGGCGATATCGTCGCGCACCTGCGCCTTCGCGCTCGACGTCGTCTCGGCGGCGCTCTCGTACTGCGACGCGGCGCTGTCGTATCCGAGATTCGAGGTCACCTGAGTGATGGCCAACGCCGCGATCACGGCGGCTCCACCGAGCAGGCCGAGAAGGAGTCCGGTGCGCGTGCTTCGGCGTGGCGGCGTCGGTACAGGGGCGGAGGATGCCGCGGAGAACTGGACGGGCAGCTGGTGCCCGCCGTCGCGAAGCGTCTGACCCATTCGATGGTGCCTTCCGGTCGGAGACTGCGTGCAGCGGTGCTGTCAGCGTATTCGACGGGAGGGACAGGAATGCGAGAAGGCCCCCACCGATGGTGGGGGCCTTCTGGAGTGGAGGGGCTGACGAGAATCGAACTCGCATCATCTGTTTGGAAGACAGAGGCTTTACCACTAAGCTACAGCCCCGGATCCGCACCTTCGGAAAGGTTCGGTACCGACTCATCGACTATACCGGACTCTGACGCATGCTCCTGTCCGTTAGACTCGGTGGGGCTGAATCCGCGTGCGGATTCCCCGGGGCGTAGCTCAGTTTGGTAGAGCGCCCGCTTTGGGAGCGGGAGGTCGCAGGTTCAACTCCTGTCGCCCCGACACGGCCCCCACGGACCTTACAGCCGCGATTCGAAGCGGAAATCACAAGGAGAACACACCAGCATGGCGAACAGCACCGTCGAGAAGCTGACCCCGACCCGGGTCAAGCTCACCATCACGGTCACCCCGGACGACCTCAAGCCCAGCATCGCTCACGCGTACGAGCACATCGCTCAGGACGTGCAGATCCCCGGCTTCCGCAAGGGCAAGGTCCCGGCTCCGATCATCGACCAGCGCATCGGTCGTGGCGCCGTCATCGAGCACGCCGTCAACGAGGGCCTGGACAAGTTCTTCCGCGACGCGACGGTCGAGCACAAGCTGCGCGTCGTCGGCCGCCCGGCCGCCGACATCACGCAGTGGCCGAACGAGAAGGACTTCTCGGGCGACCTGCTCGTCGACATCGAGGTGGACGTCCGTCCCGAGATCGAGCTGCCCTCCTACGACGGCATCACGGTGACGGTCGACGCCGTCGAGGCCGATGACGCCGCGCTCGACGCAGAGCTCGACAACATGCGCGCCCGCTTCGGCACGCTCGTCCCGGTCGACCGTCCCGCCGCGAAGGGCGACTTCGTCGAGCTCGACCTCGTCGCCACGATCGACGGCGCCGAGATCGACCGCGCCGAGGGTGTCTCCTACGAGGTCGGCTCCGGCGAGCTGCTCGAGGGCATCGACGACGCGATCGAGTCGCTCACCGCCGGTGAGGACACCACGTTCCGCTCGGCTCTGGTCGGCGGCGACCACGCCGGTTCCGAGGCCGAGGTCTCCGTGACGGTCAAGGCGGTCAAGGAGCGCGAGCTCCCCGAGGCCGACGACGACTTCGCGCAGATCGCGAGCGAGTTCGACACGATCGCCGAGCTCCGCGAGAGCCTCGCCGAGCGCGTCGCTAAGCAGGGCGTCTTCACGCAGGGCTCCGCCGCGCGCGACAAGCTCGTCGAGGTGCTGCTCGAGCAGATCGAGATTCCGGTCCCGCCGCAGCTCATCGAAGACGAGGTGCACAACCACCTCGAGGGCGAGGGCCGTCTCGAGGACGAGGTGCACCGCGCCGAGGTCACCGAGGCCAGCGAGAAGCAGTTCCGCACGCAGGTTCTCCTCGACACGATCGCCGAGCAGGCCGATGTGCAGGTGTCGCAGGAAGAGCTCAGCCAGTACCTCATCCAGTCTGCTGCGCAGTACGGCATGGCTCCGCAGGAGTTCGTCGAGGCGCTGCAGTCCTCGAACCAGCTGCCGGCGCTCGTCGGTGAGGTCGCCCGCAACAAGGCCCTCGCGATCGCCCTGGGCAAGGTGAAGGTCGTCGACAGCAACGGCAAGCCCGTCGATCTGTCCGACTTCATCGTCACCGACGACGAGGCCGCCGAGGCCGAGTCCGCCGAGGTCGAGGAGAAGCCGGCCAAGAAGGCTCCTGCCAAGAAGCCTGCTGCCAAGAAGGCTCCGGCCAAGAAGGCCGACGCGGCTGACGAGGCCGAGAAGCCGGCTGCCAAGAAGCCCGCCGCCAAGAAGGCTCCGGCCAAGAAGGCGGCCGACAAGGCCGAGTGATCGGACACGATCCAGTGAAGAGGGCGGATGCTGCGGCATCCGCCCTCTTTTCCATACAGGGAGCGGACAGTGATGAAGACGTGGGATGAGCGCATCGACGAGGTGTGGGATGACGCGACAGGCGAAGAGGTCGGCGACGACACGATCGCCCGCATCGACGCCCTCGCCGCCGAACGCGGACCGGATGACGCTCGTGCGGAGTTCGAGCGCGGTGGTGCGCGGGATTCCGCGGGGAGGCCGGCGGAGGCCGTCGTGCTGTATCGGCGCGCCCTGACGCTGGGCTTGGACGAGGAGCATCGCCCGCAGTGCGTGATCCAGATGGCCAGCTCTCTGCGGAACCTCGGCGAGTACGACGACGCTCTCGCCGTGATCCGCGCCGAGGAGGAGCTGTCGGCGGACGGTCCGTATCGCGACGCCATCGCGTGCGTCCATGCCCTCATCCTCGCGAGCGCGGGACGGCCGGCGCAGGGTCTGTCGGTGGCTCTGCTCGCCCTGGTGCCGCATCTGCCGCGCTACCACCGGTCGATGACGGCATATGCCCGCGAGATCGCGGACGCCGACACCTGATATGCCGACGGCGAACACGGCCTGGGTGCTGCGTTGACGCCGGTAGATTCGAATCACTGAAACACGGAATCAGGAGCTGACATGGCTGCAGAACCCCTCCTCGCAACGAGCGTCTTCGACAGGTTGCTGAAGGACCGCATCATCTGGCTGGGGTCGGAGGTGCGCGACGAGAACGCGAACGAGATCTGCGCGAAGATCCTTCTTCTCGCCGCAGAGGACTCCGAGCGAGACATCTACCTCTACGTGAACTCGCCCGGTGGCTCCATCACCGCCGGCATGGCGATCTACGACACGATGCAGTTCGTGCCGAACGACATCGTCACGGTCGGCATCGGTATGGCCGCCTCGATGGGCCAGCTGCTGCTCACCGCGGGCACCAAGGGCAAGCGGTACATCACGCCCAACGCGCGAGTGCTGCTGCACCAGCCGCACGGTGGCTTCGGCGGAACGTCGAGCGACATCCAGACCCAGGCGCAGCTCATCATGTCGATGAAGAACCGCCTCGCCGAGATCACGGCGGCCCAGACCGGGAAGTCCGTCGAGCAGATCAACGCCGACGGTGACCGCGACCGCTGGTTCACGGCCGAGGAAGCGCTCGAGTACGGCTTCGTCGACCACATCCGCGAATCGGCCTCCGACGTCATCGGCGGCGGCGGAACCGACCAGGACACCGAGTAACGGAAAGCGAAAGGACGCTCATGTACACACCCACCTTCCGCTCAGCCGGTGACCTGCCCTCCAGCCGCTACGTGCTCCCGCAGTTCGAGGAGCGCACGGCCTACGGCTTCAAGCGTCAGGACCCGTACAACAAGCTGTTCGAAGACCGCGTGATCTTCCTCGGCGTGCAGGTCGACGACGCCTCGGCCGACGACGTGATGGCGCAGCTCCTCGTCCTGGAGAGTCAGGATGCCGAGCGTGACATCACGATGTACATCAACTCGCCCGGTGGCTCGTTCACCGCGATGACGGCGATCTACGACACGATGCAGTACGTCGCGCCGCAGATCCAGACCGTGGTGCTCGGCCAGGCGGCCTCTGCTGCGGCCGTGCTGCTCGCGGCCGGCGCGCCGGGCAAGCGCCTCGCGCTCCCGAACGCCCGGGTGCTCATCCACCAGCCCGCGATGGGGGAGGCCGGGCACGGCCAGGCCTCCGACATCGAGATCCAGGCCGCGGAGATCCTCCGCATGCGCACGTGGCTCGAGGAGACCCTCGCCGGGCACACCAAGCGCACCCCGGAGCAGGTGAACCGCGACATCGACCGCGACAACATCCTCTCCGCATCGCAGGCGCTGGAGTACGGCATCGTCGACCAGGTGCTCACGACGCGCAAGCGCGTCTGATCCCGATCGACTCGAAGGGCGTCCGTCATCACGACGGGCGCCCTTTCGTCGTCCCGGCGGATGTGCACTCGCCCTGGTGGAGAATGCGCATATGAGCAAGATGGTGCGCGAACGCTGTCAAAGGCCTACTCTGGAGGAGGAAGGAGGAAGCCGTGGAAGAAGATCTGCTCATGGTTCGCGTCGCCGAGCTGTACTACGACGAGGACAAGACCCAGGACGAGATCGGCGGACTCCTCAAGATCTCCCGGTGGAAGGTCGGTCGGCTGCTCACGCAGGCCCGTGAACGAGGCATCGTGCGCATCGAGATCGTGCACCCGCGCGCCCGCAGGCTCGGCCTCGAGCGGCTTCTGGTCGACCGGTTCGGACTGACGGATGCCGTCGTCGTGCCGGCGCCCGACGGCGATGACGGCACACTCGAGCGCGTCGCGCAGGCCGCCGCAGACTTCCTGACCGCCCTCCGGCCGGTGCCCCGCACTCTCGGGGTGAGCTGGGGACGCACGCTCCGCGCAGTCGCCGAAGCGCTCCCCGACGGGTGGGCGAACGGCGTGACCGTCGTGCAGCTCAACGGGGGAGTGAGCCTGAACCGGCGCTCCGGCGGTGCTGCCGGCCTCGCTGTCACGATCGCGCAGCGCGCCTCGGGACAGGTCTCCCTGCTTCCGAGCCCCGCGATCCTCGAGCGCGTGGAGACGAAGCAGGCGATCGAGTCCGACCGCACGGTCGCCGCGGTGCTCGAAGAAGCCGCGGAGGCGCAGGCGTTCCTGTTCACCGCCGGACCCTGCGATGCCTCTTCCGCTCACGTCGAGAACGGATACCTCAGCGCCGAGGACGTGGAAGAGCTCGCGCGTCGTGGCGCGGTCGGAGACGTTCTCGGGCGCTATGTCGACGCCGAGGGCAACATCGTCGACTCGCAGCTCGATGCGCGAACGGTCGGCGTCTCGCTCGACCGCCTGCGCGGAGCCACCCGCGCGATCTTCGTCACGGCGGGACCCGCCAAGCACGACATCGCGCGCACTGTCGTGACCAGCGGCCTGTGCGGCGTTCTGGTGACCGATGAGACCACAGCACGAGCATTGTTGGAGGAACAGTGACGACCAAAGAACTCAACCGCAGGACGGCGGTGGACGTTCTGGGCGGAGAGCCCGACGACGCCACGCTCCGGCGTTTCCTGCACGGACTTCCCGGAGTGGACGCCGTCGGTCTGGAGCAGCGCGCTGCCGGGCTCGGCACCCGCTCGATCAAGACCACCTCGAAGGCGTGGGCGCTCGACACGATCATCAAGCTGATCGACCTGACGACGCTCGAGGGCGCGGACACCCCCGGCAAGGTGCGCTCCCTGGTCGCCAAGGCGAAGAACCCGGATGCCGCCGATGCGTCGACCCCGCGGGTTGCCGCCGTCTGCGTCTACGGCGACATGGTCGCCGACGCGGTCACGGCGCTGGGGAGCCTGCACGGCGACCCCGACGACGGTCTGATCTCCGTCGCGGCGGTGGCCACGGCATTCCCGAGCGGGCGCTCGTCGCTCGCGATCAAGCTCGCCGACACCGCTGAGGCGGTCGCCGCCGGAGCCGACGAGATCGACATGGTCATCGACCGTGGGGCGTTCCTGTCGGGCCGCTACGGTCTCGTGTTCGACCAGATCGCCCAGGTCAAGGAAGCGTGCCGTCGCGAAGACGGCTCCTACGCCTCGCTCAAGGTGATCCTGGAGATCGGTGAGCTGAACACCTACGACAACATCAAGCGCGCCTCGTGGCTCGGCATCCTGGCCGGAGGCGACTTCATCAAGACCTCGACCGGCAAGGTCCAGCCCGCCGCGACGCTCCCGACCACCCTGCTGATGCTGGAGACCGTGCGCGACTGGCACCGTGGCACCGGAGAGAAGATCGGCGTCAAGCCGGCCGGTGGCATCCGTTCCTCGAAGGACGCGGTGAAGTATCTCGTGACCGTCGCCGAGACCGTGGGCGAGGAGTGGCTCCAGCCGCACCTCTTCCGCTTCGGCGCATCCAGCCTCCTCAACGATGTGCTCCTGCAGCGTCAGAAGCTCAGCTCCGGCCACTACTCGGGCCCCGACTACGTCACGATCGACTGACGGGAAGACGAACATGTCATTTCTGGAATACGCTCCCGCACCGGAGTCCACCGCGATCCTGAACCTCAAGGACAGCTACGGCCTGTTCATCGACGGCGAGTTCGTCGACGGCTCGGGCACCCCGTTCCACACCATCTCGCCGGCGACGGAGAAGCACATCGCCGAGATCGCCTCGGCCAGTGACGAGGATGTCGACCGCGCGGTCGCCGCCGCTCGTCGCGCCTACGAGAAGACCTGGTCGAAGATGAGCGGCCGCGATCGCGGCAAGTACCTCTTCCGCATCGCGCGCCTCGTGCAGGAGCGCGCCCGCGAGCTCGCCGTCGCCGAGAGCCTCGACAACGGCAAGCCGATCAAGGAGAGTCGCGACGTCGACGTGCCGCTGGTCGCCTCGTGGTTCTTCTACTACGCGGGCTGGGCGGACAAGCTCGATCACGCCGGACTCGGCGCGAACCCCCGCGCTCTCGGCGTCGCCGGGCAGATCATCCCGTGGAACTTCCCGCTGCTGATGCTCGCCTGGAAGATCGCGCCTGCACTCGCCGCCGGCAACACGGTCGTGCTCAAGCCTGCGGAGACCACGCCGCTCACGGCGCTGATCTTCGCGGAGATCCTTCAGCAGGCCGACCTTCCGGCCGGTGTCGTGAACATCGTGACCGGTGCCGGTGCCACCGGCTCCACTCTCGTCCGCCACCCGGATGTGGACAAGGTGGCCTTCACCGGTTCGACCGGTGTCGGCCGCGACATCGCACGGGCCGTGGCAGGCACCCACAAGAAGCTGACGCTGGAGCTCGGCGGCAAGGCCGCGAACATCGTGTTCGACGACGCCCCCATCGATCAGGCCATCGAAGGCATCGTGAACGGGATCTTCTTCAACCAGGGTCACGTGTGCTGCGCGGGAAGCCGCCTGCTGGTGCAGGAGTCGATCCACGATGAGGTCGTCGACCGGCTCAAGACGCGCCTGTCGACGCTGCGCCTCGGCGACCCGCTCGACAAGAACACCGACATCGGTGCGATCAACTCCGCAGCCCAGCTGGCGCGCATCCGTGAGCTCAGCGACATCGGGGAAGCCGAGGGCGCAGAGCGCTGGAGTGCGGACTGCGCGATCCCGGAGCAGGGCTTCTGGTTCGCCCCGACGATCTTCACCGGTGTCGAGGCGTCGCATCGCATCGCCCGTGATGAGGTCTTCGGACCCGTGCTCTCGGTGCTCACCTTCCGCACGCCCGCCGAGGCCATCGCGAAGGCGAACAACACGCCTTACGGCCTGTCCGCAGGCATCTGGTCCGACAAGGGATCGCGCATCCTCGCGGTGGCCGACCGCCTGCGTGCCGGTGTCATCTGGGCCAACACCTTCAACCGCTTCGACCCGTCGAGCCCGTTCGGCGGCTACAAGGAGTCCGGGTTCGGCCGCGAGGGCGGCCGCCAGGGTCTCACCGCCTACCTCAAGGGAGCCGCAGCATGAGCAAGCGACTGACCGTGCCCAAGACGTACAAGCTGGCGATCGGCGGGGCCTTCCCGCGGAGCGAGTCCGGCCGCACGTACGAGGTGCTCACCCCCAAGGGTGCCTTCCTCGCGAATGCGGCGAAGGGTTCCCGCAAGGACGCTCGCGACGCCGTCGTGGCCGCTCGTGCTGCGGTCAAGGGCTGGTCCGGTGCGACCGCCTACAACCGCGGACAGGTCCTGTACCGCGTCGCGGAGGTGCTCGAAGGCCGTCGTGCGCAGTTCGTCGAGGAGATCTCGGCGCAGGAAGGCGTCTCGGCGGCGGCCGCGGCCTCGCAGGTCGACGAAGCCATCGATCTCTGGGTCTGGTACGCCGGATGGTGCGACAAGTACGCCCAGGTGGCGGGTAACGCGAACCCCGTCTCGGGTCCGTACTTCAACATCTCCGTGCCGGAGCCGACCGGGGTCGTCGCGATCGTCGCACCCCAGGACTCGGCGCTGCTCGGTCTGGTGTCGGTCGTGGCTCCGGCTCTGGTCGCCGGGAACACGGTGGTCGTCGTCGCGAGCGAGCAGCACCCGCTCTCGGCCATCAGCCTCGCCGAGGTGCTGGCCACCAGCGACGTCCCCGGTGGCGTCGTCAACGTGCTGACGGGCTCGCCGGCGGAGATCGCCCCGTGGTTGGCCTCGCACCAGGACGTGAACGCGCTCGACCTGGCGGGTGCGGGTGCTCTCGACTGGGTCGACATGCAGATCGCTGCGGCCGAGACGCTCAAGCGCGTGCTGACTCCGGGTGAGGTCGTCGCCTCTCCGGAGCGGATCGGCGCGTTCACGGAGATCAAGACCGTCTGGCACACCAAGAGCATGGTCTGAATCGACGGAGGCGATGATGACGACCGCTCAGGATCAGGTGCGTTCGCTGCTACGTGAAGATGTTGCCCCGATCCTCCGTGCCGCGGGTTTCCGCGGCACGGAAAGGTCGTTCGCGATTCCCAACCCGGACTGGTTCGCCCAGATTGGCGTTCAGACCTCGGCGGCGAGCACAAGCATGCTCTCGAAGCTGACACTCAACGCGCAGGTCATCCCCAAGGCGTTCTGGAAAGAGGTGCGAGTCGAGCGACAGTATCCCGCCAAGCCGTCCCCGAACACACACTATGGGCGCGGTGGCGAGTTCTGGCAGGTGCGAGTAGGGGAACTCGTCGATGGCAACGACCGCTGGTGGGAGCTCGACGATCGTGGGACTCGCCGACGCCAGTTGGCTGTTGAGCTCACCGACCTGATCATCGATGTCGTGCTTCCCGCGATGATGTCGCGTATGTTTCGTCAGTCGAGCGAGTCGTGAGACGGTCTGGCACACCAAGAGTCTCGTTTGATCTGGGTGCGGTCGTCGATGGGGGGCTCACTTGGGTCTTGTGAAGCCGCCGCGGGCTGACCCATCGATCGATCCGTTCGTCGACGGATTGGGAGTGCTGTCGCGAGAGGGGCTACCCGCCGGTTATGTGGCAACGACGGTCGGTGAGTTCTGGAGCCCATCCCGTCCGCTTCGGAAGCAATGGTGGGTCTGGTACGTCGTGATCTGGCCGGACGGAACGCGAGAGCCGTCGACGGAGGACTACCCGCCGTGGTCCGCTGTTGCCGAGATGCGGAATGGCTACCTGGACGTTCAGGGTGCAGGTGCTCGCGATGGTCGCTACGACGTCTCGTTGCTCGATGCAGACGAAGCCGTGGCGGAAAGGATGCGTCTCGGCGTCTCCACCCGAGACTTCTGAGCCCTCGCCGGTGCGGCACACCAAGAGTATGGTCTGACGGACGTCGGAACGACGGAGGGCCCTGCCGCGCATCGCGCCGCAGGGCCTTCTCTCTCGAAAGGGCGTTGCGGGAGCATCACTGTGGTTTCATGACGGCATGACGATCACGCCACGTCGGAATCCCTCCGCGGTCTTGTCGCTCCTGCTCGCCGGGACACTCTTGCTCGGGGGATGCGCCGTGGTGCCGGCCGAGACGGGCGGTGCGGGGAGTCCGGCCCCGCCCACGCCCACCGTGGCGTGCCCCCAGAACGACGGTGCGGTGCTTCCCCCGGAATGCGCGCCGTACGATCCAGATCACGCCATGGCGCAGAACGATCGATATCGGGATCGCATGGAGCTCTCGGACGAGGCTGCGGCAGCAGCGGTGCAGCCGGTGGCCGACCTGCGTGTGCGTCTGGAAGCACTGCGGACGGAAGGCGAGATCTCGATCCGGGCCGTCGAGCAGGCGTTGCAGGAGATCGGCCTCCCGGACGCCGTGGTCCGCGGTGACGAGGCTGCCGTGGAGTTCGGCGCCGGCGCGCCGGAGGGCGGGTGCGTGTTCGGCGAGGTGCGTCAGGACGCGGTCCGCGTCGAGGCGGGCGGATACATCATGGACGGAGGGTGCCTGCCCGCGCAGTGAGTCCGGATCCGACTCGCCGCAGACCAGAGCTCGCCGGTATGCGCAAAGCACTACGCGCCAATGCGGCCCGGTGTCGTATGCAGCGGTTAGGCTCGAAGGACGATCTCTGATCCCCCCTAGGAGGACGCGCATGGCACGCATCGGTGAAAGCGCTGACCTGTTCAAATGCTCTTTCTGCGGAAAGAGTCAGAAGCAGGTCCAGCAGCTCATCGCGGGCCCCGGCGTGTACATCTGCGACGAGTGCGTCGAGCTGTGCAACGAGATCATCGAAGAGCGCATGGCCGAGTCGTCCGCCGACGGGGTCGCCGAGTTCGAGCTCCCCAAGCCGCGTGAGATCTTCGCGTTCCTCGAGGAGTACGTCGTCGGCCAGGAGCCTGCGAAGCGTGCCCTCGCCGTCGCCGTCTACAACCACTACAAGCGCGTGCGTGCGCACGGCACCCTGCAGACCGCCGAGCAGAAGGCGGAAGAGGTCGAGATCGCCAAGAGCAACATCCTGCTCATCGGCCCGACCGGATGCGGCAAGACCTACCTCGCACAGACGCTCGCGAAGCGCCTCAACGTCCCGTTCGCCGTGGCCGATGCCACCGCGCTGACCGAGGCCGGCTACGTCGGCGAAGACGTCGAGAACATCCTCCTCAAGCTCATCCAGGCTGCGGACTACGACGTCAAGCGCGCGGAGCAGGGCATCATCTACATCGACGAGGTCGACAAGATCGCCCGTAAGGCCGAGAACCCGTCGATCACCCGCGACGTCTCGGGGGAGGGCGTGCAGCAGGCTCTCCTGAAGATCATCGAGGGCACGGTCGCCTCGGTTCCGCCGCAGGGCGGCCGCAAGCACCCGCATCAGGAGTTCCTGCAGATCGACACCTCGAACGTGCTGTTCATCGTCGCCGGAGCCTTCGCGGGCCTGGAAGACATCGTGTCGGCGCGTGTCGGCAAGCACGGCATCGGCTTCGGCGCCCCGCTGCACGACAAGGGCAAAGACCTCGATCTCTTCAGCGAGGTGCTCCCCGAAGACCTGCACAAGTTCGGACTCATCCCCGAGTTCATCGGGCGTCTTCCGGTCGTCACCTCGGTGTCGCCTCTCGACCAGTCCGCGCTCATCGACATCCTCACCGGCCCGCGCAACGCTCTCGTGAAGCAGTACCAGCGCATGTTCGAGATCGACGGCGTGCAGCTCGAGTTCGAAGAGGATGCACTGCGATCGATCGCGGACCTCGCTGTCGAGCGCAAGACCGGTGCCCGCGGACTCCGCGCGATCCTGGAAGACGTGCTGGGACCGATCATGTTCGAGATCCCGTCGGCGGAAGATGTCGCCAAGGTCATCGTCACGCGCGCGGCCGTCGACGAAGGCGCACCGCCCACCATCGTGATGGAGCGCAAGCGCAAGAGCGCGTGAGCGCTGAGCCGGCCGCCTGGACGACGATCGCCCGCAGGACGGTCGTCGAAGACCGGTGGATCCGTCTGCGCGCGGACGACTGCGAAGACATCAGCGGCCGGTCGATAGCGCCGTACTACGTGCTGGAGTACGGCGACTGGATCTCGGTACTGGCCCTCGACGGGAACGACGACGCGATCGTCGTCGAGGAGTACCGTCACGGCGCCGCCATCGTGGCCATCGGCACGATCGGCGGGGGAGTGGAGCCCGGGGAGTCGCCGGAGGACGCGGCCGCCCGGGAACTCCTCGAGGAAACGGGCTTCGTGTCCAACGACCTCATCGGGCTCGGTGCGACGTGGGCCAACTTCGGCAACCACACCAACCGCGTGCACCACTTCCTCGCGCGAGGATGCCGGCGCGTCGCGGAGCAGTCGCTCGACGACGGAGAGTCGATCGCCGTGCACGTGCTGTCGCTCGACGGGCTCGGTGACCGCCTCTCGCAGAGCTACCACCAGCTCACCTGGTACAAGGCGATGGACTGGCTCGGACGATGACCGGTGCCGCGGCACGGGACGGAGATCGCCACTCCGCACCGCCGCAGTAGGCGGCGCTGTCTCGTCGCGGGTCAGGCGGTCTGCATCAGCAGATCGGTGCGCAGCTCCGCCGGTGCGGTGCTCGGGTCGGAGACGTAGACCTCGATCCAGACGCCTCCGGGACGGAGGCCTTCTGCCGCTGCGCGCTCGACCAGCCCTGCCCACGCGGCGCCGAGCTCTTCGTAGGAACCCAACAGGGTCGTCGCGACCGCTGGGCCTTCGGGCAGGGTCGAGGCGACGATGACACTCCCGCTGGCGGTCGGGATGGGATGATCGGGCGGCGACTGCACGGGGTAACCGATCTCGAGGTCGAACACGCCCATCGGATCACCGTGGTAGATCGCCAGCGCAGGGCCGGTCGGGATCAGGACGTCGCCCGCGAACGTCAGTGCGATCGCCGAGTAGCTCGCGTCGAACGCGGCCGGGAGGTCGGCGATGCGGATGCCTTTGTGTCGGATGACGGCGAGGGGGACGGCGTCGAGGTCGAGCCGGTCGGCAGGACCGAAGGGGGCGTCGGGGAATGCACTCATGCGCTCAGGGTCTCACGACTCACGAGCCCAGTCCACGGCGCTTCAGGAGGGGTTCGATGTCGGCATCGCGGCCGCGGAAGTCGCGGTAGGCCTCGAGCGGATCCTTCGAGCCGCCCACTCCGAGCAGGCGCTGGCGGAATCGGTCGCCGTTGCATCGCGTCAGACCGCCGCTCTCGCGGAACCACTCGACCGTGTCGGCGTCGAGCACTTCGCTCCAGATGTACGAGTAGTAGCCGGCACTGTAGCCGCCGGAGAACACATGGGCGAAGTAGGTGGATGAGTATCGGGTCGGGACGGCCGGATCGTCGAGTCCGATGTCGGTCAGCGCTGCAGCCTCGAAAGCGGCGACGTCGTCGACGTGTGCGTCTGTGCCCAGCCGATGCCATGCCTGATCCAGCCATGCCGCCGCCAGATACTCGCTGGTGGCATGGCCCTGGTCGAACGTCTCGGTCGCTCGCAGGCGCTCCACGATCGCGGAGTCGAGCGGTGCACCGGTCTCGTGGTGCCGGGCGTAGTTGTCGAGCACCTCGGGCCACAGGATCCACATCTCGTTCACCTGGCTCGGGAACTCGACGAAGTCGCGGAACACGTTCGTCCCGGCGAAGTGCGGGTAGGTCACGGTCGCGAAGAGTCCGTGCAGCGCATGCCCGAACTCATGGAACAGCGTGGTCACCTCGTCGAGGGTCAGCAGCGTCGGCTCGCCGTCTCCGGGGAGGGGCACGTTCAGGTTGTTGACGACGACGGGTGCCGTGCCGCGCAGTCGGGACTGGCTCACGATGGCGTTCATCCAGGCGCCGCCGCGCTTCGAGTCGCGGGTGTACAGATCGAGCACGTAGAGACCGACTGCGGTTCCGTCGGCGTCGCGCACCTCGAAGACTCGTGCGCCGGGGTGGTACGCGGCGAGGTCTTCGCGCTCGGAGAAGGTCACCCCGTAGAGCCGGTTCGCCGCGAAGAAGACACCGTCCTGCAGGACGCGCTCTGCCTCGAACCAGGGGCGCAGCGCACTGGAGTCGATGTCGTACCTGGCTGTGCGCACGCGTTCCGTGTAGAAGGCCCAGTCGTGTGCCTCGACCGGGAAGGGCGACGCCTCGGTCTCGTCGACGATCGCCTGGAGTGCGGCACGCTCGGCGCGGGCGTTGCGCGCGGACGGGGCGGCGAGGCGGCGGAGCATCTTCTCCACGGCATCCGGCGTCCCCGCGGTCTCATCGGCGGTGACATAGGCCGCGTGCGAGTCGTAGCCGAGCAGCTTCGCGCGTTCGGCGCGCAACCGCACGATCTCCCGCAGGACCGGTCGGTTGTCGTTGGCGTTGTCCCGAGAGGCCCGCATGAGCGAGGCCGCCATGATGCGCCGCCTCGACTCCCGCACGCGCAGCTGAGCCAGTGCGGGATGCCCGCTGAACAGCGGCAGCGTGATGAGGTACTTGCCGTCGAGCCCCCGATCCGCCGCCGCGCGCGCGGCAGCGGACAGCTCGCCCGCGCTCAGCCCCTCGAGTTCATCGGCGGCATCGAACACCACGGCGAGGGCGTTGGTGTCGTTCAGCAGGTTGCGCTCGAAGGTGTTGGTCAGCGTCGACAGCTTCTGGGTCAGCGCCGTCAGCTGCGCCTTGTCCTCGTCGTCGAGACTCGCACCCGCGTGCGTCATCTCGCGGTGATGGCGCTCCACGAGGTAGCGCTGCTCGGGGTCGAGGTCCAGGGCATCGCGCTGCTCGTACACTCGCTGCACCCGCCAGTAGAGCTGACCGTCGAGCGTGATCGCGTCCTGGTGTGCGGCCATGAGCGGTGCGAGCTGCTCATCGATCTCCTGGATCTCGGGCGTCGCATCGGCCGAGCTCACCGTGTAGAAGGTGTGCGCGACGCGGTCGAGCAGTTCGCCTGATCTCTCCAGCGCCTCGATCGTGTTCTCGAACGTCGGCATCGAGCGCACCATCGTGATGCGGGCGATCTCGCGAAGCTGCTCCTGGAAACCCGCCTGGAACGCGGGGAGATAGTGCTCGGGCCGGATCGCGCCGTAGTCGGGGAGCCCGTAGGGGAGCGTCGACGGCTGCATCAGCGGATTCGTGGCGTCGGTCATGCCCACGAGCCTATCCACCGTGACCCGGCGTGCTCAGGATCCGTCCTCGCTCAGGCGCGTCATCACCCCGCGGAGGGCTTCGACGACCACGCGGACCGATCGGCGACGCAGAGTCTCGGGACGAGCGAGCAGGTCGATCATCCGATGAGTGCTCACCCCCTCGAGCGGGATGCGCACGATGTCGCGGTCGTCGACGCTGCGTGACGTGAATCGGGGCAGCATCCCGATCACCCCGCCCGCGGCCACGACCGCGGACACCGCGCCGTAGTCGTTGATGCGGTGCTGGATGTCGACGGGGTGACGAGCAACCGCCGACACGGCACGGAGCACGTCATCGGGGGAGTATCCGATGCGACTGGTGACCCACCTCTCGCCCGCGACGTCGGCCGGTGTGAGGTTCGCGCGATCGGCGAGGCGATGGGCCGTCGAGACGGCGACGTCGAGCGGCTCGCGGATCAGCGTGAGGCTGCGCACGCCCTGATCGGGCCAGGGCTCGGAATGCTCCATGCGGTGCGCGAGCACGAGGTCGTAGCGTGCGGTGAGCGCGGGGAACTCGCTCTGGGCGACGTCCTCGTCGGTGAGCTGCACCGTCGGCGCGTTCTCGGAAGACGACAGCTCCCTCACCAAGGGGCCGAACAGGGCCTGTCCGACACTGTGGAATCCGCTGACGCTCACGACCCCCGTGGCGGCACCTTCGAAGTCGTCGAGGGCGTGCCGCGCCGAGGCCATCGCGTCGATGACCTCGGCACCCGCCGCTGCCAGCACCTCGCCGGCAGGTGTGAGAGCGAGTGTGCGACCGAGCCTGCGGGTCAGTGGGGTCGGAACGCCTCTCTGCAGGGCGGCGAGCTGTTGGGATACGGCGGAGGGGGTGACCCGGAGCGCATCGGCCACCGCCGTCACGCTCCCGAGAGCACCGAGCTCTCGCAGGATCTGCAGCTGATGGAGTTCCACGTTCTCAGTGTAGGTGCGGCTACATCGATGATGCAGACGATGCCGATTGTTCTACATTGTCTGATGCGATGGGATCGAACACATGAAGGCACTGTACAAAGGCGCACCCGGCGCCGGACTCGAGCTCGTCGAGCGTCCTGATCCGACTGCCGGCACCGACGACGTCGTCATCCGGGTGTTGCGCACGGGGATCTGCGGCACCGATCTGCACATCCTCCGTTGGGATGACTGGGCGGCGTCCGCGATCGCCGCTCCGCTCATCCCCGGCCACGAGTTCTACGGGGAGGTCGTCGAGGTCGGCCCCGGTGTGCACGACATCGCCGTCGGCGACCGGGTGTCCGGCGAAGGACACATCGTGTGCGGCACGTGTCGCAACTGCCGGGCGGGTCGCCGCCAGATGTGCATCCGCACGATCGGCCTCGGTCTGCAGCGCGACGGCGCCTTCGCGGAGTACCTCGCTCTTCCCGCGACGAATGTGTGGGTGCACCACTCCGAGGTGACGCCCGAACTCGGTGCGATCTTCGATCCCCTCGGCAACGCCGTCCACACCGCCCTCACGTACCCGCTCGTCGGTGAGGACGTGCTCGTCACCGGCTGCGGACCCATCGGGCTGATGGCGATCGCGGTGGCCCGGCACGCGGGTGCACGGTTCATCACGGCGACCGACGTCAGCGCACCCCGCCTGGAGATGGCCCGCCGGATGGGCGCCGACGAGGTGGTCGACGTCTCGGTCCGCGACATCCGCGATGCGCAGCAGGCGCTCGGAATGCGGGAGGGGTTCGACATCGGATTCGAGATGAGCGGTGCGCCCTCGGCTCTCCCGGCCATGATCGACAACATGAATCACGGCGGCCGCATTGCGATGCTGGGTCTGCCGAGCGCGGGGTTCGGAGTCGACTGGGGCAAGCTCGTCACCCACATGCTCACGATCAAGGGCATCTACGGACGCGAGATGTTCGAGACATGGAACGCGATGGGGGCGATGCTGCAGACCAGCGCGACCCTGCGGGACGCCATCGGCCGGGTGATCGCCGAGGTCGTCCCCGCTCGCGACTGGGAGCGCGGCTTCGCTGCGGCCGAGTCTGCGGGAACGGGCAAGATCATCCTCGACTGGACGGAGCTGTGATGTACGGGACTTTTCAGAAGCATGTGGCGGGCGAGCTGGCGGGGATCGAGGAGGCCGGGCTCACCAAGCATGAGCGCGGTATCCGCGGACCGCAGAACGCCTCGATCACCGCGGACGGCACGGAGGTGCTGAACTTCTGCGCCAACAACTACCTCGGCCTCGCTGACGACCCGCGCATCCTCGACGCCGCGACCACGGCCCTGCAGGAATGGGGCTACGGTCTGGCCAGCGTGCGCTTCATCTGCGGTACCCAGGAGCAGCACCTCGAGCTCGAGCGTCGGCTCGCCGACTTCCTCGGCACGGACGAGGCCATCCTGTACTCGTCGTGCTTCGACGCGAACGGGGGCGTGTTCGAGACGCTCTTCTCCGCCGAGGATGCGATCATCTCGGACGAGCTCAACCATGCGTCGATCATCGACGGTATCCGGCTCTCGAAAGCGCGCAGGCTCCGCTACCGCAACCGCGACATGGCCGATCTCGAAGCGCAGCTGCAGGCCGCCTCGGACGCCCGTTTCCGCGTGGTGGTGACGGACGGCGTGTTCTCGATGGACGGCTACATCGCACCGCTCGCCGAGATCTGCGACCTGGCAGAGCGTTATGACGCCCTCGTCTTCGTCGACGACTCGCACGCCGTCGGCTTCGTGGGCGAGAACGGCCGGGGGACGCCGGAGCTCTGCGGAGTCGCCGACCGCGTCGACATCTACACCGGCACATTCGGCAAGGCGCTCGGCGGCGCATCCGGGGGTTACGTCGCCTCGCACGCGGACATCGTGGCTCTGTTGCGCCAGCGATCCCGTCCGTACCTCTTCTCGAACACGCTCGCCCCGGCGATCGTGGCGGGTACCCTGACCGCGCTCGACCTCGTCGAGGGGTCGGCCGATCTTCGTGCGCGTCTGCGCAGCAATGCCGCGCTCTTCCGCGAGCGCATGACCGCCGAGGGGTTCGACCTGCTGCCGGGGGAGCACCCCATCGTCCCTGTCATGTTCGGCGACGCCGCGAAGACGGCGCGGATCGCTCGCGAGATGCAGGAGCGCGGTGTCTACGTGACCGCCTTCAGCTTCCCCGTCGTGCCCCGCGACCTGGCACGGATCCGGGTGCAGCTCTCGGCGGCGCATACGCCGGATCAAATCGAGCGCTGCGTCGCGGCCTTCGTCGCTGCACGGGCGGCGATCGACTGATCCGCACAACTTGCAAAGAAACACTTGCAAAGAAACACTTGCAAAGAAACACTTGCAAAGACTTCTTTGCAACGGTATCTTTGCATGCATGACGAATGAGACCCAGGTCAGGACTCTGGACGCCAGTGCGCTGAAGGCCCTGGCGCACCCGCTCCGGGTGAAGATCTTCGACCTTCTCGCCGCACGTGGTCCGCAGACGGCGAGCTCGCTCGCCGCCCTCGTGGGGGAGACCTCGGGGTCGACCAGCTACCACCTCCGCGCCCTCGCCGCGCACGACCTCATCCGCGAGGTCGAGGGGCGGGGCACGGCACGCGAGCGATGGTGGGAGCGGCCCAAGGGGCGCATCGACGTGCCGGGGCCCGACGAGATGACCTCGCCGGCGAACCGTGCCGCTGCGCAGATCGTCACGTCGGAGTTCTTCCGGCTGCGGCACGAGACGCTGATGTCGTACCTCAACCGGCCGCAGTCCGAGGTGCCCGAGGCCTGGCGCGATGTGGGGATCACGATCACCACCCACCTCGATATGACGCCGGAGCAGGCCATGTCGCTCCGGGAGGAGCTCGAGAGCATCGTGGAGAGCGCCATCGAGCGCTACCGGGGTCAGACCGGCCCCGATGTTCGACGCGTCTCGCTCCGCACCGAACTCTTCGACCTTCCGACGCCGCAGCAGGCGACGCACGGATCCAGCGACGACACCGTGGAGGAATCATGACCAGCGCGACTCTTCACCTGGTGGCGCCGACCCAGACCGAACGCGGGCTGCTGAGACTCGCCGGCCATCTCACCGCCTACGTCGAGCACCGCATCTCGCGGCGCGCCGAACGGCGTGAGCTCTCCCTCGATCTGCTGCGCGAGCAGCAGACCCGCAGGCAGGACCCGCGCGCCGTCGATCACGCTCTCGCCCAGCTCGGGCTGACCCGGCGCTGAGACCCGGTCTCGGCCTGGCGGGGAGGTTCAGTCCTCGAAGGGGCGGGCGACGATCTCGCCGGAGGCGGTCTGGAAGACCTCCCACCCCGCGTCGAGCTCAGCGATCGCGCGGCCTTCCAGCCAGGTGAGCGTCCAGTGACCGGTCAGCCCCTTGGCCTCGACCTCGGCGATCGCCGGTCGCAGGGAGGCGGGGACGGAGGCCGGAGCCTCGGACCCCGCCGCCCAGCGCGTGCCCAACTGCATCAGGACGCCTCGACCGGAGCGAGCTCGATCGCGGTGACCGCGAACGCCTCCGCCTCGGTGAACTCGAGCTCGGCGATGCGGCCGACGGCGCGGAGGTCGTCGGCGGCTGCGCGGAGGGCGTCGAGCTTCGCGGCGGGGGCGGCGATCGCCGCACGCGAGACCGGAGTCTTCTGCGAGGCCTTCGCCTCGGTCTTCGCACGGCGGATGCCGATCAGCGCTTCACTGGCTGCAGCCAGCACCGCCGGGTCGCCGTCGATTCCGAGCGGCGTCGGCCACGCGGCCGTGTGCACGGAGCCCTCTTCGAACCAGGACCACGATTCCTCTGCCGCGAAGGACAGCACCGGAGCCAGCAGGCGGAGCAGCGTCGACAGGGCCAGACGCAGCGAGAGCGCCGCGGAGGCCTGTCCCACGTCGGCCTGGTTGTAGGCGCGCTCCTTCACGAGCTCGAGGTAGTCGTCGCAGAACGTCCAGAAGAAGGCCTCGGTGAGCTCCAGTGCACGAGCGGCGTCGTACCGCTCGAACGCCTTGGTGGCCTCGACGACGACGCTGTCGAGCGCGGTCAGCATCGACGCGTCGAGGGCATGAGTCACCTGCGCACCCTCGGGCACGGGGAACGACAGCACGAACTTCGCCGCGTTCAGTACCTTGATGGCCAGACGGCGACCGATCTTCACCTGCGTCGGGTTCTGCGGGTCGAACGCCGCGTCCATGCCGAGGCGGCTCGAGGCGGCCCAATAGCGCACCGCGTCGGAGCCGTGGGCCTCGAGCACGTCGGCCGGGGTGACCACGTTGCCCTTCGACTTCGACATCTTCTTGCGGTCGGGGTCGACGATGAATCCGGAGATCGCGGCGTTGCGCCACGGCGTCCTGCCGTCTTCGAGCGTCGAGCGCAGCATCGTCGAGAACAGCCAGGTGCGGATGATGTCCTGACCCTGGGGGCGCAGGTCGAACGGAGCAGTGAGCTGCCAGAGCTCCTCGTCGCGCTGCCAGCCACCCGCGAGCTGCGGGGTGAGGGACGAGGTCGCCCAGGTGTCGAGGATGTCGGCCTCGGCGTCGAAGCCGCCCGCCACGCCGCGCTGGTCCTCGGTGTATCCGGCGGGCACATCGGTGGTCGGGTCGATCGGGAGCGTCGCCGCATCCGGGGTGAGCACGCGGTCGTAGTCGCGCTCGCCGTTCTCGTCCAGGGCGTACCAGAGGGGGATCGGCACGCCGAAGAAGCGCTGACGCGACACCAGCCAGTCGCCGGTCAGGCCGCCGACCCAGTTCTCGTAGCGCACACGCATGAACTCGGGGTGCCAGGCGAGCTCCTCGCCGTGGGCGATGAGCTTGTCGCGCAGCTCGCCGTCGCGGGCGCCGTTGCGGATGTACCACTGCCGCGTGGAGACGATCTCGAGCGGACGGTCGCCCTTCTCGAAGAACTTCACCGCGTGGTTGAACGGCTTGCCGACAGCGGTCATGTCGCCCGTCGCCTGCAGCTTCTCCACGATCGCCTTGCGCGCGCTGAAGACGGTCTTGCCCGCGATCTCCTCGCCGTACCAGGTCGCCGCCTCGGGGTTCGCGACGGAGGCGGGGGCATCGGGCAGGAATCGCCCGTCCAGGCCGATCGTGGTCATGTTCGGCAGCGACTCGTTGTCGGTGGTGCGCAGCTCGCGCCACCAGATGATGTCGGTCACATCGCCGAAGGTGCAGACCATGGCAGCGCCGGTGCCCTTGTCGGGCTGGGCGAGGTGGTGCCCGTGGATCTCGATCTCGGCGCCGAAGAAGGGGGTCTTCACCTTGGTGCCGATGAGGTGCTTGTGCGGGCCCTCCGGGTGCGTCACGATCGCGATGCACGCGGGGAGCAGCTCCGGGCGGGTGGTGTCGATCGCAATCGATCCCGAGCCGTCCGCGAAGGGGAACTCGATCGTGTGATAGGCCGCCTGCTGGTCGCGGTCCTCGAGCTCGGCCTGCGCGATGGCGGAGCGGAAGTCGATGTCCCACAGCGTCGGGGCCAGCGCCTGATACGCCTCACCGCGCTCGATGTTGCGCAGGAACGCGAGCTGGCTCTGACGGATGGTGTCGTCGGAGATCGTGCGGTAGGTCTGCGTCCAGTCCACGCTCAGTCCGAGCTGGCGGAACAGTGCTTCGAACTGCTTCTCGTCCTCGATCGTGAGGCGCTCGCAGAGTTCGATGAAGTTGCGGCGGCTGATCGGCTGCTGATCGGCTGCACGGCTGGACTTGTTGTCGCCACCCTCGAACGGGGGTGTGAAGTCGGGCGTGTAGGGGAGCGAGGGGTCGCACCGCACACCGTAGTAGTTCTGCACGCGGCGCTCGGTGGGCAGGCCGTTGTCGTCCCATCCCATCGGGTAGAACACGGTCTTGCCGCGCATACGCTCGAAGCGCGCCTTCACGTCGGTGTGCGTGTACGAGAACACGTGTCCGATGTGCAGGCTGCCCGATGCCGTGGGAGGAGGGGTGTCGATCGAGTACACGCCGTCACGGCCGGCCTGTGCCGCGCGCAGACGATCGAACAGGTAGGTGCCCTGCTCGGCCCATGCGGCATCCCACTTCGCTTCGAGGCCTTCGAGTACGGGCTTGTCGGGAATCTGGTTCTGCGACGATTCGGAAGCAGGCATGAAGGTCTCCTCGAGCGATGTATGCGGCACTGTGTGAGCGTGCCTGAGTGTGGGTGGTGCCGAACAGTCTACCGAGCATCGCGGGGCTGGCAGGTCGCCGCAGATCGACCCGGTCCAACAATCCGCCGTAGGATGGAGGGATCCCGACCCGCTCGTCCAGAGGAATCGTCATGCCCGCAAAATCAGTGCGTCGTCTCCTGCCCTTCGCGGCGCTCGCCGCTGCCACCGCGCTGGTGCTCAGCGCCTGCGCGGCCCCCGGTTCCGAGGGAGAAGGCGGAGGAGAGCTGGTGTGGTCCATCGAGGGCGCGAACCTCTCGGCCGGGCACATGGACCCGCAGGTGAGCCAGCTCGACGTCTCCGGCATGGTGCAGCGGGCCGTGCTCGACTCGCTGGTGTTCCAGGAGGCGGACGGAACGTTCAGCCCGTGGCTTGCGAAGAGCTGGGAAGTCTCGCCGGACAGCACGGAGTACACCTTCGTGCTCCGGGACGACGTGACCTTCACCGATGGCGAGAAGTTCGACGCCGCCGCGGTCAAGGCGAACTTCGACCGCATCGTCGACCCCGAGACGGCTTCCGCTCAGGCCGCCAGCATGCTCGGCGCTGATTTCTACAAGGGCACGGAGGTCGTCGACGACTATACGGTCACGGTGACCTTCACCCAGCCGTACGCCCCGTTCCTGCAGGCGGCGAGCACGCCGCAGCTGGGCTTCTACTCGCCGGCCGTGCTCGCGAAGTCCGCAGACAAGCTCAAGGCCGGCGGACCCGACATCACCGTGGGCACCGGCCCGTTCGAGCTCAGCGAGTACACGCCAGACCAGGAGATCGTCTACACCCGCAACGACGACTACGCGTGGGGTCCGCACGACACCGAGGCTCCGAAGTTCGAGACCCTGCGCGTCGAGATCCAGCCGGAGGCCTCGGTCCGCACCGGTGTCGTCACCAGCGGCGAGGCCGACCTCGCCAGCAACATCCCGCCGAACCTCGCGAAGGACCTCGGCGACGGCGTCACGGTCGACTCGATCGAGTACCCGGGTCTGCCGTACTCGCTGTACCTGAACGAGAAGTACGGGGTGTTCGCCGACGAGAAGGTGCGCCAGGCCTTCGCCCGCGGCATCGACATCGACGCCGCTGTCGAGGAGATCTACTTCGGACAGTTCCCGCGGGCATGGAGCATCCTCGGCTCGACGACTCCGGGCTACGACGCGTCGCTCGAGGGCAGCTGGCCGTTCGATCAGGATGCGGCCGATGCGCTGCTCGACGAGGCCGGATGGACGGATCGCGACGCCGACGGCATCCGCATGAAGGACGGCAAGCGACTCTCCGTGCGCTGGATCGCCTGGACGCCGGTTCCCGACGACCGCGCCGCGCTGGGCAACGCCATCCAGTCGGATCTGAAGAGCATCGGCTTCGAGGTTCAGCGTGAGGAGCTCGAGCCCGGCGCCTACAACGAGCAGTACGAGCCGAAGACCTTCGATCTGACCGACTGGGGCTTCTCGGGCGTCGATCCCGATCTGCTGCGCAGTCACCTGCACACCGACGGATTCCAGAACGCCTCGCAGGTGAGCGACCCGCAGATCGATGCCTTGCTCGAGCAGGCCGTCGCCTCCAGCGATCAGGACAAGCGCAACGAGCTGTACACCCAGCTGCAGCAGTGGAATGCCACATACACGGCCATCGTGCCGCTGTACAGCCCGTCGGCGATCACGGCCGTCGGCGACCGCGTCGAGGGACTCGAGTACGACCTGTACGGTCGGCCGCTGTTCTACGATGTGACCGTCGGCTGAACCGTCGACGGAGCGGAGGGCACGGGTGGTGAAGGCTGCTCTCGCCCGTATCGCCGGTCTGGTCGCATCCGTCGTCATCGTCCTGTGGGGCGCGGCGACCGTCGCCTTCCTCGCGTTCCGGGTGATCCCCGGTGACCCCGTCTCGGTGATGCTGGGGCCCCAGGCGCAGGTGAGTGAGGCCGTCAAGGACGGGATCCGTGCCGACCTGGGGCTGGACCGTCCGCCGTTCGAGCAGTACCTCGGCTTCATCGGCCAGCTCGCTCGGGGAGATCTGGGGGAGTCGTACCAACTGCGGATGCCGGTGACGGAGGTGATCGGACGTCAGCTCGGAGCGACGGTGCAGCTCTCGGTGCTCGCGCTCGTGATCGCCCTCGTGCTCGCGCTCGCGGTGGCGGTCCTCGTGCGGAGCAGGGCAGCGCGCACGATCGCGGCCGCTGTGGAGCTCGTGGTGCTCTCCTCCCCGGTGTTCTGGATCGGGCTCGTCCTGCTCAGCGTCTTCGCGTTCGGACTGGGCTGGTTCCCGGTGTCGGGAGCCCGCAACCCCGCCACGCTCGTCCTGCCGGCGATCACTCTCGCGCTCCCGGTCGCCGCGCTGCTCAGCCAGGTGCTGCGTGACGGGCTGATGCAGGCGGAGCGCATGCCGTTCGCCGAGACGGTGCGTGCCCGGGGTGCGAGCCCCTCGTGGTTCACCCTGCGGCACGGACTGCGGCACGGCGCTGCATCGGCCGTGACGCTCGCGGCCTACCTGACCGGATCCGTGCTCGGTGGTGCGGTGCTGGTGGAGACCGTGTTCGCGCGTCCGGGCCTGGGCCGCGTGACCCTCGCCGCGATCAGCGACCGCGACCTGCCGGTGATCACCGGGATCATCCTGCTGAGCGCCCTGGTCTTCGTCGCGGTGAACCTCGTGGTCGAACTCGTGCATCCCCTGATCGATCCGCGTGTCAGGGCCTCGCGAGCCGGAGACATCCGATGAGGCGCGCGCAGCGGGTGCTGCTGTGGGTCGCGATCGTGGTGCTCGCGGTGATCGTGTTCGCGGCGCTCTGGCCCGGCGTGCTCGCCACTCACGATCCGCTGCAGACCGCCGTTCGCTCCGCCCTGCTTCCGCCGAGTGCCGAGCACCTGTTCGGCACCGACCAGAGCGGGCGCGACGTGTACTCGCGAGTCATCTACGGCGCAGGGCGTTCGCTGGGCATCGGACTCCTCGCCACCGGGGTGGCGCTCGTCGTCGGGCTCGTCATCGGCGCGCTCGCCGGAGTCGCACCGAAGGGCATCGATACCACCGTGATGCGGGTGAACGACGTGCTGATGGCTTTCCCCGAGTTCCTCGTCGCGCTGGTCGTGGTCGCGGTCCTGGGTCCGGGGCCGGTGAACATCGCGATCGCGGTGACCCTGGCCGCTGTGCCCGTCTACATCCGGCTGGCGCGCGTGCAGACGCAGACGCTGCGCGTCGCCGAGCACGTCGAGGCGGCCCGCATCCTCGGCGTCCCGCGGGTGCGCGCGTTCACGCGGCACGTGGTGCCCGGCGTCCTCGGCGCACTGAGCGTGCTCGCGACCATCGGCATCGGTTCGAGCATCCTGGCCGCGGCCGGGCTCAGCTTCCTGGGTCTCGGCCCCTCGGAGCCGACACCGGAGTGGGGGCTCATGCTCGCCGGTGGTCGCAACGTGCTGGGACAGGCGTGGTGGATCTCGCTCTTCCCCGGCATCGCGATCACGCTCACCGTGGTGTCGGCGACGGTCGTCGGACGGATCCTGCGGGCGCGCGCAGACGGGAGGGCGGCATGAACGCTGCACTGCAGGTGCGGGGGCTGCGCATCGCCTTCGACGGGAAGCGCGTGGTGGACGACGTCTCCTTCACGGTCGAACGCGGGGAGTGCGTCGCGATCGTCGGGGAGTCCGGCGCGGGGAAGTCGCTCACGGCCCGCGCACTGCTGGGGTTGACGCCGGCAGAGGCCACCGTCTCCCTGGAGGGCCTCCTCATCGACGAAAGGGATGCCGCCGGGCTCTCCGAACGTGCGTGGCGCGACCTTCGCGGAGCCGGGATCGCGCTCGTCTCCCAGGACGCTCTGGTCTCGCTCGACCCCCTTCGCCGGGTCGGGGCGGAGGTCGCCGAGCCGCTGCTGCTGCATCGGCTCGTCCGCGGACGTGCGGCGCTGGCGGGGCGGGTGCAGGAGCTTCTGGCGCGGGTATGGATGCCCGACCCCGAACGTCGCTCCCGACAGCACCCGCACGAGCTCTCCGGAGGCCTCCGACAGCGGGCGCTCATCGCCTCCGCACTCGCCGCGGGCCCCGCCGTGCTGGTGGCGGACGAGCCGACGACCGCACTCGATGCCACCGTGCAGGCCCGGATCCTCGGACTGCTGCGCGAGATCACCGATGCAGGTACCGCGCTCGTCTTCATCAGTCATGACTTCGCCGCGGTTCGCCGGATCGCCGACCGAGTCCTCGTGATGAAGGATGGCATCGTGGTCGAATCCGGCACGGTCTCCGAGGTGCTCGAGAACCCCCGGCACGAGTACACGAAGCAGCTCATCGCCGCGACGATGCACGAGACCAGAGCTGCAGCCCCCACGGAGGCCTCGCCGGTGCTGATCGCCCGCGGCCTCTCGCGCAGCTTCGCCACGGTGCCCGCCGTCATCGACGCGACGTTCACGGTGAAGGACGGACAGACGCTCGGCATCGTGGGGGAGTCGGGGTCGGGCAAGACGACACTCGCGCGCATGATCGTCGGGGTCGACACGCCGGACAGCGGCACCCTGCGGTGGACGGCGGAGCGACGGGTGCAACTCGTGCACCAGAACCCGCTCGGCGCCTTCGATCCACGGTGGACGATCGGCCGATCGCTGCGGGAGGGACTGGAGGCGGGCGGCGTGCCTCGCGCGCGACGTGTCGCCCGCGTCGGGGAGCTCCTCGCCGAGGTCGGTCTTTCGCCGGAGATCGCCGACAGGCGTCCGAACGCCCTCTCCGGGGGTCAGCGACAGCGGGCTGCGATCGCCCGCGCGCTCGCCGCCGACCCGGAGGTGCTGGTGCTGGACGAACCCGTCTCGGCGCTCGACCCCTCGGTGCGGGAGCGGGTGCTGCGGTTGCTCGGCCGGTTGCAGCAGGAGCGGCAGCTGACGATGATCCTCGTCTCCCACGATCTCGACGTGGTCGGCGCGGTCGCCGACGAGGTGCTCGTGATGCAGGACGGACGGATCGTCGAGCAGGGGGCGACCGTCGACGTGTTCGCCTCGCCCCAGCATCCGTTCACGCGGGAACTGCTCGACGCGAGTGGCCCCGCCGGCTTCTGATCTGCCGTCAGTCCTTGATCTGCCGTCAGTCCTTGATCTGGATGCCGATGCCCGCCGCCAGCGCCGGGGCGAGCTGCTGAACCTGGAACGAGGTGAGGGTGGCCCCGCGGAGGCTGTGGGCGTCGAGATAGGCGACGGCGTCGAGCCCACGCAGATCCACGTCTTTCGCACGCATGCCCCGTGGGTCGACCTCGTCGCTCGATGTGGCTGTGAAGCGCACACGGGAGAGCTCGGCCTGCGGCATGTCGATGGTGCGGATGCTGCACCCCGAGATCTCGAGATCGGTGACTTTGGCCGCCCCCAGATTCAGATAGTCGATGCGCACATCCCGCAGATCGAGCTCCGAGATGAGCGCCTCGCTGAGGTCGAGAGTGCCGATACGCCCGCCACTGATCCGCACCCGCCGCACACCGGCATCGCGCATGCGGAGCGAGGCGATGCGCACACCGGACATGTCGACGTCGACGACCGTCGCGCCGGTGAGGTCGATGGCGTCGGCGTCGGCGCTCAGGATGCACTGCTCGAGCGTCGAGTAGGCGAGATCGACGGTGCCGTTCAGGTCGAGCCTGGCGGCGATGAGGTCGGCGCTGCGCGCGGGAAGCGCGGGCTCGAGCACGGGCGGCAGGTCGGGAGCGGTGATGCGGGGAGGGGCGGGGGACTCGGGGGTGCGGGCCATGCTTCGAGCGTAGGGTGCGCCGGCGACATCGCTTCCGGCGCGCGGGAGGCCGGGGCCAGGAGAGCAGAGGAGCGTCCTGAGGGTGTACGCACGCGTACACTGGACACACGAGCATCGATCCGGCCATCACCGGGGAGCTCTCGGAAGAACGGCGTCGCCCGCGGGAAGCGCTCAGTAGAACCGAGCGGGGCAGGCCCGTCACAGCCGCAGTGAGAGTGGTCGCGTCGTAAGGCGTGGCACGCGAGGTGGTACCGCGGTCCGCGAGGATCGTCCTCGCAGGAGCATCCGCCACGACGACCACTGCGAGACACGATGACCTACCCCCGTTCCTCCTTCGGCCCCGCCGCCGATTCCGTCGCGCCCAGCCCCCGCTTCCCGCAGATCGAGGAGGAGGTGCTCGCGTTCTGGAAGACGGACGACACCTTCCGCGCCTCGATCGCGCAGCGTGAGGGCTCACCCGAATGGGTGTTCTACGACGGGCCTCCGTTCGCGAACGGCCTGCCGCACTACGGCCACCTGCTCACCGGGTACGCGAAGGACGTGTTCCCGCGCTTCCAGACCATGACCGGCCACAAGGTCGATCGTGTCTTCGGGTGGGACACGCACGGGCTGCCGGCCGAGCTCGAGGCCATGAAGCAGCTCGGGATCACCGAGAAGGCCGAGATCGAGGAGATGGGCATCGACGTCTTCAACGCGAAGGCGAAGAGCTCGGTCCTGACCTACACGCACGAGTGGCAGGACTACGTCACCCGTCAGGCGCGCTGGGTCGACTTCGAGCGCGGGTACAAGACGCTCGACCTCGGCTACATGGAGAGCGTGCTGTGGGCGTTCAAGACCCTCTACGACAAGGGCCTCGCCTACGAGGGGTACCGCGTGCTGCCGTACTGCTGGCGCGACGAGACTCCGCTCAGCGCCCACGAGCTGCGCATGGACGACGACGTCTACCAGATGCGTCAGGACCCGTCCGTCACGGTCACCTTCCCGCTGACGGGAGCCAAGGCGGAAGCGCTCGGCCTCACCGGCGTCCGCGCCCTCGCCTGGACGACCACGCCCTGGACCCTGCCGACCAACCTCGCGCTCGCCGTGGGCCCGGAGATCGAGTACGTCGTGCTCCCCGCCGGTCCGAACGGCGCGGCCGACGTGCATCAGGCCGCAGGGACGACGGATGCCGCGATCGAGTCCTCCGCGCACCGCTACCTGCTCGCCCGTCAGCTCGTCGGCGGATACGCCAAGGACCTCGGCTACGAGAGCACCGAAGAGGCTCTCGCGGCCGTCGACGCCACGGTCCGCGGCGCCGAGCTGCAGGATGTGACGTACGACCGGCTGTTCGACTACTACGCCGACACCGAGACCTACGGGACCGAGAACGCCTGGCGCATCCTGGTCGACGACTACGTCACCGTCAGCGACGGCACCGGCATCGTCCACCAGGCCCCGGCCTACGGTGAGGACGACCAGCGTGTCGCCGGCGCCGCCGGGATCCCCACGATCCTGTCCCTCGACGACGGTGGACGCTTCCTCCCGAACGTCACCGATGTGGCGGGCGAGCTGTGGATGGAGGCGAACACTCCGCTCGTGCGCCTGATCCGCGACAACGGTCGTCTGATCCGCCTGCAGAGCTACGAGCACTCGTACCCGCACTGCTGGCGCTGCCGGAACCCCCTGATCTACAAGGCCGTCTCGAGCTGGTTCATCCGCGTGACGGACATCAAGGACGACCTGCTCGCGAACAACGAGCAGATCACGTGGGTGCCGGAGAACGTCAAGCACGGGCAGTTCGGCAAGTGGCTCGAGGGCGCGCGCGACTGGTCGATCAGCCGCAACCGCTACTGGGGTTCGCCGATTCCGATCTGGAAGAGCGACGACCCGGAGTACCCGCGTGTCGACGCCTACGGCTCGCTGGAGGAGCTCGAGCGCGACTTCGGCACGCTGCCGCGCAACCCCGAGGGCGAGATCGACCTGCACCGGCCGTACATCGACGACCTCACGCGCCCGAACCCCGACGACCCCACCGGCAAGAGCACGATGCGCCGCATCGAAGACGTCTTCGACGTGTGGTTCGACTCGGGCTCGATGCCCTATGCGCAGGTGCACTACCCGTTCGAGAACCAGGAGTGGTTCGACTCGCACTCGCCGGCCGACTTCATCGTCGAGTACATCGGGCAGACCCGCGGCTGGTTCTACGTCATGCACGTGCTGTCGACCGCGCTGTTCGATCGCCCCGCGTTCACGGGTGTCAGCTGCCACGGCATCGTGCTCGGCAGCGACGGCTACAAGATGTCGAAGTCGCTGCGCAACTACCCCGACGTGTCCGAGGTGCTCGACCGCGACGGCTCCGATGCGATGCGCTGGTTCCTGATGTCGAGCTCGGTGCTGCGCGGAGGCAACCTCGCGGTCACCGAGGAGGGCATCCGCTCGGGGGTCCGCGAATTCCTGCTGCCGCTGTGGAACTCGTGGTACTTCTTCGCGACCTACGCCAATGCATCCGGCGCCGACGGCTACGAGGCCTCCTGGCGCACCGACTCCACCGATGTGCTCGACCGCTACATCCTGGCGCGTCTGGGTGACCTCGTCCGCGAGGTGCGCGCCGACCTCGAGGGCCTCGACTCCACCACCGCGTCCGCGCGTCTGCGTGACTTCGCCGAGGTGCTCACCAACTGGTACATCCGGCGTTCGCGCGACCGCTTCTGGACCGGCGTGACGGAAGACCCGAAGAGCCGCGAGGCCTTCGACACGCTCTACACCGTGCTCGAGACGCTCACCCGTGTCGCGGCGCCTCTCGTACCGCTCGTCAGCGAGCGCGTGTGGCAGGGCCTGACCGGCGGACGCAGCGTGCACCTGACCGACTGGCCCGACGCGGCGCAGTTCCCGGCGGCGGACGAGATCCGCGACGCGATGGACGCGGTACGCGAGCTGTCGAGCGTCGGCAATGCCCTGCGCAAGAAGGAGAAGCTGCGCGTGCGCCTCCCGCTCGCCCGCTTCACCGTGGTCTCGCCGCTGGCGGCGTCGCTCGGCCAGTTCGAGGACATCCTCCGCGAGGAGCTGAACGTGAAGTCGGTGGAGCTCGTCCCGCTCGCCGATGACACGGCGACGGAGTACGGCATCGCCCACCGCCTCAGCGTCAACGCCCGCGCGGCGGGGCCGCGTCTGGGCAAGGACGTGCAGAAGGCGATCCAGGCTGCGCGTTCGGGCGACTGGAGTGAGGTGTCCGGCGTCGTGACCGCGGGCGGCATCGTGCTCGAACCCTCGGAGTACGAGCTCGTGCTCGAGACCACGGGCCGCCCGGAGGGAGAGGCTCTCGCCATCGTCCCCACCGGCGGCTTCGTGCTGCTCGACACGACGACGACCCCGGAGCTGGAAGCCGAGGGGCTCGCCCGGGATGTGATCCGCGCCGTGCAGGAGACCCGCAAGAACGCCGACTTCGACGTCAGCGATCGCATCCAGCTGGTGCTCCGGTTCCAGGACGACGTGGACACCGCGGCTGTCGTCTCCGCCTTCGACCTCGCCGGGATCGCGGCGGAGACCCTGGCCGAGGAGTACTTCGTGATCGACGCGCAGGGCGACTCGATCTTCGGACACGGGACGGTGCTCGCCGCCGCCGCGGCAGTGACGCCCGAGTTCTCCGCCGTCATCCCCGCCGGCACGTATGCGAACGCCGGTGACTTCACGATCGCCGTCACCAGGATGGGAGCAGCAGCATGAGCGCCGCCGACCGGGCCGATGCCGTCTACGAAGCCCTTCTGAGCCGCGCGGGAGAGCGCTGGGTGCAGCCCCGCAAGGAGCGCACCGCCCGCATCCTCGCCTTCCTCGACGACCCGCAGCGCACCTACCGCGTTGTGCACATCACGGGCACGAACGGCAAGACGTCGACCGCGCGGATGATCGAGAGCCTGTTGCGGGCGCATGATCTGCGCACCGGATTGTTCACGAGTCCCCACCTGGAGCGCTTCACCGAGCGCATCATGATCGACGGCGAGCCGATCGCCGACGAGGCGGTGGCGGACGCGTGGGACGAGATCGAGCCGTTCGTCGACATCGTCGACGCCGAGCTCGAGGCAGCCGGCGACGCTCCGCTGACGTTCTTCGAGCTGCTGACAGTGCTGGCGTTCGTCGCAGTGGCCGACGCGCCGATCGACGTGCTGGTACTCGAGGTCGGCATGGGCGGCGAGTGGGATTCCACGAACACGGCCGATGGTGACGTGGCGGTGTTCGCCCCGATCGACATCGACCACGCCGACCGTCTCGGCAGCACGATCGCCGAGATCGCCGAGGTCAAGGCCGGCATCATCAAGGAGGGCGCGGCGGTGGTGTCGGCCCAGCAGCCCGCAGAGGCGGCCGAGGTGCTGCGTCGGGTGGCGGCAGAGCGCAACGCGACCATCGCCTTCGAGGGCGAGGAGTTCGGTCTCACCGAGCAGAAGCTCGCGGTCGGTGGGCAGCTGCTCACGATCCGCGGCCTGGCGGGGGAGTACGCCGAGGAGTACCTCCCGCTCTACGGCGCGCACCAGGGGCACAACGCCGCTCTCGCCGTCGCCGCCGTCGAGTCGCTCATCGGCGGGGCCACTCAGCGCATCGCCGCGGACATCGTCACGGCAGGCCTGCAGGAGAGCACCTCGCCCGGAAGGCTGCAGCTGCTCGGCATCGCCCCGACCGTGATCGTCGACGCCGCGCACAACCCGCACGGCGCCAAGGCGCTCGCTCAGGCGCTGGACGACAGCTTCGACTTCGACGAGTGGGGTCTGGTGCTCGGTGTGCTCGCCGACAAGGACGCCGCCGGTATCGTCGCTGAGCTGGCTCCCACCGCGGCGCACGTGTTCGCCACCGCTCCGGATTCCGACCGCGCGAGCGATGCAGATGCGATCGCCGACCTCGTCGAGCAGAACGGACAGCGCGCGACCGTGCACCACTCGCTCGCCGATGCCGCCGACGCCGCGCGTGAGTGGGCCGCATCCTCCGACCGGCGCGCGGTGATCATCGCGGGGTCGGTCGTGCTCGCCGGTGAGGCGATCGCGCTGGCGCAGGACGAGGATTGGAAGGCGGGGTGGCGCGCATGAGCGCCGAGGCGACACCTGCTCGTCGGCCACGTCCGCCGCGCACCCTCGTGCAGAAGCTCGCACCGGTCGTGCTGGGCTTCGAGGCCATCGTGGTCTTCCTCGTCGGCCTCACGATCTTCGGGCTGCGCCAGCTTCCCGAGGGGATCGAGCAGTGGTGGGCGATCGTCGCCGGCGCCGTGCTCGCGCTCGCCTGCATCGTGATCGCCGGGATGATCACGAAGCCCTGGGCGCTCACCGCCGGATGGGTCATCCAGGCCGTCGTCGCCCTGTCGGCGTTCTTCGTCCCGTCGATCCTGCTCGTCGTCCTGATTTTCGGCGGCATGTGGGCGTATGCGACCATCGGAGGGGCCCGATTGGACGCACGACGCCCCGCCGAGCCCACGACCGAGACTCAGACAGAGAGTGAATGACATGGCCACCGAAGAAACCCTCGTCCTCGTCAAGCCCGATGGTGTCGCTCGCGGCCTCACCGGCGCGATCCTCGCCCGCATCGAGGCGAAGGGCTACGCCCTCGTCGACATCCGCCTGGTCGAGCCCGACCGCGACCTGCTCGCCGAGCACTACGCAGAGCACGAGGGCAAGCCGTTCTATGAGCCGCTGCTCGAGTTCATGCTCTCCGGCCCTTCGGTCGCCATCCGTCTCGCGGGCAACCGCGTGATCGAGGGCTTCCGCTCGCTCGCGGGCACCACCGACCCGACGACCGCGGCCCCCGGCACGATCCGTGGCGACTTCGGTCGCGACTGGGGACTCAAGGTGCAGCAGAACCTCGTGCACGGCTCGGACAGCCCCGAGTCGGCAGCTCGCGAGCTCGGCATCTGGTTCGACTGAGCGCCCGTCACGCCGAAGAAGCCCGCCCGTCGATCCGAGGATCGACGGGCGGGCTTCTTCGGTATCCGTCCGATATCAGCCGAGGGTCAGAAGACCATGCCGATGACCTCTCCGAGGAGGTCGAGGCCGCGCAGCTGGGCGAGCAGGATGACCACGGCGTAGGCGAGGATCGTCGCGAGTGGGACCCAGACCATCAGTCGGTTCGCCCGGTCCTTCAGCTTCTCGTTGTTCGTGAACGTGCCGTTGCGGGTCAGATGCAGCATCGTCGCGAAGAAGGTGGGGATGGTGACCGACCAGGTCAGCATGCACCAGGGGCAGAGCACGCCGAGGTTGGGCGCGTAGATGCTCTGCCAGATCAGCCAGCACACGAGGCCGAAGGCGAAGGTGACGCCCGCACCGAAAGTCATCCAGAACCATCGCGGGAAGCGCGAGCCTGCGAGCAGTGCGACGCCGATGAACAGGGGAGCCATCCAACCGGCGATGCCGAGCAGGGGGTTGGGGAAGCCGAACACCTCGCCCTGCCACGAGTCGAGATTCTTGCCGCACTGGATCATGACGCTGACGTTGCAGCTCAGCACGGCGTCCGGATTCGCCGCCAGCACGAACTTCTCGATCGTGAGCTGGAAGGCGGCGAACCAGCCCACCACACTCGCGATGATCAGCCAGACGGCATAGATGACGGGGCGGGTGCGCTGCTCGCTCATACTGGGGATTATCCCAGCGACTGCTATGGATGCGGCGAGAACAGGCCGGAGAAAACTCGCTGCGCGTGATGGGATGCCGCGAACGGAGCCACTTGGTGCGATAATGGCCTGTGATGCGATGAACGGCGTTGCCGCGACACGCATCGAGCAGACTTCGGGGTCCAATGCCCCACGCGATCAGAGCCATGAGCCGGTCGCAAACCGAGTGAGTTCGCGGAACCCGCGGGTACCGCATGAGATTTCACAGGACACCGAGTGTCCCGTGCAGGGAGTAAGCCAGAGATGGCCGATGACAACAATGACAACAACGCCCCTACCCTCGACTTCCCGGCTGACGCCGCGGGAGAGCTGACGGAGCCCACTGCTCCCGAGGCGGACGACCTCACAGGGTCGTCGGACGAGGGCGATGAGCTCTCCGAAGCGGCAGAGGTGGCAGAGGACGCCGCCGCCGATGACGTCGCCGCCGGCTATGCCGCTGCGGATGACGCCGCGGCCGCTGCCGACGACGCTGCTGCTGCCGCCGAGTCGGTCGCGGATGCACAGGCGGAAGCAGAAGCTGACGCGGAAGCCGCTGCAGGAGCGAGCGCTGAGGCAGAGGAGACCACCGAGACGGTGAGCACCGACACCGAGACGCTGCAGGCTGCCTCTTCAGAGGCAGACGCAGAGTCCGTGGCCGAGCTGGTCGTCGAGGAGACCACCGCCTCGGAGACCACCGCCGCGGAGACGGCCGTCGAGGAGAGCACCGCCTCGGAGACCACCGCCTCGGAGACGGCCGTCGAGGAGAGCACCGTCGAGGAGGCTCCGGTGACCGCCGTGTCGCTCGGCCTGCTTCCCGAGGTGTTCGTCTCCCAGGTCTCCACGCAGCTGCACTTCTACGCGCCGGAGGTCGTCCCTCTTCCCGCACGCCCGGGTCGCGAGCGCATCTTCGACCGCATCGCCGAACGCGAGCAGCCCCAGGAAGACGCGGCGGGCCGTGGTCGTGGCCGTCGTCGCCGCGGTGGCTCCGAGGGCGAGGATCAGCGTGAAGAGCCGCGTCAGCGTCAGCGCGTCGTGGAGTACATCACCGAGCCGAAGGCCATCAAGGGGTCGACACGTCTCGAGGCGAAGAAGCAGCGTCGCCGCGACGGCCGCGATGCCGGACGCCGTCGCCCCGTCGTGACCGAAGCAGAGTTCCTCGCGCGCCGTGAGTCGGTCGACCGCAAGATGGTCGTCCGGTCCAAGAACGGCCGTACCCAGATCGGCGTCCTCGAGGACGGCGTGCTCGTCGAGCACTATGTCGCCCGCAACCAGGACGCGTCGCTCATCGGGAACGTCTACCTGGGCCGCGTCCAGAACGTCCTCCCCAGCATGGAGGCCGCCTTCGTCGACATCGGTCGCGGGCGCAACGCCGTGCTGTACTCCGGCGAGGTCGACTGGGACGGTGTCGAGACCGGCAACCAGCCGCGTCGCATCGAGCTGGCGCTCAAGCCCGGCGACCGCGTTCTCGTGCAGGTGACGAAGGACCCGGTCGGACACAAGGGCGCGCGTCTCACGAGCCAGATCTCGCTCCCCGGCCGCTACCTGGTCTACGTGCCGGGCGGGTCGATGAACGGCATCAGCCGCAAGCTCCCCGACAACGAGCGTGCGCGCCTCAAGCGCATCCTCAAGGAGGTGCTGCCGGAGTCCTCCGGCGTGATCGTCCGCACTGCGGCCGAGGGTGCCACCGAAGACCAGCTGACCCGTGACGTACAGCGACTCACCTCGCAGTGGGAGCACATCCAGAAGCAGGTCGAGAACCAGCAGGCGCCCGCGCTCCTGCACGCTGAGCCCGACCTTCTCGTGAAGATCGTCCGCGACGTCTTCAACGAGGACTTCACGAAGATGCTGATCCAGGGCGAAGATGCGCAGCAGACCATCCGTGCGTACCTGGAGAGCGTCGCCCCCGACCTGCTGGAGCGCGTCGAGGCCTACGAGGACGAGACCGACCCCTTCGATGCTTTCCGCATCACGGAGCAGATCGAGAAGGCGCTCGACCGCAAGGTGTGGCTGCCCTCCGGCGGCTCGCTCGTGATCGACCGCACCGAGGCCATGACGGTCGTCGACGTCAACACCGGCAAGTTCGTCGGCTCCGGCGGAAACCTCGAGGAGACGGTCACCAAGAACAACCTCGAGGCTGCGGAGGAGATCGTCCGCCAGCTGCGTCTGCGTGACATCGGCGGCATCATCGTCGTCGACTTCATCGACATGGTGCTCGAATCCAACCGCGACCTCGTGCTGCGTCGACTGATCGAATGCCTGAGCCGCGACCGCACGAAGCACCAGGTCGCCGAGGTCACCTCACTCGGCCTCGTGCAGATGACGAGAAAGAAGCTCGGCCTCGGCCTGCTGGAGACGTTCAGCGAGGCGTGCGAGGTGTGTGCCGGTCGTGGCGTGATCGTGCACCACGACCCGGTCGTGAAGCACCGCTCCAGCAACAGCAATGGGGGCGGCAACAGCAACGGCAACGGGCAGAGCGGTCGTCGCCAGCGCGGCAACGGCGGCAACGGCAACGGCAACGGCAACGGGCAGAGCCAGAGCGCTCCTGCGGCGCCGGCCGTCACTCACAGCATCACAGAGGGCGCCAAGTCGGCTCTCGCGCAGATCGCGGCCTCGACCATCGCTCCGACGGCCGAGGGGGCGGCGCAGGAAGCCGAGACGGTCGACGTCGCGGCGGAGGCGCCCGCAGCTGCCGAGCGTCCGAAGAAGGCCCGCAAGAAGCGCGGCGGCGACCGCAAGGGCCCGAAGACTCCCGCTGAGCAGCTGCTCGACTCGGTTCTCGATGCCCTTCCGGAGCCGAAGGCACCCGGTCAGGGGCGAGGGCGTCGTCGAGTGAGCACGGCAGCGCTCACCGGCACTCCCGTCTCGGTGAACAACGAACCGTCAGCGCCGGTCGCGGCTGCGGACTCGGAGTCCTGAGGCGATCAGGCGACGCACCAACTCTTTGCCTTTCACATGCTGAGCGCCGGCGGCGACGAGCCGGGGGATGATCTCCTCCGGCACGTCGTAGTGGTCGAGGTCGAACGCGCGCGGAGCGATGCCGTTCGCCCGCGCGAACGCGTGCAGCTCATCGAGGCTCTCGTCGCTGACCAGGTGTGCCCACAGGCGTCCGTGGGCGGGCCAGAGCGGGTCGTCGACGAGTACGGTCACCTCGTCAGCCTACGTCCGCAGCGATGGGGTGGGGCTCGAGCGTGCGCCCAGACAGATCGGAGGCGGCCCGCTTTGCGACACAGACCCGCATCCGGTAAAGTAGTCCCTTGGTGCGTATGCCGCGTCGTCCTCGTCGGCCGAAGCGGAGAGTCTTGCGTTCGCACCCGCCGTTCTGCGGTGCATGCAAGCAACAGTCTTCCCGTGAGATCTCGGAGCCGCGAGCTCCCCAACGAAACAGGTATGAAGTGGTTTACGCAGTAGTGCGCGCCGGTGGGCGGCAGGAGAAGGTCGAGGTCGGCACGATCGTTCAGCTCGACCGTGTCAAGGCTGCCCAGGGCGAGAAGATCGAGCTGGCTGCAGTGCTGCTCGTCGACGGCGCCACGGTGACCACCGACGCTGACTCGCTCGCGAAGGTCAAGGTCACGGCTGAGGTCATCGGCAACCTCCGCGGCCCGAAGATCATCATCCAGAAGTACAAGAACAAGACCGGCTACAAGAAGCGTCAGGGCCACCGCCAGGAGCTCACGCGCGTCAAGATCACCGGCATCAAGTAAGCCCGAGGGGATTAGGACATGGCACATAAAAAGGGCGCAAGCTCAACCCGTAACGGTCGTGACTCCAACGCTCAGCGCCTCGGCGTGAAGCGCTTCGGCGGTCAGCAGGTCCTCGCCGGCGAGATCATCGTCCGCCAGCGCGGCACGCACTTCCACCCCGGCGTCAACGTCGGCCGTGGCGGCGACGACACGCTGTTCGCTCTGGCCGCCGGTGCGGTCCAGTTCGGCGCGAAGGGCGGCCGCAAGGTCGTCAACATCGTCGCCGCAGCTGAGTGATCACAGCGCGACACTAGATATCCGGTTCGGGGCGGGCTTCGGCTCGCCCCGTCCGTGTATCTGCCCTCCGAAAACGCACAGCAACCCAGAGGACTAGCAAATGGTCACGTTCGTCGACACCGTCACACTGCACCTGCGTGCGGGTAAGGGCGGCAACGGCTGCGTCTCCGTGCACCGCGAGAAGTTCAAGCCGCTCGGCGGCCCGGACGGAGGCAACGGCGGTGACGGCGGCGACGTCGTGCTCGTCGCCGATCCTCAGACCGGCACGTTGCTGTCGTATCACCACTCGCCGCACCGTTCCTCCGGCAACGGCGGTCCGGGCATGGGCGACCACCGCTCCGGGTTCCTCGGTGAGACGCTCGAGCTGCCGGTCCCGGTCGGCACCGTGGTGAAGAACACCGCAGGCGAAGTCCTCATCGACATGATCATCCCCGGTGAGCGGTTCGTCGTCGCCAAGGGCGGGATGGGTGGCCTCGGCAACGCCGCCCTCGCCACCCCGAAGCGCAAGGCCCCCGGGTTCGCTCTCCTGGGCACCCCTGGGCACGAGGGTGACATCATCCTCGAGCTGAAGACGGTCGCCGACATCGCCCTCGTGGGCTACCCGTCCGCCGGCAAGTCGAGCCTGATCGGTGCGATCTCCGCCGCCCGGCCCAAGATCGCCGATTACCCGTTCACGACCCTCCACCCGAACCTCGGCGTGGTGCAGGTCGGTGACTTCCGCTACACGGTCGCCGATGTGCCCGGGCTGATCGAGGGCGCCAGCGAGGGCCGAGGACTCGGTCTCGAGTTCCTCCGCCACGTCGAGCGCTGCTCGGCGCTGCTGCACGTGCTCGACTGCGCGACTCTGGAGCCCGGTCGTGACCCGATCTCCGACCTCGACGTCATCCTCGCCGAGCTCGGTGCCTACGAGGTCCCCGAGGGACAGACGCCGCTCCTCGAGCGCCCGCAGTTCATCGCTCTGAACAAGATCGACGTCCCCGAGGCACGCGACCTCGCCGAGCTCGTGCGTCCCGATCTCGAGGCCCGCGGGTTCCGCGTGTTCGAGATCTCCACGGTCTCCCATGAGGGGCTGCGTCCGCTCACCTTCGCGTTGGGCGAGCTCGTCGAGAAGGCGCGTGCCGAAGCCGCGCTCGAGACGCCGCCGGAGCGCGTCATCATCCGTCCTCGCGGCTCCAAGAAGGAATTCACCATCCGTGTCGAGGGTGGCACCTACGGCAACGTGTACCGCATCCTGGGTGAGAAGCCGGTTCGATGGGTGCAGCAGACCGACTTCCAGAACGAAGAGGCCGTCGGCTATCTCGCCGATCGACTCGAGAAGCTCGGTGTCGAGGATGAGCTCTTCCGTCTCGGCGCCGTTCAGGGCTCGACGGTCGTCATCGGCGAGGGCGACAGCATCGTCTTCGACTGGGAGCCCACCATGACATCGGCCGCGGAGCTGATGAGTGCGCCGCGTGGAACCGACCCCCGTCTGGCCCCGAACGCGCGACGGACGACGTCGGAGCGACGCGAGCAGTACTACGAGCGCATGGATGCCAAGGCCGAAGCCCGCGCCGAGGTCGAGACGCAGCGTCTCGCCGCGTACCGCGAGGACGGCGAGTGACAGCACGAACCCGCGCAGAACTCGCCACTGCGTCCCGCATCGTCGTCAAGGTCGGATCCTCCTCGATCAGCGGTGAGTCGTCCTGGCGCATCCCCGTCATCGTCGAGGCCCTCGCTGCCGCGCATGCACGCGGAGCCGAGGTCGTGCTGGTGTCATCGGGTGCGATCGCGTCGGGCATCCCGTTCCTGCGGTTGGACGCCCGCCCGACCGACCTCGCGACCCAGCAGGCCGCGGCGGCGGTTGGTCAGAACATCCTGATGTATCGCTACCAGGAGTCGCTGCGTCCCTTCGACATCGTCGCAGGGCAGGTGCTCCTCACCACCGGTGACCTCGAGAACCCGACGTCGCGCTCCAACGCCCGTCGCGCCATGGAGCGACTGCTCGGGCTGCGCACCCTGCCGATCGTGAACGAGAACGACACGGTCGCAACTCAGGAGATCCGCTTCGGCGACAACGACAGGCTCGGTGCGCTCGTCGCCCAGCTGATCGAAGCCGATGCGCTCATCCTGCTCAGCGACATCGAGTCGCTCTACACGAAGCCTCCGACCGATCCCGACGCCGAGCCGATCGACATCGTGGCCCCGGACGCCGACCTGACCGGCCTCGAGTTCGGAGCGACGGTCGTCAACAGCGTCGGCACCGGGGGAGCGGCCACCAAGGTCTCGGCGGCGCGCCTCGCGGCGGCGTCGGGGATCGGGGTGCTGGTCACCAGTGCCGACCTCGTCGAGCAGGCTCTCGCCGGCGCCGAAATAGGGACCTGGTTCGAGCCGGCCACCTCATAAACTGGGCGGATGACCGACCAGACCCCGCAGGCACGCCTCGAGCGCGCCAAAGAGGCCTCCCGCGCCACGGCAGCGCTCACGAGCGATGACAAGGCCCGTGTGCTCGAATCCATCGCCGTGTCCCTTCTGGATGCCGCGCCGCGCATCATCGAGGCGAACGGTCGCGACATCGCCCGCGGACGCGAGGACGGCATCGGGGAGTCGCTCATCGACCGGCTGCGTCTCGACGACAAGCGCGTGGCGGCCCTCGCCGCGGCTGTGCGCGAGGTGGCCGCTCTCGCAGATCCCGTCGGCCGCGTTGTCGGCGGACACCGGATGCCCAACGGCGTAGCTCTCGAGCAGGTGCGCGTGCCGTTCGGTGTGGTCGGCGCGATCTACGAGGCCCGCCCCAACGTGACGGTCGACATCGCCGCGCTCGCGCTGCGTTCCGGCAACGCCGTGGTGCTGCGGGGCGGGAGTGCCGCCCGCGACTCCAACACCGTCCTCGTCGACGTCATGCGCAGCGCCGTGCAGAACGCTGGACTCACGCCCGAGGCGATCCAGACCGTGGACGACTTCGGTCGTGACGGCGCGAAGGCGCTCATGCACGGTCGTGGCTTCATCGATGTCCTGATCCCGCGGGGGAGTGCGGGCCTCATCGAGGCGGTCGTCACGGAGTCGACCGTGCCCGTCATCGAGACCGGAGCGGGCAACGTCCACATCTTCCTCGACGAGACGGCGCCGGACGACTGGGCGAGTGACATCGTCGTGAACGCCAAGGTCCAGCGCCCGAGCGTGTGCAACGCGGTGGAGACCGTTCTGGTGCATCGTCAGGCGGCTCCGCGTCTGATCCCCCTGGTGGCCAGCGCGCTGCAGAGCGAAGGGGTCGCGATCCACGGCGACGACATGGTCGCCGGTCTCGTCTCCAACGTGATCCCCGCGGTCGAGGACGACTGGGAGACCGAGTACCTGAGCCTCGACATCGCGATGAAGGTCGTCGACTCCCTCGATGAGGCGCTCGATCACATCCGCCGATACAGCACAGGTCACACGGAATCGATCATCACGACCGACTCGCGCAATGCGGAGCGCTTCCTCGCCGAGGTGGACTCAGCCGTCGTGATGGTGAATACCTCGACCCGCTTCACCGACGGCGGCGAGTTCGGCTTCGGAGCGGAGGTCGGCATCTCCACCCAGAAGCTGCATGCGCGGGGGCCGATGGGCCTGTCGGAGCTGACCAGCACGAAATGGCTCGCGCGTGGGGCGGGGCAGACCCGCGGCTGAGGGCTAGACTGGGGGACGCTGTACATCACAGGATCCCGAACAGCACGCCACGAAACGGAGTCAGGATGAACCTCGTCGCACAGATCGCGATGGCCGCTGCCGAAACCGAGCACCACGGCAACGTCGCGCTCGAAACGGTGATCTTCGGAGCCATCGCTGCGGTCGTGTTCGCCTTCCTCGGACTGGTGACCTTCTCCTACAAGAACGTCGCCAACCGTCACTCGGCGAAGGCCGAGGCCTGGGCTGCGCAGCACGGCAAGGACGGTCACGAGGCGGGACACGGCCACTAGGCCCCCATGAACGACGCTGCGACCACGCGCACCCCGCGCATCGGCGTGATGGGCGGCACGTTCGACCCCATCCATCACGGCCACCTGGTCGCAGCCAGCGAAGTCGCGAACTCCCTCGGTCTCGACGAGGTCGTATTCGTGCCGACCGGACACCCGTGGCAGAAGTCGGGCGTCTCGCCGAGCGAGCATCGCTATCTCATGACGGTGATCGCCACCGCCTCGAACCCGCAGTTCACGGTCAGCCGTGTCGACATCGACCGCGAGGGCCCCACCTACACGATCGACACGCTGCGCGATCTGAAGCGCGATCGTCCGGATGCGGAGCTCTTCTTCATCACCGGTGCCGACGCCGTGGCGCAAATTCTCAGTTGGAGGGACCATGATGAGTTGTGGGAGTTGGCCCACTTCGTCGCGGTCTCACGCCCCGGACATGTCCTGAGCACCGACGGCCTCCCGAGCGACAACGTCAGCCAACTCGAAGTGCCGGCGCTGTCGATCTCGTCGACGGACTGCCGTGAACGCGTTCGCGACGATCAGCCGGTCTGGTATCTGGTCCCTGATGGGGTCGTTCAGTACATCGCGAAGCATCATCTGTATCGGAGCAAGGCATGAGTACATCGGATCAGCAGGAGCAGGGTCCGCTGACGCGAAAGCAGCTGCGGGAGATCCGGCTGACGGGATCGACCCCGGTCATCTCCAACGAAGAGGCCGCTGCGGCGGCTGAGGCGGCACCCCCCGTGCCGCCGCTGCCCCGTGCTGTCGAACCCGTCGAGGTCGCGCCGGCACCGACGTCGAACGCCGACGAGGCGAACGGCGATGCACCCCTGACGCGTCGTCAGGCACGTGAGCTGGAGAAGGTCCGCACCGCCTCGGTTCCGGTCATCGCCGACGACGATGCTGCAGAGGATTCCGACGACACGGAGTCGGAGCAGCCTGCCGACCACGCGCCGGAGGAAAACCCCGTCGAGTCGACCGCCGCCATCGCGGACGATGCTGACGCTCCTGCGGAGATCGTGTCGGGTGTCCCGGACTTCACCAGGAACGAAGAGCCCGGCGACGACGACGACATCGACGACGAGGTCGCCATCGCACCCGTGAGCGCATCCGTCGCCGCGGACTCGGTGGGCGAAGTTCCGCTCGAGGTCGCTGATGAGCAGGCTGAGGAGTCGGCGCACGACGAGGACGTGGCTTCGGCTCTCGGCCTCGTGACGAAGGACGCCGACGGTTCCGACGAAGATGCCGACGACGTGCTCGCCGACGTCGACGATGCCGATGACGACGACGACGATGACGCCGAGGTTCGCCCCACGGTCAACCCCGCCTTCGGTGAGGGGCTCCTCGCCGATGCTCCGGACCCGCATGCGCCGTTCCGCCCGTCGTTCGACGAACTGCTCACCGTGGGCGACTCGACCGGTTCGCAGCACTCCGCGCCGAACGCCCTGATCTTCACCCCGTCTCCGGGCGAAGGATCACTCTCCGGCCCTGTCGCCTCCACCGGCGAGATCCTCGTCACCGGGTCATACGAACTGCCGCAGGGCATGGGCTCGCAGGGCCATGCTCTCGGAACCACCGACGGCAAGGACGTCGACGCTGTTCTCATCGACGGCGAGCTTCCTCCCGCGTCGTCCCCCACGCCGATCGCCGCCAGCTCGGCGGTCAGCACCATCAAGCCCGCCGGCGAGGTGATCCGTCCGCCGGCGCCTGAGAAGGGCAACCGGCTGATGATCACCCTGGCGATCGTCGCCGGAGGCCTCGCCCTCGCTGTCGGTGTCGTCGTCATCATCGCCATCACCACGAATGTGTTCTGATGCAATCACCTGAAACCGCCGAAGAGATGCTGCGCCTCGCAGCACAAGCCGCCATCGACAAGGGTGGAGAGGATCTCGTCGCGCTCAACGTCTCCGAGCCGCTTCCGCTCGTGGACATCTTCCTGCTCGTCACCGGAAACAGCGAGCGCAACGTCGCCGCGATCGCCGATGAGATCGAGGACCGACTGATCGAGTCGGGCCACAAGCGGGTACGACGTGAGGGACGTGCAGAAGCGCGGTGGGTGCTGCTCGATTTCGGCGACCTGATCGTGCACGTCTTCCACCAGGAGGAGCGCGTCTACTACGGTCTCGAGCGTCTCTGGAAGGACTGCCCCGTCGTTCCGATCGACGTGGCCGAGCCCGCCGCAGACCCCAGCTGACATGTCGACGCACCTGATCACGGGTGCGGGCTCCGGCATCGGCGCGGTTCTCGCCCGTCGACTGCTGTCCCGTGGCGACGGCGTGGTGGCGCTGGTCCGTGACGCTGGGCGTGCCCGGCAGATCGCGGAAGAGCTCCCCGGCGCATCCGTCCTCGTCGGCGACCTCGCGCAGCCCGGCCGTCTGTCGTGGGCGCTGTCGAAGCAGCATCTGCCCGACCGCATCGACTCGCTGGTGCACGTCGCCGGCGTCGTCGATCTCGGTGACGTCGCCGACCTCGCCCCCTCACTCTGGGAGCAGCAGCTCGCGGTCAACCTCATCGCGCCCGCGGAGCTCACGCGCCTCCTGTTGCCGGTGCTGCGCGTGTCTCAGGGTCAGGTCGTGTTCGTGAACTCGGGCGCCGGGCTCCGTGCCAACGCCGGATGGTCGGCGTATGCGGCATCGAAGCACGGGCTCAGGGCCCTCGCCGATGCGCTGCGGGCGGAAGAGGCCCAGCACGGCGTGCGGGTGACCTCGATCTACCCCGGGCGCACCGCCACTCCGATGCAGGAGCGCGTGCATCAGCAGGAGGGGCAGGAGTACGACGCCGGCCGCTTCATCACCCCGGAGGCCGTCGTCACGACGATCCTCACTGCGCTCGACCTCCCTCGCGACGCGGAGATCACCGACCTCACGGTGCGACCGGGCCGCTGAATCGTCGCGGTTCTCCGCGCCCGTGCCGCGACCGAATCCACCGACGGCACCGTCCTCGCGTGGTGTCAAGGGGCTTCCCCGGCAACGGTTCGTGGCGCACTCTCTAGGGAGAGAGAGAGAGAGTCCTGGAGGGCCCCCACATGTCTGAACTTCCGGATCCGCGTTTCATGCTGAATCGCATCACGGCATCGGAGTGGGTGATCAACGACCTTCGTTACTCGCCCAACGATCCACGCCACGTGGTCGCGTGCGTGTACGAGCTCGCCGAAACAGAAGTCGAAGTGACCTGGTTGCGCGACCTGCCTCTCGCCACCCGATACGGGACCGTTTTCGAGGTGCTCGAGGACGTCGAGCGGATGCGTGGTTCGAGCAGGGCCACACGTCCGATCTCCATTCCCCATCGGCCGCCGCTGCTGGCGACGTAGTCGACCGCACGAGGCGCTGGCCACCGCGACGAAGCGCACCCCTCGATCATCGAGGGGTGCGCTTCGTCGTTCACCTGTGGAGTGCTCCACCGACCGAGGTCCTCGGAGAAACCGCGCGCGTCAGGCCGCACAGACACGCTCACACGTGACCTATGCGTCGCGTCGAAGGCTCTGCCGGTTCGAGATGAGACCGGCAGTGATCACGCATCCGACGGAGACGGCTGCCGCCGAGAGCAGCGGCGCCGCGAGGTCCGCGAGTCCGACGCCTGATGCAGTGAGCAGCGTCGTCGGAGCCCAGGTAGCCAGTGAGTCGACGCTGCTCAGCAGCGGCAGTACCAGCATCAGCAGGGTCGCGGCGGCGATCGCGGGGGCGGTGCGCCTGGTCAGCGCCATGATGAGGTATCCGATGCTCATCGCCATGACGAGGTAGAGCGCCGACGCCACGCCGACAGTGATGATCAGCCCGCTGTCGATCGGACCGAGGAACACCGTGGTGAGTGCGGTAGCGAGCAGCAGGGCCCCGGCGTAGCTCCCGACGGCCGCGATCCAGTTGATGACGAGGCGGGGCAGCATCAGCGGGGCGAGGTGTCTGACCCGGGTGCGGTAGAAGATCGAAGAGCCGGGGCGGGTGTCCCAACTCATGGAGGTGATCGCGAGGGCGACAGCCAGAATGAGACCGAGTTGCATGGCGCTCTGGTTGAACAATGCGATCCCGTCCATCGGGGTGGCGTCGGCAGCTTCGATGGTGAGTTGCTCAGTGCCGGCGGCAGCGGCCAGCAACTCGGGCATGTAGAGCGCGAGGGCGGGGCCGGAGAGTCCGAAGAACGCGAACACGGCAAGCAGACCAATCAGCGCTCCGGAACGGATGAGGCGTCGCGTCTCGACGCGGGCCGAGGCGAGGATGAGTGTCATCGGTGTTCCTGGTTCTGGATGATGCGGGCGAATGACGCGTCGAGGTCGCGATCGCTCAGAGTGACCTCGATGATGGGCGCGCGGAGGTTCTGCAGGGCGGTCACCAGGTGTTCGGCGGCTGATTCGAAGCTGGGGAAGCGGACCGTGCACAGCATGTCCGCGTCGAACTCGAAGCGCGCTTCAGGGACAGCAACCGCAAGGTCGGCAGCGCTGATCTGCGCGGGGGCGCCGAGGCGGATCGCCCAGACGGGCGCGATGCCCTCAGTGAGGATCGACGCCGTCGTTCCCTGGGTGATGACGCGCCCTTGGTCGATGACGACGATGTGGTCGGCAAGCTGTTCGACTTCGCTGAGCATGTGGCTGGAGAGCAGGATGCAGCGGTGGCGCTTCTGCGCGGTGATGATCCCGCGCACGTCGGCGCGGCCGATGGGGTCGAGCGCGCTGTTCGGCTCATCGAGGATCAGGATCTCCGGATCCGTGACCAGCGCTGCCGCGATGCCGAGGCGTTGGAGCATGCCGCGCGAGAAGTCTGCGACACGACGATCCTTCACCGATCCGAGGCCGCACGCCTCGAGGGCCTCCCGTGCGGTCTCACGAACGATTCGCGCTCGGTCTTCGCGTCTGCGTGACATCGCGAGGGAGATCTCCACCACTTCGAGTGCGGTGAGCCAGGACTCGAACTGGGGCACGTCAGGGCAATACGCCACACGTGCGTTCGGCGAGGCGAACTCGACGGTGCCCGACTCGGGCCGGGCGAGGCCTGCGATGATGCTGAACAGGACCGTCTTTCCGGCTCCGTTGGGCCCGATGACGGCCGTCACGGCGCGTTCGTCAGCGGTGAAGTCGATGCCACGGATGCCACCACCGCCCGGGTAGATACGGGTGAGGTCTCCGACCTTCAGCGCCGCGGTCACCGCAGGTCCTCGTCTCTGAGTCTCTCGCCCCGGGCTCGGCCGATGATGATGTAGATGACCGCGCCGACCGGGACGGCGAACAGCACGATCAATACCCACGCCCACTTGGGGAGATGCTCGACGGGCCTGCGGATGATGTCGACGAGTGACCATCCGATGAGCACGGCCACGAGGACGAGAACAGGCATGAGGGGGAGGAGCATCGACGTGTCGAAGTTCACGGCGTTCACAAGGACTTCCCTTTCTTTCAGAGGATTGCCGTGGCAGAGTGCGCGGGTGCTGCACGAGCCACGCACGGCGAGCTGAATCAGTGGTGGGCACCAAACCACCACTGACTCGCCGCCTTCGCGACGTCGATATCGCTCAGCCGTTCGGCTCCGCGCTCTTCGGGGTGCTGCCCCGACGCGCATCGCCTCCGGGGGCGGTTTCGCGCGGCATCAGAACCGTGCTGAGAGTGCGACGACGGCGACCCGCGGACGGTTCGTTGGTCAGCACGCCTTCGAGTGCCGTCATGAGGGTGCGCCCGAACTCATCGACCTCCTCGTCGCTGGCCCAGAAGGACGCCTGAGCGAAACTGACCTGATCGGCGTGCAGGTCCGGGTCTCCGGCGTGCAGATAGTCGCTGAAGTCGCGGATCAGTCCGGAGGTGAAGACCGTGAACGCCGTCAGCAGCTCCTCGTTGCTCAGGGAGTTCAGTTCCTCCGCTGAGGGGTTGGCGAAACTCGGGGAGAGGCGGTAGGTCCTCTCGCTCGCTCCTCGAACCTGCTGCTCATCTGCCACCTCGATCAGCTCGTGCGTGACCAAGTGGCCGACGTGCCGGTAGAGGGTGGCGATCGGGATGTCGGCCAAGCGCTCATGAAGCTGGTGCGTCGTGAGTTCCTCCTCGCCCAGCAGCGTCTGGACGATACGAAGGCGAACCGGATGCAGAAGTGCCGAAGAAGTAGCCACATCGCAACGCTATCAGTATTGATAGTGATAATGGTAAACAGCGTGGCCTCGCTGCCTCACGGTCGACAGGTCAGTTGACGGCGGGGCGGGGGTGATAGACCGATTGAGCCTCTACGGCTGCGGTGGCGAAATCACCGTCTGCATTGATGACGTGGCCGCGAGCCAGCGTGAGTCCGGTGGCGCGGCCCCGTCCCTTGAGCACGGCGCCGCGCAGGTCAGGGTCGGGGTCGCGGTGGCTCCCGCCGCCGACGAGCGAGACGTTCACCGCGGCGACGTCGCCGAGGATCTGCGATCCATCGCCCAGCGTGGAAGCGCCTGCGAGGTCGATCCTCCCGATGAGACGCACTCGACTGCCGACGGTGATCACGGCATCGTGACGATTCGCGAGGAGGGCAACGGCGTGCGGGCCGAACTCGTTGTCGGCACCGATGCTCACGCGCCCGCCGTCGGTCGCCTCGATGCGGGTGCCCTCGAAGAACCTGTTGCCGTCTCCGATACGGAGAGCGTCGGATTCAGCGTCGATACGGACGTTCGGTGAGAACACGTTTCCTGTCCCGATCCGAGCGTGCACGGAGAGGAGGGCGGAGTAGGGGTCGATGAAGACGTTGTGATCGTCCGCGAGGAGCTCGCTCACCGTCCGATAACCCAGGAGCGTGCGCACGCGGTCCGCGTAGGCGAGGGGTGTCTCCGTCATGGCGCCTCCTGATCGCGTCCTCGTCCACTGGAGCGACCCCCATGAGACGAAGAAAGCCCCCGGGGAACCGGGGGCTTTTTCTGTGGACCTGAGGGGACTCGAACCCCTGACCCCCTGCATGCCATGCAGGTGCGCTACCAGCTGCGCCACAGGCCCAGACGCTGTTCCGGACCAGCCGGAGCAACTTGAAAAGAGTACTACACGAATCGACACGAGCACCAATCGGGGTGGGTATCCCGGGCGCGTCACGGCGTGGACGACGGCGGAGAGGAACAAGCGCGTGGAGCGGGGCGTTGAACCCGGCGTGAGCATCCTCGACAGTCTGGTGATCGGCGCAGGGCAGGCCGGCCTCTCGGCATCCTTCCACCTCGCGCGGCTGGGCATCTCGCACGTGGTCCTCGACGCGGATACGCGTCCCGGGGGTGCCTGGCAGCACCGGTGGGACGCGCTGACCATGCGTGACGTGCACGGGGTCGCAGAGCTGCCGGGAGACACACCTCCACCACGCGACGGCACACGCGCGAACGAGGCAGTGCCCGCCTATTTCGCCGCCTACGAGCACAGGCATGCCCTCCCGGTGCTCCGTCCCGTGCACGTGGAGCGGGTGGACGACCGGGACGGCGTGCTCGTCGTGCGCGCCCGCGAGGGGGAGTGGACGACCCGCACCCTCGTGAACGCGACCGGCACCTGGTCGCATCCCTTCCTGCCGCACTTCCCCGGTATGGAGACCTTCGTCGGCGAACAGCTGCACACCGTCGACTACCCGGGGCCGGAGCACTTCATCGGCAAGCGGGTGCTCGTCGTGGGCGGGGGAGCGTCCGCCGTGCAGTTCCTCGGCGCACTCGCGCCGATCACCGACACGCTGTGGGTCACCCGTCGAGAACCGGTGTGGCGCAACGACGACTTCACACCGGAGGCAGGAGCTGCAGCCGTCGCGCTCGTGGAGCAGCGCGTCGCCGCCGGTCTCCCTCCTGAGAGCGTGGTCAGCGTCACCGGGCTCATGCTCCGCCCGCAGGAGCGGGAGGCCGAGCGTCTGGGCGCCTACGCCGACCGGCGCCCCCTGTTCGAGCGGATCGAACCCGACGGGGTGCGGTGGGCCGACGGCAGCTTCGAGCAGGTCGACGTGATCCTGTGGGCCACCGGGTTCCGCCCTGCGGTCACGCACCTGGCTCCTCTTCACCTGCGCAGTGCGGCCGGGGGCATCCAGTTGGACCGGAACGGCCGCGGTACGACGGCTGTCGCAGACCCCCGAGTGCAGCTGGTCGGCTACGGTCCGTCGGCGAGCACGATCGGTGCCAATCGTGCCGGTCGCTCGGCGGCGAAGGGAGTGCAACGGGCGCTGCAGTCCACGAACGCGCGCGTCACCAGCGGTTGAGCACCTCTTCCGCGAATCCTTCGATGCCGTCGACATGCACCTGCGTTCCGGTGTCGTCCCGTACCCAGCCCGACCACACGCCGAAGAGCTGATCCGTCCTGCTCGAGATCACCAGGGCATTCGTGCGCGAGTGCTTGTCATAGAACGGGGTGAAGGTGAGGTCGGCGCTCGTCCCGTGCACACGCCACGGGCGCAGGAACTGCTCGGGGTCGTAGTCCCAGACGAGCTCCTCGCTGATCTTCGACAGGCGTCCGCCGACCAGCAGCGCGTTCTCGGTCGCCCCGGAGCCGTCGGTCCATTTCGAGCCCAGCTGCAGCCCTATGACGCGGCCGTCGACGGTACCGCTCCCCGCCGCCCAGTTCCAACGCACACGGTAGGGCCAGCGTCCGCGCCCGTGGTCGAGCACCGCCCAGCTGCCCGCGGACACGTCGTGGGTGACGCCGTCCACCGTCACCGTCCCGGTCGTCGGGCGTGCCACATCCTTCACCGTGTACTGGAAACGGGAGATGTCCTCTCCTCGGCGCCAGGGGACGACGACACCGAGGGACTCGTGACCGGGAGGACGGCCCGCCAGCAGGTCGAAGGACACCCGTGGAGCGGTGCCACGCAGACGGGTCCCGTCGAACGTCTCGTCGACGTCGATGGTGATGCGACGGGTGCGCGCTCGGACGGGCCCTGCACCGAGAGACGCCGGTAGCGTCGCGCTGCGGCCTCCCGGCGATATCACCGTCGTGCCGATGTCGTCACCGGTCGCTCGGTCGAGCACCCACACCTCATGCAGCGACATGTAGTCGACGCACGACACCGTGAAGGCGATGATGTGCGACGCCGTCATCACGTTCCAGTACTCCCAGCGCTTGTTGCGCCCCCAATGACCGCGGCCCGGGATCCCCGAGGTGTCGTGCACCGGTACGCGCGACCAGCCCAGCGCATCGTGGTTCAAGGCCCCGTCGGGGGTGGTGAGTGACACGTGCGCGGTGATCTCGCGCTCGATCAGCGGTGTGGGCATCGTCGTCCTGCTGTCGGGAGGGACACCGTCTCGGGTCGGCGTCGTTGACCCGAGTGTAGAGGACCGAGTGCCGGGTTCGGGATCGACAGCGACCAGACCCCCGCCGCGCTCGGGGAGGGGAGCGTAGGGTGAAGACATGTCGCGAATCATCGTCTTCGGCGGCCACGGCCGCATCGCCCTCCTGCTCGCGCCGCTCCTGGTCGCTCGAGGGGATGAGGTGACGGGAGTGATCCGCAACCCGGAGCATTCCTCCGATGTGGAAGCCGGCGGAGCGAAAGCGCTGGTCGCCGACGTCGAGAGCATGGACGTCGAGGCGCTCGCCGAGATCATCCGAGGTCACGACGCCGTCGTCTGGTCGGCAGGTGCCGGCGGCGGGTCTGCCGAGCGCACCTACGCGGTCGACCGCGACGCGGCGCAGCGCTCCATGGACGCGGCCGAACGCGCCGGCGTCCGACGGTATGTGATGGTGTCCTGGCTCGGCTCCACCGCCGATCATGGCGTGCCGCAGGACGATTCCTTCTTCCCATACGCGGACGCGAAGTGGGCCGCTGACGAGCACCTGCGAGGAACCGGCCTCGAGGGCACGATCCTCGCACCGGGAACGCTCACCTTCGACGAGCCCACCGGCCGGATCCAGATCGACCCCGACGGTCGAGGAGCGGTATCACGCGCCGACGTCGCGGCCGTGATCGCAGCCACCCTCCACGAGCCGTGCACGGTCGGCCGGACGATCCGCTTCGGGAACGGCGACACCGACGCCGCGGTGCCGATCGCCGAGGCCCTCTCCTGCTGACGAGCCCTGCACCGCACCGATGCGCGTGAACTCTCGACACCGGGGACGGGCGGCAGGCGCACTCGCGCTCGCCGCAGCGGTGGGGCTCTGCGCCTCGTCGGCGGCGTCTGCCTCGATCACGGCGACCACGGCTCCGCGCACTCCCGCGGCCACGGTGCCGAGCACCGGAGCCGAGAGGTTCGTCGACCGCGCGACAGCTCTGGTGAAGGCGATGCCTGTCGGGGAACAGGCGTCGACCGTGGTGATGGGACACGTGGCGGGGACCGATCCGGGCGCGCTCCGGGCGTACATGGAATCGGGCCTGGGCGGATTCATCCTGATGGGAGCCAACATCCCGGCATCCGAAGACGAGCTGCAGGCGCTCACCGCCGCGCTCACTGTGGATCCGACGCTGCCGCCGCTCATCGCCGTCGATCAGGAGGGCGGTCTGGTCTCTCGTCTGAACGGCGACGACCATGCCGCCTCCACCTCGCTGAAGGGTCTTCCGGTGTCTGAGACTTCCGCGGCGTTCGCCGCGCGGGGCTCGTTGGTGGCACGCGCGGGGATCACCGTGAACTTCGGCACCGTGGCCGACTACACGGCCGATCCCGGCTCGTTCATCCATGGCCGCGCACTCGGCACCGATCCGGTCGGTGCGGCGGAGCGCGTGGCGGCTGCGACCGGTGCGCAGGAGCAGTTCCTCGCTTCGACGCTCAAGCACTTCCCCGGGCACGGTGCGGCGCCCGGCGACTCGCATCATGCGATCCCGAGCACGACGATGGGGCTCGAGGAGTGGCGTGCCACCGCCGCTGTTCCGTTCGCTGCAGGGATCGACGCGGGGGCCTCGCTGCTGATGTACGGGCATCTGGCCTACACGGCCGTCGACACCCTGCCGGCATCCCTCTCGCCGACCTGGCATGAGATCGCCAGGGACGAGCTCGGCTTCACGGGTGTCGCGGTCACCGACGACCTCGGGATGCTGCTCTCGTCGGGAGACCCGGCCTATGCGGACCCGGTCGCGAACGGAGTGGCGGCGATCGCCGCGGGGAACGACCTGGTGCTGATGGTCGCGGGCTCCGATGCGCAGACGGCGGGATCGATGGTGCACGGCATCACCGCGGCGGTCGAGACGGGCACGCTGTCGCCCGAGCGCCTCGAAGAAGCGGCGACGCGCGTGGTCGCGCTGCGGTTGCAGCTCTCCGCCGCGACGGCCTCCTGGGCGGTCTGCGAAGACTGCGACCGGGTGGACTGAGCGCTCAGGCCGCGTCGCGGGCCCCGGCGCCGAGCCAGGCGTTCAGCAGTGCGGTGCGCAAGGCGGCCCCGCGGTCCGCGAACCCTCGCTGCCGACGCACGTACTCGGCCTTGCCCTCGGGCGTCTCGATGGGCACAGGAACCACGTCCCACGCCGAGAGGTCGTACGGTGCCGCCTGCATGTCGAGAAGGCGTATGTCGCGAGCGAGTTCGAACGAATCCAGGAGGAGGTCGCCCGGGATGAGGGGCCCGAGCTTCGTCGCCCACTTGTACAGGTCCATGCCCGCGTGCAGGCACCCCGGCTGCTCGAACAGCGGCTGCTCGTCGCGACTCAACGAGGTGCGGTTGCGGGGGACCGCCTCGGGGGTGAAGAAGCGGAAGGCGTCGAAATGAGTGCAGCGCAGGTCGTGATTCTCGACGACGGCATCCGTGCCCGCCTGCCCCAGCCGCAGCGGAACCGCATGTCGGTGCTCGTCGGCGCGGTACACCATCGCCCACTCGTGCAGACCGAAGCAGCCGAACTGCCCTGGCCGCGATGCCGTGCGGCGGAGCATCTTCTCGATGAGCGATGCCAGCTCCGCCTTCTCTCGGCCGAAAGCTGCCGCATCGGGAACCGCGCTGTCAGCGGATCGTCCTGCGCGGTACCAGCGCCAGTCGAGGCGTTCGCCGGCATCGGCGAGCTCGACGCCGGCGCCCGGGTGCCAGCGGCGCAGCTGCGCGGGCTTGTACGAGTAGTACGTGAAGAGGAAGTCCCACACCGGGTGCTTCTCCGCCCGGGTCGCCCGGTCGCGGTGCGCAGCAGTGAGAGCATCGGCACGTTCACGATGCGCTTCTTCGAGGACCAGCCAGTCCTGGCGGGAGAGGGACATGTCAGTGCAGGATGCCGGCTTCGCCCAGCAGATCGCGAAGGCCGGCACCGTCTTCGGCGCTCACCCACGGGGCGACATCCTCGGAGTGCGGCTCGTGGCCTGCCCGACCACCCGCGAGGACGGCCTCGGCAGGGAGGAGACGACGGATCGCGACGCCCGCGACGGAGTCGGGGTACTCCTCCATGAACTGACTGTAGATCGACTCGTCGTGCTGGCCGTCGTCACCGATCAGCAGCCACTTCACATCGGGGAACTCGGTCGCGAGTCGCCGCAGGTTCGTCAGCTTGTGCTCGCGCCCGCTGCGGAACCAGCGCTCATGCGTGGGCCCCCAGTCGGTCAGGAGCATGGAACCGGCGGGGAACAGATGACGGCCGAGGAAGCGCCACAGGGTGGGGGCGACGTTCCACGCCCCCGTGGAGAGGTAGACCATCGGCGCGCCGGGGTGCTGCCGCAGCAGCTGGTCGAGGAGCACGGCCATCCCCGGTACGGGAAGACGTGCATGCTCGTCGAGCACGAAGGAGTTCCAGAAGGCGATGAAGGGACGAGGGAGAGCCGTGACCATCACGGTGTCGTCGACATCCGACACCACACCGAACGACGTGCCCTCAGCGACGATGAACGCTCGTGCCTCCACCGGAGGCTGTCCCTCGACGGAGAACGTGAACGTCTGCCAGCCGGGCTCCAGATCGACGCGGATCATGGCGTCGACCACACCGCCGCGGTCGGCGGCGACCTGATGCGTGGTGCCGCCGAAATGCACGCTCACGGCGGCGAAGCCCACAGGGATGCCGACGAAGCTGCGCCAGCCACGAACGCTCGCGGGTTCACCGTCGCGGGTACGACGCTGCGGCGGCACGATCAGAACACGGCCGACGACGCGGACCCAGCCGGGACCACCGTAGCCGGGGAAGGGAAGGATCGTCGCGACGCGGCCTCGACGGCGCGCGCGACCCTCTCGCCAGACGTGGAGGCGATGTTCGAGTCGGGCGAACCAGTGGATCCGGGGGGCCGGGGGAGCCGATGCCATTGCCTCAGTCTTTCACGTCGGCGTCGGCCTCTGCCTCCGGGCCCTCCAGATGACGCGCCTCGACGCGCTGCAGGAGCTTCTTGCCGAGGAACGCCAGGAGCAGGAAGAGCGCGATCACGCCGACGAAGATGTATCCCGCGAAGTGCACGCGATCGACCAGTTCGCGGAAGCTGCCCGCAGCGAGCGAGGTCACGCTCACGTAGGCGGTGGCCCAGAGGACGCACGCGGGAGCCGTCCAGGCCAGGAACCTGCGGTACGGGTACTCGCTCATGCCCACGGTGAGCGGCACGAGGGAATGCAGCACCGGGAGGAAGCGGGACAGGAAGATCGCGATGCCGCCGCGGCGCTCGAGATAGTTCTCGGCGCGAACCCAGTTGTGCTCACCGATTCTGCGCCCCAACCACGACACTCGGATGTGCGGGCCCAGCCAGCGCCCCAGCCAGAAGCCGATGCTCTCGCCGATCAGGGCCCCGATCACGACCGCGACGCCCATCGCGACGCCCTCCAGCGGAGTGGCGACCCCCATCGAGGCGATGATCACGATCGTGTCACCGGGAACGACGAGACCGATCAGGATGCTCGTCTCCAGCATCACGGCGAGCCCGGCGATCAGCGTGCGGGCGACCGGATCGATCGACTGCACGGTGTCGAGGAGCCAGATCAGGAGGTCGTCCACCCCATGAGGATACGGGAGCCGCCCGGTCCTAGGCTGGAAAGGTGCCCGAACAGCTGAGTGCTCGACCGCTTCCCGCCTGGGTGGAGCCGTCGTCGGTGTTCGGGATGCTGGAAGCCGAAGCCGCGGATGTGTTCTGGCTCGATGCCGGGGCAGCCGCCACGACGGGGTGGAGTTTCGTCGGTACGGGGGCGCGCTCGACACTTCCGCGCGAAGTGCGCCTCGACAGGGGCGCCGCCGATCCCGCGCTGCCGCCGTTCACCGGGGGGTGGGTCGGCTGGCTCGACTATGAGAGCGGCGCCCGTGTCGCCGGGGCGCCCGTGGCCGGCGCCGTCGAGGAGAGCGGCGGCTCCTGGCTGCGCGCCACCCGTGTCGTCGCCTTCGACCACTCCCTCGGCCGCGCGTGGGCCCTCAGTGCGGATCACGACGCCGAAGCCTGGGCAGCCGCTGTCTCCGCGTTGGCCGGGGCGCGGGAACCCGTGCCCATGCCCGTGCGGGCCGACGAGACACGCGTCGCCCAGGCGCGCCACGACCCGCAGGAGTATGCGGCGCTCATCGAACGCTGCCGCGATCTCATCCGCGCGGGTATCGCCTATCAGCTGTGCCTGACCACGCGCTTCACCGTCAGGGGAGCGCATGACGCCGTGGACGTCTACCACCGGCTCCGCACCGCCACGCCCGCCCACCACGGCGGGTTCGTGCGGATCGGCGACCGCGCGCTGCTGAGCGCCAGCCCGGAGCAGTTCCTCCATGCGGACGGAGGCGTCATCCGCACGCGTCCCATCAAGGGCACCAGGCCCCGAAGCTCCGATCCCGTCGCAGACGCCGCGCTCGCCGCTGAGCTCGCGACGGATCGCAAGGAGCGCGCCGAGAACGTCATGATCGTCGACCTGATGCGCAACGATCTCTCGCGGGTGTGCGAGCCGGGGAGCATCCGTGTCGAGGGGCTGTGGGTGGTGGAGAGCTATCCGGCCGTGCACCAACTCGTGAGCACGGTGAGCGGCGTCGCGGCCGCAGGGACGACGGTCGGTGCTCTGCTGGAGGCGGCCTTCCCCGCCGGCAGCATGACCGGCGCTCCGAAGCTGTCGGCGATGACCAGGCTCCACGAGTTGGAGGGCGGGCCCCGCGGCGTGTACGCGGGCTGCTTCGGCTACATCGGCGTCGACGGCACGCTGGATCTGGCCATGGTGATCCGCAGCATCCTGATCGAGGGGGAGCTGGCCGTCGTCGGCGCCGGGGGAGGCATCACCTGGGGCTCTGTCGCGGCGTCCGAGGTGGCGGAGGTGGCGACCAAGGCGCGCGCACCGCTCGCCGCGCTCGGCGCCGGAATGCCTGTGCTCTGGCGTTCCGATATCCTGAACTGATCCCGCTTTTTCCTTCAGATTGGTCGTGCGTTCGTTGTCTGAGAACCTGTCCACCGCTCCTGCCGACGACGAGGCCCCGTCGGCGCACGCCATCCAGAACAAGTGGCAGAAGTACTGGGCGGACAACGGCACGTTCCTCACGGGCGGCGACGACGACACGCGCCCGCGGCGGTACGTGCTGGCGATGTTCCCCTATCCCTCGGGCGACCTGCACATGGGGCACGCCGAGAACTATCTCTACTCCGACATCGTGGCCCGTTTCTGGCGCCACCGCGGGCACAACGTGCTCAACCCGATCGGCTGGGACTCCTTCGGTCTGCCCGCCGAGAACGCGGCGATCCGTCAGGGTGCCGACCCGCGGGAGTGGACGTACCAGAACATCGCGCAGCAGAAGGTCGGTTTCGAGGCGTACGGCGTCTCGTTCGACTGGAGCCGGGTGCTGCACACCTCCGACCCCGAGTACTACCGCTGGAACCAGTGGCTGTTCCTGAAGCTGTACGAGCGCGGTCTGGCCTATCGCAAGAAGAGTCCGGTCAACTGGTGCCCCAACGACCAGACGGTCCTGGCGAACGAGCAGGTCGTCGACGGACGCTGTGATCGTTGCGGCGCCGAGGTGATCAAGAAGAAGCTCACCCAGTGGTACTTCCGCATCACCGACTACGCCGACCGTCTGCTGGATGACCTGAACCAGCTCGAGGGCTTCTGGCCGCACAAGGTGCTGCAGATGCAGCGCAACTGGATCGGTCGCTCGGTGGGTGCCGACGTCGACTTCCTCATCGAGGGTCGCGAGGAGCCGGTCACGGTGTTCTCGACGCGTCCTGACACCCTGCACGGGGCGACGTTCTTCGTGGTCGCCCCCGACTCCGACCTGGCGTCGGAACTCGCAGCCGACGCTCCGGACGAGGTGCGCCAGCGCTTCCAGACGTATCTGGAGCAGGTGCAGAAGGAGACCGACATCGATCGGCAGTCCACGGACCGTCCGAAGACCGGCGTCTTCCTCGAGCGCTACGCGATCAACCCCGTCAACGGCGAGAAGCTGCCCGTGTGGGCAGCCGACTACGTGCTGGCCGACTACGGTCACGGCGCGGTCATGGCCGTCCCGGCACACGACCAGCGCGACTTGGACTTCGCCCGCGCGTTCGACCTGCCCGTCAAGGTGGTCGTCGACACGACGGCCCCCGTCACCGGTGCCATGCCGGTGATCGAGGTCGACGAGGAGGGCGTGCCGATCGACACCGGTGCCGCGCTCGAGGAGCAGAACCCCGCGACCACCGGCATCGCGCTCACGGGCGAGGGTCGCATGATCAACTCCGGGGCGCTGAACGGACTCTCCAAGCGCAACGCCATCGCGCGGGCCATCGAGCAGCTGGAGGCCACCGGTACCGGTCGTGCCGCCAAGAACTACCGTCTGCGTGACTGGCTCATCTCGCGTCAGCGGTTCTGGGGCACGCCGATCCCGATGCTGCACGCTGAGGACGGAAGCATCATCCCGGTTTCCGAGGACAAGCTCCCCGTCAAGCTGCCGAGCGTCGAGGGACTCGACCTCAAGCCCAAGGGCACGTCGCCGCTGGGTGGCGCCGAGAGCTGGGTGCGCACGACCGACCCGCACACGGGTGAGCCCGTGCTGCGTGACCCCGACACGATGGACACGTTCGTCGACAGTTCGTGGTACTTCCTGCGCTTCCTCTCGCCGAACAGTGACACCGTGGCGTTCGATCCGGCCCAGGCTTCCCGCTGGGCGCCGGTCGACTCGTACATCGGCGGCGTCGAGCACGCGATCCTGCACCTGCTGTACGCGCGCTTCATCACGAAGGTGCTGTTCGACATGGGGCTGATCGACTTCACCGAGCCCTTCTCGAACCTCATCAACCAGGGCATGGTGCTGCTCGACGGGCAGAAGATGTCCAAGAGCAAGGGCAACCTGGTTCTCTTCCAGGAGGAGCTCGACGCCCACGGCGCCGATGCCCTGCGCGTGGGGCTGGCGTTCGCCGGTCCTGTGGAGGACGACAAGGACTGGGCTGACGTCTCGACGACCGGCGCTCAGAAGTTCCTGGCGCGCGCGATGCGCATCGCCGGCGAGGTATCGAGCCCGGTCGATGTGGTGTTCGACGGTGGCGACGCCGCTCTTCGGCGTGCGACGCACAAGCTCCTGTCCGAAGCGCCGGGCCTGGTCGAGCAGACCAAGTTCAACGTCTTGGTCGCCCGCCTGATGGAGCTCGTGAACACCACCCGCAAGACGATCGACGGCGCAGCGGGCGCAGCCGACCCCGCTGTGCGCGAGGCCGCTGAGACGATCGCCGTGATGCTCGACCTCATCGCTCCGCACACCGCAGAGGAGATGTGGGAGATCCTCGGTCACGAGCCTTCCGTCGGCCTGGTGACGTGGCGTTCCGCCGACCCGGCGCTGCTGATCGAGGACAAGATCACCGCCGTCGTGCAGGTGGGTGGCAAGGTGCGCGCCCAGCTCGAGGTCTCCGCCCGCATCGGCGAGTCGGAGCTCGAGGCTTTGGCACGCGCGGACGAGCGCGTGATCCGGTCGATCGGCGACCGCGAGATCGTGAAGGTCGTCGTGCGTGCGCCGAAGATCGTGAGCTTCGTCGTCAAGGGCTGATCGCCTCTTCCTCCACGGAGGACGATGATCCGGTCAGGGGCCCCGCGGTACGCCGCGAGGTCCCTGATCTCATTCGGGGCGTGCTGGCGATCCGGTGTGCAGAGATTCTCGAAGTCTCTCCGAAAACGCGACGAGGATGATCGGGACGGCGACACCGAGCAGCGCACCGAGCGCGATGTCGTGGAGATAGTGGACGCCCTGGGCGACCCGCGCGACCGCGACCACCGTGGCGAGCGCCATCGCCGACCAGGTGAGCCAGGAACGCCCGACCGTCAGAGCGATGGCGGCAGCAGCACCGAACGCAAGCGTCGCGTGATTCGACGGCAGCGACCAGTCTCCCGGAGGCGGGCATTCGGCGGCGATCAGCCACACGGTGCACGGGCGCTCCTGGGCGAAGACCAGCTTCCCGCCCTCGCTCAGGACGTAAGCGAGAGCAACACCCGCGGCGGCCATCACGATCCGTGGTCGGCGTTCCGGATGACTCCACCAGGTGCGTCCCAGAGACGCGGCCGTCGTGGCTGCGAGCAGCATCAGTCCCGCGTCGGAGATCAGCTCGAGTCCGGGCATTCCGGCGGCGGTGGAATGGAGCCACCGCGTGCCGAGCACACTCACGCTGCCGGGCATCGGAATCGTAAGCAGGAGGGCCGCGGTGCAGATCGTGACGACCACGGGCAGGAGACTGCGCGCGGGCAGACGTGTCGAAGGCATGCCTACGAACGTACGGAAAGGGCATCCGAAGAGCATCCGTCCGGAGAAGTAACCGCATCGGTCGGACGGAGGAGACGTTGCGTGCACTTGGCCGATCTCCTGCACGGGGCGCCGTCTCAGACACTTGTCCACGGCTGATGTCCGAGGCGCCGACCGGGGTCACGCAGCCCGCCTAACGTGGCCGGATGGCATCCCCGCAGGCACCCCTTCCACCGCGTCATCGCCTGCGGCTGAGCATCGGCGCGGCGGTGGTGCTGGCGCTCGTCGTGCTGTCGGCTGCTGTCGGGCTCGGCATCATGCGGGGGCAGGCAGCCCCGGTCGAATCGGTGCCGCTGACCGATGCCGGATCGGGGAACGGATCCGGCGCCGAGCCGTCCGGCGATCTCTACGTGCACGTTCTGGGCGCCGTCGAGAAGCCGGGGCTCTACGTGCTCGATCTCGACGCGCGACTCGTCGATGCGCTGGCGGCCGCGGGCGGGACGACCACCGATGCCGACCTGGCTGCGGTCAATCTCGCACGTGTGCTCGAAGACGGGGAGCAGGTCGTGGTGCCGGCAGCCGGTGCGGCGGGCGGTGCGCCCGGCGGCGCAGCACCGCCACCGGGCGATGACCGCATCGACCTCAACGCTGCGGATCAGGCCGCGTTGGAGACGCTGCCGCGTATCGGACCGGCACTCGCGGAGCGGATTATCGCCTGGCGGGAGGAGAACGGCAGGTTCACGTCGGTCGATGATCTTCTCGCCGTGCCCGGAATCGGCGAGAAGCTGCTCGCGGGACTCCGCGACGGGGTCAGAGTGTGAGGGCGCGTGACCTTCGGCTGGTGCCGCTCGCGGTGGCGGTGTGGGGTGTGGTGCTGCTGTGCGTGCTGCTCCCGGCGGTCGCGTGGGGGTGTGCCGGCGCGTGCACGACAGCCGCGGTGGGAGTGCTGGTCTTCGTGTGCCGCCGGTCGCACGGCGCGCGTGGTCAGCGCGACCACGGGGGCTTCGTGGTCGTGGTGCTGGCCACGATGGCAGCGGCGGCGGCCTGCGTCGGGTTCGCCCTCCCCGCGCGGGAGGCGGCCATGAGATGGGACGGGCGGGTCGTCGAGATCACTGCCGAGGTGACATCCTCTGCCTCGGTCGGACGAGACGGGCGGCTGTGGTTCGAAGCGGCGACGACCACGCTCGGTCCGCCGGGGCATCCGGCCGACTCCAGCGCGCCGGTGCGCCTCGGCGTCGATCCTGCCGAAGGCTTCGATCTCGGAGCGCAGATCCGCGCGGTGGGAGAGTCGTCGGCGACCGATGCGGGGGAGCATTCGGCGCTGGTCGTCTTCGCGAGTGACGCGGAGGTCGTCTCACCCGCATCCGGTGCCTTCGGTGTCGCGGCAGGTCTCAAGAGCGCGTTCGTCGAACGCTCGCTGCGCCTGCCGGAGCCAGGATCCGGCCTTCTACCCGGCCTCGCGGTCGGCGACACCCGTGCGGTGACGCCTGCTTTGAACGAAGACATGCGCATCAGCGGCCTCAGCCACCTCACCGCCGTCAGCGGTGCGAACTGCGCGATCGTCGTCGGTGCACTCTTCTGGCTCACGGCAGTGTGCGGCGGCGGGCGAGGGATGCGCGTCGGGCTCTCCCTCGCAGGACTTGCCGGATTCGTCGTCCTGGTCACTCCTGAGCCGAGCGTGATCCGGGCAGGCGTGATGGCGGCTGTGGGCATGCTCACGGTGCTCCTGGGCAGGCCGAGCGCCGGCGCCGGCATGCTGTCCCTGTGCGCGACCGGGATTCTGCTGGCGGATCCATGGCTGGCGGCGACACCCGGGTTCGCTCTGTCGGTGGTCGCCTCCGGCGCGTTGATCCTCCTCGCTCCACCGCTAGCGCGGGGCCTGAGCCGGGGCATGCCCCATCCCGTCGCCCTGGCCGTCGCTGTGCCGCTGGCGGCGCAGCTCGCGTGCGGGCCGATCATCGCACTGTTCGCGCCGCAGCAGTCTCTGATCGGCGTCGCCGCGAACCTGATCGCCGCTCCGGCGGCTCCGTTGGCGACAGTGATCGGGCTCCTCGCCTGCGTCGCGGCGCCCCTGCCGGCGCTCGCTGATCTGCTCGCGTCCTCGGCGTGGCTGCCGGCAGCCTGGATCGCGACGACTGCCGCCACGACCGCGCGGCTGCCGGGCGCGCAGGTCCTGGTGCCTGCTGGGCCCGGCAGTGCCCTGCTGGTGGCCGTGGTGAGTGCGGCGGTCGCCATCGTGCTGATTCGGGCACCCTCCCGTGACCTGGGATCGAGCGTCGCGCGCGCGAGCGTGTGGGTGAGGCGAGGAGCGGCGGCGATCCTCGTGGTCGTTCTTTCGCTGGCCGGATCCCGTGTGCTCCTCGACGGTCCCCTGGCCACGGCGACCGCTCCGGAGGGGTGGGCCATCGCGGTATGCGATGTCGGACAGGGAGACGCAGTGCTCGTGCGCTCGGCGACCGAGATCGCGCTCATCGACGTAGGGCCCGATCCTGAGCCTCTCTCCGCGTGCCTGCGATCGCTCGGCATCGAGCGCATCGACCTTCTCGTGCTCACCCACTTCGACCTCGATCACGTCGGCGGGATAGGCGCTGTCCAGGGGCGAGTCTCCACGGCTCTGCACGGTCCGGTCGCCGAGGAGTCGGATCGACGTCTTCTCGAAGACCTCGTCGCGGGAGGCGCGCGCGTCGATGAGGCCTCGGCGGGCCAGCACGGCATGCTCGGCGAGGCGGCATGGCGAGTGCTCTGGCCGCTGCGGAAGTCCGTCGCGTTCCCCGAAGGCAACGACGCGAGTGTCGTGATGGAGTTCGACGGGGGAGGAGTGCCGCGCTCGATCTTCCTCGGCGACCTCTCCGCAGCCCCTCAGCGCATGCTGCAGCGTTCAGCGAGGCTGACGCCGTACGCCGTGGTCAAGGTGGCTCATCACGGCAGCGCGGATCAGGAGCCAGGCCTGTACGAGATGATCCAGCCGCGGGTGGCCCTGTTCAGCGTCGGAGCGGACAACGACTACGGCCATCCACGCTCCGAGACCCTCGACCTCCTGGCCGCGACCGGCGCGCATGTGCTGCGCACCGACGAGCAGGGACGCGTCCTGCTCGGCCTCCGGGACGGCGAGCTGCAGGTCTGGACGGAACAGGTGGGGCGGTGACAGTCCGAGCCATGTCGGCCACCGCCGGTAGGCTGGATCCATGGCAGCTTCGCGAACCCCCTCCCGCGGCGGCGCGAAGCCCACCAAGATTCCTCTGGTCTCCTGGCGCGAGCCGCACCCCGCCCCGATCGTGCTCGTGTCGGGCCCGGAAGAGGTCTGTGCCGAGAGAGCGATCGCCGGTGTCCGCGACTACCTCCGGGCCGAAGACCCTGCACTCGAAGTGAGCGACGTCCGCGCCGATGACTACGCTCCTGGAACGCTGCTCTCTCTCACCTCGCCGTCGCTTTTCGGAGAACCCCGCCTGGTACGTGTCTCGGGTGTGGAGAAATGCTCCGATGCGTTCATCCAGGAGGCGGTGTCCTACCTCGACAACCCGCAAGAGGGGGCGACGGTCATCCTTCGCCACACCGGCGCCAGCGTGCGCGGCAAGAAGCTTCTCGACGCGCTTCGCGCCGGGAACGGCGGCGGTATCGAGATCGCCTGCCCAGCCATCAAGCGCGACAGCGACCGGGTCGACTTCGCCGCCGGCGAGTTCCGTGCGGCGAAGAAGCGCATCGCGCCTCCCGCTCTGCGCGCTCTGGTCTCTGCATTCGCCGACGATCTCACCGAGCTCGCTGCGGCCTGTCAGCAGCTCATCGGCGACGTCGAGGGCGATATCTCCGAAGAGATCGTCACCAAGTACTACGGTGGCCGTGTCGAGGTCTCGGCCTTCGTCGTCGCAGACACGGCGATCGCCGGTCGGTACGGTGAGGCCCTCATCGCCCTCCGCCATGCGCTCTCATCGGGCGCCGACCCCGTGCCGATGGTCGCGGCGTTCGCGATGAAGCTGCGCACCATGGCGCGTGTCGCCGGCAACCGCGAGCCGAGCCGCCAGCTCGCTCAGCGCCTGGGCATGAAGGACTGGCAGGTGGATCGTGCCCGCCGCGACCTCGCAGGCTGGAACGAGCGCTCGCTCGGGATGGCGATCCAGGCCACGGCGAGGGCCGATGGCGAGGTCAAGGGTGCCGCTCGTGACCCGATCTTCGCGCTCGAGCGCATGGTCACCGTGATCGCCACGCGTCAGCCGTTCGGGGAGTAGCCGATCGCCTCCGGATCCGTCCGGCTCGCCGAGGCGATGACCTTTCCGAGGCAATGAAGAAGGCCCGCCCCGATGACGGGACGGGCCTTTCTCAGAAGCTTCGGCTCAGAGGGAAGCGACCTGCTTGGCGAGAGCCGACTTGCGGTTCGACGCCTGGTTCTTGTGCAGGACACCCTTGCTGACGGCCTTGTCGAGCTTGACGGCGGCCTTCTTCAGGGCAGCCTCTGCGGCTGCCTTGTCGCCGGCGGAGACGGCCGTGCGAGTGGTGCGGATGACCGTCTTGAGCTCGCTCTTCACGGCCTTGTTGCGCTCGCGCGCCTTCTCGTTGGTCTTGTTGCGCTTGATCTGCGACTTGATGTTTGCCACGTGTGGACGCTTTCTGTACAGGAGTGTTCGGAATGCCGGCAGCAGAAGAGGGCTGCTGCACAGCGGTCGTGAGGGAAGAACCCACACGCAAGCCAAGAGTCGAGTCTACCAGCAGACGGGCTGTTGACGCGAAACGGCGACGGGAACACGAGACGCCGTCGCGCTTTCGATGGTACCGGGTGCAGAATCATCACTATCCCGACACTGATGTCAAGGAGCCCACATGACCCCCGAGTCCTCTCGTTCGTCCCTGCCCTCAGGGCTCCGCTGGTCCGCGGCGACCTCGGCCTTCCAGATCGAGGGGTCGCGCCCCACCGGGATATCAGGACGATCGATCTGGGACGACTTCCTCGAGAGGCCGGGAGCCATCCTCGACGGTTCGGTCGCAGACCCGGCCTGTGACAGCTATCGACACCCCGAGGCCGACGTCGCTCTCGCAGCCGGGCTCGGGCTCGATCGCTACAGGTTCTCGATCCCCTGGGCCCGCGTGCAGCCGGACGGCCTCGGATGCGGCGACGGGGTGGCGCTCGATCACTACTCCCGTCTGGTCGATCTTCTCCTCGACGCGGGAGTCGTTCCGTTTCCCACCCTGTTCCACTGGGAGATGCCGAGCAGAATCGAAGCGGGCGGCGGCTGGCTCGAGAGGGACACGGCGGAGCGCTTCGCCGACTACGCGGCGATCGTGGCGGATCGTCTCGGCGACCGTGTGCAGCACTGGTACACCCTGAACGAGCCCGCCATGTCGACGCTCCAAGGCTATGCGGTCGGTGCGCTGGCACCCGGGAAGCAGCTCCTCTTCGGCGCGCTGCCGACCGCGCACCATCAGCTGCTCGCCCACGCTCGGGCGGCGGCCGCTCTGCGCGAGCATGGTGCCGCATCGGTCGGATTGGTCAACAACCACACCTGGGTCCTGCCGCTGCGCGACACCGCCGAGGACCACCAAGCGGCGGCGATCTACGACCTGATCCACAACCGCATCTTCAGCGAGCCGCTCCTCGCCGGTTCGTACCCCGACCTGGAAGCACTCGGCCTGCCTCCGATGCCTGTGCAGGACGGTGACCTCGAAGCCATCGGCCGCTCGATCGACTTCTACGGCATCAACTTCTACAACCCGACCACGGTGACCGCAGCAGGGGAGGAGAGCCCGATCCCGTTTGACATCGTGCCCACACCCGGAGCGCCGGTGACCGGGTTCGGTCCGGAATGGCCGATCATGCCGAGCGCGCTGCACGATCTTCTGATCGACCTGCACGCCCGTCATCCGCAGCTGCCACCCGTGATCATCGGTGAGAACGGGGCCTCGTTCCCCGAGCCCGACCGTGCGGCCCGCGTCGACGATGCCGACCGGATCTCGTACCTCGCCGACCACATCGCGGCCGTCGGCGATGCGATCGATGCGGGGGTGCCGGTGGAGGAGTACACGGTGTGGTCCCTGCTGGACAACTGGGAGTGGGCCGACGGCTACACTCAGCGCTTCGGTCTCGTCCACGTCGACTTCGATACGGGTGAGCGCACGCCCAAGGCGTCGTACGACTGGTATCGAGAGGTCATCGCGAGCTCGCGTGCAGCGGCTCCACAGGTGGCCGGGACGGGGGAGAAGCGGTGACCGAGGTCGCCGGCGCTCGCACGGTGCGGGCGGGGGCGCGATGGATGTCGCTGTTCACGCTGGCGTGGCTGGCGATCTGGACCGTGCAGCTCACGCCCGTCCAGCTGCTGCTGCCGCTGCAGCTCGACACCCCGGAGGACGACTGGATCCGTGGTGTCGTCTCCTCCGGACTGGTTCTCGGCATCGGCGGGCTCGCGGGGATCATCGCGGGCCCCGCCGCCGGTGCGCTCTCGGATCGTGCGGCGGCCGGACGCCACCGTCGGCGCCCGTGGGCCGTGGGCGGCGCACTGTTCACCGCTGCCTGTCTCGCGCTCACGGGCTACGCCGAAAACCCGTGGACCGTGGGCGCCGGCTGGGTGGGAGTGTCGATCGGCGTCGCCGTGTCGTCGGCGGCCTTCACCGCGCTCATCGCCGACCAGCTGCCGACGACACAGCGTGGGGCCGCTTCTGCTGCCGTCGGCTCCAGCCAGGCCGTCGGCATCGTGGTCGGGGTGGGGCTCGTCGTCCTTCTCGGCCTCGGGATCCACGAGGGGTATCTCCTGCTCGCGGGCGTCATCGCGGTGGTCGGCACGACCACCGCTCTGCTGTTGCCGGATCCCCCGACCACGGAGGCGATGCGACCGAAGCAGATCGGACGACGCCGTCTGGCCTCGCTGCGAGATCGGGACTTCGCCTGGATGCTCTCCGGGCGCCTCGTGACGAATGTCGGCAACGCGCTCGGAACCGCGCTGTTCCTGTTCTTCCTGCTCCACGGCCTCGGCCAGCCGAGTGCGGTGGCGCAGGACAACCTGCTGCTGCTCATCGTCGTCTACACGGTGTTCGTGGTCATCGCCTCGGTGGTCACGGGAATCGTCTCCGACCGCACCGGGAATCGGCGGACGCTCGCGGTGGCCGCGACCGTCGTCCAGGCGGCCTCGGGGGTGGCGATCGCGCTCGTGCCGACCTTCGAGATGACGATGGTCGCTGCCGCCCTGATGGGTCTCGGCTACGGAGCGTTCTCCACGGTGGGCCTCGCGTTCGCCGCCGACCTGCTGCCGGACGAGCAGGACCATGCGAGGGATCTCGGGATCGTGAACGTGACAGCCGCTCTCGGGCAGCTCATCGGACCTGTGCTGGGGGCGGGGCTGGTCGCGCTCGTGGGCGGCTTCTGGCTGGTGTTCGTCGCGGCCGCGGTGCTGTCCCTCGTCGGCGGGCTGCTCACGGCCTTCGCGCGCCAGCCGGTCAGGACATCATGAGGTCGAGGAGTCCCGCTCCAGGTCACCCTCGACATCCCGCTCCACTGTGGCGATGGCGAGTTGCAGCACAGCGTTGAAGATCTGCGGTCGCATCGCGGTGACGAGGTGCGTCGTCCGTGGCACGATGATGAGCTCGGCGTGCGGTGCGAGCCGTCGGAACAGCGACTCGTTGAGCCGCAGCTGATCGTACTGCCCGTTCACGAACCAGAGCGGAACCGTGACGCGGGGGATCGCAGCGGCGATGTCGAGTGCCGCCAGGCTGCGAAGCGCGGCGTCCTGGGTGTCCAGTGCGTACCCGCCTGCGGCGAAGTCGGATCGGGTCTCGAGGGGGATGGTGGCCTCGAGCATCCGTCTGGTGAGCCACATCCCACGGTCGGGGAGGGAATCGACGGCCCGGGCGAACAGGCGATAGGCGCGAAGACCGGCGCCGCGGGGGAGCGACGTGCAGGCGGCGGCGATGAGCCCGGCGACCGGCGGACGCTCTGCCCCGCCGGCATAGGCGAGACACAGCAGGCCGCCCATGGAATGCCCCACCAGGAGCACCGGACCCCTCTCGGCTGCGGCGCGCACCGCGACGTCGATCGTGTGCAGCGCCTCGTGAAGGGTGAAGTCCTCCTGCATGCGGGTGCCGTGACCCGGCAGATCCACGGCGGTGAACGCGGCGCCGCGCTCTTCGAGGTGGGCAGCCTGAGATCGCCACATGGTGGCCGAGGTGCGGATGCCATGCACGAAGACGATCTGGGCGCTCACGGGTTCAGCATAAGGAAAGCGGGGCCGGTGGATGAACCACCGACCCCGCTTCGACACGATGTGTGTCAGAGAGTTTTACTTCTCCCAGCCGACGTTCTCGACCGGGGTGATGCCGAACAGGTCGAGACCGACGTAGGGCTCGGGCGTGAGGTTCGCCAGGCCTTCCTTGACGGTGTAGATCTGCGGGCCGTTGTACAGCGGGATGAGGCCCCAGCGCTTGTAGATCTCGGGCTCGAGCTTCATCGCGGCAGCGGTCTGCGCCTCGGGGTCGCTCTGCGACTCGACCTTGTCCTTGATCTCGGCGTCGAGTTCGGCGTCACCGACACCCGACAGGTTGAGACCAGAGTCCGAGCAGTACAGCTGGCAGAACCACGCGGCACCGAACGGGTCGGAGGAGGTGAAGCGGAGTCCGGAGACATCCCAGTTCTTCGAGGTGTAGTCCTCGGAGAACTGGCTGGCCGGGCGGACCTCGACCTTGACGTCGATGCCGATCGCCTTCTCCTGAGCCTGCAGCGACTGCGCGAGGGCCTTCTGCGTCGCGGAGTCAGCCCAGATCGGGTACACGACGGAGAGCTTGACGCCGTCCTTCTCGCGGATGCCGTCGGAGCCTTCCGTCCAGCCGGCCTCGTCGAGGAGCTTCTTGGCACCCTCGACATCGAACTTCCAGCCGGCGGCCTTCATCGAGTCGGAGTAGCCGGGCTGGAACGAGAACAGGGTCAGCGAGCCGGCCGGGTCCTCTTCGTATCCGAGACCGTTCCAAGCGATCTGCTTCTGCTGATCGATGTTGATCGCCTTGAAGAACGCCTCGCGAACCTTGACGTCCTCGAACTGCGGCTTGGTCGAGTCGACCTGCAGGATGGTGTTGGCGGTCTGCTGCGCGCGGTAGACCACGGCGCCGTCGACGTCCTTGACCTGATCGATGAGCTCCTGGGAGCCCGTCTCGACCATGTCGACCTCGCCGTTCTTGAAGGCGTTGACGCCGGCCTGAGCGTCCATGCCGGTCATCGTGACCTCGTCGAGCAGGGGTGCATCGCCCCACCACTCGGGGTTCGGCTTGAACGAGACGTAGCCCTTGTTGGCGTCGAACTCGTTGATCGTGTACGGACCCGCGCCCCACTCGGGGTGCGGGTTCTCGATCATCGCCTCGTTGAAGGTGGTCGGGTCAGCGAGCGCGGGGTGCATGACGCCGCCGTTGAACGGCATCTGCGGCCACGCGAACTCGCTCTTGAACGTGACGATGGCGGTCTTGGCCGTGTCGCCCTGCTCGACCGACTCGATGTCCTTGTAGCCGTCGGTCGCGTTCGGGTTGAAGCCCTCGTCGTAGGAACGGTTGGCCTTCCACGTGGCGTCGATGGCCGTCCAGTCCATGTCGGTGCCATCGTTCCAGTGCGCCTCGTCGGTGAACGTGAAGGTCAGGACCGTCTTGCCGTCCTTCACCTCGTTCTTCCACTCGGAGAGGTAGTTGTCGTTCTTGTACTGCGTGCCATCCGGCTTCATGAGGATGATCTGCGGCATGTACCACGCGGCGATGCGCGCGGTGTCGGCGCTGCCGTCGCTGTTGAACGAGTTCAGCTGCGGCGGGACCTCGCGGATGGCGAAGTTGACCGTGCCACCCTCCTTGAGGTTCTCGCGCGGCTGCGGGTTGTAGTTCGCCATCTCGACACCGGCTGCTTCGCCGCTGTCGCCCTTGTCGCTACCACCGGTGGTGCCGGTAGCGCACCCGCTGAGCGCGAGTGCGAAAGCGCCGGTGAGTGCCAGCGCTCCCATCAGCTTGTACTGCTTCATGGTGCTCCTTTCGCCTTGCGGCGTGTCATAAGGGGAGAATAGTTCGCCGAATCCCCGATTGCCCGGGCGGCGAGTGAATATGGGCTAACCGTTACCGGACGGTGATGCGCTCCTCATCAGGAGGCAGCGGGGCGTGCCGACATGGTCGCCGGATCGAACACGATCCGCTCGCGGGTGCGCTCGATGTCGGGGTCCGGCACCGGGATCGCCGACAGCAGAGCCTTGGTGTACGGGTGCTGCGGGTTGTCGAAGACATCGTCCACGTCACCGTGCTCGACGAAGTCGCCGAGATACATCACGGCGACCCGGTCGGCGATGTGTCGGACGACGGACAGGTCGTGGGCCACGAACAGATACGACAGTCCGAGTTTGACCTTGAGGTCGTCCAGCAGATTGATGACGCCGGCCTGGATCGACACGTCGAGCGCGGAGACCGGCTCATCGAGCACCAGGATCTTCGGGTTGGTCGACAGCGCCCTGGCGATGCCGATGCGCTGACGCTGTCCACCGGAGAACGCCTGCGGGAAGCGGTCGCTGTGCGCGGGGTTGAGCCCCACGAGGTCCATCAGCTCCTTGACACGCCGGTGCGCCTCGGCCTTCGGCGTACCGATGGCCGACAGCGGCTCCGAGATGATGTCCGCGACCGTCATGCGGGGGTCGAGGGCGCCCATCGGATCCTGGAACACGATCTGGATGTCGCGGCGCAGCGCCCGCTCCACCTTGTGGCTGCGGATGTCGTTGACGCTGGTTCCCGCGATCACGATGTCGCCCTCGGTCTGCTTGACCATGTCCATGATCTGGAGGAGCGTCGTGGTCTTCCCACTGCCGGACTCGCCGACGATGGCCAGGGTCTCTCCCTCGCGCACGTCGAAGCTGATGCCCTTGATCGCGTGCACCTCGCCGACCTTGCGCTTCAGGAACGCACCCTTGAGCAGGGGGAAGGTCTTGGTGAGGTTCTTCACCTCGAGGGTGATCGGTCGCTGTTCGCGGGGGAGCCGGGTCAGCGGGCTCTCGGGTGCCTCACGAACGGGGTACACGGGCAGACCTCCGAGCAGGCCGCCGTCGGTGATCTCGTTCGCGCGGATGCAGGCTGCACGGTGCTCCTCGCCGCCGCCGGTGAGGACCGGCAGGAGCTCGGGCTCGCTGGTGCGGCACGCGTCCATGACGATGGGGCAGCGGTCAGCGAACGGGCAGGCATCCGGCAGGTCGATCAGCAGGGGAGGGTTGCCCTTGATCGGGGTGAGAGGCTCCTTCTCGGCCTTGTCCACACGAGGGATGGCACCGAGGAGACCGATCGAGTAGGGCATGCGGGTCTGGTGGAACAGCTCGCGGACCGGCGCCTGCTCGACCGGCTTGCCGGAGTACATGACCATCACATCGTCGGCCGTGCGGGCGACGACTCCCATGTCGTGGGTGATCATCATCACGGCGGCACCGGTCTCGGCCTGGGCCTTCTCGATCAGGTCGAGGATCTGCGCCTGGATCGTGACGTCGAGAGCCGTGGTGGGCTCGTCGGCGATGATCAGCTTCGGGTCGTTGGCCATCGCGATGGCGATGACGACGCGCTGCCGCATGCCGCCCGAGAACTCGTGCGGGAAGGACTTCATCCGCTTCTCGGGCTCGGTGATGCCGACCAGCTTGAGGAGATCGATCGAGCGCGCCGTCGCCTCCTTGATGCTGAGGTTGCGGTGCACCGTCAGCGCCTCGATCAGCTGCGCGCCGATCGTGTACACCGGGGTGAGAGAGGTCAGCGGGTCCTGGAAGATCATCGAGATCCCGTTGCCGCGGATGGTGGAGAGCTGCGCGTCGGTCTTTCCCAGGAGCTCCTGGCCGTCGAACACGATCGACCCTGAGACCTTGGCGTTCTCATCGAGCAGGCCCATCACCGCGAGAGAGGTGACGGACTTGCCGGAACCGGACTCGCCGACGATGCCGAGAGTCTTTCCCGCTTCGAGGTCGAAGGAGACGCCGCGCACGGCGTCGACGCGGCCCGCCTCGGAGGCGAAGCTGACCTTGAGGTCGCGGACGGAGAGTACGGGGCTCATGCGCGGCCTCCTGCAGCCGAAGTGGGATCGAGGGCATCGCGCAGTCCATCGGCGATGAGCGCCATGGACACGGTCAGCATGGTGAGGACCAACGCGGGGAAGTAGAACAGCCACGGCGAGCTGGTGATCGAGGAGCTGCCCTCACCGATCAGCGAGCCGAGCGAGACATCGGGGATCTTCACACCGAAGCCGATGAAGGACAGGCCGGTCTCGGTCGTCACCGCCGCGACGATGCCGAGGGTGAAGTTGATGACCAGCAGGGATCCGATGTTCGGGATCAGGTGACGCGTCACGATGCGCAGGCCGCGGACGCCCATGTAGCGCGCGGCCTGGACGTACTCGCGCTCACGCAGTGAGAGGGTCATCGTCCAGATGATGCGAGCGGGGAAGAACCAGCTGACGAAGATCATCACGAACGCGATGACCCACCACACGCCGCCGGAGTCGTTCGAGATGATCGACAGCAGGAGGAAGGTCGGCACGACCATCATGAAGTGGATGACGAGCAGCGCGATTCGCTCGAACCAGCCGCCGAAGTACGCGGCGGCGGTACCGACGAGCGCGGAGAGGATCGTCGTTCCCACCGAGACCGTGATCGCGATCATGAGGGATCGCTGCAGGCCGATGGCGGTCTGCGTGTAGGTGTCGTTGCCGGCACCGTTGGTCCCGAACCAGTGCGCCGCGGACGGCGGCTGGCTCAGCGCGAGGAAGTCCATGCTGTCGACGGCGTACGGCGACAGCAGCGGACCCAGCGTGGAGAAGAGGACCAGCACGAGCAGGACGACGACGCCGCCGACGGCCGGCTTGTTGCGCATGAACCGGCGCGTGTAGAGCGTCCACTTGGACAGCGACTTGTCCGCGGCGCGGTCGGCGCTGGACGGCGCTGCCGGCGGCTCGACGAGGGGATCGATCATATCGGTGGTCATAATCAGCTCACCCTCACTCGCGGGTCGAGAACGACGACGATGATGTCGGCGAGCACCGCACCGATCGCTGTCAGCACGGCGCCGAAAGCGGCGACGGCGACGACGCCGTTGATGTCGTTGTTGTTGATGGTGTCGAGGAAGTACCGCCCCATGCCCTGCCAGGCGAAGATGCGCTCCGTCAGGATCGCGCCGGTGAAGATCGTCGGGATCGTGAACGCGACCTGCGTCGCGACCGGGATGAGCGACGTGCGCAGGGCGTGCTTGCGGACCGCCTGCGCCTTGGTCAGCCCCTTGGCCCGGGCGGTGCGCACGTAGTCGGCGTTGATGTTGTCCAGCAGCAGCGACCGCTGCAGGAAGTGGTACTGGGCGTAGCCGACGATCACGAGCGCGATCGTGGGCAACGTGAGGTGCTGCAGGGTGTCGACCAGCACGGGGAAGAAGCCGGTGACGCCGGGGCTCGAGGAGCCGGTGACGTAGAAGATGCGGACGCCGGTCCACTCGTTGAGGGAGATCGCGAGGAGCACCACGGCGAGTCCGGCGACGATGATGTTCACGTTCATCGTGATGATCGAGGTCGCCTGGCCGATGCGGTCGGCGAGCTTGTACTGACGCGAGGCGGTGTAGACACCGAGCCAGATGCCGAGCACCGCCGCGATGATCGTGGCCCCGAGAACGAGCTCGGCGCTGACCCACATGCGGTATGAGACCTGCTCGTTCACTGACTGACCGGTGGGACTCACACCCCAGTCCCAGCGGATCAGGATGCCGCTGAACCAGTTCCACCACCGCTCGATCAGCGGAACTGTGTCGCTGAGGTTGCGGGGGATGAGGACGTTGTCGATCTGCTCCGGGGAAAGCGGAGGTCGGCGCCCGACGTAGTTGCTGCGCGGATCCAGGAAACCCCACGCCAGGAAGAACGTGAGATTCGTGGCGACCACGATCATGAGCAGCCAGCCGAGTGCTCGGCGCAGGAGGTACTTGATCAAGGGGGGTCAGTCTTTCTCTTCTACAGACGCGCTCGGGATCTGCCGACGCAACGCTGAGTCAGTTGGATACACAATCGCCATCCACCGAACTCTGCGACGCGACGACCATCACGGGGTGTATGACGGAGTCTTATCGCTTGCGGGATCCGGTGTCACGGATTTTCCCTGGCAACTTCGGGAGACTATCACCGGTATGCCCGAATCGGGGATTAGCCTCCCCTGACCGTAGAATCGAGTGGACATGTCCCCACGCGCTCTCACTCCTCTTCAGCCTGCTGCGACGCCGGCTGCGCAGATCCGTAACTTCTGCATCATCGCCCACATCGATCACGGCAAGTCGACGCTCGCCGACCGCATGCTCCAGATCACCGGAGTCGTCTCCGATCGCGACATGCGTGCGCAGTACCTCGACCGCATGGACATCGAGCGCGAGCGCGGCATCACCATCAAGAGCCAGGCGGTCAGGATGCCGTGGGAGCTCGATGGTCAGACCGTCGCTCTGAACATGATCGACACGCCCGGTCACGTCGACTTCACCTACGAGGTCTCGCGTTCGCTCGCGGCCTGTGAGGGAGCGATCCTGCTCGTCGACGCCGCACAGGGCATCGAGGCGCAGACTCTCGCAAACCTCTACCTGGCGCTCGAGAACGACCTGCACATCATCCCGGTGCTCAACAAGATCGACCTGCCGGCCGCCGACCCGGAGAAGTACGCCAAGGAGCTGGCTTCACTCATCGGCGGCAAGCCGGAGGACGTGCTGCGCGTCTCGGGCAAGACCGGTGTCGGCGTCGAAGAGCTGCTCGACCGGTTGGTCCAGGAGATCCCCGCGCCGACCGGCGACGCGGATGCTCCGGCCCGCGCGATGATCTTCGACTCGGTGTACGACGCCTACCGCGGTGTGGTCACCTACGTGCGCATGGTCGACGGAAGCCTGTCACCGCGCGAGCGCATCCAGATGATGTCCACCGGAGCGAACCACGAAGCCCTCGAGGTCGGCGTGTCGAGCCCGGAGCCGACTCCGACCAAGGGGCTCGGCGTCGGCGAGGTGGGCTACCTCATCACAGGTGTGAAGGATGTGCGCCAGTCGAAGGTCGGCGACACCATCACCACGTCGCGGAAGCCGGCATCCGAGGCCCTGCCGGGATACACCGACCCGAAGCCGATGGTCTTCTCCGGGCTGTACCCGATCGACGGCAGCGACTACGCCGAGCTGCGCGAGGCCCTCGACAAGCTCAAGCTCTCCGACGCTTCCCTCGTGTACGAGCCGGAGACCTCGGTCGCGCTCGGTTTCGGTTTCCGCTGCGGCTTCCTCGGACTGCTGCACCTCGAGATCATCACCGAGCGTCTGGCCCGCGAGTTCAACCTCGACCTCATCACGACCGCGCCCAGCGTGATCTACGAGGTACTGACGAGCGACACCGGCGAGACCGTCACCGTGACCAACCCAAGCGAGTATCCCGACGGGCGCATCGGGTCGGTGTCGGAGCCGATGGTCAAGGCGGCGATCCTGCTGCCCAAGGACTACGTCGGCACGGTCATGGAGCTGTGCCAGTCGCGTCGTGGAACGCTGCTCGGCATGGAGTACTTCTCCGAGGAGCGCGTCGAGCTGCGCTACAACATGCCGCTCGGCGAGATCGTGTTCGACTTCTTCGACCAGCTCAAGTCGAAGACGCAGGGCTACGCCTCGCTCGACTACGAGCCCTCAGGGCAGCAGGAAGCCGACCTCGTGAAGGTCGACATCCTCCTCCAGGGCGAGAAGGTCGACGCGTTCAGCTCCATCGTCCACCGTGAGAAGGCCTACGCCTACGGCACGATGATGGCCGAGCGTCTGCGCAAGCTCATCCCTCGCCAGCAGTTCGAGGTGCCGATCCAGGCCGCGATTGGTGCCCGCATCATCGCGCGCGAGACGATCCGCGCTATTCGCAAGGACGTGCTCGCCAAGTGCTACGGCGGTGATATCACCCGCAAGCGCAAGCTCCTCGAGAAGCAGAAAGAGGGCAAGAAGCGCATGAAGATGGTCGGCCGCGTCGAGGTCCCCCAGGAGGCGTTCATCGCCGCGCTCTCGGGCGACGTCGAAGGCAAGGACAAGAAGTAGCGAGCCTCGATCGCGCCCGGGGGATATGACGCCCCGCGGCGCGTGGGGGTGTTCGCTCAGGTAACGCGAAGTAGGGTGGAAGTCATGCGGCGCGGGACTTTCCGAGACGACACGGTGGACTATGCGGCCGTGGGTGCGACCCATGCGCCCGACCTGATGCAGTACCCGCCGGAGCGCAGCATCCCGGCGGAGGAGTCCTGGCGCATCGGCAGCGGTGTCGAACGTTTCCAGACCGCCGGTGAAGCCCTTCTGTCGTGGACCGCGCAGCGTGCGGCCGGACTGTCGGTGGAAGACGTGCGTCCTGCGCCAGGGCCCGCCTATGCGGGCGTGAGCTTCGATGCCGAAGGCAATCCGATCGCGCCGAGCAAGCGCGACGTCGAGCCCCGCTACGACGCGGAGGGCATGCCCTTCGTCGGGGCGGGGATGACGCTGCACCTTCGAGGACGCGTCGCCGGCATGCGCGCCGATTCCGAGCTGCGAGTGATCTCCGTCACGGAGGAGACCCGACGCGTCGGCTTCGTCCTCGGGACGGTCGGCGGATCGGTGGTCAGCGGCGAGGAGTCCTTCGATGTGGACTGGCGCGAGGACAACGACGAGGTGTGGTTCACCGTCCGCGCGTTCGACGCGCCGAACGGTCTTCTCTACCGCACGATTCCGGCGCTCGTGAAGCGTCGCCGCCGTGAGCTCTTCGCACGCTACCTCCGGGCGATCTCCCCGCTCTACGCGACCCCGCTCTGATGGCGGGACCGCTTCCTCTCGGAGACCCCGCGCCCGCGGACGGGCACCTGCCGGCCGATCTTCCGATCGATACGACGGTGCCGTTCTCCGCGTATCTGCACATTCCGTTCTGCACTGTGCGCTGCGGGTACTGCGACTTCAACACCTACACGTCGACCGAACTGCGCGGGGCGAAGCAGGAGGACTACGCGTCGACCCTGATCTCCGAGATCGCGCTCGCCCGTCGAGTGCTGGGCGACGCGGGAGCGCTGCGGCCGATGGACACGGTCTTCTTCGGCGGCGGTACGCCGACTCTTCTTCCCGCAGGTGACCTCGCGCGCATGCTCGAAGCGGTGACCGGTGCCTTCGGCCTCGCCGATGGAGCGGAGGTCACGGTCGAGGCGAATCCCGACACCGTGACGCCCGAGGTGGCCCGCACTCTGGCGCGAGCCGGAGTCACGAGGATGTCGGTCGGCATGCAGTCGGCTGTTCCGCACGTGCTCGCCGCGCTCGATCGCACCCATCGCCCGGAGAACGTGCGCACCGCCGTTGCCGCAGCGAAGGACGCGGGGCTCGCGGTGAGCGTCGACCTAATCTACGGGGCCCCGGGGGAGTCGCTGTCCGACTGGGAGGCCTCCCTCGATGCCGCGCTGGTGCTCGAACCCGACCACATCTCCGCCTACGCGCTCATCATCGAGGACGGCACGAAGCTCGCCCGCCAGATCCGCCGCGGCGAGGTTCCGACTCCGGATGACGACCTCCAGGCCGACATGTACGAGCTCGCCGATGCCCGTCTCGCGGACGGCGGCTTCGACTGGTATGAGGTGAGCAACTGGGCGCGCACGCCCGATCGCCGTTCCCGCCACAACCTCGCGTACTGGCGGGGGAGCGACTGGTGGGGCTTCGGTCCCGGTGCGCACAGCCACGTCGCCGGTTTGCGCTGGTGGAACGTGAAGCACCCGGCCGCCTACGCGCAGCGTCTGGCGGCAGCCGAATCGCCGGCGGCCGGAACCGAGCGCCCGGACGACGAGTCGCGCACGCTCGAGCGCATCCTGCTGCTCAGCCGCATCCGCGAGGGGATCGCCGTCGATGACGTGCCGAGCGCGAACCGGAGCAGAGTCGCCGGGCTCATGGCCGACGGGCTCATCGACCCGGTCGCGGCGCTCCAGGGACGCATCCGGCTGACCCTGCGCGGTCGCCTTCTCGCCGACGCCGTGGTTCGCGAACTGACCGACTGACCGACGGCCGCCGTCAGCCGGGGAGCAGATCCATCGCGGCTGTTCGTCGCTGCGCCACCGTCGTGCTGTCCGCATCGAAGAGTCGCGTCCGGCGACCCGATCCGTACGCGGGCCAGCCGGGGTCGCCCGTGGTCACGAACGCGACCCACGCGGCGTTCATCTCGGCGGCGAGTCCACGGGGAGCGTCAGGGCCGGCCATGCGCTGGGCCTCGGCATCGTCGAGCCGGTCGAAAACGAAGCCGAGTTCCAGCGCGTGGGCCGCGCGCAGGTCTCGGACCGGACTCGGCCATGCGAACTCGTAGACGTGCGTCGCGTCTGGGCGAGCGGCCGCCACCCGACTCAGGGGCGCCCGCAGCATCATGTCGGTGACGAGCTGCCCGAAGATCTCTCCGGTGATCGCTCCGGGGAAGGCCGAGCGGTACTTGGCGATCGCGCGCCGGGGAATCCGGGAGAGGACCCGGGCGGCTTGCATCTTGAACTCGCTGATGCCCGCGAGCGCCTCGGGTGGGAACCAGAGCCGATACTCGTCGGTGTTGCTGCCGATGAGTAGAGGAGTGTCGATCTCTGCGAGAACCTCGTGCGGCGACCGGGGAAGGCTGTCGGGGTCGATCGCGAACTGGTAGCCCGGTGCTCCGCCGAGCGGCGACGACCCCGCGGCCTGCGCCCTCCGCGCTTCCAGGAGCTGCTCGGGTGTCAGCGCCGCGAAGGACTCGCGGTCCGCTCGTACCCCGAGCCGCTTCGCGAGCTGTGCGGTCACCCGTCCCGCCTTCCGCGCCGTCTGCGCCTGGAGCGGTCCTGATTCGATGATGGCCCTGCTGATCAGCTCGCGGGAGCTGTCGCGAGCGAGGAGGCCGGCGACGATCGCTCCGCCGGCCGACTCGCCCATCGCGGTGATCCGCGCCGGATCACCGCCGAACGCGCTGATCTCACGGTGCACCCACTCCAGCGCGGCGGCGGCATCGCGCAGACCGAGGTTTCGGGGCGCGCCCTCCAACACCGAGAAACCCTCCGAACCCAGTCGGTAGTTGATCGAGACGAAGACGATGCCCGCCGTGGCGAAGACCGTGCCGTCGTAGAGGGGCAGCGCAGCGGTGCCTCGTTCCAAGGCGCCGCCGTGGATCCACAGCAGCACCGGCGCACCGGAAGCGTCCGACGGCGCCCACACGTTCGCGGTGAGGATGTCGTCGCCGTCGATGCGCACGGAACCCAGCAGCTCGCCGATGGCGCCGGCGTAGGGAACCTGGGGAGCGGTCGGACCGAACCGCGTCGCATCTCTCGCCCCTTCCCAGCTCACGGCCGGATGCGGCGCGCGGAACCTGTTCTCCCCGAACGGCGCCTGCGCGTAGGGAATGCCGAGGTAGCGGACGATCCCGGCCTCCTCGGTGCCGCTGACGATGCCGCTCGACAAGGTGGCCTGGGGCGAGGTGGTCATGAGCGTCATCCTAGGGTCGTGTGCCCGAGGTACGGAGAATCCCGAGCTGCACGGGGTAGGATTGGCACTCTGAACGTCCGAGTGCCAGCGGAAGGGAAGGGTGATGGTCACAGAGCGAGGACTCCAGGTTCTCCGCGCGATCGTGCAGGACTACGTCGAGACCCACGAGCCCGTCGGCAGCCGATCCATCGTCGACCGGCACTCCTTCGGCGTCTCCGCGGCGACAATCCGCAACGACATGGCGCTGCTCGAGGACGAAGAGCTCATCACGGCTCCGCACACCTCGTCAGGGCGCGTGCCCACCGACAAGGGCTATCGGGTGTTCGTGAATCACCTCGCCCAGCTGCGACCGCTCTCGTCGGCTCAGCGCTCGGCGATCGAGTCGTTCCTCGGCGAGCCTGCCGACCTCGATGACCTGATGGTCCGCACGGTGCGGGTGCTCACGCAGCTGACAGGACAGGTCGCGCTCGCCCAATATCCCTCCTTCGCGCGCGCGCACGTCACGCACGTCGAGCTGGTCGCGCTGGCGCCGAATCGGCTTCTCATCGTGCTGGTGACCGATGCGGGTGGAGTCTCTCAGCGCATGGCCGTCCTCCCGGAGGCGATCGACGACGCCGATATGGCGGTGCTTCGCGCCCGACTGTCCGCGTTGATCACCGGTCAGGGCATCGGCGAGGCCTCCGACCGTCTGCAGGCGTTGCTGGCCGCCGAGGAGACGCCGCAGGATGCGGTGCTGCGCACGCTCGCCGGTGTCGTCGTGGACGAGCTCGGCGGATTCCGTCAGGAGCGTCTGGTGATGGCGGGAGCGGCGACCCTCGCGCGCCGGGAGCAGGACTTCCGCGGCAGCATCCACCCCCTCCTCGAAGCCATCGAGGAGCAGGTCACGCTGCTGCGTCTGATGAGTGAGATGGTGACGGACGAGCACGGGCTCGCCGCCAGCATCGGCACCGAGAACGCCCCGTTCGGGCTCGGTGAGGCGTCGATCGTCGCCAGCAACTACGCCGCGCCCAGTGGCACGGCGCGCGTCGGCGTGATGGGGCCGACGCGCATGGACTACCCGAGCAACCTCGCCGCAGCGCGGGCCGTGGCCCGCTACCTGTCTCGGATGCTCGATGAAGACGAGGCCGGCCGCTGACGCGGTCGCCGACAGTACACACGCAGAAAGGCGATCGTGGCGGACCACTATGAGGTTCTCGGGGTGTCCCGAGACGCTTCCACCGACGAGATCAAGAAGGCGTACCGACGTCTCGCACGGCAGTTGCACCCGGATGTGAACCCGGGAGAAGACGCTGCGGAGAAGTTCAAGCTCGTCACGCACGCGTACGACGTGCTCAGCGACGACGACTCCCGCCGACGCTATGACATGGGCGGCGGAGACGGCGCTGCGGGGAACTTCGGTGGGTTCGGCGGGTTCGGCGACATCTTCGAGACGTTCTTCGGCGCCTCGCAGGGCGGCGGACGCGGTGCGCGTCCGCGTTCGCGCCGCGAGCGGGGCCAGGACGCCCTCGTCCGCGTGACGCTCGATCTCGGCGACGTCGTGTTCGGAGCGCACCGTGACATCGACGTCGACACGGCGGTGCTGTGCGAGACGTGTCAGGGTTCGTGCTGCCAGGAGGGCACCTCCCCGGTCACCTGCGACATCTGCGGCGGCTCCGGTCACGTGCAGCGTCAGGTCCGCAGCCTGCTCGGCAACGTCGTCACCTCCCAGCCCTGCGGCACCTGCGAGGGCTACGGCACGACGATCCCGTACCCCTGTGGCACCTGCGGCGGCCAGGGCCGTGTGCGTTCGCGCCGTACGGTGTCGCTCGACATCCCGGCCGGCGTCGAGACCGGACTCCGTCTGCAGCTGCCCGGCTCCGGCGAGGTCGGCAAGGCGGGCGGACCGAACGGAGACCTCTACGTGGAGGTGACGGTCAACCCGCACGCGGCCTTCAGTCGTGACGGCGACGACCTGCTCGCGACCTTGGAGGTGTCCATGACGGATGCGATCCTCGGCACCGAGACCAAGATCCAGGGGCTCGACGGCGAGGTCGACCTCGAGATCCGCCCCGGCGTGCAGTCCGGCGACGTGCTCACGATCAAGGGCAGGGGCATCACCCCGCTTCGTGGCACGCAGCGGGGCGACCTGCGCGTCGGCGTTCAGGTGCTCACCCCCACGCGGCTGGATTCCGCGCAGCGGGCGCTCATCGAGGATTTCGCGAAGAAGGCGAAGTCGCCCGAGCCGCAGCTGGCACAGTTCCAGCAGGGACTCTTCTCCAAGCTCCGCGACCGCTTCCGCAGCCACTGATCATGGCACTGCATTTCCTCGTCGAGTCGTCGACGGATGCCGCTGTCGGCGACCTCGTGTCGTTGACCGGGGCCGAGGCGAAGCACGCAGCCGTCGTGAGACGACTTCGCGTCGGCGAGGCGGTCACGGTCGGCGACGGTGCCGGAGTGTGGTTGGCCGGGACCGCCGAGGAGGTGTCTCCCGCTCGCGTCGATGTGCGCATCGCGGAGCGCGTCGAGCATCCTGCGCCCACGCCGCGGATCGTCCTGGTCCAGGCGCTGGCGAAGGGCGATCGCGACGAGCTCGCCGTGCAGGCCGCGTGCGAACTCGGCGTCGACGAGATCGTGCCCTGGCAGGCGAGCCGGAGCGTGTCGCGCTGGGAGGGACCGAAGGCGGCGAAGGGCCGCGAACGTTGGGCGACCATCGTGCGCGAGGCCGCCAAGCAGGCTCACCGCGCCTGGCTCCCCGACGTCGTCGCGCCGGTGTCGACCACGCAGCTCGCCGAGCGGGCGCGTGAGCAGCGCGTTCTGCTGCTCGATCCGACCGCGCCCGTGCGACTCTCGGAGATCGAGCCGGACGACCGTGACCTGGTGCTGGTCGTGGGGCCGGAGGGAGGGATCTCCGAGGAGGAGCTCCGCCGGTTGACGGAGGCGGGGGCCGAACGCGTGCTCCTCGGGGACACGGTGCTGCGCACCTCGACGGCGGGACCTGCCGCGATCGCCGTGCTGTCGGTCGCGCTCGGGCGATGGTGACGGCACCGCGAGCACACGACGACGGGCTCACGGCTGCGGGGTCGCTGTGGTCAGTAGACTTGTCGGCATGACGGACACCTCGATCTTCACGCGCATTCTGAACGGGGAGATCCCTGCCGAGATCATCGGCGAGACCGACCGCCTCTTCGCTCTGCGCGACATCGCCCCGCAGGCACCGGTGCATCTGCTCGTGGTGCCGAAGTCGGCGGACTACCGCGATGTCACCGAACTCGCTGCGGGGGATCCCGCTCTGCTGGCCGAGATGATCGCCTTCGCGGGGACGCTCGCCAAGGAGCACACCGAAGACGGCGACTTCCGCCTCGTCTTCAACACCGGCGCCAACGCCGGACAGACCGTTTTCCACGTCCACGCGCATGTGCTGGCCGGCGGATTGACCGAGAAGAGCGTCGGTGCCTGAGAACCACGAACCCCAGGAGCGGAGCCTCGGCGGCCAGCCTCCCGAGGCGGTCGAGAAGATCTACGCCGACGGCGTCGCGATGGTCCAGCTGCTCGGGCCGCAGGACCGGCTTCTGCGGATGCTGGAGAAGGAGCACCGTGACGTCCAGGTGCTGGTGCGCGGCAACGAGATCACACTCAGCGGCACCGCCGATGCGGTCGCGAAGGCGAAGACACTGGTCGAAGAGCTTCTCGAGATGACCAGGGCAGGCCATGATCTGGCCCCGAGCGATGTCTCCAGCTCAGCACGCATGCTGCGGCAGGAGGGGGGCCCGCGTCCGAGCGAGGTCCTGGGCGAGGCCATCCTGACGACGCGCGGCAAGGTCATCCGTCCGAAGACCCTCGGGCAGAAGGAGTACGTCGACGCGATCGAAGAGAACACGATCGTGTTCGGCATCGGTCCCGCCGGTACCGGCAAGACCTACCTCGCGATGGCGAAGGCTGTGCAGGCGCTCCAGCGCAAAGAGGTCACCCGCATCATCCTCACGCGTCCCGCCGTCGAGGCGGGGGAGCGGCTCGGTTTCCTCCCCGGCACCCTGACCGACAAGATCGATCCGTACCTGCGCCCGCTGTACGACGCGCTCAACGAGATGATGGACCCGGAGATCGTCCCGCGCCTCATGGCGACCGGCACGATCGAGGTGGCACCTCTCGCCTACATGCGCGGCCGTACCCTCAACGACTCCTTCGTCGTGCTCGACGAGGCGCAGAACACCACCCCCGAGCAGATGAAGATGTTCCTGACCCGTCTCGGCTTCGGCACGCGGATGGTCGTCACCGGTGACATCACGCAGGTCGACCTTCCGCAGGGGTCCTCGGGACTCCGCCTGGTGACCCGCGTGCTCGACGGCATCGACGACATCCACTTCTCCCGGCTCACGAGTGACGACGTCGTGCGGCATTCGCTGGTGGGACGCATCGTCGACGCGTACAGCGAATACGACGAGAAACGCACCGCGCAGCGGTTCGAGCGCGAACAGGCGGCCGAGTTCGCCAATCGGGCCGAGCGCAGGGGAGCACAACGACCAGGACCGCGTGACCGCGCGCCGAAACGAGGACTCTCATGATCGAGATCAACAACGAGTCGGCCATCGACGTCGACGAGGCCGTGCTGCAGCGGCTGACGGACTTCAACCTCGCGCAGCTGCACGTCAGCCCGGATGCCGAGGTGGCGATCGTCCTCGTCGACGAGGGAGCCATGGAAGCCCTCCACGTGCAGTGGATGGATGAGCCCGGTCCCACCGACGTGCTGAGTTTCCCGATGGACGAGCTGCGTCCCGGAACCGAGGACCGTCCGACGGCTCCCGGCCTGCTCGGCGACATCGTGCTCTGCCCGCAGGTGGCCGAGACGCAGGCGCAGGCTGCGGGCCACACTCTGATGGACGAGCTCATCCTGCTCACCACTCACGGGCTGCTGCACCTCCTCGGTTTCGATCACGCCGAGCCCGACGAGGAGCGTGAGATGTTCGGGCTGCAGAAGGAGCTGATCCAGGGCTTCGCCGCAGCTGAACGCCGGCGATGACCGCGGCTCTCCTCCTGATCGCCGCCGTTCTGCTGGTGGCGTTCGGCGGTCTCATGTCTGCGATCGACGCCGCATACGGAGTCACATCGCGCGCCGGGCTCGCCGACATGGCGACAGAGGGTCGCAGAGCCAAGGCGCTGGGTCGCATCGCCGCTGACCTCGACGCGCACGTGAACGCCGTGGCCTTCATCCGCGTGCTCGCGGAGGTCACAGCGGCCGTGCTGGTGACGGTGGCATTCACGATCCTGATCGAGAACAACTGGTGGGCGATGCTCGCCGCCGCCGTCCTCATGACGGCCATCACGTTCGTGCTCGTGGGAGCGAGTCCTCGGTCGTTCGGTCGCCAGCACGCCGAGGCGATGATCCGCGGCACGGCCTCGATCGTGCGAGGGCTCCGGATCTTCCTCGGGCCGCTTGCACAGGGGCTCGTCCTGCTCGGCAACCGCGTGACGCCCGGCACGGGCCGCAGCTCCTTCACCAGCGAGGACCAACTGCTCAGCATGGTCGACGAGGCGGCGTCGAACGACCTCATCGAGGAGGACGACCGCGATCTCATCCACTCGGTCTTCGACTTCACCGATCAGTTCGTCCGCGCCGTGATGGTGCCCCGCACGGAGATGGTCACGGTCGATGCGACGGCGACCACGGACGAGGCGATGTCGCTCTTCCTGAACCGCGGTGTGTCCCGGATGCCCGTCGTCGATGATGATGCCGACGACGTCGTAGGAGTGCTGTACCTCAAGGATCTCGTGCAGTTCGCGTACCGCGACGACAGTGCGTGGCGCTCGGCGTCGATCCGGCCGATCGCCCGCCCTGCGACCTTCGTCCCCGAGTCGATGCGCGCGGAGACGCTCCTGCAGCAGATGAAGCGCGACGCCGTGCACGTGTGTCTGGTGATCGACGAGCACGGGGGGATCTCTGGCCTGGTCACTCTGGAGGATCTGATCGAGGAACTCGTCGGCGAGATCTCCGACGAGTACGATCAGGTATCGGCGGAATTCGTCGATCTCGGTCACGGGCGATACCGCGTGAGCGCCCGACTCTCGCTCGAGGATGTCGGCGATCTGTTCGGTCTCGAGCTCGAGGACGAGGACGTCGATTCGATCGGCGGTCTGCTCGGCAAGGCGCTGGGACAGGTTCCGCAGCCCGGGGCGACGGCTACCGTGGAAGGCTTGGTGCTCACGGGCGGCGCATCGCGCGGTCGTGGGCGAGGGATCGCGACGGTGTTCGTGGAACGTGCGGCGGGGGAACCCGACGATGTGCAGGATGAAGGAGATCGAGACGATGACTGACGACACTCGAAGCGGGTTCGTGACCTTCGTCGGCCGCCCCAATGTCGGGAAGTCGACGCTCACCAACGCGCTCGTCGGCGAGAAGATCGCGATCACCAGCGAGAAGCCGCAGACGACGCGTCGGGCGATCCGCGGAATCGTCAACCGGCCGGAGGGGCAGCTCGTCATCGTCGACACCCCCGGCATCCACAAGCCGCGTACGCTGCTCGGCGAGCGGCTCAACGATCTCGTCGAGCAGGTGCTGGGCGACGTCGACGTGATCGGCTTCTGTGTACCCGCCAACGAGAAGGTCGGCCCCGGAGACCGGCGGATCGCCGCCTCCCTCGACGGCTACCCGCGCGCGAAGAAGATCGCGATCGTGACCAAGATGGATGCGGCCGGGCGCGACGAGGTCACCGAGCGGCTGATGGAGGTCGACTCGCTCCGGGAGGACTGGGCCGCGGTCATCCCGCTGTCCGCGCTGACCCGTGAGCAGCTCGACGTGCTTTCTGACGAGATCCTCTCGCTGATGCCGCAGGGTCCTGCGCTGTATCCTGAGGGCATCACGACCGACGAGTCGGAAGAGGATCGGATCGCGGAGATGATCCGCGAGGCCGCCCTCGAGGGCGTGCGCGATGAGCTTCCGCACTCGATCGCCGTCGTGATCGACGACATCGCACCCCGGGAGGGCACCGACCTGACCGACGTGCATGCCTCGATCGTGGTCGAACGGGACAGCCAGAAGGCGATCATCATCGGGCACAAGGGAAAGCGGCTCAGCGAGGTGGGTGCACGCGCGCGTGTCGGGATCGAAGAGCTGCTGGGAACACGCGTGTTCCTCGGGCTGCATGTGAAGGTCGCGAAGGAATGGCAGCGCGATCCGAAGCAGCTCGGCAGGCTCGGATTCTGAGATGACGTCCGGCACCACGTCGATGGCGGCGGGAAGACCGCCGACCCCGGCGACATGAGCGGTCGCAGCGAAGACCCGGATCCGCTGCGCACCGAGGTCTTCACCCGAGTGTTCGACGAGCACTGGGCGGCAGTGCGCCATCACATCGAGGGTGTGGTCGGTGCGGAGGAGGAAGTCACCGAGATCGTCTCGGAGGTGTTCCTTCTCGCGTGGACGAAGCTCAGACCCGCGCGACCGCCGAGTCGCGTCTGGCTGCTGCGCGCCGCGGATCGGAGGCTACGTGCGCGTTCGGGTCGATCGTCCACTCCGTATGGCGCGCTCGACGCGGTGCATGTGGGCGTCTCATGCGATGATGCTCCGCCGGATCAACGGAACCGCGTCGAAGTCCTCCGGGCCTTGTCTGTCCTCACCCCAGCTCAGCGGCGTATCATCATGCTCACGTACTGGGATGGACTCGCGGTGGGGGAGATCGCGGAGTTGATGCGTGCTTCCGAGTTCCGGGTGCGCAAGACGCTGGGACGCGCGCGGCATCGCCTGTGCGCGGAGCTGGGACTGGAGGGGGTGGACAACGGGTGATGACTGAGAACGCCGTGCTCGAACGGATGCTGAGCGAAGCCGACCCCGCGCCGACGCTCCGTGACGCTGCGCCCGATGCGCGGGCGCTTGCCACACGTGACCGCATCCTCCGCACGAGCACGGCACCGAGTCGTCGTCGAGTGCGTGCTGTCGGATGGGCTTCGGGTCTCGTCGCCGCGGCCGCATGCGCTGCGGTGGCCTTCACGCTGATGATGCCCACGGGAGCCGCGGTCGCAGGGACTCCGTCTCCGTTGGCCTTCGGTGAATCGGAGACGGTTGCGGAGATCGTCGATGCCGCCGAGGTCGATCTCGCGGCGGTTCCGGGGCCCGCGGAACCGGAGCGTCACGTGCGCGCCGCATCGTGGACCCTCTCTCTCGATGACGCGAAGATCACGCCGCAGTTCTCTGTGCTCACCTGGAACGCGGATCTCTCCGGGCGGGTGGTGATGTACGCCGGCGTGCCGTATGAATCCACTGACGCCGTCGCGAACAACAGCGCCGAGGTCCGCAGCAGCGGTGAGGTGACCATGGATCTCGTGATGTCACCAGGAGAGTTCAGCACGCCGGTTCCGGAGGCACCGGGTGCGTCGCACGATGAGCTCATGGCGGCGCTCCACGCATTCGGGATGCCGGATTCGCCGAACGCGTTCGAGGTCGCCACGGCGATCACATCGCTCATCGAGCAGTGGACTCTCACCAACGCGCAGCATGCCGAACTCCTGTCCATCGTCGAGAACACGGCGGGAGTCGAGGGACTCGGCATCGCGACCGACCGACTCGGCCGTTCCGTTCTAGGGATGCGGATGGTGTCGGGAGACGGTGACGCGAGCAACGTGCTTCTCGTATCGGCTGACACCGGGCGGATCGTCGGGCTGGAGACCATAGCCCTGCGTGACGTCGGAGCGGCCCCCGTCGGCGCGGTGACGGGCTATCGCATGTGGGGCCTAAGTGAAGGTGAGGCGGAGTGAAGAAGCTGACTGTTCTTGCCGCGATGACGATCGCTTCGCTTCTGACGACCATGATCACGCCGTTGATGGCGAGTGCGAGCACGGACATGGATAATGTCCATCCGGAGATCGCGGAGGCCCTGAGTCAGATCCCTGGTGGTGTCGTGATCGATGCCACCCACGCCTACTGGGCGGAGTGGGACATGGATCTGCGGGTGCTGGGCTCCGCGGGGCTGGCGGCCCGATCAGTCGGGAGCTGTGCTACCGGCAAGATCTGCGCCTACACTTCTGGGTCCCTGGTCAATATGTATGTCAGTTGGGGCGCCTGCTCGACGAGTCTCCCCGTACCGAACTCGTCTCAGTACGCCATGCGTTCCTTGGCCAATGCCCGCAGCACGGGCTATGCACAAGCTCGAAACGGCACGACGGTGCTGGCGACCGCGAATGCGGGAGGCTGGACGAACGTCTCAGGAACTCCGAACTTGATCAGGTGCGTGCTCTGAGCAGCTCTCGGGCTCTCGAGCTCTCTGGGTGATGCTCGACACGTCCTCGCGAAGGGATGATGATGGCTTGGCGATGGCTGGCGACGGCGTGGGGCCCTCCTGAGACGTGGGAGTTCGTCGAACACGACGTCCCTGCTCCCGAAACGGGCGAGGTCAGGATCCGCGTCCGTGCCGCGGGGGTGAACCCCGCCGACGCGAAGCATGTGGCTGCCGCCCGCCCGGGCGCCGAACTGCCCGTGCCGATCGGGTACGAGATCTCGGGGGAGGTCTCGGCGATCGGCGCGGACACCCGGATCGGTTCGGGCGCCGTCGACATCGGTGACGAGGTCATCGCCTTCCGCGTGCGCGGCGGCTACGCGACAGAGATCACCGTGCCCGCCGAGAAGGTGTTCGCGAAGCCGTCGACTCTCACGCATCCTGAGGCGGCGAACCTGCTGCTCGTCGGCACGACCGCCGCGGAGATGCTCGCCGTCACCGGTGCGGCGCCGGGGGAGACGATCCTTCTCCATGGCGCTTCCGGCGCTGTCGGGGTGAGTGTGTTGCAGCAGGCGCGACTCCGTGGCGTCCGCGTCATCGGATCGGCGAGCGAGGCCCGCTTTGAGGAGGTGCGACGGTTCGGGGGCATTCCGGTGGAGTACGGCCCGGGGCTCGCCGGTCGCGTGCGCGATCTGGCGGGCGATCCGATCGCCGCGGCGCTGGATGCGGTGGGGACGAACGAGGCTGTCGACGTGTCCCTCGAACTCGTCCGAGACCGTCGGCGGATCGTCACGATCGCCGCTGCCGGTAGAGCCGCGACCGACGGCATCACGTTCATCGCGGGTTCGATGCCCGAAAGCGCCCGCTTCCGCGACGAGGTGCGTGGCGAGCTGATCGCTCTGGCGCAGAACGGCGATCTCGTCGTCCCCGTGGCCCGCGCCTTTGCCCTGGGCGAGGCACCCGTGGCGCATCGGCTTCTCGCCACCGGGCATCCCGGCGGCAAGCTCGCGCTGGTCCCGTAGATCAGTCGATCTCGCGGAGCGCGGAGGCCACGATCACGACGTCGTCGCCGTACTCGGCATCGACGGCATCCTGCATGCTTCCGTCGTCCCACACGACACTCAGCCAGACGTACCCGCGATCGGTGCGGAGAGCGAGTGCCTCCTCGCCGAGACGTGCGGAGATGTCGTCCTGGATCCGGGTGAGCTCATCGCTCGGCGTCGCGCCGTCCACCCCGCCCGTCGGATCCTCCGGAGCGATCGGGTCGTACAGCGCGAGCATGATGGGTGCGTCGGTGTTGGTGAGTCGCTCGCCGTCGAAGGTCGCATACACGGCATAGGCCCCCCAGGTGGTCTCCCCGCTGGACTCGCTTCCCTCCACGCCCTCCCAGGACCAGTCGTCGAGAGGGACTCCGCTGCACTGCGGAGGGTACGACTCCCTGATCGCGCCCATGCACAGCTGCACGTCGCCTGCCACGTCCAGCACCGTGCCCACCCCGATGACGCGCCCGTCAGGGAGATCGGGGCGGACGTTCTCGAGGCGCTGGTCGGAGGGCACCGTCGTGCTCGTAGGGGCCGCGGAGCTTCCGGGGCCCGACGTGCACGCGCTCAGGAACAGGAGGCCGACGGCTGAGGCCGCGGCGATGGCCAGGCGACGCTGCGATGTGCTCATACCGGGGAGTGTCGTCACCGCCGTGATCGTCTCAGCCTCGTCGAAACCGTCATGGCATCCCTGCTACCATGACCTCATGCCTTTCGGCGGTCTGCTTCTTCTTAGCTGCCGCGACGAGTCCTAAAGCTAGGGCCTTCCTCGTCGCGGCGCTTGTGTTGGCCCGTTCATCTTGACGAAGAGAAGAAGCCCCATCATGCAGAACACTCAGCGCCCGTCCGCGATGCCGATCCACAAGTACCGGCCGTTCCACGAGCAGATCAACGTCCACCTGCCTGACCGCACTTGGCCCGACGCCCGCATCACCGAGGCGCCCCGTTGGTGCGCGGTCGACCTCCGCGACGGCAACCAGGCCCTGATCGACCCGATGTCGCCCGAGCGCAAGCGCGTGATGTTCGAGCTGCTCGTCAGCATGGGGTACAAGGAGATCGAGGTCGGCTTCCCCTCGGCGAGCCAGACGGACTTCGACTTCGTCCGCCAGCTCATCGAAGAGAACCTGATCCCGGACGACGTCACGATCCAGGTGCTGACCCAGGCTCGTGAGCACCTCATCGCCCGCACCTACGAGTCGATCGCCGGCGCGAAGCAGGCCATCGTGCACCTCTACAACTCCACGAGCGTGCTGCAGCGCGAAGTCGTGTTCCGCACCGACAAGCAGGGCATCATCGACATCGCGCTCGAGGGTGCACGCCTGTGTCGTCAGTTCGAGAAGACCATTCCCGACACGAAGGTCTACTACGAGTACTCGCCCGAGAGCTACACCGGCACCGAGCTCGAGTTCGCCGTCGACATCTGCAACCAGGTGATCGAGGTCTTCGAGCCCACCCCCGACCGCAAGGTCATCATCAACCTGCCGGCGACCGTCGAGATGGCCTCGCCCAACGTCTACGCCGACTCGATCGAGTGGATGAGCCGCCACCTCGCGCATCGCGAGAACGTGATCCTGTCGCTGCACCCGCACAATGACCGCGGTACCGCGATCGCTGCCGCTGAGCTCGGCTACATGGCCGGCGCGGACCGCATCGAGGGCTGCCTGTTCGGCAACGGAGAGCGCACGGGCAACGTCGACATCGTCGCGTTGGGCATCAACCTGTTCACCCAGGGCATCGACCCGCAGATCGACTTCAGCGACATCGACCAGGTCAAGCGCACGGTCGAGTACTGCAACCAGCTGCCGGTGCCCGAGCGCAGCCCGTGGGCGGGCGACCTGGTCTTCACCGCGTTCAGCGGATCGCACCAGGACGCGATCAAGAAGGGCTTCGAGGCCATGGCGGTTCGTGCCGAGGCCGAGGGCGTCACGGTCGACGACATCGAGTGGGCGGTGCCGTACCTGCCCATCGATCCGAAGGATCTGGGGCGTTCGTATGAGGCCGTCATCCGCGTCAACTCGCAGTCCGGCAAGGGCGGCGTCGCCTACCTGCTGAAGGCCGACCACGCCATCGACCTGCCCCGCAAGCTGCAGATCGAGTTCTCCGGTGTCGTGCAGGCGAAGACCGATGCCGAGGGCGGCGAGGTCACGAGCGACCAGATCTGGTCGATCTTCAACGACGAGTATCTGCCCGCCGCCGACACCGCGGCCAAGTGGGGACGCTTCGAACTGCTCGCGACGCAGACCCGCAGCGATATGTCCGGCGAGGTCGTGCTCGACGTCGTGCTGCGCGACGACGACCAGCAGGTGTCTGTCACCGGCAACGGCAACGGTCCGGTCGCTGCCTTCGTCGAGGTGCTGCGCGCACAGGGCTTCGACATCACGGTGTACGACTACGTCGAGCACGCTCTCAGCGCCGGCGGTGACGCGCAGGCCGCGGCCTACGTCGAACTGCAGGTCGGTGACCAGCGTCTGTGGGGCGTCGGCATCGACGGCGATATCTCGACGGCATCGCTCAAGGCGATCGTGTCGGGAGTGAATCGCTCGATCCGCACGCGTCAGCAGGAGCTCGCGGCGGTCTGATCGTCCTCGCACAGGCGACGGCGGCCGGAATCCCCTGCGGATCCCGGCCGCCGTCGCCTGTATCTGCGCTGACGGTCGTCCGCGCAGGGCACGTCGGCGCGTGCGGTCTCCTCGTCCTCACGGCGTGAGCCGGGCTCGGGATGCCGCCCGCGTCAGAGGTCGATGCCGGGCTTGACGATCGCGATGGCACCCGTCTCGGCGGCGACCTTGCGACGGTAGATGCGCCGCTGCTCCGGCAGGGAGACGTCGAAGGTCACAGCGAGGACCCGGATGACAGCGGTGACCGCGATGCCGACGACCGCGGCGAGTGTGATCGGCATCCCCAGAGCGACGGCGATCACGATGAACGTGCACCCCGCGCCGGCGGCCACAGCGTAGAGCGAGCCGACGTGCATGATCGCGGTCGGCAAGCCCATCAGCATGTCGCGGAGCACGCTGCCGCCGACGGCGGCGCAGACGCCTATGAAGACGGCCGGCACCTCGGGGATGCCGAATGCGAGGGCCTTGCTCGTCCCGAAAGCGCCGAACATGCCGATCACCACGGCATCGAGCACGACGATCGCCGTGTTCAGGCGGGTGAAGAGGCCGGACAGCAGCATCCCGAGGAGCGCGGCGCCGCCTGCCGTCACCAGATACCACTGGTTCTGGAGCGTCGCGGGCGTCTGTCCGAGCAGGATGTCGCGGATCAGACCTCCGCCCATGCCGATCATGATGCCGATGATGGCGACACCCAGCCAATCGAGCCGACGCTGGCCCTGGAACCCCGATGCGAACATCGCGCCCTGGACCCCGCCGAGGCCGACGCCGAGCAGGTCCGCCCACAGCGGAATGGTGAAGAGCGGTTCGGTCACGCGTCCATTCTCGCGCACGGAGGATAATCGAAGGGTGCCCACCTATCGAGACGAAGCGGTGATCCTGCGCACCCACAAACTCGGTGAGGCGGATCGCATCGTCACGATGCTCTCGCGACGCCACGGCAAGGTCAGGGCGGTGGCCAAGGGTGTGCGCCGGACGTCGTCGAAATTCGGTGCCAGGCTCGAGCCGTTCATGGTGGCCGACGTGCAGCTCTACCAGGGTCGCTCCCTCGATATCGTGCAGCAGGCCGAGTCGCTCGGCTCCTACGGAACGGACATCGCCGCGCACTACGACCGCTTCACCGCGGCGAACGCCATGGTCGAGACCGCCGACCGCCTGAGCGACGCGGAGGCGACTCCCGACCAGTACCTGCTCCTCGTGGGTGGACTGCGGGCGCTATCGCGCGGTGAGCACGTCGCCCGGAGCATCCTCGATTCGTACCTCCTGCGGGTCATGTCGCTGTCTGGGTGGGCGCCCTCGCTCGACGAGTGCGCACGGTGCGGCACACCAGGGCCGCACTCGCGGTTCGTCGCGCAGCTGGGCGGCGTGGTGTGCCAGAACTGCGCCCCCGCCGGCAGCCCGCGCGTCGCCGAGAAGACACTGGGCCTGCTCCGATCTCTCATCGCGGGGGAGTGGGACGTGATCGACGCCGCTCCGCACGCCGACACCGCCGCTGCGTCCGGACTCGTCTCCGCCTACGCCCAATGGCACCTGGAGCGCGGCATCCGCTCGCTCGCCCACGTGTCCGACATCACTTCAGGAGGAGAACGGTGAGCCCGAAGCCGTACACGCACAAAGACGCCGTGGCCTATCGCCCGCTGGACTGGACGGGCGTGCATCCGCCCGCGTTCCGCGCCGTACCCGCGCACGTCGCGATCGTGATGGACGGGAACGGACGCTGGGCCAACCGCCAGGGACTCACTCGCATCGAAGGACACAAAGCGGGCGAGGAGGTGCTGCTCGACGTGGTCGCCGGCGCGATACAGGCGGGAGTGAAGCACCTCTCGGTCTATGCCTTCTCCACCGAGAACTGGGCGCGCTCTCCGGAAGAGGTCCGCTTCCTCATGGGCTACAACCGCGATGTGCTGCATCGCCGTCGTGACCAGCTCAACGAATGGGGCGTGCGCATCCGCTGGGCCGGCCGCAAGCCCCGGCTGTGGGGGAGCGTCATCAAGGAGCTGCAGTACGCCGAGCAGCTGACCCGCGACAACGACGTGCTCACCCTCACGATGTGCGTGAACTACGGCGGCAGGGTCGAGCTCGTCGATGCGATGCGGGCCATCGCCGAAGACGTCGCCGCCGGGCGCGTGAAGCCCAAGGCGATCAGCGAGAAGATGATCCGTCGGAACCTCTACGTGCCCGACATGCCGGACGTCGATCTGTTCCTGCGCAGCTCGGGGGAGCAGCGCACCTCGAACTTCCTGCTGTGGGAGTCCGCATACGCCGAGATGGTGTTCCTCGACACGCTCTGGCCCGACTTCTCACGTGAGGAACTGTGGCGGGCGATCGGCGTCTACCTCGCCCGGGACCGCCGCTTCGGCGGCGCGATCGACACTCCTGACGCGTCGGCCTGAGACCGCAGCCATCGCTCCGTCTCCCGCGGATGCCGTAGCCGCACGACGGTGAGGTGCGGGAAGCGCTCCTGCATCTCCGGGAACCGCTCGTGCCATTTGTGCAGTGTCGCCCTCTGCCACGCCAGGATGTTCTCCTCGGGATCGCGGTTGAGGAGGTTCCACGGTCCCTTCTCGCGGTTGCCGTTCCAGAGCTCTCGCCGCAGGATGCCTCGGGCCAGGGTGCGCCGCATCAGACGGCCGCGCACCACACGGTAGGGGTAGTCGAGCCAGAGCGCGAGCTGGGCGCGCGGTGCGAGGATCGCGTCGGTGCCCTTGCTCGTGTACTGCCATTCGGTGACCCATCGATCCTCGGCGGCGAAGGCGCGCACGTCGTCGAGGAACTCGGGCCTCGGAGTCCAGTTCGCCCCGTGGAACAGGCCGTCGATCTCGATGTGGCGGAGCCCCCACAGTGCGCCGATGCGACCAGACAACGTGGTCTTCCCTGATCCGGAGACGCCGGCCACCAGCACCCGCTCCGGGGTGAACGGGAGCGGATCGTCGGCGCAGAGCATCCGAGAATCCTACCCACCGTGGCGCGGCGCCGAGGAATAGCTCATAGGCGCATGCGGTTGGATGAAAGTGTGACTGAACCCATCTCCATCGACATCTGGTCCGACATCGCCTGCCCCTGGTGCTACATCGGCAAGCGCAACCTCGAGAAGGGTCTCGAAGCGGTCGCGGCCGATGAGGATGCGCCGCAGGTCAACATCACCTTCCATTCGTTCGAGCTCTCGCCCGACACTCCCGTCGACTTCGACGGTGACGAGGTCGACTTCCTCGCCGGGCACAAGGGCATGCCGCGCGAGCAGGTCGAGCAGATGCTGTCGAACGTGACCGGCGTGGCCGCGAACGCGGGGCTCGAGTACCGCTTCGATCTGCTGCAGCACACCAACACGGTGAAGGCACACGAGCTGCTGCACTTCGCGAAGGCCGAGGGGCGTCAGCACGAGATGGAGGAGCGGCTCATGTCCGCCTACTTCACCGAGGGCAAGCACGTCGGGCGCATCGACGACCTCGTCGACCTCGCGGTCGAGGTCGGCCTCGACGCCGATCGAGCACGTGCGGCGCTCGAGAGCGAAGAGTTCCTTCCGGCCGTTCGCCAGGACCAGGCTCAGGCTCGCGCCTACGGCATCCAGGGCGTGCCGTTCTTCGTCGTCGACGGCCAGTACGGCATCAGCGGCGCCCAGCCGCCCGCCGCATTCGAGAACGTCCTTCGCGACCTCTGGTCGAAGCGCGGAGAGAGCGAGACGGAGACCGCAGCGGTCTAGCGGGTCAGAGCCGCTTCGATCGCGCTGACGATCTCGGGGGCGTCCGGCTTCTGCTTCGGGCGGAAGCGCAGGACGTCCCCGTCCGGCAGCACGAGGAACTTCTCGAAGTTCCACTCCACCCGGCCGGCCTTGCCACCGGCGTCCGGGGTCTCCTTGAGCGCCTTGTAGAGCTCCGCGGCGTTCTTCCCGTTCACCTTGACCTTGTCGTTGACCGGGAACGTGACGCCGTAGGTCGTCGAGCAGAACTCGAGGATGTCGTCCACCGAGCCGGGCTCCTGGCCGAAGAACTGGTTGCACGGGAAGCCGACGACCGTGAACCCGCGGTCGCCGTACAGACGCTGCAGCTCCTCGAGCTGCTCGTACTGGGGCGTGAGGCCGCACTTGGAGGCGACGTTCACGACCAGCACCACGTCGGCGCCGAGATCGTCGAGGGTCTTCTCCTCGCCCTTCGCGTCGGTGAACGGGATCGTGCGGAGCGCGGAATCGGTCATACTTCACAGCTTAGATCGCAGCATCCCTCGTGGCTCTGCGTCTGGGAGAATGGAGGGGACATGACTCTCGCCACCGCCCCCGCCCGCCCCCTTCGCATCGGTCCGATCGATCTCGACGTGCCGGTCGTCCTCGCCCCCATGGCGGGGATCACCAACACCGCCTTCCGGCGTCTGTGCCGTGAGTACGGCGCCGGGCTCTATGTGAGCGAGATGATCACCTCGCGTGCCCTGGTCGAGCGCAACGAGACCACGATGCGGCTGATCCGCCATCACGAGTCGGAGACGCCGCGGTCGATCCAGCTCTACGGCGTCGACCCGAAGACCATCGCCGAGGCGGTGCGCATCATCGTGGCCGAGGATCACGCTGACCACATCGACCTCAACTTCGGGTGCCCGGTGCCGAAGGTCACCCGCCGCGGCGGGGGAGCGGCGCTGCCCTGGAAATCGAAGCTGTTCGCCGACATCGTCGACCAGGCCGTCAAGGCCGCAGGTGACGTGCCGCTCACGGTGAAGATGCGCAAGGGCATCGACCGCGATCACCTGACGTTCCTCGACGCCGGGCGCGCGGCCGAAGATGCCGGTGCGGCTGCGGTCGCCCTCCACGCCCGCACCGCGAGCGAGTTCTACTCCGGCTTCGCCGACTGGAATGCCATCGGCGAGCTCAAGCAGGCCGTGACGAGCATTCCTGTGCTGGGCAACGGCGACATCTGGTCGGCCGACGACGCGGTGCGCATGATGGCCCAGACCGACTGCGACGGCGTCGTGGTCGGACGCGGCTGCCTCGGACGCCCGTGGCTGTTCGGCGAGCTGGCGACGGCTTTCGGCGGTGAGGGCAAGACCGTCGATGCCACGCTCGGATTCGTCGCGAACGCCTTCCGGCGTCACGCAGAGCTTCTCGTCGAGTTCTTCGAGGATGAGGACCGCGGGTGCCGCGATGTGCGCAAGCACGTGTCCTGGTACTTCAAGGGGTATCCGGTCGGCGGCGACATCCGCACGGGGCTCGCCACCGCGTCCAGCCTCGCGGAGATCGACGACTTCCTCGGGCGCCTCGACCACACCGCGCCGTACCCAGGCGCGGATGCCGAGGGCCAGCGCGGTCGGTCAGGTCACCCCAAGCGCACGGCGCTGCCCGACAAGTGGTTGGAGTCTCGGGAGCTCGCATCGTCGGCCTCCGAGATGATGCGTGGAGCGGAGATCGAGAACAGTGGTGGTTGATCCCCAGGTCGGCCTGCGTGCCGACGGCTATGACGCACGCGACGCCGAGCGCTTCTTCGCTGAGACCCACCGTTCCGAGCGCAACGACTTCGCCCGCGACCGCGCGCGGGTGCTGCATTCCGCAGCGCTGCGCCGGCTCGCCGCGAAGACGCAGGTGCTCAGCCCCGCCAGCACAGCCGACTTCGCGCGCAACCGCCTGACGCATTCCCTGGAGGTCGCACAAGTCGGGCGTGAGCTCGCGGTCGCCCTCGGCGTCTCGGCCGATGTCGTCGACACCGCGTGCCTCAGCCACGACCTGGGCCACCCTCCCTTCGGCCACAACGGCGAGCGGGCGCTCAACGAATGGGCTGAGCCCATCGGAGGGTTCGAGGGGAACGCGCAGTCCTTGCGCATCCTCTCCCGACTCGAGGCGAAGGTCCTCGACGACGATGACCGCTCGGTCGGACTGAACCTCACCCGCGCCAGTCTCGACGCCACGTGCAAGTACCCGTGGACGGTCGACAGCCCGGTTCCGGACCCGGGTGGTCGCCTGAAGTTCGGCGTGTACCCCGAAGACGAGGCGGTCTTCCGCTGGATGCGCGAGGGGGCACCGGGGCGTCTGCGCTGCATCGAGGCCGAGATCATGGACCTCTCCGACGACATCGCCTACTCGGTCCACGACTTCGAGGATGCGATCGTCAACGGCTACGTCGACGTCGCCCAGCTCGCCGATCCGCGCCAGCACGATGCCCTCGTCGGACGCATCCAGCAGTGGGTGGGCTACGACTTCACGCGCGACGAGCTCGCCGATGCTCTGTACCGCCTGGCATCGCAGCCGATGTGGCTGTCGTCGTTCGACCGCTCCCGTCAGGCACTCGCCCGACTCAAGAACCTGACGAGCGACCTGATCGGACGTTTCGCCCGTGCCTCGGTCTCCGCCACGAAGGAGGCGTACGGCTCGACCGCCCTGGTGCGCTACAACGCCCACGTCGTCGTGCCACGCGTGATCGAGGTGGAGATCGCGGTCCTCAAGGGCATCATGGGCCAGGCGATCGTCACGATCGAAGCCCGCAAGGGCGTCTACAAGGAGCAGCGACGCGTGCTGAAGCGGCTCGCCGACGCCCTCTGGTCGACCGACGCGCTGTGGTCCGCGGGCTCCGATGTGCTCGAGCCTGCATTCGCGGCCGACTTCGTCGCCGCGCAGAACGACGCCGAGCGCGCCAGGGTCGTGGTGGATCAGATCGCGAGCCTCACCGACCAGAGCGCGATCGATTGGCACAACCGGCTCGTCGGCGAGATCGATCCGGCCGAGGTCGGGATCTGGACTCCGCGTCACCCCCGTCCGGGCGCGCAGGCGCACGCCGAGCGGCTGCCCGTGGTCGAAGGGGCGCACTGATGCCGCGGATCCTGCAGGCCGACGTCGACGAGGTGAAGGCGCGGACGAACATCGCCGACATCATCGGTGAGCGTGTGGCTCTCAGATCGGCCGGGGTCGGATCCCTCAAGGGACTGTGTCCCTTCCACGACGAGAAGAGCCCGAGCTTCCATGTGCGCCAGCAGGTGGGGTACTACCACTGCTTCGGCTGCGGGGAATCCGGCGACGTCTACTCGTTCCTGCGGGAGATGGACCACGTCAGCTTCACCGAGGCCGTGGAGCGTCTCGCCGGGCGTATCGGATACACGCTGCATTACGAAGACGGGGGAGCGGCTCCCGAGACCAGCGGTCGCAGCCGTCTGTACGCTGCCAACACCGCGGCGGCGGAGTTCTTCCGTGCGCAACTGCTCACCCCCGATGCCGAGGCCGGGCGTCGCTTCCTGGGCGAGCGCGGGTTCGATGCTGGTGCTGCCGCGCATTTCGGAGTCGGTTTCGCCCCGCGCGGGTGGGACGGGATGCTCAAGGCCCTCACCGCGCAGGGATTCACGCGTGAGGAACTCAGCAACGCCGGTCTCGTCTCGACGGGGCAGCGCGGCGTGTACGACCGCTTCCGCGGGCGGCTGGTGTGGCCGATCCGGGACGTGTCGGGACAGACCATCGGTTTCGGCGCGCGCAAACTGTTCGACGACGACCAGGGGCCGAAGTACCTGAACACCCCCGAGACGCCGATCTACAAGAAGGCGCAGGTGCTCTACGGGCTCGACCTCGCCAAGCGCGACATCGCTCGCGGGGATCCTCGCCGTGTCGTCGTGGTTGAGGGATACACCGATGTGATGGCCTGCCACCTCGCGGGTCTCACGACCGCGATCGCCACCTGCGGCACGGCGTTCGGCACCGAGCACATCAAGGTCCTGCGCCGGGTGATGGGCGACGACAACGCCTCGGGCGAGGTCGTCTTCACCTTCGACGGAGACGAAGCGGGACAGAAGGCGGCCCTGCGTGCATTCACGGAGGACGACAGGTTCAACGCGCAGACTTTCGTCGCCGTCGCCCCTGACGGCATGGATCCGTGCGACCTGCGACTCCAGCGCGGAGATGCGGCCGTGCGCGGGCTGATGGACGCGAAGCAGCCGATGTTCGAGTTCGCGATCGACCGCAAGCTCGGCGGCTTCGACCTCTCCACCGTCGAGGGGCGGGTCGGTGCGCTGCGTGCGGCCGCGCCCATCGTGGCCGAGATCCGCGACCAGCTTCTTCGTCCGGGATACGAGCGGGTGCTGGCGCGCCGGCTCGGGATGGATCCCACCGAGGTGCGCAGCGAGGTCGAACGCGCGGCACGCGGCGCGTCGACTCCGCAGCAGGTGCGTCGGGAGGCTCCGCTGACGGATGCGGTGACGGGTGCTCCCGTCGTCGCTCCGGTCACTCTGTCGAGCCTGCCGCGCAGCCCCGACGTCGCCGTCGAACGCGACGCGCTGATGGGCGCCCTGCAGTACGGCCATCAGGTCGATCAGGCCCTCCTCAACAGGGCGTTGGAGGCGCCGTTCCGGACCCCCGGTCTCGACGCCGTGCGCGAGGCCGTCGCCGCCGCCCCCGACCGCACCAGAGCCGGGTGGGTGACCGAGGCGGTGAACAGCGTCCGTGAGCCCTACCGTTCGCTCGCGGGGGAGCTGCTGATGACGCCGTTCCCCGCCCGCGACGAAGAGCGAGCCGTCGCCACCGTGGCCGACCTCACCCGTCGACTCGTGCTCCGTCAGCTCGAGCGCGAGAAGCAAGAGCTCCTCGGTGCGGTGCAGCGAGTGCCCGCGGATTCCGACGGAGGCCGCGCGCTGCGGATGCGGTTGCGCGACATCGATGCGGAGCGTCAGCGCTTCGCCGAGTCGTAACCCCGACCGGCATCGCGCAGAGGGCAGGATGGAGTCATGTCCCGCAGGCCCGAATCCACGAACGCGATCGATTGCTCTGATCTGGTGATCGACCGCATCGGCCACGGGATGCCGACGCGTGCCGTCGACGGCGTCACCTTCTCGCTCGCGCCCGGCGGTCTGATCTGCGTCGCTGGGCCCACCGGCTCCGGCAAGTCGACGCTGGTCGCCGCCCTCGCCGGCTCCACCGATCCCTCGGTCAAGGTCGTCGGAGGGAGGGCCCAGGTGTGCGGCGTCGATGTGCGCCGGCCTGGCCGCAAGCACCGGATCCTCACCTATCGCACCGGATTCGTACCGCAGGGTGCGGGCGCCGACCTGCCGCCGCGGCTCACCGTGAACGAGGTGATCGCGGAGCCGATCCTCATCCGCGAGCGTCGGGTGAACACGAAGGCGCTCTCGATCCGTGTGGCGACGCTGCTGGACGAGCTGCACCTGCCCCTCGGCACGGCGGCGAAGTTCCCCTATGAGCTCAGTGCCGGCATGCGTCAGCGTGTGGCGATCGCCCGCTCGTTCGTCTTGGAGCCGAAGGTGCTCATCGCCGACGAGGTGCTCGCGAACCTCGACCTCGAGGTGCGGCCGGTCGTCTTCGATGCGATCACCCGTCGCCGCAAGGAGCAGTCGATGGCCGCTCTCCTGGTGACCAACGACGCCGACTTCATCCGCGAGCTGAATGCCGAGACTTTGATGCTCCGCAGTGGGCACGTGGTCGCCCGTGGCGTGGGCAAGGATCTGCTCTGGGTGCCGAACGCGGAGTCGGATTCGCGGCACTGAGTCCGACACGCCCGGCATCCCCGAACGGCGCCTCGGTGTCGTGAACACCTCCCGGAGTTTGCTAAGCTTGTCGAGTTGCCCGCTCAGCGGTGCACATTCCTCGGTAGCTCAATTGGCAGAGCAGCCGGCTGTTAACCGGCAGGTTCTTGGTTCGAGTCCAAGCCGGGGAGCCAACGAGAGAAGCCCCCTCCACGGAGGGGGCTTCTCTCGTTTCCCCGTGAAGTCGAGCAATGGGCTGGACGCAGAAGAGCCCCTTCGATGGAAGGGGCTCTTCTGCACGGCGGCGAGAGAGGATCAGCCGACGCCCTCCATCGCACTCGTCTCGGTGTTGCCGATGCGGGCGATGACATCGGGGCGACGACGCGCCAGGTAGGCGTATCGCGTGAGGGCCAGGGCCACCGTCGCCAGGAACACGTACGGGATCACGTTGTAGGGGAATGCCGGCACCGGCCAGACGTTCGCGAAGAACACGTACCCCATCGTGACGACGGCGACGGTCGCGCACGCCTTCACGAGGCCGTTGCGCATCTTCGCCCGCTGCGTGTAGACGACGCAGGCGATCGCGACGAGGGCGTAGGCCACCATGTAGCCGTAGGTGCCCCAGGTGTTGACCCAGACGAGGATCTCTCCGGTCGCGGCGCCCGAGACCAGCAGCACGATGTCGACCGCGACGGCCGCAGCGCCGGCGATGATGAGCACGCGGTGCGGCGTCAGATGCTGCTCGTGCGTGCGCCCGAACCGCTCCGCGACGACGCCCTCCTTGCCCATCACGTAGACGATGCGTCCGATCACGTTGAGCGGGGCGACGACCACGGCGAAGAACGACGCGGAGACGCCGAACGTGAGCACGGCGGCGAACCAGCCCGGCATGCCGATCAGGGCCGACATGCTCTCCAGAGGACTGGACGAGGTGGCCAGATCGTCCCCGAGCACGGTGATCTGCGTGTACGCGGCGAAGACGTACAGCACACCCACGCCGAGCGCGCTCCACATGATCGCGCGGGGGATGGCCTTGTACGGCTCCTTGGCCTCACGACCGAGCGCGTCGGCCGAGGAGAAGCCCACGAAGCCGAGGATGCCGAGCACCATGCCGGAGGCGACGCCCTGGAACGACGAACCGGTGGCGAGCACCTGCGCGGGGTCCCACGCGGCCGGGCCGGCCCAGACGAGGGCGGCGATCAGCAGCACGAGGATGATCCCGACCGAGACGAGCTCGAGGACGAGCGAGACGCGGGCGGACAGGCGGATGCCGCGGATGGTGAACAGCGTCGCCAGGCCGCCGAGCACGATGGCGAGACCGATGTCCCAGCCGAGTCCCTGTGCCGGGAGGCCGAGCATGCTCAGGAACTGCGCCATGTAGCTAACGGATCCGCTGAGCGAGGCCGCGGCGATGCCGAAGCAGCCGATCAGCAGCGTGACGCCGGCGAGGAACGCGCCGAACGGGCCGAGTCCCTTCGAGACGTAGGTGTAGAGGGACCCGGCCGAGGCGTGCTTGCGGGCGAACACCACCACGCAGTAGCCCACGCACAGGATGACGATGGTGGCGAGAGCGAAGGCGTAGATGGTGCCGTTACCCGCACCGAGGAAGATCGCCGCTGCGGTGAAGGCGATGACGGCGCTGGGGGCGATGTTGGCGATGGCCTGGGCGGCGAGTTCGGGTCCGCTCATGACGCCGGTGCGAAGACCGGCATCCTTGGGTGCGCCAGGCGGGGCGACGACGGTGTCTGACATGGTTCTCCTGGATTCGGGTTTCAGGGGTGGGGGTGGGGTCCGCCGAGGGCGGTCAGGGGATGAGGAGCGTGCGAAGCGCGGATCCGGCCTCGAGGTCGTCGAGCGCGGCGGCGGCTTCGGACAGCGGGCGCCGCCCCGAGATCAGGGGATCGATCTTGAGCTGGCCGTCCATGTACCGGTCGACGAGAGCGGGAACGTCGATCGAGGGGCGCACGGAGCCGTAGTTCGAGCCGAGGATGCGCTGATCGGCCTCGGCCAGGACGAGGGGCTCGAACGATGCGCGGGCGCCCGTGGGAGGAAGCCCGACGATGACGGCGGCGCCGCCGAGACCGAGCATCTGGATCGACTGCTCGGTCGTGGACGTGCGACCGATCGCGTCGAACGCGTAGTCGACGCCGTCGGGGATGAGCTCGCGCAGCTGGGCGACGGCGTCACCCTGCGACGCGTCGATACGGTCGGTCGCACCGAACTGCAGCGCCATCTGGGTCTTCTCGGGACGCACATCGATCGCGACGATGCGCTCGGCGCCGGCGAGTCGTGCGCCCTGGACGACGTTGAGTCCGACGCCGCCGCAACCGATGACGACGACGGTGGAGCCGGGCTCGACGGCGGCTGTGTTGAGCACCGCGCCGACGCCGGTGGCCACGGCGCAGCCGACGACGGCGACGACGTCGAGCGGGGCGTCGTCTCGGACCTTGACCGCACCGGATGCGGGAACCACGACCTCCTCCGCGAACGAGGAGACGCCGAGGTAGTGGTGCAGCGGTTCACCGTCGCGGCTGAGGCGGGACGTGCCGTCGAACAGCACTCCGAGGGGAGCGACGACCGTGGCGACTTTCTGGCACCGGGCCTCGTGACCGGCTCGGCAGTAGCGGCACTCACCGCACGGCGGTACCCAGCTCAGGACGACGTGATCGCCGACAGCGAGGGTCGTGACACCTTCGCCGAGTTCGGTGACCACGCCGGAGCCTTCGTGGCCCATGACCAGGGGAGCGGCGGCATCCCACTCGCCGCGCTTGACGTGCAGATCGGAGTGGCACACGCCGGCAGCGGCGATGCGCACGCGCACCTCACCCGCGCGCGGGGGTGCGAGGTCGACGTCGACGAACTCGATCGGTGACTGGGGATCGCGGAAGACAACAGCTTTCATGACATCCTTCGGGTGGAGAGGGGATGCCGACGATGCTAGGAGAGTGCTGACCGTCGGGCATCCGACAAATATGTGGATGGAGTGCCACCCGTTCACACTTTGTATGATCAAGGTGTGGCTCGTGATGTCGCCTCCGTGGCGCGATACCTCCAAGGTGAGCTGCTGCATGGCGGGGTGTCGAGTGCCCGGCATGTGAACTCGGTCGTCGCTCTCGAGTCCTTCGGCGCTCCGACCGACCGCCTGTTCGCCACTCTCGTCGTCGTCGACGCCGCGCAGTGGGACGAACTCGCCGACGATGCGGACCGGCTCACCCTCTTCCGGGACGTGGTCGTGGTCACCGGCGCGGACACGCCAGCGGTCCGGCGCATGCTCGAGGAGGGCGGCGTTACCGCTATCGTCCGAGCGGGCACGTCGTACGAGCTGCTGATGCCGACGCTGACGACCCTGCTCGCCGTCGACCAGGCGGCCGAGGCGAGAGCGATCACCTCGGCGATGCGGGTGCTCACGCTCGCCGCTCGACGCAGCGGGATCACCGGCGTCATCGCCGAACTCGCGCACCGGATCGACGGATGGGCGGTGCTCCTCGACCGCCACGGAGAAGTGATCACGACCGCAGGCGCGGGGAGTCTGCACATCGACGATGCGATCGCGGTCGCTGTCGGCCGCCCCGTGCGGGTGCGCCACCGCGCGCTTCAGGTGCATCCTGTCGGTCCGGGGCAGGACATCACCGCGCAGTTGGTCACCGCGCCGCGCAACGACAGCTCCGGTCGAGGGAGGGAGCTCAGCTCTCAGGCCGCAGCGTTGCTCGATCTCCTGATGCGCACCCGGGACAGCAGCCACCTCGAACGCCTGGGCCGATCCATGATGCTGGAGACCGTGCTGGAGGGAGGGGAGGAGGCGACACGGCTCCTCCGACGTTGGGGCGTGCACGAGCGGAGCCTCGTGGGGTTCGCCCTGGCCTCACGCACGAGCGGAGTGGACGTCGAGCACCTGCTCGCGCTGTGGCTCGACGAACTCGGGGCCGAGCATGTCTTCGCCGCGCAACGAGGACTCATCCGCGGCGTCGTGCGCGAGGATCATGCGCAGGAGATCGCGCATCGGGCGCAGGCCTTCGCCTCGACGCTCTATCTCGGACTCGGGCGCCCGGCCACGACGGATACGCTCGCCCGCAGTGTCGACGAGGCCCGACAGGCCTGCGAGACGGCTCGTGCGGGTGGGGAGCGCGTCGTCCGCTACGCATCGATCCCGACGGTGTCGTTCGTGCTCGGACAGTTGGATGCGGACCAGACGCAGCGGATCGGTCGGCTTCTGGATCCGTTGCGCGGCGTCGAGCAGCAACCCGAGCTCATCGAGACCCTGCGCGTCTTCCTCTCCGCGAACAGCGCCTGGGGTGAGCGCGCCACGCGGTTGCGGATCCACCGGCAGACGTTGGCCGCGCGGATCAGACGGATCGAGGACCTGATCGGTCTCTCGCTGTCGGATCCTGATGATCGCGTCGCCGCCTGGCTCGCGCTGCGTGCGTCGGACGGCTGAACCCCTCGGAACGACGAAGAGGGCCCCGCCGGATGGCGAGGCCCTCTTCTGAGACGGTGGATCAGCGCGCGGCGCCGGCCAGCGAACCTGTGGTCTGCCCAGCCGGGTCGAAGACGATGCACTGGATCACGCGGTCGTTGTTCTGCTCCCACGAGTCCTTGGTGGGAACGAGCGTGGTGACATCGAATGCGGAGTCCTGGTAGGCCACGCCCACGAACGTCGTGTACGCGTCTCCGATGCACTCCTGCGTCGCCGCGTCGATGTCGGTGTCGGAGAACTCGCCATCCGGCATCGTGATCTCGTAGTACACCTCCTGGTCGTGCGGGTCGGTGCAGGGGAGGATGTTGGCTTCGGTCATCGTGCCGGAACCGGTGTCGAGCATGCAGTCGCCCAGCTTCACCGAGAAGACGCCGACGTTCGAGCTCTCCGTGACCTGGCCGCTCTCCTCGTCGCGGTTGGCGTCGCCGGAACCGCCGCCGAGAATGCCGTTGAGAGCGCTGCACCCGCTGAGGGCGACCGAGAGCGCCACTGCCGATCCTGCGAGCATCAGGGCGCGTCGAGTGCGCATCTTCATCATGATCTGTTTCCCCTCCGAAGCGTGATGCGGAGGCATGCGAAAAGCCCCCGCCGCGAACACGCTAACCCCCGGCGAGTCTGTGACGCAACTCGAAGGATGCTGTGGTTCGGCTGGGAGCGCTCAGCCTTCGAGGTCGTCGACGCCGGGCATCCAACTCGCGCCGGGGCGTCCCCACCCGCGCTTTCGGGCGATCTTCTGCGCGGTCTTCCAGTCGCTGTCCGACAGGCGATCGACGTACAGGATGCCGTCGAGGTGATCGAACTCGTGCTGCATGATGCGGGCACGCCACCCGTCGACATCGATCGAGACCGGCTGCCCTTCCAGGTCGGTGGCCGTGACGTGGACGCGCTCCGACCGGCGCAGCGGGAACCGCTCGCCGGGGAACGAGAGGCAACCCTCGGATTCGAGATCCGGGTCGGGTTCACCCGGTTCGAGTGGCACCATCCAGAGTGTGGGATTGATGAGAACGCCGCGCCAGGGTCGTTCGTCGTCATCGACATAGGCATACGTGTAGATGCGCAGGGGCACTCCGACCTGCGGAGCGGCGAGGCCGACCCCTGGGGCGGTGTCCATCGTCTCGAACATGTCGGCGACGAGGGCGCGGACGTCGTCGGTGATCTCGTCGACGGGGGAAGCGGGGGAGTGCAGGACGGGGTCGCCCATGATGCGAATCGGAAGTACAGCCACGTCACAACCCTAGTCGGCGGCACTCGCCAGGTAGGGTCGTACTGTGAATGCTGGGGTGTGGATGAACACGGTCGAGGACGTCGGCGATCAGCTCGTCGGCGCGTTCCAGAACCCGGACCTGCTGCTCGGCATCCCGCTCGCTCTCGCCGGCGCCGTCTTCATGTCCCTCGGGGCCCAGTATCAGCACCGCGGTGTCGAGAAGGTCGAACGCCTCAGCGGGGCCAACGGCGCCTCGGGCCTGAGCCTCGATCAGCTCAAGCGCCTCCTGACCCGTCCGTCGTGGCTCATCGGCACGCTGATGCTCGGACTCGCCGTGATCTGTCAGCTCGCCGCCCTTGTGAAGGCGCCGCTGATCGTCGTCCAGCCGCTCGGGGCGATCGCCCTCGTGATCACCACCTTGCTCAACGCGCGGATCTCCGGCCACTCGCCGACGCGGCAGTCGCTGACCGCCATCGTGTGCTGCGTGGGTGGCATCTTCCTCTTCGTGTTCTTCGCGGCGATCTACGCGACCGAGCAGGATGTCACCGACCGTGAGCTCTTCACGATCCTGGCGCTCCTGCTCGTGGTCATCATCGTCCTCGGCGCCTGCTGGCTGATCCTGCGCCGCCGGATGCGCGCCCTGTTCTACGTGATCGGCGCGGGAATCCTCTACGGGTTCGTCGCCACCTTGGCCAAGGTCGTCATCAAGCGCATCGAGGCCGGTCAGTTCGAATGGATCACCGGGATCTGCGTGCTCGCCCTCGTCTCGGCGGCCGCTGTCGGCGCATACTTCGTGCAGACCGCGTACAGCTCGGGTCCGCCCGACCTCGTGATCGCCGGGCTCACGGTCGTCGACCCTCTCGTCGCCGTGCTCATCGGAATGGTCGTGCTGGGCGAAGCCTCTGCGGCTCCGTGGTGGGTGCTCGTGATCTTCGCCGTCGCCGGAGGCATCGCCGTCTGGGGCGTGGTGGGGCTCGCCCGCTACCACCCTCAGGTGCTCAGCGACAGCCAGGATCTGGGAATCCAGCGAGGCAGCACGCCAGGCGGATCATCGCAGGGCGGCACTGGAGAGGCTCCCTCGTCGCAGTCCGCCGCGACGAGTGCTCCGGAGCACTCGGATAGCTCGGGACGTCCGCAGACGCCGCCGTGGCACGACGGTTCGTCAGAGCGACCCTAGCGACAGCGAACCGAGCGGCCGCGCGTGGCGGCACCGACTCAGTAGGCCTGATCGATCAGGTCGACCGAGACCTCGGAGGCCGCGGCTTCATCCACGAAGAACACCGTGCGCTTGCGCCCCTTGGCGCCTGCGGCGGGCACGCTCGAGTAGCTCGCCCCCGCGAGAGCGAGGCCGAGAGCCGAAGCCTTGTCGGCGCCCGTCATCACGAGCCAGACCCGCTTCGAAGAGTTGAGCACCGGGCGGGTCAGCGTGACACGCTCGGGCGGCGGCTTCGGCGAGTTGCGGACGGCGAGGACTGCGGCATCCGTCACCGTGACCTCCTCCCGATCCGGGAAGAGGGAGGCGATGTGCCCGTCAGGGCCGACCCCGAGGAAGCACACGGCGAAAGAGGGCCACGGATGCTCGTCGGTACCGAACCGCGCCAGGTCCGCCGCGTACGCCGCCGCGGACTCGTCGAGGGTCAAGCCGGTGTCAGGGCCGGCGACCTCGTGCACGTTCTCCTGGGGCACAGGGATGTGGTCGAGGAGAGCCTGTCGGGACTGCAGCGAGTTGCGATCGACATCGTCGCGCGGCACGAATCTCTCGTCACCCCACCAGAAGTGCACGAGCGACCAGTCGATCTCCGCCGCTCGCGGGTGCTCGGACGCCGCACGCAGCACCGCACCGCCCATCGAACCGCCCGTGAGGGCGATGTGCGCGATGCGACCGTTGCGTGTGCGCGCGCGCACCCGTGTCAGGAACCGGTCGGCCACTCGGGTGGCGAGGGCTGCGGGCGTGGCTTCCACCACGACCCGCTTCTCTGCGGACGATGTCGTCATCGACGTCACTCTCCTGTCTCGGGCGGACCCAGCTTCTCCCAGCCCTCGGTGATGACTCGACCGTACAGGACGTCCGGGTCGAGTCGACGCAGCTCCTCTGCGAGGCACTCGCGCAGAGTGCGTCGCGGCAGGTGCAGGTCGTGGTTCGGCTGTCCCGGCTGCGTGAGCACGGCGACGCCGGGTGTCGGGCGCTCCAGGAGGATGTCGCCGGACTCGCGTGTCAGGCGCACCGACTTGATGCCCTCCGCCCAGTGCTCGGGGTCTTCGTAGGACCAGCGCACCGGAACATCGAGCGCCATCTGCAGCCAGGCGGCCAGCAGCGCGGTCGACGGGGAGGCCGCGGCTCCGCGCACCTCGACGCCGGTGATCTGCTCGTACGGCGGCTGGTCGAGCACAGCGGCGAGCTGCTCGCGCCAGTGGGTCAGACGCGTCCACGACAGATCGGTGTCGCCGGGGGCGTGGGTCTCGCCCAGGAGCGCGAGCCGGTCGCGGACGTCGTTCGCGGTGGCGGCATCGGTGATGCGTCGCTGCGCGATCTTGCCGAGCGGTGACTGCGCAGGCGCCACGGGGGCCGCCTCCGGCCACCAGGCGACCACGGGAGCATCGGGCAGCAGGAGGCCGGTGATCAGGCTCTCCTCGTTGCTGGCGGCGTCTCCGAAGGCGCGAAGGACCACGACTTCGCTGGCGCCGGCATCTCCACCGACGCGGATCTGCGCGTCCAGGCGTGACTCGCCCTCACCTGTGGTGATGACGATGACCCGCATCGGGTGCTCTCGTGAGGCGTCGTTCGCGGCGTCGATAGCCGCTTCTGCGACGCCGTTGCGCGCAGCGATCACGAGCGTGAGCACGCGGCCGAGGGCGACGGCTCCACCCTCTTCGCGGACCTTGACCAGCTGCTTCGCGACCTGGCTGACGGTGGTGTCGGGAAGGTCGATGATCACGGGCGTCTCCAGACTCGTCCATCGCGGGCCAGCAGGTCGTCAGCGGATGACGGTCCCCATGAGCCGGGCGCGTACTGCTCGACCGGGCCGCCTTCGGCTGCCCAGTACTTCTCCACGGGGTCGAGGATCTTCCAGGAGAGCTCGACCTCCTCGTGCCGCGGGAACAGCGGCGGATCGCCCAGGAGGACATCGAGGATCAGACGCTCGTAGGCCTCGGGGCTCGCCTCGGTGAAGGCGTGGCCGTATCCGAAGTCCATCGTCACGTCGCGCACGTTCGTGCCGCTGCCGGGAACCTTCGACCCGAAGCGGATCGTGACGCCCTCATCCGGCTGGACGCGGATGACGAGGGCGTTCTGCCCGAGTTCCGAGGCGTTTCCGCGCCCGAAGAGGTGCTGAGGTGCACGCTTGAAGACGACGGCGATCTCGGTCACCCGGCGTCCGAGACGCTTGCCTGTGCGCAGGTAGAACGGCACGTCCGCCCACCGGCGCGTGTCGATCTCGAGCTTGATCGCGGCGTACGTCTCCGTGGTCGACTCGGGGTTCATCCCCTCTTCTTCCAGGAAGCCGGTGACCTTCTCGCCCCCCTGCCACCCGCCCGCGTACTGACCGCGAGCGGTCGCGAGGGAGAGATCGTCCGGGACGTGCACCGCCGCGAGCACCTTCTCCTTCTCGGCGCGCAGGTGCTCAGCCGAGAGGCTGATCGGCTCTTCCATCGCGGTGAGAGCCAACAGCTGCAGCAGGTGGTTCTGGATCACGTCACGGGCCGCACCGATGCCGTCGTAGTATCCCGCGCGTCCGCCGACGCCGATGTCCTCGGCCATGGTGATCTGCACGTGGTCGACGTAGTTGCGGTTCCAGATCGGCTCGTACAGCTCGTTCGCGAAGCGCAGCGCCAGGATGTTCTGGACCGTCTCCTTGCCGAGGTAGTGGTCGATGCGGAAGATCGAGTCGGCCGGGAAGGCAACCTCGAGCGCGGCATTGAGCGCCCGCGCCGACTCGAGGTCATGGCCGAAGGGCTTCTCGATCACGACGCGACGCCAGCGCTCGTCGTCGTCGCTGTTCTCGCCGACGAGACCGGACTCCTTGAGCTGCTTCGCCACCAGCGGGAAGTCCTTCGGCGGGATCGACAGGTAGAACGCGTGGTTGCCCATCGTCCCCCGTTCGACGTCGAGCTTCTCGATGGTCTCGCGGAGCTTGCGGAAGGAGTCCGGATTGTCGAACTCGCCCGAGACGAAGCGGATGCCCTGCAGCAGCTGGGTCCAGGTCTCCTCGCGGAACGGTGTGCGCGCGTGCTCCTTGACGGCGTCGTAGACGACCTGCGCGAAGTCCTGGTCCTCCCAGTCCCGGCGGGCGAATCCGACCAGGGCGAACCCGGGCGGGAGCAGTCCGCGATTGGCGAGGTCGTAGACCGCGGGCATCAGCTTCTTGCGTGAGAGGTCTCCGGTGACGCCGAAGATCACGAGGGCGCTGGGCCCGGCGATCCTGTTGAGACGGCGGTCATCGGGGTCACGCAGCGGGTTGTGCCCGCGCGAGATGGGAACAGACATCGGTGGGGGATTCTCCTGCTGTTACTTCTGTGCGGCTTCGAAGAGGGCGAGCACGTCGTCGGAGGACTCGGTGATCGTCAGCGTCACGACGGGGCGGCCGTGCTCGGCGAGTACGGCGGCGTCACCGGCGGCCTGCGCCTGGATGAGCTGTCCGAAGGTGAACGGACGGTCCGGGATCTCGAGGTCGACCTCGGTGCGCTCGAGGATCTGCAGGAACACGCCCTGCGCGGGCCCGCCCTTGTGGTACTGGCCGGTCGAGTGCAGGAACCGCGGTCCCCATCCGAAGGTCGTGGGTCGTCCGGAGTCCGCCGCGACGAGTTCGCGCAGGCCCTGGAGCTGCGGCACCTCGAGACGGTTGACGTAGGCCTGGATCGACACGTATCCGTCTGCCGGGAGCTGGGCCCAGAGCGCATCGAGCACGCCCTCGACGCTGCCGGAGGTGGCGAGAGCCGGGTCGGACACCCGCACCTCGACGCCGTTCTCGATGAACGCGGGAGCCGTCGGCTCCGGGCGTGCGTCGAGGAGCCCGCGCGCGGCGATCTTGGCCGATTCGACATCGGGCTGATCGAACGGGTTGATGTGGAGCAGGTGACCGGCGATCGCCGTCGCGTACTCCCACACGATGAGCTGAGCGCCCAGCGTCCCGCTGACGAGGATCTCGCCCTCGTGACGCTCGTGCAGGTGGAACTCGTTGGCGTCGTCGACCAGCCGCACGATCTGCAGGTCGGCGGGCACGGGGTCGAGCTCGGGGGAGACCGGGAGCAGGACGACCGGGAGGATTCCGGTGCCCTCCTTGCCGGTGGACTCGGCGATCAGCTGCTCGATCCAGTCCGGGAGGCCCTTGATGTGCGTGCCGTCGGTGATGAGGCCGAGCTTGTCGCGGCGGGGTGTCGTCGCCGCGATCGCCGCGCCCAGACGAAGGGCGGGGTTGTCTGCCGAGTCGACGGCGACCTCCAGAAGCGAGGCCTCGGCCTCGTTCAGCAGCTCGTCGATGTCGACACCGGCGAGCCCCGACGGCACGAGGCCGAAGGCGGTGAGCGCCGAGTAGCGTCCGCCGACGTTGGGGTCCGCGTTGAAGACGCGGTATCCCGCCTCGCGGGCCGAGACATCGAGCGGAGAGCCGGGATCAGTGACGACGACGATGCGCTCGACGGGGTCGATGCCGAGGTCGCGGAACGCCGCTTCGAAGGTGCGACGCTGCGAGTCGGTCTCGACCGTGGAGCCGGACTTCGAGGAGACCACCAGCGCCGTGTCGGCGAGGCCCTCGTCGAGAGCGGCGAGCACCTGGCCCGGAGCCGTCGAGTCGAGGATGGTCAGCGGCACTCCGGCGGTCTGCGCGATGACCTCGGGGGCAAGCGATGATCCGCCCATGCCCGCGAGCACGACGCGCGTGACGCCCTTGGCGTTGAGGTCGGCGCGCAGCGCGACGATCTCGGCGACCAGCGGACGCGAGATCGACACGGCTTCCACCCATCCGAGCCGGACGGATGCCTCAGCCTCGGCGGCCGGCCCCCAGAGCGTCGCGTCCCCGCCGGTGATGCGCGAGGCGACCAGATCGTGGACGAGGCTGGGCACCGTCTCATCGATCGCGGCGCGTGCTGCACCGGACGTGTGGATCGAGAACGTCATCGCTGCGACTCCAGACCCTCGGCGACCTGCGTCAGCAGGTCGTGCCAGGAGTCGATGAACTTCGCGACGCCCTCGTCCTCCAGCACCTGGGTGACATCGGCGAAGTCGATCCCGACCTCGGCGAGGCCGGCGAACACGGCTCGTGCCTCTTCGTAGCCGCCCGTGATCGTGTCGCCCGTGACGACGCCGTGGTCGAACGTCGCCTCGAGCGTCTTCTCGGGCATCGTGTTGACCACGCCCTGGGCGACGAGCTCGGTGACGTACAGGGTGTCGGGAAGGGCCGGGTCCTTGACACCGGTCGACGCCCACAGCGGACGCTGCAGGTTCGCACCGGAGTCGAGCAGCGCCGTGGCGCGGTCGCCGGCGAAGGTCTTCTCGAACAGCTCGTAGGCGAGGCGTGCGTTGGCCAGGCCGGCCTTGCTCTTGAGCGCTTCGGCGGCATCCGTGCCGATCGCGGTGAGGCGCTTGTCGGTCTCGGTGTCGACACGCGACACGAAGAACGAGGCGACGGAGTGGATGGTCGACAGGTCGATGCCTGCGGCCTTCGCCGTCTCGAGACCGGTGAGGTAGGCCTCGATGACCTCGGCGTAGCGTTCCAGGCTGAAGATCAGCGTGACGTTGACGCTGATCCCCGCCCCGATCGCCTCGGCGATGGCCGGAAGGCCGGCCTTGGTCGCGGGGATCTTGACGAGCAGGTTCGGGCGGTCGACCTTGGCCCACAGCTCCTTGGCCTGCGCGACCGTGCCGGCGGTGTCGTGCGCGAGGTCGGGGGAGACCTCGATCGAGACGCGGCCGTCGACGTGGTTCGAGGCTTCCCAGACGGGGCGGAACACGTCGAGGGCTGCCGCGACGTCCTGCGTGGTCGCGGCGAAGACCGCTTCCTCCGCCGTCGCGCCCGAGGCGGCGAGCTCGGTGACCTGTGCGTCGTACGACGTGTCGTTCTTGTCGGTGATCGCATTCGCGAAGATCGTCGGGTTGGTCGTGACACCCACGACGTTGCGCGACGAGATCAGATCGGCCAGGTTGCCCGAGGCGATGCGCGTGCGGGAGAGGTCGTCGAGCCAGATGCTGACGCCGGCGGCGGCGAGCTGTGCGGTGGGGGTGCTCATGCGTTCTCCTTGGTGCTGTTGGCCGCGATGGTCTCGCGGGCGGCCGCGATGACGGCCTCGGTGGTGATGCCGAACTTCTCGAAGAGGGTCTTGTAGTCGGCGGAGGCGCCGAAGTGGTCGATGCCGACCGAGCGGCCGCGGTCGCCCACGATGCCGCGCCAGCTGAGCACCGAGCCCGCCTCGACGGAGACGCGGGCGGTGACGGAGGCCGGCAGCACGCTCTCGCGGTACTCCGCGTCCTGCTCGTCGAACCACTCCAGCGACGGGGCGGAGACGACGCGCACGTTCACGCCTTCGGCGGCCAGTGCCTCACGGGCGTTGACCGCCAGCTGCACCTCGGAGCCCGTGGCCACGATGATGACGTCCGGCGTGCCGTTCGGCGCTTCGGCGAGCACGTAGGCGCCCTTGGCCGCGTTGTCCGCCGAGGCGAACGTGTCGCCCGATGCCGCGCCCTCGCCACGCGCGAACACCGGGATGTTCTGACGCGTCAGCGCGATGCCTGCCGGTCCTTCGTGGCGACGGAGGATCTCCAGCCACGTGGCGGCCGTCTCGTTCGCGTCCGCAGGTCGCACGACCGTGAAGTTCGGGATCGCGCGGAGCGTCGCCAGCTGCTCGATCGGCTGGTGGGTGGGGCCGTCCTCACCGAGGGCGACCGAGTCGTGCGTCCAGACGAAGATGCTCGGCACGTTCATGAGCGCGGCGAGACGGACGGGCGGGCGCATGTAATCGCTGAAGATGAGGAAGGTGCCGCCGAACGCGCGGGTGGGTCCGTGCAGCACGATGCCGTTGATGATCGCGCCCATGGCGTGCTCGCGGATGCCGAAGTGCAGTACCCGGCCGTAGGGGTTGCCCGACCACTCGTGGGTCGACCACTCCGCGGGGATGAACGAGGGCGCGCCCTTGATCGTCGTGAGGTTCGACTCGGCGAGGTCTGCCGAACCGCCCCACAGCTCGGGGAGCTCAGCGGCGAGGGCGTTGATGACCTGGCCGGATGCCGCGCGGGTCGAGACTTCCTTACCCGCCTCGAACACGGGCAGCGCGCTCGTGATGTCGTCGGGGAGCTGGTGTGCTTCGAGGCGGTCGAGCAGTGCCTTCTTCTCGGGGTTCGCCGCGGCCCAGGCGTCGAACGACTCCTGCCATGCGGCACGGGCCTCGGCGGCGCGGGCCGCGAGTCCGCGGGTGTGCGCGATCACGTCGTCGGCGACGACGAAGCTCTGCTCGGGGTCGAACCCGAGGACCTTCTTCGTGGCGGCCAGCTCTTCGGCGCCGAGAGCGGAGCCGTGGATCTTGCCGGAGTTCTGCTTGCCGGGCGACGGCCAGCCGATGATCGTCTTGAGGATGAGGAGCGAGGGCTTGGCGGTCTCGCCCTTGGCGGCCTCGATGGCGGCGTGCAACTCGGCGACGTCTTCGACGTACTCGCCGGTCTTCTTCCAGTCGACGACCTGCACCTGCCAGCCGTAGGACTCGTAGCGCTTCGCGACATCCTCGGTGAAGGCGACGTTCGTGTCGTCCTCGATGGAGATCTGGTTCGAGTCGTAGATCGCGATCAGGTTGCCGAGCTGCTGGTGGCCTGCGAGCGAGGAGGCCTCGCTGGTCACGCCCTCCTGCAGGTCGCCGTCTCCGGCGATCACGTACACGAAGTGGTCGAACGGGCTGGCTCCCGCCGCGGCCTCGGGGTCGAAGAGACCGCGCTCGTAGCGGGCGGCGTAGGCGAAGCCCACGGCCGAGGCGAGGCCCTGTCCGAGCGGACCGGTGGTGATCTCGACGCCCTTGGTGTGGCCGTACTCCGGGTGGCCCGGTGTCAGCGAGCCCCAGGTGCGCAGTGCCTTCAGATCGTCGAGCTCGAGTCCGAAGCCGCCGAGGTAGAGCTCGACGTACTGGGTGAGGGAGGAGTGGCCGGCAGAGAGGATGAAGCGGTCGCGACCGAGCCAGTCCACATCGTTCGGGTCGTGGCGCAGCACGCGCTGGTACAGGAGATATGCCGCCGGAGCGAGGCTCATGGCTGTGCCGGGGTGACCGTTACCGACCTTCTCCACGGCATCGGCCGCCAGGATTCGTGCGGTGTCCACCGCGCGCCGATCGATCTCATCCCACTGCAATTCCGACACGTTCATGCCCTTTCCGACAGTTTCGAGGGCGCCCGTATTCCCTGGCGCATCCGCATCATCACGGAGAGGTGTGCACATCGCCGGGCGCGCGAGTGGTTTCAGCATAGCGGTGAGGTGACTTGCGCTACGCGGGCCCGCGAGCCGGAACACGTCATCCGGTGTCATACACTGGAGAGGTTGTCCGGTCACACGTGCGGAGGAGGCGATCGAGATCTCGACGATGTCTGATCAGACCGTGAGGAAGTCGTCCATCGGTCGCACGGTGAAGGCCTACATCACGCTCACCAAGCCGCGTGTCCTCGAGCTCCTGCTCGTGTCGACCGTGCCGGTGATGTTCCTGGCGCAGGGGGGACTGCCGAACCTGTGGCTCGTGTTGGCGACCGTCATCGGCGGTTCGTTGAGCGCCGGTTCCGCCGCATCCTTCAACATGTACCTCGATCGCGACATCGATGCGCACATGCACCGCACCGAGAACCGTCCGCTGGTCACAGGCGAGGTCAGCCCTCGCGGTGCCCTGGTCTTCTCGTGGACGCTCGCCATCGCCTCGACCGTCTGGCTGCTCGCCACGACCAACTGGCTCACGGCGGCCCTCTCGGCCACGGCGATCTTCTTCTACGTCGTGATCTACACGATCATCCTGAAGCGCCGCACCGAGCAGAACATCGTGTGGGGCGGCATCGCGGGCTGCTTCCCGGTGCTGATCGGCTGGTCCGCGGTCACCGGTTCGCTCGACTGGCCGGCATTCATCCTCTTCCTCCTCGTCTTCCTCTGGACGCCGCCGCACTACTGGCCGCTGTCGATGAAGTACAAGGACGACTACGAGGACGTCGACGTCCCCATGCTCGGCGTCACGCGCAATGCCTCGCAGGTCGGCCTCCAGGTGATCCTCTACGCGTGGGCGACCGTCGCCTGCTCGCTCCTGCTGGTACCGATTGCGAACATGGGCCTCGTGTACACGATCTCCGCTGCGGTCTTCGGCGGATGGTTCATCTACGAGTCGCACCGCCTCTACAACCGTGCGGTCCACGGCACCGAGCCGCGTCCGATGCGCGTGTTCCACGCCTCGATCACCTACCTGACGCTGATCTTCGTCGCGGTCGCGGTCGACCCGCTGCTCCCGTTCTGACACTGATTCCGAACGACGAAGCGGCGCCGAGGAATTCCTCGGCGCCGCTTCGTCGTTTGCTGCCGGTGGTCGATCAGCGGGTGATCGAGGGTGAGCCGTCCGGGTTCGCGTCGGTGGCCGGGGCGTCGTCTCTCGTGACCTCGTCTTCGTGAACGACATCTTCGGTTGCGGGGGTCGTTTCCGCAGACGGGGTCGTGGCGACGGGAGCGGGCGTCTCCTCAGCCTCGACGGTCCAGTCGATGGCCTCGACGACCGCCGGTGCCGGTGCAGGGACGAGCGATCGCGCGGCGACGAGCGTGAGCGTCAGCAGGATGCCGACGATTCCGGCCGCGAGCACTCCGGCACCCACCACGACGAGCGACTGGCCGACGTAGACCTCGACGCCGGTGGCCGTGCCATCGAGCAACGTGGTCGTCATCGTGCCGATCTGACCCGAGATCAACCAGGCGCCGACCGCCGTGGTGGCGAGGGAGACGACCAGGAGGAGCCAGAACCCCATGCTTCGTGTGAGTGACTTGTTCATGTCGCCCACCATCGCGGATGCGCTGATGAGTCCGCGATGTGGAAGCTATGGAACGACTGTGCGGGCCCTCAGGCGTCGACGGGAACCGGACGCTTGAGGCGCAGCACCACGACGGTGTAGGCGGCCGCCGAGAGCGAGGCCAGGACCATGTGGATGCCGACGAGCAGCGGGGGGAGTCCTTCTCTGGCCTGCCAGATGCCGACCCCGACCTGCACGAGGATCGCGAGCGCGAGCACGAGCAGCCAGCGTCGAGGCTCCAGGCGCAGCACCCAGGCGGAGACCGTCAGGAACAGGACCAGCGCCGCGAGGATGTAGCCCGGCCACGAGTGCACGTGCGCGAGCACGGTCGCGTCGAACCCGTGGCGCAGCACGTCGGCATCCCCGGAGTGCGGACCGGATCCGGTCGTCAGCACACCGAAGACGATCGTGACGGCCAGGGCGAGACCGGTCACGTGGGTGACGGCGGCGAACCATGCGGGAACGGCGCGCTCGCGAGGTCCGGGCGAGGTCTTCAGGCGTACGAGGAAGGCCGCGGTGATGCAGACGAGCAGCAGGGAGGACGTGTAGTGGAAGCCCACGATGAAGGGGTTGAGGCCGGTCAGGACCGTGATGCCGCCGACGAGCGCCTGGGCCACCACGCCGATCAGGGTGAGCCAGGCGAGCAGGACGAGGTCGCGCCGGGTGGGAGTAGTGCGTACCGAGCGGACGGCTGCAGCGATGACGGCGACCAGCAGGACGGCGAGGGCGATCGGCGAGGCGGGGAAATGCAGGGGAGTGGCGATGGCGAACGTTGCGACAGCCGCGACGATCCCACCCAGTGCGAACCAGAGGGCGTTGACCAGGCCGCGCTTTCCGCTGAACAGATGCAGGACCAGCAGCACGACCGCCAGGGCGATGATGCCGACGACGCCGGTCATCAGTCGATTGCCGAACTCGATGATCCCGTGGATGCCCTGCACCTCGAGGATCGGCACGAGGGAGTCCGGGGTGCACAGCGGCCAGTCCGAGCACCCGAGGCCCGAGCCGGTGAGCCGCACGGCCCCGCCGGTGCCGATGATGATCGTCTCGCTGATGAACGACAACCACGCGAAGACCGTCAACGCACGACCCCAGGACGAGGAACGAGGGGGGACCCCCTGCGTCGTCGAGGTGGCGGGGATCATCGTGTCGGGCATAAGTCCTCCGGACCGCGCGAGACGCGGCGGGCATGGCCCGTCTGTCAGGCGGAACCTGTAGAATCGGATTGTTGCGATGAGCGCTGACAGCGCTGAAGCATCGTCAACAGTTTAGGCGCGATGGAAGCGCCGGTGATGAGGGCCCACCAACGGCACCCGCTCCCGCAGGCTCGACGGGGATCAGGTGTGTCGGGGCGGATGACACCGTTTGGGACCTGTGAGGAGAGTGTTGGATGTCGGATGTGCTGATCGACCGCCCGGAGCTTGACGGTCTGGGGGTGTACGAATTCGGCTGGCACGATGAGGATGCTGCGGGTGCCATCGCGAAACGCGGTATCTCCGAAGACGTCGTCCGTGGGATCTCGGGCCTCAAGAACGAACCCGAATGGATGCTGAAGACCCGCCTCAAGGGGTACCAGCTCTTCGGGCGCAAGCCGATGCCGACCTGGGGTGCAGACCTCAGCGAGATCGACTTCGACAACATCAAGTACTTCGTCCGCTCCACCGAGAAGCAGGCGCAGACGTGGGAAGACCTTCCCGCCGAGATCCGTGAGACCTACGAGCGCCTCGGCATCCCCGAGGCCGAGCGTCAGCGCCTCGTGGCTGGCGTCGCGGCGCAGTACGAGTCCGAGGTCGTCTACCACCAGATCCGTGAGGACCTGGAGCAGCAGGGCGTCATCTTCATGGACACCGACACCGCGCTGCGCGAGCACCCCGAGTTCTTCGAGGAGTACTTCGGCACCGTGATCCCCGCCGGCGACAACAAGTTCGCCGCGCTCAACACGGCCGTGTGGTCCGGCGGCTCGTTCGTCTACGTTCCCAAGGGCGTGCACGTCGAGATCCCGCTGCAGGCGTACTTCCGCATCAACACCGAGAACATGGGTCAGTTCGAACGCACGCTGATCATCGCCGACGAGGACAGCTACGTCCACTACATCGAGGGCTGCACGGCTCCGATCTACAAGTCGGACTCCCTGCACTCGGCCGTCGTCGAGATCATCGTGAAGAAGAACGCCCGCGTTCGCTACACGACGATCCAGAACTGGTCGAACAACGTCTACAACCTGGTCACCAAGCGCGCCGTGGCGTACGAGGGCGCGACCATGGAGTGGGTGGACGGCAACATCGGCTCCAAGGTGACGATGAAGTACCCGTCGATCTACCTGATGGGCGAGCACGCCAAGGGCGAGACGCTGTCGGTCGCCTTCGCCGGTCCCGGTCAGCACCAGGACGCCGGCGCGAAGATGATCCACATGGCCCCGTACACGCAGTCGTCGATCGTCTCGAAGTCGATCGCCCGCGGTGGGGGACGCGCCGGTTACCGCGGCGAGGTGCGAGTGGATGCTGCGGCACACCACTCCGCGAACACCGTGCGGTGCGACGCCCTGCTCGTGGACACCAAGTCCCGCTCCGACACCTACCCGGCGATCGACATCCGTGTCGACGACGTGCAGCTCGGCCACGAGGCCACGGTCTCGAAGGTGAGTGAGGAGCAGCTGTTCTACCTGCAGTCCCGCGGCATGCCAGAGGACGAGGCGATGGCGATGATCGTGCGCGGCTTCATCGAGCCGATCGCGCGTGAGCTGCCCATGGAGTACGCGATGGAACTGAACAAGCTCATCGAGATGGGCATGGAAGGATCGGTCGGCTAGTGACGGCCTCGACGACAGCGCCTGCCGAGGCGCAGCACAGCAACGCGCCCGAAGGCGCGCACATCGACCCGGCGGCCCAGGTCGCCGCCGCGGGCTTCGTCCCGGTGCAGACCCGCTCGGAGCGGCCGCACTCCTTCGAGCCCGCCGACTTCGGTGCCCCGACCGGGCGCGAGGTCAACTGGAAGCACACCCCGGTCGCGCAGCTCACCTCGCTGTTCGAGGTGGCGTCGCCGAACGACGGTGTCAGCTACACGTACGGCGCGGGGGAGCAGTACATCGCCGCTCCGCTCGCCATCGGTGCGGCTCCCCGTGGCGAGGTCTTCCTCGCGGAAGACGTGACGGCCGCCGTCGCGTGGCAGGGGAGCACCGAGGCACTCCACGTGCGCATCCCGCGCGAGGAAGAGGTCGCCGAGCCTGTCTTCATCTCCATCGCGGGTCTCGGAGCGCAGCGCCGTGCCGACGCGCACATCGTGATCGAGGCACTGGAGCACAGCTCTGCGACGGTCGTGCTCCAGCACACCGGTTCCGCGCAGTACGCGCAGAACGTCGAGATCATCGTGCGCGACGGCGCGAAGCTCACGGTCATCAGCCTGCAGCAGTGGGAGGACGACGCGGTTCACGCGGCCGCACACCAGGCTCGGGTCGGCGCCGATGCGACGCTCAAGCACTTCGTCGTGAGCTTCGGCGGCGGCATCGTGCGCGTCAACCCGAACGTCGAGCTGGCCGGCGCCGGTTCCGAGGGCTACCTCTACGGCCTCTCCTACGCAGACGCCGGGCAGCACCTGGAGAGCCAGGTCTACCTGCACCACAAGGGCCCGCACACCAAGGGCGACGTCCTCTACAAGGGGGCGCTGCAGGGTCAGGGCGCGCACAGCGTCTGGATCGGCGACGTCCTCATCGGCGCCGACGCGACGGGCACCGACTCGTACGAGGCGAACCGCAACCTCGTCCTCACCGAAGGTGCACGCGCCGACTCGATCCCGAACCTCGAGATCGAGACGGGCGACATCCTCGGTGCCGGGCACGCGAGCGCCACCGGTCGTTTCGACGACGAGCAGCTGTTCTACCTGCAGGCGCGCGGCATCACCGAGGAAGAGGCGCGACGCCTCGTCGTGCTCGGATTCCTCACCGACATCGTGCAGCGCCTGGGTATCCCCGCCCTCGAGGCCGAGCTGCTCGCAGCCATCGAGACGGAGCTCGCCGAGGTGAGTGCATGACCGCCGAGCGCGTCTGCGGCGTCGCCGACCTGGAACAGGACATGCCTCTGCGCGTGGACCCGGGCGGCGTGCCCATCACGGTGATCAAGGACGGCGAGGGTGTCATCCACGCCATCGGCGACACCTGCACCCACGGCGACATCTCGCTGTCTGAAGGCTTCGTCGAGGGCGACACGGTGGAGTGCTGGGCACACGGCTCCGCCTTCTCGCTGCTCACCGGCAAGCCCCAGAATCTCCCCGCTTATGAGCCCGTCCCGGTCTACGTCGTCCAGATCGACGGCGACGACGTGCTCATCGATCCGACTGTGATTAAGGAAGTCTGAAGAATGTCTGTTCTCGAGATCCGCGACCTGCACGTGACGGTCGAGACCGAGGCGGGGACCACCCCGATCCTCAACGGAATCAACCTCACCATGAACACCGGTGAGACCCACGCCATCATGGGCCCCAACGGCTCCGGCAAGTCGACCCTGGCCTACACGATCGCCGGTCACCCCAAATACACGGTGACCTCGGGATCCATCACGTTCGACGGCCAGGACGTCCTGGAGATGAGCGTCGACGAGCGGGCCCGCGCCGGCCTGTTCCTCGCGATGCAGTACCCGGTCGAGATCCCCGGCGTCACGGTGACGAACTTCCTCCGCACCGCCAAGACGGCGCTCGACGGCGAAGCACCGGCGATCCGCGGCTGGACCAAGGACGTCAAGGCGGCCATGTCGAACCTGCGCATGGACCCGAAGTTCGCGCAGCGCAACGTCAACGAGGGCTTCTCCGGTGGCGAGAAGAAGCGCCACGAGATCCTGCAGCTCGAGGTGCTGAAGCCGAAGTTCGCGATCCTCGACGAGACCGATTCCGGCCTCGACGTCGACGCGCTCAAGATCGTCTCCGAGGGTGTCAACCGCGCGAAGGAGTCCACCGGACTCGGCGTGCTGCTGATCACGCACTACACCCGCATCCTTCGCTACATCCGCCCCGACTTCGTCCACGTGGTCGTCGCGGGCAAGATCGTCGAAGAGGGCGGCCCCGAGCTGGCAGACCGGCTGGAGAACGAGGGATACGACCGTTTCCTCGACCCTGCAGCTCCGATCGAGGCGTAGGCTGATCGCATGACAGCGACCCTCACGGACGAGAAGTACGACGCGGTCACCGAGGCCCTCAAAGACGTGATGGATCCCGAGCTCGGGATCAACGTCGTCGACCTCGGCCTCATCTACGATCTCGCTTGGGATGACGAGAACGACGCTCTCGTCATCCACATGACGCTGACCAGTGCCGGATGCCCGCTCACCGACGTCCTCGAGGACCAGACCGCTCAGGCTCTGGACAACGTCGTCGATCGCTTCCGGATCAACTGGGTGTGGATGCCGCCGTGGGGTCCGGAGAAGATCTCCGACGACGGGCGCGACATGATGCGCGCCCTCGGCTTCGCGATCTGACCCGCGCAGGAGCACTGCCGGAAGGCGTTGTCGGCGCGCGTCGGATCGGATGACACCGCGACGGCGCGTGTCGGAACCTCGGGAGAGAGAGTGCTTCAGGTGAAGGCCCTGCCTCTGGCGGAGCTCCGCGAGCGCAGCAGCGAGAAGTGGCGGGAGTACCCCGCAGACGTCCTGCCGTTGTTCGTCGCGGAAACCGACTTCCCGCTGGCTCCGGCCATCTCGACGGCGTTGCAGCGTGCCGTCGAGATCGGCGACACGGGATACATCGCCTCGCGGACCCCGTTGGCCGAGTCGTTCGCGTCCTTCGCGTCCCGGCGTTACGGGTGGGAGCCTGATCCCGCCCGGATGCGCAGCACGGCGGACGTGAGCATGGGGATCGTCGAGATCCTCCGTCGCGTGACCCAGCCGGGAGAGCGCATCGTCGTCACGCCGCCGGTGTACCCGCCTTTCTACGATCTGGTGGCCGAGGCCGGTGCGGAGGTGGAGCGTGTACCGCTTCGCGATACCGGAACCGGGTGGGAGCTCGATCTCGACGGCATCCGCACGGCGTTCGACGACGGCGCGACCGCGATCCTGCTCTGCAACCCGCACAACCCCACCGGCACCGTGCATGACCGCGACAGCCTCGCTGCTCTCGCGGAGTTGGCCGACGAGTTCGGCGTCGCGGTGGTCTCGGACGAGATCCATGCCCCGCTCGCTCAGCCGGGCACGGGGTTCACCCCTTTCCTCGCCGTGAACGACGCCGCGCAGCGGGTGGGCTACGCCGTGGTGAGCGCGAGCAAGGCGTTCAACCTCGCCGGGCTCAAGTGCGCTCTCATGGTCACGGCCGATGACGAGACGAGTGCCGTCGTGCGCGGGCTTCCGGTCGAGGTGGAGTGGCGTACCGGGCAGTTCGGTCTGCTCGCCGCTGTCGCCGCCTTCTCTGAGGAGAGCGACGCCTGGCTCGATGGACTGCTGCGCACTCTCGACGAGAACCGGGTGCTGCTCGAAGACCTTCTCGCCGCGCGCCTCCCCGGCGCGCGCTATCGCCTCCCCGATGCCGGGTACCTCGCGTGGATCGACCTCTCAGCGATGGGATGGGGCGACAATCCCGCGCGGCGCATCCTGAAGGACGCCAAGGTCGCCCTGCACTTCGGGCCGGCCTTCGGTGCGGAAGGCGCGGGCCACGTGCGGCTGAACTTCGGCACCAGCCCGGAGATCCTCACCGAGGCCATCGAGCGCATCGCGGCGCTCGTCGGTCGATGACCGCCCCGGCGGACGCCGCGACGATCTGGGACCGCCAACGCATCTGGGTGACCCTCGGCGCGGTCGCGCTGATCTTCCTCGGGGCGATCGAAGCTCTCGCGGTCACCACCGTGATGCCGATCGTGAGCGCAGCGCTGAACGGTGAGGCTCTCTTCGCCGTCGCCTTCGCCGGCACTCTGGCGACGAGTGTGATCGGCATGGTCGCGACCGGAGCATGGTCGGATGCCCGCGGACCACGCGGTGCCCTGTACGTCGCCGTGACCCTCTTCATCATCGGCCTGCTGCTCTCCGGCTTCGCCGTCACGATGCATCAGTTCCTGATCGGACGACTCGTCCAGGGCCTCGGGACCGGAGGGCAGACGGTCGCACTGTACGTCGTGGTCGCCCGGCTGTATCCGCCCCACCTGCACGGTCGGATCTTCGCCGCCTTCGCCGCGGCATGGGTCGTGCCGTCGATGGTCGGTCCCTTCCTCGCCGGTGCGGTCGCCGAGTATCTCGACTGGCGCTGGGCGTTCCTCGGCGTGGCGGTGCTCACGGCTGCGGCCTTCCTGATGATCGCCGTCCGTCTTCGCGGTGTGGACCTCGGCCGCGGCACCCCGCAGGACCGCAAGACGCTGATCGTGCGGCTGGTGCTGGCGGTGGTGGTCGCGGTCTTGGCCGTCGTGGTCGGCTTCTCGGCGGATCTGCAGCCCTCGATGAGGTGGCCGGTGGCGCTCGGCGCCGTGCTGGCGATCGGATTCGCCGTGATGCCGCTGTTGCCGCGGCGCACACTCCGCGCCGGAGCGGGGCTCCCCAGCGTGGTGCTGATGCGGGGAATCGTGGCCGGGGCCTTCTTCGCGGCTGAGGCGTACATCCCGTATCTGCTGATGAAGAAGTTCGACTTCACCGCGACATGGGCGGGCATCGCCCTGATGCTCGCGGCGCTGGCCTGGGCAGGCGCCTCGGCTCTGCAGGGGCGATTCGGGGAGCGGTTGGGGAATCACCGCATCACGACGATCAGCCTGAGCTCGCTGCTCATCGCCATGCTGTGCGTGCTCACGGCCGCGGTGTTCGATGTCTCGGCCGCCGTGGTCGTGGTGGGCTGGGCGTTCGCCGGGGGCGGGATGGGGCTGCTCTATCCTCGTCTCACGGTGCTGACGCTGGCCTACTCGGACGATACCGACCAGGGGTTCAACTCCTCGGCGCTGTCCATCTCGGATGCGTCCGGATCGGCCGTCGCCATCGCCCTCGCCGGGCTCGGCGTCGCGACCCTCGGCGGCGGGGCAGGGGCGTTCAGCGCGGTGTTCGCATTCTGTATCGTCCTCGTCGTGCTGGCTCTGGTGCCCGGTCTCAGGCTCGGGCACGCGGCGGAGTCGGCGGCGCGCTGATCACTCCGGCGAGGGCGGTGACCCCGAGCTCGAAGACGCGATCGAGGCCTGCGGTGACATCGACGTCATCGGTGTCCGGCAGGGCGCCGTGGCTGTCGGCGTGCATGCGCTGCTGCACGAGCGTGGCATGGCCGAGCACGAAGTGCAGGATCGCGGCGCTCCGATCCTCCGCATCGGCGGCACCCTGCGCGCGCAGCGCATCGGCCAACGCGGTCTGCGCCTGCGAGGAGCCGAGCTGGAGCGCGTAGGTGCTGAGGACCAGCTCCGCGCCGTCGCGGTAGGTGAAGAGCGCGTCACGGATGCCCCGCGCCGTCGCCACGACGTCGGTCGGCTCGCTCGGGATCGTCGCGGTGATCCGATCGGCCAGCTCCGCGAGCAGCTCCTGCTTGTTCGCGAAGTGCCAGTAGAGCGCGCTCGGCTGCACGTCGAGGCCTGCCGCGATACGCCGCATCGAGAGGTCTGCCAGCCCCACCTCGTCGAGCAGAGCGAGGGCACTCCTGGCCACGCTGTCGCGGTCGTGACGTGCGGGATTGGGCTCAGGGCTCATGCTCCGATTATAGTGAACGACGTTCAGGTGAACAGTGTTCAGGTGAGACGCGTGGAGAGGCCCAAGGTGACGACATCCCCTCAGATCGGCATCGCTCCGATCAGCCTCGACCGGGTGTCGGTGCAGATCGACGGTCGTCGGGTGCTGCACGACGTCAGCGCCGAGCTCACAGCGGCGACCATCGCCGTGATCGGGGCGAACGGGTCCGGCAAGTCGACCTTCGCGAGAGTGCTGAACGGCCTCATCGCGCCCCACAGCGGTTCGGTGTCGGTACACGGGCTCGACACGGTGCGTGAGTGTGCCGCGGTGCGCAGACTCGTGGGCTTCGTGTTCACCAACCCGGATGCGCAGATCCTCATGCCGACCCCTGCCGAAGACCTCGCGCTGTCGTTGCGCGGCCTCCCGAGGAAGGAGATCGCCGAACGCGTCAGACAGACCCTCCAGGCGCACGGACTGGAGGCACATGCGGAGATGCCCGCGTCGAGCCTGTCCGGCGGGCAGAAGCAGATGCTCGCGCTGGCCTCGGTGCTGATCGCGGCGCCGAGGATCATCGTCGCGGACGAGCCGACGACACTCCTCGATCTGCGCAACGCCCGCCGCATCGGCGACCTCCTGCTCGCCCAGCAGGCTCAGCTCGTGGTGGTGACGCACGACCTCGATCTCGCGGCCCGCTGCGACACCGCGCTGCTCTTCGAGGACGGACGGATCGTCGCCTCAGGCCCGCCACCGACGGTGATCGCGGCATATCGTCAGGCGTGCGCGTGATCGCGCTGTACCGCCCGGGAACAGGGATACTCCATCGCCTCCCCGCCGGGGTCAAGCTCGCGGCGCTCGCGCTCGGGGCTCTCTTACTCTCGCTGTATCCTCACGACCCGATCAGCATCGCCGTCTCGCTCCTGATCGTCGTCGGGCTCTACGGCGTGAGCGGGATGCCGCTCCGCGTGCTCCTGGTCGAGATGTGGCGACTGCGGTGGATCGTCCTCGTCCTCACCGCCGCCCTGGTGATCTTCGTGTCGCCGGTGGCCGCGTGGATCAGCACAGGAAGAGTCCTGGCGGTGCTGCTCCTGGCCGGCCTGCTCACGCTCACCACGCGGATGGCAGACCTTCTCGAGGTGTTGCACCGGCTCCTGCGGCCGCTGCGCAGGGTCGGGGCGGACCCGGAGGCGATGGCGCTGACGATATCGCTGACCCTCGCCACCATCCCGGTGATCGCCGGGTTCGCCGCACGCGTCCGAGAAGCTGAGCAGGCGCGTGATGTGCGCTTGGGCGTCCGCACCGTAGTGCCCCTGCTCGTGCTCGCGCTCACGCATGCGGATGAGGTCGGAGACGCACTGGCGGCGAGGGGCATGGGCTGACTCAGGCCGGCACGAGCCTGGCGGTGGGGGATGCCGACTGAGACGCCGCCCCTGCGGAGGAAAGCGACGACAGCCGCAGGGAGGCCGCGATCAGTGCGATCGCGATCAGCGCGGTCGCGACCGAGGTGCCGAGAGCCAGGAGCAGCACGATGCCGACGAGGCCGCTCAGGGTTCCCACGACGAGACGACGCATCGAGGACGTCGCCGGGGGTGCGGGCTGCGATTCGAATCGCGTGAACGCGACGGCTACGAGGGCCGTCAGAGCGACGGCGGTCGCGAGCCAGAGCGGGCGCCCGGCCCACCAGCCCGCGCTGTCCAGCGCCGGCAGCGTCATGCCGGTCATGAGGGCGAACACGGCGGTGGAGCCGGCCATGAGCAGCAGCACCGGCATGTGCCACAGGTAGATCGTCATCGTGCGCGCCGTGACGAACCCGGTGAACACGGCGACCCGCGGGCGACGGCTGAACCGCTCGAGCCGCTCACGGTGCATCGACAGCAGGCTGGTGTGGGCGACGCCGACCAGCAGGAGCGCAGCCGTGGGCGGGTTGATGTTGGCGATCAGGTCGGGGGAGTAGATCCCGAAGGCGAACGTCGCCACCAGCGTCAGGAGGGCGGCGATGCCTGCAGCGGCACGGACGCGTCTGCTGAGGCGGTCGATACTGCCGTCGGCGAGGAAGAAACCGAGCTGCTGGAGGGTCATCCACACGAAGGCGAGGTTCAGGAAGCCCAGGCCTTCGAGCCCGGAGGCCGCCCGAAGTACGTCGACGGCGATCGCGGTGAGGGCCAGGGCGCCGATGGTCCGCAGGGGCGCGCGCTCGTGAGAGGCGGCGAGGAGGGGGAGCAACGCCTGGCAGAGGAGGAAGACTCCCAGGAACCAGAGCGGCTGCCCGTAGCGGAAGCCGGCCGTCGCGATCAGGTCGGCAGGGACGCCCGAGACTGTGAGCAGGGCGAGCGCGAGTCCGATGACGGCGATCGTGAAGATCGCCGGACGCAGCAGGCGGTGCACGCGGCCGGCGACGAAGCCGATAGCCGTTCCTCCGCGCTGACGCATCCGCTGATAGGCGAGGAGTCCGGAGAAGCCTCCGATCACGAAGAACAGCGGCATCACCTGCAGGAACCAGCTGAGCGGTGCGATCCATGCCGTTTCGTCGCTGGCGTTGTCGAAGACCGGGCCGGACTCGCCGACGGTGACGCCGACCATGATCGCGTGCAGGAGGACGACGCCGAGGACGCAGAGGGCCCGGAGGAAGTCGATCCCGGTGTCACGGGATGCGCGCGGGGGAGCCGTGGTGCTGACGGCGCGCGGTGCCTGGACGATGGTCATGAGTCCTCCTCGGAAGCGGTGTTCCAGGAGACTATGGACGCGGTGCAGGCGGAGGCATCACCCTCGGGTGCTGTTGCGACCCCCTACGACGGGGTGAGTCAGGATGAGGGCTCTACGAGTCCGGTGTCGTAGGCGAGGATCACGGCGTGCACGCGGTCGCGCAGGTTCAGCTTCGCGAGCACCTTGCCGACGTGCGTCTTCACGGTCTGCTCCGCGATGAAGAGCTCGTCGGCGATCTCCGTGTTGGAGCGTCCTCGACCGATGAGCACGAGCACCTCGCGCTCCCGATCGGTGAGGTCGGCCAGGGTTGTCGCCGAACGCGGCGCCCGGGGGCGACGGCCGGCGAACTGCTCGATCATGCGACGGGTCACACTGGGGGCGAGCAGCGCATCTCCACCTGCGACGACCCGTACCGCGTGCACGAGTTCCTCCGGTAGTGCGTCCTTCAGCAGAAACCCGCTGGCACCGGCCTCGAGGGCGTCGTACACGTAGTCATCGATGTCGAACGTCGTCAGCATCAGTATCCGGGGCACGTGCGCCGCGGGGTAGGCGGGGCCGAGGATGCGCCGAGTCGCCTCGATCCCATCCAGCTCGGGCATGCGCACGTCCATGAGGATCACGTCGGGATCGAGACGCGCCGCCAGGATGACCGCCTCCGCACCGTTGGCGGCCTGCCCCGTGACGCGGATGCCGTCGTGGGCATCGAGGAGCGCAGCAAAGCCTGCTCGTACCATGGCCTGATCGTCGGCGATGAGCACGCTGATCGTCACGGGTTCTCCTTCTCGAGGGGGGTGGACAGTGCTGGGCTCCTCAGCGACGGGGCCGCGATCGTGTCGGCGGCGACACCGGCGTCGAGGGGGAGCACGGCGTCGACATTCCACCCGCCGTCCGGCGCCGGTCCTGCGGAGAGGCTTCCGCCGAGGATCTCTGCGCGCTCGCGCATTCCGCGGAGGCCGTAGCCGCCGCCATGACCGTCCGGGCTGCGTGGTGGTGCGGCGCTGTGCACCAGGATGCGGAGAGTGCGGGCCTCCGCGCGCACACGCACGGAGATCCGCGCACCCGGGGCGTGGCGGACGGCGTTGCTCAACGCCTCCTGGACGATGCGGAACGCGGCGATCTGCACGGCGGGGGTGGCCGAGGCGGCGGTCTCGCCGCCCTCCAGCAGGAGTCCGACCTCGACGCCGGCGCGGCGGATGCTGTCGACCAGGGCAGGGATGTCGTCGATACCCTGCTGGGGCGCGAGCTCGGCACTCTGGTCCTCGGTGCGGAGCACACCGAGCATGCGGCGCATCTCGGTGAGTGAGCCCCGGGCGGTCGCCGCGATGTCGTCGAACTCGGCGATCGCCGCATCGTCGAGCTCGGGGATCCGGTACTTCGCGGTCGAGGCCTGCACCTGGATCACGGACATGCTGTGCGCCACCACGTCGTGCAGCTCTCTGGCGATCTTCGTGCGCTCCTCCACGAGAGCGCGTCTGGCCTCCTCGAGCGCGCTGTGCTCCTTCTCACGTGTCAGTTCGGCGGCCACTCTGGCGCGTCCGGCGATGAGCGCCGCGATGAGGAACATGGCGGAGGCGACGGCCGTCGTCACGATGAGGTCGGCTGTGGCGCTCGCGGATGATTCCGGCAGCGCCACCATGTCGGGACGAAGCAGCGGCGCGAGAAGAGAAGCGATCGCCCCGAGGATCAGTGCGAAGGCGCCGAGCCGTGCGCCGTGCAGGAACGTGAGGACACCGACGAACAAGACGAACGTCAGGAGCGCGGGGACGGACCAGGGCCACGGGGAGCGGATCGCCAGTTCCGGCACGACCGTGAGCGGAAGGGCGAGCGCCCCGGCGGTGAACAGCCCGATGGCCCAGCGGGGGTGCGAGATCGACAGCAGCGGAGAGACGCACAGAGCCGCGCCGAGGATGAACGACAGGGGCAGCGGAGTGCCGTACAGCACGCTCTGCAGCGACACCAGCACCGAGAACAGCGCCACGACCGCCGCACACAGCGCAATGAAGGCGGAGGTGCGGCGGCTGATCCGTGGTCGGCGAGGTGAGCGCTCGCGGCGGCGTGCCATGACAGTCATCCTGCCAGCTGCGGGGTCGGCACACGGCGTCGACGGGCTGCGGCGATCCTGTCGATCACGAAGCCGACGACCAGCGCGATGGCGATGCCGAGCCCGGCGCTGAGCAGAGGTTGATCCTTGATCCAGGCGCCGGCGAGCAGACCGATGGCCAGGCTGAACACGCTCCAGCTGACTCCGGCGATCAGGCTGAGCGGGAGGAAACGCCGCCAGGGGAAGTCGAGGGCCCCGGCCGTCATGTTGACGGCGACCCGTCCGACGGGAATGTACCGGGCGCCGAGGATCAGGGTGGCGCTGCGGCGATCGAGTGCGCATTGAGCATGTGCGAACGCCGCAGCGACCCGTGGCCGTCGCATCCACGCGAAGCGGGTGGTGCCCACCCCGCGGCCGATGAGGAAGGCGATGTTGTCGCCGATGGCCGCGCCGATCGCGGCGACGGCACCGAGCAGCAGCAGATTCCCCTCGCCGGTGGAGGCGGTGACGGCCGCCGCGGCCACGAGCACGGTCTCGCTGGGGATCGGGGGGAAGAAGCCGTCGATGATGGTGACGGCGAACAGCACCAGATACAGCCAGGGCGACGCGATCGCCTGCATGATGAGCTCGTTGAGGATGTCCACTCCCGCACGTTATGCGGCAGGCGATGGCACAGGCATCCCTCTGAGGTATCGGGACGCTCACTCTCCGGGCTGATCTTGCTGACCGCGACGCCCGGCTACGACGCTTATACTGGGAGGCTGGCCGATCGGCCGAACAACCTCCCCGAAAGAACGGACGTCCGCTGTGCTTGCCGTGCACGACCTCGAGATCCGCGTTGGCGCGCGCCTGCTGATGGAGAACGTCTCGTTCCGCGTCGCCGACGGAGACAAGATCGGACTCGTCGGCCGCAACGGGGCCGGAAAGACCACGCTCACCAAGGTGCTCGCGGGCGACGTGCTGCCCTCCGGCGGAAGCGTGACCCGCTCCGGCGAGCTCGGCTACCTGCCGCAGGACCCCCGTTCGGGCAACCCCGAAGACCTCGCGCGCACCCGCATCCTCGACGCTCGCGGGCTCGGTCAGCTCAACCTCGGCATGACCGAGGCCGCGCTCGCGATGGGCTCCGACGACCCGGCGGTGGCCGACAAGGCGATGAAGCGCTATGCCCGCCTCACCGAGCAGTTCGAGGCACAGGGCGGCTATGCGGCAGAGGCCGAGGCCGCCTCCATCGCCAACAACCTGTCGCTTCCCGACCGCATCCTCGACCAGCCGCTGTCGACGCTCTCCGGTGGGCAGCGTCGCCGCATCGAGCTCGCCCGCATCCTGTTCTCCGACGCCGAGACGATGATCCTCGACGAGCCGACGAACCACCTCGACGCCGACAGCGTCGTGTGGCTGCGGGAGTTCCTCAAGGGCTACAAGGGTGGACTGATCGTGATCAGCCACGATGTCGAGCTGGTCGGCGAGACGGTGAACCGCGTGTTCTACCTCGACGCCAACCGCCAGAGCATCGACACCTACAACATGAACTGGAAGAACTACCTGCGCCAGCGGGTGGCCGATGAGGAGCGCCGCAAGAAAGAGCGTGCGAACGCCGAGAAGAAGGCGACGACCCTGCAGCTGCAGGCCGCACGCTTCGGGGCGAAGGCCTCGAAGGCCGCTGCTGCGCATCAGATGATCGCGCGCGCCGAGAAGCTGCTCGCGGGGCTCGACGAGGTGCGCCAGGAAGACCGGGTCGCGAAGCTGCGCTTCCCGAAGCCGGCGCCCTGCGGCAAGACGCCGATGATGGCGTCAGGCCTGTCGAAGTCGTACGGATCGCTCGAGATCTTCACCGATGTCGACCTGGCCATCGATCGCGGTTCCAAGGTGGTCGTGCTCGGTCTCAACGGTGCGGGCAAGACCACGCTGTTGCGCATGCTCGCCGGTGTCGACCAGCCGGACACGGGGCAGCTGGAGCCGGGGCACGGTCTCAAGGTCGGGTACTACGCGCAGGAGCACGAGAACCTCGATGTGAACCGCTCGGTGCTGGAGAACATGGTCTCGGCTGCGCCGCACATCACCGAGACCGAGGCCCGCAAGGTGCTGGGGTCGTTCCTGTTCACGGGCGACGATGTGCTCAAGCCCGCCGGAGTGCTCTCCGGTGGAGAGAAGACGCGTCTGTCGCTCGCGACGCTCGTCGTCTCGTCCGCGAACCTGCTGCTGCTCGACGAGCCGACCAACAACCTCGACCCCGCCTCCCGCGAGGAGATCCTCGGTGCGCTCGCGCACTACGAGGGCGCCGTCGTGCTCGTCTCGCATGATCCGGGCGCCGTGCAGTCGCTCAACCCCGAGCGCGTGCTCATCCTGCCCGACGGTGTCGAGGACATCTGGAGCCAGGAGTACCAGGACCTCATCGAGCTCGCCTGATCCCTTCGCGGGAACGGGTGAGCCCGCAGAGTATTCGTGGCATAGTCGGGACCATGTCGATTGCGCCACCCCCGTCCTTGTCAGACATCAGGGAGTGGTTGCGTGCGCAGCCTTCCCTCACCGGCGCCGCGCCGACGCTCGACCTCGCAGAGCTTCCCGAGGATCCTGAGCCGCTCTTCGTCGACTGGATCGGGGAGGCGGCCGAGAGCGGGGTCGCAGAGCCGCACACGGCCACACTGGCGACGGTGGACGATGACGGCATACCGGATGCGCGGACGCTGATCCTCAAGAACGTCGATGCGGAGGGATGGTCGTTCGCCGGGGCGCGCTCTTCCCGCAAGAGCCAGCAGATCGCTGCGCGCCCCGCCGCGGCGTTGAACTTCTGGTGGCAGCCGCTCCGGCGAGCCGTTCGCGTGCGAGGAATGATCCGAGACGCTTCTCCGGTGGAGAGCGCCGCAGATCTCGCCGCGCGCTCGACCGAGGCCCGCGGTGGCATCGCGCCGGGGGAATGGGTTCTCTGGAGGATCGTTGCGACGCGAGTCGAGTTCTGGCAGGGATCAGCGGACCGGAACCATAACCGGATCATCTATCGTCGCGCGGAGGGTGGCTGGCAACGCACCGTGATGGGCTCGATCACCGGCGTGGAGAGCGATCAGATCGTCGACGGACGTGCATGAGTGACTGTCAGGTGGTCGAGATCGGGGCGCTCGAGGAATGGCGCACCCACCACGGTGGCTTCGACGTCTCGCGATGAACGGCGCTGGCTCTGTCTCCGCAGCGGCGGCACCGATCAGCGCACGTCGAGCAGTTCGTCCTCGACGTCGGCATCGTGGTCCTTGCGACGCGACTTCCTGACCGGGGCCGGCGCGCCCTCGACCTCTTCGCGGTGCTTCACGATTTCCGTGCGGATGATGTATCCGATGAAGATGAAGCCCATCAGGGCGAAGAGAATCCACTGGATCGCGTACGACAGATGGGGACCGGGATCGTCGGTGGGGGAGTCGAATCCACCCAGGGCGCCGTCCCCTGCCGGTTCCTCGCTGATCACTCGTCCGTAGGCGCTCGTGATCACATCGCCGTCGACGAGCGTCGCGATCGACGGCAGGTTGATGGTCGGGACCTGTCCTTCGGGTGCCCCGCGACCCGAGGCCGGAAGCTGCTCGCCCGGGCGAAGTCGCACCGTGACCTCGGCTTCCCCCGAGGGAGGGGCCGGCACCGAATCCGGGGCATCGCCGTCGCCGGGCGGCACCCAGCCGCGATCGACGATGAAGATGCGTCCATCGGCGTCACGGAACGGCACCAGCACCTCGAAAGCACTGGTCCCACCGTGAGGGCGGTTCCTGACCAGTAGCTGCTGTTCCGCCAGGTATTCGCCCTTCAGGACCACCGGGCGCCACTCATCGGCCGGATCGAGTGCGCCGTCGTCTCCGATGAGATCGGCCAGGGGGACGGGGTCGGCGTCGTAGTTCTGCTCGACGAGTTCGATCTGCGCGGCGCGGGATTCGTTCCGCTCGAACTGCCAATGCGACAGGAACACGCACGCGACCCCGAATCCGATCGCGATGAGCACGTAGATGACCCACCTGGTCAGTCGTCGGCTCATGCCGGAACTCCGTCTCGAACAGTCACCGGGAACTCACGTGCTGCGAGGTAGTCGCGGAGGTACTCGACATGCTCATCGCAGGCCAGCCAGATCTTCTCCCGATCGATGGCATGGATCCGAGGATTACGCCACACGACCTGTCTGGTCGCCGCGCTCCGGCACCCGGCGCGCGAGCATTCGAGCTGTGTCATCGGTCCTTGGGGCCTTCATGGATCGTGAACACCGGCGGGGTCGTCGCCTCGGGCTCGATCGGAACCGGTCCCGGCGCTTCCAGCTCCTGCAAGGGCGACTCCGCTGTGGCTTCGGTGCTGTCGCTGCCCGCGTTCGCGAACACCACGGCGATGTACGGAAGCACGGCCGCCGAGATCCCGAAGACCCAGGTGTACCACCCGTAGGGCTGGACGAGCACCATGAGTGCGAAGCACACGATGCGGATGGTCATCGTCAGGACATATCGGCGCACGCGATGGTCAGCCTCGTCCTGCGGAGACTGCGGCAGGGAGGTGACGGCCGGGACTTGACGCGCGTTCTTCACGATGCCTCAAGCCTACGCCGCTGCCGACCCGTCGGCGTGCCCCTTCTGCGGCAGATCAGCGGGAGAAGATGAAGGGCAGGCTGAACGCTCCGACGAACAGGAAGCTGATGATGATGCCGATGAGGGTGAAAGCGGCGATCGCGATCATCGCGTAGCCGAGGATCAGTCCGGCGATGGCCATGCCTCGACCGCCGATGTCGGGATCACGCCGGGTCTGCCCGAGCGCCATGTGACCGGTGATGACGGCTGCGATCGACGCCAGCACCGGAATGATGGCCCAGACGAGCACGACTCCGGCGATGCCACAGATCAGCGAGGTGATCGCGAGTCCACTCGTGGGGCGCGGGGCCGGGACTGCGGGGTAGACCGGTGCGCCGTAGGGCGCATATGCAGGCGGGGTCGCAGCTGCGGGCGGGATCTCCCAGGTCGGCGGGGTCGTCGGGCTGTACGCCGGCGGGATGGGCTGGTTCTGCGCCGGCTGCGGGGCGGGCTGCACCGGATACGCGGGAAGGGCCGGTACGACGGGGAAGGCAGCCGGAGCGGGCGGCCGAGGCGGAATGCGTGGTGGCTCGCCGGCAGGAGGGGGAGTGCGGTTGTCGCTCACGGTGAAGCCTTTCGTTTCGATCAGAGTTCCAGCACCGTCCGTGCCTGTCAAACGCCGGGAGGTGGTCGGGCGGGGCATCGTCGGTAGGATCGATGACGGCTCGGGAACTCGGGCCACCGGCCCAGAGCAGGAGTGTCCCCATGAGCGCTGAGCGCGTCGTCCTCGTCACCGGCGGAAACCGCGGTATCGGCCGCGCGATCGCGGAGCGCTTCGTGCGGGACGGGTACCGCGTCGCGGTCACCGCCCGCAGCGGCGAAGGGCCGGAGGGAACGCTCACCGTCCGCGCGGACGTCACGGATGCCGCTGCCCTCGACGCCGCGTTCACCGAGGTGGAGCAGCAGCTCGGTCCGGTCGAGATCGTCGTCGCCAACGCCGGCATCACGAAGGACACCCTCCTCATGCGCATGAGCGAGGACGACTTCGACAGCGTGGTCGCCACGAACCTGGGAGGAACGTTCCGCGTCGTCAAGCGTGCCTCGAAGGGCATGCTCCGCGCGCGGTTCGGCCGCATCATCCTGATCTCGAGTGTCGTGGGGCTCTACGGTTCCGCCGGGCAGGCGAACTACTCCGCATCGAAGAGCGCCCTGGTCGGCTTCGCCCGCTCGATCACGCGTGAGCTCGGGGCCCGCGGGATCACGGCCAACGTCGTCGCTCCGGGCTTCATCGAGACGGACATGACCGCGGAACTGCCGGAGGAGACCCAGAAGCAGTACAAGGCGAGCATCCCGGCGGCACGATTCGCGACCCCTGATGAGGTCGCGGGCGTGGTGACCTGGCTCGCGGGTGATGACGCCGGTTACATCTCGGGCGCGGTCATCCCCGTCGACGGCGGACTCGGGATGGGGCACTGATCCCGAGGTCGAATCTCAGCGTGCGATCGCTGCGTTGAGGAGTTCCGCGAGCCTCTCGGGAACCGAGAACTGCGGCCAGTGACCGGAGCCGATGCGCACGACCTCGGCGTCGTCGATCGCACGGTACTCGGCGGCGTAGGCGCCCCACTGGTCGATCATCCCCTCGAACGCGGCCTGATCCAGGCCGCCCATCAGCAGCGTCACCGGCACTCGGTACCGAGCAGGATTCACCAGCGCGATGGCGTCGGTGGGCACTCTGGCGGGAACACTGCGGGTGAGTGGCGCCGTACGCGCTCGCGTCGACTCGTCGAGATCGCTGACGTCCTCGTCGGGGAAGAAGTCCCAGCCGGGGAAGGGCACCACACCGTCGACGACCTCGAACTCGCTGATCCCGCTCTCGGCCGGCGGCGGAGCGGTGTCGACGAAGATGACACGGCTCACGCGCTCGGGGCGCGCATCGGCCACGCCCCACGCGACGTTCCCGCCGCCGCTGTGACCGACCACCACGACGTCTCCTGACAGAGCGTCTACGGCGGACACCGCTGCCGCGATCCAGTGCGCGATGCCGATCTCGGCAGAGGTCGACGCGGGGTCATCGAGTCCGGGCAGGGTGAGCGGATGCGCGCGATGCCCTGCCTCTTCGAGGGCCGGGACCACCCCTTCCCAGCTGGATGCGTCGAGCCAGAGGCCGGGGATGAGCAGGATGTCCATGAACCGACGCTAGCGGTGGCGCCGGGCTTTCTCCAGGCTTCGGTCTACGGCAGCAGTGCGATGACCTCGGCAAGATCCTGCGGGCCGATCACGAGGCTGGCGGCCGCGCGCACGGCGGGCTTGGCGTTGAAGGCGATGCCGAGGCCTGCCACCGCCATCATCTGCAGGTCGTTCGCGCCGTCGCCGATCGCGATGGTCGCCCTGGGGTTGACGCCGAGCTCTGCGGCCCATCCCTGGAGCGAGGATGCCTTCGCGGCGCCGTCGACGATGTCGCCGTCGACCCGGCCGGAGAGCACGCCGTCTGCGACGTCGAGGCGGTTCGCTCGCCAGCGATCGACGCCGAGCTCGGGGGCGACGCTGTCGAGGATCTCGTGGAAGCCTCCCGAGACGACGCCGACGACACCTCCGCGGTCGTGGACGGCCGCGGTGAGTTCACGTACCCCGGGGGTGGGCTCGATCCGCGCCCGGACACGCTCGAACGCCGAGACGGGAACGCCTTCGAGTGCCGCCACCCGGGAGCGCAGGCTCGTCGCGAAATCGACCTCGCCGCGCATCGCCGCCTCGGTAGCGGCCTGCACTTCGGCGCGCCGTCCGGCTTCGTCGGCAAGCAACTCGATCACCTCATTGCGGATGAGGGTGGAATCGGCATCGAGGACGACGAGGAAACGCGCGGCAGTCACCCGTCGAGCCTAGCGATCACCGGGACGGTCGGCGTGCTCCGTGACGCACTCAGCGTTCGATGAAGACGCCCTTGCCGACGACCGTGATGCCGGATTCGGTGACGGTGAAACCACGGGCCAGGTCGCGTTCGCGATCGACGCCGACCGTGGCACCATCGGCCAGCACCACGTTCTTGTCGAGGATCGCCCGATGGATGCGCGCCCCCTGCCCGACGTGCACGTGGTCGAAGACGACCGAGTCCGTGATGGTCGATCCGCCCCCTGCCAGGGTCCACGGACCCACAACGCTGCGTTCCAGGTGGGTACCGGACAGCACGGATCCGAGCGAGACGATCGAGTCGATCGCGTTGCCGATGCGACCGACCGAGTCGCGGACGAACTTCGCCGGCGGGGAGTTGACCGCCTGCGAGTGGATCGGCCACTCCATGTTGTAGAGGTTGAAGATGGGCAGGGTGGAGATCAGATCGCGGTGCGCGTCGTAGAACGAGTCGATCGTCCCCACGTCTCGCCAGTACGAGCGGTCGCGCGGCGAGGAGCCGGGGACCTCGTTCTGCTTCATGTCGTAGTAGCCGGCCTCGCCGCGCTCGACGAAATAGGGGACGATGTCGCCACCCATGTCGTGCCCCGACACGGGGGACTCCCCGTCTGCCTCGACGGCGGCGATCAGCGCGTCGGCGTCGAAGATGTAGTTGCCCATCGAGGCGAGCACCTCGTGGGGGGAGTCCTCGAGACCTGCGATGTCGGTCGGCTTCTCCAGGAACTGCTTGATCCTTCCCGATTCCGCGTCGGCGTCGATCACACCGAACTGCGACGCGAGCGCGAGCGGCTGACGGATGCCGGCGACGGTCGCCTTCGCGCCGGACTCGATGTGGGCCTCGAGCATCTGACGGAAGTCCATGCGGTAGACGTGGTCGGCGCCGATCACCACGACGATGTCGGGCTTCTCGTCGTTGATGAGGTTCATGCTCTGCAGGATCGCGTCGGCAGAGCCGGAGAACCACCGCTTGCCCAGGCGCTGCTGCGCGGGCACGGACGTGACGTACGAGTCGAGCAGGGCCGACATCCGCCACGTCTGCGAGATGTGCCGGTCGAGGCTGTGGGACTTGTACTGCGTCAGCACCACGATCTGGCGCAGTCCTGAATTGATGAGGTTCGAGATGGCGAAGTCGATGAGCCTGTACTGTCCGCCGAACGGCACTGCGGGTTTCGCTCTGTCGGCCGTGAGGGGCATGAGGCGCTTGCCCTCGCCGCCGGCGAGGATGATCCCGAAGACCTTCTTTGGAGCGGACATGGCTCCACCATAGATGCCTTCGTCGTCGCTGTACTAGCGTTCAGACATGCGAGTTGAAATGATCACGAAGGAGTACCCGCCGGAGGTCTACGGCGGTGCCGGCGTGCACGTCGCCGAGCTCGTCGCGGCCCTCAGGGAGCACGTGAACGTGCAGGTGCGCGCGTTCGGCGCTCCCCGAGACGAGGCGGGTACCTTCGCGTACCGCACGCCCGTGGAGCTCGCGGGGGCGAATGCCGCATTGCAGACGCTCGGCACCGATCTGGAGATCGTCTCGGCCATCGCCGACGCCGACCTGGTGCACAGTCACACCTGGTACGCGAACTTCGCCGGTCACCTCGCCTCCCAGCTGCACGGCATCCCGCACGTCCTCACAGCGCACAGCCTCGAGCCCCTGCGGCCGTGGAAGGCGGAGCAGCTCGGGGGCGGTTACGCCGTCTCGAGCGGGATCGAGCGACTGGCCTATGAGAACGCCGCAGCCGTGATCGCCGTGAGCGCAGGGATGCGCGCCGACATCCTGCGCAGCTACCCGCAGGTCGACCCGGCGAAGGTCCGGGTGATCCACAACGGAATCGACGTCGAACGCTGGCGCCCTGTGCAGGACGAGTCGTTCCTGCGCTCGATCGGGATGGATCCGGACCGTCCTTCGGTGGTCTTCGTAGGACGCATCACGAGGCAGAAGGGGCTGCCCTATCTGCTGCAGGCTGCGCGGCTGCTCCCTCCGGAGGTGCAGCTGGTGCTCTGCGCTGGCGCTCCGGACACGCCGGAGATCATGGCCGAGGTGCAGGAGGGGGTGCGCCTGCTCCAGCAGAACCGCGACGGCGTGATCTGGATCGAGCGGATGCTGCCGCGGGACGAGCTGTCCGCCATCTTGACGGCAGCGACGACGTTCGTCTGCCCGTCGATCTACGAGCCGCTGGGCATCGTGAACCTCGAGGCCATGGCGTGTGGTGCTGCCGTGGTGGGAACGGCGACCGGCGGGATCCCGGAGGTCGTCGCCGACGGCGTCACCGGGCGTCTCGTCCCGATCGAGCAGGTACAGGACGGCACGGGCACACCGGTCGATCCGCAGCGTTACGTCGCGGATCTGGCCGCCGTGCTCACCGAGGTGGCGATGGATCCGGAGAGAGCACGCGCCTACGGCGAGGCCGGACGCGAGCGGGCGCGCAACGAGTTCAGCTGGGCGGCGATCGCCGAGACGACGCGCGCGCTCTACGCGGAGCTGACCGCTTGAGCCGATAGGCTGGGGACATGCCGAGCGCTCTGGAATTCACTGACGTCGTCGTGCGCCGTGAGGGGCGCAACATCATCGATCACGTGACCTGGCAGGTCGACGATGATCAGCGATGGGTGATCCTCGGCCCGAACGGCGCGGGCAAGACGACGCTCCTGCAGCTGGCCGACACACTCATGCACCCGACCGCCGGAACAGTGACGGTGCTGGGGGAGACCCTCGGCCGCACCGACGTGTTCGAGGTGCGTCCGCGTATCGGGTTCGCCTCCTCGGCGATGGCCAAGCGGATCCCTCGTGACGAGACGGTCCTCAACACCGTGCTCACTGCCGCCTACTCGGTGCTCGGCCGATGGAACGAGAGCTACGAGGACATCGATGAGCGTCGCGCGCTCCGTGTCCTCGCCGACTGGCGCCTCGACCACCTGGCCGACCGCACCTTCGGCACGCTCAGCGACGGCGAGCAGAAGCGCGTCCAGATCGCGCGCGCCGTGATGACCGACCCGGAGCTCCTGCTGCTCGACGAGCCCACGGCATCGCTCGATCTCGGCTCCAGAGAAGAGCTCCTCGCGCTCCTCAGCGGCTACGCCTCCTCCCCGACAACCCCGGCCATGCTCATGGTGACGCACCACGTGGAGGAGATCCCCGTGGGGTTCACCCACGTCATGCTGATCCGCGATGGTGCCGTCGTGGCTGCAGGACCGATCGCCGAGACGCTCACCGCGGAGGCGCTCACCGACACCTTCGGCATGCCGATCGTGCTCACCAGCGAAGACGGACGCTACGCGGCACGCGCAGCATCCTGATGAGCGTCTGATAGAATCGACCCTTGGTGCTCTCTGCACCGCAGACTTCCCTCGTCCCTGGCACAATCCAGGGCAGCAACTAAGGAATCCCATGAAGACTGACATTCACCCCGAGTACAAGGCTGTCGTGTTCCGCGACCTCGGATCGGGCGAGACGTTCCTCACCCGTTCGACCGTGTCGAGCGACAAGACCATGGAGCTGGACGGCGTGGAGTACCCCGTCATCGACGTCGAGATCTCCTCGGCTTCGCACCCGTTCTACACGGGCAAGCAGCGCATCATGGACTCGGCCGGCCGCGTCGAGAAGTTCAACCAGCGCTTCAAGGGCTTCGGCGGCTCGTCCAAGTAACGACCGTCACGAAGAAGGCCCCATGCTCCTCGGAGCGTGGGGCCTTCTTCGTTCTCAGATGTGTGCGTCGCATCCGACCGTGCTCCGAGGCGTCAGAGGTCGAGCCGGATCCGGCCGTCGTCGATCGTGTCAGGGGGATCGCCGGGCGCCGGTGCCGGAGCTGTCCTCTGTGTCTGGCGGTCGCGTTCCATTCCCGCTTCATGCGCAGTCGGCGACCAGACGGCGTCGAACGCGCCGCCGAGGCCGCCACCACTGCTCTCGTACTTCTTCTCGATGGGTACCTTCGAGAAGCCGAAGGCGATCATGACGATCACGGCGGAGACCAGGAGCAGCAGCACTCCGACCGTGACGATCACCCCCACACCCTGTTCCATGCGCTCCAGACTAGGCGTCGGGTGGGACGAGGGCATCCTCCTCGAGGAGGAGAAGCTCAGCGAACGCGGCGGCCGTGGGCGAGGTCGATCAGGTGGGACAGCACCGGTCCGCTGCGCAGGCCGTTGTGCTCGTGCTCACTCGTCTGCCAGAGCTGCACGCCCGGGAGCAGCTTCGCGGTCTCGAGAGAGAACTCGTAGGGCACGTAGACGTCGTTGATGTAGACCGCGGCCGCACCGGTCGCACCCGATGCCGAGATGGCGGTGGCGTCGTAGATGCTCGGCCACTCGAACTCGGCGAGGTGGAGGGCGACATCGCGCCACGGCTGGAACGCGGGCACCGTCTCGGTCCACTCGCGGCGGATGTGCTCGCCGGTGAACAGCGTCGGGTCGTCGCGGAAGTCTGTCGGCTCGGTGCGCTCGGCCGACCACCGGGTGGCATGGCCGTCGGCGTAGCTCGATTCGTGGAACGCGAAGTACAGCGGGTTGCGGCCGTCGTAGGGCATCGCGTGCATCAGGTCGTACCGGAAGGCGTTCGAGGACGGATCGCGCTCCAGGATCGACCACAGGGTCTGCCACCCGTCGTTGGTGCCCAGCGCCGACCCCACCGACCGCAGGCGCGAGCGGGAGACCACCTCGCCGTCGGGAAGGACGATGCCACCGGCATCCGCCAGATCGACGAGTCGCCGCATGGCGTCGCGGTGCTCCGGGAATCGGCGGTAGTAGCGCTCGGACGCGTCGCGCATCTTGTCGTAGCAGAGCGCGTAGACATCGTCGGGGTGGCGTCCGACGGCGCTGAGACCACCCGTGATGAAGACGTCTTCGAGAGAGGCGGCGTCGGTGGAGAGGTAGGCCAGGGTCGTGAAGCCGCCGAAGGACTGCCCGAGCACGCTCCACGTGGTGGCGCCCAGGTGCTCCCGCATCGCCTCGCAGTCGCGCACGATCGCGTCGGCGCGGAGGTGCGTGAGGTGCTCGGCCACGGCCTCCGCGCCGCGCGCGAGGTCGTGATCCCCGACCGGGGTGGAGAGCCCGGTCCCGCGCTGGTCGAGAAGGACCAGGCGGTAGTGGGCGAGTGCTTCATCGAGCCAGGCCGGCGACGTCGAGGAGTGGAACGGGCGCGGTGCCTCGTGCCCCGGCCCGCCCTGCAGGAAGACGAGGTAGGGGAGGGACTCTCCGCCTTCGCGGGCGACGACGCGCGCGAAGATGTCGATCGTGCGGTGGTCGGCGGGATCGCCCCACACCAGGGGGACGGTGAGCGTGTGCTCTTCGACGGTGAGATCCTGCAGCGTGCGGATGACGGTGCTCATGTTCACATCACATTTCCGATATAGGAGTACTTGACGAAGACCTCCGAGGCGATGCCCGACTCCTCGAGCACACCCTGCACAGCGGTCATCATGTAGTTGGAATCCCAGCCCATGTAGAGGAAATGGCCCTCGTCGAGCTCGTCCCACTGGCCCTTCCAGGCCATGTCCTGGTAGATCGGGCCCCCGTGTGCGGCGCAGTACGCGAGCGCGGCGGTCCTCGTGTCCGTCCAGGCGCGACGGAAGACCCGGTTGAACAGGTACTTCACGTCGGGCACCTCCCAGCGCTCACCGCGGTACTCGACGTAGTCGAACTCCCGCTCCCAGCCCGTCGGCCATCCGCGACGGCGGACGGCATCGAGGATCGGCGTCAGGCCGTCGTCGTCGATCTCCGGGAGTGCGGGACGCGCCCAGATGCGGATCAGGTCGGCGGTGAGTGCGATCGTGCGCCGAGTGATCGCCGCCGTGTTCCACGCGTCGACGTCGGCGAGGTCGCGCGTGGCGGGTACGGAACTGCGGGCGTAGGCGTCCGTGCGCTTGACGGGGAACGAGGCGCCGAACACCCGCTCGGTGAGGGGCTGTTCGAGCAGGGTCAGGTTGCCGAGGGTCGGGGCGAGGGCGCGGTGGCTGTTCTGCTCGTCCTCGGTGTACTCGATCCAGGGCCGTTCGCCATCGCCGGACCACGTGTCACCCGGCACGACAGGCACGATGTGCTCGACGTCGAAGGACTCGAGGTCGTCGACCCCCTCCAGCCTGCCGAGGACGTAGGCCGGGTGGGGGAGTTCGCTGTACTTCAGGACGGCGCTCACACGTTCGTCGGACGGGGTGATGCGCGCGAACGCACGTGCGAGTGCGTCCCGGCCGTCGCGCCGCGCGCGGCAGAGCCTCGCGACGAGTCTCTCGGTCGGCAGATTCACCAGTGCGCGTCGAAGGTAGAGGGTCTGCAGCCACTCCAATGTCTCGATGAGCTCGGAGCGGTCGATGACGCCCCGCGCGTGATCGCTGTAGACGCTCATCACGAGCGGATACGAGGAGCGGCCGAACGTGTTGACGTGGCGCAGCTGCTGCGCGATCTCGGGGTCCTGCTCCCGCGACGGATCGAGCAGGATGCCGTAGATCTCGGCGTGGTGCCGCCACTCGGACGCATCCGCCTGCAGGTGGGAGAGATCGACGCGGGGGAACGACTGCCGGAACGCGCTGTACACGCCGTGCTCGCCGTTCGCCGCGACCTCACGTCCGGTGACGAGCACGAGGTAGTGCCTCCAGAAGGCGCCGATCGCCTCGCCGGTGTGCCGCTCGATGGGCACCCAGAAGCGGGATTCGACATCGACCTGCTCAGCGTGGCTCAGCCCCATGAGGATGTAGTTGTGGATGAGCTCGTGGTCGCGCAACGGCTCCCCCGTCGAGTTCAGGCTCTCGAAGATCTGCTGGGCGTTCGCCTGCGCGCCGAGGGTGATCGACACGTGCTCGAGCTTCTGCAGCCCGCGCCAGATGAGCGGAACCTCGTCCACGTGGATCTGGCTGCGGAAGAAGGCGTAGTTGTCGTCGAAGCGCGATTCGCGGTCGGCGTCGTCGCGTCGGTCGAGCACCACGGACTCGTACAGGTCTGCCCAGGCGTCGTGCGGGCGCAGCTTCGTGCGGCCGGGGGCATCGGAGCGCACCAGCACGCGTTCGAGCGCCGCGGCCAGAGCCTGGTCGGTGTCGCGGACCGCGTGATGCAGAGCCGCCACCAGGAGCATGAGCGTGGTGATGCGCTGCTGCCCGTCGATGAGGATCAGGTCCGACTCGGCTGAGGCGCCGTCTTCGGCGGACAGGATCGAACCGATGAAGTGACGGTGGGCGTCGTCTTCACGGGCGACCGCGCGGATGTCGGACAGGAGACGTTCGCATCCCCCGATGTCCCACCGATACTGCCGCTGATACACGGGGACGACGATGGTGGTGGTGCCCGCCGCGAGCCACTCGATCGTGTTGACTGCTGTCGCCTCGACGTTGGTCGCGGTGCTCATGCTGGTGTCTCGTCCTCCCGTAGCGACGGGTGCCGAGGACTCGCCGGGCGCCCCGATCAGTCTATTCGGTTATGCACGGCGGACCTCCGAAGGGCTCGCGGGTGACGCTGTTAGGCTTGCCTTATCAGGGCCTGTTAAAACGTGCTGGCCCCCGATGAAAGGAACATGACTCGATCATGGGTTACATCAAGTCCGCTGCCCTCGAGGAAAAGGGATTCGTCGTCCTCGACAGCTACAACCAGGAGCTCGACCCCAAGGAATGGCTCGACATCGAGTACAACGACTGGAAGTCGTCGGGTGACACCCGCTTCGCGCCGCTCGCCAGTGCCTTCGGCGACATCGAGTGCAACGGGTTCTGGAACCACAAGCCGCCGCGCACCGACAAGGACGGCGTCTGGATCGACTCGCAGACCGAGAAGGCCCCGAACCTGACGCGTCGCGCGCAGGAGCCGGGCGCCAACGTCGGCCGTTGCCGCGTGATCGAGCTGCAGCCGACCCCGTACGGAGACTGCCTCTACAACCTCCACCAGGACGACAACAACCGTCTGAACCCGGACGGCACCGGCTGGGTGGTCCGCGGCTTCTTCAACCTCACCGATGACAAGGACAGCTACTTCGTCCTGCGCGAGAACCGCACCGACCCGAGCATCGAGTACCGCATCGCGCTCCCCGCCGGCGCTCAGCTCATCGTCGACACCCAGCGCCTGTGGCACGCCGCCACGCACAACGGCACGGAGCCGCGCTACTGCCTCATCACGTCGTGGACCTCGGGCCCCGAGCTCGACGCGTACATCGAGAAGTACCACGGCACCGACGACGTGCCCAACTACGAGGTCGACCAGGAGACGCTCGAGTTCGGCTACGCCGAGCAGGCGCGCAAGGACGCTGCCCGCGCGGCGTATTACGCCGCCAAGGGCCAGCAGGTCAAGCAGGCCATGAGCGAGGCCTGACCTCACCGACTCGACCGTTCGCGGTCCGAAGGCCCCGGTCGTCATGACCGGGGCCTTCGTCGTCGAATGACATGCTTGTGGTTTCCGCAGATCTCGGCGAGAATGGGCCCACAACCGCATATTCTCGCCACTTCGTGGTTCAGGTCGTTGGGGAAGACGCACCTGATGAAACGGAGAGATCATGGCGACGGCTTACGCACGCGGAGTGGTGTTCATCCACTCTGCGCCTCGCGCGCTCTGCCCGCACCTCGAATGGGCGGTGGGTCGCGCTATCGGGCGTGCGGTGAACTTCGACTGGACCGAGCAGCCCGTCCTCGACGGCGCCCGACGTGCGGAGTTCTACTGGGACGGCCCCGTCGGCACCGGTGCCGCTCTCGCGACGTCGATCCGCGGGTGGGAGCACCTCCGCTTCGAGGTGACCGAGGATCCCACGCCCCGCAGCGACGGCGGCCGCTGGCTGCACACTCCCGATCTGGGTATCCACTACGCGCAGACCGATGCCGCCGGCAACATCGTGATCGGTGAAGACCGCATCCGCTATGCGATGGAGATCGCTGCGGGCAGCGCGGTCGAGCTGCAGCGCGAGCTCGACATCGCCCTCGGCTCCGCGTGGGACGAGGAACTCGAGCCCTTCCGCCATGCCAGCGACGACGCCAGAGTCGTCTGGCTCCACAAGGTCGGCTAGCCCGACCCCACAGACCGGAACGGGGGAGGCGTGAGTATCGGATGCCGGTGAGTCATCCCGGACGCTGAGAAGACGTTTCCCCGCTCCGCACGACGAGGACCCCGCCCCGGAGACGAGGCGGGGTCCTCGTCGTCGGTCAGATCACCGCGGCGTGCTGCAGCTCAGCGTGCGGGGACGTGCCGGCGCCGCGCACGTCCTCCCAGGCCAACGAAAGGCGACGCATGGCCTCAGCCGTGCGCTCGGGCGGCAGGGTGATGGGGATGCGCAGTCGACGTTCGAGCACGCCGCCCGTCGTGAAGCGCGGTCCGGGAGGCAGGATCAGCTGCCGCTCGCGAGCAGCGAGGGACAGCGAGGTCGACAGCGGCGCACCGATGTCGAGCCATGCGGACAGCCCTCCTGGTGTCGGTGGCATCCGGAAGCCGGGGATGCCCGCCACGCCGGCCTCCACCGCTGCGCGACCGTCGTGCAGACGCTGACCGACGTGCGAGGTGAGCGCAGGCATGTCGGCGAGAAGCTCGACGGCGATGCACTGCTCGAGCAGGGCGGTGCCCAGCTCGAAGGATGGACGAACGGCGAGCAGTCGAGCGATGACCGTGCGCTCCGCACGGATCCAACCGATGCGCATCCCGCCCCACGCGATCTTCGACATCGATCCGACCGTGATCACATTGGGTCCGCTCGCGGCCATCGGAGCCGGCGACCAGCCGCGGTCGATATCGAGCTCGGTGGTCGTCTCATCGACGATGAGCTGAGTGCCCACGTTGCGCGCCGTCGTGACGATGCGTGAGCGCTCCTCGTCAGGCAGCGTGGCGCCGGTCGGGTTGTGAAAGTCGGGGATGAGGTAGGCGACATGGGGGCGGGAGCCGAGCAGAGTCTCGTTCAGATGGCGCGTGTCCCATCCGTCGACGTCGACGGGGGTCGGAAGCAGACGGTATCCGTGCCGGTGCAGCGCCTCGAGCGCGTGCGGGAACGTGGGCTGCTCGACCAGAGCCCTCTCGCCGCGCCGTCCGATCGCCGCGAGGATCAGGTTCACCGCGTTGAGCGCCCCAGAGGTGATGATGATCTCGTCGGCCGAGGTCGGTGCTCCGCGATCGCGGAACCGCTGCGCTACGGCCTCTCGGAGCTCCGGAAGGCCACGGAGGGAGTATCCGCTGGTGCCGCGCAATGCCGCAAGACGGGGCAGGGATCGGACCGTCGCGTCATACAGTCCCGGTGTGGAGTCCATCGACGCGATGGACAGATCGATGGCGTCGTCGTCGGCATCAGTGCCGGGCGCGGCGTGTCCGTTCGGCAGGGTGACGCGCGTGCTGCCTCCGTGCAGACGGGAGACGTACCCGTCGGCCTCGAGAAGCCCGTAGGTGCGGGTGATCGTGGAGCGGGAACGGCGAAGCTCCACCGCGAGAGCGCGCTCGCTCGGCAGACGTTCGCCGACCGTGAGCCGGCCGTCGAGGATCAGCGCCCTGATCCGGTCGGCGAGCGTCGTCGCTGCGGAGCCTGCCACGTTGTGCGCCCCGAGCTGTTCGACGAGTCGTGATCCCATGCGTCCAGCATGCCGCAAAGTGGCCTGACGAGTGCAGGCCACTTTGCGATGAGTGGATTCGCTGACGGACGTGGCCCAGGGGCCAGAGTGGAAGCATGCTCCTGCGCTCCGTCGTGCTCCCCGTGACCGCCACCAGTCGGCGTGACCTCGTCGAGCGGCTCGTACAGCTGCTCGTGGGCCTCTTCCTCTACGGCGTGGCCCTCGGCTTCATGGTGCGCGGCGGCATCGGCGTCGCGCCGTGGGACGTCCTGGCGCTCGGTCTCGCCGAGCAGACCGGCCTCCGATACGGCGTCATGACCGTCGTCGTGTCCATCGTCGTGCTGCTGCTGTGGATCCCGCTGCGTCAGCGGGTGGGGCTCGGCACCGTCTTGAACGCGCTCCTCGTCGGGCCCAGCGCCGACCTCGCGCTCGCTCTGATCCCGCAGCCCGCTTCGGTGTGGATCGGCGCCCCCATGTTCGTCTTCGGACTCCTGCTGCTGGCCTTCGCGACCGGTCTGTACATCGCCGCAGACTTCGGTCCCGGACCCCGCGATGGATTGATGACAGGCCTCGTCCGACGTACCGGCTGGGCGGTGTGGCTGGTGCGGACACTGATCGAAGGCGGCGTGCTGCTGATCGGATTCCTGCTCGGTGGACCCGTCGGCGTGGGAACCGTGCTCTTCGCCTTCGGCGTCGGGCCGCTGATCGGCTGGTTCCTCCCGCGCATCACGCGGATGAGGGAAGCACGTTCGCAGAAGCTCGGCCTGCTCCGCTCCGCCTGACGGATCACCGCGCACCTGCATGACCTGCGCACACGTGCATGACTGAGTACCGGCGGATGCTCAGTCATCCGTGTGATCCTCATGCAGATGAGAAGAGCGGCCCTCGGAATCCCGAGGGCCGCTCATCGGCATGGCGTGTCAGTCGGCGCTGGCGACCACCAGCACGGCGTTGTGACCGCCGAAGCCGAACGAGTTGCTGATCGCGAACTGCGGACCCTCGCCGAGCGGGGTGGCGTCGCCCGAAAGACGGAACGGGACAGCGGGATCGGGCTCCGTCATGTTGATCGTGGGCGGTGCGACACGGTCGCGCAGGGCGAGGAGCGCGAAGATCGCCTCGAGTGCGCCGGTGCCTCCGAGCAGGTGCCCGGTCGATGCCTTCGTCGCCGAGACGGGGATCTCGTCGATCCGGTCTCCGAAGACCTTCTTGAGCGCCACGTACTCGTTGGGGTCGCCGACCGGGGTCGACGTCGCGTGCGCGTTGATGTGGGTGACCTGGTCGGCGGTGATGCCGGCCTCTTCGAGCGCCTGCGTCACCGCACGTGCGGCACCGTTGCCCTCGGGGTCGTTGCCGGTGATGTGGTAGGCATCGGCGGTGACGCCTCCGCCGAGCACATAGCCGTAGATCTTGGCGCCGCGAGCCTTCGCGTGCTCCTCGGTCTCGAGGATCAGGGCTGCGGCCCCCTCGCCCATGACGAATCCGTCACGGTCGATCGCGCCCGGTCGGGACGCGTGGGCCGGGTCGTCGTTCCGACGCGAGAGCGCCTGCGCGGAGGCGAACGATGCCATCGTGATCGGGTGGATCGCGGACTCCGTGCCACCGGCGATCACGACGTCGGCGAGACCGTCCTGAAGGTGGTGGAAGGCGTGGATGATCGACTCGGTGCTGGAGGCGCACGCGCTGACGACGGTCTGCGCGTAGGCGCGGGCGTGGAACTGCAGCGACAGGTTTCCTGCAGCGGCGTTCGGCATGAGCATCGGGACGGTGAGCGGCATCACCCGGCGCGGGCCCTTCTCGCGGAGGGTGTCCCAGGCGTCCAGGAGCGTCCAGAGTCCACCGATGCCGGTGGCGAAGTCGACACCGAGTCGCTCGGGGGCGACTTCGGGGGAACCGGCATCCGCCCACGCCTCGCGCGCCGCGATCAACGCGAACTGCGACGAGGGGTCGAGACGCTTGGCCTCGTGGCGGGGGAGAACCTCTTCCGGGCGGACGATCGCCTCGGCGGCGAAGGTGACGGGCAGCTCGTACTGCTGTACCCAGTCGTGCTCGAGCGTGCGGGTGCCGGACATGCCGGCCAGCAGGTTCGTCCAGTTCTCCGGGGCCGTTCCGCCGATGGCGGAGGTGGCGCCGATGCCGGTGACGACGATGCGCTTGGTCATGGGGTGTGGTTCCTTGTCGAAACGAAGTCGAACGGGTGGGAGGGCAGGTCGGAGGATGCCACTCCCCGCGAGGTGCGGGGGTGGCATCCTGCCGGGATTACTCCTGGCCCGCGACGATGAAGCTGACGGCGTCGCCGACGGTCTTCAGGTTCTTGACCTCGTCGTCGGGGATGGTGACGCCGAACTTCTCCTCGGCGTTGACGACGATCGTCATCATCGAGATGGAGTCGATGTCGAGGTCGTCCGTGAACGACTTCTCGAGGGCGACCTCGGAAGCGTTGATGCCGGTCTCGTCGGTGATGAGCTCTGCGAGGCCAGCGAGGACCTCATCGTTGGTGAAAGCCATGTGGTCTTCCTCTTTCTTGCGGGTTGTTTTCGGAACCGTGGAACAGTCTAGGGAAAGTCAGCGCATTCTCAGGGAAGGACGACGACCTGTGCGGCGAACACGAGGCCGGCGCCGAAGCCGATCTGCAGTGCGAGACCGCCCGACAGCTCGGGGTGCTCGGCCATCAGGCGGTGGCTGGCCAGCGGGATCGACGCCGCCGAGGTGTTGCCCGTGGTCTCGATGTCGCGGGCGATCACCGTGCTCTCCGGCAGCTTGAGCTGCTTGGCGAACTCGTCGATGATGCGCATGTTGGCCTGGTGGGGGATGAACGCGGCGATGTCGGTCGGCTCGACGCCGGCCTTGTCCAGCGCCTCACGGGCGACCTTGGCCATCTCCCAGACGGCCCAGCGGAAGACCGTCGGGCCCTCCTGACGAAGGGTCGGCCACGGCACCACGCCGTCGCGGAAGTCGGTGAGGGTGCCGTTCATTCCCACAGCGTCGGCCTTCGAGCCATCCGAACCCCACACCGCCGGTGCGATGCCCGGCGTGTCGCTCGGACCGATCAGGGCTGCGCCTGCACCGTCGCCGAGCAGGAACGAGATGCTGCGATCGGTCGGGTCGACGACGTCGGACAGCTTCTCCGTGCCGATGACCAGTGCGTAGCGGGCGGCGCCGGCCTTGATCAGCGCGTCGGCCTGGGCGATCGCGTAGGCGTATCCTGCGCAGGCCGCGTTGATGTCGTAGGCGGCTGCGGGGTTCGCCCCGACACGGTCGGCGACGATGGCCGAGACCGAGGGGGTCTGCTTGGGGTTGCTGATGGTCGCGACGATCACCAGGTCGACCTGGTCCGCCGCGACGCCCGACTTCTCGATGGCCTCGGCAGCCGCCGCGGTCGCGAGGTCGATCGCATCGGTGCCCTTGTCGGCGCGAGCGCGGGTGACGATGCCGGTGCGCTGACGGATCCACTCGTCGCTGGAGTCGATGGGGCCGATCAGGTCTTCGTTCGGCACGGCATTCTCGCCACGGGCGGCGCCGTAGGAGTAGATGCGCGTGTACGCGGGACCGGTGAGCTGGGCGAGCGTGACGCTCATGCGGCTTCTCCGTTCAGCAGCGCGACGGCTGCATCAAGGTCTTCAGGGGTCTTCACAGCGACGGTCGGTACACCGCGGAGGCCGCGCTTGGCGAGGCCGACCAGGGCGCCGGCCGGAGCGAGTTCGATGACACCGGTGACGCCCGCGTCGGCGAAGGACTGCATGCAGAGGTCCCAACGCACCGGGGACGACACCTGATCGACGAGGAAGCTCAGCGCCTGCGCTCCGTCGGCCACGGCGGAGCCGTCGCGGTTGGTCCACAGCGTGATGTCGGGGTTGGCGGGCGTGACGTCGGATACCGCATCGCGGAGCGAGGCGACGGCCGATGCCATGTACCGCGTGTGGAACGCGCCGGCGACCTGCAGAGGGATCACGCGGGTGCCCTTGAGGGGCTCCTCGGCGAGTGCCGCGAGAGCGGGGAGGGCGCCTGCGACCACGATCTGGCCGCCGCCGTTGTAGTTGGCGGGGGAGAGGTCGAGTTCGGCGAGGCGCGCGAGAAGGGCTTCCTCGTCACCGCCGAGGACCGCACTCATTCCTGTCTGCTCCTGCGCTGCCGCATCGGCCATCGCGCGGCCGCGGATGCCCACCAGGCGCATGCCGGTGTCGGCATCGATCACACGGCTGCCGACGAGTGCGGCGATCTCACCGACCGAGTGCCCGGCGATGCCGTCGGCACGTCGACCGGCGCGCTGCGTGAGGGCATCCCCGGCGATCAGCGACGCGGCGACGATCAGCGGCTGAGCGATGCGGGTGTCCCGGATCGTGTCGGCGTCCGATGCCGTGCCGTGTTCGCGAAGATCGACCTCCGCGGCGTCCGAGTAGGCGTCGAGGCGTTCTGCCACTCCGTCGAGCTCGAGCCAAGGAGCGAGGAATCCGGGGGTCTGCGAGCCCTGACCTGGGCATACGACGACAATCACCCACCCAGTCTGCCAACGTTTGCGGCAGAGCGGTGGATGATCCATCACAAGATTCCGAAAAACCCTTGTGTGTGGCGTACAGAGAAGGGTTCAGCGCTGGGTGCGTCGGAGCGGGGCGCGCCGACGCACCTGATCCGCCGCACCGATCGAGCCGAGGATCAGAGCGGTCTGCAGGATGAGCGCTTCGCGGGGGCCGGTGGCATCCCAGCCGATGACTTCGCTCACGCGCTTGAGGCGGTAGCGCACGGTGTTGGGGTGCACGAACAGCTCGCGCGCCGTGGCCTCCAGGGAGCGCCCGTTGTCGAGGTAGCTCCAGAGGGTGGTGACCAAGTCGGTGGAGTGCGCCTGCAAGGGGCGGAAAATGCGCTCGATCAGCGTCTGCTTCGCCAACGGGTCTCCGGCGAGTGCGCGCTCTGGCAGCAGATCATCAGCCTCGACCGGACGGGGTGCGCCGCGCCATGCGCGGGCGACCGCGAATCCTGCGAGGGCGGCACGGGCGCTCTGGCTCGCGTCCACGAGCGCCGCGACCTCGGGTCCGAGCACGACGTATCCGGGCCCGAACGACGGTTCCAGGCGGGAGGCGATCTCCTGGAAGCCGAGTTCTTCCTCTTCGAGCTCCTGACCCTCGACTCTGGCGCGGCCGAGCACCAGGACGAGGCGGGAGCCCTGCACACCGATGAGCACGTCGACGGCGAGCTTCCTGGCGGTGCGGCGGACCAAGTCGACGTCGAACTGCGGAGGTGTCGTCCCGACGAGGACGGCGACCTCGCCGTGACCGTGCCACCCGAGTGCGGCGATCCGGCTCGGCAGCTCTTCATCGGCCTCGCCGGTGAGGATCGAGTCGACGACGAGTGCTTCCAGGCGCGCGTCCCATAGGCCGCGGGCCTCGGCTGCCCTCGCGTACACGTCGGCCGCCGCGAAGGCGACGTCGCGGGAGTAGAGCAGGATCGCCTCGCGCAGATCGTTCCCCCGCCCGGCGACCCGCTCCTCGGTGACCTCGACGGTCACGCGGATGAGCTGCAGAGTCTGCTGGAGGCTCACGCTTCGCAGCAGCTCGCGAGGAGCCGCCGCGAAGATGTCCGCCGCGATCCACGGAGTGGAGGTGGGGTCCTCGTACCACTGGATGAACGACGTGATACCCGCCTGGGCCACCAGCCCGACCGCAGAGCGGCGGGCTGGTGGCATGTCGGCGTACCACGGGAGGGTGTCCTCCAGGCGCTTGATCGTCACCGAGGCGATGTCACCGGAGATCCGGCGCAGCCAAGTGAGTGTCGCGGCCTTGTCCATGCCGGAAGGAGGAGAACCTGTCACGGAGGGCTCAGCTTTCGCCGCCCGCGTTGCCGCTGGTGCCGGCGTTCACATCGTGCAGGCTGTACTTCTGGATGGCCTGCGCGGCGAGCGAGCGGTCGACGACCCCGTCTTCGGCGAGCGACTGCAGGGTGCGCACCACGATCGACGGGCCGTCGATCTTGAAGAAGCGACGGGCAGCGGCACGGGTGTCCGAGAAGCCGAAACCGTCGGCGCCGAGCGTGGCGAAGCGGTTCGGCACCCACGGACGGATCTGGTCCTGCACGGCGTGCATGAAGTCGCTGACGGCGACCACGGGGCCTTCGGCGCCCTGCAGCTTCTGGGTGAGGTACGCGGTGTGAGGCTCTTCCTCCGGGTGCAGGAAGTTGTGCTCGTCGGCGGCGAGGCCGTCGCGGCGCAGCTCGGTCCACGAGGTGACCGACCAGACATCGGCGATCACACCCCAGTCGTTCTTCAGCAGCTGCTGTGCCTCGAGGGCCCAGGGAAGTCCGACGCCCGAGGCGAAGAGCTGGGCACGGGGGCCTTCGCCCTCGCCGACCGAGACGCGGTGGATGCCGCGCACGATGCCGTCGACGTCCACGTTCTCCGGCTCAGCCGGCATCACCATCGGCTCGTTGTAGAGCGTGATGTAGTACATGACGTTCGGGTCTTCGTGGTTGCCGCCGTACATGCGCTCGAGACCGGAGCGCATGATGTGCGCGATCTCATAGCCGTACGCCGGGTCGTACGAGACCGTCGCCGGGTTGGTGGCGGCGAGCAGGTGCGAGTGGCCGTCGGCGTGCTGCAGACCCTCACCCGTGAGGGTGGTGCGCCCTGCCGTCGCGCCCATGATGAACCCGCGGGCCATCTGGTCGCCGGCTGCCCACTGGGCGTCGCCCGTGCGCTGGAATCCGAACATCGAGTAGAAGAGGTAGATCGGGATCAGCGGCTCGCCGTGCGTGGCGTACGACGTGCCGGCCGCGGTGAACGCCGCAAGGGCGCCCGCCTCGTTGATGCCGACGTGGACGATCTGGCCCTGCGGGCTCTCCTTGTAGGCGAGGAGAAGTTCGCGGTCGACCGAGGTGTAGTGCTGGCCGTTCGGGTTGTAGATCTTCGCCGAAGGGAAGTAGGCGTCCATTCCGAAGGTACGTGCCTCATCCGGGATGATCGGGACGATGCGGTGACCGAAGTCCTTGGAACGCAGCAGGTCCTTCAGCAGACGGACGAACGCCATGGTCGTGGCGATCTCCTGCGTGCCAGAGCCCTTCTTGGGCAGGGCGTAGGCGGTGTCATCCGGCAGCGAGAGGCCGACATGGGTAGAGCGGCGCTCCGGCAGGAAGCCGCCGAGCGCGTTTCGACGATCGAGCATGTACTGGATCGTCTCGTCCTGGGGGCCCGGGTTGTAGTACGGGGGCAGGTACGGGTTCTCCTCGAGCTGCGAATCCGTGATCGGGATGTGCATCGCGTCGCGGAACGTCTTGAGGTTGTCCAGCGTCATCTTCTTCATCTGGTGGGTCGCGTTGCGGCCCTCGAAGTGCGGACCGAGGCCGTAGCCCTTGACGGTCTTCGCGAGGATGACGGTGGGCTTGCCCTTGTGCTCGGTCGCTGCCTTGAACGCGGCGTAGACCTTGCGGTAGTCGTGGCCGCCGCGCTTGAGGTTCCAGATGTCGTCGTCGGAGTAGTCCTTGACGAGGGCTGCGGCGCGCTCGTCGCGGCCGAAGAAGTGCTCACGGACGTACGCACCGGACTCGGCCTTGTACGTCTGGTAGTCGCCGTCGGGGGTGACGTTCATCAGGTTGAGCAGCGCGCCCTCGGTGTCGCGGGCGAGCAGGTCGTCCCATTCGCGACCCCAGACGACCTTGATGACGTTCCAGCCCGCACCGCGGAAGAACGACTCGAGCTCCTGGATGATCTTGCCGTTGCCTCGCACGGGCCCGTCGAGACGCTGCAGGTTGCAATTCACGACGAACGTCAGGTTGTCGAGGCCCTCGTTCGCGGCGACCTGCAGCTGTCCGCGGCTCTCGACCTCGTCCATCTCGCCGTCGCCCAGGAAGGCCCAGACACGCGACTGGGACGTGTCCTTGATGCCGCGGTTCTCGAGGTACTTGTTCGACATCGCCTGGTAGATCGCGTTGATCGGGCCGAGGCCCATCGACACGGTCGGGAACTGCCAGTACTCCGGCATAAGGCGCGGGTGCGGGTAGGACGGGATGCCGTAGGGGGCGTGCGACTTCTCCTGGCGGAATCCGTCGAGCTGGTCCTCGGTCAGGCGTCCTTCGAGGTACGACCGGGCATAGGTACCGGGGGAGGCGTGACCCTGGATGAAGATCTGGTCTGCACCACCGGGGCTGTCCGCACCCTTGAAGAAGTGGTTGAAGCCCACCTCGTACAGAGCAGCCGAGGAGGCGTAGGTCGAGATGTGGCCGCCGACGCCGATGCCGGGTCGCTGAGCGCGGTGCACCGTGATCGCGGCGTTCCAGCGGATCCAGGCGCGGTAGCGGCGCTCGACTTCCTCATCACCGGGGAACTCGGGCTCGTTCTCCGAGGCGATGGTGTTGATGTAGTCCGTCGTCGGGACCATCGGCACGCCCAGGTGCAGCTCCTTCGAGCGCTTGAGCAGGCTGAGCATGATCTCGCGGCCGCGGCCGTGGCCCTTGGCATCCACCAGCTCATCGAGGGACTGCTGCCACTCGCCGGTCTCCTCCGGATCGCTGTCGAGGGGGCCCTGGGAGTACGGATCCTGGTCGTGCACGGTCACGGGGGAACCTTTCGTCAAGCTGGCAGGTCATGCCAAGGAAACGGGAAGCGACACGGGCAGCCTTGTCAGCTGTGCACAACGCGCGCCGGATTCAGCCTATCCCTCTTCTACGACACGGGTGCGCATCGGCCTCCCGATAGACTGACGACACCAGGGCCTTTAGCTCAGCTGGTAGAGCGCCACGTTTACACCGTGGATGTCGTCGGTTCGATCCCGGCAGGGCCCACACCCTCATCCTGCAGAACCTGGTGGCCGTCTGTTCGCAGACCTCGACGCCCGCACGGGGCTTCCTCCTTCCCTCTCACCGGTGGGCTGCGCGGGAGCATGCAGCGATTCTCCTGTCCGGCGGCGCCTGTCCACGCCGACGCGTACGCTGTAACGCACGACACGACTCGGCGATCGGAAACGGGAGCTCTCACACATGGCACGACGCATCGTCATCAGCGGGGCATCGGGCCTCATCGGCTCCGCCCTCGCTTCATCCCTGCGCGCCGACGGCATCGAGGTCACCTCCCTCGTCCGCCGCCCGCCGCGGTCGGAGGACGAGGCGCAGTGGGAGCCGGGGGAGAGCGCGCTCGATCCGGAGGTGCTGGCGGGAGCCGATGCGGTCGTCGCTCTCGGCGGCGCCAGCGTCGGACGACTCCCGTGGACGCGTGGCTACCGTCAGGAGCTCATCGACTCGCGCCTGGGAGCGACGCGAACCCTGACCACCGCGCTTCGTGCACTGCGCTCCGACGCTCCGGCCCTCATCTCGGCATCGGCCGTCGGCTACTACGGCTCTGCGCCCGGCGAGGTCCTCACCGAGGACTCCGCTGCGGGGCAGACCTTCTTGGCCGATCTGACCGTGCGTTGGGAGGCCGAGGCGCGTCAGGCCGAAGACCACACCCGGGTCGCGCTGCTGCGCACCGCGCCGGTCATCCACCGGCGCGGAGTGCTCAAGCCGCTCATCCAGCTGACCCGTTTCGGCGTCTCCGGGCCGCTCGGGCGCGGGACGCAGATCTGGCCCTGGATCTCGCTCGACGACGAGGTGCGGGCGATCCGCCACATCCTGGACAAGAAGATCGCGGGGCCGGTCAACCTCACGGGACCGACACCGGCGTCTGCGAACGACATCGGCCGAGCCCTGGCCGCTCGGATGCACAGGCCGTTCTGGGTGCCGGCGCCGGCGTGGGCGTTGCGTTTCGCCCTCGGCGACGCGGCCGATTCGCTGCTGCTTCCCGATGCCGACGTGCGGCCGCTGGTGCTGGAGCGCTCGGGGTTCCGGTTCACGCACGCGACCGCGACGGAGGCGGTCGCCGCCGCTCTGTGACCTTCTCTGTGGGACACATTGATCCGGCGAGATCGCTCGCTGATCGGGGTTCACCACTGCGAGACTGAGCGCATGGAGATCATCGAGAACTCGAAGCTCACGGTCGTCGGCGCAGGAAGCGTCGGGTCGAGTGTCGCCTACGCGGCACTGATCCGGGGTTCCGCCCGTCATGTCGCGCTGTACGACATCGCCACCGAGAAGGTCGAGGCAGAGGTGCTCGACCTCGCCCACGGCACGCAGTTCACGGGCTCCAGCGACATCATCGGCGGCAGCGACATCTCGGTCGCCGCCGGCTCGCACGTCGTGGTGATCACTGCCGGCGCGAAGCAGAAGCCCGGTCAGACCCGCATCGAGCTCGCCGAGGTCAACGCGGGCATCATCCGCAGCATGATGCCCGACCTGCTCGAGGTCGCCCCGAACGCGATCTATGTGATCGTCACGAACCCGTGCGATGTGCTCACGGTCATCGCGCAGGAGGAGACCGGGCTTCCTCCCGAGCGGATCTTCGCCTCCGGAACGGTGCTCGACACCTCGCGGCTGCGGTGGAAGCTCGCCCAGCGAGCCGGTGTCTCCACCGCCAGCGTCCACGCGCACATCATCGGAGAGCACGGCGACACCGAGTTCCCCCTCTGGTCTCGCGCGACGATCGGCACCGTGCCGATCCTGGAGTGGGAGACGCCCGGCCACCCTCGCTTCACCCTCGACGAATTGCAGGAGATCGCCGTCGACGTGCGCGACGCCGCGTACAAGGTCATCCTCGGCAAAGGGGCGACCAACTACGCGATCGGACTGTCGAGTGCACGCATCGTCGAAGCGATTCTGAGCGACGAGCATGCCGTGATGCCCGTCAGCACCGTGCTGCGCGACTTCCACGGGCTGGACGGTGTGGCGCTCTCGGTGCCGTCGATCGTGAGCGCGAAGGGTGCCGTGCCGATCCGGAACACCTCGTTCTCGGAGGGTGAGCTGGCGCTGCTGCGTCAGTCCGCTGACGCGCTCACGGCAGCCGCCGCATCATTGCGGCCGTGACCAGGCGGGTGACGCAGGGTCTCTGAGGCGGGTCTGCATCAGGACTCCTCGTGAGTCCTCGGGTCGGCGTCGAACAGGCGTCCGTCCGGACGTCCGAGCGCGGTGATCGCCGCCACCTCGGCATCGTCGAGAACGATCTGCGCCGCCGCGAGGTTCGCCACCTGGTGCGCGAGCGACGACGCCTTCGGGATCGACACCGTACCGCGGGCGACGTGCCAGGCGAGCACGGTCTGGGCGGTCGTGATCTCGCGGGCCGCAGCGATCTCGTGGATCACGGCCTCGTCGAAGAGCTCCCTCGCCCGCCCCAACGGGCTCCACGCTTCGGTGAGGATGCCGTGTTCCCGGTGAAACGCGAGCTGCTCCTCCTGCGGGAAGTACGGATGCACCTCGATCTGATTGACGACGGGTCGCACCCCGGTCTCGTGCTCGAGGCGCTCCAGGTGCTCCGGAAGGAAGTTGGAGACGCCGATCTGTCGGACCACGCCGCGGGACTGGGCGTCCACGAGCGCGGCCCACGCCTGGACGTACTCGTCCTGGAGGGGATTCGGCCAGTGGATCAGGTGCAGATCCGTCACATCGAGTCCGAGGCGCGAACGGCTCTCCTCGATACTGGTGCGTGCCTTCGCCGACGGGTGATGGCGACCGGGGAGCTTCGTGGTGACGATGACCTCGGAGCGCGGCACATCGGCGGCCGCGACGCCACGGCCGACCGAACCCTCGTTCTCGTAGTTGAACGCCGTGTCGATGAGACGGTAACCCGCGCCGATGCCTCCGGCGACTGCGTCTGCCCCGGCATCTCCGAGGAGTCCGTAGGTGCCGAGGCCGATGGCCGGAAGGGCGAACCCGTTGTGGGCGGTGAACGAGGGGACGACGGGCTGAGTGGTCACGGTGCTCCTTCTTGGCCTTTTCCCCGAGCGTACGCTGAGGGGATGACGACGGAGGCGGAGATGGCGTCGGATGACACCGTGATCGAGGACCAGGATCGCTGCCCGTGTGCGTCCGGGGACGTGTTCGGCTGCTGCTGCGGGCCGTTGCTCGACGGTGCGCCCGCGCCGACGGCGGAGCGCCTGATGCGCTCGCGTTACACCGCGTTCGGCCTCCAGGACGCCGGGCACCTCCTGCGCACCTGGCACTCGACCACGAGGCCGGAGACGATCGATTTCGAGCCGGACCTCGAGTGGCGACGGCTGCTGGTGATCGATCGCGCGGCCGGAGGCCCCTTCGACCGCGAGGGCGTGGTGGAGTTCGAGGCGTTCTGGCGGCAGGGCGCTGCGAGGGGCTCGCTCCATGAGCGCAGCCGCTTCGTGCGCGAGGACCGGCACTGGTACTACGTCGACGGCGACGTGCGTTGATGGGCGGATGTCGCGACAGCGACTAGATTTGGAAGCGTGAACGCCAGCCCCGAGAACCAGCGCACCCTGCTCGACATCGCCGACCTCGACCGGCGCATCGCGCAGGCCGAGCGTGCCCGAACGAAGCCGAGCCAGGCGGGGCGGATCACCGAGCTCGTCGCCATCCGTCAGGAGCAGCTGCGCGAGCTGACCGCTCTCGCCGGCACCCGTGACGACGTGCGCACCGAGCTGAAGCGTCTGGAGTCCGACGTCGCCGTCGTCGAGGCGCGTCGGAATCGCGATGCGGAGCGCCTCGCAGCGTCGACGAACTCGAAGGACGCGCAGGCGCTCGAGCACGAACTCGCGAGCCTTGCCCGGCGTCAGAGCGACCTCGAAGACGCCGAACTCGACGTCATGGGTCGACTGGAAGAGGCAGAAGCCGCCCTCGCCGCGCAGCAGGCGCTTCTGGACGCGACGACAGCCGAGGGCTCGACGCTCACCGCACAGGCGAAGGCCGATGTCGCTGCCGCCACAGACCTGGGTGCGCAGCTCTCCCGCGATCGTGCGGCCGTCGCCGAGGGAGTGTCGCCCGAGCTCTTGGCGGAGTACGCCCGTCGCGCCGTGAACAGTGCGGGTGCCGCGCTGCTCACCCGTGGCACCTGCGAAGGCTGCCGCATCCTGCTTCCGAGCACCGATCTGAACGACATCCGCCGCGCGGCGGACGACCTCGTGGTCTCCTGCCCCGAGTGCGGGTGCATCCTCGTGCGTACCGAGGAGTCAGGGCTCGCATGAGCGGTGCCTCCGCTCGCCGGCGATGACAGCGCCGGCGTCGGGCGTCGAACGACGCATCGCGCTCATCTCCGTCGGCGCTCACGAGTACGTCGCCGTCGAGCTCGACGGGAACGACGAGGAGCAGGATCGCACGTCGCTGCGTACCGATGACCTTCCGGACTGGGTCCGCACCGCCGAGGCATCAGACGCCCCGCGATGGATCATGCGGACCGCCGCCGAAACCTACGCGCTCCTCCTCGGAGCCGGAGTGCGGATCACTCGCAGTCACGACCTGGTGCTGTGTCATGCGATCCTGCGCGACACCTCCTCGGTGCCGACGCCACTCCCGGCCTCTCCGGAGTGGGAACGGCGGGAACTGACCGTGGCGGCACCGTCCCTCTTCGATGTGTTCGATGAGGTGGGCGGTGAGGATGCGATCGCCGCGACTCTGGATCAGTATCGGGCGCAGCGCCGCGTGATCGCCGCGGCGCCGGATGGACGTCTCACGCTCCTGTGCGCAGCGGAGTCGGCGGGCGGTCTCATCGCGGAAGAGATGCGGGCCGCAGGATTGCCGTGGGACGAGGGCGTGCACGACGCGATCCTCACCGACACCCTGGGCACCCGCCCGGTCGCCGGCGGCGTGCCGAGTCGCATGCTCGAACTCGGAGATCGTGTGCGCGAGCTACTCGGCGATGCCTCACTGCACCTGGACAGTCAGCAGAAGCTGCTCAGGGCGCTGCACCGCGTCGGGGTGCAGGTCGAGTCAACGAGCCGGTGGGAGCTCGCCGAGCACGACCACCCGGTCGTCGAACCGCTGCTGGCGTACAAGAAGCTCTCCCGGCTGCTCAGCGCCAACGGGTGGGCGTGGCTGGCGGAATGGGTGCATGACGGCCGGTTCCGCCCCGTGTACATCCCCGGAGGCGTCGTCACCGGGCGATGGGCCTCCGCCGGTGGGGGAGCGCTCCAGCTTCCGCGGAGCCTGCGCCCTGCGGTGCGTGCCGACCCCGGGTGGACGCTGGTCGTGGCCGATGTCGCGCAGCTCGAGCCGCGGATGCTCGCCGCGATGGCAGCCGACGAGGCGATGGCTCGTGCGGCCAGGGGGAGCGACCTCTATGCGGGCGTCGTCGCTTCCGGGGCGGTCGCCACTCGCGAGGAGGCGAAGTATGCGGTCCTCGGTGCGATGTACGGTGCCACGACGGGCGACAGCGGCCGACTGGTCCCGCGGCTGCGCAAGGTGTACCCGCGCGCCATGGGACTCGTCGACGCCGCGGCACGAACGGGGGAGGACGGCGGCATCGTGTCGACCTGGCTCGGTCGATCATCACCCCGCCCATCCGTGGAGTGGATGCGGCTGCAGTCCGAGGCGACCGATGCGGATGCCGATCCCGCGGTGGTGGCCCTCGCTCGGCGCAGGGCGCGCGACTGGGGGCGGTTCACACGGAACTTCGTCGTTCAGGGCACGGCTGCGGAGTGGTCGCTGATCTGGCTGGCCGAGATCCGTCACCGCCTGCAGCAGATCCCCGAGGTCTTCGCCGAGGCTGCGGCCTCCGGTCCTTTCGCACGCTCCCCGCACCTGGCGTTCTTCCTGCACGACGAGGTGATCCTGCACGTTCCGCTCGAACATGCGGAGGCGGCGGCCGAGGCCGTGCGCGAGGCGGCGGCCACGGCGACGACGCGACTGTTCGGCTCGTTCCCGATCGACGTGCCTCTCGATCTGCGCATCGCGGAGTCTGCGCAGAAGTAGCCGCAGGCCGCGGGTCTCCGAGAACGTAGACTGGAGACGCGAATGGGTCGACTGGACGGCCGCGTTGCGGGCAACCGCACCGAGGAACGTCCGGGCTCCTCAGGGCAGGACGGTGGGTAACGCCCACCCGGAGCAATCCGCGAGAAAGTGCCACAGAGAGTAGACCGCCCCGCGAGGGGTAAGGGTGAAAGGGTGGTGTAAGAGACCACCGGGGGCCATGGTGACATGGCCCGCCAGGTAAACCTCGTCCGGAGCAAGGTCAGACAGAGGATGTTGACGCGGCTCGCCGAGTCCTCGGGTAGACCGCTAGAGTGCCACGGCAACGTGTCGCCGAGAGAGATGGCCGTCGAAGGGGCGAAGAACCCCGGAACAGAACCCGGCGTACAGGTCGGCCCATTCGCATAAAGAAGATCTGATCAGGTCTCCTTCCGCCCGACTCCCGGCAGCGCGCCCAGAGCGCTGTTCTCAGGGAGGGCGTGCCGGGGCGCGGCGGACCGCACCGCCTAGGCTCGGAGTAGCCACCCAGAAAGGCACGTCCATGAGGCCTACGCCATGAGAGATGTCACACGACGGGGTCTGGCCTTGTCATTGGTGCTCAGCGGCGTCGCGGGGTATGTGGACGCGATCGGGTTCATCGACACCGGCGGCTTCTTCGTCTCCTTCATGAGCGGCAATTCGACCCAGGCCGGTGTGGACATCCTCGAGCAGGGATTGGCGTCGTCGCTTCTGCCCTTGACGCTGGTGGTGGCTTTCGTCCTGGGCGTCGCCGCCGGCGCGATGATCGGCGGGAACGGGAGACGGCGCGCCTGGGCGGTGGCGGCATCCGCGTCCGCCGTCGCTCTGAGCGCCGTCCTCGCTGCGGTGGTACCGACGAGCCCTGCTCGGTTCTGGATGCTGGCCTTCGCCATGGGGGCGCTGAACACCCTGTACCTCTCGGACGGACGTGCGCGGGTCGCCATCACGTACGCGACCGGCACGTTGGTCAGTCTGGGTCTCGCGGTCGCGGCGCTGCTCACCGGGCGCTCCGGATCCGCCTGGCGCCGCCCTCTCCTGCTGTGGGGATCCCTCGCGGGAGGCGCGGTGGTCGGTGCCGCGGCGCACCGGCTCGGAAGCGGCCCCGCGTTGCTCCTCGCCGCCGTCGTGCTCGCCGCCGCCGGGGTGGGTCTGGCCATGAGGACCCGCGTTCGACGGGAACCTCCGATCGACTGAGCGGGGGAGGAGGCTCCGGCCCGCACCTTCGCGAACACGCGAAGACCCCGATGACTACGGCAGTCATCGGGGTCTTCGGTGTCAGGGACGTGCGTGGATCAGTCGCCGGCGAGGGATGCGGCGCCGATGATGCCCGAGTTGTTGCGGTGGATCGCCGGGACGATCGGCGTCTTGAGGTCGAGAAGCGGAAGGAAGTCTCCGGCGTTCTTCGAGACGCCACCGCCGACCACGAACAGGTCGGGGCTGAACAGGAACTCGATGTGCGAGTAGAACGCCTGCAGGCGCTCGGCCCACTCCGCCCAGCTGAGGTTCTCCCGCTCGCGTGCCGACGTCGCGGCGTACGTCTCGACCGACTCGAACTCGCGGAAGTTGAGGTGACCGAGCTCGGTGTTCGGCAGCAGCACCCCGTCGTAGAGGAATGCGGATCCGATGCCGGTGCCGAGGGTCGTGAGGAGCGTGAAGCCGCGCACATCCCTGGCCGCTCCGTGGCGGGCTTCGGCGACACCCGCGGCGTCGGCGTCGTTCACGAACACGATGTTGCGGCCGAGGCCGTCGCGGAAGAATCGTTCGGCGTCGAAGTCGATCCACTCCTTGGACACGTTCGCGGCCGAGAGCGTCTTGCCGCGCTTGACGATCGCCGGGAAGGCGACTCCGAGCGGCAGCGTCGACTCGTGCACGTCGAGCGTCTTCAGAACGGTCTGCACGGCGTTGAGCACGTCCTGCGGCGATGCGCCCTCGGGAGTGGGGACCCGCACCCGGTCGGATGCCATGACGCCGTGCTCGAGGTCGACGATTCCTGCTTTGATTCCCGTGCCGCCGATGTCGACGCCGATCGCTTTTGCCATGGGCGATAGCTTAGCGACCACGGTGCGCGCCAGTAGGATCGATGACATCACGTGAAGAAGGGGCAGACATGTCTGACGGCGACCACAAGTACTGGTACAACTCCGCGACTGGCGAGATCGAGTTCGGCATGATCTCGCCCGCCATCGACCGCATCGGTCCGTTCGACACGGAGGCCGAAGCCCGCCGTGCTCCCGAGGTCGTCAAGGAGCGCGCGCGTTCCTGGGCCGAGGAAGAGGCCGTCGAGCAGGGCTGGGACGCCAAGGGCGACGCAAAGGGCCAGGGCGCAGAGTAGCCATGGACAAGCAGAGGGACTTCGTCCTCCGGACCATCGAGGAGCGCGGCGTCAAGTTCGTGCGGTTGTGGTTCACGGACGTGATCGGCACTCTCAAGTCGGTGGCCATCGCGCCCGCCGAGGTCGAGGGGGCTTTCGCGGAAGGCATCGGATTCGACGGTTCGGCGATCGAGGGGCTGACACGCACCTACGAATCCGATCTGCTCGCCCAGCCCGATCCGACGACGTTCCAGACGCTGCCCTGGCGCGGTGAGATCGACCCGACCGCGCGCATGTTCTGCGACCTGACGACCCCCGACGGCCAGCCGGCCGTCGCCGACCCACGTCACGTGCTCAAGCGCACGCTCGCGAAGGCCGCAGACGCCGGATTCACCTTCTACACGCACCCGGAGATCGAGTTCTATCTCCTGAAGTCGTCCTCGTTCGGACCCGACGGCCCCGTGCCCGTCGACTCCGCCGGCTACTTCGACAACGTTCCCGGGGGCACGGCGCACGACTTCCGCCGTCGCTCCGTGCGCATGCTGGAAGATCTCGGCATCTCCGTCGAGTTCAGCCATCACGAGGGCGGCCCCGGTCAGAACGAGATCGACCTGCGCTACGCCGATGCGCTGACCACAGCCGACAACGTCATGACGTTCCGCACGGTGATCAAGGAGGTGGCGATCGAGCAGGGCGTCTACGCGACGTTCATGCCGAAGCCGCTCAGCGGTCAGCCCGGCAGCGGCATGCACACGCACATGTCGCTCTTCGAGGGCGATCAGAACGCGTTCTACGAGGAGGGCGCGAAGTACCAGCTCTCCAAGACGGGGCGGCACTTCATCGCGGGCCTGCTCAAGCACGCGAACGAGATCTCCGCCGTCACGAACCAGTTCGTGAACTCCTACAAGCGCCTGTGGGGCGGCGACGAGGCGCCGAGCTTCATCACCTGGGGCCACAACAACCGTTCCGCGCTCGTGCGCGTGCCGATGTACAAGCCCAACAAGGGGCAGTCGTCGCGCGTGGAGTACCGCGCGTTGGATTCGGCCGCGAACCCCTACCTGGCGTACGCGCTCATGCTCGCGGCCGGGCTCAAGGGCATCGAAGAGGGATACGAGCTGCCGCCGGAGGCCGAGGACAACGTCTGGGCGCTCAGCGACGCGGAGCGACGGGCACTGGGCTATTCGGCGCTGCCGGCGAGCCTCGACCACGCCCTCGAGTACATGGAGGCGTCCGAACTCGTCGCCGAGACGCTCGGGGAGCAGGTGTTCAACTACGTGCTGCTCAACAAGCGCAAGGAGTGGGAGGCCTACCGCGGTCAGGTCACCCCGCTCGAGCTGAAGAACAACCTCGAGCTTCTCTGAGGGGCGCGCATGGCCCGTCCGGACGATTCCGTCTCGCTCTCCGCGCTGGCCAGACTCGGCTTCGCCGAGCTGAGTGAGGCGGCAGCGTCCCTGTCGGAGCTGGCGAGCATCCTCGACCAGCCGCGCACCGTGCTGCTCGAAGCGGCGGATGCGGCGGATCCCGATGCCGCCGTGCGCGGGCTGCTCAGAGTGGCGCGCCGTGACGAGGCGCCGCTGCGGAGACTTCTCGTCGACGAGGAGACGCGTCGACGGGTCTGGCGGGTGTTCGGTGCGTCCGAAGGGCTCGCCGACTTCTTCCTCCGTCATCCGGACCAGCTGACCGTCCTGGAAGGCCCCCTCACTGCTCTGCCGTCGTCCGACGAACTGCGCGAGCGTCTGCTGGCTTCGGTGGGTGCGCACGACGGTTTCGCGCAGTCGTCCGGAGACGAAGCCGTCGTCGCGATCAGAGTCGCATATCGGCGCAATCTCGCAGCCATCGCCGCCTACGACCTGTCGCATCCTGCACCGGAGACGATCATCGCACCGGTGTCGGCGGCGCTGGCGGACATCGCCGGTGCCGCGCTCGAAGCATCGCTCGCGGTCGCCAGGACCCGGTTGCGGGACTCGATGGGCCCTGCCGAAGTGGCGGCGACGCGCCTCGCCGTCATCGGCATGGGAAAGGCCGGAGCGCGGGAGCTGAACTACGTCAGCGATGTCGACGTGATCTTCGTCGGCGGCAGCAACGATGAAGAGGTCGTCACGGAGGCACGCGCCATCGACATCGCGACCCGTCTCGCGCGCGAGACGATGCGCAACCTCGATGCGATCGAGGTGGAGCCCCCGCTGTGGGAGGTGGATGCCGCGCTGCGTCCCGAGGGCAAGCAGGGTGCTCTGGTCCGCTCGCTCGCGTCGCATCTGGCCTACTACGACCGCTGGGCGAAGAGCTGGGAGTTCCAGGCCCTGCTCAAGGCACGCCCGCTCGCCGGCGACGCCGAGCTCGGCGCCGAGTACATCGCCGCGGTGCAGCCGAAGATCTGGTCCAGCGCCGCCCGACAGGACTTCGTCGAGAGCGTGCAGCGCATGCGCGAGCGCGTGATGGAGCACATCGATCCCGAGGACGCCCCGTACCAGCTCAAGCTCGGCGCCGGCGGCCTGCGCGACATCGAGTTCACCGTGCAACTGCTGCAGCTCGTGCACGGCCTCACCGATGAGTCGCTGCGCACCCGTGGCACGCTCGAGAGCCTCGACGCGCTCGTCGAGGGCGGCTACATCGGGCGGGTCGACGCCGCCGCGTTCGCCGACGACTATCGGCTGCTCCGGCTCATGGAGCATCGCCTCCAGCTGCGCGAGCTCAGCCGCACGCATCTGATGCCGCGCACTCCCGCCGGCCTGCGGACCCTGGCGAGGGGCACCGGACTCGCCGAGAGCGGTGAGCGGGTGTGGGCGCGCTGGGAGAGCGTGCGACGCGAGGTGCGTGAGATCCACACCCGCCTGTTCTACCGTCCGCTGCTGAGCGCCGTCGCCGGCCTGCCGGAGGAGGAGCGCACGCTCTCCGCCGCCCAGGCACACGACCGCCTGGCGGCGATCGGGTTCCGCGATCCGGCGGGAGCCCTGCGCCACATCGGCGCCCTCACGAGCGGCCTCAGTCGCAAGGCGACGATCCAGCGCCACCTGATGCCCATCATGGTGCGGTGGTTCGCAGACGGCAGCGATCCGGATTATGCGCTGCTCGCCTTCCGCCGCATCAGCGAGCGTCTCGGGGACACCCCCTGGTTCCTGCGGATGCTGCGCGACTCCTCCGGCGCGGCTGAGAGCCTCACCCGGCTGCTGTCCTCCTCGCGCTACATCGGCGAGCTCCTGGAGTGGATCCCGGAATCTGTGGCCTGGTTGGACAGCACGGGACGCCTGCGGCCTCGTGGTGCCGCTGCGCTGGACGAGGAGGCGCGCGCGATACAGACGCGCCACGAGACGATCGGCGACGCCCTGCGCGCCGTCAGGGCGCTACGCAGGCGGGAGCTGCTGCGCACGGCGATGGGGGCTGTCCTCGACGTCCTCACGATCGAGGAGGTCGCCACGGCGCTCACCGAGATCACCGAGGCCACGATCCAGGCGGCCCTGCGTGCGGTGATCCGTGATGTCGTTCCGCCGGAGGACGAGGCGCTGGATTTCGCGGTCATCGCGATGGGACGCTTCGGCGGCGCCGAGCTGGGCTTCGGCTCCGACGCCGACATCCTCTACGTCTACGACGCGAACGGCGTCGATCCGCAGCGCGCGCAGAAACTCGCGACGCAGATCGTGGCGGGGCTGCGCGAGCATCTCACCGACCACCGCCTGCCGCTGGACCTCGATGCCGACCTGCGCCCCGAGGGGCGCAACGGCCCCGTCGTGCGGTCCATCGAGGCATACACGGAGTACTACCGGCGCTGGTCGCTCTCGTGGGAGGCCCAGGCGCTGCTCCGGGCCCGCGGCGTGGCGGGGAGCGCCAAGCTGATCGCGCGGTTCACGGCACTGGCCGACACGATCCGCTACCCGGAGTCGGTCGACTTGCAGGGCACACGCGAGATCAAGCGCATCAAGGCGAGGGTCGAGGGGGAGCGGTTGCCGCAGGGCGCAGATCCCCGGCGTCACCTGAAGCTCGGGCCCGGTTCGCTCAGTGACGTGGAATGGCTCGTCCAGCTGTTGCAGCTGCAGCACGCGCACGCCGTCCCCGGACTGCGCACGACGTCGACCCTCGGTGCGCTCGAGGCCGCGGTGGCAGCGGACTTCGTGACCGAGGAGGATGCCACACGTCTTCGTGAGGCCTGGCTGCTCTCCAGCCGTCTCCGGTCGGCGATCACCCTGCTGACCGGTCAGACCAGCGATGTGCTGCCCGCGGACCGCAGGCAGCTCGACGCGATCGGGAGACTGCTCGGGTATCCCGACCGCTCGGCGACCGAGCTCGAAGAGGACTACCTCGGTGTGACGCGGCGTGCACGCAAGACGTTCGAGCAGCTCTTCTACGGCTGATCGAGCAGCCTCAGTTTGCGGTATCGGACGAGGTGTCCCAAGCTGACGATATGACCCACGCGCGAATCGGCATCGTCTGGAACCCTTCGAAGGTCGAGCAGGAGGTTCTGCAGACCGCGGTGAGCGGTGTGTTCGATGATCAGTACGACATCCGCTGGTGGGAGACCACCCCGGAGGACCCGGGCCGCGGCATGGCTCGCGAGGCCCGCGAGGAAGGCCGCGACATCGTGATCGCGGTCGGTGGAGACGGCACCGTGCGGGCTGTGGCCGAGTCGTTGGCGGGATCGGAGACTGCTCTCGGGATCGTGCCGCAGGGGACGGGCAACCTCCTCGCGCGCAACCTCGAGGTCCCGCTGAACAACGTGAAGGCCGCGCTGGAGCGTGTTCGCGACGCCGAGCATCGACGCATCGACCTGGGCTGGGTCTCGTACGACGGCACCGAGCACGCGTTCGCCGTGATGGTCGGGTTCGGCGTCGATGCGCAGATGCTGGTGGAGACCGACGACGACCTCAAGTCCAAGGCCGGGTGGCTGGCCTACGTCGAGGCGATGGGCCGTGCACTGGCCGGCACCGAGATGACCGACATCACCCTGGGGATCGACGGCGAGAAGGCTGTCGCCGTGCGAGGGCACACCATGCTCATCGGCAACTGCGGCATGGTGCAGGGCGGCATCCGTCTGCTCCCGGACGCGGTTCTCGACGACGGCAAGCTCGATGTGCTCATGATCAGCGCCGACGGCGCGCTGCAGTGGCTCGACACGCTGCGCTCGTTCGTGTGGGACAACGGTATCCGCCGACTCTTCGGCGCCACGGATGAGGCTGTCAGCACCGATTCCGCTCGTCATCTGCCCGTCGAGACCATCTCGGTCGAGCTGAAGACGCCGCTCGTGTTCGAGATCGATGGCGAGGAGATGGGCGAGGTCACCGCGTTCGACGTGCGCGTCGAGCCTGGTGCGCTGCTGGTCCGCTGAGGATCATCGAGCTCGCCGTCCCGGCGCCGTCCTCTCAGCGGGTGACGGGCGGCGGGACGATCTTCCGATCCTGCGCGGGGAAGGTCACCTTCTGAATGATGATGATGATGCTCGCGGCGACGGGGATCGCGACGAGTGCGCCCAGGATGCCGCCCAGCGCGGCACCGGCGACCGCGGCGATCACCACGAGGGCGCCGGGCACGGCGACGGCCTTGCTCATGATGCGCGGCGAGAGCACGTAGGCCTCGATCTGCATGTAGATGAGGTAGTAGATGATCGCGATCAGCGCCGTCAGCGGTGAGACGAAGAGGCAGATCAGCGAGTTGATGATCGACGCGGTCAGCGTTCCGACCAACGGGATCATCGAGCCGATGAACGCGATGAGCGCGAGCAGGGCCGGCACCGGGGCGCCGATGATGCTGAGGAAGATGAGACTCAGGATTCCGTTGACGAGCGCGAGGCTCACCTGACCGATGACGTAGCGACCGACGGCGCCGGAGACGTCTTCGAGGAGGCTGCTGAAGGTGTCACGCTGGTAGGCCGGGACGAAGCGGGCGGCGACATGCTTCATGCTGCGTAGCGACGCCATGAAGTAGAGCGTCAGGATCAGGACGATCGTGATCCCGGTGAAGCCGCCGGCGATGCCCGCACCCACCGCGAACACGCCGCCGCCGATGTCGAGGAAGTTGTTCGGGTCCTTCACGAAGCTGAGGACGCCCTGCACGGCATCGTCGATCGTGGAGCCGAACTGACCGCTGACGTCCTTGAACCAGGCGCTGGCCATGAAGTCCTCGATCATCCGCGGGCCGTCCTTGATCAGATTGCTGATCTGCTCGACGAGGATCGGGACGATGGCGAGGATGATACCGGCGAAAGCGAGGATGACCCCGGCCACCACGATCGTGACGGCGGCGGGGCGGGGGAGCTTCTTCTCGATGAAGGTGACGATCGGATCGAGGCCGAGCGCGAGGAACACCGCGACGCCGATGTAGACGAGCACGGTCGCGAGCTGACCGACGACGCTTCCGATACCCAGCGCCACCAGCACGCCGAGGGCGCCCAGCAGCCCGAACATGAACGGGTTGGTCCTGGCGTATGCGGCGACCGCATTCGAGGGCTGCGAGGGCCGGGGGTCGGCCGGGGTGCGCAGCTCGGTGTTCGCGGTCACTCTTCTACGGCGCATGATTCCCCCGGTCGATGGTCAGACTCACCAGTTGACCACCCGGGATGCCGCGCGGTCAAGCCGATGACGCGGTGTGGCGACCTCCGGTGTTCGCGACGTCACTCGAGCGTCGATCCGACATCGCACGACAATGCGGAAGAGCCCGCCCAGCGGAAGCTGAGACGGGCTCTTCGCGATGTTCTGGTCGTCAGACGCCGAAGTACAGCTCGTACTCGAACGGGTGCGGACGCTGCGCCATCGGCAGGATCTCGTTCTCGTACTTGTAGGAGATCCAGGTCTCGATGAGCTCCTTGGTGAACACGCCGCCCTCGAGGAGGAACTGGTGGTCGGCCGCCAGCGCGTCGAGCGAGTCGAGCAGGGAGTTCGGGACCTGCGGGATGTCCTTGGCCTCCTCGGGGGGAAGCTCGTAGAGGTCCTTGTCGACCGGCTCGTGCGGCTCGATGCGGTTCTTGATGCCGTCGAGGCCGGCCATGAGCTGTGCGGCGAAGGCGAGGTACGGGTTGCCGGACGCGTCGGGCGCACGGAACTCGATGCGCTTGGCCTTCGGGTTCGAGCCCGTGATCGGGATGCGGATCGCGGCCGAGCGGTTTCCGGCCGAGTAGACCAGGTTGACCGGAGCCTCGAAGCCCTTGACCAGACGGTGGTAGCTGTTCAGCGTGGGGTTGGTGAAGGCGAGCAGCGCGGGCGCGTGGGCCAGGATGCCGCCGATGTACCAGCGCGCGATGTCGCTGAGCTGTCCGTAGCCGGCCTCATCGTAGAACAGCGGCTTGCCGTCGGCCCACAGCGACTGGTGGGTGTGCATGCCCGAGCCGTTGTCGCCGTAGAGGGGCTTGGGCATGAAGGTCGCGACCTTGCCCCATTCCTCGGCGGTGTTCTTGACGATGTACTTGAACTTGAGGATGTCGTCCGCCGCGTGGACCATGGTGTCGAAGCGGTAGTTGATCTCCTGCTGGCCGCCGGTGCCGACCTCGTGGTGCGAGCGCTCGAGGATGAACCCGGCGTCGATCAGCTTGAGGGTGATGTCGTCGCGCAGGTCGGCGGTCTTGTCGACCGGGCTGACCGGGAAGTAGCCGCCCTTGTAGGGCGTCTTGTTGGCGAGGTTTCCGCCCTCTTCCTCGCGGCCGGTATTCCAGGCGCCCTCTTCCGAGTCGACGCTGTAGAAGCTCGAGTTCGAGGTGACGTTGTAGCGGACGTCGTCGAAGATGTAGAACTCCGCCTCGGGGGCGAAGAATGCGGTGTCGGCGATCCCGGTCGAGGTCAGGTACTTCTCGGCCTTCTTGGCGACCTGACGCGGGTCCTTCGAGTAGATCTCGCCCGTGCGCGGGTTGTAGATGTCGAACAGCATGACGAGTGTGCTCGCCTCGCGGAACGGGTCGACGTACGCCGTCGTGACGTCGGGGATGAGCTGCATGTCGGACTCGTGGATGCTGGCGAAGCCACGGATCGAGGAGCCGTCGAACAGCTGGCCGTCGGTGAAGAAAGCCTCGTCGACCGTCGATGCAGGAATGTTGAAGTGCTGCTGAACACCCGGGAGATCGGTGAAACGGATGTCAAGGAACTTGACGTCGTTCTCCTTGATGTAGGTCAGTACCTCGGACGAATCTTTGAACATGTACGACTCCTGTAATGCGGATCGATGGCTTCACGGCCACTCTGCAGAGTACGGACGGGGGATTTCTCTACGGTATCCGCTTTGTTTCGGGCGTGTTACAGGCGCGACGGCGTCAGCGCGGCATATCGCGCTGGGTAGGCTGGGGGAGTGACGGATGCTGTGAACGCGTACCCCGGTGAACGACTCGGACTCCCCGAATCCGGCTCCGGGAGCATCGCCCGCCCCGGACGCCGCATCGGTGCCCTCCTGATCGACTACGCGGCGGCGACGATCATCGCCACCGGATTCCTCGGATTCAACCAGTTCGCGCTGCCGACGGAAGCCGGCCTGAGCCAGTTCGCTCCGATGCTGGTGTTCGCGGTGCTGCAGATCGTCTTCATCCCGACCGCGGGCGGCAGCCCGGGGCACCGTATCCTCGGCATGCGTCTGGCGCGCATGGACGGCAGCTGGGTCGGACTGTGGCGTCCGATCGTGCGCACGCTCCTGCTCGTGGTGGTCGTGCCGGCCGTGATCTGGGACGCCGATCAGCGCGGTCTGCACGACAAGGCGGTCGGCACGGTTCTGATCCGCACCTGACCACGCGGTCGGGCGGATTCAGGCGCGCCCGCGGTTGCGCCGGCGTGCCTCGCGCGGCGCCCTTCCACCGAGGAACGAGCGCGCAGGATCGACGATGTACCCGCGGCGCAGAGCCTCACGTCCGATGAGCATCCGGAAACCCATCTCGTCGCGATTGCTCAGAGTCACCTCGGCCAGCACCTCGCGGTCCACGAGACGGATGAGCAGTTCGACGACGAGTCGCTCCTGGGCATGACCGGAAGAGCTCCGTACCGCGCGACGATCGTGGACCGGCAACTCGACGACGACCGCGTCCTCTTGGCTGTCCTGCCAGGGTTTGACCTTGAAACGGACCCAGGGCTGCTCGTCCTGTTCGAACTCGACGATGTCGAAAGCGTGGAGCGACGAGGTGCGCGCACCGGTGTCGATCTTGGCTTTGAGCCAGTCGACGCCGAGATCGGGCAGGCTCACCCACTCTCGCCACCCCGTAAGGGTGTTTGAATGGGTAGACCTACTCACCTGATACATCCTGGCAGGAAATCCCCGTGAAGATCGCAGTGCTCTCCCGCGCGCCGCAGGCGTACTCCACCCAGCGGCTGCGTGCAGCCGCGCTTCAGCGCGGGCACAACGTCAAGGTGCTCAATACGTTGCGCTTCGCGATCGACCTCACCGCCGAGGAGCCGGACCTGCACTATCGAGGTCGTCAGCTCAGCGACTACGACGCGATCCTGCCGCGCATCGGCAACTCGATCACGTACTTCGGCACGGCCGTCGTGCGACAGTTCGAGCAGATGGACGTCTACACGCCGAACACCGCGAACGGGATCTCGAGCGCCCGCGACAAGCTGCGCGCGAACCAGATCCTCTCCCGCCACAACATCGCGATGCCGCCGACGGCGTTCGTGCGCAACCGTGCGGACGTGCGCCCTGCGATCGAGCGTGTGGGTGGAGCGCCCGTGGTCATCAAGCTCCTGGAGGGCACGCAGGGGATCGGGGTCATCCTCGCACCGCAGGTGAAGGTCGCCGAGGCGATCATCGAGACCCTGCACTCCACCAAGCAGAACGTGCTCATCCAGAAGTTCATCTCCGAGAGTCGCGGCCGGGACATCAGAGCGCTGGTCGTCGGCGATCGCGTCGTCGCCGCCATGCGACGATCGGCGGCCGGAGACGAGTTCCGATCGAACGTGCACCGCGGCGGTTCGGTGGAGGCCATCGAGCTCGACCCCGTCTACGAGCGCGCAGCCGTGCGCTCCGCCCAGATCATGGGCCTGCGCGTGGCCGGCGTCGACATGCTCGAAGGCGATGACGGTCCGCTGGTGATGGAGGTCAACTCCTCTCCAGGGCTGCAGGGCATCGAGACGGCGACGAAGCTCGACGTCGCGGGCGCCATCATCGACTACATCGCCGGTCAGGTGGCGTTCCCCGAGATCGACGTGCGCCAGCGCCTGACGGTCTCGACGGGCTACGGCGTCGCCGAACTCATGGTGCACGGCGCGGTCGACCTGGTCGGCAAGACCCTGGGCGAAGCAGGTCTGTGGGAACGGGACATCACGGTTCTCACGCTGCACCGCGGTGTCAGCGTGATCCCCAACCCGCGCAAGCACGTCGTGCTGGAAGCGGATGACCGCCTGTTCTGCTTCGGCAAGCTCGACGAGATGCGCTCGATGGTCCCGGAGCGTCGGCGCCGTCGTGCGAAGGTCCGTCGTCTGCCGCGGCAGCCGCTCTCCGAGTGAAACAGAGCGCGGCCGCCCTCACAGGAGGACGGCCGCGCTCGAGGCTCGTGTGCGCGAGCTCAACGAGGACGCTGGGAGCGCACCTTGGTCGGGTCGATGCCCTTCGGGATCGGCAGCGACGACAGCGACTGCGACACGGAGTCCACGCGGCGGATGACGGCGGCCATCGTGGCCTTGTCGATCACCTTCGGGAGCTTCTTGATCGTCTTAGAGAGATCGGCGATCGCCACCTCGTCATCGCCGTGACCGACGTAGAGAACCGTGACGGGAACGCCGTGCGCGACGCGCTGGGCCTTGCTGCGCTCTTCGTTCACGAGGCGGGTCAGCCGGCCTCGTGCGCCTTCGCCGACGACCACGATGCCACCGCGGCCGATGGTGCGGTAGACGGCTTCCTGCGTCTTCGGGTTGATGCCGACGGGCGTCTCGGACGCCTGCCAGCTGCGACCCAGGCTGGTGCTGAGCACATGACCGGTGGCGCCGGGCATGCCGTCGATCTTGCTGTACATGGCCGAGGTCGACAGGCGCGTCATCAGGAACAGGGCGCCGAGGATGCCGAGCATGAGACCGGTGATGCCCCAGAGGACGAGCGTCCAGATCTGGAAGGGCGGGATGAGATAGCCGGCGACGAGGCCGAGCAGCACGCCGCCGATGAGGATCGCGGCCTGCGCCCACGGAAGCCATGAGTAGGCCTCACGTGTGAACCGGAAGAGGGACTTGATCTGGGAGAAGAACCCAGGACGCTTTTCGGGTTCAGGAGCACTCTTTGCCATGAGGACCAGCCTACCGAGTCCGACGGCCTCGTGATGTCGACGTTCGCGCGAAGCGGAGCGGGCGCCTCTCACTCCTCCTGCACATCGGGGGCTCAGCCGGAATCCGTCCGGGTCGCCTCCGAACCCGGTGACGAAAGCGCCTCCTGCGCTGTGATGGGGAGATGAACGACATCGCGATCGACGACGGCCGGGGAGTGCCACTCGTACCGGGGGCGCATCGCGTGGTGAGGACGCTCGATCCGACCGAGGGGCCGTTCTCGGGCACGCTGGTGACCCAGGGGGAAGGCGTCGCTGTGCGGATGGACGCAGCGATCCTCCGCGGCTGGGACGGATGGCGGTTCGCGGGAGCCGAGCACATCGCGGCGCCCATCGATGTCAGTCGTCGTAGGGGAGGGCACGATGCGTTGCTTCCGTGGTGCACGGAGCGGGTGCGGGGGTTCCTGGGCCGGCGATCCGCGGCGGGAGGGAACATCACTCCCGGTGAATCCAGCACGCTCGTCGTCAGCCTTCTGCGGGGTCTCGACGAGTTGGGAGAGGGTGCCGGCGGCGCTCACACCGGCACGTGGTGGCTGACGGACGGAGGGCGTCCCGTCATCGTGCTCGGAGATGGTCCTGAGGCCAGAGCAGGAGTCCTGGAGATCCTCGGCAGTCTGAGGGAGCAGACCGCCGACAAAGCAGTCACGCGCGTGCTGGCTGCTGTCGAGGACGGGTTGGAGAAGACTCTCACCCATCCGCGTCTTCCTCGCACGCTCATCGATTCGTGGGAGCGGTCGATGCTCGACATCGCGGCTCCGCAGCCGCTCGAGCGCGAACTCCACGCTCCCGAGCGCGCACGAGACCTCGCTCGCGCGACCGCGCCAGGTGTTCCCCAGGACCGTCAGGGTGCGCTCCGTCTGCGTGCGGATCGCGTCCGCACCGGTGAACCGCATCGGGGGAGCCGCAGACGGGACGCGATCCGCGATGCTCTCCGCGGGTTCGTCGAGGCGATCCATGCGCGACTGGAGGACAGACGACGAACCCGTCCCGCTCGCACACGACCTCGGAACAGCGGGGCAGGGCAGTCTGAGACGACAGCAGACCGGCGGAAGAGATCAGTGCTGGTGGCGGGGGTGGCCGCGGCTCTGGTGCTCGCCGGAGGGCTTCTCTGGCCTGACGGCGAAGAAGCAGGGAAGGCCGACGGGGCAGCAGGTGGCAGCTCTCAGTCGCCGTCGCCGGGGGGAGATGCAGCGTCGGCGAGCACACCGCCCCCGAGAGCAGCTCCCGCGGGCGGAGAGGCCTCGAGGTCGCAGTCCTCCTCCGCCGAGGAGGATCCCCTCGGCGCCGTGCCATCTCTCCTGCGGGCGATCGCGGACTGCCGTGCCCAGGGCGATACTCCCTGCACGGATGCCGTGGCCGGCGACGCCGAGAACGTCATGGGGGCTCTGGGCAGGGTGGATCCGGTGAAGCCGAGCCCCGAACTCGTGGACGAGTACGGAGACGTCGCGGTGGTACGCCTTCGGACGAGTGGGGCGGATGAGGGGGCGGGAGACGCGGAGGGCGAAGGGTCCGATCAGACGATCGTCGTCCTCATCCGTACAGAAGAGAAATGGCTGGTCCGCGACGTCTATGACGTCGCGGACCAGCCAGGATGACTCGTGCGGTCAGGCGCCGAGCTGAGCGGCGAACTGCGCCGACTCGAGGCGGGCCTTCACCGCGCCCAGGAATCGGGCTGCGTCGGCGCCGTCGATGATCCGGTGGTCGTAGGAGAGCGCGAGGTACACGTACGACCGGACGGCGATCGCATCAGCACCCCCGACCTTCACGAGACCCGGACGCTTGACGACCGTGCCGGTACCCAGGATCGCCGACTGGGGCAGGAACACGACAGGAGTGTCGAACAGGGCGCCACGCGAACCGGTGTTGGTCAGCGTGAACGTGCCGCCGGCAAGCTCATCGGGCTTCAGCTTGTTGTCGCGGGTACGCGCGGCGAGATCGGCGATCTCGTGAGCGATCTGCGCGATGTTCTTCGAAGCGGCGTCGCGCAGCACCGGCGTGAGCAGACCGCGCTCGGTGTCGACGGCGATCGACACGTTCTCGCTGGCGGGGTAGACGATGTTCTCGCCGTCGACGGTCGCGTTGACGATCGGGAACGCCTGCAGCGCCTCAGCCGTGGCGAGAGCGAAGAACGGCAGGAAGGAGAGCTTGTCGCCCGTCTTCTCCAGGAACGACGCCTTCACGCTGTCGCGGTAGTCGGCGAGGGCCGTGACATCGACCTCGACGACCGTGGTCAGCTGAGCCGTCTGCTGCATCGACTCGACAGCACGCTTGGCGAGCACCTTGCGCAGACGCGACATCGGCTGCGTCGTGCCGCGCAGGGGCGAGACCTCGAGCGGAGCGGGGGCCGGGGCTGCAGCAGCAGGTGCCGCCGTCGCGGTCTCCGCGGCCTTCAGCACGTCTTCCTTGCGGATACGACCACCCACACCGGTGCCGGTGACCGAAGCCAGGTCCACGCCCTGCTGCGACGCCAGACGGCGCACGAGCGGGGTCACGTAGAGGTTGTCGTTCTCTGTCGGGAGTGCGAGCTTCGTCGCGGCGGGAGCCGGGGCTGCAGCAGCAGGTGCCGGAGCAGCAGCGGGTGCCGGGGCTGCAGCAGCAGGTGCCGGAGCGGCAGCGGGTGCCGGGGCAGCGGCCGATGCCGGGGCTGCAACGGGTGCAGGAGCAGCAGCGGGCGCCGGGGCAGCAGCAGGTGCCGGAGCCGCAGGCGCTTCGGCGGCGGGTGCGGCACCCGAGCCGACACGTGCCAGCACGGCGCCGACAGCGACGGTCTCGTCTTCGCCGGCGACGATCTCCTGCAGCACGCCGGCGACCGGCGAGGGGATCTCGGTGTCGACCTTGTCGGTGGAGATCTCCAGAAGAGCCTCGTCGACGGCGATGCTGTCACCCACCTGCTTGAGCCAGCGGGTGACGGTGCCCTCGGTGACGCTCTCACCCAGCTCGGGAAGAACGATGTCGGTCGCATCGCCGGCGGGTGCTGCGGGTGCAGCCTCTGCGGCCGGTGCTTCGGCAGCGGGTGCCGGTGCTTCGGCAGCGGGAGCCTCAGCGGCGGGGGCCGGTGCCTCTGCTGCGGCGGGGGCCGCGGCGGCGGGGGCATCTGCAGCCGGGGCCGCAGCGCTGCCATCACCGATGCGCGCGAGGAGAGCGCCGACCTCGACGGTCTCGTCCTCGGCCACGAGGATCTCCTCGATCACGCCGCTGACGGGGGAGGGGATCTCGGTGTCGACCTTGTCGGTCGAGATCTCGAGCAGGCCCTCGTCCGCCTGCACGGTGTCTCCCACCTGCTTGAGCCAGCGGGTGACCGTACCCTCTGTGACGCTCTCGCCGAGAGCGGGGAGGACGACGGATGTGCTCATGACTGAGTCTCCTTCAGGAAGTTGTATGACGCTTGTCTAGCTTAGTGACTCGGGCACCGGTTGGTGCTCAGAGGGCGTGCAGGGGCTTGCCGGCCAGAGCCAGGAAGGCCTCGCCGAGCGCCTCGCTCTGGGTAGGGTGCGCGTGGATCAGAGGAGCGATGTCCTCCGGGTGCGCCTCCCAGGCGACGGCGAGCTGCCCCTCGGTGATGAGCTCGCCGACACGATCGCCGAGCAGGTGCACACCGATGACGGGCCCGTCCTTGAGACGGACGACCTTCACGAGACCACCGGTTCCGATGATCTCGCTCTTGCCGTTGCCGGCGAGGTTGTACTCGTAGGCGACGATCGCGTCCGCGCCGTGCTCGGCGGCGGCGGCGGCCTCGGTCACACCGACCGAGGCGACCTCGGGGCTCGAATACGTGACCTTGGGGATCTGCGCATCCGGGATGTTGGCAGGCGAGAGTCCGGCGATCCGTTCGGCGACCGCGATGCCCTGCTGGAATCCACGGTGCGCGAGTTGGAGGCCGGGCACGATGTCGCCGACCGCCCAGAGCCCCGGTACACCGGTGAGCAGGTCTTCGTCGACGATCACGAATCCACGATCGAGGGTCACACCTGCCTCTTCGAAACCGAGATCGGCCGTGACGGGACCGCGACCGACGGCGACGAGGAGGTAGTCGGCGGTGAACTGCGTGCCGTCTTCGAGCGTCAGCGTGACGGATGACTCGTCCTGCACGACGCTCTGGAAGCGGGTTCCGAGGGAGTACTTGATGCCGCGACGACGGAATGCGCGCTCCAGTCCCTTGCTGAGGGCGATGTCCTCGTTCGGGACGAGGTGCGGGAGCGCCTCGATGATGGTGACCTCGGATCCGAAGGAGCGCCAGACGCTCGCGAACTCGACACCGATCACACCCCCTCCGAGGATGAGCACGTGGTCGGGCACGACGTCCAGAGCGAGAGCCTGCTCGCTGGTGAGGATTCGGCCGCCGATCTCGAGGCCGGGGAGGGAGCGGCTGTACGAGCCGGTGGCGAGCACCACATCCGTCCCCACGTAGACGTCGTCGCCGACGCTGACGCTGCGATCCGCGTTCAGGCGGCCGAGTCCGGAGACCGTGGTGATCCCGCGGGCCTTGACGAGTCCCTCGAGGCCCTTGAACTTCTTGGCGACGATCCCTTCGCGGTAGGCGCGGACCCCGGCGGTGTCGATGCCCTGCAGCGCTGCGGTCACGCCCACAGACGCGGCATCGCGCACATGGTCGGCGACCTCTGCGGCATGCAGCAGCGCCTTGGTCGGGATGCACCCGCGGTGCAGGCAGGTCCCTCCGACCTTGTCCTTCTCGATCAGCGCGACGGACTTGCCGAGCTCACTCGCCCGCAGTGCCGCGGCATAACCGCCGCTGCCGCCGCCCAGGACGACGATGTCGAAGGTGTGGGTTGTCATATGTCATGCCTCCGTGTGGGATGCTGCGGCGAAGGCGACGATCGATCGGACCATCGCCCCGGTGGGGCCCTTCTCAGTGAAGCCGTACGGGGCGCCGGCGTGTTCGCCGGATCCCGCGATGTCGAGGTGCACCCAGGGGATGCGCGGAGCGTCGTCGGCATCCGACGTACGACCGACGAAGCGGCGCAGGAACAGGCCGGCGTAGGAGGCGCCGCCCATCCGGTCGCCCATGTTCGCGTTCTGCAGGTCGGCGATGGGGGATTCGAGCGACTCCTCCATGTACTCCGGCAGCGGCATGTGCCATGCGGGCTCGTCGACCTGAGCGGTCGCGGAGATGAACGAGGACACGGTCTCGACGTCGCCGAAGACGCCGGTGTGCCGGTGGCCCAGTGCGGCGACGATGGCGCCCGTGAGAGTGGCCACGTCGATGATGACGTCCGGGTTCTCGCGACTCGCGGCCACGAGGCCGTCTGCGAGCACGAGTCGACCCTCGGCATCGGTGTTCTGGACCTCGACCGTCGTGCCGTCGAGGATGCGGATGACGTCGCCGGGGCGCAGCGCCCTGCCCGACGGCATGTTGTCGGTGATGCAGAGCCACGCCGTCACGTGGACCGGGAGGCCGAGCGAAGCGATCGCACGGATCGCGGCGAGCGACGTCGCGGCACCCGCCATGTCGAACTTCATGCCGACCATGGACGCAGCGGGCTTGAGCGACAGGCCGCCGGTGTCGAACGTGATGCCCTTGCCGACAAGGGCGATGTGTCGCGAAGCGTCGGCGGGGGAGTAGTCGAGGCGCACGAGACGCGGGGGACGATCCGAGCCCTGCCCCACGCCCAGGATGCCGCCGAAGCCCTGCTCGGCGAGGGCCTTCTCGTCGAGGATCTCGACGGTGACGTCGAGGTCGGCGACACTGTCGGCCGCGCTCTGCGCGAGCTGTGCGGGGCTCTGCCACTCGGCGGGAACGTTCACGAGGTCCTTGATCAGGGCGACCGCGTCGCCGATGACCTGGGCGTACTCTGCGTCTTCGTCGTCGAGTTCGGCGTGCAGGGTGACCGCAGTGGCGCGCGCCTTGCCCTTCTCCGTGCGGTATCCGTCGAACTTGTGCGCGCCGAGCACCGCTCCCTCGGCCGCTGCCGCGGCGAAGGGCTCGAGGCCTTCGGCAAGGGCCAGCGCGACGTGCTCGAAGCCGGTGAGCGTGCGCAGCGCCGTACCGGCCGCGTTGCGCACCGCTGCGGCGTCGGGCTTGGCGCCGGCGCCGACGACGGCGAACGGCAGAGACGTCACATCAGGGGCGTACACGCGGGCGAAGGATCCGGCGGAGCCGGTGAATCCGATGCCGGCCAACGTGTCGGCGAGGCCGGGGTAACCGGCCAGGGAATCCGCCGAATCGGGGAGAGCGGCGACGACGAGCACTGCGGCATCTGCAGCGCTTCCGGGGAACTGAGCGGTGGTGTGCGAGAGCACGGGAAGCGTCATACCTCCATCCTAGGATCTTCGCCGCGGCATGGTCGCGCGCCGTCCGTGCGCGTGTTCGCTCTCAGCATGACGCTCCGCGCCCCGGCATCCGGACCTGCTCGTAGCATGGAGACATGCCCTTCTCCGGTGAGATCCACGAACGCGTCGCGAATGCGCCCGCAGTGCCGCATGGCCTGCCGTTGGTGCTGCTTCTCACCGGTTTCACGGATGCGGGCAGCGCGGTCTCCGGTCTGATCGACCACTTGCGCGAGACCGCATCACCACAGCCGGTCGTGGTGTTCGAGAACGACGCGCTGCTGGACTACCGTGCGCGTCGTCCGGTGATCTCGTTCGACCAGGACCATCTCACGGAGTTCACGCCACCGCGACTCGAGCTGTCGCTGGCGACCGATGCACTCGGTCGTCCGTTCCTGCTCCTCGCCGGATACGAGCCCGACTTCGCGTGGAACCTCTTCGCGAAAACGGTTCTCGCGCTGGCGGCAGAGTTCGAGGTCTCGGGCCTGCACTGGGTGCATTCGATCGCGATGCCGGTACCCCACACGCGCCCGATCGGCACGACGGTCAGCGGCAATCGCCGAGAGCTCACCGTGGCGCACTCCGTGTGGCGTCCGCGCACGCAGGTCCCGGCGACAGCGGGGCACCTGCTCGAATTCCGCTTCGTCGAGCGCGGCGATCGAGCCGTCGGCTTCGTTCTGCTGGTTCCCCACTACCTCGCCGAGACCGAGAATCCCGACGCGGTCATCGCGGCGGCGGAGCGGCTGATGGCGTCGACCGGACTCGTGCTCATGCTGGATGCCGTCCAGGAGCGCCGCGAGGACTATCTGACGCGGGTCGACGAGCAGGTCGCCGGGAACGACGAACTGCAGCAGATGGTCCACAATCTCGAGCGCCGCTACGACGCGTACATGGCGGGACGTAACCCCGACGACGACTCCTACGACGAGGGCGGTTTCAGCGAGCGCGACCTTCCCAGTGCCGATGAGCTGGCCGCGGAGCTGGAGCGCTACCTGGCCTCGCGCCCGTCCGGCGACGAGGACAAGCCCGGTCGCGGTTGAGTCGGATCCGCGAGAACTTCGTCGGAATGCGTCCGCATCGCCACACGTGTGCGATACTAGGACTCTGACCCGTTGTCAATCAGTGTTTTCGAGCGCTGGACTTGACAAGGGTCTTACTAGTGTCCGAAATGTCCCGGGGCTACACAGCAGCTCCGTGAAAGGCGAAACGTGACTCCTGCCACGACGAAGAACACCCGGACGAAGAAGGCTGCCGAAGAGACGACCGCCGACGCTCCGGTCGAGGCCGATGCGCCCGAGAAGCCCGCGCCCCTGAGCGCGGCGAAGCGTGCGGCAGCGAAGCGCGCCCCCGTCAAGAAGAAGAAGTCCGAGGACGTCGTCGAAGAAGACGAGGCTCCCGCAGCTGCCGCTGTAGAGGATGACGAGGACGAGGACGCCAAGCCGAAGTTCACCGAGCCGCTGCCGACCGGCGCGATCGTCATCTCGTCGAACGACGACGAAGACGTCCCCGTCTACTCGACGCAGATCACCGGTGCGACGGCCGACCCTGTCAAGGACTACCTGAAGCAGATCGGAAAGGTCGCGCTCCTGAACGCGGCCGAAGAGGTCGAGCTCGCGATGCGCATCGAGGCGGGTCTGTTCGCCGAGGAGAAGCTGTCGGCGATGACCGCGGCCGAGAAGACGAGCCAGCTCGGTCTCGACCTGCAGTGGGTCGCCCGCGACGGTCAGCGTGCCAAGAGCCACCTGCTGGGTGCGAACCTGCGACTCGTCGTCTCGCTCGCCAAGCGCTACACCGGCCGCGGCATGCAGTTCCTGGATCTGATCCAGGAGGGCAACCTCGGTCTGATCCGCGCTGTCGAGAAGTTCGACTACACCAAGGGCTTCAAGTTCTCGACCTACGCCACCTGGTGGATCCGTCAGGCGATCACCCGCGCCATGGCCGACCAGGCCCGTACCATCCGCATCCCGGTGCACATGGTCGAGGTCATCAACAAGCTCGCGCGAGTGCAGCGTCAGATGCTGCAGGACCTCGGCCGCGAACCCACTCCGGAAGAGCTCAGCCGTGAGCTCGACATGACGCCCGAGAAGGTCGTCGAGGTGCAGAAGTACGGCCGTGAGCCGATCTCGCTGCACACTCCGCTGGGTGAAGACGGCGACAGCGAGTTCGGTGATCTCATCGAGGACACCGAGGCCGTGGTCCCCGCCGACGCCGTGGGCTTCACCATGCTGCAGCGTCAGCTGGAGCAGCTGCTCGACTCGCTGTCCGAGCGTGAGGCGGGTGTCATCCGCATGCGCTTCGGCCTGGGCGACGGTCAGCCGAAGACGCTCGACCAGATCGGCGACACGTTCGGTGTGACGCGTGAGCGCATCCGCCAGATCGAGTCCAAGACGATGGCGAAGCTGCGTCACCCGAGCCGCTCGCAGTCCCTGCGGGACTACCTCGAATGAGTCAGGCGAACGACGGCAAGGCGCTCGAGGCGAGCGTCGACGGCAAGAGCTACGCACGCATCCCGCTGCGCACCCGCGTGGTCATGCCCGAGGACGACCTCGACGCGATCATCACGGAGTACGCCACGGACGCCGTGCAGCCGGGCGACCTGCTGTTCGTGACCGAGAAGATCGTGGCGATCACCCAGGGGCGGTCCTACCGTCTCGACGAGATCAAGCCGCGCAAGCTCGCGCTCTTCCTCTCGAAGTACGTCACCCGCACGCCGTACGGCATCGGACTCGGCATGCCCGAGACGATGGAGATGGCGCTGCGGGAGTGCGGCACCCCGCGTATCCTGTTCGCGTCCGCCGTGGCGGCGGTGACCAAGGCTTTCGGCCGTCGTGGTGACTTCTACCGCATCGCCGGGGACAAGGCACGCGCGATCGACGGTCCGACCAAGCACACCATCCCTCCTTACAACGAGGCCGTCGTGCTCGGACCCAAGGATCCCGACGGCGTGGCCGCACGTGTGAAGGCGCTGATCGGCGGTCAGGCGGAGGTGGCGGTGGTCGACATCAACGATCTCGGCGGCAACATCCTCGGTTCGACGCTCGACAAGGACGCAGAGCGTCGCCTCGTCAAGATCCTCGGCGACAACCCGCTCGGACAGGGCCTGGAGTCGACGCCGCTCGGTATCGTCCGCGCGGTCTGATCCGCTCAGATCCACGAAGAAGGCCCCGGATGCTCAGCATCCGGGGCCTTCTTCGTGGATCTCAGAAGCCGATGACCTCGCGGTAGCGAGGCTTGTGGCCCGTGCGGATGCCGGTGACGCTGGGCTTGTTCTCGTACACGCCGGCACCCCAGTTGCCCTCGACGAGCACGGGCCCGTCCGGGGAGACCACGATGTCCCAGCCGACGTACTGCACCTGCGGCACGACGCGGGCGACCTCGTCGATGAACGCGCGTACCTCGTCCATGTAGGGAAGCTGGAAGTCGGCGATGCGGAAGCCCGAGTCCGGATGCGTCTCGTGCACGTGGCCGTGCGAGTCGTACCCTGCGCCGGCGGCATGACCGTTCTCGTCGAGCATCGTGTAGAAGCCGCCGAATGTCATCTGGTCGCTCACGGCACCACGCCCGAACTTCTGGGCCATCGCGAGGATATGGGCCTTCTCGCCGTCGAAGAACGCCGTGATCCGGGTGGTGTTCACCGTGCCGGGGCACACGGCTGCGAGGGCGTCGTGCTGACGGATGACTTCCTCGATCAGGAGTTCGCCGCGGGCCAGCAGCCCACGGTGGAACTCGTCCCAGTCGGCGATGTCGGCGGCGTGATAGCGGTGCACTCCGGTGCCCGCCTGGCCCACCGGCTCCTTCGTGACGATCGTTCCGAGGCGCTGGGTGAGCTCGCGAACAGCGTCGGCGTTGCCCTCCTCGACGACCATCCATTCGCGGTGCAGATGGTCGGAGAACTGCTTGTCGAACTCGACCTTGTCCTGGAAGATCCAGCGATAGTCCGGGTGGTCGTACCGCTGGGAGAGCTGGTTCGAGACCGGATGCGTCATGTACGTCGCGCGCTCGGCCTTCGTCAGCATCGCGAAGTCGTAGTCGATGTAGTCCTGGAACCCGACGTTGTGGCGCGCGGCCGACCAGAGCATGTCGACGACGATCGCGGGAACCGCCTTGTGGTGCTGCTCGGAGGCCTCTTTGGCGCGTTCCACCACCGATCCGACGTCGATGCGGCGGGCACGTCCCATCAGATAGCGGATGCGGGGCGTGAGGGAAAGACGAGACATGAGGCTCCAGGGTCGGGGTCCCCACCAGTCTACGGGGGCCGGGGAGGCCGACCTGGGAGCCGGAAGCTAGGCTGGAACACGTGTGTGACACGACTTCCAGCTCCCTGCCGCGTGCGATGATCTCCCGCTCCGCCTTGGCGGCAGGAGCGTCGGCGGCGGTGGCAGCCGGTGGTCGCGTGGCCGATCTGCGCCGCGACGCGTGGGGTCACGGCGTCCTCGCCGTCGCCCAGGTCGTGACCGCGGCCGGCGCCGAGCATGTGCTCGTCGACGCTCAGGGCGAGGTCGAGGCACTGCAGCTCGAGGGAATCCACGGTGTCACGACCGGAGAGCCCGATATCGAAGCGTCTCTCCTCTACGGCATCCCCGATTCGGACCGAGAGCTCGCGACACGACCGGTCATGCGGTTGACCGGCCGAGTCCTGTCGACCAAGCGCCTTCGGCCGGGAGACGCCGTCTCCTACGGCTACACCTACCGCGCGTCCCGGGACACCGTGGTGGCGCTCGTGACCGGCGGCTACGCACAGGGCATCGTGCGCGCGCTCGGCAATCACGCCGAGGTGGAGATCGATGGTGTGAGCAGGCCCATCGTCGGGCGCGTCGCCATGGACGTCTGTGTCGTCGACCTCCAGGGCGCCGACGTCGCGGCAGGCACGGAAGTCACCTACTTCGGCGGCGAGGGACCGGCGTCGTCAGGGATCTCGCGGTGGGCCGCCGTCACCGGAATGAGTGCGGCCGAGCTCATCACCGTCGCCGGCGCTCATGCCGTGCGGGGGTGGGAGGCATGAGCCGCCCCGAACTGCGTCTGAGCAGCAGCGTCTTCCGAGCGAACATCGATGCGGTGCGCGCCCGTGTCGCCCCGTCGACCTTGATGCTCGTGCTCAAGGACGATGCCTACGGTCACGGTCTCTCCTGGGCGGTGGATGCCGCGGTGCACGCGGGAATCGAGTGGTTCGGAAGCTACGACATCCGCACCGGTCTCTCCGTCCGCAGGATCGCCGGCGGCGATGCCAGGATCTTCGCCTGGGTCACATCGACGGATGAAGAGATCGACCATGCGCTGATGCAGAGGATCGATCTCGGCGTCGGCACGATCGACTATCTGCGGCGGATCATCGCGCGCGCCGAGGCGCTCGGACGATCTGCACGCGTGCACCTCAAGATCGACACGGGTCTGCACCGCAACGGCATCCTCCCGGAGGACTGGGCGGTGGCTGTGGCGGAAGCGCGCGGAGCCGAGCAGGCGGGGCTCCTGGAGTTCGCTGGCGTGTGGAGCCATATCGCGGAGGCGAGTGACGCCGACGACGACATCGCCCACGAGGCGTTCCTCGACGCGGTCCGCGTCGTCCGGGAGTCGGGCGCGAGCCCCGCGGCGCTTCACCTGACCGCCTCGGCGGCTTCGTGGTGGCGTCCCGAGCTGCGGGGAACGGTCTCACGCATCGGAGCGTTCTGCTACGGCATCCGATCCGCGGAGGGACCGGAACTCGACGGCATCCGCCCGGCCGCGAGCCTCGTCGCGACGGTCGTCGACCTCCACGGGGATCGGGTATCGATCGGGATCGGCAGCTTCGACGGCCTCCCCTCCACACTCTCCGGAAGCCGCGTCGGAACCTCCGGCGGAGCACGGACGCTCGTGTCGGTGGGACACACCTCATCGGTCGTCGAGGGGTGGCCGGGAGCGCGGGTCGGTGACGAGGTCGTCGTGTTCGGCGCTGGTGAGCGCGGAGAGACGTCGGCGACGACTCTCGCCGAGCGCATCGACACCGTGGGAGAAGAGATCCTCACCCGGCTCACGCCGCGCGTGCGCAGAGTCGTCGCCGACTGATCTGCCTCGGCTGACCACGGTCAGCCGAGAGGAGTCAGGATGCGATCAGACCGTCTCGACGAGGCGGGCCGTCTCGTCGTGCCAGCTGGTGGCGATGCTGCGGAGCTTCTCTTCGTACTTGCGACCATGGTGGGCGCAGAACAGGAGCTCGGACCCGTTGACCTCAGCGGCGATGTACGCCTGAGCGCCGCAGGAATCACAACGATCCATGGCTGTCAGGCGGAACTCGACGGTGGAGGTGTCACGTTCGGTCGTTGCGTTCATCTCGGTGCCTCCTCGGGTGTCGGCTTCGCTGGGGGATTTGGTCAATACAACCACGCTCCACCTGTACGCATGCCCGGTTTGCGGCGTGTTTCGCTCAGCGCGTACGCGACCCCCGCCGAGTGGCCTCCCGCGGGGAGTGTCTGCGGAGTCCGGGGAGCTCACGAGATTAGACTCGGAGATTGTGAATGCCGAGTACTCCGCCCATCATCTCCAGGTGCTTGAAGGCCTCGAGGCCGTCCGCAAGCGCCCAGGGATGTACATCGGGTCCAACGGCTCGCCCGGGCTCATGCACTGCCTCTGGGAGATCATCGACAACTCTGTCGACGAAGCGGTCGCCGGTAACGGCACGAAGATCGACATCATCCTGCATGCCGACGGCAGCGTCGAGGTGCACGACCGTGGGCGCGGCATCCCGGTCGATGTGGAACCGCGCACCGGGTTGACCGGTGTCGAGGTGGTTTACACGAAGCTGCACGCCGGCGGCAAGTTCGGTGGCGGCTCCTACGCGGCATCCGGTGGTCTGCACGGCGTGGGCGCTTCCGTGGTGAACGCGCTCTCCGAGCGCCTCGACGTCGAGGTCGACCGCGGAGGCAAGACCTATGCGATGTCGTTCCATCGCGGCGAGCCCGGCATCTTCGCGGACTCGGGGGAGAAGCGCCCGGACGCTCCTTTCACACCGTTCCAGGAGAAGAGCGAACTGCGGGTGATTGGCAAGGCGCCCCGCGGCGTGACCGGCACCCGGGTGCGCTACTGGGCCGATCGGCAGATCTTCACCAAGGATGCGGCCTTCCAGCTGTCCGAGCTGGAGACCCGCGCCCGTCAGACCGCCTTCCTGGTGCCGGGGCTCGAGATCGAGGTCGCCGACAAGCGCACGAATCGTCCGGACGCCCCGGAACTCGGTTCCGAGGACGCGGATTCCCCCGGAACCGTGACCTCCTACCTCTATGAAGGCGGTATCTCGGAGTTCGTCGACTACCTCGCCGTCGACCCGCCGATCACCGACAACTGGCGCATCCAGGGTGAGGGAACGTTCAAGGAGACGGTTCCGGTCCTGCAGGCCGACGGACACATGATCGCCACCGAGGTGGAGCGTGTGTGCGCCGTCGACATCGCACTGCGGTGGGGCACGGGCTACGACACAAAGGTGCGCTCCTTCGTCAACATCATCGCGACGCCCAAGGGTGGAACCCATCAGCAGGGCTTCGAGCAGGAGCTCCTCAAGGTGCTCCGCGCGCAGGTCGAGCAGAACGCCCGCCGTCTCAAGGTCGGGAACGACAAGCTCGAGAAGGACGACGTCCTCGCCGGATTGACGGCCGTGCTCACGGTCAACGTGCCCGAACCGCAGTTCGAGGGGCAGACCAAGGAGATCCTCGGCACCCCTGCGGTCCGGCAGATCGTGGCTCAGGTGATCCGCAAGGACCTGGCGCAGCGCTTCAGCTCCACCAAGCGCGACGACAAGAACCAGGCGTCCCAGCTGCTGGACAAGGTCGTCTCCGAGATGAAGGCACGCGTCTCGGCGCGTGCGCACAAGGAGACCCAGCGTCGGAAGAACGCACTGGAGTCGTCGACTCTTCCGACGAAGCTCGTCGACTGCCGCACCAACGAGGTCGAGCGCAGCGAGCTCTTCATCGTCGAGGGCGACTCGGCGCTCGGCACCGCCAAGAATGCGCGCAACAGCGAGTTCCAGGCCCTGCTGCCGATTCGAGGGAAGATCCTCAACGTGCAGAAGGCCTCCGTGGGCGACATGCTCTCGAACACCGAGTGCGCATCGATCATCCAGGTCATCGGGGCCGGCTCAGGGCGGACCTTCGACATCGACGCGGCGCGCTACGGCAAGATCATCCTGATGAGCGATGCCGACGTCGACGGTGCCCACATCCGCACTCTGCTGCTCACCCTGTTCTTCCGCTACATGCGACCGCTGATCGAGCACGGCCGCGTGTTCGCCGCCGTACCGCCGTTGCATCGAATCATCGTGATGAACCCCGGATCGAAGCCGAACGAGACGATCTACACCTACAGCGAGCAGGAGATGCACACGCTGCTGGCGAAGCTTCGCAAGGCAGGCAAGCGCTGGCACGAGCCGATCCAGCGCTACAAGGGTCTCGGCGAGATGGACGCCGAGCAGCTGGCGAACACCACCATGGACCGCTCCGGTCGTCTTCTGCGTCGTGTGCGCATGGAGGATGCGGAGGCCGCGGGGCGCGTGTTCGAGCTCCTGATGGGCAACGAGGTCGCTCCGCGTCGCGAGTTCATCATCGACTCTTCCGACCGGCTGTCGCGCGAGTCGATCGACGCGTGAGGAGATCCGGAGGCCGGCGGTGACCAGCAGCCTCCGGATCGCTCAGACGAGTGTGCGGCCGATGCTGCCGATGACGCCGTCGATGGGCTGACCAGAGGCGTCGCGGCGTGCTCCCGCTTCGGGGAGCTTGCGCACGGCACCGGTCGGATCGATCGCCTGCGGAGGGTTCGGGCCCACCCAGGCGACCGTCAACCGGTCCTCGCCCTTCAAGAAGGAATGCGCGCGGACGCCACCGGTCGCGCGGCCCTTGGCGGGGTACTCCGCGAACGACGACACCTTGGCCCGGCCGGGGTCGGTACCGGGGAGGATGCTCTCTCCACCCGACACCGTGGCGACGACGGCATCCGCAGACGGATCGACCACACCGAAGAAGAGCACGGATGCCCCCGAGCCGAGCTTGACTCCCGCCATTCCGCCGGCCGGTGCTCCCTGCGGGCGCACCGCCGACGCCGGGAAGTGCAGCAGCTGGGCGTCGCTCGTCACGAACACCAGCTCGGCGTCGTCCGGGGCCTCAGCCGCTCCCACGACGGTGTCTCCCGGCTTCATGCCGATGACCTCGAGGTCGGGACGTACAGGCAGGCTGGAGGGAACGATGCGCTTGACCGTGCCCTGCGCCGTGCCGAGCGAGATCGGCGTCTCACTGTCGAAACGCACGAACCCGACCACGCGTTCACCCTTGGTCGTGATGCCGAGGTAGTCGCGCAGCGGGGTGCCGGCGGCGAGCTGCACGGAGGTGGCGGGCACGGACGGGAGGTCGACGGGGGAGAAGCGCACGACGCGGCCGAGGCTTGTGAGTGCTCCGAGTTCGGCTCTGACCGTGGTCTCGACCGTCGTCAGGATCGCGTCGTGCTTGCTGCGCCTGGCGGGGACGGAGAGCTCCTGGCCTTCGCCGAGGTCGACGCGGACCGTGCGTCCTGTGGTGGAGAGCACCAGCACGGTCGGTGCGTCGGCGATCTGCAGGTCGACCGCGCCCTTGGTGGCGCGGGGCTTGGGCGGAGCGGCATTCATCAGCAGCGTGCGCCGGGGGGTGCCGTACGCCTCGGCTGCGGCGTCGAGCTCCTTGGCCACCGCGGCGCGCAGCAGCACGGGGCTGCCGAGGAGTTCGCGGAGAGCAGCGATCTCGGCCAGCAACGCATCGCGCTCGGTCTCGAGCTCGATCCGGGAGAACTTCGTCAGACGGCGCAGACGCAGCTCGAGGATGTACTCCGCCTGGAGCTCGCTCAGGTCGAAGACCGATCGCAGTCGCGCACGGGCCTGCTCCGAGTCGTCGGACGAGCGGATGACCTGGATGACCTCATCGATGTCGAGGATCGCGATGAGCAGACCCTCCACGAGGTGCAGACGCTCCTCGCGACGCTTCAGGCGGTAGCGGCTGCGACGGGTGATGACCTCGAGGCGGTGGCCGACGTAGACGCTCAGCATCTCCTTGAGGCCGAGCGTGCGCGGCTGGCCCTCGACCAGGGCGACGTTGTTGATGCTGAAGGAGTCTTCCAACGGGGTCAGGCGGTAGAGCTGTTCGAGCACCGCGTTCGGGTCGAAGCCGGTCTTGATGCCGATCGCGACGCGCAGTCCGTGATTGCGGTCGGTGAGGTCGGTGACGTCGCTGATGCCCTGCAGCTTCTTCGCCTGCACCGCGTCGCGGATCTTCTCGAGCAGTCGTTCCGGACCGACCATGTACGGCAGCTCCGACACGATGATGCCGGTGCGCCGGGGACCGAGAGGCTCGATCGACGTCTTGCCCCGGACCTTCAGAGCCCCGCGTCCGTTCGTGTAGGCGTCTTTGACGCCGTCGAGTCCCATCAGGATTCCGCCGGAGGGGAAGTCGGGACCGGGAACGAACTCCATCAACTCCTCAGTGGTCGCATCCGGGTGCTCGAGCAGGTGCGTGGCCGCCGCGACCACCTCGATGAGGTTGTGCGGCGCCATGTTGGTGGCCATACCCACGGCGATACCGCTCGCACCGTTGACCAGGAGATTGGGGAAGGCCGCCGGCAGCACGGCGGGCTGCTGGAACTGGCCGTCGTAGTTCGGGATGAAGTCGACGACATCCTCGTCGAGGTTCTCGGTGAGCGCCAGGGCAGCGGCGGCGAGCCGTGCCTCGGTGTAGCGGGCCGCGGCGGGCCCGTCGTCGAGGGATCCGAAGTTTCCGTGCCCGTCGACCAGGGGAACGCGCAGGGCCCACTCTTGAGCGAGGCGCACCAGGGCGTCGTAGATCGCGGAGTCGCCGTGGGGGTGCAGCTTTCCCATCACCTCGCCGACGACGCGCGCGCTCTTGACGTGCCCGCGGTCGGGGCGCAGGCCCATCTCCGCCATCTGGTAGAGGATGCGGCGTTGCACGGGCTTCAGACCATCGCGCGCGTCGGGCAGGGCGCGCGAGTAGATCACCGAATATGCGTACTCGAGGAACGAGCCCTGCATCTCGGTGGAGAGGTCGATGTCCTGGATGCGCTCCTCGACAGGCTCGGGCGGCGGGGTTTTCGGCATGGACTTCCTGAGGGCATACGGGAGCCTGTGTCAGACTGGCTCGGATGTCCTTCATGCTACCGTCCGCGCCGCCGAGTTCCCGGAGTGTCGTCGGGGTGGCGGACGACCTGTTCGCCGCTCTGCGCGGCGAGTCCCAGGTGCTGCCGCGCGCGGAATCGGTGGTCCTCGTCGTGATCGACGGTCTCGGCGCGATCAGTCTGCGCGGGCATGCCGGGCACGCACGGGCTCTGACGTCGGGGATGGCGAAGAAGGACGTCGCGCAGTCGGTGTTCCCCTCCACCACGGCGGCGGCGCTCACCAGCATCGTCACGGGCGTGTGGCCGGGGGAGCACGGTCTCGTGGGCTATCGCGTGCTCGATCCGAGCCGCGATGTGCTCGTGAACCAGCTCAGCGGCTGGGAGACCGACGGGATCGATCCCCTCACGTGGCAAGCGGCGCCCACGATCTTCGAGCGAGCGGCCCGCGGCGGTCATGCGAGTTTCGCCGTCGGATTCGCCGGGTACGCCCACAGCGGTTTCACCAAGGCAACGCTCCGCGGGGCCGAGTTCGTCGCGGCGACCACAGCGCGCGCTCGCATCGAAGCGGCGTACGAGCTCGCGCAGACTCATCCGGGCTCTCTCGTCTACTGCTATCTTCCCGAGGTCGACAAGGCCGGGCACAAGCACGGCATCGCCTCAGCGGAATGGGTCGCTGCATTGGAGGACGTCGACGCCGCCCTGTCGACACGCGTGCCCCCCGGCGTCGGCGTGGTGGTCACATCGGATCACGGGATGGTCGACGTGGCGCCGAATCGACAGGTGGTTCTGGAGGAGACGCATCTCGAGGGGATTCGTCACGTCGGGGGCGAGCCGCGCATGCTGCACGCCTACCTGGAGCCCGAGGCGGACGCCGCCGCGGTGACCGCACGATGGCGCGCCGACCTCGAAGGCGTAGCCGACGTCGTGACCCGTGACGAAGCTGTGCACGCGGGGCTCTTCGGACCGACGGTCACCGAGGCGGCCTCGTCGCGGATCGGCGATGTGCTCGCGATCGCCCGCGGAACCTGGGCCATCTACGACGGCACGGCTGCCGACCAGCGCGGACGAGGGATGGTCGGTCAGCACGGAGCGCTCACACCCGAGGAGCGGCAGGTGCCGGTGATCAGGCTCGGCGCGTTCTCGCGCTGACGCCGATCGCGGAAGCCGCGATCAGACGGGTCTCACTCGTCGGTGCGGGCGCCGAAGACGATCTCGTCCCAGGAGGGCATCGCGTTCCGGCGCCGTCGTCGGCCGTTGGAATCACCGGAGTCCGAACCTGACGGACGCGGTGCAGGCTGCTGCGGCTCCGGCTCGTCATCCGGCTGCTCCAGAGCCTCGAACAGGGAGATCGGGCTCGGCTCGGGGCGCTCTGCGTCCTCGACATCGTCGAGCAGCGGCGCCGTCTCCCGCTGGCCACGTCGTCGACGAAGCGCCTCCAGGAGATCGGCGGTCTCCGGACTCGTCGTCTGCGCTGCGGGCGCGCGCTTGATCGCCGCGTCCTGCGCGGCGGCGTCGGAGCGCTCAGGGAACGACGGGTCCTCGATCTCCGCATCGGGCGCCGGCAGCAGGCGTGGCCCGAAGGCGCCGGAGTCGAAGCGGCTCTCGTCCTTGTACGGCGAGGTGATCCGGTCGGCGTCCACGGCCCGCAGGCGGGGGATGAGGCCCTCAGGAAGCGAACCCTGCCGCGACAGCTGCGTGGCGTCGGCGTTGAGCGGCGAGAGAGCGCTGCGGCGAGGGTCGAAACTCCAGCGCGCATCGTGATCGACGTCGTTGGCCGTGAACTCGAGCTTGATGATCCAGCCGGACTCATCCTTCCAGCTCGCCCAACGCTCGGACGTGGCCTCGATCTCGGCGAGTTTGGCCCGCACGGCGACGCCGAAGGTCGGCTGCGCATCGGGTTCGACCTCGCTGCCGATGAGCACGGGAACGGCGAGCGCCTGCCCGATCACATGCTCGCGCTCGGCGAGGACCGGGCCTTCGAACCGTGCGACGTCGTCGACGCCGATGCCGAGCAGTTCTGCGACCTCTGTGGCCGTGAGGCCGGCACGGATCTGCGCCTGGATGTCGCGCGGGCTCGCGGCGAGCTTCTGGGCCGTCGGCTCGCTCTGACGCGTGGCGCGACGGATCTCGCGCTGCAGCATGTCGTCGATGGGCAGCGCGAACCGCTCGCCCGACTCGGTCGCGAGTACGAGGACTCCTGCTTCTGTGCCGACGATGGTGACGTTTTCCATGCGAATGCCCCTCTGATGGGTGTCCGTTCATGGTGTCACGTGCGGGGCGTCAGGCCCGGGAATACCCTGGGCGTGCCGTGAGTTTCCTCCGTCGCACGGACGAGCATTTGCGTTATGTCGTTTGGTCGTGCAAACTATGGCCGCCGAATACCCGACGGCGCACCACCCACTCGCACCATGAAAGTGGAGATCTACCGCATGGCAACCGATTACGACGCCCCCCGAAAGAGCGAAGACGACTCCGAGTCGATCGAAGCCCTGAAGGAGCGTGTGCCGGACAAGCTCTCCGGCTCAAGCGGGGACGAAGACTCCGACAACCCGTCGAGCTTCGACCTTCCGGGTGCCGACCTCTCCGACCTCGAGCTCGACGTCGTCGTGCTGCCCGCGCAGCAGGACGAGTTCACGTGCATGAGCTGCTTCCTCGTGAAGCACCGCTCACAGCTCGACCACGAGGGCGCATCCGGGCCCATCTGCAAGGAGTGCGCTGCGTAAGCAGTCCTCCGAGCGACGTATCACGCGCCCCCGACCACACCGGTCAGGGGCGCGCTGTCGTCTGTGGGAAGCGTCTCAGTCGCGCGAAGCGCGGATCGCCGCGGCCAGGCGGTCGGGCGTGCGGGTCGAGATCGTCCAGGCGTCGACCGGGTCGTCCTGGTCGAGGTTCGGAACGACGACGATGCCGTCGATGCCGCCGCGGATCAGGTGCCACCCACGTGCCGGCAGCCCCGGGCCGCGGGCGTGACGAGCTTCTTCGCCCGTCAGGGCCACGGGGTCGCCGAGATGCCTGGTGTCGATGTGTGCGCGGCCTGCGTGCAAGACGGAGCCGACGACGGAGACGACCGGGGCGGCGGCGATGAAGCCCAGCACCAGCAGGGCCGACACGGCCGCGCCGAGCACGAGCGCGACGGTCGAGCCGATCGGCACGAAGACGAGCGAGACCATCGGGCCGGCGACCGCGACGGTCACGAGCAGCCAGAGGCTCGGCGAGAGCCTTTCGCGGTAGCGGGGGCGTGTGTCTGTGGCGGGGTTCTGCATTAGCCTCATGGGGTGACCGATTCCGTTGATATCCCCATTATCGCTGCAGTGGTGCCCGGGTACGCGCATCCGGGCGATGCCGGTGCCGATCTGATCGCGGCGGAAGCCGTGCACCTCGAGCCGGGGGAGCGCGCACTCGTGCCGACGGGCGTGCGTATCGCCCTCCCCGAGGGGTACGCAGCGTTCGTGGTTCCGCGCAGCGGGCTGGCGGCGAAGCACGGGATCTCGATCGTGAACTCGCCCGGAACTGTCGACGCGGGCTATCGCGGCGAGATCAAGGTGAGCCTGATCAACACCGATACCCGGAGCGCGTACGATGTGGCCGTCGGCGATCGTATCGCGCAGCTGATCATCATGCCCGTCACGCGCGCCACGTTCATCCCGGTCGACGAGCTGCCGGACAGCGTCCGCGGCGCCGGAGGATTCGGATCCACCGGCTATCAGGCAGCGACCCACCAGAACGAAGCAGGACAGGCCAATGACTGACAACAACGAGACCCCTTCGAAGTCGGCACCGCTGAATCGTGCCACCGACGGTCCCTTCGATGACTCCGAGGCGAACCCCGTCCGCCCGTACATCGACCTCGGCGGGATCAAGATCCTTCCGCGGGAGGGCCTGAACCTCCGTCTCGAGGTCGAGGAGCAGTCGAAGCGCATCGTGGCGGTCGGTCTCGACTACGCGGACTCCTCGCTGCAGGTGCAGCCGTTCGCGGCCCCGCGCACCGGTGGGCTGTGGGACGAGACGCGCGTGCAGCTGCGCGACCAGGTCAAGGCGCAGGGCGGCCGTGTGGAGGAGAGGGAAGGCCCGCTGGGCAAGGAGCTCCTCGCCGAGGTGCCCGCCACGGCGGCTGAGGGATCCGGGCTGCGCCTCGCGCGCTTCATCGGCATCGACGGTCCTCGCTGGTTCCTCCGCGGTGTGATCGGTGGCGCCGGAGCCTCCGACCCGGATGCAGCCGCGAAGGTCGAAGACCTCTTCCGTTCGATCGTGGTCGTCCGTGGCGGATCCCCCATGCCTCCGCGCGACCTGATCCCGCTCAAGATGCCGGCGACCCCGGGTTCCGCGTGAGCGCTCCCGAGCCCGGACCCGAACGAGACAAGAGCACCTCCGAGATTCTCGGGCAGGCTCTCGGAGGTGCCGCGCGTCGCGCCGGCCTCGACCCCGCCGAGAGCTCGAGCACGCACAAGGTGGTCTGGTCCGCGATGGGCGGGTGGCGCGGCATCCTCGAGTCGGTGCTGCCCAGCCTCGCGTTCGTGATCATCTTCACGATCCGCCCGGAGCCGCTGATCCTCTCGCTCGGGATCTCGGTCGGTCTCGCGGCGGTCTTCACGATCATCCGGCTCGCTCAGAAGTCACCGCCCTCGGCAGCCCTCGGCGGTCTCGTCGCCGCGGCTGCGGCTGCGGCGCTGGCGCTGTGGACCGGACGCGGCGCTGACAACTTCGTCCCCGGACTCATCACGAACGCGGTCTACGGATCGGTGATCCTGGTCTCCGCTCTGATCGGGTGGTCGCTGATCGGCCTCGCGGTCGGATTCCTGATGGGGGAGGGCACCACCTGGCGCAATGATCGCCGCAAGCGTCGTGCCTACTTCTGGCTCGGGATCGCCTGGGCCGCGCTGTTCTTCGCGCGTCTGGCCGTGCAGCTGCCGCTCTATCTCGCCGGAGATGTCACAGCGCTCGGCACTCTCAAGCTCATCATGGGCCTGCCCCTCTTCGCGCCGCTGATCGCCGTCACCTGGCTCGTCGTTCGCGCTCTCCACCCGCGCGAGCCCGCGAGCGAGGATGCTCCGGAGGCGTGATAGATTTATCTTGACATCAAGATAAATCGCAGGCTTTCGCCGGTGAGCTGCGCGGAGCAGACTGGTTAGGGCCGCCTTGCTAGCCGCAGGGGCTCGCTGGCGAGCAAGATGGAGGCGCCTGTCGCTCCCATCCGAATAGAAGGAGACGGATCCGTGTCCACGGTGAACAGCTTCGGTGCCAAGAGCACCCTGACAGTCGGCAGCACCGACTACGAGATCTTCCGCATCGACACGGTGCCCGGTTTCGAGAAGCTCCCCTTCAGTCTCAAGGTTCTCCTCGAGAACCTGCTTCGCACCGAGGACGGCGCGAATGTGACGAAGGCGCAGATCGAGGCGCTGGGTTCGTGGGATGCCGCGGCCGAGCCGAACACCGAGATCCAGTTCACGCCGGCCCGTGTGGTCATGCAGGACTTCACCGGTGTGCCCTGCATCGTCGACCTCGCCACCATGCGCGAGGCCGTGACGGCGCTCGGCGGTGACGCGAACAAGATCAACCCGCTCTCGCCCGCCGAGATGGTCATCGACCACTCCGTGATCGCCGACCTGTTCGGCTCGGAGAACGCGCTCGAGCGCAACGTCGAGATCGAGTACGAGCGCAACGGCGAGCGCTACCAGTTCCTGCGCTGGGGTCAGACGGCGTTCAGCGACTTCAAGGTCGTCCCGCCCGGGACCGGCATCGTCCACCAGGTGAACATCGAGCACCTGGCCAAGGTCATCTACGACCGCAACGTCGACGGCGTGCTCCGCGCATACCCCGACACCTGTGTCGGCACCGACTCGCACACCACCATGGTCAACGGCCTCGGTGTGCTGGGCTGGGGCGTCGGCGGTATCGAGGCCGAGGCGGCCATGCTCGGCCAGCCCGTGTCGATGCTCATCCCGCGCGTCGTCGGCTTCAAGCTCTCCGGCGAGATCCCCGCCGGGGTCACCGCGACGGACGTCGTGCTCACGATCACCGACCTGCTGCGCAAGCACGGTGTGGTCGGCAAGTTCGTCGAGTTCTACGGTGAGGGCGTCGCCTCGGTGCCGCTCGCCAACCGCGCGACCATCGGCAACATGTCCCCGGAGTTCGGCTCCACCGCCGCGATCTTCCCGATCGACGACGTCACCCTCGAGTACCTGCGCCTCACCGGCCGCAGCGAAGAGGCCGTCGCGCTGGTCGAGGCGTACGCCAAGGAGCAGAAGCTCTGGCACGACGCCGCGCACGAGCCCACCTTCAGCGAGTACCTCGAGCTCGATCTCGGCACCGTCGTGCCGTCGATCGCCGGCCCGAAGCGCCCGCAGGACCGCATCCTCCTCTCCGAGGCGAAGTCGCAGTTCGAGCAGGACATCCTGAGCTACGCCTCGCCGTCCACCTCGGACTCGATCGTCGACCTCGAGTCGAAGCACTCGTTCCCGGCGTCCGACCCCGGTCAGGCCCCCGGCGACGAGGAGCCGACCACGCGTCCGGTGCACATCAACAGCGGTGCCCCGGCGAACGCCTCGAAGCCCGTGCCGGTCACGACGCCGTCGGGGGAGAAGTACATCCTCGACAACGGTGCCGTCACGCTCGCGGCCATCACCTCCTGCACCAACACGTCGAACCCGTCGGTGATGATCGCCGCCGGTCTCGTCGCACGCAAGGCGCTCGCGAAGGGCCTGAAGCAGAAGCCGTGGGTCAAGACCACGCTCGGCCCCGGCTCGAAGGTCGTCACCGACTACTACGAGAAGTCCGGACTCGACAAGGACCTCGAGGGCCTCGGGTTCTACACCGTCGGCTACGGCTGCACGATCTGCATCGGCAACTCGGGTCCGCTGATCGAAGAGGTGTCCGAGGCGATCAACTCGCACGACCTCGCCGTCACGGCCGTCCTCTCGGGCAACCGCAACTTCGAGGGGCGCATCAGCCCCGACGTGAAGATGAACTACCTCGCCAGCCCGCCGCTGGTCATCGCGTACGCGCTGGCCGGGTCGATGCACTTCGACTTCGAGAACGACGCGCTCGGCAAGGGCACCGATGGGGAAGACGTCTTCCTCAAGGACATCTGGCCGACACCGGCAGAGGTGCAGGAGCTCGTCGACTCCTCGATCTCGCGTGAGCAGTTCATCAAGCAGTACGCGACGGTCTTCGACGGTGACGAGCGCTGGCGCAGCCTGCCCACTCCGGACGACGACATCTTCCAGTGGGACGAGAACTCGACCTACGTGCGCAAGGCGCCGTACTTCGAGGGCATGACGATGGAGCTCACCCCGGTGAAGGACATCGAGGGTGCACGCGTCATGGCGACCCTCGGCGACTCGGTGACCACCGACCACATCTCGCCCGCCGGCAACATCAAGGCCGGCACGCCTGCGGCCCAGTACCTCACGGAGCACGGCGTCGACCGCAAGGACTTCAACTCCTTCGGCTCGCGTCGAGGCAACCACGAGGTCATGATCCGCGGAACCTTCGCCAACATCCGTCTGAAGAACGCGATGGTCGCGGCCGTCAACGACGGACAGGTGGTCGAGGGCGGCTACACGCGTGACTTCACTCTGCCGGGCGGCCCGCAGTCGTACATCTACGACGCGAGCATGAACTACCAGGCAGAGGGCACGCCCCTGGTCATCTTCGGCGGCAAGGAGTACGGCTCCGGTTCGTCGCGTGACTGGGCGGCCAAGGGCACGAGCCTGCTGGGCGTCAAGGCGGTCATCACCGAGAGCTTCGAGCGCATCCACCGCTCGAACCTGATCGGCATGGGCGTCGTCCCGCTGCAGTTCCCCGCCGGCGAGAGCTGGGAGTCGCTGGGCCTCGACGGCACCGAGATCGTCTCGATCTCGGGTCTGGAAGAGCTCAACAACGGCGTCACGCCCAAGACGGTCAAGGTCACGGCGATCCCGAGCGAGAACTCGCCCGAGGGCAAGCAGCCGGTCGAGTTCGACGCGGTCGTCCGCATCGACACCCCCGGCGAGGCCGACTACTACCGCAACGGCGGCATCCTGCAGTACGTGCTGCGTTCGCTGGTCTGATCGCACAGATGAGGGGGCTCGGATCTTCGGATCCGAGCCCCCTCATCGCGTCATCCCTTCCTGTCAAGGGGGCGGCGCCCTCCGGGTTTTCCCGGAGTCTCGGGGTAGGATCTAGAGACGTCCGCACCCTCGTCGGGCGCTTGTGACGGAGCCTGTGAGGAGGTGCAGATGCCCATTCTTCCGAGCATCTCAGGACCCCGTGATCTGGATGCGCTCTCGACAGAGCAACTGGCGGAGCTCGCCGCGGAGATCCGCGAGTTCCTGGTCGAGAACGTGTCCCGTACGGGCGGCCATCTGGGGCCCAACCTCGGTGTCGTCGAGCTGACGATCGCTCTGCACCGCGTGTTCTCCTCCCCGGACGATCCCTTCATCTTCGACACGGGACATCAGTCCTACGTGCACAAGCTCCTCACCGGGCGCCAGGACTTCTCCGCTCTGCGCGTCCGAGGCGGCCTCGCCGGCTATCCGCAGCGGGGGGAGAGCCCCCACGACGTCGTGGAGTCCTCGCACGCCTCCAGCTCTCTCAGCTGGGCCGACGGCATCTCGCGGGCGCTGACGGCGACCGGACGCGCGGACCGGCACGTGGTCGCGGTCGTCGGCGACGGCGCACTCACCGGCGGCATGACCTGGGAGGCGTTGAACAACATCTCCGACGACAACGACCGCAACCTGGTCATCGTCGTCAACGACAACGGGCGCTCGTATGCACCGACGATCGGCGGCATGTCGCGGTACCTCAACCGCGTGCGCACGGCAGCGGCCTACAAGGACCTCCACCAGCGCTCCGACCGCCTCTTCCGGGCGTTCGGTCCCGTGGGGCGTGCGGTGTTCCGCGGCGTCCGTGGAGGCACGCACGGCTTCCTCTCACGTTTCACGAACAACGAGGCCCTCTACTCGAACCTCGACATCAAGTATCTCGGCCCGGTGGACGGACACGACCTGCCTGCGCTCCTGGAGACGCTGGAGCTGGCGAAGTCCTACGGGGCCCCTGTCATCGTCCACACGATCACCGAGAAGGGGCGGGGCTACCAGCCGGCTCGGGATGACGAGGCCGATCAGTTCCACGCCGTCGGCAAGATCGATCCGACGACCGGTGAGACGCTCTCCTCCGGCGGGCGAGGCTGGACGGATGTGTTCTCCGACGCTCTGGTGTCCGTCGGCGAGCAGCGCAGCGACGTGATCGCGATGACGGCTGCGATGCTGCGCCCGACCGGGCTCGCGCCGTTCGCCGAGCGCTTCCCCGATCGGGTCTACGACGTGGGCATCGCCGAGCAGCACGCCGTCGCGTCCGCCGCCGGCCTGGCATACGGGGGCCTGCACCCCGTCGTGGCCCTCTACGCCACCTTCATGGGGCGCGCCTTCGATCAGGTGCTGATGGATGTCGCCCTGCACCGCGCCGGGGTGACCTTCGTCCTCGATCGCGCCGGCGTCACAGGCCCCGACGGTCCCAGCCATCACGGCATGTGGGATCTCGCGATGCTGCAGATCGTTCCGCACATCCGCATCGCCGCGCCTCGCGACGGTGCGCGTCTGACGGAAGCCCTCGGCGAGGCCGTCGATGTCGAAGACGCCCCCACCGTCATCCGGTTCCCGAAGGGGGAGGTCGCCGCCGATCTGCCGGCGATCGAACGACTGAGCGACGGTGTCGACGTGCTCGCCCGCGGTGAGTCTGAAGACGTTCTCATCGTCGCCATCGGCCCGTTCGCCGAACTCGCTCTCGACGTCGCCGAGCGGCTCCGTGCGCAGGGGATCGGTGCGACGGTCATCGATCCGCGCTGGGCCATCCCCGTGCAGCCCTCGATCGTCGAGCTCGCGGCGCATCATCGCCTCGTGATCACGCTCGAAGACGGCATCCGCGTCGGTGGCGTCGGCACTCGTGTGCGCCAGGTTCTCCGGGAGGCCGGGATCGACACCGCGGTGGACGAGCTGGGACTGCCGGACGAGTTCATCGACCATGCCTCGCGTGATCAGATCCTCTCCGACGCCGGTCTCACGGCACCGAAGATCGCGCAGGACATCGTCTCGCAGGTGCTCGGGACGCGCATTCCGAAGGCGCGTCACGCGGGGGAGAGCGGAACCATCGACATCCCGCTGCACGAGCGGCACTGACGCCCGATCGGATGTCGGCGCCGCCGCCGTCAGTTCAGCGCGTGCAGTGCCGCGACGGCCTGTGCGCCTCGGTCGACGTCACGGAGCGCCGTCGAGAGCAGATAGCCGTCGGTGAGCGCGTCGCCGGTGACCATGACGCGCACCAGCTCGACGCCGCAAGCACGGCGTACCTCCTCGGCGCTGGCGGCGATGACGCGGGTGTTGATCTCGTCGTTGTGCGGGAGCTCGGCCCCCTCGAGCCCACGGATCACATCCCTCAGTGCCGCGCCGACGATGTTCGATGCGCGTTCCTTGACGTTGACCACATCGAGCTCGAAGACCCGCAGGTCGCTTCCCGTCGGTATGGGGCGCCACTCGAAAGAGGCGTGGACCCGATGCTGATGGCCGCTGGATCCGGTCATCTCGCGCGCGGGTAGATCCGTCGCGCGGCAGCGGACATCGATGAGCTTGTACCAGTAGAACAGCGGGAAGGCGCCGTGGGACCCCGGGTGCAGCACCACGACCTCGCCGACCGCGCCTGCGCGAGCGGACGGGCGTCGCTGTGGACGGTTCCGGATGATCGGCTTGCCGTTGCGGGTCCGGATCGCTGCCCAGCCCTCATCGACCGTGACGATGAAGAGCTTGAGGAGGGCGGGCAGGACCAGGAGCGTGGTGAGGATCGCCGTGCCGGTCTTCAGCAGCCCCGACATCCCCTTGCCGCCCAGCATCGTGAAGAGCATGTCCATGACACCACTGTGCAGGGTCGCGGCGCACGGGAGTACCGGGGAGACGCCCGGTTCGGGGGAGTTCATGCGCTGTTCCCCGCGCGTTCTCCGCGATGCTTCTCGGTGGATACGCCCCGGTCCCGATCCGCCGGGGGACGGGCTCAGACGAGGTCGGCGACGGTGCGAGCGACGATCGTCTCCACCGCCCCCCTGCAGCGTTCGCGATCCGCGTCGACGAGACCGACGCGTGTGCGGCGGTCGAGCACGTCGTCGACGGTCATCGCCCCCTCGACACGGACGGCGTACTCGACCTCGGCTGCGGTCAACCCCGTCGTCTCGTCCAGCAGCTCCGGCGAGGAGGGGATCACGCGATCGACGAGTCGCAACGATGCCGTCCGACTCGATGTCGCCTGCAGGCCCCGTGTCCGAGCTGCGAGATCGACCGCATCCTCGGCCATCCGCCGATACGTCGTCAGCTTTCCGCCGAGAACAGTGACGAACCCGGCCTCTGACATCGCCACCAGGTGCCTGCGCAAGACGTCGGCGCTCGAGTCCGTACCGCTGTCGACCAGCGGCCGCAAGCCCGCGAAGGCCCCTCGCACCTGATCGCGACCGATCGGTGCGGCGATCACCCGGTTGAGGCTGCGCAGGAGGAAGTCGATCTCCGGCTCCGTCGGCTGCGCCACGCGTGGCACGGCACCGGGAGAGTCCTCGTCGGTGAGCCCCACGATCACGCGACCGCATGCCTGCGGCAGCGCGAACACATAGCGGCTGATCGAGCCCTCGTGGGGGATCGTGAGGGCCGTCGAAGGAGTTCCGAGGTCGGCGGCATCGAGCACGATATGGGTGCCTCGGCTCGGTCGCACCCCGATCGCCTGGTCGAGCGTGCCCGCCCACACCCCGGTCGCGTTGATGACGGCACGTGCGCTGATGTCGAATCGTTCACCCGTCGTCGTCTCCTCGACGGTGGCACCGTCCGCACGCAGCGCCACCGCACGGACCCGGGTGAGTATGCGGGCGCCGAGGTCAGCTGCGGTCCGCGCCACGGTCGCCACGAGTCGTGCGTCGTCGACGAGCTGGCCGTCGTAGGACAGCACGCCCCCGCGCAGACCGTGCGGATCGAGAGCGGGCGCCAGCCGAGCAGCGGTGCGCGCCGACACGAGCACCGGGGCCGGCAGCACGCTGCGAGGCGTGTGCGCGCGCATCCGCAGCAGATCACCCAGCGCCATCCCGACCGCGCCTGCCGTGCGCTGGCGGAGTGTGACGCCGTGTGAGAACGGCAGGAGCTGCCCGAGCGGGCGGATCAGATGCGGGGCGATCGTCGTCATGAGGAGATGACGCTCGTGTGCGCTCTCTCTCGCGGTCGCGATGTCGCCCGTCGCGAGGTAGCGCAGGCCGCCGTGCACCAGCTTCGAGCTGAACCGGCTGGTTCCGAAAGCGAGGTCATCCGCTTCGATCAGCGTCACGCGGAGGCCGCGAGATGCGGCATCGAGCGCGGCTCCCGCACCGGTGATACCGCCTCCCACGACGAGAACGTCGGCGCGCTCATCGGCCGCGAGTGCGAGATCGATCCTCCGTCGCGCGACGTTGAGCGCGGATGATGCCCCGTTCACGGTCTCAGCAGCCCGTCGAGTGCGGCGCGCAGTTCGCGTTCCCACCCGGCTTCGGAGATGAGGTCGGCCACCGTGCCGTGCGAGAGGACCGCGGACTGCGCGATGAGAAGCAGCATGACCGCGATCTCCTGCGGCTCGCCGGGCCTGACCGATCCGTCACCCTGTGCGGAACTGATGGCCCTGGCGAGCCAGCGCAGGATCATGCGTTGGCTCGAGCCCACGCGCTGCAGGGTGTACCGCGTGAAGGCCTCGGGCTCGTCGGCGAGCAGCCGCCCGTAGAGAGGGTCGCTCCGAAACAGCGTCGTGAAGCGCAGCACGTCGTCCACGAGAGCGGTCCTCGTGCGCGCGTCCGCCGAGAAGGTGCTCAGGATGCCATCCACGCGGCGCAGCAGCGCGGCGCGGACGACGTCATCGGCATCGCTCCAGTTGCGGTAGATCGTCGGACGGCTGAGGTCGGCGCGGCGGGCGAGCTCGGCGATGGTGACCCCGTGCACGCCACGGCGCTCGATCAGCGCGTCGGCGGCATCGAGGATCCTCGTCTGCGTCGCGTCCCACAGAGGTTGACGTTCTTCCATGATGTGTCACACTGTAACGCATGAACCCAGACAATGGCAGGGTCGATGCGGACCCGTCGATGAGGTGGAACGGCTGGGGTGACCCGGCCAAGGCGAAGGACCTGCCCCTGCCGGTGCGCGCGCTGCTCCCGATGCTGCTGGGGCGTGTGCGCAGGCCCGAGCCGGCAGCCACGCTTGCCGAGGTGCAGCTGGCGCCTTCACGGTTGTCCCACGACGACCATGCGGCCCTCTCCGCCGCTGTCGGCCCCGCCCACGTCGACGACACCACTGAGGCGCGTATCCGCCATGCCGGAGGGCGTTCGACCCCCGATCTCCTGCGTCGTCGCGAGACCCGGCAGGACGCGCCGGACGCCGTCGTGAGTCCCGCCGACCACGACGAGGTGCGCGCGTGTCTCGACGTCGCCGTCGCGCGTGGAATCGCGGTCATCCCCTTCGGCGGCGGCACGAGCGTCGTTGGAGCACTCGATCCGCAGCGGGGCGCGCATCACGCGGTGGTGAGCCTCGACCTGCGGCGTCTCAGCGGTGTGGTCCGGCTGGATGAGATCAGCGGCGAGGCCGTGCTCGCCGCCGGCACCGCAGGGCCCGAGGCGGAGGCATTGCTGTCCGTGCACGGGTTCGAGCTCGGTCACTACCCGCAGAGCTTCCGCTACGCGACGATCGGCGGCTTCGCCGCAGCGCGGTCGTCGGGACAGAACTCGGCGGGCAACGGGCGCTTCGACTCGATGGTGACGGGAATCCGCGTGGCGACGCCGACCGGCGACATCGAGCTCGGACGGTCGCCCGGCTCGGCGGCGGGTCCCGACCTGATCAGGGTGTTCCTCGGGTCGGAGGGCATCTTCGGCGTCATCACCGAGGTGCGGGTGCGGGTGCATCCGATCCCCCGCGAGCGTGTCTTCGAGTCCTGGTCCTTCCCCGACTTCGCCAGCGGGGCTGAGGGTTTGCGTCGTGTCGCGCAGCAGGGCAACGGGCCCACCGTCATCCGACTGTCCGACGAAGCGGAGACGGCGGTGAGCCTCGCGCAGGTCGGCAAGATCGGCAAGGCTCTTTCGAAGGGCACGAGCGTGGTGACCGTGTACGAGGGTGATGGCATCGCCGAACGACGGGCTCGTACCAGCGCTCAGCTGGCTGCCGCCGGCGGCATCTCGGCAGGGGAGGGGGCGGCGGAGGACTGGCTGAAGGGCCGCTTCGACGGTCCTTACCTGAGGGATTCACTGCTCGACGCCGGAGTCTTCTGCGAGACACTGGAGACCGCGACCACGTGGTCGAACCTGCAGAGGCTGCGATCGGCCGTCGAAGCGGCTCTCAAGGACGGCTTCGCGGATGCCGGGGCGAAGTCGTACGTCATGTGCCACGTGTCCCACATCTACCCGACGGGGGCGTCGCTCTACTTCACCGTCCTCGCCGGTATCCGCTCCGATCCGCTCGGGGTGTGGGAGCCCGTGAAGTCGCGCGTCAATGATGCGATCATCGCGTCGGGCGGAACCATCAGCCACCACCACGCGGTCGGCAGGGATCATGCGCCCTGGATCCGTGAGGAGATCGGCGAGACCGGCATCCGGATCCTCGCCGCCATCAAGCGTGAACTCGATCCTGCCGGCGTGCTCAACCCCGGCGCCGTGATCCCGATCGAGCGGTCGCGCTGACGTGGCCGAGCACATCGCGGTGCTCGCGAACCCGTCCTCCGGCAAGGGGCGGGGCGGAAGGGCAGCCGAAGCCGCTGTCCTGCACCTCAGGAGTCGCGGGGCCGAGGTGCGCGCTTATGCGGGCGGCTCCGCGGCCGACACGGCCCGGCTCGCGGTCGCAGCCCTGGCCGACGATCCACGAGCGCTCGTGGTCGTCGGCGGAGACGGCACGCTGTCGGGCATTCTCGACACGGTGTGTGCAGCCGCCGCCCCGGTCGTCCTGGTGCCGGCCGGGACGGGGAACGACCTCGCGCGTGCCCTCGGCCTGCCCCGAGGTGACGCCGCGGCCGCTGCGGAGCTGGCACTCACCGGTGTGCCGCGACCGGTCGATGTCGGTGAGGTCAGCACGGCGGCCGGGACGCGGAAGTTCCTCACGATCGCGGCGTTCGGGTTCGACGCGAAGGTCAGCGACCGCACCAACCGGCTCCGCTGGCCGCACGGGGCACCGCGCTACTATCTGGCGCTGCTCATCGAACTCGTGCGTCTGCGTGCGATGGACTTCTCGCTCGCCATCGACGGCGAACCCGCGCGGAGGGCTCCGGGTACGCTGATCGCCGCCGGCAGCACATCGAGCTACGGCGGGGGGATGCCGATCTGCGCCGGGGCGGTTCCCGACGACGGACTGCTCGACATCGTTCATGTCGCACCTCTGGGCCGACTGCGGCTGCTGCGTCTCTTCCCGCTGCTGCTGCGAGGATCGCACCTGCGTCGACCGGAGGTCTCTCACCGCCGAGCGCGGACCGTGACGGTCTCGGCCCCTGGCCTGGTGGTGTACGCCGATGGCGAGCGTATCGGCGAGAATGTGTGCACCGTCGCGGTGCTCCCTGCGGCGCTGACGATGATGGTGCCGGAGGCGACGATGCGGTCGGAGGGTGTGCGATGACGAGGTTCGATGAAGACGTCGTGATCGTCGGCTCCGGGTTCGGCGGGTCCGTGGCCGCGCTGCGACTGGCGGAGAAGGGCTACCGGGTCCGCGTCTACGAGGCCGGCTGTCGCTTCGAGGATGACGACTTCGCGAAGACGAGCTGGAATCTTCGCCGCTACCTCTGGGCGCCGATGCTCGGGTGCTACGGTGTGCAGCGCATCCATCGGCTTCCGCACGTGATGATCCTGGCGGGCGCGGGGGTCGGCGGAGGCTCGCTCAACTACGCGAACACGCTCTATCAGCCGGGTCCCGCGTTCTTCCAGGACCCGCAGTGGCGAGGCATCGCCGAGTGGGAGTCGGAGCTGTCGCCGCATTACGCCACCGCGAAGCGGATGCTCGGCGTGGTGGAGCACTATCCGCACACGGGGCCTGTCGAACGGATCATGGCCGGTGCGGCCGACGACCTGGGCGTCGGCTCGACGTTTCGTCGCGCCCCGGTCGGCGTCTGGTTCGGGAAGCCGGGGGAACGCACGACCGATCCCTTCTTCGGCGGTGAAGGACCGGACCGCACCGGCTGCACGCTCTGCGGCAACTGCATGGTGGGCTGCCGTGTGGGCGCGAAGAACACCCTCATGAAGAACTACCTCGCCCTCGCGGAACGTCGAGGTGTCTCGATCGAGGCGCTGCGCACGGTGAGCGAGGTGCGTGAACTCCCCGGCGGCGGATTCGCGGTGACCACGCGGCGCAGCGGTGCCTGGTTCCGGCACGGACGTCGCACGGTGACGGCAGAGCAGGTCGTGCTCGCCGGCGGCACCTGGGGCACTCAGCAGCTGCTGCACCGGATGAAGGCCTCCGGTGCGCTGCCACGGGTCTCCGATGCCCTGGGGCGGCTCACCCGAACCAACTCCGAGGCCCTCGACGGCGCGGTGGCGACCGCGGTTCCGGAGTCTCTGGAGCTGGCGCGGGGAATCGCGATCACCACCTCCTTCCACGTCGACGACCGCACTCATGTGGAGAACGTGCGCTACGGTCCCGGCTCGAACCTGATGGGTGCGCTCGCGACCGTCCTCGTGCCGGGCGACCGTGGTCTGGGTGCACGACTGGGCAGCCTCATCAGACAAGTGCTCCGATCGCCGGTGCGGCAGTTCCGTCTCGGGAACCTCCGCCGGTGGAGCGAACGGGGAATCATCGCGCTCGTGATGCAGACCGCCGACAACTCGCTCACCCTGTCCCTGCGACGCCGCTTCGGCCGCCTCGTGATGACCAGTGCACAGGGACACGGTGAACCGAACCCGAGTCATCTCCCGCAGGCGCACACGGCCGCTGCGGCGATCGCGAGGCGCGTCGAGCAGGAAGGCGGAGTGTCCGCGGAAGCCCGCGGCTCGTGGCCCGAGGTCTTCGGGATCCCGCTGACCGCGCACTTCCTCGGCGGTGCGGTGATCTCGGCGTCGCCTGAAGACGGAGTGATCGATCCCTATCACCGCGTCTGGGGACACCCGGGGCTGCACGTGGTCGACGGCTCGGCCGTGCCCGCGAACCCCGGCGTCAACCCGTCTCTCACGATCACCGCTCTGGCCGAACGGGCGCTGTCCTACTGGCCTCGACGCGGCGCCGACGATCGCCGACCGGCTCAGTCCACGAGCTGAGTCTCGGCGATCGCGGTCTGTGGCGCAGGGTCGTCGAGCAGCGCCCGCGATGCCGTCCAGTACCAGCCGTAGGCGACGCTGATGGCGCTCACGCACAGGAGCGGCAGCGCGATGTACGGCTCGGTGATGTCACTCAGCAGGGTGCCGAACTCTTCGGCTTTGCTCGCTGGCCAGACGCCGATGATTGCGATGGCCAGACCTCCGACGACGAGACCGAGCCCCGCGAAGGCGACAAGGTGTCGGCGGATGCCCGCGACGGTCCGCAGGAGTCGGCCCAGCCCGAAGGCAGCCGCGCCGCCGACGACGGTAGCCAGAGCGGAGACGGTGACGACGAAGACCAGCTGGAACCATGCCACCAAGACCAAAATTGAAAAGACGCCCTGGAGCGAGTGCGAAATGATCGTGAGGACGATCGTCGTCACCAAAAGGAACAGCGCGTTGAAGGTGATCCACGTGGCGACAGCACCGCGCCAGAACTCGCGCCAGAGGAAGGCCATCGGCTGCTGCGCCGTGCGCGGGGACGGACGAGAGGTCATCGCCTCAGGTTAGGCCCCCGGCCGCGGTGGACGACGAATCGCCCCGCCGGATTCGCGAGGAATCCGGCGGGGCGAATTGTCTGATGATCTTCTCGATCAGCGGCTCTCGATGCCGCGGATCTGCGGAGTGTGGAACGAACCGCCGAACGCCCGCTCGGAAGCACCCTCGCGGTCGAGGTACGGCGAAGCGCCGCCGTCGATGAAGGGCCAGCCGGCGCCGAGGATCAGGCACAGGTCGATGTCCTCGACCTCGGGGACCACGCCCTCATCGAGCATCAGCTTGATCTCCTGCGCGAGACCGTCCTGCACACGCTGGAGGATGGTCGCAGCCGTCGCCGGAGTCTTCCCGACAGCGGGCTTCAGGACCTTCTCGGCCTGCTTGCTCCAGCCGACGACGCGTCCGCCCTTGTCCTTCTCCACGACCGCGTCGAGCTCGGCGAGGGCGTGGAAGTTCTCGTTCGCGTAGAACCGCTCGGGGAAGGCGTGCACCATCGTGTCCTGCACGTGGGCTGCGACCTTCCAACCGACCAGGTCGATCAGCTGGAAGGGTCCCATCGGCAGGCCGAGCGGGCCGAAGGCCTTCTCGACGTCGGCGATCGGTGTGCCCTCGTAGACGGCACGTGCGGCCTCGCCCATGACCTTCGCGAGCAGCCGGTTCACGACGAAGCCCGGGGCGTCGGCGGTGAGAACCGCGTTCTTTCCGAGGTTCTTCGCGACGACGAAGGCCGTCGACAGCGCCGCATCGGCCGTGTCGGGCGTCTTCACGATCTCGATCAGCGGCATCACCGCGACCGGGTTGAAGAAGTGGAACCCGACCAGGCGCTCGGGGTGGGCGAGCTTCGCACCGATCTCTTCGACCGACAGCGACGAGGTGTTGGTCGCGAGGATCGCGTCCTCGGCGATGATCTTCTCGATCTCTCCGAACACCTGCTGCTTGACGCCGACCTCTTCGAACACGGCCTCGATCACGAAGTCGCAGTCCGCGTAGAGGCTCTTGTCGGTGGTGCCGGTCACGAGCGCGCGCAGCTTGTTCGCAGAGTCGGCGTCCAGACGCCCCTTGGCCTCGAGCTTGCCGATCTCCTCGTGGATGTAGGCGACGCCCTTGTCGACGCGTGCCTGGTCGAGGTCCGTGATGAGCACGGGCACCTGGAGCTTGCGCACGAACAGCAGCGCGAACTGGCTGGCCATGAGTCCGGCACCGATGATGCCCACCTTGGTGACCTTCTTCGCGAGCTCCTTGTCAGGAGCACCGACAGGCCGCTTCGCGCGCTTCTGCACGAGGTCGAAGGCATACATCGACGCGGCGAACTGGTCGCCGGTGACGAGGTCGGCGAGCGCCTCGTCCTCGCGGGCGAAGCCCTCGGCCTTGGTGCCGCTCTTCGCCTTGTCGAGCAGGTCGAGCGCCGCGTACGGAGACTTCGGTACCGTTCCGATCTTCGATTCGAGCATGCCGCGCGCCATCTTGATCGCGATCGGCCACTTGGTGAGCCGCTCGATCTTCCCTGGTTCGTTCTTGCGCTCGACCTTCTTGCCGCCGAGTACGGCGTCCGCCCAGGAGAGCGAGTTCTCCAGATAGTTCGCGGCGGGGAAGATCGCGTCGAAGATGCCGAGATCGAACGCCTGCTGGGGCTTCAGCATCCGGTTCTGCTTGAGCGGGTTCGAGATGACGACCTCGAGGGCGTTCTCGATGCCGATCAGGTTCGGCAGCAGATAGGCGCCGCCCCAACCGGGGATGATGCCGAGGAAGACCTCGGGGAGTGCGACCGCTGCCGCAGACGCGTCGACCGTGCGGTAGCTGGAGTTCAGTGCGATCTCCAGGCCGCCGCCCAGGGCGAGGCCGTTCACGAAGGCGAACGACGGCACGCCGAGATCGCCCAGCTTGCCGAGCACCTTGTGGCCGAGCTGCGCGATGAGGCGTGCGTTGTCGCGCGAGCCGACCTTGCTGATGTCGGACAGGTCGGCACCCGCGGCGAGGATGTACTGCTTTCCCGTGATGCCGACGGCCTGGATCTCGCTGGCGGCGGCTCGCGCCTTGAGACCGTCGAGCGTCTCACCCAGCTGCGTGAGCGTCGCAGGGCCCAGCGTGTTCGGACGGGTGTGGTCACGACCGTTGTCGAGCGTGATCAGCGCCAGCACCTTGCCCGAGGGGAGACGGATGTCGCGCACCGGGGACTGGGTGATGACCTCGCCCTCGGTAAGCGCCTGGATGGGGGAGAAGTCGATCTCGTCGTAGTTCGTCACGGTGGCGCTCACTTCTTCTTCTTGCCGTCGTAGTGCGGGTTCTCCCAGATGACCGATCCGCCCTGGCCGAGGCCGACGCACATGGCGGTCAGGCCGTAACGGACGTCGGGGCGCTCGGCGAACTGTGCCGCGAGCTGGATCATGAGGCGCACGCCGGATGCCGCGAGCGGGTGACCCAACGCGATGGCGCCGCCCCACTGGTTCACTCGGGGATCGTCGTCGGCGATGCCGAAGTGGTCGAGCAGCGAGATCACCTGGATGGCGAACGCCTCGTTGAGCTCGAACAGGCCGATGTCGGCGATCGTGAGGCCGGCCTTCTTCAGGGCCTTCTCGGTCGACGGGATCGGTCCGATGCCCATGATCTCCGGCTGCACTCCGGCGAACGCGAACGAGACCATCCGCATCTTCGGCGCGAGCCCGAACTCCTTGACCGCACCGCCGCCGGCGAGCAGCGACATCGTCGCGCCGTCGGTGAGAGGCGACGAGGTACCGGCGGTGACGCGGCCATGCGGGCGGAACGGCGTCTTGAGGGCCGCGAGGTCCTCCATGGTGGTCTGCGGGCGACGGCCCTCGTCTTCGGTGGCGAGACCCCAGGCGCCGTCGGGCCCCTTGGTGGCCACGGGAACGAGGTCGGGCTGGATCTTGCCGGCGTCGTACGCGGCCTGCACCTTGTGCTGGCTCAGCATGCCGAACCGGTCCGAGCGCTCCTTGGTCAGGTGCGGGAAGCGATCGAAGATTCGCTCCGCCGTGACGCCCATGTTGAGCGCGCCGGGGTCGACCATCTTCTCGGCCACGAAGCGGGGGTTCGGGTCGGCGTTCGCCCCGATGGGGTGGTGGCCCATGTGCTCGACGCCGCCGGCGAGGGCGAAGTCGTACATGCCGATGCCGATCGAGGCGCCCATCGTCGTGACGCTCGTCATCGCGCCGGCGCACATGCGCTCGACGGCGAGGCCGGGGACCGTCTGGGGCAGCCCGGCCAGGATCGCCACGGAGCGGCCGAGCGTGAGGCCCTGATCTCCCGTCTGCGACGTCGCGGCGATCGCGACGTCATCGATGCGGTCGGTGGGGACCGCCGCGTTCCGCTCCAGCAGGCCGATGGTCGCCTTGACGGCCAGGTCATCTGCGCGGGTGTTCCAGTACATGCCTTTTTCGCCGGCGCGCCCGAAGGGGGTGCGTACTCCATCGACGAAGAAGACGTCCGAGATCTCGGCCACTCTGCCTCCAAGTTAGTGCGTGGCCTCAGTCTATGAAGCCCGCGAAACGGGGAGGAATCGGTTGGGTCGAACCTACGAAGCGGGTGCGGGGGTCGTGTCGGGCGTTTGCGCCGCCTCTACAAAGGCGGTGGCGATCTTCTGTGCGGTCTGTGCAATCTGCCAGGGTCGCGCGCCCAGGGCGGCCAGAGCAGCGCCGATCTCCTCCGCGGTCTCGCCGGGCAGATCCCAGGCCACGCGACGGAGGTACTCCGGAGTGAGGAGGTTCTCCGTCGGCATCCCCAGCTCCTCGGCCACGGCCTCGACGACGGGGCGGGCGGCCTTCAGACGAGCATCCGCCTCGGGGTTCCGATCAGCCCAGGCGCGCGGCGGAGGAAGAGTGTCGCTCGGGACGCGTTCGCGAGGGAGCTCCTCCGACGCCCGGCCATCGACGATCGCCTGCCACCACCGATCGAGCTGCGTGCGACTCGCGCGCCCCTGGAACTCCTTGATGCCTGCCAGTGCCTGTTTCGACGTGGGATTCGCCATGACCGCCGCCACGAGGGAACGGTCGGGGACGAGACGTCCGGGGGAGACGTCCTGATCCTGCGCGAACGCCTCGCGAGCCTGCCAGAGCGAGCGGGCGACGGCGAGGTTACGGGCTCCGCGCACCTGGTGCAGGCCGCTGAGCCGGCGCCAGGGGTCCTCGCGCGGCGGTTTGGGGGCGCGAGAGAGCGTGGCGGCGAACTCCTGCGCGGCGAACTCCGTCTTCCCCTGCTCCTCGAGCTCGAGCACCAGCACGTCACGCACGTCGATCAGGTGCAGAACATCGAGGGCGGCGTACTCGAGCCAGGAGTCTGGCAGCGGCCGCGTCGACCAGTCGGCCGCGGAGTGCTCCTTCTTGAGCGTGATGCCCAGGGTGTCCTCGACGACGGCACCGAGTCCGACGCGTTCATGCCCCAGGAGGCGCGATGCCAGCTCGGTGTCGAAGATCACCGGCGGCTCGAGGTGCAGCTCCCGGAGTGAAGGCAGGTCCTGGCTCGCGGCGTGCAGCACCCATTCCACGTCTCCGATCGCATCCTGCAGAGGTGCGAAGTCGCCGATGGCCGGCGGGTCGAACAGGAAGACTCCTGCGTCGCGGCGGAACACCTGCACCAGATAGGCGCGCTGCGAGTACCGGAAACCGGATGCCCGCTCCACGTCCACGGCCACGGGGCCGGTTCCTGCGGCGAGCACGGCGCAGGCTGCGCGGAACTCCTCGACATCCGAGATCACGGAGTATTCAGTCACGTACAGCCTTTCGCGCGCCGATCACGGCGATGCCCTCGGAGCCGGGCGGAAGCCCCGCCAGCATTCCGACCAGTTCGGCCCATGCTTCGACGTGCGGTCGGAACGGGCCCTCCGGAGTCCAGGACGCCCGCAATTCTATCTGGGCGCCGTCTCCTTCGATGGCGAGCCCACCGAATCCCTTCGAGAGCGTCTTGGTCGAGGTGCCCGACTCCGAGTGATAGATCGCGTCGCGGGAGTCGAGCGCGTCGACCAGCCACGACCAGGTCACGTCGGCGAGAAGCGGGTCGGTGCCGATCTCCGTCTCCAACGGCGCCTGGGCGAACAGCACGATACGCCACGAGCCTCCCCACGCGCCGGGCTCTTCCGGATCGTGCAGCAGGACGAACCGACCGGTGCCGTACACCGACTCGCCGTCACCCTGCGGGCGCACGTCGGCGGCGAGGGCGATGGCGAAGGGCGCGAGGCCCTGCGGGGTGGCGATCTCGCGCACCGTGATGTCATCACGGAACTCGGTCTCGCGCAGTTCGGCCACGGCGCTCTCGAAAGGCGTCCCGGCCTCGGGGTGTGCGGTCACGGCAACAGGCTAGAGTCAGGAAGCGATGAAGAGTCTCAGGCACGCCGTTACGCTCCTTGTCCCTGCCCTGTTCGCTTTCGGGGCGGCGCTCGCTCTCGTCGTGTTCGCCGTCGCCCGTCGGGTCGTCACGCCCATGCGTCGTGCCACCGACACCGAGATCCTCGCCGTCGACACCGGTGCGCAGACCATCGAGTTGCAGCGCACCCTCGACACCGAGCTCCCCGGACGGTACGGCCTGTTCACGACCGGAACCTACGGCTATGTGAAGCTCGGTGCTGTGCTCAGCGCAGACGGCTCGACTGTTCGCCGTAAGCTCCTCACGCAGATCGAGCCCGGCGCCCGCGTCGATCGTGCCGCGGCCTTCAGCGGCTACTACTACTCATCCCCGAGCGAGCTCCACCTGCGCTGGGAGAACCTGCTGATCGGCACCCCGGCCGGTCCGTGCCCTGCCTGGTACTTCCCGGCGTCGTCCTCGACCTGGGTGATCCAGGTCCACGGACGCGGGGCGACACGCGCCGAGTGCCTGCGGGCCGTTCCGGTGCTCTCTGCCGCGGGCCTGCCCAACCTCGTCGTCTCCTACCGCAACGACGGCGAGGCCCCCCGCACCAGGGCGGGCGCCTACGCGCTCGGAGCGTCGGAATGGCGTGACGTGGACGCCGCGATCGCCTACGCACTCCGACACGGCGCCGAACAGGTCATCCTGATGGGGTGGTCGATGGGGGGAGCGGTCTCGCTGCAGGCTGCGGTGACGTCGGAGCACCGCGATCGCATCGCCGGGATCATCCTCGAATCTCCCGTCGTCGACTGGCGCACCGTGCTGCGATTCCAGGCGAAGATGGCCGGAGTTCGGGCACCGCTGCCCGCACTCGCCATGGGCGCGCTCCAGATGCCGCTCACCGCGCGCCTCAGCGGAGCCGACGAGCCGATCGCGTTCGATCGCCTGGACATGGTCGCCCGCGCCGACGAGCTGACAGCGCCCATCCTGATCCTGCACAGCGACGACGACGGCTTCGTCCCTGCCGACTCATCGCACGCGTTGCAGGAGGCGCGTCCGGATCTCGTGACGATGCCCAGATTCACGGTCGCGCGCCACACCAAGCTCTGGAACTACGACCAGACGGGCTGGACCACCGCGATCACCGACTGGCTCGAGGCCCAGGGCTTCAGCGCTTCTGCGTGACCTGGTTCTTCGCCCGCATCAGCATCCCGGTCATGCCTCCGATGCGCAGAGGCGACACCGCCTTGGTGAGCCCGATCGACTGCGGATAGTCGTTCGGGATCGCGAGGACCTCGTCGGCGGTCAGGCCGGTGAGGCCCTGCACCAGGATGCTCGCGAAACCGCGGGTGGTCGGAGCCTCGGGCGGCGCCGTGGCGTGCATGGTCACGATGTCGTCGTTCACCTCGACGTGGATGTACACCGGCGACTGGCACTCAGCGACGCGCTCGTACATCTCCGGGTGGGCCGCGACCTCGTCGGACACGTCAGGGAGCTCGTCGGAGAACTCGAGCAGCAGGAGAAGACGATCGGACTCGGGGGTCTCCAGGAAACCGTCGCGGATCTCGGCGAGGGCGTCAGGAACGTCGCTTGTGGTCATCCCTGTCATTGTCACATGTTCAGAGCGTGCCGGGCTCTGAGCCGGTGACGATCGGCACACGCACCGCGCTGCCCCACTCGGTCCAGGACCCGTCGTAGTTGCGCACGTTCTCGAAGCCCAGAAGGTGGGTGAGTACGAACCAGGTGTGGCTCGAGCGCTCCCCGATGCGGCAGTAGGCGACGACATCGTCCCCGTCCTTCAGCCCGGCCCCGTCGCGGTAGATCGCGTCGAGCTCGGCACGGCTGCGGAAGCCGCCGTCCTCGGCGACCGCCTTGGCCCACGGCACGCTCTGCGCGGTGGGGATGTGGCCGGCACGCAGCGCGCCCTCGTCGGGGTACGCGGGCGCCGTGGTGCGCTCACCGGTGTACTCCTCGGGAGAGCGGACGTCGATCAGCGGGCTGCCGATATGGGCGAGAACGTCATCCTTGTACGCGCGGATGAGGGAGTCGTCGCGCTCGACGACCGGATACTCCGTGGCCGGACGGCTGGTCGCCTCACGCGTGAGCTCGCGCCCCTCCGCGATCCAGCGGTCGCGTCCGCCGTCGAGCAGACGCACGTCCTCGTGACCGAAGAGGGAGAAGACCCAGAGGGCGTAGGCGGCCCACCAGTTGTTCTTGTCGCCGTAGATGACGACCGTGTCCGAGCGATCGATGCCCTTGCGGCTCAGCAGCTCGGCGAAGCCCTCGCCGTCGACGTAGTCGCGCACCACGGGGTCGTTGAGCTCGGTGTGCCAGTCGACCTTCACCGCTCCCGGGATGTGACCGGTCTCGTAGAGCAGGACGTCTTCATCGGACTCGACGACCACCAGACCCGGCGCTCCCAGCCGTTCCGCGAGCCACTGCGTGGTCACGAGGCGGCCCGGTTCGGCATACTCGGCGAACTTGGGGGAGGAGGAATCGAACTCGATGGCCATGGGATCTCCGAAGCGTTGAGCGGACGAGGGGGCGGTGGCAGACGGCGTAGTGTTGATCCGTCCCTTCGACGATAGATCCCCGCCGAGCACCCTGCGCCCGATTCGTAAGACTTCGACACAGGTGAGCACCTGATTCAGGACTGTGATGACCGACCAGACCAGCCGCACGGGAATCGTGCACCTCACCGAGCGTCAGCCGACCGTCAGCGGACCCGAGATGCTGGCGAGCCTGGTGCCGCCGCCGCAGTTCGACTCCGCGACGTTCGACAGCTACCGCGCTGATCCGGCCTATCCCTCGCAGGAGGAGGCGAAGGAGACGCTGATGCGCTTCGCCGGGCGCGGAACGCCTGCGAAGCGCGGCGGTCTGTTCAGCCGCGCGAAGAAGGAGCCGGAGCTCAAGCCCGGCGTCTACCTGGACGGCGGGTTCGGCGTGGGCAAGACGCACCTTCTGGCGTCGATCTACCACGCGATGCCTGCGCGTCGGAAGTACTTTGGCTCGTTCATCGAGTACACCGCGCTCGTCGGCGCGCTCGGTTACAAGAACACCGTCGATCTGCTCAAAGGCGCCGACCTGCTGTGCATCGATGAGTTCGAGCTCGACGATCCGGGCGACACGATGGTGATGACCCGTCTGCTGGGGGAGCTCGTGCCGACCGGCACCCGGCTCGCCGCGACCTCGAACACCCCGCCGAACGCGCTCGGCGAGGGACGCTTCGCCGCACAGGACTTCCTGCGGGAGATCCACGCCATGTCGGACAGCTTCCAGACGCTGCGCATCGACGGCGTCGACTTCCGCCAGCGCGCCCTCGACGGGCACGCGGTCGTGCTCGACGACGCGGCGTACGCCGACGCGGTCGAGAAGGCGGGCGCCGCCGGTGCGACATCCGACGACCGGTTCGACGACCTGATCCGCCACCTCGCACAGGTGCATCCGTCGCGCTACATCAGACTCATCGACGGCGTCGCCGGTGTGGGTCTGCGCGGGGTGCGCCAGCTCACCGATCAGTCGGAGGCGCTGCGCTTCGTGGCGTTCGTCGACCGCGTGTACGACGCGCAGATCCCGATCCTCGCCACGGGGCTCGGGCTCGACTCCGTCTTCTCCGACGAGATGCTCGCCGGCGGGTACCGCAAGAAGTACCTGCGCGCCATCTCTCGACTCAACGCCCTCACACATTCTGCGTAAGCCCGCAGAATCGCGTAACGCGATGTTCACGGGCGGAGCCGCGCTGTAACCGCGGGGAAACAAACCTCACGCATTGACGAAACCGCAGGTCGTCACACTGAAGCTCTCAATTACTTCGGATGTGAGGTTTTCCTATGGATGCTCCCGGCAACATCTCGTGGGCGATCACCGCGACAGCGCTGGTTCTGCTCATGACGCCCGGCGTCGCCTTCTTCTATGGCGGTCTCGTCAAGGCGAAGAGCGTCGTCAGCATGATGATGATGAGCTTCGGCTCCATCGGACTCGTCGCCGTGCTGTGGATTCTCTTCGGCTTCTCGATGAGCGCCGTCGACAGTCCGACCGCTTTCGCGGGCAACCCCTTCGCCGACATCGGGCTCTCGAGCCTGGCTGAGGGTGAGGGCTCGAACGTCGCGCTCCTGGGAGTCGCCTACGGCGCCACCTTCGCCATCATCACTGTGGCGCTGATCTCCGGAGCGATCGCGGATCGTGCGAAGTTCGGCAGCTGGCTGATCTTCGCCGGCATCTTCGCGACCGTCGGCTACTTCCCGGTCGCCGCATGGGTCTGGGGCGGTGGCTGGATCATGAACCTCGGCACCACGCTCTTCGGCGAGGACAGCGGCATCGGTGTGATCGACTACGCCGGTGGTACCGCCGTGCACATCAACGCGGGCGCCGCGGCCCTCGCTCTCGCGCTGGTGCTCGGCAAGCGTATCGGCTTCCAGAAGGGCATCCTGAAGCCCCACAACGTGCCTCTGACGCTCCTCGGCGCCGCGCTGCTGTGGTTCGGCTGGTTCGGCTTCAACGCCGGCGCGGAGTGGCTCGCGGAGGACATGGGCGGGGTTGGACTCATCGGTCTGAACACCCTGGGGGCGACCGCTGCCGCCATCCTCGGCTGGATCCTCGTTGAGAAGATCAAAGACGGCAAGCCCACCTCGGTCGGAGCCGCCTCCGGTGCGGTCGCAGGTCTGGTCGCGATCACCCCGGCGTGCGCCAACCTGACGCCGGGCTGGGCTCTGCTGCTGGGTGCACTCGCCGGAGTCGTGTGCGCACTCGCGATCGAGCTGAAGTTCCGTCTCGGCTTCGACGACTCCCTCGACGTCGTCGGCATCCACCTCGTCGGTGGTCTCATCGGAACGGTGTACCTCGGCTTCTTCGCCACCGAGACCGGCCTCTTCGTCGGCGGCGACGCCCGCCAGCTCGCCGTGCAGCTGATCGCCGCGCTCGGAGTGCTGATCTACTCCTTCGTGGTCGCCTTCATCATCGGTTTCGCCATCGAGAAGACGATCGGCTTCCGTGTCACGAACGAGGACGAGATCGCCGGTGTCGACCAGGTCGTGCACGGCGAGGAGGGCTACGCACTCGCCGACGCGTGATCTGCGGTTAGGGTGACCGTGTGAGCAAGACCAACGGCATCCTGGCAACACTCGCGGAGATTCTGCTCAAGGCAGTGGGCTCCGGCCGGGCGTCTCGGACAACAGATCCGAGACGCCCGGACGCGCGTCTGCGGACCCCGCAGGAGACCTCCGCCCCCGCCGGCACCGAGACCGCCCGCATCGATCCGGACCGGATCAGGGATCTGCGGGTCGCCTATGCGCCGCAGCGGGACGGTGCCCCGGATGCCGGCGAGATCGTCTGGACCTGGGTGCCCTACGAGGAGAACGACGGGCGCGGCAAAGACCGTCCCGTGCTCGTGATCGGCCGGCAGTCAGCGGATCGCGTGTACGCGGTGCGGATGACCAGCAAGCCGCACGACGGGGAGCGGGACTACCTCTCGATCGGGACCGGGGCCTGGGACTCTCAGGGACGCGAGTCCTGGGTCGACATCGAGCAGCTGTACAGCGTCCACGAACGCGGACTGCGACGGGAAGCGGCGGTGCTCGATCGCCGCCGCTACGACCGCGTCGGAACGGCTCTCACGCGGCGCTACGGCTGGTCCGTCGCGGGCTGAGCATCGGGAACGCCTGCAGCACCATATCGACGAGTTCGGCCAGCGGTCGTGTGAGCGGGTCGGTCGCGGGGAGTCCCGTGCGGAGCTCGATCTCGTCGATCGCGGTGGCCAGCTGTTCCGTCGAGAGGTTCTCGTGGTTGACGGTCACGCCGATCACCGTCGTGTCGGCGAACGCCTCGATCAGGGCGATCTCGCTCGCGACCGTGGGCATCGCCACCATGGGGAAGTCGCCGAGGACCTTGCGTCCGGGGGCGTGCTGCACGATCACGCCTGCGGGCTGGCTGCCGCGGAGGATGTGCGCGGAGGTGATGTAGGCGGGATGGCTGAGTGCGCCTTGTCCTTCCACGATGATCACATCCGGGTTCTCGCCCTCGAACGCCGCGACGACCTGATTCTCGACCTCGCCGGAGCAGAACTGCGGGACGAGGGCGTCGAGGGCGACACCGTAGCGCCCGCCCTGGATGATCGTGGTCTGCCCGGTGCCGACCATCACAGCGTGCACGCCCCGCTCATTGAGCGCCCGCACGAGGATCGTCGCCGTGGTGCGCTTGCCGATCGCTCCGTCGGTGCCCAGGATCGTGATGCGCGGGCAGGTCACGTCGAAGATGCGACCGGAGAAGAGGTGGAGATCCTTCTTGTCGCGCGGGCGACGGATGTCGGTGATCGTGACCTGGGCGAGAAGCGCCGCGGCGACGAACTCGGCGTCGTCGGTGAGGAACTCGTGCAGGCCGTTGATGATGTGCATTCCGCGGGCGATGCCATCCAGGAGCACGGTGCGCTGATCGGCTGAGAGCAGGCCGTCGGCGGGAGCGACGCCGCAGATCAGGTAGTCGGGGACGTGCCCGGCGTGCGCGATCGCGGTGGGGAGACCGTCGAGGATCGGGATGTCGTTCACGTGTCCGTCCAGAAGCATCCCGGCATCCGCTCCCGCGTGGGTGCTGTCGATGACGCTGAGGATCTCGTACTTCTCGGAGTGGCGGACCAGCCCGTTGGCGGTCTTGCCGTCCTGCTCGCCGAACTGGCCTTCGCAGTACACGATCGCGGTCGTCCCCGAGGGGAGGCCGATCGGGGCGGCCCAGGCGTGCGCGGGGTCGATGAAAGACGGAACTGACGGGGTGGGCATGATGCTCCTCGGACTCGCACAGAGGAGGCGACGGAGAACGAAATGACCGATGAGGCCCGTTGGTCGACGAGAAGTCTTCCCTGATGCCGGCAAGATACCGGCACCCTCACCGTAGCAGTGGTGTCTGGGACCCGGCCGCGAAGATCCGGGGCGATCGACCGCGGTGTCTCACCCGGTGCTCGAGGGGCCGCCGGGAGGCAGGTGAGGAGCAATCCGATCCGCATCGGGCTTCGAACCAGTGGTGAGTCGCGCACCGCGGCGCCACACGAGGAGGAATCATCCCGATGCCAGCCGCAGCCTGCGACCGCCCGGGGTCGGGCCGCCACAGCCTGATCCTTCCCGAGACGCGGTGCCGGGTGACTGGACTTCTCGAAGCAGTCGCCCGGCACCGTCATGTCACAGCTCGGGTGCCGCGGCGTCGATACCGCGCAATGCTCCGCTCAACCAGCGTCCGTACAGCGGCCACGGCTCGCCCTCTTCCTGGAGGGCAGCGACGTGCGCCCGCAGCTCATCTGTCCAGGTGAACCACTCACCGCCCTCACGGATCGCGGCGAATTCGCGATGTCGCTGCTGTTCGACGGCGCGACCGCCGCGCTCGAAGGCCAGGAGCTCGTCGTGCCTGATGCTGGCCAGCCGCTGTCGCGGACGCCGGCTCGTGCCGATCTTCACGCGACGGTCGAATCGGATGTAGTAGACGACGTCGACACGGGGGAGGGGGAGGTCGGGATCGGGGGCGTCGCCGACGCGCCATCCGCAGGAGGCGCAGCACCACGAGCCCTCCGTGCGTACTCCCCGTGTGCCTCCGCAGAGCGCGCAGGGGCCGGGGAGAAGTTGATTCGTCGACACCGTGGCAGGCTACGCGGCCCCTCCGACACACGCCTCTTCTGCGCCGCGCGCAGCGCGTCTAGTGTCGAACGCAAGGCGAGGGAACGGTGATGAGGACGACGCGGCGAGGGTTGAGGGCATCGGCCGCGTTGTGCGCCGCCGGGATCGCTCTCGTCGCGTGCGCGCCGACACCACCTGCTCCGCCTTCGCCGACGCTGTCCGAGGGGTCCGTCAGCATCTCCCCGGAGCAGAGGAAGACGATCGTGCAGGGCTTGGAAGCCCCCTGGTCCATCGCGTTCTCAGGGAGCACCGCGTTGCTCAGCGAACGCGACACCGCCCGCATCGTCGAGGTCTCGGATGCAGGTGAGACGCGCGAGGTCGGCGTGATCGAGGGCGTCGAGCCGCGCGGGGAGGGCGGCCTGCTCGGTATCGCCGTGCACGAGGGCGACCTGTACGCGTACTCGACGGCCGCCGACGAGAACAGGGTGCAACGATTCGTCCTCTCGGGCGCACCGGGGTCGATGGAGATCGGTGAGCCCGAGACGATCCTCTCCAGCCTCCCCGCCGCCGGAAATCACAACGGCGGCCGCATCGCATTCGGCCCTGACGGGATGCTCTACGTGACGGTCGGCGACGCCGGCGATCGTGAAGGCGCTCAGGATCTCGGATCTCTCGCGGGGAAGATCCTCCGCGTCACACCGGATGGGCGCGTGCCCGAGGACAACCCCTTCGAGGGCTCGCCCGTCTACAGCCTGGGCCACCGCAACCCGCAGGGGCTGGCGTGGGACGAAGACGGAACCCTCTACGCGAGCGAGTTCGGTCAGGACACCTGGGATGAACTCAACGTGATCGAGCCGGGCGGCAACTACGGATGGCCGAGGGTGGAAGGCATCGCTGGTCGTGCGGATTTCATCGATCCGGTGCAGCAGTGGGCTCCCGGCATCGCGAGTCCGAGTGGCATCGCGATCACCGCGGGGTCGATCTTCATCGCGAACCTCCGCGGAGAGCGGATCCGACAGGTGCCGCTCACTGACCTCCGCGCCTCCGGCGAGTTCCTCGTCGGGGCGCTCGGGAGGCTTCGGGACGTCGCGGTCGCACCGGACGGGGCGCTGTGGGTGCTGACGAACAACACCGACGGTCGGGGAGACGCGGACGAAGGCGACGACCGCGTCGTGCGTATCCCTGTCGGGTAGCGCGACGGCAGGTCGACCGGCAGACGCGCGCGAGGGAACCGGGAGGTCTGCGGCCCGGGGCGGTGGAGGAAAAGAAAAGAACCCCCGAGTGGATCGGAGGTTCTGTGGTGGGCGATACCGGACTCGAACCGATGACCTCTTCCGTGTGAAGGAAGCGCGCTACCAACTGCGCCAATCGCCCGTACCCGCGGGGTACGTCAACCGATACTACCGGACGCTCAGAGGGCCTGTGGACCACTCGGCGAGACACGCGCGAGATTCGCTGCCGGTTTGGCGGAGTGCGGATCTTCGGCTAATGTTTCATGAGTGCCCGGGACAACCGGGAACGAAATGCGGATGTAGCGCAGTTGGTAGCGCACAACCTTGCCAAGGTTGGGGTCGCGAGTTCGAGTCTCGTCATCCGCTCGAGTGAAGGAGAACTTCTTCGGAAGATCTTCCGCACGTGGGGTCAATCCACACGGTGGCGTGGCCGAGCGGCTAGGCACCGGCCTGCAAAGCCGTTTACACGGGTTCGAATCCCGTCGCCACCTCACGGGAAAACTGAATAGCCCCAACGGGCGCGATTGGCGCAGCGGTAGCGCGCTTCCCTGACACGGAAGAGGTCACTGGTTCGATCCCAGTATCGCGCACAGACAGAAACCCCCGGTTCTCCGGGGGTTTTTTCGTGCCTGGAGTGCGACCGGGAGGATGCGATCCGCATCGGCCGGGGTTACTGTGGGGCGATCCGCGAAGATGCGGACCCACGCCAAGGAGATCGATCATGGGATCGCTTCGATACTCGATCAATGTCACGCTCGACGGCTGCTGCGATCACGAGGCCGGCGCCGCGCCGGATGAGGAGTCGATGCGGTACTGGACCGCGGAGATGGAGCGCGCCGACGCCCTGCTCTTGGGCCGGGTGACCTACGAGATGATGGAATCCGCGTGGCGCAAGCCCGCGACGGGTGTCTGGCCGGACGGGATGAGCGCGTGGGAGATTCCCTTCGCCGAGGCCATCCACGGGGCGAAGAAGTACGTCGTGTCGAGCGCGCTGAGCGAGGTCGACTGGAACGCGGAGCTGGTTCGCGGCGACCTCGAGCGTGCGGTTCGACGTCTCATCCTCGAGTCCCGCGGAACGGTGTGGGTGGGCGGCGTCACGCTTCCCGCGGCGTTGGCCGACCTGGGATTGATCGACGAGTACGAGTTCGTCGTCCAGCCGGTGATCGCCGGACACGGGCCCGCGCTCCTCTCCGGTCTGCGCGAGCGCATCCCGCTCGAGCTCATCGGCCGCCAGGAGTTCCGTTCCGGCTCGATCGCCCTGCGATATCGACCCGTACGGGAACAGGTGCGGTGACGGCTCGTCCGCCGCAGGTGGTGTCCCGACCGTGCCCGGCCGTCGCCGGGCACGGTCGGAGTCTCAGTCGAGGAGGGTCTCGCCGATAAATCCGCCCTCAGCGCACCCGGGTGGGATCGCGAAGACCGCCGACCCGATCGGAACCGTCCACTCGTTGAGCAGGTCGAGTTCATCGAGTCTGCGCTGCATCGGGATGAACTGCCGCTCGACATCGGCTTGAAACGAGACGAAGATCAGGCCGGATTCGGACACTTCGGTGCCGAGCGGTCGCTCGTCGTAGTTGTATGCGCGGCGGAAGATGTGTTCCTTCCCCTCGCCGCGGGCGCGTCGGATGTGTGCGAACGGCGCGATCACGGGGAAGCCGATCGCCGTCGTCGCCTCGAAATCGGGTTCGTCGAACTCCTCGGTCCCGGTCAGCGGGGCGCCGTTGGCGAGCGTCCTCCCCACGGATGCGTCGCGTCCGCTGCGATCCAGTCGGTCCCACTTGTCGAGATCCATGCGGATGCGGCGGATCACCATCCCGGTGCCTCCGGCGAGCCATCCGTCTGCGCTCCACACGACCTCGTCGAACTGCTCCGTGCCCGGTTCCGGGTTGGTCGTGCCGTCCACCTGCCCGAAGAGGTTGCGCATCGTCGTGCCGGGGCGTTCTGTGCCATGGGCCCGGCGGAAGCCCTGCTGTGTCCACCGGATGCTCGCGAAGCCGCGGGCGTCCTTGAGGAGCATTCGCGTCGCGTGGGCGACGGTCAGCGGATCGTCTCCGGCGACCTGCACGAGAAGGTCGCCGTCCGAGAATTCGGGCCGCAGCTGATCCACACGGAAAGCCGGAAGGGGAGCGAGCCAGGAGGGTCCTGCTCCTGCGGCTCGTGCGACGAGCCCTGGACCGAACCCGAAGGTGATCGTGAGCCGCGCCGGCGAGAGGGCGAGCTCCGGCTCGGAGTCGGCGAGGGCCGGCAGCCCCTGCGTCAGACGAGCCGCGTCGTCCGTCAGGATGCGCATCAGGCGGGTGAGGCCGTCTCGGTCGACATCCTCGCGGAGATCGAGGCCGAGGAAGACGCCGTGGGCCTGTGCTGCGGTATCGACACCGGCCTGGTGGACTCCGAAGAACGGCACTGTGAGTTCACCGTTCATCGGGGCGGAGACCGGTTTCGCTGCGCTCTCCTGGCGGTTCAGGGCGAGGTCCACTCCCACGGCCGCGACCGCGCCGACTCCGGCGACAGCGCCTCCGAGGAGGAACTGCCGCCGGGTCGACCCGGCGCGGCGGGAGCGGGCGCCCTCAAGGGGCGCCGACATCAGTGATCCATACCCTCGTGCTCTTCGCCGCCCTCGTAGTTCTCGTTCGCGCCGGAGTAGTCCTTGACGGGAGCGGTGAACTCATACGTGGAGTCGTCGGAGAACGTGAGAGTGAAGGTGACGTCACTGCCCGCGGTGAGAGGACCGGAGAGGCCCATCAGCATGATGTGGTTCGCTCCCGGCTCCAGGGCGAGCTTCCCGCCGGCGGGGATGACGAATCCGCCGTCCTTCTCGCGCATCACCATCTCGCCGGCCTCGTTCTCGACCGTCTCGTGCAGCTCGATCATGTCGGAGGCCTCGGACGTGACGGAGACGACCGTCACGTTGTCGTCACCGCTGTTGAGGAGGGTGCCGAAGGCGGCGGACATGCCTTCGTCCGCCGACTTCACCCAGGCATCCTCGATGGTGACGGTCTCGCCTGCGGGGCGGGACGCGGACTCGGAGGTGCTGCTCTCCGGCGTGCAGCCGGTGAGCGCGAGCAGGGAGACCGCGATCACAGCGGCGAGGCGGGGGAGGTTCTTGGTGGTGTTCACAATGGTGCCTTTCACAGGTCATCTGCCGCGGATCCGCCGTCGTGCGGCGGAGCGGCTGCCGTCCGAGGACGACGAAGGAATCGAATGAGGACGAGGGCGAGGACGGCCACGGCCGCTCCGCCCGCGCCGATGAGCAGCACCCTGAGGGCGCTGCCCGAATCTGCTGCGGTCTGATCCGGCTGTTCTGCGGAGGCCGGAGGTGTCGCTGTCGAGCCGCCGGAGGTGGGGCTCTGCAGCGGTTCGGCGTCGCCGATCGTGAAGGGGATGACCCCGGCGATCGGATGACCGTCTTCCGACACGACCTGCCAGCGCACCTGGTAGCCGGCGGTCGGCATTCCCGGTTCGAGCGCGGCGGTGACCGTGCGCCCGGCGACTGTCGCATCGCCGGAGACCCAGTCCTTCCCCGACGCGTCCACGACCAGGACGACGGCCCCGGTCAGTGACTCATCGAGCACCAGGAGCTCGCCGGAGAACGTCATCGTGATGCTCTCCGGCGCTGCAGCCAACTGCTCATCGGCGGCCGGCGTGCTGGACATCAGTTGGTCGTGGGCGGACGCGGGCGTGGCGATCGCGAGGGTCGCGACCGTCGCCAACGCCAACCCGGCCGCAATCCTGCGGACAGGGGACATGGGAATGGCCTCTCATCAGACGTCGCGTGCGCGACGTTCATGCAAGCGTTCAGAACCCGCGCGCATCGATGGCGCACGGCGGTGACGCACCACAGGACCGGTCGGGCCGGTACAGGGCGCGGATCAGATCGCAGCGAAGAGAGGCGGAGCGCGACCCCTGAGGGTGGCGAGGAGGACGAGGCCTACGGCCCGCTCGAGATCGAACCGACCACGCAAGCCGCCGGCGACCGGGGCGACCGGAAGCACCAGGACATGATCGACACGGCGACGCAGCCAGCGGACCACCTGCACGGCGAGATCGCGGAGGGCGAGGACCAGGCGCTCGCCCCGATGAAGCGCGGCCACCGTCAGAAGTGCGGCGATCGCGTGTCCGAGCCACATGGACGCATCGGCGGTGACGGCCTCGGGGACACCGGCCGTCGCCGGGATCACCAGGGGCGCCCCATGCACGTGCGGGGTGGTGACGCCGGACGGCGTGACGGTGCCGAGCACGAACAGCGTGTGGAACAGGAACTGGCTGACCGCGACGGAGATGCTCAATCGGATCAGCGACAGAGAACGACCGGCGAGCAGCACGCAGATCATGAACGAGAACACCCACGGCACGGCGATGCCGAGCGCTCCGGGCATCTGCCCGCCGCCCGAGACGTGACCTGCGAGAGCGACGAAGATCGCCAGTGACGAAGCAGCGAAGCCGCGGACGACGGCTGGCTTCCTGGATTCGGTCACGGCTCCAGTCTGGCATGGACGGCGTCGGCGACTCGATTCGCCCACCCGATCGTGGGTGCCGCTCTCGTCAGTCGCGTCCTGTGCGCGGTGCGCGCTTGACCTGCTCGTAGGCGGCGAGCGCGATCTTCCGCGTCTCGGCCAGGTCCACGATCGGCTCGGTGGGGGCGTCGGCGGCCCAGCGCGAGATGTAGAGGCTCTGCGGGTCGAACTTTTTCGCCTGGAGTTCGGGGTTGAACACGCGGAAGTAGGGCGCCGCATCGGCTCCGGAGCCGGCGACCCACTGCCAGTTGAAGGGGTTGTTGGCCTCGTCGGCGTCGACGAGCGTGTCCCAGAACCACTCTTCTCCCAGGCGCCAGTCGATGAGCAGGTTCTTCACGAGGAAGGATGCCACGACCATCCGGACCCGGTTGTGCATGTAGCCGGTGTGCCAGAGCTCACGCATGCCGGCATCCACGAGGGGAACGCCCGTCTCTCCGTGCTGCCACGCGTCGAGGTGGGCGGGGTTCAACGGCGGCCAGGGGAAGGCGTCGAACTCCGGCCGCAGATTCTCGCTGGCGAGGTCGGGGGAGTGGTACAGCGTGTGCCAGGCGAACTCGCGCCAGCCCACCTCGGAGAGGAATCCACCGGCGCCGTCGACGCCGACCGCCTCGTGCCAGACCGTGAACGGGCTGATCTCTCCCCATCGGAGGTGGGGGGAGAGCAACGAGGTGGCCCCGGCTGACGGTTCGTCCCGCGCGCGGTCGTATGAGGGGAGGTCATGCTCGAGGAAGTCCTTCAGCCGCTGTCGCGCGGCGGGTTCTCCCGGCTCCCACGTCTCGCGCAGCCCCTCGGCCCAGTCCGGGGTCGTGGGCAGGAGATTCCAGTCGTCGAGCGTGTCCGATGGCGGCATGTGCGTCGGGCCGGGGACCGACCGAGGCTCCGGCAGAGGGGAACGCGGCGCCGGCAGCGCGAGGCAGGCCCGCCAGAAGGGCGTGAACACCGAATAGTGCGTGCCGCTTCCGGTTCTGACCGTCCAGGGCTCGTGGAGAAGCGAGCCGGCGAAGGAGGCGACCTCGAGTCCATCGGCCCGGAGCGAGCTTTTCAGCGCCGAGTCGACTTCGCGCCCGGGACCCCCGTACCGGCGGTTCCAGAACACGGCGCCCGCTCCGACTTCGGTCACCGTTTCGCGGACGATGCGCTCTGCAGGGCCGCGACGCAGCACGAGGGCGCCACCACGGTCGCGGAGACGCGCGTCGAGAGAGGCCAGCGAGTGGTGCAGCCACCAGCGGGTTGCGCCACCGATGGCACGGATGCCCGGCGACTCCTCGTCGAACACGTACAGGGCGATGACCGGTTCTCCTCGGTCGGTCGCTGCCCGCAGCGCGGGGTTGTCTGCGAGTCGGAGGTCATTGCGGAACCACACGATCGAGGGAGACGTCATGGGACCATTCTCCTGGAACGCGTGGTCATGGTTCGTCGCTCAGCCGCGACGGCGGTTGCGACGACGAGGGGCCTCGCCGCTCGTCGACCACAGCGCCCACAGTACGAGGAGCGGCTGCAGGAAAAGCCTGCCGAAACGCCGGGCATCCGTGTCGAGTCCCGGCGTCGAGCGCCGGGTCTGCCACTGGTGGATGTTCCCCGGCATCACGGCGACGAAGAACGCCGCGGTCGCCCAGCCGATGCGGCGGCGCTCCTTCGGCAGCGCGAGCAGTCCGGCGGCGAGCGCGACTTCGGCGGCACCGGATGCGATCACGATCGTGTCCTTGTCGAGCCTGGTGAGGCGCGTGGCCCAGTCCGGCACCACCACACGGAATCCCCGGGTGCTCAGGAAGTGGCCGACCCCGATCGCGCCGAGCGCGAGCGCCAGTATCCATCGTGCGACTGCTCTGTCCATCCGTTCACGCTACGTGATGTTCGACTGCTCGCCGCTCCCGCCGCCTCAATGCGCTGTGACACGTCACTGCGGGGCGGACATCCGCGTGCGCTCCCAGGAGCGGAACTCGTCGACGATCCTCGGCGTGTGCGTGTGATGGAGGTAGTGCTCCCCGTCGAGCGGCACGACCGTGCCGTCAGCGACCGCCTCGGCCTGCTCCTCGTGCAACCGCACCCACGTGGGGACGGACGGATTGTCGGCGACGACGAACAGCAGCAGGGGGAGGTCCTCGGGAAAGCTCGTGCCGAGTGCATCCTCGAAGTTCGCCGGAAGCAGAGACATCGCATTCAGGTAGGTGGGGCTCAACGTGTTCCGGTCGGTGAGCAGGGCGATCTGCTCCCGTGCCTTCGCGGAGTAGACGGATTCGTCGTAGCCCGTGCCACGGAAGGACGCGATGAGTCGGACCAGTCCGAGGGTCTTCGCGGCACCGAACAGTCCGACCGGCAGCTCGGTGTCCGAGCCGGGTTGGCCGGGCACGCTGCTGTCGATGCCCACGAACGCCCTGACCTCATCGGGATAGCGGTTCGCGAACTGGATGCCGTAGATGCCGGCGATGGAGTGTCCCATCAGGACGTAGTCGTCGACGCCGAGCTCCTGCAGGGCGGCGTGCGTCTCCGTCACGATGTTGTCGGTGGTGCGGGCGCGGTCCGTGCCGTCGCTCAGCCCGTAGCCGAACGGCTCCACCACGATGACGCGATGATCCCGCGCCAGCTCGGCGACGAGCGGCTCGAAGTCGAGCACGGGCGATGCGGTACCGAACCCCGGCAGGAGCACGATGTCCTCTGAACCCTCGCCGGTGATCATGACGTTCATGTCGTGCCCGTCCACGGTGACCTTCTGGCCGTAGGGCTCGATGCGATCCTGTTCGATCGTGGTGGCCACCGCATTGCCGACGGTGGTGGCCGTCAGACCGAGCGCGATCACCGCGACGACGGATGTGAGCGCGACGAGCACTCTCTTGACAGGCTTCTTCATGCCGACCCCTCTCGGCGCACGCCCTGTGCGCCCTCGTTCCAGCGTGCCGTCCGGCATCCGCCGTCGCGTCGCCCTGCCGCGGACACTCGTGTACTGCGAGCGCAGTACACGCAGCTCATCCCGTCGGGGGATCCCCGTGCCGGCGTCGCGGGGAATACTGGTGTGATGTCGGCACCCCGTCCTCCGCGAATCCCGGCGCCGGTCGGCGACGTGATCGCCGTGGTCGTGGTGGTCCTGTTCGCCGTGTCACCCTTCCCGGACGACGCTTTCCGTGCGAGCGGCTGGATGCTCGTCACAGCCCTCGTCCCCGCGGCCGCGATGCCCTTCCGTCGACGGCTTCCACTTGTCGTGCTCACCCTCAGCCTGCTGTGCGCGACGGTCCTGGCGCTCACGGGCGTCATGTCGCCGAGCGCGCTCATCGCCACGGCGATCAGCGCCTACGCCGTCGTGGACCGCCGTGGACGACTCGTCGGGATCATCGCGGTGAGCGCGGCGACGGTGCTCGTCTTCTTCGTCAGCGCGATCCCGCTCGGCGGGGACCTCCTCGATGCCCGCGCGCTGCAGTTCGTCTTCATCATCGCCCTCGCCGGGGCGCTGGGAGACGCGGCCAGGTCGCGACGCGAGTTCGTGCGCGCCATGACGGAACGAGCGGAACGCGCCGAGCAGGGGCGAGATACGGAAGCACGGCGTCGGGTCGCGGAGGAACGGGTGCGCATCGCCAGGGACCTCCACGACGTCGTCGCACATCAGATCTCGGTCATCAGTCTCAATGCGGGCGTCGCGTCGTCCGCGTTGGAGGTCCGTCCGGAGCGTGCGCGCGAGGCACTGACGACCATCCGACGTTCCTCCCGTACCGTGCTCGCCGACATCGGCGGACTGATGGCGCTGCTGCGCTCCGACGATCCGGACGACGTGCGCGACCTGCGCCCGCAGGTCGGCCTGGACGGTCTCGATGGGCTGGTCAGGCAGTTTCGCGAGGCGGGGCTCGACGTCGATCTGGACGACGATCTCGACCGGCCCGCCCTGTCGCCGGCCAGCGATCACGTCGCCTACCTCGTGGTTCTCGAAGGTCTGACGAATGCGCACAAGCATGGAGCGGACGGCTCGGCGCGCGTTCGTCTCCAGGCGGAGGACGATGCGCTCCGCCTCGTCGTCGTCAATCAGACGGCTGCGCAACCGGGCTCCGTGTCGGATGCCGGTGGCCACGGGCTGCGCGGGCTGCGCGAGCGGGTCGTCGCCGTCCGCGGAGACGTGCAGGCCGGCACCGCCGACGGCGCGTTCCGCCTGGAGGTTCGGATCCCGCTCGATGGAGGCGCACGATGATCCGGGTGCTCGTCGTCGATGACCAGCCGCTGGTGCGGCAGGCCGTCAGCGACATCCTCGCCGACGGCGGCATCGAGGTGGTCGGCGAGGCGGCGAACGGGCGGGAGGCGGTCTCCGCGGTGAGCCGATGGATGCCGGACGTCGTGGTGATGGACATCAGGATGCCGGAGCTCGACGGCATCGCCGCCACTGCGCAGATCATGAGCGCGCCGCTGACCACGACGCCGCGCGTGCTCATCCTGACGACCTTCGAGGAGGACGACTACGTCGTGGCCGCCCTCCGTGCCGGCGCCAGCGGGTTCATCGGCAAAGGTGCGGAGCCGGAGGACATCGTCGGTGCCGTGCGAGTGGTGCATCGCGGAGAGGCGCTCCTGTCATCGGCGGCGACGCGGTCGCTGATCGAACGCTCGGTGCTGCCACAGCATCCACACGCCGAGGCCTGGAGCAGCGAGCCGTTGCGCCAGCTCACGGAACGCGAACGGGAAGTGCTGCTCCTCGTGGCGGGTGGGGCTTCGAATCAGGACATCGCGGACGACCTCGTGATCTCACCGCACACGGCGAAGACCCATGTGAATCGCATCATGTCGAAGCTGCACGCGCGCGATCGGGCGCAGCTCGTGATCGACGCCTACGAGTCGGGGATCGTGATCGCGTCGGGCGGAGCCGACCGTCGCGGCTGAACCCGCCGGAGCGCCACATCCGCGCCGGTGATCTTCACGCGGGTGGCGGTCAGGAGGGCCCAGCCGGGCGAGTAACCTGGTACCGACCCAGATGGAGAGTTTCTGTGCCTGAAAACGCCCGGCCGAATGACGGCTTCGCCCTGTTCACTGACCGAAACGTCGTCGCGATGCGCGTCAACGGCGATCTCAAGGATCTTGCCACGACCGTGACCGACACCGACGTGGTCGAGCCGGTCACGATCGACAGCGCGGACGGGTTGAACATTCTCCGTCACTCCGCTGCCCACGTGCTGGCTCAGGCCGTGCAGCGCATCAATCCGCAGGCGAACCTCGGCATCGGTCCGCCCATCACCGACGGGTTCTACTACGACTTCGGCGTCGACACCCCGTTCACGCCCGAGGACATCAAGGCCATCAGCAAGGAGATGCAGCGCATCATCCGCGAGGGCCAGCGCTTCGTCCGCCGTGTCGTCACCGACGAGGAAGCTCGCGCCGAGCTCGCGAACGAGCCGTTCAAGCTCGAGCTCATCGGGCTCAAGGGCGCCCAGGAGGCGGCCGAGGGCGCGTCCGTCGAGGTCGGCGAGGGTGAGCTGACGATCTACGACAACACCACCCGCGACGGCGAGGTCGTCTGGAAGGACCTCTGCCGCGGTCCGCACCTGCCGAACACGCGCATGATCGGCAACGGCTGGGACCTCACCCGCATCGCCGCCGCGTACTGGCGCGGCAGTGAGAAGAACCCGCAGCTGCAGCGCATCTACGGCACGGCCTGGCCGACCAAGGAAGAGCTGCGCGCCTATCAGGAGCGCATCGCCGAGGCGGAGCGCCGAGACCACCGCAAGCTCGGTGCCGAGATGGACCTGTTCTCCTTCCCGGACGAGATCGGCTCCGGACTCGCGGTGTTCCATCCCAAGGGCGGCATCATCCGCTACGAGATCGAGGAGAACCTGCGCAAGCACCTGCTGCGCAACGGGTACGACCTCGTGAACAGCCCGCACATCACGAAGAAGGATCTCTTCATGACGTCGGGTCACCTGCAGACCTATGCGGACGGCATGTTCCCGCCGATGCACCTCGACGAGGTCGTCGATGAGGAGGGCAACGTCACCCGGCAGGGGCAGGACTACTACCTGAAGCCGATGAACTGCCCGTTCCACAACCTCATCTTCCGTTCGCGCGGGCGCTCCTACCGTGAGCTGCCGCTGCGACTGGCCGAGTTCGGCACGGTCTACCGCTACGAGAAGAGCGGCACGCTGTCCGGCCTGACCCGCGTGCGCGGCCTGACGCAGGACGACGCGCACATCTACGTCGCTCAGGACCAGGTCAAGGAAGAGCTCACCACCAACCTGAACCTCGTCCTCGACCTGCTCCGCGACTACGGACTCAACGACTTCTACCTCGAGCTGTCGACGAACGAAGAGGGCAACCCGAAGTTCCTCGGCGAGCCGGAACAGTGGTCGACGGCGATCGACACGCTGCGTGAGGTCGCGATCGAGTCCGGGCTCGAACTGGTCGCCGACCCCGGCGGAGCGGCCTTCTACGGTCCCAAGATCTCCGTGCAGGCGCGTGACGCGATCGGCCGCACCTGGCAGATGTCGACCATCCAGCTCGACTTCAACCAGCCGGACCGGTTCGAACTGGAGTACACCGGTCCCGACGGCCAGAAGCACCGGCCGGTCATGATCCACCGTGCACTCCTCGGCTCCGTCGAGCGGTTCTTCGCGATCCTCCTCGAGCACTACGCCGGCGACTTCCCTCTGTGGCTCGCACCCAGCCAGGTTGTGGGTGTTCCGGTCGCTGAGCAGTACGGCGACTATCTGGACGACGTCATCGCGCAGCTGCGGGCGGCGGGGGTCCGGGCCGATGTCGACCACTCGGACGACCGCATGCAGAAGAAGATCCGCACCCACACGACCGCGAAGGTCCCCGTCATCCTCATCGTCGGGGAGCAGGACCGTGCCGCTGGCACCGTGTCGTTCCGCTTCCGCGACGGCACGCAGGAGAACGGCGTCCCGGTCGAGGACGCGGTGCGTCGTATCGGCGCCGCCATCGCGTCCCACGCGCTCGTGCTGAAGGCAGGGGATCTGGCGTGACCGACGGGGCGCAGCCGCTGGAGGATGCCGGAGTGCTCGCAGGAGTCCCGGACGAGTTCCAGCGGCTGTGGACCCCGCACCGGATGGCGTACATCCAGGCAGGGCCCGAGCCGCTTCGCGAGGAGTGCCCGTTCTGCGAGGCGCCGAAGTTCCCGGATGCCGAGCGGCTGGTCGTCGCCCGGGGAGAGACGGCCTACGTGCTGCTGAACCTCTTCCCCTACAACTCGGGACATCTGCTCGTCTGCCCCTACCGCCACATCGCCACGTACGACCAGGCGACGGCTGAGGAGGTCGCCGAGATCGGCGCGCTGACGCAGACGGCCATGCGGGTGCTGCGTGAGGTGTCACGCTGTGACGGCTTCAACCTCGGGATGAACCAGGGGGCGGTGGCCGGAGCGGGCGTCGACGCCCATCTGCACCAGCACGTGGTGCCGCGCTGGACGTCGGATGCGAACTTCTTCCCGATCATCGCGAAGACCAAGGCGCTTCCGCAGCTCCTCGGCGAGGTGCGCGAGGCCGTCGCGGCGGCCTGGCCGGAATCCGGCAGCTGAGACCGACAGCCTCGCTCGCCCGCTCGACAGACCGGGGTGGTCGAGCGAGCGGTGAGCGAGACGACGGGGCTCAGCGCACCTGACGTGCCGTGAACTGCATCCGCGGGTGGGCGTAGAAATCCTGGGCCTCGACGAGCTGCAGTTCGCGCTCACCGGATTCGAGCGTCGCCTTGAGCAGGTCGTACACACTGGACGCCGTGCGCTCGAGGGCGATCTTCGCGCTTCCGGTTTCGACGTAGTGCGCGGTGAACAACGCTGCGGTCACATCGCCGGAGCCGTTCGCCTTCATCGGCAGGTGCGGGGTCTGCACGACCCACGCGCCCTCGTCGTCGGCGGCGAGCATCTCGATCGTGCCCTCTTCGCGGTCGGGGCGTTCGACACTGGTCACGAGCACGGTGCGCGGACCCATGGCGCGTGCGAGATCGACAGAGGCGAGGGTGGACTCCAGCGTGTCCGGCTCGGTGTCGGTGAGGAAGCCGAGTTCGAACTGGTTCGGTGTGATGATGTCGGCCACCGGGACGACGCGCTCCCGCAGCAGCACCGGGATGGCGGGTGCGACGAAGCAGCCGGACTTCGCGTTGCCCATGACGGGATCGCACGCGTAGACGGCGTTCGGGTTCGCGGCCTTGACCCGTGCGACGGCGTCGATGATCACGTCGCCGATGCCCTCACCACCCTGGTAACCGCTGAGGACGGCGTCGATCCGGTCGAACACGCCGCGCTCCTCGATTCCCGTGATGACCTCGCGCACGTCGTCGGGCGCGATCAGCGGTCCGCGCCAGGCGCCGTAGCCGGTGTGGTTGGAGAAGGTCACGGTGTAGACCGGGAGCACCTCGACGCCGATGCGCTGCAGGGGGAACACGGCAGCGGAGTTGCCGACGTGCCCGTAGGCGACGGCTGACTGGATGGAGAGGATCTTCATTCTCCGACTCTTTCGTTCAGGGCGGGTCGATGCCCGCTGTGGATGGTCATCGCCCCGCGGCGACGAGATCTGCGACCAGGGACTCGGCCTCGTCGTCGGAGAGGTCGTGCACGGTCAGGCGCAGGTGGTGCGAGGGCTCCGCCTTTTCGTCGAGGGCGAAGTCGTCTCCGGTGCGGGCGAGCCACCCGCGCCGCATGAGCCGGTCGGCGACGGCGCGTGCAGGCTGGCCGAACCGCACCCACAGGCTCAACCCGTCGGATGCCGTGGCCTCGATGCCGTTCGCGCGCAGCCGGGCGGCGAAGGCGGCGTTCCGCTGCGCGTAGTGCGCCGCGGCAGAGGCGACTTCTGCCCGCACCGTCTCGTCGGTGAGCTGGGTGAGGGCGAGACGCTGCAGGAGGTGGCTGACCCAGGTGGTGCCGGGGCTCAGCCGCATCGCGAGGCGCTCGGCGGTCTCGGCGTCGGTCGCCGCGATGGCCAGGCACATATCGGGTCCCAGGAACTTCGAGACGGAGCGCACGAGGGCGAACCGGCGGTGGTCCGGCCCGATGAGCGACTCGTACGGCCGTTGCGAGAGCATCGAGAAGTGATCGTCCTCGATGATCAGCACGTAGGGGTGGTCGGCGAGCACATCGCGCAGTTCAGCGGCCCGGGATGCGGTGAGGCTCGCTCCGGTCGGATTCTGGGCCCGTGGCGTGCAGATGATGGCGCGGACTCCGGCCGTCAGCGCGGAACGTAGGCCGTCGACCGTCATGCCCTCGGCATCGACGGGCACGGGAACCGCGCGGTACCCGCCGAGTCGTACCGTGTGGATGCTCGCTAGGAAGCAGGGGTCTTCCAGTGCGACGGCGTCATCGCGCATCAGCGCCTGCGCCAGCAGGCGCTCGACGGCGTCGACCGCGCCGCTCGTGATCGTGATCCGGAAGTCGTGTTCTGCGAGATCGCCGGTGATCCACCGGCTCGACCACTGCTCGAGGCCTTCGTCGATCACGGGCTCGCCGTAGAGCACCGGACGCGATGCGATGGTCATCAGCGCGGGCGCCGGGTCGGGGATGAGCCGCGGATCCGGGTTCCCCGTGCCGATGTCGCGGAGCACCGTGTCGGAGGCGTACCCCTCCTGCGCCACCGCTTCGAGGCCGGCGACGACGGTGCCCGCTCGGCCGCGAGAGATCACCAGGCCCGCCTGGGCGAGCTGTCGATAGGCCGCGACGGCGGTGTTCCGGTTCACACCCAGCGTGGCCGCGAGCTCCCGCACCGGGGGGAGCACCGCACCGGCGTGGAGGATTCCGCGATCGCGCAGGGAACGCACGCTGTCGGCGATGTCCGATGCGGTGGTGCCTGTGATCTGGTCGCTCATGGTCCTCCTCAGCGATTCTAGGTCGAATCGGACAGTGCTATGTTTGACCTAGATCAAAACCGACTTCGGTGCATCCGACAGGAGTTCCCCATGGCAGAGCAGACAACCACCGGATCCTCGCGCGTCAAGCGCGGACTCGCCGAGATGCTCAAGGGCGGCGTCATCATGGACGTCGTCACGGCAGAGCAGGCGAAGATCGCCGAAGACGCCGGCGCCGTCGCCGTCATGGCGCTCGAGCGCGTGCCGGCCGACATCCGTGCGCAGGGCGGCGTCTCGCGCATGAGCGACCCCGACATGATCGACAGCATCATCGACGCGGTGTCGATCCCCGTCATGGCCAAGGCCCGCATCGGGCACTTCGTCGAGGCGCAGGTCCTGCAGGAGCTCGGTGTCGACTACATCGACGAGTCCGAGGTGCTCTCGCCCGCCGACTACGTGAACCACATCGACAAGTACGGCTTCACTGTGCCGTTCGTGTGCGGTGCGACCAACCTCGGCGAGGCGCTGCGTCGCATCAATGAGGGCGCGGCCATGATCCGCTCCAAGGGCGAGGCCGGTACCGGTGACGTCTCGGAGGCGATGAAGCACATCCGCAAGATCCGTGGCGAGATCGCTGCGCTCACCGCGCTGCCCAAGGACGAGCTGTTCGTCGCGGCCAAGGAGCTGCAGGCACCCTACGAGCTCGTGGCCGAGATCGCCGAGACCGGAAAGCTCCCCGTCGTGCTGTTCGTGGCCGGCGGAGTCGCGACCCCTGCGGATGCGGCGATGATGATGCAGCTCGGCGCCGACGGCGTGTTCGTCGGATCCGGGATCTTCAAGTCGGGCAACCCCGCCGAGCGCGCGAAGGCGATCGTCAAGGCGACGACCTTCTTCGACGACGCCAAGGTCATCGCCGAGGTTTCGCGGGGTCTCGGCGAGGCTATGGTCGGCATCAATGTCAGCGACCTCCCGGCACCGCACCGCCTCGCCGAGCGTGGCTGGTAGCACTCGGGTCGGTGTCCTCGCGCTGCAGGGCGACGTGCGCGAGCACGCCGCCCTGCTCACGAGCCTCGGCGCCGACGTGGTTCTGGTACGTCGTCCCGACGAGCTCTCGTCGGTGGGCGGCCTCGTGATCCCGGGTGGAGAGTCGAGCGTGATCGACAAGCTCTCCCGCATCTTCGGGATGCAGCAGCCGATCCGCGACGCGATCGCGGCAGGGATGCCGGTGCTCGGCACCTGTGCGGGACTGATCATGCTCGCCGATGACATCGTCGACGCGATCGACGGGCAGGAATCGTTCGGCGGGCTCGACGTCGTCGTCCGCCGCAATGCCTTCGGACGTCAGGTGGAGTCCTTCGAGGCCGAGCTCGACGTCCCCGCTCTCGGTACGGAGCCGGTCTCTGCGGCGTTCATCCGCGGCCCCGTGGTCGAGTCGGTCGGTCCGCGTGCCCAGGTGCTGGCGGCGTTGCCGGACGGTCGCGTCGTCGCGGTGGAGCAGGGAGAACTGCTCGGGCTGAGCTTCCACCCCGAGATCACGGGGGAGAAGCGCTTCCATGAGCGCTTCCTCGCGCGGGTCGAAGCGCGCCGACGCGCGATGGTGACGCCGCGCGTCTGATCAGAGCAGCGTGGCGAGCCAGCGCAGCGCCGGAACCGCCTGCGCGCGCTGGAAGGCGCGAAGGCCAGGGAGCTGCGGAATCTCCGGTTGTGCCTGCTGGTACCAGAGGAACGACGCGAACGCGGAGATCACGGGGAGCAACTCGATCTGCGACGGCGCATCGTGGTCTTCGAACACAGCCCACGCCTCTTCGCAGGTCGGCCCACCCGACGCCTCGATGCTCGGCAGCAGACAGGGCAGGTCGACCCACGCAGCACCCCGGCGCGCATGCGGCCAGTCGAGCAGGTGCGCTCGTGCGCCGCTGATGAGGATGTTGTCTGCGCGCACGTCGTCATGAACGATGACGTCGCCGTGCAGGGCGTCGCTGAGGTCCTCCTCGATCCGCAGGAGCTGCGGCATCCGCACTGACAGATCGTGGGGCAGAGCATCGAGGAGACGGGGATCCGCGGCGATCTCCGCCCACCGGGCGAAGCCGGGGATCATGCGGTCTTCCGCTCGCGGCATCTCCGACGGCGCGGCGGTGGTCGAGAGTGTTCGCAGAGCCTCAGCCACGGCGTGCAGGTCTTCGACCGTCCACGGTCGACCGGGGTGGTGTCCGTCGATCGCCTCGATGACGAGTGCGACACCCGCGGCGTCGTCGAAGGTGGCGAGGAGGCGCGGAGCGACCGAAGACGGCAGCTGGACGAGCGCGCGCATCTCCTCGCGGAGGAAGTGCAGCGAGTCCGCGTGCCAGTCGGCACCGCAAGCCTTGACGAAGGCATGACCCGCCGTGGTCGTCACGGTGCCCGCATAGGAGGCGCTGAAGCCGCCGTGTGCGGGCCGGTCGGTCACGAAGTCGCCCCCGATCGCCCCGACGATCTGTGCGCGTACCGACGGAGGAAGTGTCGTCCAGGCGGGCCGGAGGCGATCAGCTCCGGTGTTCATCGTGCGGTGCCGTCCGTGTCGGGATCGACCCGGCGGTGGGAGAGCAGCCAGTCGTAGAACTCGGGGTTCGCGTACGTCTCGGTCCAGGAATCGTGACCGACGCCCGCATATCGCGTGAACCGCACGTCGGCGTCCAACGACTGGAGCTCGGTCACGATCTGCTCCGTGGCGGAGATCGGCACGACATCGTCGGCGTCGCCGTGGAACCCCCAGACGGGCAGGCTGCGCACAGGCGCGGCGCTCTGCATCCACAGTCCGCCGCAGATCGGTGCGATCGCGGCGAACCGCTCCGGATAGCGCACCGCCAGACTCCAGGTTCCGAACCCGCCCATGCTGAGTCCGGTCACCGATATGCGCGCCGGGTCGATGCGGTGCGCCGCGACGACCTCGTCGAGAAGTGCGGCCAGCGTCGAGACCTCGGCGACCCACTGACTCGACTCCGCGCACTGGGGTGTGACGAGGACGAAGGGGAACTCGCGGCCGGCATCCGCCAGCATCGGCGGGCCGTGCACGGCGGCGAGGTCGATGTCGGAACCTCGTTCTCCGGCACCGTGCAGGAACAGCACGAGGGGCCAGAGCTTCTCCTGATCGGCGTCGTAGTCGTCCGGCAGATGGACCAGGTAGCGCAAGGCGTCGGCCGGTGTCGGCTCGCCGTCGCGCACGTGCGAGGAGAGCCGTGCAGGAGCGATGTGTCGTGATCTGCGCATTCCTCCATCCTGCGCCACCCGCGCCGTTCGATAGAATGGACGACGCGCTGAGCGCGAGCTCACGCGGATACGACGAGCGGAGACTTATGTCCGGGCATTCCAAGTGGGCGACCACGAAGCACAAGAAGGCCATCATCGACTCCAGGCGCGCGAAGTCCTGGGCCAAGCTCATCAAGAACATCGAGGTCGCCGCGAAGCTCGGCGGACCTGACCTGGCGGGCAACCCGACGCTCTTCGACGCGGTGCAGAAGGCGAAGAAGACCTCTGTCCCGAAGGACAACATCGATCGCGCGGTGAAGCGCGGTGCAGGTATCGGCGGCGAAGCCGTCGAGTACCTCTCGATCATGTACGAAGGCTACGGTCCCAACGGTGTCGCGCTCATGATCGAGTGTCTGACCGACAACAAGAACCGCGCGGCCGCCGAGGTGCGCACGGCTCTCAGCCGCAACGGCGGCACGCTGGCCGACCCGGGCAGCGTGGCCTACAACTTCAGCCGCAAGGGCGTCATCGTCGTCGGCTCCGAGGGCACCTCCGAGGACGACGTCATGATGGCAGCGCTCGAGGCGGGTGCCGAGGAGATCGAGCCGCACGCCGAGGGCTTCGAGGTCATCACCGAAGCGACCGACCTCGTGGCCGTGCGCAGCGCGCTCCAGGAAGCGGGGATCGACTACGAATCGGCCGACGTCGAGTTCGTCCCGAACCTCAAGGTCGAGATCGACGCCGACACGGCGCGCAAGATCTTCCGTCTGATCGACGCCCTGGAAGACAGCGAAGACGTGCAGAACGTGTTCACCAACTTCGATCTGACCCCCGAGGTCCAGGCCGAGCTGGAGAACGACGAGGCGTAGGCGCGCCGAGCGGCCGGTGTCGGTCCTGCGGCCTAGCCTGGGGGAGTGACCTCCTCTCTGCGTGTGCTCGGCATCGATCCAGGGCTCACCCGGTGCGGTGTCGGCGTCGTCGACGTCGACGGCTCGCGTCGCGGGACTCTGGTGCACGTCGGCGTGATCAGGTCATCGCCGGACGCGGAGATCGGTGATCGTCTGTCGATCGTCGCCGCCGGCATCCGCGCCGTGATCGCCGAGCACCGTCCGCACGCGGTGGCCGTCGAGCGCGTGTTCGCACAGCAGAACACCCACTCGGTCATGGGAACGGCGCAGGCCAGTGGCGTCGCGCTGCTGATCGCCTCCGAGTCGGGGCTGCCTGCCGCCACCCATACCCCGAGCGAGGTCAAGGCAGCGGTGACGGGATACGGCGCCGCAGACAAGCGACAGGTGCAGACCATGATCGCGCGCATCCTGCGCCTGGACGAGCTGCCGCAGCCGGCCGATGCCGCTGACGCCCTGGCGATCGCCCTCTGCCACGCATGGCGTCGCGGCGGAGCCGCATCATCTTCCGGCCAGGCGGCGCTGACTCCCGCGCAGCGTGCCTGGGCCGATGCCGAGAAGCGTGTCGGTCGAACATACCTACGAGCGACACCGTAGGCTGAGGGGATGATCTCCTCTCTGCACGGTGTCGTCCTGCATGCGACATCCGATCAGGTCGTCATCGACGTGGGCGGGGTCGGATTCGCCGTCGCCGTCCCCGCTGACGTCGCGCACACAGCGGTGGTGGGGGAGAAGCTCCGGCTGCACACCAGCCTCATCGTGCGGGAGGACTCCCTGTCGCTGTTCGGATTCGCCGACCGGGGGGAGCTGGAGATCTTCGGACTTCTCATCAGCGTCACCGGTGTCGGTCCGAAGTCGGCGCTGGGCGTGCTCTCGCACCTCACGGCCGATCAGATCGCCGAAGCCGTCACGGCCGAGGACGACGCCCCGTTCCGGCGCGTCTCCGGCATCGGCCCCAAGACGGCCAAGCTCATCGTCCTGCAGCTCGCCGGAAAGGTGCAGGCCTTCGCGGCGCCGTCGAAGCCGGCGGCCGCGGGCGGAACCGACGTCGTGACGCAGGTGGCCGCAGCGCTGGTCGGGCTCGGCTGGTCCGAGAAGGTCGCCGCGGAAGCCGCGACCCAGACGGCGGCGGAGGCCACGGATGCGGAGCGCGCATCGGTCGCCTCGCTCCTGCGACGCACGCTCGCCCTCCTCGGCCCGGCGCAGGGAGGCCAGGCGCGTGTCTGACCATCTCGACGCCAGCGAGCCGTCCGACGAGACCGAGCTCGCGATCGAGGGCGCGCTGCGTCCGACCAGCCTGGGGGAGTTCGTCGGACAGCAGAAGGTCCGCGGTCAGCTGCAGCTCCTTCTCGAGGCCGCACGCATCCAGAGCCGCCCGGCCGACCACATCCTGCTGGCAGGGCCTCCGGGGCTCGGCAAGACGACGCTCGCGATGATCGTGGCGCACGAGAGCGAGCGTCCGCTGCGTCTGTCCAGCGGTCCGGCGATCCAGCACGCCGGAGACCTCGCCGCTCTGCTGTCGAGCCTGGTGCCAGGCGAAGTCCTGTTCATCGATGAGATCCACCGGATGGCGCGCTCCGCGGAGGAGATGCTCTACCTCGCGATGGAGGACTACCGGATCGACATCATGGTGGGCAAGGGCGCGGGCGCGACGAGCATCCCGCTCGAGCTCTCGCCGTTCACCCTCGTCGGCGCGACGACGCGCTCCGGTCTGCTGCCGAACCCCCTGCGTGATCGCTTCGGTTTCACGGGGCATCTGGAGTTCTATGAGGAGTCGGAGCTCGAACAGGTGATCGCCCGCTCGGCCGCCGTCCTCGGCGTCGATCTGCCGACGGATTCGCTCTCCGAGATCGCCCGCCGCTCGCGCGGCACACCGCGCATCGCCAACCGTCTGCTGCGCCGTGTGCGCGACTATGCCCTGGTGCACACGGGGGGAGTGGCGACCATCCGCGAGGTCCGTGCGGCGCTGGAACTCTACGACGTCGATCCGATCGGCCTCGACCGCCTGGACCGTGCCGTGCTGGAAGCGCTGGTGCGTCGATTCCGCGGGGGTCCGGTCGGGCTCAGCACACTCGCGGTGGCGGTCGGCGAGGAGGCTGAGACGGTGGAGAGCGTGGTCGAGCCCTACCTCGTGCGCATCGGGTTCCTCGGACGCACTCCCCGTGGCCGTGTCGCGATGCCGGAGGCGTACGCGCATCTGGGCGTCGCTCATCCGGACGGGATGCTTACGTTGGATGACCTATAATCGCTGGAGACTTCCCGGTTACCTTCGCGCGCCCAAAGGCTGGAGCGTGCACCTGAGAAAGGCGCTTCCCCCATGCCCATGGAATTCCTGCTCTTCGGCCTTCTTGCCGTCCTCCTCGTCTTCATGATCTTCAACACGCGCAAGCGCACGAAGCAGATGAAGGCAGAGCAGGAGGAGAAGGCCACCAAGACTGTTCCGGGCGCCAAGGTGCTCCTGCAGGGTGGCATCTACGGGACGATCGTCGCGTACGACCCCGAAGACCTCGACACGCCGGCGCTGGTCGAGATCGCTCCCGGCACCATCATCGACGTCCACAGCCAGGCCATCCTGCGCGTCGTCGAGCCCAAGGACGCCGTCGTCGACGCGTCGGCAGATGAGATCGTCGAGGAGCAGGTCGCCGACGAGTCGATCGCTCCGGCCGTCGAGACTCCCGAGGAGACCCGCGCCCGCCTCGAGCGCGACGCCGACGACAAGTAAGCCCGGGGCCGACGCGGCCGCTCGGACCTCCGTCCTTCCAGAAAGCTGAACACACGTGGCTTCATCCTCTCCCGTCCGTCACGCCTGGCGGGTCCTTCTCGGCCTGCTCCTCGTGACGGGCGTGCTCTTCGGCATCAACGCGCTGGGCGTGTACGTCTTCAAGGACAGCAACGGGGAGGCCGCGAGCTCGTGGTCACCCGAGCTCGCCCTCGACCTCCAGGGCGGCACCCAGATCGTCCTGAGCGCGGAGACCGAGGACGGCGCCGCCCCCTCGACCGAGCAGCTCGATCAGGCCGCGGCGATCATCCGTCAGCGCGTCGACGCCTCGGGTGTCGCCGAGGCCGACATCACCACCGAGGGCGGACAGAACATCGTCGTCCAGATCCCGGGTGAGGCCGACGCGCAGACGCGGGAGCGGATCCAGTCGAGCGCTCAGCTCGAGTTCCGCCCCGTTCTGTACACCACGGCGGCGACCAACGAGTTCGTCGGCGAGGACGGCAACTCCACGCCGTACCCGAGCCCGGACCCGGGGCTCAACTCGACGCCGACGGCCGAGCCGACCGACGCGAGCGACCTCTCCTGGGTCACGGACAAGCTGGCCGCGGAGTTCCAGGCGTACGACTGCGCGAACCCCGACAACAACGCCGCGAAGGCGCCGAAGGACCAGCCGCTCATCGCCTGCTCGGCGGACGGGACGGCGAAGTACATCCTCGGACCTGCCGAGCTCGACGGAACCGCCATCACAGACGCCTCGGCCGGTCGCGATCCGAAGTCGGGCGCATGGCTCGTCCAGCTCACGATGAACGGCGACGGGGCCGACGCCTTCGGCAAGGTCAGCACCCGTCTGAACCAGAACCGCATCGACGGGCTCACGCCGCGCGATCAGTTCGCGTTCGTGCTCGACGGCAACGTGATCAGCGCGCCGCGCATGAACGGCCAGATCCTCGACGGAAAGCCGAGCATCTCGGGCAGCTTCACACAGGAGACCGCGACGACTCTCGCGGACCAGCTCAAGTTCGGTGCTCTTCCGCTCAGCTTCACGGTGCAGAGCTCCGACACGATCTCGGCCACGCTGGGCACCCAGCAGCTGCAGATCGGTCTGATCGCCGGACTCATCGGTCTCGCGTTGGTGGCGATCTACTCGCTGATCGTCTATCGCGCGCTCGGGTCGGTGATCATCGCGTCGATCGCGGTGATGGCGATCCTCACCTACATCATCATCTGCATCCTGGCGTGGCGCATCGGCTTCCGCCTGTCGCTCGCCGGTGTCGCCGGTCTGATCGTCTCCATCGGTTTCACGGCCGACTCGTTCATCGTGTACTTCGAGCGAATACGAGACGAACTCCGTGATGGAAAGTCGATCACCTCTGCGGTGGAAGACGGCTGGGGTCGCGCCAAGCGCACGATCTACATCTCGAAGTCCATCAACGTCCTCGCGGCGCTCGTGCTCTACATCCTGGCCGACGCCACGGTGAAGGGCTTCGCGTTCACGCTCGGCCTCACGACGCTCATCGACGTGTTCATCTTCGTGATCTTCACGCATCCGGTGATGCAGTTGCTCGCTCGCACGCGATTCTTCGGCGGAGGCCACAAGCTCTCCGGTCTCGACCCCGAGGCTCTGGGCGCCGTGTACCGCAGCCGCTCGCAGTATCGCGAGGTGACCACGGTATCCGCAGGGCGGGGCGCGAAGAACGCCCGCTCCCGCGGTGAGGCGGATCGCAGACAGACCATCGCCGAACGCAAGCGCGCCGAGGCCCTCGCGGGTGACAAACCCAACAACGCCGGAAGTGAGGGAGACGCCTGATGCCTTCCATGAATGAGTTCGGCAACAACCTCTACTCGGGGAAGACCTCTTTCCCGTTCGTCGGCAAGCGGCGTCTGTGGTTCATCATCGCGATCGCTCTCGTCGTCGGATCGGCACTCGTGCCCCTCATCCGCCCTATCCAGTTCTCGATCGAGTTCACCGGGGGATCGCAGTTCACCGTTCAGGCGCCGGACAGCGTCGAGCAGGACACCGCGACCACCGCGGTGCAGTCGGTCGTGCCCGGAGCGGCGACGAAGGTCGTCGTGGTCAACGGCACGGACATCCGCGTCCAGACCGACCAGATGAGCGCCGCGGAGACCCAGCAGGTCGGCGAGGCGCTGGCGAAGGCCTACAGCGTCGAGCCCTCTGCCGTCACCTCCTCCTTCATCGGCCCGGCCTGGGGCGAGAACGTCACGAAGCAGTCGCTGTGGGGTCTTGCGATCTTCCTCGCGCTGACCTTCCTGATCCTCGCGATCTACTTCCGCACGTGGAAGATGTCGGCCGCGGCCATCATCGGTCTGCTCGACGTGCTCGTGATCACGGTGGGCGTCTACGCGCTGGCCGGCTTCGAGATCTCGCCCGCGGCGGTGATCGGCTTCCTGACGATCCTCGCGTACTCGCTGTACGACACCACGGTCGTGTTCGACAAGATCCGGGAGAACACCACGGAGGACGGGGAGAAGTCCGCCCGACTGTTCGGTGAATCGGTGAACCTCGCCGTGAACCAGACGCTGGTGCGCTCCATCAACACCTCGGTGGTCGCAGCGCTGCCGGTCGGCGCCGTGCTCTTCATCGGCGCTTTCTGGCTCGGTGCGGAGTCACTCACCGACATCTCGCTGTCGATCTTCGTCGGCATCCTGGTGGCGACCTACTCGACGCTCTTCGTGGCTGCTCCGCTCTACTCGCTGTTCCGCGAGAACGAGCCGCAGCTCAAGGCACGCGACGCCCGCATCCGCGAGAGCCGCAGCAAGGCGTCGGTCGAGGTCTGACCGGTCGGCTCAGCGGGAGCTCGTCCCGCCCAGCACGCGTAGGATGAACTGATCGGGAGGTGAGTTGATGGCGGAACCGCAGACGTCATCGCAGGGTTCGAGTCTGCGACGGCTGGTTCCCCGCATCTTCTCCCGCGCGTCCAGGATCAACGACCTCGACAACCTGATCCGCACGGTGCGCGCGAATCACCCCAAGGGTGACTTCTCGGTCATCGAGAGGGCCTACGCGGTCGCCAAGGAGAAGCACGAGGGCCAGAAGCGCCAGAGCGGCGAGCCGTACATCACGCACCCGCTCGCGGTCGCGCAGATCCTCGCGGAGCTCGGCCTCGGACCGCGGGCGATCGCGGCCGCACTGCTCCACGACACGGTCGAGGACACGGGGTATGCGCTGACCGACCTCACCGCCGAGTTCGGCGACGAGGTCGCGATGCTCGTCGACGGCGTCACCAAACTCGACAAGGTCAAGTACGGCGAGAGCGCTCAGGCCGAGACCGTCCGCAAGATGATCGTCGCGATGTCGAAAGACATCCGGGTGCTGTTGATCAAGCTCGCCGACCGTCTCCACAACGCGCGCACCTGGGGTTTCGTCCCGCCCGAGAAGGCGGCGAAGAAGGCCAAGGAGACGCTGGAGATCTACGCGCCGCTGGCCAATCGCCTCGGTATCCAGGCGATCAAGTCGGAGCTCGAGGATCTCTCCTTCGCGGTGCTGCACCCGAAGATCTACAACGAGATCCACAGCCTCATCGCCCAGCGCACCCCGCAACGCGAGAAGTACCTGACCCAGGTCGTCGAGGAGATCGACGAGGATCTGCGCGATCTCCGCATCCGCGGCAAGGTGGTCGGTCGACCGAAGCAGCTCTACTCGGTGTACCAGAAGATGGTCATCCGCGGTCGCGAGTTCGATGACATCTACGACCTGATCGGCATCCGGGTGCTGGTCGCCTCGGTGCGCGACTGCTACGCCGTGCTCGGCGCGATCCACGCGCGCTGGACTCCGCTGCCCGGCCGGTTCAAGGACTACATCGCGACGCCCAAGTTCAACCTCTACCAGTCGCTGCACACCACCGTGATCGGCCCCGCCGGCCGCACTGTCGAGATCCAGATCCGCACGCACGAGATGCACCAGCAGGCCGAGTACGGTGTCGCGGCGCACTGGATGTACAAGGAGCGGATGAACGGCGGTGGCAAGACCGAGGTCCGCGCCTCCGACACCGACATGGCGTGGCTCGCGCACATCTCCGACTGGCAGGCGGAGACCGCCGACCCCGGTGAGTTCCTGGAGTCGCTCCGGTTCGAGATCGGGGCGAAAGAGGTCTACGTCTTCACCCCGAAGGGCCGCGTGATCGGACTCCCGTCGGGTGCGACGCCGGTGGACTTCGCGTACGCCGTGCACACCGAGATCGGCCACCGCACGATGGGTGCGAAGGTCAACGGTCGTCTGGTTCCGCTGGAATCCGAGCTCAAGAGCGGCGACGTCGTCGAGGTGTTCACCTCGAAGAACCCCGACGCAGGTCCCAGCCAGGACTGGCTCGGCTTCGTCGCGAGCACCCGCGCCCGCAACAAGATCCGCGGATGGTTCACGAAGGAGCGCCGCGAGGAGGCGATCGAGCAGGGCAAGGAGGCCATCGCCCGTGCGATGCGCCGACAGAACCTGCCGCTGCAGCGTCTGATGAGTCATGATTCGTTCACGGAAGTGGCGCGGGGCATGCACTACGAGGATGTGTCCGCACTCTACGCCGCCGTCGGTGAGGGGCATGTCTCCACCCAGTCGGTGCTGGAGAAGGTCACCGCTCTCGTGGCGGCGAGCGACCCCACGACGGGTGCCATCGATCTGCCTGGCAGCGCTCCGAGCCGCGAGCCACGATCCGGGGACTCCGGTGTGCTCGTTCGTGGAGCCAACGACATCCTGGTGAAGCTGGCCAAGTGCTGCACACCTGTTCCCGGGGATCAGATCGTCGGTTTCGTGACCCGTGGCAGCGGCGTCTCGGTGCATCGTGCCGACTGCGTCAACGTCAAGGCCCTCGGCAGCGAGCAGGACCGGTTCGTCGAGGTGTCCTGGGCGCCGACCACCAAGAGCGTGTTCCGCGTGCAGATCCAGGTCGAGGCCCTCGACCGCTCCGGGCTCCTCTCGGACGTCACGCGCGTTCTGAGCGAGCACCACGTCAACATCCTCTCGGCGACGGTCACGACCACCGATGAGCGCCTGGCATTGAGTCGTTTCGTGTTCGAGATGGGTGACGCCGTTCACCTGGACCGTGTGCTCAACGCGGTGCGCCGGATCGACGCCGTCTACGACGTCTACCGCGTCACCTCTTCTTGAGCGAGAGTCGCTCCAGCACGGCCATTCCGACGCGACTGCCGGGAACACGGCTCATGTCGCGCAACGCGTCTCCCGCGGCCTCGGGCGCTTCGGGGAACACGATGGCGAGACGGTCCATCCACGTGAGCACTCGGGGGTCTCGGTGCAGCGTCGTGGCGAGGTCGAGCATCGTCCGCATCGGCGTCGACACCAGCACTCCGCCGATCTGCTGAAGGTCGAACGACGGCACCACGGTGTCGTGGAAGACGAGTCGTGAACTGGTGACGGCTCTGATGCGCCTCTCGACGCAGCGCCTGATGTGATGCACGGCGGGCGGGGCGTCACCGGCGCCGTGGATCCAGGCGGCGGTCGGACCCGAGGCTGCGGTTCCGGGCCGCACCAGGGCGGCGATCGTGCTGGCCCTGACATCGGGTCCCTCGATGAGGTCAGCGGGGACGTAGGCGTCGCCCACCTCGACCACGTGGCCGTCGATCCGCGCGGCGCTCAGCTCCGACTGGCTCAACCGCTCACCGGGGACGTAGAGAAAGGCGGGGTGCATCACGCCAGTCTGGCGCAGTGCACCCCGCCTCTTCCGAGCTCGCGGGTGAGCTGTGGAGAACGGATCAGCTGCCGAGGGCGCTCAGCCAGGCGCGTCGCGCTTCGAGTGCGTCGGATGCGGCCTTGGCGGCCTTCTTGTCGCCCGCCTTCTCCGCCGCGGCGACCTCGGCCTCGAGCTTCTCGATCGCCTCGAGCAGCTGCGAACTCATGTCGTTCGCGCGTGCCTTGGTCTCCGGGTTGTTCTTCTTCCAGTCCACGTCTTCGCGGCCCTTCAGAGCCTGCTCGATCGCGCGGAGCTTGTCGTCGAGTGCACGCTCCTTCTCCCGGGGGAAGACGCGGCCGATCTCGTCCCACTGCCGCTGGATGCGCGTGAGAAGTGCACGGGCCCGCTTGATGTTCGACTCGTCCGCGACGGCCTTCGCCTCTTCGAGGAGGGCCTCACGAGCCTCGATCTTCGGCGCGGAGTCTGCCTCTTCCGCAGCGGCCTGCTCGGCACGCGCGGCGTAGAGAGCGTCGCCGGCAGCCTTGAAGCGTGCCCAGAGGGCGTCGTCGGCCTTGCGTCCGGCGCGCCCGGATGCCTTCCACTCGTCGAGGAGGTTGCGATACGCGGGGATGCCGTCCGTGCCACGGGGGGCGAGCGCCTCGGCGCGTTCGACCAGACGGGTCTTCGCGTCGCGCGCTGCCTTGTGCGCATCGTCGAGCTCGGAGTAGAACGCACGGCGCTGCTTGTCGACGATCGCACGGGCGTCGCGGAACCGCTTCCAGAGCTGCTGGGAGATTCCCTTCGACAGGCGCGGTCCGTTCTGCTGCTGCGCCTGCCAGGCGTCGAACAGCTCGCCGAGCTCGGCGGTGACCTGCTTCCACTGCACCTTGCTGAGGTCGCGGGCGGCGATCTCCTCGGCGCGCTCGACGAGGATCGTGCGCTCGGCGATCGCCTTGTCGACGAGCTCCTTGGCCTGCTGCGCCTCCTGCTCGGTGGCTTCCGACAACGACGAGGTGAGCGCGTTGAGCCGATCGCGCAGTCCTGCGAGATCGCCGACGGCGGCGGCATCGGTCGCCTCCTCGATCAGGTGCGCAGCCTGCTTGGCCAGGTCGCCGGCAGAAGCTCCGCCTGCCTGGTGGCGCTGCTCGAGCGTCTGCACCTTGAAGGCGATGTCGTCGAACTTGCGGACGAAGTAGGCGAGGGCCTCGTCGGGAGTTCCGTCGGGGTACTGGCCGACGACGCGCCAGGCATCGCCCTCCTTGACCTCGACGGTGCCGTCTTCGGACACACGACCCCATTCGGCTGAGGTCGAGGATGCGGCCGGCACCGATGCGACGGGCGCGACGGCGGCCGGTGTCGGCGCCTTTCGCGGCATCGGCACGGCGGGGGGTCCGGGGACGGGGGGAGTCGGCTTCGTGGGCTCGTTGGCAGACACGTGATTCTCCTTGCGCGGTCGGGCCGCGGGAGGCGGAAAGGACGAGGCTCAGCCTAGTACGCCGGAGCACCGCGGGTGAGGCCCCGACTTCTCGCGCGACCGTTACCGTTTCGTGACGAGAACGTTCGATCCGGGGAGCACTCCTCGTCATCTGCAGGTAACACGGTCCTCCTATCGTCGCCAGGACGACAGCCTTCCGGTCGACAGGAGCAGCATGAAGGACACCACATCGCCGCCGAGCGACATCCTGGTCGTCGGAGCGGGGATGGCGGCGCACCGCTTCGTCGAGAGTCTGCTCCGCGACCCCGGTGCGGCCGTGCGGGTCACCGTGATCGGCGATGAAACCCACGGTCCGTACGACAGGTCCGCCCTGGTCGATGTCCTCTCCGGGCGCGATGCCGCGGAGCTTCGGCTCGATCGCTCCGTCTTCCGCGACGATCGCGTGCGCCTGATCCGTGATGATCGTGTGCTGCACATCGACAGGTCGGCACGCACGGCCCGCACGCGCTCACGGCGCACGTACCCGTACGACGTGCTGGTGCTGGCCACGGGGTCTTTCGCAGCGCGTGCAGCCGTGTCGGGAGCGCGTCTTCCCGGGTGCTTCGTGCTGCGCACGATCGAGGATGCGGAATCGGTGAGGGAGTTCGTCGACACGCGATCCCGCCGCCTCGGTCGTCCGCTGCGCGGCGTCGTGATCGGCGGGGGACTGCACGGTGTCGAGACCGCCCTCGCGCTCAACGAGGCGGGTGTGGGCACGACGCTCGTGCAGTACGCGGACCGCCTGCTGCCGGGGATGCTGGACGGGGACGGCGCAGGAGTGCTGCAGGAGGGCCTCGAAGCGCGCGGCATCGCCGTGCGCACTCGAACCAGGACGACCCGCCTCGACGCCGACGACTCGGGTGCCGTCACGGCGCTGGAGTTCCAGGACGGCACCTTCCAACGCGCCGATGTCGTGGTCTTCACTGTCGGCGTGCGGCCACGGGACGAACTCGCGCGCAACGCCGGGCTCGACGTGCACCCGCTCGGCGGCGTGATCGTCGACGAGGGTTGCGCCACGTCCGATCCGCGCATCCTCGCGATCGGAGAGGTCGCGAACTTCGACGGGCGCGGCATCGATGCGGCCCCAGCAGCGCGCGCCATGGCGGAAGCGGCGGCGTCGCAGCTGTGCGGGGGAGCGGGACGCTTCTTCGGGCACGTGGACGGCGTGCATCACACCGTCGCCGGAATCGACGTCGTGAGTTTCGGGGAGTCGCAGCCCCACACCGCAGACCGGATCGAGGTCGTCACCGATCGTCGTCGTGGCGCAGGCGTGTACCGCAAGGTCGTTCTCACGGACGACGCGCGCACGCTCCTCGGCGCCGTTCTGGTGGGCGACACGAGTGGTCATGCCTCGCTTCGCCGGCTCGTCGGTGTCGCGTCGCGAGGGCGGCTGGCGGACGAGCTGCGCCGGACGACGCACGACGAAGACGCCGCGGTCTGCATCCACATCGGCATGTCACCGCGGGCGCTTCTCACGGCGCTCCGAGGGGAGGGGCTGCTCACCTTCAGCGGCGTCGGCACGCGCTTCGGTCGGGAGCCGGGGTGCGAGCGGTGCACGCTGGCCGTGGCGCGCGCCCTCACGTCGCTCGCCGGCGAGCTGATCCCGCAGCGCACGCCTCACCGGCAGGAAGAGAGCGAGCGGCCGGAGGAGCACGTCCGAGCAGACACGACTCGTGCCGTGGTCTCGCCGGTGGCAGGAGGAGCCCTCACACCCGAGCAGCTCATCGGCATCGGACGCATCGCGCAGGATCTCGGCCTGCACCCGCGGATCATCCGCTCCCGGATCGAGTTGCAGGGAGTGGGTCGGAGCCAGCTCCTCGCGCTCCGGGACCGGCTGAGCGCTGCGGGGCTCGCATGCCGCACACCCCTCCTCGACAGTGGAATGCGGATCTCCGAGGAACCGCTGCCACTGACGGAAGAGGGTGCGTCGACTGCACGGAGGGGATCCGAGGAGCCGCTCCGGGAACGGGGCGCGACCGGGGCGATCGGCTGGGGCGAGCGACAACGGGACGGTGCGCGGCATCGCCGTTCCCCGCTCCGTGCGGACAACCCCGCATGAGGACCGGGCGTTCGGGGGCGCGCCCGGTCCTCGCAGGATGCAGGATCATCGTCTCGGTCGACACGAGGGCCGCGGACGCCTCTCTCGCCGCGAGTCGTGCGGCCGGCATCGACGACCTCGAACGTGCACTCCGCGCGGGGGGAGCGGATGTGACGCGCGTGCCAGGGCGTCGTGAGGCGGCTCCGTCTCCGGCCGTGCTTCGCCGTGCCGTGCATCGCGCGGGCTTCGGCGGTGCCGACGCGGTGCTCTTCACCGCGTCCGCCGCTTCATGGGTCGGGGCGGCGGTGAGCACAGGGACCCTCGACGCGAATCGCCGAAGGGTCGAAGCGGGGCGGTTGCTCCTGATCGCGATGGACGAGGAGGAGGCGGGTCGGCTTCGGGCCGCCCGCCTGCCCGTGCGATACGTCGCGCCGTCAGCGCCCGGAGGACTGACGAGCTGTGTCCTGTCGCACTATCGAAGCGGAGCACGATCGCTTCTCACCGAGCTCGGGCGTCTCGACGTGCGCAGCGGTGGTGTGGTGCTCGACGGGTGCTTCATCCCCCTGCCCCGTGGAGCCGCCGGAGTGATCGAGGCGCTCTTCCTCGCTCGTGGACGGGTGCTGTCGAGGGCGGAGCTGGCGAGGATGCTCCCCGGCGGCGAACGCAGCGGTCATGCGGTGGAGGCCGCCGTCGCCCGACTGCGTGAGGCGCTGGGCGGGATCGACCTCGTCCAGACCGTCGTCAAGCGGGGCTATCGCCTCGCTGTGATCGAGCCGTGAGCCGGGGAGAACGGCGAGCGCAGCGGCGGAGGGCTCTGCCGATCACTCGGCGGGCGCGTCCGAGGGGACGGGGGCGGGGGTCTCCGTCGGCGCCTCGGTCGGAGCGGTGGACGGCTCGACGGACGGCGTGGGGGTGGGCTCCGGTTCCGGGGCCGTGACCTGGGCGTGCACGACCTGGCTGCCGATCGCCGCGACCACGATGAGGCTGCCGACGATGGCGGCGATCGTGTTGTCGCGGACACGACGGCGGATCTGCCCCTCGTGCCACTGGGTGCGCGCGGCGTGCAGTCGTGCGCGCTCCGCCGACGTGCGCGACTGTGCGTTCTTCGAACCGCGTGCGGCCATGCCCTGGTCTCCCATCCGAACGCCGCTCCACGGCGTCGCCTGAGAGCCTACCGGGATGGCGGAGGTTCGCCGAAGTGTCGGAGACCGCCGTTAGCCTGGGATGATGACGTCCCCTGCCGCGCTGCTCTCCGGGCAGACGCCCCTCGCCGTGCGCATGCGCCCTGTTTCCCTCGCCGAGGTCGCCGGGCAGCGTCATCTGCTGCGCGCCGGCTCTCCGATCGTCGCCCTCGCCGATCCCGAGGCGACCGCGCCCGGGGCCGTGTCGATCATCCTGTGGGGCCCGCCGGGCACCGGGAAGACGACGCTCGCGCAGGCCATCGCCCGCTCGTCGGGTCGTCGCTTCGTCGAGCTCTCCGCGATCACCGCCGGGGTGAAGGACGTGCGCGAGGTCATGCAGGAGGCCGTGACGCAGCGCGACCTCTACGGGCAGACGACGATCCTCTTCCTCGACGAGATCCATCGCTTCACGAAGGCGCAGCAGGACGCGCTCCTTCCCGGTGTCGAGAACGGCTGGGTGATCCTGATCGCCGCGACCACCGAGAACCCGTCGTTCTCGGTGATCTCGCCGCTGCTCTCGCGTTCGCTGCTGCTGACGCTGCAACCGCTCACCGACGACGACATCGGTCTGCTCGTCGACAGGGCGGTGACCGACGCCCGCGGACTCAACGGAGCAGTCGCCCTCAGCGATGAGGCCCGGTCGGCCCTCGTCCGGCTCGCTTCGGGTGATGCCCGTCGCGCCCTCACGGGTCTGGAGGCGGGCGCCGCGGTTGCGCTGTCCCACGCGACGGCCGCCGAGGCGGATGCCGAAGACGCGTCCGAGAGCCAGGGCGTGCCGGAGGTGTCCGCCGACGACATCTCGCAGGCAGTCGACAAGGCGCTGCTGCGCTATGACCGACAGGGCGACGAGCACTACGACGTCATCAGCGCGTTCATCAAGTCGATCAGGGGGTCCGACCCCGACGCCGCGCTGCACTATCTCGCCCGCATGATCGAGGCGGGCGAGGACCCGCGCTTCATCGCCCGGCGTCTGGTGATCTCCGCGTCCGAAGACGTCGGCCTCGCCGACCCGCAGGCCCTCGCCATCGCGGTCGCCGCTGCCGACGCCGTGGCGTTCATCGGCATGCCGGAAGGGCGCATCCCCCTCGCCGAAGCGACGGTCTACCTGGCGACCACCGCCAAGTCGAATGCGGCCTACGTGGGCATCGACGCGGCCATCGCCGACATCCGTGCCGGCGGTTTCGGCCGGGTGCCGCTGCACCTGCGGGATGCGCACTACCCGGGGGCCAAGCGCCTCGGGCACGGTCGGGGATACGTCTATTCGCACGACAGCGAGTTCGGGATCGTGCCGCAGCAGTATCTGCCGGACGAACTCGACGGGCGGCACTACTACGAGCCGAAGAACCTCGGGGCGGAGCGCGACATCGGTGCCCGTCTCGAGCGCATCCGCCGCATCCTCGGCGACCGCTGACCGCGCCGATCCGGCGGATGAGGGCGATCTGCTAGACTTGAGCGGCTCGAAACCGAGTTTTCGGGCATCTCCTCGTTCACACCCCACCTTGCTGGCGCCCCGGCGTGCGCTCCAAGGCAGAACGCGGACGATACGTCCGTGAGTCGTGAAAGACGCGACCACGTCATCGGAAGGAAAACTTCGTGACCACGAAGTCCCAGGACCGCCGCAAGGTGCGTCTCAGCCGCGCCCTCGGCGTCGCTCTCACCCCGAAGGCCGCCCGCTACCTCGAGAAGCGTCCCTACGCTCCGGGCGAGCACGGCCGCACCAAGCGCAAGGCAGACAGCGACTACGCCGTCCGTCTGCGTGAGAAGCAGCGTCTTCGCGAGCAGTACGGCATCCGCGAGAAGCAGATGCGCAACACCTTCAACGAGGCTCGTCGTCAGGACGGTCTGACCGGTGAGAACCTGGTCGAGCTGCTCGAGATGCGTCTCGACGCTCTCGTCGTGCGTTCGGGCTTCGCCCGCACCACCGCGCAGGCTCGCCAGCTCGTCGTGCACCGTCACATCCTGGTCGACGGACAGCTCGTCGACCGCCCGTCGTTCCGCGTGAAGCCGGGTCAGCTCATCCACGTCAAGGCCAAGAGCGAGGGCACCGAGCCCTTCCAGGTGGCAGCAGCCGGCGGTCACGCCGAGGTTCTGCCCCCCGTTCCGGGCTACCTCGAGGTCGAGCTCGACAAGCTCCAGTCGCGTCTGGTTCGTCGTCCGAAGCGCGCCGAGGTCCCCGTGACCTGTGAAGTGCAGCTCGTCGTCGAGTACTACGCAGCTCGCTGATCCAGCGATAGAGCAATCAGGCAGGAGGCGTCGGGATTCCCGACGCCTCCTGTCGTTTCCGCATACGATGGTGACACCGCGCCTTCGCGGATCAAGGGCAAGGATGACGTCATGAAGAGCATGCAGTGGTTCCTGATCGGTGTGATCGGTGGCTTCGTCGCCGCGCACTTCATGAACAAGGACCCCCGCGGCCACGACATCCTCGCCGAGGTTGATGCCCGCATCAACGGGTTCACCGCGATCATCGGCGACGCCTACCGCGAGCAGGAGGCACGGCTCACGGAGCCGGGCAAGAACTGAACCATCGCCGCGCTTCGGCGCAGCATCTTCACGCAAGGACACCCGGCACCCCATGAAAACTGCGGAGATCGCGCAGCGTTACCTCGACTTCTTCGAGAAGAACGACCACCTCATCGTCCCCTCTGCCTCCCTGGTCAGCGACGACCCGTCTCTGCTGTTCACGGTGGCCGGCATGGTGCCGATGATCCCGTATCTCACCGGCGTCGTGCCTGCGCCTCACCCGCGCATCGCCGACGTGCAGAAGTGCATCCGCACCAACGACATCGAAGAGGTGGGACGCACGGCGCGCCATGGCACGTTCTTCCAGATGCTGGGGAACTGGTCGTTCGGCGACTACTTCAAGGAAGGCGCGATCCGGTACGCCTGGGAGCTGCTCACCAGCTCCGAGTCGGACGGCGGCCTCGGCTTCGATGAGAAGGACCTCTGGGTCACGGTCTACGAGACCGACGACGAGGCCGAAGCGATCTGGCGCGACATCATCGGTTTGAAGCCCGAGCGCATCCAGCGCCTCGGACGCGCGGACAACTACTGGAACACCGGCCAGCCCGGGCCCGGCGGTCCCGACTCGGAGATCTTCTTCGACCGAGGTCCCTCGTATGGCAAGGACGGCGGTCCCGCCGTCGACGACTCGAGGTTCCTTGAGATCTGGAACCTCGTGTTCATGCAGGACTTCATCGAGAACATCCGCGGCAAGACGGAGTTCGACATCGTCGGCGAGCTGCCGATGAAGAACATCGACACCGGCATGGGTCTCGAGCGCGTCGCGTTCATCAAGCAGGGCGTCGAGAACATGTACGAGTCGGACCAGGTGCGTCCGGTGCTGGACCGCGCGATCGAGCTGTCCGGCCGCTCCTACGGCGCCCAGCACGAGGACGACGTGCGCTTCCGCGTGGTCGCCGACCATGTGCGCTCCTCGCTCATGCTCCTCTCCGATGGCGTGCGCCCCTCCAACGAAGGTCGCGGCTACATCCTGCGCCGTCTGATGCGCCGCACGGTCAGGGCGATGCGTCTGCTCGGCGTCGACGAGCCCGTGTTCCCCGAGCTGTTCGCCGCCTCGCGCGACGCGATGAAGTCGGCATACCCGGTGCTCGAGAAGGACTGGTCCGTCCTGTCGTCGTCCGCCTTCGCCGAGGAGGAGACGTTCCGTCGCACTCTCGTCGCCGGTTCGACGATCCTCGACCTCGCGCTCGACGAGACCAGGAAGGGCGGCGGGAAGACGCTCAGCGGACCCGAGGCCTTCCTGCTACACGACACCTACGGCTTCCCGATCGACCTCACTCTCGAGGTCGCAGAGGAAGCGGGCCTCGATGTCGACCGTGCCGCTTTCGACACGCTCATGCAGGAACAGCGTCAGCGTGCCAAGGACGACGCCCGCAACCGCAAGCGGCAGCTCGCCGACGTGTCGGTCTACCGTGAGCTGCGCGCCCTGGGCGAGACCGGATTCGACGGCTACACCGCGCTGGAGGTCGAGTCGCGTGTGCTCGGGCTCCTCGTCGACGGTGCTCCGGTGCGCAGCGCATCCGAGGGCCAGATCGCCGAGGTCGTGCTCGCCGAGACGACGCTGTACGCGGAGTCCGGTGGACAGGTGGCCGACAAGGGCACCATCGTCGGTCCCGGTTACGCGCTCGAGGTGATCGATGTGCAGAAGCCGGTCCCCGGCCTGATCAGCCACACCGTCGAGGTCACGCGCGGAACCGTCGCCGTCGACGACATCGCCACGACGGTCGTGGACGCCGCCAACCGCCGTGCCGCGCGTCAGGCGCACTCGGCCACGCACCTCGTGCACGCCGCACTCCGTGACACGCTCGGTCCGACCGCCACGCAGGCGGGCTCGTTGAACCGCGCCGGCTACATGCGCTTCGACTTCTCCTGGTCGCAGGCCCTCTCGGCCGACACCCGCAGCGAGATCGAGGAGATCACGAACCGCGCGGTGCAGGACTCCCTCGAGGTGACCACGCGCATCGTCTCGCTCGACGAGGCCAAGGAAGCCGGAGCAATGGCTCTGTTCGGCGAGAAGTACGGCGACGTCGTGCGCATGGTCGACATCGGCGGCCCCTGGTCGCGAGAACTCTGCGCCGGCACGCACGTGAGCACGAGCGCGGAGATCGGTCTGGTGAGCCTGGTCGGAGAGTCCTCCGTCGGAGCCTCCAACCGACGCATCGAAGCGCTCGTCGGTGCTGACGCCTTCCGCGAGCTGGCGGCGGAGCGGGCGATCGTCTCGCAGCTGACCAGCTCGCTGAAGACCCCGCGTGAGCAGCTTCCCGAGCGCATCGCCGATCTCACGGCGAGCCTGAAGGCGGCGGAGAAGCGCATCGCGCAGTTCGAGGCGAAGGAGCGCGCCGGACAGGTTCCCTCCATCGTCGAGGCGGCGACGCGCGTCGGAGCGTTCCGCCTCGCGGCGCAGAACCTCGGCGATGTCGCCTCCGCGGATGATGTGCGCGACCTCGTGAACGGCGTCCGCGATCGACTGGGTTCGGATGCTGCGGTCGTGGCATTGGGTGCCGTGGTCAACGGGCGTCCGGTCGTGGTCGTGGCCACCAACGATGCGGCACGCACGGCGGGCGCGAAGGCAGGGGCGCTGGCGAAGCGCGCCGCAGGCGTGCTCGGTGGCGGTGGCGGCGGTCGCGACGATGTCGCGCAGGGTGGTGGCGCGGATGCCGCGGCCCTTCCCGCGGCGCTCGACGCCATCTCACAGGAGCTGCACAGCGCGTGAGCGGCTTCCGCCGCGGTGTGCGGCTCGGCATCGATGTCGGCAGGGCGAGAGTCGGTGTCGCACGCTGCGATCCTGACGGGATGCTCGCCGTCCCGGTCGAGACCGTGCCGCGGGATGACGCATCGATCGATCGTCTCGTGCAGATCGCGGGGGAGTACGACCCCCTGGAATTCGTGGTCGGCCTCCCCGTGAACATGCAGGGTGCCGACACGGCATCGACCACGGACGCGCGGGAGTTCGCCGCTGCCCTTCACACGAGAAGCGGTGTTCCCGTGCGGCTGGTGGACGAGCGTCTCAGCACCGTGAGCGCCCACGCCGCTCTGCGTAGCTCGGGGAGATCTCAGAAGAACTCTCGTAGCATTGTGGATCAGGTCGCCGCCGTGGTGCTTCTGCAGCAGGCGATCGACATGGAGAAGAGCACCGGAAACCCGGCCGGTGCCACCATCTCGCCCGACGAGGAGCACGCCTGACGATGTCTGAACGCGACAGCGCCACCCCCCGGAACGACCCCGATTCCCGCCTGGGCGACCTGTTCGAGAATCTGCCCGATCCCACGAGACAGATCCCGACCGTCGACACCAGCGCCCCCGCGCCGGGGTCGCGCCGCGCCGCTCGTGAGGCCGCTGCCGGCGAGGGGAGCGCGACACCGGCCAGGGGAACGGACGGCACACCCGCTGAGCCTTCGCCCGTTCCGGTGCGTGCCTCGGCCGACGACGCGGTCGCCTCGGATGCGGAGGGTCCCTCTCCGACCCCGGTGCGCGCATCGGCCGACGCCGCAGACACCCCGACCCGCGCCATGCCGCAGGTCGCACCCGCAGCCATGCCGGCGCCCGCGACCGATGCGCCGGAACCGGTGATCGGCGGAGGACTCGACGATCTCTTCGCTCCGCACGACGACCACGTCCAGGCGAAGCCGAAGAAGAAGAAGCGCCGCAAGGGATGCCTGATCGCACTGATCATCGTGCTCGCGGTCTTCGGCGGTATCGCCGCAGGTGGCGCCTGGGCATGGAGCACCTACGGTGACAAGATCAGCGACGCCCTGGGGTGGGGCGAGTCGAAGGACTACGAGCCGGGCCTCGCGAACGGTGAGGCTCTCGTCACCATCAAGCAGGGCGACACGGGTGGGCCGGTGTCCACCGCGCTCTACGAAGCCGGTGTGACCAAGACCGAAGACGTCTTCTACGACTACATCGTCGACGAGAACCTCGCGGTCACGTTCTATCCGGGCGTGTATCGCCTGCAGAAGAAGATGACGGCGGAGGCCGCGCTCGCGGCGCTCAAGGACGATGCCAACAAGATGGCGAACGCCGTCTCGGTCGCCGAGGGCGGCACGATCGTGTCGTCGCTGCCCGACATGGCGGAGACTCTCGGGCTTCCGCTGGCCGACTTCGAGGCGGCCGTCCAGGACCCCATGGCCTATGGTGTGGACGCGCCGAGCCTGGAGGGCTGGCTCTTCCCCGCGGTGTACGAGTTCGATCCGGGAGTCACCGCGCCCCAGGTCATCCAGCGCATGGTCGATCGCACCCGCGAGTCGCTGAGTGCAGCCGGTGTGCCCGACGCCGATGCCGAACGCATCCTCACGATCGCCTCCATCATCCAGCGCGAGGGGCGTCTCGAGGACTTCCCGAAGGTGTCGCGGGTCATCCAGAACCGTCTCGACATCGACATGAAGCTGCAGATGGACTCCACCGCGCAGTACGGGTACGGATCCCTGCACGAAGGCGTCGTGTCGAGCTCCAAGGAAGCCCTCGAAGACGACAACGACTGGAACACCTACGTACGCACCGGTCTTCCCGCGACACCCATCGCCAGCCCGAGCGATGCCGCCATCAAGGCGGCGATGCAGCCCGCAGACGGTCCGTGGCTGTACTTCGTCACGATCAACCTCGCGACCGGGGAGACGCTGTTCACCCAGACGCTGGCCGAGCACGAGCAGGGGATCGAGAAGTGGCGCGAGTGGTGCCGGGCGAACCCCGATGGCGGCTGCTGAGACGGTGACGCGCTCTCGATTGGCGGTCTGGGGCGACCCGATCGCGCATTCCAAGTCCCCGGATCTGCATGCCGCCGCCTACCGCGTGCTCGGACTCGACTGGGAGTACGGACGACGCCAGGTGTCGGCCGACGACTTCGCGCCGGTGTTCGCTCAGCTCGACGACACCTGGCGCGGTCTCTCGCTGACGATGCCGCTGAAGGAACAGGCATTCCGTGCCGCGGCGACGCGGGATCGTCACGCGGAGCTCACCCGTGCCGTCAACACGCTGCTGATGGGGGAGCACCCCGCCGGGTTCAACACCGACGTGGGCGGGATCGTCGACGCCCTCGCCGAAGCGCAGGTCACCGACGTCGACCGCGTGCGGATACTCGGCGCCGGGGCCACCGCAGCGTCGGCGCTGGTCGCCGCCTCCGAGATCGGCGCGACACGCGCCGATGTGCGGGCGCGGCGTCCCGCGCCCGCGGCCGCACTGGCGGAGCTGGGGGAGAGGCTCGGCATGGTCGTCGATGTCCGATCCTTCGACGCGCCGTCGGAGACTGTCGAGCTGACCTTGGCGACCCTGCCCAGCGGAACCACGCTCCCCGCCGACACGGCGACGGCACTCGCTGCACAGGGTGGGGTGCTCTTCGACGCCGCCTACGCACCGTGGCCGTCTGCCCTCGCAGCGCGATGGGCCGACGGCGCCACGATCTCCGGGCTCGGGATGCTGCTGCACCAGGCGGTGCGCCAGATCCGTATCTTCCTGCACGGTGATCCCGCCGCCGAACTGCCGGATGAGGTCGCCGTGATCGCGGCGATGCGCGCCGCCATCTGACCCGATCGGCGTCGACGACGAAACGCGGCGCGGTGAGGGTGCGAACCCATGGGAGACTGGAGCAATGCTCCGCGTGCTCACGGCCGGCGAATCGCACGGCCCAGAACTCATCGCCGTCATGGAGGGTCTGCCCTCCGGCGTCCCTGTGTCGTCCGAGGCCATCCAGGCCGACCTCGCTCGCCGCAAGCTCGGCTACGGCCGTGGTTCGCGGATGAAGTTCGAGCAGGACGAGCTGACGATCTCCGGCGGTGTGCGCCACGGCAAGAGCCTCGGTAGCCCGATCGCCCTGCGCATCGGCAACACCGAGTGGCCGAAGTGGATCGAGGTCATGAACCCCGAGCCGGTCGAGCTCACCGACAGGTCCCGCGGACGCAGCGCTCCTCTCACGCGCCCGCGCCCGGGGCACGCCGACCTCGTGGGCATGCAGAAGTACGACTTCGACGAGGCACGTCCGATCCTCGAGCGTGCGAGCGCCCGTGAGACGGCGGCTCGCGTGGCTCTCGGCGCGATCGCCCGCTCGTTCCTCGGCGAACTCGGCATCCGTCTCGTCAGCCACACGCTCTCGATCGGTCCGGTACGCGTGCCTGAAGGCTCGCCTCTGCCCACCCCGGACGACGTGGACGCGCTCGACGCCGATCCGTTGCGCTGCTTCGACGCAGCCACCTCTGCACTGATGGTCGCCGAGGTCGACGATGCGAAGAAGGACGGCGACACGCTCGGTGGCATCGTCGAGGTTCTCGCCTACGGGCTGCCCCCGGGGCTCGGCTCGCACGTGCACTGGGACCGCCGCCTCGACGCACGTCTCGCGCAAGCGCTCATGAGCATCCAGGCGATCAAGGGCGTCGAGGTCGGCGACGGCTTCGAGACCACGCGTCGTCGCGGTTCGGCCGCGCACGACGAGCTCTTCGCCACCGCCGACGGCATCACCCGCGGCTCCGACAGGGCCGGCGGGACCGAGGGCGGCATGTCGACCGGAACCGTGCTGCGTGTGCGCGCCGGGATGAAGCCGATCGCCACCGTCCCGCATGCCCTGCGCACGATCGACGTCGCGACCGGAGACGACGCCACGGCCCACCACCAGCGCTCCGACGTGTGCGCCGTGCCGGCAGCCGGCGTCGTCGCCGAAGCGATGGTCGCGGTCGAGCTGGCCAACGCCGTGCTGGAGAAGTTCGGCGGCGACAGCATCCGCGAGACGCGTCGCAATCTCGACGGCTACCTGGCCGGCATCCCGGCCGAGCTGCGCACGACCCCTGCGTCCGAGGCGGCGCTCATCGCGCATGACGAGCGCGGCTGATCCGCTGACGCTGGTGCTGGTGGGCCCGATGGCCGCAGGCAAGACCAGCGTCGGAAGACGCGTCGCGCGTCGGCTCGGCGTCGCCTTCATCGACACCGACAAGCGCATCGTCGCCGCGCACGGGCCGATCCCCGCCATCTTCGAGGAGCACGGGGAGGCGCATTTCCGCGCCCTCGAGTGCGCCGCCGTCGCCGAGGCGCTGTCCGAGGGCGGAGTGATCTCCCTCGGCGGTGGTGCCGTGACGGAGGCGGCCACGCGAGATCTGCTCGCGGAGCATCCGGTCGTGTTCCTGACCGTCAGTCCCGATGCGGTCGCCGACCGGCTGCGCGGCAGCAATCGCCCGCTGCTGGCGGGAGAGGATCCGCTGGAGCGGTGGAAGAAGATCTTCGAGGAGCGTCGGGGGTGGTACGCCGAGGTGTCATCGGCGACCTTCGACACCTCACGTCGTCCGATGCAGAAGATCGCGGACGAGATCGTGGCATGGAGGAGAGAGCAGCGATGAGCACGACGACCATCAACGTCACCGGAAACGACGCCTACGACATCACGATCGGACGGGGGATCCTCGACCGGGTCTCCGCCGCCGTCGCGCCGGGGGTGCGCAAGATCCTCGTCGTGCACCCGCCGACGCTCGCCGCACGAGCCGCGGAACTGCGCGATCGTCTTCTCGCCGACACCTCCGACGGGCCGCGCGATGTGCTGCTCGCCGAGATCCCGGATGCGGAGCAGGGCAAACGCATCGAAGTCGCGGCCTTCTGCTGGCAGGTCATGGGCCAGGCTGATTTCACACGCAGCGACGCGGTCATCGGATACGGCGGCGGCTCTGTCACCGACCTCGCCGGTTTCGTGGCGGCCACCTGGCTCCGCGGCGTGCAGCTCATCCAGGTGCCGACCACGGTGCTCGGACTCGTCGACGCCGCCGTCGGAGGCAAGACCGGGGTGAACACGGCGGAGGGCAAGAACCTCGTCGGCGCGTTCTGGGCGCCGCGTGCGGTCATCGGCGACCTCGACGAGCTCGCCAGCCTGAGCCCGAACGAGGCGACGGCGGGCTTCGCCGAGGTCGTGAAGGCCGGGTTCATCTGGGCGCCGGAGATCCTCGACATCATCGAAGCAGACCCTGCTCGTGCTGTGGACCCCACGACCGAGGAGTTCCGTCGCGCCATCGAGCTCGCGATCGACATGAAGGCCAAGGTCGTGTCCGACGACTTCCGCGAGGCCGGCCTTCGCGAGATCCTCAACTACGGCCATACACTCGGCCACGCGATCGAGCACGCCGAGAGGTACCGCTGGCGTCACGGCGCCGCCATCTCGGTCGGGATGCTGTACGCCGCAGAGCTCTCCCGCCTCGCCGGCCGATTGTCCGACGAGGCCGCCGAGCGCCACCGCACCGTCCTCGAGTCCTTGGGACTTCCCACCTCGTACCGTGCCGGTGCCTGGCCGCAGCTGCTCGCCACGATGCAGCGCGACAAGAAGAGCCGCGGCGGGATGCTGCGCTTCATCCTGCTCGACGACATCGCCAAGCCCACCGTGCTGCAGGCTCCGGATGAGTCGCTGCTGTTCGCGGCCTACCAGGAGGTCGGGGAGTGAGCCGGCGGATCCTCCTCGTCAACGGGCCGAACCTGAATCTCCTCGGCACCCGCGAGCCCGAGGTGTACGGCACCGCGACGCTCGCAGACGTGGAACGGATCACCGGTACGGCGGCGGCCGAGCTCGGCTTCGAGGTGCGTGCAGTGCAGAGCAATCACGAAGGGGTGCTGATCGACGCGATCCACGCCGCGCGGGACGACTGCGCGGCCATCGTGATCAACCCCGGGGGACTCACCCACACCTCGGTGGTGCTCCGCGACGCGCTCACCGGAGTGTCGCTGCCGTTCGCCGAGGTGCACATCTCCGACGTCTACGCACGGGAGCAATTCCGCCACCACTCGTACCTCGACGACGTCGCCGCCGTGCGCGTCGTCGGGCGCGGTGTCGACGGCTACGCGGACGCCGTGCGACAGCTCGCAGCACTCATCCCTTAGAATCGACTGTCGGTCTCGTCCGACCCCGCAGACACACGAACGGAACTCGCAGCGCATGGCATCTACCGCAGACATCAAGAACGGCGTCGTCCTCAGCATCGACGGGCAGCTCTGGAGCGTCATCGAGTTCCAGCACGTCAAGCCCGGCAAGGGTGGTGCCTTCGTGCGCACCAAGCTGAAGAACGTCGTCTCGGGCAAGACCGTCGACCGCACCTACAACGCCGGCGCGAAGATCGAGATCGAGAACGTCGACCGCCGCGACTACACGTACCTGTACACCGACGGTGACGGCTACGTCTTCATGGACCAGACCGACTTCGACCAGATCACCGTCGGCGCCGCGACGGTCGGCGACGCGAAGCACTTCCTGCTCGAGAACCAGCAGGTGACGATCGCGATGAACAACGGCAACCCGCTGTACATCGACCTTCCCGCGTCCGTGATCCTCGAGGTCACCTACACCGAGCCGGGCCTGCAGGGCGACCGCTCCTCGGCCGGCACCAAGCCCGCCACGCTCGAGACCGGCTACGAGATCCAGGTGCCGCTGTTCCTCGAGACCGGCACCAAGGTCAAGGTCGACACCCGCACGGGTGACTACCTCGGCCGCGAGAAGTAAGGCGTGGGCGCCCGGACGAAGGCGCGCAAGCGCGCTCTCGACATTCTCTTCTCCGCCGATGTGCGCGGTGACGATCTCGCCGTGACGCTCGCCGCCGAGGCCAAGCGCGCCGCGAGCGAGCCCGCGCGTGAGGCCTCCTGGCTCTATGCGCGCGAGATCGTCGACGGCATCATCGACTCCCGTGACGAGATCGACGAGCAGATCACGACGCACAGCAGGGACTGGAAGCTGGAGCGGATGCCCGCGGTGGACCGCGCGCTGCTGCGCATCGCGGTGTGGGAGATCCTGTACAACGACGAGGTTCCGACCGCGGTCGCGATCGATGAGGCCGTCGAACTCGCGAAGGAGTTCTCGACCGACGACTCCGGTGCATTCGTGCACGGTGTCCTCGCACGGGTGGCCCGCTCCGCCTGATCCGTCCGAGACGGGGCACTGTCGGCGGTGTGATTGTCGGCGGTGCCGGAGAGGATGGCAGCATGTCCCTCTCCCGTGATCCGTCCCCTCCGGAGGGATCGGCGGCGGATTGGCGGAGCATCCTCGGTTCCGCGCGCGATGACGCCGACACGGCGCTCGCGCTCGGCGTCGAACTCCGTGTGCGCGATGGTCGCGGGGCCAACCCGTGGGCCTCGCGTCCGCAGCGCACGGCGACCGCCCGTGACGTCGGGAAGCGCACGGGCGAGATCCTGCTCGGCATCCGCCCGCTTGAGCGGAGCGCGTCGACCGGTGCCTGGGTGCAGGGCGCGGCCACGTGGGACGTGGTGCGCCGTTCCCCCACGCAGTACGGGCGCGATCGCTCGCGGTGGTTCGCTGACCTGCTCAGCATCGCTCGCGACACGCTGCTGTCGGGCACGGCCGGTGATTGGCTGGTCGCCGATCTGATCGAGTCCGGGCTCTTCTGGGGGCATCTGCGCGCTGGCGCGGAGGTCGGCATCCCCCTCGTCGCCACGCAGAAGAGCACCACTGTCGTGCTCGCCAGCGATGCCGCGATCCGGGCGACGGTCGGGAGAGACGACGGGGACGGGATCGTCGTGCGTCCCGACATCACGATCGATGGTCGCGGTGCAGAGCCCTTCGCCGTCCAGACGATCGGCCACAGCGGCGTGTACGAGATCGCGCAGCAGGGGAGCAGCATCCGGGTCACCCTCGCCGAGGTGCCGATCAGCGAGCCCGTCCATGCCCTTCTCGCCGCCAGGACCGGGCTGGCGGTGCCGGCCCGTGACGAGGCCGCCTTCTTCCGTGATGCGTATCCGCTGCTCGCGCGCCGCATCGAGGTGCGCCCTGTCGGCCGGATCGAGCTGCCGGCGCTGCCCGCACCCCGAGCGGTGATCACGCTGTCCTTCCGCCGCGGCGACACGGTCACCTACGCCCTCGAGTGGGAGTATCGCGGGTTCGGGCGGGTGCCGTTCTCTCCCAGCGGCGACGCGGTACGCGACGTCGCGGCCGAGGATGCGCTCCGGGACACGCTGCGGTCCGTCTGGAGAGAGCACCTGGGCGAGGAGCTCACCGCGACCGGCTCCTTCCACGACGTCGCCGCCGCCGAGTTCGTCACCCGCACGGTGCCTGCGCTCGAGGCCGAGGGCGTCACGGTCAGCGTCGAGGGCCGTCGCAAGAGCTACCACGAGCTCACGGGCGAGCCGGAGATCACCGTCTCGACCGTCGAGAGCAGCGATCCCGACTGGTTCGATCTGGGGATCCTGGTCAAGATCGACGGGCGCACCATCCCGTTCGAGCCGCTGTTCACGGCGCTCAGCAAGGGGCGCAAGAAGCTCCTCCTGGTCGACGGCAGCTACTTCTCGCTGAATCACCGTGCGCTCGATCGCCTCCGGGAACTGATCGACGAGTCCGGCGCGCTCGACGAGTGGGAGACCGGTCCGCGGATCAGTCGGTACCAGACCGATCTCTGGGAGGAGTTCGAAGACCTCGCCGATGAGGCGATCCCCGCCGTCTCGTGGCGTGCGACCGCCGACGGTCTGCGCGCGGCCACCTCGGTGCCCCCGGTCGCTGTGCCGTCGGGCATCACGGCCGAACTCCGCCCCTATCAGAAGGAGGGTCTCGACTGGCTCGCCTTCCTGTGGAGCCATCGCCTGGGAGGCATCCTCGCCGACGACATGGGGCTCGGCAAGACGCTCCAGCTCCTGGCCCTCATCGTGCATGCGCGAGAGGCGGGGGAGCGGCGACCCTTCCTCGCCGTCGTGCCGACATCGGTCCTCGCCACCTGGCGCAGCGAGGCCGAGCGCTTCGCGCCCACGCTCCGGGTGCGGCTCCGCGGAAACACCCAGGGTCCCTCGGTCGACGCCAGCATCCGCGACGTCGATCTCCTCATCACCACCTATGCCGTCGCCCGGCTCGACGAGGCCGAGTACGCGCGCGTCGAGTGGGCCGGACTCCTCCTGGACGAGGCGCAGTTCGTCAAGAACCCGGCGACCAAGCTGCATCGCGCCATCGCCTCGTTCCGCGCGGATGTGACGTTCGCGGTCACCGGAACGCCGATGGAGAACAGCCTGAGCGAGCTGTGGGCGCTGTTGAAGCTCACCGCTCCGGGTCTCTTCGCCTCGGCGCGGAAGTTCCGCGAGCAGTACATCCAACCCATCGAGCAGGGGAAGGTCCCCGAGAACGAGGAGGGCGGCGCCTACCGTCAGCGTCGCCTCGAGCAGCTTCGTCGGCGGATCCGGCCGCTGCTGCTGCGACGCACGAAGGAGCTCGTGGCACCCGACCTGCCGGCGAAGCAGGAGCAGATCCTCGAGGTCGAGCTCAGCTCCTCCCACCGGGCGCTCTACGACGTCGTGCTGCAGCGCGAACGGCAGAAGGTGCTCGGCCTGCTGGAAGATCTCGACCGCAACCGCTTCATCGTGTTCCGATCGCTCACCCTGATGCGCATGCTCAGCCTGGCCCCGGGGCTCATCGACGCCGCGGATGCGAAGATCGGCTCGCGCAAGCTCGATGTGCTGCTCGAGCGCGTGATCGAGTTGCAGGCCGAAGGGCATCGCGCGCTCGTGTTCAGCCAGTTCACGTCGTTCCTCGACCTCGCCGCGGCCCGCCTCGACGCCGCCGGCATCCCCTACGCGCACCTGGACGGGTCGACGCGCCACCGCCAGAAGGTCGTAGAGAGCTTCACATCGGGAGTGCAACCGGTCTTCCTGATCAGCCTCAAGGCCGGCGGATTCGGCCTCACCCTGACCGAGGCCGACTACGTCTTCCTGCTCGATCCGTGGTGGAATCCGGCGGCCGAGGCGCAGGCCGTCGATCGCACGCACCGCATCGGTCAGGACAGCCAGGTGTTCGTCTACCGGATGATCTCCACCGGCACGATCGAGGAGAAGGTGCTCGACCTGCAGCGCCGCAAAGCGCGGCTGTTCACGGCCGTGCTCGACGATGAGGCGCTGTTCGCGCAGTCGCTCTCCGCCGACGACATCCGTGGCCTGTTCGAGGACTGACCGGATTACTCACGGCCGGGTCGACCGGGCGCACAGGGAGCCGTCGGTACAATCGAACGGTTCACTTTCGGGAGGAATGCAATGCGGATCACGGGACTCGGCCACGCCGGGATGTTCATCGAGACGGTCGGCGGGAACATCATCTGCGACCCGGTCCTCGGACCCTCGTTCTACGGATCCTGGTTCCCGTTCCCCGACAACCGCGGTCTGGACTGGGAGCGCTTCGGACGCGAGGCCGATTTCCTCTGGATCTCGCACCGGCACCGCGACCACTTCGACCCGCGGCTCCTGGAGCGCTACATCCGCAAGGACATCGAGGTGCTGCTTCCGGAGTATCCGACCGACGACCTCGAGAAGGACATCCGCGCCCTCGGCTACACGAACATCACCTACGCTCCTGCCGGCCAGGTGATCCAGCGCGGTGAGCTCAAGATGATGATCACGCCGCTGCGCGCGCCCAGCGACGGCCCCATCGGCGACTCCTCCCTGAGCGTCGACGACGGCACCGGCTCGATGCTGAACCAGAACGACTCGCACCCGCTCGACCTCGAGAAGCTGCTCGACTTCGGCAAGCCCGACGCCTACTTCACCCAGGTGTCCGGTGCGATCTGGTGGCCCATGGTCTACGACCTGCCGCTGGACGCCAAGCAGAACTTCGCCCGGCTCAAGCGCGAGGCGCAGAACAAGCGGGCGATGTACTACATCGAGAAGGTCGATGCCCCGCACGTCTTCCCGATGGCAGGGCCCCCCATGTTCCTGCGTGACGACCTGTTCGACTTCAACGGTCTCGGCAAGAACGGCGAGTCGATCTTCACGGACCAGAAGCAGTTCCTCGCGCACATGAAGGAGCTCGCGCCGCAGTACGACGGTCAGCTCTTCATCCCCGGCACGGTCGTCACGATCGACGGGGGAGAGGTCACGAGTGAGCAGACGCTCTACACCGAGGCCGAGATCGCGCACATCTTCGATGAGAAGTGGGAGTACCTCGAGGAACAGCGCGCGAGCCGACAGCAGGAGATCCGCGACGAGGAGGCGTCTCGCGCCGAGATCATCCCGCCCGCAGAGATGCTCGAGGCGATCAAGACCTGGTGGGAACCGCTGCTGAAGAAGTCCCGCACCATCCGGCTCGGTGTCGGCGGTTGCGTGCGCTTCCGCATCGGCGAGCTCGACATGGTGGTCGACTTCCCCCGCGCGAAGGTCCGCGAGTACGCGGGCGAGGAGTGCGTGTACTGGTACACGATCCCCGCCGACCTGGTCTCGACGAACATCGTCGATCACGAGATCGACTGGTCCAACTCGATCTTCCTCTCGATGCAGTTCTCGGTGGGCCGCAGTGGCAAGTTCAACGAGTTCCTCACCACGTTCCTCAAGTGCCTCTCGGTCGATCGGATCGAGTACGTGGAGAACTGGTACCAGGAGCAGACCGACCAGACCGAAGATACCGAGATCGGCGACTGGGTCGTTCAGCGCCGCTGCCCGCACCTGCGCGCCGACCTCACCCGCACGGGCACGGTCGACGAGGACGGGATCCTCACGTGCAGCATGCACGACTGGAAGTGGGATCTGAAGACCGGCCGCTGCCTCTCCACCGCCGGCCACCCGATCCGCTCGTCGAAGATCGACGAGGTCACCGATCCGGTCCTGCAGGAAGCGAGCTGATCCGCCGGAGCTCGCGCTCCGATAGACTTTCGTCACAAGCAACCTTTAACACCGTCCTGTGAGGCGGAGAAGGGAGCGGCCGATGAGCATGCGCACTGTGCTGCACGAAGCCGACATCTCACGAGCGCTGACCCGTATCGCGCACGAGATCCTCGAATCCAATCGAGGTGCCGAGAACCTCGTCCTGCTGGGCATTCCGACCCGCGGCGTCACTCTCGCCCATCGCCTCGGCCGGCTGATCAGCGAGATCGCGCAGCAGTCCGTCCCGGTCGGCGCGCTCGATGTCACGCTCTTCCGCGACGACCTCGCCAAGCACCCGACGCGTTCCCCGCGGCCCACCGAGATCCCGGTGGGCGGAATCGACGGCAAGACGGTCGTGCTCGTCGATGACGTGCTCTTCTCCGGCCGCAGCATCCGTGCCGCTCTCGACGCCATCCAGTCGATCGGACGCCCCGCCGTCGTGCGCCTGGCGATCCTCGTCGACCGCGGACACCGCGAGCTCCCGATCCGCCCGGACTTCATCGGCAAGAACATCCCCTCCGCCCGCACCGAGCGGGTCAACGTGCGCCTCTTCGAGAACGACGGGGCCGAGGAGGTGACGATCGGCGAATGAGACACCTCCTCGACACCCGCACCCTCGATCGGGCGACCGCCCTGCGCATCCTCGATGTCGCCGAGGACATGTCCGACACGCAGTCGCGTGAGGTCAAGAAGCTCCCGACGCTGCGCGGCAAGACCGTGGTGAACCTCTTCTTCGAGGATTCGACACGCACCCGCATCTCGTTCGAGGCCGCCGCCAAGCGCCTCTCCGCCGATGTCATCAACTTCGCGGCGAAGGGGTCCAGCGTCTCGAAGGGCGAGAGCCTGAAGGACACCGCGCAGACGCTCGAGGCCATCGGCGCCGACGCGGTCGTGGTCCGCCACCCCGGATCCGGCGCCCCGCAGACGCTCGCCACCAGCGGCTGGATCTCCGCCGGCGTCGTCAACGCCGGAGACGGCACGCACGAGCACCCGACGCAGGCCCTGCTCGACGCCTTCACCATCCGCAAGCGCCGCTTCGGCGCCGAGAGCCGCGGTCGCGATCTGAGCGGACTGCGGGTCGTGATCGTCGGCGACGTGCTGCATTCGCGGGTCGCCCGCTCCAACGTCTGGCTGCTCACCACGCTCGGAGCAGAGGTCACCCTGGTCGCGCCGCCGACCTTGGTGCCGCAGAACGTGTCGCTCTGGCCGGTCCGCGTGGTCTACGACCTCGATGAGGCTCTGGCCGAGGACCCGGACGCGGTGATGATGCTGCGTATCCAGCTGGAACGCATGAACGCTGCATATTTCCCGACTGAGCGGGAGTATTCCCGTCGATGGGGTCTGGACGCACGGCGTGTGGCCGGTCTTCCGGCAGGTAGCATTGTCATGCACCCCGGACCCATGAACCGGGGACTGGAGATCTCCTCCGAAGCTGCCGATTCCCCCCGCTCGACGGTGCTGGAACAGGTCACGAACGGGGTCTCCGTCCGCATGGCGGTGCTGTACCTGCTGCTGGCAGGAGAACGAGACGACGAACGAGGGGGAGACCTGTGAACGAGACCCTCGTCATCACCGGTGCACAGCTGCTCGGTGCCGAGAGCGCCGACATCATGATCGAAGACGGCCGGATCGCCGAGATCGGCACCGGGCTCACGCGCTCCGGCGCGCGCGTCATCGACGCGGCAGGGCTGGTCGCCCTTCCGGGACTCGTCGATCTGCACACGCATCTGCGCGAGCCCGGCTACGAGGCTTCCGAGACGATCCTCACGGGAACGAGGGCGGCGGCTGCCGGTGGCTTCACCGCCGTGTTCGCGATGCCCAACACCTCGCCGGTCGCCGACACCGCCGGTGTCGTCGAGCAGGAGCTCGCGCTCGGCGAAGCGGCCGGCTACGCCACGGTGCAGCCCATCGGCGCCGTGACGGTCGGGCAGAAGGGCGAGCGCCTCGCCGAGCTGGGAGCGATGGCCACGTCCCGCGCACAGGTCCGCGTCTTCAGCGACGACGGCTTCTGCGTGTTCGATCCGCTCATCATGCGCCGCGCGCTGGAGTACGTGAAGTCGTTCGACGGCGTCATCGCCCAGCATGCGCAGGACCCCCGCCTCACCGAGGGCGCGCAGATGAACGAGGGCACGGTCTCGGCCGAGCTCGGCCTGGCCGGATGGCCCGCCGTCGCCGAGGAGTCGATCATCGCCCGCGACGTGCTGCTGGCCGAGCACGTCGGATCGCGGCTGCACGTGTGCCACCTCTCGACCGCGGGCTCGGTGGACATCATCCGCTGGGCCAAGAAGCGCGGCATCAACGTCACCGCCGAGGTCACCCCTCACCACCTGCTCCTCACCGACGAGCTCGTGCGCGGGTACGACGCGCGCTACAAGGTCAATCCTCCGCTGCGTAGGGAAGAGGATGTGCTCGCCGTGCGCGAGGGCCTCGCCGACGGCACGATCGACATCGTCGCCACCGACCATGCGCCGCACCCGAGCGAGCACAAGGCGTGCGAGTGGCAGGCCGCGGCGAACGGCATGGTGGGGCTGGAGAGCGCCCTGCGCGTCGTGCACCAGTCGATGGTGCAGACCGGGCTTCTCGAGTGGTCGGACATCGCGCGGGTGATGAGCGCAGCACCGGCACGGATCGGGCGACTGGCAGGTCACGGCACGCCGCTCGAGGTCGGTCAGCCGGCCCAGATCACGCTCTACGACGCCTCGGTCGAGGGCGTGTTCACGGAGGCCGACCTCCACGGTCGGAGCGTGAACTCGCCCTACCTCGGCCGCGCCCTCCCCGGACGCGTGCAGTACACGATCCACGGCGGTGTCCTCACCGTCGACGGCGGAAGCGTCGTCGAGGAGCTTCGCGCATGAGCGCTCGGGACCTCGCCGTCGCGATCACGATCGCGGTCGCGCTCCTGGTGCTGCTGGTGATGCTCCTGGCCTGGCGACGACGAATCCGCCGCGACTCCGTGTTCACGGCCCCGCTGGGGGTTCCGGAGCACGCGGAGGTCTTCCGCCGCGACGAGGTGCTCTACGTGTCAACGACACGGCACGAGCAGCCGCTCGAGCGTCTCGCGGTGTCGCCTCTCGCGTACCGGGCCCGTGGTGAGCTGGCGGTCACGGATCGCGGCATCGCCCTCTGCCTCGATGGCGCGCCGACGGTCTTCCTCGCGAACGACCGCCTCGTCGCCATCGACCGCGCCACGGTCACGATCGACCGCGTCGTGGAGCCCGGCGGCCTCGTGCGCCTCGCCTGGAGCATCGACGACGACACGGTCGTCGACAGCTATCTGCGCCTCGCCACCGGCGACCCTCAGAACCTCATCTCCGACCTGCAGCGGCTCGTCCCCGCCGCCCCCGACACAGGAGCAACGTCATGACCCTTTCGACATCCTCCGGGCAGGCCTCCGCGGCCCAGCTCCCCGATCCCGCCGTCCTGGTCCTGGAAGACGGCACCCGACACATCGGACGCGCCTACGGCGCGCGCGGTCGCACACTGGGCGAAGTCGTCTTCGCGACCGGCATGTCCGGATACCAGGAGACCATCACCGATCCCTCCTACGCGGGGCAGATCGTCCTGCAGACGGCACCGCACATCGGCAACACCGGCATGAACGATGAAGATGCCGAATCGCGCCGCATCTGGGTCGCCGGCTACATCGTGCGCGACCCTTCGCGCGTCGTGTCCAACTGGCGGGCGAACGCCTCGCTCGACGACGTGCTCGTCGAGGACGGAGTCGTCGGCATCAGCGGCATCGACACCCGTTCGATCACCCGGCACATCCGCTCGGCCGGCTCCATGCGCGGAGGGATCTTCTCCGGGGCGGATGCGGCGCTCGACCCGCAGGAGCAGGTGCGCATCGTCCGCGAAGCCCCAGAGATGGCCGGACGCAATCTGTCCGCCGAGGTCTCGGTCGACGTCGCGACCGTGACGACCGCCATGGGCGAGCGCATCGGCAACCTCGCCGTGCTCGATCTCGGTGTGAAGCAGGCGACGATCGACAACCTCGCCGCCCGCGGCTTCGAGGTGCATGTGCTGCCGCAGAACGTGACGATCGACGATATCCGCGCTGTCGATCCCGTCGCGGTGTTCTACTCGAACGGTCCCGGCGACCCCGCGGCCTCCGGCGATCACGTCGAGCTGCTGCGCTCGGTGCTCGATGCGGGGCTGCCGTTCTTCGGGATCTGCTTCGGCAACCAGCTGCTCGGGCGCGCCCTGGGCCTCGGCACCTACAAGCTGCCGTTCGGGCACCGCGGCATCAACCAGCCGGTGCTGGACAAGCAGACCGGCAGGGTCGAGATCACGGCGCACAACCACGGCTTCGCGGTCGAGGCTCCGATCGAGGGCACCTTCGACAGCCCGAACGGCTACGGCAAGGTCGAGGTCAGCCACGTCGGCCTCAACGACAACGTGGTCGAGGGACTCCGCGCCCTCGACATCCCCGCCTTCTCGGTGCAGTACCACCCCGAGGCCGCAGCAGGCCCGCACGACGCCAACTACCTCTTCGACAGGTTCCGCGACCTGGTCATCGCAAGCCAGAAGGACTCCAAGTAATGCCCAAGCGCGACGACATCAATTCCGTCCTCGTCATCGGCTCCGGCCCGATCGTCATCGGTCAGGCGTGCGAGTTCGACTACTCCGGCACCCAGGCGTGCCGCGTGCTGCGCGAGGAGGGCGTCCGGGTCATCCTGGTCAACTCCAACCCGGCCACGATCATGACCGATCCCGACTTCGCCGATGCGACCTACATCGAGCCGATCACGTGGCAGGTCATCGAGACGATCATCGCCAAGGAGCGGCCCGACGCGATCCTGCCGACGCTCGGCGGGCAGACCGCGCTGAACGCCGCGATCGAGCTGCACAACCACGGCATCCTCGAGAAGTACGACGTCGAGCTCATCGGCGCCAGCTTCGAGGCGATCAACAAGGGCGAGGATCGTCAGATCTTCAAGCAGCTGGTCCTCGATGCGGGGGCCGACGTGGCGGACTCGCGCATCGCGCACACGATGGATGAGGTGCTGGCGGCCGCCGATGAGCTCGGCTACCCGATGGTGGTCCGTCCGAGCTTCACGATGGGTGGCCTCGGCTCCGGATTCGCGTACGACGAGGAGGATCTGCGTCGCATCGCCGGCGCGGGCCTGCGCGACTCGCCCACCACCGAGGTGCTCCTGGAGGAGTCCATCCTCGGCTGGAAGGAGTACGAGCTCGAGCTCATGCGCGACACTGCCGACAACACGGTCGTCGTCTGCTCGATCGAGAACGTCGACCCCGTCGGCGTTCACACGGGCGACTCGATCACGGTCGCTCCCGCACTCACCCTCACCGACCGCGAGTACCAGAAGATGCGCGACATCGGCATCGACATCATCCGCGCGGTCGGCGTCGACACCGGCGGTTGCAACATCCAGTTCGCGGTGGACCCGACCAACGGTCGCATCATCGTCATCGAGATGAACCCGCGCGTCTCGCGCTCCAGCGCTCTGGCGTCGAAGGCCACCGGATTCCCGATCGCCAAGCTCGCAGCCAAGCTGGCCCTGGGCTACCGTCTCGACGAGATCCCGAATGACATCACGGGTGTCACGCCGGCGAGCTTCGAGCCGACGCTCGACTACGTCGTCGTGAAGGTTCCGCGCTTCGCGTTCGAGAAGTTCCCGGCCGCCGACGCGACGCTGACCACGACCATGAAGTCCGTGGGCGAGGCCATGGCGATCGGCCGCAACTACGCGACTGCCCTGCAGAAGGCGCTCCGCTCGCTGGAGAAGCGCGGATCGAGCTTCCACTGGGGCGCCGAGGAGCGCTCGGTGGAGGAGCTTCTCGAGATCTCGAAGGTTCCGACGGACGGCCGGATCGTGACGCTGCAGCAGGCGCTGCGCAAGGGCGCGACGGTCGAGCAGGCCTTCGACGCGACGGCGATCGACCCGTGGTTCCTCGACCAGATCGTGCTGATCAACGAGGTCGCAGAGATCGTGCGCACCGCGTCCGAGCTCGACGCGGCGACTCTTCGCTACGCCAAGGAGCACGGCTTCTCCGACGCGCAGCTCGCCGAGCTCCGCGGCATCTCCGAAGCGGAGGTCAGGGGCGTGCGTCACGGCCTCGGCATCCGCCCGGTGTACAAGACGGTCGACACCTGCGCCGGCGAGTTCCCCGCCCTCACCCCGTACCACTACTCGAGCTACGACTTCGAGACCGAGGTCGCGCCGTCGGATCGCACCAAGGTGGTCATCATCGGCTCCGGACCGAACCGCATCGGCCAGGGCGTCGAGTTCGACTACTCGTGCGTGCACGCGTCGTTTGCGCTGTCGGATGCCGGGTTCGAGACCGTCATGGTCAACTGCAACCCGGAGACGGTCTCGACCGACTACGACACCTCTGACCGCCTGTACTTCGAGCCGCTGACGCTCGAGGACGTGCTGGAGGTGCTCGACGCCGAAGCCGCGAGCGGCACCATCCTCGGTGTCGTGTGCCAGCTCGGCGGGCAGACGCCGCTCGGACTCGCGAAGGGCATCGAGGCCGCCGGTTACACCGTTCTCGGAACCAGCCCCGAGGCGATCGACCTGGCGGAGGAACGCGAGCTCTTCTCCCGTCTGCTCGATGACGCAGGTCTCGTCGCGCCGCGCAACGGCACCGCGATCGATGTCGAAGGCGCCGTACGTATCGCGGAGGAGATCGGCTACCCGGTGCTGGTGCGTCCGAGCTTCGTGCTCGGCGGCCGCGGCATGGAGATCGTCTACGACACCGCGTCGCTGCGCGACTACTTCGTGCGCACCGCGGGGGAGGTCGTCATCGAGGAGGGCAAGCCCCTTCTCGTCGATCGCTTCCTCGACGACGCGATCGAGCTCGACGTCGACGCGCTCTACGACGGAACCGACCTGTACATCGGCGGCGTCATGGAGCACCTCGAAGAGGCCGGCATCCACTCGGGCGACTCCAGCTGCACGCTGCCGCCGGTCTCGCTCGGCCGCACCGACGTCGACCGGGTGCGCGAGGCCACACTCGCGATCGCCGAGGGCGTGGGAGTGCGTGGACTGCTCAACGTGCAGTTCGCCATCAGCGCCGGAGTGCTCTACGTGATCGAGGCGAACCCGCGTGCGAGCCGCACCGTGCCGTTCGTGTCGAAGGCGCTCGGCATCCCCATGGCCAAGGCGGCGAGCCGCGTGATGACCGGTTCCACGATCGCGGAGCTGCGCGCGGAGGGCCTGCTTCCCGAGCAGGACGGCTCCCGCGTCCCGCTCGACGCACCGGTGTCGGTCAAGGAGGCCGTGCTCCCGTTCAAGCGGTTCCGCACCGCCGACGGCAAGACGGTCGACTCCGTGCTCGGACCGGAGATGCGCTCCACCGGTGAGGTCATGGGCATCGACCGCGACTTCCCGACGGCGTTCGCGAAGAGCCAGGCGGCGGCCTATGGCGGCATGCCCACGTCGGGAACCGTGTTCATCTCGGTCGCCGACTCGGACAAGCGTGCGGTCATCCTGCCCGCGCACCGCCTTCAGCAGCTCGGCTTCACGATCGTCGCGACCGAGGGCACAGCCGAGATCCTCTCGCGTAACGGCATTGCCGTCACGGTCGTCGAGAAGTACAGTGCGACGCAGGAGTCCGGGGCCAAGAACATCGTCGACCTCATCAACGAGGGCGCGATCGACATCGTCGTGAACACTCCGTCCGGCGGCGCCGCTCGCGCCGACGGCTACGAGATCCGCGCCGCAGCGGTGGCCGCCGACAAGGCGCTGTTCACCACGATGGCCGTGCTCGGTGCCGCGGTGAGCGGAATGGACGCCGCCCACGAGGGCTTCCAGGTGAAGAGCCTCCAGGAGTACGCGCTGGACCGGAAGGCGGCGCTGTGAGCGAACGCTTCGGCGAGCGGGTGCGCTCCGCCCTCCGGGCGAAGGGACCGCTCTGCGTCGGCATCGACCCCCACGCCGCGCTGCTCGCGGCGTGGGGGTTGACCGACGACGCGCAGGGGGTCCGTGAGTTCGGCCTGCGCACGGTCGAGGCAGCCGCAGGGAAGGTCGCCGTCGTGAAGCCGCAGGTGTCGTTCTTCGAGCGCTTCGGCTCTCGAGGCATCGCGGCGCTCGAAGATGTTCTCGCCGCTGCGCGCGCTGCCGGACTGATCGTGATCGCTGACGCCAAGCGGGGCGACATCGGATCGACGATGGACGACTACGCGCGTGCGTGGCTCACGCCGGGTTCGCCGCTGGAGGCCGATGCCCTCACCGTGAGCCCGTTCCTCGGGGTGGGTGCTCTCGACGGGACTTTCGCCGTGGCCGAGAAGAACGGAAAGGGCCTGTTCGTGCTGGCGGCGACCAGTAACTCCGAGGCGGAAGGGCTGCAGCGGTCCACGGACTCCGCCGGCATCACGGTGTCGGCAGCGGTCATCTCCGAGGTCTCTGCGCGCAACGCCGAGTCGTCTGCCGCGGGGGAGTGGGGGAGCTTCGGATTCGTCATCGGCGCCACCGTCGACTGGACCAGGGCCGGTATCGAGCCGTTCACGCCGGCAGCACCGATCCTCGCTCCCGGTTTCGGTGCACAGGGGGCCACTCCGGCTGATCTCCGTCCGCGTTTCGGGACGATGTCGGCAGCGGTGATCGCGAGTGAAAGCCGCAGCATCCTCTCCGCCGGTCCGGCCGATCTGATGGAGGCCATCTCCGTACGTGCGGCCGAGTATCGCGAGGTGGCCGGTGTCTGACGCACAGCGCACGGTCCCCGAGGTCGACAGGGCTGCAGCGGCGCGCCGCGCCGTGGAGCGCCGCCGCGCCAGGGCCTCGGTCAAGCGCGACCTCACGATGCGCGTGGTGACACCGCAGGACGTTCTTCATCGTGCGAGCGCCGACGCCGATTCGGTGGAGGGCTCGATGCGCATCACCGACTTCCTGCTGGCACTTCCCGCGATCGGCGCTGGCAAGCGCGACCGGGTGCTCGAGGAGCTGCACATCTCGCCGGTCAAGCGTCTCGGTGGGCTCGGCGCGCGCCAGCGCCGGGTGCTGGAGTCGTGGCTCGACTCGCGCTTCCCGGTGCCGACGCCTCGTGGTGCCCGGAGCCGGCTGCTGGTCCTGGCAGGGCCCACCGCCGTGGGCAAGGGCACGGTCGCCGCACACATCCGCGAGCACAACCCGGAGATCCACCTGTCGGTCTCGGCGACGACCCGGCCCCCGCGTCCCGGTGAGATCGACGGCGTGCACTACTACTTCGTCGACGATGCGGAGTTCGACCGGCTCATCGCCGACGACGAACTGCTCGAGTACGCCGTGGTGCACAACCGCTCCCGGTACGGCACGCCGCGCGCGCCGATCGATGCCGCGCTGGCCGAGGGCAAGACGGTCCTGCTCGAGATCGACCTGCAGGGTGCGCGTCAGGTGCGTCGCGCCGAACCCGCCGCGACACTGATCTTCCTGCTGCCTCCGAGCTGGGATGAACTCGTCCATCGGCTGGTCGGACGAGGCACCGAAGACGCCGAGGAGAGGGCCAGACGACTGCGCACCGCGAAGGTCGAACTCGCCGCTCAGAACGAGTTCGATCACCTCATCGTGAACGAGGACGTCGCCACGGCGGCTCGCGAGGTCGTAGAATTGTCTACAAGCTCTGCGCGCTGAGCGTCTTCGCGCGCCTTTCGCACCGTCTTCGCGACGATCCCGTCGCCTGATCAGGAGGTCTCACCATGGCCGGACACAACAACGGCATCATCGATCCCCCCATCGACAACCTGCTCGACCGCGTCGACTCGAAGTACGAGCTCGTCATCTACGCCGCCAAGCGCGCGCGTCAGATCAACGACTACTACTCCGACCTGCACGAGGGAAACCTCTTCGACAACGTCGGCCCGCTCGTGGACTCCTCGGTCGAGGACAAGCCGCTCACCATCGCGCTGCACGAGATCAACGAGGACAAGCTCCGCCTTCGTCACGCAGAGTGATATTCGAGACCGCGCCTCCCGTACGTCGGAGGCGCGGTCCAGAATGGGTGCAACACCCTCCATCCGTCCGTCCCGTTCTGGAGTACCGATGAGCGCCCTGCGTCTGTTCACGTCCGAGTCCGTCACCGAAGGGCACCCGGACAAGATCTGCGATCAGATCTCCGACAGCATCCTCGACGGCCTCATCGCGAAGGACAAGGGTTCCCGCGTCGCCGTGGAGACGCTCGTCACCACGGGCCTCGTGCATGTGGCCGGTGAGATCCGCACCGACGCCTACGTCGACATCCCCACGATCGTGCGCCAGGTCGTGAACGGCATCGGCTACACCTCCAGCGACACCGGCTTCGACGGTTCTTCGTGCGGCGTCAGCGTCTCGGTCGGCGAGCAGTCGACCGACATCGCCCACGGCGTCGACAGTGCCCAGGAGCACCGTGACGGGTCATCGGTCGATCCGCTCGACGCTCTCGGCGCCGGTGACCAGGGCATCATGTTCGGCTTCGCGACGAACGAGACACCGCAGCTCATGCCGATGGCCGCCTGGACCGCCCACCGCCTCGCCGAGCGTCTCACCGAGGTGCGCCGCAGCGGAGCGCTGCCTTTCCTGCGACCCGACGGCAAGACCCAGGTCACGCTCGGCTACGACGGCTTCACACCGAAGACCGTCGATGCGGTCGTGGTCTCGACCCAGCACCACCCCGACATCTCGCAGGAAGAGCTCAAGGCACAGGTCCGTGAGCACGTGATCGACCCGGTGCTCGCGACCACCGGGCTCGACCTCGACGACGTCACCTTCTACATCAATCCCGCGGGTCCCTTCGTCACCGGCGGCCCCAAGGGCGATGCCGGTCTCACCGGCCGCAAGATCATCATCGACACGTACGGCGGGGCCTCCCGCCACGGTGGCGGCGCCTTCAGCGGCAAGGACCCGTCCAAGGTCGACCGCTCGGGTGCCTACGCCACGCGATGGGTGGCGAAGAACGCCGTCGCCGCAGGTCTCGCCGACCGCCTCGAGGTGCAGGTCGCCTATGCGATCGGCGTCGCGCGCCCTGTGGGTCTGTACGTCGAGTCCTTCGGCACGGGCAAGGTGTCGGACGAGGTCATCACGCGCGCGATCAACGAGGTGTTCGATCTTCGTCCGCAGGCGATCATCGAGCAGCTCGACCTGTTGCGCCCGATCTACGCCCAGACGGCCGCCTACGGGCACTTCGGCCGCGAGCTCCCCGATTTCACCTGGGAGCGCACCGACCGCGCCGAAGAGCTGCGCCGCGCTGCCGGGCTCTGATGGGACCGCGGTCCTGATGCCTCCGGAGAGCCGGCGCATCGCGCGCGTGCTCCTCGATTCCCCTCTGCCTCAGCTCGATCGGCTCTTCGACTACGCCCTTCCTGCGCAGTGGGGTGAGGTTCCGCTGGGTGTTCGTGTCCAGGTGCCGCTGCGCACCGCGGGGCGCGTGATCGACGGCTACGTGGTCGACATCGACACCGAGGACGACGCCGACCGGGCGCTGTCAGAGGTCGAGAGCGTGGTGTCCACGGTGCCGGTGCTCCCCGAGCGTCTGCACACCCTCGCGCGTCGCGTCGCGGATCGGGCAGCGGGTTCGGCGTCCGACGTGTTGCGCCTGGTGATCCCCAAGCGTCAGGTGCGCGTGGAGAAGGCCTGGACCGCAGACACGCCGGCCGAGACACCCGATGCGGAGGCACTCCTCGTCGCAGAGGAGACCGTCGGCCTGTACGACGGCCTCGGCGAGGTGCTCGACTCGGGCGGGCGCGCGGCTGTGGAGGCGATTCCCCAACTCGTCGACGGCATGCAGGGATGGGCCCGCCTGCTGGCCGCGTCGGCCGCTCGCATGCTCGCCGCCGGCAGATCATCGATCATCGTCGTGCCCGACAGCCGTGACCTGGACCGGCTCCTCGCAGCTCTCGAGTCCCTCGTCCCCGCCGGTGCTGTGGTGCGTCACGATTCCCGGCAGAGCAACCCCGATCGCTATCGCGGCTTCCTCCGCACCCTCGAGGACGCCCCCTGCATCGTGGTGGGAAACCGATCGGCCGTCTATTCTCCCGTCGTGGCGGGACTGGTCGCGATCTGGGACGACGGCGATCCGCTTCTGGGGGAACCGCTGGCCCCGTACGTCAACGCACGAGACGCCGCCCTCCTGCGTCAGGAGCTGGAGGGGTCGGCCCTGCTGTTCGCCGGCCACACGCGGACGACCGATGTCGAGCGCCTGGTCGTCCTCGGCTGGCTGCAGGATGTCAGAGCGGCGCGCCGTGTGCTTCCTCGCGTCGTGCTCAGCACACCGCAGGAGATGGAGCAGCCGACCGCCCAGCGCATGCCGTCCTCCGCCTTCCTCGCCGCACGCACCGCTGCAGCCGAGGGCCCGGTGCTCGTGCAGGTCTCCCGACCCGGCTTCTCGCCCTCTCTCGTGTGCGCGGACTGTCGGGCTCCGGCGCGCTGTGCGCACTGCGGGGGGCCGCTCGGCGCGAAGCACCGTGGTGCCGTGCCGGTGTGCGCCTGGTGCGGCCGGGCCGCCAGCACCTGGTCGTGCCCCTCGTGCTCCTCGACGAAGCTGCGCCTCGCCTCTTCGGGCAGCGAACGCACCGCCGACGAACTGGGTCGCGCGTTTCCCGGCGTTCGGGTGATCGTCGCCGACAGCGCGCACCCGGTGGAGCGCGTCTCGGCGGCACCTGCGCTGGTGGTCGCCACACGCGGTGCCGAGCCCATCGCCGACGGCGGTTATCGCGCTGTCGTACTCCTGGACGGCCCGCGCATGCTCCAAGCCCCCGATCTGCGCGTCGCCGAGTCGTGCCTGCGCTGGTGGTCGAACGCGGCAGCACTGGCGGCGCCGGGCGCTCCGATCCACCTGGTCGGCGTCAACGGTGCCGCAGCCAGGGCGCTGGCGACCTGGAACCAGGCGGGCCACGCCAGGGTCGAGCTCGAGAGCCGCGCTCCGCTGCACATGCCGCCGACGACGCGAGTGGCCCTGGTGCAGGGCTCGGCGTCTGCGGTCGCCGGCGCACTGGCCGCGCTGAACGACCTCGCCCTGCCTGCCGATGCGGTGCTCGGCCCTGTCCCCGTCGAGTCCGACGACATCCCGCCGCGGGTCCGCGCTCTGGTGCGATTCGAGTACGGCGCGGGGGCGCGCGTCGCGACCGCCCTGCGCGCCGCGGTCGTGGCGGAAGCCGTCAGCGGGCGTCGCCGAAAGGGGCGTGCGACCAAGAGCACGCTCTCCGTCCGCCTCGATATCCTCGAACCAGAGCTCTGACCCTTCCGGAGAACCTTCATGCGCCTCGTCTTCGCCGGCACACCCGCTGCGGCTGTGCCCACCCTTCGCCGTCTCGCGGCATCCCACGACATCGCTGCCGTCGTCACTCGACCGGACGCGCCTCTCGGGCGTCGTCGCGTGCTGACCGCGTCGCCGGTGGCTCAGGCGGCCGAGGAACTGGGGCTCCCGATCATCAAGGCCGCCCGGCTCGACGATGCCGTGACAGCCGAGATCACTGCGCTCGAGGTGGACCTCGGCGTGATCGTGGCCTACGGCGGCCTGGTGCGCGAACCCCTGCTCTCGGCGCCGAGAGCAGGATGGATCAACCTGCACTTCTCGCTGCTGCCCGCCTGGCGCGGAGCGGCACCGGTACAGCGCGCTCTGATCGCCGGAGACGCGGTGCTCGGAGCGAGCGTCTTCCAGCTGGTCGCTGAGCTGGATGCCGGCGATGTGTTCGCGACGCACGCGGTCGCTGTTCCAGAGACCGCGACGGCAGGGGAGGCCCTCGAAGCGCTCGCGTCGGAAGGTGCCGGACTCACCGCAGACGTGGTCTCCTCGATCGCGGACGGCACGGCGCTGGCGGTTCCCCAGGAGGGCGAGCCGACCTTCGCCGCCAAGCTCACCCTCGCCGACGGACTGCTCGACTGGAATCAGCCGCTCGACGCCGTGTTCGCCCGCTTCCGCGGCGTGACCCCCGAGCCGGGAGCACACACGACCGTCGCGGGTCAGCCTCTCAAGGTGCTCGAAGCGGCTCCGGCGCCGGATGCCGAATCGCTCGCTCCCGGGCGTCTCCGGGGCACCAAGACCGCCCTCCACATCGGCACGGGCACCACACCACTCGCTGTCACGCGGGTCCAGCCCGCTGGCAAGGGCGCGATGAATGCAGTCGACTGGTGGCGTGGTCTGCGCGGCGGCGACGAACTGGTGGCCGGAGCATGAGCGACGAAGGGCGGAGCCGCCGATCCACGCCATCGAACGGGCGACCGCGTGGCGCGCGAGGTGCGACAGACGGGCGCCGTGGTGGTCAGCGCAGCCCCGTCCGCACCGTGCAGCCCGCCCGACGGGTGGCCTACGACGTGCTGCGCGCGGTGTCGGAGACCGACGCCTACGCGAACCTCGTGCTCCCCACGGCGATCGCTGAGGCGCGACTCACGCCTCAGGATGCGGCTCTCGCCACCGAGCTGACCTACGGCACGCTGAGGCGCCTCGGCACCTATGACGCGATCATCGCCGCCGCGGCAGATCGCTCGCCGGACAGCATCGACCCCGCCGTCCTCGATGCGCTGCGCCTCGCGGTGCATCAGCTGCTCGCCACGCGTGTCGCCTCGCACGCGGCCGTCAACGAGTCCGTGAACCTCGTGGCCACGGAATCCGGACGAGGAGCGTCGAGCTTCGCGAACGCGGTTCTCCGCAGGATCACCCGTGAATCGGGCGAAGAATGGCAGACGCGCATCGAGCAGCACGCGCGGTCCGACGATGAGCGGCTGGCGCTGCGCGCCGCGCACCCGGTGTGGGTGATCCGCGCTCTGCGCCGTGCTCTCGCGGCGGAGGGCCGTGGCGAGGAGCTGGAGGCGCTCCTCGAGGCCGACAACGCCTCGCCGGATGTGACACTCGTCGCCCTTCCGGGGCTGGCCGAGCCGGGGGAACCCCGCCTTCCCTACGCATCGACGGCGTTCGTGTCTCCCGGGGGCGATCCGCGTCGTGCGGTCGAGGGTTCCGGTGGCACGGTGCGCGTGCAGGACGAGGGATCCCAGCTCGTGGCGCTCGCCCTGGCCGGTGCCGCTCCGATCACCGCCGGCGAGCGCTGGCTCGATCTGTGCGCCGGCCCCGGCGGCAAGACCGCTCTCCTGGCCGCAGTGGCGCACGAGCACGAGGTCACTCTGGAGGCGAACGAGATCGTTCCGGTCCGGGCGCGACTGGTGCGCAAGGCGCTCAGAGCCGTACCCGGCGAGATCGTCGTGCACGAGCAGGACGGGCGTGCACTCGCGTCGGCTCGGCCGGGGGAGTTCGACCGTATCCTCGTCGATGCTCCCTGCACAGGCCTGGGCGCACTGCGCCGTCGCCCTGAGGCGCGGTGGCGGAAGTCTCCGGCCGATGTCGCCGAACTGGTACCGCTCCAGGTGGAGCTGCTCTCGGCGGCCCTGGACGCTCTCGCCCCCGGCGGGATCGTCGCCTACGTCACGTGCTCGCCACACCTCGCCGAGACCACAGGGGTCGTGAAGGAGGTGCTGCGCGACCGCGCGGACATCGTCGAGCTCGACGCCCGTGCGGCGATCGCCGACGTCGCTCGCTCGCCGATCGATCTGGCCGACGAAGGCCGGACGGGTTCGGGTAGTGCTCAGCTCTGGCCGCACCGCCACGGGACGGATGCCATGTTCCTCGCGCTCCTGCAGCGCACCGCAACGGAGAACACTCCATCAGGGAAGGAAGACTAGGACCGTGGAACTGCCTCGCGCCCCGCGCATCAACCCGAGCATCCTCGCCGCCGACTTCGTGAACATGCAGGCGGATCTCGCCCGGATAGCGATCGCTGATTTCGCGCATGTCGACGTGATGGACAATCACTTCGTCCCCAACCTGACGTTCGGTCCGCAGATGGTCGAGCGCATCCAGGCGACCAGCCCGATCCCGCTCGATGTGCACCTCATGATCACGGATCCCGAGCGATGGGCTCCCGAGTACGCGGAGATCGGCGCGGCGAGCGTCACCTTCCATCTCGAGGCCGCGGACGACCCCGTCGCGCTGGCGCGCCGGCTCCGCGAGATCGGCTCTCGGGCCGGAGTCGCGGTGAAGCCCGCGACGCCCGTGGAATCCCTCTACGACGTGCTCGACGAGTTCGATCAGATCCTCGTGATGACCGTCGAACCCGGTTTCGGTGGACAGAGCTTCATGCCGGAGACGATGCCGAAACTTCGCGCTCTCGCCGAGGAGGCGCGTCGGAGAGGATCCCAGATCTGGCTCCAGGTCGACGGGGGCATCTCCGATCGCACCATCGAGATCGCGGCCGCCGCGGGTGCCGACACCTTCGTGGCGGGTTCGGCCGTGTACGGCGCCGATGATGTCGAGGCGGCCGTCACCCGGCTGAGAGACCTCGCCAGAGCCGCTAGCCTGGAAGCGTGAAGACTTTCGACGAGCTGTTCGCCGAGCTCAGCGTCAAGGCCGAGACCCGCCCTGAGGGATCGGGAACGGTCGCCGAGCTCGACGGCGGTGTGCACACGATCGGCAAGAAGATCGTGGAAGAAGCCGCCGAGGTGTGGATGGCTTCCGAGTACGAGTCCGACGAAGCCGCCGCCGAGGAGATCTCGCAGCTGCTCTATCACGTCCAGGTGATGATGCTCGCCAAGGGCATCAGCCTGCAGGACGTCTACCGACATCTGTGATGCGCTCCGTTCCGATCACCTCGAACTGAAAGCACTCCATGCTGCGCATCGCTGTTCCCAACAAGGGCTCGCTCTCCGAGACCGCCGCCGACATGCTCGCCGAGGCGGGCTACGCCGGTCGACGCGACCCCAAGACTCTGCACGTCATCGACGCCGAGAACGACGTCGAGTTCTTCTTCCTCCGGCCCAAGGACATCGCGACCTACGTCGGCTCCGGCGCGATCGATGTGGGCATCACCGGTCGTGATCTCCTGCTCGACGCGCGTATGCCCGGCGCTCGGGAGATCGAAGCGCTCGGCTTCGCCGGCTCCACCTTCCGCTTCGCCGCTCCGACGGGGCGCTACACGGATGTGACCGAGCTCGACGGCCTGCGCATCGCCACGTCGTATCCGGGACTGGTCGACGCGTTCCTCGACGAGCGCGACATCGCGGTCGATCTGGTGCCGCTCGACGGCGCCGTGGAATCCGCGGTCCGCCTCGGCGTCGCCGACGCGGTGGCCGATGTCGTCGAGACCGGAACGACGCTGCGTCAGGCCGGGCTCGAGGTGTTCGGTCCCGTCATCCTGGAGTCGGAGGCCGTGCTCATCGCCGGTCCCGTCGATGCCGAGGGCGCGGAGACGCTCCTTCGCCGCCTTCGCGGTGTGATGGTCGCTCGTCGCTTCGTGATGATCGACTACGACCTGCCCGTCGCTCTCCTGGACGACGCCGTGAAGATCGCCGGCGGCGTCGAGTCTCCGACCGTCTCACCGCTGCGCGACCCCGAGTGGGTGGCGGTGCGGGTGATGGTCGCGCGCTCGCGCGTCAACCCCGTGATGGACGCGCTCTACGCGCTCGGTGCGCGGGCCATCCTGGTCACCGCGATCCACAACGCGAGGCTGTGATGACGCTCGCCAGCCGTGTCATCCCGTGTCTCGACGTGGCCGACGGCCGTGTCGTCAAGGGCGTCAACTTCGAGAATCTCCGCGACATGGGCGATCCCGTCGAACTCGCCCGGCACTATGCCGCGCAGGGTGCGGATGAGATCACCTTCCTCGACGTCACCGCGACCGTGGATGCGCGGGCGACGACCTACGACGTCGTCCAGCGCACGGCGGAACAGGTGTTCGTACCGCTGACCGTCGGCGGGGGAGTGCGCAGCGTCGACGACGTGGCACGTCTGCTCTCCGTCGGCGCCGACAAGATCGGGGTCAACTCGGCTGCGATCGCGCGTCCGGAACTCATCGGCGAGATCGCCGATCGGTTCGGTGCGCAGGTACTCGTGCTGTCCCTCGACGTGAAGCGGGCCCCCACCACGCGTTCGGGCTTCGTGGTGACCACGCACGGGGGCCGTACCCAGACCACCCTCGATGCCCTCGACTGGGCGCGCGAGGCCGCGGAACGCGGTGCCGGTGAACTGCTCGTGAACTCGATCGATGCCGACGGCACGCGTGACGGCTTCGACCTGGAGCTCGTCCGCCTGATGCGGGAGGCCGCCTCCGTGCCGGTCATCGCTTCGGGAGGCGCCGGGCGGGCTGCCGACTTCGCTCCGGCGATCAAGGCCGGTGCGGATGCCGTCCTCGCGGCGAGCGTCTTCCACACCGGTGCGCTCACCGTCGGAGACGTCAAGGACGCTCTTCGCGCCGAAGGGGTGCTCGTACGATGACCGACGCAGACATGCAGGCGACTTCCGTGGACGAGCGCATCGCCCAGGTCGCCTTCAACGCCGACGGACTCGCGCCCGTGATCGTGCAGCAGTGGGACACGCACGAGGTGCTCATGCTCGCGTGGGTCGATGCAGAGGCCCTCCGCCGCACGCTCACGTCCGGGCGAGCCACGTACTGGTCGCGCTCGCGTCAGGAGTACTGGCGCAAGGGTGACACGTCCGGTCACATCCAGGTCGTGCGTGAGGCCCGTCTGGACTGCGACGGGGATGCGATCCTGCTCCTCGTGGCGCAGACCGGTCCCGCCTGTCACACCGGAACGCGCACCTGTTTCGACGCCAACGATCTCCAGGCCCTCACCGGGACGGAGCAGTCATGACCTTCGCGCAGCGGGGCCGCTCCCTGTCCGTCTCCGGTTTCCTCCTCGCCGGTGCGATCGGCATCATCTCGTCGACCCAGACATGGCTGACGGTCGAACGCGCCGACGCGGGCGAGGCGATCCTGGTCCCCGGCGCGTCCGCCCTGGTGCTGCTCGCCCCGCTCAGCCTGGCGGTGTTGGCGCTCGGCGCCGCGCTGTCGATCTCCGGCAAGGTCGTCCGTCTGGTGTTCGGCGTGCTCGCGGGGGCGACGGCTCTGTTCCTGGGCTGGTCGACACTCCAGCTGCTGCTCGCCGAGCCCTTCGACGCCGTCGCCGCCACGGTCACCGAGGTGACCGGCCTCGCCGGTGGTGACGCGGTCCGTGAAGTCGTGGTGAGCATCGTGCCCTCGGCCTGGCCTTTCATCGCTCTGGTGGGCTGGGCCCTGCTGCTTCTCGCCTCCGTCGTGGTCCTGATGACCTGGCGTGGGTGGAAGGTCGGAGGCCGGCGTTACCGCACCGACCACGTCGAGGTCGCGCACAATGGCCCCGTCGACGCCGTGGATTCCTGGGACGAGCTGTCCCGGGGAACAGATCCGACCCGTTGACCCCGATAGACTGATTCCGAACTGCACGTCGTCCCCCGGAGGAGAACATGACCAACCCGATCGCCGACCCCGGCCACGGACACTCGCCTGCAGCCTGGACCGCCGTCGTGATCATGCTGGTCGGCGTCGCCGCCGGCACCGTCGCCTTCTGCTTCGAGCAGCCTGCCCTCGTCGTCGCCTCGGTCGCGCTCATCCCGATCGGCGCGATCGTCGGCTGGGTGCTCGCGAAGGCCGGCTACGGCGTGAAGGGTCCGAAGTACGCTCCGAAGGCGCACTAATGGTGCTCGCCGACCTGACGGCCGGCGCTGTCGCAGACGCTGAGCGTCGCGCCCTGTCGCGCCCGCTGGCCGCCCTCGAACGAGAAGCGCTCGCGCGCCCCGCCGCCAAGGACGCACTGTCGTTCCTGGCACCGGCGGATCGTGTCAAGATCATCGCCGAGGTCAAGCGGGCGAGCCCGTCCAGGGGAGCTCTCGCAGAGATCCCCGATCCGGCTCTCCAGGCCTCTCTCTACGAGACCGGCGGGGCATCGGCGATCAGCGTGCTCACGGAGGAGCGCCGCTTCGGCGGCAGCCTCGCAGACCTCGAGGCCGTGACGGCCCGGGTGTCGCTTCCGGTGCTGCGCAAGGACTTCATCGCCACCCGCTACCAGGTGCTCGAGGCACGTGCGGCGGGTGCCGACCTCGTCCTGCTGATCGTCGCGGGGCTCGAACCCGACGTTCTGCGCGACCTCTACGGTTTCATCGGCGAGCTGGGCATGACCCCCCTCGTCGAGACGCATTCCGCCGAAGAGCTCGAAGCCGCGATCGACCTGGGTGCACCGCTCATCGGGGTGAACGCGCGCGACCTCAAGACCCTCGAACTCGACCGCGACCTGTTCGGACGCCTGGTCGAGCGCATCCCCGACACGGCGGTGAAGATCGCCGAGTCGGCGGTGCTCACGCCCGCCGATGTCGTGCACTACCGTTCCGCGGGTGCTGACGTCGTCTTGATCGGCGAGGCGCTCGTGACCGGCGACCCCGTCGCCACTCTCAAGAGTTTCCTGGAGGCATGATGAGCCTGCGCGACCAGCACGGCCCCTTCTTCGGTGAGTTCGGCGGGCGTTTCATGCCCGAGTCGCTCATCGCCGCGATCGATGAGCTGACCGCGGCGTACGAGGAGGCGATCGCCGATCCGGAGTTCCGGTCCGAGCTGGCGCATCTGCTCAGCTCGTACGCCGGCCGCCCGTCCGCGATCACCGAGGTGCCGCGGTTCGCCGAGCACGCCGGTGGTGCGCGCGTCTTCCTCAAGCGCGAGGATCTGAACCACACCGGCTCGCACAAGATCAACAACGTGCTCGGTCAGGCGCTGCTGACCAAGCGCCTGGGCAAGACCCGTGTGATCGCCGAGACCGGTGCCGGTCAGCACGGCGTCGCCACCGCGACCGCAGCCGCCCTGTTCGGCCTGGACTGCACCATCTACATGGGCGAGGTCGACACCGAGCGTCAGGCGCTCAACGTGGCGCGCATGCGCCTCCTGGGCGCTGAGGTCGTTCCGGTGACCTCAGGTTCGCGCACGCTCAAGGACGCGATCAACGACGCCTATCGCGACTGGGTGGCGTCGGTGGAGACCACCAACTACATCTTCGGCACCGCGGCGGGACCGCACCCGTTCCCCGCGATGGTCCGCGACTTCCAGAAGATCATCGGCGAAGAGGCCCGCGCCCAGCTGCTCGACGAGGTGGGTCGGCTTCCCGACGCGGTCGTGGCCTGCGTCGGCGGTGGATCCAACGCGATCGGCATGTTCGACGCGTTCCTCGACGACGAGGGCGTCAAGCTCTACGGCGTCGAAGCTGCCGGCGATGGCGTCGACACCGACAAGCACGCGGCGTCGATCGAGCGCGGGCGCCCCGGCGTGCTGCACGGCGCGAAGACGTACGTCCTCCAGGATGCGGACGGCCAGACGGTCGAGTCGCACTCGATCTCCGCCGGGCTCGACTACCCGGGCGTCGGTCCGGAGCACTCCTGGCTCGCCGACATCGGTCGGGCCGAGTACATCCCGGCCACCGATGACGAGGCGATGCAGGCACTGCGCCTGCTCAGCCGCACCGAGGGGATCATCCCGGCCATCGAGTCGGCCCACGCCCTCGCCGGCGCGCTGCGCATCGGGCGCGATCTCGGCCCCGATGGACTGATCGCGATCTGCCTGTCGGGCCGAGGCGACAAGGACATGGACACCGCCGCCCGCTACTTCCAGCTCTACGACGAGGCTGCTCTGGCACACGACGTCTCCGCGGAGAGCGAAGAGGAAGAACTGGCCGCGAAGGGGGAGCCGCAGCTATGAGCCGTGTCGAACAGGCGATCGAGCGCGCCCAGGACGCCGGCCGCAGCGCCTTCGTCGGATACCTCCCCGTCGGCTTCCCCGACCTCGAGACGAGCATCCAGGCGGCCATCGCCCTCGCCGAGAACGGCGTCGACATCATCGAGCTCGGCCCGCCCTACAGCGACCCTGTGATGGACGGCGCGATCATTCAGGAGGCGACGACCAAAGCACTGGCCGCGGGCTTCCGGATGGCCGACCTCTTCACCGCGATCCGCGCGATCACCGCGGCCACCGACGTCCCCGTCCTGGTGATGACGTACTGGAACCCGGTGATGCAGTACGGCATCGATCGCTATGCGGACGACTTGCTCGCGGCGGGCGGCGCCGGCCTCATCACTCCCGACATCACGCCCGACGCGGCAGGGGAGTGGATCGCCGCGAGTGAGCGGACGGGCCTGGACCGGGTGTTCCTGGCGGCCCCGACCTCCTCCGACGAGCGTCTCGACCTCGTCGTGAAGTCGTCCACCGGCTTCGTCTACACCGTCTCGACGATGGGCATCACGGGGGAGCGCGCCGAACTCGACCGCGCTGCCCGGACCCTGGTCGGACGCCTGCGTGCCCACGGAGCGCACCGCGCCTGCGTGGGCATCGGCATCTCGACCGCCGAGCAGATCGCCGGGGTGTCGGAGTACGCCGACGGCGCGATCGTCGGCACGGCCCTGGTCCGAGCCCTGCGCGACGGCGGCGTATCCGCTCTCGCCGAAGTCACCCGCAACCTGGCCACCGGCACCGCGTCGGTACGCCCCGATCACGAGAACTAGAATCGCACTCATGTCACTCGCGCTCCACAGCACCTTCACGAACGTGCTCGCCAGCATCCCGAGCCCCACGGTCTCCTATTTCGACCTCGGGCCGATCCGGATCCACTTCTACGCGCTGTGCATCATCGCCGGCATCATCGCCGCCACGTTCCTGACCAACCACCGCCTCACCAAGCGCGGTGCGGAGCCGTGGGTGGTCATCGACATCTCGATCCTCGCGGTGCCGCTGGCGATCATCGGAGCGCGCATCTTCCACGTGCTGACGCACCCGAACGACTACTTCGGCGAGGGGATCAACACCTGGAACCCCTTCCAGCCGGGCTCGGTGTGGGCGATCTGGGAAGGCGGAATCGCGATCTTCGGCGCCCTCATCGGCGGTGCCATCGGCGCGTACCTCGGGTGTCGCTGGACGGGCATCCGCTTCTGGACGTTCGCGGACGCCCTGGCCCCCGGACTGCTGCTGGCTCAGGCCATGGGCCGCTTCGGCAACTGGTTCAACAACGAGCTCTTCGGGCTGCCCACCGATCTGCCGTGGGGTCTGGAGATCCCTTCCACGAACTCGGCCTTCCCTCCGGGCCTCCCCGAGGGCACGCTGTTCCACCCGACCTTCCTCTACGAAGTCCTCTGGAACGGGTTGGGCGTCATCGTGCTGCTCTGGCTCGGGCGCAAGCTCTTCTTCCAGTGGGGCCGTCTGTTCGCGATCTACCTGATCTGGTACAGCGCGGGCCGCATCGTCTGGGAGTCGATCCGCATCGATCCGAGCGAGATCATCCTCGGTCTGCGCAGCAACGTGCTCGCGGCGATCATCGGCGTCCTCGTCGGCCTCGCGATCCTCATCGTGCAGACGCGTCGTCACCCCGGCCTCGAGCCCTCGCCGTACCAGCCGGGCCGCGAACGGAAGGACGCGGGCGCTGATGTACAATCGCAGAACAATCCCTCTGACTTCGTAGACGTGAGCGAGCCTCCGACCGAAGAAGTCACCGCAGGAGCCACCGCCACAAGCACTGCTCCCACGAGCGAGGACGGCTCTCGATAACGCCGCCTCGTGGCGGGAGAACCATTGCACTGAACGAGCGGGCCGACGTCGTCCCCGGGTTTCACTCGAAGATCTGAGGACGGTAACTGGTGTACTTCCAGCCCCCTTACGGCGCCTCCGGCGCATACCCCCCGAAGCAGGGCATGTACAACCCGGCGTTCGAGAAAGACGCCTGCGGCCTCGCCATGGTCGCGACACTGCGCGGCGAAGCCGGGCACGACATCATCGCGTTGGCCCTCGAGGCCCTGCGCAACCTGGAGCACCGCGGAGCCATCGGCTCGGATGCGGGCACCGGGGACGGCGCCGGCATCCTGACGCAGATGCCCGATGCATTCCTCCGCGACGTCGTCGGCTTCGAACTGCCGCCCGTGGGGGAGTACGCCGCAGGACTGGCGTTCCTGCCTCGCGATTCGAGCGAGCGCCGCCAGCAGAAGGCCGGGATCGAGAAGATCGCCCGTTCCGAGGGACTCCGCGTCCTCGGCTGGCGCGACGTCCCCACCGCCAACGAGAACCTCGGCAAGCTCGCCGACGAGGCGCGTCCCGCTTTCGAGCAGCTCTTCGTGAGCGCCGGAGGGGCGACGCATACCGATGCCCCCCTCACGGGCATCGCCCTCGACCGGGTCGCCTACCGTCTGCGCAAGCGCGCCGGGCATGAACTCGGCGCCTACTTCGTCTCGCTCTCGGCCCGCACACTCGGGTACAAGGGCATGGTCACGACGCTGCAGCTCGAGCCGTTCTATCCCGACCTGCAGGATGAGCGCTTCGCCTCCGAGCTCGCGGTCGTGCACTCGCGCTACTCCACCAACACCTTCCCGTCGTGGCCGCTCGCCCAGCCGCTGCGCATGCTCGCCCACAACGGCGAGATCAACACGGTCGGCGGCAACCGCAACTGGATGCGCGCCCGCCAGTCGCAGCTCGAGTCCGAGCTCCTCGGCGACATCACGCCGCTGCTGCCGATCTGCACCGACGGCGCCAGTGACTCCGCCTCGTTCGACGAGGTGCTCGAACTGCTCACCCTCACCGGACGCAGCCTCCCGCACGCCATCATGATGATGGTGCCGGAGGCGTACGAGAAGCAGGCCGACATCACGCCGGAGCTGCGCTCGTTCTACGAGTACCACTCCAACCAGATGGAGCCGTGGGACGGTCCGGCAGCGCTCATCTTCACCGATGGCACGCTCGTCGGCGCGACCCTCGATCGCAACGGCCTGCGTCCTGGACGCTGGACGGAGACGACCGACGGTCTGGTCGTGATCGGCTCCGAGACCGGTGTGCTCCAGTTCGAGCCTGAACGCATCAAGCGTCGCGGTCGCCTGCAGCCGGGCAAGATGTTCCTCGTCGACACCTCGCAGCGTCGCATCATCGAGGACAGCGAGATCAAGCACGACCTCGCCACCATGCACCCGTGGCAGGAATGGCTGGATGCCGGCGCCGTCCGGCTCGCCGAGCTGCCCGAACGCGAGCACATCGTGCACCCGCCGGCATCGATCACCCGTCGACAGCGCACCTTCGGATACACCGAGGAAGAAGTCCGCATCCTCCTCACGCCCATGGGGCAGACCGGTGTCGAGCCGCTCGGCGCCATGGGGTCGGACACGCCGATCGCGGTGCTCAGCAAGCGTCCTCGCCTGCTGTTCGACTACTTCACGCAGCAGTTCGCGCAGGTGACGAACCCGCCGCTCGACTCGATCCGTGAAGAGGTCGTCACGAGCCTCAAGCTGGGCCTCGGTCCGGAGAGCAACCTGCTCTCCTGGGGACCGGAGCACACCCGCACCGTCTCGCTCGACTTCCCGGTGATCGACAACGACGAGCTCGCGAAGATCCGCCACATCGACAAGGCGATGCCGGGTCGGTCGAGCGCGACCATCCGTGGCCTCTACCACTTCGACGCGGGTCCCCAGACTCTGCAGGACCGTCTCACCGAGATGTGCGCCGAGGTCGACGAGGCGATCGAGAACGGCGCCGAGTTCATCATCCTGTCGGACCGCGACTCGAACAAGGACCTGACGCCGATCCCGTCCCTGCTCATGGTCTCGGCGATCCACCACCACCTCATCCGCCGCGAGAACCGCATGAAGGTCGGGCTCATCGTGGAAGCCGGAGACGTGCGCGAGGTGCACCACGTCGCGACGCTGATCGGCTACGGAGCCTCCGCCGTCAACCCGTACCTCGCGATGGAGACGGTCGAGCACCTCGTGCGCACCGGCTACATCACCGGCATCACGCCCGAGAAGGCGGTCAAGAACCTGATCTACGCGCTGGGCAAGGGCGTGCTCAAGATCATGTCGAAGATGGGCATCTCCACGGTGTCGTCCTACGCGGGCGCCCAGGTGTTCGAGGCTGTCGGCCTCAGCCAGGAGTTCATCGACGCGTACTTCACCCGCACCGAGTCCAAGCTCGGCGGGATCGGCATCGAGGAGATCTTCGCCGAGAACCAGGCACGGCACGACTACGCCTACCCGGAAGATGCCGCGGCCCGCGCGCACGAGCGACTGTGGACCGGTGGTGAGTACCAGTGGCGCCGCGACGGCTCTCCGCACCTGTTCAACCCGGAGACGGTGTTCAAGCTGCAGCACTCGACCCGCACACGGCGCTACGACATCTTCCGCGAGTACACGAAGCTCGTCGACGAGCAGGCGGCCGAGCTCAAGACGTTGCGTGGACTCTTCAGCCTGCGCACCGGCACCCGCAAGCCCGTGCCGCTGGACGAGGTCGAACCGGTCTCCGCCATCGTGAAGCGCTTCTCCACGGGTGCGATGAGCTACGGCTCGATCTCCCGTGAAGCGCACGAGACGCTCGCGATCGCGATGAACAGCATCGGTGCGAAGTCGAACACCGGTGAAGGCGGCGAGGACCCGGACCGTCTCGTCGACCCCGAGCGTCGCAGCGCGATCAAGCAGGTCGCCTCGGGTCGCTTCGGCGTCACGAGCCTGTACCTGACCGAGGCGGACGACATCCAGATCAAGCTCGCCCAGGGCGCCAAGCCCGGTGAGGGTGGTCAGCTGCCGCCGACCAAGGTCTACCCCTGGGTCGCGCGCACCCGTCACGCGACGGCCGGTGTGGGACTGATCTCGCCGCCGCCGCACCACGACATCTACTCGATCGAAGACCTCAAGCAGCTCATCTTCGACCTGAAGCGGGCGAATCCCGAAGCACGCATCCACACCAAACTGGTGAGCCAGTCGGGAATCGGCGCGGTGTCGGCAGGTGTCGCCAAGGCGCTGAGCGACGTCATCCTGGTCTCCGGCCACGACGGCGGGACGGGTGCGAGCCCGTTGAACTCGCTCAAGCACGCGGGCACGCCCTGGGAGCTCGGTCTCGCCGAGACGCAGCAGACCCTCATGCTCAACGGGATGCGCGACCGCGTCGTGGTCCAGGTCGACGGTCAGCTCAAGACCGGTCGCGACGTCATCATCGGAGCACTCCTGGGCGCGGAGGAGTTCGGTTTCGCCACCGCTCCGCTCGTGGTCAGCGGCTGCATCATGATGCGGGTGTGCCACCTCGACACCTGCCCGGTCGGCGTAGCCACGCAGAACCCGGTTCTGCGTGAGCGCTTCACGGGCAAGCCCGAGTTCGTCGTCAACTTCATGGAGTTCATCGCGGAGGAAGTGCGCGAACTCCTCGCCGAGCTCGGCTACCGCTCGCTCGACGAGATCATCGGTCGCGCCGAGCTCATCGAGGTCAACGCCGCGGTGGAGCATTGGAAGGCCGAGGGCCTCGACCTCACTCCCGTGCTCGAAGGCCCCGTCTTCCCGGCGGGCGAGCCTCGCCGCAGCGGTCGCGCGCAGGATCACGAGCTCGAGAAGCACTTCGACGTGCAGCTGATCGACATCGCGAAGGGGGCGCTGCTCAATGGCGAACCCGTCGTGGTGGAGCTGCCCATCGCCAACACCGAACGCGCGGTCGGAACGATGCTGGGTCACCAGGTGACCTCTCGGCACGGTGCCGCTGGTCTGCCGCAGGGCACGATCGACGTCACCCTGCACGGCACCGCGGGACAGTCGCTCGGGGCGTTCCTGCCGCCGGGGATCGTGCTGCGGCTGGAAGGTGATGCGAACGACTACGTCGGCAAGGGCCTGTCGGGCGGTGACATCACCATCCGTCCGCCGCGCGGCTCCGCCATCGCACCCCATGAGAACGTCATCGCCGGCAACGTGATCGGCTACGGCGCGACCTCGGGGACGATGTTCATCTCCGGTGTCGTCGGCGAGCGGTTCCTGGTGCGCAACTCCGGCGCGACCGCCGTCGTCGAGGGCGTGGGCGACCATGCACTCGAATACATGACCGGTGGCCTGGCCGTGATCCTCGGTTCGACCGGTCGGAACTTCGGCGCCGGCATGTCCGGGGGAGTGGCGTACGTGCACGCGCTCGACACGAGCAAGGTCAACGCCCAGTCGCTGGGCAGCGGAGAGCTGCTGCTCGAGCCGCTGGACCGCGCGGATCTCGAAGTGCTGCGCAGCCTGCTCGTCGCACACATCGAGCGCACCGCGTCTCCGCGGGCGTCCGCGCTTCTCGAGAGTTTCGAAGAGGCCGCGGCAGAGTTCGTCAAGGTGCTGCCTCGCGACTTCGCCGCGGTGCGGAGCATGCGCGAGGAGGCGCTGGCCGAGGGGATCGACCCCGACGGCGACATCGTGTGGAACCGCATCCTGGAGGTGACCGGTGGCTGACCCCAAAGGCTTTCTGAAGGTGACCGAGCGGGAGCTTCCCGCACGGCGTCCCGTGCCCGTGCGCATCATGGACTGGAAAGAGGTCTACGAGCCCGGAGACACGCAGGTCCTCCGCCGTCAGGCCGGGCGCTGCATGGACTGCGGTGTGCCGTTCTGCCACCAGGGCTGCCCGCTCGGCAACCTGATTCCGGAGTGGAACGATCTGACGTGGCGCGGCGAGGGTCGCGCGGCGATCGAGCGCCTGCACGCGACGAACAACTTCCCGGAGTTCACGGGCCGGCTGTGCCCCGCACCCTGCGAGAGCTCGTGCGTGCTCGGCATCAACCAGCCTGCGGTGACGATCAAGCAGATCGAGGTCTCCATCATCGACGAGGCCTTCGCGAAGGGCTGGGTCGAGCCCGAGCCGCCCGAGCGCCTCACCGGCAAGACGGTCGCCGTGGTCGGATCAGGGCCCGCGGGCCTCGCCGCCGCACAGCAGCTGACCCGGGCCGGGCACACCGTCGCGGTCTTCGAGCGTGACGATCGCATCGGCGGTCTGCTGCGCTACGGCATCCCGGACTTCAAGATGGAGAAGACGCAGCTCGAGTCGCGCCTGCGTCAGATGCAGGAGGAAGGCACCCGCTTCCGTGCGGGTGTCGAGATCGGCAAGGACATCTCCTGGCCCGACCTCCGCGCCCGCTACGATGCCGTCGTCATCGCGACCGGATCGACCGTGCCGCGTGATCTCGCGATCCCCGGACGCGACCTCGACGGCGTGCACTTCGCCATGGAGTACCTCGTGGAGTCGAACCACGCGGTCGCCGGAGACAAGGTCACCGACCAGATCAGCGCCGAGGGCAAGCACGTCATCGTGATCGGCGGCGGAGACACCGGTGCGGACTGCATCGGCACCGCTCACCGTCAGGGCGCGCTCAGCGTGACCAACCTCGCGATCGGCAAGCAGCCAGGCGACACGCGTCCCGACCACCAGCCGTGGCCGATGATGCCGACCGTCTTCGAGGTCTCCTCCGCGCACGAGGAAGGCGGTGAGCGGGTCTTCCTCGCATCGACCGTCGAGTTCCTCGGGAACGAGGTCGGCGAGGTCCGCGCGCTGCGTGTGGCCGAGACGGAGTACATCGACGGGCGCCGTGTGCCCAAGAGCGGCACCGAGCGGGAGATCCCGGCGGATCTGATCCTGATCGCGATGGGGTTCACCGGACCGGAGCAGGGCGGGTACACCGACGACACGCTTCCGCAGGTGACCGAGCGCGGTGCCTTCGGGCGCGACTCGTCGTACGAGTCGACGGTTCCCGGCGTGTTCGTCGCCGGCGACGCAGGCCGCGGACAGTCGCTCATCGTATGGGCCATCGCCGAGGGCCGTGCAGCGGCCGCGAACGTCGACCGATTCCTCATGGGCAGCACCGTGCTGCCCGAGCCGGTGCGTCCGAGCGATGTCGCGATCGGTCTCCAGCCCGCGTAGGCTGAGGCCGGCACCGTCGCCTGATTTACCTTCCCCCACTTCTACCCTGGAGAAATCTTTGAGACGCGCGAAAATCGTCGCCACCCTGGGCCCCGCCACCTCCACCTATGAGACGGTGCGCGCACTGATCGATGCGGGGGTGGATGTCGCTCGACTGAACCTCAGCCACGGTGACTACTCCGTGCACGAGAACAACTACGCCAACGTGCGTCGTGCCGCAGAGGACGCCGGTCGTCCGGTCGCCATCCTCGTCGACCTCCAGGGGCCGAAGATCCGTCTCGGCAAGTTCGAGAACGGCCCTTACGAGCTCGCCAAGGGCGACATCTTCAAGATCACCACCGAAGACATCATCGGCAACAAGGACATCTGCGGTACAACCTTCAAGGGTCTCCCGCAGGACGTCAAGCCCGGTGACTTCCTCCTCATCGACGACGGCAAGGTGCGCGTCGAGGTCGTCGAGACCGACGGTGTCACGGTCACCACCAAGGTGATCGTCGCCGGGGCCGTCTCGAACAACAAGGGCATCAACCTGCCCGGCGTCGCCGTCAACGTCCCCGCGCTGAGCGAGAAGGACGAGGACGACCTGCGTTGGGGTCTGCGCATCGGCGCCGACCTGATCGCCCTGTCGTTCGTCCGCAACGCCGACGACGTCACCCGTGTGCACGAGATCATGGCGGAAGAGGGCGTCCGCGTGCCCGTCATCGCCAAGGTCGAGAAGCCGCAGGCCGTCGACGCGCTCGAGGAGATCGTCGACGCCTTCGACTCGATCATGGTCGCCCGTGGCGACCTGGGCGTCGAGCTTCCGCTCGAGGCCGTGCCGATCGTGCAGAAGCGTGCGGTCGAGATCGCACGTCGCATGGCCAAGCCGGTCATCGTCGCGACGCAGATGCTCGAGTCGATGATCAACAGCCCCGTTCCGACGCGCGCCGAGACCTCGGATGTCGCGAATGCGGTGCTCGACGGTGCAGACGCCGTCATGCTCTCCGGTGAGACGAGCGTCGGCGACTACCCCGTCGTGGTCGTGGAGACCATGGCTCGCATCATCGAGTCGACCGAGGAGCACGGCCTGGAGCGCATCGCGCCCCTCACGACCAAGCCCCGCACGCAGGGTGGCGCGATCACCCTCGCCGCTCTCGAGGTCGCCGAGTTCGTCGACGCGAAGTTCCTCTGCGTGTTCACGCAGTCCGGTGACTCGGCACGACGCCTGTCGCGTCTGCGCTCGCGCATCCCGATGATCGCCTTCACGCCGGAGCCGGGTATCCGCCGCCGCATGGCGCTGACGTGGGGCATCCGCTCGACGCTGGTCGACATGGTGCAGCACACCGACCTGATGTATCACCAGGTCGACGAGTACCTGCTCGGCAACGGTCTCGCCGAGGAAGGGGACAAGGTCGTCGTGATCTCCGGTTCCCCTCCCGGAATCGTCGGATCGACGAACGACCTTCGTGTGCACAAGGTCGGCGATGCGATCCGCGGTGCCGCCCCCATCTACAAGGCCGGCGTCTGACGGACAGCATCCAGAGGGGGCGGGACTTCGGTCCCGCCCCCTCTGTCATATGCGTCAGGTAGTTTTCACTCATGGAGCCGTGCCGTCGTCCGAGGAGCACATCATCGGCGTGCTGAGGAACGCCGGGTGGTGGGTCGCCGACTACGTCTACGCGGGGTACTGGCAGGTGCGTGCGCTGTTCGACCGCACCGATCCGGCCTCCTTCGCATCCGGGCGCGCCGCCCACATCGTCGTGCTCCCCGGTGTGTACGAGACCTGGAGGTTCCTGCAACCGCTCGTCGTGGCGATGCATCGGCGCGGGCACCCCGTCCACATCGTCGACGCGCTCCGCCGCAATCAGCAGCCGGTGGTCGACCTGGCCGCCGATGTGACGGCCTTCCTCGACGAGCATGACCTCACCGATGTGATCCTCGTCGCCCACAGCAAGGGCGGCCTCGCAGGGAAACTCGTCATGACCGGCCCGGCGGGAGAGCGGGTGCGGTCGATGCTCGCGGTCGCGACACCGTTCGGCGGATCTCGCTACGCCCGCCGCATACTGTCACGCACTCTGCGGGAGTTCTCTCCGGAAGCCCCATCGATCGTGAGTCTCGCACGGCAGCTGAGCGTGAACGAGCGGATCGTCTCGGTCTACGCGGGGTTCGATCCGCACATCCCGGAGGGGAGTGAGCTCGCCGGCGCCAAGAACGTCCGCCTCGAGACGGGCGGACACTTCCGGATCCTCGCCCACCCGCGGGTTCTGGCAGAGCTCGTGGTCCTGGCGGAGTAGCGCTCAGTCGCAGCCGTCGGCAGCGGGGCGGCCTCCACCGAGCGTCGGGAGCCACAGGAGCAGATCCGGCAGCGCGGCGTAGGCGGCGAGGCCGTGGGTGACATCCGGATAGCGGTGGAAGGTGACATCCGTGTTCTGCGTGCAGAGCAGCTTCACGTAGCCCTCGGTCGCGCTCGGGAGCACGAGCTCGTCGGCTTCTCCCTGACCGACGAAAACCGGCACCCTGAGAGGGCTGTTTCCCGCACTGTTCTCCTGGAGCATCGTCTGCCAGGGCTCTGTCGTCGCAGGGTCGCTTCGCACGTAGCGACCGACGAGCGGGTCGGCGATCGCGTGGATCTGCGCGTTCTGGGTGAGCAGGCACAGGGCGGCCATGTCGGGGGTCGCCGACAGCCCGGCGGGCGTGAGCACGTCGGTGATCGCCTCGGAGCCGTACTGCTCTGCGTAGGCGGCTTCGTAGGCCGGGATGGCGAAGGAGGCGATGGTGACGCCCGAGAGGTTGACGATGTCGTCGGTCATCAACGCGTTCAGATTCGCCGCCGGCGCCGCCACCGCGACGCCCTCGATCGTGAGCTCGTGCGCGTACTCCGCCGCGCGCTCCGCCGCGAACAGAACGGCCTGGCCTCCCTGCGAATGTCCCCACAGCACGACCCTGCCGCTCACCCCTGCGCCGTCGATGCGGCGTGCTGCGCGCACGATGTCCAGCACGCTGTTGGATTCGGGAATGCCCAGCAGATACGACGAGGCGCCTTCGATCCCGAGGCCGGGATAGTCGGTGGCGGCGATGGCGTACCCCTCGGCGAGCAGCTCGTGCATCCCCTCGATGTACTCGAACGGGTCCATCCCGAGCGACGGTGCGCACCGTGTGGCCGCCCCCGTGGTGGGATGGCCCCAGGACACGATCGTGCGTCCGCCGTCGGGAACCGGCCCGTTCGGGACGATCACGACGCCGGACACCGGGATATCCGCGCCCGCCTGATCGCGCGAGTGGTAGATCACACGCCACGCGCTGGTGCCGACGGGAGCGCTTTCGATCGGTGCGATGCGGATGATCTCGCCCGGATCGTCGCGGGGCAGGGGAGTGGGAAGCGCATAGAAGGCCGGATCCGTCCGCGCATCCTCCTGTTCGGCCAGCGTTCGGCGGGTGACCTCGATCGCGACGAGCACGAGCACCACGATCACGAGGGCGCCGATCAGGATGAGGGCGCGGCGTCGGCGCCGCGGGCGCGTGGCATGCGCGGCCGGCAGACCGTCACCGTTGTGCATAAGGACTTTCTAGCGCACGCAGCGAAAGAGCACGAGGAGGGTCCCGTTACGATGGCGCTCATGACGCCAACGGTCCCGAGAACCCGACGGTCGTCGTTGCGGCCCACGGTCATCGGGTGGGTGGCATGGTGCCTCTTCATCCTGAGCGTCTTCGTGGTGTCAACGAATGCAGGGCGTGACCGCTACACAGGGGTCTGTCCTGGACCGGGCGAGGGCGGACGTGATGGGGTCTTCGAGCTGTTCCCGTTCGCGCAGACGTGTGTGGTGCGCGGTGTCTTCGCTCCTGTCACGGTGGCCGCCGTGATCCAGACCGTCGTCGTGTACGTGTCGCTGCTCGTGGCCCTCGTCGCGACCGTGCGCCTGCTGACCGTGGGGCGCTTCCGAGAGCTACCTCGCGGCGCGACGCTCCTGATCACCGCCCAAGCAGCCGGAATCCTCCTCACCGGAGCGATGCTCCTCGTCCAGCTGGACTCCGCTCTCCAGCCGCCAGGAGCGGGTGGCGTCAACGTCGGACTCGTCTGGGGTGCAGCGGTCGCCCTGGGGCTGGCCGCCGCGGTCACCGTGATCGTCTTCGTCTTCGTGTCGCTCGTGAACCTCGGACGAGCGCACTCGGAGGTGCGACGGTAGTCGGAGTCAGAGGCCAGAGCGGTCGTCGGCACGCAGATGTCCGTCGGCACCGGCGGGCGAGTTCGGCTTCGTCGTCCTGGCGTCGAGAGGGTCTCTCGGGATCAGAGTCGAGTGTGGTCGCCGTCTGCGGCTGCGATCTTCGGCGTGTGGACGATCAGGACGGGACAGTGCGCGTGTTCCGCGCATGCGGCGCTGACCGATCCCAGGAGCAATCCGGCGAACCCTCCGTGACCGCGACTGCCCAGCACGAGCATGTAGCAGTTCTCGCTCAGTCCGATGAGCGTTCGTGCAGGAGCACCGAGCAGGGTCCGCTGGGTCAGTCCGGCGGGTGGTCGTCCGCCGAAGGCCTTCCGGATGCTCTCACCGAGAATCTCCTCGGCGTCCTGTTCGGGCGACCACTCGATGGCCGCATAGGGATCGATGGGTGGTGCGGTCCATGTGGTGACGACGTGCAGAGGTCTGTTCAGGGCGTCTGCCAGGGGAGCGGCGTAGCGCAGCGCTTCGACGGATGACGCCGAGCCATCGACGCCCACGATGATGCGGTCGGTCCGTGTGGTCTCCATCCCCCCACGATCGCGGGTCCGGTGCGCGATCCCCGGGACGAAGGTCACACCGACCTGACTCCAGAGGTCGTCTGGCGAAAGGGTCTGCGGCGAACGCCGTCCGAGGGTCTCGTGGACCGGCTCGGGACCTTCGGCACTGGAGGGCCCGAGCGAACGGAGATGTACTCGTGCTCATGACGCGAACCCCCTTCCGAGACGAAACGCGATGAGTGCGTCCGGAGCCCTCAGCTGGCCGAGCGTCGAGCTGACCGAACCGTCACCCCCGACGCTGGAGGCTCTGAACGCCTGGTGGCGTGCAGCGAACTACCTGTCGGTGGGGCAGATCTACCTGCTCGACAACCCTCTGCTGCGCGAGCCGCTCACCCGCGACCACATCAAGCCGCGACTGCTCGGCCACTGGGGGACCACGCCCGGCCTCAACTTCATCTACGCCCACCTGAACCGCGTCATCCGGGAGCGTGCGCTCGATGTCCTCTTCGTCGCCGGGCCGGGTCACGGAGGGCCCGGGATGGTCGCCAACGCCTACCTGGACGGCACATACAGCGAGGTGTACGACGCGATCCCTCGCACCGAGAAAGGCGTCCGCGCGCTGTTCCGCCAGTTCTCCTTCCCCGGGGGGATTCCCAGCCACGTGGCACCGGAGACCCCGGGGTCGATCCACGAGGGTGGCGAGCTCGGCTACTCGCTGGCCCACGCCTACGGGGCCGCATTCGACAATCCGGACCTGCTGGTCGCCGCCGTCGTCGGCGACGGCGAAGCCGAGACCGGGCCCCTGGCGACCGGATGGCACTCGAACAAGTTCCTCGATCCCCAGCACGACGGGGTGGTGCTGCCGATCCTGCACCTGAACGGCTACAAGATCGCCAACCCGACCGTGCTCGCCCGCATCCCCGAAGAGGAGCTTCTGCAGTTGATGCGCGGGTACGGGCACACGCCGTACCTCGTCTCCGGAGGCTTCGACGGTGAGGATCCCCTCGAAGTCCACAGACGATTCGCGCACACCCTGGATCAGGTGCTCAACCAGATCGCGCAGATCAAGGCGGATGCGGCGTCGGGCGCGCTCAACGCCCGTCCCGCCTGGCCGATGATCGTACTGCGCACACCCAAGGGGTGGACCTGCCCGAAGGTGATCGACGGACATCCGGCGGAGGACAACTGGCGTTCGCACCAGGTTCCCCTTCGGGACGCCCGCGACACGCTCGCGCACACCCAGCTGCTCGAGCACTGGATGCGCTCCTACCGGCCGGAGGAGCTGTTCGACGAGTCGGGTTCGATCAGAGCGTCGGTGGCCGCTCTCGCGCCGGAGGGAGATGCGCGGATGAGTGCCAACCCCGTGGCGAACGGCGGCCTCCTGCGCAGAGACCTGGTTCTCCCGGACTTCCGCGACTACGCCGTCGATGTCCCGGCTCCGGGAGGGTCCGTCAGCGAGGCCACTCGCGTTCTCGGCACCTGGCTGCGCGATGTGATCGCGGCCAACCCGAAGGACTTCCGGATCTTCGGCCCCGACGAGACCGCCTCCAACCGTCTCGACGCCGTCTTCGAGGTCACGGACAAGCAGTGGAACGCCGCGCTGTGGCCGATCGATGACGACAACCACCTGGCCAGGGCCGGCCGCGTCGTCGAGATGCTCAGCGAACACCAATGTCAGGGGTGGCTCGAGGGCTACCTGCTGACGGGGCGCCATGGAGTCTTCAATTCCTACGAGGCGTTCGTGCACATCGTCGACTCGATGTTCAATCAGCACGCCAAATGGCTGAAGACCGCGAAGGGCATTCCCTGGCGCCGCCCGATCTCCTCACTGAACTACCTGCTCAGCTCACACGTCTGGCGTCAGGATCACAACGGGCTGTCGCACCAGGACCCGGGATTCATCGACCACGTGGTGAACAAGAAGGCGGATGTGGTGCGCGTCTACCTGCCCTTCGACGCCAACACGCTCCTGTCGACCTACGATCACTGTCTGCGTTCGGTGGACTACGTCAACGTCGTCGTCGCCGGCAAGCAGCCGGCGCCGAACTGGTTGACGATGTCGGAGGCCATCGAACACTGCACACGGGGGCTGGGCATCCTGGAATGGGCCGGGAACGAGCGGACGGATCAGGAACCGGACGTCGTCCTCGCGGCGGCGGGTGATGTCCCGACGCTGGAGGTCCTCGCCGCAGCAGCCATCATCCGTGAGCGCATGCCTCGATTGAGCGTCCGGGTCGTCAACGTGGTCGACCTGATGCGGCTCCAGAGCGAGGGCGAGCATCCGCACGGACTCAGCGACCGGGAGTACGATGCCGTCTTCACCGAGGACAGGCCTGTGATCTTCGCCTACCACGGCTACCCGTGGCTCATCCACCGCCTCACGTATCGGCGGCACGGACACGACAACCTCCATGTGCGCGGCTACATCGAGGAGGGCACCACGACGACACCGTTCGACATGGTCATGATGAACGACATGGACCGGTTCCACCTCGTGATCGACGTGATCGACCGGGTGCCCGGCCTCGCCTCCACGCACGCGGTGCTGCGACAGGAAATGCAGGATGCGCGGCTTCGTGCGCGGACCTACACGCGCGCGCACGGCGAAGATGCGCCTGAGATCGCGTGGTGGACCTGGAACAGCGCCCCCACCCCGAACGGCGGTGACCGCGGGATCTCTGCGCCTTCCGTCGAACCCGAGCACCACGATCAGAAGGAGTAGCACCATGACATCCACCACCCGCATCGATGACGAAGACCTCCAGCGAGCGGTCCAGCAGGAACTGGAGTGGACCCCCGATGTCGACAGCGCGGGGATCGGCGTCGCGGTCGAAGACGGCACAGTGGCCCTCTCCGGTGAAGTCGACAGCCACACCGAGCGCCTGGCGGCACGACACGCCGCCCTGCGCGTGCGCGGCGTGAATGCCGTCATCGACCACCTCGGCTTGCCGTCGTCGCCGGACGAACACATGGCCGACACCGCCGTCGCGGAGGAGGTGGAGCACGCTCTTCGCGCTGCCGCTGACGTCCCTCCCGGCGTGAAGGCGGTGATCGAGGGCGGCGACGTCAGCCTCATGGGGGAGGTGGACTGGGACTACGAGCGGCGCGCCGCGAAGCGCGCGGTGCAGCATCTGAAAGGTGTGCGGACCGTGAACAGCATGATCACGCTCACCGCCCGGCCCTCGGCGGCGGATGCAGAGGAACGCATCCGCGGCGCGATCAGGCGCAACGCGCTCGTCGACGCGCACACGATCGAGGTCGCGGTCTCGGGCACCTCGGTCATGCTCACCGGCACCGTCCGATCATGGGCGGAGAAGAACCAGGCCGTGGAAGCGGCCTGGGCCTCTCCGCATGTGACCGAGGTCGACAACCGCATCGTCGTCCGCCCTTATTGACGAGGTGGCGCCGACGGCGCACCGGGAGAGCCGATTCCAGCCGTCCGCTCCGTTTCGAGCACGGCCGCCTGTGTCCGGCGCTCCAGCCCGAGCTTGCTGAGCACGGAGGAGACGTAGTTCTTCACCGTCTTCTCTGCGAGCCCGAGACGGTCACCGATCTGAGCGTTGGTCAGTCCTTCGGCGATCAGCGCGAGCGTCTGCTTCTCGCGCAGGTTGAGCGATCCGTAACGAGGGTCCTCCGTGCGGGCGTCGCGCACGCGATGGGTGATGCGGCGTACCATCGAGGGATTCAGCAGCGACTCTCCGTCGGCCACGGCGCAGACGGCACGCACGAGTTCGTCGGTGTGCAGACTCTTCAATAGGTAGCCGGAGGCATCGCCCATGACGGCGGCGACGAGCGCGTCGTCATCGTCGAACGCGGTCAGGATCAGGCATCGCACGCTCGGATGGGCTTGGCGGATGTGGCGGCACAGATCGATACCGCTGCCGTCAGGGAGATGCACGTCCAGGACGGCGACGTCCGGGAGCGTCTCGGCGATCCGGATGACCGCCTCGCTACAGGTCGATGCTTCCCCGACCACCGTCAGATCGGGGTGCGCGTCGAGGAGTCCGGCGATGCCGCGGCGCACGATCTCGTGATCGTCGACCAGGAACACTCGGTGCATTCGTCCCTCTCTTCGTTGTCGGGCGGTGGGGCGGCCATCAAGGCGGGTACGGACGTGCAGCTCACAGTACAGCTCGCGACTCGGACGGGAACAGGACTCGTCACGGGACCAAAGACCCACCGTGGGGCGGCCTTCGCGTCGTATCCTCGCCTTCTGGGAAAAAGAGGGGGGGAGTCGCCCGCATCGGGAGGGCCGCTCCGAGAAAAAGGGACAGGGGCCGCGCTCCAGGGGCAGTGCGGTTCCTCTCTCTTCTCGCTACCGTGACGATCAGCGCCGTCCAGGGGGAGTGGAGGCCCGAGGGGCTTCGGATGTGACAGCGGGCGGCATCGGTGTGTGGACGACGAGCACCGGACAGCGGGCGTGGGCCGCGCACGCCGCACTGACGGAGCCGAGGAGCAGCCCGGCGAATCCCCCATGTCCACGACTGCCGACGACGAGCATCGACGCCCGGTCGCTCTGTTCGATGAGCACCTCTGCGGCGCGGCCGGGAACGACCGATTGCGAGAAATGCTCCGGAGGCGATCCCTGGAACGCTGCACGCACGGTATCGAGGAGGCACCGCTGCGCATCCATCTTGGGAGACCATTCGGTGCCGGGATCGAACGGATCGAGCATCACCGGATACGTCCAGGTGGTCACCGCCGCGAGTGGGACATCGAGTGCAGCGGCGATGCGCGCCGCGTACGACAACGCCTCCACGGAGGCGGCGGAGCCATCGACGCCGACGACGATGGGGAGCGGCTCGACGATGTCTGTCATCCGTCCAGGATTCACCCCGCGGGAGCGGCTCGCAGAGGCGAACGTCCCACGGTGTGGTCTCGGCTCATCCCGAGTGGTGGGCCCGATCGCCGGGCACGATGAGGACGGGTGCGTTGATGTTGACGAGGACGTCCTGGACGACAGGTCCGAGGGAATGCTCGCTGCGATGCGCGTGCCCTGCGCCGATGACGACGAGTGCGGCATTCCGGGTGGCGTCCAACAGCGCTTCCGCCGGCGGCCGCACGGTCTCGCGCGTTCGCAGCGTGGCCCGAGGGTGCAGCCGTTGGACGAGAGCGGCCGCCTGCTCCAGCGCGGATGCCGACGTCTCCACGGGCGCCGGAACGATCCCGGAGAACGAGGAATGCACGACTTGCAGCGGCTCCCCGCGCTGTGCGGCCTCGTCGGATGCCGCGCGGACGACGGGATCGAGCAGGTCATCGGCCTTCACTCCGGCGACGACCCCTGAGCGGAAGCGCAGATCGAGGTGCGGCACGACCACGACGGCGCAGCGCGCCACCGCTGCGATGCGCAGACTCATGGTGCCGAAGACACGGCTGTGGATGAACCCCGTCTTGCCGGTGCTGATCACCAGGGCGTCATCATCCTGGAGGAAGCGGGCGAGCTGCTCCGGCACGGGCCCCCTCGGGAGTACGACGTCCGTCGTCCTGTGCGGTTCGGGGTGCGCGAAATCCGCATCGTCTCCGGTCGACACATGCACGCGGACGACCGGGACGCCGGCCGCGGCAGCATGCGACTCGGCCCACGCATGCGCCGTTTCCTCGCCACCGCGTCCCTTGAGCGCCAGGACATATCGTGCAGGCATTCGTGCGCTTCCTCTCTCGGTGGAATGCCATCGTCCGATGAGGGAGGTCGGGTCTGAAGAGTCGAAGGTCCCGCAGAGGCCTTTCGAGAGTAGTGTCGGCAATGACTGCCGCGGAAAGTGGGGGTGATGGACGACGAAGAGCTTCGGTTCCCCGACCAGCGCCGATCCGAGCTGGAGAGCACGATCGGCGAGCTGGTAGAACGAGCTCAGCACGTGCTCAGCGCCCAGGGCCGACTGCGCAGCCTGCTCCGTGCGAGCCAGATCGTCGTGGAGGACCTCGACCTCGAACAGGTTCTTCGCCACATCGCCGAGGCCGCCGTGACTCTGGTGGATGCGCAATACGGCGCGCTCGGTGTGATCGACCGCGAGGGGCGCCTGGAGCAGTTCATCCACGTCGGGATGCCGGATGACGTCGCTGATCGGATCGGTGATCTTCCGGAGGGGCATGGTGTGCTGGGGGCGGTCATCGAGAGCGCGCATCCGATCCGCCTGATCGACCTCGGTGCCGATCCGCGATCGGTGGGGTTGCCCCCGCACCATCCGGTCATGCGCACGTTCCTCGGCGTTCCGATCCGGGTGCGCGGGGAGATTTACGGGAATCTGTATCTCACCAACCGCACGGGCGGCGAGTTCACCGACGAAGACGAAGAGCTGGTGCTCGCCCTCGCGACCACGGCCGCGATCGCGATAGACAATGCGCGTCGCTATGAGGAGTCCCAGCGCCTTCAACGCCTCAGCCACGCCCTCGCTGAGATCTCCGCGGCGTTGCTCTCGGCGGACGCGGGTAACGTCTTCGGCGTGGTGGCGGAGAAGGTTGCCTCCGTCATCGATGCCGACCTGGTCCTGATCGTTGCGCCGGGAGCCGAGGAGGGGCGCTACCACGTGGAGACAGCCCGAGGAGTCGGTGCCGATCGGCTCGAGGGCACGGAGGTTCCCGATGGCGATTCCCTGATCGCCCGGGCGATGAGCGGCGCAAGCGTCGTCTCCAACGCCGATCCTGCCGAGTCGCCCTCCTTCGAAGGGCATCTCTCCGGAGGATCGACCATCGCCGTCCCCCTTCTCGTCGCGGGCACGCCCGCGGGAGCCCTATGCGTGGTCCGCGACGCGACGCAGAAGCACTTCTCGTCCGAGGATCTGTCGGTGCTCTCCGAGTTCGCCGCGCAAGCGGGCATCGCCGTCGCCCTCGCGCATGCGCGTGCTGACCGTCAGCGGCTGGATCTGATCGAGGATCGTGCCCGGATCGCACGAGACCTTCACGACAACGTCATACAGCGGCTGTTCGGGACAGGGCTCGGCCTGCAGGCGCTGGCAGCGACCACGCCTGATCGAGCCGAAGCAATCTCCGCGCACGCCGGAGAGATCGACGCGGCCATCTCCGACTTCCGCACGGCCATCTTCGCTCTTCAGACCACGGACCCCGAGTCGGTCCGTCATCGTCTCCTCGACGTGGTGGGCGAGTTCACCCCGAGTCTTCGCAGCGCTCCCCGCGTCTCGTTCTCCGGTCCCGTCGATCTCCTCGTCACCGGCGCGCTCGGTGACGACATCGTCGCCGTGGTGCGCGAGTCGCTGAGCAACGTCGCCCGCCATGCGCGCGCCACGACGTCGGAGGTCATCGTCGCCGTCACGGCATCCCATGTCACGGTCGTCGTCGACGACGACGGGATCGGTATGCCCGAGAACCCGGAGCGCGTCAGCGGGACGGCGAATCTGGAGATGCGCGCGCGAGCGCACGGCGGCACGTGCACGGTCGCGGCCCGAGACCTCGGCGGCACGAGGGTCCACTGGCGGGCGCCGCTCGAGGCGGAGACGACGGGCTCCCGATGATCGGCGTGTTCCTGGTGGATGACCACAGTGTCGTCCGTCGCGGAATCGCGCAGATCCTCGACGCGGAGCCGGGACTCGAGGTGGTCGGAGAATCCGGCACTGTGCGCGGCACGCTCGGGCGGGTGGAGGCGACTTCGCCGGATGTCGTCGTGCTCGACGTGCGGCTCCCGGACGGCAGCGGCGTGGACCTCTGCCGGAGCATCCGATCGGCGCACCCCGGGATTCGATGCCTCATGCTCACGGCCTTCGACGACGACGCGGCGAGCGCCGCCTCGGTGATCGCCGGCGCGTCGGGGTATGTCCTGAAGACGATCCGTGGCACTTCTCTCATCGACTCGATCCGCCGGGCGGCGGCCGGTGAGGACTTGACGCCTCCGGCAGTCACAGCGCGTGTGCGGACCGAGCTCGCTTCTCGCGCGACGGCCCTTCCCGCCCCCGAGGCGCCGTTGACCCTGCGCGAGAGCCAGATTCTGCGCTTGATCGCGGAAGGACTCACGAACCGTCAGATCGGCGAGCGCCTCGGCCTCGCCGAGAAGACGGTCAAGAACTACGTCTCTGGTCTCCTCGCGAAGCTCGGCATGCAGCGTCGCACGCAGGCGGCCGTCTACGGTGCCACGGAGCACTTCTCCGATCGAGCGACGGGGGAACGCTTCGATCCGTCGTGAACGTTCATGGGACGTTCGACCCTGACAGGGGCACCGCACGGGAGAAGCATGTCTCGTCGGGGCACTCCCACCACCGTCAGAGGAGCATCATGGCCGACTCGACCTTCGCCGCACATCGTCCACTCGTGATCGATCCCGCCGATCTGCAGCTTCCCCCCACTCAGCCGATCGACATCACCGCTCTCCTGCATGAGGGAACGCGATCGTGACGGGTGGATACGCGCATACCGACGCCCCGTCCACGGACATCGTCTTCGAGTCCTTCTTCGGCAACACCCGTCGCGTGGCCGAGGCGATCACCGACGGTGTGCGGCAGCATCTCGTCGCCGCCCTCGTCGACGTGCGCGATGAGGTTCCCCCGAATGAGCACGGCGTCCTCGTGGTCGGAGCGCCCACTCACGCCCACTCGCTGAGCAGACCCGCTTCCCGGCGCGAAGCCGAGATGTGGGCCAAGGACCTCGGGAAGCACCTGGCGCTCGAGCAGGGAAGCCGAGCGACCGGGATCCGGGAGTGGATCGAGACCGACCCGCGCGCGGTGTCCGGCTTCGCCGCCTTCGACACCCGTGTCGACATGCCGAGGATCTTCACCGGCTCGGCGGCGACGGCGATCAGCACGCGGCTGCGGAAGCGGGGGCTGCGAGAGCTCGTCCGCCCCGAGAGCTTCCTGGTCGACAAGGACAGCCGGCTCCTCGCCGGCGAGCTCGAACGCGCCCATGCCTGGGGTGCCGCACTCGCCCTCGAGGCGCTCTCGGGATCGTCGGCAGTGAGCAGCCGGTCACGACCATGACCGCGACGAAGGGCAGTGCCGCGAGCCTGACCTTTCTCGGGGCCGCCGATACGGTGACCGGCTCCCGCTATCTCGTCAGTGCCCCTTCCTCGCGGATCCTCGTGGATTGCGGGCTGTTCCAGGGATTCAAGGTGCTCCGCGAGCGCAATCGTGCACCGTTTCCGGTCCCTCCGGATTCCATCGACGCGGTGGTCCTCACCCACGCGCATCTGGATCACTCCGGGTACCTCCCGGCACTCGTCAGAGACGGGTTCGGGGGTCGCATCTACGCGAGTGCCGGCACGGCTTCCCTCTCCCGGATCATGCTCATGGACAGTGCGCATCTGCTCGAGGAGGAAGCACGGCACGCGGCGAAGCACAAGTGGTCTCGGCATGAGCATCCCCGACCTCTCTACACGACGCAGGATGCGGAGCGCGCCGTGGAACGGTTCGTCATCGTGCCGGAAGGGGAGGAGACATCTGTATCCGGCGCGACCGGCGTCGTGCTTCATCCGGCCGGTCACATCCTGGGCGCCATGAGCGCATATGTCGACGTCGACGGTCGTCGGCTGTGCTTCACCGGTGACCTCGGACGAACCGATGACCCCCTCATGCGGCCGCCGCACCCCTTCGAAGGCGCCGACGTCCTCGTGACCGAATCCACGTATGGAGATCGCGCACACAGCACTGTCGACCCGGAAACGTCGTTGGGGGACATCGTGCGGCGCACGGTGCGTCGCAACGGTGTGGTGCTCATCCCCGCCTTCGCCGTCGGACGCACCGAGACGGTGCTGTTGCATCTGTCCCGCCTGCGGGACCGCGGTGAGATCCCCGACGTGCCGATCTACGTCAACAGCCCGATGGCGATCAGCGTCGCCGAGGTGTATCGACGCCACCCTGAGGAACATCGGCTGTCCCGAGAAGAGGTCGATCGGCTGTATGGGCTCGCGACGCCGATCCACAGCGTCGACGACTCGAAACTGCTCAATCTGCGCGGAGGGCCGATGATCATCATCTCGGCCAGCGGAATGCTCGCAGGCGGGCGGATCCTCCACCATCTTCAGGCCTACGCCCCCGACGAGCGCAATGCGATCGTCCTCACCGGGTACCAGGCCGGCGGTACACGCGGAGCTCGTCTCCTGTCCGGCGCGCGCACGCTGCGCCTATTCGGCAGAGAGATCGCCGTGGAGGCCGAGGTCGTGGCGATCGACTCGATGTCCGCGCATGCCGATGCCGATGGCGTGCTCCGTTGGATGCGGGGCGCATCGCGCGCGCCCGGTGCCGTCTACGTCACGCACGGCGAACCCGCCGCCGCCGACGCGCTGCGGCTCCGGATCGAACACGAACTGGGGTGGCCGGCGCGCGTTCCCGACCACGGAGAAGAAGTACCGATCAGTCCCGAGCCCCGGCCCCGCGCACGTTTCGCCCCCTGAAAGGAAACCACTCATGCAAGAGAGCATCCTGGTCGGAGTCGTCGATACTCCTGCTTCCCGACGAGCCGTCGAGTGGGCGGCGCGCCGCGCGAATGAACGGCTCAGCAGGGTGGAACTCCTCTCTGTGGTGGGCGGCGCGATCGGAACAGTCGGCGAAGGGGCAGTCGTCGCCGAGGCCATCAGCCTGACGCAGACGTTGCTCGAACGCGAAGCGGAGCGGGTCAGGGCGCACGGGGTGAAGGCGGACACCGTGGTCTCGCGAGGAAACCCGGTGGAGGAACTGATCAGCGCATCGATGGTGTTCGATCTCCTCGTGATCGGAAGCGACTTCCGGGGGGATCATGCAGGTGCGCGCAGCATCCACCACGGCATCCGTGTGGCGGCAGGTGCCCACTGCCCGGTGGTCGTCGTTCCCGACATCGATCTCGCCGGTCGGCGGGGCGTGATCGTGGGCGTCGACGGATCCGCGGTTTCCGGGAAGCTCATCGATTTCGCCGCGGCAGAAGCCGCGCGCACCGGCGATCCGCTCACCGTGGTCAACACCTGGGTCACGGTCCCGTTGCCGCTCAACATGTCGGCCTATCCTGCGGACTATCTCTCCGGCATGCAGAAGGTGACGGAGGAGGCGCTGACGGATTCTCTGAAGGGGATCCCTCGCCTGTATCCGGAGCTCGAGGTGCATCGAGTCGTCGAGCGCGGCTATGCCGCAACCGTCATCAACCGCCTTGCGCGGGACGCGCGTCTCACGGTCATCGGCTCTCACGGCCGTGGCGCGATCGCCCGATTCCTCCTCGGTTCGACCAGCCAAGAGGTCCTCTCGAGTCCCTCCACTGTCACCGTGCTCGTCCGGTGAGCGCCCGGCACGGTGGGACCTTCGACCCGGGGAAGAAGGTCCGGCGGCGTCAGGCTTGAAGCATCCACGAGTCCCGTCCAGGAGGAATGATGCGAGCAGCAGTCGTCACAGAGTTCGGTGCACCGGCGCAGGTGGAAGAGCGTCCGATCCCACAGCCCGGTCCGGGACAGGTCCTGGTCCGGGTGGAGACATGCGGACTGTGCCACACCGACATCCACGCCATGCGCGGAGATTGGCCGGTCAAGCCCCCGCTCCCGCTCATCCCGGGGCACGAAGGCGTGGGCATCGTCGAACAGCTCGGTGACGGCGTGACCAGCCGCACGGTCGGACAGAGAGTCGCGATGCCCTGGCTCGGCCACGCATGCGGCGAATGCCGGTACTGCGTCGATGGTCGAGAGAACCTCTGCGAGAGCCAGTACAACAACGGCTACGCCGTCGACGGCGGCTACGCCGAGTACATGCTGGCAGACGCCCGCTTCGCCGTTCCCGTTCCGGACGGCATCACCGCGATCGACGCCGCGCCGCTCACCTGCGCCGGAGTCACGACCTACGCGGCGATCAAGAACGCGCATGTCACGCCGGGCGAGACGGTCGCGATCTTCGGTGTCGGGGGGCTCGGTCACCTTGCGGTGCAGTACGCCCGCCTGGTGGGCGCCAAGGTCATCGCGGTGGACATCACCGACGAGAAACTCGACCTGGCATCCGAGCTGGGTGCAGACCACATCGTGAACGCCGCCGACGCCGATCCGGTCGCTGCGATCCGAGATCTCGGTGGTGCCGACGTCGTCGTCGTCCTCGCGGTCGCGCCCGCGGTCTTCGACCAGGCGTTCCGCTCTCTGAACCGCGGCGGCAGGCTCGTGCTGGTATCCCTCCCCGCCGGTGGGGAGCTCACGGTGCCGATCTTCGACACCGTGCTCAAGGGGATCAGCATCATCGGCTCCATCGTCGGGACCAGGCAGGATCTGGCCGAGGTCTTCGACCTTCACGCCGCCGGACGGACGCGGGTCGTCACCGAGCCCCGTGAGCTGGACCAGGTCAACGCATCGGTCGACGAGGTGCTGGCGGGGACCGTGCCGGCCCGCCTCGTGTTCCAGTATCACACCGCCGATGTCGTCCCGACGCACGACGGGACCGCCGCGTCCCTGTGAGCCGGCGACGCACCGCAGACCATCGCTCCACCGACCGGGGCGACCGACTTTTTCCGATAAGGAGAGCAAAGACATCGTGAGAACGAACGTGAGACTTCGAGTATGGACAGGGCTTGTGTTGGGTGTGGCCGTCGTGTTCGCCACGGCGGCAGCAGCCGACGCCGCCGTGCCGCCTCCGCTCGGGGACGACGGCTCCTACCACGTGGTCCGGAGCTGGAACACCACCCAATCGGAGCCCACCGGGTTCCTGGTTCCTTCGACGATTCTCGCCACGACGGCGGGTGAGATCTACGGGATCGCGAACTACTCCTCGGGTTCGTCTCAAGCGATCATCCGTGACAGCGACACCGGATCGCGCCTTGCCTCCTGGTACAACCCCGACACCTCGCCGACAGGTCTGGCATTGGATGCTGCGGAGAATCCGCACGTCCTGGAACGAAACAACATGACCGGGCTATGGCAGGTCACCACGTACGACCCGGTGGGGGTGACCCTCAACACGGCCGTGCTCACCGGCAGCGAGGACATCAGCCTCGCGGGACTCGCCCTTGCCGAGGACGGCACGATCTACACCATCAACGCGGGCGCCTCCCCGAACGAGATCGCAAGCTACTCCTCGGACGGCACGGCTCGACCGGCGACGCCGCTGCCGGGCCTGCAGATCAGCTACGCCGCATTCAACCTGAACCTCGCCGCCGACGGTCGGCTTCACTTCTCGGCGTACAGCCTCGCCGACGGCAACTCGGTCCTCGTCGGAGTCGGAACGGATGGCGGGGGCCTCGCCGTCACCGCACTCCCGAATGCCGCGCAGACCACTCTCGGCCCGAACGACCGACTCTTCACCGTGCAGTACGACGGCACGATCGTCATCTCGGACACGAGCGGTGCGGTGCTCGACACCATCCCCCCGACCGCCTTCGCCCCGTCTCAGATATCGCCGATCGGAATCACAGCTGCGACCGACGGGGGGACGATCTTCGTCAGCGGATACGCATACAACCCCGTCACCGGCGAGTCGACTCCCGGGATCACGGCGCTTCAGCCGCTGCGCTCCCCGGACATCGTCGGCACGGCGTTCACGGCGCTCAGCTGCGAAGCCTTCAGCGACGTCGTCACCGCCACGGGTACACCGCCACCGAGCTTCTACCAGGTCATCAGCGGCGTGCTGCCCCCGGGAATCACGCTCAACGGCGATACGGGCGAGATCGCGGGCGTCCCGACCATCGACGGCGACTTCGGCTTCACGATCCAGGCATTCAACGGTGTGACACCGACACCCGACACCACCACTCGGGACACCGCCGACTACACGATCCGTGTGAGTCTGAAGACTTTCGCCACGTCAGCCCCCATCATCAGCGGGACACCGAGCGAGGGGAGCGAGCTCACCGTCGACGTTGCCCCATGGGTCCCCGTGCCGACAGAGATCGACTACCTGTGGCTCCGCGACGGCCAGCCGATCGACGGAGCGACCTCGAGCACCTACACCCTGGTCGCCGCCGACGTCGGTCGAGACATCAGCGTGGCGGTCTCCGGTACGGCGGACTGCTACAGTCCGGCCACGGCGACCTCTGCCGCGCTCACCATCCCGACTCCGGCGCCCAGCCCTCCTCCCGCTCCGGGTCCGTCGGATCCGGGCGCACCCCCGCATGGTGGTCTGGCGGGAACGGGTGGCGACACGAGCGGCCTGCCGCCCCTGCTCATCAGCGCAGCGATGATGATGACGATCGGTGCCGCGCTCATCCTCGTTTCAGGGGCGCGCCGTCGTCTGAGGTGATCTGCGCTGCAAGGGTGCCGGCGGTGGGACTCGAACCCACACGCCCTTTCGGACAAAGCATTTTGAGTGCTCCGCGTCTGCCATTCCGCCACGCCGGCTCGTGTGTCGCGTCTATGACTTTAGCGCAGGGGAGGGGGAGTGATCCTCCGCGCCGAGTGGTTACGGCCTGCAGACAGGGGCACTCCACTAGGATGGTTCTGTGACAGAGCAAGAAGAGCAGGCTGAGCAGCCCACGTCATCCGCACCCCGACGCGTGGTCGTCGCCGAAGATGAGTCGCTGATCCGTCTCGACATCGTCGAGATCCTCCGCGACAACGGCTTCGATGTCGTCGGTGAGGCCGGTGATGGAGAGACCGCGGTCGCTCTGGCGACCGAGCTGCGCCCCGACCTCGTCATCATGGATGTCAAGATGCCTCAGCTCGACGGCATCAGCGCCGCCGAGAAGCTGCACAAGGGCAACATCGCCCCCGTCGTGCTCCTCACGGCTTTCAGCCAGAAGGAGCTCGTCGAGCGTGCCAGCGAGGCCGGTGCTCTCGCGTACGTCGTGAAGCCGTTCACTCCGAACGACCTCCTGCCGGCGATCGAGATCGCGCTGGCCCGGCACGAGCAGATCATCACGCTCGAGGCCGAGGTCGCCGACATGGTCGAGCGCTTCGAGACCCGCAAGCTCGTCGATCGGGCCAAGGGTCTGCTCAACGAGAAGATGGGTCTGAGCGAGCCCGAGGCGTTCCGCTGGATCCAGAAGGCCTCCATGGATCGCCGTCTGACGATGCAGGACGTCGCCAAGGCGATCATCGAGCAGCTCGCGCCCAAGAAGTAAGGGTGAGCGCCGGGGTCATCCGGCTCGATACCGAGCACATCCTGCGGCCCGTGCGCCTCGGAGATGGCGCCGCGCTCTCGCGGGCGTATCTGGCGAACCGCGAGCACCTCGCACCGTGGGAGCCCTCACGCACGGAGGCGTTCTTCACCGTCGCCTCGCAGGAGCAGCACGCGCAGCAGTGCGTCGACGATGCGTCCGCAGGTCGCAGCGTCCGCTTCGTGATCGCGTCCGACGACGGTGAGATCCGCGGACGGATGAACATCAACAACATCGTCCGTGGTGCGTTCTGGAGCGCCGATCTCGGCTACTGGGTCGACGTCTCGCGGCTGCGTCGCGGGCTCGCGCACCGCGCCGTCGCGCAGATCATCGAGTACTCGCGCACGGAACTGGGACTTCATCGGCTGCAGGCGGCCACACTGGTGCACAACCTCGGCTCCCAGAGCGTGCTGCGAGGAAACGGCTTCGAGCGCATCGGGATGGCGCCGAAGTACCTCCGCATCGCGGGGGAGTGGCAGGACCACCTGCTCTTCCAGCGACTGCTGGAGGAACCGCTCAGCGCTCGGCGGGAAGGTCCTTGATCATGTTGGTGATGCGGATCGTGGAGCAACGTCGCCCCTGATCGTCGGTCACCACGATCTCGTGCACGGTGATGCTGCGTCCCAGGTGGACAGGGGTGCAGACGCCGGTGACGACGCCCGACGTCGCCGAACGCGTGTGCGTCGCGTTGATGTCGACGCCGACGGCGAGCCGTCCGGCACCGGCGTGCAGATTGGCCGCCATCGATCCGAGGGATTCCCCGAGGACCACGTAGGCGCCGCCGTGCATGAGTCCGACAGGCTGCGTGTTGCCCTCGACCGGCATCGTCGCGACGCAGCGGTCGACGCTGAATTCGACGAACTCCATGCCCATCTTCTCGGCCAGAGCGCCCATTCCGCGGGCTGTGGCCCAGCCGAGTCCCTCGCTCGTCGCGACGTCGCTCATGCATCCTCCTCAGCGGGTGTCTGTCGTCCTCGTTAGGCTGACAGGGTGACGGACTCCGCAAAGCCTACCCTCATGGTCGTCGACGGCCATTCGCTCGCCTATCGTGCCTTCTTCGCCCTCCCGGTCGACAACTTCACGACCAAAGACAACCAGCACACGAACGGCATCTACGGCTTCCTGTCGATGCTGGTGAACCTCATCAAGGCCGAGCAGCCGACGCACCTGGCGATCGCCTTCGACACCTCGCGTCACTCCTTCCGCACCGACGAGTACCCGGAGTACAAGGCCACGCGCTCCGAGTCGCCTCAGGAGTTCAAGGGGCAGATCCCCCTGCTCCAGGAGTGCCTCACTGCGATGTCGATCCCGGTGCTGACGAAGGAGGGGATCGAGGCCGACGACATCCTCGCCACGCTCGCGTCTCAGGGGGCCGAACAGGGCTTCGACGTGCTCGTCGTCTCGGGCGATCGCGACACGATTCAGCTCGTCAACGACGATGTCACGCTGCTGTACCCGTCGGTGCAGGGCGTCTCCCAGCTCAAGCGCTACGACCCGACGACCGTCCAGGAGCGCTACGGGGTCCGGCCGGAGCAGTATCCCGACATCGCCGCTCTCGTCGGCGAGACCAGCGACAACCTGCCCGGTGTGCCGAAGGTGGGGGAGAAGACCGCCGTCAAGTGGCTCACGCAGTTCGGGTCGCTCGACGAACTGATCGCCCGAGCCGACGAGATCAAGGGTGTGGTCGGCGGTAACCTCCGCGATCACATCGACGACGTGCGCCGCAACCGCAAACTCAACCGGCTGCTCACCGACGTGGAGCTTCCCGTAGGCCCTGCCGATCTCGCGGTCGCGCCGATCGATGCCCAGGCCGTGCGTGACATCTTCGCCCGCCTGGAGTTCCGCACGCTGCTTCCGCGGGTGTTCGAGGCCGTCGGTGCGGGCGAGGTCGCCGACGATCCCGCATCCGTGGTCGTCCTTCCTGTGCCTGTGGAGGTGACGCCCGCCGAGCTCGCTGACTGGGGTTCGGCACAGGAAGGCGAAGTCTCCCTCCGGGTCACGACGCAGGGCGGAGTGCCCGTGCGCATCGGTGCCGCCACCCTGACCGAGCTCCGCGAATCCGACTGGACCGAAGCCGCGCCCGAGGCGCTGCGCGGATGGCTCGAGTCCGACGCGCCGAAGGTGCTCCACGACGCGAAAGCGCAGGTGAAGGCACTGATCCGTCAAGGCATCCGCCTCGGCGGCCTTTCGTACGACACGAGTCTCGCCGGCTGGCTGCTGCGACCGAGCTTCCCGGACAAGACCCTCTCCGACCTGGTCGAGCGCTACCTGGGCGAGAAGCTCCCCGAGGCCGACCCGTCGCAGCTCGTGCCCGAGACCGAGGGCGCGACGCCTTCGCAGGAGGCGTGGTTCGCGCTGCGCGTCGCCGATGCTCTTCGGGAAGACATCCCCGAGCCGGTCGCCAAGGTCTTGGTCGACATCGAGCTGCCGACGCTGCTCACCCTCGCCGACATGGAGGTCGCGGGCGTCGCGGTCTCGCACGACGTGCTGTCCACGTTCTCCGGAGAGCTCGCCGCCCGCGCCGAGGCGCTCGCGCAGGAGGCCTTCTCCGTGGTCGGGCGCGAGTTCAACCTCGGCTCGCCCAAGCAACTGCAGGAGGTCCTGTTCGAAGACCTGCAGCTGCCGAAGACCCGAAAGACCAAGACTGGTTACTCGACGGATGCCGCGGTTCTCGCCGACCTGCAGGAGAGCAACCCCCACCCGTTCCTGAACCTGCTGCTACAGCACCGTGAGGCCACCAAGCTGCGTCAGATCATCGAGTCGCTCGATACCGCCATCGGCGACGATCACCGCGTGCACACGACGTATGTGCAGACCGGAAGCCAGACGGGGCGTCTCTCCAGCACCGACCCCAACCTGCAGAACATCCCGGTGCGTACCGAGGAATCCCGTCGCATCCGCAGCGCGTTCGAGGTGGGCGAGGGCTACGAGGCGCTTCTCACCGCCGACTACTCGCAGATCGAGATGCGCATCATGGCGCACCTCTCCGGCGACGAAGGCCTCATCGAGGCGTTCAACAGCGGGGAAGACCTGCACCGTTTCGTCGGTGCGCGGGTCTTCGGAGTCGAGCCGAGCGAGGTGACAGCGGCCATGCGCACCAAGGTCAAGGCGATGTCGTACGGCCTGGTCTACGGGCTCTCCGCGTTCGGCCTCTCCAAGCAGCTGCGCATCGAGCAGTCCGAGGCCAAGCAGCTCATGATCGAGTACTTCGCTCGGTTCGGCGCGGTGCGCGACTATCTGCGCGCGTCGGTCATGAAGGCGAAGGAGGTCGGCTACACCGAGACGATCTTCGGCCGCCGCCGTCCATTCCCCGACCTGGCGAGCCCGAACCGGGTGCTGCGCGAGAACGCCGAGCGCGCGGCCCTCAACGCCCCCATCCAGGGCAGTGCCGCAGACATCATGAAGATCGCGCTCCTGCACATCCACGATGATCTCCGCTCCGAGCAGCTCTCCTCGCGCGTGCTGCTGCAGATCCACGACGAGCTCGTCGTCGAGGTCGCTCCCGGGGAGTGGGAAGCGACGGAGCGCATCGTGCGGGCGCGGATGGGTGACGCCGCCGACTTGTCGGTGCCGCTCGACGTGCAGGTCGGACGCGGTCGCGACTGGAACGAAGCCGCGCACTGAGGTCCGGCGGCGGAAGGGGGCCGGGGATTAGGCTGACAGCTATGACTTCAGCTCCCCGCACCCCCTCCGCCATCGACGCCGTCGCCGATGAATGGGTCGACACGATCGCGGTCCTCGCGCCCACGCTCGGGACGTATATCGGCCGCGATGAGGTGAACGACCGTTTCGGCGACCTGAGCCCGGCGGGGCACGAGGAGATCGCCGCGGCGACCCGCGCGACGCTCGACAAGCTCGCCGCACTCGAGCCGGTCGATGCGATCGACGAGGTCACCAAGACCGACCTCGGAGCCGAGCTGCGTCTCGACCTCGAGCTGCACGACGCGAAGTGGCATCTGCGGGACCTCAACGTCATCGCCTCGGCCGCACAGGATGTGCGCGCGGCGTTCGATCTGATGCCGACCGCGACCGTCGAGAACTGGGATGTGGTCGCGACGAGGCTCGCCGCGGTCCCCGAGGCACTGCGCGGTTACATCGAGACCCTGCGGACCGGTATCGCCGAGGGCGTGACGCCGGCGCGACGCCAGGTCGTCGAGGTCGCGACGCAGATCGACCGCTACACGGCCGACGACGGCTTCTTCGCCGCCTTCGTGGCCGATGCCGATCCCGACGAGGGGCAGCTGCCCGCTTCGCTCGCGCGCAGCCTCGCCGACAACTCCGCCGCGGCACGGGTCGCCTACGACGAGCTTCGTCGCTTCCTCGTGGAAGAGCTCGCTCCCGCGACGGGCGAGGTCGACGCGGTCGGACGCGACCTGTACGCGCTCAACTCCCGTCGCTTCCTCGGGGCGACGATCGACCTCGACGAGACGTACGAGTGGGGGCGCGAGGAGCTCGCGCGCATGGTGGCGGAGCAGACCGCGATCGCGAACGAGATCCTGCCCGGTGCATCCGTGGAAGAGGCCGTCGCCCACCTCGAGGCCGACCCGGCCCGCAAGCTCGTCGGCACCGACGCGCTCCAGAGGTGGATGCAGGAGACGAGCGACCGCGCTGTCGCCGAGCTCGGCGCCTCGCACTTCGACATCCCGGAGGCCATCCGCACCCTCGAGTGCATGATCGCCCCCACGCAGGAGGGCGGCATCTACTACACCGGGCCGACGGACGACTTCTCTCGCCCCGGCCGCATGTGGTGGTCGGTCCCCGAGGGCGTCACGGAGTTCGACACCTGGCGCGAGCTGACCACCGTGTTCCATGAGGGCGTGCCGGGACACCACCTCCAGATCGCCCAGGCCGTGTACAACCGGGCCGAGCTCAACTCCTGGCGCCGTCTGCTCGCCGGCACCTCGGGTCATGCCGAGGGCTGGGCTCTGTATGCCGAGCGTCTGATGGAGCAGCTGGGCTACCTCGACGATCCCGCCGACCGTCTCGGCATGCTCGACGGGCAGCGTATGCGGGCCGCCCGCGTGGTGCTCGACATCGGCGTGCACCTGGGCAAGCCTCGACTCGACGGTACGGGTGTCTGGGACGCCGAGTACGCACTGGACTTCATGCGCCGGAACGTGAACATGTCCGACCAGTTCGTGCAGTTCGAGGTGAATCGCTACCTGGGCTGGCCTGGTCAGGCGCCGTCCTACAAGGTCGGTCAGCGCATCTGGGAACAGGTCCGTGACGGCGTCCGCGCAGCCGAAGGCGATGCGTTCTCCTTCAAGGACTTCCACAAGCGCGCACTCGACATGGGCGGTGTCGGCCTCGACACGCTGCGCAGCGCCTTGCTTCCACGCTGACGGGAATGCGGTCCGGCCGAGGCGTGTTCATTCATCTGAATAGGAAGGGATGACATGGGCATCGAATTCGGGTTGGACACGTTCGGCGACATCACCAGGAACGCGGACGGAGAGCTCCTCACCGGCGCGCAGACGATCCGCAACATCGTCGCGCAGGCAGAGCTGGCCGACACGGTCGGTGTGGACTTCTTCGGGGTGGGGGAGCACCACCGCGCGGAGTTCGCGGTCTCTGCCCCGGAGATGGTGCTGGCCGCTATCGCGGCCCGCACCAAGCACATCCGTTTGGGCACGGCGGTGACGGTGCTCTCGTCCGACGACCCTGTGCGCGTTTTCGAGCGGTTCTCGACGTTGGATGCCCTCTCGAACGGTCGTGCCGAGGTGGTTCTCGGCCGCGGCTCCTTCATCGAGTCGTTCCCGTTGTTCGGCTATGACCTCCGTGACTACGACGCACTCTTCGAGCAGAAGCTCGAGCTGTTCGTCGAGCTCCTCAAGGAGGAGCCGGTGACGTGGTCGGGCACCATGCGCTCTTCGCTCGAGAACGCGAACGTCTTCCCGAAGACCGAGAAGGGTCTGCGCACCTGGGTCGGTGTGGGGGGCAGCCCTGAGTCGGTCGTCCGTGTCGCACGCCATGGCCTCGGCCTGATGCTCGCGATCATCGGGGGATCGGCGGCGCGGTTCAAGCCCTTCGTCGACCTGTACCACCGCTCCGTGGCCTCCTTCGGCACGACGTCGCACCCCGTCTCGGTGCATTCGCCCGGCCACATCGCCGAGACGGATGCGGAGGCCTGGGACGCCGCGTACTCCGGCTTCGAGGCCATGAACAACACGATCGGACGTGAGCGCGGATGGCCGGCATACAGTCGTGCGCGCTTCCAGAACGACATCGGCCCTGAAGGAGCGATCTACGCGGGCTCGCCGGATCGCGTCGCGGCGAAGATCGCCGACACGATCACGACGCTGGGACTCGGCCGGTTCGACTTGAAGTACGCCACAGGCACCCTGTCGCACGAGTCGATGATGCGCAGCATCGAGCTGTACGGCACCGAGGTTATCCCGCGGGTGAAGCGGATCCTCGACGCTCAGGACTGACGTCATCGGGCGCGGGACGTCGGGCGCTCGGCTCTACGATGAAGAGCATGGCCAACACCGCCTTGCCGAGCCGCTCATCTCTGGCCGAGCGCCTGGACGTCCTGCCGTTCACCCGTCGCCACCTGCGCCTCCTGACGGGTTCGGGGCTCGGCTGGGCTTTGGACGCGATGGATGTCGGTCTGATCTCCTTCATCCTCGCCGCGCTCACGCAGCAGTGGGGGCTGACGAAGGGCGAAGCCGGTTGGATCGCCTCGGTCGGGTTCATCGGCATGGCCATCGGCGCGACGCTCGGTGGCCTGCTGGCGGATCGTTTCGGACGACGGCAGGTGTTCGCGCTCACGCTGCTCGTATACGGCATAGCGACCGGTGCCAGCGCGCTCGTCGGAGGTCTCGCGGCACTGCTCGTTCTCCGCTTCCTGGTCGGTCTCGGTCTCGGCGCCGAGCTCCCGGTCGCTTCGACGTATGTGAGCGAGTTCGCTCCGGCCCGGATCCGTGGCCGGCTGATCGTGGTGCTGGAAGCCTTCTGGGCACTCGGATGGACCGCGGCCGCCGTGATCGGCTTCCTCGTCATACCGGCCTCCGATGACGGGTGGCGCTGGGCCTTCGCGCTCGGCGCGATCCCTGCCGTGTACGCACTCTTCGTGCGGTGGCGGATGCCGGAATCGCCCCGCTGGCTCGCCTCGCGAGGACGCATCGCGGAAGCAGACCGCATCGTCTCGGCGTTCGAGGCCGATGCCGGGGTGGGCGGTGCCCCCGCTATCCGCAAGGAGCCGGCATCACGTGCGATCGCGGTCACCGCACGCGCGCGGCTGGCAACGCTCTGGAACCCGGAGTTCCGAGTGCGCACACTGTGCCTGTGGATGGTGTGGTTGGGCGTGAACTTCGCCTACTACGGGGCGTTCATCTGGATACCGAGCATCCTCGTGGATGCCGGGTTCGATCTGGTGCGTTCGTTCGGTTTCACCCTCATCATCACGCTGGCCCAGCTGCCGGGCTATGCTGTCGCGGCGTGGCTGATCGAGGTGTGGGGGCGTCGGCTGACGCTGTCGGTGTTCCTGCTCGGTTCTGCGGTGTCTGCAGTGGTCTTCGGCACGGCGACGACCGAGGGCGCCATCATCGCCGCGGGCATGGCTCTGTCGTTCTTCAACCTGGGCGCCTGGGGAGCCCTGTACGCCGTGACCCCCGAGATCTATCCCACCTCGCTGCGGGGAACGGGCGCCGGTTGGGCGGCAGGAGTGGGTCGCATCGCATCGATCGTGGCGCCGCTCTCCGTTCCGGTGCTGCTGCTCGCCGGTGGAGCGCCGCTGCTGTTCGCGGTGTTCGGGGTGTGCTTCCTCGGTGCTGCGGCCGCAGCATGGGGGCTCGTCGACCGCGGCGGGCAGGCGCTCGACGATCGTTGACGCCTGCTCTCGTCTGCCGCAATAGGCTGGGACGATGGCAGATGTGCGGTTCGTGGCGATCGGCGATTCCTTCACCGAGGGGGTCGGCGATGTCCTCCCGGATGGGCGTGAGCGCGGCTGGGCGGATCTCGCGGCTCAAGGGTGGGCGGATGCCGCAGGACACTCGATCCAGTACGCCAACCTCGCGATCAGAGGCAAGCTCGCCTGGCCGATCGTCGAGCAGCAGCTCGAGCCCGCGCTCGCGCTGAGGCCGACACATCTCTCCTTCAACGGCGGAGGCAACGACATGCTTCGCCCACGCACCGATGTCGAGCACATCGCCGATGCGTTCAGCCGCGTGCTGCGCCGGTGCGACGAGGAGGGGGTGACCATGATCCTGCTCTCCGGGGCGAACCCGAGTGGACAGCTTCCGATGGGATCCCTCGTTCAACGGCGCGGAGATCTCCTCTCTGATGCCGTGCTTCGACGGATCGAAGAGCGCCCCGATGTGGTCCGTGCATTCAACTGGCCGGATCGTGAGCTCTCCCGTGGCGCCTACTGGGCGGACGACCGGCTGCACATGAACGCGGCGGGCCATCACCGCGTGGCGGCTCGGGTGCTGCATGCTCTCGGCTTCGAGCCGCCGGAGACTTGGTGGGCGCCGAGCGATCGCCTCGGTGCGGGGCCGTCGGGGCTTGCCTACTATCGGGAGTTCGTGGGCCCCTGGGTCCGTCGGCGCGTGACCCGCACATCCTCCGGCGACGGTCGCAGGGCCAAGTTCCCGTCCTGGGTAGAGCGAGTGCCCTCGTGAATCGAGTCCGTCGCTCGGACGCGGGGGACCGGTGAGCGATTTCGAGTTCGCCCGCATCCCCGCCGGCGTGCTGACACTGCGGGACGCACGTCGCGAGGAGCAGCGCGTGGTCACGCTGGAGCCCTTCGAGATCGGCGTGTATCCGGTGACGGAGGAGCAGCTCGCAGAGGTGCTCGGCATCCCGGTGCGCCACCCTCGTCGCCCCGCATCCGACCTCAGCTGGCTGCGCGCCATCCACTTCTGCAACGCCGCATCCGAGTGGGAGGGCCTGGATCGGGTCTACCTGTTCGATGGTGAGGACGTCGCCTGGGACACGACCGCAGACGGGTACCGGTTGCCCACCGAAGCGGAGTGGGAGTTCGCGTGCCGGGCCGGTTCCACCGGACCGCACTATGCGCCTCTGGCCGACGCCGCGTGGACGAGCGCGGACGGCGTCTCGTCGCCGCAGGACATCGGCGGCAAACTGCCGAACCTCCACGGTCTCTTCGACACGCTCGGCAACGTCTGGGAATGGTGCTGGGACCTGTTGGACCCCGCCCGCTACGACGACTACCGCGTGTTCCGTGGCGGCGGGTTCGCCGACGACGCCTGGAGCGTGCGGGCATCTGTCCGCCGTGGGGGAGCACCGCGCATGCATCATGAGGATGTCGGTCTCCGACTGGCTCGGGGTGCGTTCGACACGGTCGACCGTGCACAGGGCTGGTCCGCACGGGCCGACCGGGAGCGAGCCGTGCAGGAGGGGCCGCTTCCCTCCGGGTGGACCCCGCGCGGTCGTTGACCTCCCCGTCGTCAGCCCCGCCGTGACCGCACCGGACTCCGCGCGCCGATTTCGAGCCACGCAGCGGGAAACGCTGTGCGGATTGAGGTTCAGCGCCGCCGTTCGGGATCCAGACCCATGCGGATCCGCGTCCGCTTGCGTTCGATGAGGATGAACACGGTGCCGATGATCCAGAGGGGGATCGGCATGAGGAACGCGATCCGGAAGGCATCGAGCGAATAGGTCTCGGGAGTGCCGGCGCCCTGGAGGTCGAGGGCGAGTCCGATCAGGAAGATGGCGATGAGTGCGGCGATGAAGCCGCCGGCGTTCGTCACCCCGGTTGCCGTGCTGAGCCTGTGGGACGGGTTGTGTGTGCGCGCGTGATCGAAGGCGATCATCGATGCGGGTCCGCCGGTCGCGAGCGCGATGGCCAGTACGTAGAGGAGCCAGCTCGGTGCGGTGCCTGGCAGGGCGATGACGGCGATCCAGGCGACCATCTGCACTCCGACGGCGGGGAGCACGAGAGCGAGGGATCGGTGATTCGGCAGCCGGCGGGAGAGATCGCCGATGATCGGCCCAAGAAGCATGCCTGCAATGACATATACCGAGATGATGCCTGCGGCGTGCGCGGTATCGAGTCCCTCAGCAGCGGTGAGGAACGGCATACCCCAGAGGAGGACGAACGCGGTGCCGGCGAACGGCGTGGTGAAGTGCGACCAGAACGCGAGACGCGTTCCCGGGTGCGCCCAGGCTGCACGTATGCCGACTCCGGTATCTATCGCGGAGGTGACGACGCGGATGACGCCGGTATCGGTGTTCACTGTCACGTCGGCACCGCGCTCTGCGGGATGGTTGCGGATGACCAAGGCGACGAGGATCGTGAAGAGCACGCCGAGGCCGGCGATGCTGCCGAAGGTGATGCTCCAGCTGGTGGCGTGCAGGAGTGCAGCGACGGGAACCAGGGCGATCAGCTGGCCGGTCTGGCCGATGATGCCGGTGAACTGGACCATGATCGGCCCTCGTTGCGCAGGAAACCAGGTCGCCACCAGACGCAGCACAGCGGGGAAGATCGCGGCGTCACCTGCGCCGAGCAGCACGCGTGCGAAGATCGCGACCCCGATGCTGGGGGAGAGCGCCATGGTCAGCTGGCCCGCGGCCATGAGCAACATGCCGATCGTCATGATCGGACGCGACCCGAAGCGATCCAGCAGAATACCGACGGGGATCTGCATGCCGCCGTAGACGGCGAGCTGCACCACGGCGAACAGCGCCAGCGTCGACGCATCAGCTTGGAACCGGTCCGCCGCTTCGACGCCCACGGCGCCGAGAGATGTGCGGTTCGTGATCGCGAGCACATATGCCGCGACTCCGACGGACCAGATCAGCCATGCTCGCCACCCCGGTGTCGAGACGGGGGAGTGGGAGACCTGCTGCACCTCCCCAACGCTACTCCTCCGGGAACGTGGCAGACGATCGGTGATGAGCGCAAGGACATGCTCGTCTACAGCCAGCTGCGACCGCGGTAGCGCAGAAGGCGGACTCGTCGATGTCGGTCGGCTCGCCGTCTGGTGATCGCGTGTGGCGCAATCACATGGGCATGCCGCCGCCGAGGTCTTTCACGATGATCTTCACGAGTTCTTCGGTAGTCGTCTCCGGTCCGACCCGCCGCTCATCGAACCAGGGGAGTGGTTGCCACCCGTCGTGCCATTCGCGGATCCTGTCCTCACCGAAGTCGTTCGCGAGCGGCCTCCCCGCGTGGCGCCGGACCGTCTCGTCGAGACCGACGTCGAACTGGTAGATGCACGTCGTCCCGCGGTGGTCGCGATACAAGCTCTCGAAGAATTCGGAGTAGTCGCGCAGGTTGAAGACCCCATCGAGAATCACGTCGTATCCGAGGTCGAGTGCCTGTCTGGCAGCGCCGACGATCAGGACGCTGGCATCCCTGGACCGCCTCAGCCGATCGGGGTCGTGCAGCAGCTCCCGGCGAAAGTGATCCTGCGAGATGAGAGCCACCCGCACACCGAGCTTCGGCCGCAGCGCCGTCGCCGTCGTCGTCTTGCCCGACGCCGCATCGCCGCGCAAGATGACGAGACGGGTGGAGTCACTGCCGGTTTCAGCCATCGAACCATTCTCGCAACCCGCGGCGGGCAGTTCGGTGATCATCACGCCTGGTGACGGCTGGCCGTGTTGAATGGGCAGATGCCGCACTCTCACCCGCCCGAGCCTGCTGTGCGCCCGGAGGCGCATACCCGAAGGCGGTTTCTCATCGCTGCCGGCGCGGGGGCGGCCGTGACCGCAGTGGGGATCTGGCTCACCACGACTGCTGAGGGCCCCGACGATGCGACGCCGGCAGTGGACCCGGACAATCCGCGAGGGCTTCCGGAGTACGACCCTGTCTACGAGCGCGCGGTTCGCGGCCTCGAGGCGCCTCTCGGGTTCACGGACTGTGCGAATCCCAGGAACCGGGCCAACCGCGACACCGCGGGAAGCGACGGCCACGTGGTGAGACCGGTCATCGACCGGTTCATCATCCACCACACGGGGACGACGGCAGACCAATTGGACTTCCTGTCCCGCTGCAACAAGCGATCATCCGCACCGACCTTCTACCTACGCAACGACGGTTCCGTCATCGAGTTGATTCGTCCGTCCGCGAAACCGTCCGCAACCGGCGCTGACTGGAACTGGCGGTCCGTCGCGGTGGAGACTCTCAACGCCAGCGGGGCACCTGAGTACGCGGTGACGGAGGCGCAACTCGAAGAACTCGCGCAGATGATCGCGTGGCTTGCGACCTTCGACGGCAAGAGTCTGGACGGCGTGCCGGTGTCGTTCACGATCGACCGAGCCCACGTCATCTCTCACCGCGAAACATGGTCGGGGACCGAATGCCCCGGTCCCTATCTGCAATCCCGTCTCGACGACATCGTTGTCCGCGCACGGCAGATCTTCGGCGATCGGGGATAGGTGGGTTTTCCGCGTTCTGACATAATGTGCATTATCGGATATTGCTCCTCGCCGGAATGCGGCACTCGATAGGCTCGCACCGTGAATGGAAGCAATGTCGACATCGACTGGGAATCTGCACGGCGGGCGAACCAGGCGAACTGGGAAGATCGCGTTCCTGTGCACGAGGAAGCGTACGGACTCGAAGCGTTCGACGATCCGGATCATCTGAGTGATGTCGTGCGCGACGATCTCGCCACGATGTCTGCATTCCTTCCGTCGGGCGGCCTGTCCGGACTCGACCTGTGCCACCTGCAGTGCCACATCGGCACCGACACCGTCTCACTGGCTCGCGCCGGCGCGCGGGTGACCGGCGTCGACTTCTCGCCGTCGGCGCTTCACACAGCCAGTCAGCTCACGACGCGTCTGGGGGTCGAGGCCACGTGGGTGGAGACCGATGTCCTCGATGCGCGGGCTGCCGTCGTCGGCGACTTGGACGTCGTTTACACGAGTATCGGGACGATCACCTGGCTCGACGACCTTGACCGGTGGGCCGCCCAGATCGTCGCGCTGTTGCGCCCCGGCGGCATGTTCTTCATCCGCGACGGCCATCCCGCCCTCTACGCGTTGGATGAGGATGCCGTGGGCCTGACCACGCGGTATCCGTATTTCGCGACCGGGCATGCGCAGCAGTGGGATGACGACTCCACTTATGCCGGCGACGGTCGTATCTCCCGCGCGCGCACCTACGAGTGGCCCCACTCGTTGTCCGAGATCCTCGGCGCGCTGCTGCGCGCAGGTCTACGCCTCTTGCACTTCGACGAGGGCCGGACCCTGCCATGGCAGTTCAGCGACCGCATGGTCGAGGTCGCCGGCGGCTATGCCTGGCCCGAGGCCGAACGCGATCTGATGCCGTGCACCTACACGATCATCGCCCGGCGGGACTGAGTCGACTTCCCCGAGGGTCCGAGCATCGGGGGCGCCTCAGGTGAGGCGCCCTCGACTCCTCTCAGCCGCCGACGTAGGCTGCGAGGTGCTCCCCCGTCAACGTCGATTTTTGGGATACCAAATCTGTCGGTGTTCCCTCGAAGACGACCTTGCCGCCGTCATGACCGGCTCCGGGCCCGATGTCGATGATCCAATCCGCGTGCGCCATGACCGCCTGATGGTGCTCGATCACGATGACGGTCTTCCCGGCGTCGACGAGTCGATCCAGGAGGCCGAGGATCTTGTCGACATCCGCCAGGTGAAGGCCCGTGGTGGGCTCGTCGAGCACGTACACGTCCCCCTTCTCCCCCATCTGGATCGCCAGCTTGATGCGCTGACGTTCGCCACCCGACAGCGTGGACAGAGGCTGTCCGAGCGAGAGATAACCGAGCCCCACGTCTTCCAACCGGCCGAGGATGGCCGCGGCCGCAGGCAGCTTGGCCTCTCCCTCACTGAAGAACACCCGGGCCTCGGAGACCGGGAGGTCGAGAACCTCGGTGATGTCCTTGCCCGCGAGCTTGTACTCGAGCACGCCGACCTGGAAGCGCTTGCCTCCGCAGTCTTCGCACGGCGTCTCGATGGTGTCCATGAAGCCGAGCTCGGTGATGATGACGCCCGCACCCTTGCATGACGGGCAGGCACCTTCGGAGTTCGCGCTGAACAAAGCGGGCTTGACGCCGTTGGCCTTCGCGAACGCCTTGCGGATCGGCTCGAGAAGCCCCGTGTAGGTCGCGGGGTTGCTGCGGCGGGACCCCTTGATCGCCGCCTGATCGATCGACACGACACCGTCGCGGTTGGACACCGATCCGTGGATGAGCGAGCTCTTGCCGGAGCCAGCCACTCCCGTCACGACCGTGAGCACGCCGGTCGGGATGTCGACATCGACGGCCTGCAGGTTGTTCGCGGTCGCCTCTCGCACCTCGATGGCTCCCGTGCCCGAGCGCACCGCATCTTTCAGCTGTGCCCTGTCGTCGAGATGCTCACCGGTCTTCGTGCCGCTCGCCTTCAGCCCCTCGACCGTGCCCTCGAAGCAGATCTCGCCACCGGCGCTTCCCGCGCCAGGCCCCAGGTCGACCACGTGGTCGCCGATCACGATGGTCTCGGGCTTGTGTTCCACGACCAGCACGGTGTTGCCCTTGTCGCGCAGCTGGAGCAGGAGCCCGTTCATGCGCTGGATGTCGTGCGGGTGCAGGCCGATCGTCGGCTCGTCGAAGACGTAGGTGATGTCGGTGAGCGAAGAGCCGAGGTGCCGGAGCATCTTGATGCGCTGCGCCTCTCCCCCGGACAGTGTGCCGGAGGGCCGTTCCAGACTGAGGTAGCCGAGCCCCAACGTGACGAAGGCGTCGAGGTTGGCGCTGAGCGCCTGCAGCAGCGGGCCGGCTTCGGGAAGATCGAGACCTCGCACCCAGTCGGCCAGATCCGTGACCTGCATGCGGCAGGCGTCGGCGATGCTCACGCCCTCGATCTTCGAGGAGCGCGCACCCTCGGTGAGGCGGGTCCCGTCGCACTCCGGACAGACCGCGAAGGTGGCCACACGCTCGACGAAGGCGCGGACGTGAGGCTGCAGCGCATCGAGGTCTTTCGACAGCATCGACTTGGTGATCTTCGGGATGAGACCCTCATAGGTCATGTTGATCCCGGAGATCTTCACCTTCGTGACCTCGCCGTAGAGGAAGAGGTGACGCTGCTTCTCGGTGAACTGCGAGATGGGCTTGTCGCCCGGATAGAACCCCGACTGGGAGAAGCCCTTCACCATCCATCCGTCGGCGGTGTAGCCGGGCACCATGATGGCGCCTTCGTCGAGAGACTTCGTCTCATCGACGATCTGGGCGAGGTCGATGTCGGATACCGCTCCCCTGCCTTCGCATCGTGGGCACATGCCGCCGAGATAGATCGCGTCCTTCACGATCTTCTTCGCCCCTCCCGGGCCGGTCATCACGCCGCTGGCCTTCTGGGTCGGGATGTTGAACGAGAACGCCGTCGGCCCGCCGATGTAGGGCTGTCCGAGCTTGCTGAACAGGATGCGCAGCATCGCGTTGGCGTCCGTCACTGTGCCGACGGTCGATCGCGGGTTCGCGCCGAGGCGTTCCTGGTCGACGATGATCGCTGTCGTCAGCCCCTCGAGGACGTCGACGTCGGGTCGTGGAACCGAGGGCATGAAACCTTGGACGAAGGCACTGTAGGTCTCGTCGATCATGCGCCGCGACTCGGCAGCGATCGTGTCGAAGACGAGCGAGCTCTTCCCCGAACCGGACACGCCGGTGAACACGGTGAGGCGGCGCTTCGGGATGTCGACGCTGACGTCCTTCAGATTGTTCTCGCGCGCGCCCTGCACGCGGATCAGGTCGTGGGTGTCGGCGGGGTGCTCGTCCGTGGTCATCGGCGTCCTTCGTGTGGTCGGTGGAGAGATCAGGCGGCTTGGCTAATACGGAGCAGATTGCCTGCGGGGTCGCGGAACGCGCAGTCGCGAACCCCGTAGGGCTGGTCGATCGGCTCCTGGACGACGTCGGCGCCGCGCTCGACGAGGCGTTCGAACAGCGCGTCGACGTCGTCGCTGGCCAGTGTCAGCGCCGCGTAGCTGCCCTTCGCGATGAGCTCGAGGATCGTCTGGCGCTCGACGTCGGTGATACCGGGGTCGGTCGCCGGCGGATGCAGCACGATCGACGTCTCGGGCTGGCCGGGCGGGCCGACCGTGAGCCACCTCAGCCCGTCGTAGCCGACGTCGTTGCGAACCTCGAAGCCGAGCGCGTCGCGGTAGAAACCGAGCGCCGCTTCGGCGTCGGTGTGCGGAAGGAATGCGTAGTGGATGCGGATGTTCATGGTGTTCACGGTAGGTGCGCGTCGGTGCGCGGCGCTTCTCGATTCCTGATCGGTCTGGTCACCTGTTTGACGTGGAACGAGGGGATCCCCTCGACGGTGGCGGCGCGTTCACGGTACACGCTGGGTGCGACACCGACCAGCTCCGAGAATCTCGTGCTGAACGAGCCGAGCGAGGAGCACCCCACTTCGAAGCACACCTCCGTCACCGTCAGGTCGCCGCGCCGCAGCAGTGCCATCGCGCGCTCGATCCGACGAGTCATCAGATAGGAGTACGGCGATTCGCCGTAGGCCTCGCGGAATTTCCGGCTCAGATGCCCCGCGGACATGTGCACACCGTCCGCGAGGGCCTGCACATCGAGCGGCCTCGCATACTCGCGGTCGATGCGGTCTCTGACCCTTCTCATCACGGCGAGCTCACGCAGGCGATCTTCGTCGACGACGGACACGACTCGATTTTGCCATGTCGCCGGAAGTCGCGGCGTGACGGAGCGAAACGCGGGTGGGACCTTCTCCCCCATCCCGGACCATGGGAGCGCTACCCTGAGGATGCATCCTCACAGCATCTTCTCAGAAAGGGCTCCCCACCATGTCTGAACCACTCACGGAGGCCAAGTCTCTGTTCAAGTCGATCCGGGTCACGCTGGCGGTCGCCGGCGTCATCGCGCTGATCGCCGGAATCGTCCTCCTCGTCTGGCCCATCAAGTCCGCGGTCATCGTGACGGCGATCTTCGCGTCGTACCTGGTCGTCGCCGGTCTCGTGTACGTCGGGCTCGGCATCTTCTCGAGCGCGAAGGGAGGATGGGCCCGCGTAGGCCACATCGTCCTCGGCCTGCTGTACATCGCAGCCGGTGTCATCGCGTTCTTCAACCTGAACGCCGCCGCAGCCACGCTCGCGTTCGTCGTCGTGATCTTCATCGGCGTCAGCTGGATCGTCGACGGGATCGTCGCCCTCACGCTGCTCGGCAGCGACGGGTCGCGGGTCTGGACCGTCCTCTACGCGATCCTCAGCATCGTCGCCGGAATCATCGTCCTGTTCTCGCCGCTGATCGCCGGCTTCGCGTTCTGGCTCCTGTTGGGCATCTCGCTGGTCGTGCTCGGCATCGTTCAGATCGTGCGTGCCATCACGCTCGGTCGGGACGCGAAGGAGTTCGTCTCCGCCGTCCAGGGCGGAGCGGCGAGCTGACGCTCATCGCCTGAAACACGATCGGCCCCGTCCTGCATGATGCAGGACGGGGCCGATTCTCTGTGTCGTACTACTCGGCCGCGAAGGCGCTCACGTCACCCACGAGGCGCGTGTTGTCCGCGGGCACGGGGTCGACGGCTGCCTTGGCGACCTCTGCCGCGAACTCCGAAACGTTGTAGAGCTTGCCCGCCGATTCCCGGCGCTCCGCGATCGCTCCCGGGTTCGCCCGCTCCAGCAGCGTCGCGGTGATCGTCCCCTCGATCATGTCGCCGGAGACGACCGTGAACCCGATCCCCTTCGCGGCCAGGCCGGGGACGAGCTCGCGCAGCGCGTCTTCTCCTGCGCGCTTGGAGAGTGCCACCGGCTCGTACTCCGGCATGGTCGGCGTGGTCCGGATGAAGTGGGCCTGGTGGCTGGTGACGAACACCACGCGCGCGCCTTCGCCGAGCAGGGGCGTCGCCGCGTTCAGGACGTTGAGCTGGGCGTCGCGGTTCAAGGTGAGTGCGTAGTCCTCGGCCATGCCGGACTCCATGCCGCCGGACGCGTTGAGCACGAGCACGTCGAGGCGCCCGTACTCGGCACGGATGGCGTCGAACATCTCGGCGACGGACTCGGGGTCGGTCAGGTCGGCACCGACGACGAGCGCACGACGACCGAGCTCGCGCAGCTGTGCGGCCAGCTTCTCGGCACGCGGTGCCTTGTTGCGGAAGTTGATGACGACGTCGGCACCGGCCTCGGCGAGGTAGCGCACGGTGTCGGCGCCGATGCCCCGCGATGAACCGGTGACAAGGGCGACCTTGCCGTCAAGGGATCCTGCGGGAAGAACGTCGGTCACGGTGACTCCTCATGATGCGTGAAAAAGCCGTGATCGCACGGCCCTCACACACTACCAAGCGCGCGCTGTGGCACCCGGATCCGCGGACGCCCGCGTGATACGTTGACCACAAAGGAGGCCGCATGGACAACTTCACGACATTCGTCACGTTCATCGACCAATGGGCTTGGATCGGCTGGCTGGTCCTGATCGCCGTCTTCCTCGTCATCGAGATGCTCTCGCTGGATTTCACCTTCCTCATGCTGAGCTTCGGCAGCGTCGTCGGTCTGGTCACCGACCTGATCGGCGTCCCGGTGTGGGTGCAGGTGATCATCGCCGCCGCCGCGGCCGCGCTGTTCATCCTCTTCCTGCGGCCGCCGCTGCTCAAGCGCCTGCGGCGCGGGGAGGATCCGACGAAGTCGAACGTCGACGCCCTCGTCGACCTCCGCGGCATCGCGCTGCACGACATCACGCAGATCTCGGGCCAGGTCAAACTCGCCAACGGCGACACCTGGACCGCACGCACCGCCACACCCGTGCCGATCCCCCAGGGCGCTCCGGTCGCCGTGAGTGCGATCAACGGCGCGACCGCCATCGTCCGTCCCGTCAACGACTAGGAGAACCCCGTGAACGACGCATCGTTCATCCCCACCGCGATCCTGTGGGTCCTCGTGATCGCGGTGATCATCTTCGTGGTGGTCACCGTCGCTCGCGCGATCCGCATCATCCCGCAGGCCACAGCGGGGGTCGTCGAACGCCTCGGGCGCTACCACAAGACCCTCACCCCCGGGCTCAACGTCCTCGTGCCCTTCATCGATCGCCTGCGCCCTCTGATCGACATGCGCGAGCAGGTCGTCTCGTTCCCGCCGCAGCCGGTGATCACCGAGGACAACCTTGTCGTGTCGATCGACACGGTCGTCTACTTTCAGGTCACCGATGCGCGCGCCGCGACCTACGAGATCGCGAACTACCTCGGCGCGGTCGAGCAGCTGACGACCACCACTCTGCGTAACGTCGTCGGTGGACTGAACCTCGAAGAGGCGCTCACCAGCCGCGACAACATCAACGGTCAGCTCCGTGTCGTCCTCGACGAGGCGACAGGCAAGTGGGGCATCCGCGTCGGTCGCGTCGAGCTCAAGGCGATCGACCCGCCCATCTCGATCCAGGACTCCATGGAGAAGCAGATGCGCGCCGAGCGTGACCGCCGCGCCGCGATCCTGACGGCAGAGGGAACGAAGCAGTCCGCGATCCTGGAAGCCGAAGGTGCTCGCCAGGCCGAGATCCTCCGCGCAGAGGGCGACAAGCAGGCCGCCGTGCTGCGTGCGCAGGGTGAGGCCGAGGCCATTCAGAACGTCTTCAGCGCGATCCATCAGGGCGAGCCGGACGACAAGCTCCTCGCCTACCAGTACCTCCAGATGCTGCCGAAGATCAGCGAGGGTCAGTCCAACAAGCTGTGGATCATCCCGAGCGAACTCACCGAGGCGCTCAAGGGCATCGGCAGTGCATTCACCCCGAAGCCGGGCCAGGGCCCGACGAACACGCTGCCGGGCGCGTGACGCACCCGTACTTCTCGAAGACGCGGCATCCCCGAGTCCTCGCCCACCGCGGTCTGATCACCGCGGCAGGCGAGGACTCGGGCGTCTGGGAGAACTCCGCTGCGGCATTCGCCGCTGCGCATGCGGCAGGCATCGACTACATCGAGACCGACTGCCAGGTCACGGCTGATGGCGACGTCGTCCTGTTCCACGATGAGACACTGACCCGGCTGGTCGGCGACAGCCGCAGCGTGCGGGAGGTGCGCACTCGAGAGCTCCGGATGCTCTTCGCGGACCACGGCGGGCTCCTGACGGTGGCCGAGGCACTGGCTTCCTTCCCGGACGTCCGCTTCAACATCGATGTGAAGACCCCCGCAGCCGTCGATCCGCTCGGACCGATACTGGTCGAGCACACGCACCGGGTGCTCCTGACGAGCTTCTCCGACGCGACCCGTCGAGCCGCGCTCGCCGCGGTCTTGCGGTCCGGAGCAGCACTTCGCCCCGCCACATCCGGTGGGAGCGGAACGATCGCCGCGCTGAGGGCTCTGTCGGCGCTGCGCCTCTCCCCCGCTCGTGTGCTCCGGGAGGTCGACGCTCTGCAGATACCCGAGCGCTACGGTGCGCTGAAGGTCATGACGCCGGCACTCGTCCGCGCTGCCAGACGACATGACGTCGAAGTCCACGTATGGACGGTGAACGAGCCCGAACACATGCAGCGCCTCATCGCTCTCGGCGCCCACGGAATCGTCTCCGATCGCGCGGACGTGGCACTCAAAGCGCTGATCCCCCGCTGACCTCCGACGCGCCCCATAACCTCCGGTGCTGGGATTAACCTGTGAGTTCCGCCGAGAAGGCGGCCGCGTGGATGAAGCGCACAGGCTGGAGCGCTATACCTGACAGCGACGAGAGGACCACACAATGGCAGATCGCAGCCTGCGCGGCATCCGACTCGGCGCCCAGAGCCTACAGAGCGAAGAGGGCGTCGTTTTCATGGAGCGCCGTGAGACCACCTACACCTGTGACACCTGCGGCCACGTCACGAACCTGATGTTCGCGGCGGACGCAGAACCGCCCCAGACCTGGGAGTGCCGCGCGTGCGGCGCCGAAGCCCGCCTGAACGTCGACGGCCAGGCCGTCACGCTCGAGGTCACCGACGAGAAGGCTGCCCGCACCCACTGGGACATGCTGCTGGAGCGTCGTAGCCGCGCAGAACTCGAGGAACTCCTCGAGGAGCGCCTCGCCTTCATCCGCGCCCGCCGCGGTGCCGGCGAAGACCCGACCCGGGAGAAGATCGGCGCTTAGCGCCTCCTGGCGCGCCACCACCCGACGAGGAGCGCGCCCAGACCGCCCCAGAGCAGGATCGCCTGCAACCAGGGGCCCAGCACCACACCAGCTGTGAGGCCGGATCGGAGCTCGACATCCTCGAGCATCGCTCCGGCCTCATCTGCGTCCAGGCTCGTGACGGTCGATCCGTCGGCGCGGATGATCTGGCTCGTGCCGACGGTCGAGACGTTCACCACGCTGCGGCCCGTCTCGATGGCCCGCATCCGGGCGAAGGCCAGCTGCTGGAGATTCTCGTCCGTGCCACGGAAGTCCGCGTTGTTCGTCTGGAACACCAGCACCTCGGCGCCGGAGTTCAGGCCCTGCCAGATCACGTCGTCGTAGATCACGTCGAAGCAGATGGCGAGGCCGACAGGGACACCCTCGACGGTGACCAGCGGAGGGTTCGAGCCCGGGGTGTACTCCCTCTGGATGAGTCCGATGAGGTCGGGAGCGAGCGCGTTGAAGAAGGCGCGATCCGGCACGTACTCGCCGAACGGGACCGGGTGGCGCTTGTCATGCAGCTGTGTCGCTGTGCCGTCGGGATTCCACAGCATCGACGTGTTGAAGTATCGGTCGTCTCGGCCGGTGGCCGCGTTCGCCAGCAGCGGGGCGTCGATCCGGTTGGCGAGCAGAGTCATCCGCCGAGCGAGGGCGTCGATCTGGAACGGGTCGCCGTCCAATGACCCCTCCGGCCACACCAGGAGATCGACATCCTCGCCGTAGAGAGGCGCGGTCGCGTCGGTCTGCGCCTGGATCACCGAGAACGGCTCGCGGTCGTCGAAGTAGCCGGTCGGACCGTTTCCCTGTACCGCAGCGATCCGCAGGGAACCGCTCGAAGACGTGGGAAAGAGCGGGGTGAACAGGAGCACCACCACGAGGGCCGCGGGCGCGATCACGAGGAGTGGCCGTCGCCATGCCCGCATGCGCGCGACCTCGATGAGCATCGCCACGACGAAGACCATGAGGAAACTGAGTCCGCTGACGCCCACCCATGAGGAGACCGGTGCCAGCGGGCTCTCCGCCTGACTCATGCCGATGCGCGCCCAGGGGAAGCCCCCGTAGGGCCACGAGCCGACGAAAAGCTCGCGGCCGACCCAGAGGGCGGCGACGACAGCGGGAAGCGCCAGGAGGCGTCCTGCGGTCCCGGGGAAGGCCTTCGGGAGCCACCGGTAGGCGAGGGCGATCGGGACGAGGGCGATTCCCGTCAGAACTCCCTCGAGGACACTGAGAGCGGCCCACGGGACCGGGCCCAGGTAGCGCGACGTCCAGGAGACGAGAAGTCCGAAGAACAGGATCCCGTAGACGACTCCGACCAGCAGCGCTCCCCCGAAACGGCGTCCGATCAGTGAGACCAGAACGAGAGCGGTCGCCGGGAAGGCGAGGATCCATACGGCGGCCTCCGGATAGGCCAGGTCCATCATCACCGCGGCGAGTCCGGCGGAGAGCACAGCGGCCCACAGAGGCAGGAGGGCGCGCTGGGGCGCTCGTTTGTCGGTCATCGCATCCATCTCACATCGAGGAGTAGGCGACGATGCCCCGGCGCACGCCGTCGAGCGCGGCCCGCGCGGTCCGCGCGATCGTGGCGTCCTCCGCCACGATCGAGAGCTGATCCAGCAGGTCGATCGTCTGCTTCGCCCAGCGCACGAAGTCACCGGCCGCCATGTCGGCGTCGATCAGCACCCGGTCGAGCATTCCGCCGCGCGCCCACGAGTGCATCGCCCCGGCGAGCCCGGCCGCCAACGGCTCGCTGCCGGGAAGGTGATGGTCCTGCTCCAGATCATCGAGCTCGGCCCACAGCGTCGTCGTCTTCTCGTACGCGGCGCGGAAGGCACCGCGCGGCAGACCCCGCTCCCCCGCATTCGCTTCGTCGCGGCGGGGCTCGTACACCAGGCAGCACGCCATGGCGGCGAGTGAGGGGGCGTCGAGACCGGCCCAGAGGCCTTGGCGCAGGGACTCGGCGACCAGCAGATCGCGTTCACCGTAGATACGGCGCATGGTGCGTCCGGCTTCGGTCAGAGTGGTCTCCTCGCCGTCGTCCACGATGTAGTCGAGTGTCTCCAGCACCTCGATGACACGGTCGAAGACGCGCGCGACGGAACCGGTGCGCGTCTCGATCTGACGACGGATCCGGTCGTTCTGGCGCTTGAGCTTCCAATAGCGCTCCGCCCACCGCGCGTGAGCTTCACGATCGGGACAGCGGTGGCAGGGGTGGCGCTGCATCTGCGTGCGCAACGACTGCATGCGCTTCATGCGCTTGTCGCGCGACGCACGCGGCGCGTTCGAATCCTGTCGGTTCTTCTTCTCGAGGTCGCTCAGCTCGCGCCGGATGGCCGCGTACTCGGGGAAATCTCCGTGCTCGCATGCCATCGCGCTCTGGTAGCCGGCCAGAGACTCCTCGGCCTCGCGCACCTGACGCGCCAGCCCGACGACGGCACGGTCCGCCTGGAACTGCGCGAACGACGATTCCAGGATCTGCCGGGCCCTGACTTTGCCGAACATGTCGATCAGGTTCACGGCCATGTTGTACGTGGGGCGGAAGCTCGAATTCAGCGGATACGTCCTGCGGGAAGCGAGCGCCGCGACCGCCTGCGGATCCATGCCCTCGGTCCACTGCACCACGGCGTGACCTTCGACGTCAATGCCTCGACGCCCGGCGCGGCCCGTGAGCTGCGTGTACTCCCCCGAGGTGATGGCGACACGGGCCTCGCCGTTGAACTTCTCCATCTTCTCGAGCACGACCGTTCGCGCCGGCATGTTGATCCCGAGCGCGAGCGTCTCGGTGGCGAAGACGACCTTCACGAGCTTGCGCCGATAGAGCTCCTCGACGACTTCCTTGAACGCGGGCAGCAACCCCGCGTGGTGCGATGCGACGCCGCGCTCGAGGTTGTCGAGCCACTCCCAGTAGCCGAGCACGCCGAGGTCCTCCTCCTGGAGGGTGCGCGTGCGCTCCTCGACGATGGCGCGGATCTCGGAACGCTCCTCGTTCGAGGTGAGCCGGATCCCTGCCCGACGCACCTGCTGCACGGCGGCCTCGCACCCGACCCGACTGAAGATGAAGAAGATCGCCGGGAGCAGATTCGCCCGCTCCAGCAGTCGCACGACGTCGGGGCGATCCATCCGCTCGATCCGGCGTGCGTTGGCGGCGCGTACCGGACGACGTCCGCCTCGCTGAGGCCGCTTCGCCTGACGACCGGCGTGGCGGTCGCTGCGGTAGGACTGCGCCTGACGGTTGTTCTCGTATGTCGTGCCCGTAGAGGAGCGGATACGCATCAGCTCCTGGTTCACCTGCGCGGTGGCCGGGCCGGCACGATCGTCGAAAAGCGGCAGGAGGTCGTCGCGGACGAGCACGTGCTGCTCCAGCGGCACAGGCCGGATCTCCGAGACGATCACCTCGGTGTCGCCGCGCACGGTGTCCAGCCAATCACCGAACTCCTCGGCGTTGGACACGGTGGCGCTCAAGGAGACCAGGCGCACACGCGCCGGCAGGTGGATGATGACCTCTTCCCACACCGCACCGCGGAAGCGGTCGGCGAGGTAGTGGACCTCGTCCATGATGACGTAGCGCAGGTCCCGCAGCGCCGAGGAGTCGGCGTAGATCATGTTGCGCAGGACTTCGGTGGTCATCACGACGATGCGGGCGTTGCCGTTGATGTTGGTGTCGCCGGTGAGCAGACCCACCTGATCGGCTCCGTAGACGTCGACCAGCTCTCTGAACTTCTGATTGGAGAGCGCCTTCATCGGCGTCGTGTAGAACGCCTTGTCGCTCGCGGTCTGCATCGCGAGGTGGATCGCGAACTCACCGACGATGGTCTTTCCCGCACCCGTGGGGGCTGCGACCAGTACGCTGCGTCCGCTCTCGAGCGCGTGGCACCCTGCGACCTGGAAGGGGTCGAGCTGGAACTTCTGCAACGCCGCGAACGCTGTGGACTGCGGGTGCTCCACGGCCTCCTGCGCGCGCGCGTACCTCTCCGAGGGTGAACTCATGCCGGATCCGGCAGAAGCCCTGATGCCTCGTCGCGCTTGCGTTTGCGTCGATCGAAGATCAGGGAGAGACCCGCGGCCGCGAAGAAGAGGACGATCAGGATACCCGCGAGCATGAGCATGCTGACGACGTCGGCGGCCGGCGTCGCGAGAGCGGCGAACACCGTTGCGATGATGATGGCGACCCGCCATCCCTTGAGGATCGCTCGACCCGACATGACGCCGGCGAGGTTGAGAGCGACCAGGAACACCGGCAGCACGAACGAGATGCCGATCACGATCATCAGCTTGAAGATGAAGTCGTAGTACTCCTGGGCGGAGTAGAGGTTCGTCGCTCCGGCCGGGGTGAAGCTCCACATGAGCTCGATGATGTGGGGCATGATCATCACCCCGAGGTAGCAGCCGGCGAAGAACAGCGGAACGGCAGCCACGACGAAACCGATCGTGTACCTGACCTCTTTGCGAGTGAGGCCGGGCATGATGAACGCCCAGATCTGCCACAGCCAGACCGGAGCCGACAGGAAGATGCCGATGGAGAACGCGATGCGCATGCGCATGTCGAACGCCGAGGTGATGGTTCCGAAGTTGAGCGCGCTGAAGTCGTCTCCGCGCTTCTCGGCGATGATGCGCACCGGTTCGGTGATGAAGTTGATGATCGGGTCAGCCACGAGAAAGGCGATGACCATGCCGACCACGAGAGCGAGCGCAGCGAACATGAGGCGCTTGCGCAGTTCGACGAGATGCGCGCCGAGCGACATCCGTCGATCCCGATCCGCCTTCGGCATCACGGTCGGTTCGATGGCTGCCACGGCCGGTCAGGCGCGGGGCGGAGTCTCAGGGTCGATGCCCGAGTCCTTCACCGTGGTCGGGTCGACGGCTGCGGACTCGGTGCGAGCGGCGTCATCGTCCTTCATCGCCTTCATCTCGCCCTTGAACACGCGGGCGGACTGACCCATGCTCTTGGCGAGGGCCGGCAGCTTCGCCGCACCGAAAAGAAGGAGGATCACTGCCAGCACGATAAGCAGGTGCCAGCCTTGCATTCCAGCGAACATGTCAGGTTTCCCGTCGTCGGTGAGCGTTCGATCCAGTCTACAGATCAAACCTTTGCTTCGGGTTGGCGATAGAGGGCGAGTCCTGCGGCTGCCCACTCCCTGGTCGCCGCGCGGGCTACACCCGGTTCCAGGACCTCCATGGATCCCCCGAAGCGCGCCGCGAGCCGCTTGATGCCGCGCGGGTCGGCGAGATGCAGCCGAGTGGTCACTGCGCCGTTGACCGCCTCAGTCGCCCCGGTGGGCACGAATCCGCTGAGCAGGGGTGCGAGACGCTCGGCGACGCGCACCGTCACCTCGCGCTCATCATCGAGCCCGGCGAACGCCTCCGGAACCTGATCTCCGCTGTGGGTGATCGGGATCTCTGTCAGCGTCGGTGCGCTCACCCGGTCGAGGTGGAAGGTACGCATCGCCTGTCGGAGGTGGCACCACCCCTGCAGATACCACTGTCCGTTTGTGATCAGAATCTGCATCGGATCGACGGTGCGCGTCGTCGGCGCGGCATCGGGAGCCTGATACGTGAAGGCGATCGCGACGCCTTCGTGCAGGCCTCGAGCCACGGCTTCACGAACCTCGTCGACGGCGCTGGGCGCGACGACCACGTCGGCGGGCGCGTCGGCAGCACCTCGGGACAGCTTCGAGATCAGCCCTGCCACCAGGCCCGAGTCGGAGACGGCGGGAACCGCGGCCACCATCTGCAGACCTGCGAGCAGGGCGGCAGCCTCCCGCGCGGTGAAGCGCGGCACACGACGCAGGGCGACATCGTTGGTGATCTCGATGACGTCCTCGAGGTCCAGCAGATCCCAGTTGATGTCGAACATCTCCTGCGGCTGCTGCCAATAGCCGTCTTCACCGGGAAGCCCGATCACGGTGAGCTTCTCGACCATGCCGCGCATCTCCTGCGACGTGACGCCGAACTCCGATGCAGCCTCTTCGAGAGAGACCTGTCCGTGCTCGAGCACGTAGGGAACGAGGGTCAAGTACAACCGCACCCGGTCGGCGGCGAGCAACGGCTTCGACTTGGCGGTCATCTCGCCTCCTCCTCGTCGGTGTGCAGCTCGGCGACGGCGCGAAGACGCGCGATCACGGCGTCGCGCAACGGTGCGGGCTCGACCACGCGAACCTCCGGACCGTACGAGGCGAGTTCGTCCGCGAGGATGTGCAGGTCCACGAAGGGCACGTTGATGCCCTGAGGAGCTGATGTGGCCCTTCGGCCCAGGCGCAGAGCGGCCTCCGTACCCGGGGTGATCTCCAGGAGTGCCGAGTTCTCGGACGCGACCCGTTCCAACCCTGCGAGTGCGCGATCCCCCGCACCGTCGCGCAGGGCGGGGTCGAAGCTCTGGGAGCTCACCCGCACATCCCCGACGATCCGACTGAGCAGGAAGGTGCGGTCCTCCTCTGCATCGACGTCGACGCCGAAGACATGCCACCGTGCCTCGTAGTCGACCAGCGCCAGCGGGCGGACGCGGCGCCGGCGAGGGGCATCCTCGCCGGGCTTCAGGTAGTCGAAGGAGACCACTCGGGACCGTTCGATCGCATCCTGCAACGGAGAGAACGCGGCATCCCTAGCCGTGATACGAGGGGCGAAACCGATGATCGGCTCGTCGCCGTCGATCCCCAGGGCACGGATCTTGCGGACACCCGACTGAGCGTCCCCGGAGACGGATTCGGCGCTCCAGACGCTTCCGGCCAGCTGGAGCACTGCCAGCTCGGCCGGCGAGAACTCGATGTCGCTGGGGAGATCGTATTCCGCCTGGGGAATGCGGTAGCGCGCTTCGCGGAGGTCGTTGGGATCCGCAGCGTCCCCGATGGTCTCGATGGGCACGCCGAGCGAGCGCAGCTCGTCCTTGTCCCGCTCGAACATCTTCTCCAGGGCGTCCGATCGGGTGCCCGCCTCTGCGCGCTGCCGATACCCGGAGACGTTGTCGAGGATCTGCTGCTTGGTCAACCCGATCTCCGTGGCCATCAGCGCCACGACGAGATTCGTCAGGCGCTCCTCCGCGGGGATACGGGCGGCCATCACTGCGTGGGCGCCGTCACTGCGCCCAGGATGTCGACGACGATCGCCGTGGCCGGAGCGCTCTCGGCAGCAGGGAAGACGACGAGCAGTTGCGACCCGACGGTGGCGCCCACGAGCTGCTCGGCGGCCACACTCACGCTCGCGTCCTTGCCCCACGAGCTCGTGGTGACCGTCTTGTCGTCCCAGCCGACACCCATGATGTTGGAGACGACGATGTCGCCCTCCTTCACCTTCGGGCCATCGCCCTTGATGAGCGTCTGCGTCACGATCTCGGTCGGCGCGGGAACATCGGGGATGATGATGCCGGGAGTGCCGTCGGGGGCGCGGACGACGCTGGGAAGGCCGCGTGCGTCGTTGAACTGCAGTGCACCGGATGCCTTCGCCGGCATGACATCGAGCACATCGATGACCGCGACGATGTTCTCGCCCTTGTCGAGACCGAACGCCTGGACGTTCTGGGCCCCGAAGTCCTCCGGAGTCAGGACGGCGAGGACACGGCTGCCACCGGTGGCGCACTCGAGAACGTCCGCGAGACCCGCAGAACGCTGAGCCCAGTAGTCGATGCTGTGCACGCGGCTCTGGTCGCCGTTGAACTCGGACTGGTAGAGCGCCTTGCCGCTGTCTCCGCCGTAGAAGGCGATGTCCAGCACCACGGGCTGGAAGTCCGATCCCAGTGCCAGACCGTCTCCGACGGTGACGTCGGCGAACGAGGTCTTGTCGGTCTTGACCGGTCCGAAGACGTCGACATCGGGGACGGAGCCGAGGTCACCGCTCACGTCGGCGACGTTCAGGATCTTGTCGTTGCCGCCGCGGTCGCACGCGGCGACACCGTCGGATGCTGTCGCGGTGCAGCCCGTCAGGGCGAGGACGGCGAGGCTGAGGGATGCCAGAACGGCGGACGTTTTACGCACGCGCTCCAGTCTATTCCGTCGCGTGCCCGGAATCGCGCGATGCGGCGGCAAGGCGCGCCCCTTCGGCCGCCTTCTCCGCTTCTCGTGCGCGTTTGCGGAGGTTCTTGTCACTGATCTCACGGTCACCGACGGCGCCGGGCGTCCACGCCTCCACGTCCTCATCGCCGTAGCTGCTCTTGGACGCACGCCGCTTCACCGACGGCGCGATGGCACCGGGAGCGAGTCGGCGGGCCGTGAGGAGGAACCCGGTGTGCGCGACCATCCGGTGATCAGGGCGCACGGCGAGCCCCTCGACGTGCCAGCCGCGGACCATCGTCTCGGAGGCGTCGGGGTCGGTGAAGAGTCCCGTGCCGCGGATGTACTCCGCCACACGGGAGAGCTGGGTCGCGGTCGCCACGTAGCAGAGCACGACGCCGCCGGGGGTGAGGGCGTCGGCCACGACATCCATGCATTCCCACGGCGCGAGCATGTCGAGCACCACGCGGTCGACGGAGGTCGGGGCCACCTCGTTCGGCAGGGCCTCGACGAGATCGCCCACGACGACGCGCCAGGTGTCCGGGTGCTCACCGAAGAAGGTCTCCACGTTTCCGCGGGCGACATCGGCGAAGTCCTCGCGACGCTCGAAGGAGATCAGCTTCCCGGCCGGGCCCACGGCGCGCAGGAGCGAGAGGGAGAGCGCGCCGGAGCCGACGCCGGCCTCGACCACCACCGACCCGGGGAAGATGTCGGCCTGCATCACGATCTGGGCCGCGTCCTTGGGGTACACGATCGCCGCGCCGCGGGGCATCGACATCGCGAAGTCCCGCAGCAGAGGCCGCAGCGCCAGGTAGTCGTGCCCGGAGCTGTTGGCCACGACGGAGCCGTCGGGAAGCCCGATGAGGTCGCGATGACGAAGCACACCCTGGTGCGTGTGGAGCTCCCCGTCCTCGCGGAGCGTCACGGTGTGGAGTCGGCCTTTCGGCCCGGTCAGCTGTACGCGATCGCCCGCACGGAACGGACCGCTCGGCCGCTGTACGCGGGAATCGGTCATCGGGTGGCTCCTGTCACGGCGGTGTTGCTGTCGAAGAGATCGGTGAGATCGTCGGCGCCCCTGCCGGCGAGGGTGGACCACAGCTCGTGGGCACCGAGGTGGTCGAGGGGCACGATGTGGGGAACCGCGAGGGTCAGCGCCCCGGAGGCGAGGCCGGCGCGCACGCCGGTCGGCGAATCCTCGATGACGATCACCTCGGCGATGTCGACGTCCAGAAGCGCGGCCGCCTGCAGGTAGGGCTCGGGGTGGGGCTTGGGGTTGTCGACGTCATCGCCGGCGACGACGATGTCGAAGGCCTCGAACTCGATGAGCTCGACGACGTTGAGCGCCATGCGACGCAGCGACATGGTCACCAGGCCTGTGGGGATCCCCGCCTCGCGGAGGTCACGGAGGAGCTCGCGGGCGCCGGGGCGGAACGGGACGCCCTGCGTGCGCAGCGATTCCTGCACGACGTCGGTCAGGTGGGAGACGATCGCCTCGGGCTCCATCGCGACACCGGCGTTCTGCAGGATCACCGCGCTGTCGAGCAAGCCGCTTCCGACCAGCTGCAGCGCATCCTCGTGGGTCCAGGAACCTCCGAACGATTCGACCAGCGCCGTCTCGGCGGCCATCCAATACGGTTCGGTGTCGACGAGTGTTCCGTCCATGTCCCAAAGGACCGCGCTGGGCTTTCTGCTCACTGAACCCATGGTAGCCGTGGTGCCGCCCGCATCCCGCCTTCGCGGACTAGCCTGGAAGGATCACGACCGCGATCTCGAAGGGAGCCCTCGATGGATGTTCTCGGTCCGCGCATCGTCATCGCCGCCTTCGACGGCTGGAACGATGCGGGTGAAGCGGCCAGCAGCGCCATCGAGGCGCTGCGCTCATCGTCGGAGTACGACCTCGTGCACTCCGTCGACCCTGAGCTGTACTTCGACTACCAGTACACGCGTCCCTCGACGCGGATGGATGCCGAGGGTCGCCGCCAGCTGACGTGGCCGGAGGCCGGACTGTGGCGTCCGCGCGATCCTGCGCCCGGGCCCGAGTTCTGGTTGCTCACGGGCGCCGAACCTGCGCGCACCTGGCAGGCCTTCGCCTCCGAGTTCATCGACATCGCTCTCCGCGACGACATCACCGGTCTCGTGACTCTCGGGGCGATGCTGGCCGATGTCCCGCACACCCGACCGATATCGATCTTCGCCTCGAGCCAGAACGAGCAGGTGCGCGAGGCGCACGGCCTCGAGCGCTCGCTGTACGAGGGTCCGGTCGGCATCCTCACCGTCTTCGAGCACTTCGCCGAGAACGCGGGCATCCCCACAGCGAGTCTGTGGGCGAGCGTGCCCCACTACGTCGCCTCGGCGACCCCTTCGCCGAAGGTGACGCTGGCGCTGCTGGACCGCCTCGAGGAGCTCACCGGTGTGGACGTCGATCGCCAGACGCTGCGCACCGAGGCCGCGACCTGGGAAGCCTCGATCGACGCCGCAGCCTCCGAGGACGAGGACATGGCGGAGTACATCCGTCAGCTCGAGCGCACCCGCGACACGTGGGACTCCCCCGAGGCATCAGGCGACGCGATCGCCCAGGCGTTCGAGCGCTACCTGCGCCGCCGCGACGACGGCCCTGGCGACCGCAAACGCTGAGCCCGGCTCAGGCCGCGATCACACCGGTGCCGAGCAGGACCAGCAGGACGGTGCCGAGCAGGATGCGGTAGATCACGAAGGGCAGGAAGCTGCGCTTCGAGATCCAGTTCATGAAGAACGCGATCACCCCGAGCGCCACGACGAATGCGATCCCGGTCGCGGCGAGCGTGTCGCCGAAGGAGAAGAACGACGGCTCGCCCCAGCTCTTGAAGACCTGGTAGAAGCCGCTGCCGAACACCGCGGGGATCGCGAGCAGGAACGCATAGCGCGCCGCAGCGGCACGCTCGTAGCCGAGGAAGAGCCCCATCGTGATGGTGCCGCCCGAGCGGGAGACACCCGGGATCAGCGCCAGCGCCTGCGCGAAACCGAAAGCGATGCCGTGCGGGTAGGTGAGGTCGTCGAGCTTGCGGCGCTTCGCCCCCACGTAATCGGCGACGCCGAGCAGGATTCCGAAGACGATCAGCATCACCGCGACGATCCACATCGACCGCAGCACGGTCTCGATCTGGTCCTGGAACAGCAGCCCCAGGACCACGATCGGGATGCTGCCGATGATGATCAGCCAGCCCATCCTGGCATCCGGATCGTTGCGCGGAGCCTTGCCGACCAGCGACCGGAACCACTGCGTCACGATGCGCACGATGTCGCGCCAGAAGAACACGACCACCGCGGCCTCGGTGCCGATCTGGGTGATCGCGGTGAACGCCGCACCCGGGTCTTCACCCGACGGCAGGAACGTGCCGAGGATGCGCAGGTGAGCGCTGGAGGAGATCGGAAGGAACTCGGTGAGTCCCTGGACCACACCGAGGATCAGTGCTTCGAGCAGGTGCATGGAGAGCTTTCAGTTCGGAGGAGGCACGGAGCGCGCGACGCTCAGTACGTGCGCAGCAGATCGGTCAGCACCCGCTGGCCGAAGACAAGCGAGTCTACGGGTACTCGCTCATCGACTCCGTGGAACATGCCTGTGAAGTCGAGGTCGGCGGGGAGCTTCAACGGGGCGAAGCCGTAGCCGGTGATGCCCAGGTATGCCAGCGCCTTGTTGTCGGTGCCGGCCCCGAGAAGATACGGGATGACCGGCACGCCGGGATCGTGTCGACCGATGCTGGCGACCATCGCCTCGACGAGCTCGCCTTCGAACGGCGTCTCCATGCCGATGTCCCGGACGACCGTCTCGATGATGATCTCGTCGCCGACGATCTGCTGGAGCTCGGCCAGGACGTCGTCCTCGGTCCCGGGGATCACCCGCACGTCGATGAGCGCTTCTGCGCGCTCGGGGATCACGTTGTGCTTGTAGCCCGCGGTCAGCGCGGTCGGGTTCGTCGTCGTGCGGAAAGAGGACCGCAGGAAGGCCTCGGCAGGGCCAGCGGCCGAGGCGAGGGCATCGGGATCATCGACGCTGCGTCCGCTCAGGGCGCTCAGTCCTTCGAGCAGGGCTCTCGTGGTCGACGTCAGCCGGATCGGCCAGCGCGTGCGGCCGATCGCCGCGACGGCCTCTGCGAGCTTCGTGACCGCGTTGTCGTCGTGCAGACGGCTCCCGTGACCCGCGCGCCCCTTCGCCACCAGCCGGATCCAGATCAGGGCCTTCTCCCCCACCTGCAACAGGTAGGCGCGTCGGTCGTCGACCGTGATCGAGTAGCCGCCGACCTCGCTGATGGCCGCCGTCGCCCCCTCGAACCACTCCGGGCGATTCTGCACGACCAGTGCCGAGCCTTCGACGCCGCCGTTCTCCTCGTCGGCGAAGAAGGCCAGCACCAGATCCCGCTCCGGTCGTTCGCCCGCGCGAAGGATCTCCGCCACCGACGTCAGGATCATGGCATTCATGTTCTTCATGTCCACGGCGCCGCGTCCCCACAGCATCCCGTCTTGCACGAGGCCGGCGAAGGGGTCGACGCTCCAGTCTTCGGCCATGGCCGGCACGACGTCGAGGTGGCCGTGCACGACGAGCGCGGGCTTGTCCCTGTCGCGTCCTGGCACGCGTGCCATCACGTTCGTGCGCCGCGGGATCGGCTCGTAGTACTCGACTTCGAGCCCCAGCTCCTCCAGGTACGCCCCGACGTACTGCGCGGCCTCGCGCTCGCCCTTCGCGTTTCCTCCGCCGAAGTTGGACGTGTCGAATCGGATCAGGTCGCTCGCGATGCGGACGACCTCCGGAAGGGACGGATCAGTCATGGCTCCAGGCTATCGAAACCGTGCGCCACGCCCGGGCGTGCGCCTCGGTTCGAGAGGCCGCGGAGGACGTGGTAATGTCATTCTTCGGTCGGCAACGATCATCCAACACCTGCGCGGGTGGCGGAATGGTAGACGCGCTACGTTGAGGTCGTAGTGCCCGTAAGGGCGTGGGGGTTCAAGTCCCCCTCCGCGCACAGGAAGGCGAAGGCCCCGGATCCAAGGATCCGGGGCCTTCGTCGTCTCCCGTCGATGGCGCGACGCACCCGCGGGGGCTCATCCGGGAGGGATGATCTCCTCCCCTGCGTGCGGGCGGCTCTGGATAGCCTGATCGCCATGACCGCCCTCGAAGCCGATCGTCAGACGATCATTCAGGCCTACCTCTACGGGTTCCCCCTCGTGTTCAACCTCGATCAGGTGACGCGTTACACGACGACGGGAGTCGGCTCCAACCCTGCCGCCCCGTTCAATGCCTTAAGTCACGCCCGAACGCTCGCCGGCCCCGCGGACACATTCGTGACGATCAACAACGACACGCTCTACTCGATGGCCCAAGTGGACCTCAGCGTCGGCCCGGTCGAGCTGCGGGTCCCGGACACCGCGGGCCGCTACTACGTCCTCCAGTTCGTCGACGCGTGGACGAACAACTTCGCGTACGTCGGACACCGTGCCACGGGGACACGCGCGGGGACGTTCCTGCTGGTCCCGCCCTCGTGGGACGGCGACACCGGCGACGCGGTCGTCATCCGGTTCCCGACGACTGTCGCCTCGATCGTGGGCCGGTGGGCTGTGAGCGGCGACGACGAACTCCCCGCCGTGCATGCGCTCCAGGACGCGACGACGCTCACGCCGCGAAACCCGGACGCCGTGCCCGCGGGGCTCGCCCTCCCGGATCCCGGCGTCCCGGAGAGCGCGCTCTTCCTCGAGAAGCTCCGCGTCTGGTCGCAGCAGTTCCCGCCCGCACCCCGGGATCGACCCTTGCAGGCCTCGCTGGCCTCGACAGGCATCGCCGTCGTAGGCGACTCCCCGTACGCATCGATCGCGCTCTCGGACGCCGCGCGTCTGGTCGGCGATCTGGAAGCTGCTCAGCAGTCGCTCCACTCGTTCCTGACGCACGGCTCCACGCCCGAGGTGAACGGGTGGAAGCTCACCTTCCACGCCTTCGACTACAACCTCGACTACTTCGAGATCGGGGCCCTTGACGACGACCGTTTCAAGATCGTCGACTCCGAAGTGCGCATCCCCGAACGCGCGGCCGCAGCGCTCGGCGGCCTCTGGGGGAACCACGCCTACGAGGCGGCGTACATCGTGAGCTATGTGGATGATCATGGGGACCAGCTGACCGGCGAGCGGACGTACACGCTGCGCCTGGATCCCGAGCCGCCCGTATCCGCCTACTGGTCGTTGACGATGTACTCGGTTCCCGACTTCTACCTCGTCGAGAACCCGATCGAGCGGTATTCGATCGGTGACCGGACTCCTGGTCTCGTGCGCGACGAGGACGGCGCCCTCACGATCACCATCAGCCATGAGCGCCCCGCCGACGAGAGGGCGGCGGCGAACTGGCTTCCCTCACCAGCCGGAGACTTCCGACCGGTGATGCGGATGTACGAGCCCGCCCCCGCCGCGCTCGAGGGGCACTACACGGTGCCGGCGATCACACGATCGGCGGGGTGAGTGCGCGCGCTCCGATCACGCCGCACTGACGCCGAACACGAGGCCGAGAACGTAGGTGATGGCAGCCGCGCCGAAACCGATGGCGAGCTGACGGAGGGCGCGTCGGAGGGGCGGGCCGCCCGAGAGGACACCGACCATGGCGCCGGTGCTCAGCAGGGCGATGCCGACGAGCACGAGGGCGACGATCACGGCGGTGGTGCCCTGGAGCCCGAAGATCCACGGCAGGACCGGGATGATCGCCCCGGAGGCGAACAGGAGGAAGCTGGAGATCGCTGCGGTCCAGTCGCTGCCGACGATCTCGTGGTCGTTGCCGCCCTGGGTGTTGACCGGTCCGGTGGCGGCCCGGCGCACTCCGGCCTGCGCAGCGGTCACGATGCGTCGGGCACGGGAGAGGGACTCCTCCGGCTCCATGCCGCGTGCCCGGTAGACGAGCGCGAGCTCGTTCTCGTCGATGTCGAGATCCCCGGCGGCCGCGTGGGCGTCCTCGTTCGCCTCGGTCGCCGCGAGCAGCTCACGCTGGGAGCGCACCGAGACGAACTCTCCCGCCCCCATCGACAGAGCCCCGGCCAAGAGTCCCGCGATCCCGCTGAAGAGCACGAACCCGGAACTCACCCCCGTCGCACCGATGCCCAGAACGAGCGCGAGGTTGCTCACGAGACCGTCGTTCGCTCCGAAGACCGCCGCGCGGAAGGAACCGGAGAGACGCCTGCGGCCTCGCGCTGCGAGTCCACGGACCACCTCGTAATGGACCTTCTCGTCGGCGCGCATCGCGGGCGTGGCGTACTGCTCCGAGTCGTAGGGCGATCGGGCTTCGGCGCTCTGCGCCAGCGCGAGCACGAAGATCGACCCGAAGCGGCCGGCCATCCAGCCGAGCAGACGCGAGCGGACACCGGCACGAGGGAGTCGTTTCGGCTCCGCACCGAGGAGATCGAGCCAGTGCTGCTCATGGCGGCGTTCCGCGTCGGCGAGACGGAGCAGGATGTCACGCTCCTCGCCCTCTCTGCGCGCGGCGAGCTTCTGATACACGGCGCCTTCCGCGCGCTCCTCGACCAGGTATCGCGCCCAGCGCCGGCGATCGGCGGGCGTCGGGTCGGCTGCAGCAGGGGCTGTCATGAGTCCTCCAGGTGTAACGGTGCCCGGTGCGCGGGCAACCGTTCAACGCTAGCCGCGGACCCCCGCGCACACCTCGCTCAGACGCGGATTGACAGCATTTCGGGGATCCGAAGCAGCGCTCGCATCGCGCGGGTGGGGGCCCGTGCGGACGTCAGGAACGCACGCGCTTGCGGAGAACTTCGATGCGCGACTGCAACTGGGTCACCGTCGCCTGCGCAACCGCCGGTCCTCCGCAGATGCGCCGCAGCTCGGCGTGCACCGCGCCGTGGGGCTCGCCCTTCTGCCGCGCGTAGAGTCCCACCAGGCTGTTCAGAAGTTGCCGCTGCTCCTTGAGCGTGCGGTGCAGAGGCGCGGGCAGCGTCGTCGTCTCCGCCGGGTCTGCAGAGGCCTCGCGGGCCTCGCGCAGTCGGGACTGACGGGACTGACGCTGCATGAGGAGCTCATGCACGTGTTCCGGTTCGAGAAGACCGGGGAACCCGATGAACTCCTCTTCTTCCGGGGTGCCCGGTTCTGCCAGCTGCCCGAACTCCTGGCCCTCGAACACGATCCGATCGAAGTGGGCGACCGATGACAGCGCCTGATAGCTGAACTCCTGCGTCAGCGCATCGGAGGTCTCCTCCTCGCGGTTCGCGCTCTCGAGCAGCGAGTCCTCGAGGCCGTCGTCTTCCTTCGACTGCCGGTCGAGGGCGTGGTCGCGCTGCTTGTCCATCTCGTTCGCGAGCCCCATGAGGACGGGGACCTGCGGAAGGAAGACGCTGGCGGCCTCGCCGCGACGACGGGCGCGCACGAAGCGGCCGATGGCCTGCGCGAAGAACAGCGGAGTCGACGACGACGTCGCGTACACGCCCACGGCGAGGCGCGGGACGTCGACGCCCTCGGACACCATGCGCACGGCCACCATCCACCGGGCGTCGTTGGCACTGAACTTCTCGATCCGCTCCGAAGCGGTCGCGTCGTCGGAGAGCACGATCGTCGGCTGCTGACCCGTGATGCTGTGCAGGATCTTCGCGTAGGCGCGCGCCACGGTCTGATCGGTCGCCAGCACGAGCCCGCCGGCATCGGGAACGTGATGGCGGATCTCGGTGAGGCGGCGATCGGCGGCCGAGAGCACGGCGGGCATCCAGTCGCCCTCGGGGTCGAGCGCCGTTCGCCAGGCCTGCGACGTCACGTCCTTCGTGTTGTCCTGGCCGAGGTGCGTCTCGAGCTCGTCACCTGTGGTGGTGCGCCAGCGCATCTTGCCGGCGTACATGTGGAACAGCACGGGGCGCACGACACCGTCGGCCAGCGCCCGGCCGTAGCCGTAGTTGTAGTCGGTGCGCGAGATGCGGGCGCCGGACTCGTCGGGGTGGTACTCGACGAACGGGATCGGCGCGGTGTCGCTGCGGAACGGCGTTCCGGAGAGGAGGAGGCGCCTCTTGGCAGGTCCGTAGGCGTCGCGGATCGCGTCGCCCCAGCTGAGCGCGTCACCGCCGTGGTGCACCTCGTCGAGGATCACCAGCGTCTGGGCGTCTTCGGTGAGATGGCGGTGCACCGAGGACTTCGCCGCGACCTGCGCGTAGGTCACGACCGCGCCGTGATAGTGCCGTGCCGGTGCCCAGTCGCTGTTGCGGAAGCGGGGGTCGAGGCGGATGTGCACGCGCGCGGCGGCATCGGCCCACTGCGTCTTGAGATGCTCGGTCGGCGCCACGACGATGATGCGGTTGACCTCGCCCATGCGCATGAGCTCGACCGCGAGGGTGAGCGCGAAGGTGGTCTTCCCAGCGCCGGGCGTGGCCGCCACGAGGAAGTCGCGCTGATCCGCGGCGAAGTACTGTTCGAGGGCCTCCTGCTGCCAGGCGCGCAGCTTGTTCGCGGTTCCCCATGGGGCACGCTGAGGAAAGGACGGAGAGAGCATCGAGTCCACGATAATCGCTGCCGCGGACACTGGATCACTCGCGGCAGTTCCCGCGCGTGCCCTCCCCGGGATGGGCACGTGCGGGTAGGCTCTGTCACTGCGTCGCGGTCACCGCCGCGTCGCACGACGTTCGTGAAGGAGCGCTGGATGACCGACCAGGATTCGACTCGGACCCCCTATGTCCCCAACGAGACCGCGCACCCGTGGCGCCGTTTCGTCGCGATCGGCGATTCGTTCACCGAGGGCATCGGCGACCCTGACCCCGCACATCCGGGCAGCCACCGCGGGTGGGCCGACCGCGTCGCCGAAGTGCTCGCGGCGCAGGTGGACGACTTCGCCTACGCGAACCTCGCGGTCCGCGGCAAGCTGATCGCCCAGATCGTCGCCGACCAGATCGAGCCGGCGATCGCACTGCACCCCGACCTGGTGTCGATCTGTGCGGGTGGCAACGACGTGATCCGCCCCGGCACCGACCCCGATGCCATCGCGAGTCAGCTCGAAGACGCCGTCGTGCGCCTGTCGTCCACGGGCGCGGCCATCCTGCTCTTCACGGGCATCGACACCGGGTTCACTCCCGTCTTCCGAGCCTTCCGCGGCAAGGTCGCCATCTACAACGAGAACGTCCGTGCGATCGCCGAGCGCCACGACTGCATCGTCGCCGACCAATGGGCGCTCAAGGTCGTGCAGGACATGCGGTTCTTCGACGACGACCGCCTGCACTACAACGCCCTCGGCCACCACGAGGTGGCCCGTATGGCGCTGCGCGCGCTGAACGTGCCGAACGACCTCGAGGCCATGCAGCCCGAGCCGTTCCCGTTGCGCACGTGGCGCGAGGCCCGGTCGGAAGACCTCGGCTGGGCGCGCGAGCACCTCGTGCCCTGGGTGCTTCGGCGGCTGCGGCACCAGTCGTCGGGCGACAACCTCGCGGCGAAGCGCCCCGACCCCTCGCCGGTGTTCCTCCCCGAGCGGGACTGAGCGCGTCAGGCCTTCATCGACCAGAGCGCGACCGCAGCCGCTGATGCCACGTTCAGCGAGTCCACTCCCCCGCTCATCGGGATGGTGACGACGGTGTCCGCGCCGTCCATGGCCTCCCGCGAGAGACCGTCGCCCTCCGAGCCCATGACCAGGGCGACGCGGGACGGGCGTTCGGCGGCGTAGGCGTCGAGGGTGACGGCGTCATCGCGCAGCGCCAGGGCGGCGATGTCGAAACCTGCGGCGTGAAGATCCGCGATGGCGGATTCCCAGTCCGTGATCCGTGTCCACGGCACCTGGAACACGGTGCCCATGCTCACGCGGACGCTGCGACGATAGAGCGGGTCGGCGCCACCCGGCGACACGAGCACGGCATCGGCCCCGAGTCCGGCGGCGGCGCGGAAGGCGGCCCCGACGTTGGTGTGATCGCCGATGTTCTCCAGGATCAGCACGAGGGACGCCCCCTCGATCACGTCGTGCACGGCCGGCAACTCGGGTCGATGCATAGAAGCGATCGTCCCGCGGTGCACGGCGAAGCCGGTCACCGCCTCGGCGATCTCGTCCGGCACGACGTACACGGGCACATCGAGATCGCCGACGATCGCCCGGATGTCGTCGATCCGGCGTTCCTGCACCAGGAGGGAGCGTGGACGGTGGCCCGCGGCGACGGCGCGCGCGATCACCTTCGTCGACTCCGCGATGTACAGCCCGCCGGACGGCTCGGAAAGAGTGCGCAGGGCGGTATCCGTGAGTGCACGGTAGTCATCGAGGCGTCGGTCACAGGCGTCGGTCACAGGCAGCATTTCCACGGGCTCCACTCTGCCACCGCCCGGGGGTCGTCCCGCACCGACATCTCCGAGAGCCCCCCGTCGGTCGGGTCCGCCGCACGCCCGGGCACCGTAGACTCGCTCGAGGAGGTCCTGTGAGCGTGTCGAATCCCGCCGAGCTGTCGGCCACCATCGCCCACGCCGCCGAGCTGCTGCGTGAGAAGCGCATCGCACTCCTCACCGGCGCCGGCATCTCCACCGACTCCGGCATCCCCGCCTATCGCGGCGAAGGAGCACGGACCCGCAGCGATCCGATGACGATCCAGACCTATCTGGGCGACGAGGCTGCGAGGCGCCGGTACTGGGTGGGCGGGCACCTCGGCTGGCGCGCCTTCGCCAGGGCGGAGCCGAATGCCGGGCACACCGCCCTCGCGCAGCTCGAAGCAGCGGGCACCGTGTCCGGCGTCATCACCCAGAACGTCGACGGACTGCATCTGCGAGCCGGGAGCACGCACGTCATCGAGGTGCACGGGACGATGCGCCGCGTGCTGTGCCTGCAATGCGGACAGGTCTTCGACCGTCGCGACATCGCCGTGCAGATCGAGGAGCTCAATCCCTGGATCACCGTGCCCGAGAACATCGCGCTCGCCCCGGACGGCGACGTCCTCCCTGAGAGCACGGACGGGTTCATCGTCCCCGTGTGCACCGTCTGCGCCGGCATGCTCAAGCCGGATGTGGTGTTCTTCGGCGAGTACGTGCCACAGGACCGCTTCCGTGCGGCGGAGTCGCTGCTGCGCTCCAGCACCGCCTTGATCGTGGCCGGATCCTCGCTGGTCGTGAACTCCGGTGTGCGCCTGGTCGAGCGTGCCCGCCGTCGCAACATCCCCCTGATCATCGTCAACCGTGAGCCGACGCGCGCGGATGCCTGGGCGCATGTCACCATCGCCGCCGGCACCAGCGACGTGCTCCCCGCCCTCCAGGAACTCCTCTCGTGACCCACCTCACTCTCGTCCGCCACGGTCAGACCGACTGGAACCTCGCCAAGCGCATCCAGGGCTCCACAGACATCCCCCTGAATGAGACCGGGCGTGAGGATGCCCGGTGGGCGGCGGAGAAGCTCGCCGCGACGACGCATCACGCGGTGTACACCAGCCCGCTGCTGCGGGCGAAGGAGACCGCCGAGATCATCGCCGATCGCCTGGGGTTGGAGATCGCCGGAATCGTCCCCGACATCCGCGAGCGGGAGTTCGGCGACGGCGAAGGCATGCTCGTGCCCGACTACATCAGAACCTACGGCGACTGGCACGCCGAGGTCCCGGGCGCGGAATCCCTGCACGAGGTCGGAGAACGGGCCATCGCGGCCTTGCACGCGATCGCGCGCGAGGCCCGACGGCGATCGACGCCCCGCGCGGAGTCGGTGATCGTCGTCGCGCACGGTGGGGTGATCCGCGCCGTGATCGACCACGTCTCCGGTGGCACGCTCCCCCGCGACGGCGAGGTCCTCCAGAACGGCTCCGTGCACCGCTTCGTCGCGGCGCCAGGCTATCTGCGTCTGCTCGAAGAGTCGCCCGTCCTCTGATCAGAGCGCGCGGGAGGTGACCGCGCGTGCGTGGCGGAGCACCGGCTCGTCGATCATGCGTCCCTGGAATCGGAAGACTCCGCGCTCGGTCTCGGCGGCGGCGAGCACCGCATGGGCCCAGGTGATGGTCGCCTCGTCGGGACGATAGGCCGCCCGGATCGCCGCCACCTGGTTCGGATGGATGCAGGCCGTCGCCGTGAAGCCGGACGCGGCGGCGTCGATAGCCTCGTGTCGGAGCCCGTCTGCATCCTCGAGGTCGATGTGCACCGCGTCGATCGCGGCCTTGCCGTGCGCCCCGGATTCGAGGAGAACGCGAGCGCGGGCGTAGCGGGCGATGTCGCGATAGCCGCCGTCCGCGTGCCGTGACGAGGTCCCTCCGAGTGAGGCCACGAGATCCTCGGCGCCCCACATCATGGCCGAGACCCGCGGGTGTGCGGCGATGCGGTCGGCCGCGTGGATACCGCGCGCCGTCTCACAGAGGGCGATCAGCGAGTATCGCTCATCGAAAGCCGCCAGGCTCTCCATGTCTTCCGTCTTCGCCACCATCACCGTGCGGAAGTCGGTCTGCGCCAGAGCCGCGAGGTCGGCTGCGAAGGCACCGCTGTCTGGTGCGTTCACGCGGACGATCACACGGTTCGGGTCGAGGTCGGCCGCGATCACATTGCGCCGCGCGGCATCCTTCGCATCCGGAAGCACCGCATCCTCGAGATCGAGGATGATCGCATCGGCCCGCTCGGATGCCTTCTGGAAGCGCTCAGGACGGTCGGCAGGGCAGAACAGCAGCGCCGGACCCAGATCGAACGTCATGAGGTGGTCCCTTCCGGAAGGCAGTGCACGAGCACCGATCGTACGGCGGTGGCGACGACGGTGCCGTCCTGGTTCCGCCCGGTGTGCGCGATGGTCACGATGCCCTGCCCTGGGCGCGACGAGGAGAGGCGCTTCTGTGTGACCACGCTCTCGGTGTAGAGCGTGTCGCCGGCGAACAGCGGATGAGGGAACGCCACGTCGCCGAATCCGAGCTGCGCCACCAGAGTCCCCTGGGTCAGCTGCGCCACGGAGGAACCCACCATGGTCGACAGCGTCCACATCGAGTTCATCAGGCGCGCGCGGAACGGGTCCTGGGCATCGGCGAAGGCCGCATCCAGGTGCAGGGCCTGCGTGTTCATGGTGAGCGTGGTGAAGAGCACGTTGTCGGCCTCGGTCGCCGTGCGCCCCGGCCGATGCAGGTAGCGGGCGTCGACCTCGAACTCCTCGTAGTACAGACCCCTCTGGAGGATGTCGTGCGTGGTCATACCGCCACGCTACCCGGCGAGTCCGAGTCCACGAGCGATGACGAGCAGTTGCACTTCGGTGGTGCCCTCGCCGATCTCGAGGATCTTCGAATCGCGGTAGTGACGCCCCACCGGGAACTCGTTCATGAAGCCGTTCCCGCCGAAGATCTGCGTCGCGTCCCTGGCGTTGTCCATCGCGGCCTCCCCGCCGACCAGCTTCGCGATGGCCGCGGCCTCGGCGAACGGCTTCCCCGCATCGCGGAGTCGCGCAGCGTGGTGCCAGGCGAGACGGGCGGTGTGCACCCGAGCACGCATGCGGGCCAGGGTGAACTGGGCGTTCTGGCGGGTGCTGAGCGCGGCACCGAAGATCGTGCGGCTCTTCGCATACTCGACCGCCGCCTCCAGGCAGCCCTCCGCCGCGCCCGTCGAGAGAGCAGCGATCGCGATGCGTCCTTCGTCGAGGATGCTGAGGAAGCTGCGGAAGCCGCTCCCTCGCTCGCCCAGGAGGTTGCCGGCAGGCACGCGAGCGCCGTCGAACGTCAGCGGATGGGTGTCCGAGGCGTTCCAGCCGACCTTGTCGTACGGTGCCTCGACGGTGAACCCCGGCGTGCCGTTGGGGACGATGATCGTCGAGATCTCCTTGCGCCCGTTCTCGTTCCCCGTCACCGCGGTGACCGTGACGAAGCGCGTGATCGGTGTTCCCGAGTTGGTGATGAACTGCTTGGAGCCGTCGATCACCCATTCGTCGCCGTCGAGGCGCGCCGTGGTCCTGGTCGCCCCCGCATCGCTTCCCGCCTCCGGTTCGGTGAGCCCGAAACCGGCCAGCGCCCGCCCCGCGAGCAGATCAGGGAGCAGCTCCCGGCGCTGCTCCTCGGTACCGAAGCGATAGATCGGCATCGCGCCGAGACTCACCCCCGCTTCGAGCGTGATCGCGATGGACTGGTCCACACGACCCAGCGCCTCGATCGCGATGCCGAGAGCCATGTAGTCACCGCCCTGTCCTCCGTACTCCTCCGGGAACGGCAGACCGAACAGGCCGAGATCGCCCATCTGCGCCACGACGTCCATGGACAGGGTGTGCGTGCGGTCGGCCTCGTAGGCCTGCGGTGCAACGACCGTGTCGGCGAACTCCCGCACCATGGCGGCGAGCTCGCGCTCCTCTGCGGACAGGTCTTCCATGTTCAACTCTCCTCCGTCGTCACGCGGGCGACCGGTTGGTCACGCCGCACCTGGTCACCCACGGCGACCAGCAGATGCACCACACCGTCGTGGGGCGCGAGCACGGGATGCTCCATCTTCATCGCCTCGATCGAGACAAGCGCGTCGCCCGCGGAGACCGAATCCCCGTCCGCGACGTGCACAGCCACGACGCTTCCGGGCATGGGGGCGCGACCCTCCGGCTCCGTCGCCGCGGATCCCGCTTCGCGCGCGGACAGCCGTCGCTTCATCCGCTGCTTCCTGTCGAGGGGGCGGAGGCGAACCGTGCGACCGTCCTCGGCCACCCACACAGCGCCGTCCGCGTCCACTGCGGCGTGGACAGCGCTTCGCGATCTCGTAGCCGATCCTTCGTCGAGCGCGACCTCTTCGTCGTCATCCGTGAGGGCGACGAACAGAGGCGGTGCCGCATCCCCGGCCCCCAGGCGCCAGCCGGGAAGGTCCCGCCACAGGGCGGTGGTCCGCATCGGCGCGGCGGTTCCCGCGACCGCGTCCTTCGCCGCCGCGAGCTGTGCCGGCGACGGCCTCAGCGTGCCGAGCGGAAGCAGGGTCTCGATGAGCCCGGTGTCGAGGTCGCCCTCGATGACGCGCGGGTCCTGGCAGAGCGTGCGGAGGAAGGCGATGTTGGTCTCGACGCCCAGAACGACCGTGCGGGCGAGCGCCTCGTCCAGTCGCGCGAGCGCGGTGGCGCGGTCGTCGGCGAAAGCGATCACCTTCGCGATCATCGGGTCGTAGAACCCGGTCACCTCGCTCCCGGTCTCGATCGCCGCATCCACGCGAACGCCCGACGGCGGATCGAACAGCAGCACCGCCCCGGTGGAGGGAAGGAACCCGCGTTCCGGCGACTCCGCGTACACACGTGCCTCGACCGCGTGGCCGCGCAGACGCGGAGTGACCTCCAGCGCCAGCCCCGCGGCCGCGCGGAGCTGGAGAGCGACTAGATCGAGGCCGGTGACCTCTTCGGTCACGGGATGCTCCACCTGGAGGCGGGTGTTCATCTCGATGAAGAACACCTCGTCTGGCGCATCGGCATCGATGAGGAACTCGACGGTGCCCGCGCCGACGTACTCGACGCTCTCTGCGGCGAGGACGGCTGCCGAGAGCAGTCGCTCACGGGTGGGGGCGGGGATGCCCGCCGACGGCGCCTCCTCGATGACCTTCTGATGCCGTCTCTGCAGGGTGCACTCGCGCTCGCCGAGTGCGATGACCGTGCCGTGCGCGTCTCCGAAGACCTGCACCTCGATATGCCTCGGGCGTCGGATGAGGCGTTCGAGGATGAGCGCGTCGTCGCCGAACGCTGCCGATGCCACTCGGCGCGCGGAGGCGAGAGCTCCCCGCAAGCCCGCGGCGTCCGCAACGACCTCCATGCCCTTACCGCCCCCGCCGGCGCTGGGCTTGACGAGCAGCGGGTAGCCCACGCCGTCCGCCTCCTCGGCGATCTCGAGGTCGGACAGGCCTTTCGCATCGAAGCCGGGGACGACCGGAACGCCGTAGCGCTGCACGTGCTCGCGAGCGCGGGCCTTGTCGCCCATGATCTGCAGGGCGTCGATGGAGGGACCGATGAAGACGATGCCGCTCTCGGCACAGGCCTCGGCCAGCCCGACGCTCTCGGACAGGAACCCGTACCCGGGGTGGATGGCCTGCGCACCGGTGCTGCGGGCAGCCGCGATCACGGCATCGATGTCGAGATACGACTCGGCCGCGGGCGCGGGGCCGATCCGCACGGCCTCGTCCGCTTCACGCACGTGGGGGGCCGAGGCGTCGGCGTCGCTGTAGACGGCGACGCTGCGGATGCCGAGCGCCCGGAGGGTGCGGATCACGCGGCGGGCGATCTCCCCGCGATTGGCGACGAGAACCGTGTGGAAGGTGCCGGTGTTCGAAGGAGACGGTGCAGACAGGGACATGGCACTCACATCCGGAAGACGCCGAAGCGCGGTTCGGGCAGCGGACTGCGGGAAACGACATCGAGGGCCAGGCCCAGGAGGTCACGGGTCTGTTCGGGATCGACGATGCCGTCGTCCCAGAGTCGTGCCGTGGCGTAATAGGGCTCACCCTGGTGCTCGTACTGCTCACGGATCGGAGCCTCGAACTCCGCGCGGTCCTCGCTCGTCCAGGAGTCGCCCCGGGCGGAGAGTTGATCCTCCTTCACGGTCGCGAGCACGGACGCTGCCTGCGCGCCACCCATCACGGAGATGCGGCTCGCGGGCCAGGTCCACAGGAACCGGGGCGAATAGGCCCGACCGCACATCGAGTAGTTTCCGGCCCCGAACGATCCACCGATGATCACGGTGAGCTTCGGCACCCGGGTGCTGGCCACGGCGGTGACCATCTTCGCACCGTCCTTCGCGATGCCGCCGGCCTCGGCATCGGAGCCGACCATGAACCCCGTGATGTTCTGCAGGAACAGCAGCGGAATACCCCGCTGGTCGCAGAGTTCGATGAAATGCGCTCCCTTGAGCGCCGATTCGCTGAACAGCACGCCGTTGTTCGCGACGATGCCGACGGGGTGCCCGTGCAGGCGGGCGAATCCGGTGACCAGGGTCGTGCCGTACTCGGGCTTGAACTCGAGGAAGGTGTCGCCGTCGACCAGACGGGCGACGACCTCGTGCACGTCGTATGCGGCGTTCACGTCGACGGGGACGGCGTCGTACAGGCTCGTCGACTCGGACGGTGGGCGGCTGTTCAGCACCTCCCAGGCGGGCGCCGCGGGAGGAGGAAGCGTCGCGACGATGTCGCGGAGGATCTCGAGCGCGTGCTCATCGTCTTCGGCGAGATGGTCGACTACACCGCTGCGCCGTGCGTGCAGCTCTCCCCCGCCCAGCTCTTCGGCGGTCACGATCTCCCCGATCGCGGCCTTCACGAGAGGGGGTCCGCCGAGGAAGATCGTCCCCTGACCGCGGACGATGACGGTCTCGTCGCTCATGGCGGGAACATAGGCGCCACCCGCGGTGCACGACCCGAGCACCGCGGCGAGCTGAGGGATTCCCTCTGCCGACATGCGCGCCTGGTTGAAGAAGATCCGGCCGAAGTGCTCACGGTCGGGGAAGACCTCGTCCTGCTTCGGGAGGAACGCTCCTCCCGAGTCGACCAGGTAGAGGCAGGGCAGCCGATTCTCGAGGGCGATCTCCTGTGCGCGCAGGTGCTTCTTGACCGTGAGCGGGTAGTACGTGCCCCCCTTCACCGTCGCGTCGTTGCAGACCACCATCACGTGTCGACCGTGGACGAGGCCGATACCGGCGATCACGCCGGCTCCCGGCGCCTCTCCCCCATACAGTCCGTCGGCGGCGAGCGGGGCGACCTCGAGGAACGGACTGCCCTCATCGAGCACACGGGCGACGCGGTCGCGAGGGAGCATCTTCCCGCGGGCGATGTGCCGTTCGCGGGAAGCTTCAGGTCCGCCGTGCGCCGCGGTCGCGAGGCGCGCTCGCAGCTCGTTCGCCAGTGATTCCTGGGTTGCGGGCATCGTGATGTCCTCCTCGACCCACGTCCGCGCGGGCGGACCCTGGCGCGGTGCATGCACTTTCGGTTAGTGTTCACTAACCCGTTGATTCAGGTTAGCGAGGATTAACTGAGATGACAAGCCCGGTCACAGCCCGAGACCGCGCCAAGGCCGAACGCTCCGATGCGATCCTGCACGCCGCCGCGCGCCTCTTCGCCGCGCGCGGATACAGCGGGGTGAGTCTCGAAGACATCGGCGCAGCGGTCGGCGTCTCCGGGCCGGCCGTGTACCGCCACTTCGCAGGAAAACAGGCTCTGCTGGGCGCCGTGCTCGTCAAGGTCAGTCAGGACCTGATCTCGGGCGGTCGTCGCGTCGCCGCGGAGTCGCCGACTGCCGATCAGCGGATGCGCGCGCTGATCGGCTTCCACGTCGAGTTCGCCCTGGGCAACGCCGAGGTCATCCAGGTGCAGGACAGGGATGTCGCGTTCCTCTCCGAGGCCGATCGCGCCGAGGTCCGACGCCTCCAGCGTGCGTACATCGAGTTGTGGATGGCCGCGCTGTCGCCGCTGCAGGCGCCCGAGGGCGGCGCCGATCAGGACGAGCTGCGTCTGCGCGTGCAGGCCTGCTTCGGGCTCATCAACTCGACGCCGCACAGCACGCGCACTGCCGCCAGGCGGCACTCCGCCACCGCGACCGTGCTGATCGCGATGGCGGATGCGGCGTTGCGCGCGACTACCTGAAGAGCATCGCCCGTCCGGGCTCTTCGAGGATGTCGGCGACGTCCTTGAGGAATCGTGCTCCTTCGGCTCCGTCGACGAGGCGGTGGTCGAAGGAGAGGCTGAGCGTCATCATCTGCCGCAGCGCGATCTCGCCGTGGTGCTCCCAGGGCTGGCGACGCACCGCGCCGACGGCGAGGATCCCCGACTGGCCCGGCGGGAGGATGGGAGTTCCGGCGTCGACGCCGAAGACGCCGATGTTGGAGATCGAGAACGTGCCGCCGGCGAGTTCGGCGGGCGAGGTCTTCCCCGAACGCGCGACCTCGGCGAGCGACCGCACCGCGTCCGCCATGCCGAGCAGCGTCAGCCGCTCCGCATCCCGGATCATCGGGACGATCAGTCCGCGATCCGTCGCCGCGGCGATCCCCAGATCCACGTAGTTGTGCTGGACGATCTCGCCCGCAGCCTCGTCCCACCGAGAGTTGAGTCCCGGGGTCCGGCCCAGAGCCAGGCACACCGCCTTCGCGACCACTGTGAGCGGGCCGATCCGGTGTGCGCTGAGCGCGCGATCGTCGCGAAGACTCGACAATAGATCCATCGTGGCGGTCACATCGACCGTGTGGAAGACGGTGACATGCGGGGCGGTGAATGCGCTCTGCACCATCGCGGCCGCCGTGTGCTTGCGCACGCCGCGGATCGGGATGCGCGTCTCACGCTCCGCGTCTCCGAGCACCGCCGGAGTCGAGGGCGCCGTCGCGGGGATGCCCGACGTCTCGTCCACCGTCGCACCAGCGCGGCCCACTCGCTCCGCATAGGCATCCACGTCGCTCCGGGTGATGACCCGGTCCCCCACCTCTGCCGCGACCAGCACCAGGTCGATGCCGAGGCGCTTGGCGTGCGCACGCACCGGCGGAGTTGAGCGCGGGCGCTCGATCACCACGTCGACGGCCGCCGACGGGGTGGCATCGTGCGGCGCCGCCTCGAGGACAGCCGTGTCCACCGGGACCGGCGTGCCAGCGATCCGGCGGGCGCGCCGTGCGGGACGACCTGCACTCGTGGGGGCGGCGCCGTAGCCGACGAGGTTCGGCTGGGCCTTCTCGGCGGGGTCGGATGCCGATGCCGATGCATCGGGCTCCTCTCCCACCACGTCGAAAGCGATGAGAGGGGCACCGACGGCGATGGTCTGGCCGGCCTCGGCGTGCAGCGTCGACACCGTGCCTTCGTAGGGAGAGGGCAGCTCCACGACCGCCTTGGCCGTCTCGACCTCGGCGAGCGTCTGGTTGAGGGCGACAGTGTCACCGGGCGCGACGAGCCAGGTCACCACCTCGGCCTCGGTCAGGCCTTCTCCGAGATCCGGAAGACGGAACTCCGCGATCATGCCTCTGCTCCCGTCAGACTGTTCGGTCGGTCCAGTACGCGATCCACGGCGTCCAGAAGCCGATCGAGGTCAGGCAGATGGTACTTCTCGAGCTTCGCGGGCGGGTATGGGATGTCATGGCCGGTGACCCGCAGCGGCGCGGACTCGAGGTACTCGAAGCAGCGCTCGGTGATGCTCGCGATCACTTCGGCGGCGACTCCCGCCTCGCGGGAGGCCTCGTGCGCCACGACCACCCGACCGGTCTTGCGCACGGACGCGGCGACCGAGTCGTAGTCGACGGGTGAGAGCGAACGCAGGTCGATGACCTCGAGGGAGATCCCCTCGTCGTCGGCGGCCTCCGCCGCCTGCAGCGCCGTGGAGACCATCGCCCCGTAGGTGATCAGTGTCGCATCCGTTCCGGTGCGCACGACGCGCGCGAGTCCCATCGGCGGCGCATCCGCGAGCGGCGCCTCGAGGTCGACCTCGCCTTTGTGGTGGTACAGACGCTTCGGCTCGAAGAAGATCACCGGATCGTCCGAGGCGATCGCCTGGCGGAGACTGCGGTACGCGTCCTCCGGGTTCGACACCGCGATCACGCGCAGTCCTGCCGTGTGCACGAAGTAGGCCTCCGGAGATTCGGAGTGGTGCTCGGCTGCGCCGATGCCTCCCGCCCACGGGATCCGGATGGTGATGGGCATCTTCACGCGGCCCTGCGTGCGGTAGTGCAGCTTCGCGACCTGGGCGACGATCTGGTCGAACGCGGGGTACACGAAGCCGTCGAACTGGATCTCCACCACCGGGCGGTAGCCGCGGAACGCCAGACCGACAGCAGTTCCGACGATCCCGGACTCCGCCAGCGGTGTGTCGATCACCCGCGCCGCGCCGAACTCGTCGAGGAGCCCGTCGGTGATGCGAAACACACCGCCGAGCTTTCCGATGTCCTCACCGAGGAGCACGACCTTGTCGTCGTCGCGCATCGCTTGACGCAGGCCCGCGCCGAGTGCTTTTCCGAGAGTGAGTTCGGTCATGCCGATGCCTCGCTCTCGAACGATGCGAGATACGCGGCGTACTCGCCGCGCTGACGCTCGAGTCCGGTGTGCGGCTCGGCGTAGACGCCGTCGAAGACCGCGAGGGGCGGGCGCGTCACCATGCCGAGGCATGCGGCGCGCATCTCCTTCGCCACGACGTCGGCTGCCGCCTGGGTCTCCGCCTGGTGCTCATCCGTGAGTGCTCCGGTGGCGCGCAGGTGCGCTTCCAGTCGCGCGATCGGGTCGCGCCGGCGCCAGGAGTCGAGTTCGGCCTCGTCGCGGTACCGCGTCGGATCGTCCGCCGTCGTGTGCGGACCCATCCGATAAGTGACCGCTTCGATGTAGGCGGGGCCCTTGCCGGACCGTGCGTGCTCGAGCGCCCAGCGCATCGCCGCCATGCAGGCGAGGATGTCGTTGCCGTCGACGCGGACACTGGGGATGCCGAAGCCGGGTGCACGTCCGGCGATCGGATACTGCGACTGCACGGCGACAGGCTCGGAGATCGCCCAGTGGTTGTTCTGACAGACGAAGACGACGGGCGCCTGGTAGGACGCGGCGAAGATCATCGCCTCGTTGACGTCGCCCTGACTCGTCGCGCCGTCTCCGAAGTAGGTCACGGCGACCTCGTCGGCGCCGTCGTGCTGGATGCCCAGGGCGTAGCCGACGGCGTGCAGGGTCTGCGCGCCGATGATGATCTGCAAAGGAGCGACCCCGAGGGCGGCGGGGTCGTACGCGGCGCCTTCCTCTCCGCGCCACATGCGCACATAGTCGCCGGGCTGGGCGCCGCGCGCGTAGATGACTCCGGTCTCGCGGTAGCTGGGGAACACGAAGTCCTGCGCAGCGATGGCCCTCGCCGTGCCGATCTGCGTCGCCTCCTGGCCCTGGCAGGGAGCCCAGAGACCGAGCTGTCCCTGACGCTGGAGGGCGACGCCTTCTGCGTCGATCCGCCGGAGGATGACCATGTCACGCAGCAGGGAGCGCAGCTGCTCGGCATCGACGTCCGCGACGAAGGGGTCCAGCCGAGGGTTCGCGATGCGACTTCCATCCGGGTTGAGGATGCGCTCCGAGAGCTCCAGATCCTGGGCGGTGTCTGCGATGGGGGTGATCTGCGGTGACATCGTCGTCCTCCTCGTCCTCGGCGGCCCTCGTGAGGCTCCGCGCACTGATGCCAGCGTCATCACGGGCATGGTCTGAGAGTACGTCTGGTCAACACCTCGCTCAAGCATTGTGAAACGGCTTGAGCATGTTGCTCAATTTGAGGGGATGAGGTGCTGCTAGGGTTTGGCACTATGCCAGGACTGGACCGCATCGATCTCGAGCTTCTCGCCGCCCTCGCCGACGACCCCAGGACCACCATCGTCGCGCTGGCGGAGAACTTGGGGCTCTCGCGCAACACGATTCAGGCGCGAATGGCGCGCTTGGAGCAGAGCGGGATCTTCCTGTCGTACGAGCGGTCGTTCTCGACCGATGTGCTCGGATTCCCGTTGCAGGCATTCGTCAGCATTGGCGTGCGACAGACCGAGCTCCCCCGCATCATCAACGAACTCGCCCGGATTCCGGAGGTCGTGCAGGCGCATGGCCTCAGCGGATCGATCGATCTGCTCGCACGCGTGGCCTGCCGGGATGCGCGCCACCTCTTCGACACCGACGCGCGGATCCTGTCGATCGAAGGCGTGGAACGCACCGAGACCTCACTCGCGATGGGCGAGGTGATCCCGTTCCGGGTCGCCGGACTCATCGGCCTCGCGCGACGGGAATCCTGAGGAAGCGCCGGATGGCCCCCGCCGCTTCGGCCGGGGTCTCGTAGTGGATCAGATGCCCCACGTGCGCGATCTCGACCAGTGAGGCGTCGGGGAAGATCTTCGCCAGCTTCCGCTCCGCCTCGATCGGCGTGATGTCATCGCGCTCGGCCGCGACCAGCAACGTCGGGACCTCGATCTCGGGTGCGAACTCGCGGACGTCGTGGGAGACGCTCGCGACGAAGGCGTCGCGGAGCACGTCGCGGTCGGAGAACCGCGAGAAGTAGGTGTCGTGCTGGTCGTGGATGAACCGACGGAGTTCGGGGTCCTTCGTCTTGGCCATCGTGATGCTCATGACGCGGACGATGACCCGGTTGCGCAGCAGCGCGGTTCCGAAGGCCTCGGGGAGCCGGGCGCCGAGCGCGTAGTACAGCACCGCGAGACGGGTCATGAGTCCCTTCGGCCCTTCCAACGCCGGCGCCCCGATGGGGTTCAGCAGGATCAGACGAGGGGTCTGCAGTCCCCGCGCGACAGCCGCCGCCGTGACGATCGAGCCGAACGAGTGACCGAGGATCACGGCGCCCGGTGCGACCTCCGCGGCGAAGTCGGTGAGCCATCCGGCGTACTCGTCGAGATCGTGTCGGCGGCCGGGAAGAGGCGCCGACTCGCCGAATCCGGGAAGGTCGGGGGCGACCACGCGAACTTCGGGGAGGTAGGCGAGAACCGGTTCGAGGCCGTGGTGCTCGCCACGGAAGCCGTGCACCGCGATGACCGTGGTCTCGGCGTCTTCAGGGCCGTACACCCAATATGCCGTGGTGGCACCGCGCACCTCGACCTCGTGGCGCTGCACGGGAAGGCGACGAAGACGGTCCGCGTAGGGAGATGGCACGGTCATGGTCCGAGTCTACGAGCCGCCGTGCGCCTTCTCCTGAATGTCCGCGGCCGGCCGTAGCGTGAGGGCATGCCCTCCGGATCTCCGCTCCCCGCGTGGCTCACGCGCGTCGGTGTGTTCGACCTGGAGACGACGGGCGTCGACGTCGAGTCGGATCGCGTGGTCACCGCCTATGTCGGCGTGCTCGATGCGGGGGGACGCCAGGTCGCGGCTCGCTCATGGCTCGCAGACCCCGGAGTCCCGATTCCCGAAGGAGCGACCGCTGTGCACGGCATCACCACCATGCACGCACGATCGCAGGGAAGGCCGGCGCACGAGGTCGTCGCCGAAGTCACCGCCGCGTTGCGATCGTTGTTCGATCAGGGGGTGCCGGTCGTCGCCTACAACGCGTCGTACGACTTCTCCCTGCTCGCCTGTGAAGCGATCCGTCACGGAGTCGAGCCCCTGACAGACCCGGCCCCCGTGATCGATCCGCTCGTGATCGACAAGGCCTTCGACCGCTACCGTCGTGGCCGGCGCACGCTCGAAGTGGTGGCGGCGCACTATGCCGTGCCGCTGGAGAGCGCCCATGAAGCGTCTGCCGACGCCATCGCCGCCGGACGTGTCGCGCAGGCGCTCGCGCGTCAGTTCAGTCTCCCCGAATCTCCCGCGCAACTCCACACGCATCAGATCGGGTGGGCCCGATCGCAGGCGGCGAGCCTCACCGAGTACTTCGTGAGCATCGGCCGGCTCGACCCCGATGACGCGCTCGACGGTAGCTGGCCCGTTCGATCCCCTTCCCCTCACACGGATTCCCCTCTCTCAGATTGACCGATTCCTCGAGCGCATCAGTGCTCTACCGCCGGGGCTCAGGTGCGGTGGGATACGCTCCGGGTGGTGCGCTTTCGAGTCGGATCTGGGCGCGAAGCACAAGGAGTAACCCATGCAGTTCACATCCGGCGATCTGGAGCGGGTGGAGTCCACGTGGCAGCAATTCGTCCCCTCCTCGTCGCTGCAGAAGGCGGACCCGCGGAGGTTCCGATTCGACTGGCGATCCGAGGAGCTCGAGACCGCGTCCCTGATCGACTATCGCCTCGCCGCGCAGGTGCATTCGCGAGCCGAGCCGCTGGAGCAGCTCCTGGTGTGCCGTGTGGAGGCTCCTGACGCGCGCGTCTGGTCCGGGCGGGAGTCGCTGGATGCGCAATCCGTGTGGATGTCGGATGGCACCGAGGTCGAGGCGAGATGGGACCGCTCCGCTCGCGTTCGAGCCGTCGTGTTCGATCATCAGGCGGCAGAGAATCGAGCGCGGCAGATCACCGGCGACGATCGCCGAGAGCTGCGCACCACCGGGCTCGTGCCGCACTCCGCAGCCGACGCCCAGCGCTGGGAGCGCATGTTCGCGTACCTCGACCAGTCCTTGGCGGCGGGAGACACGGAACCGCTGCTGATCGCCGAGCTCGAGCGTCATGCCTTGACGGTGACCCTCTCGGCGTTCCCGACGACGTTCACGCACTCGCTGCAGCGTCCGGCACAGCGCGCCGGCGCGCCTGCGTCCGTGCGTCGAGCACTCGCCTACATCGATGCGAACGCCCATCTCGCCATCACGATCGACGATGTCGCGGCCGCGTCCTACATCTCTACACGGGGTCTGCAGTACGCATTCCGGCGCGCTCTCGACATCACGCCTGCTGATGCCCTGCGACAGGCGCGCCTTGACGGTGCCCATCGGGATCTCCGCGACGGAGACGGCCGCTCCGTGGGTGAGATCGCTCGGCGATGGGGCTTCAGCAACTCTTCCCGGTTCACCGTGGCCTACCGCGAGGCCTATGGGGCTGCGCCTTCACTGCCGTCTGCGTGACAGGGAACGAAGACTCTGTTCGCATCGGACGGCGCGTCGGACCCTGCGCCGGTCGCCGCGGGACATTGTTGGCTAGAGTTCGAATATCCCGGACCGCCTTCTCGGTCCTCCGAGCACGCCGTCGAGGAGAACCATGGTCTGTGCCCCGCACATCGTCGAATCGTCCCCCTGCTGATGGGCAGCCTCTACTACGGCGACGCGAAGACCCCGATCCAGATCGACGATCGCGCGCTTGCGCACCTGAAGGTCGTCATCGCCACCAAGCTCCGCCGCAATGAGAGCTTCACGCTCTCGTGGCGACACCCTGAAGGCGATGCGCCCGGTCGCTCGACGTTGTGGCTGCACCCCTCGATCCCGCTGCGGTTCGTGTTCCAGGACGCGGAGACGCCGGACCTGAGCCGAAGATGGATCGAGGAACTCGCGCACTCCGCGAGCTCCAGCGGTGGCATCACCCTCGTCGAGGAACACCTCGAGAGCGTCCACGCCGACTGACGGCGCCCGACACCCTCCGGGGTCGACGCCGCCAGCCGACCGGTTCACACCGCGTCGTCGCCGGTGGAGCTCACGGAGCGACGAGTCGTCGGTGCTCCCGTCGCGGGGTCGACGACGGTGCGCGAGACCGTCTCCGTCCGACGACGACGCGCCAGCAGGACGATGCCGAGCAGGAATATGACCACTCCTGCGCCCATCAGGATGTAGCCGACCATGTCGAGGTCGACCCAGGCGACGTCGACATTGATCGCGAAGACGAGGATCGCCCCGATCACGAAGAGCGCGATTCCGCTGCCGATGCTCATGGTGCCTCCCGTTCTGCGGCGCGGTGCCGCACCTTCGAACAATGGCGCGGTGTCCAGCCGGGCGGGAGGGGCTTGACAGCCGACGAACCGCGCGTTCCGGTGGTTTCCGGCAAGCTCCTACCACCGGTCGACCTGCCGTCGTGCAGATGCCGTGACGACGATCGCGAGACCTGCCACCTGTCGGACACGCGAGAATAGTGGAGAAGGGATGGTCAGATGAGTTTCGCCCCGTTGAGGTCCACACACCGCAATCTGTATTCCTGGTTCGCCACGCGCCCTGATCTGTTCGCGTCGGAGTCGTCACCGCGCAAGAGGGCGGTCTGGACCGTCGTCGCCGTGGTCATGGTCGTCTTGTCAGTGGTGATCTACCTCAATGCGGAGGCGACCGTTGAGCTCCTCGGGGGCCGGGTGAAGGGCGGCCTGGCGATCGCCGGCGCGTTCGCGCTCCCCCCGGTGCTGGTGGTCGTCAGCATCGTGATGATCTTCGTCGGCTCTCGCCGATGGCGGGTCAAGGGAGGTGGTGTGCTGACGAATCCGGTGATCTACGGCGTCGACGGCTCGTTCCCGATACGCCCGCTTCTTGAGGCGATCCGGAACGGGCGCACCGACGCTGCCGAGATCACCGAGGGTTTCGCTGCTGCGCAGGACAGCCTCGGAGACGACCTGCTCCTCTCGATCTGGTCATCTGACGCTGACCGGATCATGTACGTCGGTGTACTCCGGGTCGACGGCGACGCGGTGTGGTTGGACGAACAGCCTTTCCGTGTCGGCGGGGCAGACTACTTCGACGCGAAGGCTCTCGCCGCGGCCGCCTCGCGGCGCCCACCCCGCGTGGCAGGCGCCTGACCGCACCTCTTCCGGCAGGGCAGTGGATCAGCGCACAGCGACGAGGAAGACCCGATCGCAGACCTCACGGAGCGCACGGCGCAAGCGGCTCTCGAACTCACTGCCGTCGGCCATCAACGGTTGCCGCTCTTGCGTGAGAGCTCGGCGCCCTGAGGCGTCTCGTACATCGCCGTGAGCCCCTTGGGCAGGAAGGTGAACTCGATCCGAGCTCCGCCGGCGACATCCCAGTGCGCCGCCACGGTGTCCTCGAAGTCCGTCATCGTCGGCGTGCCCCAGCGGCTCTCACCTTCGCGGACCATCAGCGTGAAGGCGTCGCCGAGGAAGGCCGTGGATTCCGGCGTCACATCGCGGATCATGTCGGACACGTCGAGACTCAGATCCATCATCACGTTCTTGTGGTCGATCATCATCACATCGGTGACCGTGAACCCCGACACGGTGTTCATCAGATAAGAGGTGCCGTCTTCGACCTCGATCGTCCACCCGAAGCGATCGACGGCCAACTTCTGCGCCTCGTCCCGCGTCAGCGGCCAGGACGCGCTCGCCCAAAATTCCATGGTGTCGCACAGCTCAGCGGCATTCATCGCCTTCCACGCCACGGCTTGGAGCGGGTGGCGCGTCGCCGTCGCGTCGAGCCCTTCCGCATCGACCCAGCGCTGCCAGCCGTCACGGACGTTCCCGTCCCACCCGTCGCCCCAGACGAAACGACTGTCGGAGGTCCCGATGAGCACCTGTCCATCGCGCATCTGACTCGCCTGGTACTCGCCGCCATCGAGCCGCACTGTCCACCACCAGCGAGCGAGCTGATCCACCACAGAGACAGGCACCCGGATCAGATCGGCAGAGTCCGCACGGTCGACCGACACTTCAGGGGTCCCAGCGGGCACATCCGCTCGGCGCGCGGTGACATAGTCGACAGGGGCGCCCAATGTTCCGGCCTGCGTGATGGACAGGAGTGCGACCTCGACACCGCCGATGTGGCCGAAGAGCCCCGGTGGGTGAGCCGTGCTGTGTTCTGTCATCGTCTTCCTCAGGGCGGGGCTTCAGCCATGGTGCCGGCACGGGAGTGCGGGCGGTGGTGTGGCGCTCGGCGAGAGTTCGAGTAGGGCGGGCGGGACTTGAACCCGCGATCGTTGGGTTATGAGCCCACTGCCTTAACCAGCTTGGCCACCGCCCCGTACCCTTTCAGCCTAGCGGCCGGGCGCTCACACCCGCGTAGCCGCGGAATGCGTCTGCGAGTGCCCGAGGTAGATGTCGGCGTTGGCGATGAGCCCCGCGCGTTCCTCGTCGGTGAGGGCCCGTCGCACCTTCGCGGGGACGCCCGCGACGAGAGAACCGGGAGGGATCTCCGTCCCCCCGAGCACGACCGCTCCCCCCGCGATGAGGCAGCCGTCACCGATCACCGCGCCGCTGAGGATGACCGATCCCATCCCGACCAGTGTGCCGTCGCCGATCGTGCAGCCGTGGACGACCGCGTTGTGGCCCACCGACACCTTCGAGCCGATCACGACGGGGTGACCCGAGTCCACGTGGACCGAGACGTTGTCCTGCACGTTGGAGCCCGGTCCGATGACGATCCCCGCGGAATCTCCCCGGAGGACGGCGTTGTACCAGACGCTGCATCCGGCGGCGAGGGAGACGTCGCCGACGATGCGCGCGCCGTCGGCGACGAACGCCGTCGCGTCGATCGACGGTGTGGTGTTCGGCAGGGAGAGGACAGAGGCTCCGGACGCGATGCTCATGAGGGGAGACTACCCTCACTTCCGCGGAATCACGCGGAAGTGAGCCGAGCCTCAGCTTGCTTGCGGAATGTCTGAGGCTGAGTAGCGTTGTCTCCATCAGATACGAGTAACCGTTCCGGAGGAGCACAAGATGAGCAAGGCACAGACCGTTTCCACTACCGCCATCGACCCGACCGTGGCTGCAGGGGCGGCCCAGTTCCTCTCCCCTGTCGTCCTCGGCCTGCAGGCGCTGACCGTCAACGGCAAGCAGGCCCACTGGCACGTGCGTGGCGCGAACTTCATCGGCGTCCACGAGCTGCTCGACACCATCGTCGCCCACGCCGGCGACTTCGCCGACACGGCCGCTGAGCGGATCGTCGCGCTGGGACTCCCGATCGACGCACGAGTGAGCGCTGTCGCCGACAAGGCGGGATCCACCTCGGTCGCGGCCGGCTTCGCCCAGTCCGACGAGCTGATCCGCGCCGTCATCTCGGACATCGACGCCATCCTGGTCGACGTCAAGGCGGCTGTCGAAGGACTCGACGAGGTCGACCTCACCAGCCAGGACGTCGCGATCGAGATCCAGCGCGGTCTCGAGAAGGACCGTTGGTTCCTCGTCTCGCACATCGCTGCGTGATCTCAGATATCGCCTGACCTGAGAAGGGGCGGTGCTCGGTTCTCCGAGCACCGCCCCTTCTTCGTTGCAGGAACGATCAGAGGACGTGTGTGACGTACCCCGCGAGAAGGGTGGAGACGATGGGCATGGACCGCAGCCCCTCCCCCGTCGCCGCTCGAGGATCCGCGGCGCACAGCACGATGTCGGCGGGTTCGCCGGGACGCAGCGACGAACGAACGCTCGCCTCGAGCGCCTGGTCGACGGTGATCCGCTCCTCCGGATGCCAGGCGGCCCGATCGTCGTCGGTGCGCGACACCGCGGCTGAGATGGCGTGCCAGGGGTCGAGCTCGGCGACCGGTGCATCCGACCCGAAGCGCAACTGCGCACCGGCGTCACGCAACGAGGCGAGCGGGTAGCCGATGGCGGTCTGCTCGGCCCAGTGACGATCCACCAGGTCACGGTCGTCCACGGCATGCTGCGGCTGGACGCTGGCGATCACGCCCAGACGGGCGAAACGGGCGAGATCGGTGTGCCGCACGAGCTGCACGTGCTCGATCGAGCCGACGGCGCCCGTCGTGGTGAACGCGTCGAGAGCAGAAGTGATCGCCCGGTCGCCGATCGCGTGCACGGCCACGCCCAGCCCCGCACCGGTCGCACGGGTGAGGAGTGCGACGAGCTCGTCCGACGGCACGGTGAGCATCCCGAAGTTGTCGGGATCGCCCGGATACGAGTGCGAACACGCTGCCGTTCGTGTGCCCAGAGAACCGTCCGTGATGACCTTGAGAGGTCCGACATGCACGAGCCCTCGTGCGGGAGCCGGGACATCGCCCTCTTCGCGGAGCTCTCCGGTGCGCAGCCCGGCACTGATCGCCCGTTCGAGGTCGAAGGGGTACATCGCGAACTCGACGCGATGCGAGGAGAAACCGGCCTGGACCCGTCGCGGCCAGGCTTCCGCACTCCACGCCATGTCGAAGTCGACGAGCCCGGTGATACCGCGTGCGGCCGCCTGTTCGCCTGCACGCATCATCGCGCGATCGCCGTGGGCGGCGTCGACGGCGTTGAGGCGCCGCGAGATCTCGAAGGCGTCGGTCTCGCGCAGCACGCCGTCCTCACTGCGGAAACCTTCGCGCGCGAGAGCCGTGCTGTTCAACCAGACGCTGTGGACATCGGCGTTGATGAGATACGTCGGAACATCGCCGGTCGCGGCGTCCAGGAGCTCGAGGGAGGGCCGATCCGACCAGAGCGCATCACGGAAGCCGGTCCCGACGCGTCGTCCATCCGGCAGCGGGGCGATGCCCCTCATCGCCGCAGCGGCGCCGGCGGCGGATTCCGCCCCGCCGAGCGGCGCCCGCTCCGATGTCAGCGCCCACTGGACCGTGTGGACGTGGTTGTCCCAGAGCCCGGGAACGGCCCACGCGCCGTCGGCGTCGATGACCGCGCCGCGTGCCGGCAGAGCACCCGTCGGAGCGATGTCGACGATGCGCCCGTCGGCGATGAAGATATCCACGGGCTCTTCATCCATGAGGAACTCGCGCCCAGGACCGGCGATGCGCACGCCGGTGATCGTGTCGATCGCCACTCCACGTTCGGTCACTGCTGTCGTCCTCCTCGGCGCGCATCCTGCGCGCGTCGCATCTCCGCGGCGAGAGCCGGGTTCGAATACGGTCCGTCGGTCGAGAGCGCGGCGATGACCGTCTCGATCGTCTCCGGCGGTTTGTTCTGGCTGAGCTTCCTCTTGGCGACGACGCGGGTCGGCCGCAACCGGAAGCCCACGGTTCCCGAGGCGAGGCGCTCGATGTAGGCCGGGTCGTTGGGGCGTTCCCACATCCGTCGCGGCTCGGGCATCCGGGCTTCGAAGCGTGCCACGAGCTGATCCAGCACGACGAGGTTCTCTTCATCGGTCAGGATCTCGGGCACGCCGGCCAGGTGCACCGCGGTGTAGTTCCAGGTCGGCACCGCAGGGACATCGCCGTACCAGCCGGGCGAGACGTAGCCGTGCGGGCCCTGGAACACCACGAGCATCTCTCGGTGCCCCATCCCGTGGATGAGGTCGTCCGGGCGCCCGACGTGTCCCACGACGGTGAGGTCGTCGCACGCGTCGTCGAGCAGCACGGCGTAGTGGGAGGCGACGAGTCCGTCATCGCCTGCGCTCATGATCGTCGCCCAGGGATTCGCCTCGATGACACGGCGGATCTCGGTCTCATCGGCCAGCGTGAAGCTGGGGTTCTGTCGCATGGGATCAGCCTAGAGCGGTGCAGGGAGCTCGAGCGGGCTCACGCCTGACAACGAGGGCACCAGTAGAGCTTGCGTGCACCGATCTCCTCGAGGGCGATCTCCGTTCCGCAGATCCGACAGGGCAGTCCCGCACGGTGATACACCCAGTGCCGGTCGTCCCGATTGGCCATGGCCGCCCGGTAGTCGTCGCCCGTGAGGCCGTCCATCGTCATCATCTGGCCGGTCTCTACACCGATCGCGAGAAGGCGCACCCAGTCTGCCCAGAGCGCGCGCACGACGTCTTCCGGCACGTCCCTACCCGGAGTGTGCGGGTTCAACCGCTGGCGGAAGAGCATCTCTGCCCGATACACGTTGCCGATCCCGCTCACGACCGACTGGTCCATCAGCAGCAGCGCGATGACCGTCGACTTCTTCTTGACGGCGCGAACGAATCGCTCCTCGTTCTCGACCGGGTCGCCGACCAGGGGATCCGGTCCCAGCTTGGCCACCGTGGCGAGCATCTCCTCGGGAGTCTGCAGCACACAGGCGGTGGGCCCTCGAAGATCGGCCGCGGTGATATCGGTCATCAGCCGCAGACGGACCTGCCCGACGACGGGCGGGGGCCACTGCATCCCGTCGTCGGCCAGCCCCTTCGTCTGCTCCGACATCCGCACGTGCACTCGGGTGCGCCGCGGGGCCCCGATCGACGCGAGCGAGTTCTCGCCGGCTTCGTCGAGGATCGGCTGGTCGAGCACGGTCCCCCGCTGATTCGTCTGGCCCATCCGTCCGTTGGCCGAGGCGATGGTCGGGTCGACGATGATCTCACCCGCGAAATCCCACGCCCCGTACAGACCGAGATGCACCCGGAGCCACAGGTCGCCCTCCGTCTCGAGGAACATCTGCTTGCCGACGGCCTGCACGCTGACCGCCTCGCGACCGTCGAGAACGGAGGCGCCCTCGGCGAATCGTCCCTGCGGACTGGATGCGCTCAGGGTCTTTCCGACGAAGTTGCGGTCGAACTGTCGAGCGATCCGATGGACGGAATGACCCTCGGGCATCTCAGGCCCGCGGGTCCGGGAGCAGAGAGCCGTCTCGTTCGAAGTCCGCGATCTGGCCGATGCGGCGCACGTGGCGCTCTTCACCGGAGAACGGCGTCTCGATGAAGCGGTCGATGAACGACGTCACCTCGTCGTACGTGTGCTGACGGGCGCCGATGGAGATCACGTTGGCGTCGTTGTGCTCTCGCGCGAGTTCCGCCGTCGACAGATTCCAGACGAGTGCCGCACGCACGCCCTCGACCTTGTTCGCGGCGATCTGCTCACCGTTGCCCGAGCCGCCGAAGACGACACCCAGTGCGTCCACGCCGGCACGCTGGTCGGCGATGACCGCCTGCGCCGCTCGGATGCAGAAGGCGGGGTAGTCGTCGACAGCGTCGTACTCGATCGGCCCGTGATCGACGACATCGTGTCCGGCAGCGCGCAGATGTCCCTGCAGCTGGGTGGAGAAGTCGAGTCCCGCGTGGTCGGTGGCGATGTGGATGCGCATGATTCCCATCCTAGAAGCGTGCGCGGGTCAGCGAGAGGTCACGGGGCGACACCGGCAGCGGCCGGCTTGAAGCCCGCGCGGATGTTCTCGCAGCAGCCGGGCCGGCAGACATCGAAGCCCCCGGGGAGAGAGGTCACGTGCGCACGCTCTTCGTTGGGGCGTCCCTGGAGGCGCTCCTCGATCAGGTCGACGATGCCGGAGACGAATGCCGGCGACACTCCAGGAGTCGGAGTGCGTGTGAAGGAGAGGCCCGCTTCCTCCGCAGCCTCCGCCGCCTCGGTGTCGAGGTCCCACAGCACCTCCATGTGGTCGCTCATGAATCCGACCGGGACGACGGCGACGGCCTTGCGGCCACGATCGGGCAGCTCGCCGATCACATCGCACACGTCCGGCTCGAGCCAGGGCTGCGATGCGGGGCCGGAGCGGGACTGGTACACGAGTTCCCACGACACATCGGCGGCCGCCGGAACGGTCTGGCGAACGCGGTCCATGACCCACGCGGCGACGGCGAGGTGCTGCGCGGCGTATGCGCCACCCTCTCCCCATTCGATGTCCCGGGCTCCGGAACGCTCGGCGTCGGCGGTCGGGATGCTGTGGGTCGAGAACAGGATCTGGATGTCCGCTGCCGCGATGCCCTCGGCGAGGAAGCCCTCGACAGCCTCACGCACGCCGGTCTCGAAAGCCTCGACGAAGCCGGGGTGATCGTAGAACGGACGAATCTTGTCGATCGTCACCGTCTCACCCAGACCGGTCTCCTCCAGGACGCGGGCGAAGTCCTCGCGATACTGGCGGCAGCTGGAGAACGAGCTGTAGGCGCTGGTGGCGAAGGCGAGGAGGGTGTTGTGACCGTTGGCCGAGGCCTCGGTCACGACCTCTTCGAGGTACGGGGCCCAGTTGCGGTTGCCCCAGTAGACGGGGAGCGTGATCCCGCGCTCGATGAGGGCCTTCTCCAGCGCCTCCTTGAGGACGCGGTTCTGGCCGTTGATCGGGCTCACCCCGCCGAAGTGGCGATAGTGGTGCGCGACCTCCTCGAGCCGTTCGTCGGGGATTCCCCGACCGCGCGTCACGTTCCTGAGGAACGGGATCACATCCTCCTGGCCCTCCGGCCCGCCGAACCCGGCGAGCAGGATCGCGTCGTAGGCGGCAGGCGTGTTCACGTAAGGGGCACCACCGGCGGTAGCAGGCGAGGCAAAGGGGACGACATTCGGCTCGATCGCAGTCACGCATCCATCTTCCCACCTCGGAGGGGTCCGGGCGTGCGCGCACGCGTCGTTTCCCGACGTCGCGCTCCCGTGGCCGATGCGAGGAGGCATCCGTCGCGAAGGCGTAGGCTGTCATGGTTGCCGTCGGCGCCAACTGCGCCCAGCCCCGGTGACATCCCCTCACCCCTGGGAGTACAGCTGTGCCTGGAGAGAACCTCACCCGTATCGAAGCGCAGGAGCGCCGCGACGTCATCGACACGCAGTCGTATGAGGTCGCCCTCGATCTGACGAAGGGCCCCGAGGTGTTCGGCTCCCGCAGCGTGGTGCGCTTCACCGCGACGCCGGAGGGCTTCACCTTCATCGACCTGATCGCCCGCGACGTGCGCGAGATCTCGCTCAACGGCGAGCAGCTCGACCCGAACGAGGTCTTCGCCGACTCGCGCATCGCGCTCACCGGTCTGCAGGCCGAGAACGTCCTCGTCGTGGACGCCGACTGCGAGTACACGAACACCGGAGAAGGGCTCCACCGCTTCGTCGACCCCGTGGACGGGGAGGTCTATCTCTACTCCCAGTTCGAGGTGCCCGACTCGCGTCGTGTCTTCGCCGTCTTCGAGCAGCCCGACCTCAAGGCGACGTTCCAGTTCACGGTGACGGCCCCTGCCGCATGGAAGGTCGTCTCCAACTCCCCCACCCCCGAGCCCATCGTCCATGACGACGACGTCACCGCCACGTGGGGCTTCGAGCCGACCCCGCGTATCTCCTCGTACATCACGGCGCTCGTCGCCGGCCCGTACGAGTCGACCTTCTCGGAGCTCACCAGCGCCTCCGGACGTGTCATCCCCCTGGGCGTGTACGGCCGCAAGAGCCTGTGGCAGCACCTCGATGCCGATTACATCTTCGACAAGACCCGCGAGGGCTTCGCCTACTTCGAGTCGAAGTTCGGTGTCCCGTACCCCTTCGCCAAGTACGACCAGCTCTTCGTGCCGGAGTTCAACGCCGGCGCGATGGAGAACGCCGGTGCCGTCACCTTCACCGAGACCTACGTGTTCCGCAGCAAGGTCACCGACGCGGTCAAGGAGCGTCGCGTCGTCACGATCCTGCACGAGTTGGCGCACATGTGGTTCGGTGACCTCGTCACCATGAAGTGGTGGAACGACCTCTGGCTCAACGAGTCGTTCGCCGAGTGGGCGTCGACCATCGCCACCGCCGAGGCCACCGAGTGGACAGAAGCCTGGACGACCTTCAACGCCATGGAGAAGACCTGGGCCTACCGCCAGGACCAGCTCCCCTCCACCCACCCGATCGTCGCCGAGATCAACGACCTCGAAGACGTGCAGGTCAACTTCGACGGCATCACCTACGCCAAGGGCGGCTCGGTCCTCAAGCAGCTGGCCGCGTGGGTAGGCATCGAGGCGTTCTTCGCCGGAGTCTCGCAGTACTTCCAGAAGCACTCCTGGGGCAACACCGAGCTGAGCGACCTGCTCTCCGAGCTCGAAGCCACCAGTGGCCGCGACCTCAGCACGTGGTCGAAGAAGTGGCTCGAGACCGCGGGCGTCAACACGCTCGAGCCCGTCATCGCCGAGAGCCACGACGGCACCATCTCGCGCTTCGCGATCACGCAGACCGCCCCGGCGGACTACCCGACGATCCGTCCGCACCGCCTCGGCATCGGCTTCTACACGCTCACGGACGGCTCGCTCACCCGCACCCACTACCTCGAGGTCGACGTCGACGGCGACCGCACCGAGGTGCCCGAGCTGCAGGGCCTCGCCCGCCCCGACCTCGTGCTGCTCAACGACAACGACCTCGCCTACGCGAAGATCCGCCTCGACGAGAAGTCGCTCGCCACGGCGATCGCCCACCTCGCCGACATCCACGACCCGCTCGCCCGCTCGCTCGTGTGGGGTGCCGCGTGGGACCAGACCCGCGACGCCGAGACCGGCGCTTCGGAGTACATCGACCTCGTGCTGGGCAACATCGGCCGCGAGACCGAGTCGACGACCGTGCGCACCACGCTGAGCCAGCTGCGCACCGCGGCGACTCTCTACGTCGTCCCCGCGGATCGCGAGGCGGCACGACTCAAGGTCGCCGACGGCCTGTGGAGCCTCGCAGAGGCCGCGGAGCCGGGGAGCGACAGCCAGCTGCAGTTCGTCACCGCGTTCGCGAACGCCCTGGTCACCCCGGAGCACGCCGGCATCGTCGGGCGTCTGCGCTCCGGTGAGGACACGCTGCCCGGGCTCGAGGTCGACGCCGACCTGAACTGGCAGCTCCTCGTCGGGCTGGCATCGATCGGCGCGACCGATGCCGCGACGATCGATGCCGCCCTCGCGGCCGACAACACGGCCAAGGGCGGAGAGTTCGCCGCTCAGGCCCGTGCCTCGCTCCCGGATTCGGCATCGAAGAAGGCCGCGTGGGCGTCGCTCATCGAACGCGACGACGCCCCCAACACGATCGTCCGCTCCGCAGCGCTCGGGTTCACGCACCCGGCCGGCGCCGCAGTGCTGGGCGAGTTCGTACCGGCCTACTTCGACATGCTGCTCCCGGTCTGGGAATCGCGCACCTACCAGATCGCGCAGTACCTGATCGTCGGACTCTTCCCCACGGCTCTGGCCGACGTCGCGCTGCGCGATGCGACCCGTGGCTGGCTCGCCGCCCACCAGGACGCGGCGCCCGCGCTGCGCCGTCTCGTGCTCGAGAACCTGGCGGACGTGGAGCGCGCTCTGGCCGCACAGGCGCGCGACGCCGAGGACTGATCCCGAAGCACCCCTGAAGACGGAGACCATCGGTCCCGCACTCGCCGTGTCCATGAACGACACCGCGAGACGGGACGGGTGGTCTCCGTTCTCGTCGGGCACATCCACCCAGCCCGCGCAGAGACCCGATCGCTAGGATCGTGAGTGATGATTCTCCCCTTCGCTGACACCGACCCATCCGCGGAAATCCCCCTCCCCGATTGGGTGAAGGCGCTGCTCGTCTGGCTAGGTGAGGCCGGTATGAAGGCCCTCACCGTCGCGATCATCATCGCCAGCTGTGTCGTGATCGGCCTCGTTCTGCGCATAGTCATCCGACGTGTCGTGCACCGTATCGTCGACAGCGCCAAGAACAAGGCGTCGGTCGACGACACGCAGGCCCTCGAACGATCCCCCCTCGCCGACATGCGCCTCGTGCAGCGCACGCGCACGCTGGGGACGATCCTGCAGAACATCGTCAACGTGATGCTCGTCGTCATCGCAATCGTGCTCATCGTGAACGCGATCGACAACAGCCTCCTCGGCTCCCTGACCCTCCTGACCGCTGCCGTCGGCGCCGGCCTCGGCTTCGGCGCCCAGAACATCGTCAAGGACGTGCTCAACGGCATGTTCATCGTCGCCGAAGACCAGATCGGCATCGGCGACGTGGTCGATCTCGGTCTCGCGAGCGGCGTCGTCGAGTACGTCAGCGTGCGCATCACCCAGGTGCGCGACGTCAACGGCACCCTCTGGTACGTGCGCAACGGCGAGGTCACCCGCATCGGCAACATGTCGCAGGGCTGGGCGCGCTCCATCATCGACCTGGGCGTCCCCGCCGACTCCGACCTGGAGCAGGTCGAGCACATCATGCTCGAGACGGCGCAGGGGCTGGCGAAGGATCCGAAGTGGCGTACGCGCATCATCGAGAAGCCGGAGCTGTGGGGGCTCGAGTCCATCGACGGCGATGCGCTCGTGGTGCGCATCGTGATCAAGGCCCGCGCCAACGCGAAGGACGACGTCGCCCAGGAGCTGCGGCGTCGACTGCGCGCCGCACTGCTCGAGAAGGAGATCGGCGTTCCGCGCATGGTCGACGTCGTGCCGACGGGCCTCGACGGGGCGCGTCGCGTGCGCGGAGCGAATCCGCCCAAGACCCGGCCGAATGCCGTGACCGGCGTCCCGATCATTCCCGACCGCGGGATCTGGCGCCGCAAAAAGCCGAACGACGACGGGAGCACCCAGAAGTGACCTTCTACGACGAGATCGGCGGGCACGACACGTTCGCGAAGATCGTCTCGGTGTTCTACCGCGAGGTCGCGCTCGACCCGGTGATGAAGCCGATGTACCCCGAAGAAGACCTGGGCCCCGCGGAGGATCGCCTGCGGATGTTCCTCGAGCAGTACTGGGGCGGTCCCACGACCTACGGCGAGACGCGCGGACACCCGCGGCTCCGTATGCGGCACATGCCCTTCCGCATCGACGCGGACGCGCGCGATCGTTGGCTTCGTCACATGCGGACAGCTGTGGACGAGGCGCAGTTGTCCCCCCTGCACGAAACCACGCTGTGGGACTACCTGGAGCGGGCCGCCTATGCCATGGTGAACTCACTCGAGCCTTCCGGGATCGGTGCCGGTCCGGGTGGTCGCCCGACGCTCGAGGCCCGATCACGTCAGGAATCAACGGAGAGCTCATGACGACGACACCCCTGTCTGCAGATGTCCTTGTGATCGGATGGGGGTTGGCCGGCCTCGTCGCGGCGGCGGAGGCACTCGATGCCGGGCGGCGCGTCATCCTGGTGGATCAGGAGCCGCGCACGAATCTCGGCGGTCAGGCCTGGTGGTCTTTCGGGGGCCTGTTCTTCATCGACTCCCCAGAGCAGCGACGCCTCGGCATCAAGGACTCCCTCGAACTCGCGACCCAGGACTGGTTCGGCAACGCCGGATTCGATCGCGACGAAGACGAATGGCCCCGCCGCTGGGCGCAGGCGTACCTGCAGTTCGCGGCCGGCGAGAAGCGCGCCTGGCTTCGAGAACGCGGCGTCGGCTTCTTCCCCGTCGTCGGCTGGGCGGAGCGCGGCGGCTACGGGGCGATCGGACCGGGCAACTCCGTCCCCCGCTTCCACATCACCTGGGGCACCGGACCGGGCATCGTCGCCCCCTTCGCGGCAGCCGTCGAGCAGGGCGAGCGGGACGGCCGGCTCACGATCCTTCCGCGTCACCGCGTCGGCGAGCTGACCGTCGCGGACGGCACCGTCACGGGTGCACGAGGGGACATCCTCGCAACCAGCGGTGCGGAGCGCGGGGTGCCATCGTCTCGCGAGGTGATCGGCGAGTTCCAGATCTCGGCGACCGCCACGATCGTCTGCTCAGGAGGGATCGGCGGCAACCACGACCTCGTGCGAGCAGCGTGGCCCGAACGGCTCGGCACCGCACCCGACCACATGCTCACAGGGGTGCCGGCATATGTCGACGGCTCGATGCATCGTGTGAGCGAAGTCGCCGGTGCCCGCCTGATCAACGGCGACCGCATGTGGCACTACGTCGAGGGCATCACCAACTGGGATCCGGTGTGGCCTTCGCACGGGATCCGCATCCTGCCCGGCCCCTCGTCTCTGTGGCTGGACGCTACGGGAAAGCGGCTCCCCGTGCCGCTGTTCCCCGGCTTCGACACCCTCGGCACACTCGAGCACCTGCGAACGACAGGCCACGACCACTCCTGGTTCGTCACGTCGCGTCAGATCGTCGAGAAGGAGTTCGCCCTGTCCGGCAGCGAGCAGAACCCCGACCTCACCGGGAAGGATGTCGGACTCCTCCTGAAATCCCGCCTCGCCAAGGGACCGACGGGTCCGGTGCAGTCCTTCCTCGACGAGGGCGAGGACTTCATCGTCGAGAACGATCTCGACTCGCTGCTCGAACAGATGCAGAAGCATCCTGGCGGCGAACTCCTCGACCTCGACAACGTCCGGCGCGAGGTCGAGGCTCGCGACCGCGAGATGGAGAACGACTTCACGAAGGACGCGCAGATCGGCATGCTGCGGTCGATGCGCGGCTACCGCGGCGACAAGCTCATCCGGACCGCAGCCCCGCACCGCCTTCAGGATCCTGCGGCGGGGCCGCTCGTCGCCGTGAAGCTGCATGTGCTCACGCGCAAGTCCCTCGGCGGTATCAACACCGATCTCGAAGGCCGCGCCCTGAACGCCGCAGGCGAACCGATCCCGGGTCTCTACGCGGCCGGTGAGGCGAGCGGCTTCGGCGGAGGCGGCGTGCACGGCTACCGGGCACTCGAGGGAACCTTCCTCGGCGGCTGCCTCTTCTCCGGTCGCACCGCGGGGCGCGCAGCCGCACTCGCCGTCTGAGTCGCGGGGCGAGGTCCGAGGCACGGGCCCCAGTTCTCCTGGTGGCGTCGTTCCGGGGATCCGTCGCACTTGTTCGGGGTATCCCGAAGACATGGCGTTCCACGTCGAACCGCCCGGCCGTGCTGCTTACGGTGGGCTCGTGCGCCTCCTCTTGCTCCTCGGACTCCTGTCGACACTGCTCGCGAGCTGCGCTGTTCCCACTGTCACCGCGGACACCCCGACGACTGCCTCCAGGACGGTCGAGGCGTACACGGAGACGTTCGCGACTCCCGGGATCGCCGCGGCCGTGATCTCCGACGGAGACGTCGATCTGATCGTGCGCGGTCGTGACGGCGCCGGAGCGGCGATCACGCCGGAGACGCGGTTCCGGATCGCGTCGATGAGCAAGTCGATGACGGCGACGGCGATCATGCTGCTGGTCCAGGACGGCTCAGTGGAACTCGATGACCGCGTCGTCGAGCGCCTGCCGGAGTTCACGATGGCCGATGCGAGGTACGAGCACATCACGATCCGCCAGCTGCTGTCCCATACTTCGGGATTGTCGCTGCAGACGAACGACGAGTTCGCGCTGCCCGCGCCGCGGACCACGCGGGCGGTCATCGCCGAGCTCAGGGAGCGCCGACTGGTCGCGGAACCGGGAGTGCGATTCGAATACCACAACACGAACTACTCGCTCGCCGCCCGCATCGTCGAGATCGTGTCGGGGCAGCCTCTCGATGATTTCCTTCAGGAGCGTCTCTTCGTGCCGCTGGGCATGCACGACTCGCTGAGCGTGGACGCCTGCGACCGGACTGTGGATGAGCTCGCGCCCGGCTTCTCCGTGGTGCTGGGTCTCGCGTACGTGATGCCGGAGATGCCGGGGCGTTGCGGAGGCAACGGCGGCGTGGTGTCGACGCTCGCCGACATGGTGCAGTGGCTCCGCTTCAATCAGGGCACGGTCGGTGCGGCACTGCTGGAGCGCCCGCTGCTCGACGAGCTCCACGCGGTGCAGCCCAACGCTGCACCGTATGGTCTCGGCTGGCAGCACCTCGCCCCGGATGGAGGGGATGCACCTGGCTTTGTCTCGCACGGGGGCACTCTGGCCACGTTCACCGGGTCGATGGCGTTCGCCCCCGAGACGGGGAGAGCTGTCGTTGTGCTCACGAACGGAGTCGGCTCCCCCGGCGAGCTGGCGCAGAATCTGATCGCGGAATCCGAGGGCGTGCCCCCGAAGCCCTACGAGAACCCTCTGGGCGTCGCGAACAGCATCCTGTCGGTCCTTGCCGCGGTCGCTCTGACCCTGCTCCTCGTGACGGCTCTTCGCGCTCCCCGCTGGGCGGCGGGAAGGCGGTCCGCACGGACACCGCGACTCCTGCTCCGACTCTTCCCGCTCATCCTCGTGATCGTCGCAGGGCTGGTCATCCCCCTCACTCCCGCGTTGCTCGGGGGCTCCGTCAACTGGCAGTACTGGGTGATCGACCTCTGGCTGTTCCCGCTTCTGGACCTTCTCGGCGCGGTCCTGGTGCTGGGAGGGATCAGCGCCCTCGTGAGCAGGATCGTCGCGCTGCGGCGCGGCCACGTGCTTCTGCGTCGCGGGCGGCAGGGGGCGTCTCAGCCGGCGGAGCCGGTGTGACGCACATTCGTGAGCCCTGAGGCAACCGGGCCGCGGGAGAGTACATGACCGCGCCGGAAGGCGAGTCGTGTCCATCGCCCGGATCGAGAGACGGCCACCTGTTCCTCGCCCGAGATGAAGCCCATCGCGTCCGCAGCGAAGGCGACGCCTCGCGGGATGTCACCGAGGTCCTCATCCGGCTCCCCCCAGATCGCGGCCCGGAGGGCTCGCACGGCTTCCTCTCCCGAGCCCGGCGCGGTGCCGCGGGCCACGGCGGAGATCCCCCATTGCGCCCGCTGGGCGATCACGGAGACGTCGAGCGTCGACACCGGCTCCCACCCGCCTCGAGGCGGCGCCACACCTGCCCACGCCGGCGAGAGTCCGGTGTCCGGGAGCTCGAGGCGGTGTGGCTCGTCGGTCTTCGTGAGCTGATCGACGACGACATCGCACTCGAGTTCGGGATCAGCATGCACGATGCGCATCGCGAGGATCGTCGGTGTCTGATCGAACAGGCCGTGGGGGGCGAGTGCCGCGGTCGTGAGGGCGAGTACGCCGCTCGACGCCTGCAGCCGCACTCCCTCGTCGGTGATCCTGGCCGCTCGCCCCACGAACGTCAGGACGTCTTTCGCCGTGTGGGAGTCGGCGAGGAGGAGGTGATGCGGCACGCGTTCTAAACTACCAACGGAGCGGCGCCCCGGGGCGCAGAGAGGAATCCATGAGCGCGGAAGATCACGCCATCCAGACCGTCGAGCGGCTGCTCGAGGTCCTCGATCTCGATTCGACGCAGGCACGGACGACGGAGGACATCTTCACCGGTTCCTCGCACCCGATGCCCACCGGCCGGATCTACGGCGGACAGGTTCTCGCCCAGGCGCTCTTGGCTGCAGAGCGTACCCTCCCCGAAGACCGGGCGGTACACTCGATGCACGGCTACTTCCTGCGTCCAGGCGACGCGAGTCAGGGCATCACGATCTCCGTCGACCGCATCCATGACGGACGCTCGTTCTCCACGCGTCGTGCCCAGGCCTACCAGAACGGTGTGCCCATCTTCTCGATGATCGCTTCCTTCCAGGACGCCGACCCGGGCGTCGAGCACGCACAGCCGATGCCCGATGGCATTCCCGCTCCTGAGGAACTCGCACCGGACGAGAATCGGGTTCAGGGTCTCCCCGGCGGCACCGCACGGATGCTGAGCGAGCGCGCCGCGGACATCCGCCACGTCGACTCGCCTCTGTATCTGCCGAGCGATGATGCGCGCACGCCGCAGCAGGCCGTGTGGATGCGTCTTCGCGCGCCGCTACCCGACGACCAGCGTCTGCACAGGGCGGCCCTCGCCTACCTCAGCGATATGACGATCCAGGAGTCGATTCTCCGCGCCCACGGCGTCTATTGGGCGCTCCCCGGTCTCAAGGTCGCCAGCCTCGATCACGCGATGTGGTGGCACCGGCCTGCGCGCGTGGATGAGTGGCTGCTGTACGTGCAGGAGTCGCCGAACGCCCGCGGCGGCAGAGGGCTCGCCACCGGACGTATCTTCACGCGCGACGGGGCCCTCGTGGCGAGCGTCGCCCAGGAGATCATGATCCGGGTCCCCGACGGCCAGGAGTGATGCGTCGGTCGGGAACATCCGCTCCCGACCGACGTGCCAGGCACAGTCTCACGTGCCCCTCGTAGCCCGCTGACCGAGAGCAGCTCAGCGATGGCTGTACTGGATCGACTCTCCGAGGTATGGCTCCCAGGCGTCGCGCATCTCCTGCGTGAGGCGGGTGGGGCGTCCGGTCTTCGCGTCGACGAGCACGATGATCGCCGTCGATCGCGCATAGATCTGACGAGGGTCCGCCGTCGGGTCGTTGTGCACCTCGTAGCAGACCTCGACGCTGGACCCGCCGAGCTTCCCGAACCACATCTGCACCTCGAGCGGTCGCCGCTGGTACGGCACGGGCGCGAGGTACTCGATCTCCTGGCGAGCGATGAGCGTGAGGATGCCCTCGTCGATGCCCGAGTCGAGCACTGCCGTCGAGGGTGCCTCCTCGCCGGGGCCCGCACGCCAGAATGCTCGCACACGAGCCTCCTCGAGCAGCTTCAGCATCGAGGTGTTGTTGACGTGGTTGAACGCATCCAGATCGCCCCAGCGGAGCTGGATCGGGATGTGCAGACGGGGCCCCGGCGATGCGGTCACGACAGCCTCAGTCGCGCGTCAGCTTGCGGTGCGTCGAGCGGTGCGGCTTGGCCGCATCCGCTCCGAGGCGCTCGATCTTGTTCTCCTCGTAGGCCTCGAAGTTGCCCTCGAACCAGTACCACTGGTCAGGCTTCTCATCAGTCCCCTCGTAGGCGAGGATGTGCGTGGCGATGCGATCCAGGAACCACCGGTCGTGGGTGATGACCACGGCGCAGCCGGGGAATTCGAGCAGCGCGTTCTCGAGCGAGCTCAGGGTTTCCACGTCGAGGTCGTTGGTCGGCTCATCGAGGAGCAGCAGGTTGCCGCCCTCCTTGAGGGTCAGCGCGAGGTTCAGGCGGTTGCGCTCACCACCGGAGAGCACACCTGCCTTCTTCTGCTGGTCCGGACCCTTGAAGCCGAACTTAGAGACGTACGCCCTGGACGGGATCTCGGTCTTGCCGACGGTGATGTAGTCGAGGCCGTCGGAGACGACCTCCCACAGCGTCTTGTTCGGGTCGATGTTGGAGCGCGACTGGTCGACGTAGCTGATCTTGACCGTCTCGCCGATCTTCAGATCTCCGCCGTCGAGAGGCTCGAGGCCGACGATGGTCTTGAACAGCGTCGTCTTTCCGACACCGTTCGGGCCGATGACACCGACGATGCCGTTCGGCGGCAGGCTGAAGCTGAGCCCATCGATGAGCGAGCGTCCGTCGAAGCCCTTCTTCAGGTTCTTGGCCTCGATGACGACGCTACCGAGACGCGGTCCTGCGGGGATCTGGATCTCCTCGAAGTCCAGCTTCCTGGTGCGCTCGGCCTCGGACGCCATCTCCTCGTAGCGAGCGAGACGCGCCTTCGACTTGGTCTGACGCCCCTTCGCGCTCGAGCGCACCCACTCCAGCTCCTCCTTGAGGCGCTTGGCGAGTTTGGCGTCCTTCTTGCCCTGGATCTCGAGGCGTTCGCCCTTCTTCTCCAGATAGGTCGAGTAGTTGCCCTCGTAGCCGATCAGGCGGCCGCGGTCGACCTCGGCGATCCACTCGGCCACATGGTCGAGGAAGTACCGGTCGTGGGTGATCGCGATGACGGCGCCCTTGTAGGCCTGCAGGTGCTGCTCGAGCCACAGCACGCTCTCGGCGTCGAGGTGGTTGGTCGGCTCGTCGAGCAGCAGGAGGTCAGGCTTCTGCAGGAGCAGCTTCGCCAGCGCCACACGACGCTTCTCACCACCGGAGAGCGGGGCGATCGCCGCGTCGCCAGGAGGGGTGCGCAGCGCGTCCATGGCCTGATCGAGCTGCGAGTCGAGGTCCCAGCCGTCCGCCGCGTCGATCTCTTCCTGAAGCGAACCCATCTCCGCCAGGAGAGCGTCGAAGTCGGCATCGGGATCTGCCATGAGTGCCGAGATCTCGTTGAAGCGGTCGAGCTTCGCCTTGATCGCGATGCCGTCCTGGATGTTCTCGAGCACGGTCTTCGTCTCGTCGAGTTCCGGTTCCTGCATGAGGATGCCGACGGTGAACCCCGGAGAGAGCTTCGCCTCACCGTTCGAGGGGGTGTCCAGACCCGCCATGATCTTGAGGATGGTCGACTTACCGGCGCCGTTGGGACCGACCATACCGATCTTGGCCCCGGGGAGGAACGCCATGGTCACGTCGTCCAGGATGAGCTTCTCGCCCACTGCCTTGCGTGCACGAACCATCGAGTAGATGTACTCAGCCACCGAAAACCGCTCCTTCTGTTGGCGTCGAAGATCGACACTCCAGCCTACCGGCCCCCTGGCGTGTCACCAGTCGATAGGACGTGTGGCACCGATGAGGCAGCGCCCCTCGGCGAGTTGCGGCAGAACCGCGGTGACGACTTGCCCCGTGGAGGGCCCGACCTGGCCGACGAGACACTCATCGTCGCCCCAGCGCACGGAGAACTGCAGGCTCTCCGCCGGATTTCCGACCGTGGTCTGATCCTGGGTCACCTGCATCGCTTCGCGATCGAACCCTGCAGTGATCAGGGCGTCGATGTAGGCGCGACCGAGCCCCCGCTGATCAGTCGCCCAGATGCCTTCCGCGGTCGCCGTGAACACAGGGAGGTTCTCCTCGGCGGTGCCATCGGGCACCAGGACGGGCGCCGCGGGAGTCGTCGACTCCGCACCGGGTGAGGCGGAGACCGACGGGGAAGGTGACGGAGCGGGGGTCGGCGTGCACCCGGAGAGAAGGAGGGCGGCCGCAGCCGTGGCGGCGAGGACGCCGGCTGCACGCGCGGGCGAGAGGACCGATCGACGAAGCACGTGCCGAGTCTACGTCGCCTTCCCCTTCGTCTCGCCCGAACAGCCGGCCCGCGCCCTCATCTCTCCGAACTCGACAGGTCAGCCCCTCCCCGTCAGCTCCGCCTCCGGATCAGCCCAGGAGAGGTCGATCGTCGAGGAGTCCTTCTCCTCATCGGGGACGCCGACCCCCTCATGGCCGGATGACGCGTCCGCGGAGTCGGTTGACGTCTCCGTGGCACTCGCCTGCGCACGCGCCTGCGGTCGGTAGGCGGTCGTCCCCCACCGCAGGTCATGTCCGATCGCATCCGCTTCGATGTCGACGCTGGTGCCGTGCTTGCCGTTGCTCTCCCAGTTTCGGATCTTCAGGCGACCGGTCACGATCACGCTGTCACCGGTGCGCAGTGACGCCTTCGCGTTCTCGCCGAGCTGTCGGAATGCGGCCACGGAGAACCAGTTGGTCCCGGAGTCCGTCCACGTCTGGGTCGCGGCGTCGAAGCGGCGGTGCGTGCTGGCGAGGCGAAAATTGGTGACAGAGACGCCGCCCCCGGTCTGGACCTGCGTCGGGTCGGTCGCGACTCTCCCCACGATGGTCAGGGTGTCGATCATGTGCTCATCCTCTCGATCGCCGGATCTCTTCCGGGCCCCTCCAGAGTGGGGCGCGACGGCGGGAGCCGATCGCCCGAATCGTGCAAGCGGTGGACAGCCTCGGTCAGATGGCGTCTGTGGAGAGAAAGCCCCGATGAGGGCGGGAGGACCTCACCGGCCCGAATGTCGGAGGTCGGTCATATCTTCGAATCACGAAAGGAGCCCCGATGTCCGACAACTTGATCACCTCCCTCCCCGAGATCCCCTACGCCACGCCTCGACTCGCTTCCGCACGAGAGCATCTGGTCCGCGCCGCAGATCACCTCTGGCGAGTGCAGGATCAGCGGGAGCACGTGCTCGGTCACCTGCGCATCGTCGCGGATCCGCTCGGGCTTCGATACCGCGCGGAGCGCCTTCATCTCGCGACGGGCGTCTTCCGGGTCGTCGGTGAGTTCTGGCGCGCGGACGATGCCGTCGCGGCCCTCCGCTATTCCTGACGAGTTCAGCGCGGTCGACGACGCAGGCGGAGATTCGACGACCAATGCCTCGATGCGCCGTGTGTCGCGGGGCATTCGACTCGTGTGGTGCCCCCGGCAGGATTCGAACCTGCGACCAAGAGATTAGAAGGCTCCTGCTCTATCCCCTGAGCTACGGAGGCGCACATCTCTAGAGTATCGCGGTCCCGGAGGCGTTTCGTGAAGCACGCTCCGGTCGGCGATGTCGGGCCCGTCGATAGTATGGCGACATGGTATCTGCGTCCGAGAATGATCGTCTCGTATGGATCGACTGCGAGATGACGGGCCTCGATCTGGCGGTCGACGAGCTCGTCGAGATCGCCGTCGTCGTCACCGACTTCGAGCTCAACCCCATCGATCCGGGATTCCAGGTGGTGATCCGCCCCAATGAGAGTGCCCTCAAGCACATGAACGACTTCGTCACGAAGATGCACGAGACATCGGGACTCATCGAGGAGATCGCCGGTGGAGTGTCGCTGGAGGAGGCTGAGTCCCAGACCCTCGCGTACATCAAGCGCTTCGTTCCGCTGGAGCGCAAAGCGCCTCTGGCCGGGAACACGATCGGCACGGATCGGATGTTCCTGGCGAAGTACATGCCGCAGGTGGATCAGTGGCTGCACTACCGCAACGTCGACGTCTCCAGCATCAAGGAGCTCTCGCGCCGTTGGTACCCGCGGGTGTTCTTCCAGGCCCCCTCCAAAGACGGCGGTCACCGTGCGCTCGCCGACATCCTCGAGTCGATCAGGGAGCTCCGGTACTACCGCGAAGCAGTGTTCGTCGATGAGCCGGGGCCGTCCAGCGACGAGGCACGGGAGATCGCTTCGCGCACGGTGTCCGAGTTCACTCCGAACATGTAATACACTCGTATAGTTGCCTGCTCCGGTGGGCACATGGTGGGTATAGCTCAGCTGGTAGAGCGCTGGCTTGTGGTGCCGGATGTCGCGGGTTCGAGTCCCGTTACTCACCCTCCTGAAGAAGGCCCGAATCGCAAGGTTCGGGCCTTCTTCGCATCTCCGCATGATCGGCCTGTTCCCCTCCGGAGCTCTAGACTGGCGAGGTGTCGCTCGCGGTCTGGTTCTCGTTGCTGACCGCCTCCGTCGTGATCAGTTTCACGCCCGGCGCCGGTGCGATCAACACGATGTCGAACGCCATGAATCAAGGGTGGCGACGATCGATATGGGGCATCGTCGGGCAGCAGATCGCGTTGATCGTCCATGTGGCTGTCGTGGCCGCCGGCGTCGGGCTGCTGGTCTCTCGCTCGGAGGTGCTCTTCAACGGCATCCGCTATGCCGGCGCGGCGTACCTGGTGTTCCTCGGGATACGTCTCATCCTCACGAAGCCCGCGGTCGTGGTCGACGACGTTCCCGTTCCGGTCGATTCCAGGGAGAGCCACTGGTCGATGATCCGCCGGGGGTTCTGGGTCAACCTGCTGAACCCGAAGGCGATCGTCTTCTTCCTGGCGTTCATCCCGCAGTTCGTCCGGCTGGATGAGCCGCCACTGCCCCAGTACCTCACCCTCATCGTCACCGTGATCGTCGTCGATGTGATCGTGATGTGGGGGTTCTTCGCCGCGGCCGCGCGCCCCTTCCGTCGTCTCACGCGCACGGCGCGAGGGCAGCGTGTCCTCAACACGGTCTTCGGCGCCCTGTTCATCGTGGTGGCCGCGATCCTCGTTCTCCTCCACTGACCTTCCGTCGCCCCTAGGCTGGAGATGATGGACATGGATGCCGCCGCCTTCGAAGAGCTCGTGATCGACGAGCTCGACCGCCTCCCCGACGACATGGTCGAAGGGCTGGAGAACGTGGTGTTCGTCGTCGAGGATCGGCCCGAGGACGGCAGCCTCGATCTGCTCGGGCTCTACGACGGCTTGGCACTGACCGAGCGGACGCAATACGGAATGGGTGAACTCCCCGACCGCATCGTCGTCTACCGCGAACCGCATCTCGCGCAGTGCGAGACCGACGACGAGCTCCGCGACGAGATCCACACCACACTGGTCCATGAGATCGCGCACTTCTACGGAATCGACGACGAGCAGTTGCATGAGATGGGCTGGGCGTGACGATCCCGACAGCGGTTCCCGACCTCGATGAGGTGACCGACCTGAGCGCTGCTCCCCTCGAGCCATGGCAGGTGGTGGTCTGGAACGACCCCGTCAACCTGATGAGCTACGTGGTGCGCGTCTTCCGCACGTATTTCGGGTACTCCCTCGATCACGCGACGGCGTTGATGCTCGCCGTGCACCACGACGGACATGCGATCGTGGCCACCGGACCGCGCGAGACCATGGAGGTGCATGCACAGGCCATGCACGACTTCGGGCTCTGGGCCACGGTCAGGAAGGCGACGTCATGACCTCTGACACCGTGATCGTCCCGATCACCGCCATCGAGGAGCACCACCTCGCGAAGCTCGTGGATGACTTCCTCGAGCTGCTCGTCACCTCGCGTGACGTCGGGGACCCCGCGATCGACCGGCTGGTACCGAACCCCTACCCCGACGATCCCGCCTCCGCTGCCGGCTTCGCGGAGAGCACGCGAGACGACCTCCTCGATCGGCGACTCAGCGATGCGCGCCTGATGCGCGCGGCGCTCCGAGAACTCCCCGGGGGTGGTGACGGCCTGGAGGAGGCAGAGGCCCTCCTGACGCGCGAGCTCTCGGTCCCCGCGGCAGATCTCGACTCCTGGCTCCGCACGCTCACCGCCATTCGACTCGTGATCGCGGCTCGCCTGGGGATCACCTCCGACGAAGAGACCGGAACCGACGGTCGTCACGATGTGTACGACTGGCTCGGCTACCGCCTGGAAGTTCTCATCCAGGCGGCGGATGACGCCGATGGAAGGCGCTAGGGAACCTCGACGACTCGGGTGGCGAGGGAACGAGGATCGTCCCGCTCCCGGTGCAGACGCTCCTGCGCAGCCCAGCGGTCCCAGTGCGGGCGGTAGGTGTCGCCGTCGCGGGCCAGAGCTCGCGCCTTGCGCGACGCCTCCGCGGACTCCACCCAGATTCTGACGTCGGCGAGGCCGGCGGTCGACGCCCGGAGTATCCCGCTGCCCTCGACGATCACGCCGAGGGCCGGATCGACGGCGTGGCTTTCCGCTTCAGCCTGAGCCTCCCAGTCCCACCGCCGCCAGGTCCCGAGGTAACCGCGGCCGTGCGGGCGGAGGATCCACTCCAGGGCGCGCTCGACGCCGCCTTCGAGACCATCCCAGCCGGGGTACAGCGAGTCCAGCGCGATGAGCTGCACATGGCCGACCACGGGCCAGCGACGCACGAGCAGGGAGGCGAGAGAGGACTTCCCCGCTCCGCTTCCCCCGTCGATGAGCACGACCGGGTTGACAGCGGCGACGGCGCGGACATCCTGCTCGATCAGTGTCGCAGCCTGCTCCAGCGCGGCTGAGACCGGGTCGTCACTTCTTGAGGGCACGGATGATGCGGGTGAGCGCCCGTCCGGCGACCCAGACGAACGGCACGGCGACCACGAGAAGCGTGACGGTGTTCGGCTCGAAGCGCAAGCCCTCTTCGCGACGCACATACACGCCGACGGGAACGGAGACTCCACCGCCACCGCCACCTTCGGCACCGTCTCCGCTGCCGCCGCCGAAGCCCGAGTAGGTGAACGCGACCGGCGTGATGCTCACACCGTCGACGTCCTGCGGCTCTCCGTACGCGCTCTTCACGCCGAAGGACGCAGCTTGTTTTCCGAGTTCCAGTGCAATGTTCGGCATAACCCCACGCTAGCCGAGGAACCATGCCCTGTGGGATCAATCCAGGCCGTGGGCTTTCGGGTGTTGTGCGGCGCCTCTGCCATCGCCGCGGCCGATGTGTCGGGCGCGACTGATCGTCGCCGCGCCGAACCGGGCGACGGCCTCATCCATCGCGCCCTCGACTCGGCGCCAGTCCTCGTCGTCGTCCCAGAGCCCGAGGGCGCCTCCGCCGGCTGGTCGAAGATTCTCGGCACGGACGCCGACGAGTCGCACCGGATCACGACGGTCGATCTGCTCGAACAGGGACTGAGCGGCTTCTCCGATGCGCTGACCCACTGCTGTGGGCTCGCTCAGTGTCTGGGACCGGCTCAGCGTACGGAAGTCATCGAAACGGATCTTGATCGCGACGGTCGATGTCTCCCACTCCGCTCGGCGGAGCCGGGCAGCGACGCGGTCGGCCAGTCGGAGCAGTTCCGCGCGCAGGAACGAGCGGTCGAGGATGTCGGCGTCGAAGGTCTCCTCATGACCGATGCTCTTCTCCACGCGCTCCGTGTCGACGACGCGCGCATCCTCTCCCCGGGCGAGCTGTGCGAGTCGCGCACTCAGCGCAGGCCCGACAGCGCGTTCGATCATCTCGCGCGGGGCATCTCGCACATCTCGCACCGTTCGGATCCCCCGAGCCTCCAGCGCTTCAGCGGCCTTCGGCCCGACGCCCCACATGGCACGGACCGGTCGAGGAGAGAGGAAGTCGAGCGTGTCCTTCGCCGCGACGACGAGCATCCCGTCGGGCTTGGATATCGTCGAAGCCATCTTGGCGACGTGCTTGGTGGCGGCGACGCCGACGCTGCACGTGATCCCGACCTCATCGAGGACGCGCGCTCGGATGAGTTCGGCAATGCGCGCGGGGCTCCCCCAGAGACGACGCACACCCTGCACATCGAGGAACGCCTCGTCGACGGACAGCGGCTCCACGAGCGGTGTGAACGATTCGAAGATCGCCATCACCTGCCGAGAGACCTCCTGGTACCGGTGGAAGTGCGGGGGGACGATACGCGCGGACGGACACAGCCTGAGGGCCTGCGAAACCGGCATCGCCGCGCGAACGCCGTATCGGCGGGCCTCATACGACGCGCTCGAGACGACCGAACGGCCGTCCGGCGCGCCGATGATCAGCGGCAGACCGCGGAGAGAGGGATCATCGAGCACCTCGACCGCCGCGTAGAACGCGTCCATGTCGACGTGCAGGATCCTCGTGCCGGTGTCGTCGGCATCGATGGCGGAGACGATGCGTCCGCTGCCGTCACCGTGTCCCATGCATCCATCCTCCCCCGGGCCTCCGACATGAGGCCCGGGGTCGCACGCTACTGCGCAGCGCGCTCGAGAATGAGTTCACGGACGCGTGCGGCGTCCGCCTGGCCCTTCATCGCCTTCATGACCGCTCCGATGACGGCACCGGCGGCCTGCACCTTGCCGTCCTTGATCTTCGCCATGACGTCGGGCTGCGCGGCGAGTGCTTCGTCGATGGCGGCGATCAATGCGCCGTCGTCCGAAACGACCGCGAGTCCACGGGCGTCGACGACCTCCTGCGGGTTGCCCTCGCCGGCGATGACGCCTTCGAGCACCTGGCGAGCGAGCTTGTCGGTGAGGGTGCCGGCGTCGACGAGCTGCTGCAGGGCTGCGACGTTCTCCGGGCTGATGAGCTCGGTGGCGTCCTTCTCCTGGGCGTTCGCGAGACGGGAGATCTCACCCGTCCACCACTTGCGCGCGGTGGCCGGAGTCGCCCCAGCAGCGATCGTCGCCTCCACGACCTCGAGCAGTCCGCCGTTGCGGACATCCTGGAACTCCAGGTCGGTGAAGCCCCACTCCGCCATCAGGCGGCGACGGCGTGCCACCGGCTGCTCGGGAAGCGCCGCGCGCAGCTCTTCGATCAGTTCGGCGGCAGGCTCCACCGGCAGCAGATCGGGCTCCGGGAAGTAGCGGTAGTCGTCGGCATCGGACTTGGGACGGCCGGGCGAGGTCGTGCCGGTGTCCTCGTGCCAGTGCCGGGTCTCCTGCGTGATGGTCCCGCCGTCGGCGAGGATCTGCGCCTGGCGCTGGATCTCGTACCGCACCGCACGCTCGACCGACCGCATGGAGTTCACGTTCTTCGTCTCCGTGCGCGTGCCGAGCTTCTCCTGGCCGCGGGGCCGGAGGGAGACGTTCGCGTCGCATCGCAGGTTGCCGCGCTCGAGACGCGCCTCGGAGATGCCGAGTCCGCGGACGATGTCGCGGATGGCCTGCACATACGCCTTGGCGACCTCGGGTGCACGGTGGTCGGTACCGAAGATCGTCTTGGTGACGATCTCGACCAGAGGCACGCCGGCACGGTTGTAATCGACCAGCGAGTACTCGGCGCCCTGGATGCGTCCGGTCGCCCCACCCATGTGGGTCAGCTTCCCGGCGTCTTCCTCCATGTGCGCCCGCTCGATGGGGATCGTGATGAGCGTTCCGTCCTCGAGCTCGACCTCGACCGATCCCTCGTAGGCGATCGGCTCGTCGTACTGCGAGATCTGGTAGTTCTTGCCGAGGTCCGGGTAGAAGTAGTTCTTCCGGGCGAATCGGCTCGACTCCGCGATCGAGCAGCCGAGGGCGAGCCCCAGGCTGATCGAGGAGCGGATGGCCGTCTCATTCACGACCGGCAGCGACCCGGGCAGCCCGAGGTCGACCGGGGCGATGAGCGTGTTCGGCTCGGCGGCGTGGAACGCCTCGTTCGCCGGGTTCGGCGCATCCGAGAACATCTTCGTGTTCGTGTTGAGCTCGACGTGCACCTCGAATCCGAGGACCGGCTCGAACATCTCGAGCGCCTTGTCGAAGTCCATGAGCTTGGCGGCGGCCATCAGCGCTTCCCTCCTGCGAGCTGCGGTGCACGGGTGAGCAGTGGCGCACCCCACGAGTCCACGAGCAGCGTCTCGAGCGCGGCGCCGACCTTGTAGAGTCGGGCGTCCTCACGAGCCGGGGCGATGAACTGGATGCCGACGGGGAGACCGTCGTCGTCTGCCAGACCGCTGGGGATGGAGATGCCGGGAACGCCAGCAAGGTTCACCGGGATCGTGGTGATGTCGTTCAGGTACATCTGCAGCGGGTCGTCGATCTTCTCGCCGAGCTTGAACGCCGTCGTCGGCGCCGAGGGCGTCGCGATCACGTCGACCTCGGCGAAGGCGTTCGCGAAGTCCTGCTGGATGAGGGTGCGGACCTTCTGCGCACTGCCGTAGTAGGCGTCGTAGTAACCGGCGGACAGCGCGTAGGTGCCGAGGATGATGCGTCGCTTGACCTCGTCGCCGAATCCGGCGTCGCGTGTCGCGGACATGACGTCCTCGACGGTCGGGTTGCCATCGGGAGTCACCCGCAGGCCGAACCGCACCGAGTCGAACTTCGCGAGGTTGCTGGATGCCTCGGCAGGGAGGATCAGGTAGTACGCGGCGACGCCGTACTCGAAGTGGGGGGCGCCGATCTCGACGATCTCGGCACCCTGCGACTCCATGAGCGCGAGCGCGCTGCGGAAGGACGATGCCACACCGGGCTGGAATCCGCTGTCCGGGAGCTCGCGGATGACGCCCACCTTGAGGCCCTTGAGCACGTCTCCGCGCGCACCCTCTCGTGCGGCCTCGGCGAACGAGGGCCAGGTGTCGCGCAGCGAGGTCGAGTCCTTCGGGTCGTGCCCGCCGATCGCGTCGTGCAGCAGACCGGAGTCGAGCACGGTCCGAGAGACCGGGCCCACCTGGTCGAGGCTCGAGGCGAGGGCGATGGCTCCGTAACGGCTCACACCGCCGTATGTCGGCTTGACGCCGACCGTGCCGGTCACGTGGGCGGGCTGACGGATCGAGCCTCCCGTGTCGGAACCCAGCGCGAGGGGCGCCTCGAACGCGGCGACCGCGGCGGCAGAGCCGCCGCCGGAGCCGCCAGGGATCCGATCGAGGTCCCAGGGGTTGTGCGTGGGGCCGTACGCCGAGTGCTCGGTGGAGGAGCCCATGGCGAACTCGTCCATGTTCGTCTTGCCGAGGGCGATCATGCCCGCTGCGCGTGACCGCGCCACGACCGTGGCGTCGTACGGCGACCGGTATCCCTCGAGGATGCGCGAGCCGCTCGTCGTCGGCTGGTCGGTCGTGACCAGCACGTCCTTGATGGCCAGCGGTACGCCTGCGAGCGGGCCGAGCAACTCACCGGCGGCCCGTCGTGCGTCGATCGCCGCTGCGGCCTCGAGCGCCCCCTGGTTGACGTGCAGGAACGCGTGAACGTCGCCGTCGACCGCAGCGATGCGGTCGAGGTGCGCCTGCGTCGCCTCGACGCTCGACACCTCGCCGGCGGCGAGCTTCGCGGCGAGATCCGCCGCATCCAGCCGGATGATGTCGCTCACTGCTCTTCTCCCAGGATCGCGGTCACGCGGAAGCGGCCGTCGGCGGCATCCGGTGCGTTCTGAAGCACCTGCTCGTGCGTGAGCGTCTGCCCGACCACGTCGGGACGGAAGACATTGCTCAGCGGGATCGGGTGGCTCGTCGCGACGACGTCGGGGGTTGCGACCTCCGACACCTTCGCGATGTTGTCGACGATCGCGTCGAGCTGGCTCGTGAGCCGCGACACCTCGTCGTCGTTCAGCTGGATGCGTGCGAGCACACCGAGATGGCGCACGAGTTCAGGGGTGATTTCAGACACTCCCCCAGTCTAGTTGGCGCGCTCCGCAGTCCCATGCTCTTCACGCGGCTCGCCCTATGCTGGGCGGGTGAGCACGTTCCAGCCTCCTCGCCCGTGGATCGCCAGCTATGCCGCCGGCGTCCCGGAAGACCTCTCTCCCGTCGACGGATCGCTCGTGGACATCGTCGCCGCCTCGGCGCGCGACTATCCGGACGCCCCCGCCCTCCAGTTCTTCGGTCGGGAGACGACGTATGCGCAGCTCCAGTCGGCGGTCGAGCGCGCGGCGGCGGGTCTGCGCGATCTCGGTGTCCGCGCCGGCGACCCCGTCGCGATCGTGCTGCCGAACTGCCCGCAGCACATCGTGGCCTTCTATGCGGTGCTCCGTCTCGGCGCCGTCGTCGTCGAGCACAACCCGCTCTACACGCCGCGTGAGCTGCGCAAGCAGTTCGAAGACCACGGCGCGAAGCACGCGATCGTCTGGAACAAAGTCGTCTCCACGGTGCAGGAGTTCCCGGCGGATCTTGCGGTGACGAACCTCGTCTCGGTGGACGTGACCCGCGCCATGCCCTTCCTCACCCGTTTCGCCCTGCGGCTGCCGGTGACCAAAGCACGCGAGTCGCGAGCCGCGCTCACGGAGAGGGTGCGCGGCACGGTCGTCTGGGACACGCTGCTCGCCTCGGAACCACTCCCGGCGTCGCACCCGAAGCCGCTGACCGACGATCTCGCGATCATCCAGTACACCTCCGGAACGACAGGGACACCTAAGGGAGCGGCGCTCACGCACCGCAACCTGCTGGCCAACGCGGCGCAGGCCCAGGCGTGGGTTCCCTCCATCCAACGGGGCAAGGGATGCGTCGTCTACGCGGTCCTGCCGATGTTCCATGCTTACGGCCTCACGCTCTGTCTGACGTTCGCGATGTCGATGGGTGCACGACTGGTGCTGTTCCCCAAGTTCGACCCGGAACTCGTTCTCGACGTCGTCAAGAAGCACCCGGCGACATTCCTGCCGCTCGTGCCGCCCATCGCGGATCGCCTCCTCGCCGCCGCGAAGGCCGAGGGCGTGTCACTCGACGGCATCGAGGTGGCCATCTCGGGTGCCATGGCCCTGCCGCACGAGTTGGTCGTTCCGTTCGAGGAGGCCACCCACGGCTATCTCGTCGAGGGCTACGGACTCAGCGAGTGCTCGCCCGTCCTCATGGCCAACCCGGTCGCGGACAACCGCGTTCCCGGCACCGTCGGACTCCCCCTTCCGGGCACCGAATGCCGCGTCGTGGACCCGGAGAACCCGAGCGAAGACGTACCGCCCGGCACGGCCGGAGAACTCGTCGTGCGCGGTCCGCAGGTGTTCTCGGGCTACTACGGCAAGCCCGAGGAGACCGAGGCCGTCTTCGTCGACGGGTGGTACCGCACGGGCGACATCGTGACGATCGACGACGCCGGTTTCGTGCGCATCGTCGACCGCATCAAGGAACTCATCATCACGGGCGGCTTCAACGTCGCCCCCACCGAGGTCGAGAACGCCCTGCGCCAGCACCCGCAGGTCGCGGATGCTGCGGTCGTCGGTCTGCCGAGCGAGCACTCCGGCGAAGAGGTGGTCGCGGCGATCGTCGTCGACCAGGGAACAGATGTCGACGTCGAGGCCATCCGCGATTTCGCACGGAGCATCCTCACGCCCTACAAGGTCCCTCGTCGTGTCTTCGTCGTCGATGAGCTCCCGAAGTCTCTGATCGGGAAGGTGCTCCGGCGCCAGGTGAAGGACAAGCTGATCGCGCTGACGACAGGCGTCTGAGGACGCCCTCACAGGCGCCGATCGTCCCGGCGCGCTACCCTTGGGAAGTGACCCCTGAAGATGCAGTGCTGACCGACGCCCCCGAGGACACTCCCGCGACCCCCGGATTCGAGGAGCTCGGCATCACCGGGCCCGTCCTCAAAGCCATCAAGGATCTCGGATACGAGACCCCGTCGCCCATCCAGGCGGCCACCATCCCGACTCTTCTCGCCGGCCGCGATGTCGTCGGCATGGCGCAGACCGGTACCGGGAAGACCGCGGCATTCGCGCTCCCCGTCCTCGAGCGCCTCGACGTCTCGCAGAAGACCCCGCAGGCCCTCGTGCTGGCTCCCACGCGCGAGCTCGCCCTCCAGGTCTGTGAAGCCTTCGAGTCCTACGCCTCCAAGATGAAGGGCGTGCACATGCTGCCCGTCTACGGCGGCCAGGCCTACGGCGTGCAGCTCTCTGCACTTCGCCGCGGCGTGCATGTGATCGTCGGCACGCCGGGGCGCATCATGGACCACCTCGCCAAGGGTACTCTCGACCTCTCGCAGCTGCAGTACCTGGTGCTCGACGAGGCCGATGAGATGCTGAAGATGGGCTTCGCGGAAGATGTCGAGCAGATCCTCGCGCAGACGCCCGTCGAGAAGCAGGTCGCCCTGTTCTCCGCGACCATGCCCCCGCAGATCCGTCGCCTCGCGCAGAAGTACCTGCGCGATCCGGAAGAGATCAGCATCAAGTCGAAGACCGCGACCGGCACGAACATCACTCAGCGGTACCTCGTGGTGTCGTACGCGCAGAAGGTCGACGCGCTCACCCGCATCCTCGAGGTCGAGAACTTCGACGGCATGATCGTCTTCGTCCGCACCAAGAACGAGACCGAGACGCTCGCCGAGAAGCTGCGTGCCCGTGGCTACTCCGCTGCCGCGATCAACGGCGACGTGCCCCAGGTGCAGCGCGAACGCAGCGTGAACCAGCTCAAGGACGGCAAGCTCGACATCCTCGTCGCCACCGACGTCGCCGCGCGTGGTCTCGATGTCGAGCGCATCAGCCACGTCATCAACTTCGACATCCCCACCGACACCGAGTCTTACGTGCACCGCATCGGACGCACGGGCCGTGCGGGTCGCAGCGGTGATGCGATCAGCTTCATCACGCCGCGCGAGCGCTACCTGCTCAAGCACATCGAGAAGGCGACCCGTCAGGTCCCGACGCAGATGCAGCTGCCCAGCACGGAAGACGTCAACACCACGCGCCTGAACCGCTTCGACGACGCGATCACCACGGCGCTGTCGGAGACCGCGCGCATCGAGGCGTTCCGCGACATCGTCGCGCACTACGTCCGTCACCACGACGTGCCGGAGGGCGATGTGGCCGCGGCCCTCGCCGTCGTGGCGCAGGGCGACAAGCCGCTGCTCCTCGACCCCGCCAACGATGCCCTCACCAGGGCGGTGGAAGCCGACAATCGTCCGCCGCGAGAGCGCGCCGGCCGCGACGCTCGCGAACCGCGTACCGAGCGACGCGGGCGGGGCGACTACACCGCCTACCGCATCGAGGTCGGCCGGCGTCACCGTGTCGAGCCGCGACAGATCGTCGGCGCGCTCGCCAACGAGGGTGGACTGGGGCGCGACGACTTCGGCGCGATCAACATCCGCCCCGACTTCTCCACCGTGGAGCTGCCGTCGAACCTCGATGCTTCCGTCCTCGAGAAGCTGCGCGACACGCGTATCTCCGGTCGTCTGATCGAGATCAAGCCCGACCGCGGCCCCGGCGCACGACGCGCGGGAGGTCCCCGTGAGAGCCGCGATGACGGCGGACGGAGCGATCGTTTCGAGCGTCGGGATCGCGATGAGCGTCCGGCACGAGACACGCGCGACGAGAAGCCGTTCCGCAAGCCGCGTCACAAGAGCTGACCGCACTCGCGCGCGGGACGAGCTAGCCCGTTCCGCGCGCGAGTCGTGCCGCCACGTCGATCAGCGGCTCCGGGTGTGCGAGAAGCGCGCGCTGCTCCGGGTGCGCGATGAGATGGGCGATAAGTCGCTGCGCGCCGGCGACCGTGGGCGCCCAATATCCGCCGACATGGTGCCGGCTCAGCGGGAGAGTGCGCGGCTCGCCGTCGACGATAAGAGTCACCGAACCGTCGTCGGGATCGACCCCGGGGTCGGTCAGCATCGCCGCGGTCAGCGCTCCGAGCAGCAGGGTGCTGACCAGACCCGGCAGGCGGAACCTGGTCGTGGGGACGTCGATCGCGATCTCCTCGATGTCGGCCCATCGCACGATGCCACGGTTCTCGACGCCCTCGCGGATGATCACGGCGTCAGGGGTCAGTCGCAGGTGATGCCGACCGGGGTCTCCGACAGCCAGCGCCTCACGGACCACGATCAGCGGTCCGTAGCGCTTCACGACTCTTCGGCCACGGGCGGGAGCGCGTCAGGCCCTTCGGTGACCAGGATGTGGAACTGCGCCGCGTCGAGAATGCGCAGACCGAGCTCCTCCGCCTTCGCGAGCTTCGACCCCGCGCCGGGTCCGGCAGCGACGAAGTGGGTCTTCTTCGAGACGCTGGAGGCCGCCTTTCCGCCCGCTTTGAGGATGGCTTCCTGCGCACCCTCTCGCGTATATCCGTCGAGCGAGCCGGTCGCCACCACCGTCAGACCTTCGAGGACGCCGCCCTCGGCGACAGCCGCACCAGGGCCGGGGTGGCCGGGCGTCGCCCACTGCACACCCGCATCCGTCCACTGCTGCACGATCTCCTGGTGCCAGTCGACGTCGAACCAGGCGAGCAGCGAATCGGCGATGATCCCGCCCACGCCCTCCACTGCGGCCAGCTCATCACGCGAGGCCGCGCGGATCGCGTCGAGGGAACCGAACCACTGGGCAAGCGCCCTGGCGGCGACAGGGCCGACATGACGGATGTTCAGTGACACGAGCAGTCGCCACAGATCCTTGGTCTTCGCCTTCTCCAGCTCAGCGAGCAGAGTGAGCGCCTGGGATGAGGGCTGGGGACCCTCGAGACCGGCCTTCTTCTCGGTCGGTGTGGGGTTTCGTCTGAACGGTGCTCGGGTCTTCACGATCCCGTCCTCGTCCTCCTTGGGGAGCCCCGTCTCGGCGTCGCGCACGAAGAGCTCGATAGGAACGAGCTGCTCGAGGGTGAGCGCGAAAAGACCCGCCTCGGTTTCGAGCGGCGGCACCGCGGGAGACGTGGGCTGCGTCAGCGCGGCAGCGGTGACCTCGCCCAGCGCTTCGACGTCGAGGGCGCCACGGGAGCCGATGTGCTCGACGCGGCCGCGCACCTGTGCCGGGCACGACCTCGCATTCGGGCACCGCAGATCGATATCGCCTTCCTTCATCGCCCGCAGCGGTGTGCCGCACTCCGGGCAGTCGACAGGCATCACGAACTCCCGCTCGCTGCCGTCGCGCTTCTCGACCACCGGTCCGAGGACCTCGGGGATGACGTCGCCGGCCTTGCGCAGCACGACGGTGTCGCCGATCAGCACCCCCTTCGCCTTGACGACGTCTTTGTTGTGCAGAGTCGCCTGGCGGACGACGGAACCGGCGACGTGAGCGGGGGCCATGACCGCGAACGGGGTCGCACGACCGGTGCGACCGACCGACACGACGATGTCGAGCAGCTTCGTCTGCACCTCTTCCGGCGGGTACTTGTAGGCGATCGCCCAGCGCGGCGCGCGGCTCGTCGCACCGAGTTCGTCGTGCAGCTCGAGTTCGTCGACCTTGACCACGATCCCATCGAGCTCGTGCTCGATGTCGTGCCGGTGCTCGCCGAAGTACTCCACGAACGATACGACGTCGTCAACGGTGCGACACACCTTCGTGTGCGGGCTCGTGGGCAGCCCCCACCGTGCGAGCAGATCGTACACCTCGCTCTGCGCCGCCACGGGAGGGTTCGCCCATGCGCCGACGCCGTGCACGTAGAGGGCGAGCGACTCGATCCGCAGCAGGCCTGCTTCGAGTTCGAGACCGTTCTTCTTGTCGATCTGCTGGCGGAGCCCTCCGCTGGCCGCGTTGCGCGGATTCGCGAAGGCGGGGAATCGTCGGGCGGCCGCGGTCCTCGCCTTCTCCTCATCGAAGGGCTTCTTCACTCCCCCACGCGACTCCCACCGCTCGAGAGCATCGGCATATGCGCGCTCGCGGAAGGACGCCTGCGCCGCATTGAGCCGTTCGAACGCAGCCACGGGGATGAAGACCTCGCCGCGCACCTCGACGATCGAGGGGTGGCCCTCCCCGCTCAGCCGGTACGGGATCTCCGGAAGACGCAGAGCGTTCTCGGTGACGATCTCTCCCACACGCCCATCGCCTCTGGTGGCTGCAGAGGTGAGAACACCGTTCTCGTAGCGGAGGTTGATCGCCAGTCCGTCGATCTTCAGCTCGGTGAGCCAGGCGACCTCGCGCCCTGCCGAGGCCTTCGTCTTCGCCGCCCACTCCCTCAGCTCTTCGATGGAGAAGACGTTGTCGAGGCTGAGCATCCTCTCCGCGTGCTCGATGGTTGCGAGCCCTGTCGCCTCGGCGGCTCCGACCATCTGCGTCGGCGAGTCCTGTCCCTGCAGTTCGGGATGCAGACGTTCGAGCTCTTCGAGCCGGTGCATCCATCCGTCATACGTGAAGTCGTCGACCAATGAGGTGTCACGGCCGTAGTAGGCCTCTTTCGCATCGAGGATGCGAGTGGTCAGCTCCTCGGCTTCGGTTCGGGCGTCTTCCAGCGAGATGTTCTCCGGCACCCCGTCAGTCTACGAGCGGGCACCGACACCCGAAGCGTCTACGCGCCGACGGGAACGGCCGAGACCGTGGTGTCGATCGTGAACTGCCCGAGCACTCGGGTTCCGATGTACAGCACGGCGGTCTGCCCTGGTGCGACACCGTCGAGCGGCAGCTCCGGGGTTACGCGTACCCCTTCGTCGGAGATCGCGGCGTGCGCGGCGACCGGCTCGGCATGGGCGCGGATCTGCACGTGGCACTCGAAGGATGCCTCGGTGGGTGCGGCGCCGGCCCAGCTGAACCGCTCCCCGGCGATCTCGGCGATCGCGAGGGCTTCTTTCGGACCGACCACGACGGTGTTCGAGACCGGGCGCACCTCGAGGACGAACCGTGGCTTGCCATCCGCTGCCGGGACTCCGAGCTTGAGGCCGCGGCGCTGTCCCACTGTGAAGGCGTGGGCCCCTTCGTGCGAGCCCACGACCTCTCCGCTGCGATCGACGATCTCGCCCGTCGCCGTGCCGACCTTCTCGGCGAGCCAGCCTCGGGTGTCCCCATCGGGGATGAAGCAGATGTCGTGGCTGTCCGGCTTCTGCGCGACGCTCAGACCCCGTGCCTCGGCTTCCGCGCGGACGATCGCCTTCGACGGCGTCGTGCCGAGGGGGAAGTATGTGTGCGCGAGCTGCTCGGCGGTCAGCACTCCCAGCACGTAGGACTGGTCCTTGGCGTTGTCGGACGCGCGGTGCAGCTCGAGACCCCGATCGCCGTCGATCAGCGTCGCATAGTGCCCGGTGCACACCGCGTCGAAACCCAGCTCGATCGCGCGCTCCAGGAGCGCGGCGAACTTGATCTTCTCGTTGCACCGCATGCACGGATTGGGGGTGCGGCCGGCCTGGTATTCGGAGATGAAGTCCTGGATCACGTCGTCGCGGAAACGCTCCGAGAAGTCCCACACGTAGAACGGGATGCCGAGCACGTCAGCGGCACGACGGGCGTCCAGCGCGTCCTCGATGGTGCAGCACCCACGACTGCCCGTGCGCAAGGTTCCTCCGGCCCGGGAGAGTGCCAGATGCACTCCGACCACGTCGTGCCCCGCCTCCACGGCTCGGGCGGCCGCGACGGCGGAGTCGACTCCACCGCTCATCGCCGCAAGGATCCGCATGCGACCAGTCTACGAGCGTGCGGCTGTGCCGGCGCCGGATGCGCGCGTGTAGGCCTCCGCGATCACGCCGAGCACCGCGTCGACGTCGGCGTCCGTCGAGGTGCGCCCGAGGGAGAAACGAAGGACGCTCCTGGCGTCTCGCTCGCTGCGCCCCATGGCAATGACGACGTGGGAGGGCTCGGCGACTCCCGCCTGACATGCTGAACCCGTCGATGCGGCCACCCCCGCGACATCGAGCAGGAACAGGAGGCTCTCCCCCACGGCCCCGGGGAACAGCAGGTGCGCGTTGCCGGGGAGACGCCCGATGGGATCTCCGAGGAGCTCGGCGGCGGGCACAGCCGCGCGGATCCCGCTGACGAGACGGTCGCGCAGCAGGCGCAGTCGGGCCGCCTCGTCCTCGCGTTCGTTCTCGGCGAGCTCGAGGGCGACGGCGAACGCGGCGGCTCCGGCTATGTCCTGCGTACCCGCGCGGAGACCGCGCTGCTGCGCGCCGCCACGAAGCAGCGCGGTGACGCGGGCGGAGCGGGCGGTGACGAGCGCTCCGACGCCGACAGGGGCGCCGATCTTGTGCCCGGCGAGACTCATCGCGACGAGTCCGACGCCGCTTGCGGCCTCGCCGCGCAGGGAGCGGAACGACAGCGGCACGTGCCCGAGCGCGGCGACGGCATCGAGATGGAGGGGGACGTGCGACACCGCTGCAGCCGCAGCGAGGGCACGGGCATCGTTGATCGTCCCGGCCTCGTTGTTGGCTGCGAGGGCGGTCGCGAGCGCGGCACCGGGTAACAGGGCGGCGAACTCCTCCGGATCGATCCGCGCCTCGCGGGTGACGAGCACCCGTCGCAGCTCAGCCCCTTCATCCACGAGCGCCGCGACCGTGTCCATCGTCGCGTGATGCTCGCCGTCGGGCAGCACGATGACCGATGATCCCGGAGGGCGGGCGTGCCAGAGTCCCTGCAGCGCGAGGTTGATGGACTCGGTGCCACCCGAGGTGAACACGATCTCGATCGGGTCGGCGTCGACCACCGCGGCGACACGCTCCCGTGACTCCTCCAGCAGACGACGGGCGTCCTGCCCGGGACCGTGCGTCGAGGAGGCGTTGCCGACCGTCTGCGACGCGGCCAGCCAGGCATCTCGCGCCTCGGGGCGCAGGGGCGTGGTCGCCGCGTGATCGAGATAGTGCCGCATCCTTCGATTCTCTCGCGAAACCGCAGTGAGAGGGTGCTCCCCCCTGGAACCGGGTACGCCCTGGCGCGAGACTGCGGCACATCACGCCTAGTGTGTACTCATGCCCGCGTCCCGAGACCTCGCCATGCCCGGCGGATCTGCCCTCGACAACCTCGGCGTTCGTCTGCACGACGGCGTCGGAACACTCCGTGTCTGGTCGCAGAACGCCTCATCGATCGAACTGGTCGTCTTCGACGCCACCGACCTCGACTGGGCGACCGACGAAGTGCCTCTCGAACGCCTTGCCGGAGGTATCTGGGAGGTCACCACCGAGCTCCTCCAGCCGGGAGTCCGCTACGCGATCCGCGTCGGCGGCCCGCACGGCCCGGGGAACACCTTCAACCCTGAGACGCTGCTGCTGGACCCGTACGCCCGCGGCCTCGCACAGGGCGACGGTTACGAGGAGTGGCGCTCGGTCGTCATCGTCGACGGGTTCGACTGGGGCGACTCGCACAAGCCCCGTGTCCCGCTGGATCGCACGGTCATCTACGAAGGCCACCTCAAGGGACTCACCAAGCGCCACCCCGATGTTCCGCCTGCTCTGCACGGCACCTACGCCGGTCTCGCACACCCCGCGATGATCGAGCACTTCCGCTCCCTGGGGATCACATCGATCGAACTGCTCCCGGTACATGCCTTCGTACCGGAGCCTCGCCTCCTCGAGCGCGGCCTCACCAACTACTGGGGCTACAACACGCTCAACTTCTTCACGCCGCACACCGCGTACGCGACCGAAGAGGCCCGCAAGGAGGGACCCGAAGCGGTCCTCGCCGAGTTCAAGGGCATGGTGCGGCTCCTGCATGAGGCCGGCCTCGAAGTGATCCTCGACGTCGTCTACAACCACACCTCCGAAGAGGGCATCGGCGGACCTCGATCGAGCCTGCGCGGCATCGACAACGCCACCTACTACCGCCAGGACGAGTCCGGCGTCTACATCGACACCACCGGATGCGGCAACACCCTCAACACGGCCACCGACGCCGGGGCCAGGCTCGTGCTGGACTCCCTGCGCTACTGGGCGCAGGAGATGCAGATCGACGGGTTCCGCTTCGACCTCGCCACGGCCATCGCCCGCGACGGCGCCCACACCTACACGCCGGAGCATCCGCTCCTCACCGCCATCGCCTCCGACCCGATCCTCGCCGACACGAAGCTCATCGCCGAGCCGTGGGACGTCGGCCTCGGCGGCTGGCAGACGGGCAACTTCCCGGCGGGGTGGCACGAGTGGAACGACCGCTACAGGGACAGGGTGCGCAACTTCTGGCTGAGCGACATCGACTACGCGCGTCGTGCCTCGGCCCCGGTCGGCATCGGTGGGTTCGCCACGCGTCTGGCCGGATCCTCGAACACCTTCAGCGAGGATCGTGGTCCGCTCGCCAGCGTGAACTTCGTCACCGCCCACGACGGCTTCACCCTCCACGACCTCGTCTCCTACGACGTCAAGCACAACGAGGCGAACGGCGAGCAGAACCGCGACGGCGCCGATATGAACCGTGCGTTCAACCATGGCATCGAAGGGCCGACCGACGACCCGACGATCCTCGCCGCGCGCCGCAAAGCCATGCGCAACCTGCTCGGCACTCTCCTGCTCTCGGCGGGCATCCCCATGCTCACCGCCGGCGACGAGGTCGGACGCACCCAGCGCGGCAACAACAACGCCTATGCGCAGGACTCGGCGCTGACCTGGCTCGGCTGGGAGTTCGAGCCCTGGCAGGAGGATCTGCGCGCCCATGTCTCCCGGCTGATCCGCCTGCGTCAGGAGAATCCTGCGCTGCGCCCCAGCCGCTACGCGCGACTCGGCGAACACATCCCCAACGCCTCGGTGATGGACTGGTACGACCAGAACGGCGAGACGATGGAGCAGGGCAAGTGGGCCGACCCCGGGAACCGGACGCTGCAGTACGTCGCTGCCTCCACACCCGACACCGAGGCCTACAACCGCATCCTGCTCATCGTGCACGGCACCGAATCACCGATCGATGTGCGTCTCCCCGAAGAGATCGAAGGCGCGACTCGTTTCGTGTCGCTGTGGTCGAGCGCCCACGAGCGCCCGTCCGACGAGCAAGAGGTCTTCGCGCCGGGTGATGTGCTGCCCGTCTCCGGAACCTCGATGAGGCTGTTCCGCGTCGAATGACCCCTGCTCCCGACGCACCACGCGGCGCGCTACCCGCGACCACGTCCGCGCGGTACATTCGGGAGGTGGCTGCACGTGCTGGTACTCGGTCCTCGGCTCTTCGGAGCCCCGCTCAGATCCCGGCGCGCGCCCTGGGTGAAGCGGATGCCCCCGGTGCGCTGCGGACGACCCGCATCCCTCTGCTCGATCCTTCCCCGGCTGTTCCGGGCGGATTCGCGCCGAAGGCCTTCGTCGGGGAGGTCGTTCCGTTCAGCGTGATCGCGTTCCGTGAGGGGCACGACATGATCGGCGTGCACCTCCGGCTCACCTCGCCATCCGGCGAAGAGAGCCTGCACCGGCTCTCCCCCCGCGACGACGGTACGGACACCTGGACCACAGAGATCGCCCTCGACGAGCAGGGGGCCTGGCTCTTCCGATTCGAGGCATTCTCTGACGACTTCGCGACCTGGGCACATGCGGCAGAGCTGAAGGTCGCGGCCGGCGTCGATGTACCGGTGATGGCCGCGCTCGGCGCCGATCTGCTCACCCGTGCCGCCGCGGAGAAGGACCGCCCCGCGGCACAGCGCAAGCGGCTGCTCGCCGAGGCCGCCTCGCTGCGCGACGGCGACGCCGCGACCACCATCGCCGTGTCGACGGACGCCGGACTCGCTCAGGTCTTCCGGGACCGCCCCGTCAGGACTCTGCGCTCCGCCGGACGCACGCAGAGCCTGAACGCCGACCGGCGCGCGGCCGGTGTCGGCGCCTGGTACGAGTTCTTCCCCCGATCCGAAGGTGCGAAGCGCCTGAAGGACGGCACCGTGAAGAGCGGCACCTTCCGCACGGCCACGAGACGGTTGCCCGAGGTCGCAGCCATGGGATTCGATGTCGTGTACCTGGTGCCGATCCATCCGATCGGGAGCACCAACCGCAAGGGACGCAACAACACGCTCACCACCGAGCCCGGCGATCCGGGCTCGCCCTACGCGATCGGCGCCGCAGACGGTGGTCACGACGCCATCCACCCCGAGTTGGGCACAGCCCAGGACTTCCGCGCCTTCGTGCGCGCGGCGCGGAAAGAGGGACTCGAGATCGCTCTCGATCTCGCCCTCCAGGCCTCCCCCGACCACCCCTGGGTGAGGGAACACCCGGAGTGGTTCACGACTCTCCCCGACGGGACGATCGCGTACGCCGAGAACCCGCCGAAGAAGTACCAGGACATCTACCCGCTGAACTTCGACAACGATCCCGCCGGCATCTATGCCGAGATGCTGCGGGTCGTGCAGCACTGGGTCGCGCAGGGCGTGAAGATCTTCCGCGTGGACAACCCGCACACCAAGCCGTTGCAGTTCTGGGAGTGGCTCATCGCGGAGGTGAATGCGGTCGACCCCGACGTGATCTTCCTCGCTGAGGCGTTCACCCGGCCGGCAGTCATGCGCGCGCTCGCCGCCGTGGGGTTCCAGCAGAGCTACAGCTACTTCACCTGGCGCAACACCAAGGCCGAGCTCGAGGAGTTCCTCACCTCGGTGTCCCACGAGACCTCCGACTACATGCGTCCGAACCTCTTCGTGAACACGCATGACATCCTCACCGAGTACCTGCAGTTCGGAGGCCGGGCCGCCTATCGCATCCGCGCCTGCATCGCCGCGACGGCAGGCCCCGTGTACGGCGTGTATGCCGGATACGAGCTGTTCGAGAACGTCGCAAGGCCCGGATCCGAAGAGAACATCGACAACGAGAAGTACGAATACAAGTTCCGCGACTGGGCGGGGGCCGAAGCCCGCGGTGAGTCCCTCGCTCCCCTGCTGCGGCGACTGAACGAGATCCGCGCCGCGCACCCCGCGTTGCAGCAGCTGCGCAACTTCCGCACGCACTGGAGCGACGACGACGCCGTCCTCGTCTACAGCAAGCACCTGGCGGCGCCGTTCACCGGCACCGGACGTGCGGACACGATCATCGTCGTCGCCAATGTCGACCCGCACTCGGTGCGTGAGACGACCGTGCACCTCGACACGACGCAGTGGGGCGTCCCGCTGGGCGAGCCCTTCGAGGTGGAGGATCTCCTCACGGGTGCGGTCTGGACCTGGAGCGACCACAACTACGTGCGGCTCGACGCCTTCGCCGAGCCGGTGCACATCCTGAAGGTGAGGGACCGATCATGAGCTACACGGAAGACGTCGCCGCATCCACCGAATGGGAGGCGATCTCCTCAGCCACCCACCATGACCCGCATTCCGTGCTCGGCGCGCACGCGCACAAGGACGCCGCGGATCGCACCGTCACGGCTATCCGCGTGCGACGGCCTCTCGCCTCCGAGGTCGCCGCCGTCTTCGGGGACGGCAGCCGACTGGAGCTCACCCACGTCGCGCACGGCATCTGGGAGGGGCAGCACAGCGGCCCTCCGCTCCCCTATCGGATCGCGACCCGGTACTCGGACCACGACGAGACGTTGTCCGGGGACCCGTACCGCCATGGGCCGACCCTCGGCGACCTCGACCTGCACCTCATCGCCGAAGGACGTCACGAACGTCTCTGGGAGGCGCTGGGGGCGCATGTGCGCACGTCCGACGGGGAGATCGGCGTCTCGTTCTCCGTCTGGGCCCCGAACGCCACTGCCGTGCGCGTGGTGGGTGACCACAACGACTGGAACGGCGAGGCCCACGCGATGCGCTCGATGGGCGTCAGCGGCGTCTGGGAGATCTTCATCCCGGGACTCCCGGTCGGCACCAGGTACAAGTACCAGATCCGCACCCGCGACGGCGCGTGGATCCTCAAGGCCGACCCGATGGCGCTGGCCGCTGAAGTGCCGCCCGCCACGGCATCGCTCGTCGCGACCTCCGCTCACACCTGGTCGGACGGGGCGTGGATGACGCGAAGGGCGGCCACCCACGCCGTCGCCCAGCCGCTGTCGATCTACGAGATCCACGTCGGCTCGTGGCGCGAAGGGCTCGGCTATCGCGAGATCGCGGATCCTCTGATCCAGCACGTGACCGATGCGGGCTTCACGCACGTCGAGTTCATGCCGTTGGCGGAGCATCCGTTCGGCGGATCGTGGGGATATCAGGTCAGCGGATACTACGCACCCACGAGTCGCTTCGGCAGCCCGGACGACCTGCGCTACCTGATCGACCGGCTGCACCAGGCGGGTATCGGCGTGATCATGGACTGGGTCCCCGGCCACTTCCCCAAGGACGCCTTCGCCCTCGCGCGCTTCGACGGCCAGCCGCTCTACGAGCACCCGGATCCTCGCCGCGGAGAGCACCAGGACTGGGGAACGCTCATCTTCGACTACGGCCGCCCCGAAGTCCGGGGGTTCTTGGTCGCCAACGCCCTGTACTGGCTCAAGGAGTTCCACGTCGACGGTCTCCGCGTCGATGCCGTCGCCTCGATGCTGTACCTCGACTACTCCCGCGAGCCCGGCGAATGGGAGCCGAACATCCACGGCGGACGCGAGAACCTCGAGGCGATCCGCTTCCTGCAGGAAGTCAACGCCACCGCGTACCGGCTGCATCCCGGAATCCTCATGATCGCCGAAGAGTCCACCAGCTTCCCCGGAGTCACCGCGCCGACCGATCACGCCGGTCTGGGCTTCGGCTTCAAGTGGAACATGGGCTGGATGAACGACTCGCTGCAGTACATCTCGCGGGACCCGATGTACCGGGGCCACCACGAGGGCGAGATGACATTCTCCTTCGTGTACGCGTTCGGCGAGAACTATCTGCTCCCGATCAGTCATGATGAGGTCGTCCACGGCAAGGGCAGCCTGCTCGCGAAGATGCCCGGGGACCATTGGCACAAGCTGGCTAACGTGCGCGCGTATCTGGCCTACATGTGGGGGCATCCGGGCAAGAAGCTGCTCTTCATGGGGCAGGAGTTCGGCCAGCTCGCCGAATGGTCGGAGGGACGGCAGCTGGACTGGTGGCTCCTCGATCAGCCCTCCCATGCCCAGCTGCAGGATTTCGTGGGCGTGATGAACCACACGTACCGGGCTCAGGCTCCCCTGTGGGAGCGGGACAACGACGCGTCGTCCTTCAGCCGTCTCGGCGCGCCGAGCTGGGACCCGACGGTGATCGCCTTCGAACGACGTGACGCCCACGGCGGGCGTCTGGTCGTCATCAGCAACTTCGCCGGAGTGGAGCGCACAGGGTACCAGCTCGCGCTTCCGCGGGAGGGCGTGTGGCAAGAGGTGCTCAACACGGATGCCGCCGACTACGGCGGACGCGGATCCGGCAACCTCGGACTGGTCTACGCGAAGCCGTCAGACGGCGCCGCACCGGTGGCCACTCTGACGCTGCCCGCGCTGTCGACACTCTGGCTGCGTCACCAGTCCGACGCCCACGTGCCGACCGTGAGCCACGGCTGATCGCGCGTCGGCGCCTGCCGCGCTGCTGTTCTAGAACAGCAGCGACGAGAGACGGTTGCGCGCCGAGACCACCCGCGGATCCTCCGCGCCGATGAGCCCGAAGAGCTCCACCAGACGCTCCCGCACGGGTGCGCGCTGGTCGGACGGGAGCTGCGCGAACAGGTCGAGCAGACGACCGAAAGCGTCATCGACGTGCCCGCCGGCGAGGTCGAGGTCAGCCACGTCGAACTGCGCCTGGACATCGAGAGGGGCTTCGGCGGCCGCGGCCCGTGCCGACTGAAGGTCGAGCCCCTGCACGCGGTCGAGAAGACGCACCTGTCCGAGACCAGCGAGCGCATCCTCGTCGCGAGGGTTCTCCGCGAGGGCCTTCTCGTACGCCTTGATGGCGGCCGCGTAGTCACCGACTTCGATTGCTGCAAAGGCCTCTGCGTGCAGCGGAGGAAGCTCCGGCTCCGCAGCAGGCGCGGGTTCCGCGCCCGCCTCTGCGACCGAGAGTGTTCCGGTCACACCGTTCTGCGCCGCCACCTGAAGCAACTGTGCGAACACGTCGCGCACCTGCTGCTCCGGGACGGCACCGGTGAACATCGGCACCGGCTGACCCGCGATGAGGGCCACGACCATCGGGATGGACTGCGCACGGAAGCTCTGCGCGAGCTGCGGGTTCGCATCCACATCGACCTTGGCGAGCAGGACGCGCCCGCCGAGCTCGCGCGTCACCTTCTCGATGATCGGACTCAGCTGCTTGCAGGGACCGCACCACTCCGCCCACAGGTCGACGACCACGGGAACGGTACGCGAGAGCTCGAGAATCTGTCCGAAGGTCTCATCGGTGGCGTCCACGACGAGATCGACGACCCCGGGAGCCGGCTCGCCCTCGGCAGGCGGTGTCGGTCGGTTGCGCAGGCTCGACAGGTCTACGGCGCCGCGGAGTGCGGCGGGAGAGATCTCACTCATTTGATCACCTTCACGGACAGGAGGTCCTGGTGTGCTGCCAGGAGGCGGATCTGCTCCGTCGATCCCTTGGCGGGGACCGAGAAGAACAGCTGGAACTCGTAAGTCGTCTCGACGCCCTTCGCGGACTCGGTCGCGTCGGTGAGCGCCTTGGCCTGGGCGTTGTCGCCGAAACGGATCGACACGTCTTCTCCCGTCGGCGTCACGGTCTCGGTATCGGTGAGGGTGACCGCGACGATCGCACCGCTGTCGAGAGTCGTCATCGAGATGGGCGCGTCCGTCGTCGAGGCCATGTCGAACGCGGCCTTCGACGTGTCGGCAGCGCCCTTGTCCGCGAGCGCCTGGATCACGGCCTGACGGCTGTCGGTGATCGATTTCGCGTAGCTGAGCGCCAGATCGTCGAACGTGTCGTACGACTCGCTCTGCTCTCCCTGATCCACCACGTCAGCGAAGGTCGCGGCGAGGTCGGCGGGCGCGATGGTGAGGAATGCGGAGTCGGACGGGACGAGAGACGTGCCGAGCCACGCGGCGGCGACCTCGGGGAAGACCGCGTCAGCCGACATCTCGGCGATGTTCGAGACTTTGTAGTTCGACCAGGGGTCTGCCTGCGTCATCGTCAACACGACGGGAGGCACGGTGTCATCGCCGGTCTTCGACAGCATGAGCACGGTGCGCGGCCACTGGTCGGTCGACTCCGGGAGCACCACCTCGACGTCATCGGTCGGGATCGCTGCGGGAGGCGCCGTGTCCGGGAGCTTCGTCCGCAGGGCATACTCGGTGGTCCGCGCAGCGAGTGCCGGTCCTTCGAAGCGTGTGGAGAGAAGGTCGAGGTCGAGCGCCGCGTCGGCTTCGCTGACAGTGCCGGCGAGTGACTTCAAGATGCGCTTGGCCTGCGCCTCCGTGACAGCGGGCGGCTTCTGGTTCTCCGGCGCGATCACCGTCGGGCTGGGTGATGGGGTGGGCGAGGCCTCCCCCAGCTGCGGCCAGGAATCCGACGAGCACCCGGCGGCGAGAATGGCCGTGAGCCCCAGAACCGGGAGTGCCAGCATGCGTCGTCGCCGAGGGGCCGGCGCCACGCGCATGGAGGTCTTGGCGTCGGGATTCTTGTTCTCGTCCACGATCTCCGCTTCTTCGACGTCTCCGTCTGCCGGTGCGGCGGTCTCGGGCGGAGACGCGCTGACGGCAGATCCGGACTCCTCGATCGCCGCACGCTCCGACGGAGGAAGCACGGCGATGTCGATCGGCTCGGTCGCGGGCAGCGGGCCGGGTCCCTTGCGTCGGGGTCCGCGTCCGCGGCGCTGGTGGCGGATCGCGAGCACGTACAGGATGAGGCCGAGCAACAGCACGATGCCGCCGGCGACCATGAGGGGTCCGGCCCACGGTGTCGAGTTGTCGAGCGGCCAGGAAACCACGATGTCGTCCGGCGCATCAGCGGTGCCGTCATAGGCGATCAGCAGGCTCGTGCCCTCGGGCAGCTGCATGTTGTCGGCGACGAGACGGTTGTCTTCGTCGAACGAGTCGAGCCAGAGGTCGGATCCCCGCGGATCGCGCCCTGCGGAACCGGCATCGCCCTCCGCCGGAGCGTCGGTCGCGCCGTCGACAGGGGCTTCGGTCGCGCCGTCATCCGGAGCGTCGGTCGCGCCGTCTTCGCTCGCCTCGGTCTCCGCTTCGACATGCTCGACGGCCAGATCGCCGCTCTTCTTCAGGGTGACCTGGTTGTAGTTGGAGTCGGCGAGCCAGGCCTTCATGTCGGCGGTCCGACCGTAGCTCCCGAAGATCTCGCCCTGTCCGCGAACGATCAGGGTCTGCGCGCCGGGATTCGCGCGGAGGACATCGCCGTCGATGAGCACGAACGGCGCCGGTTCGCTGATCTCGACCTGGGTCTTCTGAGTGTCAGGTCCCATGAAGATGGTGCGCTGGGCTATCCCCGCACCGATCAGCACCGCAGCCAGCACGAAGGCCACCACGGCCCATACGAAACGCACGAATAGTCTCCTCACGCATCACCGGCACCTGCCTGCGACGCAACACTCGACATTTCAGACTAGCGAAATCAGCTGTGTGTTGCCCACGAGCAGGTGCAGTGCCCGCTGGATCGGCACGTCGTCGGTGCCGGGGCCGGACGGCTGGATAATCTTGCTGCAGCCGTCACGAGGAGTCTGCACATGAAGATCCACAATCCCTTCCGCACCGCCCTGGTGGCGACGCTCGGCGTGGGGTTGGGCATCCTGCTGATCAACAGCGTGGAGAATCTGTCCACCGTGCTGCTGTACCTCGGCACGGCGCTGTTCCTGAGTCTGGGCCTCGATCCCCTCGTATCGTTCCTCGAGCGTCGACGGCTTCCGCGCTGGGCGGCCGTCCTCGTGACGATCCTGGCGGTACTCGGTGTCTTCGCGGGGATCGTGCTCATCGTGCTGCCGGTGCTCGTGGATCAGATCTCCCAGTTAGTCGCCCAGATCTCGACGATCGTGCAGCGAGGAAACCTGATCCCTGACCTCAAGGAATGGATCCAGGACGCCTTCCCGAACTTGCTCGTCGATGACGTGTTCACCTACATCACCAACTGGCTGACGAGCAATCTCGCGGAGATCGGCGGATCCATCGGCCAGGGTGTGCTCGTCGCCAGTGGCGCCGTGCTCGGTGGCCTGTTCGGCGCATTCATCGTGCTCATCCTGACGATCTACCTGACGGCCTCGACGCCCTCCCTCAAGCGAGCCGTCTACCAGCTCGCCCCGGCGTCCAAGCGCGACCGCTTCATCGATCTGTCCGAGCAGATCACCGACTCCGTGGGCTACTACGTCATGGGCCAGGTCTCGCAGGGCGTCCTCAACGGTGTGCTGAGTGCGGTCTATCTCTCCATCATCGATGCACCGTTCCCGGCCGTCCTCGCCGTGATCGCGTTCTTCTTCTCGCTCATCCCCCTCGTCGGAACCTTGACGGGTTCGACGATCATCGTGCTCGTCTGCTTGATCCCCGGGCTCGGATCGCCGGCGACGGCCATCGCCGCCGCGATCTACTACCTGATCTACATGCAGATCGAGGCCTACATCATCTCCCCACGCATCATGAGCCGTGCCGTCTCGGTGCCGGGAGCCGTCGTCGTCGTCGCCGCCCTCGCCGGAGGAAGCCTCCTGGGGCTGCTGGGCGCGCTCATCGCGATCCCCGTGGCGGCGAGCATCCTGATCATCTACCGCCAGGTGCTCATCCCCCGGATGAACGAGCTCTGATCCGAGGCAGTGGGCGCTTCGTCGTCGAACTGAGCGGCCATCGTCAGCTGCGTGTAGTCCGTGAGCCACAGCCCACCAGCTCCCGCGTCGACGGTACTCACCGCTTCACGCAAGGTCGGAGCGCCAGCGTGATCGTCTGCCACCGCTACGGCCTCATCAGCATCGTCCGGGCCGGGGTAGGCGACGAACAGGGAGCCCCCGCGCATCACGGGAGCACACTAGCCGAGCGCGGTCTCAGCGCGCCGATAGATCCCACCGTCGGAGACGCCTACTCGGCGACCGGCCACTGCGTCGCGAGAGGCAGGGCTGAGGGATTCACCGCCGCCACGATCTCCGTGAGCACTCGCCGGGTCTGCGTCTCGCCCACCCAGAGGTGCTTCCCGCCATCCACCGCGATCAGGGTGGCGTGCGGAATCGCTGCGAATCGTTCCCGAGCCTCTGGCGGGCGCAGGTAGTCGTCCAGCTCCGGCACCAGGACGATCACGGGGAGTCCGGTCGCCGCCCAGGCGGCGACCTCCTCCGGCGTCGCGCGGTGGAGGGGCGGCGAGAGGAGGATGATCCCCTCGATGTCGTGGTCCCGGCCGTACTTCAGTGCGAGTTCGGTACCGAAGGACCACCCCAGAAGCCAGGGACGCGGAAGCGCGCGATCACGGACGAAGTCCATGGCCGCCGCGACGTCGTGCCTCTCGGCAGCCCCGCCGTCGAAGGCGCCATCGCTCGTGCCTCGGGGCGATGTGGTCCCCCGTGTGTTGAAACGCAGGACGGCGAGGTCCGCGAGCGCGGGGAGGCGAGCGGCGGCCTTGCGGATGATGTGCGAGTCCATGAAGCCACCGGCCGTCGGCAGCGGGTGCAGCGTCACGAGGGTCGCCGTCGGCGGTACGTGCTCCGGCACGGAGAGCTCTCCGACCAGCGTCAGACCGTCAGCGGTCTTCAGCTCGATGTCTTCGCGTCGCGCCGGCAGCTCCAGCGGTCCTCGGATCTCGATGCTCATGCAAGTCTCCAACAGTGTGTGTGCCAATGCCGGCGTGCGGCGAGGTCGGCCGCGTCACCGAGCACCCCGTCTGCGCGCCAGGTGACCAGATGTGCCGTACCGGCCTCGCCCGCATCCGGGGCAGAGGTACTCCTTCTGCGCCTGCGCCGCGGACACGGGCTGCACGGTCCACTCACCACCGCGCCGGGTCTCCGTGCGCTTCCAGCCGGCGAGAAGACGATCGAAGGAGTCTTCGGGCTCAGGGCGCGCCGAAGGGCGTCTGCGGGAGCGGGGCATCGTGCCTGCTCACCACCAGTGGTTGTTGATCCAGAAGTTGTAGGCCCCCGACCAGCTGCCGTAGCGTCCGGTGGCGTAGCCGGTCGCCCAACGAAGGTTGTCGACCGGGTCATACCCGTTACCTGGCACCTTGCTGCAGGGAAGCGCCTGCACGAGACCGCAGGCGCCCGACGACTTGTTCGTCGCGTTCGGGTTCCAACCGCTCTCCCGCGAGACGATGTAGTCGACATACTGCCGGTCGCTCTCCGCGATACCGGCTGCCGCCATCCACTCCGCAGGGGCTCCGCCGCCGGTGTAGGGCGGAAGGGAGCCACCCGACGAACCACCGGACGAGCCCCCTCGTGGCGCAGCCGCGACGGTGGGTTCCGGAGCGGGCTTCGGCTTGACGTACACCTCGAAACTGCCGCGCACGACGGGCGCGATCGCGGCGCCCTCGACCGTGACGGTCAAGTTCTGCGTGTCGGCGAGTGCGAGTGAATACGCCGAATCCGGCGACTCCTGGGGTGCGGGTGCGGCAAGTGCCACTCCGGTCGGTGCGACCAACGCGCCGGCGAAACCGACGACCGCGAGGGCACTGACGACGCTGACGACGCCTCGGCTGCGGGACCGGCGTCGAGCACCCGCGCGCGCGGCGCCACCCTTCGCCGCGGGCACAGGCGAGAGGTCGCTTCTTTCGAGATTCATGTCGTTTCGGGAGTTCACGATGAGGGACAGTCTACGCAACAGAGCCTGGATCGACCATCAGGAACCTCAGCGAACAGCCAGAATCACGTCGATCGTCGCGTCGAGGAGCGCGTCGACCTGCTCTTCGCGATACCCGCCGCGCTGCATGCGGAACGCCGCCGAGCGCAACTGCTCGGCCGTCAACGGATCGCCGTCGCGGAGGTACCGCACGATGCGCGTCGATACATGGTCGACCTCGTCGAGACGGTAGCCGAAGGTGAGCACTCCGGTCCGAGCGAAGCGGTGTCGGCGCGGGCGGGCGAGATGGTCGAGGATGACCTGCGCATCTGCTCTGGCCTGTTCGACCCAGGCGCCCGCTCCCTGCGTGCGCACCACGCGATCGCGCTCGCGCGCCGCGAAGGCATCCTCGACCCGGCCCAGTGCCGCGTCGACGTCGGCGACCACGTAACCGCCCTTCACGAGGGGGAACGACGCGGTGCGGACATCCTCAGCGGTGAGCTCATCACCGCCCGTCTCGAACGCGCGGCGAGCCGACGAGAGGAAGGTGTCCACGGCCGCACGGTGATACCCGCGCACGCGTCCGGAAGTGACCGCGAACGCAGGCGGTGCCTGTGTCGTCTGCACGTCGAGCTCGTCATCGTTCATCACAGAACCACCCAAGGAGAGAAGAGGAAGTACAGGCAGAGCGCGGGAATCGTCGAGGGCAGGATGCTGTCGAGACGGTCGAGCAGCCCGCCGTGCCCCGGCAGCCAGGAGCTCATGTCCTTGATGCCGAGGTCGCGCTTGAGCATCGACTCGCCGAGATCACCGAGCGTCGCGGACAAGAGGATAGACGCGCCGAAGATCAGTCCGCACCACCACGGCAGCTCCAGGAGGAAGAGCGCCAGCACCACACCCACCGCGAGTGAGGCGACGACGGCACCGCCGAAGCCCTCCCAGGTCTTCTTCGGGCTGATCTTCGGTGCCATGGGGTGACGTCCGAACGCCAGGCCCGCAGCATAGGCACCCGTATCGGCGGCGACGGCGATCGCGATGAACCCGAGCACCCACCACTGACCACCCTCCTGCTTGAGGAGGATGAGCGCGATGCCTGCGAGGAAGGGCACGTACACCTGGACGAAGCCGCTGATCACCGCGTCGGCGAGCACGTCGCCGTAGGTACGGCCGTCCCTCTCGACCATCTGTGCGATGAGGCGCCAGACGATGACGAAAGCCACCGAGACGAAGAGCATGACCCAGCACAGCCAGGGCTCGGCGAAGTAGGCGGACAGCACGAGGAAGGCGGCTGCGATCAGCTGCGGCACCACGTCCACCCGCCGGCCGGAGCTCCGCAGTGCTCTGGAGAGCTCGTAGACGCCCAGCAGCGCGGCCGCGAGGGCGAACGGCACGAACAGCACCTTCAGGAACAGCAGCGATCCGAGCAGCACAGCGCCGAACGCAAGACCGATCAGGATGGCGAGGATCAGATCCCGCCCCGTGCGCTCTTTGATGCGTTCGTTCGCCTGGTCGAGCTGGTCGCGCGCGTGGGAGACATGGGTGCCCAGCTCATCCCGCGCCGCACGCCATTGCTCGCGGATCGCATTGTGATCCGCCGTGTCCAATGGGGAAACGTGACTCGCTGCGGACCCATCCGGAGCAACCGGCAACGGGGGGCGCGGAGGAACGGCGGCGGCATCGAAGGACGGGAATGCCTCGTCCCCGAGCGGGACGCTGTCGGACGGCAGGCCGTCGTGCGCGTCGTGACGCGTGAACGGCTTGTCGTCCTCGGCATCTCGCGTTTCGTCAGACATCCTGACTACACCTCGAGGAGTTCTGCCTCTTTGCGCTTCAGCGCGTCATCGATGAGATCGACGTGCTGACGCGTCAGGACGTCGAGCTCCTTCTCGCCGCGCGCGATCTCATCCTCGCCGAGCTCGCTCTTGAGCGCGTCCAGCTCGTCCTTCGCCTTGCGACGGATGCCGCGGACGTGGACCTTCGCGTCCTCGGCCTTGGTCTTGACGAGCTTGACGTACTCCTTGCGACGCTCCGCCGTGAGCTCCGGCATCGTCACGCGAACGAGGTTGCCGTCGTTCGTGGGATTGGCGCCGAGGTTCGGCATGTCGCGGATGGCCTGCTCGATCGCCTTCAGCGCCGACTTGTCGTACGGCGTGATGATGAGCGTGCGTGCCTCCTGGTTCGCCAGTGAAGCGAGCTGCGCGATCGGGGTGGGAGTGCCGTAGTAGTCCACGAGGACCTTCTGGAACATCTGCGGGTTCGCACGACCGGTGCGCACCGTGGAGAAGTCCTCCTTGGCAGCTTCGACCGCCCGGTTCATACGAGTGGTGGTTTCAGCGAGGACGTCCGCGATCACGGTGACTCCTATCGTCGGGGTGTTCTGCAAATTCTATCGGGCGAAGTCGTCTCCGCCGTGTCACACGCTCAGGCGGTGACGAGGGTTCCGATCGGCTCGCCGAGAAGCGCACGGGTCACGTTGCCTGCCGGCTCCATGCCGAACACCCGCATGTCCATGCTGTTGTCCATGCACAGGCTGAACGCCGTGGAGTCGACGACCTTGAGACCGCGCTGCAGGGCGTCGCGATAGGTCACGCGCTCGATGCGCTCCGCGTCGGCGTGCTTGTTCGGGTCGGCGGTGTAGATCGCATCGACGCCGTTCTTGGCGACGAGCACCTCGTCCGCACCGATCTCGAGCGCGCGCTGCGCGGCGACGGTGTCGGTGGAGAAGTACGGGAGGCCTGCACCTGCACCGAAGATGACGACGCGGCCCTTCTCGAGGTGGCGTTCGGCGCGACGCGGAATGTACGGCTCGGCGACCTGCGTCATCGAGATCGCCGACTGCACGCGGGTGGCGGCTCCGGCCTGCTCCAGGAAGTCCTGCAGCGCGAGGGCGTTCATGACCGTGCCCAGCATGCCCATGTAGTCGGCGCGTCCGCGGTCCATACCGCGCTGGCTCAGCTCGGCTCCGCGGAAGAAGTTGCCCCCACCGACGACGATCGCGACCTCGACGCGGTCGACGGCGGCCGCGATGTCGCGCGCGATCTGGGACACCACATCGGGGCTGACGCCCAGCTGCCCCGCTCCGAATGCCTCTCCGGAGAGCTTGAGAAGGACGCGGCGGCGTCCGGTGCGTTCAGTCATGGGTGGGTGTGTCCTCTCGTCCCGATTCAAGATAGTGCCTTGTGGGCATGAAGAAGGGGTTCGGATCTTCGCGATCCGAACCCCTTCGACGTTGCTACGCGCCGACCTTGAAGCGCGCGAAGTCCGTCACGGTGATACCGGCGTCCTTCGCCACCTGGGCGACAGAGAGCTTGTTGTCCTTGGCGTAGTCCTGCTCGAGCAGGGCGACCTGCTTGATGAACGCAGAGACGCGGCCCTCGACGATCTTCGGGAGAGCCGCTTCCGGCTTGCCCTCGTTGCGAGAGATCTCGGTGACGATCTCGCGCTCCTTCTCGACCGCGTCGGCAGGAACGTCCTCACGCGACAGGTAGGACGGGTTGGCGAACGAGATGTGCTGGGCGATGCTGCGCGCAGTCTCCGCGTCGTCACCCGAGTAGGCGACGACGACGCCGATCTGCGGCGGCAGGTCCTTGCTCGTGCGGTGCAGGTAGACCTCGACCTTGTCGCCGGTGATCGTGCGCACCCGGCGCAGCTCGACCTTCTCGCCGATGATCGCAGCCTCTTCCGAGATGACCTGCTCGACGCTCTTGTCGCCAGCGGTCGCGGCGAGGGCAGCGTCGACCGAGTCGGCCTTCACTGCTGCTGCGGCGTCGGCGACCTTGTCGGCCAGCGCGATGAAACGCTCGTTCTTGGCGACGAAGTCGGTCTCGCAAGCGAGCTCGATGAGCGTCACAGCGCCATCCTGCTCACGAGCGACGATCAGTCCCTCGCTGGTCGAGCGGTCAGCGCGCTTCGCGTTGCCCTTCGCACCCTTGAGACGCAGGATCTCGGTGGCCTTCGCGACGTCTCCGTCGGCCTCCTCGAGCGCCTTCTTGGTGTCGACCATTCCGGTGCCGAGCTGCTCACGCAGCGCCTTGAGGTCAGCGATGGTGAAGTTGGCCATGTGTGGTGGCTCCTTGCTTCGTTAGGTGTGTGTACGAGGGGATTACTTGGCGTCAGCAGCTTCGGCGGCGGCGACCTCAGCGGTCTCCTCACCGGAAGCGGCGGCGATCGCCTCGTCGTGAGCCTCAGCACCGGCCTCGTCGGCAGCGGTCTCGTCGGCGGCGGGCGTCTCGACGACGGCAGCAGCGTCATCTGCGGTGACGACCTCGGCGGCGTCAGCGGACTCCTGAACCTCCTGGGCAGGAGTCTCGAGGAGCTCCTTCTCCCAGTCGGCGAGCGGCTCGGCGTCGCCCGTCTCCGGGTTGTGCTTCTGCTGCAGGCCCTCGGCCGCGGCGTCAGCGATGATGCGCGTCAGCAGCGAGACAGAACGGATTGCGTCGTCGTTGCCGGGGATCGGGTACTGGAAGTCGTCCGGGTCGGCGTTCGTGTCGAGGATGCCGATCACCGGGATGCCGAGCTTCTTGGCCTCGTCGATGGCGAGGTGCTCGCGCTTGGCGTCGACGACCCAGATGGCCGACGGCGTCTTCGTGAGGTTGCGGATACCGCCGAGCGACTTGTGCAGCTTGTCGAGCTCGCGCTTCTTGAGGAGCAGCTCCTTCTTCGTGAAGCCGCTGTTCGCCGGGGTCTCGTAGTCGAGCTCCTCGAGCTCCTTCATGCGAGCGAGACGCTTGGAGATCGTCTGGAAGTTGGTGAGGAGTCCACCGAGCCAGCGCTGGTTCACGAAGGGCTGGCCGACACGGGTCGCCTGCTCTGCGAGGATCTCCTGCGCCTGCTTCTTGGTGCCGACGAAGAGGATCGTTCCACCGTGGGCGACGGTCTCCTTGACGAAGTCGTAGGCCTTGTCGATGTACCCCAGCGACTGCTGCAGGTCGATGATGTGGATGCCGCTGCGCTCCGTGAGGATGAAGCGCTTGACCTTCGGGTTCCACCGACGGGTCTGGTGTCCGAAGTGCACGCCGCTGTCGAGCAGCTGGCGGATGGTGACCACAGCCATGGTCGTCTCCTTGTTCTGGCGCGTTCCTGCGCCGTTGAGGTTGCAAGCCGATCGGATGATCGGACTTCCTGGTGCCCGGCTCACGCCCGCCCGCTCGAAGAACAGGACCTGTGGGAATGGATGCCGCGATCTGAATCGCTTTGGGCACGCGTAGTCACCTCGATTTCGAGGTGCTCCCCCAGCATACAGGATCGTGCGTCCACTGACCCTGCACTCACGCTCGCCTGCCTGACTTGTCCCGCAGAGGTGGCCCCGACGTCGCTTCGTACGCGAACGACCGTGCATGAGCGACGAGACTCCTGCCATGCGCGCATCCTCCAGAATCGTCTCCACACTGCTGATGGCGTTCGTCATCGCCGCCTCGTCCCCGTCGGCCGGCGCCGGCGCGACCGAAGCCCCGACGCCGGACGACACCGCCGGGGCCCACTGGAGCTGGCCGTTGGCCGGTCCGCGCCTGGTACTGGAGCCCTATCGCGCCCCCGCGCACGAGTACGGAGCCGGGCATCGCGGAGTCGATCTCGGCGCATCCGTCGGCGCGGTGGTGTCCGCTCCAGCCGACGGGACCGTTGCCTTCCGCGGCACCGTGGTGGATCGCCCGATCCTCACCATCGAACACGCGAATGGACTGGTGACCACATTCGAACCGCTTCGCTCCCCCTTGGTTCCGGGTGACGTGGTGGTCTCCGGCGAGGAGATCGGATTCGTCGACGTGGGCGGACACACCTCACCCGGCGCACTGCACCTCGGTGTTCGACGCAACGGCGACTACGTGAACCCCATGCTCTTCTTCGGCGAGGTTCCTCGCGCCGTGCTTCTCCCGTGTTGCCTCGCACGCTGAGCGAAGGTGCGCGGGAGACGCCGGCTCACGCCCGCGGATGGGCGAGCCGATAGGTCGCAGTCAGCCGCTCGGTGGAGACATGTGTGTAGATCTGCGTCGTTCCGAGGCTGGCGTGTCCGAGGATCTCCTGCACGGCCCGGAGATCGGCTCCACCGTCGAGAAGGTGCGTGGCAGCGGTGTGCCGCAAGGCATGAGGGCCGATCGTCTCCGTGCCGACGATCGGAGCGAGCTCACGTGCGACGAGTTCGTACACGGTGCGCGGTCCCACTCTCGCCCCCCGGCTTCCGAGGATCACTGCGGCGGTGAACGTCCGCGACCTGGCCACGAGAACCGGCCTTCCGCGTGTCAGATACGCGGTGAGCGCGTCCCGCGCGGGCGAGCCGTAAGGAACCACGCGCTCCTTAGCTCCTTTGCCGAGCACGCGCGCAGAGCCGCGATCGAGATCGAGGTCGTCGATGTCCAATCCGCACAGTTCCGAGACGCGGATACCGGAGCCGTACAGCAGCTCGAGGATCGCGTGGTCCCGCAGCGCGAGCGCGTCCCCCTCCTCGGCCGCGGCGCGGAGCGTGTCGAGGAGCGCGGACATCGCGTCTCGTGAGGCGACCGTCGGGAGCGTCCTCCCCTTCTTCGGCGCGACCAGACGCAGGCTCGGGTCATGGGCGATGAGGGCGCGCTCCTGCGCCCAGCTGAAGAACGATCGGGCCGTGGCCGCCCGCCGCGCCAGCGTCGATCGCGCATCACCCCGCTGCGTCGCACGCCAGAGCCAATCCCGCAGAACCTCCAAATCGACGGCTTCGAGCGGGACACCCCCTGCCGATGCGTCGAGGTCGCGCAGGTCGGATCGATAGGCCTTCACGGTCGCGGGAGACAGCCGACGCACCCGCTCCAGGTGATCGGCGAACTCGTCTACCGCGGTCGCGAGATCCATGACTCCAGCTTGCACCGCTCCCCAGATGTCTCAGGCAGCCTCGCCGTCGAGATGCCCGGCAATCAGCGCGATGGGGACGCGGGCGCTCGATACCACCCCCCGCCGTCGAGTGCGACGTCCCCCTCCAGGTGCAGGAGGCCGAGCACCGCCCGGACGCGATCCGGCGACAAACCAGAGCGACGGGCCACCTCATCTATCGGCAGTCGCGACCTGGTTCCCAGGGCGTCGAGAACACGGGTATGGCTCGACTCCCGGACGTGCGCTCCCTGCTCGTATCCGTCGTCGAGCGAGCCGAGCAGTTCTCTCACCTCCCGGGCTGAGGTGACGCATTGCGCGTCATACTCGCGCAGGAGACGATGACATCCGGCCGAAGAAGCCGAGGTCACAGGCCCGGGGACAGCGCCCAGAGGGCGACCGAGAGCAGCCGCGTGACCGGCGGTGTTCAATGATCCGCTGCGCCACCCTGCCTCGACGACGACCGTCGCGTGCCCGAGCGCCGCAATCAGACGGTTCCTCGCAAGAAACCGCCACTTCGTGGGCGCCGCGCCGCAGGGCGGCTCGCTCACGAGCGCCCCCTCCTCCGCTATTCGTCTCAGGAGCGACTGATGTCCGGCCGGGTAGGCACGATCCACTCCCCCAGCGAGAAACGCTATGGTCGCACCCTGTACGCCGAGAGCCGCTCGATGCGCTGCACCATCGATCCCGTAGGCACCGCCCGAGACGATCACCGCCCCGGTAGCAGCGAGATCACCGGCCAGTTCTGTCGCGACGTGTTCGCCGTAGCCGCTGGACGCTCGCGCCCCGACGATCGACACGCGAGGTTCGCGGGTGAGCAGTTCGGTACGGCCTCGCACCCAGAGCGCGCTCGGAGCGTGGGGACCGAGGTCTTCCAGAGCAGCCGGCCACGCCACGTCACCGGGGATCACGAGCTTTGCGTCGACGTCGGCGGCGCTGCGCAGAGCAGCGCCCACCGCAAGGGGGTCTGCGCGCGTGCGCCATCGAGCGCGTCCCTCGCGGAGTGCGCGCGACGCGGCGGCGCTCGCACCGCCTGGTGCGATCAGCGATGAGGAATCTCCGACGGCCAGCGCGAGGGCTTCCACCGCTCCCGCCGACTGGATCAGTGCACCGGCCACCGCGTCACCAGGCTCAGCGATCACCGTCCACGCGGCGCGCGCGATGCACTCCTCCGGGTTCTCCCCCGGATGGATGCGACGCGCGAGATCGCTGATCTCGGACTCGGCCAGCAGCAGGTCGATCATCGTGGCAGCCCCCGTCGAAGGTGCAGTGCGCGTCCGATCTCGTCGATGCCCGGCCGCTCGATCTCCCCCAGATCCGCCATCGTCCAGGCGACGCGCAGAACCCGGTCGTAGCCACGGAGCGTGAGAGCCCCGCGCTCCAGCGCGCGATCGAGGGGAGAGCGCGTCACCGCAGGCAGCCGGTGCGGTCCCTGTCGCAACCACGTGCCCGGAACATCGCCGTTACGACGCCAGCGGGTTCCGTTCCATCGGGAGGCTGCCCGCGCCCGAGCGGCAGCGACACGATCACGCGCCTGCGCCGTGGAGAGATCGCCTCTCTTGCCCGCCATCGCTCGCGATGCGGCGACACGGTTCACCTGCAGATCGATGTCGATGCGATCACGGAGGGGTCCGGACAACCGAGTGGAGTAACGCCTGATCGACATGGGAGGGCAGACGCACTCGGCGCCGCGAACACCATGATTCCCACACGGGCAGGGATTCATCGCGAGGAGCAACTGGAAACGGGCGGGGAAAGTGGCGGTGAATCCTGCTCGATGCACCTCGATCACCCCCGACTCGAGCGGCTGTCTCAGCGCATCAAGCGCGACGCGCGAGAACTCGGCGGCTTCATCGAGGAACAGCACGCCGCGGTGCGCCCGCGCGATCGCTCCCGGTCTCGCGGTGCGGGAGCCGCCGCCGACGAGAGCGGCGACCGACGCGCTGTGATGCGGCGCTTCGAGCGGCGGAAGCGGATCGAGAGCTACGACCGCCTCTCCGCTGAGCGAGCGCACGGACGCGACCTCGAGGGCTTCCTGTTCCTCGAGCGCGGGCAGGATCCCCGGGAGCCTGCGGGCGAGCATCGTCTTCCCCGCTCCCGGGGGGCCGCTCAGAAGCATGTGATGACCACCGGCTGCTGCGACCACGAGTGCGTCCACAGCGTCGTCCTGACCCACGACATCGGCCAGGTCGAGGCTGTCGCCCCGAGTGTGCACGGCCCCTGCGACCTCGACGGCCTCCACCTCGGGCGCCTCGACATCGGCGCCATGCCAGACGGCCACCTCGGCGAGAGAGGCTGCCGCGCGAATCTCGACACCGGGAACCAGCCGCGCCTCCGCTTCGTTGCCCCGAGGCACGATCACCGTCTCGAATCCGGCTCGCGCCGCGGCGAAGACTGCGGGAAGCACGCCGGGAACGGGACGGACCCTGCCGTCGAGGCCGAGCTCGCCGATATGGACCGTCGCGGCGATCGAACGCGCCTCGATGGATCCGCCGGCAGCGAGACAGGCCATGGCTATCCCCAGATCGAATCCGGCCCCGTGCTTGGGAAGGCTCGCCGGTGAGAGGTTCACCGTGAGTCGTCGCCGTGGCAGGTCCAATCCGGCGTTCTTGCAGGCGTTGTGCACGCGTTGGACGGCCTCGCCCAGCGACTTGTCCGGCAGCCCGATGATGCGGAACTCGGGAGTCTGATTCGACATGTCGGCCTCGACCTCGACCAGATGCCCGTCGACTCCGGTGAGAGCGACCGCCCAGGTGCGCGCGGTGGTCATGCGATGTCCACGAGATGCTCGAGCGCGCCGGAGGACGGATCCGGTCCGATGATGCCTATGGCTTCGAGTCGCACACGTCGACCGCGGGCGGCTTCCGGATTCTCCGCGACCCATGCCTGCGCGAGTTGCCACAGCCGACGTCGCTTACGGGCGTCGATCGCCTCGAACGGGTGGCCGTAGGCGGTCGTCCGTCGCGTCTTGACCTCGACCACAGCGAGATGACCGTCGCGCGCGGCGACGATGTCGATCTCTCCCTGCGCGCACCGCCAGTTCCGCGCGAGCACGGTGTACCCGTTGCCCCTCAGATGCTGTGCGGCGCGCTCTTCGCCTGCTCTTCCGAGTTCATCCTTCGCTGCCATGTGCCCAGCATCACGCGGGGTGCGTTCCGAAAGGAGCGATTCGATGCCGCTTCCGCGGCATCTGGGGAGAAGTCAGCTCTCCGAGATCGTGTGGAGGGCGTGCGAAGGCGGCGGGCCGAGAGGAACCGTCACTCGCCGTCGAGGGAGAGCTCCTGCGGGAGCTCGAACTCCCGGCGCTGCAGTTCCTCGACATTGACGTCCTTGAACGTCAGCACGCGCACAGCCTTGACGAAGCGATCGGCACGGTAGATGTCCCACACCCAGACGTCGGTCATCGAGATCTCGAAGTAGAAGTCATGCTCGGTGTCCCGACGGACGACATTGACTTCGTTGGCCAGGTAGAACCGGCGTTCGGTCTCCACGACGTACTGGAACTGCGACACCACATCCCGGTACTCCCGGAACAGTGCCAGCTCGAGCTCGCGGTCGTAGTCGTCGAAGGCTTCCTCATCCATGATGTCTCCATCCTAGAGTCGCAGGCACCGCGGCGCGTCATCGACCGCTCGGGCACGGCCGGTGCGACCCGCTCAGAACAGGGTGGGCACGTCCGCGATCGCCCAGGATGCCCTGTGGTGCGGGGAGAGCCCGACAGTCCGGATCGCGTCGCGATGCGCTGTGCTGGCGTAGCCCTTGTTGCGATCCCACTGATACGCGGGATGCATCTCGTGGAGCTCGGTCATGTATGTGTCCCGCGCGACCTTCGCGATCACGGATGCCGCCGAGACCGATGCGCAGTCCCGGTCGGCCTTCACCACCGGACGCACCCGGAGCGGGGCGGGATGCACCTTCGACAGATAGTCGTGATTGCCGTCGAGCAGGACGAGAGCACCGTCGAGCGCCGCGCCCTGATCGGCGACGGCCTGAACCGCCCGCGATGCGGCGAGACCGAGCGCCCGCATGATGCCGACCTCATCGATCTCCGCCGCGCTCGCCCACCCGACAGCGGACGCCTGCACCCACGCCGCCGCGCGCGCAGCGACCTCGGGCCTGCGCAGCTCCGTCACGAGCTTGGAATCCCGCAGCCCCTCGGGCACGCGACGGCGAGCACCAGCGGCATCCATCACTGCAGCTCCCACGGCGACCGGTCCGGCGAGTGCACCCCGACCGACCTCGTCCAGAGAGATGATCAGCTCGCACTCGCCGAGGAGCCGGCGCTCGAGAGTCAGCTTCGGCGCGACGACGGTCATTCCGGAGCCGGCACGCCGTTGAAGATCTCGTGATGACCGTCGATCGGCCCCAGCCGGTCCAACGGCCAGGTCGTGAGGAACGCCTTGCCCACGATGTTCCCCATCGGGACGAAGCCGCCGCTGGGGAGATCCTGGTGCGCGCGGGCGTCGCGCGAACGGTCGCGATTGTCCCCGAGCAGCCACACCGAGTCCTCGGGCACCACGACGTCGAAGGGCTCGTTCGAGGCAGCAGTGTCGCCGGGCGGGAGGTTAAGGTAGCTGAGCTCATCGATGGGCGCGCCGTTGATGGTGATCTGACCGAGCGCGTTGCAGCAGACGACATGATCGCCGGGCAGACCGATCACGCGTTTGACGAGATGGTCCTGCGAGTCGGTGGCGGAGATGCCCACGAAATTCAGCACCCAGTCGACAGCTTCGACCAGCGGCGGCTGCGCAGGGGTCTGCGGCTGCCCGTCGAGCCACCCGCCCGGGTCCTTGAAGACGACGACGTCGCCCCTCTCGTAATCCGTCCAGCGGGGCGTGAGCTCGTCGACCAGGATGCGGTCGTTGATCAGCAGCGTGCGTTCCATCGACGCGGAGGGGATGTAGAACGAACGGACGACGAAACTCTTGACGACGAAGGAGACCAGCGCGGCGATCACGACGATCACCAGGACGTCACGAAGGAAGACCAGGAACCCGCGACGTCTTCTGGACGTGGGCGCGGACGGGGATTCAGTCATCAGGTTCCTTCACGATCAAGCACCGTCGTGCGGCGACGGTATCTAGGTTCGCACACCGCAGGGAGAACAAAGCACCCCGGGACATCGTGTCCCGGGGTGCTGTGGAGATGCTGCGACTCAGCGGTCGCGCTTCTCCTTGATCTTCGCCTTCTTGCCGCGCAGCTGGCGGAGGTAGTAGAGCTTCGCGCGACGCACGTCACCGCGGGTGACGACCTCGATGTGGTCGATCACCGGGGAGTGCACCGGGAAGGTACGCTCGACGCCGACCTGGAAGCTGATCTTGCGGACCGTGAAGGTCTCGCGCACGCTGTCGCCCTGACGGCCGATGACGACGCCCTGGAAGACCTGGATACGAGAGCGGCTGCCCTCGGTGATGTTGACGTGCACCTTGACGGTGTCGCCGGGGAAGAAGTCCGGGATGTCCGAACGGAGGGAAGCCGCATCGACGGCGTCGAGGATCTGCATGATCGTCTCTCTCTGCACCCGCCACAGGTCGCATGCATGTATTCAAAGGAACAAGAAAAGGATTGAACTGTACGGCGCTCAAGCGTCCGCGGGCTCCCCTGTGGCAGAACCGGTCACAGCACAAACACTCATTCTGCCATGGATGCGACGCCCGGCCAAAACGCTGACGTCAGTCGCGACTATCGGTCTCCCGCACCACGATGACCTCGTGGGCGCGTGTGGGCGGTGCCGGCTCATCCACCGTCGGAATCGTCGACCAGGTGATGGTCTCTCGCAGACGCGCTCCGCTCCCCTTCGCCTCGTTCCACAGCTGCCACAGCTGCAACCAGATCAGGGCGATACCGGCGACGATGGCACCCGTGAGCAACCATGGGAACGCCCCGTCGATGAAGAACCCGACGGCGATCGTCAACCCGTTCCAGACCGTGAATCCCGCGACGTCCCACCAGGAGACCGCCCGTTCGATGCGGACCGAGGGACGCGAGCGCGTCAGGAGGGTGAGCAGAAGCTGGCCGAGGAAGACCGAGGGCATCGCGATCAGCAGCACCCAGAGGATCGACCATCCTCCCTGGAAGACGCCCCACCCGATGAGAAGCCACAGCGGCAGCAGGAACGCCGCCGGAAGAAGCCAGCGGAAGAAGGCCTGTCGCAACCACATGCTCAGATCGTACGACGCCGTCCGTTCCCATGTCCGGGTGTTCGCTGACAGCGGTCGGGGATCCCGAGGCGTGGGATCAGGGAGAATGGAAAGGACGAGAGGACAACCGATGATCGAACTGCGCACCCCTGCCGAGATCGATGAGATGCGCGCAGCAGGACGCTTCGTCGCCGAGACGCTGGCGACGCTGCGCGATGAGACGAAGGTCGGGACGAATCTCCTCTCGATCGATCGCCGCGCACACGACATGATCCGCAAGGCAGGAGCGGAGTCCTGCTACATCGACTACCACCCCTCCTTCGGGGCGAGTCCGTTCGGCAAGGTCATCTGCACCTCGGTCAACGACGCGGTGCTGCACGGGCTCCCCCATGACTACACCCTGCGCGACGGCGACCTCGTCACCCTCGACTTCGCGGTCGCGGTCGACGGCTGGGTCGCCGACTCCGCGGTGTCGTTCGTCGTCGGATCAGCGCGCGAAGAGGACCTCCGGCTCATCGACACCACCGAGCGTGCACTGGCCGCGGCGATCGACTCCGCCACGGTCGGCAACCGCATCGGCGACATCTCCGCAGCCGTCGCCGCTGTCGCGCACGGTGAGGGGTACTCGATCAACACCGACTTCGGTGGACACGGCGTCGGACGCACGATGCACGGAGACCCCCACGTCCCCAACGACGGCCGCGCCGGCCGAGGCTTCCCATTGCGGTCCGGTCTGGTTCTCGCGCTCGAGCCCTGGTTCCTCGCGACGACCGATGAACTCGTCACCGACCCCGATGGATGGACGCTGCGCAGCGCTGACGGCTCCCGCGGAGCGCACTCGGAGCACACCATCGCGATCACGGACGAGGGGCCGATCATCCTGACGGATCGGTCGTTCCTCGGCGTCGACTGAGCTGCGCCACTCCCCTATCCGCAGAACTCAGGCGCGACAGTAGACGTAGATCTCGGTGATGTGCGGAAGGTCGAACAGGTCTCGCTCACGGGTCTGCTCCGACTCGTCGAGCACGGTCTCCATGTCGCCCAGCATGCGGGTGCGCGTCGATTCATCGGCGATGAGAACACTGCTGACGGTCGTCCATCGGCGAAGGTAAAGCTCTCGGGAGATGGGCTCCGTCCAGCGGATCTGGGTTCGTAGAACGGGCTCGAATCCGGGAAGCTCCTCGTCCGCACTGTCGGTCGAGGCGTCGGCGGCGGCGGGATGCGCGATGTGATGGCAGTCCCGGTCCCAGGCGCACTCCGGATCCGCGCGGTTCCACAGCAGCCCGAGTGTTCCTCCGGGGACCAGCACGCGTGAGATCTCGGCACACGCCGGGCCCCGGTCGAACCAATGGAAGGCCTGGGCGACGGTGACCACCTGAACGGACGCATCCACCAGAGGGATGCGCTCGGCGGTGCCGACCAACGCCTCCACTCCGGGGAGCGTGGACCTCAGAACGTCGAGCATCCGCTCCGACGGTTCGACGGCGTAGGTGCGTCGTGCGCGAGCGACGAGCAGTCGGGTGAACTTGCCCGTACCTGCGCCCAGATCCAACGCCGCATCCACGGCGGCCGGCACGATCAGCGTTGCCGCCTCATCGGGAAAGCCGGGACGGTATCGGTCGTAGTCGTCGCCGATGCTCTCGAACGACCGGGCGAGCGCTTGTTCAGGCATGGCTCGACGCTATCAGCGGCGCGTTGCGACACCGCGAGACCGGAAGGGGCGCGGTATGCCATCCTGAGTCCATGATTCCGCAGGATCGTCATGTTCCGGAGCGTCTGCTGCTCGCTCGGCACGGTCAGACGGTGTGGAACGTCGAACATCGCCTGCAGGGTCAGCTCGACTCGCCCCTCACCGACGAGGGCGTGGCACAGTCGCATGCCATCGCGGACCTCCTCGCGGACCGCGGGGTCCTCACCGTATGCTCCAGCCCGCTCGGCAGGGCGATGCAGACCGCGATCATCATCGCAGAGCGGGTCGGAGCGCAGCTGATCGAAGTCCCCGAGCTCGCGGAGCTGGACCACGGGGAGCTGGCGGGCATGACCTGGGACGAAATAGAGGCGGCGTACCCGACGGCGAGAGAAGAGCGGGCCGCGAATCGCTACGGCTGGGCGTTTCCCGGCGGGGAGAGCTATGCGCAGGCCAGGGCACGGGCGCGAAAGGCACTCAGTGCCTGCGGGTGGGCTTCGGAGGGTGCGCCGCTGCTCGTGAGCCACGAGATGATCGGACGGATGCTGCGGGCGGAACTGCGGGGCCTCGACGCATCGAACGCCCTCGGACTCCGGCATCCGCACGGCGTGGTCTTCGAGATCGACGGCGGCTCGGAGCGGATGCTCTGACGCCTTCCGCGTGACGGAATCGGCTCTCGGCTTCGATCAGACAGGGGACGTCTCGTCACCGGGCAGGAGATCGGGACGACGCCGCTTCGTGCGCTCGATCTGCTGCTCGCGGCGCCAGGAGGCGATCGCGCCATGGTTCCCGCTCAGGAGCACATCCGGCACGGAACGCTCTCGCCACGATGCGGGCTTCGTGTACGAGGGGTACTCCAGAAGACCGTCTTCGTGCGACTCTTCGACCAGGCTCTCCGGGTTGCCGACGACCCCGGGGATGAGCCGGCCGATGGCCTCGATCATCGCCATCGTCGCGACCTCTCCCCCGTTGAGGACGTAGTCGCCGAGGCTGATCAGTCGCACCTCGCCCAGGTCCGAGGCGTACTCGAACACCCGCTCGTCGATGCCCTCGTAACGGCCGCAGCCGAAGACGAGGTGCTCCCGGGTCGCCAACGCTCGCGCGGTCTTCTGCGTGAACACCTCACCAGCGGGCGACGGGAAGATGATGGTGGGTCGCTCGGTGGGCGCTCCCTCGGACGACCCGGCGATCTCATCGAGGGCGAGACCCCACGGCTCGGGCTTCATCACCATGCCGGCGCCGCCGCCGTAGGGGGTGTCGTCGACCGTGCGGTGCCGATCCGAGGTCCAGTCCCGAAGATCCCGGACACGGAGGTCGATCAGGCCGGATTCCTGGGCCTTCCCGAGCAGGGAGAGCGTCAGGCCGTCGAAGTAGGACGGGAAGATGGAGAGGACGTCGATGCGCACGGGGGAACCGTATCAGCGCTCACTCGGCCGCTTCGGCGTCCGAGGGCGTCTGCGGCTCCGCGTCCGCAGCATCAGGAAGCTCTTCGAAGAGTCCGGGGGGCGGGGTCACGATGACGCGCCCTGCCTGAACGTCGACCGTCGGGACGATGGCGGAGACGAACGGCACCATGACCTCGTTCTCCCCGGCCTTGACGATGAGGAGGTCCTGCGCGGGAAAGTGCTCCACGCGTACGACCCGGCCGACGACGGTGTCGTCGCGCACGACATCGAGGCCGACGAGCTGGTGGTCGAACCACGCATCGTCCTCGACCTCATCGACGTCCTGGTCGATCCAGAGGATCGCCCTGACGAGGCTGTCTGCGGCGTCGCGATCCTCGACGTCGTCGAAGAAGACGACGGGATTGCCGTTCATGACCCGGTACTCGCGCACCGTGATCTCCTTGCCGTGCCACGGAGATGCCTCTGGCACCTGCAACGTGAAACCGGCACCGGGGACGAATCGTCCCTCAGGGTTGTCGGTGTACAGCTCGAGCTTGAGCCCGCCTTTGAGTCCGTGCGCCTTGACGAGGCGCCCGACACGCAGCTGGTTCTTGCCCTGGTTGCGGTCCTTCGCCACCACGTCAGTCGTCCGCGACATCGACACGGACCCGACGCCCGTCAGCGAGTGCGCTGACGAGGGTGCGAAGGGCCTTCGCGGTGCGGCCGCCGCGCCCGATCACGCGTCCACGGTCATCGGGGTGCACACGCACCTCGAGGAGGTCGCCTCGCGGCGATGTGGACTCGTTGATACGGACATCCTCCGGGTGATCGACGATCCCCTTGACGATGTGTTCGAGCGCGGCGGCGAGCACGACGGATTACTCTGCGTCGGCGGCGGGAGCCGCGTCGGCCTCGGCAGCGGCGGGAGCCTCCTCAGCGGGGGCCTCCACCTTCTTCTCGGCCTTGGGCTTCACGACGGACTTCTTGGCGGCGTCGATCTCGAACGGAACCTTGGGCTCCTTGACCTTGAGCGTGGACTTGGCGTCCTTGTCGCCCTTGAACTTGCCCCAGTCGCCCGTGATCTTGAGGATGGCGGCGACCTGCTCGGTCGGCTGCGCGCCGACGGAGAGCCAGTACTGCGCACGCTCGGAGTCGACCTCGATGAACGAGGGCTCCTCGGTGGGGTGGTACTTGCCGATCTCCTCGATCACGCGACCATCGCGCTTGGTCTTCGAGTCGGCGACGACGATGCGGTAGTACGGCGCACGGATCTTGCCCAGGCGCTTGAGACGAATCTTGACAGCCACGATTCTCCTGAATTGTGTGGAAGGAAACGAACTGGTCGCCTGGAGAGTGGGGTGCACACCCGGCGGAAGCTCAAATGAGTGTGGACACCTGCTGGATAGAGGGTCGAGCAGGTCGTCCGACCCTCTATTCTGCCAGAAGCGCGCGCCAGGCGCGAAACGTGGCGAAACGACCGTTGCCGTGTCGCGCCTCGCCCGTGCCAGACTGTGCGGGTGAAGCTCGAGTTCGCCTCCTCGGCCCGGTCCACCGTCGGCCTCGAATGGGAGATCATGCTCGCGGATCCCGCGACCGGTGATCTCGTCGGACGTGCGCCCGAACTGCTCGCAGCGCTCGAAGCCGAGAGCGCCGATGAGCGCCACACGGTCACGGGCGAACTGCTCACGAACACGATCGAGGTCACGAGCGGCATCGGCGACTCGGTCGCCCATGCGGTCGACGACATCGCGAACGCCATCACCGCGGTGCGTGCGGCGACCGACCCGGCAGGAGTCGAGCTGCTCTCGGCGGGAAGCCACCCATTCGCGCAGTGGTTCGACCAGCAGGTCACCGACAAGTCGCGATACCACACCCTGATAGAGCGCACCCAGTGGTGGGGGCGGAACATGATGATCTGGGGAATCCACGTCCACATCGGCGTCGAGGACCAGCGCAAGGTGTTCCCCATCATCAACGCTCTCGCCGGGTTCCTCCCCCATCTGCAATCACTCGCCGCCTCGAGCCCGTTCTGGGCGGGCGAGCGCACCGGCTACGCCTCCAACCGCGCGCTGGTGTTCCAGCAGCTGCCGACCGCGGGACTCCCGTGGCCCCTGCACGACTGGTCGCAGTACGAGTCATACCTCGACGACATGGTGCGCACCGGCGTGATGGCGGATGCCACCGAGGTGCGCTGGGACATCCGCCCGGCACCTCGCTGGGGGACGATCGAGGTCCGCGCGTGTGACGGACTCTCCACGCTGCCGGAGCTCGCCTCGGTCGCGGCGCTCGTGCAGGTCCTCGTCGAGGACTTCTCACGCCAGCTCGACGAGGGCAAGACCCTTCCGGAGCTTCCCGCCTGGTTCCATCGCGAGAACAAGTGGCGTGCGGCGCGCTACGGGCTGGAGGCGAGGGTGATCGTCGATGCGGCCGGCACCCAGCGCCCTGTGCGCGAGCATCTCGCGGAGACACTCGAAGCCCTCACCCCGACCGCCGTCGAGCTCGGTTGCGGTCGGGAGTTCGGCGGCATCGCCACGATCCTCGACGGCGGGGCGAGCTATGCGCGTCAGCTGGCGGTCGCGGATGCGGCTGGTGGCGAACTCTCGGCGGTGGTACAGCATCTGATCCGCGAGTTCCGCTCAGGACCTGAATCCTCCACGGAGGAGCCGTAGCCGGTGCAGTGATCAGTCCTCGACGAGGCGCCTGGCGAGACCCTCATCCAGGACCACGTCCGTGATAAGTCCCGCGGCCAGGGCCGCACGAAGACTGACCAGCTTCGGTATCCCGGACACGACGCACACGCGACGCGGAACTCGGCGGAGACGGTCCAGACCCGGTCCCGTGGCCCTCGCGTTGACCCGGATGTCCCGCCACGACCCGTCGGAGCGGAAGAACACCGTCGCGACGTCGCCGATCGCGTGATCCTCCCGCAGGCTGCGGTAGTCGTCGCGCCCGAGATATCCGCCGACATAGACCCGGCTCGGTACTTCGGCGGCGGGAGAGCCGAGGCTGAACACCGCGACGTCCATCTTCGCCTGCAGGTCGAGAACACGGCGAGTGCTCCGCTCCCGCCACATCGCCTCACGCGTGGCGGGGTCGTCGAAGAATGCCGGAACCGGGAACTGCTGCACCTGCGCGCCGAAGGCGCTGCCGAACCGCTGCAGGATGTCGCTGGAGTACTCGACTCCCGTCGTCTGGGTGTTGCCGGCGCCGTTGAGCTGCACGAAGGTGGTGTTGTGGGTCTCCTTCTGCGTGAGTCCGCGGCTCACGGCGCTGATGGTCGATCCCCATGCGACGCCGATGACCATGTTCGAGTCGACGAACTGCGACAGCAGACGTCCGGCTGTCAGCGCGACGCGCTCGAGCCGCTCGACCTCGCTGAGGATCTCCGGCATCGGGACGACGTGAGCGGCGACGCGATGCCGATCGCGGATCCTGTGCTCGAGCATGCCCAGACGCTCCAGGGGTGAATTGATCCGGATGTCCACCAGACCGCTCTCCCGCGCGAAGCTCAGAAGACGCGAGACCGAGGACCGCGAGGTGCCGAGCTCCTTCGCGATGACCTCCATCGTCTTGTCCTGCATGTAGTAGAGCTGCGCGGCGGTGAGCGCCGCGATCAGCTTGCTGTCGCGGGATTCCGCACTTGCACCGACCATGACATCCTCCTCCACCCCGATCCTTGCACATATGTGCAGTGGGCTTGCGCGGGATGCCACACAGGTCGATGCTGGTTGGCAAGTAAGGAAGAGAGGGTCGACGATGATCGATTCGACACACTCGTCAGCGGAGCGCGCAGAGATCCGCGCTGTCCGTGAATCCGGACGCACCAGCGTCCTCGTCATCGGTGGTGGGATCAACGGCATCTCCACCTTCCGCGACCTGGCACTCCAGGGCGTCGATGTCGTGCTGGTCGAGCGGGGGGACTTCGCCTCCGGGGCATCCGCCGCGTCGAGCCACATGATCCACGGTGGCATCCGCTACCTCGAGAACGGTGAGTTCCGCCTGGTGCGCGAGTCGGTCGAGGAGCGCAACGGGCTTCTCAAGATCGCCCCGCACTACGTCAAGCCGCTGCGGACGACGATCCCGATCTACTCGACCTTCTCGGGCATCCTCTCCGCTCCCCTGCGGTTCCTGACGCACAAGAGCGGCAAGCCCCAGGAGCGCGGGGCCTTCCTGATCAAGGTGGGCCTGACCATCTACGACACCTTCTCGCGTGACGGCGGGATGGTTCCCCGGCATCGCTTCCTCGGCCGCAAGAAGTCTCTCGCCGAGCTGCCGTCGCTCGACCCGAAGATCAAGTACACGGCGACCTACTACGACGCCTCGATGCACGACCCGGAGCGGCTCGCCCTTGACGTCCTGCAGGACGGGCGCACGGCGCACCCGGGAGCGCATGCCCTCAACTACGTCGAGGCCATCGCCCGTGACGGCGACAAGGTCGTGCTCCGCGACCGCGAGAGCGGCACGGAGTTCACCGTGCAGGCCGACGTGGTCGTGAACGCCTCCGGTCCCTGGACCGACCTGACCAACGATGCGCTGGGCACCGACACCCGCTTCATGGGCGGCACCAAGGGATCGCACATCGTCCTCGATCACCCCGAGCTGCTCGAGGCGACGCAGGGACGCGAGATCTTCTTCGAGCACTCCGACGGGCGCATCGTGCTCATCTACCCGCTCAAGGGGCGCGTCCTGGTCGGCACCACCGACATCGACGCCGACCCTCGCGAGGTCCCCGTGTGCACCGAGGAGGAGGTCGACTACTTCTTCGACCTGATCCACCACGTGTTCCCGACGATTCCCGTGGCGCGTGACCAGATCGTCTACAAGTTCTCCGGCATCCGCCCGCTCCCGCGCCACGAGGACACCGCTCCGGGCTTCGTCTCCCGTGACTACCGCATCGAGGTCGACGACAAGGGCGCCGTCCCTCTCGTCAGCCTGGTCGGCGGCAAGTGGACCACGTTCCGCGCCCTCGGTGAGTCGCTGTCCGACGTCGTGCTCGGTCTCATCGAGCGCACCAGGACCGTCTCCACCGCTGGACGGGCCATCGGCGGCGGTCGCGAATTCCCGCGCACCGAGAAGGCCAAGCGCATCTGGATCCAGGAGAATCTGCCCGGAGCCGGGGCTCGCGCCGATCAGCTTCTCGCCCGCTACGGTACCCGCGCCGCTCAGGTCTGGGAGTATGTCGAGCAGGGCACGGACGCACCGCTCGCCGGCGGCGACCTCTCCACGCGCGAACTCGAGTGGATGGTGCAGAACGAGATGGTGGCACGCCTGGAAGACGTCGTGCTCCGTCGCACCAGCATCGCCTTCACCGGCGGCGCGAACGCAGAGGTCCTCGACGAGATCGCCGACGCCCTCGCGCCGATGCTCGGTTGGGATCGCTCGCGCCACGACGCCGAGCTCGATCAGACACGCCAGTTGCTGAACGAACGACACGGACTCGATATCCCGTCCCGCACCCGCGGCTGACGGGGTCTCGGACTGCCGCCCTCCTCGCGGCGCAACTCCCATAACGTGTCGGGGCAGAGGGGCCTCGACACACAAGAAAGGTCAAAGAAGACATGGCTGATGTGAATCTCGGTCTCTATTTCCTCTCCGAGTTGGTCGGCACAGCGATGCTGGTCCTGCTCGGATGTGGTGTCGTCGCCAACGTCGCCCTCGCCAAGAACAAGGGTTTCGGCGGCGGCTTCCTGATGGTCAACTGGGGATGGGGCCTCGCGGTCTTCGCCGGTGTGCTCGTCTCCGCGTACTCCGGTGCGATCCTCAACCCGGCCGTCGGTATCGGCCTTCTGCTGGCTGGCAAGATCAGCTTCGTCATGTTCCTCACGGCCACGGCCGCGGAGCTCGTCGGAGCGATCCTCGGTGCGATCGTCGTATGGCTCGCGTACAAGCAGCACTTCGATGAGGAGCCGGAGGCCGCCAACAAGCTCGGCGTCTTCTCCACCGGCCCCGCGATCCGTTCCTACGGCTGGAACCTCGTCACCGAGATCATCGGCACCTTCGTTCTCGTTTTCGTGATCTTCGCGTTCGCCGACTACGGCGACATCGAGGTCGGCACGCCCGGAGGCCTCGGACCGCTCACCGCGCTTCCCGTCGCGCTCCTCGTGGTCGCGATCGGTGCCTCCCTCGGTGGTCCGACCGGCTACGCGATCAACCCCGCTCGTGACCTCGGTCCGCGCATCGCTCACGCGATCCTCCCGATCAAGGGCAAGGGCTCCAGCGACTGGTCCTACTCGTGGGTGCCGGTGGTCGGTCCGTTCATCGGTGGTGCACTCGCCGCCGCCGCAGCGCCCGTCCTGCTGCACCTCGCCTGAACGACCTGAATTCAAAGGAGAACACAATGGCTGACTACATCCTCGCCATCGACCAGGGAACGACTTCGAGCCGCGCGATCATCTTCGACAAGAAGGGCAGCATCATCGCGACGGGCCAGAAGGAGCACGAGCAGATCCTGCCGAAGGCCGGCTGGGTCGAGCACGACGCCTCCGAGATCTGGCGCAACGTCCAGGAGGTCATCGGTCTGGCCCTCAGCCGGGCCGACCTCACCCGTCACGACATCGCGGCGGTGGGCATCACCAACCAGCGCGAGACCGCGGTGGTGTGGGACAAGACCACAGGAAAGCCCGCCTACAACGCGATCGTGTGGCAGGACACGCGCACGCAGGACATCGTCGACCGTCTGGCTGCGGACGGTGGAGTCGAACGGTTCAAGCCCGTCGTCGGACTGCCACTCGCGACGTACTTCTCTGGTACCAAGATCGCCTGGATCCTGGAGAACGTCGACGGCGCACGCGAGAAGGCCGAAGCCGGTGACCTGATCTTCGGCACCACCGACAGCTGGGTGCTGTGGAACCTCACGGGCGGTGTCGACGGCGGTGTGCACGTGACCGACGTCACCAACGCCTCGCGGACGATGTTCATGGACCTCGAGACGCTCGAGTGGCGCGACGACATCCTCGAAGCGTTCGGCGTGCCGCGCTCGATGATGCCGGAGATCCGCTCCTCCTCCGAGGTCTACGGTGCCGCGGAGGACTCCTCCCTGCTGCGCGAGACGCCGATCGCCGGCATCCTGGGCGACCAGCAGGCGGCGACCTTCGGTCAGGCGGCGTTCCAGAAGGGCGAGAGCAAGAACACCTACGGCACCGGCTGCTTCCTGATCTTCAACACGGGCGAGGAGATCGTCCACTCGAAGAACGGGCTGCTCACGACCGTCGGCTACAAGCTCGGCGACCAGCCGACGCACTACGCGCTCGAGGGCTCCATCGCGGTCACCGGATCCCTGATTCAGTGGCTGCGCGACCAGCTCGGCATCATCTCGTCGGCCCCCGAGGTCGAGGAGCTGGCCGAGAAGGTCGAGGACAACGGCGGCGTGTACATCGTGCCCGCATTCTCGGGTCTGTTCGCTCCGTACTGGCGTCCGGACGCCCGCGGCGCGATCGTCGGTCTCACCCGCTACGCGAACAAGAACCACATCGCTCGCGCAGCGCTCGAGGCCGTCGCCTTCCAGACGCGTGATGTGCTGGACGCCGTGAACGCGGACGCCGGCGTGGACCTCACCGAGCTCAAGGTCGACGGCGGCATGGTCGCGAACGACGCGCTCATGCAGTTCCAGGCGGATGTCCTCGGTGTTCCGGTCGTTCGGCCGGTCGTCGCCGAGACCACGGCACTCGGTGCGGCCTACGCCGCGGGACTCGCGGTCGGGTTCTGGAACGGTCTGGACGACCTCTCTGCCAACTGGCAGGAGGACAAGCGCTGGGAGCCGTCGATGGAAGAAGCCGAACGCGACCGTCAGCTTCGTCTGTGGCGCAAGGCGATCACGAAGTCGATGGACTGGGTCGACGACGACGTGAAGTAGTCGTCTTCAGTGCGAGGCGGGTTCGGAGTTCATCTCCGGACCCGCCTCGTCGTATGCGGGGGCATCCACGAGGGCATCCACGACCGCGACGAATGCTCGAGCGACCTGACGCGCTGCCGCAGCGTCCCAAGCGAGGTACTCCACGCGCACCGGGCCGCCGTGCACCTGGGCTGTGACCACGTGCGCCGCAGAGCGGGCCACGGTCCCCGGTGCGAGAAGGGTCACTGCCAGGCCCGCCTCGACCAGACCGAGGATGAGGGTCGCTGAATCGGCCTCGAACGCGACGTCACGGCTCAGCCCCGCCGCGAGGAAGGCGCCATCGCTCTGCGCACGGCCGGAGGTGCCGGCCGGGAAGTCGGCGAAGGTCATCCCGGCCAGGTCCGAGAGTTCCACAGCACTCGAGCCGCCCCGTGGATGCCCCGGCGGGAACACCACGACGAGGCGCTCACGAGAGAGCACGCGTGAGGCGACACCTTTCGGCGGCACGCCTTCACGCAGGCCGAGCAGGGCCACGTCGAGTTCGCCGCTGCGGAGCTTCGTCGTGAGGGTGTCGCTGTTGCCGACCTGCAGTTCCACTCGCACCCGAGGATGCGCCGCACGGTACGTGACGAGCAGCGCAGGCACATCGACGGCGGTCACCGTCGGGATCACACCGATCCGGAGTGTGCCCTCCACGACACCGTCGGCGGCGGCAGCGTCCTCCTTCGCCTCCTCCGCGGCTCGAAGCGCGATGCGCGCGTGGGCGACGAACGCCGCCCCGGCTTCACTCAGGCGGACGCTCCGGCTGGATCGGACGAACAATCGACGACCGAGTTCTCGCTCCAGCGATGCGATCTGGTGACTCAACGCCGATTGCGTGACGAAGCACCGCTCGGCCGCTCGAGTGAAGCTCAGAGTGTCGGCGACTTCCACGACATAGCGAAGCTGCTGGAGTTCCATGCTTCCATGATGTGGGTTCATCGATGACGTGACAACCATGCGTTGGACTCATCGACTTGGCGGACGCAGGCTGGAATCATGAACCGCCTGACACTGGTGTTGTCGACCGCCCTCGCCCCCATCGCCTGGGGAACCACCTACCTGGTCACCACGGATCTGCTTCCCGCCGGCCATCCGCTGTTCGCGGGGCTCCTCCGTTCACTCCCCGCGGGGCTGCTCGCCGTCCTCATCAGTCGTCGACTCCCCCACGGCTCCTGGTGGTGGAAGTCTCTCGCACTCGGAGCGCTCAACATCGGCGCCTTCTTCCCGCTGCTCTTCCTCGCCGCCGAGCGACTCCCGGGAGGCGTCGCCGCCGCCGTCGCCGGTGCACAGCCGCTCATCGTCCTGGCGCTCGGGGCCTTGGTGCTGCACGAACGGATCCGACCGCTCACCGCTGCCGCAGCGGCCGTCGGCGCGGGTGGAGTGGCTCTGGTGGTCCTGGGGCCTGCCGCCGAGCTCGACCTCTGGGGAATCCTGGCTGCCCTCGGGGGCGTCACGGCGACGGGTGTCGGGATGATCCTGACCAAGCGCTGGGGCCGTCCCGTCGGGGTGGGCCCCGTGTCCTACGCCGGTTGGCAGCTCAGCGCGGGCGGCCTGTTGCTGCTGCCGCTCACGCTGATCGTCGAGGGCGTGCCGGCGACGATCGACGGCGGTGCAGCCCTCGGATACCTGTGGCTGGCCACTGCCGGGGGGATCATCGCCTACACGCTGTGGTTCCGCGGTGTGCAGCAGCTGCCGGTGATCGCTCCGGGCCTTCTGGCCCTGCTCTCCCCCATCGTCGCGACGGTCCTGGGCGTTCTGATCTCGGGCGAGCGGTTCACGCCGCTGCAGGCGACCGGGTTCGTGCTCACCCTCGGCGCTCTGGTGCTGGGACAGCTCGTCTCGCGGCCGAAGCCACCTCACGCTCGAAGCATGCAGGCGACGGTGTCGCCGTCTCTCACAGCGCCGCGCTGAAAGAGCTCAGCTCTTACCGAAGAGCTTTTGGATCTCCGCGAGGTCCGCCTCACTCGGAGCCTTCGCCGCTCCGCCGCCGAGGCCGAACCCGGAACCGGAACCGGTGGGCGTCGCGGATGACGCGATCCCCGCATTCTCGGCCGCGCGCTTGGCGGGGTTTCCCGAGCGGGAGCCGCCGGAGGACTTGGCCTTCTTGCCGCGCTTGGAAGATGCACCGGGACGCCCCATGCCGGGAACGGCCCCCATACCGGGAATGTTGGGGGTGCCGCCACGAGCAACGGTCTTCATCATCTTCGCGGCCTGCTCGAAGCGCTGCACGAGCTGGTTGACATCGGTGACCGTCATTCCGGATCCGCGTGCGATACGCAGACGGCGTGATCCGTTCAGGACCTTGGGGTTGCGTCGCTCGCCCGGCGTCATGGAGCGGATGATGGCTTCGGTGCGGTCGATCTCACGCTCGTCGAAATCTTCGAGCTGCTGCTTCATCTGCCCCATGCCCGGGAGCATCCCGAGCATCTTCTTCATCGAGCCCATCTTCTTCATCTGCTGAAGCTGGTCGAGGAAGTCCTCGAGCGTGAAGGCCTCGGTCGCGAGCTTCTCGGCCATCTTCATGGCCTCTTCCTCATCGAAGGCCTGCTGCGCCTGCTCGATGAGGGTCAGGATGTCGCCGAGGTCGAGGATGCGGCTCGCCATACGGTCGGGGTGGAACGGCTCGAGGTCTTCGAGACGCTCGCCCGTCGAGGCGAAGATGATCGGGCGGCCGGTGACGGAGGCCACCGAGAGTGCGGCGCCACCGCGGGCGTCGCCGTCGAGCTTCGACAGCACGACTCCGGTGAAGTCGACACCCTCCTGGAACGCCTTGGCGGTGTTCACGGCGTCCTGACCGATCATCGCGTCGATGACGAACAGGACCTCATCCGGGTTCACAGCCTTGCGGATGTCGGCGGCCTGCTTCATGAGCTCGGCATCGACGCCGAGACGGCCGGCGGTGTCGATGATCACGACGTCGTGCTGCTGCCGTCGCGCGTACTCGACGCCGTCACGCGACACCTTCACGGGATCGCCGACGCCGTTGCCCGGCTCCGGTGCGTAGACAGATGCGCCGGCCTGCTCCGCGACGACCTGGAGCTGGGTGACCGCGTTCGGGCGCTGGAGGTCAGCCGCGACGAGCAGCGGCGTGTGCCCCTCACCCTCGAGCTGCTTGGCGAGCTTGCCTGCGAAGGTGGTCTTACCGGAGCCCTGCAGGCCCGCGAGCATGATCACGGTCGGCGCGGTCTTCGCGAACTGCAGACGACGCTGCTCTCCGCCGAGGATCTGCACGAGTTCCTCGTTGACGATCTGCACGACCTGCTGGGCTGGGTTCAGCGCCTTGTTGACCTCGTCGCCGAGGGCGCGTTCGCGCACCTTCGCCGTGAATTCCTTGACGACCACGAGCGCGACGTCGGCGTCGAGCAGCGCGCGTCGGATTTCGCGCACGGTGCCGTCGACGTCGGCCGCGGTGAGCTTTCCCTTCGTGCGCAGATTGCGGAAGGTCTCGGTGAGCCGATCGGAGAGCGTGCCAAATGTAGCCATGGTGCTCTGATTCTACGCGAGCGGAGGCCGGTTGCTCAGCGCCGTGCGGACTCAGGACCAGGGCAGGTCGTGGATCGTCCCCAGCGCTTCCCGGAGGACGGTCTCGGGAGTGCCGCGTCCGGCTCCCTGTTCCGCCCAGACCCGCAAGGATGACAGCACCGCCGCCGCGTGAGCGGCCCCCAGGATATCGGCGCGGATGACATCGACCCCGGCGGCGGACGCCGCACGCGACACCGCCGTGGACAGGCGGGCGAGGCGGAGTCCGGTGTCGCGGACGAGCTCGTCCTCCAACCCCATCGCCCGAGCGTTCCGAAGAGCGAGCGCGAGCGGATCAGGGGCGAAGTCGTGCACCACACGCAGCAGGATGTCGCGAACCTCGTCCCCGGTCGCTGCCCTGTCGAGCCGCTCGAGAGAAGCGATGGCCTGACCGATGCGCTCGTCGACACCCGACCACAGCACGTCGCTCTTCGAAGCGAAGTAGTTGAAGAAGCTGGATCGGCTGACGCCGGCGCGCTGGGTGATGTCAGCGACTGACGTGGCGTCGTATCCGCGTTCGAGGAAGAGCTCGCACGCAGCTTCTGCGAGCGTCTCTCGCGAAGACGCCTTGGGGCGACCGGCCCTGCCAGGGGAACTCATGCCCTCACGCTACCGCGAGGACCACCACGACGACGCCGTCGGCAGTGCGGAGGGGTATTGTTGTTCCCAGTCCATTTACTCAAGGAAAGCGGTTCTGCGATGCTCGAGATCCTCACCCCTGGATTCGCTCCGACGCCCGTACCGTACCTCGACGGATGGGATCTTCAGCGCCGTATCCACGCCGATGTCGTCGGACGTACACGTCCGGACACACTGATCCTCCTCGAGCATGAGGCGGTGTACACCGCGGGAAAGCGGACGGAACCGCAGGAGCGCCCACAGGACGGGACTCCCGTGATCGACGTCGATCGCGGCGGCAAGATCACCTGGCACGGCCCCGGGCAACTCGTGGGATATCCGATCGTCCGCCTCGTCGAGCCCATCGATGTCGTCGCCCATGTGCGTCGGCTCGAGCGCGTGCTCATCGATGTGCTGCGCCCGTTCGGCGTCGACGGCTATCAGGTCGACGGCAGAAGCGGCGTCTGGGTGCGCCGGCCGCTCTCCGAAGACAAGGTCGCAGCGATCGGGGTGCGCGTGCAACAGGGAGTGACGATGCACGGCTTCGCCATCAACTGCGACAACTCGCTGACGGCGTTTCGCGGAATCATCCCGTGCGGGATCACCGACGCCGGGGTCACGACGGTGAGCGAGGTGGTCGGCTCCGCCGTCTCCCCGCTCGACCTCGTCGACGCCGTCACCCGCGCCTTCCTGGCCGAGTACGCGACCACTGAACTGACAGGAGCCACCGCATGACCGCCGCACCCGAGGGGCGCAAGCTCCTGCGCCTGGAGATCCGCAACGCCGAGACGCCGATCGAGCGCAAACCGGAGTGGATCAAGACCAAGGCGAAGATGGGCCCCGAGTACACGGCCCTGCACTCCCTCGTGAAGAGCGAGGATCTGCACACGGTGTGCCAGGAGGCCGGCTGCCCGAACATCTACGAATGCTGGGAGGACCGGGAGGCGACCTTCCTCATCGGCGGTTCTCAGTGCACGCGCCGGTGCGACTTCTGCCAGATCGACACCGGGAAGCCCGCCGACTACGACACCGATGAGCCGCGTCGTGTCGCCGAGAGCGTGGTCCGCATGAACCTGCGCTACGCGACCGTGACGAGCGTGGCGCGCGACGACCTGCCAGACACCGGTGCATGGCTCAACGCCGAGACGGTGCGCAAGATCCACGAGCTCAATCCGAACACCGGGGTCGAGCTGCTCGCCAACGAGCACAACGCCGATCCGGCATTCCTCGGCCAGATCTTCGACGCCCGTCCCGAGGTGTTCGCGCACAACGTCGAGACCGTACCCCGCATCTTCAAGCGCATCCGTCCCGCCTTCCGCTACGAGCGGTCCCTGAACGTGCTCACCCAGGCGCGAGACGCGGGGCTGATCACCAAGTCGAACCTCATCCTCGGGATGGGCGAGGAGCCGGAAGAGGTCGTCCAGGCGCTGAACGACCTGCACGATGCCGGATGCGACATCATCACGATCACGCAGTACCTGCGCCCCTCACCTCGTCATCTCCCGGTCTCGCGGTGGGTGAAGCCCGCGGAGTTCGTCGAGTTCAAGGAGGAGGCGGAGCGTATCGGTTTCCTCGGCGTCCTCGCCGGCCCCCTTGTGCGGTCCTCGTATCGGGCCGGGCGTCTGTGGGCGCAGTCGATGCGGTCGAAGGGCCGCGAGATCCCGGCCCACCTGTCGCACATCGCGGACAGCGCAGACCTCGGTTTCGCCCAGGCCGTCTGACCCGGACGCGCTCCGGGGTGTGGCTCAGTCCGCGCTCATGACGGACTGCACGCTGCCGTCCGAGCCGAGGTTCACCAGCAGCACGTCGTCCGTCGAGCTGTCGTCGAGGGCGTACTCGAGCACCGCGAAGGGCTCGGATCCTCCGTGCTCATCAGCGAGGATGGTCATGCTCATCAGGCGCAACGAACGGATGATGTCGACCGCCGCGTCGCCGGACACGTCGACGAGGACGTCGGGAAGATCATCGCCGTACGTCTCCTGCTGCTGAAGGATGTACTCGGTCACCTCACTGGTGCGGTCGTCGACTTCGGCGAGCATGCCGCGCCGGGCGGTGTCGTCGACGCTCTCCAAGCCAGCGATGAGCGACGCGGCGATGTCGAGCGCATCGGCGGACACGTCGTCCTGATCCGGCGCGGTCAGATCGACGGTGACGCTCTGGTCGCCGAGCTCCACGGTCTCCGACCAGAAGATCGAGCCGTCGGGACCCGAGGACAGGAGTCCGAAGTAGTCGTGTTCGATCGCCATAACGCTATGAAACCAGCCTCGTGCTCACTGCGGTAGTCCCGTCATCAACCGACCAATGACTGGACGAACACATGGGGGGTGAAACCGGTCAGATCGTCGATCCCCTCGCCCTGGCCGAGCAGCTTGACCGGGATCCCGGTGCGCTCCTGCACGGCCAGCACGAAGCCGCCCTTGGCAGAGCCGTCGAGCTTGGTGAGGACGAGTCCGGTGACGCCGGCGTGCTCGAGGAAAGCCTCGGCCTGCATCACGCCGTTCTGGCCCGTGGTGGCATCGAGCACGAGGAGCACCTCACTGATCGGGGCCTGCTTCTCGATCACGCGCCGGACCTTCGAGAGCTCATCCATGAGGCCGCCCTTGGTGTGCAGACGCCCCGCCGTGTCGATGATGGCGATCTCGATGCCTTCACGCTTGGCGTACTCGACCGTCTGGAAGGCGACGGATGCCGGGTCCTGGCCCTCTTGCTGCGGACGCACGATCGCGGCCCCGCCGCGCTGCGCCCAGGTCGCGAGCTGCTCGACCGCTGCCGCGCGGAAGGTGTCGGCCGCGCCCACGACCACGCTGCGCTGATAGCCGCGGAGGAACTTCGTGAACTTGCCGATGGTCGTCGTCTTGCCCACGCCGTTGACACCCACGACGAGCACGACAGCGGGACGCTCGGTGAGCTTCAGCGTCGTGTCGAACTTGGCGAAGTGCTCCTCGAGGGTCTCCCGCAGCATGCGCTGAAGGTCCTTGGGGTCGGTGGTGCGGTACCGTTCGACCTTCGCGCGCAGCTCGTCGACGACGCGCTCGCTGATGTCAGGTCCGAAGTCGGCTGTGATGAGAGCCGTTTCGAGGTCCTCCCAGGTCGTCTCATCGATGGTGGGCTTGACGAACATGCCGCGCAGTGCGCGACCAAGAGACCAGGACTTCTCCGCCATCACTCCAGCCTACGGGTTGCGCGGGTGGATGCTCCGCGCGAGGCGGTTCGATCCGCTAAACGGCCGCCGCCGCCCGATCTCCGACACGCTGCCCCACGACCGCCGAGACGCCGTCCTGGCGCATCGAGACGCCGTAGAGCGCATCGGCGATCTCCATGGTGCGCTTCTGATGCGTGATGACCAGCAGCTGCGAGCTCTCCCTCAGCTGCTCGAAGACGGTGAGCAGCCGGCCGAGGTTCGCATCGTCCAGAGCGGCCTCGACCTCGTCCAGGATGTAGAACGGGCTCGGCCGCGCCTTGAAGATCGCGACCAGCAGCGCCACGGCCGCCAACGACCGCTCCCCGCCGGAGAGGAGGGAGAGGCGCTCGATCTTCTTCCCGACCGGCCGGACGGACACCTCGATGCCCGTCGTCAGCATGTTGTCGGGGTCCGTCAGCGAGATGCGCCCTGTCCCACCGGGGAACAGCAGAGGGAAGACCTGCCCGAACGCCTCCTTCGTGTCTTCGAAGGCACTGGCGAAGATCGTCTGCATCCGCTCATCGAGATCGGTGATGATCGTCAGGAGGTCTTGGCGCGTCTGGGTGAGGTCGGCCAGCTGCTCGGTGAGGAAGGCGTGCCGCTGCTCGAGAGCGGCGAACTCCTCGAGTGCCAGCGGGTTCACGCGACCGAGCTGGGCGAGTTTGCGCTCCGCTTCGGCGAGACGACGCTGCTGGATGCGACGGTCGAACGGTATGGCCGTGTCATCCGTGTGCTGATCGCCGTCGTGCGGCGCCACGCCCGGATCGCGCGGGACCAGCTGGTCAGGACCATATTCCGCAACGAGAATATCTTCGTCGAGAGCCAGCTCGGAAGCGACGCGCTCGAGAAGGCTGTTCAGGTGGAGCTTCTTCTCGTGGATCTGCAGCTCGAGTCCGTGCACGCTCTCGGTGAGCCCGGCGAGCCGCTCCCGAAGCGAGCTCTCCTGCGCGCGCAGGGCGACGAGTTCCTGATTCTGCGCCGATCGTGCAGCTTCAGCCTCGCGCAGAGCGAGGCGCGCCTCCGTGACCGAGCGATCCAGTGAGTCGAGGATGCGAGGCAGTTCTTCGGCCACGCCGGACGCCGCCTCTCGCTGCGCACGGCGGATGACCGCTCGGCGCGCAGCCTCGGCCGCGGCATCCCTCTCGTGCTCGCGCTGCCGCTCCAGGCTCGTGACCCTCGACTGCGCCGCACGCACGCGCTCACGCAGGGTCTCGATCTCGAGCCGTGCCCGTACCTCACCCTCTCGTGCGAGTTCCAGAGCTTCGAGCAGCCCATCTCGCGCGGAGGCATCGAGCACGGGACGCGGCGCGGAGATCGCGTCGTCCAGCGCCGCCTTCGCCGACTCGGCCTTGGCCTCGGCCTCGGCGACGGCGGACTGCGCCTGTGCGAGCCCCGTCTCGAGGCGCTCGCACTCGGCGACAGCGGATTCGTGGCGCACCGTGACGCGGTTGACCTGCTCGGCGTGGGTGGCCAGAGCCGCATCGTGCTCCCGAAGTGCCCGCAACGCGTCCTTGGCCTGACGTCTGGTCGTCTCGACCGCCTCGTTCGCCTCCTCGCGCGCTTCGCGGAGTGAGTCGACGACGATCTGGATCTCGGCGAGCCGCTCGGTCGCGGCGTCCCTCTCGGCAGCGAGCTCCAAGCGGGAGCGCTCTCCCCCGGAACCAGTGCGCAAGGTCTGGGCCGTGACGACCTCACCCGCGACCGTGACGATGGTCGTGAAGGTGTCGCCCGTCGCATCGAGAGCCGCTCGTGCCGCCCGCGCCGAGTCCAGATCGTCGGCGATCAGCACATGGGACAACACGCCGAGCACGCCGTCGGGAGCCGTGACCGTGTCGACGGCGGGCGTGACCCCTGCGACGACGGGGAGCACCGGGTCGGGTCTGAACGCGTCAGCGATGACGAAGTCGACCACGCCCCTCCGCTGCTCCGCTGCATCCATCGCCAGTGCGAAAGCGTCGGCAGCCGTGTCGATGAGCACGCCCTCCGCGAGCGGACCGAGGACCGCGGCGATAGCGGCCTCGAAACCGGCGCGCACCTGCACGGCATCGCCGACGAGGCCGCGCACGCCCTTGCCACCCGCTCTGACGATCTCGGCAGCGCCACCCGACAATGCGAGCGCGCTGCTCAGAGCCGATGCCTTCGCCGTCAGAGAGTCGACTTCGCGCTCGGCGGCGTGCAGGCGCTCCCGAAGGGCCTCGCGCTCGGACTCCGCAGCCGTGGCGGCGCGCTGTGCGCTCTCGTAGGCGGCCGCGTGTTCGGCCGCCGTTCCTTCGGGCGCCTCCGCGTCGTCGATGGACTCGAGGGCCTGCGCGGCCTCGCGTCGGCGCACGTTCGCCGCCTCGAGGGCGTTCTCCTGACGGAGCACCGCTCCCCGGACAGCAGCGAGGGCGGATGCGGCGGCATCCGCAGTTCCGCGCAGAGCCGACACCCGCATGTCGTATGCGGAGACGAGGGCGCTCTGCTCGGCGATGTCGACGTCGAGCGTGTCGAGTTCGGCACGCGCGTGCACCACTTCGCGACTGGCAGCTGCCGCCGCATCCTGGGCATCTCCGAGACCGGCCGAGATCAGATCGATCTCCTCCTTGGCCTCGTCGATCGTGGCCTGCGTGACCGTGACCGCGGTGACCGCGGCGTCGTCGTCTTCGGTACCGAGGAGGGCGAGCCGCTGATTCGCGAGCGTGAAGAGGCCACGCATGCGCTCCTGCACCTGCTCGAGGCCGAACGCCACGCTGCGTGCCTCGTCGACGGCGACGGAATTCTGATCCTGCTCCAGTCGCGCGATGCTCGCGCGCACGGTCTCGGCCTGGTCTGAGAGCACCAGCCGCTCGGTGTGGCGCTCGTGCTCCGTGCGCGTGTGATCCGCGAGTGCGGCGCGCAGGGCGACGACGTCATCGGCGAAGATACGAGCCTTGGCATCGCGCACGACCGCAGCGATCGTCTGCGCCTCCCGGGCGATCTCGGCCTGGCGTCCCAACGGCTTGAGCTGCCTGCGGATCTCGCCGGCGAGGTCGCTCAGGCGGGTGAGGTTGGTCTCCATCGCATCGAGCTTGCGGAGGGTCTTCTCCTTGCGTCGGCGGTGCTTCAGGATTCCCGCCGCTTCCTCGATGAACCCGCGGCGATCCTCCGGAGACGCCTGGAGCACCGTGTCGAGACGGCCCTGGCCGACGATCACGTGCATCTCGCGGCCCAGGCCGGAGTCGCTCAGAAGCTCCTGCACATCGAGGAGACGGCATCCCTCGCCGTTGATCGCGTACTCACTGGAACCGTTGCGGAAGAGCGTACGGCTGATCGTCACCTCGGCGTACTCGATCGGCAACGCGCCGTCGGCGTTGTCGATCGTGAGCTGCACCTCGGCGCGACCGAGCGGACCGCGCGTCGACGTTCCGGCGAAGATGACGTCTTCCATCTTGCCGCCACGCAGCGTCTTCGCACCCTGCTCGCCCATCACCCAGGCCAGGGCGTCGACGACATTCGACTTGCCCGAGCCGTTCGGACCGACGATGCAGGTGACACCGGGCTCGAAGACGAAACTCGTCGGCTGCGCGAACGACTTGAACCCCTTGAGAGTCAGGCTCTTCAGATGCATGCGGGCACCGCTCGTCCGGGGAGAATCACGCGGCTACGCTACCGGAATCACGCGGTTTCAGCCTTATCCCGCGCGGGCGGCGAGAGAACTCGAGCACCAGACGACACGCCGAGCGGGACCACATGTGCTTGACGCCCGCCCGGTGGATTCGCTACGGTTGCGTCCGGATCGCCACACGAAAGGAGGTTACCGATGATTACGACTCAGCTCAACGCACAGGCCACTGGCCTCGCCGCGCCCGCGCACTTCGCGCCGCGCCACGCGTTCTCGGTAACCGCCGGCGTCCGCATCAGCGCTCTCTCGTAGAACCGCACCCCGAGATTCCGTGCCCGTAGCGGGCTCTATCCGGTCGGCTCTTCCGCGCCCCGTCTGCTGACCTGCATCCCAGGTCACGGCTCATCCCCGCGTGCGGGGTCACTTTTGCGTGACCCCGTCGCCCCGCGTTCTTCCGCATCGCTCCTGGCCGCTTCCTCGGTCGACGTGCGGTGCTTCCGCATCCATCACCGCCTTTCTCTCGAAGGAACCATCGTGAACACCACGTTGCATCGCAGCGACATCCACCCGCCCGATATCGAGGACCGCGAGGTCCTCCAGATCCCCCACCCCGACGAGCTGCGTCGCCTGTCGCTCGCAGATCGTCTCTCCCTCCGGATCGGCCTCTGGCTCTTCCAGAGGGCGCAGCGCCCCCGGCGTCCGCGCCGCGGCCTGCACATCGATCCGGCAGACATGCTTCTGCTCGGTGAGCAGCGTCATCGTTCCGCCGGGGAATCCCAGGCACTGCTGATGTTCGACCTGCAGCGCGGAATGCGCTGATGATCGGGCGTCGGTGATGCTCGTCTCTCCTCCGATGGTTCCCCACCCCCGCCTGCTCCGTGCGGGCGGCGGCGGGGAACCATCGCCGGGGCCTCACCGCCGGCACCCTCCCCCGCTCCGCCCGTCGCGGAGCTCACCCGCTGGAAACACCTACGAAGGAAACATCACATGACGACCGTCGAACCGACGATCACGCCGCTGATCGTGCCGGTCTCCCTGGACGCCGATGACGCGGCCGACTTCCGCGCCTGCGCCGCACTCAACCGCCAGATCTGCGATGAACTGGTCGGCCTCCCCGATCTCGCCTCCACAGCCGAGCAGATGCTGCCCGGATGGCAGGACCAGACAGACGCACTCCACCGGGGGTTCGTCGCCCGCATCGACGGGCAGATCGTCGGCATGATCACGATCTACATCGCCCTCGAAGATGAGGCTCACGCGATCGAGTTCGACCTGCTGGTGCCGCGCGAACAATGGGGGCAGGGCATCGAGGATGCCCTGCTCGCACAGGCGGAAGCCGAGGCGCGGGTGCATGATCGAAACGTCCTGCAGACCTGGACGCTGCATCGTCCGGAGGGCGCGGAGCGCATGCTCGTGCCGCGCACGAAGTGGGGACGGATCCCGGCGACTCCGCTCTCCGACCTCGTCGAGACCGACGGCTATGTGCTCGAGCAGGTCGAGCGCAACAGCGAGTACGACCTCCACGCGGACCCCGCTCCCCTGCGCGCAGCGCTGACGGACGCGACCGCATTCGCCGGCCCCGACTACCGCGTCCTCGAATGGGATATGCCGACTCCGCCCGAACTCCGGGACGGCTTCGCGGACGTCCTCGCCCGGCTGTCGACGGATGCGCCGAGCGGCGACATGGACTTCGCCGAGGAGAGCTGGGACGCCGATCGCGTCGCCCGCCGGGAGGCGAGGATCCTGAGCTCCGGTCAAGCCGTCTCCGTGGTCGCGGTACAGCACGTTCCGACGGGAGAGCTCGTCGCCTACAACGAGCTGGTCATCGCCGCGGACCGCACCGGTGTCACGGAACAGTACGGCACCCTGGTGCGCAAGGACCACCGCGGGCATCGTCTGGGGACGATAGTGAAGTGCGCGAACCTGCTTCGCTGGCGCGACCTGATGCCGCACTCCACCGTCGTCTCGACCTTCAATGCGGAGGAGAACAGGCCGATGCTGACGAGCGTGCGGACCCGATCTCATTCTTCGGGATGACGTCGGGTCCGCACCGTCATCCGCCGGAGCGATGACGGCACCGCGGCGGGTGGCGAGGCTGGAAGCATGAACACTCCCGTGATCGAAGCCCACGCCCTCATCAAGACCTTCGGGACCACGCGCGCTCTCGCCGGCGTCGATCTGGCGATCCATCGAGGCGAATCCGTGGCGATCATGGGCGCCTCCGGCTCCGGCAAGACGACGCTCCTGCACGTCCTGGCTGGAATCACGGCGCCTGATGCCGGCAGCGTCGTCTTCCGCCCCGCCGAGGGCGCCCCCATCGAGGTGACCGCGCTCAGCGAGTCCGCGCGCTCCCGTCTGCGTCGCGAGAGGTTCGGGTTCGTCTTCCAACAGGGTCTTCTCATTCCCGAGCTGACGGCAGTGGAGAACGTCGCGCTGGCGTCCATGATCAACGGCGTCCGCCGCCAGGACGCCGTGCAGCACGCGGCGTCGTGGCTCGCGGCTCTCGGGCTCGCCGGGATGGAGGATCGTCGCATCGGCGAGCTCTCCGGCGGACAGGCCCAGCGCGTCGCCATCGCCCGCGCTCAGGCGACCGGCGCAGAGCTCGTCTTCGCCGACGAGCCCACGGGCGCCCTCGATTCGACGACGTCCTCCGAGGTCATGGACGCCCTCCTGTGGTCGACGACCGGGCAGGGACGCACACTCGTCGTGGTCACGCACGATCCCGACGTCGCCGCCCGCTGCACACGCACGGTCGCCGTGCGCGACGGACGCATCATCTCGTCGGCGGTGGCCGCATGAACCGCAACGTCCTCGCCCTCCTGCTGCGGCCTGCTCCCGGCCAGAACAGCGTCCTCGCGCTGCCGGTCGTCGCCTTCGCCGTGGTGACGATGCTGGTCCTCACGGTCATCGGGGGTGCGCAGTCCTTCTGGGGATGGACGGATGAGATCGCTCCCCTCTACCAGGCCCTCGCGGCCATCGCGCTGGTCCTGCTGGTGGTGCCGCTGATGTCCCTCGGTGGCGCGGCGGCCCGGCTCTCCGCACGTCGACGAGACGAGCGGCTCTCCACCCTCCGCCTGCTCGGAGTGTCACCGGCCGGAGTCACGATCGCCACCGTCGCGGAGTCGGTGCTCGTGGCTGCGGTCGGCGCTCTCGCCGGTGTCATCGGGCACGTCGCGATCAGCCCTCTCATCGGGCTGATCCCGTTCCGGGGCGAAGCACTCGGGTTCGCAGCCGTGGTCCTTCCGCCGCTGCAGACCGTGATCGTCGTCGCGGCCGTGCTCGCACTCGCAGCCACCAGTGCCGTCATCGGCCTTCGACGCGTCGTCATCTCGCCCCTGGGCGTGCGCACGCGCACGGACGTGCCACCGGTGCACTGGATTCGCGCCGTGGTCGCCGCCGGTGCGATCGCGATCGCCTTCGTGCTGATCAAGGTGTTCCCCTCGGTCGGCGGCCTGTTGATGACGATCGTCGTCCTCGCCGGGCTGTTCGCAGCTGCGTTGGCGGTGCTGAATCTGGTCGGCCCGTGGGTGCTCAAAGTCTCAGCGGGACGCCAGCTGCGCCGCGCCGAACGTCCCGAGCGACTGCTCGCCGCGCGGATCGTGCTGGATTCTCCGAAGGCGGCCTGGCGTCAGGTCGGAGGCATCGCGATGGCGAGCTTCATGGCCGTGTTCGCCGGCACGGGAGTCGCCCTGCTGAACATGATGAGCACCGCCGACGCCGCCGCGTCCGACATCGCCCTCGCCGACGACATCCGCACCGGGCTCATCATCACACTCATCGGCTCGTTCCTGATGGTCGCGGCGTCGGTCGGGGTCAATCAGGCGTCCGACGTGCTCGACCAGCGCGACCTGCACCGCAGCCTGCACCACCTGGGCATGCCGATCGAGACCGTGGATCGGGCGCGTCGTCGCGCGATCATGTCGCCTCTGCTGGTCACGGCGATCGGGTCGGCGCTGGTCGCAGCCGTCCTGGTCTTCCCGCTCGTCGGGATCGCGCTCATCACGGCCCCACTCTCGCTGATGACCATCGCCGCCGTCGTGTCGGTCGGGATCGGCGTGGTCTGGGCCACCACGTGGGCCACGCGCCCACTGCTGCAGCGTTCCTTCCAGACCGTGTGAGAGCGACTCATGGTCGAATAATACGTAATGACGTATTATTCGACCATGAGTGATGAGATCTCCCACCTCCGCGAAGCACTACTTGCTCTGACCGAGCGGGTGGCAGTGCTGGAGCAGACGCGCCACGTCTCACACAGCGCACCCTTCGACGAGGGCGGTTTCTGGGCGTTGAACGGCTTGCAGGCGCGCCTCCCCGATGACGCCTCGACGACAGAGGGAGCGGTGATGCTCGTCGGCGCGCTGACGTTGCCGACGGGAGCACCGGTGTCCTGGCAGCAGACCGTGGGAACCGCAGGACAGCTGGAGGCCACGTGGTCGGAACGCGCATCCGTCTTCGCGGCGCTCGGACACCCTGTGCGCCTCGAGCTCCTTCGTCATATCGTCTCGGGAACCCACGCCACGTCGGAGCTCGCCGCCGTCGACGGCCTCGGGACGACCGGACAGCTGCATCATCATCTACGCCAGCTCGTGTCGGCCGGATGGGTGCGCCAGAGTGGGCGCGGCAGTTATGAGGTACCGGCCGCACGCATCGTGCCCCTGCTCGCGTGCGTGCTGGGAGCAGAACGATGAGGCGCATTCTGCTCGCCCTCTACCGTGTGCGCGGGCCTCTCTACGGCGTCACCGCTCTCATCCTCGTCGCCATCGCCTTCACCAGTGGGATCAGCCTGGGCGATGGCGCTCGTCAGGCGAGGAGCATCGTCGCCGTCATCTCGGTCGCTGTGCTGGCGGTCTGCGTGCTTCTGGTCCTCATCGGGCCACGCCTGATTCCGACCAGAGACGCCGTGGCGATCTCGGCTCCGGTGTCCGGGCGGTGGCTGAGCGTGAACAGTCCTGCGACCAAGGTTCCCAGCCACGGCATCCGTCTGTACGGACAGGCGTACGCCATCGATCTCGTGCACGAACCCGACGACACCGCCCGCCCGTCGTTCGGCAGCGGGTCCGCCATGCGGCCGGCGCGGGAGTACCCCGCCTTCGGCGAGCCGGTATTCGCCATGATCGACGGCGTCGTCGTGCGCGCCACCGACTGGCGGCGCGACCATCGAGCCCGATCGAGCGGGTTGGCGATCGCCTACATGCTGATCGAGGGAGCGGTGCGCGAGCTCGGCGGACCCGGATTCATCTTGGGCAACCACGTGACGATCCGCGGGGCGAACGGCGACTTCGCGACCGTGGCTCACCTGGAGCAGGGGTCCGTCGCCGTGAAGGTCGGTGAGACGGTACGCGCCGGGACCCGGATCGCACGTTGTGGGAACTCCGGAAACAGCAGTGAACCGCATGTCCACGCGCAGCTCATGGATAGAGCATCGCCGTGGACGGCCCAAGGCCTACCGATACTGTTCGCCGACGTCGTCCTCGACGAGGGCGGTCCTCTCGCGGCTCTCCCCGGAACGGGGGAGCACATGATCGCCGCGGTCCCGCGCTGGTAGCCGCTCTGCGTGCGCAGTCGCTGGCACCGCGGGCAGAAGTGCGAACCCCGGTTCATGAAGCTCTCGCGCACGATCGACGTGCCGCATCGAGGGCACGGCTTGCCCTGCTGCCCGTAGGCGTTGAGCGAGTGCGCGAAGTAGCCCGACTGGCACAGTTAGTCACGTTGACCTGGCGAGCTTGTCCTCATGGGTCCGAGCCACCGGAGAAGCGCGAACATCGCAGGGCCCCTTACACGGAGGATGTTGATCCTCAAACCAGGCGAGGCGACGACCTCTAGACTGAGCCGATGGCCGACCTCCAGTTCGAAGCTTTGGGGCCCACGTTCTACCGTTGCACGATAGAAATCGCTGACAGCACATATTCATCCGGCGTCATCTTCGACTGCCCGCTTGACGACGAGAAAACGAAGAGAGCGCTGCAGGCTGTAGGCGCAGCCTTTGCGTTCGTGCAGCAGAAAGAGCCGTCGCTACTGCATGCCGAAGTCGCGGCCGAACTGCCCTGCGAGGCAGACCGGAACATGTTCGCCAGGTGTGAGCTCAGCTCGCTCAGCGCCGTTTGGGATTCAGAGGCGAATGCTCCCCGCGTTTCCCTCGCCTATGGTTTCGACGACGGAGTGTATGCGGTCGCAACGATGAAAGACAGCACAATCGCATCGGTACTGCTCAACGGCTGAGCCTCAGTACCTCCTCACGGCCGTCGCTGGCACCGCGGACAGAAGTGCGACCCGCGATTCATAAAACTCTCGCGGACGATCGGCGCTCCGCAGCGCGGGCACGGCTCGCCTTGACGTCCGTACGCATTGAGCGAATGCGCGAAGTAGCCGGCCTGACCGTTGACGTTGACGTACTGCGCATCGAAGCTGGTCCCGCCCTCGGCGAGGGCCTTCGCGAGCACGAGGCGCACCTCGGCGAGCAGCCGGCGAACGGCCTGTGTCGACAGGCTGGCGGCGGGCGTCTCCGGGTGGATGCGCGCAGCCCACAGCGACTCGTCGGCGTAGATGTTGCCGATCCCGCTCACGACCCCCTGGTCGAGCAGCACGCGCTTGATCGCGCTCCCCCGTCGGGCCAGAGCCGCGCGGAAAGCTGGATCATCGAAACGAGGATCCAGCGGGTCACGGGCGATATGCGCGACCTGGGTGGGGATCCGCGATCCTGCGTCGTCGATCAGTGCGTCCACCGCCAGCGAGCCGAAGGTCCGCTGGTCGGCGAACACGATCGCGAGTTCGCCGTGGGTCGGATGCTCGATGCCGATGCGCACGCGCTCATGGCGTTCGGCGCCCGCATCGGGAGCACGAAGCAGCATCTGGCCGCTCATCCCGAGGTGCGCGATCAGCGCGGAGTCGCCGTCGTCGAGCGGGAGCCAGAGGAACTTGCCCCGGCGGGACGCTGCGGTGAAGGTGCGTCCTTCGAGCCGACCGACGAAATCAGCGGCACCCGCGACGTGCCGCGTGAGCGCGCGTTCATCGAACACGCTCACCGCGGTGATCAGGGATCCGACGGCAGCCGGGGCGAGGCCCGCACGGACGACCTCGACCTCAGGAAGCTCAGGCACGCTCGCTGAGGGTGCGCCAGGCACTGAGGGCCGCAGCCATCTCGGCCGTCTTCTTGCTGCTGCCCGCGCCGGTCATGCTCACATCGCCCACGACGACGGTGGCGACGAACCGCCGGTCGTGATCGGGCCCGCTCGCTTCCACCGAGTAGCGGGGAGGCGTCGCACCGACACGGGCGGCGAGCTCCTGCAGACTAGTCTTCGGATCCATCGCGGCGCCATAGCGCTCCGGATCGGCCAGCAGCGGCTTCGTCAGACGCAGCACGAGTTCTGTGGCGGCTTCGGGCCCGGCCGAAAGGTAGGTGGCCCCGATGACGGCTTCCATCGTGTCGGCGAGGATCGAGTCCTTGTCGCGACCGCCCGTCTGCTCCTCACCGCGCCCGAGCAGAAGATGACTGCCGAGATCGATCCCGCGGGCGACTTCGGCGAGGGCGACGGTCGACACGACGCTCGCGCGTCGCTTGGCCAGCTCGCCCTCATCGAGATCAGGGTGCGTGGTGAACAGCATGACGGTGACGGCCTGACCGAGCACCGAGTCCCCGAGGAACTCGAGACGCTCGTTGTGCGGGATGGCGCCGTGCTCGTACGCGTACGAGCGATGGGTGAGGGCCAACTCCAGAAGCTCCGCGTCGATATCGACGCGGAGCTTATCTGGGAGAGGCCTCATCCCCCCGGGGACCTCCGTCACCGTACGCGATTCAGACGTCGGCGACCTTGCGGCCCTTGTACTCCAGGAAGAGCTCCGTGCCCTGCGAGTCGGTGACGACCTTCGCCTGGTGGGGACGGCTGTAGACGACCTGGCCGTTCTCGATCGTCTTGACGAGCGCGACGGGCGCCGCCTTCCACTGCGCGCGGCGCGAGCGGGTGTTCGAACGGGATACCTTGCGCTTCGGGGGGTTACCAGCCATGACTAGCTCTCTTCTTTCTCGGCGGCACGAGATTCTTCCGTGCCGTCTTGGTCTGTGATGTTCTGGAGCGCACTCCACCGAGGATCGATGGGAGCGGCCTGCTCCGTTCCGGTGCTCACGGTCAGTCGTTCACCCGTTTTCGGGTCGAGACCCGGGCAATCCGGCTGACACACCGGCTGAAAAGGAAGTGCCAGTACGGCCGCATCCCTGACGAGAGTTTCAAGATCCACGTGGTCGTCTTGAACCTCGAAGTCAGTTTCTTCCTCACCAGGATACGCGAAAAGCTCCTGGAACTCGACTTCGACGGGCCGAGTGATGTCGATCAGGCATCTTCCGCACACGCCGGCGTATTCCGCATCAGCGGTTCCCGACACGAGGATGCCCTCGTGGACGGACTCCAACCGCACATCGAGATCGAGTTCGGACCCGGCCTCGTACGACACGATCCCCTCACCCCACGCCTCGGAGAGAGCGACGGTGAACTCGTGTTCGCGCATCTCTCCCGGTCGCCGGACGATGTCGCGGGCAGGGAGCACAAAAGGGCCGTTCATTCGAGAGCGCACGCTTCCATGCTACCGGCCAGGGCTCACGGTCGCTCTGACCGCGCGTTCAGGGAAGGGAGTCAGAGCCCGCGGGACCCGGTGTCCAGGAACGCCGCGACCGCCGAGGGGACGAAGGGCGTCACATCGCCGCCGAGAGATGCGACCTGGCGCACGAGGGAGCTGGAGACCATGGCGTGCGAGGGGTCGGGCAGGAGGAACACGGTCTCGATGCCGGCGAGGTGTCGGTTCACGATCGCCATCGGAGACTCGTACGCGACGTCGATCTGGGAGCGGATGCCCTTCACCAGTACACCGGCGTTCACATCGCGGGCGTAATCGACCAGGAGACCCATGCTCCACGAACCGATGACGATGTTGCCCTGCATGCCGTCGTCGGCGATCGACTTCTCCAGCAGGGAGAGCCGCTGCGCGATCGGCAGCATCGCCTCCTTGCCCGGGTTGTGCACGACCAGCACGTGCAGCTCGTCATAGAGGGCGGCCGCGCGCCTGATCACGTCGAGGTGACCCAGCGTAGGCGGATCGAAGGAACCCGGGACGACGGCGATCCGGCTGCTCATGGTTCCAGCCTAGGGCACGTCGGTTCCGGGTCAGTTCTTCGCCAGCGCCGCGCGATCCTCATCGCTCACACGCCGTGCGATCGCCTCGCGAAGGCCCGGGTGATCGGCCAGGTCGGGGTCGGCGGAGAGGATGCCCTCGGCCAGCTCACGCGCCCGGGCGATGAGGCCGGCGTCCTTGACGACGCGGAGGAGCTTGAGGGAGGAGCGGACGCCCGCCTGCGCCGCCCCGAGCACATCACCTTCACCGCGCAGCTCCAGATCGACCTCGGCGAGGGCGAAACCGTCGAGAGTCGCGGCGACAGCATCGACGCGGTCCCGCGCGAGCGACCCCGCCTCGGCCTCGGTCACGAGGAGGCAGAGCCCGGGGACGCCGCCTCGACCGACTCGCCCGCGCAACTGGTGCAGCTGCGAGACGCCGAACCGGTCGGCATCGAGGACGATCATCGTCGACGCATTGGGCACGTCGACGCCGACCTCGATCACCGTGGTAGCGAGGAGGAGGTCGATGTCGCCGCGGGCGAAAGACTGCATCACGGCGTCTTTCTCATCCGACGGCATACGACCGTGCAGCACGGCGCGCCGCAGCCCGCCGAGCGTCGGATGGGTCGCGAGAGCCTCATCGAGCTGGACGACCCCCCAGCGGGGCCCGGAGGCACCCTCGGGCGCGAGCGCGGGCTGCTCCCCCGCTTCGGCCGTCTTCTTGGTCGTGTCGATCGCCGCGCACACCGCGAAGACCTGCCGCCCCTGGGCGATCTCCTCCGCGGCCCGCTCCCAGACGCGATTGAACCACCCGGGGTGCTCCGCGAGCGGAGCCACGAACGACTCGATGCCGGCGCGGCCCGCCGGCATGGTGCGGATGACAGAGGTGTCGAGGTCGCCGAAGACCGTCATCGCGACCGTCCGCGGGATCGGCGTCGCCGTCAGCACGAGGGCGTGAGGACTCGAACCCTTCGCCCGCAGAGCCTCGCGCTGCTCGACACCGAAGCGGTGCTGCTCGTCGACCACGACGAGTCCGAGGTCGGCGAACGTCGTCTTCTCCCCCAGCAGGGCGTGGGTCCCGACCACGATCAGCGCCTGCCCGGACGCGACCCGCAGGGCGGCCTTGCGGCGCTCGGCCGCGGGCATCTGACCAGTCAGCAGCGTCGGCATCAGCAACGGCGCGAGATCGGGACCGAGCATCTTGGCGATCGAGCGCAGATGCTGACCGGCCAAGACCTCTGTGGGGGCGATCAGCGCGGCCTGGCCGCCGCTCTCGGCCACTTGCAGCATCGCCCGGAGGGCCACCAGCGTCTTGCCGGATCCGACTTCGCCCTGAACGAGACGGTTCATCGGCCAGGCACCGACGAGGTCAGCGGCGATCTGCCGTCCCACCGTCTCCTGATCGGGAGTGAGCGTGTACGGGAGGCTCGCGTCGAAGCGTTCCAGCAGCCCGCCCGCGCTCGCAGGCCGCGACGTGGCGGAGAGCGCACGAATCGCATCCCGCTGCTGGAGGAGCGCCGTCTGAAGGGTGAGCGCCTCATGCATGCGCAGGGTGCGCACGGCCGGGTCGATGTCGTTCCGGGTGCGGGGGCGGTGCACCAGTTCGAGAGCCTCGCGAGCGGTGAGCAGCTCTTCGCGTTCTCGGATCTCCGCGGTCAACGGGTCGGGGGCTTCCGCGAGGTCGTCGAGCACGCGACCGATGAGTCTGGCTATCTGCCAGGTCTGGATCGTCGAGGTCGCGGGATAGATCGGGATCGGCACGGCTGCGCGCGCGTCGGCACTGCGCCGAGCGGAATCATCATCGTCGAACAGCTCGTACTCCGGGTGCGCGAACTGCGTCACCCCGTTGAACTCCCCGACCTTGCCGGAGAACACACCGCGTCGTCCCACGGCGAGATCTTTCGACCGCCACTCGGCTGCGCCGACGTTCTTGGCGAAGAAGGTCAGCGACATGCGTCCGATCCCGTCGCCGATCACGACGTCGACCATGGCACCGGGCCGGTTGCGCATGCGACGGAAGCTCGAGGAGAGCACCTCGGCGACGATGGTGACCGTCTCTCCGAGGGGCAGGTCGCGGATCGGCGTGAGCTCGCCCGGGTCGGCGTAGCGGCGCGGATAGTGCGCGAGCAGGTCTCCGACGCTCTGCATGCCGAAGGCGCGACCGAGCGTCTTGGCAGACGCCGCACCGAGCGCATCCTCCAACGAGGAATCGAGCGTGAGCGACATGCTCCGAGTCTAGGGAACACGACGGACACAGCCGGCACGCCGGCTGTCGTATCGTGAACGGGTGACGAGGATCATCGCAGGCAGCGCCCGAGGCGCCCGACTCGAGGTGCCGGGCTCGGGCACACGCCCCACGAGCGATCGGGTGCGCGAGTCGCTGTTCGGCGCGCTGGAATCCCTGAGCGCGATCGAGGGCGCGCGAGTGCTCGACCTCTACGCCGGATCCGGCGCCCTCGGCCTCGAGGCGCTCAGCCGCGGAGCGGCGAGTGCCGAGTTCGTGGAACGCGCACGCCAGGCCGCGGCCATCGTCCGACGCAACGCCGCCGTCGTCGCCAAGGCGGGCGGTCTGCCGCCCGGTCGCGTCCACGAGAGCACCGCGCACGCGTTCCTGCAGCGCGCGACGGGACCTTTCGACCTCGTCTTCACCGATCCGCCCTACGATCTCGACGACACCGCCATGACCGCGGATCTCGTCGCGCTCGCTCCGCTGCTGTCGGCGGACGCCGTGGTGGTCGTCGAGCGGGCCAGCCGTTCCACGCCGCCCGACTTCGGAGCAGCGAATCTGGAGCAGTTCCGCGAGAAGAGCTACGGCGACACCACAGTGTGGTGGGCTGAACCCGCCCCGGAGGCGAAGGACTCCGAGCGGCTCGATCAGCCGGCGACCGAGTCCCAGTCCCGGTAGGGGTCCCACCCGGAGAGGTCGACAGGAAGGTCGTCGCAGAGCAGGTCTTCTTCTCCGCGAGCCCGAACCGAACCGATGACGCGGAATCCCGGCGGCAGCGTTCCCTCGGGGAACGTCGCGAGCAGCGCATGGTCCTCTCCCCCCGCCAGCGCGCGTTCCGGGTCGTCTCCGAGAAGAGAGCGGTCGAGGGCGATCGTGACGCCCGAAGCCGCGGCCATCCGTCGTGCGTCGAGAGCGAGCCCGTCGGAGACGTCCATCATCGCCGTGGCGCCCGCCGTGGCCGCGACCGCACCGAGGCCGATCGGCGGTGCGGGTCGAAGCTGTGCCGCCAGCGCCGCGCTCTCACCCGAAGCGAGGTTCGCCGGATCCACCGGCACGGGGACATCTCCGTCTCGGAACCGCCCGAACAGCACCGCGAGACCGCGAGCGGCGTGCCCGAGCTCCCCGGCCACCGCGACGACATCACCAGCTCGCGCACCGCTCCGCGTCACTGCGACACGCCCTTCCAGGTCGCCGAGCGCGGTCACGGCGACCGTCAGCACGTCGGACACCGTCAGATCGCCGCCGACCACAGCGCATCCGGGCGCGAGAGATGCACAGGCGTCGCGGAAGCCGTCGGCGAGGCGCTCGACGAACGACAGACGCAGCTCCCGCGGGACGGCCAGAGCGACGAGCAGCGCGGTCGGGCGGGCACCCATCGCCGCCACATCGGCGAGGTTCACCGCCGCAGCCTTCCAGCCGAGGTCGTACCCACTCGACCATGCGAGACGGAAGTCGGGACCGTGCACGAGCGTGTCTGTCGTCGCCACCACCGAGCCGGAGGGCGTGGCGATGACGGCCGCATCATCGCCCGGACCGATCAGCGTGTGCGAGGCCGCGGGGGTCCGGGTCAGGATCGCCTGGAGAATACGCCCCTCGGACACATCTCCCAGGCGCGGATCGTCGGTATCGGGTCGGGAGGGCATGCTGTCAAAGGTAGCCTGGAAGCATGCCCCGTTCCCGTCGCCTCGCTGTCCTCGCAGGCGCGGTGTCCCTGGCCGCGATGCTCGCCGGCTGCTCGACCACCGTGCACCTCGAACCCGCCGCCGATGCGAACAACCCCGCATGCGCGAACGTCTCCGTGCTGCTGCCGGAGACCGTCGGCGGATTCGATCGGGTCTGGACCGACGCGCAGGCGACAGGTGCCTGGGGCGACCCCACCGTCGTGCTGCGCTGCGGTGTCGAGCCCCCCGCACCGTCTGCACTCGTGTGCACCACCCTCGGCGGCGTCGACTGGTTGGTCCTCGAGCAGGAAGAGGAGCGTCAGAGGCTGGTCACGTTCGGACGCGACCCCGCGGTCGAGGTGACCATCCGCCGCGGCGAGCAGATCGACTTCCAGGCGATCGTCGACAAGATCTCCGCGAGCATCCAGTCCGGGCTCCAGCCCGCGACCGGACAGTGCACGGACCGCGTCGAGTTCCCCGCGAGCTGATCGCCGCGGGGAACCGCGCGCTCAGCGGCGCAGACCGGCTTCGACGAGCTCGGTGATCAGATCGCCGTAGCTCAGGCCCGAGGCGACCCAGCACTTGGGGAACATCGAGATCGGGGTGAAGCCCGGCATCGTGTTGAGCTCGTTCACCACGAGCTCGCCCGACGGCGTCAGGAACATGTCGACGCGGGCCAGCCCACGACCGTCGACGGCCTCGAACGCGCGGATACCCGCCTGCTGGATGGCCGCCAGCTCTGCGTCGGTCACCTCGGCCGGGCACACGACATCCACGCCGTCGCCGCCGAGGTACTTGCCCTCGAAGTCGTAGAAGCCCCGCGAGGTCAGCACGATCTCGCCGGGAAGAGATGCCCGGACCCCGTCGGCGCTCTCGAGCACCGCGACCTCGATCTCGCGACCGCTCACGCCGGTCTCGATCAGCACCTTGTCGTCTTCGGCGAAGGCCACGGCCAGGGCCGCGTCCAGTTCGTCGGCGGCTTCGACCTTGGACACCCCGACGCTCGAGCCCGCACGTGCGGGCTTCACGAACACCGGCAGGCCCAGCTCCGCGGCCCGCGCACGCACGACTGCGGCATCGCGATCCCAGTCCGTGCGGCGCACCGTCACCCAGGGAGCGACCGGGATGCCAGAGGCCTCGAGCGCGATCTTCATGAAGTGCTTGTCCATGCAGAGTGCGGAGTCGAGGACCCCACCGCCCGCGTAAGGGACCTCCAGCGTGTCGAAGAAGCCCTGGATGGTGCCGTCCTCGCCGTGCGGTCCATGCAGGATCGGCAGCACCACGTCGATCTCTCCCAGCCCCTCGACGGTGCCGTCCGTCTGCACGACGCGCAGCGTGCGGTCACCGCCCGGCTCCGGCCAGAGCACGCGGGTGCCGTTGTCGACCACTTCGGGGAGATGCGCCGCGTCGAGCGGGAACTTCGCGGGATCGTCGTCTTCGAGGACGAACGCGCCTTCACGGGTGATCCCGACCGGGATCACGGCGTAGCGGTCGCGGTCAATCGCGCCCAGCACGCCCCCCGCCGTTGCGGAACTGATCGAATGCTCGCTGGAGCGCCCGCCGAAGAGCACCACCACCGTCTGCTTGTCCATGGTTGGTCCTCTCACCCTGCGGGGTGTCGTCGTCCGTCGTCAGGTGCGGTGCGATGTCCCGCGGATTCATCTTGCCGTCGAGCACCATCTTCACCTGCTCGACGATGGGCATGTCGATCTCGGCCTCGCGCGCCAGCTGCAGGACGGGGGCGACGGAGGCCAATCCCTCGGCCGTCTGCTGCATCTGCTTCACGACGTCCTGGAAGCTGTAGCCCTGACCGAGCAGTCGCCCTGCGGTGTTGTTCCGGCTCAGCGGCGACTGACAGGTGGCGATCAGGTCGCCGAGTCCGGCAAGCCCCTGGAGCGTCTCGGGGTGCGCGCCGTTGGCCACCGCGAAGTCGGTCATCTCGACGAGACCGCGGGTGATGATCGACGCCTTGGTGTTCTCGCCGTAGCCGACGCCGTCGACGATGCCGATGGCCACCGCGATCAGGTTCTTCAGGACGCCGCCGAACTCCGTGCCGATCACATCGGTGTTCACGAAGGTGCGGAAGTAGCTGTTCCGAGCCGCGCGCGCGACGATCTCCGCCGTCTCCTGACTGCGCGAGGAGATCACGGCGGCGGTCGGCTGCTCGCGGGCGATCTCGAGAGCGAGGTTCGGTCCCGAGGCCACGGCGACGCGATCGGGGTCGCAGCGTAGCTCCTGCTGGATCACCTGGCTCATGCGCAGTCCGGTTCCGCGCTCGACGCCCTTCATGAGGCTGATGATCTTGGCGTCGCTGTCGGCGAGCAGCGGCCGCAGCGCCTTCAGATTCTCGCGCAGCGACTGGCTCGGCACCGACAGGTAGACCTGGTCCACGCCGTCCAGAGCGGTTGCGAGCTCGTGCGTCGCCGCCATCGTGCGCGGCAGGTTGATGCCGGGCAGATAGCGGGAGTTGCGCTTGGCCTCGTTGATCTCCTGGGCCAGCTCCGGGCGCCGAGCCCACATCGTCACCTGAGCGCCACCGTCGGCGAGGATCTTGCCAAACGTGGTTCCCCAGCTGCCAGATCCTACGACCGCGGCCCGCGGCCCGGCCGCAGCGGTTCTCTTAGGAGTCAAGGCGTCCGGTCTCCTTCTGTCCGTGGCTCGCGGGGTTCCAGCGCTCCGCGGGTGCCTTCTCGTCGCGCAGCTCTTCGAGGAGTGCGGTGATCGCGTTCATCAGACGGTTCGTCGCCTCGGTGAGCGCCGCAGGCTCTCCTGCCCGCTCGCGCAGATCGGAGACGTCGACGGGGTCGCCGATGAGCACTCTGACCGGCTTGCGCAGCGGCCACAGGCTCAGGCCCTTCTGGTAGCGCCCCATGATCGCCTGGGTACCCCACTGCGCCATCGGGATCAGGGGGATGCCGTCGGCGAGGGCCAGACGCACCGCGCCGGACTTGCCGCGCATCGGCCACATATCGGGATCGCGCGTGAGCGTGCCCTCGGGGTAGACGATCACGCCCCGACCGTGCTCGACGAGCTCTTCGGACTGCTTCATCGTCTGCCGTGCGGACGACGCCGACGACGTGCGCGCGACCGGGATCATCCCGGTGCGATGCAGGAACCAGCCGAGCACCGGCACCTTGAACAGGCTCTCCTTGGCCATGAAGCGCGGCGCGCGACCGGACCGCCACACGGCGACGGCGACGATGAGCGGATCGAACTCCGAGTAGTGGTTCGGGGCGAGCACGTACGATCCCTCGCGCGGCAGCTTCTCCGCACCGCTCACGCGGATCTTCGCGATCAGCGAGACGGGAGGGATGATCAGCGCGGCGAGCGGCCAGAAGATGCTCGGCCGCTTCGTCTCCGATGACCGGGACCTCACCGCGGTCACCGGATGACGTCGAAGTCGGCGCCGAGCGCGTCGAGCTTGGCGAGGAACTTCTCGTAGCCGCGGCTGAGGATGTCGACACCGGACACCTTCGACTCGCCGGTGGCCGTCAGCGCCGCGATCACGTGGCTGTAGCCACCGCGCAGGTCGGGAACCACGATGTCGGCGCCGTGCAACGGCGTCGGACCGGTGATGACCGCGGCCTGCTCGAGGTCGCGACGCGGAACACGACGCGGACCGTCCTGGAGGCCTCGGGGGTGCACGACGATGTCGGCGCCCATCTTGACCAGCGCGTCGGTGAAGCCCATGCGGTTCTCGTACACGGTCTCGTGAACCACGGAACGGCCGTGCGCCTGAGTCAGGGCGACGACGAGAGGCTGCTGCCAGTCCGTCATGAAGCCGGGGTGCACGTCGGTCTCGATCACGACGGGCTTGATCTCGCCGTCGCGACGGAACAGGATGCCGTCTTCCTGGATGTCGAACCAGCCGCCGGCCTTGCGGAAGATGTTGAGGAAGGTGAGCATCTCCTGCTGCTTCGCGCCGCCGACGAAGATCTCGCCATCGGTCGCGAGCGCGGCGGAGGCCCAGGACGCGGCCTCGTTGCGGTCGAAGATCGACCGGTGGTCGTAGCCGCGGAGCTTCTCGACGCCCTCGATCACGATGACGCGGTTCGGCTCGTAGGAGATGATCGCGCCCATCTTCTGCAGCACGGCGATCAGGTCCATGATCTCGGGCTCGATGGCGGCGTTGCGCAGCTCCGTGACGCCCTCGGCGCGCACGGCCGTGAGGAGCACCTGCTCGGTGGCACCGACGCTGGGGTACGGGAGGTGGATGTTCGCCCCGTGCAGGCGGCTTCCCCCCGTGGAGAGGCGGATGCCGCTGGGGAGCTTCTCGACGATCGCACCGAACTTGCGCAGAGCGTCCAGGTGGAAGTCGATGGGGCGGTCACCGATGCGGCATCCACCGAGGTCGGGGATGAACGCCTGACCGAGACGGTGCAGCAGCGGGCCGCAGAAGAGGATCGGAATGCGCGAGGCACCGGCGTGAGCGTCGATCTGCTCGAAGTGCGCGGATTCCACGTCGCTCGGGTCGAACACCAGCGAACCGGGCTCATCGCCTTCGGACACACGCACACCGTGCACCTCGAGCAGCGAGCGCACGACGGCGACATCGCTGATCGCCGGTACGTCGCGCAGGGTGCTCACGGTCTCGCCGAGGAGCGAGGCGACCATGGCCTTCGTCGCCAGGTTCTTCGCCCCCTTGACGTCGACCCGACCGCGAAGCGGGCGTCCGCCTCGAATGGCGAGGACGTCTCCGGTGAGTGCAGGGACTCCGTCCGGAAGAGCGTCGCGCACAGGTGTCGTCATTCGGAGCCTCACTTCATTTACGGATTTCGGGGGCGGGTTGCCCCTGGCTCCCCCGCCCCCACCGTCTACTGAACGGGAAGGGTTCGGGGCCGCCACGACTCGCGACGGGCCTCGAACTGCGCGATCTTGTCTTCGTTGCGCAGCGTGAGCCCGATGTCATCGAGCCCTTCGAGGAGCCGCCATCTAGTGTAATCGTCGATCCCGATCTCGGCCTGGACGTCACCGATCGAGGCGGTGCGCGCCTCGAGGTCGACGGTCATCTGGACCCCGGGATTCCGGTCGATCTCGGCCCAGAACCGCTCGAGATCCTCTTCCGAGATCGTCGCGGCGAGCAGCCCCTGCTTGCCCGAATTGCCCCGGAAGATGTCGGCGAAGCGCGGGCTCAGCACGACTTTGAAGCCGAAGTCCCGCAACGCCCACACCGCGTGTTCGCGGCTCGAACCGGTGCCGAAATCGGAGCCGGCCAGGAGCACGGAGGCCCCGTGGAACGCTGCCTGGTTGAGCACGAAATCGGGATCCTGGCGCCATGCATGGAACAGCGCGTCCTCGAATCCGGTCTTGGTGACGCGCTTGAGGAACACCGCAGGGATGATCTGATCGGTGTCGACGTTCGAACGCTTCAGCGGAGCGGCGATACCGGTGTGAGTGGTGAACTTCTCCATGATTCAGAACCCTTCCGTCAGGTCGCTCGGGCTGGACAGGGTGCCGCGGATCGCGGTCGCTGCGGCGACGAGAGGTGAGACGAGATGCGTGCGCCCTCCCTTGCCCTGGCGTCCTTCGAAGTTGCGGTTGGAGGTCGAGGCGCAGCGTTCGCCCGGAGACAGCTGATCCGGGTTCATGCCCAGGCACATCGAGCATCCCGCGAAACGCCATTCCGCCCCGAAGTCCTTGATCACCTTGTCCAGGCCCTCCGCCTCGGCCTCCAGTCGCACCCTTGCCGATCCGGGCACGACCATGACGCGCACGCCGTCGGCCTTCTTCTTGCCCTCGATGATCGACGCGAACGCCCGGAGGTCCTCGATGCGGCTGTTGGTGCACGAGCCCATGAAGACCGCGTCCACCGGAACCTCCTTGAGCGGTGTCCCCGGCTTCAGGTCCATGTACTCCAGCGCCCGCTCCGCGGCTGCGCGCTCATTCGGGTCATCGATCTCGGCGGGGTCGGGCACGGCGGCCGAGAGGGAGCTGCCCTGACCGGGGTTGGTCCCCCACGTCACGAACGGCTCGAGCTGGTCGGCATCGATGAACACCTCGGCGTCGAAGGTCGCGCCCTCATCGGTCGGCAACGTGCGCCAGTAGGCGACGGCGTCTTCCCAGTCCTGCCCCTTCGGCGCGTGCGGGCGACCCTCGAGGTAGGCGAACGTCGTCTCGTCGGGGGCGACCATGCCGGCGCGGGCCCCTGCCTCGATCGACATGTTGCAGATCGTCATGCGGCCCTCCATGGAGAGCGCGCGGATGGCGCTGCCGCGGAACTCGAGCACGTAGCCCTGTCCCCCGCCGGTACCGATCTTCGCGATCACCGCGAGGATGATGTCCTTCGCCGTCACACCGGGGCGCAACGTGCCCTCGACGTTGATCGCCATGGTCTTGAAAGGCTTCAGCGGCAGGGTCTGCGTGGCCATGACGTGCTCGACCTCGCTGGTGCCGATACCGAACGCCATCGCGCCGAACGCGCCGTGGGTCGAGGTGTGCGAATCGCCGCAGACCACGGTGATGCCGGGCATGGTCAGCCCGAGCTGGGGCCCGACCACGTGCACGATGCCCTGCTCCGCATCGCCGAGCGAGTGCAGACGCACCCCGAACTCGGCGGCATTGCGGCGCAGCGTCTCGATCTGCGTACGGCTGGTCAGGTCGGCGATCGGCTTGTCGATGTCCCACGTCGGAGTGTTGTGGTCTTCCGTCGCGATCGTGAGGTCGAGGCGACGAAGCGGCCGCCCCTCGCTGCGGAGGCCATCGAAGGCCTGCGGGCTGGTGACCTCGTGCACGAGGTGCAGGTCGATGTAGATGAGGTCCGGCTCGCCGTTCTCGCCCTTGACGACGAGGTGGTCGTCCCAAACCTTCTCGGCGAGAGTCCTGCGGCGTGCGGAATCGGCACCGTTTGCGGGGGTGGTCATTGCGTGTCTCCTGTGGCTGGCGGTTCGGCCCACGATGGACTCCGCGACGAGGAGGGGCTCAGAACGAGGTCTCGTCGCGGCGCCTAAGAAGAAGGAGCACGGTCCGCATGACGTCAGATTACCACCGCTGAGACGTGCTCCGACCCGTCATGACACTCTGTTGAGCACCCGAACGACCGAGAGGCACCGCATGACCGTCGACACCGCCCGCTTCGCCACCCGTGCGGTCCACGCGGCGAGAAGCCGGGAGACGGCCAGCTCCCGCGCGACGCCCATCTACCTGACGGCGGGTTTCGAGTTCGACGACTTCGATCACGCGGCCGACCACTTCAGCACCGGCACCGGCTTCGGCTACACCCGCACAGGGAACCCCACGGTGCGCGCCGTGGAACGCCAGCTCGCAGCCCTCGAGTCCGGCGCCGACGCCGTGCTCGTGGCCAGCGGCCAGGCAGCAGTGGCGACGGCCCTCCTGACCGTCGCCGGCGCGGGCGATCACGTCGTGTCGTCCACCCACATCTACGAAGGCACCAGGGGCCTGTTCCTGGACAACCTCGCTCGACTCGACATCGAGACCACGTTCGTCGACGACATCGCCGATGCGGATGCCTGGAGGGCGGCGATCCGCCCGAACACCCGCGCGCTGTTCGCCGAGTCGCTCGCCAACGCCCGCAACGATGTGCTCGACGTCCGCGCCATCAGCGACGTCGGCGATGAGCACGCGATCCCACTGATCGTCGACAACACGCTGGCGACGCCGGCACTGCTGCGTCCTCTCGAGCACGGCGCGGCGATCGTGGTCCATTCCGCGTCGAAGTTCCTGGCCGGGCACGGCTCCGTGCTCGGCGGCGTCATCATCGATGACGGGCGCTTCGACGCCGCTCTCGCTGGCCACAACGCGCCCCATCTCGTCCTCCCCGGCCGGGGGGATGCACCCAGCGTCTTCGCCCGCCACGGGGGCCGCGCCCGCATCGCCTACGCCCGCGAATCCGTCGCCCCGCGATTCGGCGCATCGCCGTCCCCTCTCAACGCCTTCCTGATCGGACAGGGCGTCGAGACGCTCAGCCTGCGGGTCGAGCGACAGTCTCGTAACGCCCTGCAGATCGCCCAGTGGCTGGAACGGCACGAGGAGGTCGAGAGCGTCGACTACGTCGGGCTCCCCTCGCACCCCGACCACGAGGTCGGCAAACGCTACCTCGACGGCGGGTCCGGATCGATCTTCACCTTCGCTCTGCGGGGCGGGCTCCCTGCGGCACGCCGATTCGTCGAGCATGTGCGGGTCTTCACCCACATGACCCACATCGGAGATGTGCGCTCTCTGGTGCTGCACCCCGGGACCACCAGTCATGCCCAGCGCACCGAGGAGGAGCGCGAGGTTCTCGGCGTGCGGCCGGGCACTCTGCGGCTGTCGATCGGCATCGAGGACGTCGACGATCTGATCGCGGATCTGTCCCGCGTGCTCCAGAACGTGCGGGAGACGGTGGCATGAGCCGCCCTCAGCACTTCGGCTGGTTCCTCGCCCGCGGCTTCGGACCGCAGGGCTGGGGCTATCCGTCCCTCGAATGGGACTACGACTGGACGCGCCCCGAGATCTATCAGGACGCCGCGCGCACCCTGGAGCAGGCCGGCTTCGATCTGGTCATCATCGAGGATGCGCCCTCCCTGGGATCGCCTTCGACGATCGATCTGCGCGTCCGGCACGCGTTCGGCGGGCCGAAGCACGACCCGCTCCTGCTGGCTCCCTATCTGTTCCAGGCGACCAGGCACCTGGGCGTGGTGCCGACGGTGAATCCCGCGGCGTACCTCCCCTACACGGCCGCCCGGCAGTTCGCGACGCTGCAGCACCTCAGCGGCCATCGTCTGGGTCTCAACGTGGTCACCGACACCGGCAGCGCACGGCACTTCTCCGCGGCCCCGCAGCTCGGGCACGACGAGGCCTACGACCGCGCCGAGGAATGGCTCGACGGCATCCGCGCCCTCTGGCGCAGCTGGGACGACGGCGCTCTCCTCGCTGATCGGGAGACGGATGTCTACGCCGACGGCACCCGCCTGCGTGCGGTCGAGCATCGCGGTGAGCACTTCGCCTTCGACGGCCCGCTCAACGCCGTGCCGTTCACCGACGGGGACCCCGCGATCGTCTCACCCGGCGGCTCGGGCCGAGGGCTCGGCTTCGCCGGCGCGAACTCCGACGTCCAACTGGCTCTGGCGCCGCTGAACGAGAAGTCCGTGCGGGACTACCGCGCCAAAGTGCACGACGCGGCGACCGAGAGAGGACGACGTCCGGAGGACATCAAGATCCTCTTCGCCATCCAGCCCGTGATCACCCCGTCGGTGGAGGAGGCCGACCGCATCGTGGCCGCGTCCGCACACCCCGACGATGCCGCGCTCGTGCAGATCGCCCGCAAGCAGTCGAGCGACCTCGAGACCGATCTCACGTCGCTCGACCTCGACCGTCCGCTCGACCTCTCTGTCTTCGGTGCGCACGTCTCGCGCGGCAGCATCCAGCGTCTGATCGGCGACCGGGGCGAGGAGGCGCCGCTGCGCGCACACCTCAGCGCGCTCGCCCGTGCGGGTCGGATCTCGGACCGCACCGGCTTCGTCGGAACGGCCGAGGAGTTCGCCGACCTGATCGAAGAGCTCGGCGAATGGGGCAACGACGGCGTCCTGCTGTGGGGCGACTTCCATCCGGTCACCCTGCACCGCACCCTCGACGAGCTCGTGCCTGTGCTCCGCCGGCGAGGCGTCCTTCGTCGTGAATACGCGGACGGCGGCCTGCAGGCGAACCTGCGCGCGTTCTGAGCGGCGGTCAGGCCGAACGTCACCAGCCCATGGAGCCGGGAACGCCCTTGAAGGGACCGACGACCCAAGACGTCACCCACCCGCCGTAGAACCCACCCGGTTGCGGGACCGCGACCTCGTCCCCGACGGTGCACTCGTCCATCGGCGCCGCGTACACGGCGACCCGGTCGGTCAGCGCCTCGAAGCCGGGAGACGGGTGGGGATAGTTCCAGGCCGCTCCAGGGCGAAGGGTGTCTCCACCGCGCACATCGAAGTAGCGGGCGGTGCCCTTGAACTCGCAGAACGAGGCGCCGGGGGCCTCCACCAGCGCACCGGGGATGAAGTCGGCGATCGGAAGGTAGTACACGGGAGGGTGGCTGGTCTCCAGCACGCGCACGGCATCGCGGGTGTCGGCGATCAGGTCACCGCCGAGGCGGATCGTGATGCGTTCGGCGACCGGTTCGACGCGCGGCGGCCTCGGATAGTCCCAGACGGATTCCTGCCCGGCGGACGGGGTGAGGGGGCGAGGTCTGCGCATCTGTTCACTTTACGTCTCTCGGTGTTGACTGGTGCCATGACCGCCATCCCGATGTTCCCGCTCGGCTCGGTACACTTCCCGCACACCCCGCTTCCGCTGCGCGTGTTCGAGCCGCGGTACCTCACGATGATCGGGCGGCTCCTGGATGAGGAAGACCCGCGGTTCGGTGTCGTGCTCATCGAACGCGGCCATGAGGTCGGCGGTGGCGATCGGCGCAGTCGCATCGGGACGATGGCGCGGCTGGTCAGCGTCTCCGCGGGTGCCGACGCTCTGCTGGCCGTCGCCGTCGGCACCGATCGTTTCACGGTCGATGAGTGGCTGGATGACGACCCCTATCCCCGCGCCGAGGTCACGCCACTGCCCGAGCTCGACTGGAGCGACGAGCTCACCCCGCTGCGCACGCAAGCGGAGGCGATCGTGCGACGGACACTCGCCCGCGCGCCCGAGGCGCAGTGGGATGCCGACACCGAGCTCTCGGACGATCCGATCGCCGCCGCGTGGCAGCTCGCCGCGATCGCTCCCCTCGGCGACTACGACAGATACGCGCTGCTGCAGTCCGCCACGGTGGGGGCGTTGCTTCGTCAGATCATCGACCTCACGCTCGACGCCGAGCTTCTGTGGTCAGACGGGTGAGGTGGCGCTGGCGCATCGCCAGGAAGAGCGGGAAGGTGAAGGCGAACGCCGTCACTCCGGACAGCACGACATAGAGCCAGCCCCTCCGCATCCCGATCCGTCGCGCCTCGACGATGATGAACACGCTCCCCGCGATCGCCACGATCAGGAGATCGACCGTGATCGACGACACCGCCGGACCGCTGCCGACGAGATCGCCGACGAAGTCCACCATCTGCGTGATGGCCAGCACGTTGAACGTCCAGGTGCCGATGAGACCGACCACCGCCAGCACGAGATAGACGACGGCGAGGGGTGTCCAGTGACGGGTCATGCCGCCATGATCTCACTCCACGGTCGTCGTGGACCTCGCCGCGCGCTTCTCGCGGGACGAGGCGATCAGGCTGGCGACGGTCGCGATGGTCATCGAAGCGAGGATCACGCCGAGGGAGACCATGTTGCTGATGTCGGGCACCCACTCGACGTGCTCGCCGCCGTTGATGAACGGCAGCTCGTTGACATGCAGAGCGTGCAGGATCAGCTTGACGCCGATGAAACCGAGGATGACGGCGATGCCGTAGTGCAGGTAGCGCAGACGGTCGAGCAGGTCGCCGAGCAGGAAGTAGAGCTGGCGCAGCCCCATCAGCGCGAAGATGTTGGCCGAGAAGACGAGGAAGCCGTTGGTGGTGATCTCGAAGATCGCGGGGATCGAGTCGATCGCGAAGATCAGGTCGGTGACACCGATGGTGATGAAGACGATCACCATGGGCGTCCACATGCGCTTGCCGTCGACCGTGGTGCGGATCTTGGACCCGTCGTACGTCTCGCTGATGTCGACGCGGCGACGCAGCAGGCGGACGATGAAGTTCTCGCGCTGCACCTCGCCCTCGTGATCGCCGTCCGGCATGGCCTGACGGATCGCCGTCCAGATGAGGAAGGCGCCGAAGATGTAGAAGATCGGCGAGAAGTTCTCGACGATCGCGACGCCGGCGAGGATGAACAGGCCGCGCAGGATGAGCGCGATGATGATGCCGACCATGAGCACCTGCTGCTGCAGCCGCCGCGGCACGGCGAACTGGGCCATGATCAGGACGAAGACGAACAGGTTGTCGATGGAGAGGCTGTATTCCAACGCCCATCCGGTGATGAAGTCACCCGCGTTCTGCCAACCTCCGACATTGCCGAGGAGCACCGCGAACAGCAGCGCGAGCCCGACGTAGAAGACCACCCAGAGAGTGGACTCCTTCGTCGACGGGATGTGCGGCCGCAGCCGGATGAGGAGCAGGTCGCCGATCAGGATGATCGTGAGGACGACCATCGAGGTGATCTCGAACCAGACGGGGATTTCCAAGGGCGCACTGCACCTTTCGCGGAGGGGTCGGGAATGAGTCGAAAGTCTCTCCCCCGCACACAGGTGCGGCGCGCGCCCGGAGCAGCGATGACGGTGCTCGTGATGACGTTACGCGCGGATTCGGGATACTCCCTCTCGCCCGGGCAATGCTACCGGAGCCGTGGCATCAGTGGGAACGGATGTCGTCGGAAACTCCCTGCGGCCCGCACGCAATCCCCTGCACCGGATCTGAGACGATGGGGCATCGATCGACACTCTCCTCGTGAGAGACACCGAACGGAACCAGGATGCCCCTGCAGACAACTGATCAGAGATGGGCGGCGCAGGCCGCGGCCGGCGACGAGAACGCCTTTCGCGAGCTGTACCGCGCACACGTGCGTCCCGTGTACTGGATCGCGCAGGGCATCCTCGCCTCGCCGTCCGACGCCGAGGATGTGACCCAGGAGACGTTCGTCGTCGCCTGGCGGAAGATCCCCGACCTCGAGCTCCAGGGCGAGTCGATCCTGCCGTGGCTGGCCACGATCTGCCGATTCCAGGCAGCCAACCGGCTCCGTCAGCGTCGGCGCGATCAGGCGCACACCGCCGAGGCCGCGGACGAGACCCTGCTGCCGGACACGGTGAGCGTCGAGGAGCAGGTCATCACGGCCGAGCTGGCGGCGCGGATAGCCCGAGAAGTGGGCACGTTGAGCGAACTCGATCGTGAGATCTTCCGTCTGTGCGCGTCTGAGGGCTATGCCTATCAGGCGGCTGCGGAAGAGCTCGGGGTGACCCACGCCGTCGTCAGGAACCGTCTCTCTCGAGTACGCACGCAGTTGCGTGGCGCCGTGACGGAAGTGAGAGACGCATGAACGACAAGACCAGCGGCAGCGACCTGCCCGCCCTCTCGGACGAGGCGATCGCCCGTATCGAAGACGCCGTCTTCGCCGAGATCGCCTCCGAGCGCGCGCCGGCGCGCCCGGCCGAGGCCAAGTCCCGTGCTCGTCGGCGGCGGTGGCTCACCGGCGGCGGCATCGCCGCGGCCTTCGTGGTCGGCGTGCTCGTGACGCCCCCCATCCTCGGCGCCGCAGGCGGGGGAACCTCCGTGACGGCCGAAGGCATCGGCTTCTCCAGCGGCACGGTCGCCGACTCCGCGCCCACATCGCCCGAGCGGCTCACGGGCGTGGCTCCCGAGTCGCTGTCGGACGGTGGCGCCATGAGCTCCGATGCGAACGCGGCGACGCTCCCCGGTGCCGCTGACGCGGAGAGCGGGCGCGAGATCATCGCCACCGCGCAGGCGACCGTTCAGGTGAAGAGCATCCCCGAGGCGGCGACGGCGATCGCGGCCCTCGCCGAGGAGCACGGCGGCTACGTCGAGAGCACGGAGATCGGGAAGTCGGTCCCGCTCGACGGCCGCACCGATCCCGCCACCGACACCGCCGATTCGGCGTACGGCTGGGTCGGCATCAGGGTGCCGTCGGCGGATCTTCCCGACGTGATCGCCGCCCTCGCCGACACCGGAGAGGTGCTCTCGTCGTCGACGTCGAAGCAGGACGTGACGTCTGCCGCGATCGATCTGCGCGCCCGCGTCGATTCCACGAAGGCATCGGTCGAGCGGCTCACGCAGCTCATGGCGCAATCGGGAAGCGTGTCCGAGCTGATCGAGGCCGAGGTCGCACTGACCGACCGCCAGGCCCAGCTCGAATCCTACGAACAGCAGCTCGCCGCTCTCGACGACCAGGTCGCGATGTCCTCCCTGCAGGTGCAGCTGACGAAGGCGAGCGCACCGACGACCGCTGACCCGGCCGGCTTCGGCGACGGCCTGCTGGCCGGCTGGAACGGTCTCGTGGTGTCGCTGAACGCACTGGTCATCGCCCTCGGCTTCATCCTCCCGTGGCTCGCACTCGCCGGGGTGGTCGTGCTCCTCGTCTGGCTCCTGCGCCGGACGCGTCGCAACCGCCGTGACGCCGCGGGATCCTCAAGCGGGACATCAGTCGAAGAGAACTGACGCCGCCCCTTAGGAGAAGGCTCGCCCGGATGCTTCCGGGCGAGCCTTCTCGTTGATATTCCGAGGTATACAAGAAGTCTTGTGCGTCTACCACCGCGGGATTAGCGTCTTCTCCCGTGGAAGACATCTCCGTGATCACCGCCGTGCATCACCCGCTGCGCCGACGCATCTACGACTATCTGCTCCTGTACGGCACGGCACAGGTCACCGCGATCGCCCGCGCACTCGACAGTCAGGTCGGCAGCATCAGCCATCATCTGCGGATGCTGGAGCGCGCAGGCGTCGTCGAACGCGCACCGGATCCCGCCGGTGACAAGCGCACCAGCTGGTGGAAGGTGGCTCGACGCGGGTTGACCTGGTCGACCGACGACTACGCGGACTCCCCCGCCGATGCCCTGCTCGCGCGCGAAGCCCAGCGGCAGGGCATCCGGATGCAGATAGACCGGCTGCAGCGCTGGCACCGCAGTCGCCGAGACCCCGCGTACGCGGGATACGACGGCTCGAACACGGAGACGACCGCCTGGGCGTCGCCCGACGAGCTGCGCGACCTCTCCGCGCGGATCCTCGGGGCGATCCGCGAGTGGCAGGAGGGCATCGACCTCGACGACGGTCAGGAGCGCGTCCCCGTCTTCGTCTTCGCGCACGCCTTCCCCACGGAGCCGTGATGGCGACGGTCAGCGATCCCGTCGAGGTGACCGCGCCTCCTGCGTTCCGCCGGGACCACCTCGCGCATGCATGGATCGGTGTGAAGGCGCTCTCCGATGCCGGTGACGCCCTGTGGACGATCGCCCTCGCCTGGACGGCCGTGCAGGTCGCCTCCCCCGCGGTCGCCGGGCTGATCGTCGCCGCAGGAACGGCGCCCCGCGCGGTGATCCTCCTGTTCGGAGGGGTGATCGCCGACCGTGCGGACGCCCGCCGCATCATGCTCGCGTTCAACGTGCTCCGGGTCGGTGTCCTGGTCGCCGTGGCCGTGTGGGTGCTCACGACACCGCCCTCGGTCGCGGTCCTCCTCCTCGCCGCCATCGCCTTCGGGGTATGCGATGCGTTCTACGAACCGTCAGCCGGCACGATCGCCCGCCAGCTGGTCAGAGCCGCCGATCTTCCGGCCTACGGAGCTGCGGCCCAGACGGCGTCACGCCTGGGGACCATGGGAGGTGCAGCGATAGGCGGGTTCGTCGTGGCGCACGCAGGCCTTGCCGCAAGCGCGTCGGTGAACGCCCTGACCTTCACCGTGGTGGTCGCCTTCATCGCGATCTGGCTGCGCCCGCGCTTCCGCCTCGCCCGCGCGGAGAAGGAGTCCGCGCTGCGCGGCATCGCCCGCGGGTTCACCCATCTCTCCGTGAACCCCACGACCCGCACGCTCGTGATCGCACTGTCGGGGTTGAATCTGGCGGTCGGCCCGGCGATCGGGCTCGGACTCGCCCTCCGTGCTCACGACGAGGGGTGGGGCGCTCAGGCGGTCGGGCTCTTCGAAGCGCTCCTCGGTGTCGGCGCGGCGCTGGGGGCCGTCTCGGTGGCGAAGTGGCGGCCACGTCACGAGGCGCGCGCCGGGTTCTGGGCGCTGGTCGTGCAAGGGGCAGGCATCGTGGCGCTCGGGTTCGGTCCGGCCTGGACCGTCGCTGCAGCCGCGTTCGTGATCGGTGCGACCGCGGGATACGCCTCGGTGCTGCTCAGCGCCACCTTCTCAGCGACCGTCGACACGGCCTACCTCGGCCGGATGGGCGCGCTCACGCGCCTCGGCGACGACTGTCTGATGCCGCTCGCGATGGCCGGCTTCGGCGCTCTCGCATCGGCAACGACCGTCGGGGTGCCGTTCGCACTCTTCGGGGGCGCGATGATGGCCCTGATGATCCTGCCGTTGAGGAACCGGACGTTCCGCACCCTGTCCTTGAATCCCCGGCACTGAGGGGGAGAAACAAGAAAGCCTCCGGCGAACCGGAGGCTTTCTCTGTTGTGTGACCCCAGCGGGATTCGAACCCGCGTTACCGCCGTGAGAGGGCAGCGTACTAGGCCGCTATACGATGGGGCCGTCTGGCGGAACGTTTCCGTCCCGCGACAACCGTTCAAGTATGCCACGGCGATTCTCACTGCGCCAAATCGACGCCACCCTCTCCTGAATCCCGGGCGTGGCGCACCGAATCCGACGCCGAATACGTTTGCCGTGGGCGAGCGGAAGGAGTTGACTCTTCCCATGCGCGTCACCAAGTTCGAACATGCCGCCCTCCGTCTCGATGCGAACGAGAAGACCCTTCTGATCGACCCCGGGTCGTTCACGACGCCCCTGAACGACCTCGCCGATCTGGTCGGGATCGTGATCACCCATGAGCACCCGGACCACTGGACGGCCGACCACTTCGACAGACTCCTGCGCGCGGCACCCGGCACGCCGATCTTCGCCCCCGCCGGGGTCGCCCGCGCCGCAGAGGGATACGACATCACCGTCGTCTCTCCCGGCGACACCGTCGACGTCGGCGGATTCACCCTGCGATTCTTCGGGGGTACCCACGAAGTCATCCACTCCTCCCTCCCGACCGTCGAGAACGTGGGCGTGCTCGTGAACGACGAGCTCTACTACCCCGGCGACTCCTACGCGGTCCCCGAGGGCGTCGCGGTCGGCACTCTCGCCGCACCGCTCGGCGCTCCCTGGCTGAAGATCGGCGAGGCGATGGACTTCGTGCTCGCGGTCGCCCCTCGTCGCTCCTTCGGGACCCACGACATGACGCTGTCGGTGATCGGGAAGAACATGCACAGGCAGCGGCTGCAGTGGGCAACGGAACAGGGCGGCGGCGAGTTCTTCGTGCTGGAGCCCGGCGACTCCCTCGATCTCTGAGCATGGCGGACTCCCCCGGCGCGGAGGTAGCACTCGATGAGCGCGACGTCCGCGAACTCGTCCGCACCGTCGCACCGGAGCTGGCGGCACTTCCGTTGACGCGGTCTGCCGAGGGATGGGACAACGTCACCTGGCGTCTCGGGGCGGATCTCGCGGTGCGCATCCCCCGCCGACTCCAGGCGGCGCCGCTGATCCGGCACGAGCAGCGTGCGCTCCCCTTGATCGCGATGCACCTGGCCGCGGCGAACGTCCGCACGCCCCTACCGGTGTTCGCAGGTTCGCCGACCCCGCACTTCCCCTGGCCCTGGTCGATCGTGCCGTGGTTGCCCGGCGGCCAGGCTCTCGGTCGCCCCCGTCGGGACAACACCGTCTGGGCCGCTCAACTCGCTGCCGTCCTGCTCACCCTCCACCGGGATGCACCTGCAGACGCACCCCGGAACCCGGTCCGCGGGGTGCCGCTGGCGGTGCGTGACGACAGCATCCGCTCCCGCCTCGCAGACCTTCCCGAGACGATCGCCGAGAATCTCGCCGATATCTGGCAGACCGGGCTCGACGCCGCCCCCGCGACCGAGTCCGTCTGGATCCACGGCGACCTGCACCCCGGGAACATCCTCGTCGACGGTGATCGGCTGTCGGCTCTGATCGACTTCGGCGACGTCACAGCCGGCGACCCGGCCTACGACCTGGCCGCAGGATGGCTCGCCTTCGACGCGGAAGGCCGACATGTGTTCCGCCGAGCCACGGGACGCCGATACGACGAGGAGACCTGGGTGCGGGCACGCGCCTGGGCGGCCGCGATCGCGATCATCCTCTGCCATTCGAGCGATGACCGCCCCGATCTGCGCGCGCTCGGGCACGAGACATCCGCTCAGCTGCGGACGGCCCCGACGACCTGACGCCGCGCGCCTGTGAGCACTCCGCTCACCCGCGACCACACCCGTCGGGCGCGATCGTCGAGAGGCCGGCGACCGTCGGACCGCACACGGCACACAGGTTCAGGCCTGCGCGACCCTGACCCTCAGCTCACGCGCGAGGTGATCCCGCTGCTCGATCACGAGCCGCCGGAGAGCGGCCGGCGCCTCGGCGTTCGCGGCCAGCCATGCATCGACCGGTTCCAACGAATCGCCGGCCGGGAACAGCCCGACCACCAGCCGTCGCGCGATCTCGATGCTGCGCGCGCCCCAGACCTGCCCGATCCGCGCGAAGTACTCGTCATCGAAGCCGGAGACGAGATCACGGCGCCCGCCGGCGCGGAAACCCCCGATCTCGGCATCGAGGTGATCGTTGCTGAGCGCAAGGTCGTTCCAAGCGGAGTCCCATGCCTCGCGGCGCACGGTGGCATCCGGTCGCGACGACCGCGCCCGCCGTGCGGCTGTACGTCCGTCGCCCGTGTCGTCCCGCTGCTGCTCTGCGGCCACATCCGCAAGATCGGCGTGCCCGGTGGTGACCAGCGCCGTGAGGAGCTGCCAGCGCAGATCGGGATCGATGACGAGGCCTTCGGGTGCCTGCCCGTCCAGCAGTGCCCGCACCTGTTCCTGATGCCCGTCGTCGAAGGCGGATGCCGTCGCGAACGCCCGGGCCCAGGAGAGCTGCGCGTCGCTCCCGGCGTCCGCGGCCTCCAGCGTGCTCCACGCGGTCTCGACCCAGCGCTGCTGCTCCTGGTCGCGGCTCGCCTCCGCGACGAAGTGGCGGATCGTGTAGCTGGCGTTCGCGAGGACGCCCGTCAACAGCCCGATGTTGGACTCCGCGGGCGCATGGGTGCGCACGATCTCGAGGTACCGCGCCGCCGCGAGCTCGCCGTCGCGGGTGGCGTTCCACAGCGACGACCAGACGAGGGCGCGCGCCAGCGGGTCGTCGATCGCAGAGAGGGACTCCTCGACCGTCGCGAGCGAACGCGCATCGAGACGAGCCTTCACATAGGTGAGGTCGTCGTCGTTGAGCAGCACCAGATCGGCATCGGGCAGGTCGATCTCGGTCCGTTCGCCGACCACGTCGAGCTCACGCTGCTCGCGCCGCAGGACCCGGCCGTCGACACGCTCGTACAGCCCGATGCGCAGTCGATGCGGGCGAGGGTCGGTCTGCACGAGGATGCTCCGCCCGTCCGCCTCGGTCTCGGTCCACAGCGTGGACATGCCCGAGGTCTGCAGCCAGGCCGCCGACCAATCGCTCATGTCCCGCCCCGAGACGGCGCTCAACTGCACCAGGAAGTCGTCGAGCGTCGTGTTCCCGAACGCGTTGGCGGCGAAGTAGAGACGGGCGCCCTCGAAGAACGCCTCATCCCCGACGAAGGTGACCAGCTGCTTGAGCACGGCGGCACCCTTGGCGTAGGTGATCCCATCGAAGTTCAGCTTCGCGGCCTCGAGATCGGTGATGTCCGCCACGATGGGGTGCGTCGTCGGCAGCTGGTCCTGCTGGTACGCCCACGCCTTGCGGCTGGCGGCGAAGGTGACCCACGCATCGTGATAGCGCGTGGCGACTGCCGACGCATGGGCGCCCATGTAGTCGGCGAAAGATTCCTTGAGCCACAGGTCGTCCCACCAGGTCATCGTCACCAGGTCGCCGAACCACATGTGCGCCATCTCATGCAGGATCGTGTTGGCTCGCGCGGCGCGCTGCGCGTCGGTCGCCGCCCCACGGGAGAGATACGACTCCGTGAACGTCACCAGTCCCGGGTTCTCCATCGCACCGAGGTTGTACTCCGGAACGAAGATCTGGTCGTACTTGCCCCACGGATACGGGTAGGCGAAGGCATCGGTGAAGAAGTCCAGCCCCTGGCGTGTGACCTCGAGGATCTCCTCGGCCTCGAGGTGCGCAGCGAGTGATCTGCGGACGAACACGCCGAGGGCGACGCTCTGATCGTCGCGGCGCCACTCGCCGTCCACCCGCGAGTAGGGTCCCGCAGCCACGGCCGTGATGTAGCTCGAGATCGGCAGGGTCGGTGCGAACTCCACGCGCTGCACGCCGACACCGAGATCGGTGTGCGTCGGAGACTGATTCGAGAGCACCTCCCATCCGGAGGGGGCGTCGACGACGAAGGTGTACTCGGCCTTCATGTCGGGCTGTTCGAAGCAGGCCATCACCCGCCGCGAGTCGGCCGGTTCGTACTGCGTGTAGAGGTAGGTCTCATCGTCGACCGGATCGTGGAACCGGTGCAGACCCTCACCGGAGCGACTGTATGCGCCGATCGCCTCGACGCGGACGACGTTGGAATCCACCAGGCCCGAGAGCGAGATGCGGGCACCGTCGTAGACGATCTCCTGATCGACGCCGTTCACGCAGACTCGCTGGACGCCTTCGCCGACGAAGTCGAGCCAGGTCGCGTCGACGGTCGACGAGAACTCGAGCGTCGTCACGGTCGGGAACCCGGTGCGAGCGCGCTCCGGCGCTCCGGTCAGGTCGAGCTCGACGCGGATGCGGTGCACGGTGACGGCAGCGGATCGCGCTGCGGTCTCCTCGCGGGTGAGGTTGGCGGTGTCCATGCATCCATCCTGGCATCCGGATGCCGCACGAACCGCCGTGGTCCGAGACGTCACGCGGTCTGCAGGCGGTGTCCGATCTCGGCGTAGACCTGTGCGGAGGCCTGCGCGCGCACGAGAACGGTGGACTGGTCGCCTCTCGATCGCGCGACAGAAGCGAGGATCGCATCGCTGCGGGCCACTTCTGCACGATCCCCGGTCGCCTCGGCGATGCTCCGTGCCTCCTGGGCGTGCCGCTCGGCCTCACGCAGGAGATCATCCGCATCTTCTGCCCCGTTCGTGGCCGCCGACACCAGGATCTCGGCGAGCGAGTTCGCCGCCTCCGTCGCGATCAGCGGCGAGCCCGCACGCTCCGCCTCTCGGAGGATCCGTTCCGCTGCGGTCCTCGCCCTCACGACATCTCCGGCTCGTCCGGCGATCCGCGCGTCGAGAAGCTCGAGATCGGCCGAGGTCGCGAACTCCCTCGCCGTCTGCAGGCTCTGCATCGCGACCGCGGACAGGTCGCTGGCCTGCCTGTCGTCACCCCGCGCCTCGGCGACGAGGGCGAGCGTGCGTCGGACGAAAGGCAGGGATTCACCGCCGGACGCGTCCAGCAGTTCGTGCAGCTCACTCTCCGCATCATCGAGCCGCCCGATCGCGAGGAGCAGCAGCGGGCGATTGCCGCGCACGACGGCCACATTGAGATCGTCGCCTTCCGCCCGCGCCATCGACAGGGCGAGGGCGTACTCCTCCAGCGCCTCCGGATAACGGGCGAGGATGCGCAGGGTGTCTGCATGGTTGCCGGCGGCGCGTCCCTCCACGACACGGTCCCGCGCATCCCGCGCATGTGCGACCGCGCGTTCATACGACTCCAGCGCCTCATCGAGGTGACTCATCCACCGTTGGACGTTGCCGATCTGGTTCCAAGTGCGGGCGAGAGCCGATCCCGCGGCTATGCGGCGCACCCGCTGCAGCGTGATGAGCGCCTCGTCGAGGCGTCCGAGCTTCTCCGCGCAATGCGCCACGCCGAGCGCGATGTCCGGCACGAGATCGAGCCCCTCCCCTCGCGCCGCCAAGTCGTGCAGTTGCAGGGATTCGCTCCAGAGCGACCAGCGCGAGAGCGCGGGATGCGCCGCGATCGCCACCTGCTCGACGGCGGAGTCGAGGCCGTGCTCGCGGGCTGCGGTCGCGACTGCGAGCACGGTCGAGACTTCACGTGCGGCGAAGTCGGGGTCCTCCCCGATCCCGGAGAGCACCTCGGACGCGGATCTGTCCACGAACCGTCGGCGCACCGACGACGGCCGGAGCGACCGTGACCGTTCTGCCGCGAAGGCGAAGACCGTGTCGTGCATGCGCACATGCCCCTCACGCAGCTCGACCAGATGACGGGCGTGCAGGCGGCGCAGATCCCGCGCGGCGGAGGGACCGGCCGCGGCGATGAGCACGCCCTCCTCGATGTCCCTGTCCAGCAGCGCGGCATCGGCGAGAAGGTCGGCCTCGGCCGGAGACAGGGAACGCGTCGCCGCCTCCAGGACCGGACGGATGCGCGCGTCGCGAGGTTCGTGCTCGAATCTCGATGCGAGGTCCTGGAACGACCAGCCCTCGTGTTCGCGGACGATTCCCGCCAGCATCACGAGATCAAGCGGGAGCCCCCCTCCGACCGCGACGATGCGGCGCAGCGCATCCGCACGCAGGGCTGCCTCTGCGCCCTTCGCGGATGTCCCCTCCTCGACAGGCAGCAGACGAGCGAGGAGGCGGCGGGCTTCGCCACTCGACATCGGCGGGACGACGACCCTCGCCACATGCACGTCTGCCGACGGGAGGCGCTGCTCGAGGTCGGCCAGGTCGACGCGGGCTGTGACGATGAAGCGCACACCGGGAACCAGCAGCGCCGCGAGGCGGCCGGCATCGCCCGCGTCCTCGATGATCACGGAGATGTCGCGGGCTGCCGCCTGCAGCCGCTCCCGCAGACGAGGCAGTTCGTAGGGAAGAGAGCGGACGCCGAGCGCTCCGAGCATGCGCCGCAGGATGTCGATCGGGTCGGCGTGCGGGCGGTCGGGCTCCGACTCCCGCAGGTGCACCGTGAGCACCGGCGACGAGCCGGCCAGTGCAGAGGCGAGAGTGGTCTTGCCCGCTCCTGGCAGGCCCGTGAGGATGAGGACGTCCGCTGCGGGAACCGCAGCCAGCAGCGCTTCTCGTCCGACATCCGCACCGGTGGCGTCTCGTGGTCCGAGCGTCACCTCGACGTGGACTCCCGATCTCTGGCCGTTGAGGGCGCGTGCGGTCTCACGCCAGCGAGCCGCCACGGTGCGCCCACCGCCGAGCACACGCACGATATCGCCGACCAGACGATCGTCGACCCGCCGCCGCCCGGGGCGGAAGCAGTCGTAGACGGTCACCTTGGGAGGCTCGGCGCCGTCGCGCAGGCTGCCGATCCTTCGGGCGATCTCGGCATACGACGGCGATCCCGCGTCCGCACGCATCCGTCCGAGGCCCAGACAGAGCTCATCGAGGGTGCTCGGGGCGGGCATGAGTCGAGCCTATGGCACGCTGTCGCGCGTCTGCGGACAGGGTTCGTTCGGGGTCGTTCGGAGTCGGACGAACCGACGCGCCGCACCCCTAGGCTCACTCGACGGAGAGGCCATCCGACCTCCCGGACAAGGACATGACACCCATGACGACACGCGCAGAGATCGCGGCGAAGCTCGACGACTTCTCCTTCCAGAAAATGAACTTCGGCGGGTTCCTGATGAACAAGCGCGCGAAGAACTCGCACGCGCTGTGGACCCGTGCCTCCGACAAGGGGGTCACCGAGCTGACGCTGCTCGCCACGAGGGACTACGGCGAGGGAAACGTGTACGACGTGGCGGCCTTCACCCTCGACGGGAAGGTCCCCGAGGAGATCATCTCGGAGCTGAAGCAGCAGGCGGAAGCCCTCACGGACCGGGTCAACCTGCGCGCGCACGGCTACGTCTACACCTGCCTCGAGCCCTGGGACGGTGGCGGCACCATCTGGATCTCGAAGAAGCCCGAGTTCCGCGCACTGAGCCGCCCCGAGCAGGGCGTCTACGTCATCCCGATCCAACGGCTCACCAGCACGGGCGAACCCCGATGGCTCGCCTGGGCCCGCGAGGGCGATCAGCTGAACATCGCCATCGTGTACAAGCCCTGACGGTGCCGACGCTCTCGGTCGGCGCGACCGCACCGCGCGCAGAGGATGGCGCGCGGGGCGCTCTGATCCTCGTCGCGGCGTCCCTTGCGACCCTCGGGATCGCCGGAGCACTGGCGTTCTACCTGCTGCCCGTGGGGTTCGGCCTGACGGGCGCGATCCTCGCGCTCGCCCAGGTGGGGGCGATTCTCCTCGGTGCAGCGCTCGTCGCCTCCTCGACGATCACCATCCGCCGGCACCAGCGGCGACGTGCCGCCCTCGCCGCGGTCGCCGCGGCACTCGGCTGGGAGTATCGCGCGGACATCGGTGACCACGTGTGGGGCGGCTCCATCGACGAGCAGATCGATCGCGGGAGTCGCACTGCACGAGATCACCTCGACGGGCGTCGCTCCGAGATCCCCTTCGACAGCGTCGAGCGCACCTTCGTCGTCGGCGACCGCGAAGGGGCGACCGTGCACACGGTGCGCGCGGTGCGGATCCCACTGCCGTCCGAGGCGCCGCGGATCACGCTCCGGTCGCGGCGCGGCGGAGGAGCACTCAGTGTGCTCCCACGACGCCCGACCGGCCGATCGCGGTTCCGACTCGAGGGCGACTTCAGCGACGTCTTCGACGTGTCGGTACCGACGGGTTACGAGACGGATGCCCTCTATGTGCTCACTCCCGACCTCATGGTGATCCTCCTCGATGCGAGCGCCGACCTCGACCTGGAGATCGTCGACAGCACGCTGCACGTGTACTTCCCCGCCGTCGACCTGACCGACGACGCAGAGCTGCACCGGTTCCTCACCGTGATCGCCGCACTGCATGACCGCTTCGGACGTCGCACCCTGCTCTATCGCGACGAAGCTGCCGCTCCCCTCGATCCGGAGGCCTACCGCCGCGACGGCGACGCGCTCGCCGCCAGGGCGCGCCGGGTCGACACACGCGTGCGGTGGTGGCCGGTCCTGGCTGCCGTGGCGACGCCTCTCGTCCCGATGCTCATCGCCGTCGTCTGGCTCCTGCTCGCCGGTTGACCTTCCGGGAGATCTCCGGGCCGCCGAGGAGACGACGGATGGCCGTCTCGGGCGTCACCGAGAGATCGAGCGTCCGCCCTCGGGCGTACTGGCTGAACACCCGGGGATCGATGTAGCTGCCGCGCGCGACGGCGGTGGTGTTGCCGAGCGCCGTCGCCGCCGCCTGCACGGCGAGGCGCTCGGCCTGGCTCCGGTGGTTGCGACTGTCGAGCTCACCGATCCGCGCGAGGGCATCCGCGGCGATGATCGTCCCGTGAAGCGTGCGGAAGTCCTTCGCGGTGAAGGACGCTCCCGTGACCTCCCGCAAGTAGGCGTTGACCTCGGCGGGTGTGATCCGCATGCGACGGCGCCCCCGGCGGTACGCGAGCAGGAAGGCCCCCGACTTCCCGGCCGCGAAGTCCGTGAGCGCGTCGGCGAGTGACTCGTCGGTGATCTCGATCGATGCCGTGCGACCGCTCTTGGCCGGGAACGACAGGGCGACCTCGCTGCCCGCCACGCGCACATCACGCCGTCGAAGCGTCGTGAGACCACGGCTGCCGTGCCGAACCAGATATCGCTCCGACCCGATGCGCAGGGCCGCATCGTCGAGAAGACGGAACGCGATGGCGAGAGCGCGCTCCTTCGTCTGCCCCTCCTGCGCGAGCGCCCTGGTGACCTGGGCTCTGGCGCGAGGAAGGACGGCCGCGAGATCGAGCGCACGTACGAACTTCCGGCGGTCCCGCGTCACACGCCACAGCGGGTGATACAGGTACTGCCTGCGCCCGGCACCGTCGACCCCCACGGCTTGGATGTGCGCGAGCGGGTCGGCCGCGATCCACACGTCCTGCCAGGCGGGAGGGATCACGAGATCGTGGATCCGCTCACGATCGGCCTCGGGCGCCGTGTCCCCTGCCGGATCGACGTAGCGGAACCCCGACCCCGATCGCACGCGCCGGAAGCCCGGATCCTGCCCCGGTACCACCCGGATGAGTCTTGCCATCGTGTTCCCCTCCTCGACTGTCTGCGATCGAGGATGCCCGGCCGTGTCGACCAGCGGAAGGGAGTGGCGTGGCGGGGTGCCGTCGTGCTATTCCCCGTCGGGCTCGGCGCGCGGCGCCGCGAAGGTGCTGCGCATGTGATCGCTCGTCAGGAAGTCGGCGATACCGATCATGATCAGGCTGAACACGATCTGCTCCGACACCATCCAGAGTGGGTAGAGCCCGGGGATCGCTGCCATCACGAGCGTGATCACCGGGAAGATCTGCGCGAACAGGCGCAGACGCTGATACGCCCACCGCCATCCGCGCTGCGCCCGCCACGCGAAGTAGAACAGGGTCGCGGTCATCGCCAGCACGACGAGCGTGCGCATCCAGACGGCGAACGAGACCGATGCGCCGTCGACTGCCAACGCGAGTGCGACGGCGACGGCGCCGACCCCGATGATCAGCTCGACGACCAGGAGCCAGATGATCCAGGTGAACGCACGCACGGTCTTGGGGTGCGTGCGGTCGGCCTCGCTGATGGCGACGCCCGCCTGCCGCCCGCCGGCGATCCGATCCAGTCGGAGGAAAAGAGACTCCAGAGCCATGATCGGAGCCTATTGTGTGCGGACCTCGTCGGGCTCCTCCATTCGATGGATGTCGACCACTCCGTTGGCCGCCGGGTCGACCGCGCGCTCCAGCACCAGGGCCAGCAGCCCGACAGCGAGGCTCCCCGCGATCATCAGGCCGATGAACCAGCCCTCCAGCCCGCCGCCGAGCAGGACGCCGGCGACGAGCGGCCCCATGATTGCACCGCCCTGGAACGCCGCGGAGTTGATGGCGTTGTAGCGACCGCGCGTACGGTCGGAGGCCAGGTCGTTGTAGATCGCGGGGACGGTGGGCTGCAGCATCGTCTCCCCGAACGCGAAGACGCCCATGTAGGCGATCACCCCGATGGCCGCGACCAGAGTGCCCGGCAGGAATCCGGTCGCCCCGAGCAGCACCCACGACAGCGCCCAGATGAGCGCCATCACCTGCATGACCCTCGTGCGCCTCTTGCCGGTGATCAGTTTCAGGACGGCGAACTGCAGCAACACGATGACCGCGGTGTTCACGGCGAACGAGATGCCGACGACCTGGGTGGAGACCTCGGAGACCTGTCGCGCGAAAGCCGGGAAGCCGGCCTCCATCTGCCCGTATCCGATGAAGACCGACAGGAACGTGAGAAGGGTCAGCCACAGCACGGCGGGTCGACGCAGGATCTCCCGGTATCCCCCGACGGGCGGGGCGTCGACCGCTGCCTCATGCTGCGTGCGCACGTGGCGGAGCGGCCCGAGAATCAGAGCGAGCGGGATCAGGCCGCTCGCGGCGTCGACGAGGAAGATCGTCGTGAAGGTGGCGGGATCGGTGACATCGACGAAGAAGCCGCCGATCACTCCTCCGACGCCGATCCCGAGGTTCACCAGTGCGAAGTTGACGCCGAAGTACTGCTGGCGCACCTCCCCCTCGACCACGGTGGCGATGAGTGCATTGAACCCCGGCCAGGACACACCGAAGTTCACGCCGATGAGCATGACGGCGACCGCGGCGACCGCCGGGTGCGTGGCGTAGGCGAGAAGCGTGCATCCGGCGATCATGGACAGCAGCCCCACGATCAGCACCCGCCGTGCGCCGAAGCGGTCGATCAGGGTTCCCCCCGGACCGGTCACGACCAGACCCGTTATCGCGATGAGACTCATCAGTGCCCCCGAGATGCCGAGGTCGAAACCGCGCACCTCGTGGAAGTAGATGATCGTGAACGGCAGTGTCATGCCGCGCCCGAGCGTCTGAACGGCCACGGTCGACAGCAACCAGCGCCCCTCGGTGGGCAGCGCGTTCCAGAAGCTCCTCATACCGATCACCTCGACATTCTTCCCGATGCCTGCGACATCGCCGTTCGGGAGCGGATTGTCGGACGACCCGGTATCTGCCATCATCACGAGCATGGCGCTGTCTATCGAAGAATTCCGTTCCTCCCTGCTGGACGCCGTCTCCCGGCAGGGACTGGGCATCCAGCTCACGGATGCCCAGGCGCAGCAGGTCGCCGCCGACCCGCAGGCCAGCCGGAGCTGGTACGAGTACTGGCTGTCCACGAACCCGCAGACGGCGCCTGCCGTCGACGCCTCCTCGACGCCGGACGCCTCGCCGACCGCCGAGACGATTCCCCTCGGCGGGCATGACTTCGCGCGGGCGGCCGCGTTTGCATCCGCTCCCCCGGCCTACGGCGGAGGCCCGGCGGAATACGCCGGCCACGCCGTTCCTCCGACCTCCGGCGAGCCGCAGAAGAAGAGCCGGGTCGGCCTCTGGGTGGCGCTTTCGATCGTCGGTGCATTGCTGCTGATCGCGGTCATCATCGTGGTGGTGGCCTTCACGACCGCTCGTCACTGGACGAAGGTCGATTCGCCGGAGAAGCCGGAGACGTTCCACAGCGAGGAGTACGAGACCGGCCTGTACCTCGTGTCGGACGACGGAGTGAGCCCGTGCGCCGTCGACCAGGACTGGACGGACTGCATCGATGCGATGGAGGTCAACTACGCCGGAGCCTGCGCCGGCGTCGAACTCGTTCCTGCGGCCGTGACCCTCTGCGGACAGCACCGCGCCGAGATCGACCGCATGCGCGCGGAGGATTCGGAGGGTTCGGTCGTCGCCTCGCTCGGCGATTTCGGCCACGTCACCCGCACGCCCGAGACCGCGACGCGGCAGGTGTCCAACAACGACTATGAAGCAGCGGTCACCCACGAGGCCGTCTGCTACCTCGGCTTCCTCGGGGAGTGCGAGTAGCGGCGCGGAGGACGACCGCCCGCCTCAGACCGCCTCTCCTCAGACCGCCTCCTGCGGAAGCCCCACCTTCGCCTTCGCCCAGGAGCGACCGCGCGTGTCTTTGAGGATGTTGTACTCGACATCGACGTGCGGCTCGATCGCACTGTACTTGTCGTTCGGCGCACCGATCACGAGTTGGAAGCCGAGTCCTCTCCAGGCGCCGATCGCGCGCTTGGTGAAGTGGGCATCCGCCTTGATCAGAGCTTCGTCCATGAAGACCGGCGCGTAGCGCGGCCGTGCCGCCCCCGCGTCTCCGAGCTGGTAGCGCAGAGCAGCGCCGACGATGAAGGCGACGAGCTCCTGGGACTCCCCTCCGGACTTCTCGCCGATGTGATCGTAGAGCGCGACGTGCTCTCGTGTCGCGGCGGTGACCCGCTCCGCGCTCACCCGCACGTGGTTTCGCACGTCGATGAGTTCGGCGAAGTCGGGCGCCGTCCGACGCATCCGGGCGATGAGGCGGCTCATCTTGCGATACACGGCCTCCCGTTCCGCATCGGTCGAGGCCGCATCGATCAGTCCCCGCACCTCGCGGAGCTCACGTCGGAAGCGCTTGCGCGCCTCCGTCTGATTCTCCCGCGGGGTGATCTGCAGGCGGTGATCGTCATCGTAGAAGGGCAGCTCCTCCATGATGCGGTTGATGGGATCGATGCGATCCTTGATCTCGCGCAGCGAACGGCTGAGAGTCGAGTCGAGACTCGTCAGATCGTTGCCGGAGAGCTTGAGGAGGCTGTCGCGCCACTCGGTCTCCAGCTCATGCAGTCCGTTGGTCTGGAGCGCCTCCAGAATGCTCTCGAACTCCCCGACCGACGCGTCCGGATCCGGCAGGATCGTCAGATTGTCCCAGCGCTCCAGGAACCCGGTCATGAGTCGTCGCATGCTCTCGCGCTGCTGCTCGTGCGCCTCGGCGGCCTCGCGGCGGTCCTCGTGAAGGCGCTGGGCCGCGGTTCTCAGCGCGGTGTCCAGGTGCGCCAGGCGCTCCGCCGCGGACGGGGTGTCCCCCGTCTCGGAATGCAGGAATCGACCATCGAGGAACGACGCGTGCCGCTCCCCCATCTCGAGTCCCGATGCCGCGGCCGCATCGATGACGCTCTGACACGCGTCGACGTCGTCGGTGACCTGGCCCCAGTGATCCTGCGTCTGTGCGAGCTCATTGCTCAGACGCGCCTCGTCGTCGCGGAGCCGGGCCGCCTGAGTCCTCAGGTCGTCGGCCTGGTGCCGGAGCTGGCCGATCTCGGGGCTGGCCGTGGTGACCTCGGCTTCGACGGCGACCCAGCGCTCTCGCTCCGCCTCCACCGCGGCGACATCGATCTGCTCCCAGGTCAGGTCATCGATCCTCGCGAACGCGGTCGACCGCGCCTCGATCCGGTCGAGGGCCGCCTCGGCGTCCGCCGCAGAGGCAGCGCACTCGTCATGCCGAGCGCTCAGCTGCCGCAGCTGCTCATCGATCTCACGCAGACGACGGTCGTTGGTGAAGCCCAGCATGTTGGCGCGGCCCTGCCCGCCGTGCGCGCCGCGACTCCCCTGCGAGACCTGACCGCTGATGGTGAGCGCTCTCTGATGCGCGCCCAGCTGCGACGACGAGTCCACGCAGACGTACCCGAAGCGCTCCTGGAGTCTCTGCTGGAGCCAGCCGGTGAAGGGCGTGGGCAGGTGGTCGAGCCGCCCGGGGAGCGTCTTCGGGTCGGCGCCCCGCATCTCGGGGAGCCCCGTCTGGACGCCTTCGTAGTTGAGCCGTTCCGGGGTGCGCACCGCGTTGATGGCGGAACGGAACTCTGCCAGATGCTCGACGTCGATCAGAAGCGTCCTCGCGAAGCCGCCGAGCGCGAGGTTGAAGGCCTCGCGCCATGGCTCGAACTCCGTGCGCACTTCGATGAGTTCCCCGACGAACGGAAGATCCGATGGCGCGAGTCCGACCGCCTGTGCGAGCAGTGCGCGTGACTCGTCGAGGTGCGCGGGGATGCTGCCGCGCACGCGGATGGTCCTCTCGCGTTCGTCGCGCAGACTCCGCATCTCGGCCTCGGCGGTCCTGCGCGCCGTCTCCGCGTCCGCGAAGGCCGCACGCGCGTCGCGGATGTCGGACTTCGGCGATGAGCCCCGGGTGCCGGCCACGAAGGCATCGAACTGCGCGGCGGTTTCGACCTCCACCCCGAGCTCCTCGGCGATCGCGTCGAACTTCGCCCTCTCCCGCCGGACGTCCTCCAGACGACGCTCGGCCACGCGCAGCTCACGCTGTGCGGTCTCCAGGCGGTCGCCGCCGGACTGCCGCAGCACATCGAGGAGGCCTTCACGCTCGAGATCGGCGGCATCGACGAGGGCGCGCTTCTCGCGGACGGCGAGGCTGAGCGCGCGGGTGCGATCCCCCAGCTCGACCTCGACCTCGCGCAGCAGATCCAGGCGCCGCTGCGCGTTCCAGAGCGCGGCGAGCGAGGAGGGATCGGTGAAGACGCCGACCTCGTCGATCACCCGCACGCGTTCGGCGGCCGCGGCGATGCGGTCCTTGATCCCGCGGATCGGCTCGAGCGCGCTCACCTGCTGCTTCGCGGTGAGCATTCTCGTGCGCGTGCTCTCGAGTTCGTCGAAATGCGCCACCACGGCATCGGCGGTGGCCATGGTCTCTGGCTCTTCCAACACGAGCTTCTTGTACAGATCGTCGACCGTCGTGATCTGCTGCCCCGCCTGGATCCTCGCCAGGAGGCTGATCGCCTTCGCACCGGAACCTGCCGCCCCGATGCCGAGAACCGCCTGCAGCCGCGCCGAGAACTCGCGGTCCGTCGCCAGGGTCTCCAGTCCCGTCGCCCGTACCGACGCATCGGAGAGCCTCTGCGTGGCCGCCTTCTCCAGAAGCCCCAGATCGAATGCCCCGTTCACGGTGGCCCGCACCCGGGTCGTGTCCTCCAGAGTGCGAGCATCCGCGGGGATGTACCACGCGCGCACCGCGGTGAAACGCGATCCGTCGTGATCGAGCCACGTCGTCGCGATCGCGCTCCATGTGTCTTCGCCGTCGCCGCGGAGCACACGCAGCTTCGTGCCGTCCTCGGTGCGGGATTCGTCGATCTTCCCGCGCCCGTAGGAGAGGATGTTCCGCTGCTCGTCGCCGCGAGGGCGACCCGTCACTCCGCCGTTCGAGGCGCCGTTGAACGGCGTCGTGTGGGGCATCATCAAGGCGATGTACGCATCCATGAGGGTGGACTTGCCGGAACCCGAGCCCCCGCAGAGCAGGGTCGCGTCGGGTGAGAAGCGCACACGATGGGGGCCGGCGTCGTATCCGCCCCAGTTGATCAGCTGCAGCTCCTCCGCGACCCACTGCTGTCCCCGCGACCCCGCGGGGATGAGTCCGAAGAGCGTGTCGACCATGGTCATCGTTCCACCACTTCCTGCGACCGCAGCCAATCGCGAAGCTCTTTCAGGGTCTCGGCGCTGAGGACGACCTCGACGAGCGCACTGATCCGATAGCGCCCACTGGTCTCCTCCTGGACGATGCCCTCTCGATCCAGACGGTCCATCGCGTTCCGGATGGCCTTCTGCTGTCGGGCCGTGCCCCCGTCGACGTCAGTGAAGTAGCTGAGCACCGTCTGCTCGAGGTCTTCGATGTCGATGCGCACGGATGCCTCACCGGCGGCGGACTCGCGCTGATACACCGTGCGAAGATGCACCAGCACCAGGGTCTCGGCTCGCGTGTAGGGCGCATCCTTCAGCAGCACCGGCATGTCGATCTCATCGGAGCGCAACTGCTGCTTGTAGGCGAAACCGCGACCGTGGTCGACGACCAGGCGGAGGTAGAGGTCGTTCAGCCGCGACTCGATCACCTGCTGGTGGTCGAGCAGGAGCGTCCACTCCCGACGATTGCGCTCCGCGGCGATGAAACGACGCTGGAGGATGTGCGCGAGCAGCCGTCGGATCTCGGGATCGAGCGTCCCTCGATCACCCGCGAAGTGCTCCTCGATGTCGTCTTCCATCGGGACGGGGGCGATGAACGCGTCGTCCACCGGCGCTTCCGTCACGAGGCTCTCTTCAGGCATGTGCTTCTTCCTTCGGGTTGCGCGCCGTGACGGCGCCGAACGCGAAACGTCGTGTCGAGCCGTCGGGACGCAGCGCCTCGACGACCGAGACCGCATCGCTCTCGGTCATGCCGTTGCGATGAGCGATCTCGAGCAGGCCGACGAGGTCGACGGGCCGGCGGGTGTCGTCGGCGGCGTCCTCGAAAGCGGTCGCGAGATCGAACTCCGGTCCGAGGTTCGAGACGTACTCTTCGAGCTCCGCATACCTCGGACCACCCCACGCTCGCGTGTCGACATCGGGGAACTCGACATCCTCGGCATCCGCGAGCGGGGCGGGGACGGCGGGAGGGCGGATGCTGCTCACCGTCTGTCTGAGGTGACCCAGATCGATGAGCGGGAGGCTGCGCACCGGCGCGGCGCTCGCCCCCGTGCCATCCCAGACGTGAAGCGCGGCGATGACGTCGCGGAGCAGGTCGTCGATCTGACGGTCCCGCAGCGGATCATGGGTCTTCACCTGGCCGGTGATGACATGGGATGCCCGCCGCTGCGCGGCGAGGACCTCCTCGACGCCGAGTTCCACCCGACGCCCGATCGCATCGAGTTCGGCACGCTGGGTGGCGTCGAGCATGCGGGCGAACGGCTGCCGGAGCAGGCCGTGCAGCTGTTCGGTGAGCGCATCGATGCGGTCCGGATCGCCGATGAGTCTCAGGGCACCGGCGAACGCGCGCCCCTCCGGCGTCGAGTTCATCACGTCCTGCGCGCGCTGGAGGTATTCGCGGAGCACCTCACCCGTCGGCCGCTCGTCGCGGCGCAGATGGGCGACGACGTCGCGCTGCATCAGCTTGAGGGACTCGGCGACCCGTGTGAAGTCGGCCGGGAGCTCGCGCGCCAGATGCAGCACGTTCTCGGCTTCCTCGTAGAGCTCTTCGTCGTCCAGTGGATCGGCCCGGCCCGATTCCTCGATCCGGTCGATCTCGGCGTCGAGCGCGGCGCGCTCCTCACGCAGACGGGCGAGCCGGCGAAGGGGATCGGCCTCGGCACTGTCGGCCAGATGCTCCACGGCTTCGAGGAGCGTGCGCACCCGCGAGTTGGAGACACGCGTGCGGCCTCCTCCCGTGCGTCCCGCGATCTCCAGGGCCTCCACCGCGTGTGCGGACAGCCGGTACACCTCGATGTCCTCATCGATCTGCTGCACCAGCCAGCCCAGTCGCACCCAGTTCCTGGCGACGTCGCGTCCCGTCCCCGCCGGTACCCGACGGTCGTCCTCATCGTCGCCCGCTCCCCGCAACTCGTCGAGGATCTCGGAGAGCTCGGCCTGCGCATCGGCGATCGGGATGGATGCCCGGTCGGCGGTGAACAGGAGCGAGAGCGACGCCACCACGAACGGCGCGAAGCGACCGTGCAGCAGATCGAGCGTAGGAGTGCTGAATGCGGTGACAGCGCGGGAGAATGCCGCTTCTGCTCGTGTTCCTGTCACGTATTCACATTACTCGGCGCCCTCGACGTCGCCGGACGCGACGCGGGCCTGGTGCCCGGGCAGGCCCCGGATCTACCGCGAGAACTCGGTACGCGTGAGCGGCGTGCTCTCCCGCGATGCCGTGACCAGGAACGTCACGGCATCCGGAAGGTAGCGATCCTCCCCGTACTCGATCGGTTCACCGGCCGAGGCGTAACTCACCCGGCGCACACGCAGCAGCGGGCTCGCGCGACGGACGCCGAGCAGGGTGGCGTCCGCACTGGAGACCGGGACAGCGTCGATGGCGTGCTCGGCGAAGGCGGTCACGACACCGAAGTCGCGAGTGAGCGCCTCGACGACCGAGGCTTCGTCGTCGGCGATCGCGGCGACCCGATCGGCGATCCAGTCGGGATAGGAGGTGCGCTCCAGCATGACGTCGCGCCCGTCGATGCTGCGCGTCCTCGTCACGCGGAGCACCCGTGCCCTCGGGCTCACCCACAGACGGCGCGCCTCGGCTGCTGTCGCCTCTCCGAACTCCTTGCGTCGCACCAGCCCTCCGGGTGTCATCCCCTTCGACCGCGCCCACTGGGCGAACGACCGCAGCTCTTCGAACGACTGGCTCGGACGCCCCGAACGCACGATCCAGCCCGTGCCCTGAACCGGCGACACCAGCCCTCGCTCCTCGAGCCCCGCGAGTGCTCGGCGCACCGTTCCCCGGGTCGAGCCGTAATGATGCCCCAGCTTCGTCTCGGACGGAAGCCGGGAATCCGGGGCGAACTCTCCGTCGATGATCCTGGTCATCAGATCGCTCATGATCTCGCGATGGGGGCGCGGGTTCGCCGGTGGCACCATCTCAGACTAGGTGAGCCACGAGGCCCGCGATCGCGCGAACGGGACAGCAGTTCACAGTTGTCCCGCGTGTCGCGCCCGGAGACACCGATCGTTCCGTCGCCGTTCATCTGCGCGCCCTCCTCTGCACACCGTGAGACGGGGTAATCAACCCGTGACCCCGTCGACGCCCTCCTCCGATCACCGCCCTTCCGCGCAGCCCGCTGCCGTGCTCTTCGACCTCGACGGCACGCTCGTCGACAGCGAGCGGCTGTGGCTCGACGCGATCCGCGCCCGGCTCGCGCTCGACGGCGCGGCGGTCTCGTCTGCACAGCTCGTCGAGCTCGAGGGTCTCTCCAGCATCGAGGCCGCCCACGCGCTGATCGAGGTCGGTGGCCTGTCCGCCCGAGCCGCCGAGGTCGCCGCCGACCTCGAGGCGCTCACGATCGACACCTTCGCCGACCGCCTGTCGTGGGTCTCCGGCGCCGAGGAAGCGCTCGGACACCTCCGCGGAGAAGGGATCCGCATCGCGCTGGTGACGAGCTCGACGCACCGCTGGGTCGATGCGGTCGCCGAAAGCCTCGCTCTCGGCGCATTCGACGTCGTCGTCACGGCTGATGACGTGCAGCACACGAAGCCGGATCCCGAGCCCTATCTGCAGGCATTCGATCTGCTCGGCATCGACCCCGGCACCTGCCTGGTGTTCGAGGACTCGGAGGTCGGAGTCCGGGCCGCCGTCGCGGCCGGAAGCCGGGTCGTACAGGTACGAGCCGATCTGCGCGCCACGAGCGGCGCGACCGCGTGCATCCCCGACCTTCGCCCTGTGACCGCCGCGTGGGTGGCCTCGGTGATGGCCCTCGAGCCCGCGCTCCCCTGACCTGCTCGTCCGTTCTCTCCCCGTACGCACCCCGACAACACCCCGTGAGGAAGCTCCATGCTGACCCCTGATGATCCGATGAAGACGCACCCCCGCCCCGAATCAGCACGGCGCCGCGCACTGGGCGGAGGGGTGATCGCCGCCGCTGCAGCGCTCACCCTGCTCCTGCCCGCCCTGCCGGCCGCGGCGATCGCCCCGATGGCGCACCCCGCCTCCCTTCCTGCCACCGAGCCGATGACCCCGCAGCGCATCGAGGCCGCGAACGACGCCTACAACGATGCGGAGGCGACGCTCGAGTTCATCACGATGTCCGACACCGAGCTCGGCGGTTCCGCCACGGCCGACAAGACATCGGAGCAGGTCGCCTACGAGGGGGCGAAGCCGCACTTCCAGGCGTTGCGCGCCTGGGCAGAGGCGAAGGGGTTCGAACCCCGGGTCGTCGTCGACAACGGCGACGTCGTCGGCGCGAACGATCCCGAGTACTCCGCTCACCTCGCCGGCGACAGCGAGAAGGTCGCCGGCTGGTACCGCGCGGTCGAACGCGTCATGCGCGAGACGTTCCCGGAGTCGCAGGTGCTTCTGACACAGGGCAACCACGACATCGCCGATCTGATGGGCACGACGTTCGAGGCCGCACGCTCGAACGCGCCCGCCGGTGCGCCGGAGTGGTTCTACCCGACCGCCGACACCGGCTACGTGAGCAACTTCCACACGACGATCGAGGGCATCGACTTCATCGGCCTCGACTACAACGGCACGAACACGTTCGGATACAGCGGCCAGCGCTCCGGCTACCAGGCCTACCTCCGCAGCACGCTCCAGGAGATCGCGGCGAAGCCCGACTACGACCCGGCCTCGCCGATCTTCGTCTCGATCCACAGCGGGTACGCCGGCACCTCGCTGGGTGGCCCCTTCCATGCCGACTACGACATGGCAGGACCCGATCTGCAGCGCATCCTCGCGGACTACCCGCAGGTGATGCTGGGTTCCGCGCACACCCATTTCTCATCGAACCCGGAGACGAGCATCTTCCAGAAGGACTTCACGGTCTACGAGAACGCGTCGATGAACTACATCTACCAAGATGTCCCCGCTGACTTCATCGGCGGCGGCTACTTCGGCGGCAACCAGGGCGATGCCGCCGCCGGGGTCCCGCAGAAGAGCGCGAACTTCGTGTCTGTGCTCACCGACGGGCGCACCGTCATCCGCCGCTTCGATGTCACCCATCAGCGGTGGATCGGCATGCCCTGGGTCATCGACACGACCGAGGGCAAGAGCGGCTTCACGTACACCGCGGATCAGCGCAGCACAGTCGCACCGTGGTGGGGTGCCGCTGCCGTGACCGCGAGCGACATCGCAGAGGAGTCCCTCACGCTGCGCTTCGATCAGGCGAAGGACGATGAGCTCGTGAACTACTACGAGGTCGAGATCCGCGACCAGGCCGGCAACCCCGTGCCGTTCACGGCGAATCAGGTGCCCGACTTCGGAAGCAACGCCCCGAAGTCCGTCGCCGGATCGTTCAAGGCGTACTCGCGGTTCTACATGACCCCGAACACGATGGGCTTCGACATCCGCGGCCTGAAGGCGGCGAAGAACTACACCGTCACGATCACCGCCTACGATGACTTCCAGAACGCGTCCGAGCCGCTCACCGGCATCGTGCGCACGGCCGGCGAGCTCGTCTTCCCCGACTTCCCGGAGGTACCGGCGCCTGCGCCGGACGGCGAATTCCTGCACCTCGCCTTCGAGGGCGATCTCGGAGACACTGGCGCACACGCGGGCACGGCTCCCGCGGCGAAGCCGGTCGGATCGGTCTCCTATGTCGACACCGACCGCCCCGGCGCGTCGGGAACGGCGGTACGCATCGGCGGCGGCGCGAGCAACTACATCGACCTCGGATCCCGCCCCGAGTTCGATCTCGGCACGGACAAGGACCTCACCATCGGCTTCTGGACGAAGGTCACAGGAGTCAGCGGCTACGGCGCGATCATCAGCAACAAGAACTGGGCGAACTGGTACCGCTCCGGCATCAACCTCGCGCCGGAGGGAACCAACACCGGCAAGCTCGAGTTCACCCTCGGCGACGGCACGAACGGCGTATATGCGACCGGTGATGTCGGCGACTACCGGGGTTCGTGGCACCACATGACCGTGACCGTGGATCGCACGCGCAACGTGGCGAGCACTTACCTGGACGGCGTGCTGGCCAAGGAGATGAGCATCGCGGGCATCGGCAGCATGACCAGTGGTCTGAACATGCTCGTGGGCGTCGACGGCAGCAAGAGCTACGGCATCGGTCTCGACATGGACGACCTGCGGATGTGGGACACGGCGTTGACCGGAACCGAGGTCGCCGCCCTGTTCGCGGCGGGCGACTCCACCGCCGAGAACGCCGCGCTCACCCAGGCCGTGGAGTACGCCACCGAGCTGATGAACGCGAACGAGGTCGAGGCCGCCAACGGCCGGGTCTTCGATCAGACCCTCGACGAGGCGCTCGCCACCGCGACGTCGAACAGTGCCGCTCTGCTCGCAGGGGAAGCAAGCCCGCTCGACCGACGTGCCGCAGCGGCACCGACGAGCGAGCAGCTTCGTACGAGCTTCGACGCGCTGAAGGCCGCCGTCGACGCAGTGGAGGCCCAGACCGTGCGCTTCAGCTATCGCACCGAGGTGCGCGGGGGCGCCGTCTCGCCTGCAGAGGGCGTCGCCGATCGTGGGGGCCAGGTGCGGCTGACCCTCACCCCGGCGGCCGGTTTCCGGATCGCGGATTCCACCGTCACGGCCAGCGGCGTCGACAGCTTCGCCATCGAGGGGTCGGACCTGGTGCTGACCGGCGTCCAGAGCAGAGTGCTCGCCTCGGTGGAGTTCGCCGCGGTCGACGCGGGAACGCCTGGAGAGGACGGCGACGGAGGCACCGGGAACGGAAGCCCCGGCGACGGCCACGGCACCGACACGAACCCCGGAGCCGACAGCTCTTCCGACCCCCTGGCGACGACCGGCGCAGACGGCGCGATCGGCTGGGTCTGGACGGGCCTTGCCCTCACTCTGCTGGCCGCGGGCGCGTGGCTGTTCCACCTGCGCCGCCGCTCGGTCTGACGCGCCATCACGAAAGCCCTCTGGATCCTGTGCTGACACGGGATCCAGAGGGCTTTCGTGATGGCGCGGTGGACACGCAGCCGAACTGCTCTGGCGATACTGGTCCGGAAACGACGAAACCCCCGCCTGAGCGGGGGTTTTCGACTTGCTGGGGTACCTGGACTCGAACCAAGAATAACGGAACCAGAAACCGTCGTGTTGCCAATTACACCATACCCCAAGGGCGAAACCGGAGCCTCGCACCGAGAATCAAGCCTACCCGAGCGGCGGCGGAACACCAAAACCGGTGGGCCGTGATCCGCCGCCCGGGCGCGTCGCGCCTCAGCTGGCGAGGAACGCCGACAGGGAGCGCAGACGACGAAGCGACTCCTCCTTGCCCAGCAGCTCCATCGACTCGAACAGCGGCGGGGAGATCCGGCGGCCCGTGATCGCCACGCGCGGCGGGCCGTAGGCGATGCGCGGCTTGAGCTCGAGCTTCTCGACCAGCTCCGCGGCCAGGGCCTCCTGGATCTTCTCCGGCGTGAACTCCTCCAGCGGCTCGAGCGCGACGACGCAGGCATCGAGCACCTCGGCGGCGTTCGCCGGCAGCCCCTTGAGCGCATCCTCGGCGTACGTGACCTCGTCGGTGAACAGGAAGCCCACCATGCCGGGGACCTCGCCCAACAGCTGCACGCGCTCCTGCACGAGAGGTGCGACACGGAACGCCGTCACCAGCTGCTCGTGCGTGGGCTCGTCGAACAGACCGGCCGCGGCGAGGTACGGGATCGTGCGCTCGGCGAAGTCCTTCTCCCCCAGCATCCGGATGTGGTCGCCGTTGATCGATTCGGCCTTCTTCTGATCGAAGCGGGCCGGGTTCGGGTTGACGTTGACGATGTCGAACGCGGCCGTGAACTCGTCGAGCGAGAACACGTCGCGGTCGGGACCGATCGACCAGCCGAGCAGCGCGAGGTAGTTGAGCAGCCCCTCGGGAATGAAGCCGCGGTCCCGGTGCAGGAACAGGTCGGCCTGCGGGTCGCGCTTGGAGAGCTTCTTGTTGCCGGTCTCTCCCAACACCAGGGGCATGTGCGCGAAGCGCGGCACGAACGTCGTGACGCCCGCGTCGATGAGCGCGGCGTACAGAGAGAGCTGGCGTGCGGTCGAGGGCATGAGGTCCTCGCCACGCAGCACGTGGGTGATACCCATCAGGGCGTCGTCGACCGGGTTCACGAAGGTGTACAGCGGCACGCCGTTCGGACGCACGACCACGAAGTCGGGGAACGAGCCGGCGGGGAAGGTGACCTCGCCGCGGATCAGGTCGACGTAGGTGACGTCCTCGTCCGGTACCCGCAGGCGCAGCGCAGGCTGGCGACCCTCGGCGCGGAACGCCTCCTTCTGCTCCTCGGTGAGATCGCGGTCGAAGTTGTCGTAGCCGAGCTGCTTGGCACGGCCTGCGGCCTCGTTGCGCGCGTCGATCTCCTCGGCCGTGGAGAAGCTCTCGTAGAGGGCGCCAGTGGCGATGAGCTTGTCGATCACCTCGCGATAGATGTCATGACGCTCGGACTGCCGGTACGGAGCGTGCGGTCCGCCGACCTCGACGCCCTCATCCCAGTCGATCTTGAGCCAGGTCAGAGCATCGACCAGCTGGCGGAAGCTCTCCTCGCTGTCACGGGCGGCGTCGGTGTCCTCGATGCGGAACACCATCTTCCCGCCGTTGTGACGGGCGTAGGCCCAGTTGTAGAGAGCCGTGCGGACCATGCCGACATGCGGCAGTCCGGTCGGCGAGGGGCAGAAGCGGACGCGGACGTCGGCACCACTGACAGTCGTGGTGAGGGGGTGAGGGGTAGCCATAGCCCTTCGATTCTACGGGGACGGCCGTCGCATCGCGGGTGGGCGGAGGGCCCTCAGGAAAATGGGCTCACAGCCACGGCCGCACGATGCTCGAGCGGGAGCGCGCCGTGCGCAGCGCGCTCATCCACGACGCGCTCGAACGCCGCACGGAATCGCCGACGATCATCGGCGTCGAGCCGGGCATAGAGAGCACCGGCCCCGGCGACGCCCCCTTCGACCGAATGCCAGAGCAGATCCGGGTCCGCGTTCCAGGTCCAGCCGTGCTCGGTGACGACCACGCGCTCCAGACCCGCGTCCCCCAGCATCCGCGCGAAGCCGTCGGCGGTCCGCTCGAAATCCTCGTCGGCCGGGAGCTTCGCACCGGCGAACGGGGTCACCCTTGCGCGCTCGGTGACCTCTGCCCAGAACCAGGAGGGCGAGAGCGTCCAGGTCGTCGCGACCACGGCGCCACGGCTCACGCGCCGCAGCTCGGCGGCTGACCTGCGCGGAGAGGCGACATGGTTCAGGACGAAGTTCGCGACCACCACATCGACGGCGCCGTCGGCGAACGGCAGATCCGGCAGCCCCGCATCGAGCATGTCGACCTGCGGTCGTTCGCGGCGGGACACCCTCCGCATCGACTCCTCCGGCTCACACGCCTGGACGCTCCATCCCGTCTCCGCCCACAGTGCAGCGAGCCTGCCGTCGCCCGCGCCGACATCGAGCAGGCTGCGCCCTCCCGGTGCGCCGAGTGCGCGTTGCATCGTCGAGAAGGTCCCTGCGCAGAGTGCGGCGTAGGAAGCGGAATATGCCTCGCCGACGCCGACCCAGTCCCTCATCGGACGCCGGAGCGGGCGAGCGGGGAGAGCGCCACGATCGCGACGACCAGGACGAAAGCCGCGATGCCGAGTCCCGAGTACTGGAAGTTCGACAGCACCACACCGGCAAGCACAGACCCGGCGGCAGCCGAGAGGCTCATCAGCGAATCGCTACGCCCCTGCCTGCGGGTGCGCAGCTCGGGCGCCGAAGCCTCGGTGAGCAGTGCGGCGCCGGCAACCGTCGCCGCGCTCCACCCCAGCCCCAGCAGGATGAGGGCCACCATCACGCCCCACGCCTCCGTACCCGTGAACACGGCGAACGCGAGAGCTCCGGCGAGCAGTACCTGTCCGAGCAGAACGACCTGCAGTCGGCCCCATCGATCGGCCAACACACCGAAGACCGGGGACAGCGCGTACATGCCACCGACGTGCAGGGCGATCGTGATCCCCACGAGCGCCGAGACATCTGCCGGACTCGCGGCCATGCCCCCGGCGCCGTGGGCCATGTGCGACAGGTGCACCGGAGTCATGGCCATGACCGAGGCCATCACCACATGAGAGCCGGCGATCGCGAAGATCGCATAGCGGGCGACCCGCGGGCGATCCACCGCCACCGCTCCGGCGGCCGCGGTCGACGCCTTCGCGAGCCGCTGGGCCGCCAGAAGCGGATCAGGACGCAGCGCGACGATGTAGAGCAGCAGCGCCGCGCACTGCGCGACGAAGGAGAACAGATACGAGCCCGTCTGCGGTGGCATCCCGACCGCCTGCCCGACGATCTCCCCAGGGCCCAGCAGCAGAGGGCCGGCGACACCGCCGATGGTCGTCGACCAGACGACGATCGACAGGTCGCGGCCTCGGTGCTGCGGGGCGGCGAGATCGGTCGCCGCGAATCGCGACTGGAGGTTTCCCGCATTGCCTGCGCCGATCATCAGGATCCCGGCGAGCAGCAGGGGGAAGATCCGCAGGGCAGCGGCGAGGATCACCACCGCGATGCCGACCAGCGCGAACAGGTTGCCGAGCGTGAGCGCGCGACGGCGTCCGACGCGCGCGGCGAGGCGGGCGAGCGGGATGGCACACGCCGCCGCTCCCAGCGTCACGGAAGCCGTCGCCAAACCGGAGAGCGCGTCGTTCCCCGAGATGTCGGCAGCAAGAAGCGCGCCGAGCGAGACCGTGGCCCCGAAGGCGATGCCGCCGAGCACCTGCCCGAACGACAGCACCAGCACGGTGCGCCGCTGGACCGCCGTCTGCTGCGCCGCCGTCAGGGCGACATCGGTCATGACGCGGGAACGGCGTCGCGCGCGGTGTTGCGCAGAATGCCCAATCCCGAGATCTCGACCTCGACGACGTCACCGGCCGCGAACGTGCCGACACCGGCCGGGGTGCCGGTCATGATGACATCGCCGGGGAGCAGGGTGAACACGGCCGAGGCGTACTCGATGATCGCCGGTACCGAGTGGATCATGTCGGTGAGCGGGGCGTGCTGGCGCACCTCGCCGTTCACCCGCGTCTCGATCGTCGCGTTCGCCGGGTCGAAGTCGGTCTCGATAACCGGTCCCAGCGGGCAGAACGTGTCGAAGCCCTTCGCGCGCGACCACTGACCATCCTTGCGCTGGAGGTCGCGAGCGGTCACGTCGTTGCCGATCGTGTAGCCGAGCACGTAGTCGAGCGCATTCTCGGCCTTGACGTTCTTCGCGATCTTGCCGATCACGACGACCAGTTCGCCCTCGTACTCGGTGCGCTCGGAGAGCGTCGGCCGCACGATCGCGTCTCCGGGGCCGATCACCGCGGTGTTCGGCTTGAGGAACAGCAGGGGCTCCTCAGGAGCCTCTCCCCCCATCTCGGCGGCATGATCGTGATAGTTCTTGCCGACGCAGACGACCTTCGACCGCGGGATCACCGGGGCGAGCAGGGCGGCATCCGCGAGCGGCACCCGAGCGCCGGTGGTCTCGTACCCGGTGAACATCGGGTCCCCGGCAAGCACCACGAGCTCGCGCTCGTCGATGATCCCGTACATGATGGCTTCGTCGTGGCTGAACCGGGCGATCTTCATGGGATCCAGCCTACCGAGCGTGCCCGGCGGTCGCCGAGACCCACGGCACGCGACGAGACCCACCCTCCCGGAAGAAACACAGAGTGGGTCTCGGCGGGGAGCGTGGGTCTCGGCAACTGGAAACTCAGGCGTCGAGGCGCAGCAGCCAGCCGTGCTTGTCCTCACGGCGGCCGTACTGGATGTCGGTGAGCTCCTCGCGCAGCGAGAGCGCGAGCTCGCCCAGCGGCTGCGGCTCGTCGAACCCGTCGCCCACGAGAGCTCCGATCGGGGTGACGACGGCAGCCGTGCCGCAGGCGAACACCTCCACGATGTCGCCGGACGCGACGCCCTCGCGCCACTCGTCGATCGAGATCGGCCGCTTCTCCACCGTGTAGCCGCGGTCTTCCGCCAGCTGCAGCAGCGAGTCGCGGGTGATGCCCTCGAGGATGCTGTCGGACTCGGGGGTGACGACGCGCCCGTCCTTGAAGACGAAGACGACGTTCATACCGCCGAGCTCCTCGACGTTGCGCTTCTCGTCGAGGAACACGACCTGGTCGCAGCCCTTGGCACTGGCCTCGCTCTGCGCGAGCAGGCTCGATGCATAGTTGCCGCCGGTCTTGGCCTTGCCGGTGCCGCCCTTGCCGGCGCGGGCGTACTCCTCGGAGAGCCAGATGCGCACCGGCTTCACTCCACCGGAGAAGTAGGCACCTGCGGGGCTGGCGATCACGTAGTACGCGACCTTCTGCGCGGCGCGGACGCCCAGGAACGCCTCCTTGGCGAACATGAACGGACGCAGGTAGAGGCTCTGGTCGGCACCCGTGGGCACCCAGCGTCCGTCGACGGCGACGAGCTCGCGCAGCGACTGGATGAAGTACTCGGTCGGGAGCTCAGGCAGCGCGAGGCGGCGGGCGCTGGCCTGCAGGCGCGCGGCGTTGCGGTCGGGGCGGAACGTGTGGATCGAGCCGTCGGCGTGACGGTAGGCCTTGATGCCCTCGAAGATCTCCTGCGCGTAGTGCAGCACGGACGCTGCGGGGTCGAGCGGGATCGGGCCGTACGGCTGCACGCGCGGACGGTGCCAGCCGCCCTTGGCCGACCAGCAGATGTCTACCATGTGATCGGTGAAGACCACGCCGAAGCCCGGGTTCTCCAGCACCTCGGCCAGGCGTGCGGGCGACGCTGCGGTCAGGTTCTTCGTGACGGCGAACTCCAGGGGAGCCACGGTCGCCTCGGCATCGATGGTCGTCATCTCATCATCCATTCCTCGTGGGTGGGCGCTTCCTCGCGCCTGTTCAGCCTACGCCTGCAGTCAGAGGCGTGCAGTGATCGCGGAGCCGATCTCCGCCGTCGTGCGAGCCGCGGTGCGGGCGGCGATGTCGGCTTCGACCGCAGCGCTCACACGTGCGGATTCCTCGGTGAGGCCGAGGTGGTCCAGCAGCAGCGCGATCGAGAGGATCGCAGCGGTCGGATCGGCCTTCTGCTGCCCCGCGATGTCGGGCGCCGAGCCGTGCACCGGCTCGAACATCGACGGGAAGGCGCCATCGGGGTTGATGTTCCCCGACGCGGCGAGACCGATGCCGCCCGTGACGGCACCGGCGAGGTCGGTGAGGATGTCGCCGAACAGGTTGTCGGTCACGATCACGTCGAAGCGCGAGGGATCGGTGACCAGGAAGATCGTGGCGGCATCGACGTGCAGGTAGTCGACGACGACGTCGGGGTGCTCGGCTGCCACCTCGTTCACGATGCGCTGCCAGATGGCCCCCGCGTGCACGAGCACATTGGTCTTGTGCACGAGCGTGACCTTCTTGCGGCGGCGCTCGGCGAGATCGAACGCGTAGCGCACCACGCGCTCCACGCCGAAGGCGGTGTTCACCGAGGTCTCGTTCGCGACCTCCTGCGGGGTCCCCTTGCGGATCGCGCCGCCGTTGCCGACGTACGGCCCCTCCGTGCCTTCACGCACCACGACGAAGTCGATCTCACCCGGGTCGGACAGCGGGCCCGGGGCGCCGGCGAAGAGCTTGGACGGCCGCAGATTCACGTAGTGGTCGAGGGTGAAGCGCAGCTTGAGGAGCAGACCGCGCTCGATGTTGGCGTCCTTGAGACGCGGGTCGCCCGGCTTTCCGCCGACCGCGCCCAGCAGGATCGCGTCGTTCGCGGCGATCGCGCCGAGGTCGTCATCGGTGAGGGTCTCCCCCGTCTCGAGGAAACGGCCGGCACCGAGCGAGAATCGGGTCTTGTCGAAGACCACTCCGCTGTCGGCGGTGACGGCGTCGAGCACCTTCTCCGCCTCGGCGATGACCTCGGGACCGATGCCGTCACCGGGGATGACGGCCAGCTTCACGACACGCGACATGAGACTCCTTGCGCACTGCACGGGGATGGACCGGCCCACGCCCGCCGCGGGGCGAACGAGCCGGTCCTCCCAGCGTACTGGTCAGTGCGAGGGGGCTTTGCGCAGTGTGACGGCGGCGATCACGCCTGCGACGACCACGAGCCCCGCACCGATGAGCGACGTCACCATCACGCCGGAGCCGAACGCCGCGGCTGCGGCATCCCACAACGCGGTCCCGAGTTGATCGGGCAGCTCCTGAGCGGCGGTGTAGGCACCGGCGAGCGTCTCGCCCGCCGCATGCGCGACGTCGGCAGGCAGCCCGTCCGGAAGCACGAGCGCCCCGCGGTAGAAGGCGGTGATGATGCCGCCGAGGACGGCCGTGCCCAGCACGGCGCCCAGTTCATACGCGGTCTCGGACACGGCACTCGCCGCCCCCGCCTTGGCCGCGGGAGCGCTCGACAGGATCAGCTCGTTGGAGATCGTCTCCGCCGCGCCGATGCCGATGCCGAGCACCACGAACGCCACCACGAGCGGCAGGACACCGTGCTCATGCGTCGTGAACGCCACGATGAGGTATCCGGCCACCGAGAACGCCAGCCCGGCGGGGATGACGATGTGCGGAGGCAGCCGACGCGAGACCGGCACGACCGAGAGCCCGGCGACGATCATCGCGAGCATGCCGGGGACCAGTGCGAAACCGGCCATCATCGGTGACAGCCCGAGGACGAGCTGCAGGTGCTGCGACACGAAGTAGAGGAAGCCGACGAGTGCGACGACACTGAGCAGGTTCACCAGGATCGCTCCGGAGAACGAACCGCGACGGAACAGCGCCATGTCGAGCATCGGGCTCTTCACCCGCAGCTGGCGACGGACGAACAGGTAGCCCATCCCGAAGCCGAGCAGTGCCCACGCGCCGGCCGTGAGGCTCGGGCCGTCCACCGCCAGGGACTTGATCGCGTAGACCACCGGGATCATGGTCGCCATCGACAGCGCGATGCTGATCAGGTCGATCCGCCCCGGGTTCGGGTCACGGCTCTCCGGGACCAGCAGCGGCGCGGCGATGAGCAACGGGATGAGCACGGGAACGGCGATCAGGAAGACCGATCCCCAGGCGAAGTGCTCGAGGAGGATGCCGCCCACGATCGGGCCCAGCGCCGACCCGGCGGAGAACGCCGAGGCCCACACCGCGATGGCCATGCGGCGCTGGTCGCGGTTCTGGAAGATCGAACGCAGGAGGGAGAGGGTCGACGGCATCAACATGGCGCCGAAGAAGCCCAGGAGCGCGCGGGCGGCGATGAGCAGCCCGGCGGTCGGTGCGAACGCCGCGAGGGCGGAGACCGCGGCGAAGCCGGTCGCTCCGATCAGCAGCATCCGGCGTCGACCGAAGCGGTCGCCCAGCGTGCCCATCGTGACGAGGAGTCCGGCGAGCACCAGGGGGTACACGTCGATGATCCACAGCTGCTCCGCGCCCGTGGGGGCGAGCGCGATGGAGATCTCGGGGAGCGCGAAGCTCAGCACCGTGTTGTCCACCGAGACCAGCAGCACCGGCAGCATGAGGACGACGAGCGCCGCCCAGCCGCGGGCTCCGACGCGGGGAGCATCCGTCTCTGTCGTCGGGATCGACGCAGTACGGGTCATGGAACACCTCTCAGGATCGTGATCGCACGGTTAGTGAACCGTCCGGATGGTATAGTAACAGAATTCCCTCCCTTCCCCTGTGCAGAGGATCCACGATGCCCCGACCTCCCCTCGCCCGCGAGAAGGTGCTCGACGCCTTCGAAGCGATCCTCATCGAAGAGGGAGAGCGTGCCGCCACCCTCGAAGCCACCGCCAAGGCGGCCGGCGTCTCGAAGGGCGGATTGCTGTACCACTTCGGGTCGAAGGATGAGCTCGAGGCCGGGCTCGTCGAGCGGCTGGACCGCCTCACGACCCTCGACCTCGAGCGCATGACAACTGCCGACGAGGGCCCCGTCGCCTACTACGTGCGCACCTCGGTGATGGAGGACGACGCGCTCGATCGGGTGCTGATCGCCACGACCCGCCTCGCACAGGGCGGCTCGATCCCCGCGGCGGACATGCTCCGCGACACGAGGCGTCGCTGGGCGGAGACGATTCGCCCGCACGTGCGCGACAGTGCGAGCCTCGATCTCGTGATGCTCGTCAGCGACGGGCTCTACTTCAACAACTCGCTCGATGTGCACGGACCGGAGCGACTGGTCCCTCGCAGCGATGAACTCGCCGAGCTGATCGCACTGGTGCTGAAGGCGACGGCCTGAACCCGTCGAAACGCGAAGGAGGGCGGGAGCATCGCGCTCCCGCCCTCCTTCGACTGTCGCCGATCAGACCTCGGTGATCTCGATCTGGCGGAAGAGGTCGGCGTCGATCGCGGCGCTCACGTCTTCGAGCAGCTCCTCCGACACGGGCGAGTCGAGCGTCAGCACGCTGAGCGCCTGCGCGCCGGCCGCCTGACGGGCGATCTGCATGCCCGCGATGTTGATGCCGGCTTCGCCGAACTTCTGGCCGTAGACGGCCACGATGCCGGGACGGTCGGTGTAGAGCATCACGACATGGTTCGTCTCGATCGGCAGCTCGAGGGTGTGGTCGTTGATGCCGACCAGCTTCTCGGTCTGCTTCGGCCCGGTCAGCGTTCCGGAGACCGAGAGCTGCGAGCCGTCGGAGAGGGCACCGCTGAGCGTGATCACGTTGCGGTACTCGTCGCTCACATCGTCCTTGAGCAGCCGCACCGCGATGCCGCGCTGCTCGGCGAGCAGCGGAGCGTTCACGTACGAGACGGTCTCGCTGACGATGTTCGTGAAGACGCCCTTGAGCGCCGCGAGCTTCAGCACGCTCACGTCGTAGTCGTTCAGCTCACCGTGCACCTCGACGTCGAGGCTGGTGAGCGGCGAGGTCGCGAGCGCTGCGAAGATCTGTCCGAGCTTCTCGACGAGCGAGATGCCGGGGCGCACGTAGGGATCGATCACACCTCCGGCGACGTTCACCGCGTCCGGCACCAGATCGCCGCCGAGCGCGAGGCGCACGGACTTCGCGACCGAGACGCCCGCCTTCTCCTGCGCCTCTTCCGTGCTGGCACCGAGGTGCGGGGTGACGACGACGTTGGGAAGGTCCAGGAGCGGGCGGGCGGTGCCCCCCTCTGCCGGGGGCTCGGAGGTGAAGACGTCGAGGCCGGCACCCGCGATCTCGCCCGCGACGAGAGCCGCGTGCAGCGCCTCCTCGTCGATAAGCCCACCGCGCGCCACGTTGACCACGAAGGCGGTCGGCTTCATGGCCTTGAACTGCTCGGCGCCGATCATGCCCGTCGTCTCAGGCGTCTTGGGCATGTGGATGGTCAGGAAGTCGGACTCGGCCACGAGCTCGTCGAGCGAGAGCAGCTGCACGCCCAGCTGCTGGGCACGTGCCGAGGTGACGTAAGGGTCGTAGGCGACGACGCGCATGTCGAACGCCGCGAGTCGGGCGGCGACGAGGGCACCGATGCGGCCGAGGCCGACGATGCCCACGGTCTTCTCGAACAGTTCGGCGCCGGTGAACGAGCTGCGCTTCCACGCGCCGGCGGACAGCGAGGCGTGCGCGGCGGGAATACGGCGAGCGAGGCTGAGGATGTGGCCGACCGTGAGCTCGGCGGCCGAGACGATGTTCGAGGTCGGCGCGTTCACGACCATGACACCGGCCGCGGTGGCCGCCTTGATGTCGACGTTGTCGAGGCCCACGCCGGCGCGGGCGACGACCTTCAGCTTCGGGGCGTGAGTCAGAGCCTCCTCGTCGATGCGGGTCGCCGAGCGGACCAGCACGGCGTCCGCGTCCGCGAGCGCCGCGAACAGCGCCTCCCGGTCGGTGCCGTCGACGTCGCGGACGTCGAAGTCGGGACCGAGAGCGTCGATCGTGGCGGGAGAGAGTACTTCGGCGATAAGCACGACAGGCTTCGGCACAGTGGATCCTTCGGGGCAGCGCGGCAGGGGCCGATGCGCCGCACACCATGGGGGCGCGATCGCGTCAACTCTACCGGAGCGGACGCGGGCCTCCGTGCCGTATGACGCGGCAGGACAGGCGGCTCAGGCGCTGGGCATGGTGAGGCTCAGCGCGATGAGACTCATCCAGAACACCGCGACCACACCGAGTCCTGCGAGGAAGACGAGCGCGAGCTCGCCCACTCGCCGCCGCCGACCGATCACATACGCGAAGGCGAACACGATGGCGGGGAAAGCGACGCCGAACAACAGGGTCGCCCAGCCGCCGCCGGTCAGCCCGGTCTGCGCCATCGTGATCAGATGCGCCACGGCATTCCAGACGGCATAGGCGTAGAAGAGTCCCGCCAGGCCGATGACGAGCCCGACGAGCCAGCGCGGAGAACCTGCAGACACCTGCGCCTCGGTCGACGACGTGGTCATGATCCGATCACCCCCACGGTGACGAAGGGCCAGGGAACGAGCAGCACGACTCCCGCGAGCAGCACGACGACGCGGATCCACGCCGCCCTCCCCCGTGTGAGCACCCAGCTCGCCAGGAACCACAGTGCGGGCGCGGCGATCGCGAGGACGAACCACGGCAGGAACATCACGTCGGAGACCAGGAACGACGCCAGCGGCTGAAGTCGCAGCCCGCCGACGATCCAGCCGATCGTGTAGAGGAGGTACACCCCGCCGACCACTCCGACCAGGAGCAGCATCGGCGTGCTCAAGCCGACCGGTTCGTCGACGGGCGCAGGAGTCACGGTGCCGTCGTCCTCGATCGTTCCCACGTCGTCGCTGCCCTTGCCGACGGCGTTCCAGCCGTGCGGGAGAGCGCGGTCCTTCGGCGTCGGGGCCTCGTCGCCGTCCCAGTTGAGGGCGTCGTCGGAATCGGAAGTCATGTCCCCCAGCGTAGGACACCAGGTCCACTAGGATCGGGGTTGCCTTGAGCCGGAACGGCGGGCACCGGAGGGGAAGGGAACACCGTGGCTGCGAGCGAGAACGCCCAGAGCGACAACACCGACACCGGCGTCGCACGGTCCGCGAAGAGCACAGCCGCGGAACCGCCCGCCGGCTGGGTCCCCACTCCCGAAGCCAAGGCCAGGGCCACGCGTTTCCGTTGGATCGCCGGCATCCTCTGGGCGGTCGCGATCGTCGGCGAGGGCGTCGGCATCTTCTGGCTCCTGCGTCAGCGCGTGTTCGTCGGCGAGGACGGCGAACTCCTCCGCAACCCCGACACCGGCCTGCTCGAAGAGCAGGGCGTCACCGCGACGTTCCCCCAGTGGGCGTTTATCGCCCTCCTCGTGCTGCTCGTCGTGATCGCGGCCCTGTCGATCACCGGCTCGGTGCTGTGGAAGAAGGCGAACCGTCTCGACCCCGCGCGCAAGGCGGACAAGACGCGGTTCTTCGTGCAGAACCAGCTCGGGGCGATCATCGCGGTCGTCGCGTTCCTTCCTCTGGTCATCCTGATCTTCCTCAACAAGGACATGGACAAGGGCCAGAAGACCACCGCCGGAATCGTCGGCGTGGTCCTCGCGGCACTGGCCGTCTTCGTCGGCGTCGACTTCACGCCGCCCTCCGTCGAGCAGTACACGGCCGACCAGTCAGCCGTGATCCAGCTCCTGGGCAAGGACGAGGTCGTCTGGGTCGACGGCGGCAAGGTCTATCACGTCTGCGATGAGGTCTCGGCCATCCAGACCGGGAGCGAGATCCGCACCGGAACGACCGCTCAGGCCGTCGAGGCCGGGAAGATCCGTCTGACACTGCAGTTCGCTTCCGAGCTGCGCGCGTGCGATCTTCCGGTGCCGGAGAACGACGAGGCGATCGCAGAGGCCCTGCGCGCGATCCAGGCCGGCCAGGTCGACACGGTGCTCCCCGCCCCGGTGTGGGCTGACCCCGCCGAGGCGCCCATCGTGGTCGAGGAAGCACCGGCCGAGTGACGACGGCTCGACGCTAGTCCGCGTCGAGCGCCTCCACGAGCCGCTCCTCCGCCGACGACAGATGCGCATCGAGGAGGGCGGCGGCGCGCTCCCCGTCTCCCGAGGCGACGGCAGCGAGGATGTCGGCGTGTTGAGCCGCGATGGCCGCCGCGTCGAGAAGGCGGCGCCCCTGCACCTGCGCCATGCACAACCGCACCTCGTCGAGGACGCTGCGGTACATGCGTCCGGTGCGCTCGCTGTCGAGCGCATCGATGAGAGCGGTGTGGAACCGCAGGTCCGGATCCACGGTCGCCGGGTCGGGGCCGGGGGGCATCGCGAGGATCTCCGCATTCGCCTCGAGCGCGGCACGCGGAACCGTCCTGGTCACGGCGAGGTCGCGAAGTGCGGCGCTCTCGAGGCGGGTCCTGGTCCGGTAGACGTCGCGCACGGCCTCGGGATCGATCCCGACCACACGCGCGCTCCGATGCGCAGTACGCACCAGGAGCCCGCTCGCCACGAGCTGCTCGATCGCCGCCTTCGCGCTCGGGCGGGCGACGCCGAACGACTGTGACACCGCGGCTTCCGTCAGCGGATCTCCCGAACGGATCTCGCCGCTGAGGATACGACCGCGCAGCTGGGCCGTCACCGCATCCACGACGCCGACGACTCCCAGCGGTGTCTCCGGTGTGCTGGTCATCCGGTCAGCCTATCGAAGCCACGCCATGTCGGTACACTTGTCAGACAATCTTCCGACGGAGCAGAGGAGCACCGTGACGACCACCCTCGCCGAGCCGCTGGATCCCGCACTGCTGGGTTCCACGACACAGGTCCACTCGCGCTCCATCGATCGTTTCGCCCGCGCTCATGATGCCTCGCACTACCTGCTGATCCCCGACGCCGTGCTCTCCCCCGCGGATGCCGAGGGCGTCGCCCGCGCCTTCGGCGCCGTCCGCGCCGCCGGACGCACCATGACGTTCCGCTCCGGGGGTACCAGCCTGTCCGGGCAGAGCGTGAGCGGCGACATCCTCGTCGACACACGCAGCAACTTCCGCGACATCCGCGTGGAGGACGACGGTGCCATGGTGCGCGTCGGACCCGGCGCGACCGTGCGCCAGGTCAACACCAGGCTCACGCGGTATCGCCGCAAGCTCGGCCCCGACCCGGCGAGCGAGATCGCCTGCACGATCGGCGGAGTCGTCGCGAACAACTCCAGCGGCATGGCGTGCGGTATCACCGAGAACTCGTACCAGACCATCGAGTCGATGACGATCGTGCTGCCGAGCGGGACGATCCTCGACACGGGTCGCCCGGATGCGAACGAGGTGCTGCGCGCGGCAGAGCCCGCGATCGCCGACGGCCTTCTCGATCTGCGGGCACGTCTGCTCGCCTCGCCCGAGCACGTCGCGTTCCTCCGCCAGCAGTTCTCGATGAAGAACACCATGGGCTACGGCCTGAACGCACTGCTCGACTTCGACGATCCGGTGCGCATCCTCGAGCACCTCATCATCGGATCCGAGGGCACGCTCGCGTTCGTGGCCGAGGCCCGTTTCCGCACGATCGAGGTGCGCCCCTCGATCGCCACCGGTCTGCTGGTGTTCGAGACGCTCTCCGCGGCCATGACCGCTCTTCCCGACCTGACCCGGCTCGGTCTCGCCACCATCGAACTGATGGATGCCGCGTCGCTGCGCGTCGCGCAGGGGCTGAGCGACGTCCCGGCGGCCATCGCCGAGATCGAGGTCCGCGGACACGCCGCTCTCCTGGTCGAGGTCCACGCCGCCGACGCGGAGGCCCTCGTCGAGGCGAGCGCTGCGGCCCAGACGCACTTCGAGGCACTGCCGCTGGCGGTGGCACCCCGCCTCACCACGGATGCGAGCGAGCGCGCCGCGCTGTGGCACGTGCGAAAAGGCCTCTACACCGCTGTGGCGGGTGCGCGTCCCTCCGGTACGACCGCGCTTCTGGAGGACATCGTGGTGCCGGTGCCACGACTTCTGCACACCTGCGAGCGCCTGATCGAGCTGTTCGCCGCGCACGGCTACGAGGGCTCGGTGATCTTCGGGCACGCCAAGGACGGCAACATCCATTTCCTGCTCAACGAGCGCTTCGACGATCCCGACAGCGTCGCGCGCTACCGGCGCTTCACCGACGACCTGGTCGACCTCGTGCTCTCCCAGCAGGGATCCCTGAAGGCCGAGCACGGCACCGGACGCATCATGGCGCCGTTCGTGCGACGCCAGTACGGTGACGAACTCACCGACATGATGTGGGAGATCAAGCACCTGCTCGACCCCGACCGCATCCTGAACCCCGGAGTGGTCCTCTCCGATGACCCCGATTCGTACCTGCACGACCTGAAGCGGGTGCCGACGGTCGAGAAGGAAGTCGACCGCTGTGTCGAATGCGGCTACTGCGAGCCGACCTGTCCGAGCAAGAGCATCACCCTCACGCCGCGGCAGCGCATCGTGATCCGCCGCGACATGGCGTGGGCCGAGGAGCAGGGCGACACCGAACTGCTCCGCGATCTGCAGAAGGACTACGACTACGACGGCGTGCAGACCTGCGCGGTCGACGGCATGTGCGGTGTGGCGTGCCCCGTCGACATCAACACCGGTGATCTCGTGCGCCGGCTCAGGGCAGAGCAGTCGAATGCGCTCGAGGGAGCCGTGTGGGGCACCGCGGCCAAGCATTGGAGCACGGTCACCCGCGCCGGAGGTGTCGCGCTCACCGTCGCCGATGCGCTCCCCGCTCCGCTCGTGCGCGGAGTGACGCACCTCGGCCGGGCGGTGCTCGGCGCCGACACCGTGCCGCTCTACGACGGCGGACTCCCCCACGGCGGCTCGAAGCCACCGCGCCCTGTGTCACCGGCCGATGCGCAGGCGGTCTTCTTCGGCGCCTGCATCGGCACCATGTTCGGCGCGGAAGGCGAGGGCCAGGGCTCTCGAGACGCGCTGCGCGAGCTGCTCGACCGCGCAGGCATCCCCGTCGTCATCCCGGAGGAGAACGGCGGCCTCTGCTGCGGCACCCCATGGAAGTCGAAGGGCCACCTCGACGGTTACGCCCTCATGTCGGACCGGGTGCTCGACTCGCTCTGGGAGGCCAGCCGCCACGGCGAGCTTCCCGTGGTGTGCGACGCCGCGTCGTGCACCGAGGGTCTGGATGTGATGCTCGCCCAGTCCGTCGCGAAGAACCCGCGCTACGCCGGGCTTCGCATCGAGGATGCCACGACGTTCGTGGCCCGTGAGGTGCTCCCCCGGCTGAGCGTGTCGGCGAAGCTCCCCACCGTCGCGGTGCATCCGACCTGCTCCACGACCGCGCTCGGAGCGACAGGGGCGCTGACGGCGATCGCCGGGGCCGTCGCCGATGACGTGTTCATTCCCGAGGGCTGGGGCTGCTGCGCCTTCGCGGGAGATCGCGGCATGCTGCATCCGGAACTCACCGCCAGTGCGACCGCCCAGGAGTCCGCGGAGATCGCCGAGGCCGAGAGCGCACGCGGCGGCTTCGATGCGTTCGTCTCGGCGAACCGCACGTGCGAGATCGGCATGACCCGCGCCACCGGCCGGCCGTACCGCCACGTGATCGAGGTGCTCGAGGAGCTCACCCGCCCCTGAGTGCCGGCGAACACAGCGAGGGCCCTCCCGAATCGTCTTCGGGAGGGCCCTCGCCTCGTCGCGGTCCGATCCGTCTCAGCCTGCGGACAGGACCGCGACAGCCTCCTCGCGCAGCCCGGCCGGGATCACCGCGACCGTCTGGTCGTGCGCCTGCCTCTCGACCACGCTGCCGTCGGTCCAGCGCAGGTCGGAGCCCAGGAGCTCCTCGGGCAGCTCGAGCGTGCCCGTGCTCGGGTCGAGGGCGTGCACGTGCACGGTCGCCCCGGTGGTCGTGTATCGACGCGGGGCGCCGGTGCGCTCCCCCATGCGGATCCACGGACGTGTGCCGTAGATCGCGTCGCCGTTCGCCTCCAGCCACGTGCCCAGCTCGCGCATCGCGCGACGCTGCAGCTCGGGGATCGAGCCGTCGGCCGCCGGGCCCACGTTGATCAGCAGGTTGCCGTTCTTCGCCACGACGTCGACGAGCAGGCGGATCAGGGCAGCGCCCGACAGCGAGTGCCGCTCGTCCTCGGCCTGGTTGAAGCCGAACGAGAAGCCGAGGCCGCGCGTCGACTCCCACGGCTGCGGGATGATCTCGGGGATGTCCGTGTACTCGCGGGTGAGGAAGCCGTGGTACGGCACACCCCAGCGGTCGTTGACGACGCCGTCCGGCACCGCGGCGAAGTAGCGCTCCATCAGGGCCGCCACCGCGTATTCGTCTCGCCCCTTTCCGCCGTCGGGCCACTCGATGTCGTTCCACAGGACGTCGGGCGAAAAGCGCGAGACGAGTTCGTCGAGCTGCGCGGCCGAGTAGCGCGCGAAGTGCTCGTCGTTGCGGCGGAAGCGGAAGAGGTCGGTGTCCGACTCGATCGGCGGGAAGTCGCTCACGTGCCAATCGAGCGCACCCGAGTAGTACACGCCGAACTTCGCCCCCGCCCGCCGGGTGGCGTCGTGGAACTCGGCGATCAGGTCGCGGCGCGGACCGCGAGCGGCCGCGTTGAAGCCGGTCGTCGCTGTGTCCCACAAGCAGAAACCCTCGTGGTGCTTCGTGGTGGGGACGATGTACTTCGCCCCCGCACCGACCAGTTCGCCCACGAAGGCGTCGGCGTCGAAGGCTGAGGCGTCCCACTGATCCGCGAGGTCCTCGTAGGAGGTCCCCGGGCCGAACAGCTGCTGATGACGCTCCCAGGTGGGGCTCCCCGCGATCCGCACGGTGTTCCCGTACCACTCGGCGTACTGGTGCCAGGCGTAGGCATCCTCGGTGGGGATGTTCACGCCTTCGCCGTGCTGCACCGCCCATGCCGGCACGGAGTAGAGCCCCCAGTGCACGAAGAAGCCGAGCTTCGCATCGCGGTACCACTCGGGCACATCCTTGGCCGGGTACACCGGAGCGTCAGCTCCGAAGTCCGGACCGGTGCGCTTCTCGAAGTTCATCATGCGTTCTGCTCCTCGGAGACTCCGCGGCGGACGACCACCGCTTTCAGGTCGGGATTCCCGTCCGTCTCGAACGGGAAGACACCCGGCTGCAGGCGGTGGTGCCCCAGACGCAGGAGGTCCTGGTCGACGCCGCCGGGTGTCAGTGCGAGGGTCCAGCCCTCGGCGAGCTCGTACAGCTCGGGTTCCAGATAGCCGATCTTCACCACGACGATGTCGGCGGTCGTGGGCTCCAGCCCCAGCATCCGGAAGTCCGAGAGGTGATGGAACGGCTTGCGACGCTCGGTGATGATGGCGTGCAACCCGCCCACCGCGATCACGACCTGCGTGCCCGCATCCGGGTCGCCGTCGGTGATGGAGAACACGGTCCCGGTGATCCTCGCAGGGCCGTGCGGGCCCGCGTCTACCCCTGCACCGGCGTCGAGGGTGACGGTGGCGCCGATTCCGGCGGCGACCGCCCGCGCGACGGCCTCGCGGTCGAAGATCGAGGCGACCAGGGTCGTGCGGCTGCCGTCGGTGAGCTCCGCACGCTGCAGCAGGTGCGCGAGCGTCCAGGTCACGTCGCCCGCACCGCCCGCTGTCGGGTTGTCCCCCGAGTCGGAGATCAGGTACGGATGCGGCGCTCCCGGGGCGAGCGCCTTCTCGAGCGCCTCATCGAGGGATCCGGTCTCGGCCACGAAGACGAAGTCCTCGCGGGCGTCCCAGAACATCCGCGCCACGCGCTCGGCCTCACGGGCGATCAGCTCCTCATCGTCACCGGTGACCACCACGTACGCCTGACAGCGCGGCTCGTCCGCCCAGGCATAGCCGATCCACACCGAGGCGTCGACGACGCCGGGGAGCACCTCGATCTCGGGAAGCTGGGCGTAGATGCTGCGCGCCGGCTCCAGCCGGGTGCTGGTCTTCTCCCCCGGCAGCAGCACGGGAACGGGCACCCATGCGGAGAACGGACGACGACGCAGCGGGTCGGCGCCGTGCGGACCCCGCAGTCGCGCGAGCAGGTTCCACACGGCCCGCTCCTTGGTGTTCATCCAGTCCTCGTGGGGCGCCATCCGATAACAGGTCAGCAGATCGACCGCGTCACGCAGCACCTCCGAGACGTTGCCGTGCAGGTCCATCGACGTCGACACCAGCGTGTCGGGGCCGAGAGCCGAGCGCACAGCGAGAGCGAGGTCGCCCTCGGCGTCGTCCATGCCGACGACGCTCATCGCTCCGTGGATGTCGAAGAAGAACCCGTCGAAGGGGCCCTGCTCGCGGATACCGGCGACGATCGCCTCCTTCATCCGTCGATAGGTCTCCGGCGCCACGGCACCGCCGGGCAGCGAGCGTCCATGCGTCAGCGGCACCCACTCCGCAGCGCCGGCGAGCTCGCGTCCGTCTTCCAGGAACGGGTAGTACCCGCGCAGTGTCTCCCCCGTACGGACCGTGAAGGCCTCGTCGCCGGAGATGTGCGGGGAGAACGTGCTCGACTCGATCGAGATTCCGGCGATGCCGATCCGGGGCTTCGACAGCCCGCCGTCGGCGATGGTGGGAAGGGGGCCCATCCAGATCTCGTGGGCTTCGGGACGTGCGGTCACGTGATGTGCTCCTTGTCGGTGCGGGTCGGACGGCGGGGCCGGACCGAGAGGTTCGGACTCAGTGTGCTCCCGCCGGCACGAGCGCGCGGCGAGCGGTCTCGATCGCGCCCAGCGCGACCGCATCGGAGCCGAGGACGGCGGGGATGATGCGCAGCGGAATGCCCGACACCGGAGAATCCGTGTCGAGCGTGCGCAGGATGGACGGCTCGAGCAGATCCCAGGCCGCGGTGACTCCGCCGCCGACGATCGCGCAGGGCAGGTCGAGGATCGTCGCCGCGCTGGCGCACGCGAGGGCGAGGGCGCGCCCGGCGGCATCGAACACCGCGATCGCCTCGGCGTCGCCGCCACGGGCACGGTCGGCGACCTCTCGCGCGTCGCGCACGGGAGCGGACGTGCGCTCCTGATAGCGGAGCGCGATCGACGTGCCGGAGGCCAGAGTCTCCAGGTGACCGATCTGGCCGCAGGTGCACACCAGTTCGCTGTAGCCGGGTGTGTGCCCGATCTCCCCCGCCGCGCCGTGCGGACCGTGGTGGAGATCTCCATCGATGATGAGTGCACCGCCGACGCCCGTGCCGAGCATGACGCCGAGCACGTCGCGATCGGTCCTGCCGTCGGCCGCCGCCTCGCCGAGAATGAACGCGTTCACATCGTTCTCGACGCGGACCGGCACTCCGAGACGCTGCTCCAGCTCGTCGGCCAGCGGGAATCCCGCCCACCCGACGAAGGTCGCCGATGCGGCGCGGATGGTGCCGGTCTCATGGTCGATGACTCCGGCCGCGCCGACGCCTGCCGCGGCGAGCGACACCTCGGCCTGCGCCGCGAGTTCCCTCGCGAGATCGGCGGCCGCATCGGCCATCGCACCGCCGCCGAGGGCGGCCGGCGCTGGCACACTGCCCCGGGCGAGGACGGCACCGTCGTCGCTCACCAGGAGCGCGGCGATCTTGGTACCCCCGATATCGATCCCGACCAGTCCCGCACCGCGGGCCGAAGAGGTGGCGATGGGCATGGTGGTCCCGTGTTCCTGACCGATCATGCTCAGCGCCCGCCCAGTCCTGCCATCGCGATGCCCTTGACGAGGTGCTTCTGCAGAACGATCACGAGGATCGTGGTCGGGACCATCGAGATGATGGCCGCAGCCATCTGCAGGTCCCACCGGGTGCCGGTGAGTCCGGCGAAGCTCGCGAGTCCCACCGGGAGCGTGCCGTGCGCGTTGTAGTCGACCGTCACGATCAGCGGCCACAGGTAGCTGTTCCAGAACGAGAGGAATGTGAACACGGCGAGGACGGCGACGGCCGACTTCGACAGCGGCAGGATGATCTGCAGGAACGAGCGCACGGGGCCTGCGCCGTCGACGCGGGCCGCCTCTTCGAGTTCGTACGGGATGCCGCGGAAGAACTGCCGCATCAGGAAGGTTCCGAAGGCGCCGAAGGCGAAGGGCAGGATCAGCGCCTGGTACGTGTCGACCCAGCTGAACCACTGCATCACCTGGAACATGGGGATGACGAGCACCTCGGCCGGCACCATGAGCGTGGCCAGGAACAGGACGAAGACGGCGTCGCGCCCCTTCCACCGCAGACGCCCGAAGGCATATCCGGCCGTGGTCGAGACGACCAGCACGACCAGCGTTCCGCCGATCGCGACGATGAAGGAGTTCATGATGTACGTCAGGAACGGTCCGTAGGCGAACACGTCGACGAAGTTGCTCCACCGCAGCTCCGAACCGACCAGCGTCGGCGGCATCGAGAACATCTCGGCGTTCGGCTTGAGCGCCGAGAAGAAGGCGTAGATCAGCGGGGAGATGAAGATCAGCGCGGCGACGTAGATCCCGACGTGGGCGAGGATGAGCCGGGCGCGGGCGCCGGGGGTCGTCGCCGCGCCGCGAGCCCGCTCGCGTTCGGTGCGGCCGGCGCGGCCGGTGGGCCGGACGAGGGTCTCAGTGCTCATAGTGCACCCACTTCTTCTGCGCTGCGAACTGGAGCCCGGTGATCGCGATGATGATCGCGAAGAGGATCCAGGCGGCTGCGGCGGCGAGGCCGAGGTCGCCGAAGGTGAATCCCTGCTCCCAGATGTACATCACCAGGGGCTTGGTGGCGTTACCCGGACCGCCACCGGTGAGCATCTGCGGCTGCACGAACACCTGCAGAGACGTGATCATCGTCATGATCGTGGCGAAGAAGATCGACGGCGAGATCATCGGGATGATGATGCTCCACACCCGTCGGAACCCTCTGGCGCCGTCGATGCTGGCCGCCTCGAGCACGCTCTCGGGAAGCTGCTCGAGGGCTGCCGAGAAGATCAGCATGTTGTAGCCGAGCCCCTGCCAGACGCTCATCACGACGACCATGATCATGGCCCATGACGGGTCTGCGAGGAAGTTCGGCAGCTCGATGCCGAACCAGGTCTGCGAGAGACCGTTGAACAGACCCTGCGGCTGCAGCATCATCTTCCACACCAGCACGTTGGCGACCATGGGAGTCACCACGGGGATGAAGAAGAGCACGCGCAGGGCGCCTCGTCCGCGGATGCGCGAACCGAGGCCGAGAGCGAGCACGAGCGAGAGAGCGACACTCAGCGGCACGTAGAGCAGCGTGTACACCGCCGAGTTGCGCAGCGCCGGCCAGAAGTCGGGGCTGCTGGTGAACAGCTTGACGTAGTTGTCCACCCCGTTGAAGGTCCGCTCGCCGAAGGTCGGCCAGTCGAAGACGCTCATCACGATCGAGAGCCCGACGGGCACGATCGTGAACAGGGCGAGCCCGATCAGGGCTGGGCTTGCGAATCCCAGCGCCTGACCGGCCTCCACCTTGGCGAGCGATCGTCGACGTCTCGTCGTGATCGTCATCTCAGTTTCTTTCTCTGTTACTGCATTGCTGCTGCGGTGGCCGGAGCCGGGTCACTCGCCGAACTGCGCCTGCGCGTTCGAGAGCAGCTCTTCCATCGTCATCTGGCCGTTGTAGACGCTGACCAGGTTCGGCTGGATGTAGCTGTCGAGCTTCTGCCAGTTCTTCGTCATGTACAGCGGGACCGTGTCGCCGAAGGCCGCCTCGAAGACGGACTGGACCTGGTCGCGGTACTGCTCGTCGATCGACTCGAAGTACAGCGGCTGCGACGACGTGCGCGCGGGGTACGAACGGCCGGACGACGCGATGTAGTCCTGTGCGTCCTCGCCAAGAAGCGAGCCCATGACCTTGAGCGCGGCCTCGGGGTTCTTGCAGTTGGCCGAGATGCCGTAGCCCGAGCCGAGGATCGGACCGGGGTTGCCGTTCGCGCCGGCGGGCAGCGGGACCATGCCGGCCGCGAAGCCGGACTCGTTGTCGAGGTAGCTCACGGCGTTCCACGTGCCGTCCACAGCCATCGCCGCGTTGGCGCCCGTGTACTGGTTCTCGCCCCATCCGGTGTCGGAGGCGGATGCCACGGGTGCGGCGACCTTCTTCTCGGTGACGAGCTCGGCGTACCAGGTCGACGCGTCGACGAAGGCCTTCTCGTCGATGTGCAGCGTCCCGTCCTCGGAAGCGGGCTGCGTCGCGGAGTACGCGATGGGCATCGACATCCACTGGTAGCCGCCCATGCCCATACCGAAGCCGTACTTGCCGTCCTTCGTCGCGGCGGCGGCGATGCTGTCGAAGTCGTCGAACGTCCAGCCGATCTCCGGGGTGGGTGCGCCGGCTGCGGTCAGCATGTCCTGGTTGTAGTAGACGAGCATGGTGGCCACGTCGAAGGGCACGCCGTAGACCTTGCCCTCGAAGCTGAGGATGCCGTCGGCACTCGGGTTGAAGTCCGCCCAGTCGATGCCGGCCGTCTTGAGGTCGGCGTCGCTCAGCTCGCGGAAGCCGCCCGTGTAGCCGCCGAGCTGCGCACCGCTCATGCCGGTGACGCAGGCCATGTTGCCGCTGGCCATGTTCGTGGTCAGCTTCGTGAAGAAGTCGCTCCACGGCGACGTCTGCAGCTTGATCTTGATATCGGGGTTCTGCTCCTGAGCGAACGCGACCTGCGCCTCGAGGGCATCCACGTCGGACTCGCTACCCGCCCACATGTCGACCACGATGGTGTCGCCGTCGGCGGAACCACCGGTGCCGCTGCCGCTCGCGCAGCCGGTCATCGCGACTGCGACGCCGGCGACGGCGACCACAGCCCCTACACGCAACTTCTTCATTGAATGCCTCCTGGAAGGGAACTGGTTATTTCGAGCTTCGAATTAACCTAGTAGGATTTCGTATGAAGTTACCGTTTCATACTTCGCAAGGGGCCGCAAGCTGAACATCCGATGTTTATCGGACCTTGATAATTCGTAACTCCCGGGAAACACGACGATCCCCCGCTACGCTGACGATGCTCCGACAGGAAAGTGCTCCCATGACCAACTCCGCAGACACCACCGTCGACGATCCGCACACGCGGCGGATCCTCGACCTCGTCGCCCGCGGCGAGGCGCGCTCACGCACAGAGCTGGCCGCACTGCTGGGGGTTGCCGCGTCGACGGTCGGGCTCCGCGTGCAGTCCCTGCTCGATGCCGGGGTGCTCAGGGAAGCGGGAGACGGCACATCTCGCGGTGGTCGACGGCCCCGGGTGCTGCAGATCGCCGCAGACGGCTTCGTGCTCTCGGCCGACCTCGGCGGCGGGCACGCCCGGATCGGCAGGCACTCCCTCAGCGGCGCGCTGCTGGACAGCGAGTCGATCGCCGTCGACGTGACCGAGGGGCCCGAGGCCACGCTCGATCGTCTCGCCGTCGTGTTCGACCGCCTCACGAGCACGGGCAGGGTCCACGCCATCGGCATCAGCCTCCCCGGGCCCGTCGACATCGCGACCGGATCGGTCGACCAGCCCTCTCGTATGCCCGGCTGGCCAGGATTCCGCGTCGGCGAGCACCTCTCGGCGCGCTACGGCGTCCCCGTGGCCGTCGACAACGACGCCAACCTCGCGGCTCTCGGCGAGCACCGTGAGCGCTTCGGACACACGGGACACAGCATCACCGTCAAGGCCGGCACCGCGATCGGCAGCGGCATCATCGTCGACGGACGGGTGCACCGGGGAGCCACCTCAGCCGCGGGTGACATCACCCACACCCGCATCGACGGCAGCGGCGACATCCCGTGCTCGTGCGGCAACACCGGCTGCCTGGAGACCGTGGCCAGCGGCGCGAGCCTCGTGCGGCAGATGCGCGAGCGCGGCAGCGACTCCGTGCACACGACGACCGACGTGCTGAGCCTCGCCCGCGACGCCGATCCGTTGGCCACCACTCTGGTGCGCACCGCCGGCACTCACCTCGGACAGGCGCTGTCCGGAGTCGTGAACTTCTTCAACCCGCACGCGGTGTTCCTCACGGGCAGCATGAGCGCCTCCGAGCCGTTCATCGCCGCCGTCCGCAGCCGGGTGTACGAGGCGTGCCACCCGCTGGCGACCCAGCGTCTGCGGATCGAGTCGGCGACCACGGGCGCCGATGCCATCCTGCACGGTGCCGCACGCCTCGCGCTGGAGGGCATGGACCTCCCCGTGGCGACGGCCTGAGCCGCCGCCACGGACCGGGTCACTCTCCGATCAGGGTCAGCTCGATCACGGGCACCAGAACGTCAGGGCGACGCACCGGAAGGTGCACGGTCAGAGTTCCCTCCGCCTCGCCGGCCGGCGTCATCAGCTCCGCCTCGCGCTCGGGATCGGACACGCTCATCTCGAGCCACGAACCGTCGTTGAGCAATCGTGCGTAGGAGAACTTGCCGGCGAGTTCGGGAAGATGCACGAAGCCCATCGGCCAGCTGAACAGGCTCAGGTAGAGGCGGTTCCCGCTGCGTGTGTACACACCCTCGCGCGGCGGAGTGAATGCCGCATGCCCGGCGCCGACCACGGCGCCACGGTGCAGGCGCATCCACTCACCGATCTCCCCCAGCGTCTGCGCATCGCGGGGCGCGATCGCCCCGCGTCCGTCCGGGCCGATGTTCAGCAGCATGTTGCCGCCCATCGAGACCGAGTCGACCAGCATCTGCACGAGCATCGTGGGTGACTTCTGGTCGGTGTTGTCGCGGTGATAGCCCCAGGACCCGTTGAGCGTCTGGCAGGCCTCCCAGGTCAGCGGCACGCCGTCACGCACGATCGGCGAGGTCGGCTGGTACTGCTCGGGGGTGACGAAATCGGCCGGAATGCCCAGGCGGTCGTTGACGAGCATGTTCGGCTGCAGCTCCCGGCACAGCGCGAGCAGCGCGGTGGCGTCCCAGTCGTCGGGTCCCTTGCCTGCCCAGCCGTCCTTCTCCTCGGGGTATGTGAAGTCGAAGAAGAGGTAGTCGATGTCGCCGTAGTCCGTGAGGAGCTCGCGCACCTGCCCGTGAAGGTAGGCGCGGTACGCCGCCATGTCGCGGCCGACGTTGAGCTCGGCGGCGCCCTCGTCATCGCGGCGCGGGTGGTTCCAGTCCACGGTGAAGTCGGGGTGATGCCAGTCGATGACCGAGTGGTAGAGCCCGACCTTGAGCCCCTCGGCCCGCAGCGCCTCCACGTACTCGCGCACGAGGTCGCGTCCGGTGTTCGCCACCGACGTGTAGTCGGTCAGCTTCGAGTCCCAGAGGCAGAAGCCGTCGTGGTGCTTCGTGGTGAGCACCACGTATCCCATGCCCGTCTCCTTCGCGGTGCGGGCGAGGGCCGCGGCGTCGAAGAGATCCGGGTCGAAGTGCTCGAAATACTGCCGGTAATCCTCGTCGGTGAGGCGTTCGTAGTTCTGGACCCACTCGTGCCTGGCGGCGCCGCTGTAGAGGCCGAAGTGGACGAACATGCCGAACCGAGCCCGGTCAAACCATTCCTGTCGCATGTCTCCCATCCTGGCATAGACATCGGATGTTTGAGCCTTGGGGTTCATCAGAAAACGAAGAACGGGCGCCCCCGAGGGGACGCCCGTTCTTTCGAGAATCGAATCAGCGAGCAGCGCTGCCGTCGACGTAGTCCTCGTCCTGCTGCTTCCATGCGAAGAGCGAACGCAGCTCCTTGCCGGTGACCTCGATCGGGTGCTGCTCCTCCTTGGCGCGCAGCGCCAGGAACTCCTCCGCACCGTTGTCCTGGTCATCGATGAAGCGCTTCGCGAAGGCGCCGGACTGGATGTCGGCCAGCACACCCTTCATGCTCTCCTTGACGCGCTCGTCGATGACGCGCGGACCCGAGACGTAGTCGCCGAACTCGGCGGTGTCGGAGATCGACCAGCGCTGCTTGGCGATGCCGCCCTCCCACATCAGGTCGACGATCAGCTTGAGCTCGTGCAGAACCTCGAAGTACGCGATCTGCGGCTGGTAGCCCGCCTCGGTCAGGGTCTCGAAGCCGGCCTGCACCAGGTGGCTCACGCCGCCGCAGAGAACAGCCTGCTCACCGAACAGGTCGGTCTCGGTCTCTTCGGTGAAGGTGGTCTTGATGACACCGGCGCGGGTGCCACCGATGGCCTTCGCGTAGGAGAGCGCCAGGTCCCAGGCCTTGCCCGATGCGTCGCGCTCGACGGCGATGATGTCGGGGATGCCGCGGCCGGCGACGAACTCGCGACGGACCGTGTGGCCGGGAGCCTTCGGGGCGACCAGGATCACGTCGACGCCCTCGGGAGCATCGATGTAGCCGAAGCGGATGTTGAAGCCGTGCGCGAAGGCGAGCGTCTTGCCGGCCGTGAGGTTCGGCGCGATCGACTCGCTGTAGATCGTGCGCTGGTGCTGGTCCGGCGCGAGGATCATGATGACGTCGGCCCACTCGGTGGCTTCGGCGACGGTCTTCACCGGGAAGCCGGCCTCCTCGGCCTTGGCGGCCGACTTGGAGCCCTCCTTGAGGGCGATCGCGACCTCGACACCCGAGTCGCGCAGGTTCTGCGCGTGGGCGTGGCCCTGCGAGCCGTAGCCGACGATCGCGACCTTCTTGCCCTGGATCAGGGACAGGTCTGCATCGGCGTCGTAGAAGATCTCGGTGCTCACTTTGTGTTTCTCCTTGTTCTTTGCGTTTCGTCTGGCTTCGCGTGCTCGATGAGCGGCGAAAACTCGGTACTCAGGTTGGTCAGCCGCGCAGGACGCGCTCGGTGATGCTCTTGCCGCCACGGCCGATCGCGAGAAGACCCGACTGCGCGATCTCCTTGATCCCGAAGGGCTCGAGCGCGCGCAGCATGGCGTCGACCTTGCCCTTGTCGCCGGTCACCTCGATCACGAGGGCGTCGGAGGCGTAGTCGACCACCGAGGCGCGGAAGAGGTTCACGACCTCGATCACGTTCGATCGCGTGGCATTGTCGGTGCGCACCTTCACGAGCATGTGCTCGCGCTGCACCGACGTGGCGAAGTCGAGCTCGACGATCTTGATCACGTTGATCAGCTTGTTGAGCTGCTTGGTGACCTGCTCGAGCGGGAGCTCGTCGACGTCGACGACGACGGTGATGCGGGAGATCCCCGGCACCTCCGTCACGCCGACGGCGAGGGAGTCGATGTTGAAGCCGCGGCGGGCGAAGAGCCCCGCGACACGGGTCAGCAGGCCGGGGGTGTTCTCCACCAGCAGGCTCAGCACGTGGGTCGACATGGATCAGTCCTCCTCGTCGAATGCGGGCGCGTGCTCGCGGGCGTACTGGACATAGCTGTTGCTGACTCCCTGCGGCACCATCGGCCACACCATGGAGTCGGCGCTCACGACGAAGTCGATCACCACGGGGCGGTCGTTCGTCTCGAGCGCGAGCTGGATGGCGGCGTCGACCTCCTCCTCCTTCTCCACGCGGATCGCGAGGCAGCCGTAGGCCTCGGCGAGCTTGACGAAGTCGGGGATGCGGATCGTGCCGTGACCGGTGTTGAGGTCGGTGTTGGAGTGACGGCCGTCGTAGAACAGTGTCTGCCACTGCCGCACCATGCCCAGCGACGAGTTGTTGATGATCGCGACCTTGATCGGGATGTTGTTGATCGTGCAGGTCGCGAGCTCCTGGTTGGTCATCTGGAAGCAGCCGTCGCCGTCGATCGCCCAGACCGGACGCTCGGGCTGCGCCACCTTGGCACCCATCGCGGCGGGAACCGAGTAACCCATCGTGCCGGCGCCGCCGGAGTTCAACCAGGCGTTCGGACGCTCGTACTTGATGAACTGCGCCGCCCACATCTGGTGCTGGCCGACGCCCGAGGCGAAGATGCCCTCGGGGCCGGTGAGCTCGCCGATCCGCTGGATCACGTACTGCGGGGCGAGGAGGCCGTCCGTGGTCGGCGCGTAGCCGAGCGGGAACTCGGTGCGCAGACCGTCGAGGTACGACCACCACTCGTCGATGTCGGGCTTGGTGCCTGCAGTCGCTCCGCGGAAGGCCGCGTCGAGATCGGTGAGCACGTCGCGCACATCGCCGACGATCGGCACATCGGCCGTGCGGATCTTGGAGATCTCGGCCGGGTCGATGTCGACGTGGACGACCTTCGCGTTCGGCGCGAACAGTGCCGCCTTGCCCGTCACGCGGTCGTCGAACCGAGCGCCGAGCGACACGAGCAGGTCGGCCTCCTGCAGCGCCAGCACCGCGGGAACCGTGCCGTGCATGCCCGGCATGCCGAGGTGCTGCGGGTGCGAGTCGGGGAACGCACCGCGCGCCATCAGCGTCGTGACGACCGGTGCACCGGTGGACTCCGCGAGCTCGAGGAGCTCCGCCGACGCCTTGCCGCGGATCACGCCACCGCCGACATACAGCACCGGCTTCTTGGCCTCGGCGAGCAGAGTCGCTGCGGCCTGGATCTGCTTGCCGTGCGCCTTCGTCACCGGACGGTAGCCGGGGAGGTCGATCTTGGGCGGCCACACGAACGGGGCGGTCGCCTGCTGCGCGTCCTTCGTGATGTCGACCAGCACAGGACCGGGGCGTCCGGTACCGGCGATCTCGTAGGCCGCAGCGATCGCACCGGGGATCTCGGACGCATCCTTCACCAGGAACGAGTGCTTGGTGATCGGCATCGTGATGCCCACGATGTCGGCCTCCTGGAACGCGTCCGTCCCCATCAGCGTCGAGAACACCTGGCCGGTGATGGCGAGCATGGGCACGGAGTCCATGTAGGCGTCGGCGATCGCGGTGACGAGGTTGGTCGCACCGGGGCCGGAGGTGGCGATGCACACGCCCACCTTGCCGGATGCCGACGCGTAACCCTCGGCCGCGTGGCCGGCGCCCTGCTCGTGCCGCACCAGGATGTGGCGGAGCTCGGAGGCGTCCATCAGCGGATCGTAGACCGGGAGGATCGCGCCGCCGGGAAGACCGAACACGTCGGTCACGCCGAGGAGCTCGAGCGAGCGGACCACGGCCTCCGCACCGGTGATCTCCGGCGCAGAGGATTGACGGGCGGGCGGCCTCGGCACGGCCGGGGCGGAATCAGCAGTCATGAGTTTCCTTCTGATGATCTGTGCAGGACGCCGGATGCCGGAGCGTCCGGGTCAGCCGGTGGTCGCGCCCTCGGCGGCGGACCGCACGAGGCGCGAGTACTTGGCAAGAACGCCTCGGGTGTAGCGCGGGGGAAGCGGCTCCCAGCCAGAACGGCGGGAGGCGAGCTCTGCCTCGTCGACGAGTAGATCGAGAGAGCGAGCTGCGATATCGACCCGTATCAGATCACCATCGCGCACGAAGGCGATAGGACCTGCGTCCACCGCTTCGGGTGCTATGTGGCCGATGCACAGGCCGGTTGTGCCGCCTGAGAATCGTCCGTCAGTCAAGAGTAGTACATCTTTTCCGAGCCCAGCGCCCTTGATGGCCGCCGTGATGGCGAGCATCTCGCGCATGCCCGGTCCGCCCTTGGGGCCCTCGTAGCGGATCACGATGACGGTGCCGGGCTCGATCTCCCCCTCGGCGACGGCGTCCATCGCGGCACGCTCGCGCTCGAAGACGCGGGCGGGACCCTCGAAGACGGCCGCATCGAAGCCGGCGGTCTTGACGACGGCACCCTCGGGAGCGAGCGAGCCGTGCAGGATCGTGAGGCCGCCCGTGGCGTGGATCGGGTTGTCGAACGTGTGGATGACCTCGCCGTCGATCGGCTGCGGGTCGAGGTCGGCGAGGTTCTCGGCGAGCGTCTTGCCCGTGACTGTGAGCGCGTCGCCGTGCAGCAGTCCCTCGTCGAGCATCGCCTTCATGATCACGGGGATGCCGCCGTGACGGTCGACGTCGTTCATGACGTACTTGCCGAAGGGCTTCATGTCGGCGACGTGCGGAACCTTGTCGCCGATGCGGTTGAAGTCGTGCAGGCTCAGCTCGACCTCGGCCTCGCGGGCGATCGCGAGCAGGTGCAGGACGACGTTCGTGGAGCCGCCGAGGGCCATCGCGAGGGCGATCGCGTTCTCGAACGCCTCTTTGGTGAGGATGTCGCGGGTCGTGATGCCCTGACGGAGCAGGTTCACGACGGCCTCGCCCGAGCGGTGAGCGTAGTAGTCGCGACGGCGGTCCGCTGCGGGCGGAGCCGCCGAGCCCGGGAGGCTGAGCCCGAGGGCCTCCGCGACCGAAGCCATGGTGTTGGCGGTGTACATGCCGCCGCACGCGCCCTCACCCGGAGCGATGGCGCACTCGATGCGCTTCAGGTCCTCCTCGCTCATGAGGCCGGCGCGACACGCACCCACGGCCTCGAACGAGTCGATGATCGTGACGTCCTTCTCGGTGCCGTCCGAGAGCTTGACCCAGCCCGGAGCGATCGATCCGGCGTACAGGAACACGCTCGACAGGTCGAGGCGCGCACTGGCCATGAGCATGCCGGGGATGGACTTGTCGCACCCGGCCAGGAGCACCGAGCCGTCGAGGCGCTCTGCCATCATCACGGTCTCGACCGAGTCGGCGATGACCTCGCGCGACACGAGCGAGAAGTGCATCCCCTCGTGGCCCATCGAGATGCCGTCGGAGACCGAGATGGTGCCGAACTGCAGCGGGTAGCCGCCGCCCGAATGCACACCCTCCTTCGCCCCCTGCGCGAGCCGGTCGAGGCTCAGGTTGCAGGGAGTGATCTCGTTCCAACTCGAGGCGATGCCGATCTGCGGCTTGTCCCAGTCGGCGTCGCCCATGCCGACGGCACGGAGCATACCGCGGGAGGTCGTGGCCTCGATGCCGTCGGTGACGACGCGGCTGCGGGGCTTGATGTCGATGGGCGCGCTGCTGGCGGGATCATGCGAGGACATGACGGAAGTCTATTGCCGTGCGGAGGTGCGTTCGTCCGCCAACGCCTCCAGAAGCTCGGCGATCTGTTGTGGAGTGTCCACACGCAGGGTCGCCACGCTCTCCCCCGGCCCCACGCGCACGCCGAGGTCACCGGGCTCCAGCACGCGCATCGCGTCCTCGTCGGTCACGTCATCGCCGGCGAACAGGATGCCGGTCGCATCGAACCGGTCGCGGAGGGCCGCCATCGCGGCATCCTTGCCCTCGGTCCGCGAGGAGAACTCGAGCACCCGGTGACCGGAGCGGCGCCTCCAGTGCGGGAAGCGCTCGGCCACGAGGGCGTCGATCTCGGCGAAGACGCGCTGCTCGGTCTCGGCATCGGCGCGACGGGTGTGCACACCCATGCCGAAGGTCTTGGGCTCGAACTCGGCGCCGTCGTAGCGGTCGATGATCGGCTGGGCCGCCGCCCAGAGCTCTTCGCGCGCACCGTCTTCTGTCGCCTCGCCCGGAGCGTCGACGTCGCCTTCGCCCGGAAACCAGTACTGCGCGCCGTGCGAACCTGCCAGGGCGATCGCGGAGTCGTCGGAGTGCTCGGTGATGACGCGGAGATCGTGCATGCTGCGTCCGGAGACGTAGGCGACGACCGTGTCAGGTAGTGCTGCAAGACGATCGACCTGGACGGCGACCTCGGGGAGCGCCCGCGCCGCCATCGGGTCGGCGACCAGCGGAGAGGCTGTGCCGTCGAAGTCGAGGGCGACCACCAGCCGCGGCGTGGCGGCCAGGGCCTTGAGGTCGTCGTCAGCGGTTCCGGGGATCCAGGGGCGCGTCATGGATGCTCCAATCACAGGGGTCGTGCGTTGTGGGCTCGGGTTCGGTGTCGCGGGTGCTCAGCGGCCGCGTACCTCGGAGAGGGCCTTCAGGAACGACGACGACCAGGCGTTCACGTCGTTGTCGAGCACACGTCGGCGAAGCGACCGCATGCGGCGACCCTGCTCGGCGGGCGGCATCTCCACCGCCGTCATGATCGCGTCCTTGAGCCCCTCGATGTCGTGCGGGTTGACCCGGACGGCCTGGCGCAGCTCATCCGCCGCGCCGGTGAACTCGCTCAGCACGAGCACGCCGCGGTCGTCGACGCGGGTGGCGACGTACTCCTTGGCGACCAGGTTCATGCCGTCGCGCAGAGCGGTGACGAGCATCACGTCCGCGGCCAGATACAGCGCGACCATCTCCTCGCGCGGGTATCCCTGGTGAAGGTATCGGATCGCGGAGTGGCCCATGGTGTCGGTGTCGCCGTTGATGCGGCTGACGGCGAGCTCGATCTCGTCACGCAGGTGCACATAGGCGTCCACACGCTCGCGACTGGGGCTGGCGACCTGCACGAGCGTCACGTCCTCGACCTTGAGCCGGCCCTCGGCGAGGAGCTCACCGTACGCCTTGATGCGGTGGCGGATGCCCTTGGTGTAGTCGAGGCGGTCGACCCCGAGCAGGATGCGCTTCGGATTGCCGAGGCTCGCGCGGATCTCCGCCGCCCTCGCACGCACGTCCTCGCGAGCGGCGAGCTCGAGGTAGGGAGTGGTGTCGATGGAGATGGGGAACGCCCGCGCCATCGCGGTGCGCGTGCCCTCGCCCTCCCCCTCGGGCACGGCGACGTGCGGACCTTTGACCTCGTAGCGCAGTCGGCGGCGCACGGCGGTGAGGAAGTACGTGGCATCCTGCGCGCGCTGGAAGCCGATCACATCGGCACCGAGCAGGCCGCGCAGCACCTGATCGCGCCAGGGCAGCTGCGCGTACAGACCGTGCGCGGGGAACGGGATGTGGTGGAAGTACCCGATCGTGACGTCGGGGCGCAGCTCACGCACCATCTGCGGCACGAGCTGCAGCTGGTAGTCGTGCACCCAGACCGTGCCCTCCGGCGCCGCAGCAGCAGCCGCCGCCTCGGCGAAACGGCGATTCACGGTGACGTAGGCGTCCCACCACTCACGGTGGTACTGCGGCGGTGCGATCACATCGTGGTAGAGGGGCCAGATGGTGTCGTTCGCGAAGCCCTCGTAGTACTCGGCGACCTCTTGGGCGCTCAGGGCGACCGGGATGAGATCGATGCCGTCGGCCTCGAAGGGCGCGAGCTCCAGGTCGGCCTGACCGGCCCAGCCGACCCAGGCGCCGTGCACGCTGCGCATCATCGGCTCGAGGGCCGCGACGAGGCCGCCGGGGGATGTGCGCCACGCCTCCTCGCCATCGGGGCCCACCACGCGGTCCACGGGCAGGCGGTTGGCGACGACGACGAAATCTGCTGCGGCCACGAGGGCTCCTCCCGGGGGTTTCCTCCAGGCTATCGAGGAACCTCGATTTCCGCGGATCGATCGTCAGGGCTTGACGGGAGCCGCTCGACGCTTCTCACCGCTGAGCATCCAGTTCGCGACTCCCGCGGCGAACGCGATGAACGCGGCGACCATCGGCAGCAGGAGCGCAGCCGGAGTCCCGACGCTCTCGGCGATCTCGCCCGCGAAGGCGGCGCCGATCGACTGCCCGACCACGACGCCGGAGCCCAACATGGTCATGACGGTGGCCGAGCGCCCGCGCGGGCTGCGAGCGGCGCCGAAGCTGTACTGCGTGACAAGTGTGGGGCCGATGCCGATGCCCATGATCGCGAGCGCCACCATCATGGTTCCCGGCGTGTCGACGAAGCCGAGCAGGAGTGTTCCCGCCAGCAGGATGCCCGAGAAGACGAGCCACCGCGCACGCATCGAGAACGCGGCGGGAAGCCACGCGACACCGAGCGCGAGAATCGCGGAGCCGACGCCCATGACGCCGTAGAGGAGGCCGGCCTGCTCTGGTGCACCGCGGTCGGCCATGAACGATGTGAGCGAGGTGAGCATCGTTCCGAAGAAGATCCCGACACCGAGGATGCCGACGACCACGATCAGCAACTGGGGCCGGAACAGCTCGGAGACGGTCGACGGCGCCTTGCCATCCGCATCCCGATCCTGCGAGACGTGCCGTCCGCTGGGGTGCAGGGCGAAAGCCCCCACGAACACCACGGTCAGCACGGCGGCTCCCACCAGCGGCGCCCACGGCGCGATCGCCGAGGCGAGGATGCCGACGATGAAGGGCCCGAAGACGAACACGGTCTCATCGGCGGCCGACTCGTAGGCCATCGTGCCCGATACCGTCTTGGCGCGGCGCCCCTCGGGCATCCGGTCGCTGATGATCGTCACCAGACGCGACCGCGAGAGCGGCGCAACCTGCGGAGCCGTGGCCCCGATGCCGACCGCCGCGAGCAGCACGAAGCCGTCGGCGGCGGTGCCGTAGACGACGAACGTGAACAGCAGGAGCATCGCCCCGTTCGCCAGGGCGAGCACCAGCAGCACGGTCCGCTGCCCGAACCGGTCGGCCGCGGCGCCCAGCAGCGGCCCGAAGCAGGCGGTGCCGAGGCCGACGGCCGCGGAGGTGAGCCCGCCCAGCGACAGGGAGCCGCGAGCGGAGACGACCACTGTCAGCACGCCGACCACCATCATGGCGAACGGCAGTCGCGCGATGAAGGCGATGAGGAAGTAGGGAAGGCCGGCGAGACGGAGAAGGCTCGGCTCGGCGAGTTGCTGCGATGTTGTTGCGCGTGTCATGGCTCTCGCGCGTCGAAGACGCGATGTCGGGTGCCGCCGCTGTCCGTCGGAATGCCGACGGCCGGTAGATACACGGTTGTGCGGCCGCGGGCGAGCCGCGACCTGGCCATGATAGCGGGTGCACCCGGGGATCGGCAGGGAGACTCCGGGTCCGTGCTCTCCGCGCGCGCTCGACTCGCACGCCGCATTCGACTCGTTCGTCTGCGGACGCTGCGCTTCATCTGCCCCTCCCTTGCCAGGATCGGGGAGGGCTTGTCAAGGCTCGGTGCGACCGGGGGTGCGGGAAGGTACCGTGGGGGAATGCGCTACCTCTTCAGCACCGGACTTGTCGCTGCGATCTCCGCCGGGGTCTCCCTGCTGCGCGGCACCCGCGAGCAGCCCGTCACCTGGCGCGCCGTCCTGTCCTGGGTGAGTTGGGCGATCACCATGGCTCTCGCCGTCGGCGCCGTGGTCGACATGAACCGCGAGCGTCGCGGAGTGCGGGTCGACGCCGATTCCCCGCAGTCGGTCAAGAAGGCGAAGAAAGCGCAGCGACTGCAGTTCCGTTCGCAGAAGGCCCTCGCCGACACGCAGGACCACGCCAAGGACGCGCGTCCCTGAGCGCGGTCCCGCCCGCGACTCCCGTCACCGGGTGAGGATGAGCGCCTCGCCCTGACCGCCGCCGCCGCACAGGCCGACGGCTGCCGTGCCTGCGCCTCGACGCGCGAGCTCGTGCGCGACATGCACCACCAGCCTGTTGCCGGAAGCGCCGATCGGGTGGCCGATCGCGATGCCGCCGCCGTGGATGTTCACGATGGCCTCGTCGAGGCCGAGTTCGACCTGCGAACGCGCGACGACCGCACCGAAGGCCTCGTTGATCTCCACGAGGTCGAGATCCGAGGGGGCGATGCCCTGCTTCTCGCACGCGCGCTCGATCGCCCGCGCCGGCTGCGCCTGCAGGGAGTTATCCGGCCCGGCCGTCTGCCCGCTCGCGCCGACGGTCACGAGCACGGGCCACCCCTTGGCCTCCGCGGTCCGTCTAGTGGTCACGACCACGGCCGAGGCGCCGTCCGAGATCGGTGAGGAGTTCCCCGCGGTGATCGAACCGCCTTCGGCGAAAGCTGCGCGCAGCCCCGCGAGGGTCTCGACCGTGGTGTCGGCGCGCACGCCCTCGTCCTTCGTGACACGCACGGGCTCGCCGCGGCGCTGGGGAACGTCCACGGCGACGATCTCCTCATCGAACACGCCCGCTTCCTGCGCGGCGGTGGCGCGCTGATGCGAGAGCGCGGCGACGCGGTCCTGCGCCTGCCGGGTGAGATCGAAACGCGCGTTGTGCCGTTCGGTGGATGCCCCCATGCTCTCCCGGTCGTACGCATCCGTGAGCCCGTCGTAGGCCATGTGGTCGAGTACCTCGACGCTCCCGTATGCCCAGCCGTCGCGCGATCCCATGAGCAGGTGGGGTGCGCGCGTCATCGACTCCATCCCGGCGGCGACCACCACCTCGGCGTCTCCGGTGCGGATCATCCGCGCCGCGTCGATGACCGCGGTCAGCCCTGAGAGGCACACCTTGTTCACGGAGTGCGCGGGGACGTCCCAGCCGATGCCCGCGCCGACGGCCGCCTGACGGGCTGCGTTCTGCCCGGATCCGGCGGCCAGCACCTGACCGACGATCACCGCGTCGATGTCTGCGGGTGCGATGGAGCCCTGCTCCAGGGCTCCACGGATGGCCAAGGAGCCGAGCTGGGGGGCGGTGAACGCGGCGAGCTGCCCCTTGAGGCGTCCCTGCGGGGTGCGAGCAGCGGCGACGATGACGACGTCGTTCTCAGTCATGGTCCATGATCCTTCCGGTGAGCAGAGCGTGGGAGACGATGAGGGGTGGTTCGGTCGCAGCGATGACCTCGTCGACCGTGACGTCGGGTGCGGTCTCGACGAGCACCAGCCCCTCTGCGGTCACGTCGATCACGGCGAGGTCGGTGATGATCCGATCGACCACACCGCGACCGGTCAGCGGCAGCGAGCATTCGTCGACGATCTTCGCCGAACCGTCCTTCGCGACGTGCTCCATGAGCACGATGACCCGGCCGGCCCCGTGCACGAGATCCATGGCACCGCCGGGCCCCTTCACCATCTTGCCCGGGATCATCCAGTTCGCGAGATCGCCGGTCGCGGAGACCTGCATCGCCCCGAGGATCGCCGCGTCGATCTTGCCTCCGCGGATCATGCCGAAGCTGGTCGCCGAGTCGAAGAACGCGGCGCCGGGAAGAGTGGTGACCGTCTCCTTGCCCGCGTTGATGAGGTCGGGGTCGACGGATTCCTCGCTCGGGTAGGGACCGACGCCCAGGATGCCGTTCTCCGACTGCAGGACGACGGTGATGCCGCGCGGCACGTGGTTGGGCACGAGCGTGGGCAAGCCGATGCCCAGGTTCACGTAGGCGCCGTCCTGCAGCTCGGCGGCCGCTCTGGCAGCCATCTGCTCACGGGTGAGTGCCATCTCAGGCTCCTTCCGCGGCGACCGTGCGCCGCTCGATGCGCTTGGGGATGTCGGTGCCGACCTCGACGATGCGATGCACGAAGACCCCGGGGAGGTGGATGCTGTCGGGATCGAGCTCCCCCGGCTCCACGAGCTGCTCGACCTGCGCGATGCAGATGCGACCGGCCATCGCGGCGAGCGGATTGAAGTTGCGCGCCGCCTTGTTGAACACGAGATTGCCGTGGCGATCTCCGCGGGCGGCGTGCACCAGAGAGAAATCGGTGGTGATCGCCTCCTCGAGCACGAAGTCCCTCGCCTCCCCGTTCACCTCGAAGCTGCGCACGTCCTTCACCGGCGAGGCGACCGCGATCGTGCCGTCCGGGTTGTACCTGCGCGGCAGGCCCCCCTCGGCGACCTGCGTGCCAACGCCCGTCTGGGTGAAGAAACCCGCGATCCCCGAGCCGCCGGCCCTGAGCTTCTCGGCCAGGGTGCCCTGCGGGGTGAGTTCGAGCTCGAGTTCACCGCTGAGGAACTGGCGCTCGAACTCCTTGTTCTCCCCGACATACGACGATGTCATCTTGCGGATGCGCTGGGCGGCGAGCAGGACGCCGAGGCCCCAGTCGTCCACTCCGCAGTTGTTGCTCACGACGCTGAGGTCTCTCGTCCCCTGCGCCAGAAGAGCCTCGATCAAGGCGATCGGGTTCCCGGACAGGCCGAACCCGCCGACCGCCAGTGACGATCCGTCCTCGATGTCGGAGACGGCCGCCTCCGCTGACTCCCACTGCTTGTCGATCACGTCGGCTCCTTCGGTTCCGTGCTTTCCTCAGCATCCGTCCGGGGGAGCCGTCCGGGAAAGCCGGATCTTGCGATGTGGCCGAACCCAGAGGTAGCGTCCACATTATGGAACCCACAACCTCGGTGCCCGGCACTCAGGCGATCGCCAGGGCCGCACGTCTTCTACGTCTGGTCACGGCAGCAGGTTCCGACGGGGCCTCACTTCAGGAGCTCGCCATAGCCGCCGACCTCTCGCGTTCGACCGCCCACCGGCTCCTGAGCGCTCTGAAGTCGGAGGGCCTCGTCGACCGCGACGGCGCGAGCACCAGGTGGATGCCGGGTCCGGAGCTGTTCCTCATGGGATCGGTGGCGGCCGCGCGGTACGACGTGACAGCACTGGCCCGGGACATCGTGCGCTCACTAGCGGTCAAGACCGAGGAGAGCGCGTTCCTCTCCGTCCGGCGCGCAGACGAGACGGTGTGCCTGCTCCGCGAAGAGGGCTCCTTCCCTATCCGCTCCTTCGTCCTCAGTGAAGGAGTGCGCTTCCCCCTCGGTGTCGCCAGCGCCGGGCTCGCCATCCTCGCCTTCCTCCCTGACCACGATGTGGATGCCTACTTGGAACGTCATCCTGAGCTCGAAGGCTCCTGGGGACGCGCCCACGGTCAGCGGCCCCTTCGGACACGTCTCGCCGAGACCAAGGAACGGGGATACGCAGTCAACCCCGGTCTGATCGTCGAGGGCAGCTGGGGCCTGGGCGCTGCGGTCTTCGATCGCTCCGGCCGCCCGGAGTGGGCGCTGAGCCTGACCGGCGTCGCGTTCCGCTTCGGCCCCGACCGCATGGCCGAGCTCGGGCGGACCCTCCTCGCGCACGCACATCAGCTCTCCGCGCGGATCTCCAGCACGAGGCGGTGATCCGATTACATACCATCGGGTATATACTCGCTGGTATGAATCGTGCGGATGTCATCCCCTCCCTCGTCCTCTCGGGATACGCACTCGGCCGCATCGCCGCTCAGGACGCCGGAAACGACGCCCCTGCGGCGCAGTGGCGGGTGCTGAGTCTGCTCGAGCAGGCAGGAGCCAGGCGAGTGGGTGAACTCGCCCACGCAGCGCGGACCACGCAACCGGGCATGACGCGTCTGCTCGGTGCGCTCGAGCGCGAGGAACTCGTGCGCCGCTCCCCCGATCCCGACGACTCCCGCGCGACCGTCGTCGACATCACCTCCCGGGGCACTGCAGCGCTCGCCTCGTGGCGCGCCGAGTTCCGCGAGACGCTCGCGCCGAGGTTCGCCGCGTTGACCGATGCGGAATGGTCTGCCCTCACCCGCGCGGCGGAGATCCTCGCCGCGCACACCGCCACTGATCGAACAGGAGAATCTCGGTGAACACCCCCGCCACCCCCTCGGTGTGGAAGCAGCCGGCACAGGTCTGGGCCGTCGCCTTCGCCTGCGTCGTCGCCTTCATGGGAATCGGACTCGTCGACCCGATCCTTCCCGCGATCGCCGAGTCGCTCCAGGCATCCCCGGTCGAGACGGAGCTGCTGTTCACCAGCTACCTGTTGGTGACTGGGCTCGCGATGCTCGTGACCAGCTGGATCTCCAGCCGCATCGGCGCGAAGGCCACCCTGCTCATCGGACTGGCGCTGATCGTGGTGTTCGCGCTGCTGTGCGCCTTGAGCGGCAGCGTCGATGCGGTGATCGGATTCCGAGCCGGCTGGGGTCTCGGCAACGCCCTGTTCATCTCGACGGCGCTGGCGACCATCGTCGGCGCAGCCTCCGGGGGCAGCAGCGCGGCGATCGTCCTGTACGAAGCGGCGCTCGGCCTCGGCATCGCCATCGGTCCGCTCCTCGGCGGTCTCCTCGGTGAGCAGAGCTGGCGCGGACCGTTCTTCGGCGTCGTCGTGCTGATGGCGATCGCCTTCGTCGCCGTGCTCGTCCTCCTGCGCGGCCCCCGGGAGAAGCGGGTCCCCGTGAAGTTCTCCGCCCCGTTCACCGCCCTGCGACGCCCCGCACTCGCGGTACTGGCGATCACGGCCCTGTTCTACAACATCGGCTTCTTCGTCCTGCTCGCGTTCTCACCGTTCCCCCTGGGCTTCGGGGCGATGGGCATCGGCCTCACGTTCTTCGGCTGGGGTGTCGCACTCGCCGTCACCAGCGTCTGGGTCGCACCGCTCCTCATGCGTCGGATGGCCCGCACCCGCATCATCCTGGTCGTGCTCCCCCTGCTGGCGATCGATCTCATCGCCGCGGGACTCCTGGTGGCGAACGCCGCCGCGCTGGTCACCTGCATCGTCGTCGGTGGACTCCTCCTCGGCGTGATGAACACCGTGCTGACCGAAGCGGTGATGGAGGCGACCGACCTCCCCCGCTCCGTCGCCTCCTCGGCATACTCGGCCGTCCGCTTCCTCGGCGGCGCGATGGCTCCCCCGATCGCGGCGTTGCTGTGGCATGCGTTCAACGCGACGGTGCCCTACCTCTTCGCCGCCGCCTCGGTGCTGCTCGCCGCCCTCACCGTCCTCCTCGGACGCCGGGCACTGGCCCACATCGACGACGAGCCCGCTGACGCCACGACGGAAGACGCCGCAGCGATCCTCGTCGGTGACGCCGCCTGAGTCGGCACGGCCGAACGCTCCTTGGATAACGTGGGGCGATGAGTGAAACGGCTTCTCTCCCCGAACGCAGCAGGATCGTGCAGCGACACCTCGCGGAAGCGGGCGTCGACACCGTGATCCGTGTGCTCCCCGATTCTGCGCGCACGGCGGCGGAGGCCGCGACGGCGATCGGATGCGAGGTGTCGGCGATCGCCAACAGCCTCGTCTTCCTCGCCGACGGCGCGCCCGTTCTGGTGATGACCAGCGGCGGACACCGCGTGGATCTCGTCACCCTGACGAGCAGTATCGGGGTGGACGAGGTGTCCATGGCCCCCGCGTCCATCGTCCGCTCTGCCACGGGCCAGGCGATCGGTGGCGTCGCGCCCGTCGGACACCCCGCACCGCTTCGCACCTACATCGACGAAGAGCTGCAGCAGCACGCGACGCTCTGGGCGGCCGCGGGGCACCCTCACACCGTCATGCCGTTGACCTTCGAACAGCTCCGCACCATCACCGACGGCACGGTCATCTCTGTGGTCTGACTGGCGCAGCACCGCGGTCCCTCGCGAGCCGCAGGCACCCGCGGAAACGGCGAGGCCGGCGCCAAGGAGCGGAAGCTCCTCGGCACCGGCCTCGTGCGATCGATCAGTCCTGGGTGACGCGCGCACGAGCGCGCACGGCTCCGAGAACGGTGAGCGCCATACCGAGCACCAGCGCCGCGCCCCCGGCCCAGAGCATCCCGGCGGGTACATTCCCTCCGGTGGTAGCCAGCGACGATCCGCCCGTGAGCGGCAGCTCGGTCGGTGGCGTGACGACGGTCGGCGGCGTCGTCGGCGGAATCACCGGCGGCGTCGTGGTGGCTGTGTTGGTGAGGGTGACTGCGAGCGTGGTGCCAGCTCCGACGGTGAGCTGGGCTCCCCCATCGGCCAGCGCGGTGACCCCGGTTCCTGAGAACACGGGCGCACCCCACTCGATTCCGTCGAGGGCCGGCGGAGTCAGCTCCGACAACGTCACCACGGTCCCCGCCGGCAGCTGGATGAGCGGCGCAGTGGCCCCGGCCGTGACGGTGACGGTGCGTTCGACGACCGGATCACCATAGCTGTATCGCACCGTGTACTCGGCATCGGCCGGCACGCCGGACGCACCGGATCCGCCGACGAGCTTGGTCACGGTGAACGCACCGGTCGCGTCGCCGTCCCCGGTCCCTCCGCCCGTGACCGTCCACGCCCTCGTCTCCTTGAGCTTGACGCCGTTGACGTCGGCCGTGTTGGCGAAGGTCGCGCCGTCCGCCTGCGAACTCGGCACGGTGAAGTACTTCACGAAGTACATCCGCGTCGGGTCGACCGGTCCAGGGATCTCGAGGTGGAAGGAGGTTCCGTCGGCGTTCCAGGATCCGGTCCAGTTCGTGATCGGCTGCGGATCCTGATCCTGCATCGTCGTGCTCCACACCACGAGCTGACCGTCTTCGTTGTGATGCTCCGCGAGCCCGTCACCCGCACCGGTGAGGGTGTCGTCGACCACGATCGACTCCGCACCCTCGAAGCTCGCACCCGGCAGCATCAGCTGCCACGCGATCCTGCCGTCAGCGGTCTGCCACGACCACTTCTGCGGGTCGGTGGGCAGCGGCGAGGACGGACCGATACCGCCACCGGGGATCTCGACCGGCGTGATGGTGCCGTCGACCGTGAACTCCACCGTGTTCTCCGTCGTCTGCTCGTCAGCTGAGGCGACGAACCACAGCGATCCGGTCACCCCGGTGCGCCCGTTCACGTAGTCGGTGAGCGTGCATGTGACGACCGGAGAGGCATCGGCGCTCACGGTGCACTCGGCGATCGCCTTGCTCGGGTCCTCGGCCGAGGGCACGGAGAACGACGTCCCGGCGCTGGCGAACTCCTTCGGGAGCGTGAATCCGAAGGTCTGACCGCCGACGGCCCCATCCGGCACCGTCCAGTCGGCGTCGACACGCACCCGGTCCCACTGCGACACGCCGCCACCACCGCCCACGGTCGTCACGGTGATCGACGACGGATCGATGGCCGCGGGATAGTCATACTCCGCCGCCGAAGCGGCCCCCGCCCCCGCGAGAGTGATCACGGTGGTGAGCACTGCAGCTGCCGCGGCGATGATCGCGGTCGTCTTTCGGCGCACGCCGGCGCCGCCTCTTCTCTCGTGCAAGATCTTCCCCAGTTTCTTGATGGCCCCACTCCTCCGGCGCGGCTGCTGCGCAGCTGTGCCTCCGAAGGCGCGAGGCGTGTGTCCCCACCTGAGAGACCACGTCGGGGCCGATCCATTACGCGATACCGCCGGATTCCCCACACGGAACCGACTCGGAACCACGACGGGATCGACGACAGCGCTGCGGGAGCGGAGGGCAACTGGCTGCACCGGACGCGACCGGAGTCGGACTCGACGTATCGCGTGACGCAGCACAGAAAGCAGAAAAGCCCCGGTAGATGGCGAGATCTACAGAGGCTATTCCGTGCACCCCCTCGGACTTGAACCGAGAACCCACTGATTAAGAGTCAGTTGCTCTGCCGATTGAGCTAGAGGTGCGTGGCCCGGGATAACCCCGACCGAGGAATTACATTACCAGCCGACCGGGTCCATGTGAAATCGAGCTCGGACCCCGGGCGCGCCGCCCCGGAAACGGCGTCGAAACATGGCCTTTCGGCCCTCCGGCGGCGTGGACCCGACGACTATTCTTAGACCGTGACCACCTCCCCCCACGCTGAAGCCCTGCGCCACGACCTCGAGCTCGCCCTTCGCCTGGCCGACGCCGCCGATGCGCAGTCGCTCCCCAGGTTCGATGCCTCGGACCTCGAGATCTCGACCAAGGCCGACAACTCCCACGTGACGGACGCCGATCTCGCCACCGAGCGTGCGATCCGCAGCATCCTCGAGACCGAGCGTCCGGAGGACGGCATCTTCGGCGAGGAGTTCGGCGCTCAGGGCAGCACACAGCGACAGTGGATCATCGATCCGATCGACGGAACGGCCAACTTCCTTCGTGGCGTCCCGCTCTGGGGCACGATGATCGCACTCGCGATCGACGGCGTCCCCCAGATCGGTGTCGTCAGCATGCCGGCGCTCGGGCGACGCTGGTGGGCATCAGAAGGACAAGGCGCCTGGACGACCGTCGAGGGCGAAGCGCGCCGGCTGCGCACCTCGTCCGTCTCCTCTCTCGACGACGCGAGTGTGAGCTTCCAGAGCATCGCGCAGTGGGCGGAGGCCGACCGCCTCGACACGCTCCTGACCGTCGCTGAACGAGTCTGGCGCGACCGCGCCTACGGAGACGTCTACTCCTACATGCTCCTCGCAGAGGGGCGCATCGACATGGTCGCCGAGTTCGGCGTCAAGGAGTACGACATCGCCGCAGCGGTGCCGATCGTCCGCGAAGCCGGCGGACGGATGACGGCTGTCGACGGAACCGAGACGATCTCCGCGCGCTCGACACTTGCCACCAACGGAACCCTTCACGGTGACTTCCTGACCCTGATGCAGAGCTGAACCGAACGACGAGGACCGCGATGAACTCCCGGATCATGTCCGCCGCTGCGGGCGTGCTGCTGCTCGCCGCAGCCCTCAGCGCGTGCTCTGCACCGGAACCACGGCCCTCGTCGACGCCTGAAGCCGTCGACCCCCGCCCGACCGAGACCACCGCCCCCGTGAGCTCTCCGACACCCGAGGCGCCCGAAACGGAGCTGACCTGCGAATCGATGATCTCGGCGGGCACGGTCGCGGCCCTCGCCGAGGCCGGCTGGACGGCCGAGACGAAGGAGTTCGTCGCCGGGGGCGTCGAGCTGACCGAGGGGCTGCTGTGCTTCTGGGCCGACTACACCGTCGGCTCCGACCACGGGCAGCTCTACGGCTGGTCGGCCATCGACGACGCCGATGCCGCCTCCGCGCAGTCCGCTCTCCTCGCCGAGGGCTGGAAGCGCGAGGACGGAGCGGACGGTGTCTACTTCACCGAAGACCCCAGATACGCAATGGGTACGGATGATGACGGCTACGGGATGACCTACCTGTTCGGCGACGGCTGGGTGCGCCTCGCCGATACTCGGCAGGGGCTTATCCTCATCGAGTGGCCTCGCTGAGGATGAGCCGACGTCAGCGCCCGCTACGGGGCCGCTGAGCCCATCGAGCTCTCGAGGATGCGTCCGAAGGTTCGCGACACCGGCGGAGTCCACAGCAGAACGATGATCCCGGCTGCGAACGCGGCGGTCAGGGCGGCTCCCCAGTCCCAGCGGTCTCCGAAGACGAGCACGATCACGCTGAGCGCGATCGCGAGCCCGAGGAAGATCGTGAGCATGAGGCGCGAGAGTCCGCTCCCCCGGCGGATGCCGGCGGCGACCGCGAAGACGAGGAGGCCGAACAGCGCGATGGCCGCCCCGGTGAGGGAGAACGCCGAGGCGCTCACATCCGGGTCGTAGCGCCCCAGGAACACCAGGACGCCGAACCCGGTCGCCAGGGCGCCGAAAGCGTACGCCAGGACGGCGACCACGGTCATGATGACGCCGGCGACGACACGGGGAGCGGATACCGGCGGTTCGGATGCGCTGGTGGCGACGCTCGGATCCTTCCGCGGCGGCGGTGACAGCACGAGGCGGCGGTGCAGCAGCCGCACGACCTCGATCGCTGCGACCATGACGATCGTGATCCCGGTGAGCGCGACGGCGAGCTCCGGCCCGGGATCGACGAGCACGAAGAACTGTCTGGCCAGCGGAATGCTGAACACGGCGATGAGCAGGATGAACATCGCCCCCACGACGGCCACCTTGAACCGATTGAGCGGGCGCGCGAGGACGGCCAGCACCCAGATGCCCACGACGGCGAGGATGACCGTGGCTCCTGTGCGCAGCTGCTCCTCGTGCACGCCCAGTCCGTGCGCGACGAACGTGTACCAGGTCAGTCCCAGGGCGACGACGATGCCCGAGGGGATCGCGAAGCTGAGCGAGCGCCGGAGGAACCCCGGGACGTAGCGCGCCGCGTTGGGCATGAGCGCGAGGAAGAACGCGGGGATGCCGATGGTGAGGCCGTCGGTGATCGAGAGCTGACGCGGCAGGAACGGGAACTCCAGGACGAATGCGCCGAAGATGATCGCCAAGAGCGTCGCATAGACCGTCTTGTTCAGGAACAGCATCGACACGCGCTCGATGTTCGCGATGACCTGGCGCCCCTCGGCGACGACATCCGGCAGGTGCGAGAACTGTCCGTCCAGCAGCACGAGCCTTGCGACGGCCTTGGTGGCCGGCGATCCCGAGTTCATCGCGATCCCGATGTCGGCCGCTTTGATGGCGAGGGCATCGTTGACGCCGTCGCCGGTCATCGCGACGGTGTGCCCGTGGCTCTGCAGCGCCGTGACCATGCGCTTCTTCTGCTCGGGGGTGACGCGTCCGAACACCGTGTGCCGGTCGAGCACGTCGGCGAGTTCGGCATCATCGTCGGGAAGCCCTCTGGCATCGAACCCTTCGGCGACGTCGAGTCCGACCTCGCGCGCGATGGCTGCGACAGTGCGAGGGTTGTCGCCCGAGATGATGCGGATGCCGACTTGCTGGCGCCCGAAGTACGCGAGGGTCTGTGCGGCGTCGGGGCGCACCTGCTCCCGGAACGTGAGCACGATGATGGCCTTGAGACCCTCAGGGAGCCGCTCGGCATCGACATCGGCCTCGGAGAGCACCGCGTCGGCATGACCGAGGACCAGCGTGCGTCGGCCGGTCTCGGCCAACGCGGTCACGGTGCGACCGAGCTGCGTGGCCGACGACGTCGCCGCATCGCCGAACACCATCTCCGGCGCCCCCATGACCCATGTCCCAGGGACCTCGGCGAACGAGACCGCGCTCCACTTGCGTGCGGACGAGAACGGGATGTAGCCCGAGACGACGACAGGCGAGATCACAGGGTAGGCCGTTCGCATCGACCGTGCGGTCGCGTTCGCATCGGGCGACGCGGCGTACCACGCCAATACCGCCGCCGCGTCCTCCTCCTGCGGCGAGGTGAGCCCGTCGAGGCGGTGCGCCTCGTCGAACCCGATCTCGCCGACTGTGAGCGTGCCGGTCTTGTCGAGGCATACCACGTCGACGCGCGCGAGGCCTTCCACCGCCGGCAACTCGTTCACCAGCACTTGCCTGCGGGCGAGCCGTGACGCTCCCACCGCGAACGCGATGCTCGTCATGAGCACGAGGCCGAGCGGGATCATCGCCGTCAACGACGCGATCGTGTTCACCACCGCCTGCACCCAGGCACCGCTCGAGAAGACCGTGGAGTAACCGCCGAGAACGATGATCTGCGCATTGAGGACGAGAAGCCCGACCGGGCCGATGATCCAGCTGACCCACTTCAAGACCCGATTGACCGATGTGCGCAGCTCACTGGAGACGAGAGAGAAGCGCTTGGCCTCACCCGCGAAGTGGTTCGCATAGGAGTCGGCGCCCACGCGTGTCGCGGTCGCGGTTCCTTCTCCCGCAACGACCACGGCTCCGGAGAGCGCGTCGTCGCCGGGCTGCTTCTCCACCGGGTCCGACTCCCCCGTGAGCATCGACTCGTCGATCTGGAGCCCCCGCGCGGTGAGGACCCGAGCGTCGGCCGGTACCTGCTCTCCGGCCCGGAACACGAGGACATCGTCGAGGACGACCTCTCCCGGCGCGACCTCGACCTCCTCACCGTCTCGGAGGACCAGCGCGCGCGGTGCGTTCATCAGCGCGAGACGGTCGAGTGCGGACTTCGCCCGGAACTCCTGCACGCACCCGATGATCGCGTTCGCGAACGCCGCGAGTCCGAAGAGGGCATCCTGCCATCGCCCGACGAGGAACAACACGAAGAAGCAGGCGAAGACGATGCCGTTGAAGAGGGTGAACACGTTCGCGCGTACGATGCTCCACGCGCTGCGGCTGGTGTCGGCGACGAACGCATTGGTCTTGCCGGCGGCGACGCGTTCGGCGACCTCGGTCCTGGTGAGACCGCTCGTGGGTGGTTCCGAAGTGTTGTCCACAGACCTCAATATAGAGCGCCCCCGGCCGTTTTCGAGTGCGTCGCGATGCCATCGCGCCGGAGGGACGGCGCGGGGTCGTTATCGTGTTGCCGCCCCGACGCAGAAAGGCCCGCCTCCCCCAGTTTCCTGGGAGAGGCGGGCCTCATTCCTGTGTGACAGCGACGTGGTGGAGCTGGGGGGAATCGAACCCCCGTCCAACGCTGAGTCTCCACGCCTTCTCCGGGCGCAGTCTGTGAAGACGTTCTACTCGGCTCCGACCTTTGTCACAGACACCTAAGTCGACAAGCCCAGCCTGGGAAGAGTCCCACGTGACGTCCAGACGCCATCACGCAGCAAGATTCCTAGATGACGCCAGGATCCGTATCGGAATCACATACGGCCTGACGGACTATCGGGCTCGCTTATGCAGCGAGGGCGAAGTCGTTGCGCTTGGTTTCGGCAACTATTGTTTTGCAGAGAGCGTTTACGAGATAACTCTGCATCCTCGGCCCGCTTCTCGTGGATTCACAGGCGCTGTCGAAACCGATCAGCCCCGTGGTCCTTCTCTCGAAGGAGCCGCTGTCACACTGTGGAATTACCAGCCCGAGCGGTGAACGCCCGAGCATCACAGACTACAACGTTCTCCGCGGCTACGCCATTCCGCATCCGGTCCGACGGCTGGCGTAGAGTCGCCCCATGAGCGAAGTCACCGTCACCGTCCGCGGCGAGCACGAGGCGCGGGTCGCCCCTGAGCGCGCCACCATCCGCGTCGGAGTGCGTGCGGATGGGCCCGAGCGCACAGCCGTCGTCGAGAACGTGATGCGCCTTGCCGAACCGGTGCGCAGCAGTATCACCGACCGTGCGGACGCGGGCAGCGTCGTCGAGTGGACGAGCAAGCGGCTCTCGGTGCGGGCCGAACGCCCGTGGAGCAACGACGGCAAGCGTCTCGCTCCCGTGTACTACGCGAGCATCGATTTCACCGCCACGTTCGCAGAGGCCTCCGACCTGTCCATCTGGGTCTCCGACATCTCCCCCTGGGACGGGGTCGAGGTGGGCTGGGTGGACTGGCATCTGACGACCGCCACGCGCGCGCAGATCGAGCGCGATGTGGCCGCCGCAGCCGTCGGTGTCGCGGTCACACGAGCCGAGGCCTACGCGGGCGCGCTCGGCCTTGATGAGGTCACTCCCCTGGAGATCGCCGACGTCGGTCTCATCTCCAGCGGACAGCCGTCACCGGGTGCTCCGATGCTCAAAGCGCGTGGTGGGGTGGCGTTCGCCGCCGACGCGGCACCGGCCATGGAATACGAACCCGAGGAGATCGTGATCTCCGCCACGGTGGAGGCGCGCTTCCTCGCCCGATGAGATCCGCTCAGCTCTGTGCGGCGAACGGAGCGAGTTCGGCGGCGAGACGCTCCGACACGCGAGCGTGCACACTAGTGCCATCCTCCGTGTGCTCCACGGAGAGGAGCATGCCGGACTCGTGGATCGCCGCGACCAGGTCGCCGCGATCGTAGGGGATCACGGCGTGCACCTCGACGGCAGGCTTCGGGAGCGCTTCCTCCACCGCAGCGCGAAGCTCCGCGATTCCCTCGCCCGATCGTGATGACACGAAGTGGGCGTGGGGCTGGAGACCGCGAAGCACGAGCCTCTCGTCCTCGTCGATCAGATCCGCCTTGTTGAAGACGACGATCTCCGGGAGGTCGCGGACGCCGACATCGCCGAGCACATCTCGCACGGTCTGCAGTTGACCTGCCGGATCCGGGTGCGACCCGTCGACGACGTGGAGGACGACGTCGGCCTCGCCGACCTCTTCCAGCGTCGAACGGAATGCTTCCACGAGCTGATGCGGGAGGTTGCGCACGAATCCGACGGTGTCGGTCAACGTGTAGACGCGGCCGTCCTCCGTCTCGGTGCGACGCACGGTCGCATCCAGCGTCGCGAACAACGCGTTCTCCACGAGCACTCCCGCGCTGGTGAGCGCGTTGAGGAGGCTGGACTTGCCCGCGTTCGTGTATCCGGCGATCGCCACGGAGGGGATCGTGTTCCGCTTGCGCTCCGCGCGCTTGGCGTCACGGGCAGGACCGAAGTCGCGGATCTGCCGTCGGAGCAGAGCCATCTTGGTGCGGATCCGTCGGCGATCCAGTTCGATCTTGGTCTCACCGGGGCCACGGGAGCCCATTCCGGCGCCGCCGGCGCCCACCTGGCCACCGGCCTGGCGGCTCATCGAATCGCCCCAGCCGCGCAGACGCGGCAGCAGGTATTCGAGCTGGGCCAGCTCGACCTGGGCCTTGCCCTCGCGGCTCTTCGCGTGCTGGCTGAAGATGTCGAGGATCACCGTGGTCCGGTCGATGACCTTGACCTTGACGACGTCCTCGAGTGCGCGACGCTGGCTCGGTGCGAGCTCGGTGTCGGCGATGACGGTGTCGGCTCCGACGGCGGCGACGATGTCCTTGAGTTCCTGGGCCTTGCCTCGGCCGAGGTAGGTCGCGGCATCGGGGTGCGGACGACGCTGCAGAACACCGTCGAGCACGACCGCACCAGCGGTCTCCGCAAGCGCGGCGAGTTCCCGGAGCGAGTTCTCCGCGTCTTCCTGAGCCCCCTGGGGATATACGCCCACGAGGACGACATTCTCCAGACGCAACTGTCGGTACTCGACCTCGGTGACGTCTTCGAGCTCCGTCGAGAGCCCCCCGACGCGTCGAAGCGCATGACGGTCCTCGAGATCCCACTGCGCGCCGTCCGAGCTCGTGTGCGATGCCGTCGATTCATCCTGCAGCGCCTGCGCAGCGCCGAAGACGTGGACGTCCGAGCGCTTCTCCGCGTTCGCGAGCACACGATCGACCGTGTGGTCGCCGGTGGAGGGTGTGGTGGTCTCCGTCATCCGTTCCTTGTCTCTGGGTTTTGTTGCGAGCCTTAACCTTAGCCCGCGCTGTCCGGTACGCTCACCGTATGGGGTCAGATCACTACTTCACTGCGGCCCCGGCAAGCCCCGAGAATCTGCGTAAGATCCGCGTATCGCTCGCAGGTCGAGAGCTGGAAGTCACCACCGCCGGTGGAGTCTTCAGCCCGGATCGTCTGGATGCCGGCACTGCAGTGCTCCTCGCCAACATGCCCCCGGTTCCCCCGGGCGGCGATCTTCTCGACCTCGGCAGCGGCTGGGGTCCGGTGACGCTCTCGATGGCCTTGGCCGCTCCCCACGCGACGGTGTGGGCCGTCGATGTGAACGAGCGCGCCCTCGATCTGGTGCGTCGAAACGCGGCAGCTCTCGGGCTCACCAATGTCAACGCATCTCTGCCCGACGATGTTCCCGAGCACGTCACCTTCCGCACGATCCGCTCGAACCCGCCGATCCGCGTGGGGAAGAACGAGCTGCACGGTCTTCTCGAGCGTTGGATCCCGCGCCTCGATGAGCGCAGCGACGCGTGGCTCGTCGTGCAGCGCAACCTCGGTGCCGATTCGCTTCAGCGATGGATCGGATCGACCTTCCACCCCGGCTACAGCGTCTTCCGCACCGCCACGGGCAAGGGCTACCGCATCCTCAAGGTACGCAAGCACGGAAACCCGCCGACGGAGCCGATCATCCTCAGCTGAGCCCGCGGCTGTCCGATTCTCGGTGGCACCCGAGTCGGGTGCTCAGGCGAGGTCGACCTCGCCCTGGAACACGAGCTGCGCGGGCCCCGAGAGGGCGACATGCTCGCCGTCCTCCGCAGGGAACATGCGCACGCCGAGCGTGCCTCCCGGCACCTCCACCTGCCAGTTGTTCGGAGCCTTCTCGCCCGCCCAGTACCGCACCGCCAGGGCTGTCGCGGCGACCCCCGTGCCACAGCTGAGCGTCTCTCCCACGCCACGCTCGTAGACGCGCATGCTTACATGGCCGATGCCGTCGCGGACGAGCGGTTCACCGGGAACGACGAACTCGATGTTGGCGCCCGCGGGAAGCAGCGGGTCGAGGTCAGGCGCGCGGTGCAGCTCCAGAGACGCGAGCTCGGCCTCCGAGGCGAGGGCCACAACGACGTGCGGGTTACCCACGTCGATACCGAGACCCGGCCGGGTGACGGACAGCCCGTCGACGCGTACGAGCGGGTCGTCACCGGAGAGCTTCCAGCGACCGAGATCCACCTGGTATCCGGTGGCGCTTCGGGTGACGTCGCGCACACCCGCCCTCGTGCCGATCGGCAAGGTCGAGCCGGGTTCGATCGTCGCGAGACCGGAGCGCACGAGGTAGTGAGCGAACACGCGGATGCCGTTTCCGCACATCTCGGCGATCGATCCGTCGGCATTGCGGTAATCCATGAACCACTCCGCCTGCGGCTCCTCATCGAGGGTCGCACCGCCTTCGGGAATGGCCGAGGACCTCACGACGCGAAGGATTCCATCAGCGCCGATGCCGAAATGACGATCACACAGCACCGCGACCTGCTCGACGGTCAGATCGAGCTCGCCGTCCGGGTCAGCGATGATGATGAAGTCGTTGCCCGTGCCGTGACCCTTGGTGAATGCGACCATGGTTCCAGTCTAGGGATCACGCCCGACCACTCAGTGCCGCGCGAGTCGGTAACGCCCGCAGAGGAAGTTGCGGTTGCGAGCCACCTCGAGCAGCTCGAGGTCGAGCCTGCGCGGAAGCAGTGGAGCGCCCGAGCCGAGCGTCACCGGTGCGTACTGGACCCACACTTCGTCGAGCAGCCCCGCGTCGGCGAACTGGCCTGCCAGGTCTCCCCCGCCCACGACCCAGAGATCCTTCCCCTCTGCCGCCTGCACCATCTCTGCATGCACCATGCTGACATCGGCCTGGGTCAGTCTGACGTCAGCACCGGCCGGCAGCTCCAGCTCACGGTGCGTGAACACCCACGTGGGCTGCGTGTAGCCCCACCGTCCCTCCTCGTGGCGCATCACCCACTCGTAGGTCGACGACCCCATCGCCAGAGCTCCGATGCTGCGCTCGAACCCCGTGTACGCCATCGGTCCGTCTTGGTCGATGTCCTGCGTGAGCAGCCAGTCCAAGGAGTGCTCCTCGGTGGCGATGAACCCGTCGAGACTGGAAGCGGTATAGAAGTGGGTCTTCGTCATGCGGCCAGCATCGCAGGAGGCACCGACATGGAGATGGTCAGGCGCGCAGGAGCGTGGCGGCCTCCGCCGGAGCATCCCACCATTCGAGGTCGGGATAGCGCTTGAACCACGACACCTGCCGGCGGGCATACCGCCGTGTGAGCGCCTGGGTCTGTGCAATCGCCTCACGTTCGGTGAGGGACCCCTCGAGCTGGGCGAGCGCCTGCGCATAGCCGATCGCACGCGGCGCCGTCGTACCGCGTTCGAGCCCCCGTGCGCGTAGCTCCCCCACCTCGGTGAGGATCCCGCCGTCCCACATGCGCTCCACGCGGGCATCGAGGCGCTCGACGAGAGCTGCGCGGTCGACGCGGAGACCGATGAGACGCGTGTGCGGATGCCAGAGGACGGGACGTTCGGGGAGGGCCGCACCGTGTGTCGCGCTCCCCTGCTCGAGCACCTCGAGGGCACGCACGACACGACGAGGATTACGCGGATCGACACGCGCGGCCGCTTCGGGATCGAGTATGCGCAGACGTTCGAGCAGCTGCGCGGTTCCATGGGTCTCGAGTTCCCGCTCGAGGCGCTCACGCAGTTCCGCATCGCGAGGAGGGAACCGGAAGTCGAAAACGACGCTCGACACGTAGAGGCCAGAACCGCCGACGAGGATCGCATCACCGCCTCTGCGGTGGATATCCTCCACCGCAGCACGTGCCCGGGGCTGGTACCACGCGACGGCCGCGTCCTCATCGACCTCGAGGACGTCGAAGAGGTGATGCGGAACGCCCCGCCGCTCGCCCATCGGCACTTTGGCGGTGCCGACATCCATTCCGCGATAGAGCTGCATGGCGTCGGCGTTCACGATCTCGGCCGGATTGCCCTGCTCCCGCAGCACCTCCGCCAGGTCGATCGCGAGATCACTCTTGCCGGTGCCGGTCGCCCCGACGATCGCCCAGAGTCGTGGTCCGGTCACACGCCGACACGCAGCGTGGGCAGCCCGAGCGAGACGGCCTTCGGCCCTCCGTCGCCACTCGGAGCGGGAACGGCGCACGACTCGGACTGCGAGCGGTCCCAGGCGTCTCCACCGCGGGTGCGACGGATCTTCAGCGGCGCCCCCGTCGGATCGTCGGCCAGCAGATGGAACGGGGCGCCGTGCGTGACGGTCACGGTGACGACATCACCGGGGCGGGGCAGCTCAGAGCCATCAGTGACCTCGAAGTGCACGAGCCTGTTGTCTTCGGCACGCCCCGTGAGGCGGTGGGTCTCGGTGTCCTTCTTACCCTCACCCGTGGAGACCAGGACTTCGATCTCGCGACCGACCTGCTTCTGGTTCTCCTCCAGAGAGATGCGTTCCTGGAGCGCGATCAGGCGGTTGTAGCGCGCCTGCACGATCTCCTTCGGCACCTGGTCCTCCATCGTCGCGGCGGGCGTGCCCTCGCGGATCGAGTACTGGAAGGTGAAAGCGCTGGAGAAACGAGCCTGCTCGACGACCCGCATCGTGTCCTCGAAGTCCTCCTCGGTCTCGCCGGGGAAGCCGACGATGATGTCGGTGGTGATGGCGGCATTCGGGGTGCGGGCGCGAACCCGGTCGAGGATCCCGAGGAATCGCTCGCTGCGGTACGAGCGGCGCATCGCCTTGAGGATGCGGTCGCTTCCCGACTGGAGCGGCATGTGCAGCTGCGGCATCACGTTCGGGGTCTCGGCCATGGCGTCGATCACGTCATCGGTGAACGCCGCAGGATGCGGGCTCGTGAATCGGATGCGCTCCAGCCCCTCGATCTCGCCGGCCGCCCGCAGCAGCTTGCCGAATGCCTGACGATCACCGAACTCCACCCCGTAGGAGTTCACGTTCTGGCCGAGGAGCGTGACCTCGATCGCGCCGTCTTCGACGAGGAGGCGGATCTCGTTCAGGATGTCGCCGGGACGTCGATCCTTCTCCTTGCCGCGAAGGCTCGGCACGATGCAGAAGGTGCACGTGTTGTTGCATCCGACCGAGATGGAGACCCAGCCACTGTGTGCAGAGTCGCGCTTGGTCGGCAGTGTGGAGGGGAAGACCTCGAGCGACTCGAGGATCTCGAGTTCGGCGTCGCCGTTGTGCCGTGCGCGCTCGAGAAGCCCCGGGAGCGAGCCCATGTTGTGCGTGCCGAACACGACGTCGACCCAGGGGGCCTTGTCGAGGACCGCCTGCTTGTCCATCTGCGCCAGACAACCGCCGACCGCGATCTGCATACCGTCCTTGCGCCGCTTGACGGATGCGAGGTGTCCGAGCGTGCCGTACAGCTTGCCCGCGGCGTTGTCGCGGACCGCGCACGTGTTGATGATCACCACGTCGGCTTCGGCGCCGTCGAGCGCACGTACGTAGCCCGCGCTCTCCAGCGACCCCGAAAGACGCTCGGAGTCATGCACGTTCATCTGGCACCCGAAGGTGCGCACTTCATACGATCGCTGTCGTCCGTCGTCGTCGACGGCTGCCGAGGACGCGCCGATGATCGTCGGTTCACTGCGCGGGATAGTCATGATCACCCCATTGTACGAGCCGCTGCCGAGCAGGGGCGTGTCGCCGCCTCAGTCGGAATCGACGAAGCGGACACCGGAGGTCGGACCGCCGAAGGAGGCCTCCCGCAGCGCGGACTTCGCGGCCTTCATCGCCACAGCTCCGTTGTAGCCGCGACGGGAGAGCTGGCCCACCAATCGACGGAGAGCCGTGTCGGGGTCAAGTCGCCCCATCGATCGCGCCTTGCCACGTGCGAACTCGAGCGCACGTTCGTCGTCATCGTCAGGCAGCTCGTCGAGAGCAGCGTCGATCACGTCGCGCGGAATGCCCCGCTGGGCGAGCGCGCGAGACAGGGCCACCCTCCCCTGGCCTTTCCGTTCCACACCCGACGTCACGAGAACCCCCGCGAGAGCGGAATCATCGAGATAGCCACGACGACAGAAGTCGTCGATCACGTCGTCGATCATGCCGCTGTCGAGCCCCACGCCCCTCAGCATCTGCCGCGACTCGGAGATGGACAACGACCGAGCCCGCAGCTTGCGCACGAGCGACTCTTCTGCGGAGACTCGGATCTCGTCGGGCGACGCCGTCTCTCCACTGTCGATGCCGTCGCTCGGCTCGTCGCCGAGCGCACGGAGACGAGGAGCGGAACCTGCCGAGCGAGACGCCGCGGCAGAGCTGCCCCTGACTCCTCGTGCGGGGTGCCGATCGCTGGGTGTGCCTGCGTCGCTCTCGTCGATACGGGAAACCCCCGCGGGCGGCGCGTCCCAGGTCGTACGCCACACGGCCGCATCGCCGGTACGTGGCGAAGGTTCTTCCGCCTCCTGGCCACGCTCCGGATTCTGAGCCGGTCGCGTCGAGGCAGGCTTCTTCGATGCACCGCCGAAGAGAGGGATGATGGGGGCGACCCGATCCGGATCGCCCCCACGAGTGTCGTTCATCAGGCCGGACGACGCTCGGCGAGCTCGTCTGCAGCCGCCGGCACAGCCGCGCCGCCGATGCCGAGCTTCTGCTTGATCTGCGTCTCGATGGCCAGCGCGATGTCGGGGTTGTTGAGCAGGAACGTTCGCGCGTTCTCCTTGCCCTGGCCCAGCTGGTCTCCGTCGTAGGTGTACCACGAGCCCGACTTCTTCACGATGGCGTGCTCGACACCGAAGTCGATCAGGCTGCCTTCGCGGGAGATGCCGACGCCGTAGAGGATGTCGAACTCGGCCTGCTTGAAGGGCGGTGCCATCTTGTTCTTCACCACCTTCACCCTGGTGCGGTTTCCGACGGCGTCGGTGCCATCCTTCAGCGTCTCGATACGACGGATGTCCATGCGGACCGAGGCGTAGAACTTCAGCGCCTTACCACCGGCGGTGGTCTCGGGCGAGCCGAAGAACACACCGATCTTCTCGCGAAGCTGGTTAATGAAGATCATCGTGGTGTTGGTCTGGTTCAGACCACCCGTGAGCTTACGCAGCGCCTGTGACATGAGTCGCGCCTGCAGACCCACGTGCGAGTCACCCATCTCACCCTCGATCTCGGCGCGAGGGACGAGCGCGGCCACGGAGTCGATGACGATGAGGTCGATGGCCCCCGAGCGCACGAGCATGTCGGCGATCTCGAGCGCCTGCTCACCGGTGTCGGGCTGGGAGACCAGAAGCGCGTCGATGTCGACACCGAGCTTCGCGGCGTAATCCGGGTCGAGCGCGTGCTCGGCGTCGATGAAGGCGGCGATGCCGCCGGCGCGCTGAGCGTTCGCGATCGCGTGCAGGGTGAGAGTCGTCTTACCCGAGGACTCCGGTCCGTAGATCTCGACGATTCGACCACGCGGGAGACCTCCGACGCCGAGGGCGACGTCGAGGGCGATGGAGCCGGTGGGGATGACGGCCACGGGGGCACGCTCATCGCTGCCCAGCCGCATGACCGAGCCCTTTCCGAACTGGCGGTCGATCTGGGCGAGGGCGGTCTCGAGGGACTTCTCGCGGTCGGCGGGTGATGGCATGATGTGCTCCTTCTGCGCGCGTGATGCCGCCTGTAGGCTGTCGCGGCTCTCCCGGTTGGGAGAAACTCTCCGACAAGGCGTAATGGCTCTTCGGCTCGTTTTCCACCGTAGGAGAGGCCACCGACATCGACGCCGCGAGCTCACATACCGTGGAGAACAGACTCCCTGAACCACTTGTGCAGAAGACTACGCCCGCTTCGAACAGATCTTCGACGACACGCCGTGGATCTCATCGCGTGTCCCGTAGGCATCGGACATCGAGGGACGGATCAGCGTCCGCGCGGCTCTTGCCTGCCGACGCCATGCCGCCTGTTCTCCGGCACATCCATCTCGGCGCACAGCGCCAACCAGATCTCGCGCGGTGGTGTGCCGTCGGCCAGCGCTTCCACAGCCGTACGGCCGCCGACGGCGCTGAGACCGAGGTCGTTCACCAGAGAGGAGGCACGCGCCTGGAACTCTGTCTCGACGGCGCGGAGAAACTCGCTACGACGCATCGCTGGCCTGACCGTGGGTCAGTGCAGAGAGAGCTGGGGTTCGATCGAGGCCACGAGGTCGTCCGGAACGACATCCGGGAACACCTGAATGCCCTCGAGCACGGAGATGCGATCTCCGACCTCGCGCATGATCGTCGAGATGGGAACGTCGAGCGCATCGGCGACAGATGCGAGGATCTCGCTCGATGCCTCCTTCTGCCCGCGCTCGACCTCACTGAGGTAGCCGAGGGCAACCGATGCCTTGCTTGCGACCTGCCGGAGCGTGCGCCCCTTCTGCAGGCGGAAGTCCCTCAGCACATCGCCGATTTCCTGTCGAACAAGAATCATCGGAACCTCCTCCCCATGTGATCGTTCGAGGTCTCCCCCGATGAGACAGCCAGTCTAGTACCCCTGGCCTGCACAGAATCTACCCCTGCACTCTGTGGTTTTAGTGTGAGCACAAGAGAGATAACCAGGCCGAGGGCGTCACTATTCCGCCACCACCGCGAGCACCTCTCGGAGTGCTGCCGCCACGGCCTGCGCCCGGATCGCGTCGCGGTCCCCGCTGAAGTGGAAGGCCGTGGTCCGCGACGCCACAGGGGTTACGACTCCGATGTGCACAGTGCCGACCGGCTGGCCGTCCGGGGAGTCCGGGCCGGCGATCCCCGTCGTCGACACGCCTACATCGGCTGGCGCGCCCCCGACACCGACCACGTCTCTGACGCCGTCGGCCATCTGCAGAGCGACCTGCGGGTGCACCGGTCCGTGTGCGGCCAGAAGAGCCGCGTCCACTCCCAGCACGGTCGCCTTCACCGGCGTCGCGTAGGCCACGACGCCCCCGAGAAGCACCGCGGATGCGCCGGGGATGGCGACGACATCCGCGCACAGAGCGCCACCTGTCAGCGATTCGGCGATCCCGAGCGTCCACCCGCGCCGACCCAGCGCTGCGAGGACCGCGGCGCTCTCTTCGCTCATGGCTTCCGGCGCGAACCCCGCACCTGCGCCACGATGTAGTCGATGCCGCTCACCACCGTGAGCACCAGGACGATGAGCATGAGGATGAAGGTGATCAGCGTCCAGGCGTCGAGACCGATGAGGTAGTGCAACGGAAGCAGTGCCCAGCCGAGCGCGACCCCCTGGAATGCCGTCTTGATCTTGCCCATCCAGGCCGCGGCGACGACATGCTCGCTGGCGACCATGAGCCGATGGATCGTGATCCCCCACTCGCGCACCAGGATGATCGCCACGATCCACCAGCTGACCTCGCCCAGGATGGCGAGCCCGATGAACCCAGCGCCCGTGAGCATCTTGTCGGCGATGGGATCCCAGAGTTTGCCGAAGTCGCTGACGATGTCGTATTTGCGTGCGAGGTAGCCGTCAACCCAGTCCGTCGAGATACCGACGATGAAGATGATCGCGGCGGCCCAACGGAGGCCGGGGTCGGGAAGGCCGTACTGGCCGCCCAGCAGCAAGAGGATGAAGAAGACGACCGCCAGCGGGATGCGCGCGACGGTGATGGCGTTGGGAAGCTGCCGAGGAATGGCCATCAGTCGCGTCCCGTCAGGCCCCAGGCGTCTTCGTCGCCCTCGGCCTCCACCTCGGGAAGCCCCTCGTACTGGGCCGCGATCGGATCATGTGACTGAGGCAGGGGCGGGACGGGCGGAGCGGCAGGGGTTGCCGATGACGACGGCGTGGCCGGCACGTCGTCGCCGCGGAGCTTCGCCATGACCTGCGGGAGCTGCTCGGCCGTGGCCAGCACGTCTCGCGCCTTGGATCCCTCGGACGGACCGACGATCTCGCGCGACTCCAGCAGGTCCATGAGGCGACCGGCTTTCGCGAAGCCGACACGAAGCTTGCGCTGGAGCATCGACGTCGAGCCGAACTGGGACGAGACGATGAGCTCGGCGGCCGCGAGCAGCAGCTCCAGGTCGTCGCCGATGTCCTCGTCGACTTCCTTCTTCTTGGTCGGCTCCATCGCCTCCTGCACATCGGGACGATAGTCCGGACGTGCCTGACGGGTGACGTGCTTGACGACCGCGTCGATCTCCTTCTCGTCGACCCAGGCGCCCTGCAGACGGAACGGCTTGGACGAGCCCATGGGCGAGAACAGCGCATCACCCTGACCGATGAGCTTGTCGGCGCCGGGGCTGTCGAGGATGACGCGGCTGTCGGTGACGCTGGTGACGGCGAAGGCCAGACGAGAGGGGACGTTCGCCTTGATGAGTCCGGTGACGACGTCGACACTCGGACGTTGCGTCGCGAGGACGAGGTGGATGCCGGAGGCTCGCGCCAGCTGCGTGATTCGCACGATCGAGTCCTCCACGTCGCGAGGGGCGACCATCATGAGGTCGGCGAGCTCATCGACCACGACCAGGAGGTACGGGTACGGCTTCAGAACGCGCTCACTGCCCACCGGCAGCTCGACCTCGCCCGCACGCACGGCACGGTTGAAGTCGTCGATGTGACGGAAGCCGAAGGATGCGAGGTCGTCGTACCTCATGTCCATCTCCTTCACGACCCACTGCAGCGCTTCCGCCGCCTTCTTGGGGTTCGTGATGATGGGCGTGATCAGGTGCGGGACACCGGCGTAGCTGGTGAGCTCCACGCGCTTCGGGTCGATCAGCACCATGCGTACATCGGCCGGGCGAGCGCGCATCAGCAGGCTCGTGATCATGGAGTTCACGAAGCTCGACTTACCAGAGCCTGTGGAACCGGCGACCAGGAGGTGGGGCATCTTGGCGAGGTTCGCGATGACGATGTTGCCGCCGACGTCTTTGCCGACGCCGATCGTCATCGGGTGCGTGCTCTTCTGCGCGACGGGCGAGCGCAGCACGTCGCCGAGCGCCACCATCTCCTTGTCGGCGTTGGGGATCTCGATGCCGATCGCGCTCTTGCCGGGGATCGGCGAGAGGATGCGGACGTCGTTCGATGCCACCGCGTAGGCGAAGTTGTTGCTCAGCTGCAGGATCTTCTCGACCTTGACGCCGTGGCCGACCTCGACCTCGTACTGCGTGACCGTCGGTCCGCGGGAGAACCCGGTGACCTTCGCATCGACCTTGAACTGCGACAGCACACTGGTGATCTGCTCGATCACCTTGTCAGTGGCCTCGGAGCGCATCACCGGCGGCGGACCTTCGACCAGGAGGCCGGGAGAGGGCAGGATGTAGGGCGTCACGGGAGCCTGCGGTCCGCGATCGCCGGGGCCCTCGGTGCCGAAGCCGTCGAGGCCGGGAAGCTCCGGCACCTCTCCGGTGTCGGAGGAGTCGTCGAGGAGCGCCGTGGTCTGCTGCTCCGCGAGGGAGTCGGCGACGGACCTCACATCGGACAGCACCTCGGTGGCCGCGTCATACGGGTTCTCGACGACGACCGCCTGGTCGTAGGCGGGAGTCGGATCGGAGGTCGTGAGCAGCGCCGTGATGTCATCCGAGCCGAGGGTGCCCTCGTCGGGATCTTCTTCCCGACCGGTCTTGTTGCGCCGCCACCAGGGCAGCACATCGGGGTCGTCGACCTTGTCGGCGTCATCGATCGCCGCAGCGTCCTTGGCAGGCTTCTCCGGGCGTTCGGCGTCGAACATCCAGGCGTACAGGTCGCCGAGGCGGGCACCGATACGGTTCGGCGGTGTCTTGGTGAGGATCAGGATGCTGAGTGCCGCAAGCAGCGACAGCACGATGTACGCGGGAATGTCGGTGAGGTAGGTCAGGGGCTGTCCCACGAGCCAGCCGAGCAGCCCACCCGATTCACTGAGCGCTGGCATCCCCTGGTTCGGATGCGGGCGGGGCCCGGCGACGTGGAATATCCCCGCGAGCGCCAGGACGAACATTCCGAATCCGATTCCGATTCGCCCGTTGTCATGAACTGACGAAGGGTGACGGAACAGCCAGCCGGCGAGCAGCAGAAGCAGCACCGGCATGATGAAGGCCACACGCCCGACGAACAGCCCGACGGAGTACGCGCTGATGTTCGCAGCGACTTCGTTGCCGATGAAGAACCACTCGTTGACCGCGCCCAGCACGGCGAGGAGCACGAGGAGGAAGGGGAAACCGTCGCGACGATCGTCTTTCTCGAGGGTCTCAGGGCCGAACGCGCGGAAGAGTCCGCCGACACCGTGCGCCAGCCCGACCCAGGCCCGGACGGCGACCGGCGGCTTGTCTGTCTCGTCGATGTACTTCTTGGGAGCGGGCTGCGCCTTGCGAGCGGGCGGGGCCTTGGGAGCCGTCTGCCGCTTCGGGCGCGACGGTGCGCTGGTCGACGCGCTCTCTGTCTTCGTGGTACTCCTGGCCATGCTCTCACGTTACGTCCACCAGCCGACATCTCCGCGTAATGACGCGGCTTTCCCCGGATCCGAGAGGGCGCAGCTACGCCGTGCCGCGCGCCATCGTGTCCCGGCTCTCGCCCTCCCTCACCACGGCGAAGCCCTCGGCGCGATACAGGTTGCGCGCGAAGTTGTCCCGTTCGACGCTCAGGCTGATGCGCGCATGTCCCTGAGAGCCGGCGAGGTGCACGATGCCGCGCAGCAGCGAGCGTCCGACGCCACGCGCACGCCAGAGGGGATGCACTCCGATGATCAGCTCCGGGACGGCGACGCCGATGAAGCCGAATCCCGGGGCGTCCTGCGGGAGCACCCGATACCACGCGGCCCCGACCGGGACGTCGTCCGAAGCGGTGGCCACCAGTCCGTCGTCGGCCATGCGCTTCCACCCCGCGAGGTAACGCCTGTGGTCGGCAGAGGTCAGCACCTCGTGCCGCGGACGCACTCCCCCGGCACGCCAATTGGCGGCCTCGACGAGCATGTCGCCGAGGAACATCGCATCCGTCTGCGCCGCCCTGCGAAGGGAGAAGTCCCTGTACATGACGCGAGCATAGGCCCGCTGTGTTACATCGACGTGACGGCCACCCGTGAGCGGGGAGCGGACTCCCCCAGCGTCACGCCTCGATGACGAGCGGAACGATCATCGGACGACGACGCAGCCGCTGGTTCACCCAGCGACCGATCGTGCGTCGAACGACCTGCGACAGCGCATGGGTGTCACGAACGCCGTTGCCCGATGCCTCCTTGAGCGCCGCGATGATCTTCGGCGTGACGTCGTCGAACACCGAATCATCCTCGGCGACGCCGCGCGCGTGGATCTCCGGTCCCGAGATGATACGGCCGGTGCCGGCATCCACCACCACGATCACCGAGATGAAGCCCTCCTCGCCGAGGATACGGCGATCCTTGAGGTCGGCATCGGTGATCTCGCCGACGGTGGAGCCGTCGACGTACACGAATCCGAGGTCGAGCTGACCGGTGACCTTCGCGACCCCGTCCTTGAGATCGATCACGGTGCCGTTGGAGGCGATGATCGTGTTCTCCTCGGGGACACCGGTGTCCTGCGCCAGCTTGGCGTTGGCGATCAGGTGCCGGTACTCGCCGTGGACCGGGAGGACGTTCTTCGGCTTCAGGATGTTGTAGCAGTAGATCAGCTCGCCCGCCGCGGCATGCCCGGAGACATGCACCTTCGCGTTGGCCTTGTGGACGACGTTGGCACCGAGCTTGGTGAGCCCGTCGATCACGCGATAGACCGCATTCTCGTTGCCCGGGATGAGGCTGGAGGCGAGAATGACCGTGTCGCCCTCACTGATCTCGATCGCGTGGTCCATGTTCGCCATACGGCTGAGCACCGCCATCGGCTCGCCCTGGGAGCCGGTGGACATGTAGACGATCTGCTCGTCGGGGAGGTCGCGGGCCTTCTTGAAGTCGATGAGGACTCCGTCCGGCACCTTCAGGTAGCCGAGCTGCTCCGCGATCGTCATGTTGCGCACCATGCTGCGGCCGAGGAATGCGACGCGGCGACCGTTGGCGTGCGCGGCGTCGATCACCTGCTGCACACGGTGGACGTGGCTGGAGAAGCTCGCGACGATGACACGACGAGGCGCCTTCGCGATCACCTGGTCGAGCACGGGACCGATGGAGCGCTCCGTCGGCGTGAAGCCGGGGACATCGGCGTTCGTCGAGTCGACGAGGAACAGATCCACACCCTCTTCACCGAGGCGGGCGAATGCGCGCAGGTCGGTGATGCGGCCGTCCAGCGGCAGCTGATCCATCTTGAAGTCACCGGTGGCGAGCACCATGCCTGCGGGCGTGCGGATGGCGACGGCCAGCGCATCCGGGATCGAGTGGTTGACCGCGACGAACTCCAGGTCGAACGGACCGACCCGCTCCTGCTGACCTTCCTTCACCGTGAGGGTGAAGGCCTTGATGCGATGCTCCTTGAGCTTCGCCTCGACCAGTGCCAGGGTGAGCCCGGATCCGATCAGCGGGATGTCGCTCTTCAGACGCAGCAGATACGGCACCGCGCCGATGTGGTCCTCGTGTCCGTGCGTCAGCACCACGCCGACGATGTCATCCAGGCGATCGCGGATCGGCTCGAAGTCCGGCAGGATCAGGTCGACACCGGGCTGGTGCTCCTCAGGGAAGAGCACGCCGCAGTCGACGATCAGGATCTTGCCGTCGTACTCGAACATGGTCATGTTGCGACCGATCTCGCCGAGGCCGCCGATCGGGACGACCCGCAGCGTCCCGTCTTCGAGAGCGGTCGGTTCTACCAGGGGAATGGACATGCTGTCTCCTCAGTCGGACACTCCGCGCGTCCGTTCGTTCGTGGCGACGCGACTCAGCGCGTCGTGCCGTGCACCTTGGGCAGGGCACCGCCCGCGGCCGCGTTGCGGTCGGGGCGGAAGTTCGAGAAGTCGGCACCGGGGACGTTCTGGACCAGGTCGAGTTCATCTTCGATGAGCGCGGCCTCCCATTCCTCGGGGCCGACCAGGGGAAGTCGGACGCGCGGGCTCGAGATGCGGCCGAGTCCGTGCAGGATGTACTTGGCCGCGACCGTTCCCGGAACGTGCGTCATCACCGCACGCACGAGCGGCTCGAGGCGCTTGTGCTCCGCGGTGGCGGTGGCGAGATCGCCCGCGTTCACCGCGTCGATGATCGTGCGGTACGGCGCAGCGGCGACGTTCGCCGTCACACCGATGAGGCCGGTGGCCCCGATCGCGAGGTGCGGGAGCACGTTCGCGTCGTCGCCCGAGAAGTACATCAGGTCGGTCTGGTTGAGCACGCGGCTCACCTCGGAGAAGTCGCCCTTGGCGTCTTTCACGGCGAGGATGTTCGGGTGCTTCGCGAGACGCAGGATGGTCTCGTACTTGATCGGCACACCCGTGCGGCCGGGGATGTCGTAAAGGATCACCGGGAGGTCGGTCGCGTCGGCGACCAGACGGAAGTGCGTGAGGATGCCGGCCTGAGTCGGCTTGTTGTAGTACGGCGTGACGATCATGATGCCGTCGGCGCCGGCCTTCTCGCTGGCCTTGTAGAGCTCGATCGCGTGGGCGGTCTCGTTGGAGCCACCGCCGGTGATGATCTTGGCGCGACCGGCGGAGACGGATCTGCCGACCTCGACGAGCTTGAGCTTCTCGGGGTCCGTCAGGGTCGAGGTCTCGCCGGTCGTCCCCGTCACGACGATGCCGTCCGCTCCCGCGGTGATCACGTCATCGATGTGCTTCTCGACGGCGGGCCAATCGACTTCACCGTCGGCCGTCATCGGAGTGACGAGCGCGACGAGAACCTGTCCGAAAGGGTTGCCCGAATGCGTCATAGACCCAAGCGTATAGGTTCGACTGCCGCTCATGCGGACGCGGTGACGCGGATGCGGTCGCAGGTGCGCCGTACGCTCGAAGGATGGCATGGGTCACACGCGACAGCGAGACGAAGTACGAGAACGCCTGGATCCGTGTGCGTGAGGATCGGGTGACAGGACCGGCCGGTGACGACGGCATCTACGGCGTCGTCACCATGCAGCATCCGGCGGTCTTCATCGTCGCCGTGGATGACGACGACCGCATCTGTCTCGTCACGATCGACCGCTACACCGTGGGCACCACCATCGAGGTGCCTGCGGGAGGCAGCGACGGTGAGGCTCCGCTCGTCGCGGCCCGGCGGGAACTTCGCGAGGAGACCGGCTTCGAGGCCGGTGACTGGGTGCCGCTGGGCACCATGCACGCGCTGAACGGTATCGCCGAGGCCGCCGAACACGTCTTCCTCGCACGCGACCTCCGACCTGCCGCAGAAGACGAAGAGGCATCCGGCGAGGGCGACGCGCGCACTGCTGAGACTCAGGCCGAAGAGGGCATCCAGGCCGTCTCATGGGTTCCGTTCGAGACCGTGCTGGGCATGATCGCGGACGGCACGATCACCGATGGGGAGTCGATCGCAGCGATCGCGAAGGCGGGGATCCGGCTCGGCCGTTTCCGCTGACCTCTGCGGATCGCACGCGCCAGGGTCAGACGCGGCCCCGACGCGCCACACCCGATGTCAGCGAGCTCGGCAGGACGCGCGTCAGCGCCACGAGCACCTTGTAGCGCAGCGACGGCACCGAGACGGACTTGCCGCGGGCCGCATCACGCAGACCGACGCGGACGACGTCGCGCGCATTCAGCCACATGATGGCGGGAACACCCTCCTCACCGACCGCGAGCCCCATGCGCTCGTGGAACGACGTATGAGTGAATCCCGGGCACAACGCCGTCACGGAGACGCCGTCACGGCCGTACTCGGCGTTCGCCCAGCGGCTGAACCCGATCAACCACGCCTTGCAGGCGGAGTACGTCGACCGCGAGATGAACCCCGCGACCGACGCCACGTTGATGATGCGCCCGCCGCGGCCGCGCATGGACTGCAGCGCCGCGTGCATGAGACGCATCGATGCTTCGACATGCACCCGCAGGTGACGCACCTCGTCGTCGATGTCGTTGTCGGCGAACTGCAGGGGAAGACCGAACCCGGCGTTGTTCACCAGGAGGTCGACCGGGTCAGCCGCGTCGCGCAGCCGCTCGGCGACCTTCTCCACACCGCTCTCATCCGCCAGGTCGGCGGCGATGATCTCGACCGCGACACCGTACTCGCTCCGCAGTTGCGCACCCAGCTCCGCGAGAGCCTCCTCCGACCTCGCCACCAAGACGAGATCGGCGCGACGCCGCGCGAGCTGACGAGCGAACTCTGCGCCCAGTCCGGCGCTGGCTCCGGTGATCAGTGCAGTGGGCATCAGCGCTCGTATCCGAGGAAGCGGTAGCGGACGCCGGTGCGTGAGGTGCGCCACTCCCCCTCGTCGACGAGCCGCCAGCCCGTCTTGGCCGGTGCGTAGGCGTCGCCGGCGACGTCGAGATCGAGTTCGGTGACCTCCAGCCGATCCGCGTCACCGATCACCTGGCGGAAGATCTCCGCACCGCCGATGATCCATGCCCTGTCGAGCCCGCGCACGGCTTCCGCGACCGTGGCCGCTCGGCGCGCACCGTCCTCGGACCAGTCCTGCTGCCGAGTCACCACGATGTTGTCGCGGCCGGCGAGCGGTCGGAAGCGCTCCGGAAGCGAATCCCAGGTCTTGCGGCCCATCACCACGGGCGCGCCGAGGGTGACGTCCTTGAAATGCGCCAGGTCTTCCGGCACGTGCCAGGGCATCCCGCCCTCGGCGCCGATCACGCCGCCGTGGGCCTCGGCCCAGATCAGCCCGACCCAGGTCATACCGCCACCGCCGCCCTGATCGGCGCGTGGTGCTGGTAGTTCTCCACCACGAAGTCCTCGTAGCGGTAGTCGAGGATCGATTCCGGCTTCCGCGCGAAGCGCAGCGTCGGATACTCGTAGGGGTCTCGGCTGAGCTGCTCACGCACCTGCTCGACGTGATTGTCGTAGACGTGGCAGTCGCCGCCCGTCCACACGAAGTCTCCGGGCTCCAAGCCGACCTGCTGGGCGATCATCATCGTGAGCAACGCATACGAGGCGATGTTGAAGGGCACGCCGAGGAACATGTCGGCGCTGCGCTGGTAGAGCTGGCAGGAGAGCTTGCCGTCGGCGACGTAGAACTGGAACAGGGCGTGGCAGGGGGCGAGAGCCATGTCGGGGATGTCAGCGGGGTTCCAGGCCGAGACGATGAGCCGCCGGGAGTCGGGCGAGCGGCGGATCTGCTCGATGACCTCGGAGAGCTGGTCGATGCTCCCACCGTCCGGGGTGGGCCACGACCGCCACTGCACCCCGTAGACCGGCCCCAGGTCGCCGGACTCGTCTGCCCACTCATCCCAGATCGTGACGCCGTTGTCGCGGAGCCACCCCACATTGGAATCGCCACGCAGGAACCAGAGGAGCTCGTACGCGATGGACTTGAAGTGCACACGCTTGGTGGTGATGAGCGGGAATCCCTTCGACAAGTCGAAGCGGATCTGTCGACCGAAGACGCTCGTCGTGCCCGTTCCGGTGCGATCGGACTTGTGCGTGCCGCTCTCCAGCACGTCGCGGAGCAGGTCTTCGTAAGGAGTCGGGACGGCTGCGCTCATGAAAGCCACGATACCGCCACCCTCACCTCCCACGGGCGGATGAGCTCCCGAGCGTGGGACGTTCGTCATGGTCGGAAACATCGGCCCTGGCCCTTCACCGCACGACATATTCTCGACCTATGTCGCCCGCAGCCGCCCTGGGGATCGCCGCCGCACTCCTCGTGCTCGCGACGATCGTCGGCATCGTGCTGCGCCGTCGCGATGGACGACGACGCGACGGCGGCGCCCTCCTCTTCGACCCCGCAGATGCCGCCGCCGAACTCGGTTCCCGCGCGACACTGGTGCAGTTCAGCACGGAGATGTGCGCACGGTGCCCCCAGGTGAGACGGTTGCTCGGCGCCTACGCAGCCGAGCACGACGATCTCCGTCATCTGGAGGTGGATCTGACGCACCGCCCGGATCTCTCGGCTCGCTACCGAGTCCTGCAGACGCCGACGACCTTCGTGGTCGACGATTCCGGCGCCGTCCGCGCACGATTCCACGGTGTCCCCGACCGCCACGCGCTCACCGACGCCCTCGCCGCCGTGTGAGCGGAAAGACTGGAGCCCCATGAGCATTCCCGCAGGCATCGACCCCCGAGGCCCACGATTCGCCGCTGCGATCACCGCGGTCCTGCTGCTGCTGGCGACGTTCCTGGCACTGATCGGGATCTCGACGGCCAGGGGCGGCACCGGTTGGTTCGCCTACCAGCCGCTCGCCGATGCCACCTTCACGCCGTCCGGATGGGCGATCGCCTCGGTATCCCTCGCCCAGCGTGCCTTCGACCCCGGTTTCCTCCTGGCACTCGTCATCGCGCTGCTGTTCCTGTGGGGGCTCGTGTCGCCGCGGACGGCGCCCTGGGGTGCGCTCTTCCGCTCAGTGGTGCGACCACGCCTGACGCCGCCCACCGAACTCGAGGATCCGCGTCCGCCGCGGTTCTCGCAGGGTGTCGGACTCGTCGTCGTGGGAATCGGCCTCGTCCTGCACCTCCTCGGCGTCGCGTGGGCTCTCCCGATCGCGACGGCGGCCGCGTTCCTGGCCGCCTTCCTCAACGCCGCGTTCGCGTTCTGCCTGGGCTGCCAGCTCTACCTCCTGCTGCAGCGCGCCGGCCTCATCGGACGTGAAGCGCCCGCCTCCTGACGACTGTTCCCCGGCAGAGGGACGATCGCTAGGCTGACCACGAGTCGATGCTGCGCCCGCAGTGCGAGAACCGGAGGAATCATGCCCGTCACCAGCGAAGCCGCCAGCACCTGGACCGGATCGCTCATGGAGGGATCCGGCACGGTCGCGTTCTCGTCGTCGAGCCTGGGCACCTTCCCGATCAACTGGAAGGCCCGCAGCGAAGGCAGCGACACCACGACGACGCCGGAGGAGCTCATCGCCGCCGCGCACGCGTCGTGCTTCAGCATGGCGCTCTCGCACGCCCTCGCCGAGAACGGAACCCCGCCGGAGCGCGTTAACACGACGGCATCGGTCACCTTCAAGCCCGGCGTCGGCATCACCGGCAGCCACCTCAATGTCAACGCGACGGTCCCGAACCTCACGCCCGAGGCGTTCCAGGAGATCGCGAACGGCGCCAAGACCGGATGCCCGGTGTCTCAGGCGCTCGCCGGGATCGACATCACCCTCGAGGCCACGCTCGCCTGAGCATGCCGTCGGGGTCAGCGTCGCGCGAGGCGGATCGCCTCGCGGATGCTGGCCCTGGCATCCTTGCGGCGGCCGGCCGCATCCTGGACGACGCCGAGCCGGTAGCGCGCACGCCAGTCGTCGCCTGCGGCATCCGCCTCCGCGGTGTACCGCGCGATGAGCGGATCCGCGTCGGCGCGAGCGATCCTCCCGCTGGGGGTCAACTCGGTCTCGACCGGTGGCATCCCGCCTTCCGCGTCGAGAAGGCGCCCCAGCCGGTCGGCACCGAAGCCGAACATCATCTCGCGGACGAGTGCCCAGGCTCCGATCGGTGCCAGCACGAGAAGAGTGATGCCCATGCCGATCGAGACCGGGGTGCCGACCGAGATGAACATCACGGCGAGCCAGATCGCGACGGCGAGGTAGACCAGCAGCGCCGCCGCCATGAGCGCGACGCCGATACGCGACATCACGACCGGATGCCGATGTCGATCATGTGCTCGAGACCGACGAACACACCGGTGGCCTTCACCGCGAACGGCACGGCGAGCCGGATGCCGGGGGCGTAGGCGAGCGCCGAGTCGATCGTGTCGTGCGTGAACGTGAGCGATTCACCGGGGCCGGAGAGGATGACCTCCTGCTTGGCGACGACACCGGGACGCCGCAGCGAATGGATCGGCACGCTGCCGACCTGCTGTCCACGTGCGCGCTGATCGGCGTGCGGTGCACTGACCGGGCCTTGATCCGCGCGAGCGGCGGCGATCAGCTCGGCGGTGCGCACGGCTGTCCCGCTCGGTGAGTCGATCTTGGTCTCACGGTGTGCCTCGATGATCTCCGCGGATCCGAAGAAAGGCGCTGCGGCAGCAGCCAGTGCGGATCCGAGGACCGAGCCCAGCGAGAAGTTGGGGATGAAGACCGCGCCGGTGCCGGCGGCTTCGACGAGGGGACGCACGAGGGCGATGCGCTCGGAGGACCAGCCCGAGGTGGCGACCAGCACGTTGATGCCGTGCTCGACCGCGGCCCGCACGACCTCGACGCTCACCTGGGGCGTCGACGCGTCGACCACCAGGTCGGCGCCGTCGAGTTCGGAGAGATCACTCGAGGAGGTGAGCACGCGGCTCACCTCGAAGCCTTCGAGCTCGTCGATCACCGCACGGATGATCGAGCCGAGTTTCCCGGTTCCGCCGACGAGTGCTACCTGCGTGGTCATGCGCTCAGTCTATTTCGCGGGCGACCGAGTCAGGCCCGGGGCGCGCGGGTCCGTCACGCAGTCGTCCGCCGCGAGCGGTCGGCTCAGACCAGGAGTGCGTCGGGGATGCCCGTGCGCAGTTCGACCGGAAGATGCCCGGTGTCGTTGTGGGTGAGCAGCGTCCACGGGCGCCCCTGCTTCTGGGCGATGACGGTCAGGCCGCAGTGCGACTGGTTCAGCGTCATCCATCGCCATTCGGGGGCAGCCAGCACCTCGCGGACGAACCAGGAGATGACGAAGTTGTGCGTGATGAGCACCTCGTGCACGTCGCCGGTCTTGCGCACGAGGAACTCGTTCACGGCGTCGGACATCTGCGCCCGGCCCGCCTCGATCTCCGCCTCGGTGATGGAGCCGAAGAACGGCTCGAACACGGACGGGGTCTCATCGGTCATACCGGTGGGCACGCAGTCGAACAGCAGTGCGGTCGGCTCCGGGTCGACCGACGGCAGACGAGCCGCGATCGCCCGCGCCGTCTCGTTGGCGCGCAGCAGAGGCGAGTGCCAGACCGCATCGAGAGGAAGCCCCGACAGCCGGTCGGCGATCAACTCCGCCTGACGCTGTCCCCGAGGGGAGAGGGGTCCGTCGGCGAGACCATGCTCTGCGTCCTGATGTTCACCGTGTCTGACCAGATATATGTAGTGCGTCACAACTCGCTCGCTTCATCGCCAGCATCCGCCGGGCCTCCCTTCCACCCTATGTCACGGGTGGGACGATGCTCAGTTCCCTGCCCGGGTGAGCTCGGCGACCTGGCTGCGTGAGAGCGACACGCCGGCTCCCTGCATGAGCTCGTCGACGTGATCGCTCGCGAAGGCGTTCACGATGGGGGCGGCGATCGTGCGCTGAGCGAGCAGCCACGCGATGGAGACCGCCGCGACGGGAGCGCTCACCTCTTCGGCGACCTGATCGAGCGCCCGCAGGATCTTGATCCCGCGACGGTTGAGATGCCCGCGCAGCTGTTCGCCCCGCACACCGCGTGAGGTCAGCGCCTTGCTGCGGTGTCGCCCGGAGAGGAAACCGTGCTCGAGCGCATGGGAGGGCGTCACGGCGAGGTTCTGCGCACCGGCGACGAGTCGAAGATCGCCTTCGAACGGCTGGCGACGGACGAGGTTGTACGGCGCGTCGATCACCTGGATGCGCGGATAGCCGGCCGAAGCGAGGATACGGGCTTCCACCAGACGCTCCGGCGCGAAGCCGAAGGCACCCAGGGCACCGATCTTCCCGGCCTCGGTCATCCATTCGACGGTCGCCAGCGTGTCCTCGAGGTTGGTGGTCGCATCGAGAGTGGCGTCGAGATAGAGGACGTCGATGCGATCGACACCCAGCCTCGTCAGAGAGCCCTCGACCGCGCGCACGAGGTTGACCGAGCCGAGACCCGGGTTGTCGGCATGCGCGCCGACCCGAACGCTGACGACGCTGCGATCACGTTGCCCCCGCGAACGCAGCCACTGCCCGATGATGTGCTCGCTGCGCCCGCCGGAGAAGCCGTCGGCGGTGTGGATCGCGTTGCCGCCGAACTCCACGTAGCGGTCGAGAATGCCGTGGCTGGTCTCGAGATCGACGTTCCAGCCGAATTCCGCAGCACCCAGCATGAGCGGGAACGTCTCGAAGCCGGTTTCGCCGAGGGCGACACGGATGGTCTCCCCTATGCCGGGACCGACGATCGGGATGGGTGCAGAGGGATGCTCGGCGACACCCTGTCGGGCGCGTTCATCCGACGCTCCTGCGCCTACGCTGAACAACCGCATACTCTCTCACCCCCGCATCGATCGGTGCGTGCCGACCTGCGTACCTGCTGGATCTGCACCCCCCGGTGCGTACTTCGAGAGTAGGCGAATTCGCCGAACGTCCCGACCAATCCAGGGAACGGCGCGGAAACGTCCGATAACGATTTGATCACACCACGGCGCGACAGAACCCGGGCCCCTCCTGTGCGGAGGAACCCGGGTTCCGGTTCAGAGCGTGCGCTTACTCGGCGGCAGCGTCCTCTGCGGGCGCTGCGTCAGCGGCCGGAGCGTCGTCGAGGACGGGCTCGAGCGAGAGCTTGCCACGGTCGTCGATCTTCGTGATCTTCACGAGGATCTTCTGGCCGACCGAGAGCACGTCATCGACGTTCTCGACCCGCTTGCCACCGGCGAGCTTGCGCACCTCGGTGACGTGGAGCAGGCCGTCCTTGCCCGGGAGCAGCGAGACGAACGCACCGAAGGTGGCGATCTTCACGACGGTTCCGAGGAACTGCTCGCCGATCTCCGGATTGGTCGGGTTGGCGATCGCGTTGACCTGGGCACGAGCGGCCTCGGCCGACGGACCATCGGTCGCGCCGATGTAGACGGTGCCGTCCTCCTCGATGGAGATCTGCGCACCGGTCTCGTCCTGGATCGCGTTGATCGTCTTGCCCTTCGGGCCGATCAGCTCGCCGATCTTGTCGACGGGGATCTGCACGCTGATGACGCGGGGCGCGGTGGGCGCCATCTCGTCAGGAGCGTCGATCGCGGCGTTCAGGACGTTGAGGATCGTCAGACGAGCGTCACGGGCCTGGGTCAGCGCGCCGGTGAGCACCGACGTCGGGATGCCGTCGAGCTTCGTGTCCAGCTGGATGGCCGTGACGAACTCGCTGGTACCCGCGACCTTGAAGTCCATGTCGCCGAGAGCATCCTCAGCACCCAGGATGTCGGTCAGCGCGGCGTAACGGGTCTCACCGTTGACCTCGTCGGAGACGAGACCCATGGCGATACCGGCGACGGCCGCACGCAGCGGCACACCCGCGTTGAGCAGCGACAGCGTCGATGCACAGACGGAACCCATCGAGGTGGAACCGTTGGAGCTCAGCGCCTCGGACACCTGACGGATCGCGTACGGGAACTCCTCGCGGCTGGGCAGAACCGGCACGAGCGCGCGCTCGGCGAGGAAGCCGTGCCCGATCTCGCGACGCTTCGGCGAACCCACGCGGCCGGTCTCACCGGTCGAGTAGGGCGGGAAGTTGTAGTGGTGCATGTAGCGCTTGCTCGTGACGGGCGACAGCGAGTCGATCTGCTGCTCCATCTTGAGCATGTTCAGCGTGGTGACACCCAGGATCTGGGTCTCGCCGCGCTGGAAGATCGCGGAGCCGTGCACGCGCGGGATGACCTGCACCTCGGCGTCGAGCGGACGGATGTCCGCGAGTCCGCGACCGTCGATGCGAGCGCCCTCGGTGAGGATGCGTCCGCGGACGATCTTCTTCGTGACGGACTTGTACGCGGCGGAGAACTCGAGCGGAGCCGCAGCCGGGAGCGAACCCGCCTCTGTGGCCTCGATGAGCTCTGCCTTGACACGGTCCTTGATCGCATCGTCAGCGGTCTGACGCTCGACCTTGTCGGCGATCTGGTAGACGTCGCTGAGCTCGGCGAACGCGCGCTCGGAGACGAAGCTGTAGACCTCGTCGCTGTATGCGGGGAAGACCGGGTACACGCCCGGCTCCTTCGACGCGGTGGCGGCGAGCTCGGCCTGAGCCTTGACGAGCTGCGCGATGAAGGGCTTCGATGCCTCGAGACCCTGGGCCACGACAGCCTCATCGGGCTTGGTGGCGCCGGCCTTGATCAGGTTCCAGCTGCCCTCGGTGGCCTCAGCCTCGACCATCATGATGGCGACGTCTTCCGAGCCATCGGACTTGGTGACGACGCGACCGGCGACGATCAGGTCGAACACAGCCTCACTGACCTGCTCCGCGTTCGGGAACGCGACCCACTGGTCGGCGTGCTCGCCCTGGCCGGGGATGAACGCGAGGCGCACACCGGCGACCGGGCCGGAGAACGGCAGACCCGAGATCTGGGTCGACGCGGAAGCCGCGTTGATCGCGAGCGCGTCGTAGAACTCGCCCGGTGCGATCGACATGACGGTGATGACGACCTGGACCTCGTTGCGCAGTCCGTCGACGAACGACGGGCGCAGCGGGCGGTCGATCAGACGGCAGACCAGGATCGCCTCGGTGGAGGGACGACCCTCGCGGCGGAAGAACGAGCCCGGGATCTTGCCGGCAGCGTAGGAACGCTCCTCGACGTCGACCGTCAGCGGGAAGAAGTCGAAGCCTTCGCGCGGGTGCTTCCCTGCGCTGGTGGCCGAGAGGAGCATGGTCTCGCCGTCGAGGTACGCGGCGACTGCGCCCTGAGCCTGCTGCGCGAGGCGGCCGGTCTCGAAGCGGATGGTGCGGGTGCCGAAGCGGCCGTTGTCGAGAACGGCCTCGGTGGCGGTGATTTCAGGACCTTCCAAGAGGTCTCTCCTTCTTTGTTTAGACTCGCGAATCCATGTGACGCGCGAGCGTGTTCAAAGGAGCGGAACGGAAGGGTTCGGGCGCGCGGGCACTCCCGCGAATCTCGCCTGCGCTGGCCACCAGTAGAAAGCCACCCGACACGCGCCGAGGAACCCACCACAGGGGACCAGCTTCTCCGCCGATCGCTCCATGAGTCGATGTGAAATTGTGCAGTTGACACACGTCAACCTCATCCACCCTACCAGCGCGGACCTCGAATCCTGCGCGTCGTCACGCATCGCGGATACGACATCGGCCGGTCACAGCCCGTTCACCGCGCGGATGCTCCAGCGTGGGGAGCATCCGCTGTGGTGGAGCCATGCGCTTGTCAGTGATCGGCTGCGGGTACCTCGGTGCCGTGCACGCCGCCGCCATGGCCTCGATCGGACACGACGTCATCGGCATCGACGTCGATGAGCAGAAGGTGAGCGCTCTGGCCGCCGGATCGGCGCCGTTCTTCGAGCCGCGGCTCTCGGAGCTCCTCGCCGACGGCCTGAGCTCGGGACGACTGCGCTTCAGCAGCCGGATGGCGGACGCCTCGGGTGCGCAGGTGCACTTCCTCGCCGTCGGGACCCCTCAGATTCCTGGAGGTCACGCCGCGGACCTCCACTACGTCCACGCGGCGCTCGACCGCCTGCTCCCCCACCTGCGTGCGGGAGACGTGGTGGCGGGCAAGTCGACCGTGCCGGTGGGAACCGCCGCAGGACTGGCGGAGCGCGTCGTCGCCGCCGGAGCCGCACTCGTGTGGAACCCCGAGTTCCTCCGCGAGGGATGGGCGGTGAACGACACCCTGACACCGGATCGCCTCGTGGTCGGCGCCGAGGCGGATGCCGCCGGAGAGCGCGCCGTCGGTGTGCTCCGAGAGGTGTACACCTCGAGCATCGACGCCGGGACGCCCTTCCTGGTCACGGACCTCGCGACGGCCGAACTCGTGAAGGGCGCGGCCAATGCCTTCCTCGCCACCAAGATCTCGTTCATCAACGCGATGGCGGAGATCGCGGAAGCGTCGGGCGCCGACGTCGCTCTGCTCGCCGACGCGCTCGGCCACGACACCCGGATCGGGCGACGATACCTGGGCGCGGGCATCGGCTTCGGCGGGGGCTGCCTCCCGAAGGACATCCGAGCGTTCACCGCCCGGGCGGAGGAACTCGGTCGAGGGGAAGCGGTCGGCTTCCTGCGCGAAGTCGACGCGATCAACCTCCGGCGTCGCGACCGAGCGGTGCAGATCGTGGTCGACGCCCTGGGCGGACTGGTGTTCGGCCGCAGGATCGCCGTGCTCGGCGCCGCCTTCAAACCCTTCAGCGACGACATCCGCGACTCCCCTGCCCTCGACGTCGCCGTCCGCCTGCGGGGGCTGGGTGCGGACGTCGTCGTGACCGATCCGGCCGCACTCGACAACGCGGCGGCTCTTCACCCTCAGCTCGGCTACGCCCGCGACCGTGACGACGCCCTGAGGGAAGCCGATGCCGTCGTCGTCGTCACCGAGTGGGACGAGTACCGCCGCGACCTCTCCCCCGAACATGCCGGCGCTCTCGTGCGCGGACGGATCATCGTCGACGGTCGCAACTGTCTCGACTCCGCGGCCTGGCGCGCCGCCGGTTGGCAGTACCACGGCATGGGGCGACGCTGACCGCCCGCCCTGGCCGAGGTCACCCCACGAACGCGGAACGCGCCGCGGACGACCGACCGAGGTAGACGTAGTCGTCGTGCTTCGCGACCCTCCCGTCACCGGCTGCCCGACCGTGCAGACGACGCCAGACCCAGGGCAGCGCGTGCCGACGCCACCACACCCCCGCGCCGATGGGCTCGTGCTCGTGCATCGCGGCATCGAGCGCTCCGAGCGCGTCGGCATCGGGCACCCCGAGCATCTCACCGGCCCGGTAGGCGAGGAAGCGGTGGCCTCGGCTGCTCAGGTGCACGAGGTCTTCCCCCCAGTTCGGACGCTCGGCCAGCGAGGGGTGCAGATCCGTATCGATCAGGATCGCCCCGGTGCGGGTCGCGATCCCCGTCAGCGCGGTGGCGAAGGCGGAGAACCGCCGGGTGTAGAGGGCTGCAGCGCGTCGGCCGGGCAGGAACGGGGTGACCAGGAGCACGTCGGCGCCGATCCCCCGCAGCTGCCGCACCGCCCCTTCGACCTCGGCGGCGAGCGCGGCGACATCGACACGGCGCTTCACGAGGTCGTTGGCTCCGATCAGGATCGACACGAGGTCGGGCCGCAGCTCGAGCGCCCTCGCCAGTTGGGGGCCGGACAGGTCCTGCACGCGCTTCGAGCGGATGGCCAGGTTCGCGTAGTGCAGGCCTCCCCTGGCAGCGAGCAGCAGCGCGAGGCGGTCGGCCCACCCTCGCAGGGCTCCGTCCGGGGCCGGGTCGCAGAGTCCTTCGGTGAGGGAGTCCCCGAGCGCGACGTAGCGCTGCCATCGGCGGGCGGCGACCGGTGCGGGCGACTCGGGGCGCACGATGCGGCGAGCGCGAGCCCCGGTGTCCGCCGCGTGCAGCCGTCGTGCCTCCGCGAAGTGGTCGAGGAGCTGATCGCAGACGCTCTCCCAGCTGCGTTCCTGCACGGCGTCGCGGCCCGCCTCACCGAAGGCGCGTCGCTTGCGCGTATCTCCGGCCAGGTCGGCCACGCGCATCCGCAGGTCGTCGAGGTCTCCCGGCCGATACAGCCATCCGTCGATCCCCATGCGCACGAGGTCGAGCGGGCCGCCGCGACCCGTGGCGACGACGGGGACGCCGCTCGCGTGCGCTTCCTGCAGGGTCTGCCCGAAGGTCTCACTCTCTCCCGGGTGCACGAACAGGTCGAACGACGCCATCGCCGCCGGCAGCGCTCCGCCTTCGAGGTGGCCGAGGAACAGGGCATCGGGGAGCCGGCTCTCCAGCCGCGCTCTGCTGGGTCCGTCCCCGACGATCACCAGACGCGTCCCCGGGATGCCACGGAGCGCGGCGAGGTCTTCGACCTGCTTCTCGGGAGCGAGGCGTCCGACGTAGCCGATCACGACTTCGGCGCCCCAGCCCGCGCGGAGAGCGCTCTCTCGCCGGGAGGGGTGGAAACGCTCGGCATCGACTCCTCTCCCCCAGCGTCGGACGCGATCGATGCCGAGCGCGGCGAGTTGCTGGGCCGCATCCGCCGATGGCGCCAGAGTCATCGTCGCGCGCCGGTGGAGACGGGTGATGTGAGTGTGGGCGATACCTGTGGTGGCGGCGATCCCGTAGCGCTCGGTGTACGCCGCGACGTCGGTCTGATACGCGGCGACGGCGGGGAGGTCCAGGCGTTCGGCCGCGAGCACCCCTCGCCAGCCCAGAGCGAACGGAGAGGCGAGGTGCACCACATCGGGCTGGAAGCGCGCGAGCGAGGCGGCGACGCGGCGGGCGCTCGACGTGCCGACCCTGACGTGACGGTACCCCGGGAGCGGGAGGCTGGGAATCGCTTCGATCCTGGTCCCGCTGATCTCAATCGGTGCGCCGACGGCGGCGGGCGCGATCACGTGCGCCTCGTGTCCTCGCCGTTCGAGGTGGCGAAGGATCTGCAGCACCGAACCGGTGACGCCGTTCATGTGCGGAAGAAAGGACTCCGTGACGATCGCTACTCTCACAGCCCCAGGATGACGGGCCTCGGGGGCCGTGTTCGCCGCAGACGCCCCTGCGCACCAGATGTTCACCGGATGCTGGAGAGCGGGTCACCGGCTATCCGGTCTTTGGTTCCCGTTCACCCGTTGCAGGCACAGTGGGCGACGTGCCGATGGATCTGCTGACCGCATCGCTCTCGAGCCCGTGGAGTCTGGTGCTGATGAGCCTGCTGGTGGTCGGGGATGCCTTCTTCGTCGTGGTGCCGGGCGAGGTCGCGGTGACCGCACTCGGTGCCATCGCGGTGACGACCGGTTCACCACCACTTTGGGCCGTGGTGTTGTGTGCCGCGGTCGCCGCGACCGTCGGAGACGCGTGCTGCTACCTGATCGGGCGGTCGGTGGGTACGCAGCGATGGCGGTGGATGCGGGTCCCCCGCGTGCAACAGGCTCTGGCGTGGGCCCGACGCCGATTGGACGGCGGGATGGCGACGGTGCTGTTCACCGCCCGGTTCGTACCCTTCGCGCGGCTGGCGATCAACCTGGTCGCGGGGGCCTCGCGCATCCCTCCTCCCCGCTACCTCGCCCTCGTCGCCCTCGCTGCGACCGGGTGGGCGCTGTACCAGGCCGCCGTGGGGGCGGCCGTCGCGGCGATCCTCCCCGGTGGACCGCTCGTCGCGGTGCCCGTGTCGATCGTGCTCGCGATCGGGCTCGGGGCGCTGATCGACGTGTGTCTGCGACGCCGGCGAGGGTGACCCGCCAGAGCGCGTGCTCTAGGCTCGGGGCATGAGCACCGAAGAAGGCGCCTCCTCCTCCGAGGAGATGAAGCGCAAGTTCAAGGAAGCGCTCGAGAAGAAGAACGCGCACCACCGGCAGGGCGAGGCACACCTCGACGGCGACTCCGCCGTGCACAGTGCGAACGCCCCGCAGACCCGGCGCGAGTTCCGACGCAAGAGCGGTTGACCGCGCGGATGCGGGAGCCGGCTCAGCCGGTCTCCCGCATCCCTCACCCTCTCCTCAGGCGCGTTCTGCGCGAGCTCTGGCCCGTTCCTCCTTCGCCGCCATCTCTGCGACGGCCGCCTCACGGAGCTCCTGCACGTCAGCGGCCTGCGGGGCATCCACCTGCCCGTGGGCGTCCACGCCGTCGAGCAGCGACTCGTCGAAGGGGACTTCGCCGCTGAGCACCCGACGCACGCGGTCGCGGTCGATCTGCTTCGTCCAGGTGCCGATGAGGAGCGTCGCCACCGCGTTGCCCGTGAAGTTCGTGAGCGCGCGCCCTTCCGACATGAACCGGTCGATGCCCACGATCACGCCGACGCCGTCCACCAGATCGGGACGATAGGCCTGGAGACCACCGGCGAGGGTGGCAAGACCGGCACCGGTAACCCCCGCTGCGCCCTTGCTCGCGATGATCATGAACACCAGCAGACCGATCTGCTCACCGATCGTCATCGGCTGCCCCATGCCCGTGGCGATGAACAGCGAGGCCATCGTGAGGTAGATCGCCGTACCGTCGAGGTTGAACGAGTACCCGGTCGGGACGGTGATGCCCACCACGGGCTTGGAGACGCCGACGAACTCCATCTTCGCGATCAGTCGAGGAAGCGCCGATTCCGACGAGGAGGTGCCGACGATGAGCAGGTACTCCCTGGCCAGGTACTTCATGAGGGCGAAGATGTTCACGCGGGTCACCGTCCACAGCAGCACCCCGAGGATCACGACGATGAACAGGATGCAGGTGATGTAGAACGCGATCATCAGCGTGCCCAGGCTCCAGATCGCCGCGACGCCGGTCTTGCCCACGACGGCCGCGATCGCACCGAACGCTCCGAGCGGCGCGAGCCACAGGATCATCCCGAGGATGCGGAAGACCAGCTTCTGGAGCTGCTTGACGGCCTCCATGATCGGGGCGCCGCGATCCCCGAGCCCCTGGAGGGCGAAGCCGACGAGCAGCGCGATGAACAGCACCTGCAGCACGCTCTCCCCGGTGAAGGCCGAGAAGAACGTGGTCGGGATGATGCCGAGGATGAACTCCTGCGTCGTCTTGGCCTCCGCTTCGACCGCGTCGTAGGTGGAGGAGGCCATGTCCAGTCCCGCGCCGGGGTGGATGATGTTGCCGACGACGAGTCCGATCGCGAGCGCGAAGGTGGACATGATCATGAAGTACAGCAGCGCCAGTCCCCCGATCTTGCCGACGGTGGCCGCCTTTGCGATGGAACCCACCCCGACCACGATCGTGCAGAAGATGATCGGCGCGATCATCATCTTGATCAGCGCGACGAAACCCTTGCCCAGCGGTTCGAACGCCTGTCCGACCTCCGGCCAGACGAGGCCGACGACGGCGCCGAGCACGACCGCGAGGAGCACGGACACATACAGCCACGTGTGCCGATCCCACGATTGCTTCCCTCGGCGCCAATTGAACTTCGGCAGTGAGAATCCTGTTGTGAGCGCCATCGCGTCCTCCTCGATCTTCGACGTCTTCGTCCGGGTGGGCGGCTGCTTCGCCGCCGATCAGTGATCACGGTGTCCGACTTCACGCATCGGGGCGAGTTGTGGTCGTATTGGTCACGGCACCTGAGCATCGACGATCGGAGGAAGCGATGGCGCACACCTCCCGCAGCCGCAGCACCGCCTCACGCGTCTTCGTGGTGCTGCTTGTCGCGGCGGTCGTGATCGGCGCCCTCGTGGCGGTCTTCCTCGTCATCGAAGCGCAACGATCGATCCGCGCCGAGGCCGAACGGGTGACGGCGGCCACCTCGGCCTCCTTCGCCGCCTCGCCTCTGGTGATCGACAGTCTGCGCTCGAACGATCAGGGCGCGGCGACCCAGGTGCTCGAGCCGTACTCCCTCGACGTGATCGCCGGCGCGGGGCTCGACTTCATCACGGTCATGACCCCGGACGGCACGCGGATCACCCACCCCGACGCCGACCAGATCGGCGGGATCTACCTGGGCACGATCCCCGCGTCACCGCAGACTCTGACCGAGGAGTTCACCGGAACCCTCGGACCCTCCGTGCGCACGATCACTCCCGTCACCGCAGCGGATGGAGAACTGATCGGCTGGGTCGCCGCCGGTGTGACGACAGAATCCATCACCGATACCCTGATCCGCCGCCTGCCGCTCACGCTCGGTATCACGGTGGGCCTCGTCGCGCTCGGCGCCGGCGGCGCGGTGATCGCCCGTCGGGTGACCCGTCGCATCGCCGGCGACCTGCCGCCCGGGCAGGTGCGCGACGCGGTGTCCTCGTACGAGTCGATCCGCACCCTCGGAGAGGCCCTGCGCGCACAGACCCACGAGCACGGGAACCGGATGCACGCGGCGGTGGCGCTGCTCGAGCTCGGACGCCGTGACGAGGCGATCGAGATCCTCACGGAGACGTCTCGACAGAGCCAGTCGCTCGTCGATCAGGTGACCGCGCGACGTCACGGTGATCCCGCTGTCGGCGCGCTCCTGCTGGGCAAGGCCTCCCAGGCCAAGGAGCGCGGCATCGACTGGCGGGTGCACATCGAGCCGGACGCACCCCGCACGCCGCTGTCGCCCGTCGATGCCGTCTCGGTGCTCGGCAACCTCGTCGACAACGCCATGGATGCCGCCGTCGAGTCGGACGACCGCTGGGTGCAGGTCTCTCTCCGCTCGCACGAGGGTGCGGGGATCGTGCTGGAGGTTTCGGACAGCGGTCCCGGAATCCCGCCGGCCGTGCGTGAGCGGATCTTCGACCAGGGCTACTCCACGAAGCCCGCCGATGCGCAGGGACGCGGCATCGGCCTGGCGCTCGTGCGTTCCGTGGTGATAGGAGCGGGCGGCTCGGTGACGGTGAGCGACGACCCGACGACATTCCGGGTCATCCTTCCGGCCGCGTCACCGCGGAGGTCGCAGCAATGATCCGCACCCTCATCGTCGACGACGATTCTCTGACCCTCGAACTGCATCGCGACTATGTGGCACGTCTGGAAGGGTTCGAGGTCGCCGGCGAATGCACGGGTGCCCGTGCCGCCGTGACGGCCGTGCTCGAGCGCCCTGGCACGTTCGACCTCGTTCTGCTCGACATCACGATGCCCGACGGCTCCGGCATCGATGTGCTCCGCGCGCTGCGCGGCCGCTCCGCCGCCGTGGACGTGATCGCCATCACCGGCGTGCGCGACGCGGAGGCCGTGCGGCAGATGGCGGCGCTCGGTGTCTTCCAGTACCTCGTCAAACCGTTCCCCTTCGCGGTGTTCCGCGAGCGGATGGAGCAGTACCGCACGCATCGGGAGCAGGCCCGGGCCACAGACGGCGAAGCCACGCAGGCGGAGATCGACGCGTTGCTCGGCCGCTCCACCGGAACGATCGTGCTTCCCAAGGGGCTCTCGGCGGCCTCGTTGGACAGGGTCACCGCAGAACTGCGCACCGACGGTCCCCTGTCGGCGAGCGAGGCCGCCGAGCGTCTGGGCATGTCCAGGGTGGCGGTGCGCCGCTACCTGGAGCATCTGGTCGCGGAAGGCGTGCTCACCCGGTCCGCCCGGTACGGCACGCGCGGACGGCCGGAGACCGAGTACCACTGGAAGCGGAGCCGCGGACCCGCGACCTGATCCTCAGCGGGGCAGGCGCCCGTCGTGCAGGACGGCGTCAGGATCGAAGCGCATCCGCAGATCGCGAAGCCGGGCGATCTCGTCGGCCGACCCGCAGTTCTGGAGCGTCTGCTCCGGATCGAGGAAGGTCGCCACGGTCTGCGGGGCCTCGTTCGGTGCCAGCAGCTCCCGGAACGCGACCAGACTCGCCTCTCCCGGTTCAGTGGGCACTCCCGGGATGATCGGCACGAGAGCGTGCAGCAGCCACCCCACGGACTCCAGAGAGGCGAGGCCCTGGCGTCGCGGTGCGTCGAGCGCGCCGCCGAGCATGCGGATGCCGATGCCCATGATCGGCCACTGCTCCGGGAGCTCGCGGAATTCGAGCAGCGCGTCGATGGTCGCATCGTCGAGGACGCTCAACGCCATCGATGCGCCGCCCCCGGGCGTCGGGTCCGTGGGTTCGCCGGAGGCGGCAGCGAGAGCCGCCGGCGAGGTCGGACCGGTGACGTCGCTGCGCACCTCGCCGGCCCGGCGCACCGTGTCGATCAGCTCCTCCTGCGGCCCGTCCGTCGACAGGGCCTGCACGGTGAGGAAGCTGCGCCCCCTGATCTGCTCGGGGAGCTGGGGGGCATCGGGCATGCGCATCGAGTCCAGGAAGACGTTCAGCGTGGGCGGAGCGGAGGCGGCGAGGTCGCGGACGGCACGGACGACCGCCGGGGCATCCGCGAGGTCGAAGGTGAGATTCGCACCCCAGACGGCGGGCGCGCTGATGAGGTCGATCTCGAGTGCGGTCACCACGCCCACGAGGCCGCCGGCTCCTCGCAGTGCCCACATGAGGTCGGGGTCGACATCGTCATCGACGCGTTCGTGCGTGCCGTCTGTGCGCAGCACCCAGGCCGCACGGAGGTTGTCCGAGCCGAGACCCGCCGTGCGACTGAACCACGAGTGTCCGCCGCCCAGGGTGTACCCGGCGACGCTGACGACGGGGCTGGTGCCGGCCGGTGCGACCCATCCGGTGCCTTCCAGGGCCTCGACGACCGATCCCCAGCGCACGCCGGCACCGATCTTCGCGATGCCGCTCTCGACGTCGATCTCCAGAGCGTCGAACGCACCCATGCGCACCAGCACGGCGCCGCGCAGAGAGTCGAGGGCTCCGTGCCCGCCGGGCTGGATCGCGATCCGCACGCCCGACTCCCGGGCGGCGATCAGCAGTGCGCGGAGGTCTTCGACGTCGGCGGGCGTCGCGACCGCCTCCGGACGCTGCTCGACAGCGAGGTTCCACGGCCGTCGAGCCTCTTCGTAACCGGCGTCATCGGGAAGGAGGAGGGTGCCGGAGAATCGTTCCTGGAGCGCGATGATCGCGGGGGGCGTGGGCATGACGCCACCGTACGACATCCCTCGGACATCGTCGATGGCGTCATGCGCGACTCACTCGCCTGCGAGACCGCCCAGCAGATGACCGAAAGAGCGTCCCTCGCCCAGGTAGGTCGCGGGATCGTACGGATCGACGACAGCCGAAGCCTCACGACGCACGATCGCCTCTGCGAGCTCTCTGGCACCCTTCTCGACGCGCTTGGCCAGCGGGGCGACGTCGTCACCGGCGCCACCCCAGTCGCTCGACGCCGCGAACACGCCGGTCGACACGGCCTCCGCGTGAAGATAGGCGAAGAGCGGCCGGATCGCGTAGTCGATCGCCAGCGAGTGCCGCGCGGTGCCGGCGTTCGCACCGATCAGCACGGGTGTGCCGGTGAGAGCATCGGGGTCGAGCACATCGATGAACGACTTGAACAGACCCGAGTAGCTCGTCGAGAAGATCGGCGTCACCGCGATCAGAGCGTCGGCGGAGACCACCGTGTTGATCGCCGTCTCCAGCGCCGGGGGCGCGAACCCCGTGAGCATGTTGTTCGTGATGTCGTGCGCGTAGTCGCGCAGCTCGATCACGTCAACGCTCGCGTCGACGTCGTGCCCGGCGAGCGCGTTCACGGTCTCCGCCGCGAGTCGATCAGCGAGCATCCGCGTGGAGGACGGATTCGACAGGCCGGCCGAGATGACCGCGATGGACGCGTGGTCATCTCACGCCTCCTTCCGGGCGAGCCCGAACGCCGCACCGGCGGGGGCCGGGCTGTCCTGGTAGGGCGAGTCGCCGGTCAGATTGTCGCCGCGGTTCGCACCGGGACGCGCCTGTCGGGTCGGGCCGTCGCCGAACTCGGCCGTCACCCGCGCCGCGTGGGTCGGCGCGTCGGGCACGGATGCCGGGCGGTCCTTCGCCAGCTCCTTGCGGAGCACCGGAACGACCTCCGAACCGAGGATGTCGAGCTGCTCGAGCACCGTCTTCAGCGGCAGACCGGCGTGGTCGATGAGGAACAGCTGACGCTGGTAGTCGCCGTAATACTCGCGCATGGCGGCGTAGCGGTCGATGACCTGCTGCGGTGATCCCACCGTCAGGGGCGTCATCTCGGTGAAGTCCTCCATGCTCGGACCGTGACCGTAGACAGGTGCGTTGTCGAAGTACGGCCGGAACTGGTTCACGGCGTCCTGCGACTTCGCTGCCATGAACACCTGGCCGCCGAGCCCGACGATCGCCTGCTCGGGCGTGCCGTGTCCGTAGTGCGCGTAGCGCTGACGGTACAGCTCGATCAGACGCTGGTAGTGCTCCTTCGGCCAGAAGATGTTGTTCGCGAAGAAGCCGTCGCCGTAGTAGGCCGCCTGCTCGGCGATCTCGGGCGTGCGGATCGAGCCGTGCCACACGAACGGTGCGATGCCGTCGAGCGGGCGCGGGGTCGAGGTGAAGCCCTGCAGCGGCGTGCGGAACTTGCCCTCCCAGTCGACGACGTCCTCACGCCACAGCTTGTGCAGCAACGCGTAGTTCTCGATGGCGAGCGGCAGTCCCTGGCGGATGTCCTGGCCGAACCACGGATACACCGGGCCGGTGTTGCCACGACCGAGCATGAGGTCCATGCGACCGTCGGACACGTGCTGGAGCATCGCGTACTCCTCGGCGATGCGCACCGGGTCGTTCGTGGTGATGAGCGTCGTGGAGGTGGACACGATCAGACGCTCGGTCTGCGCGGCCAGGGCCGCGAGGAAGGTCGTGGGGCTGGAGGACCAGAAAGGCGGGTTGTGGTGCTCGCCGATCGCGAAGACGTCGAGCCCGACCTCTTCCGCGTGCACCGCGATCGCCGTCGTGGCCTTGATGCGCTCCTGCTCGCTCGGGGTGATCCCCGTGGTGGGATCGCGGGTGATGTCGCTGACCGACATGATGCCGAACTGCATCGCCTGCGCGCCTGACTGCTCGCTCATGATTGCTCCGTGTCTCCGAACCGGACGACTCGCATCCGCTTCTATTCATTTGAATGTATCTGTGTCAACGCGCTCACAGCAACTTTATTCCCGGCCTGTACCCTCGAACGATGAGCAGTGCCGGCGCCGACATCGCAGGTCCCCCCACAGGATCGGTTCCCCGCAAGCGCAGGCGCGTGCCGTTCTGGGACAACGCCCGCTACGTCTGCATCGTCCTCGTCGTCCTCGGTCATGCCATCCAGCGCCTCATCTACGACTCCGACATCGCCTTCGCCTTCTACCTGGCGCTGTACGCGTTCCACATGCCGGCGTTCGCGATCATCTCGGGCTACTTCTCGAAGTCCGGCTCCCCCACCAAGACGCAGATGGCCAGGGTGATCACCGACATCATCCTCCCCTACGTCATCTTCGAGACGCTCTGGACGCTCACGAAGTGGCTCGTGGAAGGCCAGGCGGACCCGAACCTCACCCGGCCGAGCTGGACGCTCTGGTTCCTGCTCGCCCTCGGCATCTTCCGACTCGTGCTCCCCTACCTCGCCCTGCTGCGCTGGCCCCTGCTGTGGACCATCGTGATCTCGGTCGGCGTCGGCTACCTGCCCAACATCGACAGCACCTTCTCGCTCTCGCGCACCCTGGGTCTGCTGCCGTTCTTCACACTCGGCTGGTGGCTTCGCGAGCACGACATCGTCGACAGGTTCAGACTCCTCGACTTCCGTCCGTGGTGGCTGCGCGCCGGTGCCGTCGCGATCTTCGCGGCGATCGGCTGGGCCGCCTGGAACTGGCTTCCCGTGTGGCAGGCCATCGACCTGCGCCACTGGCTCTTCTACGAGGACTCCTATGCGGACCTCGGTGGTGAGCAGTGGTGGGCCGGCGGTGTCCGTATCCTCCTGATGCTGCTCGCCGTCATCCTCAGCGCCGCCTTCTTCTGCCTGGTCCCCCGAGGCGCGCACTGGTGGACGACGTTCGGTCAGTACACGATGTACGTGTTCCTGCTGCACTCGTTCGTGCTCTACCCGTTCCGGGAGAGCGGGATCCTGCGCGACCTGGAGCCCACCTGGATCTGGCTCCCGCTCGTGACCATCCTGTCGGTCGTGATCGCGCTCGCGTTGGCGACGAGACCGGTGAGACGGGTGTTCCGCCCGCTGGTCGAACCGCGGCCGGGCTGGCTGTTCGCCGATCCGGAGCTCGCCTCCAAGGAGGGCCGCAGGAATGACCCGACCGGATCGCGGCGACCGCGCTAGAGGCGGGCGATAACCTCGAGAGCGTGACCCGCGCGCAGACCGTCCGAGACCGCATCGTCCAACAGGTGGAGTCCTCGGGATTCGGCGCCCACGGCCTGCATGTGCGCGTGGCGTCCGACACCGCCCAGCACCGGTGGACCGCCGATGTGCGCGAAGACGTCCACTCCATCGCGAAAGGCGTCTGCGTGCTCGCCGCGGGGATGGCCGCGGACGAGGGCGCCGTGTCCCTCGACGAACCCGTGTCGACGTATCTTCCCGGCTTCGAGCTCGGAGAGGGCAACGACGAGGTCACTCTGCGGCACCTGCTCTCGATGACGAGCGGCGTCGACCTGCCCTGGTCCGAGACGATGATGACCGACTGGCCCGACCTCGCGCGCGAGTTCCTGCGGCGGCCATCGCGCGGACGGACGTTCCAGTACTCCAATGCGAGCACCTACACCGCGATGGCCGCCCTGGCCGCACGCGTGGGCGACGTGGGCGACTATCTGGTCCCCCGTCTGTTCGCTCCGCTCGGCATCGACGACGTGGAGTGGGAGCGCAGCCCCCGCGGTCGCATCGTCGCCGGGGGCGGCCTTCCTCTGCGCACGGAGGAACTGTCCCGTCTCGGCCTGCTGATCCGCGATCGCGGCGTATGGGAGGGGCGCCGGCTGGTCGCTTCCGGGTGGATCGACCAGATGCACAGCGACTGGGGCGCCGCCGGCGAAGGTGCGATCTATGAGAGATACGCTCTCGCGGGGTGGGGCGGCCCCGGCCCGGCCTGGCGACTGCACGGCGCCCACGGTCAGCTGCTGATCTTCCTCGACGACGCTGTGGTCACGATCACCGCCGACGACCACTTCGGCGCCGACGACATCGCCGCCTTCGCGGTCGAGACGCTCACCCGCGCGTCTTGACCCGTCAGGCGAACAGGGCCTCGCCCACGAAGGATCCCGGCTTCGCCCCCGCCGGCACAGCCCAGATCCCGGAGCCGACGTGGCGGATGTACTCGTTCATCAAGTCGGTCGAGAGCCGCCGCTGCAACGAGATGAACTGCGCAGGGTCGCGCTGATAGGACAGGAAGAAGAGTCCGGCGTCGAGCCGACCGAGCGCATTGTTCCCGTCGACGTAGTTGTAGCCCCGGCGGAGGATGCGGATGCCGTCGTTCTGATCGGGATGCGCGAGGCTCACGTGGCTGTTCGCATCGATCGCGGTGGAGTCGAAGACCGGGGCGGTGAACTCGTCCCCGCCCGAGAGCGGCGCCCCCTCGCCTTTGTCGCGACCGATGATGTTGTCCTGCTCGGAGAGACGAACACGATCCCAGGTCTCGATGAGCATGGCGATCTTCCTCGCCACGAGATACGAGCCGCCGGCCATCCACGCAGGCTCGTCGTTCGAGGACACCCAGACGTGGTCGGCGAGCGCTTCGGTGTCGTCGGCCAGGATGTTCGCCGTGCCGTCCTTGAACCCGAAGAGGTTGCGCGGCGTCGCCTGCGCCGCTGTGGTGCGCGAGGTCTTGCCGAACCCGAGCTGCGACCAGCGCAGGCGTGCGCGCCCGAAGGCGATGCGACTGAGGTTGCGGATCGCGTGCACCGCGACCTGCGGATCGTCGGCGCACGCCTGGATGCAGAGGTCGCCGTGGGAGGTCTGCGGATCGAGATCGTCTCCGAGGAAGGCGGGCAGACGTTCGAGGCCTGCCGGACGCTGCGCGGCGATCCCGTAGCGGTCGCCGTCCTCGTTCTCGAAGAGTCCGGGCCCGAAGCCGAATGTGAGCGTGAGTCCGGCCGCCGGAAGCCCGAGAGCCTCTCCCGTGTCGTCCGGCGGAGCCTCGGCCGGCCCGCCCACCGCACCCGTCGCGCTCACTTCGAGGCCCTGCACCATGCGCGATGCGGCATAGGACCAGTCCTGCAGCAGCGAGATCAGGTCTTCGCGATCGGTCCGCGGCATCATGTCGAAGCTCGCGAAGTGCAGATGATCCTGCACCGGAGTGGTGATGCCCGCCTGGTGGGCGCCGAAGAACTCGTACGCGGAATGCGCGTCTTCCGCTGCGCGCGCCCGGCCGATCGCCACCCCACCGGTGAGCCCGGCGCCGGCGCCGACTGCAAGCCCTGCGACGCCCCCGCCGATGGCGAGGCCCAGAAGGCCTCGCCTGCTCAGCCCGGAGGGAGCGGATGCCGCGCCCGTCGATGATTCCTCGGGTGCGGCACCCGCTTCTGGTTCGTTCACGTCCGTGATCGTACTCGGTCGGTCCAGCGCGACGCTGGTCAGTCGAGGACCGTGCTGGTGAGCTGCGACAGCGGCTCGGCCAGGGCGTTGATCAGATCGGTGAACTCGCGCTTGTCCGCCTCGGTCAGCTCCGAGTAACCCACGAAACCGTCGGTCAGGGAACCATGGGCGGCGAGGGACTCCTCGAGGGCGGCGTAGCCCGACTCGATCTGAGCGACCAGAGCCTCGCCGTCATCACCCTGCGCGACGGCGAAGTCCTGCACCAGCGAGAACGCCATCTTCGAGCCCTCGACGTTCGCGGCGAAGTCGTAGAGGTCGGTGCCCGACCACCAGTCCTCCTCACCGGAGATCTTCCCGGTGGCCACCTCGTCGAGCAGCGCGATCGCTCCGTTCGAGATGCCGCCGATGCCCTGATCGTCGAGCGCGGTGGTGAAAGCGTCCGAGTGCACGTAGTCGTACAGCTCCTGCACGTCCGCGAGCAGCAGGTCGCCGTAGTCGGCGCGCTCCTGCGGCGTCGACGGCGCCCAGTCCTGCCATGCCGGGGTCTCGCCGTCGGCGTTCAGCGCATCCTGCGCCGGGACCCACAGGTCCTTCTCGATGCGGTGGAAGCCCGTCCAGTCCAGCCCCTCGGCCACCGCGTCGACCTCGCGGTAGTCGATGCGCGGGTCGAGGTCGCCCAGCGCCTCGGCCACGGGCTCGATGCGCTCGTAGAACGCGCGGGTCTGCGGGAAGAGCGTGCGCGCGGTCTCGTCGTCACCGGACTCGTAGGCGGCGACGAAGTCCTCGACGGCCGGGACGAGCTGACCCACCTGGTCCTTCACGAACGCGGCGTAGAGATCGACGGCCTTCTGCTTCTGCTCGGCATCAGGGCCGTCCACCGCGACGCGGTCTCCGGTGACGGTGAACGCCGTCTTGCCGACGCCGTCGCCGATCATGCCCGGCTTGCAGAGGGTGAAGTAGTCTCCCGGCTGCGCGACGACCGTGAGCGTGCGCGATGCCGCGGGGGCGATGTTCTCGACCTCTCCGACGATACGCAGCCCGTCCTCGGCCAGCAGGTAGAACTCCGAGACCTGATCGGTGTCGTTCTTGACGTTGAAGGTCAGCGTCCCGCTCTTCGCCGTCGCCGCGGACACGGCGCAGTCGGTGGCGGTCGACGAGACGTCGAAGGCCGCGGTGGCCTGCGCGTCACTCTTCGCGACGCAGCCGCTCAGGACGAGGACGGCTGCTCCCGTGGCGGCGAGCACCCCCAGGATCCGGTGCGAGGTGGTCATGCTGCTCCTTGTTGTGAGAGAGAGGGGGATTCGGATGAGGGTTCGGTCGAGCCGTGCGGCTTCGACGGACGCCTCGAGCGGAGACCGCGGATGTAGAGCCATCCGACGATCGAGATGTAGAGCACCCATCCGATGACCTGAAGCCACGTCATCGCGGGCATGAAGCCGACGGTCGCCTGCAGGATCGAGGCGAGCGGCCCACCGGGGGCGATCGTCGCCGAGACGTCGAACGCCCACCCGAAGGGGAACGCGGCCCAGCCCACGGCCACGCCGCCGGTCACGGCGTCGATGGGCGCCAGCGCCGTGAACGGCCCGGGAAGGGCCCCGGCCTCCTGCAGGTCCATCAACGCGTAGGCCAGGACGCCGGCCGCGACGATGACGAGGAAGCCGCCGGTCCAGGCGAAGAAGCGACGCAGATCGAGGCGCAGCGCACCGCGCGAGATCAGCCAGCCGATGATCACGGCTGCGACGAGCCCGAGCAGGGCGCCAAGGAGCGCCGAGGGGGCATCGCCGAACGACTGGACCATCGACCACAGCAGCAGGGTCGTCTCGATGCCCTCGCGAGCGACGGACACGAAGCCGATGGCGATGAGCGCCCACAGGCCGCCCGCGGTGAGGGCGCGGTCGATACCGCCCTCCAGGGTCGCCTTCATGCTGCGACCGGCACGCTGCATCCAGAAGATCATCCAGGTGACCATCGCGACGGCGAGCAGGGAGAGCCCTCCCCCGATCAGCTCCTGCGCCTGGAACGTGAGCTCATAGGCGCCGAAGGTCAGTACCGCGCCGATGCCCAGCGCCAGCGCGATCGCGAGGCCGACTCCGGCCCACATCTTCGGCAGCGCATCCTGCCGGCCGAGGCGACGGAGGTAGGCGACGAGGATGCCGACGACGAGCGCGGCTTCGAGACCCTCGCGGAGCCCGATGAGAAAAGTGGCGAGCACGGAAGAACACTCTCTGGCGGTGACTGAGGTAAGGCAGCCCTTACCTCAGAGACTCTAGCACCGTCACGACAGCGCTCCGAACGCACGCACCGGAAGTAACGGAGCGCAACAGAGGATCGCACCCCCGGGCGAGCGACGTAGCCTCTGTCCATGGCTGAACTCTCGCTCCCCATCCTCGACCTCTCGCAGCTCGACGAAGGCCCCGACGCCGCGGCACGATTCCGCGACGACCTCCGTGCGGCGACGCACGACGTCGGATTCTTCTACCTCACGGGAACGGGGATCTCCCCCGAACTCGAGGAGCGACTGCACCGGGCGGCCCTGGACTTCTTCGCGCTTCCCGACGAGGAGAAGCTCGCGATCGAGAACGTGAACAGCCCGCACTTCCGCGGCTACACCCGCATCGGCGGCGAGCGGACACAGGGGAAGGTCGACTGGCGCGAGCAGATCGACATCGGCCCCGAGCGCCAGCCCGTCGACGACGGCCCCGCCTTCAACCGGCTCATCGGCCCCAATCTCTGGCCGTCGGCGCAGCCCGAGCTCAAGGACGTCGTCGCCGAGTGGCACGAAACGCTGTCCGAGGTCGCGCGCAAGCTCCTGCGCGCCTGGGCGCAGACTCTGGGCGCGGACGAGTCCTACTTCGACGAGCATTTCGGTGAGCCGTCGACGCTCATCAAGATCGTCCGTTACCCGGGAACCCACGAGCCGGAGCCGCAGCAGGGCGTGGGTGCACACAAGGATTCCGGCGTGCTCACCCTGCTCTGGGTGGAGCCGGGCAAGGGCGGCCTGCAGGTCGAACGCGACGGAGCGTGGGTCGACGCTCCCCCGGTGCCCGGCGCGTTCGTCGTCAACATCGGAGAGCTGCTGGAGTACGCCACCGGCGGCTACCTGAAGGCCACGAACCACCGCGTGGTGTCGCCGCAGGCACCGGACGAGCGGATCTCCATCCCGTTCTTCTTCAACCCTGCGCTCGACAAGCGCCTGCCGCTGATCGAGCTGCCGGAGGAACTGGCGGCGGAGGCGAAAGGGGTGACCGAGGACCCGAGCAACCCCATCCACGCCCTCTACGGGGAGAACGCGCTCAAATCACGTCTGCGCGCGCACCCCGACGTCGCCGCCATCCACCACGCCGACCTCGTGGGCGCCCCGGTCTGACCGAAGGGTCACAGCATCTGTGCGCCGCCGAGGGCGACGATCTCGCGCAGCGCCTGGAGATGCGCCGCGAAGGCGTCACGTCCCGTCTTCGTCGACCGCACCCAGGTGCGCGAACGGCCCCCGACGGTGCCTTTGCGCGCGAGCACGTAGCCGGCTGCCTGCAGATGCGTGATGGCCTTGCTCAGGGGCGAGTCGCCACACTGGAGGATGTCGCGGAGCGCCGGGAAGTCGAGCTCCATGCCGTCACCGAGCGCGGCCATGAGCGAGAACCGGATCGGTGAGGCGAAGTTGTCGTCCAGCTGCGTCCGCGGATGAGGCCTCGGGGGCGACTCAGCCACGGCTCGCCCGCCCGGGGATGAAGGACGCGACGATGACGAGCACCATCACGACCGCGCCGCCGACGACGCCCGCGAGCCCCCGATCACCGAGCACGTCTCCGCCGAGCACGAGTGCCACGGGGACGCAGGCCGCCAGAAGGAAGGCCGTGACGTGCGGCCAGCGCCACGAGGCCCCGACGGCGGGCAGGCCCACGGGTGTGTTGAACACCACCAGCCAGGTGAACAGCGCCAGCATCACCAGGAGCGTGATCACGCTCCTGAGCACACCGTCGGGCGCTCCGGCGAGCATGGTCAGCACACCGAGCACGACGCCGACGAGAATGGTCCCCCACCGAAGGGCGGTGGGGAGCGCGAGGGGTGAAGGCCGCGGAGGTCGCGGATCACCGGCCGCGCGCACGAGCTGAACCGCGCCGTAACCTCCTATACCCACCAGGACCAAGCCCGCCGGGATGAGCACCATGCCGACGGGGAGCCTCGTATCCAACGCCACGAATCCGAACACGAGGACCGCGCCGACGAGAACGACGCCGCCACCCAGAAGAAGCGGCCACCGTGAAGCACTCCAGCGCCACTGCATCCCGTGGCGCTGAGCCATCCCGCTCGCCAGCTGCCCCCACACCAGGAACGTGAACAGGATCACCTGGGAGGCGAGGACGTCGTCCTGCCGGAGGACGAGCGCGAACGCCACGAGATACCCGGCCGTGACAGCCGCATTGACCATCTGGAGCCCGGCGAGCGCGCGTCGGTCGATGGCACGGTCCCGGCGCTCCACCACCGCATCCGCGGCCGCCAGATACTGGCGCGCGACGTCGGCATCGGGCGGATCGAGGGCATCCTGACCGGGAACCGGCTTCTGCTGCACGTCGAACCTCCTCCACTTTCCGTGTGGAAAGCTTTCTACTTTCCTATCGGAAACCCGGGAGGGGGTCAACCCCTCGTGACATGACGAAGGCCGCCCCACACCGTGGGGCGGCCTTCTCAAGAATGTTCTGCGCGATTGTACGCAGGTCTGCAGTGCCTTAGCGGCGGAGTCCGAGACGCTCGATCAGCGAGCGGTAGCGCGCGATGTCGATGTCCTGGAGGTAGCCGAGCAGACGACGGCGCTGACCGACGAGCAGGAACAGCCCACGACGCGAGTGGTGGTCGTGCTTGTGCTCCTTGAGGTGCTCGGTGAGGTCCTTGATGCGCTGCGTCAGCATTGCGACCTGCACCTCGGGGGATCCGGTGTCACCGGGGTGCGTCGCGTACTCTTCGATGATCGCCTTCTTGACGTCTGCTTCCAGTGCCATAGATTCGATCCCCTCTCTGCTTGTTGCGCGGCGCCCGACGCCTGATACGTGGGCTCTCTTTATCCGCGGCCGATCAAACGGCAACCTGACGAGTCTACCAGCCGGCGACTGCCTCCGGCGCCACCGGCCGGGAGGGAGGCCCGCACGGTTCAACTAGGCTCGAAAGGTGCAGAAGAAGTTCGACGAGTGAGCGCCCGCCGCGGCCACCTGATCGACCTCTCCCCCCTGAGGTCCAGCCCGGCATTCGCCCGGATGTGGATCGGATCCACCCTCGCCGGCATCGGCGGCCAGCTCACCATCGTCACGGTGATGCTCCATGTGTTCGCCCTGACGCAGAACACCTTCGCCGTCTCCATGATCGCGGTCGCCGGCCTCGTGCCGATGATCCTCGCCGGGTTGTACGGCGGCATGCTCGCTGACGCGTTCGACCGACGCCGTGTGGCCCTGATCGCGGCGACGATCACCTTCGCATCCACCGCCCTGCTCGCCGCGCTCACCTGGACGGGCATGGAGACGATCTGGTGGCTGTACGTCCTGAGCATGATCAACTCAGCGGCCAACTCGGTGGGCATGGCCACGCGCACCGCCATCGTGCCTCGCCTCATCCCTCGCGACAAGCTCGCGGCCGCATCCGCCCTCAACGGTGTGGCCTTCGGACTCACGGTGATGGCGGGGCCGGCGCTGGCCGGCCTGCTCGTCGCCCTCACCGGCTACGGGTGGACCTACACGATCGACGTCGTGCTGATGCTGTCGATGTTCCTCGGGCTGTGGACACTGCCGTCACTGAGGCCGGAGGGCGCGGTCGTCCGTCCGGGACTCGAGTCGCTCGTCGACGGCTGGCGATTCCTGCGCAAGGCCGGCAACATCCGGATGCAGTACATCATCGACATCATCGCGATGACGTTCGGACAACCTCTCGTGCTCTTCCCCGCCCTCGGCACGGTCCTCCTCGGTGGCGGTGCACTCACCACCGGTATCCTCACCGCCGCCGTCGCGGTCGGCACGTTCGCCTCGAGCCTGTTCTCGGGCCGCGTCGTGCAGTACCGCTGGCACGGCCGCGGCATCGCTCGGGCGGTGCAGGCGTACGGCGCGTCGATCCTGCTCTTCGGCCTCGTGCTGCTCATCGGAGCCTTCTCCGCGCCGGCGAGCGAGACCGCGCCGCACGTCGCGCTGATCGTCGCCGCGTGCGTCGCGCTCGCCCTGTCCGGCGCCTCGGACAACGTCAGCTCCATCTACCGCAACACGATGATGCAGGCCGCGGTCCCCGACGCGATGCGCGGACGCCTCCAGGGCCTGTTCATCGTCGTCGTCGCCGGGGGCCCGCGAGTCGGGGCTCTCTACGCCGGGACGCTCGCGACCCTGACCACCCTCTGGTTCCCGCCGCTTCTCGGCGGGGTCCTGGTCATCGCACTCGTCGCCATGCTCGCGCGCCGCAGCCGTCGGTTCCACGACTACGACGCAGAGAACCCCGAGCCCTGACGGGCTCGGGGTTCTGGCGACCGCGCGAACGGGGTCAGTCCTGCTGCAGCGCGCCCTGCAGGTCGAGGCTGATCGTGACGTCCTTGCCGACGAGCACGCCGCCGGTCTCCAGCGCCGCGTTCCAGGTGAGGCCGAAGTCCTCACGGTTGATGACCGTCTTGGCCGAAGCACCGGCCTTGTAGTTGCCGTACGGGTCGGTGCCGAAGCCACCGAAGTCGAGCTCGAAGCTGACCGGCTTGGTGATGCCGCGGATGGTGAGGTCTCCGTCGACGTACAGGTCATCGCCCTTGACGCGCGCACCGGTGGAGACGAACTCCATGGTCGGGAAGTTCTCCGTGTCGAAGAAGTCGCCCGAGCGCAGGTGCGCATCGCGGCCCTCGTCGTTGGTGTCGATCGAGGTCACGTCGACCGTCGCCTCGACCTTGGCCTCGAGGGGGTTCTCCGGGGCCACGAGCGTCGCGCTCTTGACGCCGAACGTGCCGCGCACCTTCGAGATCATCATGTGACGCACGCTGAAGGTGACCTCGCTGTGCGAAGGGTCCAGAACCCAGGTGCCGGGACGGTAGCCGGGGATGTCGATGCTGGTCATTGCTTCTCCTCTGGAGACTTCAGCCGCTGCTGCGGCAAGGGACAGGGGCCGCGTTGCCGCGACCACTGTGACAACTTACATTCAGTCGCATGTATTCCCCTGAATGGAGAATCTCTTCCGGAACGCCACGAGGCGCCCCTTTCCCGAAGGAGAGGGGCGCCTCGTGGAGAAGATCGAAGTCAGCCGACGGCGACGAGATCGATGATGAAGATCAGCGTCTTGCCGGAGAGGAAGTGCCCTCCACCGGCCGGGCCGTACGCGAGGTGCGGGGGGATGATCAGCTCGCGGCGCCCGCCGACCTTCATGCCGGGGATTCCGTCCTGCCAGCCCTGGATCAGGCCGCGCAGGGGGAACTGGATGGTCTCGCCGCGACCCCAGGAGGAGTCGAACTCCTCGCCGGAGTCGAACTCCACACCGGCGTAGTGGACCGTCACCGTGTCGCCGGGCTTCGCCTCGGCGCCGTCACCCTCGATGATGTCGCGGATGACGAGGTCCGCCGGAGCGGGGGTGCTGGGGGCGTCGAACTCAGGCTTTGTGCGTTCAGTCATGTCTCCATCAAACCCGAGGCCGACGGACGGGGTCAACGCGCGCGCACCTGCTCACAGCGAACACCTCATGCACGAACCGTCGAACCTCTCGTGCACGCACCGTCGAACCTCGGCAAGACGCTCTTGACACCCGCACGGGGCCGGGTGCACCCTGTTTACAGATCAACTCAGCGCCCGGGAGACTCGCAGGCATCGCCGCAGCACCGGGCGCTGAGTCTTGCCGGGGGCGGGCCCGCTGCCTCGCTCCGTGTCAGTAGGAGAGCAGAGCCGCCCTGGTCGCCCTGGTGCGGATCAGGAGAGCGCGCTCGTCGTCCACGGCCAGAGGATCCCGACCGGTGATCGCGCGCTGGCGCACGGCGGCGAGTGCGGTCGCGTCCTTTATGAACGCGCGCATCAGAGGCCGTCGGTCCCCGCGCAGCTGCGAGGCCCAGGCCAGTCCCACCTTTCGTCCGGCGGGGGTCGCGAGCATCGTGACCTCCTCGGGCGTGAACCACCCCGCGGCGGCGTAGTCCTCCAGGCGTGCTCTGGTGAGCCTGGCCTCCTCGCGACGCAGGGCGACGATGCACAGGATGAATCCGACGAACAGCGGCACCTGGAGGGTGAAGTAGAGCCCGAAGAAGTCCGCGAACGTCGCGGAGCCGTTCCAGAGCGCGTGCAGGAGGATCGCCCCGACCAGGCCCAGCGCCCCGGCGCCGAGCGCCGCCTGGGCCGAACCGTGCCGACGGGCGACGAGACCGATCGCGAAACCGGTGATCGCGGTGAACATGGCGTGCGCGAAGGGCGAGAAGAGCCCACGCACCACGAACGTGACGGTGAGCTGTTCACCGCCGCCCTCGATCAGGCTCAACCCGAAGTACTGGATGTTCTCGGTGAACGCGAATCCCGCCCCGACCAGTGCCCCGTAGACGATGCCGTCGACGGGGCCGTCGAAGGCTCGTCGGGCGAGCAGGAAGATGAGGAAGACGCCGAGCCCCTTCCAGAGCTCTTCCACGATGGGTGCCTGCACAACGGCGGTGAACTCCTCCGATCGGATGTCGAGCAGGAGGGTCAGTGCCGTGTCGACGAGAAGGGTGAGCCCGACCGCCGCCACCGCACCCCAGGCGATGGCGAACGCGACGAGTCGCTTGGGCTCGGGCTCCCACCGGTCGATCAGGCGTACGCCGAGGAACACGATCGTCAACGGAATGAGCGCGAGCACAAGGCCGACGACCGATGCGAAGGATCCGAGCGCCCAGACGAAATACCCCACGAGGGCGATCAGCAGGAACCCGAGCACTCCGAAGAGCCAGAGCGACACGGTGCGCCCCTTCCTGGTGGGCACGGGCAACGCGGGAAGCGACTCCGCCGGCGACGGGGCCACGGGAGCCGGTGGCGTGTACGGGGTCGGTTGCGCGAGAGACGAGGCGTACCCGGTGGAAGGCGCCCCGTTCGCAGGCGCGGGAAGGGGGCTCGCGGATGGCGCGGGCATGTAGGGCTGCCGCGACACCTGCGGCGATGCCGGCGGAGGGGCGTAGGGCGAGGGCTGCTGCGGCTGGGACGGTCCTCCGGAACTCATAGGCAAAGCTTATGGGCACAACGCAGACGGTCCGGATATGGCGACGCCCTCCACCCGGCGACCACCAGCCACCCGGTAGCGTAGAAGCATGCGGTTCGCTCACCTGCGCCGTCCTGACTCCCCTCTCGCGGTTCTCGCCGTGGTCGAGGGCTCGGACGCCATCCTCGTCTCTGACCTCCTGAACGACCCTCCTGCCACGCTGCAGCAGCTGATCGAGGGAGGAGACGACGCGCTCGAGGCCCTGCGCGCAGCGCTGGCGACCGGTTCCGCCCGGCGGCACCCTCTCGACGGCTGGGCGTTCGCCTCGGCCGTGCTCGCTCCCCCGGCTGTGCTGGCCGTCGGCCTCAACTACGCCGCGCATTCCAGCGAGCTGGGCCTGAAGACGGATGCCGCACCCACGGTGTTCACGCTCTGGCCGAACTCGCTCACCGGACACGAGCAGACCACGTCGTGGCCGCGCGCTCTCAGCGAAGCCGTCGACTACGAGGCCGAGCTCGGCGTGCTCATCGGCTCGCCCGCGAAGGACGTCGCCGAAGCCGACGCCCTGTCGCACGTCTGGGGGTACACGGTGGTCAACGACATCACCGCGAGGAACATCCAGTTCTCCGAGGCGCAGTGGTCCCGCTGCAAGTCGTTCGACGGCTTCACCCCGACCGGACCCTTCGCCGTGACCGCGGACGAGATCGCCGACCCGCAGGACCTCCACATCTGGACCGTCGTCGACGGTCACACCGTGCAGGATGCGAGCACCGACCAGATGGTGCGCTCGGTGGCGAAGCTGATCACGCACCTCTCGCAGTCGCTCACCCTGCTCCCCGGCACGCTCATCTCGACCGGCAGCCCCGGAGGTGCCGGCTACTCGCGCGACCCGCAGATCTTCCTCCGCGACCACTCCACCGTCACGGTCGGCATCGACGGCATCGGTGAACTCACCACCCACTGCCGGATCACCGACTGACCTCACCGGCACGAAGAGAGGGACGGATGCCGGAGCATCCGTCCCTCTCTTCGTCTCCGCGTGATCAGATCTCGATCAGGTCCTCCGACGCGATCACCGGGATCGCCGCCGTGATGGTCTCGAGCCCGGACAGGCGTGCGGGCGAGAGCTGCTTGACGACCTCTTCGCGGGACATCAGACCGGCTTCCACCACCAGATCGGCGACACTGCGGTTGGTCAACAGCGCGGTCTTCGCCAGGGCTGCCGCTGCTGCGTAGCCGATGAAGGGCGTCAGTGCGGTGATGACACCGACCGAGGCTCCCACCATCGCCCCCAGGCGGTCGCGGTTGGCGGTGATGCCGTCGACGCAGTTCACGCGCAGGGTCCACATGGCCTGACGCATCCAGGTGATCGACTGGAAGATCGAGTGCGCGATCACCGGCTCGAAGGCGTTCAGCTGCAGCTGCCCGGCTTCCGCCGCCATCGTCACCGTCATGTCGGCACCGGCCACGGCGAACGCCACCTGGTTCACGACCTCGGGGATGACCGGGTTGACCTTGCCGGGCATGATGCTGGAGCCCGCCTGCATGGCGGGGAGGTTGATCTCGCCGAAGCCCGCCTGGGGGCCCGACGAGAGCAGCCGGAGGTCGTTGCAGATCTTCGACAGCTTCATCGCGTTGCGCTTGAGCGTCGAGGAGAACGACATGAACGATCCGGTGTCGCTGGTGGCCTCGACGAGGTCGCCGGCGGTGCGCAGGTCGAGTTCGGTGATCTCACGCAGGTGCTTGAGCACAGCGGGCGCGTAACCGGGGTGGGTCGTGATGCCGGTGCCGATAGCCGTGGCGCCCATGTTGATCTCGAACATCAGCGAGGCGTTCTCGGTGAGGCGCGTGTGGTCGTAGCCGAGCGTCGTGGCGAAGCCGTTGAACTCCTGGCCCAGCGTCATGGGCACGGCGTCCTGCAGCTGGGTGCGCCCGACCTTCAGAACGTCGTGGAACTCGCGCGACTTGCCCAGGAACGACAGCCGCAGCAGGTCGAGCTCTTCGAGCAGCGAGCGCAGCGTCAGCGAGAGGCCGATCTTCACTGCCGTCGGGTACACGTCGTTGGTGGACTGGCTGCGGTTGGTGTGATCGATCGGCGACAGGAAGGCGTAGTCGCCCTTCTCGCGTCCGGCCATCTCGAGCGCGATGTTGGTGATGACCTCGTTCGCGTTCATGTTGGTCGAGGTGCCGGCGCCGCCCTGGATGACACCGACCGTGAACTGCTCGTGGAACTCGCCGTCGATCACACGCTGCGCCGCACGATCGATCAGGTCAGCGCGCTCGGGGTCGAGCACTCCGATCTCGCGGTTCGCGCGGGCGCTGGCCTGCTTGACCATCGCGAGGCCGACCACCAGGTCGGGATACACCGAGATGGGTCGCTTCGTGATCGGGAAATTCGCGTCGGCGCGGGCGGTGTGGATCCCCCAGTACGCGTCGACGGGAATCTCCATGCTCCCGAGCGAATCGGTCTCGGTGCGGGTCGGGGTAGGCGCGGCAGAAGCCATGTCACATCCTCGTGGGTCGTGGCGGGTGAGAAGGGTGGGGGATGCCCCCAGTCTACGCCGCTCAGCGTCCGGGTTTGCGGGAGAAGGCCTCGAGTCGCCCTTCCGGGCTGAGCTTCGCCATGCGCTCCAGCCAGGCCTCGGAGAAGTAGTCGCCGGTCGGGGCCTCGGTCACCGGGACCACGGTGTGCGTGATCGTGTCGGGGTAGACGTGGACGATCTGGAAGGCCTGCGCGGCGTCCATGCCGTTGACCTCGGCCGACGGACGCGCGACGTTCATCGTGTAGCACGTCGCCGAGGCGACGCTCACGGGAACCCCGGCGAAAAGGCCGTGGGAGGAATAGTGCAGATGTCCGGCGAGGATGCCGCGCACATCGCTCCTCCGCACGATGTCTGCGAGCTCGTCCTGATGCCGCAGCTCCAGGATGTCGAACAGCGGCAGATGGCTCGGGATCGGCGGATGATGCATCGCCAGCAGCGTCCCGTGCGGGGCGGGCTCGGCGAGCACCTCCGCCAGCCAGGCGAGCTGACCGTCGTCGAGATCTCCGTGATGCCACCCCGGGACACTGGTGTCCAGCGCGATGAGTCGGAGGCCGTCGAGGTTCCAGACACCGGTCACCGGCTCCTCGGTCGGCGTCAGATTCAGCAGGCCCTCTCGCAGAGCCGGCCGCTCATCATGGTTGCCTGCCACCCAGATGACCGGGGCCCGCAGCGCCTCGGCCACCGGCTCGACCGCGGCCCGAAGGCGACGATAGGCGTCGGGCTCCCCCAGGTCGGCCAAGTCCCCCGTGACGACGATGGCCGTGGGGTGCGGATGCACGGTGCGGATCGCCTCCAACGTGCGGGCGAAGTTCTCCTCGACGTCGTAGCGTCCGCCCAGCCGCACTCCCCCGGCGAGGAAATGCGGGTCGCTGACGTGGATGAGCACGTGCGACGCGGGCTCGTGCCTGCCGAAGACGTAGGGAGTGCCGGTTCCTGCGGACATGACATCAGCCTATGGCCGCACCGGCCCCCGCACCGGGCCCCCGTTCCGCCGTCGTCAGTGACCGATGACGAGGAGCAGGATGCCGCTCACCACTGCGGCGGCGCAGAGCGCGAAGCAGCCGTAGGCCCCGACGAGGGCCAGCGACTTCTGCCCCTCGGTCAACGGACTCTTGCGCGCGGCCTTCGCCGCCTGCTTCTCGGCGCGCTTGAGCTCCTTCTCGGTGATCACCGTGATGGCGTCCGTGAACTCCGCCGGGCTCACCACCGGAGCCCGACCGCTGCGCACGAGCAGACGCAGACCCAGCGCGTAGAACGTGACGATGGCCGCGGCGCCGATGAGGGCTGCCGCGAAAACCTGGAGGAACGCGAACCAGTCGATCACGACGTTCATGCGGACTCCCCGTTCCGATCGGCATCTGTTTTCTTCTTCGATGCCGCAGACTTGGACGCACCGGCGCCCGCCTTGGCCTCCGCCTTCTTCTTGGCCTTGGCCGCGGCATCCTTCTTCGCCTGCGCCTTCGCCTTCTCCCTGGCCTCGGCACGGGCCCTGGCCTCAGCCTTGGCCTGCTCGATGCGCTGTTGACGACGCGTCGGCGGGGGCGTGTCGGGAAGCTCGATGGCCATGCCGGACTCGGCGACATCACTCATCGCGTTGGCGGGCGTGACGGCGTTGCGACGCGAGCGCATGTACAGACCGAGGATGATCAGGACCGCGATCACGGCGTCGATCGCGACGCCCCAGTTGCCCAGCCAGACCACGAGCAGCGCAGCGAGCGCTCCCACTCCACCGGCGGCGGGAAGCGTCAGCAGCCAGCCGATGCCGATGCGGCCGGCGGTCCGCCAGCGCACCGTGGACCCGCGGCGACCGAGGCCGGATCCGATGACCGATCCGGAGGCGACCTGCGTGGTCGAGAGCGCGAATCCGAGGGCGCTGGAGGCGAGGATGGTGGCGGCTGTCGAGCTCTCCGCTGCGAAGCCCTGTGCGGGCTTGACGTCGGTCAGGCCCTTGCCGAGGGTGCGGATGATGCGCCAGCCGCCCAGGTAGGTGCCGAGCGCGATCGTGAACGCACACGCGATGATGACCCACAGCTCGGGCTCGTGGTGAGCGCCGGACTGCCAGCCGATCGTGATCATCGCGAGGGTGATCACACCCATCGTCTTCTGGGCGTCGTTGGTGCCGTGAGCCAGCGCGACCAGCGAGGAGGTGAAGATCTGCCCCCACCGGAATCCGTCGCGACCGTCGGGCTTTCCGTCGTAGCGACGGGTGATCGAGTAGGCGATCTTCGTCGCGGCGAAGGCGATCAGGCCTGCCGTAACCGGAGCGATCAGCGCGGGGAGCACGATCTTGGAGAGCACCATGCCGAAGTCGATGCCGCCGATGCCTGCGCCGACGAGGGTGGCCCCGATGAGTCCACCGAAGAGCGCGTGCGACGAGCTCGAGGGAAGACCGAGAAGCCACGTGAGCATGTTCCAGGTGATCGCACCGATCAGACCGGCGAAGATCAACGATAGGAACAGATCCGCCCCGGCCTCGATGATCGCATCCTCACGGATGATCCCGCCGGAGATGGTCTTGGAGACCTCGGTCGACAGGAAGGCGCCGACGAGGTTGAGAACGGCGGCGAGGAGGACGGCTGTCTTGGGCTTCAGCGCGCCGGTGGCGATCGGCGTCGCCATGGCGTTCGCCGTATCGTGAAAGCCGTTGGTGAAGTCGAAGAAGAGTGCCAGCGCGATGACAAGCACGACGATGAGGGCTGCGGTTTCCACCGTTCGCTTTCGGTCGTTTGAGGAAGAAGGAGATGTCGACGTGATCGACGTGATGAACGAAGAGTTCACCGTGGGTTTGACTTCCGTTAACCGGCCCCGGTAGATCCTCCCACCCTCCCCCGTGCCGGTCAACTCGACCTGGGATAGCGTGAGACGGTGACTGACGCTCCTACCGCCGACCGCCGCTCCTCCCTCCGCACCCACCACGGTGACACCTTCGACGATCCGTACGAATGGCTCCGCGCAAAGGAGTCCGCGGAGGTCGTGTCCCACCTCGAGGCCGAGAACGCCCACACGGAGGCCGAGACGGCACATCTCGCCGCTCTGCGCGAGCGGCTCTTCGAAGAGATCAAGGGCCGCGTGCAGGAGACGGACCTCTCCGTTCCCACCCGCCGCGGCCACTGGTGGTACTACAGCCGCACCGAGGAGGGCGCGCAGTACGGCATCCATTGCCGCGCCGCGGCCGAGCCCGACGACTGGACTCCTCCGCGTCTCGAGCCCGGTGTCCCGGTTCCCGGCGAGGTCGCGCTCCTCGACGGCAACATCGAGGCGGAGGGGCACGAGTTCTTCTCGCTCGGAGCGTTCGACACGTCCGACGACGCCACGAAGCTGCTGTGGTCCACCGACTTCGAAGGTGACGAGCTGTACACCGTGCACGTGCGCGACCTCACCACCGGCACCACGCTCGACGACGAGATCCCGAACACGGGCGGCGCTTTCTTCACACCAGACGGTCGGGGTGTGATCTACACGACCCGCGACGAGGCGTGGAGGCCCGACACTTTGTGGCTGCACCGCCTCGGCACGCCCGTCACCGACGACGTGAAGCTCTTCCACGAGCCGGATGAGAAGTTCTGGCTCGGTGCCGGGATCACCCGTAGCCGCCGGTATCTGGTCATCGCGGTCGGTTCGAGCATCACGAGCGAGGAGTACCTCGTCGATCTGACGGGCGAGCTGACCGCGGAGCCGCAGCTCGTGTGGCCGCGTCGTGAAGGCGTGGAGTACTCGGTCGAGCATGCGGTCGTAGACGGCGAGGATCGCCTGCTCGTGCTGCACAACGACGGAGCGCTCGACTTCGAGCTCGTCTCGGTGTCAGCGTCCCAGCCGCAGGGCGAGCGACACGTGGTGCTCGCGCATGAGCAGGGCAGACGACTCCTCGGTGTCGATGCGTTCCGCGACTTCGCCACCGTGGAGTACCGCAGCGAGGGACTCGAGCGCGTCGGTCTGCTCGACTACGCCACGGATGCGGTCGATGAGCTGGTGTTCGACGAACCGCTCTACTCGGCCGGCGTGAGCGGGAATCCCGAGTGGCACTCGCCGTTCCTGCGTCTGGGCTACACCTCATTCGTGACGCCGGGGACCGTGTACGACCTCGACCTCGTGACCCGGGAGCTGGTGCTGCGCAAGCAGGTGCCGGTGCTGGGGGGCTACGACCCCGCCGACTACGGCCAGCGACGCGAGTGGGCGACCGCATCAGACGGCGTGCGCGTGCCGATCTCGCTCGTGTGGAAGCGCTCGTTCGGCGAACCAGGCGTCGAGCCGCGTCCGGTGCACCTGTACGGCTACGGATCGTACGAGCACTCGATCGATCCCGGCTTCTCCGTGGCACGCCTTTCCGAACTCGACAGGGGTGTGATCTTCGCGGTCGCGCACGTGCGCGGAGGCGGCGAGATGGGCCGGCAGTGGTACGAGGACGGCAAGCTCCTGCACAAGCGCAACACGTTCACGGACTTCGTCTCCTGCGGCGAGCACCTGGTCGAGTCGGGTGTGACCACGCCGAGTCGGATGGTGGCCGAGGGCGGCAGCGCCGGCGGCCTGCTGATGGGCGCGGTGACGAACCTCGCGCCCGAGCTCTTCGCCGGCATCCTCGCCGGTGTGCCGTTCGTGGACGCCCTGACGACGATCCTCGATCCGTCGTTGCCGCTGACCGTCATCGAATGGGACGAGTGGGGTGACCCGCTCCATGACCCGGACGTCTACGCCTACATGAAGTCGTACAGCCCCTACGAGAACGTCCGCGACGGCGTGGACTACCCTCGGATCCTCGCCGTGACGTCCCTGAACGACACGCGCGTGCTCTATGTGGAGCCCGCGAAGTGGGTCGCACGCCTGCGCGAGGCCGGGGCGAAGGACGTGCTCCTCAAGTGCGAGATGGTCGCCGGGCACGGTGGGGTGAGCGGGCGCTACAACTCCTGGAAGGAGCGGGCGTTCGAACTCGCCTGGCTGCTGGACACGCTCGGCCTCGCCGAGGCGTGAATCGCTGAGGCTGAGCTCGTCCTGCGAGGGGCGGACTCAGCCTCAGGCGGCTCAGCCGAAGAGCGCCGCCGCCTCGTCGTAGCGGTAGCGCGGGACCGTGTTCAGTTCGCCCAGTGCATCGGCGAACGGCACCCGGACGATATCCGTGCCCTGCATGGCGACCATCTGGCCCCAGGCGCCGTCGACGATCGCGTCGGCAGCGTGCAGACCGAGTCGTGTCGCGAGCACGCGGTCGAACGCCGAGGGCGATCCGCCGCGCTGGATGTGACCGAGGATCGTCGCCCGCGTCTCGATGCCGGTGATGCGCTCGATCTCGGGCGCGAGCAGGTCGCCGATGCCGCCGAGGCGGGGGCGGTTGAAGGCGTCGAGGCCCTTGTCGCTGTAGGCCTCGTCCATTCCGAGGAGCTTGAACCCCTCGGAGACGACGACCAGCGGCGCGCGACCGCGATCATGCGCGCTGGTCACCAGCTCCGTGATCTCGTCGATCGACATCGGCACCTCGGGGATGCAGACGACGTGAGCTCCGGCAGCCATTCCGGCGTGCAGTGCGATCCAGCCGACGTGACGGCCCATGACCTCTGCGACCATGCAGCGCTGGTGCGAGTCGCCGGTCGTGCGCAGTCGATCCATCGCATCCGTGGCGATGTTCACCGCGGTGTCGAAGCCGAACGAGTAGTCGGTCGCCTGCAGGTCGTTGTCGATCGTCTTGGGGACGCCGATGACCTTGATGCCGTCCTTGGCGAGACGGTCCGCTGCAGCGAGCGTGCCCTCACCACCGATCGCGATGATGCCGTCGATCTTGTGCCCGTAGAGGGTCTTGGCGATGTTGTCGGCTCCCCCGCGCTCGCCCTCGTACGGGTTCGTGCGGCTGGTGCCGAGGATCGTGCCGCCGACCTTCGACAGCCCCTTCACCTCGTGTCGGGTCAGCGGCATGAAGTCACCGTCGACCAGGCCCCGCCATCCGTCGCGGATGCCGACGAACTCGAGGTCGTATGAGGTCGTGCCCTTGAGCACGATGCCGCGGATGACCGCGTTGAGGCCGGGGCAGTCGCCGCCGCTCGTCAGGATGCCGATCTTCATGCTGGTGCCTTCAGACGTTCGGGAGATGGGGGGAACAGGCGACGCTGCCTTCGATCGACACTAGCGCCCCGGCACGCTCGGGCGCCATTCGGGAGCGGCGAAAAACGTCGATCTTGACGACCCGATTCACCGATATCGTCGAACTTCCCGGTCTCGAGTGTTCTCGCACCGGATCCGACGTTAAGAACGGTGATTCTTGACGCCTATGCTCCGCCCAGCGCCTGTCGCAGCAGGTGCATGAGTGCCGCCAGCTGCACCGGCTCTGCGGCCGACTCCTCGACCGCTTCACCGTCGAGAGCGCGCGCCGCGAGCCCCTGCTTCTGGTCGATCAGCTCCGCGATCTTCGTGTCGATCGTGTGCGCGGCGATGATCCGCCACGCGGTGACCGGCTCGCCCTGGCCGATGCGGTGCACACGGTCGATCGCCTGCGTCTGCTCGGCGGCCGTCCACGACAGCTCGGCGAGCACGACGTTCGACGCGGCCTGCAGGTTGAGCCCGACGCCTGCCGCGGTGAGCGAGCAGACCGCGATGCCGACCTCGGGGTCGCCGTTGAAGTCGTCGATGGCCTGCTGCCGGACCGTGGAGGTCTGGTCGCCACGGATCGACACCGAGCGGATGCCCGCCGCGGCGAAGTGCGCCTCGGCCTGGTCCATGACGTCGATGTGCTTCGCGAAGAACACGACCTTGCCGACCGAGCGCTGCAGCTGAGCGGCATAGTCGGCAGCCAGCGGCGCCTTGGCCTGACCGATGCGACGGACCATGGTGAAGACGTTGTCTCCCCCGGTGCCGGCGGCCTTGGACTCCTCGAGCTCGTTCTGGGCGACCAGCCGCACGATGTCCTCGTCGATCTCTCCCGACGCGAGCCCACGGTCTCCGCGAGCCTCGATGATACGGCGGTAGCGAGCGGCGAGCCGCTCCCCCAGCTCGCGCTCGGCCTGGCGGATGCTGCGCCCGAACTCGTCGTCGAGCTGCACCGGCAGATCGGCGATCAGCTTGTCCGGGAGATCGGCGGCGACGTCCTTCTTCTTGCGACGGACGATCCCCATGGAGATCACCGCATCGCGGGCCTCGGGATAGAACGCCTTGTCTGCCGGGGTGAACCCTGTGGCGTCGAGCTTCTCCATGAGCTCAGGACCCGGCTTCTCACCGGTGGTCCAGCCGAGGAAGCGCCAGATCGCGTCGAAGTCCTCGACGTCGTTGATCAGCGGCGTACCGGTGAGGGCGAGCATCAGAGGATCATGCCCCGGAGTGCGCTCGCGCACCTGGGCGGCCAGCGACAGCACGTTCTGCGACCGCTGCGAGGAGAGGTTCTTGATGAAGTGCGCCTCGTCGACGACCATCCCGCGCAGACCGATGGAGGCGAGCCACGACATGTGCCGGTCGAGGATCTCGTAGTTCACGATGAACACGTCGGCGAACGCGTCGATGTCATCGCCGTCGCCCTGGATCACCGTCGCCCGGCGCTGGGGCGTCCAGCGCTCGACCTCGCGCGCCCAGTTCATCTTCACGACGTTGGGCACGACCACCAGCAGCGGATATGCACCCGCGACGGAAGCGGCGAGAACCGACTGCGCGGTCTTGCCGAGACCGGGCTCGTCGGCGAGGAGGAAGCTGCGGTGTCCGGCCTTGACGGCCTCGAGGAACCGGGACTGATGCACCATGACCTCGAGGCCCTTGGGCGAGATGTGGTCGAATTCCGGCGCCGGCGGCAGATCCATCGACGCGGCGGACCCACCGGCCCCGGTCTCGAAAGCCTTGTACAGCGGACCCATGAGCTCCCAGCCGTCGAGACGGCGGCGCGGCGTGGCCGTCGAACGCGGCGTCAGGTCGGGAGCGAGGAAGGGGTTGGCCAACTGTCGCGCCTCGACGGACGGCGGGGTGACCTGGCGCTCCGCGATCGCTGCGGGGATCGCGGAGATCTGCACCGGTGCGGCGTCGGCGATGATGAGCTCTTCCGGGGCGAGTTCGGCTCCGGATTCGAGCAGCCAGTCCCGGCGCATGCGCTTGGCCACCGGCGATGTCGCCTGGTCGGCCTCCAGGAGCTGGATTAGTGAGGTGTCGCGGGCGGCCGTCTTCGCGAGGATCGTGGCCACGCCGTCGAGCCGCTTCAGCAACTCGGCGCGTGCGGGATCGCCGATCTCGGCATCCGCCTTCACCCTGGCGCGCTCTTCGCGCACCAGGAAGGCGATCACCTGGAACTTCACTCGATTCGTGGGACCGAGCTTCCCTCGCTGCGACTTCGCCTCGATCTCGCGCACCTTGCGCGCGAGGATCGGGATGAGGGGTGCCTCATCGTCGCGACGGGACGTCTTCTTGCGCCGCGTGGCGGCGGTTGCCGTAGTCGGCATGCTCCTCCTGAGCGTGAAGGCTCCGGCTTCCCCAGGAAACCATGAGCCGTTCTCGTTGTCCGCGTGTGGCGTGAGCCAGGACCGTACGAACAGTGGATCTTCTTCCCGCCGGGGAACGCGAGAGTCGCGAAGTTCGGCGGGAGCCGATGATCATTCTATGCCATCTCGCTCGCTCAGCGGAGATCGCCCACGCCGAGCCGTCCATCCCGCACGGTCGAACCGGCGATCCGCTCTCGGCTAGGAGGAGAGCCCGAGAGCCCGCGCCGCATCCGTGACATCGGCACCCATCTGCACCATCAGCTTGTCGATGCCCTCGAAGGCCACCATGCCCCGCAGCCGCTCCACGAACTCGACCGTGACGTCGTGCCCGTAGAGGTCGAGACCCGTCTCTCCCAGCACGTGAGCCTCGACCTGTCGCACGAGGACGTCGTCGAAGGTGGGATTGGTCCCGACGGAGATCGCCGACGGATGCCGGATCCCGGTGTCGTGGTCGACGAGCCATCCCGCGTACACGCCGTCCGCCGGCACGAACGCATCGACGATGGTCGAGAGGTTCGCCGTGGGGAACCCGAGTTCCCGCCCGCGTTTGAGTCCGTGCACGACGACTCCGCGCACATCGGGATGGCGTCCGAGCACGGTCGTCGCCGCAGCGACGTCGCCCTCCATCAGCAGCTCGCGGATCCAGCTCGACGACACGCGTCGCGTGGAGCCGGGGAGGTACACGTCGTCGATGACCTCGACCGAGAAGCCGTGACGAGGACCGAGCTCGCGCAGAAGCTCGGGGGTGCCGGCTCCCCGAGCGCCGAACCGGAAGTCCTGCCCGACGAGGACCGTGGAGACCCGAAGGGCTCCGACGAGGATGTCGACGACGAAGTCCTCAGCGCTGCGGGCGGCGAGTTCCTCGTCGAACGTGAGCACCAGAGTGGCGTCGAGCCCGAGCTCGCCCAGGAGGTCGAGCTTGCGCTCGACCGTGACGACGTTCTCCGGGCAGCGGTCGGGGCGGATCACCGCCAGCGGGTTGCGGTCGAACGTGACGGCGACCGACCGGCTGCCCGTCGCTGCGGCCGCTTCCTCGAGGCGCTCGATCACGGCTCGGTGGCCGGCATGGACGCCGTCGAACTTGCCGATCGCGACCGCGCTCGGTCCGAAGTCGTCCGGCACCTCTTCCGGGCTGCGGAAGACGATCACGCGCCGACCTCGACCGGACGCACGACGTCGGCCGGGCGGTGCGTGCGCAGCCACCAGATGCCGAAGAGGGGCAGAACCAGCGGAATGAACAGGTAACCGCGCCCGAACAGCGACCACACGGTCTCATGCTGGAACAGGTCGGGCATCAGAAGGCTCAGCACCCCCACCACGAGGACGCCGGTGAGCTCGAAGACGATCGCGACCCAAGCGACCGAGTACCAGCCGCGGCGGCGGGCCAGGACGAGGGCGAGTGTGGCGAGGATGTACACGACGGCGGCGAGTGCGGAGAGCGCGTACGCCAGCGGCGCCTCGTCGAAGCGACGGACGATCTGCACGAAGCTGCGTCCGGTCGCGGCCAGCGCCATCACGGCATAGACGATCACGAGGACGCGACCGATTCCGGTCATCCGAGAGGAGGGGGCGGTGGAGCTCATAGCGCATTCCATCCTAGAGCCGCAGGAGAGGTCGGGTCTGCGCTCCGACCCGCCGCGTCACGCGATCTGGACGGACCAGATGACCTGCATACGCCACAGCATCACCGCGATCGCGAGCGCCGCCACCCCGAGGATCACCGTGCTCCAGCGACTGCGCTCCATGAGCGCCCACAGCACCGCGCCGACGGGCAGGAGCACCGCGGAGACCAGGTAGACCCAGTACTCGAGCAGGTCTCCGGTCGGAGGGTTCCCGGTCAGCGGCGCAACGATGGCGACGATCACCTGCACGATGAGCAGCACCTCGACGAGGGCGAGGGCGCCGACGCTGAAGTCGCTCGGCCGTCTGCCGATCAGACCCGCGACGAGACAGAAGATGCCGGCGGCGACGGCGATGACGATCTGCGCGATCGTGAGCCACAGGATCATCGGTCGCCCTCCGGCATGTTCATGGCGCTCTTGAGGTCGGCACCGCGCTTCTCGACGATGCCGATCAGGAGCCCCTCCGGGTCGATCGCTGCACCGATCGTCTCTTCGAGGCGCGCGGCCTGGCCGCTCAGCCGCTTGCCGTGACGGAGGTCGCGTGCCTCGTCACCGGACATCTCCAGCACGGGGAGGATCCGGCCGGCCGCCTCGCCCGGGGTCAGAGTCGCGGCGCCCTCCAGCGCGTCGAGACCGACCGCATCGGACACATCGAACGGACCGACCCGCGTGCGGCGCAGCGCGGTGAGGTGACCGCCGACGCCGAGCGAGGCCCCGAGATCGCGGGCGAGGGAGCGGATGTACGTTCCGGACGAGCAGTCGACGACGACGTCGAGATCGAGATGGCCGTCACCTCGCCTGGTTGCGAGCAGGTCGAAGCGCGACACGACGACATCGCGTGCGGCGAGCACGACCTCTTCGCCGGCGCGCACGCGCTCATAGGCGCGACGACCGTCCACCTTGATCGCCGAGACGGCGCTGGGAACCTGGGAGATCTCACCCGTGAGCTGCGTGATGCCGGCCGACACCGCATCATCGGTCACCGCGTCCCACGCTTCGGGCGCGGCCGTGGTGAGGATCTCCCCTTCCGCATCGTCCGTGCCCGTCGTCTGGCCGAGACGGATCGTCGCCACGTAGGTCTTGTCCGCACCGACGATGTAGGTCAGGAGCCTGGTCGCGCCTTCGATGCCGATCACCAGCAGTCCGGTCGCCATCGGGTCGAGTGTTCCGGCGTGCCCCACCTTGCGGGTGCCGAACGCGCGTCGCGTGCGAGCGACGACGTCGTGACTGGTCAGCCCTGCGGGCTTGTCGACGAGGAGGATGCCGGGCGAGACCATCCCCCCAGCCTACCGAGCGCGCGAGCGGGATCTGCGCGTGCGGATGCCCGGTGGCTCCCCTCTCCTGGCCGTCGATCCGCTCGCATAGGCTGGACGGGTGCCTCTCCCACCGGCCTCTCTCGAGCTGATGTCGCCCCTGCCGACGTGGTATCGAGCGACCGCTCGCGACCTGCCGTGGCGTCGATCTTCCTTCCATGACGAGTTCGGCGCCTGGGGCGTCCTGGTGAGCGAGTTCATGTTGCAGCAGACGCCCGTGACGAGAGTCATCCCTCACCTCGAGGCGTGGTTGGAGCGGTGGCCGACACCCTCGGAGATGGCCACCGCATCGACAGCGGACGTCGTGCAGCAGTGGGCGAACCTGGGATATCCCCGGCGCGCGCTGTGGTTGCACCGTGCCGCGGTCGAGATCACCGAGCGGCACGGGGGGATCGTTCCGCGAGAAGTGGACGCCCTGCTGGCCCTTTCCGGTATCGGCGACTACACCGCTCGCGCCGTCGCGGTGTTCGCCTACGGCGACCGGCATCCCGTGGTCGACACGAACACCCGACGGGTGCTCGCGCGCGCCGTCGAGGGCAGAGCGCAGCCGGGACCCCCTTCGCGCCGGGACCTCGACCTGATGGCCGACCTGCTGCCGGACGATGTCGCCGAAGCTGCGGTGTTCAATGCCGCAGCGATGGAGCTCGGCGCCACGGTGTGCACGTCCCGGGCGCCGCGGTGCGAGCTGTGCCCTCTCGCCGGGAGCTGCGCATGGCTGGCCGCCGGGAGACCGGACACGGGTGATGAGCGCCGACGCCAGGCCGCATACGAGGGGTCCGACCGACAGGCCCGCGGCGCGGTGCTGAAGCTGCTGCGGAACATCGACCCAGACGCCGTCCCGCTCGACGCCGTCCTGCCGGACTGGCCCGATCCCGGGCAGCGTGATCGGGCTATCGACTCGCTCATCGCCGACGGACTCGCCGAAGCCGATGGGGCGTCTCTGTTTCTGCCGCGGTGACGACGGCAGACTCAGGCGCGACGGCTCAGAGGTGCTGCTCTGTGCGGTGGGCGAGCACCGTCAGCTCGACCCGGCTCCGCACGCCGAGCTTGGTGAAGACCCGGCCGAGGTGGACCTCGACGGTGCGGACGGAGACGTTCAAGGCTTCGCTGATCTCGCGGTTCGCCGCACCGCCGACCGCGCGCATCGCCACCTCCAGCTCGCGCGCCGTGAGCTGAGGCGACCAGGCCGCGCGGCACGCGGAGAGAGCGCCGACCGAGGAGACGATGCTCCCCTCTCTCGCATCGAGCCGATCCAGTCTGCCGCGCACCGCCCTCGCCCACGCCGTCGCACCCGAGAGCTCGAACAGCCGTTCGGCGTGCTGGAGGTGGATCCTCGCCGAGGAGTGATCGTCGCGAATCGCATGCTGTGTTCCGAGCATCGTCTCCACTCGCGCCCTGGCGAACGGCGAGGTCAACGTGCGTGCGATGTCGCGGACCTCATCGCTCTCGGCACGCCACCGCCCGTCGCCTGCCGTCGCGACACGGATCCGCAGGCGCTGGGCGAGCGCGATCTCCGGAGGCTCGATGGACGCCTCCGTCGTGGTGCGACCGGCAGAGATGAAGGCCAACTCGTCCAAACCCGGTACCGCCATCGTGGTCTGCGGCCCACCGAGATCGGACCACAGCCGAACCGTGGCGGCGGCATCGTCGAACGAGCCGGCGAGGAATGACTGGATGCCGCGGTCCACGAGGAGGTCGATCTTCGCTCCCCCGGGCAGGGCGACGGTGAGTGATCGGGCGAAGGGTCCCAGCTCGCCGAGCACCGCCAGATCGAGGCGTCTGGCGAGCACCACTCCCAATCCGGCGAACGGCATCGCGATCGGGAAGGAGAGCGCCGCCTGGATCAGCCGGTCCCGCGCGACACCGATGTCACCCCGCCACACGAGCAGCAGTACCTCGACGACGGCGCGATACGCCTGAACGACCGGGCTGTGCTCGTATCCCGGCACGAACGGGTCGGGCTCGCCGGACAACGCAGATTCGTCGGTCGCGATGAGACGCAGCGCCAGATCGACATCCCCCTCCACGGCGGCGCGCAGCGTGCGCAGCATCCCGCCGCTCACCGGGCCGGACCCCGCGACTTCTTCGATGTCGCGGTCCCCCACGAGGAGCCAGCTCAGCGCCACCACGGGATCCCTCAGCTCATGCTCGGCACCGATCCGGGATGCGCCGTCGCGGAGCGCGTCGAGCCACGTGCGCATACCGCGACGGTCGCCGCGTTCGGCGCAGAGTATCGCGGCGAGGGCGGCCGCCCTGGTCCAGTGATGCCAGTCGTGCTCGTCAGGTGTCTCCGGCCGCAGCGACGTCGGATCGACCTCGGGAACAGCACCCTGCACGACGGTCTGGGCGACGATCAGCGCCCCCAGACCTGCCAACCGGTATCGCTCGGTACCGTGCGGGTACAGGGCCCCCAGCCACGCGGCCGCCTCCGCAGCGAACCCGGCGCCCACCGCCGACGCGCCGGCGACGAGGCGCGCCTCGTCCTGGTCTTCGCCCACCGCATGCTCGCAGGCCTCCCTGGCGAGCAGCAACGCACGATCCGGGTACCCCGCCTCGCTGAGCTCCCTGGCGATGAGGGTGAGTTCCGGCGCGGTGGTCGGCTCTGCCTCGAGCGACGCCCGCGCCCGATGCCAGTCCGCGCTCACTCGTTCGCCGCGACGGCGGAAGACCGCGCTCAGTCGCCCGTGCACCGCCGCCGTCTCTGCCGCACTGGTGGTCGCCCGCAGCCAGATCGCCAGTCGGGCGTCGATGAAGCGCATCCGACCGGCGTGCACGGCGAGGTGGGCACCGACGCGGGCGGAGGTGACCTCGGCCGCCGAGCGCCCATCGAATTCGAGAATCGGATCGAGAGCATCGTCCAGGCACACCGCGAGTGCGAGAAGCAGCCTGCGATCGCGTTCGTCGAATGCCACTCCCTCGAACCTCTGCGCGATCGCAGGCACCAGCGGCAGGGGCGTCGGCGCCGGGCGCAGACCGTGTCGTTGATCCGGCGTCAACCGCTGGACGACCTCACGGATCGTCGCCGCGTCCGCGTCCAGATCGTCGGCGAGGCGAGCGAGCACGTGGGGCGCGCAACCGAGATCCTGCTCGAGCAGCTCCTCCAGGAGGAGCCCGACGGCAGCGGGCGCGATGAACGGCCCCCCAGACGTGTTCGCACCCTCGATGCCGATCCCCCTCAGCTTCGCGGGACGCCGTCCCGCGAAGCCGAGCGTATCAAACGGCGCTTACTCCGCGTCGTCGTCGGTACGGTACGGGTCGGCGTCGCCGGCGTGGGAAGCCGAGGACGCGAGCTTGGCGACGTCGGCATCACGCTGCTGCGCTTCACGCAGCAGCGCGCCGATGTGGTCGGCGTTCTCCGGAAGCGCGTCGGGAATGAACTCGAGGGTCGGCACGAGCCTGGTGCTCAGCTGCCGTCCGACCTCGCTGCGCAGCATTCCGGTCGCCGAGGTGAGCGCCGCACCGCTGGAGATGCGCTCCTCCTCCGTGCCCAGCACCGTGTAGAACACCGATGCGTGCTGGAGGTCGCCGCTCACGCGGACGTCGGTGATGGTGACGAAGCCGAGGCGCGGATCGCGCAGCCCCTTCTCCAGCCGTTCGGCGAGGATCACGCGGATTCGATCCGCGAGACGGGCCTGTCTTTCGCCTGCCATTGTTCTCTCCCTGTCCAGGAACCCTCAGGGCGTCCCCCGTCTCCGTGCTCCGGAAGGAGCAGGAGAGGGAGACGCCCGAAGGTGTTTCGAATTGATCAGCCGCGAGGCTTCTCGACGAGCTCGGTCGTCTCGATCTCATCACCGATCTGGATGTCGTTGTACTTTCCGAGTCCGATACCGGCCTCGTAGTCCGTACGGACCTCGGTGACATCGTCCTTGAAGCGACGCAGCGACTCGATGGCAAGGCCATCGGCCAGCACGACGCCGTCGCGGATGACGCGGGCCTTGGCGTTGCGCGTGATCGTTCCCGATCGCACGATGACACCGGCGATGTTGCCGAACTTCGAGGAGCGGAACACCTCGCGGATCTCGGCCACACCCGACTGGATCTCTTCGTACTCCGGCTTGAGCATGCCCTTGAGCGAGCTCTCGATCTCGTCGATCGCGTTGTAGATGACGGAGTAGAAGCGGATGTCCACGCCTTCACGGGCGGCACGCTCGCGTGCCTTCGTGTCGGGGCGCACGTTGAAGCCCACGATGATCGCGTTGTCGATCGTCGCCAGGTTCACGTCGGACTCGGTGATCGCACCGACACCGCGGTGGATGATGCGCAGCTGCACCGAATCATCGACCTCGATCTTGAGCAGCGACTCCTCCAGGGCCTCGACGGCACCGGAGACGTCACCCTTGATGATGAGGTTGAGCGACTCGACCTTGCCGTCTTCGAGAGCACGGGTGAAGTCCTCGAGCGAGATGCGCTTGCGGGCCTTGGCCAGCTGGGCGTTGCGCTCGACTGCTTCACGCTTCTCAGCGATCTGGCGGGCCATGCGGTCTTCCTCGGTGACGATGAAGACGTCACCGGCACGGGGCACCGAGTTCAGACCCTGCACCTGCACCGGACGCGACGGGTAGGCCTCGAGGACCTGCTCGCCGTTCTCGTCCGCCATGGCACGCACGCGGCCATAGGCGGTGCCTGCGACGATCGCGTCACCGATCCGGAGCGTTCCGGACTGGATCAGCACCGTGGCGACCGAACCGCGGCCCTTGTCGAGCTTCGCCTCGATGGCGACACCGCGAGCACCCTTGTTCGGGTTGGCGGTGAGGTCGAGACCAGCGTCGGCGGTGAGCAACACGGCATCCAGCAGTTCCTGGATACCGGTGCCGGCACGAGCGGACACGTCGACGAACATGACGTCGCCACCGAACTCCTCGGCGACCAGGCCGTACTCGGTCAGCTGCTGACGCACCTTCGAGGGGTTGGCGTCGGGCTTGTCGACCTTGTTCACCGCGACCACGATCGGCACGTTCGCCGCCTGCGCGTGGTTCAGCGCCTCGACCGTCTGCGGCATGATGCCGTCGTCGGCTGCGACCACGAGGATCGCGAGGTCGGTGACCTGCGCACCACGGGCACGCATGGCGGTGAACGCCTCGTGACCCGGGGTGTCGATGAACGTGATGGCGCGCTCGATGCCCTCGTGCTCGGTCCAGACCTGGTAGGCGCCGATGTGCTGGGTGATGCCGCCGGCTTCTCCCTCGATGACATTGGTCTGACGGATCGCGTCGAGCAGTCGCGTCTTACCGTGGTCGACGTGACCCATGACGGTGACGACCGGGGGACGGATCTCGAGGTCGTCTTCGCTCTCGGCTTCCAGCTCGGCCTCGAGGTCGAGACCGAAGCCCTCGAGGAGCTCCTTGTCCTCGTCCTCGGGCGAGACCATCTGGATCTTGTAGCCGAGCTCGGCACCGAGGACCTCGAACGTCGCCTCGTCCAGCGACTCGGTGGCCGTGGCCATCTCGCCGAGGTTGAAGAGGATCGTCACGAGGGTTCCGGGCTGCACCGTGTAGCCGGTCAGCGTCTCGATCTTGTCGGCGAAGTCCGCGATCGATGCGCCGCGACGCATGCGGATGATCTCTCCGTTACCGCGGGTGACGTTGACGCCACCGACGACCGGAGCACTCCGCATCTCGAACTCTTGCCGCTTCGCCCGCCGCGACTTGCGCTGCTTGCTCTTGCCGCCGCCCTTACCGAAGGCACCTGCGGTACCACCGCCGGGGCCGCGGCCACGACCGCCGCCGCCACCAGGACGACCGGCGAAGCCGCCGCCGCCACCGGGACGTGCTCCGGGACCACCGGCACCGCCGGGTCCACCGGCACCGCCGGGGCGACCGGGGCCGCCGGGACGCTGCTGGAACGGAGCACCGGGACGACCGCCCTGGCCACCACGAGGGGCACCGGGACGAGGCGAGCCGGGACGCGGTGCACCCGGACGGGGTGCGCCGGGACGCGGGGCCTGCGGACGGGGGATGTTGCCAGGCGTCGGACGCTGGCCCATGCCCTGTGCGGACGCGAAGGGGTTGTTACCCGGACGGGGACCGGCCGGACGCTGGCCCATGCCCTGCGCGGAGGAGAAGGGGTTGTTGCCCGGACGCGGAGCGCCGGGGGTGGGTGCGCCGCCTTCAGCGGGCGCGGATGCCTCCGGGGCTGCCGGCGCAGGAGCCTCTGCCGCGGGGGCAGGAGCGGGCGCGGCAGGCGCGGGCGCCGCGGGGGCCGGAGCCTCCGGGGCAGGCTTGGGACCGGGCTTCGGACCCGGGGTCGGCGCCGGCTTGGCAGCGGAGCCCGTACCGGGCTTCGTCGCGGACGCCGCGGCAGGCTTCGCCGCAGGAGCGGCGGGGGCTGCGCCCTTGAGCGAGCTGTCGGCCTCGATCGCCGCGCGCAGCTTGCGCGCCACCGGCGGTTCGATGGTCGAAGACGGGCTCTTCACGAACTCGCCGAGTTCCTTGAGCTTTGCAAGTGCGATCTTGCTGTCGACGCCGAGTTCGGCGGCGATCTCATGTACGCGTGGTTTACCAGCCACAATTCTCCTGTCTGAGTCGGTCCACCCAGACAGGGCAGACCACTAGTCGCGGACGGGTCTCATTTCGAGCCGTTCACTTTGTTTCCATAGCTGTTCAGCCTTTGTTTCTTGGTGGGTGCTGTTCGAAGGTCCGTGTGTCCAGCTGAGTGGTCACACGCAGTGCTCGTCCGAAAGCTCGTCGCCGCAGAGCGGCCTGGATGCAATCAGGTGTCGGATGCACCCACGCGCCGCGCCCCGGCAGGACAGCACTCTCATCGGGGATGAGGGTGTCGTTCTGGGCCACCACCCGAAGAAGGGCGGAGCGGGGAGCACGCGTGCGACAACCGACGCACGTTCGTACGGGTTCCATCTTACACCTGCGTTTCACCCCGCCTCGCCCGTTCCCGGGCGCGGCGGAAGGCCGAAGGGGATCAGTCGAGGACGCTGTCCGGCTGGATGTCGATCTTCGCACCGGTGAGCTTGGCGGCCAGACGCGCGTTCTGACCCTCCTTGCCGATCGCCAGCGACAGCTGGTAGTCGGGCACCAGGGCGCGGACGGCCTTGGTGCCGGCATCGAGCACGAAGGAGCTCGTGACCTTCGCCGGCGAGAGGGCGTGGGCGACGAAGGTCGGCAGATCGGCGTCGTAGTCGACGATGTCGATCTTCTCCCCCGCGAGCTCCTCGGTCACGGCGCGCACGCGACGACCCATCTCGCCGATGCAGGCGCCCTTGGCGTTGATCGACGGGTCGTTCGCCTTGACCGCGATCTTCGTGCGGTGGCCGGCCTCGCGGGCGAGCGCGACGATCTCGACCAGTCCCGCCGCGATCTCCGGTACCTCGAGCGCGAAGAGCTTGCGCACGAGCCCCGGGTGGGTGCGGGAGACGGTGATCTGCGGGCCCTTGAGTCCCTTGGCGACGCTCGTGACGTACACGCGCAGGCGTGAACCGTGGGTGTACTCCTCGCCCGGCACCTGCTCCTCGGGGGGCAGGATCGCCTCGACGGCTCCGAGATCGACGTGGATCATGCGGGGGTTCGGACCCTGCTGGATCACGCCGGCGACGATGTCGCCCTCTTTGTCCTTGAAGTCACCGAGCACGACGTCGTCCGCGATGTCGCGCAGACGCTGGCTGATGACCTGCTTGGCGGCGAAGGCCGCGATACGCCCGAAATCGTCCGGCGTGGCGTCCTCTTCGCCGATGATCGCGCCCTCTTCGTCCTTGACGACCTGCAGCACGGCGACGTGGCCGGTCTTGCGGTCGAGGTCGACGCGAACGCCCTCGGGCGTGACGCCGTCGGCGGCGACGTGCTTGGAGTACGCGGTCAGGATCGCCTGCTCGATGATGGCGACGAGTTCTTCGAAGGGGATCGCCTTCTCCTTCTCGATCCCTCGCAGCAGACTCAGTTCGATGTCCATGACGGCCTCTCTATTCAGCTCTCGTCGCGCCTGTTCGCACGCGCGACATCCGTACCACGATACCCTGTGCCCACCGGCTCCCGCACGGCGGCGGCGGCGTCGGGATACACGAGCCGCTCGAGGAGGAGCACGTGAGCACATTCGACACGATCGTGATCGGCGCCGGGATGTCGGGGCTCACGAGCGCCCGGATGCTCGCCGACGCGGGCCAGAGCGTCGTGGTCCTGGAAGGACGCGACCGCATCGGCGGTCGGATGCACACCGACCGCGGCGCCGGATTCCCGGTCGACCTCGGCGCGTCGTGGATCCATGGGATCGAGGACTCGCCTCTGTGGAACCTCGTCCACGCGCTGAGGATCCCGGCGATCGAATACACCGTGGGGAGCTTCCAGGTGGGCGGGCGCCCGATCGAGAACTTCGACGGCGACGGGCATCCGATGGACGAGGGGGCCACCGCGCAGTGGATCGCCGACGTCGACATGGCCGATCGTCTGCTCGTGGAGGAGATCGCCGCCTCCTCCCCCGGCGACACCTACCTGGATGTGACCGAGCGTGCCCTCGACCGGTCCGGATTCGCCCCGGAGCGCATCGACAACATCCGCGAGTTCTTCCGCCATCGGGTCGAGGAGCAGTGCGGCGCCTGGATCGGCGACCTCGACGCCCATGGCCTCGACGAGGACGCGATCGAGGGCGACGAGGTGATCTTCCCCCGCGGGTACGACGAGCTGCCCCGACGCATCGGCTCCGGCCTCGATGTGCGCCTGGAGACGGTCGTGACGCGGGTGAGCCGGTCGGGCGACGGCGTCGTCGTGCACGCGGGCGAGACGCAGTACCGGGCCGCCAGGGCGATCGTGACCGTACCCCTCGGGGTGCTCAAGGCGGGGACGATCGCGTTCGAGCCGGCACTGCCCGACGCGGTCGCAGGCCCCGTCTCTCGGCTCGGGATGGGCGTCTTCAACAAGGTGTTCGTCCAGTTCCCCGAGCGCTTCTGGAACGAGGGGACCTACGTGATCCGTGCCCTCGGCGAGGCCGGCGAGCACTGGCACTCCTGGTACGACGTCTCCGCCGTCAGCGGCATCCCGACACTGCTGACCTTCGCCGCCGGACCCTTCGGTCGCCGTATTCAGGAGCTTCCCGATGCGGAGATCGTCGCCGACGCGGTGAGTGCGCTGCGGGTCCTCTACCCGGATGCCGTGGGCGAGCCGCTCGCCCACTGGGTCACCCGCTGGGGTGAGGACGAGTTCTCGAACGGCTCCTACTCGCACCTCGCACTGGGTTCCACGCATCACGACCACGACGCGCTCGCGGGGCCCGTCGACGGGGTACTGCACTTCGCCGGCGAGGCCACCTGGGGCGACGAACCGGCAACGGTCGGTGCGGCGTTCTACTCCGGGCACCGGGCCGCGGAGCGCATCCTCGATCGCCCCGTCGACCTCACGGACTTCGCGGCCCGCATCACCGCGCGGGAGCAGACGGAAGCGCGTTGATCGCTCCGATCAGCCGGAACAGGTTGCCCACCTGCCGCTGATCCAGGTGCAGGATCAGACGCGGCAGGTCGAGGTTGTCGTCGTCGGCGACCTCGGGTTGCCGCGGAGCCGTCCGCTCGATCCGGCCCGTCGAGAGCATCGAGGCGAACTGCTGGTTGAGCGTTTCGATCTCGGCATCCGTCGGCACGGCCTTCAGGCGCAGCACCAGGGCGTCGCCCACCCACCGCAACGAGTCGTAGTTGTGCCAGAACCCGGTGATCTCCGCGCGCGCCGCCTCCACCGAATCCGTGATCACGACGCGGTCGAAGTCACCCTCCGAGATCACCCCGGTCGGAGCGAGGTGATCGTCGATGAAGCTGCGCAGACCCTGCCAGAAGGTGCCGCCGGGTTCGTCGAGGAGAACGATGGGGGTCGGCTCGGCCTTCCCCGTCTGCTGAAGGGTGAGCAGCTCGAACATCTCGTCGAGAGTGCCGAATCCGCCGGGAAGGCAGATGAATCCAAGCGATTCCTTGATCAGCATGAGTTTGCGCGTGAAGAAGTACTTCATCGCGACGACGTGGTCCTGACCGGTCACGAAGCCGTTCGGCTTCTCCTCGAAGGGCAGCCGGATGGAGACGCCCAGCGAGAGAGCGGGGCCCGCTCCCTCCGACGCCGCCTGCATGATGCCGGGTCCGGCACCCGTGACGACCATCCAGCCGTCGCCCGCCAGGGCCGCCGCCACATCGCGAGCCGTGAGGTAGAGCGGATCGTCATGCCGGGTGCGGGCCGATCCGAAGACGGTCACCTTGGGGACTCCGCGGAACGGCGCGAACAGCCGGAACGCATCGCGCATCTCAGCCAGAGCCGCCGAGGCGATCTTGAGGTCGAGACGATCGGCACCGTCCTCGCCGAGCAGGATCGCCGTGCGCAGCATGCGCATGATCAATCGTCGATCGGCGTGCACTCCCGCGTCGTCGAGCACGGCGTTGATCTCGGAGCTGAGGGCCTCGGGGAGTGGTTCGTCGATCATGTCACCAGGGTGTCATGGGACGGTGCGACCGCGGGCCGCAACGCCGGGGTGTCGCTGCGAGACGCCGGCACCTCCCTGTCACGGCACCGCCACGGTGTCAATGCCCGTGACCACCACCACGGCAGGCGGCACGCTGATGCCATGACCGAGATCACAGGACCCGAAGCCCTCGCCCGCGTCGCCGAGCTCGTGGAGGACATCGACATCACGATGCTCACCACCACCGACGACGACGGCAACCTCGTGAGTCGACCGATGTCGACCCGGCAGATGGACGATGCCGGCGACATCTGGTTCTTCACCTCCGAAGACACCGAGAAGGTCGATGAAGCGCGCAAGCACCGTGACGTCGGACTCGCCTACTGCGATGCGAAGGGGATGCGCTACGTGTCCGTCGCGGGAACGGCAGAGGTCGTGCATGACCGCGCGAAGATGGAGGAGCTCTACGCCGCGTCTCTGGAGATCTGGTTCGCCGACGGCCTCGACACTCCCGGCATCGCGCTTCTGAAGGTGACCCCGAAGGTCACGGAGTTCTGGGAACCCTCGAAGGGCAGGCTCGCGCTCGCTGCGGGTGCGCTCAAGTCCCTCGTCACCCGCGACACGCCTGACGACGACATCATGAACCACGGCCGCATCGTCTGCTGACGACGCGGCCGCACGGGCTCAGCGGGTGGAGAGCCGCCCGACGACCTCGTCGACGGTGACCGCGTCACGCTCCCCCGTGGCGCGGTCCCACAGCTCGACCTGGCCTTCGGCGGCCCCACGTCCGACGATGACGATCTTCGGGACGCCGACGAGTTCGGCGTCGCCGAACTTCACACCGGGCGATACCTTGGGGCGGTCGTCGTAGAGCACGTCGAGTCCCGCGGCCTCGAGCTGCGCGGAGATGCTCTCCGCCACCTCGAACGCGACCTGATCGCGACCCGCGGCGACGACCTGCACGTCGAACGGCGCGACGGACGCCGGCCAGATGAGGCCCTTGTCGTCGTTGTTGAGCTCGGCGATGATCGCGAGGATGCGGGTCACACCGATGCCGTACGAACCCATCGTCACCGTGACGAGCTTGCCGTTCTCGTTCAGCACCTTCAGCCCCAGGGCCTCGGCGTACTTGCGGCCGAGCTGGAAGACGTGTCCGATCTCCATGCCTCGCGCGAGCTCGACCGGCCCCGAGCCGTCGGGCGCCGGGTCCCCCGCGCGCACGTTCGCGATCTCCACGACGCCGTCGGCGGCGAAGTCGCGTCCGGCGACGACGGAGTGCGCGTGCTTCTGGTCGATGTTCGCGCCGGTGATCCAGCTCGTGCCCTCGCTCACACGCGGGTCGACCAGGTAGCGGATCCCGGTCGCGGACTCCTCGCCGAGCACCGCCCCTGTGGGCGACCAGGGGCCGATGTAGCCCTTCACGAGCAGCGGGTTGTTCTCGAAGTCGTCGGCGGTCGCCGTCTCGACCTCGGCGGGTGCGAAGGCGACCTCGGCGCGCTTCTCGTCGACCTCGCGATCGCCGGGGATGCCGACGATGACCAGTTCGCGCGTGCCGTCGAGGTGCGTGAGTGCGAGCACGACGTTCTTGAGGGTGTCGGCCGCGGTGTACTCGCCCTCGAGCTCACGGTTCGCGTGCACGACCAGCGTCTCGATGGTCGGCGTGTCCGGGGAATCGAAGATCACCGGGGTCGCGTCGGCGTCGTAGGCGATCGCCTCCGGAACCGCGGTGGTGAACGCCTCGACGTTGGCCGCGTATCCACCGGCGCTGCGCACGAAGGTGTCTTCTCCGACCGGTGTCGGGTGCAGGAACTCCTCGCTGCGGGAGCCGCCCATGGCGCCGGCGTCGGCCTGGACGATCACGTACTCGAGTCCGAGCCGCTGGAAGATGCGCTCGTACGCGTCGCGCTGCGCCTGGTAGCTGGCGTCGAGACCCTCGTCGGACGAGTCGAAGGAGTACGCGTCCTTCATCGTGAACTCGCGGCCGCGGAGCAGGCCCGCCCGGGGGCGCGCCTCGTCACGGTACTTGTCCTGGATCTGGTAGATCGTGAGCGGCAGGTCTTTGTACGACGAGTACAGGTCCTTCACCAGCATGGTGAAGGCCTCCTCGTGCGTGGGCGCGAGGAGGTAGTCGCCTCCCTTGCGATCCTGAAGACGGAAGAGCAGATCGCCGTACTCGTCCCAGCGGCCGGTGGCCTCGTAGGCCTCACGCGGCATGAGAGCCGGGAAGTGCACCTCCTGCGCGCCGGCAGCAGCCATCTCCTCGCGGACGACGGTCTCGATCTTCGACTTGACGCGCAGCCCCAGTGGCAGCCACGCGAAGATGCCGGCGGCCTGCGGGCGGATGTATCCGGCCCGGATCAGCAGCCGATGGCTGGCGACCTCTGCGCCTGCAGGGTCTTCACGGAGCGTGCGGAGGAAGAAGTTCGAAAGACGAGTGACCACGGAGCAAGTCTAGTGAGCCGCGGTCACTCGTCTTCGACCGTGTCAGTTCAGCGCCGGAAGGTTCCCCGGGACCACACCGCCCGCGTAGAGGTCAGCGGCGAGCTCCTGCAGCGCGGTCAGCGCGACGCGCTGCGGCAGCGGACCGTACGAGATGCGCGCGACGCCGAGCTTCTCGTACTCGGAGGCGGCGAGGGCACCGGGGAGCCCGATGACGCTGACCTTGCGCTCTCCGATGCCCTCGACGAGCTGACGGGTGACGTTCATGTCGAGGATGCCGGGGATGAACACGGCCGTCGCGCCCGCGTCGAGGTACGCCCGACCGCGCTGGATGGCGTCGGCGATGCTCTCTGGCACCGGGCGCCCTCCGGCGCGGACGAACGCGTCGGTGCGGGCGTTGAGGGCGAACGGGACGCCCTCGGCCTCCGCCGCCTTCACGATCGCTGCGACAGCGGCGACGGACTCGTCGAGCGGCTTGAGGCGATCCTCGATGTTCGCGCCGACGACCCCGACGCCGATCGCGAGGCGCGTGGTCTCGCCCGCGTCGCCGTATCCGTCATCGAGGTCGGCCGAGACCGGCACCGCGACGGCAGCCGCGATGCGACCCACCATGTCGATCATGATCTCGCGCGGAGTGGCACCGTCGTCATAGCCGAACGACGCGGCGATGCCGTGTCCGGCCGTGGCGATCGCCTTCGTCTCGGGGAGGGCGGCGACCGCCCGCGCGGAGACGACGTCCCACACATTCACGACGCGGAGGATCTCCGGTGCGTCATAGAGTCCGACAAGGGTCTGGGCTTTGGCTGCAGTGATCATGAGTCCACGCTAACGCGGGTTGCCATCCGCAGGGCCGGTTCGCCGAGCTCCTCCCGATCACTCGCGCCTAGGGTGGAGCCATGCCTCAGCGCCGATCACACGTCGCCCCGTCTGCCGCCCAGACCGAACTGGCCACGGCGCTCGCCGCTCTGCGCGAGTCGGCCGAAGCCCCCGTCGACTTCCCTGAGGATGTGATCGCCGAAGCTGAGGCATCGGCGGCGACCGTACCCGAACTCGACCTTCGCGACATCCCCTTCGCGACGCTCGATCCCGAGGGTTCTCGCGACCTCGATCAGGCGTTTCATCTCGAGCGCGACGGCAGCGGCTACACGGTTCGCTACGCGATCGCCGACGTCCCCGGCTTCGTCGTCCCGGGTGGCGCTGTCGATGCCGAGGCTCGGCGGCGCGGACAGACCCTGTACGCCGCCGACGGCTCGATCCCCCTGCATCCGCGGGTCCTGAGCGAGGATCGCGCGTCGCTGCTCGCCGATGTCGATCGACCGGCATTGGTGTGGACATTCGCCCTCGACTCCGCCGGCGTGGTCTCGACCTTCCGTCTGGAGCGCGCGTTGATCCGCTCGCGCGCCCAGCTCGACTACGCCACGACCCAGATGTCGCTCGATCTCGGCGAAGACGGGCCGGCCGCGCTGCTGCCCGAGATCGGCGCCCTGCGGATGGAGCAGGAGCGCCTGCGCGGCGGAGCGAGCCTGAACCTGCCCGATGAAGAGGTCGTGCGCGCCCAGGACGGCACCTATGCGATCGAGCGTCGCAGCCCGCTGCCCGTGGAGGAATGGAACGCCCAGCTCTCGCTCATGACGGGGATGGCAGCCGCGACCCTGATGCTCGATGCCGGGGTGGGGATCCTTCGGACCATGCCGGAACCGGATGACGCTGCGTTCGAGACGTTCCGGCACCAGACGGAAGCCCTCGGTCGACCGTGGACGACGGGGACCTACGGCGAGTACCTGCGAAACCTCGACCGCGCCGACCCGATGACGCTCCCCGTGCTGGAGGCCGCTTCGTCACTGTTCCGCGGAGCGGGGTATCTGGTGTTCGACGGCGAGACGCCGAAGGATGCTGTGCAGGCCGCCATCGCCGCGCCCTATGCTCACGCGACCGCTCCCCTGCGCCGGCTGGTCGATCGGTGGGCCCTCGCGATCTGCCTCGCCGCCTCGAACGGCACGCCTGCCCCCGAATGGGCACGCGCCTCACTCGCCGAGCTGCCCGCGCTGATGCAGGAGTCCGGTCAGCGCGCCTCACGACTGAACGCCGCCACGATCAACAGCGTCGAAGCCGCGCTCCTGACGCCGCTGGTCGGCTCGACGATGGAGGCGACCGTGATCGAGCTGCGGGGCGAGCGTGCGGCGATCCAACTCGCCGACCCCGCGGTCACGGCGACGGCACCCCTGCCCACGGGGGCGAAGCCGGGCGATGTCGTCCAGCTCCGAGTGGCTCGGGCTGACATCGCGAAGGGAGAGGTCGAGTTCGCGATCTGAACATCTCGACCACCGCTACCCTGTCGAGATGGATCATGCTGAGCGCGCTGAGAGGTTCGTCGCATCGACGTACCCTCACGCCGAGATCGCTATCGTCGCCGGAAGCACAGCACGCGAGGAACGCACCGCGACCAGCGACATCGATCTTCTGCTCATCGGTGCGTCGCTCTTCGGCCAGGTTCCGCAGTCCGGCGAGGCCGCCACTCATGAGTTCGAAGGCGAGATCTTCGAGGTGTTCGCCTACACGCCGCAAGGCTTCGAAGAATGGGCGGAGCGCGGAGTCTCCCAGCACCGCCCGGTGATCGCACACATGCTCGTCGAGGGGGTCGCGATCCGCGAGAACGCCGCGTTCGACGCTCTCCGATCGCGGTGGAGCGACACTCTCGCCGCCGGTCCACTCCTGGATGTGACGGAGTCTCGGTTGCGGCGGTACATGATCACCGACCTGCTCGACGATCTGAGGGACGCGACGGACGTTCTGGAGCAACGGGTGATCGCCGGCACGCTGTTCGAGCGGATCGCGGAGTTGATGCTGTTGGACGGTGGACGCTGGGTCGCGACCGGCAAGTGGCTTCCGCGACGCCTGCGCGATCTGAGCCAGGAGCGTGCTGACCTGCTGAGTACCCCCTTGCTCGCCGACGACCTCGCCGGCTTCGCTGATCGCGTCGAGGCGGAACTCGAGCGCGCGGGCGGACGGGTGCAGGCGGGATTCGTCCGCTGACGTCAGTCGGCTGGCGTCGCCACGGTCGTCATGACCAGGAGCTGAGGATCGCTCAGGTCGAGCGACACCGTGATCGAGGCGAACGCGGCGAGCGAGTCGACGTGCGTTCCTCCGCAGAGGATCACGGCCTCGCCCTCGGGGAGTTCGCAGTGCCAACGACGACGGTCGACGATGGACGGGCCCTCGGTCTCGACGCTGCTGGAGACACCGGCGGCGACCCATGCCGCGAGCTGGTCGTTGACGCGTGCTTCCCGATCGGTGAGCGTCGCCGCGAACGTCTCGGTGTCGAACCCGGCCCTGCGCAGACTCTTGCCCAGACGGTACTCGTCGACGGCCCCGTCCTCGTGGATCCGACTCGACTGATTGGCGCGGCCCTCGAAGTCGGGGGCACCGAGGGCGTCGACACCGGGGTCCTTTCGCCAGAGGTCCGCCAAGGCCCGGTCGAGCGCGAGAGAGGCGAGGTGACAGGCGGTGTGGCCGCGGCTGAGGCCGACACGACGCGCACCGTCGACCGAGAGCGTCACCCGCGTGCCCTCGACGAGAGCAGCCGGAGCGGCGCCCTCGATCCGATGCCCGACGAGCCAGGTCCAGCCGTCGGCCCCGCGCTTGACGGGGATGTCGCTCCCGACGGCGAACTCGCCCTCATCCGAGATCGCGGCCATCAGCGCCTCCGTCACCTGGACGGTGTCGCCGGCGACCGCGATGGTCCCCGTGTCGCCCGGCTGATCCGGCCAGGTATGGTCGACGGGGTGGAAGGGTGTCGTGTCCACGACCACGACGGGGCCGTCCGGGTGGTTCTCGACACGGGTGACGATGCCATCTCCGGCGATGGCCCCTGCCGCGAAGGTCACGATGGTGGGCGTCGACATGGTTCTCCTAGGATTCGACGGCACGCAGTCGGCGCGCGGGCTCCACAGCCCGCAGCTGACGTGTCAGTGGGACGGGGGGATGGTGAAGCTGGCGAGCTTGTCGCCCTCGACGACGAAGATGCCGTCGGACTCACCGTTGAAGACGCGACTCGCCCATCCGAAACGGAGGCGCGTGGTGTCGCCCTCGGTCTCGGCCGAGAGCACGGTCATCTGCGCACCGGCGCCGATCGCGTCACTGCCCGCCCAGTCGCGCACCCCAGCGGGGCCGGCCTTGACCGTGCCCCAATCGCTGACGAAACCGTCGGCGGTGAAGGCATCCACGAATGCCTCGGTGTCGGCGGCGTTGATCGCGTCGATCATCGCCTGCACAGGAGCGGGAAGTGTGTGATCGGACATGTGGTGCTCCTCCTGGCTCAGACCGTGACGACCTGGGCGGTGCCGAGCGGCGCTTCCGGGCCCATCTCGGCGGCGATGCGGTTGGCTTCTTCGATCAGCGTGGCGACGATGTCCGCCTCGGGCACGGTCTTGATGACCTCGCCCTTCACGAAGATCTGCCCCTTGCCGTTGCCCGAGGCGACGCCGAGGTCGGCCTCTCGAGCCTCGCCGGGTCCGTTGACGACGCAGCCCATCACGGCGACCCGCAGCGGGACGGTCATGTCCTTGAGTCCCTCGGTGACGTTCTCGGCCAACGTGTAGACGTCGACCTGCGCACGACCGCACGAGGGGCACGAGACGATCTCGAGCTTGCGCTCACGCAGGTTCAGCGACTGCAGGATCTGGTGGCCCACCTTGACCTCTTCGGCCGGCGGCGCCGACAGCGACACCCGGATCGTGTCGCCGATGCCCTCGCCGAGCAGGATGCCGAACGCCGTGGCGCTCTTGATCGTGCCTTGGAACGCCGGGCCGGCCTCGGTCACGCCGAGGTGCAGAGGCCAATCGCCCCGCTCAGCCAGCAGCCGGTACGCCTTGACCATCACGATCGGGTCGTTGTGCTTGACCGAGATCTTGAAGTCGTGGAAGTCGTGCTCCTCGAACAGCGACGCCTCCCAGACGGCGCTCTCGACCAGCGCCTCGGCCGTCGCCTTGCCGTACTTGGTGAGGATGCGGCGGTCGAGCGATCCGGCGTTGACACCGATGCGCAGCGAAACACCCGCGGCCTTCGCCGCCTCCGCGATCTTGCCGACGTTGCCGTCGAACTCCCGGATGTTCCCGGGGTTCACTCGAACCGCCCCGCATCCGGCGTCGATCGCCGTGTAGATGTAGCGCGGCTGGAAGTGGATGTCCGCGATCACAGGGATCTGGCTCTTCATCGCGATGATCTTCAGCGCGTCGGCATCGTCCTGATGCGGCACGGCGACGCGCACGATCTCGCAGCCGGAGGCCGTGAGCTCGGCGATCTGCTGGAGAGTCCCGTTGATGTCGGTCGTCTTCGTGGTCGTCATCGACTGCACGCTGACGGGAGCGTCGCCGCCCACGAGCACCTTGCCCACTTTGATCTGCCGGGACTTACGGCGCGGGGCGAGGACTTCGGGGATCTTCGGCATTCCGAGGTTCACTGCTGGCACCCCTCAAGCCTACGCCGCCAGGATGCAAGTGGGCTGGACGGACGCACCTACGCTGGATGAATGGCAGTCGTCCTCCTCACCGGCTTCGAACCCTTCGACGGCGCCGCGCGCAACCCCTCTGCGGATGCGGTGAACGCCGTCGTGGCCGACTACGACGGCCCGCACGACCTGGTCGTCGCGACTCTTCCCGTCGCATTCGACGCCTCGGCGCGCCGCCTGCGCGCCCTGATCGAGCGCCACTCCCCTGATGTCGTCATCGCCACCGGACTCGCCGGTGGGAGCTCACACATCGCCCTCGAGCGCATCGGGGTGAACCTGATCGATGCGCGCATCCCCGACAACGACGGCGCACAGCCCGTCGACGTGCCCAGCGAGGCCGGCGGCCCTGCGGCGCGGTTCTCGACGCTTCCCGTCAAGCGTCTCGTCGACGAGCTGATCGCCGAAGGACTCCCGGCGCGGCTCTCGCTGTCGGCGGGCGCGTACGTGTGCAACCACGTGCTGTACACCGCGCTGGGTGCGATCGGGCCGAATGCCATCGCAGGGTTCGTGCACCTCCCCTGGTCGACCGGCACCGCTCCCGCAGACGCTCCGCATCTCGCCGAGGCGCAGCTGGCTCGAGCGGTGCGTCTCGTCGTCGATCACGCCCTCGACACCGAGACGAAAGAGCCGGGCGGCAGCATCTGGTGACGTCATCGCGCTCGGGCCGCCACGCGCGATGTGGTAGTTTCGGCCCCATGCTCGCGAACTTCACCTGGTGGCCCGCCTTCTAGGCGGTGTGTTCGCGTTCCCACGAATTCAGACCGCCGACCTCGGCGGTCTTTTCGTTGCGCCGAGCCGGAGCACAGCACAGGAGACATCGATGACCCTCTCACGACTCGCCGAGCTCAGCGCCGATCCGACGGCGTCCTTCGTGCTGATCGCACGTGACGGCGCCGACACCGTCGAGCTGCTCAGCGGGGAGGTCGTCGACGTCGATCTGCTCGCGGATATCCCGCTGACCATCGACGGCACCCCTCGCGAGGTGTTCTCGATGGTCCCCTATCGCCAGGTGCGTGAACGCGGATTCGTCGCCCAGGACGACGGTGCCCCGCTGCGGTGCGTGGTCGTCGACGAGCATCTGCACCTGCCCACCGCGGAACTTCTCACGGCCCTCCCCCGCACACCCGTCGCGCTCCACGACGACGGCTTCGACATCGCCGACGCCGAGTACGCCGCGATCGTCGAGAAGGTCATCGCCGAAGAGATCGGCCGCGGGGAGGGTGCGAACTTCGTCATCCGGCGCGATTTCACCGCCGGCATCGACGTCGACGACCGGACGGCCGCCCTCACCTGGTTCCGTGCGCTGCTCACGCACGAACGCGGCGCCTACTGGACTTTCGCCGTCGTCACTCCCGGGCACATCGCCGTCGGCGCCAGCCCGGAGGCCCATGTGGTCGCCCGCGAAGGCATCGTCACGATGAACCCGATCTCCGGAACGTTCCGTCACCCGGCCGGTGGTTCGACGAAGGAGACGCTGATCGACTTCCTCGCCTCGACCAAGGAGACCGAGGAACTGTTCATGGTCGTCGACGAGGAACTCAAGATGATGAGCGCCGTGTGCTCCGACGGTGGGCGGATCACCGGCCCCCACCTCAAGGAGATGTCGCGGCTCACGCACACCGAGTACATGCTTCGCGGACGCAGCTCCCTCGATCCGCGCGACATCCTGCGCGAGACCATGTTCGCGCCGACCGTCACCGGGTCGCCCATGCAGAACGCGTGCGCCGTCATCCGTCGCCACGAGCGCGAGCCCCGCGGCTATTACTCCGGAGTCGCCGCCCTGTTCACCCCGAACGCCGACGGCGGCCACGACCTGGACGCGCCGATCCTCATCCGTACCGTGTACCTCCAGGACGGTACCCTCCGCGTGCCGGTCGGTGCGACGCTCGTTCGGCACTCCGACCCGATGGGCGAGGTGTCCGAGACGCACGGCAAGGCCGCCGGCGTGCTGGGTGCCATCGGAGCGATCGACCGGGACCGCGTCGCCGAGGCACGCAGCGATGCGGACGCTCCGGGCGCGGCACGTGCCCTGGCCGACGACCCCGCGATCGCCGAGCTGCTCTCGTCGCGCAACGCCCGTCTGGCCGAGTTCTGGCTCAACCCGCAGGGCGAGGAGTTCACGGGCCCGTTCGCCGGACACTCGGCCCTCGTCGTGGATGCCGAGGACCGTTTCACGACCATGCTCGCCCACCAGCTGCGCCATCTGGGTCTCGCGGTGACCATCGCCCCCTGGAGCGAGGTGCGGGACGCCGATCTGGATGCCGCAGACCTCGTCGTCGCAGGCCCAGGTCCCGGAGATCCGCGGGATACGGAGAACGCCCGCATCGCCAGGATGCGCGCCGTGGTCGCGCGTCGACTCGATTCCGACGCACCGCTGCTCGCGGTGTGCCTCAGCCACCAGATCCTCGCCGACAGGCTCGGCATCTCGCTGACTCCGCTCGATACCCCGCATCAGGGTCTGCAGAAGTCCGTGCCGGTGTTCGGAGAGGACGCATCGATCGGCTTCTACAACACCTTCACCGCGCGGGTCAGCCCTGGCACGATGACCGTCGGGGATGCCGACGTGTCAGCGGATCCCGACTCCGGCGATGTGTACGCGCTCCGCGGGGCGCACTTCGCCTCGGTGCAGGGACATCTCGAGTCGATCCTCTCGCGCGACGGGATCCGCACGCTCGAGCGCCTCGTGTCGCACGCCCTCGCCTGATCCGTCGAAACGGGGTCGGTCAGAGCTCGAGCGATACCCGGGAGCGGAGCAGGCGTCGCTCCGCGTCATTCACCGCGAGCTCGTGGGCATCGCGGAGTGCCGCGAGAGCCTCCTCTTCCCGTCCGGTTCGCCGCAGCAGGTCGCCGCGCACGGCATGCCAGAGGTGGAAGCGCACCAGATCGTCATGAAGGGCCTCCACCTCCGCGAGCGCGCGCTTCACGTCGCCGGTCTGCCCGACCGCGACGGCGCGATTGAGACGAACCACGGGCGAAGCGTCGTGGACGAGAAGCAGGTCATAGAGCGCGACGATCTGTGCCCAGTCCGTGTCGGCGAACTGCTGCGCATCGGAATGACACGCAGCGATGGCCGCATGCAGCTGCCAACGACCTGACCGCCGCATCCCTGCAGCGCGCGAGAGCGCTCGATGGGCATCGCGTTGAAGCGCAGCGTCCCACCGCATCCGGTCCTGATCGGCGAGCAGGACCATCTCGCCCTCGAGCGCTCGCGCCGGCTCTCTGCTGCGATGGAACTTCAGCAGCGCCACGAGCCCCCATGCTTCGGGTTCACCAGGGAGGGCGTGCGCCACGACCTCCGCCAGCCAGAGTGCGTCTTCTGCGACGTCGCGATCCGCCCCGGAGTCCGAGCCCGGCAGGAGATGCGCCATGTTGTACATGACCGAGATCACGGTGAGGACCATGTCCAGGCGCGGTGCCCGCTCCCCGCCCTCCGGCACGCGCAGCGGGATCCCTGCCGCGCCGATCCTGCGCTTGGCGCGCACGATGCGCTGTCCGACGGCGGCCGGAGTGCTCATCGTCGCCCTGGCGATCTGCTCGGTCGTCAGGCCGCACACCGCGCGCAGGGTGAGCGCGAGCTGTGCGGGCTCGGACAGCGCCGGATGGCAGCATCCGAACAGCAGTGGCAGTCGCTCGTCCATTTCGGTGTCGACCAGCGGCGCCCGGTCGGAGAGGATCGCGAGCTTCTGGCGGTAGCGCTTGTCGCGGCGCAGCCGATCGAGTGCGTTGTGACGCGCAGCCGTGGTGAGCCACGCGGCCGGATTCGGCGGGACTCCCCTCACGCGCCATCCGACCAGAGCTTCGGCGACAGCCTCGGCCACGGACTCCTCCGCGAGATCGAGGTTGCCGAGCGATGTGGTGAGAGCCGCGACGATCCGGGCGGACTCGCCTCGGACCACCCGCTCCAGGGCGCGATCGGATGCCGCATCCCCCGATGACGCGGCATCCGAGGCGTTCACTGCTCGAACTGGCTGTAGTCCGTCACGATCGGACGGATCTCGACCGAGGTGCCCTCGAGCTCGAGCATCGGCCACGTCCGCGCCAGGGCTATCGCGGCGTCGAGGTCGGGCACATCGATGAGAGTGAAACCGCCGACGGCCTCACGCGCCTCCGTGAAGGGACCGTCGACGACGACTGCACCCGTGGCCCCGTGTCGCACGGTGGTCGCCGCATCGACCGGCTGCAGTTCTGCGCCGCTGTCCTCGATCGAGTCGGCGTTGTCCTGGAACCACTGGTAGACACGCGCGTATACGTCTTGAGCGACCTCCGGCGAGACGGCGGCGTCGTGCGCGGGGGTGGATGTAAACATGATGACGTACTTCATGAGGTTCGTCCTTTCGTCTTGAGAACCGTTTCACCCCTTCAGCGAACGGACAAGGACGAATTCGACACCTCAGCCGAGAAGATTCACCGGGTTGAACAGATCGGCGACGAGCAGCAGCGCTCCCATCGCGATCAGAAGCACCGCGACGACGACGGTCAGCGGCACGAGCTTCGTCGCATCGACGGGCGCCGGGGGCGGCCTGCGGAAGAGCTTGGCCCACGCGCGCTTGATGCCGTCCCACAGCGCGACGACGATGTGACCACCGTCGAGCGGGAGCAGCGGGATGAGGTTGAAGACGAACAGCGCGATGTTCAGCGAGCCCAGCAGACCGAGCAGGAAGGCGAACCTGTTGAGGATGGGCGCATCGGTCGCGGCGACCTCACCTGCAAGGCGTCCGACCCCGACGACGCTCAGCGGTCCATTCGGGTCGCGTTCTCCGCCGGTGACGAGGGAGACGCCGACGTCCCACAGACGCACAGGGAGCGTGACGATCATGGATGCTACCCGAGCGGTGCTGTCCGCGGCCATCTCGGGGCCGGCGGTGAGGGGCTGCTGCACGTAGCCCATCTGCGCCCCCATCCCGACATAGCCGACCTCCTTGACGACAGGCTTTCCCGCGTCGTCGAGGACCGGCTGGCCGCTGGCGTCGGTGATCGTGCGCTCTGCCGCGATCGGCGTGAGACGCAGCGACTTCTCCGCCCCATCACGTCGCACCACCATGTCGAGCGTCTCGCCCGGTGCCGCCTGCACGATCGTGGTGGCCTCGGCGAACGTCGACACCGGCTGTCCGTCGACGGACACGATGACATCTCCCGGCTTGATCCCGGCTTCCGCGGCGGGTGAGGCCGGGTCATCCGGTGTGCACTCGGTCGCCGTCGAGCCCGCGGGCACCACGCATTCGGTCACCGAGGCGATGGTGGTGGTTCCCTGCTGCAGGCCGATCCCCGACAGCAGCACGGTGAAGATCACCGTGGCGAGCACGAGGTTCATGGCGGGACCGCCGAGCATCACGATCACGCGCTTCCACACGGGCAGGCGGTAGAAGACGCGATCTTCCGCGCCCTCCGCGATGGTCTCGTCGTTCGCGCTACGCGCATCCTGGATCAATGAGCGGAAGACGCCGGAGGCAGGACCGGAGCTCTTCGACGCCGGGTACATGCCCGACATCGAGATGAAGCCCCCCAGCGGAAGCAGCTTGAACCCGTACTCCGTCTCGCCGATGCGCCGAGACCACAGCCGCGGGCCGAAGCCGATCATGTACTGACCGACGCGCACGCCGAAGAGCTTCGCGGGGACGAGATGCCCGACCTCATGCAGGCCGATCGACAGCCCGAGGCCGATCAGCATGAACAGGATGCCGGCCAGATAGAGCAGGAATTCCACGTGCCAACGTTAGTGCCCCCAGCTAGGAATCCGCCCGGCGCCGCGGCGCAGCTAGGCTGAGAGCGTGAATGCCCGGCAGCTGCGACTCGTGCGCGCTGCCGCCGTATCCTCGGTGGCGACGTTGCTCGCCGCACTGTCCCACACTCTGGGCGGCGGAGCGGCTCCGCATGCGCTGCTGATCCTCGCGATCGCGACTCTGGTCACACCGCTGTCCGCCGTGCTGGTCGGCGTCAGGCAGTCGCGCGGCCGTGTAGCCCTGGCGGTCTTCCTCGCGCAGGGCGCCTTCCACGTCCTGTTCCAGCTGCTGGGCGCCCCGACGGGTACGACGCCGATCGCCGGCGGCGCACACTCCCACCATCTCGACGTGGCGCTTCTCGGGTCTACGGCACCCGCAGCGGCTCCCGGCGCACTGATGCTGTTCGCGCACGTCGTCGCGGCCGTGCTCACCACGATCCTGGTGTGGCATGCGGAAGCGGTCGTGCGCATCGTCGCCCGCTGGGTCGACGCACTCTTCCGACGCGCATCCGCGCTGGCGCCCGCGATGCATCGCCGACCGCCTCGACTGCGTTCGGTCACCGTCGTCTCCTTCGACGCCGCCGTCTCGGCCGCTGTGCCCAGACGCGGTCCTCCTGCGCTCGCCCGCGACTGATCCGTCGCACCGGAGTCCGCCGACCCCCGACGGGGCGGCATCACCCCTTTCGCGGAGACGCGCCGTCGTGGCGCGCCCGCACTTCGAGCACCAGGAGATCTCTCATGTCCCGCAACACCCGTACCCGTCGTCTCAGCCTCGCCGCCCTCGGCGTCCTCGGCGGAGCCACCCTCGCCCTCGCCGTCCCCGCCATGGCCGGCGCCCACGTGGGCGTCAGCCCCGACGAGCTCGCCGCAGGAGACCACGGCGTGCTCACCTTCTCGTTCTCCCACGGCTGCGAGAACTCCCCCACCACCGCCCTGCGCATCACGATGCCCGAGGGCCTCGCCTCGGTGGCACCGACCATGGACAGCAATTGGAACATCGAGGTCGAACGCGGTGATGACGGCCTCGTCAGCGCCGTGACGTACACCGCCGTCGCGCCGGTGCCCACCGACCTTCGCGGCGCGGTGAGCATGGGAGTCGGCCTGGACGAGAACACGCCCGACACGCTGGCGTTCCCCGTCGTGCAGGAGTGCGTCGAGGGTTCGACCGAGTGGACGCAGCTCGCCGAGAACGGCGAGGACCCGCACAGCCTCGACGCACCCGCCCCGGTCGTCTCCGTCACCGCGGCCGCCGCCGGCGGGCACGGCGAGCACGCCGAGACCGAAGATGCCGACAAGGGCGACGAGGCCACCGCCACGTCCGCGGTCTCCGACCCCCTGGGAGTGGCTCTCGGCGCCGGCGGTCTCGTCGCCGGCTTCGCCGCCCTCGTGGTCGCGATCCTCGCCTACCGACGCCGCGCCTGACGGCCTGCACGGCCCCTCGCGCTGCGCTCTCCGGAGCGCGAGGGGCCGTGCCGCGAGTGGTTCCCACCGCGGTCGTGAGATCATGGATCCGCCATGTCGATTGAACAACAACCGAGCTTGCCTCCCGTGCTCCGCCCCGCGAACCCGCCCCGGCGTGAGCTGTCCGAACTCGCTTCCCGCTTCGCCCGCACCGTTCGCGGTGACGTCGACGGGATCGCCCTCACCGGCATCACCCTCGCGACGGCGGATCTCCGCCCCGGCGAGGCGTTCGTCGCGATCCAGGGCGTCAATCGGCACGGTGCGGACTTCGCCGTCACCGCCGCCGAGAAGGGCGCCGTCGCCGTCATCACGGACGAGGCCGGCGCGGAGATCGCAGAAGCGGCGGGACTCCCGATCCTCGTGGTCGATGACCCTCGCGCTGTGCTCGGCGACCTCAGCGCGTGGGTCTACGGCACCGGAGCAGGCGACCCGCTCCCGTTGCTGTTCGCGACGACCGGAACCAACGGCAAGACCAGCGTCTCCCACCTGCTGGAAGGCATCCTGGATCAGATCGGCGTCGTCACCGGACTCTCCTCCACCGCCGAACGTCATATCGCCGGCGAGGTCATCGTCTCGAGGCTGACCACCCCCGAAGCCTCCGAGATGCACGCACTGCTGGCACTCATGCGCGAACGTGCGGTCGAAGCCGTCGCCGTCGAGGTCAGCGCGCAGGCGCTCTCCCGTCACCGCGTCGACGGCATCCGGTTCGACGTCGCCGGCTTCACCAACCTGAGCCACGACCACCTCGACGACTACGCCGACATGGACGAGTACTTCGAGGCGAAGCTGCCGCTGTTCCGCCCCGATCGTGCCGAGCGCGGCGTCATCTGCCTCGACTCCCCCTCGGGGGCGATCGTCGTCGACCGTGCCGAGATCCCTGTCGTCACGGTGGGCGCTCCGTCCATCGCCGCAGACCCCGAGGCCGCGACCGCCGCGGACTGGGTCGTCGTCATCGACGACGAGCGGGCAGCCGGCACCACGTTCACGATGACCGGCCCTGCCGGTTCCCTCACGACCACGGTCCCGGTGATCGGGCCGCACATGGCCGCCAACGCGGCCCTGGCGATCGTGATGCTGCTCGAAGGCGGCTACGCCTGGGATCGCATCGTCGAGGCGCTCACCCGCGACGGCGGTATCCGCGCCTATCTCCCCGGTCGCACCCAACTGGTCTCCGGAGCGACCGGCCCCGCCGTGTTCGTCGATTTCGGTCACTCCCCCGACGCGTTCGAGAAGACGCTCGCCGCCGTCCGCCGAGTGACCCCGGGCAAGGTGCTGATGCTGTTCGGTGCCGATGGCGACCGCGATGCGAGCAAACGCTTCGACATGGCGCGCACCGCTGTCGAAGGCAGCGACATCCTCGTGGTCACCGACCACCACCCGCGCTTCGAGGACCCTGCCTCCATCCGGGCGACTCTCATCGAAGGCGCCCGCAAGGCACGACCGGATGCCGAGATCCACGAGGCCTCGCCGCCCGAGAACGCGATCGTCACCGCGGTCGGACTCGTGGGCGACGGCGATGCGATCCTCTGGGCAGGCCCCGGGCATCAGGACTACCGGGACATCCGCGGGGTCCGCACGCCCTACTCGGCACGCGAGCTCGCCCGCCGGGCACTGCGCGCCGCCGGCTGGCCGGTGCCCGACTCGCGCTGGCCGGTGCCCTACCCCGACGAGGACTGATCCGAACGCCAGGGCGGTGAAGCGCCCTGGCGGACTCCTCAGACGGCCGCGATCATGCGGTCGGCGGTCGCACGCGCCCAGGATTCGGCCGCGGCAAGAGTTTCGACCGTGAGCGCGTCCGGCGCATCATGCGCGTCGATGACACGGGCGATCGTGTCGACGATGCCGAGGAACGAGAGCCGTCCCTCATGGAACGCGTCGACGGCCTGCTCGTTGGCCGCGTTGTATACGGCGGGGAACGTACCGCCCGCGCGTCCGACGGCTTTCGCCAGCGCCACGGACGGGAACGCCTCTGCATCGAGCGGCTCGAAGGTCCAGGAGGTGGCGGACGACCAGTCCAGCGGTCGTCCGACACCGCCGACACGGTGCGGCCAGTCCAGACCGAGAGAGATCGGCAGGCGCATGTCGGGCGGCGAGGCCTGAGCGATCGTGGAGCCGTCGATGAACTCGACCATCGAGTGCACGATCGACTGCGGATGCACGACGACGTCGATGTCGTCATACGCGATGTCGAAGAGCAGGTGCGCCTCGATCACCTCGAGTCCCTTGTTCACCAGGGTCGCGGAGTTCGTCGTGACCATGCGCCCCATGTCCCACGTGGGGTGCGCGAGCGCCTCCGCCGGGGTGACCTGGGTCAGTTCCGTGCGGCTGCGTCCGCGGAACGGACCGCCGGATGCCGTCACCACGAGCCGCCGCACCTCTGCGTGAGTGCCGGCGAGCAGCGCCTGCGCGAGCGCGGAGTGCTCGGAGTCCACAGGGACGATCTGACCGGGAGCTGCCGCGGCGAGCACGAGGTCGCCGCCCACGATGAGGGACTCCTTGTTCGCGAGGGCGAGTGTGCGGCCCGCCTTCAGCGCCGCGAGGGTCGAGCCGAGCCCGATCGAGCCGGTGATGGCGTTGAGCACCACGTCGGCTTCGACATCGCGGACGAGCTGCTCGGCCTCGACGGCTCCGAGAGCGGTGGACTCGACCTGGAACTGCGCGGCCTGTGCCTCCAGCATCTCTGCGTTCGAACCGGCGGCGAGACCGACCAGCTCGAATCGACGAGGGTTGGCCCGGATCACATCCAGTGCCTGGGTGCCGATGGAGCCGGTGGAGCCGAGGACGATGACGCGACGCATAACGCCAGCCTAGGTCACGCCCACGGCTCCGCCCGCGGTTACTGCTGCTGCTGGACCGGGGTCGTGGCGAGGATGTCGACAACGAACACGAGGCTCTCCTTCTGGAGCTCGTGTCCCTCGCTCGCGCCGTAACCGTCGGACGGCGGCATCACGACGATGACCTGAGAGCCGACCTGCTGGCCCTCGAGAGCCTTCTGGAAGCCTGCGACGACACCGGTGGTCTGGAACTGCGCCGGGGCGGCGTCACGGCTCCAGCTGGAGTCGAACTCCGTGCCGTCGGACCACTTGACGCCGAGGTACTGCACGACGACGAGATCGCCCGAGGCGACCGTCGCGCCGTCGCCCTGCTTGAGGACGGCGACCTTGGTCTCGGTCGGCGCCTCGCCGTCCGGGATCGTCACGGTCGGGGCGCCCTTGTCGTCGAGCTTGACGGTCGGCATGCCCGGGGTCGGGTCGACCGGCGTTCCCGTCGCTACCTCCGGGAGCTGCTCGACCGCTTCGGCGTAGACGACCTTGGCTGTGCCGCCGTCGCCGAAGACCTTGCCGGGAAGCGCCAGGACCACCTGGGTGCCGAGGGGCTGGCACTCGAGTGCTGCGATGAACAGTGAAGCGTTGTTCTGGTCGAGGAGGACGGAGGCTTCCCCTCCGTCGCTGCGAGCCGAGGAGTCGACGATCTCACCCGTCGCGGCTTCGATGATCTGGAACTTCACGCCCACGAGGTCGTTCGCGACGACCTCGTCGCCGTCGCCCTTGGAGATGATCGTGCGCTCCACGTCGGCGAACGGCGCGTCCGCGGGGACGGTGACCTTCGCGTCGATGCCTTCGCCGTCGACGACGACCGCGTCGGACGTCGCACCGGGCTGCGCGTTCAGCAGACATCCGCTGGACGCGGTCGGCGAAGGCGTGCCGGAGCTCTCCGGCGCAGCGCCACCGGCACAGCCCGCCAGCAGAAGGGTCGCCGCGGCGACGGTGGACAGAACGATGAGCGGACGCTTGCGCACAGTGAGACCTCGGGATCGCGGGCAGGAAACTCCATCCTGCCTCATACCCCTTTGCTCGCGCTGGGAGGCGCGGCGCAAGTCTTCATTCCCACGCTGGCATGGATCCGGGAGTAATCTGCTCTGATGACCTCTGAGCAGTCCGTCGAGCCCGAATCCTCGTCACCGGAGGAAGCCTCGTCAGAGGAGACGACGAAGCCGCGTCACGCCGGGTTCGCCTACACGCTCGGCCGCAGCCTCATCACCCCTCTCGCTCGACTGGTGTACCGGCCCCGGATCGAAGGGCGCGAGAACGTCCCCCTGAGCGGTCCCGTCATCTTCGCGAGCAATCACCTGTCCTTCATCGACTCGATCGCGATCCCGGTCGCCGCACCCCGTCCGGTGCACTTCCTGGCGAAGTCGACGTACTTCGAGGGCACCGGCTTCAAGGGCTGGATGAGCAAGACGTTCTTCGAGTCGATCGGTGCGATTCCGGTGCGCCGCGGCGCCGGACAGGCCGCTCTGGATGCCCTCGACCTGCAACGCCAGCTCCTCGACGAGGGACTCGCCGTAGCGCTGTACCCGGAGGGCACCCGCTCCACCGACGGCCGGCTGTACAAGGGCCGGACGGGCGTCGCGTTCCTCGCGCTCCAGACCGGCGCACCCGTGGTCCCGGTCGGTCTGATCGGCACCGACAAGGTGATGCCGGTGGGGGCGAAGATGCCCACGCTCAAAGAGCGCATCACGGTGCGCTTCGGCGAACCGCTCGACCTTTCCCCGCACGGTCCGGCGACCAGCGGACGGGCGCGTCGACTCGCCACGGATCAGATCATGGCCGCGATCCACGGGCTCTCCGGCCAGGAGCTCGCGGGCGCGTACAACGAGGCACCTGCGCAGGGCACGATCGAGAAGATCAAGCAGGCTCTGCCGCACGAACGTCGCTGACGCGGCGAGAGCGCGTGGTCAGGTGCGAGCGCGTGGTCAGGCGAGAGCGCTGACCGTCGCCTGGTGACGCACCGGGAAGTTCATCGAATTCGCGATGAAACACCACTCGTTCGCCTGAGCGTGCGCGCGCTCGGCGGCCTCGATCATCGAAGCCTCGGCGACGACGACCTCTGGGCGCAGCAGCACCTCCACGAACGCGCCGCCCCCTGCGCCGTCTTCGCGCATCACTCCGCTCGCGCGGTCACGGTAGGACACCACGACGACGCCGGCAGTGACACACGCGTGCAGGTACGACAGCAGGTGACACTCGGAGAGGGATGCCAGCAGAAGGTCTTCTGGATTCCATCGTGAGGGGTCACCGCGAAAGGGCTTGTCCGCTGAGGCGAGCAGATCGGGCTTTCCGCCGACCTCGATCGTCACGTCTCGGCGGTAGTCACGGTAGCCGGTGGTTCCGGTGCCGGTATTGCCGGTCCACGTCGCGGTGAGCGCATAGTGGTGTTCGCCGAGAGTGCGCGAGGTCGTCTCTGCCATGGGATCAGTCTGTCAGGCTCCTCCGACACGACGCGAGACGCCGCACACCCCGGGCTAGAGTTGACGGGTGCTGGAGACTCTCACCGTTCAGGATTCCGTGGAACTCGCCGTCGTCGAGAGGAGCGGATTCGTCGAATCCCGCCACGCCGGTGCGGCCGTCGTGCTCTCGCCCGACGGCGACGTCGTCGCCCGTCACGGCAATGCCGATGCGCTGATCCTGCCGCGCTCCAGCCTCAAGCCCCTGCAGGCCATCGCCTGCATCACTGCAGGCGCGGTGCTCGAGGGCGAGCAGCTGGCGATCTCGACGGCGAGCCACATCGGCACCGACCGTCACGCCTCGGTGGTACGCGACATCCTCACCGAGGGTGGTCTCACGGAGGACGCCCTGGGCTGTCCCGCCGCCTGGCCGAGTGACTCGGCGACACGCGATGAGCTCGTTCGTGAACACGGTGTGCCGACGCGGGTGCGCATGAACTGCTCCGGTAAGCATGCCGCGATGCTGCGCGCCTGTGTGGCGACGGGCTGGCCGACCGCAGGCTACCTCGATCCCGCTCATCCTCTGCAGCAGCACATCCGCGACGTCATCGAGCGCCTCACGGGCGAGAAGATCGCGCACACCGCGATCGACGGGTGCGGCGCGCCGGTCCACGCCATGACGCTGACCGGTCTGGCACGCGCGATCCACCGCATCGGCACCGCTTCGGATCGTTCGCCCTTCGCTCTTCACCGGGTGGCCGGCTCCCTCGTCCGCGCGGTGCGCGAGAACCCCTGGACGATCGAGGGCCCCGGCCGCCCTGACACCATCGCGACGGAGACGCTCGGTGTGTTCACCAAGTACGGCGCCGAGGGCGTCATGGTGATGGTCGCCCCCAATGGAACGACCGTGGCGCTGAAGATGCTCGACGGGGCTACTCGCGCCTCGACGATCGTGGCCGCAACGCTTCTCGCCCGCGCGGGAGGGCTGAGCGACGCCGACGTCGCGGCTCTCAGCGGCGCGCTTCCGCTCGCCGTGCTCGGCGGCGGGGCGGACGTCGGTGCCATCCGTCCCGGTGCCGGGATCTGACGCCGCGTCTTCCTCTCGGCCGCGCGCGAGGATGCTCATGCCGGCGACAGCTCGGGTAGGTGGACGCGTCTCGGCGCACGCGCGCCGATCACCGACCACGCCCGGCCTGCATGCGGGCGCGCGTAGGGCGGAAGCTCGCGGGCGCCGACCAGCTGGCGGAGGTCGGCCGGGTGTTCACAGCGGATGAGCACCTCACCGACTGATCTGACGCGTTGCCACACGGGCCAGTTGCGCTGCCATGTCTCCGCATCGGCGACCACGATGCATCGCGGTCCCACACCTTTGGGCTCGGTGCCGACGGCCACCACCTCGCACGCAGGATACGCGTCGCGCATCCGGGCGATCACCTCCTCAGCCCCGGGGCTGACGACGCCCGTGATCGCAGAGGTCGGAGCCCACGCCGCCATCGACGGTGCCGCGGTCCGGTCGACTTCGCTTTCGTCGACCCAGGCCAGCTGCACTTCGTGGTCGCCCATCCTGGCTCGCCCGGGAGCGCGGTCGCGCACGAATCCCGACGACTCTCCCCCGGCCGCCAGATGCTCCATCCGGTTCGGCATGCGCAACAGCACTCGACGCGGCAGCAGATCGAGCACCCGCCCCAGCGCTCCGCTCGCTCTGGTCGCGGTCAGGACGAAGGTCGTCCCCCGCGCTGCACGAAGAACCTGCTCCCAGCGGTGGACGAACTGCTGGCCGTACTCCGGTGGCAGAGCGGCGGTAAGCGCGTCCAGGTCGTCGCCCAGCACGACCGCAGGAGGACGCTCCCTCCCGTCCGCCCATGCGGCGAGCAGATCCCAGGCATCTTCAGGGTCGCTCGGCAGCCAGACGGCGTCGTGGCGCTGCGCCGCGACCGCCCTCAGCGCCGCGGTGCGGCCGGAGCCGGGCGCACCGAGAAGCGCGAGTCCTCGCTCGCCTGCGCACCGCAGCAGCACCGCTGGCTGCGACTGGCGGCCGGGGTCGTCGGCGCGACCGAGGACGACCGTATCGGGCGACGGCCCGGCTGCGTCGATGACCTCCGAGAGTGGGAGAACGGCAGGAAGAGCGGGGAGCCATGGGCTGGGCGGCACATCTGCTTCCGCCCACCGCATCCCGACGTCCCTCAGATCGGCGGCCGCGGTCAAGGCGACGCGGATCGCGACGGGCTCGTCGTCCGCAGGCCGCCGCACCAGCCCGTGCCCGCGCGCGCTCGCGTCGCCCGCGAGCATCGCGGCCGCGTCCGTGCCGATCATGAGTCGGCTGTCTGCGACGTCTCCGACCCGCAGACTGATGCGAAGGGGGCAGTTCGCGGCCAGTGCGTCTCTGATGACCCCGGACGCACGCTGCGTGCCGATGATGAGATGCATGCCGAGCGCGCGGCCGCGGGCTGCGATGTCGGTGAACACCGCGCCCAGGTCGGGGTGTTCTGACAGCAGGGCCGCGAACTCGTCGACCACGATGACCAGCCGCGGCATCGAGACATCACGCACATCACGAACTCCCGCAGCGGCCAGCACAGCCTCTCGCCGCCGCAGCTCCGCCGTGAGGCTGGAGACGCCGCGCCTGGCGCCTTCCTCGTCGAGGTCGGTGATGACGGCGACCACCTGCCGCAGCGCGCGCAACGGCTCGAATGCGGTGCCGCCCTTGAAGTCGGCGAGCACGAAGGTCACGCGATCCGGTCCGTTCACCGACGCGATGGCTGTGACCCAGCTGACGAGCAGCTCGCTCTTGCCCGTCCCCGTCATACCGGTCACGATCGCGTGCGGCCCGTCGCCGACGATGTCGACCGTGATGCTCCCCCTCTCACCGCGACCGATCGTCGCGGCCAATCCGTCTGCGTCCTGAGGCTGTGCGAGCTCGGAGAGCGACACCGCGTCGGGGAGCACATCGACCTCGTCGCCCCGATGCGCGAGCTCTGCACCCACGGCGCCTGCCTGTGCGAACGACAAGCACTCGACAGCGATGGCGATCGAGCCGTTCGGGGTGCGCAACGTCCCCCGTCGCGGTTCGATGATGTCGATGACCGTCGTGATGCCCTCTGGCACGTCTTCTTCGACCGAGGCCAGCCAGATCATCGCATCCGCCTGCGGCCGTCCCTCAGCGGTCGAGCCGACCCCCACCCGGAAGCCGCCTCGATGCCCACGTCGCGTATGCGGGAGACTCTCGAACCCGTAGGCGGAGAGGGCGGCACCGCCCGGATCTGCGCCGACCAGGGACAGTTGTGCGGCGCTGAAGCGCAGACACAGCTGCACGATCAGGGCCCTCGCCGCCGCCTGGGTCAGCGGTCGTGGGCCTCGGAGACAGATGCCTCCACCGATCGGCACTGCGATCGGCGCATCCTCGACCACACCGCATCGTTCGCGGAACTCCCGCCCACGGGCATCATCTCCGCCGCTGCAGCGCACCTCACTGGTCGCCCCGCCTGCGCCGACGACGACGGGCGTGATCGCGTCGAGCGGTTGAGCGCCGCGAAGGGGCGGCTGCGCGATGCAGTTCGCCGCGTCGGGGCGCCGCTGCCAGAGCATCTCGCGCTCGTCACTGTGCCGGCGGAGCAGCTCTGCCTCGGCTTCGGCCCACTCCGCTTCGTTCTGCTTCTCACCCTGTCGACGCTCGCGACGCCGGGTGCGTGCGGAGTCCACGAGCGAGGCCCCGATCATCAGGGGCCCCAACGCCGCGAAGCAGAGCGCGAGGAGCGAGCCGGTGACCGTCCACAGCACCACGCCCGCCGCGATCGGCACGAGCGCCGCCAAGAACGGCAGCGGGGCGCGACGCGAGGCGGCCGGAGCCGTCGGAAGTACGATCGGAAGGGAGTCCATCCCCCCAGTGGATCGCATCGCGATCCTGGGATGAGCGCTGTCCACAGCGCGGGACGGTTACTCCGCGGTGTTCTCGATTGGGTAGGACGAGTCGTCTTCTGCGGTCACCTGGACGATGATGAGCGTGACGTTGTCCCGTCCGCCGTTCTCCAGAGCCGCTGCGAGCATCGCATCGGCCGCCGCACCCGGGTCTTCGTGTTCCCGGAGGAAGTGCTGGATGCCGTAGTCGGTGAGCTCTTTGGTGAGACCGTCGGAGCAGATGACGAAGCGGTCACCTGCGCGCACATCGATGGAGACGTAATCGGGGGCCGTGAGCTCACTCGCTCCCACCGCGCGGGTGATCACGTTGCTGTACGGATGCCCTTCGGCCTCTTCCGGGCTGAGCTTCCCCGCCGTGATGAGTTCCTGCACGACCGAGTGGTCTGTCGTGATCTGGACGAGTCGATCGTCACGGAGCAGATACACGCGGGAATCGCCGATGTTCAGTGCGATCCAGTGCGATTCGTCACCGTCGGCGTCGGAGTCGAAGTAGACCCCTGTGAGCGTCGTCCCGGTGCCTTCGTCGGTCGTCTCGGGGTGGTCGGCGATGTCACCGACAGCCAGCTCGAGCGCATTCTCGATCGACGGCCCATCGACCTTGCCTGAGGAGACCACGGCCTGCAAGCGGGCGACCGTGCTCTGGCTGGCGATCTCGCCACCGGCGTGACCACCCATCCCGTCGGCGACGATGAACAGCGGGTAGTCGGCCAGGAAAGCGTCCTGGTTCGTCTCGCGGCGTCGGCCTTGATCGGTGATCCCAGACCACGACAGCAGCAGCGGGCGCTGCGCAACCGTGATTCGGTGCGTCTTCGTCTCAGCCACGTGCTGCCTCCGATAGGCCTGCGGCGGATCGGACGGTCGCAGGATACTCACAACACATCGTAGTAGAACTCACGCGCACCTCGATCACACCTGGGCTCCAGCATCCACCGGCAACGGGAAGAACTCGTCGATGACGACCAGGTCCTCCGTCGCCGCGCAGGCACGTCCGAAGTCGTCGCAGCCGGGGCCGGTCGAGGACACGGGGAGACCAGAAGCACCCACGCGGCGCTGCGACAAGACCATGTCATCCACGTTAGCGGCCGCTGAGGATCGTCCACCACCCGAGACAGCACAGGGCCCTCGACCGGAGTCGAGGGCCCTGTGTCAGGCGATCACGCCGGAGGCTGCGTGGGGTCGGCCGGCGGAGCTGCGGGCGGTGCCGGCGGAGCTGCGGGCGGCGCGGTCGGCGGCGCAGGCGGGGTTGCCGGCGGCGCCGCGGGAGGAGCCGGCGGCGTGGTCGGCGGAACCGGGGGAACCGGTGCGCCGGTCGCCGGAGCTGCGGGACCTGCAGGCGGTGCGTAGCCGGGCTGAGCGGGCGGCGCGTAACCGGGCTGGGCCGGCGGCGCGTAACCCTGCGCGGGGGGTGCGTAGCCCTGGGGCGCGCCGTAGCCGGCCTGCGGAGCCGCAGCCGATGCCTGAGCGGGGATCCCGTCCCACACCGTGCGGTCGCCGAGCAGGCTGTTCGCTGCCCAGGAAGCGGGCTGGATGCCCGCGTTCCAACGCGACTTGTCGAACGCGTTGATACCGAGCCACACCGGCGGCAGGAAGAAGTACAGAACGACCCAGACGGCGTCCTTCTGCAGCTTCAGGCCGACCCGCCACGCGGCGATCAGGTCGATGACGCGACCGGCGATACCGATGAGCGGGAGGATCAGGAACCATCCCAGGAACGGGATGATCGAGCCGATGATACCGCCACCGATCAGGTACAGAACGAGCCAGGGACTCAGGTCACCGAGCTTGTAGAAGATCATGGTGCTGTAGACGGGCACCCAGGCGCGCCACTTGCCCTGCACTCCCGCCTTCTCGAAGATCTTCATGTAGAACCACGAGTAGAGCGCGTAGATGGCGAGTGGCAGGATCGTGTAGACCAGGATCAACGCGACCAGCGCGCCGCCTGACAGGCCGTCATAGCCGTAGTAGTCGTTCATGGTTCCCTCCAGAAAATTCATGATGCGGCATCATGCGCTGAACACACTAGCGTGTTGCGGGGTTTCCCCGCAGGTCTCTTTCGCCGTCTGGCATGTTCGGGTCGCCGCCGTTCGCGGACGAAGCGTCCCTCCTCGCACGGAAGACGACTCACTCCTCGACGACCAGCTCCAGAATGCCCGGCTGTGCGCCGTCGCGGAAGACGATCCCCCGCTTCTGCGCCCACGCGCGAAGGCCACGGAGCGAGCTGACACGCGGCCGATCCTCGGCGATCGCCCGCACGAGCAGGCCCTTCGACTTCTTGTTGAAGTGGTTGAGGGCTCTTCCGTGTGCGGTCACGACACGGACGTACGCGGAGGAGACGGCACTCGGCACGGGCCCGAGCGCGACGTAGGCCTCGCTGCGCAGGTCGAGGACGAACGACGGGTCGGCCTCGGCGATCGCTGCGGAGGTGGCTTCGGCCCAGTGCCGGCGAAGCGCCGGGAGTCCGGGTAGTGAGGTCCCGGCGGCGAGGCGGTAGGTGGGAAGAGCGTCGAGGGCTCCGACCGGGCCCAGCGGAGCGCTGTGGATCCACACGTGCTCTCCCAGCCACCGTCGGGAGACCGCGGAGAGGGAACGCGCATCGAGCGCATCGAACAGCACGCCCGTGTACCGGTCGATCGCCGGCATGGTGGGCGACGATCGAAGCGCCCTGTTGTGTGCGATGTCCCCCCGCTGCCGCTCGCTCAGCTTGAGCACGCGTCGTGCGGCCTCTTCATCGGCGGCGAGGTCGATCAGCGCCTCGAGGACCGCCGACCGTCGCTCGTTGAGCGACGGAAGCACGAGCGAGTCGAGATCGAGAGGGGAACCGTCGCCACCCTCGTGTTTGGTCTCCGACGGAGGGAGCAGGATCTTCATGAAACCTCTGTGGATACAGACGCGTCCGCCTCGGAACCCGTGCGGGTGCCGAGGCGGACGCGTGAAACAGGTACTGCTAGGCGATGAGAGCCGCGTTGCCGGCAACGATCGTCAGGGTGTCGCCCTCCATGGAGAGGAACCCGTCCTGCGCGTTGGCCAGCACCTTGGTGCCATCCGACTGGGTGATGCGAACCTGGCCCTCGGCGAGGATGGCCAGCACCGGCTCGTGGCCGGTCATGAAGCCGATCTCACCCTCGACGGTCTTGGCGACCACGAGGCTCGCCTCTCCCGTCCAGACCTCCGCATCAGCGGAGACGAGGCTGACGTGCAGCGCCATGGTCAGCCGTTCTCCTTCTGGATCTTCGCCCACTGCTCTTCGACGTCGGAGATGCCACCGACGTTGAAGAAGGCCTGCTCGGCCACGTGGTCGAAGTCACCGCGGGTGATCGCGTCGAACGACTCGATGGTCTCCTTCAGCGGGACGGTCGAACCCTCGACGCCCGTGAACTTCTTGGCCATGTAGGTGTTCTGCGAGAGGAACTGCTGGATGCGACGTGCACGCGACACGACGATCTTGTCTTCCTCGGAGAGCTCATCGACACCGAGGATGGCGATGATCTCCTGCAGTTCCTTGTTCTTCTGGAGGATCTGCTTGACCGTCGTGGCGACGCGGTAGTGGTCCTCGCCCAAGTAGCGGGGGTCCATAATGCGCGACGTTGAGGTCAGCGGGTCGATGGCCGGGTACAGACCCTTCGAGGCGATCTCACGAGAGAGCTCGGTCGTCGCGTCGAGGTGGGCGAACGTGGTCGCCGGAGCCGGGTCGGTGTAGTCATCGGCGGGCACGTAGATCGCCTGCAGCGAGGTGATCGAGTGGCCGCGCGTCGAGGTGATGCGCTCCTGGAGCACACCCATCTCGTCGGCGAGGTTCGGCTGGTAACCCACGGCGGAGGGCATGCGGCCCAGCAGCGTGGAGACCTCGGAACCGGCCTGCGTGAAGCGGAAGATGTTGTCGATGAAGAGCAGCACGTCCTGCTTCTGCACGTCACGGAAGTACTCCGCCATCGTCAGAGCCGACAGGGCGACGCGCAGACGCGTTCCCGGCGGCTCGTCCATCTGGCCGAAGACGAGGGCCGTCTTGTCGAAGACGCCCGCCTCTTCCATCTCGTGGATGAGGTCGTTGCCCTCACGGGTGCGCTCACCGACACCGGCGAACACCGACACACCACCGTGGTCCTGCGCGACGCGCTGGATCATCTCCTGGATGAGGACGGTCTTGCCGACACCGGCGCCACCGAACAGACCGATCTTTCCACCCAGCACGTACGGGGTGAGGAGGTCGATCGACTTGATGCCGGTCTCGAACATCTGAGTCTTGGACTCGAGCTGGTCGAAGTTCGGCGCCTTGCGGTGGATCGGCCAGCGCTCGGTCACCTCGATGGTCTCGCCGGGCTCGAGGTTGAGCACCTCGCCGATGACGTTGAACACCTTGCCCTTGGTCACGTCGCCGACGGGGACCGAGATGGCCTCACCGGTGTCGCGGACTTCCTGGCCGCGGACGATGCCGTCGGTCGGGTTCAGGGCGATGGCGCGGACGAGGTCGTCGCCGAGGTGCTGAGCGACCTCGAGCGTGATCTCGGTGGACTCTTCGCCCATCGCGATCGTGGTCTTCAGCGCGTTGTAGATGTCGGGGATCGAGTCATGAGGGAACTCGATGTCGACAACCGGACCGTTGACGCGTGCGACGCGCCCGACGACCGCGGTCGCCGGCTGGTCAGCCGGAGCGGTGAGGGTCATTTTCGTCTCTTTCCTGATGGTCTATTTGCTCGAGAGGGCGTCGGCGCCGCCGACGATCTCGGCGATCTGCTGCGTGATCTCCGCCTGGCGCGCGTTGTTGCGCAGACGGGTGTAGTCGGTGATGAGCTTGTCGGCGTTGTCGCTGGCCGACTTCATAGCCTTCTGCGTCGCCGCCTGCTTCGCGGCAGACGACTGCAGGAGCGCGTTGAAGACGCGGCTCTGGATGTACACCGGCAGGATCGCGTCGAGAACGGTCTCGGCATCCGGCTCGAACTCGTACAGCGGGTAAACGGTGTTACCGGCTTCCGACTCATCGGCTTCCGTGATCTCCAGCGGGAGCAGACGCACGGATTCGGGCGACTGCGTCATCATGCTGACGAAACGGTTGTACACGAGGTGGATCTCATCGACGCCGCCATCCTGTCCCCCGCGGGAGAAGGATTCGAGCAGCGTCGCGGAGATCTCCTCCGCGGTGTGGAACGACGGGGTGTCCGTGTCGCCGGTCCACTCCGCAGCGGCGGCGAGGCGTCGGAACTGGAAGTATCCGACGGCCTTGCGACCGATGAGGTAGAAGACCGGCTCCTTGCCCTGCTCGCGCAGGAGCTCTGCGACCTCGAGACCCTCACGGAGGATCTGCGAGTTGAAGGCTCCGGCGAGACCGCGGTCCGAGGAGAAGATCACGACCGCGGAGCGGGTGATGTTCTCGGACTCGCGGGTCAGCGGGTGATCCACGTTCGAGTGCGTCGCGACGGCCGACACGGCCCTCGTCACGGCACGCGCGAAGGGTGTGGACGCTTTGACGCGTGCCATCGCCTTCTGAATGCGCGAAGCCGCGATGAGTTCCATCGCCTTCGTGATCTTCTTGGTCGTCTGAGCAGAAGAGATCTTCTGCTTGTAGACCCTGAGTTGAGCGCCCATATGTCAGTACCTCACGCGGTTACGCGCGACGACCCTTGACGATCTTCTCCTGGTTGACGTCCTCAGCCTCGGCTGCAGCGTGCTCCTCGTGGCCCGGGGCGCCGATGGCGTGTCCCTTGCCACCCTGGAACTCCAGGATGAAGGCATCCGTCTGCTTCTCGAGCTCTGCGACCGTGGCGTCATCGAGGACGTTGGTGTCGCGGAGCGTCTCGAGAACCTTGGTGTTGCGACGCAGGTAGTCCAGGAGCTCGCGCTCGAAGCGCAGGACGTCCGAGACCTCGATCGAGTCGAGCTTGCCGTTGGTGCCGGCCCAGATCGAGACGACCTGCTCCTCGACGGGGTACGGCGAGTACTGCGGCTGCTTGAGCAGCTCGGTCAGACGCGCACCACGGGAGAGCTGACGACGCGAAGCCGCGTCGAGGTCGGACGCGAACATCGCGAAAGCCTCGAGGGAGCGGTACTGCGCGAGCTCCAGCTTCAACGTTCCGGAGACCTTCTTGATCGACTTGACCTGAGCGTCACCGCCGACTCGCGAGACCGAGATACCCACGTCGACCGCGGGACGCTGGTTCGCGTTGAAGAGGTCGGACTGCAGGAAGATCTGGCCGTCGGTGATCGAGATCACGTTGGTCGGGATGTAGGCCGAGACGTCGTTCGCCTTGGTCTCGATGATCGGGAGACCCGTCATGGAACCAGCGCCGAGCTCGTCGGACAGCTTCGCGCAACGCTCGAGCAGACGCGAGTGCAGGTAGAAGACGTCACCCGGGTAGGCCTCGCGGCCCGGCGGGCGGCGCAGGAGGAGCGACACGGCGCGGTAGGCCTCAGCCTGCTTCGACAGGTCGTCGAAGATGATGAGGACGTGCTTGCCGCCGTACATCCAGTGCTGGCCGATGGCAGAACCCGTGTAGGGAGCCAGGTACTTGAAGCCGGCGGGGTCGGATGCGGGAGCGGCCACGATCGTGGTGTACTCCAGCGCACCGGCCTCTTCGAGGGCGCCCTTCACCGAAGCGATGGTCGAGCCCTTCTGACCGATCGCGACGTAGATGCAGCGAACCTGCTTGTTGACGTCGCCCGACTCCCAGTTGGCCTTCTGGTTGATGATCGTGTCGATCGCGATGGCCGTCTTACCGGTCTGGCGGTCGCCGATGATCAGCTGACGCTGGCCACGACCGACGGGGATCATCGCGTCGATGGCCTTGATGCCGGTCTGCATCGGCTCGTGCACCGACTTGCGCTGCATGACGCCGGGCGCCTGGAGCTCGAGGGCGCGGACGCTCTCGGTCTCGATCGCGCCGAGTCCGTCGATCGGGTTGCCGAGCGGGTCGACCACGCGGCCGAGGTAGCCGTCGCCGACCGGAACCGAGAGGACCTCGCCGGTGCGGGTGACTTCCTGACCGGCCTCGACACCGGTGAACTCGCCGAGGACGACGACACCGATCTCGTGCTCGTTCAGGCTCTGTGCGAGACCCTTGGTGCCGTCGGCGAAGATGACGAGCTCGTTCGCCATGACGCCGGGCAGTCCCTCGACGTGCGCGATGCCGTCGGCCGCGTCGATGACGGTGCCGACCTCGGTCGCCCCGGCCCCGGAGGGCTCGTATGCTGCGGCGAAGTCCTTCAGCGCGTCACGGATGACGTCGGGGCTGATCGATAGTTCTGCCATTGTCTTCCCTTTGTATCTGGGTGCGCGGTTCCCCGCGCGAAGTCGTGTTAGCCCGCGAGCTTCTGGCGAAGGTCGGCGAGTCGTGCGGAGATGCTGCCGTCGATGACGTCATCGGCGATCTGCACGCGCAGGCCTCCGACGACGGCAGGGTCGATGACGACGTTGAGCGATACCTGACCGTCGTAGCGACGCGAGAGCGAGTCGCTGAGACGGGCGCGCTGTGCGTCTGTGAGGGCGGCCGCAGTGTGCACCGTGGCGACCACTCGACCGCGCTGGCTCGAGACGACGCTCATCGCCCGGTTCAGCAGCCGTCGGACTCGACGCCCGCGCGGCTCGCGCACGAGCGACGTGATGATCAGCGTCGTCGCGGAGCCGGTGGAGCCTTCGGCCAGGAGACGCTCAACGAGCGCACTCTTGGCGTCTTCTCCGCCGACGCGGCTACCCAGAGCGAGTTCGAGCTCGGGGTTGGCCGCGATCACCCGGGAGAAGCCGAAGAGCTCCCCCTCGATGTCCGTTCCGGGCTCGGCGATCGCTGCCGCGCGGATCGCGAGCTCCTCGATACCGTCGACGAGCTCGCCCGCGTTGGACCAGCGTTCTGCGACGACGGTCTTCAGGACGCCCTGGGCACCTGCGGAGAACCCGCCGAACACCGCGGCGACGACATTCTGTCGTGCCGCGGCGGGAGCGGAAGGATCAGCAAGCGCGCCGCTCAGCTGGGACGATGCACTCACGGCATGCGCGGCAGCGAACAGCTCCCGTGCGGTGTCGAGAGTGACGTCCTTCGCTGCGGCAAGCGTCTTGATGGATGCCGCGAGTGCCTGAGTGGTCGCGCTGCCCATTACTGAGCCGCCTTCTCGGATGCCTCGAGCTCGGCGAGGAAGCGATCGACGACAGCCGTCGCACGCGCGTCGTCGGAGAGCGTCTCGCCGACCACGCCACCGGCGAGGTCGATCGCGAGGGTTCCGACCTCGCTACGCAGCGAGACGAGAGCGGTCTGACGCTCCGCTTCGATCTGCGTGTGCGCGGTGGCGGTGATGCGTGCGGCCTCGGTGGTCGCAGACTCCTTCGCCTCGGCGACGATCTTCTTGCCGTCCTCACGGGCGGCTTCGCGGATCTCACCGGCCTCGGTGCGCGCCTCAGCGAGCTGACGCGTGTACTCCTCGAGTGCCGCCTCCGCCTGCTTCTGCGCCTCGTCGGCCTTGGCGATGTTGCCCTCGATGGCGGCGGACCGCTCGTCGAGCATCTTCGTCAGACGGGGAAGGGCGACCTTCCAGACGACGACGAGGATGACGATGAACCAGAGGCCCGACCAGATGATGTCGTACCACGCAGGGATGAGGGGGTTGTTCGGCTCACCCTCTGCTGCGAGGTTCGTGACAAGAGCGTTCAGCATCCTGTCTCCTTCAGAAGTCGGTGAGGATTACGGGAAGGGGATGAATGCGACGGCGATGCCGACGAACGCAAGTGCCTCGGTGAAGGCGATACCGATCCACATGAGGACCTGGAGACGACCGGCCAGCTCGGGCTGACGAGCGACACCCTCGATGGTCTTGCCGACGACGATGCCGACGCCGATGGCCGGGCCGATGGCTGCGAGGCCGTAGCCGACCGCTCCGAGGTGACCGTTGATTTCAGCGAGAACCGTAGTAGCGTCCACGGGTTTTTCCTTTCGTTGGGTGGGAAGGCTGATGCCTGCCCGCTCAGTGCTCTTCTGCGACCGCGAGCTGGATGTAGACCGCGGTGAGGACGGTGAAGACGTATGCCTGGAGGACGGCGACCAGCATCTCGAAGAGAGTGAAGGCGCCACCGAAGGCGAGGGTTCCGACACCGAGTGCGGCCCAGCCGCCACCTGCGGTGAAGAAGAAGAACTGGGTCGCGGAGAACGCGAGGACCAGGATCATGTGCCCCACGACGAGGTTCATGAGAAGACGCAGCGTCAGCGTGACGGGGCGCAGGATGAACGTCGAGATGAGCTCGATGATCGCGACGATCGGCATCGCGGCGACCGGCACACCCTGCGGGAACAGGGAGTTCTTGAAGAACTTGAAGCCGTGTCGCTTGATACCGGCGTAGATGAAGGTCACGTAGCTGACGACGGCCAGCGTGAGCGGCACCGCGACGATCGCCGTTCCCGGCATGTTCAGGAACGGGATGATGCCCGTGATGTTCATGAACAGGACCATGAAGAAGATCGTGGTCAGGATCGGCAGGAAGCGGTCACCGTCCTTGCGACCGAGCATGTCGTGGGCGACGTTGGTCCGGACGAAGCCGAGCCCCATCTCCACGAGGCTCTGGAAGCGGCCGGGGACGACCTTCATACGGCGAGTGCCGAGCCAGAGGATCAGAACCACGGCGATCACCGCGAGCAACTGGACCAGGTGGATCCGGTTGACGGGGATGGGGCCTACGTGGAAGAGGATCTCCGGAAAGAAATCGTCGATCGAAGGGCCGTGGAACTCGCCGTCGGAGGCGAGTCGGGGGGTCAGGGTCGCAGCAAGATTAAACAGCGCGGGCTCCAGCTTCGGGGCACCGGTCTAAACCGGGGCGACGATGGTCGGTGTGCTACACAGCGCAAGCGCTCGCGGGCGAGCGGCGGGCACGTATCAACAGTATCAGAATCTGAGGGTCTCCTAAGACCGCTGGCCACCCTCGACGGGTCCGTCTCCGATGTGATTCGCCGAGCCGGGCGCACGGTCTTCGGGAACCTCCGTCGGCAGGTTCGTGTCGCTGACGTTGGGCAGCCGCATGCTCGTGAGGACGATCACGTCGATCGCGAGTGACATCAGCACGCCGGCCACGATCGACAGGAAGAACACCATCGGCTGCAGCCACGGCTGACCGGCGAGCATGATCATCGCGACGACGAAGAGCCCGAGCTTGAGCAGCCAGCCGCCCAGGACGATGGCGAAGAACAACTGCACGTAGATCGGGTCGCCGTACCAGCGGTTCGCGATCAGGATGCTGATGCCGGTGATCGCCAGGAAGACGGCGGCCAGGAGCACGCCGAGCAGACCGCTGACGAGCCCCTCCCCCTGAGCGACGAGGTAGCCGATGCCCCCGGCGATGATCGCGAGCACGACGGTGGCGACCGCCGACCAGATGAGGGTGCGACGCAGGATCGGCGTGCTGGAAACAGGACTCGGGCTCATCAGGACTCCACGGGTGTCGGATCGGGTTCGGCGCCCGCTGCGCTCTTCCTGCGGCGGGTGGGACTCAGCGTGACGACGAGGCAGGCGGCGATGCCCACGATGCCGAAGCCGACACCCGGCAGGTACTGGCCGGGCCAGTCCTCTCGGGCACCGACGTACATGAGCAGGACGGCGAGGGAGACCACGGCCGTCCAGGCGTAGAAGATGAGCACGGCGTCACGGTCGCGGTGACCCAGATCGAGCATGCGGTGATGCAGGTGCTTCCGGTCGGGCGAGAACGGCGATCGTCCCGCGCTCATGCGTCGGAGCACGGCGAGTCCGAAGTCCAGCAGCGGCAGCAGGACCACCAGCAGCGGGAGCAGGATCGGTAGGAAGGCTCCGACCAGCTGGGAACGCCCGAGCCGCTCGGGGTCGAGGGCGGACGGATCCATCTGCCCGGTGATCGCGATCGCCGATGTGGCCATCAGGAGGCCGATCACCAGTGCACCGGAGTCGCCCATGAAGATCTTCGCGGGGCTCCAGTTCAGCGGCAGGAAGCCGAGGCAGGCTCCGATGAGGACGGCGGCGATGAAGGTCGAGAGGTTGAAGTAGCTGGAGGCGCCGGAGTCGCGCGTGAAGATGTAGGAGTAGGCGAAGAACACGCCGTTCGAGATGAGACACACACCGGCGACGAGCCCGTCGAGTCCGTCGATGAAGTTCACCGCATTCATCACGATGACGATCGCGAACATCGTGATCGTGATGCTCAGCCAGCTCGACACCACGATGAGGTCACCGAACGGCAGAGACAGGATCTGCAGTCCCCCACCGACCGTGATGACGCCGGCAGCGAGGAACTGCGCGCCGAGCTTGATCATCCAGTCGATGTCCCAGAGGTCGTCGACGACCCCGATGATCGCGATCAGCAGGGACGCGCCGAGGATCGACCACATGGTCTGCGGCGGCACCCAGATGCTCTGGAAGAACGGGTTCACCGCGGAGAAGCCGAACGCCGCGGCGATGGCGAGGAAGATCGCGACGCCGCCCAGTCGTGGCTTGGGGGTGGTGTGCACGTCCCGGTCGCGGATCGCGGGGTACAGCTTGAACCGGAGGCTCAGCTTCCACACCGCCCAGGTCAGCGCGAACGTGATCGCGGCGGTGAGGATGATCGTGAAGAGGTACTGCTTCACGAATCCCCGTCCTGCTCCTGCGCGTGCTCAGGGTCATGCTCGTGTCCGGCGTGGTCCTCGGGCTCGAGGCGGTCGCCGAGGACTTCCTCGAGCTGCTCCCTGGTCACGGCGCCGTCACGGAGGATGCGCACCGTCCCGGGTTCGGAATCCGCGCCGCGGCGCACCAGAGAGGTGGCATCCACGATGGTGGACGCGATGCCGTCCTTGCTCAGGCCGTCTGCGAGATAGACCGCGACGCTGTCGCCCAGCATCTTCTCGGCGTCGTACGCCGAGATGGCCGCGGCTTCGCCCGTGAGGTTCGCGCTGGAGACGGCCAGCGGACCGGTCTCCGCGAGCAGTTCGAGGGCGACCCGGCCCTCCGGCATGCGCACCGCGACCGTGCCGAGAGTCTCTCCCAGGTCCCACACCAGCGACGGCTGCGCGGGCAGCACGATGGTCAGTCCGCCGGGCCAGAATGCCTCGACGAGGCGCTCGACCGGCTCCGGAACGGACTCGGCCAGGGCGGCGAGCGTCTCTTTCGTGCCGATCAGCACGGGCGGCGGCTGATCCCGCCCGCGCCCCTTCGCATCGAGGAGGCGCTGGACGGCGGCCGGGGAGAAGGCATCGGCGGCGACGCCGTACACCGTGTCTGTGGGGATGACGATGAGGTCGCCACGGCCGATCGCCTGGCGCGCGTGGCGCATGCCGGCGAGGAGCTGCGACTCGTCGCTGCAGTCGAAGATGGTTGACATGACGGTTCGATTCTATGCGGCGCGGCCAGTGAGCACGCTCGGAGGTTGCTGATCAGGGTCGGAGCGCGGTGGTGGTGCGATCCCGGAGCGTCAGGTCGCGGTGCGTCGCCGGCGCGCGCCAGCCGTCGGCCGCGAGGAGGTCCCTGATCGACTCGCCCTGCAGTTCGCCGTGCTCGATGACGAGGAGACCACCGGGGCGCAGCAGCCGCAGGGCCCGTGAGCTGAGCACACGCACGATGTCGAGACCGTCCTCTCCCCCGTACAGCGCCATGGCCGGGTCGAACAGCCGCACCTCCGGATCGCGGGGAATGGCGGCATCGGGCACATACGGCGGATTCGAGATGACCACGGAGGCCGTGCCGTCGAGCTCCGGGAAGGCTTCCCCCAGGTCGGACAGCACCAGCGTGAGGTTCTCGACTCCCGCGACGTTGCGGCTCGCCCAGGCGTGCGCGTCCTCGGAGAGCTCGGCGGCGAAGATGCGCGCGTGCGGCACCTCGGTGGCCATCGCGAGGGCGATCGCCCCGCTGCCGGTGCCGAGGTCGATGCCGAACGGTGCGGACTCCGGGGAGCTCAGCAGGGCGTCGATCGCGTACTGCACCACGGTCTCCGTCTCCGGACGGGGTACGAAGACGCCGGGGCCGACGGCGAGCTCGAGGTGACGGAACGGCGCGGTTCCGGTGATGTGCTGCAGCGGCTCCCTGGCCGCACGACGCGTCACGGCCTCATCGAGCGCCGACACCGCTGCGTCATCGATGCCGTCGCCACGGACGATCGCCGCCTGCACCTCGCCGCGTCGTCGTCCGAGGATGTGGCCGGCGAGAAGCTCTGCGTCGACGAGAGGGTCGGGCACTCCGACATCGGCCAGACGCTGGGCCGCCGTGCGGACGACCGCAGCGAGAGAGGTGTCAGACATGCCTTCCAGCGTAGAGTGCGAGCGGCCGTCACAAAGGCCTCCCCATAGGACCCCTCCCCTAGGCTGGTCCGCAGCGACCCCGCACAGGAAGGTTCATCATGCCCGGCATCCACTCCGACATCACGACCGCGTTCGGCAACACACCGCTCGTCCGCCTGAACCGGGTGACCGAGGGACTGGGTGCGACCGTCCTCGCCAAGCTCGAGTACTACAACCCCGCCTCGAGCGTGAAGGATCGCATCGGGATCGCCATGGTCAACGCCGCCGAGGCATCGGGTGAGCTCACGCCGGGCGGCACCATCGTGGAGTCCACGAGCGGCAACACCGGCATCGCTCTCGCGATGGTCGGCGCCGCGCGCGGCTACCGCGTGATCCTGACGATGCCCGCCTCCATGTCGAAGGAGCGCCGGGTCCTGCTGAAGGCGTTCGGCGCGCAGATCGTGCTCACCGACCCCACCAAGGGCATGAGCGGTGCGATCGAGGAGACCAAGCGCATCGTCGCCGAGACTCCCGGAGCCATCTGGATCCGCCAGTTCGAGAATGCCGCGAACCCCCAGATCCACCGCGAGACCACGGCGCAGGAGATCCTCCGCGACACCGACGGCGCGGTCGACATCCTCGTCGCGGGCGTCGGCACCGGTGGAACCGTCACCGGGACCGGGCAGGCACTCAAGGCGGCGAAGCCCGGCGTCCAGGTGATCGCGGTCGAGCCCAAGGATTCCCCGGTACTCACCGAGGGACACCCCGGCCCGCACAAGATCCAGGGCATCGGCCCGAACTTCGTCCCCGGTGTGCTCGATCGCGAGGTGCTCGACGAGATCCTCACCGCCGAGTTCGACGAGTCCATCCGTGTCGCCCGTGAGCTCGCAGCCAAGGAGGGTCTCCTCGTGGGCATGTCATCCGGCGCCGCGGTGGCCGCCGCGCTGAAGGTCGCGGCCCGACCGGAGAACACCGGCAAGACGATCGTCGTCATGATCCCCGACACCGGTGAGCGTTACATCTCCACCGCGCTGTTCGAGGATCTGCGCGAAGACTGAGACCGGCGATGGGCATGATCGGGCGGATGCGCGAGGACATCGCGGCCGCACGCCTTCGGGATCCGGCCGCGCGCAGCGCCGTCGAGGTCGCTCTGCTCTACCCCGGGCTGCACGCCGTCTGGGCGCACCGCGTCTCGCATGCGCTCTGGCGGCGCCGCCTGCGTCTGCTCGCACGCGCCGGCTCCCAGGTGTCGCGCTGGCTGACCGGGATCGAGATCCACCCCGGCGCGAACATCGGCCGTCGCTTCTTCATCGACCACGGCATGGGCGTGGTCATCGGCGAGACCGCCGTGGTGGGCGACGACGTGATGCTCTACCACGGCGTCACCCTCGGCGGACGCACACGCGCTTCCGGGAAGAGGCACCCCACGCTCGGAGACGGAGTGGCCGTCGGCGCCGGCGCCAAGATCCTCGGCCCCGTGACGATCGGGGCCGGCTCCGTGGTCGGTGCGAACGCCGTGGTCACTCGTGACGCCCCCGCCGACAGCGTGCTCGTCGGGGTGCCGGCGAAGCCGCGTCATCGCACGGTCGGCGAGGACACCAGGGCTCTGCTCACCGCGCCGGACCTCTACGCGATCTGAGCAGGCGAGAGCGGCGGACGCCCTAGGCGGTGTTGCCAGACACCTTCGGGCGCCTTGTGGGCGGGTGTTGGATGCGTGTCGCGTGATGCGATCTCTGACGAGGCCTGGGCTGTGATCGGCCCGCTGTTCCCGAACGTGAAGTCGACGGGACGGTCACCGGCGGATCGGCGCACCGTGGTCGAGGCGACTGCGTGGCGGTTCCGGACGGGCGCGCCGTGGCGGGATGTTCCGGACCGGTTCGGGAGCTGGAACACGATCTACAAGACCTTCGACCGGTGGTCCGAGCAGGGCGGGTGGGCGCGGGTGCTGGACGACCCGGTGAGCTCAGAACTCCTGAAACGCGGGCGCTTGAGCGCTTTGCGTGGTCGCGGCCTGGGCATTCAAGCCCGCGCACCAGCTCGGATACACCCGGAACCCACGTTTGCCTGGCCGCCTTCCTGACGTGACGCCGAGCGCTGTCAGGTGCGCGCTGGTGAACCGGAACATCCCTCGCTGATCATGCTGCTCCACGAAGACAAGCAGCCCCGCTGCGGGATCGGCATCGCTGAACGGCACTGTGTTCCCCTCCGCGTCCCTTTGCCAGAACGCGACGAAGGCCCCCGGTTTGGTCGGAGTGTTCCGCGCTGTGCGAATATGCCAAGCCTCTTCGCCTATCTGGACAATCCCGGACTCATAGTCGCTGTTCTGGGTCTCGGGGATGACTTCAGCGGTCACGCCCACCTCCGCCGAGTAGACCGCGAAGGCGTTGAACTGCATGCAGCCACGCTATCTTGCCGAGCCACCAGCCCGGGCCTAGGCTCCACACACCTATAGCGATACGGCCTAGCAGCCCGACAACCAGGACCGTGATCGCGACGAAACCCGGAGCCGACTACTCGACAAGGTGGGCAAAGTCTTCGGTGTATCCGAGTATCAATATCGGGGAGGTGGCAAGCGTGGCTTCTAGCCGCTGCCAAGCGCTGCTCTCCTGCTGTCCATAGAGGTGTTTGAGGTCCTCTACCAACGCCGGAACGTCTTGATCGGTGGTGCTGTCGAGTTGGCGGACGAACCCGAGCGTCGACGCGCCGATTCCGAAGAGCACGTAGTTGTGGCGTTCGCAGATGCGTTTCACTACCGCACGGAGCTGAAATGGATTCCAGTCAACCGAGAAGTACCCATTTGGGATGTTCGCAAGCAGATCGTCATGATGCCGGCCGGGGAGGCACTGCACGACATGCGCATCGTCGAGCAGCAGATCAGGCTGGCGGTTGAGGTCCGACAGCGCATCAATGTCGGTTTCGCTGGTCGTGAGCTCGCCACGCAACTGCTCCCACGCGACCATTCTGCCCAGATCGCGAAGCGCTCGCCCTGTGGCTTCGAAGAGCGCTGCTTCGTACGTGTCGACCGCTTCCGCATCGTCATCGTCGGGGTAATCAAGGTCATCGCCGAAGCCGTGCTCGTTCGCCGCGTGTCCGCTCGTATAGAGACACTGATTCAGGTCGTCCAAGGTCACGAAGCTGCGCCCATTGGCAACCTGTCCAGCGCCGACCTGCTGGAATGCGTCAAACAGCTCAGCGAACGACGACGCCCCCTTGATCAGCGCGACACTGAACCGGTCAAGGCCCCGGCGTCCGTCAACCGTGGGGAGTGCGACGAGCTCCAACCGCGATTGTTCTCGCCCTTCAAATTCCATCGATACCGACTACGCACAGCGAGGCGAGCTGATCCGACAGCCACAAAGGGACAGCCACTTCAGCAACACGCCCTAGCGGCGTTGGCCCTTGACCGCCGCGACCTTCTTACGCAGGAAGAGGAGCGGGAGCAGCACGCTGCCGAGCGCCGTGATCAGCCAGACGATGACCGCACCGAGCAGCCACCCGGTCAGATCGGTGATCCGCAGCCCGCCGATGGGCAGCAGCACGACGACGACGAGGGAGATCAGCGTCGAGAAGATCCCGATACCGCCCATCAGCACCGGCGCGTAGCGGTTGGCCATCTTGCCGACCCAGGGCGCGAGCACGCTCTGCAGGATCGCGAAGATCAGGATGCAGATGACGAAGCCCCACCACTTGTCCCATTCGATCGTGAAGCCGTCGAGGAGGAGGTCAGCGGCGATCAGGCCGAGACCGGCGGACACCACGTAGAGCAGGCCGCGGAACAGGAAAGTGATCACGGGCCGAGCATAGCGCTGTGCACGCACGATGGTGGGGAGCACGGCGTCCGCGCTCCCCACCACCCGGAGCGTCACTGCGCCACGAAGAACGGGACGGCTCCGGTCAGGATGCCGACGCCGAGCATGACCAGCGAGACGATCGTGGCGCGCCACAGCACCTTGCGGTGGTGGTCACCCAGGTTCACGCTCGCGAGCGACACGAGCAGCAGGATGGCGGGTACCAGCGGACTCTGCAGGTGCACGGGCTGGCCGGTGATCGACGCCCGCGCCATCTCCACGGGATCGATGCCGAAGTTCGCGGCGCTCTGGGCGAGCACCGGGAGGATGCCGAAGTAGAACGCATCGTTCGACATGAAGAACGTGAACGGGATCGAGAGCACACCGGTGATCGGCGCGAGGAACGGACCGAGCGCCGGCGGGAGCACGTCGGTGATCCACGTGGCCATCGCATCGACCATCCCGGTGCCGGTGAGCACGCCGACCAGGACTCCTGCGGCGATCACCATGGAGACCACGCCCACGATGCTCGGTGCGTGCGCGACGATCTCCGAGGCCTGTTCCTTGATGCCACGGAAGTTGATGACGAGCGCGAGGCCCGCTCCCACCATGAACACGTACGGCAGCGGCAGGATGTCGAGCACCAGCAGCACCATGACCGCGACGGTGAGAGCGAGGTTGAACCAGATGAGCTTCGGCCGGAGGGTGGGCCGTTCAGGGTCCAGCATCGTGTCGGCCATGGCCGTGTCCGCAGGATCGACGCTCGCGGCGGAGACGGGAGCGTGTCCGCCGGCGACGACCACGAGGTTGCCGGTGCGCAGCGAGGCGCGCGCACCCGGCTTCGGCTCTGCCCCGCGGAAGATCTTCGGCACCGTGGAGAGCGTCCCGCCGTCGGCACCGACCAGCAGCCCCTCGGAATCCAGGCGACCGAGTCGCCGGCGCTCCTGCAGGCCCAGGATCCATGCGAAGCCGAGGGTCACGACGATCCCCGCTCCGAGCGCCGGCAGCATCGGCACGAAGATGTCTGTCGGCTGCAACCCCAGGGCCGTCGCGGCCCGCACGGTGGGTCCGCCCCACGGCACGATGTTCAGCGTGCCGTTCATGAGGCCGGCGACGCAGGTCAGCACGACGGGACTCATCCCCAGACGCAGGTAGATGGGCAGCATCGCCGAGGTCGTGATGATGAAGGTCGTCGAACCGTCGCCGTCGAGCGACACCGCTCCGGCGAGGATCGCGGTGCCGAGCACCACCTTGGCCGGGTCGTCACCGAGCAGGCGCGTGATCAGCCGGATGAGCGGGTCGAACAACCCCACGTCGATCATGATGCCGAAGAACATGATCGCGAACATCAGCAGGGCCGCGGTCGGTGCCATCGCGCCGATCGAGTCGAGGATCATGTCGCCGAGGCCGAGGCCTGCTCCCGCGAAGAGGCCGAAGACGGTCGGAACGAGGATCAGCGCGACCATCGGAGTGAGGCGCTTGGTCATGATGAGCGTCATGAACGCGAGCACCATCGTGAATCCGAGGAGCACCAGCACCCACTCGGGTGGCACGAAGGCCACGTCGTAGGTTGGCGCCTCTTCGGCGGCCGCGAACAGGCCGGTGAGTGCGTCGGGCATTGCGTTGACTCCTTCGTCGTGGCTCCGTCGTCCGTGACGGATCCCGATGAGACTAGGGAATCGGCGCGCTCAGGGAGCGGTATCCCGCATTCCCTTGCGTTGTGCGCGTAGCGTGGGTTCTGCGCATATTGCGCGCAGAGCTACGGGAGAAGCGCGGTGCCGAGGACGACGTCGACCAGACCACGGTTCGCCACGCGCGCCCTGCTGCTCCAGCTCGCCACGGTGACCCTCGTCGTCGCCCTGTGCACCGGCGTGTATCTGCTCCTCACCCTGCAGCAGCTTCGCGCGGAGGCCGAATCGACAGCTCTGGGCATCGCCCGTACGCTGGCGGAGGACCCGCAGGTTCGCGCCGAGGTCGCCCGCATCTCGCTCGCCGAAGGAACGCCCGACGCAGAAGAACTCCGCGACGGCGAACTGCAGCGCCTCGCGTCCGAGGTCACCGCCCGCACCGGAGCCCTGTTCGTCGTGATCACGGACGACAACGGCATCCGTCTCGCTCATCCCACCCCCTCCCGCATCGGCGAAGAGGTCAGCACGCCGTACGAGGCCGTGCTCGCTGGCGCCGAGGTGGTCGACTGGCAGACCGGGACGCTCGGGGAATCCGCGCGCGCGAAGGTGCCGGTCCGTGACGCCGCCGGCTCCCCCGTAGGCGAGGTCAGCGTCGGGTTCGAGCGCGCAGGCGTCTTCGACGACCTGCCACCGCTTCTGGCGATGATCGCGGGCACCGCCGCCGGGGCGCTCGCGCTGGCGGTCCTCGCATTCCACCTGCTCCGGCGGCGCTGGGAGCGGCTGACCCTCGGTGTCCAACCGGAGGAGCTCATCGCGCTCGTGCAGAATCAGACCGCCGTGCTCGACGGCGTGGACGACGGGGTGCTCGCGGTCGACACACGAGGTGTGGTGCGCGTGAGCAACGCCGCCGCCGATCGCCTGCTCGGCCTGGACGAACCTGTCGGGCGGTCCATCGACGATCTCGGGCTCGCCCCGGCTGTCCTCGATGCAGCGACCGGCGCCCGCACTCGCTCGAGTGCCATCGTCGGAGACCGGATGCTCTACCTCGACTCGCGCCCCGTGGTGCGCGACGGCCACGCGCTCGGCGACGTGCTGATCGTGCGCGATCGCACGGATCTGGTCGCCCTGACCGAGCGCCTGGAGACCGTCAGGACGATGACGGCGGCGCTGCGCGTGCAGCGGCACGAGTTCGCCAACCGCATGCACGTGGCCGCCGGGCTCATCGACGCCGACCGGGTGCCGCAGGCCCGGGCGTTCCTGGGCGAGCTCGTGGACCGCGGCCCCGTGGCGTTTCCCGTCGTGGGACTCGACCTCGTGGGCGACCCCTTCCTGCACTCGTTCCTCGGCGCCAAGGGGGTGGAGGCGGGAGAGCGCGGCGTCGCCCTCCGGATAGCGGAGGACACCCAGCTGATCGGCACCGTGCAGGAGGCGGAGGACGTCGCGGCCGTGCTCGGCAACCTGATCGACAACGCGGTGACCGCCGCCGTCTCGGGCGAGCGGACCCCGCGCTGGGTCGAGGTGGCACTGCTGGATGACGGCGATGCCCTCGTGTTCACCGTCTCCGACTCCGGACCCGGCCTCGGAGGCATCGAGCCGTCGCCTGCACAGCCGAGGGAGGGGACCACGGACGACGACGTGCACGGGCATGGGATCGGCCTCCCCCTCTCCACCGAGATCGCCCGTCGCAGCGGCGGGGACCTCTGGGTCATCGATCAGGGCGGTGCCGACAGCGGTGCGGTGTTCGCCGCGCGCATCGGCGGAGCCGTGGCACGGACCTCACCCGACGAGAAGGAGAACACATGACCGAGCCTGTACGCGTGCTCATCCTCGACGATGATTTCCGGGTAGCCCAGCTGCACCAGGGCATCGTGGACGATCATCCCGGCTTCGCCGTGACGGGAGCGGTGCGCTCTCTCGCGGAGGCCCGCGACAGCGTGCGCACGTCTCGCCCCGATCTCCTGATCGCCGACGTCTTCCTTCCCGACGGGGACGGCATCGCGCTCGTGCGGGAAACCGGGATCGACGCGATCCTCATCTCCGCGGCCGACGACGCCGCCACGGTGCGCAGAGCATTGCGCTCCGGGGCGGTGGGCTATCTCGTGAAGCCGTTCGAAAGACGAGCACTGTCGAGCCTCCTCGATCGCTACATCCGCTACCGCAATCTCCTCAGCGGTGACCGCGCACTGCGCCAGGAGGACGTGGATCGCGCTCTGGCGATCCTGCACGGTGCGGGTGAGCCCGTGTCGATCTCGCGCTCGGCGACGGAGCAGCTCGTTCTCGCCGCGCTCGGCGACGGTGAGGCTTCGGCCGCAGAGGTCGGCGAACGCGTCGGGATCTCCCGCGCGACTGCGCAGCGGCACTTGGCGGCGCTGGCCGCCAGGACCGTCGTGGAGGTGCGCCTCAACTACGGCTCGACCGGACGCCCCGAGCATCGGTACGCCGCCCGTACTTGAGCGGCCGACGCGTGAGAGCGTTCGTCAGGAGTCGGAGCCGACCGCGGCGAGCCGTGCTTCCTCGTCGGCGGTGATGGCGCTCTCGATCAGCGGATCGAGCGCTCCATCCATGACCTGATCGAGGTTGTAGGCCTTGAACCCGGTGCGGTGATCCGCGATCCGGTTCTCAGGGAAGTTGTACGTGCGGATGCGCTCCGAGCGGTCCATGCCCCGGATCTGCGATCGGCGGGCGTCGGATGCCGCAGCGTCGAGTTCCTCCTGCTGACGCGCGAGCAGTCGGGCACGCAGCACGCGCATGCCCGCCTCGCGGTTCTGCAGCTGAGACTTCTCGTTCTGCATCGAGACGACGATGCCCGTCGGCACGTGCGTGATCCGCACCGCGGAGTCCGTCGTGTTCACGGACTGCCCACCGGGACCGGAGGAGCGGAACACGTCGATCTTGAGATCGTTCTGGTCGATGTGGATCTCCTCCGGCTCATCGACCTCGGGAAAGACGAGCACGCCGGTGGTCGACGTGTGGATGCGCCCCTGCGACTCGGTCGCCGGCACACGCTGCACGCGATGCACGCCGCCCTCGTACTTCAGGTGCGCCCAGACGCCCTGAGCGGGATCGGACGACGAGCCCTTGATCGCGACCTGGACATCCTTGTAGCCGCCGAGGTCGGACTCGTTGCGTTCGAGCAGCTCCGTCTTCCAGCCCTTGGAGGCCGCGTACTGGATGTACATGCGCAGGAGATCCGCGGCGAACAGCGCGGACTCCGCACCGCCCTCCCCCGCCTTGATCTCCATGATCACGTCGCGGGCGTCGTCCGGGTCACGCGGGATCAGCAGACGCCGCAGACGCTCCTGCGAGGCCTGCAGCTCCTCCTCCATCGCCGGGATCTCCGCGGCGATCGACTCGTCCTCGCGAGCGAACTCACGAGCGGTCTCCAGATCGTCGGTCGCAGCGACCCACGCTTCGTAGGCGGCGACGATGCGCGACAGCTCGGCGTAGCGGCGGTTGACGCGCTTCGCTCGGGCGGCGTCGGCGTGCACCGCCGGGTCGGAGAGTTCCTCCTGCACCCGGCGATGCTCGTCGATCAGAGTCTGGACGGACTCGAACACGGCTCAGCCGCTCAGCGGATGTTGTTGTCGTGCCCGTGCGCGCCCGAGGGGAGCGTCGGGATCGACTTCTGCATCTGCACGAGGAACTCGACGTTGGAGTTGGTCTCCTTGAGCTTGCCGAGCACGACCTCGAGGGCCTGCTGCTGGTCGAGGCCGGCGAGGGCGCGACGCAGCTTCCACGTGATCTTGACCTCGTCGGCCGAGAGCAGCATCTCTTCGCGGCGGGTGCTCGACGCGTTGACGTCGACGGCCGGGAAGATGCGCTTGTCGGCGAGCGAGCGCGACAGGCGCAGCTCGCTGTTGCCGGTGCCCTTGAACTCCTCGAAGATGACCTCGTCCATCTTGGAACCGGTCTCGACGAGCGCGGTCGCGAGGATGGTGAGCGATCCACCGTTCTCGATGTTGCGCGCGGCACCGAAGAAGCGCTTGGGCGGGTACAGCGCCGAGGCGTCGACGCCACCGGTCAGCACACGACCCGAGGCCGGGGCGGCGAGGTTGTACGCGCGGCCGAGGCGGGTGATCGAGTCGAGCAGCACGACGACGTCGCGGCCCAGCTCGACCAGGCGCTTGGCGCGCTCGATCGCGAGCTCGGCGACCGTGGTGTGGTCCTCAGCGGGGCGATCGAAGGTCGAGGCGATGACCTCTCCCTTCACCGTGCGCTCCATGTCGGTGACCTCTTCGGGGCGCTCGTCGACGAGCACGACCATGAGGTGGACCTCGGGGTTGTTCTGCGCGATCGCGTTGGCGATCTGCTGCAGGACGATGGTCTTGCCCGCCTTGGGCGGCGCGACGATGAGGCCGCGCTGGCCCTTGCCGATCGGGGCGACCAGGTCGATGATGCGCTGGGTCAGCTTCTCGGGGGCCGTCTCCAGACGCAGACGCTCCTGCGGGTAGAGCGGCGTGAGCTTGCCGAACTCCACGCGGGTGGCGGCATCGTCGACCGAGAGGCCGTTGATCGAGTCGACCTTGACCAGCGCGTTGTACTTCTGGCGGCCCTGCTGCTCGCCCTCGCGGGGCTGCTTGATCGAACCGACGACGGCGTCGCCCTTGCGCAGGTTGTACTTCTTCACCTGTCCGAGGGACACGTACACGTCGCTGGGGCCGGCGAGGTAGCCGGTCGTGCGGACGAAAGCGTAGTTGTCGAGCACATCGAGGATGCCGGCGATCGGGATCAGGACGTCGTCCTCGCCGATCTCGGTGTCGAACTCATCGGTCGGGGTGCCGCTGCGGCGCTTGTTGCGCTGACGGTTGCGGTTGTTGCCGCCGGCCTGGTCATCGTCAGCCGCCGGCTGCGCCTGCTGCTGCTGTTCCTGCGCGGCGCCGTTCTGCCCGCGTCCGCGATTGCGGCTACGGCTGCGGTTGCGGCCGCGACCGCCCTGCTCCTCGCCACCATCGGAGGAGTCGGAGTCGTTGTTCTGCGAGGTCTCCGCGGGAGCGGCTTCGGAGGCGGACTCCGCTGCCTGCTCCGCGGCGGGTGCCTCGGCATCGGCGGCCGGCTTCTGCGCACCGCGGCGTCCACGCCCGGTCGTCTTGGGGGCGGGCTCGGCAGGAGCCTCGGCGGGCGCCGCCTCGGGGGCGGGTGCTTCCGCAGCAGCGGTGTCGGCGGCCGGAGCCTCGGCATCGGCCTTCTTGGCACGGCTGCGACGCGGCGCCTTCGCCTTCGGCGCGGCCTCGGTGGGCTCCGCACCTGCGGATGCCGTCTCGGGGGCGGCGGCTTCGGGCGCAGCATCCGACTTCGCGGCCTTCTCGGCCTTCGCCGCTTCGGCCTTCTCGGCCTTGGCTGCCGCCGTGGCGGTGCTGGCGCGACGCGGTGCGCGCTTACGCGCCGGTGCGGACTCGGTGGCCGACTCCGCGGATGCCGCGGGTGCTTCGGCGGTAGGCGCCGACTGGTCGTTCTGGGTCTCGGAGAGGTTCTCCACGAGTACTCCCTTATATGTCATGGGGAATGAGCGTTGAACGCACACAACGGGTGCTGCGCGCGATCGCACGGGCTGACGCTCGGCGCCAGCCAGCCTCGGCACTTGTGCCACAGGGATTTGCGTGCGGGTCTTGCAAGATTTGCAATGGGGCCAGATTCACGCAGTTACGTGGAGCCCTCCGCTCGAGTCCCCACTGTACCACCACGGACGTCGACTGCGAGCAGGAGCGCCTCCCACGGGGTGTCGGTGACTCGATCGGCCAGCTCGACCGCGTCCTGGCGGCTGCCCGGCCCGTCTGCGAGCACGAGCACGCTGGGCCCCGCTCCCGAGACGACGGCGGCGAAACCCGCTGCGCGCAGCGCCTGCACCAGACGCTGCGTCTCGGGCATGGCTCCTGCCCGGTAGTCCTGATGGAGCCGGTCGGCGGTGGCGTCAAGGAGCAGCTCAGGGCTCTGCATGAGCGCGGCGATCAGCAGCGCGGAGCGCGAGACGTTGAACACGGCATCCGCGGTGGAGACCTGCGGCGGCTGCAGCGACCGCGCCTGCGATGTCGACATCGTGTACGCGGGAACGAGAACGAGGGGCGAGACGCCACGGTGGACGAGCAGCTTCTTGTGCTGCGGTCCGCGCTCCGACATCCACGCGATCGTGAGACCGCCGAAGAGAGCCGGCGCGACGTTGTCGGGGTGGCCTTCGAGCTCGGTCGCGAGGCGGAGGAGGTCGGTGTCGCCGATCTCGACATCGCCCTCGAGCAGGCCCTTCGCGGCGAGCACTCCTGCGGCGACGGCGGCGCCGGAGGAGCCGAGCCCCCGCCCGTGCGGCACGGCGTTCTCGGCGACGATGCGCAGCCCGGGGACCGGACGCCCGGCGTCGGCGAAGACGTACGCGATGGTGCGCACGATCAGGTTCGACTCGTCACGCGGGATCTCGCTCGCGCCGGAGCCCGTGACCTCGATCTCGAGCCGGCCCGCGGGCAGTGCCGTCACCAGAAGGGTGTCGTAGACGCTGAGAGCAAGGCCCAGCGTGTCGAAACCAGGGCCGAGGTTCGCGCTGGTCGCGGGAACCCGCACCTCGACCGTGCGGCCTTCGACCGCACCGTCCGACGCGGTCGCGGAGGCTGCTGCCATCGTCACTCGCCTTCCACCCGGAGCACCGAGACCACACGGGCGACGACCTCGCTGTCGGCGAGAGCATCGACCGTGGCGCTGAGCGCCTGCTCGGTCGCGCGGTGGGTGCCGATGATGAGGCGTGCCGTCGGCTCGTCCTCTCCCTCGACGGTCTGCACGACCGTCGCGACCGAGACGCCGCCGTCGCTGAGGATGCCGGCGACCGTGGCGAGCACACCGGGCGCGTCCGCGACCTCGAGAGTGATCTGGTAGCGGGTCGTGACGTGGCCGATCGGCACGACGGGGAGGTTCGCGCGGGTCGACTCCCCCACCCCGACACCGCCGGCGATGTGACGGCGGGCGGCGGAGACGACGTCGCCGAGCACGGCGGATGCGGTCTGCACACCACCGGCCCCAGCTCCGTAGAACATGAGGGATCCGGCGGCCTCGGCCTCGACGAACACCGCATTGTTCGCGCCGTGCACGGAGGCGAGCGGGTGCGACGCGGGCACGAGGGCCGGGTAGACCCGCACCGAGATCGACTCGGCACCGTTCGCCTCGATCCGCTCGCACACGGCGAGCAGCTTGATCACGAAACCGGCGGCGCGTGCCTCTTCGATCATGGATGCCGTGATCGAGGTGATGCCCTCGCGGTAGACGGCTTCCAGCGGGACAGCGGTGTGGAACGCGAGGCTCGCGAGGATCGCCGCCTTCTGCGCGGCATCGTAGCCCTCGACATCCGCCGTCGGATCGGCTTCGGCGTAACCCAGACGCTGCGCGTCGGCGAGCACGTCGGCGAAGTCGGCGCCCTCGGTGTCCATCCGGTCGAGGATGTAGTTGGTGGTGCCGTTCACGATGCCCATGATGCGCACCACGCGGTCGCCGGCGAGCGAGTCGCGCAGCGGGCGGATGATCGGGATCGCGCCGGCGGCTGCGGCCTCGTAGTACACGGAGGCACCGACGCGGTCGGCGGCCTCGAACAGCTCGGGGCCGTGCGTTGCCAACAGCGCCTTGTTGGCGGTGACGACATCGGCGCCGGAGCCGATCGCCTGAAGGATGCTCGTGCGCGCCGGCTCGATGCCGCCGATGAGCTCGATCACGATGTCGGCGCCCAGGATCAGCGACTCGGCGTCGGTGGTGAAGAGCTCCTTGGGCAGGTCGACGTCACGCGGAGCGTCGACGTCGCGCACGGCGATGCCGGCGAGCTCCAGCTCGGCACCGGCACGGTCGGCGAGCTCATCGCCGTGGCGCAGCAGGAGCGCCGCGACCTGAGAGCCGACGGCTCCGGCACCCAGCAGCGCCACACGAAGTCGTCGGTAGTCAGTCATGGTTACTCCTTCGGAGGTGGGTCATTGGTCTCCCTCGGGGGCGTTCGCCCCGTCGATGCCCGCGTCGCGGGCCAGCACGTCATCGATGGTCTCGCCACGGACGATGACCGCCGAGCGCCCGCCGCGTACAGCGACGACAGGAGGACGCGGGACATGGTTGTAGTTGCTCGCGAGCGAGACGCAGTACGCACCGGTGGCCGGCACAGCGAGCAGATCGCCCGGCACGAGGTCTTCGGGCAGGTACTCGTGATCGACGACGATGTCACCGGACTCGCAGTGCTTGCCCACCACGCGGCTGAGGCGGGGCTCGCCCTCTCCGACGCGTGAGGCGAGGCGAGCCGAGTACTGCGCGCCGTAGAGGGCCGGACGCGCGTTGTCGCTCATTCCGCCGTCGACGCTGATGTAGCGGCGCACGGCTCCGGACTCGATCGTCACGTCCTTCGTGGTGCCGACCTCGTAGATCGTCACACCGGCCGTGCCGACGATGGCGCGCCCCGGTTCGAACGACAAGGCCGGGACGGGGATGCCCCTGGCCGCGCAGTCCTCGGCCACCGCGGTGACGATGGCGGCGGCCAGTCCCTCGATCGGAGTCGGGTCGTCGACCCGCGTGTAGGCGATGCCGAAGCCGCCGCCGAGGTTGAGCTGCGGCACCGGTCCGTCCGCGAGCAGGGACGCGTGCAGGTCGAGCACGCGGGACGCCGATTCGCGGAAACCTGCGACGCCGAAGATCTGTGAGCCGATGTGGCAGTGCAGGCCCGCGAACACCAGGCCGGGGATCTCGCGGATACGTGCCACCGCCCGCTCGGCGTCCGGGAAGGGGAAGCCGAACTTCTGGTCCTCGTGCGCCGTGGCGAGGAAGTCGTGGGTCTCGGCGTGGACGCCGCTGATCACGCGCACCAGCACACGCTGCGTCGCTCCGGTGCGGGCGACGATGGCCGCGAGCCGCTCGATCTCGATGGCGCTGTCGACGATGATCGTGCCCACGCCCACCTCGACCGCCCGCTCGAGCTCGGCCACCGACTTGTTGTTGCCGTGGAACCCGAGCGAGGCCGGTGCGACTCCGGCGGCGAGGGCGACGGCGAGCTCTCCCCCGGTGCACACGTCGACGCGCAGTCCCTCGTCGACTACCCAGCGCGCGACCGTGGTGCAGAGGAAGGCCTTGCCCGCGTAGTACACCTGCGCCGTGGTGCCGTTCTCGGCAGCCGCCTGGTCGAAGGCGAGCCGGAACCGCCGCGCACGGCCGCGCACCTCGTCCTCATCGAGCACGAGCAGCGGGGTGCCGTAGGTGCGGGCGAGCGTGGTGGCGCTGACGCCCGCGATGTCGATCGCACCATCGGCGTCCCGCGTCGCGGAGGCCGGCCAGACGCCGTCGGCGAGATCGTTCGCGTCTTCAGGGACGGCAAGCCATTCCGGAGCGAGCGAATCGGCAGGGAGAAGCACTGATCACCAATCGTGGGAAGGATCTCGGGCAGGGCGCGCACATCGAGGTTGACCCGATTCTAGGGCACCGGCCCCGCCACCTTCGTCACGGCGACGCGCGGCGTCAAGCCCCTGCATCCTGTCATCGTCGCCTCTTAGGGTGGGGTCGTGACGAACAGCGAAACACGAACAGACTCCCCGGCGCGTCCGGGTCTCATCGCGCGCATCACCGGGCCGCTGATCGCCTGGGCGCTCGCACGTCGCCCGGTGCGCGCTGCGCTGCTGTACATCGAACGCCGCGGCCCCATGCTCGCCGACAGCGTCACGTACCGCGCGCTCTTCAGCGTGTTCGCCGGCGTGCTGCTGGGCTTCTCGATCGCTGCGCTCTGGCTCGCCGGGAACCCGGTCGCGTGGCAGGCGATCATCGACGCGGTGCAGTCGGCGGTGCCGGGGCTGATCGGCGAGGACGGTGTGATCAAGACCGAGGACCTGCGCGCACCGGCCTCGCTGTCGATCGCCGGCATCATCTCGCTCGTCGCGCTCGTGGGCGCGGCGCTCGGAGCCATCGGCTCCCTGCGCGCAGCCGTGCGCGTGCTGGCGGGGACCCTGCAGGACGACATCCTCTGGATCTGGGTGATCTTGCGCAACCTCGCGCTCGCGATCGGAATCGGTCTCGCCTTCGTCGCCTCGGCTTTCCTCACCTTCGCCGGCCAGCTCGGCATCGTGTGGATCACCGGCCTGCTCGGACTCCCCGAGGACTCTCCGGTGGCCGCGTGGACGGTGCGCCTGGTGTCGCTCCTCGTCGTGTTCGCGCTCGACGCGGTGATCATCATCGGCGTGTTCCTCCTGCTCTCCGGTGTCCGCCCGTCAGCACGGTCGCTCTGGTCCGGCGCGCTGCTGGGTGCGCTGGGTCTGCTGGCCTTGCAGGAGCTGTCGAGCCTCTTCGTGGGCGGCGCCACCAGCAACCCGCTCCTGGCCTCGTTCGCCTCGCTGCTCGCGCTGCTGATCTGGCTGAACTTCTCCGCTCAGGTGATGCTGTTCGCCTGCGCCTACATCGTGACCGCCGAGGAGGAGAGCACCGACCGCGTGCACGCGAGATTCGCGGCGACCACGTTCCCCGAGCGACGTCTGCAGCGCGCAGAGGTCGAGGTGCGGATCGCGACGGCCGAGCTCCGCGCGGCGCAGAAGGCGGCGGCCGCCGACGCGGGTTCCTGATCCGCGCACCTCGTTGTGACCAGATCATCTAGATTGGTCACAACGAGAGGGCATCATGGATCCCCGACGCACGAGCATCACCCTCCCCCATTCCACGGTCTCGACCCTGGAATGGCGACCAGAGTGCGAGTCCGCAGTGCCGGTGCTGCTCCTGCACGGAGGCGGCGCCGACAGTGCCGAGCTCTCCTGGGGCGCGGTCGGAGCAGCCCTCGCCGCCGCCGGACACCGCGTCTTCGCGCCCGACCATCCCGGTTTCGGGCGCAGCGCCCGCGCGGAGTGGCCGCTCACGCAGGAGCGACTCGTGCGGCATGTGGGGGAAGTCGTCGACCGGCTCGGTCTGCACGACTACGCGATCGCGGGCCTCTCCCTCGGCGGCGGGATGACGCTCGGGCATCTCTTGGATCAGCCGGGGCGCGCGCGATCCGCCGTGCTGCTCGGATGCTATGGGCTGATGCCGCGGCTGGCCGATGGCCTCGTCGGCCGGATCACCCATTTCGGCACCTTCGTGCTGTTGCGCACCGGGCTGCTCGCCGCGATGACCCGCTCCTACGCGCGCAACCGCTCCGCGATGGAACGCGGCCTCGGCGACCTGGTGCGCACTCCGCAGGCACGGACTCCTGAACTCGTCGAGGCCGTGCTCACCGAGGCCGCCGTCGGCACCGGTCTGGAGACCTTCGCACAGTGGCAGCACGATCAAGTGCTCTGGAATCGACTGCGCACGTTCTACACCCCGCACCTGCCATCGATCACGACGCCCACGCTCCTCGTGCACGGTGATCGCGACTCGGGAGTCCCGCTCGCGCGCATCCGCACCGCCGCCGAGCTGCTGCCCGCGGGGTCGCTGGTGACCGCTCCCGGTGCCGGCCACTGGGTGCAGCGCGATCGTCCGGACGTCGTCATCCCCGCGATGCTCGATCACCTGGAGAGGACCACCGATGCCCCGGCCCCGCGTCCCTGACCGTCGCGACCGCATCCTCGATGCCGCGGAGGAACTCGTGCTCGCCCACGGGTTCGACGCCATGAGCGTGGCGTCGATCGCCGACCGTGCAGGGATCGGCAAGGGCGCGGTCTATCTGGAGTTCGCCGGCAAGCGAGAGATCCTGGACGCGCTCCTGCAGCGCGGGACGACGCGCATGAACGACCGTGTGAGCCGTGAACTGGGTGACCGACCGCGACTGAGTGCGGCGTATCGCGCGAGCGCCCGCGCTCTGAGCGACGACGCTCTGATGACGGCGGCTTTCCTCGACGATCGCGGCATCCTCGGGGAACACGTGGCGGAGGTCACCGACGGCCGGTATCGCGATCGGCAGCGACGCGTGATCGAGTGGCTCCACGCACTGCAGGACCGGGGGGAGATCGTGGCGGACGTGGACGTCGAGGCGCTCGCCCTGGCGCTGTCGAGCGCCTCGATCGGGCTGCTCTCCGCGGCGCGACTGCTCGGCCCGTTCGAGCCCGCCCACCTCGAACGGGCCATCGACACGATCGGCCGCATGGCCGAGACCTTCGAGAGGAACTGACCATGCACGTCGAGACCTTCGGCGCCCGCGACGGGCATCCGCTGCTGCTCCTGCACGGCGGAGGCGTCGCCGGATGGATGTGGGAGCCGTTGCGCACCCATCTCGGCGAGGGCGTGCGCGTCATCGTCCCCGACCTGCCCGGTCACGGACGCAGCGCAGACGAGACCTATGTCTCTCACGCAGCCACGACGGCGGCACTCGCCCGCGTGCTGGAGCAGGAGGGCCGAGCGGCGACCGTCGTCGGGTTCTCGCTCGGGGCGCAGCTGACCGTCCAGCTCGCCGCACTGCACCCCGACCGCGTGAGGAATGCCGTCGTCGTCAGCGCGCAGGCCGTGCCGATGCGGGCGACCCGCCCCACACTCGCGCTCCTGTCCGCGACGGCGGGACTGGCGAAGCGGGAGTGGTTCGCGAGGGTGCAGGCACGGCAGCTGTTCGTCCCCGATGAACTGCTGGACGACTACCTGCAGGCATCGGGCACGATCTCCCGAGAGACACTGCTGCGCTCCGTCGAGGAGAACCTCCGCTTCGCACCTCCGGACACCTGGCGGTCCTACCCCGGCGCCGCGTCCATCCTCGTCGGCGCGAAGGAGAGGTTGCTCATGAAGCGGTCGGCCGCACTCCTGCATGCGTCGCTCCCCCACAGCGACCTGGAAGTCGTCGAGGGGTGCGGACACGGTATCCCGCTGCAGCGGCCCGCCTGGCTCGCACGCCACATCGCCGCGACGTTCGGCGACCGTCCCGACGTCGCTGAGCCTCCGGGGCACTGAGGGTCAGCTGGGGCAGACGCCCTTGTCCTGGAGCGTCGTGTCGGTGACGATCGCTCCGTTCACGTCGACGTCGATCACGGCCGCGCCATCGATGATCTCGAGCCCCGTGAGGGTGAGCCCGGCCGGCAGCTGATCGGCGATGCACACCCGCTGGGGCTGGGTCAGGCCTTCGCCGAGGGAGCCGAGAGTGGAGGCGACCCGGTCGAGATCGATGTCGAGTCCGCCGATGCTCGCCCCGACGGGTGTGAGCTCGAGGTCACCGTCGACCGTGCCGGGCGTGAGGGTCAGCGAGAGCGGCACCGCCGCTCCGAGCACGCTGATCGACCCGCTCACCGTGGCGTTCGGGGCCGCGAACTCCACCGATTCCACGGGCAGATCGGTGCCAGCGAGCAGTGCGGTGAACTGCTCCTGATCGATGCGGATCGTCCCGGTGGCACCACCGAGATCTCCCCCGCGCAGCGGGACGCCCGTCGCGGTCACATCGGCAGCTCCGGTGATGCCCTCCAGCGTCACGGAATCCGTGGACAGACGCAGAGTGTCGAGTGTGCCGCCGATCAACTGCGGCAGCAGCAGACCCTCCGTCTGCACATCGAGTTGCTGGTCGGAGGGCAGATCGAGCTGTTCCACGACGATCGACCGCACGACTCCTGGCAGCACGGCTCGTGCGATGAACTCCGCGGCGACCACGAGAGCGGCGAGGACCACGACCACGATGAGCAGCACCCAGGGCCACCGCGGCCGTGTCCGCGGTGCGGCGTCCGCAGCGTCAGGCGCGGAACCCGGGATCACGAGCGTCGGATGCTCCGCCGCGGCATCCGGATACGGCAGGGTCTGGTTGTCGTCGCTCATGACTGCCATCCTGCCGTACCGAGCAGGAGGCCTGCGTGCGCTACATGCGCTCCGGCGCGGAGACTCCGAGGAGGTCGAGCCCGTTGCGCAGCACCTGGCCGGTGGCGTCGTTGAGCCACAGGCGGGTGCGGTGCACGCTCTCGATCGGGTCGTCGCTCAGCGGGATCACGCGGCAGTTGTCGTACCAGCGGTGGTACAGGCCGGCGAGCTCCTCGAGATAGCGGGCGACGCGGTGCGGTTCGCGCACCTCGGCGGCGAACGCCACGATGCGCGGGAACTCCTGCAACGCGCCGAGCAAGGCGCTCTCGCTCTCGTGCGTCAGCGTCTCCGGCGCGAACTCGGAGCGATCGATGCCCGATTGACCGGCGTTGCGGGCGACGTTGTGCGTGCGCGCGTGGGCGTACTGCACGTAGAACACCGGGTTGTCGTTCGTGCGCTTCTGCAGCAGCTCGGGGTCGAGATCGAGCGGCGAGTCGGCAGGTGAGCGCTCCAGCGAGTACCGCAGCGCATCGGTGCCGAGCCAGTCGAGCAGGTCGTCCATCTCGATGATGTTGCCCGCGCGCTTGCTGAGACGGGCCCCGTTGATCGAGACCATCTGGCCGATCAGCACCTCGACGTTCTTCTCCGGGTCCTCCCCCGCCGCACCGGCGACGGCCTTGAGGCGGTGCACGTAGCCGTGGTGATCGGCGCCGAGCAGGTAGATCTTGTTCTGGAAGCCGCGGTCGCCCTTGTTCAGGTAGTAGGCGGCGTCGGCGGCGAAGTACGTGTACTCGCCGTTCGAGCGGCGGATGACGCGGTCTTTGTCGTCGCCGAAGTCGGTGGTGCGCACCCAGACGGCGCCCTCGTCGTCGAACACGTGGCCCTGCTCGCGGAGGCGATCGACGGCCTGATCGATCAGGCTCGTTCCGGAAGCATCCTTCGCGTGCAGCGTGCGCTCGGAGAACCAGACATCGAACGGCACGTTGAAGCGATCGAGCGAGCTCTTGATCTCGGCGAGCTGGAACCCGTAGGCGAGTTCGAGTGCGACGCTCGACTGCTCGGCGTCGGGGAGTGACAGCAGGTCGGGACGCGCTTCGAGAACGCGACCGGCGAGGGTCGTGATGTACTCCCCCGGATAGCCGCCCTCGGGGGTCGGCTCGCCCTTGGCCGCGGCCAGGACCGAGACGGCGAAGCGCTCCATCTGCGCGCCCGCGTCGTTGATGTAGTACTCGCGGACGGCGTTCGCGCCGCTGGCGAGGAGCAGGCGCACGATCGAGTCGCCGAGAGCTGCCCAGCGCGTGTGGGCGATGTGCAGGGGTCCGGTCGGGTTCGCCGAGACGAACTCGACGTTCACGCTGACGCCCGCCTGAGAGGTGTTCGTGCCGTACGCGGAGCCGGCATCGACGATGACCTTCGCCAGTGCACCGGCGGCAGCGGCATCGAGGCGGACGTTGATGAACCCCGGGCCTGCGACCTCGGCGCTCGCGATGCCGTCGACGGCGGCGAGGCCGTCGACGATCTGCTGTGCGAGCTCGCGCGGGTTCGTGCCGAGCGGCTTGGCCAGGCGCATGGCGATGTTCGAGGACCAGTCGCCGTGGTCGCGGTTGCGGGGGCGCTCCAGCACGATGTCGGATGCGGAGAGCTCCAGCGGCTCGCCGGGACGTCGTTCCTCGGCGATCGGTGCGAGGACGGCGAGGAGGGCTGCGGCGAGGGTTTCGGGGTTCATAGCCTCCCCAGTTTACGGGGCCGGAAGACCTCGGCCGACGGCGCGGACGACGACGAATTTGCGTTCGGCCTCCCGTGATCTACTCTCATGCCATGAAGCCGCCCACCGCCCGACGCCGTGTGGGAGCGGCGGGCATCGTCGCCGGGCTTCTGCTCGCCGTCGCAGCCGTGGTTCTCGGGGTGTGGCGGCCGTGGATCCCCGCACCGTCGACGACCCCGATCAGCGCCGCCGCCGATGGCGCATCCGAGACGTCCACGGTCATCGCACCGGCACCGCTCGTGCTGCCGGAGAAGCCCACGGTGCTCGTGTTCGGGGACTCGTGGACCTACGGCTCTGCCGCGACCGTCCCGACCCTCGGCTACGCCTACCTCCTCGCCGACCTTCTCGGCGGCGAGACGATCGTGGACGGCGTCCGCGGGAGCGGATATCTCAAGCCCGGACTCGACGGCCCCACCTTCGGGGAGCGCATCGCCGCACTCGACCCGTCCACCACGCCCGACCTGGTCATCATCCAGGGATCGATCAACGACCGCGCACAGGGCGTCGCCGGCTACCGTGACGCCGTGAACGCCGCGTGGGACACGTTGGCCGCCACGTACCCGCAGGCGACGATCGTGGTGCTCGGCCCCGCTCCGCACGAGCTCCCCGTCGGAGCGGCCACCGCACGCATCGACACCGATCTCTCCGCGCTCGCCGCCGCACGTGGCTGGTGGTACATCTCCCCGATCGCCCAGGAGTGGATCACCGCACAGAACTATCTCGACGTGATCGACGTGGAGGTGGGGCGCAAGCATCCCTCCACGAACGGGCACCGCTACCTGGCGGAGAGACTCGCCGCCGCCCTCGATGAACTGCGCACCGCCCCGGTCACCGAGGCCGGTGGGTCGGAGTCCACCCCCGACGAGTGATATTGTCGATCGGTACGCCTCCGTAGCTCAGTGGATAGAGCGCCGGTTTCCGGTACCGTAGGTCGCAGGTTCGACTCCTGTCGGGGGCACAAAGGTTGTACGGGTCACGTCCGTGAGCCCGTACATGAAGTTCTTCATCACGAGAGAAGCCGCCTGATTCCAGGCGGCTTCTCTCGTTCGTGCTCCGTGTTGCGGGGGGCTACTCCGTCAACCACCGTGCGGTGTACCCGACGGCTTCACTCCCCTCGAGCAACACGACGTCTCCGTTCGAAAGCCGTGAGCACGGGTGCCCCGTCACGGCTTCGATGCCGAGCCGCAACAGGGTCCCGTGAGCCACGACGACGGTGTCCACGTCGTCGCGGAGAAGCTCTCTCAGCGCGCTGGCGGCGCGGTCGGCGGTGGCAGCGACGGATTCTGCGCCGGGATAGTTCTGGTCGGGCCATCGCTCCCACGCTTCGGTGACCTGCAGACCGTCGGCCTCACCGTAGTGACGTTCGACGAGGCCGTCATGCACGCGGTACTCCGCATGGGGCATGTGCCTACGGATGATCTCGGCCGACTGCGAGGCACGTCGCAGAGGAGACGAGACGATCCGTGTCCAGACCGCCGTCGCCAGCAGACGACCGGCCGCTTCGGCTTGGGCTTCGCCGACCGGATCGAGAGCGATGTCGGACTGCCCCTGCATTCTGCGCTCGCGGTTCCATGCGGTGCGGCCGTGCCTGACCAGTGCGAGGGTCATGCCGACATCACCGCCTCGCGCTCGGGCGCGTCTTCCACAGACTGCGGGTAGACCACCGCATCCGTGATGTGGACGGAGACGGCGTCGCCGACCCGGTGCCGGCTGCCGTGGGTGCGCACCCGCAGATGCGTGCCGCGCCAGTCCACGACGACGTCGCTGCCGTCCGGTGTGAAAAGCGAGGAGCGGACGGTGGCATCGCCGCCGGGAGTGAGGGTGACGGCGGCCGGAAGCACGGCAGCGGTAGCCCGCGCGGCATTCGCCACTCCAGGACAGGGCACGGTCAGCGGGTGGTCGCCGGCGGAGAACCGGCCCTCGGTGACGCGCCCGTCGACCAGCGTCGCGTCGGAGAGGAACTTCGCGACGAACGGACTGTCGGGGCGGGCGAGCAGGTTCGACGGGGTGTCGACCTGCTGGATACGGCCCCCATCCAGCACCGCGACCCTGTCGGCGAGCGCGAGAGCCTCGGAGCGGTCGTGGGTCACGTGCACGACGGTCAGGCCCATCTCCCGGGTGAGGGTGTGCAGCTCGAGGCGAAGCCGGTCACGCAGCGGCTCGTCGAGGGCGGAGAGCGCTTCGTCCAGCAGGAGCACCCGGGGGCGGGCGACCAGCGCCCGGGCCAGGGCGACACGTTGCCGCTGCCCGCCGGAGAGTGTCGCCGGGTCCCGGCGCTCGTAACCGGCGAGTCCCACGAGGTCGAGCGCTTCGCCGACACGGGTGCGGCGCTCGGCGAGGGGCACCTTGGCGCGTCGCAACGGATATTCGACGTTGCGCCCCACGTCCCAGTGCGGCCAGACGGCATGCTGTTGGAACACCATCCCCAGCCGGCGCTGCTCCGGCGGTACGGCGACACCGGGACCGGCGATGACGCGGTCATCGAGCAGGATACGGCCCGCTGTGGGAGTCAAGAACCCGGCGATACTGCGCAGCAGCGTCGTCTTCCCGGATCCCGAGGGACCGACGAGAGCGAGGAACTCCCCGTCCGCGACCTGCAGGTCGACGTCGGCGAGGCCGACGGCACCCGAGCGGTATCGCAGAGAGACGTGTTCGAGTGTGACGGAGGCCATGGGCACCCTTTCTGTTACTTCGTCTTCGGGATCGCGAACCCGATGACAGCGAGTCCGAGCACGGCCACGATGAGCGACCATGCGGCGGCGGTGCTGAACGCACCCGCCTGCTGAAAGCTGAAGATCGCGACGCCGAGGGTCTGCGCCCCCGGTGACAGCAGGAGCACCGACAGCGTGAGCTCGCGCACGGCGGTGACCGCGACGATCACCGCGCCCGACAGCGCAGCCGGTGCCGCCATCCGACTGGAGATGTCGATCAGGGCGCGCACCCGTGTCGCGCCGCCGATCCGCGCCGCCTCTTCCGCACTGGTCGGTGTCGAGGAGAGCGGAGCGGCGACGGCCTGCACGACGAGCGCTGTGAACGAGGTGACGTAGGCGGCGAGGATAAGCCACGGCGTGTTGAACAGCCCCAACGCGGGCGCGAGCACCAGCCATGCGACCGCGATGACGATGCCGGGGACGGCCTGCGGCACCACGGCGACGGCCCCCAGCGCTCGGTTGGCTCGGCTCGGCACCCGCGCCACGAGCAGCCCGATGGCCAGACCGACGACGCCGCAGATAACGGCCGCCATGATGGCGAGCATCACGGAGTTCGCCGCCCCCTCCAGCGCGTTGCGCGTGGTGAGCGCGCGGACGAGGTGGTCGAGGGTGAGGTTGTCCCAGGTGAGCGGCACGCCGGGAGCACGCAGCAGCGTGTGCGTGAGCAGGGCGAAGAGCGGGAGGACCGTGATGAGGAGCACCACGAGCCACATCGCCACCCCCAGTCCCCCACGGGCGCGGCCCAGGGAGACGCGTTCGACGACGGCGCTCGACGAATCCAGCTCCCACCCGCGCCGACCGACCATGGCGTCGGCGACGAGGGCGAGGACCGCCAGGATCAACAGGACGACGCCGATCGTCGCGACCACGGCCAGCGGGTCCTCGACGGTGCCCGACTGCAGGTAGCGGTAGACGAGGGTGGCGAGGGTGGTGAAGCGTTCAGGGAGCCCGATGATCGACGGGATGCCGAAGTCGGCGAGGTTCCCGACGGCGATCAATACGAACGATGACAGCAGCGCCGGCCGTAGCAGAGGGATCGTCACCGAGGTGAGCGCTCGCACGGGACCTGCGCCTCCGACCCGCGCGGCCTGCTCCAGGTCGGTGGGGATACGGCGCAACGCCGCGGAGACGATGAGCATGGCGATGGGATAGCTGTGGATCGTGAGCAGCGCGATGACGCCGTCCGCCCCGTAGATCGACCAGAGCGGTCCGCCGAAGATGTCTCGCCACCACAGGTTCAGCGGACTCGTGGGGCCGGCGACTCCGAGCCATGCGATGGCGCCGACGAACGGGGGCATGAGCAGTGGGCTCAGAGCGAGCAGGCGAAGCGCCGACCGCCCCGGCAGGTCGGTGCGGTCCAGGAGCACGGCGAAGACAGTGCCGACCACGACGGCCAGCACCGCAGACACTCCGGCGGAGAGCAGGCTGTTCGCTCCGGCTTCGAGGACGTCGCCCTGGAGGAGCACCTCCGCCTGCTGCCCGCGGCTCGCCAGCACGAGGATCGCGCCGATGGGGAGCAGGATGAACGCGCCGCACGCCAGCCACAGGACGAGGGTGAGGATGCTGACGCCGTCGAGCCTCCGGCGCCCGCCACCGCGGGCCCGGCGCGATGCCGGACCCGCGGCGAGAGTGGAGATCTCGGTCATTTAGAGGAACAGCGAGCGGAAGGTCTCGACCGCAGCGTCCTGCGTGCTGCGGATGGTCTCGAGGTCCGGGGAGAGGATCTCGATGTCGTCCATCGACGGGGCGCCCTCGGGCGTGCCGACGTCGGAGCGCACCGGCAGGTACGACTGCTCGACGGCGAGCTCCTGGCCGGCGGCGCTCACCAGGAAGTCGACGAACGCCTTGGATGCTGCCTCTTCGTCGGTGTCGGCGAAGATGCCGACCGGCTGGGACACGTACGGCACGCCCTCGCTCGGGTACGACACGGCGATGGGCGACCCCTGTGCGGCGAGCTCGCGGACCAGGTAGTCCACCACGATGCCGACGGGCTGCGCGCCCGTGGCGACGGCCTGAGACACGGGGCCGTTGCTGTCGGCGATGACCGGACGGTTCTCGGCCAGGGCCGTCATCCACTTCTCACCCAGCTGGTCGTCGTCCAGCCACACGGCGGCGTTGTACGCCGCTGCCCCGGACACGTCGGGGTTCGGCATCACGATCTTGTCGGCGTACTCGGCGTCGGTGAGGTCCTTCCACGACTCGGGTGCCTCGGTGATGATGCCGGTGTTGTACGCGATGACGGTCGGGATGATCCTGGTGCCGGTGTAGAAGCCCTCGGGGTCGACGACGTCGGGATTCAGGGCGTCCACGTCCGCCGGCGTGTACTTCAGCAGCAGGTCGTCGGCGGCGTACCCCTCGAAGGTGCCGGCGTCGGCGGCGAGGAACACGTCGGCCTGGATGCCACCGGACTCCTGCTCGGTCGCGACTCGAGTGGTCAGGTCGCCGGTGCCGGCGCGGAACACCTCGACGGTGATCTCGGGGTGGACCTCGTTGAAGGCGGCGACGAGTTCGTCGGCCTTCTCCTGCGGCTCGGAGGTGTACAGCGTGATGGTCGCCGGCTCCAGGGCTGCGGCGGACTCCTCGGGCGTCGCGGCGGGAGCCGGCGTCGAGGAGCAGCTGGCGAGGGCGAGTGCGGCGACGCCGAACAGTGCCACGGGAGCGGTCTTGCGAAGGAATGACATGGTGTCCAATCAGGGTTCAGGTGGAGATGACGGAGGAGAAGATCGGTGCGGGCGAGTCGAGCCCGACGTTGGTGACGGCGACGCCGCCCGGCAGCAGATGCACGAGGGAGAACATCGCCAGGTCGTGGCCGCTGACGCGGTTCGGGCCGGCGTCCATCACCTGGTGATAGGCCAGCGACGGACCGACGAAGACGGGGATGCCGCGCAGGGTCGCGGACAGCGGGTGATGGAAGTGCCCGGCCAGAACCGCCCGCACGTCCGAGCCGGCCATGGCGTCGAGGAAGTCGTCCGCGTCCCGCAGCCCCGCCTTCGCCAATGTCGGCAGCGGAGAGCCCAGCGGCGCATGGTGAACAGCGACGACCGTGCCGAGGCCGTGCGGAGTGCGCAGCACGTCGCGGAGCCACGCCCGCTGGTCGACTCCGAGCTCGCCGCGAGACGAATCCAGGATGATGAAGCGGAGCTCGTCGACGATATGCACTCTGTGGTGGGTCTGCTCGTGGCCGCGCAGCACCCGCGCGGCCTCCGGCTCGTCGTGATTGCCGAGCGCGGTGAGCACCGGGACACCGGCGATCTCCGCGAGCTCGTCGAACGCCTCGCGCAGTGCCGGATAGGCATCCGCGTTCCCCCGCTGCACCAGGTCGCCGGTGACCACGACCGCCTCCGGTGTGATCCCGGCGTCGCGCAGGTACGCGCCCACGGCGCGCAGGCGAGCGAACCCGTCCACGGTGTCGTACAGAAGGCCGCTGCTCATGGCGTGGACATCACTGAGGTGCAGCACCGTCAACCGACCGGTCGCGCGACTCATGCCGACACCCCTTCCTTGCGGCGCAGCGCCGCGAGCTGATCGGAGCGGAGACCGTGCGCGCGGAGGTACTCCTCCGCCCCGCCGAACTCGCGGATGACCGCCAGCGCGTGCACGATGGCCTCCGGGGGGCTCTCCAGGTGCAGGCGCAGAACATCGGCGCGTTCCCCGGCTTCGACAGAGGCGGCGATGCGCTCGGCATGCTCCCCTCGCACCGGACGCACCTGTGGTGCGGAGAGCACGTAGTCCGCGACCACGTCGCCCTCGCTCGCCCCCGCGGCGAAGCGCGCCAGCGCGACGACGAGGCCGGTGCGGTCCTTGCCGGCGGTGCAGTGGACCAGGGCTGCGCCCTCGGCATCCGCGATGGCTCCGACCGCCGCGGTCAGCGCGCGCCCTCGGCTTCGCAGCAACCCCTCGTAGATCTCCTCGAGGGTGCCCGTGGCCGGGGGCTCGGTGCCGTAGACCGGGACGGACGCCGAAGGGATGCCGTGGACGACGGCTTCGCTCTCCGCGGGTTCGCGCAGGTCGACGATCACGCTCACCCCGAGCGCGATCAGGAGCTTCTCCCCCGCTTCGCTCAGCGCTTCGGGCGCACCGGAGCGGACCAGCCATGGCCTCCTGGTGTCACTCGCCCGGACGTTGAAGAGCCCGTCCACGTCAATCGCCAGCATGAGACCGTCCCGCCGTTACATGTATTTCGAACCACACGAAACGTCATTACAGTCGGGGTACGTCACCGTCTGCTGACCCGGCGATGACGCCCGGCTGGCCGGGAGGTGAACGGTCGGGTGCGCTACTCCTCGGCGATCGCTTCAGCGACGACGTGACGCATGCCCGCAGCGTCCGACGGGGCCACATCGCTGGCGAGGGCAGAGTGCAGCGCGTGCAGTACGACGGTGTGTCCGATTCGCGCGAGGAAAGGGTCGACGTCGTGCGTCAGGGCTGCAGGGCCCGTCGCGACGACGATGTCGGCGGTGCGCCCGATGGGCGAACGAGCGAAGCTGGTGACGACGGCGACGCGTGCTCCGCGGTCCGCAGCGGCAGCGCAGGCACGGAGCGTCTGGACGTTCGCACCGGAGTAGCTCAGCCCGAAGCACAGGTCGTCCTCGGTCAGGCTGTTGACGGCGAACTGCTGGGCGAGCGGGTCGACGGGCGCCTCCACCGGACGCCCCAGGATGCTGAGACGCATCGCGAAGTCCTGCAGCGGCGGCCCGGAGAACCCGTTGCTGACCAGCACCACGCGGCGGGCATGACGCAGCGCCGTCGCGGCCTCCTGAAGGAGCACCGGATTCACGCTGTCTTGGGCGAGGCGCACCGCTTCCACGGCGTCATCGAAGGTGTCGGAGGTGACATCGTCTTCCCGGGGACGCAGGGGCGTCGAGCGAGCGAGTTCCAGACGGAGGTGCTGGAAACCTCGGAAGCCCAGGCTCTGGCATGCGCGGATCACGGTTGCCGTCGACGTTCCCGCGGCCTGGGCGAGTTCGGCCGTCGACCACATGACGACCTCCGCCGGCCGCTCCAGTATCAGCGCCGCGACTCGCGACTCACTGGGCCCGAGCAGGGACGACGAGGCACGCACACGAGCGAGCACGCTGAGATCAGGGCGGGAGATGACCATGGCTTCCTCACCGGCGCACACGTCGGAATGCACCTGCATGGAATGTAGCGTCCGAAGTCGAACGGCGAGGAAACTCCGTCGCGTCCCTCAGACCTCGGCCTCTTCGGGGCGGGCGCGCACCGTGGCCGATCCGAGGGACACGGTCGCCAGCAACCCGAGCGCGAGGAACCCCGCGGCCGTCCACGCCGCATAGCGCGTGCCCTCGGAGAATGCCGCCTTCGCATCCTCAGCCGCGTCGGCCGTCGCAGCGTTCGCCTCGAGCCCGCTGATCGCCGCTCCCGCGCTGTCCACGACGGCCGAGACGATCTGGTCACGCTGCGCGGCGGGCACGCCCCGCTCGTCGAGCGAGGAAGCGAGGATTCCAGCCGTGCTGGTGAACAGCACCGTGCCGAGCACCGCGACGCCGAGAGCGGCGCCGATCTGCCTCGAGGTGGACTGCGTGCCGGATGCGGCCCCACTGTCCGCGACCGGGACCTCGGCGAGCACGACTCCTGTCAGCTGGGCGGTGGCAAGGCCCACGCCGAGCCCGTAGACGAACAGGAACGGGATGAGCGGTCCCCACGAGGCGTCGGGCCCGATCACGAACCCCACCCCCGCGACACCGACGATCTCTGCAATGAGGCCCACACGTACCACCCACACCGGAGCGATCTTCCCGCTCGCGGCGCCGGCGACACCGCTGGCGAGGAACGAGCCACCCGCCAGCGCCAGCAGGAGCAACCCGGTCTGCACCGCTTCGAATCCGAGGACGAACTGCAGCCAGAGCGGGAGTGCGAGGATGATGCCGAACTCCCCCAACGACACCACGGCCGCCGCGATGTTGCCGTTGCGGAAGGAGGAGATCGAGAACAGCCGCAGCGCCAGCAGCGTCGACTTTCCCGTGCGCTCGCGGTAGCGGCCCCAGAGGATGAACCCGATGACGGCGATGACGGCGACCGCGAAGAGCAGGGGTATCGGCGACAGCTCCCACGGCCACGCCCAGTCGCCGATCTGCGGACGCGTATCGATGAGCCACCAGCCGTATGTCCGCCCCTCGATGAGGCCGAACACGAGGCTCCCCATCGCCACGATGGAGAGCGCGGCGCCGACGACGTCGACTCTGCTGATGCGATCGCTGCGAGATTCCGCCACCGTCAGCAGCACGCCGATCACAATGATGATGCCGAGGGGGATGTTGATCCCGAACGCCCACCGCCACGAATACGCGGTCGTGAGCCACCCGCCCAGGAGAGGGCCGACAGCAGCCATACCACCGATCGTCGACCCCCACACGGCGAAGGCGATCCCTCGCTCTCGTCCTCGGAATGTCGCGTTGATGATCGAGAGCGTCGTGGGCAGGATCATCGCTCCACCGACGCCCTGGGCCAGACGCGCGAGGATCAGCATCCCCCCGTCCGGCGACAGCGCAGCGAACACCGACGACAGGGCGAACACGACGACGCCGATGAGCATCACCCGCCGCCGGCCGAAGCGATCGGCGAGGCTGCCGAACACCAGCAGCAGGGAGGCGAAGACGAGGGTGTACGACTCCTGCACCCACTGCACCTCGGTCGAGGTGATGCCGAGGTCCTCCACGATCGCAGGGATCGCCACGTTGACGATCGTCGAGTCGACGATGATCAGCGAGACCGCGATGCTGATGAAGACGAGCCCGAGCCACCGCAGGCGCACGTACCGTTCCATGATCGCTAGCTTAGTTAGCTAAATGGGATTCGGGTAGAGCGCCCTCCCTCCCCTGCTGCTCGCACGAAGAGCCCCCACCTGCTGCAGGTGGGGGCCCTTCGTTCATTTCTTCATCGGATCCTGCCACGAGGACAGGATCAGCCGATCTCAGTGCTCGATGTTCGAACGCCGGCGCCGACCAACGAGGAACAGCACGACGCCGATCCCCAGGAGCACCACGGCGGCGGTCCAGAATGCCGGCACCTCCGCACCGGTGTTCGCCAACGGGTCAGTGCTCGGCGAAGACGGGACCGGACCCGCAGGTGTCCGCGTGACGTTGGTCGAGGCGGACACCGACTGCGCACCAGGGGTCTCCCCGGCGACCGTCGCGACATTGCGCACCTCGCCCGCGGTCACATCCGCAGCCGTCACTCGGTACGCGGACGACACGCAATCGACCGTGTTTCCCGGCGCGAGCGCGCCGGTGGGGCAGACGACGTCGACCATGCGATCGTCCACAGTGACCTCGGACAGCGTGATGTCACCCGTGTTCGTCACGGTGATCGTGAAGACGATCTCCTCACCCGCATCGGCGCGGCCGTTGCCGTTGGCGTCCCTCAGGTCGGCGCTCTTCACCCCGCGGATCCCGGGGGTCGCCGCGCCCGTGGTCACCGTCGTCGACGGTGCGGATTCGACGGGCTCGCCGGCGGGCGGAGTACCCGTGGCCGTCGCGACGTTCACCACCTCCCCCGCGTCGATGTCCGTCTGCGTGACGACATACGACTCGTCAGCGACGCACAGTGCGGTGGCTCCGGGCGCGAGCGCCTCAGCCTCGCAGGTGACGCCGATGCCGAGGTCTTGCAGGAAGGGGTCACCGATCAGGACACCGGCGAGGGTGACGTTCCCGGTGTTCGTGACGCTGAAGGAGAAGAGGATCGTCTCCCCCACATCCATCGATCCGTCGCCGTCTCCGTCGGCGAGCTCTGCAGACTTCACCATCGCCAGCGCCGGTGCAGCAGCCACCGTGGGGAGCGTCGAGGTCGAAGGAGCGGACGACACCGGCGCTCCTCCCGGCCCAGCGGCCCCGGCCGTGGCCGTGTTCACCACTTCACCGGCGAGCACATCGGACTCCGTCACGACATAGGGATCGTCGGCCACGCAGTTCGTCGAAGCACCGGGCACGAGCGAGGCGACCGGGCACGACACACTCACCCCGACACCGGCGAGACGCGGGTCATCGACCGCGACGCCCTGCAGAGTGACATTGCCGGTGTTGGTCACGAGGAACGAGTAGTTGATCGACGCTCCGAGAGCCACGGGCCCCGCGGAGTCCGCGGACTTCACCAGCGAGACGGCCGGGTTGCTCGCGCTCGGCGCGACCGTGGAGGACGGATCGGATGCGACCTCGCCGCCCGGAGTGGTCCCGGCGGCGGTCGCCGTGTTCTCGATGCTCCCGGCATCGACGTCGCCCTGTTCGACCGTGTAGTCCGCCGTGCAGGTCGTACTCGCCCCCGGCGTCAACGACGTGGCAGGGCAGGACACGGCGCCCAGCGCGCCGGCCCCGGTGAAGGCCGTCTCATCGATGCGGAGGTCGGCGACCGCGACGTTGCCCGTGTTCGTCACGAGGAACGTGTAGGTGATGATCTGCCCCACGCTGATCGCTTCCTCGCCGGCATCGTTGGACTTCACCAGGGCGAGCGCCGGCGCCGGCACGATGACGGGCGAGACGGTCCAGCTGTCGGTGTTGTTCCCGGGGGTGGGATCCTGCTCATTGCCGGTGACGCTCGCCGTGTTGGTGAGCTCACCGGTCGTTCCCGCCGCGACGGTTCCCGTGACGGTGAGGGTGGTGCTCTCCGACGGCGCGAGTTCTCCCAGCGTGCAACTCAGCGCGTTGCCGTCGACATCGCAACCCGGAGTGGGTGAGGACACCGAGGTGACCGATGCGGGAATCTGGTCGGTGACCACGGATCCCGACGACGCTCCGGGCCCGTTGTTCGTGACGGTCAACGTGTAGGTGATCGTCCCGCCGGGCGTGTACTCGTCCGGTCCCGTCTTGGTGAGGCCGAGATCGACCGGCAGGCCGGGGATCGATGCGCCGTCGTTGTTGCTCGACGCCGGACCCGACGTCGAGGACACGAGCCGGAAGCCCGGCGTCGCGCTGCCGGGAAGGTCGATGGCGATCTGGAAGACCCGGCCGTCGACGTTGCGCGACAGGCCGAGGTTGCCGTTGCCGTACTGCCATTGGGCTCCGAAGTCTCCCGTGATGCCGAGCCCCGTCACCCAGGAGCTCACCTGTCCGTTGACGGGGTTGATGCGGTACATCCGGTCGTTGTTGTACATCCCCCAGAGGAACCCGTCCTTCCAGGTGATGTCGGACACGTTCGGCACCCCCGCCCCGGACAGGGCGATCCGCGTGGCCGACGCTGCTCCGGCGGCGGGAAGACTGCCGACGTTGATCGCCCACATCGAGTTCGCGTCGAGCTGGTTGCGCACGTACAGAGTTCCCGCGGTCGCGCCCGCCCCGAAGGAACCTTGGTTGTAGGCGTCATTCTCCGCGGGCGTCGGGAGTCCCGTCACACTGCCGAGACCGGTGACCTGGCCGTCCTGGCCGACGCGCTGCAACGAGGTCTTGTTTCCGCTCTCCACTCGCAGCCCGTACAGGTAGTTGTCGAGGCTGTTGAACCCGATGGCGTTGTAGGTGCGATCCGCGACCGGCCCTGTGGGCTCGAACGTCACCGCTCCCGCGCCCTGCACCGCGGTGTAGAGCTGCGTCGGCGACTGCTGCCCGATGAACACGGTCGGCACGCTCGGGTCGAACGGATCCCCCGCTGCCGCCAGCGCAGGCGCGGCCGGAACCAGCGCTGCGCCCACGGCCACGAGCGCGGAGAGTCCGAATGCGGCGGCTCCGCGCCACCGATCCTGCGGTCGCGGTCGTCTCCGCGAAGTCCGTGTCCGACGATCTGTGCCTGTCATGCCTGCTCCGATTCTCATGTCTCTCCCCTCCGCGTCCCTCGACGCCCGGCAGGAAGCCTCGGGGTGCGAGCGCACCCTCACGTCCGGGAGACGACAGACCACGGCCGACGGCGGGTCCTACGCCTCTCACCTAACCCAAGGAGAGCGAGCCGCACATAGCGATGGCGCACAATGGCCGCATTTTGACCTCCCTACGGGGGTCAAGATCGGAGGAGGCGACCGGAGCGGCGAGGAGATGCGCGGAGCCGTCCTCGTGCACAGAACGCTCAGCACACCTCGGGCTAGGCTGGACGCGTGCCCCTCCTCTCGATCGCCGGCTCGACGCGTGCCCCGCACCGTCTTCGCTCGGCGACCCCGATGAGGGAATGGATGCGGGTCATCCTGCACCCGGGCACGAACGGGTGGACCAGTGTGTGGGGCACGCTCTCGCACGGCGAGATCGCCGGCTGCCCGCCGCCACGGAACTAGACCACGCCTCGAACGGGGCGGTGGTCTTCTGCGCCATTCACCCCTTCTCGCGTGAGGTCTTTCCGTGTCCCCGAATTCATCACCTGCCCGTTTCTCCCTCGCCCCGCATGCGCTGTGGCAAGGCATCCGCTCCAACGCCCGCAGCGACGTCCTGGGCGGCTCCCTCCTGCTGGCGGCGACGTTCGCGGCCCTGATCCTGGCCAACAGTCCTGCCGCCTCCTGGTACGAGTCCGTGCGCGACTTCACGTTCGGCATCCCCGAGCTGCACCTCGAGCTCAGCATCGGCGCATGGGCGGCCGATGGGCTTCTGGCGATCTTCTTTTTCGTCGTCGGCCTCGAGCTGAAGGAGGAGTTCGTCGCCGGGCGGCTGCGCGACCCGCGCCGGGCCGCCCTGCCGATAGCCGCAGCTGTGGGCGGCGTCGTGGTGCCCGCGCTCATCTTCGTCCTGATCAACGCGGGCAGCGGAGCCGATGCGCTGCGCGGGTGGGCGATCCCCACCGCGACCGACATCGCGTTCGCGGTCGCGGTGATCGCCGTGGTCGGCAAGTTCCTCCCCCCGGCGCTGCGTGTGTTCCTGCTGACCCTGGCGATCATCGACGACCTGATCGCGATCACCATCATCGCGACGTTCTACACCGACTCGATCAGCTTCCCGTGGCTGATCCTCGCCCTGCTGCCGCTGGCCGGGTTCGCCGCGCTCGTCGCGAAGGGTGTCCGCGCATGGTGGCTGCTGCTCCCGCTCGCCATCGCCGTGTGGGTGTGCATCCACGCATCCGGTGTGCACGCGACCGTCGCGGGTGTGCTGCTCGGTTTCGTCGTCCCCGTCACGGCGACCGAACGCGCCAGGGTCCGCACCGGCAGCGACGATGAGGGCCTCCCCGTCTACGACGGCATGGCCGCCCACTTCGCCGACCGCTGGAGCGTCGTGGCCACGCTGTTCGCCGTTCCCGTCTTCGCCTTCTTCGCCGCCGGCGTCACGGTCGGCGGGTGGGACGGACTCGTCTCCGCGTTCTCCGACCCGATCACGATCGGGATCGTCGTCGGACTCGTCGCCGGCAAGCCGATCGGCATCCTTGTCACGACCTTCCTGCTGAGCCGATTCCCCGCACTGCGGCTCGACGAGACGCTGCGCTGGCCGGATCTGACAGGTATGGCCTTCCTCGCCGGAATCGGCTTCACCGTCTCCCTGCTCGTGGGAGAACTCGCCTACGGGTCGAGTTCCGTGGCGGACGAGCATGTGAAGATCGGGGTGCTCGTCGGATCCTTCGTCGCCGCGATCCTGGGTGGAGTGATCCTCGCCCGACGCAACGCACGGGGACGCCGCGAGCATCAGGAGGCGGAGGCGGGCGTACTCTGATCACCTAGATCACGGACGATTCCCGAGGACGGCCGCCATGAACCCGACCGATGCGCCGCGCGGATCGCTCCTCTACGTGGAGGACGATGCGGAGATCGCTGCCTTGACGGTCGAAGTGCTGGGCGACGTGTACGACGTGGATCATGCCTCGGATGGCGAGAGTGCCCTGCGGCTCGCGCTGAGCAGGCGCTACGACGCGATGGTCGTCGACAGGCGTCTGCCCGGCATGGACGGCATCGCCTTCGTGCGCGCGGTGCGAACGGCGCACATCACGACGCCCGTCCTGATGCTCACGGCGCTCGGCACGGTCGATGACCGCGTGACGGGTCTCGACGGCGGTGCGAACGACTACCTGGTGAAGCCGTTCGACTACGACGAGCTGCTCGCCCGCCTTCGAGCGCTGCGGAGAGCCTTCCGCGTGGAGGGCACGCGCAGACCGTTGGGTGAGTGGGTCTTCGTCCCCGCTGCCCAGGCGGTCTATGACCCCTCGGGATTCCGCGTGGCGTTGACCGCGACCGAGAGCGCGCTCCTGGAGCTGCTGACGGACAGTCCCGAGCACGTGTTCTCCCGGGAGGAGATCCTCCGTGCCGTATTCCACGAAGGCGACACGACGAGCTCGGTCGACACCTACGTGCACTACGTGCGGCGGAAGACGACCCCCGACGTGATCGAGACGATCCGTGGACGCGGCTATCGAGCGGGGACTCCCGCATGAGCGACGACGCGGCGCAGGTCCGTCGAGCGGCGTTGTCGATCGGGCTGTGGGTGGGAGTGGCATCGGGAGTGATCGTCGCGATGGGGATCGGGATCCTCATCGCGGTGATCCTCGCCACATCGCGCCGCGAAGGCGAGGAGCACGGTGGCGGATGGTTCGACGGTCCCGGCGGTACCCGCGATGACTTCATCGTCGACATCGACGTGGTCGTGCCGACCGTGATCGTGTTGGGAGTCATCGGCGTCGTGCTGCTGGGTCTCGTCGCCGCCATCGCTGCGCGCCGTTCGGTTCGGCCCCTCGGCGAGGCGCTGCGCCGCCAGCGCAACTTCGTCGCCGACGCGAGCCACGAGCTGCGCACGCCGTTGACGACGCTGACCAGCCGCATCCAGGTGATGCAACGCCGTCTCGAACGGGGGGACGACATCGGGCCGGGCCTGGTCGAGCTGCGTCGCGACGCCGACTCCCTGGGCGACGTGCTGAACGATCTGCTCATCTCGGCCGAGGGCGAGTCCCACGCCGAAGGTGAGGCCGACGTGGCACACGCGGCCTCCACGGCCGTCGCCTCGCTGTCGACGATCGCGCACGAATCGGCCGTGACTCTCGCTGTGGACGCCGACGCCGACGCCGTGGCCCGGATCCCGGCGGTGACACTGGTGCGCATCCTCGTGGCCCTGCTCGACAACGCCGTGCAGCACTCGCCGTCCGGAGGAACGGTCACGGTCCGCATCGGGCGTGCTTCCCGCGATGTCACCGTGCGTGTCATCGACGAGGGGACCGGGATCGAGGGGATCCCCCCGGATCAGATCTTCGAGCGGTTCGCCCGACCCGCCGAGAGCGGTCGACCCCGCGGCTTCGGTCTCGGACTCTCACTCGTGCGCGACGTCGCGCGCCGGGCGGGCGGCTCGATCGAGGTCGAGAGCTCGAGCTCGAGCGGTACGACCTTCCTCCTCACGCTGCCTGCGATCCGCTGACCTCGCACACATCGATCACCGTCGAACCGAGCCAGCGCGTCACGGCGCCGTCGTCATCCACGACGATGCCGGTGCGCGTTGCCGACGGCCCGATCCACGAGTGGTCCGTGCGTCCGGCGACGACGGCTGCGGTCGCCCAGACATCCGCCTGAGCGAGCCCATCGGCGACGATCGTGGCCGACGCGACCCCGGTCGCAGGCTCACCCGTCCGAGGGTCGAGGATGTGCAGGCCGCGCTCGGCGGTGCCCGACGTGGCGACGGCGCCGTCGGCGATGTCGAGGGTCGCGATCATCCGACCTCGCTCGTGCGGATCGGCGATTCCCACGTGCCAGCGCCAATCGGCTCCTGGCGCGGTGAAGAGCTGCAGGTCTCCGCCCGCATTGATCCCGACCGCGAGTGCCGAGGACAGCAGCGGAGCGAGGTGTCGACGACTCGCCTCCTCCACGGCCCACCCCTTCACCCATCCCGTGGGGTCGAACCACCCCTGCCAGTGTCCCGAGAACAGCCCACCGGTCGCCTGTTCCGCACGTTCGCAGGCCGCAGCGGCCACCCCCACCCGGGGGTCGGCATCGGCGAGCGCCACCTCTCCCCGACGGATGCGGTTGATGTCGGAATCCGGCCGATAGGTCGAGAAGACACGGTCGATCTCGTGCAGCTCGTCGAAGCACGCTCTGACGGCCCGTTCGGTCGTCGCCTCATCCCGCTCCCCCGCGGAGATCAGCTGGACGCTCATCGGGATGCCCATGATCTCCTCGACCCAGACCCGCGTCTGTCGATGTGCCGCGCGCATCAGCTCTGCGCCTGATCGATCGCGTTCTGCAACGACGACAGGTAGCCGTCGCTCGTGTATGTCGCGCCGGACACCATCTGGATCTGCGCACTCTGCGACTGCAGTGTCTCCGACACGAGACGCGGGATCGCTGTGCCGTTGATCTGGCGGTCCCTGCCGTTGCTGTCGGGATAGTGGATCGCCTGCACGTCGCTGATCTGACCGCCCGAGACCGTGATCTGCACCTGTACCGGGCCATACCGCGTCTGCGACGAGTCGCCCGTGTAGGTGCCGTCAACGAGCCCGGTGCCCGAGGTCGCACCGGAGGCGCCCGTCCCGGAGGTCGAGCCCGAAGTCGGCGTCCCCGAGCCGCCCACGGATCCCGTCGCCGCCGGAGCGGTGTCCTGCGGCGCCACCGCGTCGAGCGACGTGCGATAGCTGAACAGGAGCACGAGGCCGCTGACGGTCGCGAGCACGGCATACAGGATCTTCTTCATGGTGTTCTCCCTGGTCAGATCGTGAAGGACTCGGAGTGGAGACGGTGCGGAGGGAACCCGGCGCTCTCGAGGTCGCGCGTGAGGTCCTTCATCCACGCCGCCGTTCCGCAGATGAAGACGTCATAGGCCTCGGGGTCGGGGACGAGGTGGCGGAGGAGATCGGGTCCAGCCCAGGCGCTGTGGCTGGCCGCGATCCAACTCGACGGGCCCGACGAGCGCGGCCCGACGAACGGCAGATACCGCACCCCGCGACGGGAGACGAGGTCAGCGATCGCACTCTGACGAACGGCATCCTCGGCGACCGAGTCCCGCGTGAGCAGGATGGCATCCCGCGGCGCGTACTCCTCGGCCTCCAAGAGGGAGACGAGGGGCGCGACCCCCGCTCCCGCACCGATCATGAGCAGCTTCGTCCCGGTGCGGCGCTCCCCTGTCATCTCCCCGTAGGGCCCCTCCACGATCACCCGAGTGCCCGGTGCGAGCGCCGCGAGGCGGCGCGTGCCGTCACCGACCACGCGGGCCGTCAGGGTGACCTCTCGCCCCGGCGCAGCGGACAGGGAGAAGGGATGCCCGCGCGTCCACCCCGGCCCGTCGAGGAAGCGCCAGACGAAGAACTGCCCGGCTCGGGCGCCCAGCGACGAGAGGTCGCGTCCGGCGACCCGCACGGTCACTCCCCGCGCTCCGTCCGGTTCGACGCTCGCCACGCGCAGGCTATGACGGGTCGAGCGCAGCACGGGCATGCCGATCCGGAAGACGAGGACGGACGCCGCTGCGAGCGCCCAGATCGACCACCAGTACAGGGTGGCGAGCGGTGAGGAGAGGAAATCCGCACCCGTCCACAGCTGGTGCGGGAGCGCCAGCCCCACGCCCAGATAGGCGTAGAGGTGCAGGAGGTGCCACGATTCGTAGCGCAGACGCCGACGCGCACGGCGGATCGAGGTGATCACGACGAGCAGGATCAGCAGCGTGCCCGCCGCGGCCAGGAGCATCCCCGGGTAGTCCCAGATGAACCCCCACAGCTGGACGACCGGATTGATGCCGGCCGTGATCGCGTAGCCCAGGGCGAGCAGGGCGATGTGCGCGCCCATCAACCAGAACGACCAGAACCCGACGAAGCGATGCATGCGCGTGATGCCATCACGACCGAATCCGCGTTCGAAGAGCGGCACACGCGCCATGAGCAGCACCTGGTACAGCAGCAGATTCGCAGCGACCAGACCGGTCAATCGCCCCAGCGTGGTCACGGTCTCGCCGTTGAGTCCCAGGACGGCGGCGACGCCTCCCCCGGATACCCAGAGCGCCACCACGAAGAGGCTGGTCGCCCAGATGACGGTGATCGCTCCCACCCGCCATGCCCGCGCACGGCGACGGCTCGTGTGCTTCGAGGCTCCGGCCTTCGGAGGGACGGAGGCTCGGGGTCGCGTCGTCAGTGTGGTCATGAGGCCATGGTGCGGACTCGGCTCTGAGACAGCTCTAAGGAACGATGTACCTCAGAGTACTCACAGGGATTCCATGGGATTCGCCGGGGCACGCCGTCTCCCGCTGGTACTGCGTACCGATTCGCGGGAAGCTGGGGCATGAGGTTTCTCCGCCTGCTGTGGCGCTATCCGGCCATCACCACCACCGTTCTCGTGTTCATCGGCGTGCTGCTCCTCCACGCCGTCGACGCCACGGTCGCCGGTCGATGGATCGCCACCGGCTACGTGGCGGCGTTCGTCGTCTGGACCCTCGTCGGGATGGTGCGCGATGTGCTCCGCGGTCACGTCGGGCTCGACATCCTCGCCGTGGTGGCGATGGTGGCGACTCTCGCCGTCGGGGAGTACATCGCCTCGCTCATCATCGTGCTGATGCTCTCCGGCGGAGAGGCTCTCGAGGACTTCGCCGGCCGCCGCGCGAAGCGTGACCTGTCCGCCCTGCTGGATCGCTCTCCGCGCATCGCGCACGTGCTCCTGCGCCCGCAGTCCGCGGATTCGGATGAGGTCAGGGATCTGCCCGTCGACGAGGTGGACATCGGAGACGTGCTGCTCGTGCGTCCGGCGGAGATCGTGCCCGTCGACGGCGAGCTGCTCACCGAGACCGGGACTTTCGATGAGTCCTCGCTGACCGGCGAGAGCATGCCCGTGACCCGCGAGTCCGGGGGCGAGGTGCTCTCCGGCGCCATCAACGGAAGTCGGGCCGTGCGGATCAGAGCCGTGCGCACGAGTTCGGACAGTCAGTACCAGCAGATCGTCGCGCTCGTACATGCGGCGGAAGACTCCCATGCCCCCGTCGTACGACTCGCGGACCGCTTCGCCATCCCGTTCACCGCGGTCTCGCTCGTGCTGGCCGGAACCGCGTGGGCCCTTTCCGGGGATGCGACGCGTTTCGCCGAGGTACTCGTGCTCGCCACGCCGTGCCCGCTCCTGATCGCCGCACCGGTCGCGTTCCTCGGCGGCCTCTCCCGCGCGGCGAAGACCGGGGTGATCATGAAGGGCGGTGCGGTGATCGAACAGATCGCCCGCGTGCGCTCGGCCGCGTTCGACAAGACCGGCACGCTCACGCAGGGACGACCCGAACTCGTCGCCATCCGCCCGGCGGAGGGCTTCGACGAGGATGAGATCCTGCAGCTCGCCGCCTCTGCGGAGCAGTACTCGACGCACGTGCTCGCTGAAGGCATCCGTCGCGCTGCGCACGCGCGCGGACTCGCGCTCCGCAGCGCTTCCGAAGCCCGGGAGGAGGCCACGAACGGCGTCGTCGCCGAGATCGACGGCCGATCGGTCGTGGTCGGCAAACCGGCCTACGTGGCCGCACTCGCGCCCGACACCGTGCGGGCGACGCTGGAGCTGAGCCAGGCCGCGGCCTACGTCGCGGTGGACGGACGCTTCGCCGGGGTGCTGGTGCTCGCCGACCACCCGAGGCCCGAAGCGGCGGCCGTCGTCTCGTGGCTGCGCACGCACGAGGTGGACCGCGTGGTCATGCTCACGGGCGACGTCGGCCCGACGGCGGAGTCGGTGGCCCACCAGGTGGGCATCTCCGAGATCCACGCCGAGCTGCTCCCTCCCGAGAAGGTCGCGCTCGCCGCTGAGCTGCAACCGCGCCCGGTCATGATGGTCGGCGACGGCGTCAACGACGCCCCCGTGCTCGCCGCCGCCGACATCGGCGTGGCCATGGGGGCGAAGGGCGCGACCGCGGCCGGGGACGCCGCTGATGTCGTGATCCTCGTCGACTCGCTGGCGAAGCTCGTCGACGCCGTCGCGATCGGCCGTCACACCCTGCGGGTCGCGCTCACCGCGATCTGGATCGGCATAGGACTGAGCATCGGACTCATGATCGTGGCGATGACCGGACTCATCCCCGCCGTCGTCGGTGCGCTCGTCCAGGAGCTCGTCGATCTCGCGACCATCCTCTACGCGCTCCGCGCCCTGAGCGGCCCCTCCACGGTGCTTCCCGCAGCGCCGGCCCGCCCGAGCACGAGGACCGAGGCGGTTGCTCCGCAACGCGCGGACTGACGAGCCACCGCTCCCATGCTCGGGTCACCCCCAGAGACCAGCGGCTCAGCGGTGCTTCGCCGCCGCCGACGACCCCGGCCCCGGGGGAACCGGCGCCTCAGGGTGGGCATCGCTCAGGAGACTGCCGTCAGCGGGGCGACGGTCCCACGCAGGCTTGCGCAGAGCGTAGAACAGCAGCGGAGGGCCACCGAGGATCACGATGACCGCCCCGACGATCCATGGGTACGCGGCAGGAGAGAAGGCGGTGAATCCATCGGGAGGGATGAAGGCGAGAAGGAAGGCCGCGAGACACGCCACGAATCCGACCCCCGCCACCAGCGGCAGTGCGGCCACACGATAAGCACGGTGCACCGTCGGCTCCTTGCGACGCAGCACGATAGCGGACGCGAACATGAGCATGTACATGATCAGGTACAGCGCCGCGGCCATGTCGATCAAGGCCACGAAGGCCGCGCTGACGTTGGGAACGACGATGAAGATCGCCGCGAGGATCGTGACGATCGTTCCCTGGAGCATCAGGATGCCCGACTGCACTCCGGCCTTGTTGCGCTTCTGCAGCATCGGCGGGAGCAGGCCCGTCTCCGCAGCGGCGAGCACTCCCTTGGAAGGGCCGGCGACCCAGGTGATCACCGAAGCGAGGGCACCGGCGGCGATGAGCGCCGATACGACGGCCGTCGCCCAGCCCATTCCCCAGTGGTCGAAGTAGACCCCGAATGCGAGCATGATGCCGTTGGTGAGCCCTAGTTCCTTCGACGGGACGGCGACCGAGATCGCCAACGTCGGAAGGATGAACACGAGCAGGATCAGGCCGGCCGCGAGGAACACCGAGCGTGGAAAGCCCTTCCCGGGATCCTTCATCTGGTTCACGTGCACGGCGTTGACCTCCATGCCCGCGTAGGCCAGCACATTCGACACGATCAGCACGATCGATGCCAAGCCGGTGAAGGGAGGAATGATCGCCGAGGCCTCGAGCGGCACCTGTGACTTCTCGCCGCTGAACACCCAGATCGCCCCGAACACGATCAGCAGAGCCGCCGGGAGCAGCGTACCGAGGATGCCGCCCCAGGAGCCGAGCTTGGCGAAGAGGTTGCCGCCGCGCAGCGTGACGAACGTCGCACCCCAGTAGAAGACGATGATCACCACGGCGGTGAAGAAGCCGGAGCTCGACAACGACGGGTCGACGAAGACGAAGGCGAGCGCTCCCGCGATGAAGGCGAGCTGGGTGGGGAACCAGACGACATTCTGGATCCACTGCAGCCACACCGCCGTGAAGCCCCAGCGGTTGCCGAGGGCCTCACGTACCCATACGTAGATACCGCCCTTCCATCCGGTCGCGAGCTCCGCCGCCACGAGCGCGGTCGGCACCAGGAAGACGATCGCCGGAATCAGGTACAGCATGATGCTGCCGAGGCCGTACGTCGCCATCGCCGGCAGCGAGCGCAGGCTGGCGACGACGACGAGGGTGAGCAGGGCGAGCTGTCCGACGCCGAGGATGGCGACGGCGGGCCGCGACACCTGCGTAGCGGCCGAGATCTGAGGGGCGGATTTCGGTTCGGGGGTGGCCCCCGTGTTCGAGGTGGACATCGTCGGCTCAGTGGTGGAAGGCCGACTGGGGCTTCTCGGTCGGCATCGGCGACTCGAGTGCGTCGAGGTACGCGACCTCGGTCTCGATGGCCTGGAGCAGCTCGGCAGCGAGGTCCATGCTCAGTCCGTTGCGGACCACGATGCGCTGCACCGTGATCTGCTCGAGATCAGCGGGCATCGGATACGCCGGAATCAGCCAGCCCTTCATCCGCAACCGATCCTGCAGATGGTAGAGCGTCCAGTTCTTCGTGTGCCCGTCTTTCAGACGCCAGGCGAACACCGGGATGTCGCTGCCGTCGTTCCAGAGCTCGAACGCGTCGAGTCTCGCGATGCCGGCGGAGAGGAACTTCGCGACGTCCTGCGACGCCTGCTGCACGGCGCGGTACCCCTCGAACCCCAGGCGCAGGAACAGGTAGTACTGGAGCACCACCTGCGCACCGGGTCGCGAGAAGTTCAAGGCGAACGTGGGCATCTCCCCGCCGAGATAGCTGACCTGGAACACCAGGTCCTCCGGCAGCCACTGCGCGTCGCGCCAGACCACCCATCCGAGCCCCGGGTAGACGAGACCGTACTTGTGACCCGACGTGCTGATCGAGTGCACCCGGTCGAGACGGAAGTCCCACACCAGGTCCGGCTGCAGGAACGGCGCGATCATCGCCCCTGACGCGCCATCGACATGGATGGGGATGTCGAGCCCGGAGCTCTTCTGGATCTCGTCCAGCGCCGCAGCGATCTCGGCCACGGGCTCGTACATCCCGGTGTACGTCACGCCCATGATCGCGACGACGCCGATCGTGTTCTCGTCGACGTACTTCGCCAGGTCATGCCCGTCGAGCGTCTTGTGCTCCGCACTGATCGGCACGTACCGCGGTTCGACATCGAAGTAGTTGCAGAACTTCTCCCAGCACACCTGCACCGCCGAGGACATCACGAGGTTCGGCGACGACGCGTCCTTCCCCGCGGCGCGCCTCGCCTGCTGCCACCGCCGCTTGAACGCAAGGCCGCCGAGCATGCACGCCTCGGACGAGCCGATGGTCGAGGTGCCGATGCTCTTCTCCGCATCCGGAGCGTTCCAGAGATTCGCCAGCATGTGCCAGCAGTTGTCCTCGATCGCCGCCGTCTGCGGGTACTCGTCCTTGTCGATCATGTTCTTGTCGAATGACGCCGCGTACACCTGTTTGGCGTCGTCGTCCATCCAGGTACTCACGAACGTCGCGAGGTTCAACCGCGCATTGCCGTCGAGGATCGTCTCGTCCTCCACGATCTGCTTCGCCGTATCGGGAAGAGACTCTGTCGTGGGAATAACGTGACGCGATGTGAGCGTCGCCTCCCCCGGCCTTGTGAACATCGGCTGGTCGTCGCTGGAGGGAGCACTCATGTCCGGAACCTTTCGCATCGCGTGGCTTCACGCCGGCGACACGCTCGATCCTCGTCGCTGGTCGTGTGCCGACCACTATCGCAAGCTCGTCAGCGTCGCGCCATACGACCTTCGGCCAGAAGCGACGACCTCTCATCCACCGAGGAGGCCCTTGAAGGGGGAACCGTGGCGCAATGTCGGCGACGCCCACCTCAGGCGGTCACCGATCGAGGATGGCGCGGGTCGTCACCTCCGGGCGCAGGTCCAGGCGCCGCAGCAGCTGGGCGTTGAGCGCCACGACGATGGTCGACAGCGACATCAGGACCGCTCCGACCGACATCGGCAGCACGAAGCCGATGGGTGCCAGAACGCCGGCCGCGAGTGGCACCGAGAGCAGGTTGTACCCCGCCGCCCACCACAGATTCTGCTTCATCTTGCGGTACGCGGCGCGTGAGAGTTCGATCACCGAGAGCACGGAGCGCGGGTCGTCGCCGGCGAGGATCACCCCGGCCGAGGCGATCGCGACATCGGTGCCGGCACCGATCGCCAGACCCACGTCGGCCTGCGCGAGCGCGGGTGCATCGTTGACGCCGTCACCGACCATCGCAACCTTGCGCCCCTCGTGCTGCAGCTCCTGCACCTTCGCGGCCTTGTCCTCGGGGCGCACGCCGGCGAAGACTCGGTCGATGCCGAGATCTGCCGCGACCGTCTGCGCGACGGCCTCGGCGTCGCCCGTGATCATGACGACCTGCACACCGAGTGCGTGCAGTGCGTCGACGGCCTCGTGGGACTCCGGCCGCACCTCGTCGGCGAGTTTCAACGCCCCGATGACGTGACCGTCCTGAACCACGTGCAGGATGATGGCGCCGTCCCCGCGCCACCACTCGGCGACGGCGAGCTCATCCGCGTGCTCCTCGGCGAGCAGATGCGGGCCGCCGACGCGCACAGTCGTCCCCTCGACGGTCGCCGTGACCCCGACCGCCGGTGACGACGTGAAGTCGCGGCTCTCCGGAACGGACAGGTTCTTCGCGGCGGCGGCGCGGACGATCGCCTTCGCGAGAGGGTGCTCGCTGTCAGCCTCGGCAGCGGCGGCGAGCGCCAGCACTCGATCGCCGTCGTGCTCCCCGGACACGGACACCTCGGACACGACCGGCTCACCCTTGGTGAGCGTCCCGGTCTTGTCGAACAGCACGGTGTCGACGGTGCGCATGCTCTCCAGTGCCAGGCGGTCCTTGACCAGCACTCCCCCGCGGGCCGCACGCTCGGTGGCGATCGACACGACCAGCGGAATCGCCAGCCCGAGTGCGTGCGGGCAGGCGATCACGAGCACGGTGATGGTGCGGATCACGGCCGCATCGGGCAACCCGACCAGGCTCCACACGATCGCGGTGATCGCCGCGGACCCGAGCGCGAACCAGAACAGCCACCCCGCCGCGGTGTCGGCGAGGCGCTGCGCGCGCGAGGAGGAGCTCTGCGCCTCGGTCACCAGGCGCTGGATGCCGGCGAGCGTGGTGTCGTCCCCGGTGGCGGTGATCTCGACGCGGAGCCCAGAGTCGGTGGCCACCGTGCCGGCGGTGACCTGGTCGCCGATGCCTCGCGCGACCGTGCGCGACTCCCCCGTGACCATCGACTCGTCCATGGACGCCCGGCCGTCGACGATGTGCCCATCCGCGGGCACGCTTCCGCCCGGCCGCACGACAACGACGTCGCCGACCGCGAGGTCTGCGGGTGAGACGATGACGACCTGCCCGGCTTCCACGCGCTCGGCCTCGTCCGGCAGGAGCGCGGCGAGCGAGTCGAGAGCAGAGGTGGTCTGCGCGAGCGAGCGCATCTCGATCCAGTGCCCGAGCAGCATGATCACGATGAGGAGCGCCAGCTCCCACCAGAAGTCGAGCTCATGGTGGAGGATGCCGAGACTCGCTCCCCACGACGCGAGGAAGGCCACCGTGATCGCCAGACCGATGAGCAGCATCATGCCGGGCGTACGGGCTCTGATCTCACTGACGGCCCCGACGAGGAAGGGCTTGCCGCCCCACACGTACATCACGGTTCCGAGCACGGGTGAGACCCATGCCAGGCCCGGCACGTCGGGGAGCGTGTATCCGAGGATCATCGCGAACATGCCGGAAAGCGCGACGGTCGGGACGGCGAGGACGAGCATGATCCAGAACAGCCGCCGGAACTGTGCGACGTGGTCGCCGTGGCCCCCGTGACCTGCGTGGTCCCCGTGACCCGGGTGATCGTCGTGGCCCTCGTGCGCCGCGTGCATGGGTGCGGAGCCGTCCGACTCGTGATGCGGCGCGGCGTGTGCGGTGCCCTCGTGGTGCGAAGCGCTCATTGCTCTCCTCCTCGGAAAGACGATGCCGTGCAGGCAGCGGATGGAAGCCCCGCACAGATGGAGCGGGTCGTCCCGCTCACTCCTTCGGGTCAACCGAGTACCCTCCTGGGGTATTCCCACCCGCACCTCGCCCCGACGTTCGCACCCTCAGGTGCCATCCGCCGCTCAGGGAGCCGGCGCCGTGGCGTGGGAGTCCGGCTCTGGGGTGTCGTGATCGACCGTCGCGGATTCGCCGGGCTCCTCTGTCGGGAGCTCCTCCGCCGCGGACGCGTCCGCCGTGGACGCGTCCGCCGCGCGCGGGCGCCGGAGCAGCTCGATCACGACCGCGAAGACCACGAGCCCCACGGTCACCCCGATCACCGTGCCGAACGCGACCGGCCGCGACGTGATGAGGATGAGAACCGCGACCGCGAAGGCGGCGATGAGGATCGGTCCGTGGAAGCGATCGACCGCGACGCCCAGGCGGCCGGTCGACAGCCCTCGTCGCTCCCACGTGCTCCGGATCGCGGTGAACCCGCTCTCCAGGAGGCCGCGGATGGCCACAGCGCTGCGGCTCGACCCGGCGAGCCAGGCCCACACGGCGACGAGCACTCCGACCAGGGCCAGCGCCACGATCGTCGAGCTCAGCAGCGAGGTGACCTCGTCGAACAGCGACTGGGCCGCCCCCGCCGTCATGACCGACGGACTCACCGCGCCGATGAAGAACGTCCTCCCGATTCCCATCCCCGCGGACAGGAGCAGGAAAGCGACGGCGAAGCCCACGCTGGTCCACAGGAGGGCACGCGCGCGATCTCGCGCGATCAGGATGCCGACGACGACGAGCCCGAGCAGCACCCATGGCAGCCAGAACCCCGCGGCGACCGCGATCTGGTAGACGGTGCGCACCAGGACCAGCGCGTCGGCCTGGGCGATCGGGACCGACCTGTCGATCTCGGGGATGAGTGCGGCGAATCCGACGCCACGCTCGGTCAGCACCACCTTGACCCGGTCGACGACCTGACCGAGGTCGATCGAGAGCACTCCATCGTCAGCGAGCTGCACGGCGGTGTCCGGGCTGTTCTGCAGGATCGCGACCGCGCGTTCGTGCGTGAACCGCAGCGATTGCGCCCAGATGTCGGCGAACTGATCGGATGCCACGACGTCGTGGATCACGCCGTCGACGAGGGAGGTGAGCCCGCTGGCCGCCGGGGCCTCCAGCAGGGAGAGTGCGGATGACGCGCGGGGCGGAAGGTCGAGTTCACGGATTCCGTCGAACACCTCTGCGACGATCGCACTGAAGTCCACCTGCTCCTGGATGGCGGCGCTGACCTGATCCGCGACGAAGTCCTGCACGTCGGGATCCTCGGCGAGCGGCGCGAAGGTCGCGACGAACCGATCGGCATCGACGAGCTGCAGCCGGGCCCAGGTGCCCATCGCTGCTATCGGAGCCATCAGGACCGCGAGGGCGAGCACGATCCCCGCGACGACGCTCCTCCCCACCGGCCGGCGGCGGGGCCGCTTGAGCGTCTCGTTCTCGTGCTCGAGGAGGACGACGCGGGCACGCAGGTCTTCCAGTTCACTCATTCGCTGTCCTCGTCTCGGCTGTCGTTCCGACGGCGGGCTGCCGGTCTCGTCAGCTCAGGAGCTTCTGCTTCGCCGCGGCGAACTCCGCATCGGAGAGCACGCCGGAATCCTTGAGGGATGCGAGCTGCTGCAGCTTCGCGATCAGATCGTCAGCGGCGGCGGGTGCCGCCGGAGGCGGAGACGAGTACTGGGCCGCTGCATTCTTGGCGGCGGCATCGACCTGCGCCTGCTGCTGCGCGGCCGCGTACTGCTGCTGCTCGTACTCGCCCTGCGCACGCTCCTGCTGATGCCGCGACATCGCGCCGCCGACGGCCGAAGCCGTCCCTGCGACCACTGCGGTCCTGGCAGCGAGGCCGATCAGTCCGGGGCGGCCGAATCTTCTCATGGGCATGTCATTCATCTTCCTGGTCGAGGATGTCCATCACCGCATTCACGACGGGCGCCGGCACACGCTCGCTGCGCAGCACCTGTCCGCCCGCAGCAGCGAGTTTCTGCGCGAGGGTGCGCGCGAAGGCGAGCTCGAGCACCACCAGGGCGGCGGACTGCCCTGGGGCGATCGCGGCGGCGAGCGCTTCGACGTCCTCCTCACCGGCGAGACCCGCCGCGATCGGCTCGAAGCCGTCGAGATCGAGCTTTCCGTCCTCATCGTCGAGCTCGACGATCTCGACCTCTCCGGTCGCCGACTTCGCGAGCACGACGAAGTCGAGCAGTCGCACGACGCCGCTGTCCACGAGCTCCGTCAGCGCGCGGAATGTCGCCGGATCCGGGCGCTGACCCTCGAACCCGACGAGGTAGACCTCGGCCGGGCCGAAACGGAAGTCATTCATGGGTCGTCCCTTCTCCTGGCGCACGTCGCCCGTGACTGGGATCCATGCTCGCATCGCGGTCACGGGCGAGGAGTCCGGCCTCACCCCGAGAGGATGAGTGCTCCGTCGCCGGCAGCCCGTCACGGGGTCGCCCGCTCGGGGTGAGGGACGCCCCCGCTCATCTGCTCACCCTGCCACGATCGCCCTACGCAGTAACTCGACGAAAGAGGTGCGAAGTGTCCATTTGGGAAAGCTTCTGGGACATCATCTGGTGGTTCTTCTGGGTCTTCGTGTTCGTCTCCTACCTCATGGTGCTCTTCAACATCGTCGCCGACCTGTTCCGCGATCACACGCTCAACGGCGGGTGGAAGGCCGTGTGGATCATCTTCCTCATCTTCGTCCCGTTCCTGACGGCGCTCGTCTACCTGATCGCCCGCGGCAGAGGCATGGGCGAGCGCAGCGCGTCGGCGTACCGCGAGCAGCAGCACGCCGCCGACTCGTACATCCGCAGCGTCGCCGGCTCCAGTCCCAGCGACGAGATCGACAAGGCATCCAAACTGCTCGCCGCAGGGACCATCACCGCCGACGAGTTCGCCGCCATCAAGGCGCGTGCGCTGAGCTGACCCGCATCCGCGGCGGGCAGCGAGAGCCGCATCGGCGCGCCCGTCCCGATCAGACGGTGGTGCGCACCGCCTCGCGGCGGGACGACACCCCGAGTTTGCGGTAGATCGCGCGCTGGTGGGTCTTCACCGTGTTGATCGACACCGCCAGTTCACGTGCGATCTCCTGCAACGTGCGAGCGGTCTGCAGCTGCTGGAAGACATCGTGTTCACGCCCGGAGAGGGCATCCACCAACGACCCTGCCGAGCCCTTCGCGAGACACCTGCCGATGAAGTCCTCGAACTGCGTGCCGAAGTGCACATGCTCGCCGAGCAGTTTGCGCACGGCCGTCTCGCGGGGCCCGAAGAGAAGGCGGATGTTCTCCCCCGAGGCGACGGCGACACCCGCCTCGCACAGCTCATGCGCCTGGTCGTGGTGTCCGGCCTGACGTCGGAGCAGGGCTGCCGTGAGCAGAGTCGCCGATTTCACGTAGGACACCTCCGCGAAGACGCGCGGAGCCCGCAGCATCTCCAGGGCGGTGGTGTAGTCGCCGGCGCGGCGCAGAACGCCGGCGAGGGCGACGTTGACGACGGGAAGGTCCGGGCACTGGATGTACTTGCGCGCGATCCGCATCGCTCGATCCGTTCGTCCGACGGCTTCTTCGAGCAGGGCGACCGACGATTCGCGGAACGCCGGCCAGGAGACGCCGTGCACGACCTCCAGGGGGATCTCCTGGATGCCGATCGCCGCACGACGGCAGGCGGAGACATCACCCGATTCCGCCGCCGCGTAGGCGATCATCATGCGCGCCACATTCGTGAACGAACGATCGGAGCCCCCGTTGGCGATCACGGTGCCGAACTCGCGGATCGCTTCGTCGAGCTCACCCGACCAGTACGAGACGTATCCCGCGGCCGCGGCAGCACTGCCCCCGGCGTAGGTGCTCCAGGGAAGACCGACATCCTCCGCCCCACGAACGGCGATGAGCGACCGTCGCGCCTCGATGAGATGACCGGCCCAGGTCTGCCCGAAGGCGAGATGCCCCAGCGCGCGCTTCGCCAGTTCTCGATCTCCCAGGCTCTGCGCCTCCCTGGCCGCGGCGGAGAAGTACTCGAGCGGGACCATCGGGTTGCCGCGATGCCGGATCTCGGTCCACCCGAGGAGATAGTTCAGCGCCGCGCGGTCGCCGAGATCCGTCGAGTCCGCGTCGAGGAGCATCTGCTGCACCTTCGCGCTCGCCTCCGCGACCTCTGCACGCTCGTCGGCGATGAAGAGCCGGGCGATCTGCAGCACCGCGGGCTCATCGTCGTCGCCCGATCGACCGATCATCGCCTCCGCGCGCCGGAACAGCTCACGGGCCACCCGATGATCGCCGAGCACGTCGCTCGCACACGCGCGCACCAGCAGCACCTGCGCGTCATCGGGCGTGCGTCGCAGCATCAGCATCGCTGTGCATTCGACCTCGTCGGCTCTCGCCCCCACCACCAGGCCGAGCCAATGGTGAAGGAGGGTCTCGCGTGCGGTGAGGAACTCGGACGCATGGAGGGAGTGCGTGATCGATGCCGTCGGATCCGTCGCCTGCAGCGCGGCAGCGGCGCGGCGGTGGCATCCAGCGGCGCGTTCGGCATCGATGTCCAGGATCTCGGCGCATCGCCTGGCGAAGGAGGCATGCCAGCGGTACACGACCCCGTGAGGGCCCTCGAAGCGGTCGAGGAACAATCCGAGGCGCACGCAGGTCTCGAGCAGGGCCGCCGCGTCGGGGCGTCCGGTCACCGCGGCCGCGAGCGCAGGGGTCAGCTCGCTGCAGACGCTCGCCTCGAGAACGAAGTCGGCGACCTCAGGAGGGAGCGTCGCGAGCACGTGCTCCCGCACGTAGTTGCCCAGGAAGCCGGCGGCGCTCTGTGCGCGCTGGTCGGGCCTCGCTCCGCCGATCATCATCAGTCTGACCGCGATCGGCCACCCCTGGGTCTCCTCGAAGATGGTCTGCGCCGAGAGGCCGTCCGTCTCCCCGTCGAGCAGCAGCCGCACTTCCTCTTCCGTGAAGCTGAGCGTGTCCGCGCCGACGAAGGAATCCGGATGCGTCACGCGGTGCCGGGAGAGGGTCACCTCGAGCAATGTCGTCCCCACCAGCACGATCCGCAGGCTGTCCGGCGCCTGCTCGGCTAGCATCCCCAGAAGTCCCGCACGCCAGTCCTCCCCTGCGCGCTGAGCATCGTCGACGATCAGGTGCACGCGCTCGTCCGCATCCTCCAGAACTCTGCAGATCTCCTGGTACGCCCGGTGCGGGTCGTCCAGATCCCGGTCCAGGTCCAGGCGACGCCCCGAGCGCTCCGCGCCCCGGATCAGCGCGTTCACCACGCCCTGGGTCAGCCGCGACGGGTCGGAGTCGAAAGCGTTGAGCCCGAGCCACGCCACGTGTTCGAGCCCTGCCGCCCACTCGGCCACCGAGGTCGTCTTCCCGAATCCGCTGGGGGCACTGATCACGGTCAGCGGGTCTCTGGCGACGGCCTCCGAGATCACCGCGCTCACCCGATCGCGTCGAAGGGCACCCGGTTGGGGTGCCGGCGACCGGAATCGCACCGTGGGTCCCGGCCTCGTCGAGCGTACGGGGTGCGACATGGCACCAAAGCTAGTGCTGTGCCGGATGCACCTTCAAGGGCATCCTCGCGCGTTCAATCGAGTTGTGCACAATTGAATCGTATGCAATGCTTTACTCATGCCCGTGACCGATGAGATGGTGTGCTTCTCCCTCTACTCCGCTGCGCGCGCCACCACGCAGGCGTACCGGGCTCTGCTCGCCCCCTGGGGGCTGACGTATCCGCAGTATCTGGTCCTCGCCATCCTGTGGCACGAGGGCGATCAGACGATCGGTTCGCTCGGAGACGCCATGCAACTCGACTCCGGGACCCTCTCGCCCCTGGTACGCCGCCTCGAGCAGGCGGGCCTGGTTGCGAAGACGCGCAGCCCCCAGGACGAGCGCGTCGTCACGGTGCAGCTCACCTCCGCAGGCCAGGCGCTCCGCGGGGACCTCGCGAAGATCCCTGCCCAGATCGCGCAGCTCTCCGGCATCCGCGACGACGCGCACCGCCGCCGGCTCATCGCAGAACTCCACGAACTCACCGCTCTGCTGCAGAGCGGTGTCTCGACACCGGCCGCCGGCGCCACCGCGCTGCGCGCCGGCGAATGACCACCCTCCCGGAAGGAAACCCCTCAATGGAAGCCCTCTACACCGCAGAAGCCCTCGCCACCGGCGCCGGCCGCAACGGACACGTCGCCACGAACGACGGTCGCGTCGAGTTCGATCTCGCCATCCCCAAGGAGATGGGCGGCAGCGGCGACGGGGCCAACCCCGAGCAGCTCTTCGCGGCCGGATATGCCGCATGCTTCCACTCCGCTCTGCAGTCCGTCGCGCGGGCGCAGAAGATCAAGATCGACCACAGTTCGGTCGGCGCGCGCGTGCAGATCGGGTCGAACGGCGCCGGCGGCTTCGGCCTCGCGGTCGAACTCGAGGTGGTCATCCCCGAGCTCGCGCACGATCAGGCCCAGGCACTCGCCGACGCCGCACACCAGGTCTGCCCGTACTCGAACGCGACGCGCGGCAACATCGACGTCACGATCACCGTGTCGGACGACTGATCAACGGAAGGAAAGGAAACCACATCATGCGTGCACTCATCCATTCCCGATTCGGCGAAGCCGAAGACGTCCTCGCGGTCGAGGAGCGTCCCGTTCCGGAGCCCGCAGCAGGGCAGGTCCGCCTGCGCATCGTCCTCTCCCCCATCCACAACCACGACCTGTGGACCGTGCGCGGCACCTATGGGTTCAAGCCCGAGCTGCCTGCGGCCTCCGGTACCGAGGCCCTGGGCATCGTCGACGCCCTCGGTGAGGGCGTCGAGCACCTCGCGGTCGGACAGCGCGTCGCGACCGGCGGCACCTTCGGCGCCTGGGCCGAGTACATCGTGGCGAACGCCGCCGGACTCATCCCCGTGCCCGATTCCCTCTCCGACGAGAGCGCGGCCCAGCTCGTCTCGATGCCGTTCAGCACGATCAGCCTGCTGCAGTTCCTCGACGTCAACGAGGGCGACTGGATCGTGCAGAACGCGGCGAACGGCGCTGTCGGTCGCATGCTCGCGCAGCTCGGCGCCGCGCGCGGCGTGCACGTGCTCGGGCTCGTGCGCCGCGCGGAGGGTGTCGAGGAGCTGCGTGCCCAGGGCATCGACAACGTCATCTCGACCGATCAGGACGACTGGCGCGAGCAGGCTGCGCGCCTGACCGGCGGCGCGCCGATCGTCGCCGGTGTCGATTCCGTGGGCGGCTCGGCCTCCGGCGACGTGCTCTCGCTCCTCAGCGAAGGCGGCACGCTCGTCGCGTTCGGGGCGATGAACTCCCCCGTCATGGAGATCGCCTCCTCCGATGTGATCTTCAAGCAGGCCATCGTCAAGGGCTTCTGGGGCAGCAAGGTCATCCAGCAGCTCGACGCCGCCACGCGCGGGGCCCTGTTCGGCGAGCTCATCCAGCGCGTCACCGATGGGACGCTGACCCTCCCCGTCGCCGGCGTGTTCGACGCCGCCGATATCGCCGATGCCGTGCGTCTCAGCATGACGCCCGGCCGCGTGGGCAAGGTGCTGCTGCAGTTCTGATCGATCTGCCGCTTCGAAAGGGTCGTCCGCACACGGGCGGCCCTTTCGAAGCGCCGCCCTGCGGCGGCCGCGCTCAGTTGAGTTCGTCCGCCTCGGCGATCCTGTCGAGACGATCGACCAACAGGTATCCCGCGCCCTCCATCGCTGACGCCGCGTAGACCACGACACCTATCAGGATCACCGCGAACACGATGATCCCGGCGATGTTGCGGCGACGGGTGATGGTGATCACGAGCGCCGTCGCCGCGCCGCCGATCGCCACTGTCTGCCCGGCGATAGTGGCACACGCCATGCGGATCGCCGATTCGACGGTCAACGGGCCATAACTGTTGAGCAGTACCGCGAGCAGCACAGGTATGACGACCACGCTCAACACGAGGATCACCCGTCGGCGGGACCACCACGGCACGGGCCGGGCGAGAACCGGTGCGGTCTCCAGCGACAGTGTGCTCATCCCGTCACCATAGTGAGGGCGCTCCCAGGAGTCGAGTTCCCGCCGCCACGCCCCAATCGCGCGATCGGGTTGTGACCTCTCCCGCGACTGATTGCGACCCCAGCAGAGCTCAACCGATGGCGACGGCGATGGCCGTGGCGATGATCGCGAGCAGCGGAAGGGTTCCCTGCATCGCGGCGGCGCGGACCTTGGTGGAGTCCGACAGGACGAGCACCAGAGCAGCGGCGACCATCATGCCGGTGCCGGCGAACACGAGGGTCAGACCCACAGTCGCGAAGCCGACGATCGTCAGACCGATTCCGAGCAGCGCGGTCAGCGCGAGGAACAGGTTGTAGATGCCCTGGTTGAACGCGAGCGCCTTCATCGTCACGGCATCCGCCTCGCTGGCGACGCCGAAGATCTTCCTCGTCTCGGGCTCGGTCCACTTCAGCGACTCGAGCGCGAAGATGAACACGTGGAACGCGGCGGCAGCCGCGGCGAGGACCAGACCGACGATGAGCATACGGCGATTGTCCCGCGCCGGGGTGCCGCACACCAAACGCCCCCGGGCACCCGGCGCGTCTCGATGTGCCGTTCTAGACCAGGAAGATCGACAGCAGTCCCGGGTTGTGCGCGTGCACCAGAACGGCGAAGACCACGGCGTCGAAGAGCAGGTGCACGGTGACGACGTAGGCGAGCGAGTGCGTGCGGAGGAAGATGTAGCCCTGCAGCAGGGCGAACGGAATGGTCAGCAGTGGTCCCCACTCGCGGTAGCCCAGTTCCCACAGGAACGAGACGAAGACGATCGCCTGCAGCAGGTTCGCGACGAGATCCGGGAAGTGGCGCCGCAGCAGAGCGAACACCGTGCAGATGAAGAACAGCTCATCCCAGATGCCGACAGCACCCACGCCGACGAAGAGCCTCGCGATGAGATCGGGCGTGTCGACCACCGGCCAGTTCTGGTACACGCCGCTGGTGATGAAGTAGAAGGGCAGGATCAGCCACCCGAGCACCAGCACCGCCACGAGCCAGCCCCACTGCAGCCGGCCCCAGCGCTTACGGGTCCGCCAGGGGAAGCTGATCGCGCGGTCTCGATAGACGAACCGAGAGATCAGGTACGGCACCGCGACCGCCCCACCCAGTGCGAGGGTGAATCGCAGCATCGCGAGATTGTCGAGCTCTGCGGCCAACGGGATGATGCTCACGATCAGAAGGCCGATCGCGATCAGGGAGAGATCCCTCGTGAGAGACGGGGGCCGGTGCAGGCCGATCGCCCTCGCGCTCTCCCGGCGCGAACCCACGCTCACGACCTGGTCCTCGGGATGCCGACCCCGCTCGATCAGAGCGGCCACGGCGATGCCAGCCGCGAGCAGCGTCCAGCCGAGCCAGGGGATCTCCAGCACGAAGAACGCCGGAGCCGCGGCGCACACGAGCAGCGCCGGCACGAAGCTCCACCGCTGCCTCGTGTCGCGCCGCACGTCGGTCATGTGCGCGTCCTGCGCCGATAGACGAGGTCGCGGATGTCCCGCCCCTTGGCGATGCCCTTGCGCTCGAACGCGGTCATCACCCGACCGTCGAAGCGATCTGCCCATTCTCCGTCGAACGCGCGCTCGAACGACGGCTCGGCATCGAGCACGTCGCGCATCTGCAGCGCATAGTCCTCCCAGTCCGTCGCGAGCCGCAGCAGTCCGCCGTCACGCAGTGCCCTCGCGGCGGTGTCGCCGAATCCGGGCCGCACCAGACGGCGCTTGGTGTGCTTCTTCTTGTGCCACGGGTCGGGGAAGAAGATCCACACCTCACGCGCGGCCGCCTCGGGCAGGAACGAGGAGAGCACCTCGGGTGCGTTGGCCTCGACCACGCGCAGGTTCCGAGCGCCCTCGCGATCGGCATCGAGCATGGTCCGTGCGAGTCCGGCGCGGAACACCTCGACGGCGAGGAAGTCGTCATCCGGGCGCGACGAGGCCGCCGCCACGATCGCATGCCCCTGCCCCGAGCCGATCTCGACATAGAGATCCGCCGAGCGTCCGTACTCGGTCGCGGGGTCCAAGCGCGCCTCGGGGTGCACTGAGGTCCAGGCGACATCGCGCGGCACGTCGAGCAGATAGTGCGGGCCGAGCTCGGTGAAGGCGCGCTCCTGCGCGTCGGACATCCGGCCGCTGCGGCGCACGAACGAGACCGGCTCGTCTCGGAAGGTACGGGGTTCGGGCATGTTTCCAGGGTAGCCGCCGGCGTCGTGGCCTCCGGTGCCGCGGCGACCGCGGCGTCTCAGACCGCCGGTGCCGTGACGAAGTCGATGAGCTCCTCCACACGGCCCAGCAGCGCCGGTTCGAGGTCTCGATACGTCGTGACCTTGGAGAGGATGTGCTGCCAGGCGCGGGCGATGTCGGCCTGTGTCTCGTGAGGCCAGCCGAACGCGCGGCAGATTCCGACCTTCCACTCGATGCCGCGCGGGATCTCCGGCCACTTCGCGATGCCGAGAGCTCGCGGCGTCACGCACTGCCAGACGTCGACGAAAGGATGCCCGACGATGCGGAGATGGCGTCCGTGCGGGCCGCGCGCGACGGCGTCGGCGATCCTCGACTCCTTCGAGCCCGCGACGAGGTGATCGACGAGGACGCCGTAGCGTCGCGTCGCACTGGGCGGCTCGGCGGCCAGCAGATCATCCAGCAGATCCACGCCCTGGAGGAACTCGACGACCACTCCCTCGACCCGCAGGTCGGCGCCCCACACCTTCTCGACGAGTTCGGCATCGTGCTTGCCCTCGACGAGGATCCGACTGGGCAGGGCCACGCGGGCGCGCTGGTCGGCGACGACGAAGGAACCGGATGCCGTCCTGCGAGGTCCCTGCTCCTTCGCTGCGGGGACGACCAGCCGGACAGGTGCGCCGTCGATGAGGAACCCCCCGCCGAGGGGGAACAGGCGCCGGCGCCCGAGGCGGTCCTCCAGCTCGACGTTGCCGCCCTGCACTCGGGTGACCGCACCGCAGAAGCCGTCGTCGGCGACCTCGACCACGAGATCCGCCTCCGCCGCGACCTGTGGCACCTTCTTCGCGCCGCGGTCGCGCCAGCCCGTCGCCAGCACATCCGAACCGTACATGTCGTCCATGCCTCCCAGCGTATGTGTCTGCGCTGAGGGCGAACGGCGAACCCGCCGTGAGTGCTGTCGCGTGTCGGACGGAGTGCATAGACTCAAGGCATGGGGCTCGGCTGCCGGTCGGAGGGAACACGATGACGAAACGGTGGCTCGCGCTGGCCGCACTCACCCTCGCTGCGGTCGCCGGGGCGTTCACCGCCTCCGCGGCATCCGCCACCGATCCGGTCACGCTCGACGCCGGCTACGTCACCGACCAGGCCGGAGTGCTGAGCGCCGACGAAGAAGCCACCGTCGAGGCCAGGCTCCAGGAGCTGACCGACAACTCGAACGCCGATCTGTTCGTCGTCCTCGTCGACGACTTCACCAATCCCACCGACAACGTGCAGTGGGCCGACACGGTCGCGCAGAACAACAACCTCGGCACCGAGCAGTATCTCCTCGCGATCGCCGTCGACGGGCGCAGCTACTACATCTCCGCTGCGCCCGACGGTCCGGTGAGCTTCGGCCAGCTCGACAGCATCGAAGACAAGATGGTCCCCTTCGCCGCAGACGGCGACTGGGTCGGAGCGATCACCCTCGCCGCCGACGAGATCCAGGGAGACGGGGGCGCCGGCGCACTGCGCATCGGACTGATCGTGGTCGCCATCATCGCGGTGGCGCTTCTTCTCTGGCTCGTCATCGCCCTGGTGCGCCGCGCACGCCGCAGGGCCGAGATCCGCGAGCGCGGAGCCATGCCGGAGACGCCCGACCCCGCCGATCCCTTCTCCACCCTCACCGACCAGCAGGTCGAGACGCAGGCTGGACTCGCGCTGGTGCAGGCCGACGACGCCATCACCTCCAGTAGAGAGGAACTCGGCTTCGCCGTCGCGCAGTTCGGTGAAGGAGCGACCGAGGAGTTCACGCGCGTCGTCGACGCCGCGAAGGCGAAGATCTCCGAGGCCTTCGACCTCAAGCAGAAGCTCGACGACGAGATCGAGGACACGATCCACGACCGCAGGGCGTGGCACATCCGCATCATCCGGATCGCAGACGAGATCGACGACATCCTCGACGACAACACGGCGGCCTTCGACGCCCTCCGCAAGCTGGAGCAGAACGCCCCGCAGGAACTCGAGCGGGTCCGCGGTGAGCGCGCAGCCCTCGACCCCGTCCTCGCTTCGGCAGCTCCGGCTCTCGCCGCGCTGTCGACGACCTACGCCCCGGCGGCACTCGCGATGGTCGCAGACAACCCCGCCCAAGCCCGCGAACGCGCCGATCTCGCGGATCGGTCGATCGAGGCGGCCGCGGCGGCGATCGCGGCCGGGCGCTCGGGCGAGGCGGCCTTCGCCATCCGCACGGCCGAGCAATCCGTCGCGCAGGCCGCGCAGCTCGCACAGGCTGTCTCGACGCTGGGGGCCGAGCTCTCCACGATCGAAGCGCAGTCCCAGGCGCTCGTCGCCGAGCTGCAGGCAGACCTCGCGGCAGCGCAGCAGCTTCCCGACCCCTCGGGCACGATCGCCGCAGCGGCCTCCGCGACCGCGCAGCAGCTTCAGGTGGCGCAGACCGAGCTCGCCGGTTCCGCGCGCAATCCGCAGCGTGTGCTCGAGGCGCTCAGCGCGGCCAACGCACAGATCGACGCGGCGATCGCGCAGGGTCGGGAAAGCGTCGAACGCGCCCGCCGTGTGCAGCAGATGCTGGAGCAGACCCTCGCGCAGGCGAACTCCGAGATCCGTGCCGCTCGCGAGTTCATCGAGACCCGTCGTGGGACCGTCGGCTCCACCGCACGCACGCGTCTCGCCAACGCCGAGGCGAGTCTGTCGCAGGCGCTGAATCTGCGAGCCACCGACCCGAACGCCGCGCTGGCGGAAGCGAATCGTGCGCTCGCTCTGGCGGGACAGGCAACGTCCGCGGCGCAGTCCGACGTGCAGTCCTACAACCCTCCCGGCTTCGACCAGGGCGGCTTCGGCGGCCCCTTCGGCGGTTCCGGATCGTCGTCGGGCGGTTCGGGGATCGGCGGCGACATCCTCGGCGGCATCATCGGCGGCCTGCTCGCCGGAGGAGGCGGAGGCTCCTCTCGTCGAGGAAGCAGCAGCGGCTGGCGCTCCTCGGGAGGGGGAGGCTTCCGCAGCTCCGGTTTCGGAGGCGGAGGCTCGCGCAGCAGCGGCCGCAGCGGCCGATCGGGAGGTAGACGCTTCTGATCCCCTACACAGACACTTACGACAAGCTCTCGAAGACGCCCTCTGAAAGGAACCACGCATGACCAAGCAGTCCATCTTCGGACGTATCTCGACCCTCGTCCGCGCGAACATCAACTCCCTGCTGGACTCTGCGGAAGACCCGCAGAAGATGATCGACCAGCTCGTTCGCGACTACACGAACAGCATCGCCGACGCCGAGTCCGCGATCGCGGAGACCATCGGCAACCTGCGCCTGCTCGAGCGCGACCACGAGGAAGACGTCCAGGCTTCGACCGAGTGGGGCAACAAGGCCCTCGCCGCCAGCCGCAAGGCCGATGAGATGCGTGCGAGCGGCAACACCGCCGACGCCGACAAGTTCGACAACCTGGCCAAGATCGCTCTCCAGCGTCAGATCAGCGCCGAGCGCGAGGCCACGGGCGCCGAGCCGCAGATCGCGGCCCAGACCGAGATCGTCGACAAGCTCAAGAGCGGCCTGAACGGCATGAAGGACAAGCTGGTCGAGCTCAAGAACAAGCGCAGCGAACTCCTCGCCCGCGCCAAGGTCGCCGAGGCGCAGACCAAGGTGCAGGACGCGGTCGGCTCGATCAACGTGCTCGACCCCACCAGTGAGCTGGGCCGTTTCGAGGACAAGGTCCGCCGCCAGGAGGCCATCGCACAGGGCAAGATCGAGCTCGCAGCGTCGAGCCTCGACGCCCAGTTCGAGAGCCTGGAAGACCTCGGCGAGCTGACCGAGGTCGAGGCGCGCCTCGCCGAGCTCAAGGCCGGCAGCACCGCTCCCCGCCAGGCCATCGAAGGCAACTGACACGACCGGCGGATGCCCCGAGCTGCGTGCCCGGGGCATCCGCCCTCTCTTCTTCGGAGGCACCCATGGTGCGATTCCTCGTCATCCCGCAGTGGCAGGGCTCGCCCGCACCGCGCGCGATGCTGCTCACAGACGGCGCCTCGGCGATCTCCGGTGATCTCCCCCGGGCTGCCACGACCGTGCTCGACGTGCCGGTCGAGGCCGGCGAATCCCTGGGCACCGGAGTCCGCCGCCTGAGTGCGCTTCTCCGCACCCGCGAACTCGTCCACGGGCACATCGACTCCGACACCGTCGTGATCGGTGGTGATTGCAGCGTCACCGTCGCCGCCCTCGATGCACTGCCCGGGGGCACCGAGGGCCTTGCCGTGGTGTGGTGCGATGCGCACGCCGACATGCACACCCCCGAGACCTCGCCGTCCGGTGCGTTCTCGGGCATGGCGCTGCGCGCTCTGCTCGGCGAGGGAGAGGATCAGCTCGTGCTCACGCCCGCGATCCCTGCGAGCCGCGTGATCACGGTCGGGATCCGCAATCTCGATGACGAGGAGGTCGACCAGATCGCCCCTCTCACCAACCTCTCGGTCGACGACCTCGCCCGCCCGGAGGCGCTGCTCGACGCGGTCCGCGCGACCGGGGTTTCACGCGTGTGGGTGCACATCGATGTCGATGTGCTGGACCCCTCCGACTTCGCCGGCGTCTCGTCCTCGGTGCCCTTCGGGCTCTCCCCCGCAGCGCTCAGCACCGCCATCCGCGCCCTGCGCACCGAGGTGCCGCTCGCAGGCGCGACCATCGCCGGGTTCGCACCCCGCTCTCCGGCCGATGCCGTCGACGACCTCGGTGCACTGCTGCGGCTGGTCGGAGCGGTGGCGTGACCGCCGGTGCCGACTGGCGAACGCGAGCCGATGAGATCCTCGCTCGTGGACGACGATTCGACCGCCGCATCCCGTCCTTCCTGCTGCGCTCTCCGGTGAGCAGGCTCGGCTACCTCTGGGGCACGGCCGTCGGCTGGGTGTGGGGATCCCTGTGGAGCACCGGCCCCGTCGAGCGGCGTGCCGGACTGTGGATCTTCCAGGGCATGCCGAGCTGGACCTTCAACCGCGGAGGAGTGTGCGTCGGCGGCTGCTTCCTGACCGGTGACAGCCGTCCCAGCGAGGCGGTGCTCCGTCACGAGGCTGTGCACAAGGCGCAGTGGCTCCGCTACGGCTTCCTGATGCCCGTTCTCTACCTGTTCGCCGGCCGAGACCCGCTGCGCAACCGCTTCGAGATCGAAGCGGGGCTGGAGGACGGAAACTACGTGCGACGCACGCGCCGATAGATTGGCAGTCCGCGAGACGCACCGCAGCTCACAGCACCGCGCTCAGGAGGACCATCGCTGCGCGCGAACGCGGACCGGCAGAGGCCCTGTCAGTGTTCGACGGGCAGCAGGCCGAAGCGCTCGGGAGCATGGATGAGCGCCGGCGAGATCTCCAACGACGTCGTCAGGTGCTCGACGATGTCCGCCGTGCCCAGGTAGCCGCCCAGCAGGGTGACGTGGGTCTCGATCTCGTCGTCGCACATCATCTCGTCGGCCCACGCACAGGTCGCGCGCGCCAGCGCCTGGCCCGGTGCGCATGCACGACCGCTTCCGGGGGCACCCGATCGCTGCTCTCGCGCCAGCCATGTCACCGTCATGCGGCCAGGGGCCTCGATGAAGCCGATATCGGCGACCTCGGGCACCTCGATGAAGATGCGGCCGGACGCGCACAGCGGCAACGTCGTCAGGAACACCTCGAGCTCGGTCAGCGAGCGCTCGTCCGCCGTCACCAGGTGGTGGGAACGCCGACGGGCTGCGCGACGTTCGGCGCGCGTGCCGCGAGTCTCGAGCGAGGTGTTCATGGTGTCTTCATCGTACACCAAGTGAAGGCTTCCCTAACCTTGCATCAGCTGGGCAGCGACGAGGTCGACGGCTCCGACGCATCCTCCACGAGTGCCGCCGACAGCGCGGCCAGCTCTGCGTCGGTCATCCCCTGCGCGCGCAGGTATCCGGCAGCAGACCCCCACCGTTCGTCCACCTGCTCCAGCAGGCGCCGCATCACCGGCGCCGGAGACTGGGTGGCGAGCGCCACCGCGTGCACGGCTTCCGGGTGCTGGGTGCGAAGGTAGTCGGCGATCCGCTGCGAACGCTGAGTCGGGAGCTGGGACTCCGTGAGCGCATAGTCGGCGATCACGGCCTCCCGATCGGCGCCGACGGCGGAGAGGGCGAGGGCGACGGTGACCCCCGTGCGGTCCTTGCCGACCGTGCAGTGCACCAGCGTGCGCTCCCCCGCGGCGATGATGCGGATGGCGTCCGCGAGCCGTTCCCCGCTCTCCTCGAGGAGATGCAGATACAGGTCGTCGAGGCTGGTGTCGGCTTCGAAGAAGGATCGCACCGACCCCAGGAACAGCGGCAGGTGCGTGGTGTCAGGCCCCTCGATCTCCGAGGGCTCCGCTGCGACCTCTTCGCCGTCACGCAGATCCACGATGTGCTGGACACGGGCCCGCAGCGCGGCGGCACCCGAGGTGGTCGCCCCGGAGAGTTGCCCTGCTCGCAGCAGAGCGCCAGAGCGGATGCGCCCGCCGTTCGCCGGCATGCCCCCGACATCCCTGACGTTGAAGACCCCTTCGATCTCGAGGATGGTCATGCCTGGGCCTGCGGGGCGCGAACGGGAACCGGGTATCGTCCGGCGATCACGATGCGGTTGAACGCATTGATGGATACGCACGCCCAGCTGAGCGCCGCGTACTCCTTCTCGGTGAACACGCTTCCGACCTGGTCGTACACCTCATCGGAGATCCCGTCCTCGGCGATGAACGTGAAGGCTTCGGCGAGCTCGAGCGCAGCGCGCTCGCGATCGCTGAACACGCCACTCTCTCGCCAGGTGGGAATCTGCGTGAGGGTGTCGATGTCGACTCCGGCCGCCACCGCCCTGTCGACATGGATCCGCGCACAGTAGGCACAGCCGTTGAGCTGCGAGCAGTGGATCATGACGAGCTCCTTGAGGCGCTCGTCGATGCCGTTGGCCGCGCAGATCTGCCCCACGGTCTTCGAGAATGCGTCAAGCGCCTGGTACGCGGCCGGTTCGGTCTTGGACAGGTGCACACGCGTCTCACTCATGACTCCATGATATTCGGCGTCTCACAGCGGGCCCCGACCGGAGCCATCCACCACTGAAATGCACTACGACAAGAACATCTTGTCAACAGTGGACATATTGCGAGCCGTGAGACGGCATTCTGTTGCCATATTGATCCGGCATTTCCGGCATGTCGGGCGGAGGGAGCAGAATGTGGAGGTGGCGATCGACAACAGCGAGTTCAGCTATCTTCCCGCACAGGCCGAAGCGCTCGGCGTCCCCCTTCCCCCGGTGGAACGTCTCACCCTTCCGCTCGCCGACGGACGCACCCTGAGTGCCCTCCGCTTCGGAAGCGAAGCCCCGCGCGTGACGCTGCTGCACGGCGCGGGCCTGAACGCGCACACCTGGGACACCACAACGCTCGCGCTGCAGCAGCCCCTCCTCGCGATCGATCTCGCCGGGCACGGCGACTCCTCCTGGCGAGACGACGTCGACTACACGCCGCGCACCCTCGCCCGCGACGTCGCTGCCGCGATCGAAGCCTGGACCACGCAGCCCCAGCTGGTGGTCGGGCAGTCGCTCGGAGGCCTCACGGGCGCCGCTCTCGCCGCCTCGCGACCCGATCTGGTGTCCGAGGTCATCATCATCGACATCACGCCCGGCATCGACGTGACAGCCGGTCCTGCGGCGTTGCGCGAGTTCTACGCCGGCCCGACCGACTTCGCCTCACGGGACGAACTCGTCGACAAGGCGATCTCGCTCGGCTTCGGCGGGACGCGCCCCGAGACGGAACGCGGCGTCTTCTTGAACACGCGCGTGCGCGCGGACGGACGTGTGGAGTGGAAGCACCACTTCGCCCATCTCGCCGCCCAGGCACTGGCGGCTCACGATCCCGGATCGGCGACGGCGCCGTCGGTGCTCCACGAGACGGGCTGGGACGACCTGGCAGCGGTCACCGCGCCGATCACACTGGTGCGCGCGGCGCGCGGCTTCGTCAGCGAAGAAGATGCCGCGGAGCTCCAGCGACGCGTCCCCACGGCGCATCTGGTCGTCCTCGATGCGACCCACAATGTGCAGGAGACGGCTCCGGTCGCTCTGGCCGGGCTCATCGAATCAGCGACCCCCGCCCGCAGAATATGACGTTCCGTTCCATACCCGACCCTCACCCCGCCACACATCTCTAGGCTCGATCCCACGGCACACAGCAGCTGCCGCACCGAGAGGAAACGCCCATGTTCCGACGTACCCGACGTCTCGCGCTGATATCCGCGCTCGCGGCCACCGCCGTGATCCTGAGCGCATGCTCCGGCACTCCCGACCCCGAGCCCAGCAGCGCGCCGGGAACACCCGACCCCAACGCGACGCTGCACGTCGGTCTCGTCCTCGAGCCGACCAACCTCGACATCCGTCACACCAGCGGCGCCGCCCTCGAGCAGATCCTGATCGACAACATCTACGAAGGCCTCGTGACCCGCACGCAGGACAACGAGATCGAAGGTCGGCTCGCCTCGGACTACGAGGTCTCCTCCGACGGCCTCACCTACACGTTCACGCTGAACGAGGGTGTCCTGTTCCATGACGGAACGCCTCTCACCTCGGCCGACGTCGTCTCCTCCTACGAGACCGTCCGCACCGATGCGACCGTGCAGGGCAACGCGGACTTCGCCGCCGTCACGGCGATCACCGCGCCCGACCCGACGACGGTCGAGATCACGCTGTCCGAGCCGAACCAGAACTTCCTGTTCGCCCTCACCGGGCCCGCAGGTCTCGTCTTCAAGTCCGCGGACACGACCGAGCTGAAGACCGCGGAGAACGGCACCGGACCCTTCACGCTGACGCGCTGGAACAAGGGCAGCACCATCACGTTCGCGCGCAACGACGCCTACTGGGGGGATCCTGCCGGGGTCGCCCAGGTCGAGTTCCAGTACATCCCCGACTTCACCGCCGGCGTCAACGCAGCGCTGGCCAGCGACGTCGATGTGCTCACCGCCGTCGACCCGAACCTCGCGCCTCAGCTCGAGGACTCCGGCGACTTCGCCCTCACGACGGGACGCACGACCGACAAGGCGACACTCGCCTTCAACAACAAGAAGGCACCGCTCGACGACGTCCGCGTGCGCGAAGCGCTGCGCCTCGCCATCGACCACGACGCCCTCATCGAGGCGGTCGGCGCGGGAACGCCCCTGTACGGTCCGATCCCCGAGCTCGACCCCGGTTATGAAGATCTGTCGGATGTCGTCTCCTATGACCCGGAGAAGGCCAAGGCGCTGCTCGCCGAGGCCGGCCAGAAGGATCTGGAGCTGACGCTCACGATCCCCTCGTTCTACGGGACGACCGTTCCCAAGGTGCTGATCTCCGACTTCAAGAAGGTCGGTGTGACCCTCGAGGTGAACGCGGTCGAGTTCCCGACCTGGCTGGAAGATGTCTACACCAACCAGGACTACGACCTGAGCTTCGTGCTGCACGTCGAGCCCCGGGATTTCGGCAACTTCGCCAACGCGGACTACTACTTCGGGTACGACAACGCCGAGGTGCAGAGCCTGTACGCGAAGGCGCTGGCCGAGGTCGACCCCGACAAGTCCGCTGAACTGCTCGCACAGGCTGCACGCCTCGTGTCGGAGGACCACGCCGCCGACTGGCTGTACAACGGCGAGACCATCACGGCGGTGAGTCCCATCGTGACCGGATTCCCCGAAGACTCCATCAACTCGCGCATCAACCTCGCCGGCGTCACCGTCTCCGCCGAGAAGTAGCGAGCGGTCACCCCTTCGTGCTCCGCTACGCGCTCGTCCGAGGAGCCCTGCTCATCGCAGGGCTCCTCGTCTCGAGCGTGCTCATCTTCCTGACGCTGCGCGTCTTCCCCGGCGACGTCGCGCAGCTCATCGCGGGCACGCAGGCCTCCCCCGTCGAGGTCGAAGCCCTTCGCGAGTCCCTCGGTCTGAACCGTCCTCTGCTCGCCCAGTACACGGACTGGATCGGGGGGATCTTCCGCGGCGACCTGGGCACCTCGTTGCTGTCGGGGACATCCGTCGGGGAAGAGCTGTTCCTCAAGGCCCAGGTCACCGTTCCACTGGGGGTCATGTCGCTGCTGATCGCCGTGCTCATCGCCGTGCCCTTCGGAATCCTGGCCGCGCTCCTGCGCAACCGTCGCGGCGGCACCGCACTCAGCGTCGGCGCCCAGACGCTGGCCGCCGTACCCGTGGTGTGGGCCGGCATGATGCTCATCGTCGTGTTCTCGGTCTGGCTAGGGTGGCTTCCTCCGCAGGGCTTCCCCCGCACCGGCTGGTCGACCCCGGGGAAGGCGATCGAGTCCCTGTTGCTCCCCGCCTTGACGATCGGCATCGTCGAGGGGGCGATGCTCATGCGATTCGTCCGCAGCGCGACCCTGCAGGCCGCCGGGCAGGACTTCGTCCGCACCGCGGCGGCGAAGGGCCTCACCCGCACCCGCGCTCTCATCCAGCACGGCATCCCCGCTGTCGGCCTCTCGATCATCACGGTGCTCGGCCTGCAGGTGGCCGGCATCATCGTCGGCTCGGTGGTGATCGAGCAGCTGTTCACCCTGCCGGGGATCGGACGCATGCTCGTGGCCGATGTCGGCACCCGCGACCTCATCAAGGTGCAGAGCGAACTGCTGGTGCTCACCGGCTTCGTGCTGGTCGTGGGCTTCCTGGTCGATCTCCTGCACCGCGCGATCGACCCTCGGCAACGGGAGACCGCATGATTCCGCGCTGGCTCGACCGACTCTGGGTCACCTCGACAGGGCGCTTCGGGATCATCGTCGTCGCGGTGATCGCCGTCACCGCTCTCGTGTCGCTGTTGTGGACGCCGTTCGACCCGCAGGCCTCGGACATCGGCGACCGCTGGCTGCCGCCGAGCTGGCCGCACCTCCTCGGCACGGACGACACCGGACGCGACATCCTGAGCCTGCTGATGGCGGGGGCACGCACGACGGTGTTCGTCAGCGTGGGCGCCGGCATCGTGGCCACCGTGGTGGGCATCGCCCTCGCCGCGCTCGGAGCGCTGACGACGCGCTGGCTGCGAGAGACCGTCGCCGTGCTCGTCGACATCCTGATCGCCTTCCCCGTGCTGCTGATCGCCATGATGATCTCCTCCGTCTGGGGTGGTTCGCTCTGGGTCGTGATCTGGGCGGTGGGCATCGGATTCGGCGTGAACATCGCGAGGGTCACCCGGCCGGAGCTGCGCCGCGTGCAGCAGAGCGACTTCGTCCTGGCCGCGCGAGCCGCAGGACTCACTCCCTCCCAGAGCCTCGTGCGCCACCTACTTCCGAATGTGGCGCCGGTCTTCATCGTGCAGCTGTCGTGGTCGATGGCCGTCGCCGTCCTCGCCGAGGCCGGGCTGTCCTACCTGGGCTTCGGCGCTTCCGTGGTCGAGCCGAGCTGGGGCCTGCTGCTCGCCGATCTCCAGCGGTACATCGGGGTGCATCCGCTCTCGGTCATCTGGCCAGGACTCACGATCACGATCACCGTGCTCGCCCTCAACCTGCTGGGCGACGGCCTGCGCGAGGCGACCGATCCCACCCTGCGGCATCGCGCCGCCGAGATCCACACCCCGGGGGTGGTCGCATGAGCCTGTCAGTGCACGACCTCGTGATCGAGATCGACGGACGAACGGTGGTCGACGGCGTCTCCTTCGACGTGCCGGACGGCGCTCGACTCGGTCTGATCGGCGAATCCGGCTCCGGCAAGTCGCTCACCGCCCTCGCGGTGCTGGGCCTGCTCCCCGACGGCGCGACCGCGAGCGGCAGCATCCGCTGGGACGGCACCGAGTTGATCGGGATGCCCGATCGCGAGCTCGCCCGTCTGCGCGGCGACGACATCGGCATCGTGTTCCAAGAACCGCGCACCGCTCTGAACCCCATCAGGACGGTCGGTCGGCAGATCGCGGAGTCGATCCGCATCCATCAGGGACTGGGCCGCCGCGAGGCCAGGGAGCGGGCGATCGTCGAGGCCGCCCGCGTCCGGCTTCCCGATCCCGAGTCGATCGTCGACCGCTACCCCCATCAGCTCTCCGGCGGCCAGAGGCAACGCGTCGCCATCGCGATGGCGCTTGCCTGTCGCCCACGCCTGCTCATCGCCGACGAGCCGACGACCGCGCTCGACGTCACGATCCAGGCCGAGATCCTCTCCCTGCTGCTGTCCCTCGTCGCCGACGAGGGGATGTCCCTCGTCTTCATAACGCATGACCTCGCCGTGCTCGCCCAGGTCGCGACCGAGGGCGTCGTGCTCGAACACGGGCGGGTCGTCGAGGCCGCTCCGGTCTCGACCCTCCTGTCGACCCCTGCGTCCCCGGTCACCCAGGGACTGCTGCGAGATGCGACGGCGACGCTGTGGCGACCGGACGGGGACGCCTGATGAACCTGATCGAAGCTCGCGGACTCGGACGGGACTTCTTCGTCCCGAAGCGCTCCGCCTTCGAGCGCACCAGGACCCAGACCGCCCTGGCCCCCACCGACCTCGATGTCGTCGAAGGATCATCCGTCGGCATCATCGGCGAGTCCGGATCGGGAAAGTCCACCCTGGTGAGACTGCTCCTGGGGCTCGACCGAGCGACCTCCGGCACCGTCCGCATCGACGGTCGCGCGGTGGACGCCACAGCCTCGGCGAAGTCTCTGCACTGGCTGCGCCGGGAGACCGGGCTGGTGTTCCAAGACCCCTACGCGTCGCTCGATCCCCGCATGACGGCCGGTCAGATCGTCCGAGAACCGCTCTGGGCACTCGGCGTCGAGGGCGACCACCGTGCGCGGGTCCGCGAGGTGCTCGCGCAGGTGGGTCTGGAGCCGGAGATGGGCGACCGCTACCCGCACGAATTCTCGGGCGGGCAGCGGCAGCGGATCGCCCTCGCGCGGGCGATCGTGCATCGCCCGCGCATCCTGGTGGGCGACGAACCGCTGTCGGCGCTCGACGTGACGGTGCGTGCGCAGATCCTCGACCTGCTGATCGAGCTGCGACAAACGAGCGATCTGACCCTCGTGCTCGTCTCGCACGACATCGGCGTCGTGCAGAACCTGTGCGACACGGTCGTCGTGATGAAAGACGGGCGGATCGTCGAACGCGGCTCCACGACGGACGTGCTCCTGCACCCGGAACAGGACTACACGAAGAAGCTCCTCGCGGCGATCCCCGTGATCCCCGGCTCTCCCGGGCGGTGATCCGACGCCGGTTCGAGTGGACGCCGACGGTCAGCGCCGCGCGCCGAACAGACTCCCCCGTCGCCGTCCGGTGGGCTTGAGCACGCGGCGCATGTAGACGGTGCCGAGGTCGCGGCCGAACTTGTATCCGACGCGCCCCATCCGTCCGGCCTCGATGAAGCCGAGCTTCTCGTGCAGCCGGATCGACGCCTCGGCGCCGTGGTCGCTGATGACCGCGACCATCTCGCGCAGCCCGATCTGCTCGCAGGCGTCGATGAGCGCCTGCAGCAATGCTGCCCCCAGGCCCTTGCCTCCGGCGCCGGGACCGAGGTAGATCGAATCCTCGACCGTGTACTTGTAGGCGTTCTTGCCCGCCCAGGGCTGCGCGAGCGCGTAGCCCATCACCTCACCGCCCGGCGACACCGCGACGAGGAACGGCAGCTGCAGCCTGGTCAGCAGCGCGTACTTGTCCCGCCAGTAGGGGATGCTGCTGCGCCGCTCGTCGAGCGTCACGGCCGAGTTGCTCACGAAGTGGTTGTAGATCTCCCGCACGTGAGGGAGGTCTGCGGGCCGGGCAGCACGGATCGTGTAGGAGAAGACCTCTGGGGCAGGTGCGGGCCGAAGATGGCGCGGCAGAACGCGGCGACGGTCCCCCGGCTCGAACTGCATGCGCTCAGCTTAGAGACGGACCGGCTTCGCCTTCCACTCTCCAGTCGACCGGATCGGCTCCCTGCTCCTCGAGCAGCGCGTTCGCGCGCGAGAACGGGCGGGAACCGAAGAAGCCGCGACGGGCCGAGAGCGGAGAAGGATGCGCCGATGCGATCACCGGTGTCTCGCCCAGGAGAGGCTGCAGGTTGGCCGCATCCTTCCCCCACAGGATCGCGACGAGGGGCTGATCACGGGCCACGAGCGCGCGGATCGCGAGCTCGGTGACCTTCTCCCACCCCCAGCCGCGGTGCGAGGCGGCGACGCCCGGGCGCACCGTGAGCACGCGGTTCAGCAGGAGGACGCCCTGTTCGCTCCAGGCGGTGAGGTCTCCGTGTGGTGCCGGCGGGATGCCCAGGTCGCTCTCGCGCTCCTTGTAGATGTTCGAGAGGCTGCGCGGAAGCGGACGCACATCACGGTCGACGGCGAACGACAGCCCGATGGGATGCCCGGGAGTGGGATACGGATCCTGCCCGGTGATCAGCACGCGCACGTCCGAGAGAGGACGACAGAAGGCCCTGAGCACGTTCTCGCCGGAGGGCAGGTAGCCGTGGCCCGCCTCCTGCTCGGAGCGAAGGCGTTCCCCCAGAGAGGTGATCGTGTCCTGGACCGGGGCCAGTGCGTCCGCCCAGCCGCCGTCGATCCGACCGTCCGTGGCGAGCTCTGCCAGGGTCTGCGCCATCGTCAGTCGATGGACCGCACGCGCAGCGGACCCCGGGCGAGCAGATGCTGTGCCGACTGCGCGACCGGGCGCATCGTGATCAGATCGAGGTTCACGTGGCCCGGAGACTCCAGCGCATAGGCGATCACATCGGCGACGTCGTCGGCCAGGAGCGGGGCATCCACGCCCGCATACACGGCTTCGGCCGCGACGGAGTCGCCACCCAGTCGGTTGAGCGTGAACTCCTCGGTGTGTACCATTCCCGGTGCCACCTCGACCACACGGATCGGCTCGCCGTTGAGTTCCTGACGCAGGACCTTCACCAGCATCCCCTCGGCGGCCTTCGCGGCGTTGTAGCCCGCGCCCCCGGCATACGCGTTCTGCGCGGCAGTGGAGGTGACGAAGATCGTGTCGGCATGGCCGTCGGCGGCCGCCGCGCGGCGCAGCAGCGGAAGCAGACCGGCGACGAGGCGCTGACTGGCCAGGACGTTGGCGTCGAACATCCACTGCCAATCCTCGACCGAGGCGTCCTCGATGCGGTCGGTGCCGCGGGCGCCTCCGGCCACCTGTACCAGCGCGTGCACCGGACCCGACCTCTCGAGCTCGCCCACGAGCGCCTCGACGGCCGCGGCGTCCGTGAGGTCGCAGGCGATGGCCGAGGCTCCGGTCTCCGCGGCGAGCGCTGCGAGTCGATCCTCGCGCCGCGCGACGCCGACGACGTCCCATCCCCGGGCGCGCAGCGCCCGCACCGTCGCTGCGCCGATGCCCGAACTTGCACCTGTCACCACTGCACGTCTGTTCACCATGCCTCCACCGTACGGCGTTCTCCCCGGATTGCAGACTCCCCCACGGGGCTGTCGCGGATCCCTCAGCCCCGTGATTCCGGGCCTCCGCTCTGTTACGTCACATTTCCCGTCTGTTGTTGACACGCACCGATATTCCGTACTCTCGCAGCAACGGCATCCGCCACCCGACCTTCCGACCACTTCTGGGGGAACCACATGTCCGCACCCGAGTCCTGGCGTTTCGAGACCAAGCAGATCCACTCGGGCGCTGCCCCCGACCCGGTCACCAAGGCACGTGCCACGCCGATCTACCAGACCACCTCCTACGTGTTCGACAGCGCGGACCACGCCGCCAACCTGTTCGCCCTCGCGGAGTTCGGCAACATCTACACCCGCATCCAGAACCCGACGCAGGACGTGTTGGAGCAGCGTCTCGCCGCTCTCGAAGGCGGCACCGGAGCCCTCGTCCTCGCCAGCGGCCAGGCCGCATCGACCTTCGCGGTCCTGAACATCGCCGAGGCCGGCGACCACTTCGTCGCCTCCAGCTCGATCTACGGCGGCACGTACAACCTCTTCAAGTACACGCTCGCGAAGCTCGGTATCGAGGTCACGTTCGTCGAGAACCAGGACGACCCCGAGGAGTGGCGTCGCGCGGTCCGCCCGAACACGAAGCTGTTCTTCGCGGAGACGATCGGCAACCCGCAGATCAACATCCTCGACATCCGCACCGTCGCCGACGTCGCGCACGAGAGCGGCGTCCCGCTGATCGTCGACAACACGATCGCCACCCCGTACCTGATCCGTCCGTTCGAGTTCGGCGCCGACATCGTCGTGCACTCGGTGACGAAGTTCCTCGGCGGCCACGGCACGACCATCGGCGGCGTCATCATCGACGGCGGAAAGTTCGAGTGGTCGAAGAACGTCGACAAGTTCCCCGGCCTCACCGTGCCGGACCCCTCGTACCACGGCGCCAGCTACACGGCCGCGGTCGGCGACGCCCTCGCCTACATCATCAAGGCCCGCGTGCAGCTGCTCCGCGACCTCGGCTCGGCGATCGCCCCGCAGAGCGCCTGGAACCTCATCCAGGGAGTCGAGACCCTGTCTCTGCGCATCGAGCGTCACGTGCAGAACGCCCAGGAGATCGCCGAGTGGCTCGACAGCCGTGATGACGTCGCGACCGTCAACTACTCGGGTCTGCCCTCCTCGCCCTGGTACGCCAAGGCGAACGAGTACGCCCCCAAGGGCGTCGGCGCTGTGCTGTCGTTCGAACTCAAGGGCGGAGTCGAGGCGGGCCGCGAGTTCGTGAACAGCCTGTCCTTGTTCAGCCACCTCGCCAACATCGGCGACGTGCGCTCGCTCGTCATCCACCCCGCATCCACCACCCACGCGCAGCTGACGCCCGAGCAGCAGCTGACCGCCGGTGTGACGCCGGGCCTCGTCCGCCTCTCCGTCGGCATCGAGAACGTCGACGACCTCAAGGCCGACCTCGACCAGGCTCTCGCCGCGGCACGCCGCGTGTCGGAGGCTGCGCGCGCCTGACCCGCCTGCACTGCGAAGATGCCCCGGAGCTCACCGCTCCGGGGCATCTTGGCGTGCACGGCTCGCTCGTCCGGCTGACCCACAGGCGGTTCCGTCGAGAATGGGATACCGCCGTGAGGAGAGCATGATCGACGTCGAACACCGACCGCCGCGCATCCGGCGATCCGCCACCGCCGCCGCGCGGTGCATCGCCGTCGCCAGCGCCGCGCTGCTGCTGGTCGTGGCCTGCGGCTGGATTCCGGGTGTCGTCGGCACCGCGGTCTCCGCCGTGCTCCCCTGGCTCGGACTCGTGCTGCTCGCACTGGTGGTCGCTGCGCTTCTCCGCGCGCGCAGGGTTATCGTGCTCGTCCTGGTCCCTGCCCTGCTGTGGGTGCTCGCGATGGCACCGGCGTTTCCCGGGCTCCCCGGTCAGACGAGCGCGGAGTCGGCATCCGCATCCGCGTTGACGGTCGTGAGCCAGAACGTGCGCGCACGATCCGGTGGAGCCGCCGCGTCCGCGACCGAGCTCGCGCAGAGCGGTGCCGACGTGATCGCCCTCGTCGAGCTCGACGGAGACAGCCTCTCGGCCGCTCAGAGCGCCCTCGCCGCCGACTACCCGCACTCGTACACGGTCGGAACCGTCGGCGTCTGGAGTCGCTATCCGCTCGCGAACGCCGAGCCGCTCACTCTGGGGCTCAGCTGGAAGCGGGCGCTCCGCGTCGAGGTGCAGGCCCCGTCGGCTCCGGTCGCCGTGTATGTGCTGCACGCCGCATCGGTCCGGCCGGGACACCAGCAGGACCGCGACACGATGCTGAGCGGAATCGCGGAACAGGTCGCCGTCGATCCTGCAGAATCGCTCCTCGTCGTCGGCGACTTCAATGCGCCGTCGACGGATCCGAGCCTGTCCGCTCTGCGCGCGGAGGCCGACGGAGTGCGTCCGACCGACGGGACGCTCGGGTTCACGTGGCCCGTCGCCTTCCCCCTCGTGCGCATCGACCAGGTGTTCGTGCGCGGTCTCGACGTCGTCACCTCGACCACGATGCGGGCGGGGAACAGCGATCATCTCGCCACCCTGACCCGAGTGCGCTGACCCCGAGTGCGCTGACGCCGAGTGTGCTGGGCCCGACGTCTCGATCGGCAGTCTCAGTGGCGCCGCACGCAGGTCGGATCGTAACCTGCCACCGACAGGCTCCGCACCAGGCGAGAATGGGGACATGGACTGGCAGACGACCTCCGAGGACACGGTACCTTCGGCACCCGTGACGGAGGCCGACGTCCGGTTGCTCCGTGCCCGCCCGCCGGCGACCGGCGCATGGCGAGACGGAGACCCTGTGGGAGGGCGACGCTTCGCCGCCTCCGGTCCCTTCTCCACCGAGAGCGGTGCGCAGCTGCCCGCCATCCGCATCGCCTACGAGTCCTGGGGCGAGTTGAACAGCGCCCGGGACAACGCCGTCCTGGTGCTGCATGCGCTCACCGGAGACAGCCATGTGCGCGGCCCCGCGGGCGCGGGTCACCCCACCGGCGGCTGGTGGGAGGACATCACCGGTCCCGGTGCTCCGCTCGACACCGACCGCTGGTTCGTGATCGCCCCGAACATGCTGGGAGGCTGCCAGGGCTCGACGGGGCCGGCAAGCGTCGCCCCCGACGGCTACGAGTGGGCGTCACGGTTCCCGTACCTGACCATCCGCGACCAGGTCGCCGCTCAGGTGCGCCTCGCCGACGCTGTGGGCATCGAGAGCTGGGCAGCCGTGATCGGCGGCTCCATGGGAGGCATGCACGCGCTGGAATGGGCGGCCACGCATCCCGAGCGCGTGCGGCGACTCGCTGTGCTCTCTTCGCCACCGGTGACGACCGCCGACCAGATCGCGCTCAACACGGTGCAGCTGGAGACCATCCGGATGGATCCGCGATTCCAGGGCGGTGAATACTACGACCTCGGTGACGGCGACGGTCCGCACCGTGGCCTCGCCTTGGCACGGCGCATGGCCCTGCTGAACTACCGCAGCCCGATCGAGCTCAACCAGCGCTTCCAGCGATCCTGGCAATCGGATGTCTCGCCCCTCGGCCACGGCGGTCGCTTCGCGGTGGAGTCGTACCTCGACTTCCACGGCAACAAGTTCACCCGCCGTTTCGACGCGAACAGCTACATCACGCTCGTCGAGGCCATGAACTCGCACGACGTCGGCCGCGGGCGCGGTGGCGTCGAGGAGGCGCTGCGTGCCGTCACCGCGACCACGCTGGTGCTCGGCATCGACAGCGACCGCCTCTTCCCCGTCGACGGGCAGCAGCGCATCGCGCGCAGCATCCCGAACGTCATCGACGACGAGGCGGTGGTCATCACCAGCGACTTCGGGCACGACGGGTTCCTCATCGAGACCGAGGCCGTCGGCACGAACCTGCGCCGTCTGCTGGACAGCTGATCCCGCCCGCTCAGGTCTCGATGAACCGCCACGGCAGGGCACCGGCTTCGAGGCGTCCCTGATCCCACGCGAAGGCGCGGCCGGCGTCGGAATCGAGCACCCTGGTCCGGAACAGCTGCGCGACGCCACTCGCCGCCACGGCAGCGGCGACATCGCCGAACACCGAGAGCTGGTGGAGGGTGATCCACGTCGGGGGATACAGCGTCCACTCCCCTGCCGCGTGTCTGGCGAGCGCCTCCGCCGGCCGCACCCAGGCGATCTCCGCGACCTCCTCCGCAGAGGGCGAGGGCTCCTCATCCGACGCCTCCGCCAGGAAGAACCACGTCCGGATGCGGGTGGGGGCCTCGAGCGGCGGCTGCCACTGCGACAGCGGCACGAGGTCATCCACCGTGAGCCCCACCTCCTCGCGGGTCTCCCTGATCGCGGCCCGGCGAGCGTCTTCGGCCTCGTCGTCGCCGTCGCGCACGTCGCCGGGCTCGACCTTGCCCCCGGGGAAGACCCAGGCTCCCGCGAAGGATCCGCGATCGGGGCGCCGCATCAGCAGCAGTTCGAACCCCGGGTCCGCTGCGCGCAGCACCACGACGGTGCCGGCGACGGGCAGGGACGACTCAGGGGCGCTCACCCCGTCACTCTACGACGCGACCAGCTCCGTCGCCGCAGCGCGACGCTCTTCGACGCGATACGACAGCAGCGCGATCAGCAGGCCGGCCCCGGCGAGCACTCCCCCCGTCCACGCCGGTGCGGTGAAGCCCCAGCCCGCGGCGATCACGACGCCGCCGAGGAACGCGCCCAGGCTGTTGCCGATGTTGAGCGCCGAGTGGTTCATGGCCGCCGCGATCGACTGGTTGTCGCCCGCCACGTCCATGAGCCGCGTCTGGATCGTCGGGCTCAGCACCGACGACACGAAACCGACCACGAGCACCACCGCGGCCAGGCTGACGATCCAGAACGAGAGGAAAGCCAGCAGCGCGAAGACGACGGCCATCGCGGCGAGGCCGAACAGCAGCGTGCGGCGCAGGTCGATGTCGGCGAGGTGACCGCCGACCAGGTTCCCCGCCGTCATCCCGAGTCCCATCAACACGAGGACGATCGGCACCACCCATTCCGGTGAACCGGAGACCTCCGTCACCAGCGGGGCGATGTAGCTGTAGACGGCGAAGAATCCGCCGAAGCCGATGGCTCCGACACCGAGCGTGAACCACACCTGCGGGATGCGGAACACCCGCAGCTCCTGGCGCATCGTGCGGCCGGGGTCTCCGGGATGCTCCGGGACGAAGACGGCTATGCACAGCGTCGCGAGAGCGAACACGAGCGCCACGACCGCGAAGGCGGAGCGCCAGCCCCACTGCTGTCCGAGGAACGTTCCCAGCGGCACGCCGATGACGTTGGCGACCGTGAGCCCGGTGAGGATGAAGGCCACGCCCTTGGCACGGTTGCCCGGTCCCATCACATCGGCGGCGACGAGCGCTCCGATGCCGAAGTAGGCGCCGTGCGGAAGCCCCGCGAGGAAGCGGGACGCGGCGACGAGCTCGAACGTGGGCAGCACCACCGTGAGCGCGTTGAACACCGTCAGGGCGAGGGCCAGCACGATCATGACACGATGCCGCGGATAGCGGGCGACGAAGCCGGCGATGGTCGGCGCACCGACCACCACGCCGAGCGCGTACAGCGAGATCAGCCAGCCGGCCTGGCTCAGGGCGTCTTCCCGACTGGTCGCCCAGAGCGAAGGCAGCAGGTCGGCGGCGATGTTGGGCAGCAGACCCATGACCACGAATTCGGTCATGCCGATGCCGAAGCTGCCGATGGCGAGAGAGAGGAGCGCCCACTTCGCCGCACCCCTCGATTGCGTCGAGGGATTCACCGGATCAGCTTAGCGGCCGTCGCGGGTGCGCGACCGCCCGGCCCGTCCGCTCTCGCGTCATGAACACGTCGACGTCGTCCTGCGAGTCGACGACGAACCCGTGACGCTCGTAGAGGCTGCGCGCCGGACTGCCCTGGAGCACGTTGAGCCGGTACAGCCCGTCGTCATCGAGGATCATCGCCAGGACCCGGCTGCCGACGCCCCTCCCCTGGTGCGAGGCGTCGATGTAGAGGTGCTCCAGCCAGAAGGCGTCTCCGTCGGGGCGGAGGGCGACAGAACCGACGTCCGCGGCGTCCACGACGATGATCCGCGTGTACGCCGGCTCGAACGCATCGCGGAACCGCTGCCGGACGCGCGTCTGGTCGTAGCGCCCCAGCCGCTCCAGGTCGGCGCGGAGCACATCGGCCCGCAGCTCGGCGATCCACTCCGCATCCTCGGCGAGCGCCGGTCGGAGAACGACCGACGAGAGCGAAACGGGATCAGTCACCGGACTCCTCGACGGCTGCCTCCTCGATCGCGCTCTCCAGACGTTCGATCTTCGCGTCGAGCTCTCCGGAGTACCCCGGGCGGATGTCGGCCTTGAGCACGAGCGAGACCCGCGACCCGAACGGCATGACCGCTTCGGTCGCGCGCTTCACGACGTCCATGACCGTGTCCCAGTCCGGGCCCTCGATCTCGGTGAACATGCTCGTGGTGCGGTGCGGCAGCCCCGATTCGCGCACGACGCGCACGGCAGCGGCCACCGCGTCGTGCACGGAGGCGTCGGTGCGCTCTGCACCATCGGCGGGGGCGCCGCTGGGGGCGACGGAGAAGGCGATCAGCATGGGTTCACTCCTGGGTGCGGGGATGACGGACGGGCACCCGCACGAGAGCGCGGATGCCCAGGACGAGCAGGACGATGAGAAGCACGTTGCGCACGGTGAGCACGGCGACGGAGAGGGCATCCGCCCGCAGCAGCGCGTCGTAGCCGAGCGGATAGACGAGGCAGGTGAGCAGACAGAGGGCGAGGACGACGACGGCCGGTGTGCGTGCCCTCACCCGATCGAGCACGAGCCACAGGATGACCGGGGCGATCAGCCAGGTCTGGAACTGCGGTGAGCCGACCTTGTTGGTGACGATCAGCAGCGTCACCAGCGTGAGAGCGAGCGGAGGGAACAGCCGCGGGAACGTCGCACCGCGCACCGCCTTGAGCGCGCCCACCGCGGTGACCGCCAGCACGGAGACAGCCATGAGCGGTGTGAGCGCGGCGGCGACGGCATCGACACCGGGCGCGGTGATCTGGAAGGTCAGGATCTCGAAGCTGTACTCGATACGGGCGGCCCCGGCGACCGCGAGCCACAGGAAGGGCGTGGCGGCCACGGCTTCGATCTGCAGCCCTCGTCCGGTCTGCTCCGTCAGGAACCCGAGGATCTCGGTGTCCGCTCCGAGCAGCAGCAGCGTCGCGACGACGCCGGCGGTGACCACCGCTGCGGCGAACAGCACCCGCATCCGTGCCCGGAGCGCGACGACGGCGGCGAGGACGAGCGCACCGGGCCAGATCTTGATCCAGGCTCCGATCGTGAGAAGCGCGGCGCCGACCGCCGGCCGCGACACCAACCAGAGTCCACCGATCACGGCGATCGGGACGGTGATCGCATCGATCCGATAGAGCGCGATCGGCCCGAGCAGAAGCACGGCCGCACACCAGAACCAGGCGGCGATGCGTCGAGCGCGCGCGGGAGAGCGCCCGATGAGCACACCGAAGGCGATCGCGTCGAGGATGACGACCAGGGTCGCCCACCCCACCAGGTACGCACTGGACACGCCGAGCAGAGGCACGAGCGGCGCGGAGAGAGCGGCGGCGATGAGCATCGGCACGAGGGCGAGCTGGGGGTAGACCCAGGTCTCGTCGATGCCGACGATGCCTCCCCCGCTGAGCGCCGAGGTCGCCCAGGGCTCGTACACGAGCACGACATCGCCCATCGGCTGGCTGGGATACACCCAGCCGAGCCAGGCCGTGAGCAGGTGAACGAGGAGGAAGACGCACCACAGCGCGACCACCCTGCTCGTCGACGTGCGATTCACGCGAGGACGTCCGCGATCGCGTGCGGCAGTGCTGCCGCGACATCCATCGCGACGATCGGATGCCCCGCCGCACCGTCGCGCGTCCCGGCGGCGATCCGCCCGGCATGACCGTGCACCCACGCTCCCGCAGCGGCGACTTCGGCGATCGGTCGTCCGGGGTTCGCCGCGAGCACCGCACCCAACACCCCGGCGAGCACGTCGCCCGTCCCCGCGGTCGCCAGCCATCCGGTCCCCGCATCCACGGCGATGACGTCTCCGTGGGGCGACGCGATCAGCGTGCGTGATCCTTTGAGCAGCACGGTGCCCCCGAGCCTGTCCGCCATGTGCTGCGCGGCCTGCGCACGATCCTCCTCGGCCGAGGAGACGCCGAGGCCCTCCTGCAGCCGTGCGAACTCGCGCGCGTGAGGCGTCACGAGGAACGGTGCCGTCGTCCCCTCGGCGAGATCGAGCGCTCCGGCGTCGATGACGACGGCCGCGGGCCCGGTGAGGATGTCGCGCAGCGCGGTGGTCTCCGCGGCGCTGCGGTGCGTCGGGTCGGTCCCCGAGCCGATCACCCAGGCGTCGACGCGAGCGCGACCCGTATCCGCGCCGGTGACGGTCTCCGGACGCCGGGCGAGCACGGCATCGGCAACCCGCTCCGCCCCGATGTAGCGGACGAAACCGGCCCCTGCGCGCCATGCGGCCTCGACGCCGAGGACCGCGGCTCCGGGATAGGCGGGCGATCCGGTGCGAAGAGCCACCACACCGCGGGCGTACTTGTCGTCGTCCGCGGTGGGCACACGGAACAACCGCGCCGTGTCGCCGCGTGTCCACTCGCGCACTTCGACCATGACTCCACGTTAGTGCGACGGCCCGTCCTGCACCCGCCGAGCGGTAGCGTCGAAGCGTGAGTGTTCTCTTCTCCCCGCTGCGCATCCGTTCCGTCACCTTCCGCAACCGTCTCTGGGTATCGCCGATGTGCATGTACAGCGCTGAGGACGGCGTGGTGCAGGAGTGGCATCACACCCACCTCGCCCAGTTCGCATCCGGTGGTGCCGGACTCATCGTCGCCGAGGCGACGGCCGTCGTTCCCGAAGGCCGGATCTCGCCGCGTGATGTGGGCCTGTGGAACGACGCGCAGCGCGACGCCCTGGCCCCGATCGTCCGGGCGATCCACGATCGCGGAGCGCGTGCGGGGATCCAGCTCGCCCACGCCGGCCGCAAGGCGTCGACGTGGTGGCCCTGGGCTCCCGAGCGCGGGTCGGTGCCGGCGGCTGAGGGAGGGTGGACGACAGCCGCGCCGTCGGCCGTCGCCTTCGACGGCTTCGATGCGCCGGTCGCCCTCGACCTCGCAGGCATCGACCGCGTGGTCGAGGCGTTCGCCGTCGCAGCGCGACGTGCGGTCGATGCCGGGTTCGACGTGCTGGAGATCCATGGCGCGCACGGCTACCTCCTGCACCAGTTCCTGTCCCCGCTGTCGAATCTGCGCGACGACGAGTACGGCGGATCGCTCGAGAACCGCGCCCGGCTGCTGCTGCGCGTGATCGACGCCGTCCGTGAGGCTGCGGGTGACGACCTCCCGCTGTTCGTCCGCATCTCCGCCACGGACCACGCCGATGGAGGCTTCACGCCCGAGGAGGCGGCGATCGTCGGCGACTGGGCGGTGCAGCACAGCGCCGACCTCATCGACGTCTCCAGCGGCGGCCTCGTCGCGCACCAGCGGATCAGCGTCTTCCCCGGGTACCAGGTGCCTCTCGCCGAGACCGTGCGTCAAGGCGGTCGGATCCCCGTGTCGGCCGTCGGTCTCATCACAGCGGCCGCCCAGGCCGAGCGGGTGCTCGTCGATGGCGCGGCCGATGCGATCTTCGCCGGACGGGAGTGGCTGCGCGACCCGCACTTCGCTCTCCGCGCCGCCCATGAGCTCGACGCCGACATCGCCTGGCCGCCGCAGTACGAACGCGCGCGCCTGCGCTGAGTCTCCTCGGCACGATGAAGGCCGCCGGTCCCCTGAGGGGTCCGGCGGCCTTCATCGTCGCGATCGACGATCAGCGTCCGCGGAAGCGACGGGTCGCGTCCTGCACCTCTCCGACCAGTTCCTCCAGGATGTCCTCCAGGAACAGCACAGCGGTGGTGTTCCCCTGTGCGTCGCGCACCTTCGCCAGGTGCCGACCCGCACGACGCATGACCGCGAGAGCGTCTTCCAGATCCGTGTCCTCCTGCACCGGCACCATGTGGTGGATGCGCTTGGCCGGAACGGGCTCGATCATCTTGGCCTCCGCGTCCGGGCCCTCGGATGCCCGAAGGATGTCCTTCAGGTGCACGTAGCCGATCGGCACGGACTCGTCGTCGACGATCACATAGCGCGAGAAGCCGTAGCGGGCGACCGCCTTCTCGATGTCCTCGGGCGTGGTCGACTGCGGCAGCGTCACCAGATCGCTCAGGGGGACGGCGACGTCGCGTGCCTTCTTGTCGGTGAACTCCACCGCAGCGGCGACGGTTCCCGCCGTGTCCATGAGCACCCCCTCGCGACGCGACTGGCTGACGATGGTCGCGACCTCGTCGAGCGTGAACGTGGATGCCGCTTCGTTCTTCGGCTCGACGCGGAACAGGCGCAGCACGCCGTTCGCGGCCGCGTTGAGCACCCAGATCACCGGCATGAACACCTTCGACACCCACACCAGCGGCGGGGCCAGGAACAGCACGGCCCGATCCGGCACCGAGAACGCCAGGTTCTTCGGCACCATCTCGCCGAACACCACGTGCAGGAACGACACGATCAGCAGCGCGATCGTGAACGAGACCGCGTCGACCGCGCCATCGGGCCAGCCGAGCGCGTGCAGCGGCACGGAGAGCAGGTGGTGGATCGCCGGCTCCGAGACGTTCAGGATGAGCAGCGAACAGATCGTGATGCCCAGCTGCGATGTGGCGAGCATCAGCGTCGCGTGCTCCATCGCGTACAGGGCCGTCTTGGCCGCGCGCGAACCCTGATCGGCGAGAGGCTCGATCTGCGACCGCCTGGCCGAGATCACCGCGAACTCGCCGCCGACGAAGAAGGCGTTCGCGACAAGGAGCACGACGAGCCAGGCGAGTCCTCCCCAATCGCTCATCGGGTCACCTCCTCGTTGATGTCGTCGAGCGGTCTCGGAACGTAGCGCACCCGATCCACCCGTCGCCCGTCCATGCGCACCACCTGCAGCACACCGCTGTCGAGCGGTACCTCGTCGCCGACCGAAGGAACGCGCTCGAGCACGCTCATGACATAACCGCCCACCGTGTCGTACACGTCGCCCTCCGGCACTTCCACACCGGCACGACGACGCAGCTCATCGGGTCGCAGCTCACCGGGGAACGTGATGCCCTCCCGGTTGCGGATGACTCCGGCCCTGGTGCGATCGTGCTCGTCGGCGACCTCACCGACGAGTTCCTCGACGAGGTCTTCCAGGGTCACGAGACCCGCTGTGCCGCCGTACTCGTCCACGACGATCGCGAGCTGGTAGCCGCGGGCGCGCAGCTCCGCGATCAGGGCGTCGACGTGTACCGTCTCCGGCACGCGGAGCGGTTCCGTCGCGAGAGCGCCGACGGGAACCTCGGTACGACGATCGCGCGGCACGGAGATCGCCGCCTTGAGGTGCACGACGCCCATGATGTCGTCGAGGTCGTCGCCGTAGACCGGGAAGCGGCTGTGGCCCGTGCGTCGCGCGAGCTGGATGACATCATCCACGGAATCGCCCGCGGCGATCGCGTGCATGCTCGGCCGAGCGGTCATCACGTCATCGGCCGTCAGCCGCGAGAACATGAGGGTGCGATCGAGCAACGACGCGGTGTCGGCCTCCAGCAGGCCCGCGTTGGCGGACCGTCGCACGAGCGAGGACAGCTCCTCCGCGCTGCGGGCGCCGGAGAGCTCTTCCTTCGGCTCGATGCCCATCCCGCGCAGCACGCCGTTCGCACTGCCGTTGAGCACCACCACGGCGGGCTTGAACACCGTCGTGAACGCGATCTGGAACGGGATCACGAGCTTCGCGGTGGCCAGAGGCAGGGCGAGGGCGAAGTTCTTGGGGACGAGCTCACCGAGGATCATCGAGAGCACCGTCGCCACCAGCATGGCCACGACGGTCGCGATCGGCGCGACGGCGGCCTCAGGGATGCTCCAGGCGATGAAGGTCGGGCGCAGGAGGTTCGACAGCGCCGGCTCCATCGTGTAACCGGTGAGCAGCGTCGTCAGCGTGATGCCGAGCTGCGCCGCCGAGAGATGCGTCGACGTGTGCTTGAGAGCGCTGATCGTGAGCGAGAGCCGGGATTCACCGCGCGCCTGCCTGGCCTCGAGCTCGGCGCGATCGAGGTTCACCAGTGCGAACTCGCTCGCGACGAAGAGGCCTGTGCCGACCGTGAGCAGGAGCCCCACGCCCAACATGATGTAGTCCATCAGAGGTTCCTCTCCGGTGAGAGAGGCGGACAGTGGGGCGATGTTCTACAACTGGGAGGGTCGTCCATTATGCCGACGATTGTACCGAAGACAGCGGGGTGTGCGCTCGACGATCACCAGCTGACCGGCAGCGCCTTGCCCTCCTCGTAGCCGGCCGCCGACTGCAGCCCCACCACGGCGCGGTCGTGGAACTCGGGCACGGTCGCCGCCCCCGCGTAGGTGAAGGATGAGCGCACTCCGGAGGTGATCATGTCCAGAAGGTCCTCGATGCCCGGACGCAGCGGGTCGAGGTAGATCTTCGACGAGGAGATGCCCTCGGCGAAGAGCTCCTTGCGGGCACGCTCGTAGGCGTCGAGCCGACCGAAGCGCGCCTGGACCGCCTTGGTCGACGCCATGCCCCAGGATTCCTTGAACAGGCGCCCATCGGCATCGCGCTGCAGCTCCCCCGGCGCCTCGATCGTGCCGGCGAACCACGATCCGACCATGACGGACGCCGCACCGGCGGCGAGGGCGAGCGCCACATCACGCGGATAGCGCACCCCGCCGTCCGCCCAGACATGCGCGCCGAGCTCACGTGCCGCCTGGGCGGTCTCGAGCACGGCGGAGAACTGCGGGCGTCCGACCGCCGTCATCATGCGGGTGGTGCACATCGCGCCAGGACCGACGCCGACCTTGAGGATCGACGCTCCGGCATCCACCAGGTCGGCCACGCCGTCGGCTGTGACGACGTTGCCCGCCACGACGGGCAGGCCGAGATCGAGTTCGGCGACGGCGCGCAGAGCCCGCAGCATGCCCTCCTGGTGGCCGTGCGCGGTGTCGACCACCAGCACGTCGACACCGGCGGCGGCGAGTGCCTTGGCCTTGGCGGCGACATCGCCGTTGATGCCGACGGCGGCAGCGACCGCGAGACGTCCGTCGGCATCGACCGCCGGACGGTAGAGCGTCGAGCGCAGCGCGCTGCGGGCGCTCAGCGTGCCGACGAGATGGCCGTGGTGCACGACCGTCACCATCTCGACGCCCGCGTCGGTGATCACATCGAACGCGTGCCGCTCCGAACCGATGTCGTCCGCGTCGATCGACGGCGTGCCGTGGTGCACCAGGTCGCCGAGCTGCGCATCGGGAAGCGCCGTGGCCAGTCTGGTCGCGGGGAGGATGCCGAGGATGTGCTCGACGCCGATCGGCGCCGCGCCACGGGCGACCACGATCCCGTGGCCGCTGGCCGCCGGGAGCAGACGAAGCGCGTCGGCGGCCGATGCCTCCGGCGGCAGCACGAGAGGCGTGTCCCAGAGCACCGGCTGCGACTTGACCTCGCGGATCGCGGCGTCCAGATCCTGCAACGGCATGTCCTGCGGCAGGACGCCGAGGCCGCCACGCCGCGCGAGCACGGCAGCGATGCGGGGGCCGGTCACGGAGTTCATGTTCGCGGCGACGAGCGGCAACGTCGCCGGTGTGCCGTCCTGCGGGGCGAGATCGACCTGCAGACGGCTGGTGACAGCGGATCTGCGCGGCACCAGGAAGACGTCGGAGTAGGTCAGATCGACGGTCGGCTGCTCTCCAGAGAACTTCATGCCTCCACGGTACTCAGATCGCGACGCGGTGGGCGCACGGCTTCGACGATTCCCCGAGCGAAACACGTTAGGCTTGTTGGTCGAGAGTGTGCGGGCCCGAACGCATCCTGCGTCGACGTCCGCACCAGAGAGCTTCAGCGATGAAAGAGGGCGATCGAGCGTGTCGAACCAGGTGACCGGCGTCAACGGCGACGGGGGGTTCGGAGCCAATTCCTGGCTCGTTGAAGAGCTCTACGAGCAGTTCAAGGTGAACCGCGACTCCGTCGACAAGGAGTGGTGGCCCATCCTGGAGAAATACCACTCCGAGACGGCGACCGCGGCTCCCGCAGCAGCGTCCGACGCACCGGCCCCGACGGCTCATCCCGTCACGGCGCCGATCCCCGTGATCGGCTCGCAGCCCGTCGCCCGCACGACGGCCAAGCCCGCCGCCGCAGCACCGATCCCGGCGCAGGCTCCGAAGCCCGCAGCGAAGTCCGAGTCGGCGGAGGCTCCGGCCGCCGTCGAAGAAGACAAAGTCACGCCCCTTCGCGGTCTGCCCAAGACACTCGCGGCGAACATGGACGAGTCGCTCACCGTCCCGACCGCCACCAGTGTGCGCACGGTGCCGGCGAAGCTGATGATCGACAACCGCATCGTCATCAACAACCACATGGCGCGCACCCGCGGCGGCAAGATCAGCTTCACCCACCTCATCGGCTGGGCGCTCATCCGCACGCTGGACGAGTTCCGCAGCCAGAACGTGTTCTACGCAGAGGTCGACGGCAAGCCCTCCGTGGTGGCGCCGGCGCATGTCAACCTCGGCATCGCGATCGACCTGCCCAAGCCCGACGGCACGCGCGCCCTCATGGTGCCCAGCATCAAGCGCGCCGACACGTTGACGTTCACCGAGTACCTCTCCGCCTACGAGGACCTGGTCACGCGCGCACGCGGCAACAAGCTGACCGCGGGCGACTTCCAGGGCACCACGGTGTCGCTCACCAACCCGGGCGGCATCGGCACCGTGCATTCGGTGCCGCGTCTGATGAAGGGCCAGGGCTGCATCATCGGCGCCGGCGCCCTCGAGTACCCGGCCGAGTTCCAGGGTGCGAGCGAGAAGACGCTCAACGAGCTGGCGATCGGCAAGACCATCACGCTCACCAGCACCTACGACCACCGCGTCATCCAGGGAGCGGGCTCCGGCGAGTTCCTCAAGAAGGTGCACGAGCTGCTCATCGGTCAGCGCGGCTTCTACGACGACATCTTCGCCGCTCTGCGCATCCCGTACGCCCCCATCCGCTGGAACCCCGACATCGCCGTCGACCTCGCCGAGCGCGTCGACAAGCAGTCGCGGGTGCAGGAGCTGATCAACTCCTTCCGCGTGCGCGGTCATCTGATGGCCGATATCGACCCGCTCGAGTACGTGCAGCGCTCGCACCCCGACCTCGAGATCGAGAGCCACGGTCTGACCTTCTGGGACCTCGACCGCGAATTCGTCACGGGCGGCTTCGGAGGACGGCGCATCGCGAAGCTCCGCGACATCCTCGGCGTGCTCCGCGACTCCTACTGCCGCACGCTCGGCATCGAGTACATGCACATCCAGGACCCGGAGCAGCGCCGCTGGTTCCAGGAGAAGGTCGAGGTCAAGTACCAGAAGCCCGGCCACGACGAGCAGCTGCGGGTCCTCCGCAAGCTCAACGAGGCCGAGGCCTTCGAGACCTTCCTGCAGACCAAGTTCGTCGGCCAGAAGCGCTTCTCGCTCGAGGGCGGCGAGTCGCTGATCCCGCTGCTCGACGAGATCCTGCAGGGCGCGGCCACCGCCGGGCTCGAGGGCGCCGCGATCGGCATGGCCCACCGCGGCCGCCTGAACGTGCTCACCAACATCGCAGGCAAGACGTACGGCCAGGTGTTCCGCGAGTTCGAGGGCACGCAGACGCCGGGCAACCAGCGCGGCTCCGGAGACGTGAAGTACCACCTCGGCACCGAGGGCACCTTCGTCGCCGACGACAAGTCCGAGCTTCCCGTCTACCTCGCCGCCAACCCCTCGCACCTCGAGACGGTCGACGGCGTGCTGGAGGGTATCGTCCGCGCCAAGCAGGACCGCAAGCCGATCGGCACGTTCGCCTGGCTGCCGATCCTCGTGCATGGCGACGCGGCCTTCGCAGGCCAGGGCGTCGTGGTCGAGACGCTGCAGATGTCGCAGCTGCGCGGCTACCGCACCGGCGGCACGATCCACGTGGTCGTGAACAACCAGGTCGGTTTCACCACGACGCCGAACGACGGTCGCACCTCGATCTACTCGACCGACGTCGCCAAGACGATCCAGGCGCCGGTGTTCCACGTGAACGGCGACGACCCCGAAGCGGTCATCCACGTCGCTCAGCTCGCTTTCGAGTACCGCGAGCGCTTCCACCGCGATGTCGTGATCGACCTGGTCTGCTACCGCCGACGCGGCCACAACGAGGGAGACGACCCCTCGATGACGCAGCCGCTGATGACCGATCTCATCCAGGCGAAGCGGTCCGTCCGCCGCCTGTACACCGAGTCGCTCGTCGGTCGTGGTGACATCACCGAGCAGGAGTACGACGAGGCCAAGGCCGACTTCCAGAACCGTCTGGAGATCGCCTTCGCCGAGACGCACGCCGCCGAGACCGGCGCTCTGCCGATCTCCCCGGAGCTGCCGCCTGTCGACGACCAGGTCGGCGCTCCGGAGATCACCGGTGTGCCGAACGAGGTCATCCAGATGATCGGCGACGCCTTCGTGAACAAGCCCGAGGGCTTCACGGTGCACCCCAAGATCCAGCAGCTGCTGGAGAAGCGCCTCGACATGAGCCGCAACGGCGGCATCGACTGGGGCTTCGGCGAGCTGCTCGCGTTCGGCTCTCTCCTCGTGGAAGGCACCCCGGTGCGTCTCGCCGGTCAGGATGCTCGTCGCGGGACGTTCGTGCAGCGCCACGCGACTCTGCACGACCGCGCGAACGGCCAGGAGTGGCTCCCGCTGTCGAACCTGTCCGACGCACAGGGCCGCTTCTTCGTCTACGACTCGCTGCTCAGCGAATACGCCGCTCTCGGCTTCGAGTACGGCTACTCGGTCGAGGCTCCTGAGGCCCTCGTGCTCTGGGAAGCGCAGTTCGGCGACTTCGTCAACGGCGCCCAGTCGGTCATCGACGAGTACATCTCCGCGGCCGAGCAGAAGTGGGGACAGCAGTCCAGCGTCACCCTACTGCTCCCCCACGGCTACGAGGGCCAGGGACCGGACCACTCGTCGGCGCGCATCGAGCGCTTCCTGCAGCTGTGCGCGCAGGACAACATGATCGTGTCGCGCCCGTCGACGCCCGCGTCGTACTTCCACCTGCTGCGCCGCCAGGCCTACGCCCGTCCGCGCAAGCCGCTGATCGTCTTCACTCCGAAGGCGATGCTGCGTCTGCGCGGCGCGACGAGCCCGGTCGAAGCGTTCACCCAGGGTCGGTTCGAGCCGGTCATCGACGACGACCGCGGTCTCGACCGCACGGCCGTCAAGCGCGTGCTCGTGCACTCGGGCAAGGTGCACTGGGATCTGCGGGCCGAGCTCGAGAAGAACCCGAATCCCGAGGTCGCCCTCGTCCGGCTCGAGCAGCTGTACCCGACGCCGATCGATGAGCTCAAGGCGATCACCGACTCCTACCCGAACGCCGAGCTGGTCTGGGTGCAGGAAGAGCCGGAGAACCAGGGCGCCTGGCCGTTCCTCGCGCTCGCCTTCGCCGACGTTCCCGGCGACCGATCGTTCCGCCCGGTCTCGCGCACGGCTTCGGCATCGCCGGCGACGGGATCCTCGAAGGTCCACGCCGCCGAGCAGGCAGCACTGATCCGCGCGGCCGTCACCCTCGTCTGTGCGGTGCGGATCAGTACCAGATGTCGAGAGACGGAGCGGGGAAAGAGATGAGCGCCCGGTCGAACGCCTCGACGGCCGCAGGGCTGGCCGTGATGCGTCCGGCACCGTGCAGTGTCGTGGCGCGGACTCCACCGGCATAGAGCGCCGAGAGCATCGAGACGTCGAGCGTGATGTCGGCCTCGGCGCCCTCGTCTGCGGCGTCGACTGTCGCGATGCCGTCGTCGTCCACGCGCAGGCGCCAGCCGCCGTTCGTGAAGCCCAGCGAGTCCTCGACCCGGAGGACCGTGTCGATCGGGGCCGAGTACCGACGTGCCGTCAGCGCCGTCGGGAGGTCGAGGATGCGCAGCCACCCGTGGTCGTGCACCTCCTGCTTCACCCCGCGGGTGTCGTGCACCAACCACGGCAGGGGGTCATCTATCGGGCGGAGGTCGGCGACCACCTCATCGACGAGGTCGTGCTGCAGGGCGAAGCGCCAGAGCGCGGCGCGCGCGTCAGCCGTCTCCGCGACGAGCAGACGCACGTCCATCCGGAAGCGGAAGGTGCCGGTCGCCTCACCCACGGTGTAGGCCATCACCCCGCGCAGCGCACCGTCCTCGTCGCGGTAGCGCACACCGCGGGCCTGGTCGCGATCCGGGGTGGGCGCGACTCCTGCGTACCCCTCCCATCGGCCTTCCCAGCCGGGGATCTGTCCCGATGCTCTGCCTCGGGCGCGCTCGTGCACCGCACCGAGGTCGGCGGCGAGCGTCTCGCGATCGATGTACTCGAGAGTGCCGGTCGGCGTCGGTCCGCTCCAGCCCGCACGTCGCGTGTCGACCGTGTGGCGCGCGACCGGAATCGCTGCACCGAAGCCGTAGCGGCCGTAGATCGTCGCCTCGGACACCGTGAGCCCGGCGATGGCCACTCCGGCGGATGCCGCAGCCCGCAGCTCCCCTTCGAGAAGCGCCCTGGCGATCCCGCGGCGGCGGTGGGTCGCCGCGACCGTGACCACGCTGATCGCCCACATCCCGATCTCGGCGCCGCCGGGGACGGTGAGGGGTGTGATCCAGCCGTCTATGGTCGCCACGGGCAGCGCAGCGGCCGGGGCGTTCTTCTCGTACACCCCGACGTTCCGCCGCTCCGCGAAGGTCTTTCGCACCTGGGCGAGCATGTCGCTCGTCGGCTCGGGGCCGAGGAATCCGCGGTCGACGGCACGCTCGAAACCCGAGGCGCTCGCGTCATCGCTCAGATCGACGACGCGGTAGTCGAGGCCGGCTCCGGCCAGTCTTTCCGTCGAGGTGGTGTCAGCGGGTACGTCGCGCGCATCGATGGAGGTCATCCGTCCACACTACCGACGGCCTCCGGCGTGCGGTCAGTGCTGCGAGGCCTGAACGGCGCGCAGACGCTCGAAGACCTGGTCGCGCAGCTGCTCGGGAGCGGTCTCCTTGCAGGCGCGGGCGATCACCTCGGTGAGGGTCGTGGCGACGAGAGCCTCATCCCGACATGACGGGCAGTTCTCGAGGTGCTCGCGGATCTCGGTGTGCTCGGTCTTGCACACCTCGTTGCGGAGGTACTCCTCCAGATCCTGACGGGCTTTGTCGCAGCCGCAGTCGCTCATTTCTTGCTCCTCGTCTCAGCCGCGGCGATGCCCCGCTCAGCGGCGTAATCTGCCAACAGCTCCCGCAGCATCCGCCTGCCACGGTGCAGGCGGCTCATCACGGTGCCGATGGGGGTCTTCATGATGTCGGCGATCTCCTGATACGCGAAACCTTCGACATCTGCGAGATAGACCGCGAGGCGGAAGTCCTCCGGCACGGCCTGCAGCGCATCCTTGACCACCGAGGCCGGCATCCGGTCGATGGCCTCCGCCTCGGCCGAACGGCTGTGCGACGCCGTGGTGGACTCGGCTCCGCCCAGCTGCCAGTCCTCGAGCTCGTCGATCGTGCCCTGGAAAGGCTCGCGCTGGCGCTTGCGGTAGATGTTGATGTACGTGTTGGTGAGGATCCGATAGAGCCACGCCTTGAGGTTCGTGCCCTGCGAGAACGTCGCCCAGGACCCGTAGGCCTTCACGAAGGTCTCCTGCACGAGATCGGCGGCATCCGCCGGGTTGCGCGTCATGCGCATCGCGGCGGCGTAGAGCTGATCCATGAAGGGGATCGCCTGCTCCTCGAACTCGCGCCGAGGGTCGCCGACGGTGTCTGCGGTTACGGTGTCATCCATCACCGGCCAGTCTAGGCCGCTGAGGTCGATCACCTCGCGCTCCAACGTCGCCGGCATACTCTCTCCTTCGGGTCGGGAGGCCTGTCTTTCGCGACGAAGCTCCCTGCGTTTACTAAGGTGAGAACCGATGAGCGCCAACAGGTATTCCCCCTCCCGTGTGCAGGGCGCCTATCCCGCGCCCACGACCGACGTGCCCGTGCACGCCGAACTCACGATCCCCGGTTCCAAATCGCTGACCAACCGCGAGCTGATGATCGCCGCGATCGCCGATGGACCGGGCCGGTTGATCGCCCCCTTGCACTCCGACGACTCCGCACGCATGGTCGACGCGCTGCGCGCCCTCGGCGTCGGCATCGAAGAGGTCGACGCCGGGAACGAGTTCGGACCCGACCTCGTCGTCACCCCCGCGAAGCTCAGCGGCGGCACCACGATCGACTGCGGTCAGGCCGGCACCGTCATGCGCTTCATCGCCCCGCTGGCGGGCCTCGCGGCGCACGACGTGCACCTCACGGCGCACGAGACGGCGCTGCATCGTCCGATGGGCGCGCTGATCAGCGCGCTGCGCGACCTCGGCGTCGACATCGACGACGAGGGCACGTGGGCTCTCCCCTTCACGATCCGCGGCCACGGGCGAATCCGCGGCGGACGCGTCGAGATCGACGCCTCCGCGTCGAGCCAGTTCGTCTCCGGTCTCCTGCTCGCCGCCCCCCGCTTCGACGTCGGCCTGCACCTCGTCCACACCGGCGAGCACCTGCCGAGCCTTCCGCACATCGACATGACGATCGAGGCTCTGAGCCGCCGCGGCATCCGCATCGAACGCCCCGCCGTCGGCGAATGGCTGGTCGAGGCGGGCGTTCCGCGGGCCAAGGAGATCGCGATCGAACCCGATCTCTCCAACGCCGCGCCGTTCCTCGCCGCCGCGCTGGTCACCGGCGGATCGGTGTCGATCACCGGCTGGCCCGCACATTCCACTCAGCCCGGCGCCCTGCTGCCCGAGATCCTGCAGGCCACGGGGGCGCACGTCGGCCGTCACGGCGGCACGCTCACCGTGCGCGCCGGTTCCGGCATCCGAGGCCTCGACCTCGACCTGTCCGCGGCGAGCGAGCTCACCCCGACGCTGGTCGGCCTCGCCGCCTTCGCGGAGTCTCCGACCACGATCCGCGGCATCGGACACATCCGCATGCATGAGACCGACCGGATCGCGGCGCTGATCGGCAACCTCCGCGCGCTCGGCGGCGAGGCCGAGGAGCTCTCCGACGGACTGCGCATCATCCCCCGGCCTCTGCACGGCGGAAGCTGGGCCGCACACCACGATCACCGGATGGCCACTACCGGAGCGCTCATCGGCCTGCGCGTCCCCGGCGTCGAGATCGACGACATCGGCACCACCGCGAAGACCCTCCCGGAGTTCACGATGCTCTGGGAGAGGATGCTGCGGGGCTGAGGGTGAGCTGGCTGGACGACGCCGACGACCTCGAAGACGACTTCGAGGACTTCGACGAGAGCAGCATCCGCACCCGTCCCAACCCGAAGGCGAATCGCCCCCGCACCAAACGGCGACCCGCGCACGAGGACGCGCAGGTGGGACGAGTGCTCGGCGTCGACCGCGGACGATACTCGGTCCTCCTCGGTGAGGGCACCGCCGAGGAGCGCATGATCACCACGACGCGCGCGCGCGAGCTGCGACGCATGCCCATCGTCACGGGCGATCAGGCACGGGTGGTGGGCGACACCTCGGGAGACGAGGGCACGCTCGCGCGCATCATCGGCATCGTCGATCGCACCTCTCTGCTGCGCCGCAGCGCCGACGACACCGATCAGGTCGAACGGGTGATCGTGGCGAACGCCGATCAGATGCTCGTCGTCGTCGCGGCCGCCGACCCGGAGCCCCGCGCGCGCCTCGTCGACCGTTACCTCGTCGCGGCACTGGATGCCGGCATCCGCCCGCTGCTCGTCGTCACCAAGACCGACATCGCCGATCCGACCGAGTTCCTGACGCACTTCGACGGCCTCGACCTGCGTGTGTTCACCAGTGCGCAGGACGAGATGCCCCTCGAGGAGATCGGCGACGCGCTGGTCGGACACTCCACGGTCTTCGTCGGACACTCCGGGGTGGGCAAGTCGACGCTCGTCAACGCCCTCGTGCCGTCGGCCTTGCGCGCCACCGGGCACGTGAACCAGGTCACCGGACGCGGTCGGCACACCTCGTCATCGACCGTGTCGCTGCGCTACGAGGGTGCGGACGGCACCGGCTGGGTGATCGACACCCCCGGCGTGCGCTCCTTCGGACTCGGACACGTCGATCCGGCGAACATCCTGGCCGCGTTCACCGAACTCGCCGCGATCGCCCAAGATTGTCCCCGGGGCTGCACCCATCTCGCCGATGCACCCGACTGCGCTCTGATCGAGGCCGCCGAGCGCGGAGAGCTGGGCGAGACCGGGCGTGCCCGACTCGATTCCCTGCAGCGTCTGCTGCAGACGTTCGCGGACAAGGCGGATCAGGCCCCCGGCCGTTAGGCTGGAGACGTGACCCAGCGCCTCGAACCAGGAACCGCAGCCCCCGACTTCTCCCTCCTCGACCAGGACGGGAACATCGTCCGTCTCGAGGATCTGCGCGGCCAGAAGACCGTGCTGTACTTCTACCCGGCGGCGATGACTCCCGGCTGCACCACCCAGGCGTGCGACTTCCGCGACAGCATCTCGTCCCTCCAGGGCGCCGGCTACCGCGTCATCGGGGTCTCACGCGACGAGCCCGCCACGCTGGCGAAGTTCCGCGAGCGCGATGGGCTGACCTTCCCGCTCCTCAGCGACCCTGACCACGCCGTCCACTCCGCCTACGGTGCGTGGGGCGAGAAGATGAACTACGGCAAGCTCGTCGAGGGGGTCATCCGCTCGACGTTCGTGCTCGACGAAGACGGCAAGATCGCTCTCGCGCAGTACAACGTGAAGGCCACGGGTCACGTGGCACGGCTGCGCAAGCAGCTCGGCATCGACGCCTGACCCGCAGCTGTCCGCGAGGTCAGCAGACCTCCCCGACGTCCGCAGCTCTCGGAGGTCACTCCGTCGCGCGCTGCGGACCTTCTCGACGTGCGCTCGAGATCAACAGCGCGAATCCGAGCAGTCCGGGAAGCCCGACCCCGAGGGTGAACGGCCACGAGATCGGCTGCAGCGTGAGAGAGGCGAGCGCGAGGGCTACGGCGAGTACCTGAAAGACCACTCCGCCTGATCGAGCCCACGACTTCCCGACCCGCGTGCCCACCGCGAAAGACACGAGGGCTGCGGCGCCGATCAGCGTGAGCACGATGAGCGCCAGGGCCGTCGGCAGGGATGCCGCATCGCCCGCCCCGAGACCGGCGAGTTCGACTACGGCGAAGACCAGGAGCGCCACTGCTTCGAGGGCGAGGATCGCCGCTGCCGCCAAGGCGATTCCGGGTGCGCGCACGGTGTCTCCCAAGGATCGAAAGAAGAGAAAACCCTTGATTTCATGGTTTTCATGTAACAGAATAGAGAAAGTCATGTGCTCCCACAGCGGCGTGGGGCGAGCATTCACGCTCGCATCACAATTCGCGGGCATTCCGTCCGCATCTCAACAGGGTAGCGGAACCCGAACTTCTACCCGAATCCGAGAGGTCGCATCGCGACATCTCTTGAAATCCACACCGAGGAGCCCCCATGGACTGGCGCGATAAGGCCGCCTGCCTGACTGTCGACCCCGAGCTTTTCTTCCCCGTGGGGAACACTGGCCCTGCCGTCGATCAGATCGAGAAGGCGAAGACGGTGTGCGCCACCTGCACCGTCACCGAGATCTGCCTGCAGTACGCCCTGGAGACCAGCCAGGACTCGGGCGTCTGGGGCGGGCTCTCCGAAGACGAGCGCCGCGCTCTCAAGCGTCGCGCCGCTCGCGCACGCCGCGCCTCCTGAACATCCGAAAGCGGCCTGAGATCGACTCTCAGGCCGCTTTCGTCTGTTCGGATGCGGCAGCTCTCACCTCTCGAGCCAGCGCAGGGGGATGTCGATGACCACTTCGGTGCCCTCGCCATCGCTCCCGTGCCACTCGATCGTTCCACCGAGCTCACCCTGGATGAGCGTGCGGATGATCTGAGTGCCGAGGCCCTGGCCGATGCGCCCTTCCGGCAGACCGAGACCGGTGTCCCGCACCGTCACGCGCAGATTGTCCTCGGTGCGCTTGGCGTCGATCGTGACGAAGCCCTCTTGACCTGCGAGACCGTGCTCGACCGCATTCGTCACGACCTCCGTCAGAGCGAGCGCGAGAGGTGTCGCGTACTCGCTCGGAAGAACTCCGAACCGTCCGGTGGACTGCGTCCGCGCGCGCGTGTTCGGAGCCGAGGCGACCTCGGCCACGAGCTTGAGCACGCGGTGGAAGACCTCGTCGAAGTCGACCTTCTGCGTCAGCCCCTGGGCGAGCGTGTCGTGCACCACGGCGATCGCATCCACGCGGCGCATGGCCTGTGTGAGGGCGTCGCGCGCCTCGTCTGAGTGGGTGCGTCGCGCCTGGATGCGCAGAAGCGAGGCGACCGTCTGCAGGTTGTTCTTCACCCGGTGGTGGATCTCGCGGATCGTCGCGTCCTTGGTGATGAGCTCCTGCTCCTGGTGGCGCAGTTCTGAGACGTCGCGGCACAGCACGATCGCCCCGATGCGGGTGCCGTGGTCCTTCAGCGGGATGGCACGCAAGGACACCGTCACACCGCGGGCTTCGATGTCGGTGCGCCAGGGAGCGCGCCCGGTGACCACCACGGGCAGCGACTCGTCGACCTGCCGGGACGGCGGGACGAGACGAGTGGTCACCTCGGCGAGAGACTCCCCCTCGAGCTCGTCGTCGAATCCCATCCGGTTGAAGGCGGAGAGCGCGTTCGGGCTGGCGAAGGTGGTGATCCCGTCGACATCGATGCGAATGAGACCATCGGAGGCCCGAGGCGCTCCCCGACGCGGTGACGTCGGAGCCGTGAGGTCGGGGAAGCTCCCGTCGGCGATCATGCGGAACAGGTCGTTCGCGCACTCGTCGAAGGTGATCTGCTGGCGAGACGGCGTGCGCACCTCGCCGAGGTTCGTGTGCCGGGTCACCACTCCGATCACGGTCGAGTGGGCGTCGGCACCGCGACCGACGCTCAGGATCGGCACGGCCCGCACGCGCGTCGGCGTCTCCTCGAACCAGTCGGGCGAGGAGGAGTCGACGATCTCGGCCGATTCGAAGGCTCCCTGGACCTGGGTGCGCCACTGGGGCCGCACCCGCTCTCCGACGATGTCGCGATAGAAGAGCGTCGCCGCGCCGCTGGGTCGCGCGTGCGCGACCGCGATGAACGAACCGTCGTCGGTCTGGATCCAGATCACGATGTCGGCGGAGGCGAGGTCCGCGAGGAGCTGTCCGTCCCCGGCGAGACGGTGGAGCCATTCGACATCGCTGTCGTTCAGGCGCCCCTGGGCATGGGCGAGATCACTGAGGGTTGACACCTGACCAGCCTACGGTCAGATGCCTCAGAGAATGGCCAGCGACGTCGCCCGCCAGCGACGATCGATCCCTTCCAGGCGCACGGCGACGGCGCGGGTGCGCCCAGGACCGGCCACCACGACGACGGCTTCGATCACGCCGTCGAGCGGCTCCGTGACCCTCAGCGCCCTGATCTCGAACGTGGGTCGGGCGGGAGCGACCCCGCGCGCGCTGCGTGCCCTCGAGGAGAGGTTCGCGCGCGTGACCAGACTTCGGAATGCGTCCTCACTGAACCACCTGGCGAGCTGATCGACCTCCCTGACACCGGCCAGCACCTCGAGGACGCCGTGCGTGAGGCTGCGCAGAAGCGGCACGGGGTCGGGAAGCTCGCTGGTCGATGTCGGCTGGGGTGCGAAGTACTCGTGCGGCGTCATGTCGAACTCTCGGTCGGGGAGGTCTGCGAGTGAGCAGTACAGCACCGTGCCGCCAGCGCCGGAGTGGGGTGAGGCGAAGAATGTGGATAACTCGTACGCGCCCGAGCGGGGTCGCCTACGCTCTGTCGGATGCACTGGGACCGACTGTTCGAAGACCTCGAAGGCCAGCTGACCGCGGAGTGGGAGGCGGAACGAGCGGTGCTGGACGCCGAGTCCGAACGGCTGCGCATCGCACGGTTGGACCTGCGCGCGCGGCTGCGGACGCTGTGCAGCGCAGGAGCGGACGTCACGATCGGTCTCGTGAACGGGCGACGGATTCCGGTCTCGTTGCAGACGCTCGGAGCGGACTGGGTCGCCGTCTCCACGCGCGGCACCGGCGAGGAACGCAGCGCACCCGCCGGCTTCTTCCTCCCCCTCGCGGCCGTCACCGGCATCACGACGGATCACGGCATGATCCTGGCGAGCCTCGACGAACCACCCACCGCAGATCCCCCGCTCCGAGAGCGGATGACCCTCGGATTCGTGCTGCGTGACCTCGCACGCCGTCGTGTGCCCGTGCACATCAGCACCCATGTGGGCGACGACGTCCACGGCACGATCGATCGAGCGGCGTCCGATCACCTCGATCTCGCCGTGCATGATCCGGGCGAAGCGCGCCTCGCCCGAGCGGTGCACGGGTTCCGCATCATCCCGTTCGCGTCACTCGTGGCCGTGCGTACTCCGGTCGATCAGGTGCCGTGAGCCGAAGAGGTGCCCCAGACCTCGGGGAAGCTCGCGGTCTGGGACTGGCGCCACAGCGCCATCCGCCGAGAGTTCTCCGATTCTTCGGCCAGGTACCCGTCGAGGCTGGACTCCTCCACTCGCCAACGAGGCGGTGATCCCAGCTGCGCTCCCCGCAGTCTTCCCTCCTGCACCAGGGCGACGACCTCGTCGACCCCGATGCTCAGCAGCTCCGCCACCTGCGAGGGGGCGAGGTAACGCGGTGCGCGAACAGGGAATGCAGGCATCCCCTCATTCTCGCCCACAGGTTCGCCGGATTCGGGTCCGCTCGTCCCTTGTGGATAACTCCGGGAGCCCCGCCGCCGTTTCTGTGACGATATCGCCATGGCTTCCTTCTCTGTTCCTCGGCGCGCGTTCTGGGGCGACGTCCGCTTCCTCGTGGGCATCGCGCTGGTGGCTCTCTCGATCGCCGGTGTCTGGCTCATCGTGTCGGCGTTCGACGACGCCGTTCCGACGCTCCAGGCCACCCGGACCATCACGCAGGGTGAGGTGCTGACGTCCGACGACTTCCAGGTCGTCGACGTCGGTCTGGGGTCGCTGGCCGACGACTACCTCGGCCCGGACGACGTCCCCACCGGCAGCATCGCGTCCCGCACTCTCGAGAGCGGAGAACTCGTTCCGTCCTCGGCTGTGACCGATGCCGACCGCAGCCGCTCCACCACGATCGTCATCCAGAGCAGCACCGGTATCCCGGAAGGAGTGGAGGCGGGCACGGTCGTGGAGGTCTGGCAGGCGCCGCCCCTCGACGAAGGACGCTCCTACGATGTCCCCCGCATCCTGGTCGCCGACGTGATCGTGCACGACGTGCTCGATGCGGAAGGCGTGCTCGCCGACACCGGAACCCAGCTCGAGATCGTGATCGATCGGGCCGATGTGGCCGACGTGCTCGCCGCCATCACGGGTGGGGCCGCCCTTTCCGTGGTGCCGGTCGGGGCCGGGTCGTGACCGGCGTCGTGGTGGCGATCCCTCAGCCACGGGCGGGTGAACTGGCGGCGGAGCTGGCGCTCGAAGGCATCGATGTCCTCGCGATCCTCTCCCCCACCGCCGTCATCGAGGTGCCGCCGGGCGCGGAGGCGATCATCGTCCCCGCCACCAGAGCGGTGCTGAGCGCCGACCTGATCTCCGCATGCGACCGTGCCGGGGTGCGCATCCTAGCGCTCGGCGGCGCAGACAGCCGCCTGCTGGGGCGTCTCGGGCTGTCGGAGGCCCTCCGCCCGGAAGCGGCAGGATGGGAGATCGCTGCCGCGCTGGCATCCGAGACAGACACCGTGCCACGCCCGCAGTCCGTCCTTCCGCATCGCGTGATCGCGGTCTGGGGACCGCACGGCGCTCCGGGGCGGTCGACCCTCGCCATCCAACTGGCCGTGGAACTCTCCCGCCGCGGACGCAGGACCGCGCTGGTCGACACCGACACGGTCGCGCCCGCGCTCGCCCTGCTTCTCGGTCTCAGCGACGACGCGCCCGGTGTCGCCGCAGCGTGCCGACGGGCGGAACGCGGTGCGCTCGACTCCGCCGAGCTGACAAGACTCGCCACGACGGTGGCCACGGGCGGCGGTGATATCGAGGTGCTGCCCGGTATCAATCGTCCCAGCCGCTGGCCCGAGCTGTCATCGACCCGCCTGCGGGCCACGCTCGTCGCCTGTCGCGAGTGGTCCGAGGAGACGGTCGTCGATGTGGCCGCTGCCTTCGACGCCGACGAGGAGGTCACGTACGACCTTGCCGGGCCCCGTCGCCACGCTGCGACCACTGCCTCGTTGAACGAGGCAGATCTGATCATCGCGGTCGCATCGGCCGACCCGCTCGGCATCAGCAGATTCGTACGTGAGCACGCCGAACTGCGGCGTCTCACCGCCCCCACGCCCGTCGTCGTCGTCGTCAATCAGGTGCGACCGGGCCCGCTCGGCATCGATGCGCGTGGTCAGGTGCGACGCACGCTCGAGAGGTTCGCGGGCATCACCGATGTCGTCTTCCTGCCGTTCGACCAGCGCGCAGCGGATGCCGCTCTGCTGCACGCCCGACCCATGACCGATGTCGCGCCCCGTTCGCCGTTCCTCGCAGCCGTGAGACGACTGGCGTCGACGCTCTTCCCGGCGGACGCCGCGTCAGCTACTGCCGATAGCTCGAGAGGAAGTTCCCCAGTCGTTCGACGGCTTCGCTCAGCACTCGGGGCTCGGGGAGCGTGACCAGGCGAAGGTGGTCAGGGGTGGCCCAGTTGAAGCCGGTGCCCTGGACCAGGAGGATGTGCTCCGAGACCAGCAGGTCGTAGACGAGCCGCGCATCGTCCCTGATCTCATGCACGTTCGGGTCGAGCCGTGGGAACGCGTACAACGCCCCCTGAGGCTTCACGCACGAGACGCCGGGGATCGACTCGAGACCTTCCCAGGCGATGTCCCGCTGCTCGTGCAGGCGCCCGGTCGGAGCGATGAGCGCCTCGATCGACTGCACGCCGGAGAGCGCCGCCTGCAGGGCGTGCTGGGCCGGGACGTTCGGGCAGAGTCGGGTCGACGCGAGCAGCGTGATCCCCTCGATGAACCCCTTGGCGTGGTCCTGCGGCCCTGTGATGACCATCCATCCCGAGCGGAATCCGGCCACGCGATACGTCTTGGACAGGCCGTTGAAGGTCAGGCAGAGCAGATCAGGGGCGAGAGTCGCCGTCGGGATGTGCACGGCGCCGTCGAACAGGATGCGGTCGTAGATCTCGTCGGAGAGCAGCAGCAGCTGGTGCTCTCGAGCGATCTGCACCAAGCCCTCGAGGATCTGGCGGGAGTACACCACTCCCGTGGGGTTGTTCGGGTTGATGATGACCAGCGCCTTGGTGCGCGGCGTGATCTTCGATCGGATGTCCTCGAGGTCGGGCTGCCACTGGTCATCCTCATCGCAGAGGTAGTGGACGGGAGTGCCGCCGGCGAGGCTGGTCATCGCCGTCCAGAGCGGGTAGTCCGGCGCCGGGATGAGGACCTCGTCGCCCTCGTCGAGCAGCGCCTGCATCGTCATCGTGATGAGCTCGGAGACACCGTTTCCGAGGTACACGTCGTCGGGGTCGAACCGCGGGAAGCCCTCGATCTCCTCGTACCGGCTCACCACGGCACGTCGAGCCGAGACGATGCCCTTGCTGTCGCTGTATCCGTGGGCCGTCGGCAGCGCGGCGAGCATGTCGCGCACGATCTGGTGCGGGGCGTCGAAGCCGAAGATCGCCGGGTTGCCGGTGTTCAGCTTGAGGATCTGATGCCCCTCCGCCTCCAAGCGCGCCGCCTCGACGAGGGCGTTTCCGCGAATCTCGTACAGGACGTTCTTGAGCTTCGACGACTGGTCGAAGTTGCGCGTTGGGGTCATCGACCAAGCCTACAGCGACGAGAGGAGGGCCAATCCACGCGGACTGGCCCTCCTCTGTGCGGAGAGACTACTTCTTCTTCTTGCCCTGGGCGCGCCGCTGCTCGCGGTTGCCGGCGGCGGGAGCCTCGGCCTCGGCGCGCTGCCCGAAGGCGCCACGCGGTGCTTCCTCAGCCTCGGCCTGCGGAGCCTGGGCACGAGCCGCCGCCTGACGGACGCGATCCGTCGCCGCCTGCTGGACCTGACCGCGATCGTTGCGGACCTCGACCTCACCCGCATCATTCGCCGCGGAGTACTCGAGGCGCTGCTCACCGCCGTCGGAGGCGAGCCCCTTGGCCTCGACCTCGGCTGTCTCCGAGTCACCGGCGCGACGCACCTCGACCTCGAGGTTGTAGAGGTAGCCGACCGACTCCTCCTTGATCTGGCCCATCATCGACTGGAACATGGCGTAGCCCTCACGCTGGTACTCGATGAGGGGGTCGCGCTGAGCCATCGCACGAAGGCCGATGCCGTCCTTGAGGTAGTCCATCTCGTAGAGGTGGTCGCGCCAGCGACGATCGAGCACCTGCAGCACGACACGACGCTCGAGCTCGCGCGTGGCGGCCTCGCCGAGAGACTCCTCACGCGTCTGGTAAGCGATCTTCGCGTCGGAGAGCAGCTCACGGGTGAGCCCGTCCGCATCGATGCCGCCCTTGCGGTCGGCGGCCTCGGCCACGACCTCGTCGATCGTCACGCCCACCGGGTAGAGCGTCTTGAGCTCGGTCCAGAGGGCATCGAAGTCCCAGCTCTCGTTGTGGCCCTCGCCGGTGTGGTCTCGCACGACGCCGCTGATGGCGTCCTCGATGAAGTGCTGCACACGATCGGCGATGTCATCGCCCTGGAGGATGTGCCGACGATCCGCGTAGATGGCCTCACGCTGGCGGTTCAGGACGTCGTCGTACTTCAGGACGTTCTTGCGCATCTCGGCGTTGCGGGACTCGACCTGCGACTGGGCGCTGCGGATCGCTCGGGAGACGAGCCCCGACTCGATCGGCACATCGTCCGGGAAGTTGGTGCGGGCGAGGATGGCCTCGGCCGCCCCCGACTGGAACAGACGCATCAGATCGTCGGTGAGGCTCAGGTAGAAGCGGCTCTCACCGGGGTCACCCTGACGGCCGGAACGACCGCGAAGCTGGTTGTCGATGCGGCGCGACTCGTGGCGCTCGGTGCCGAGCACGTAGAGACCGCCGGCCGCGATGACCTTCTCGGCCTCCTCCGCGACGACGCTCTTCATCGCCTCGTAGGTCTCGTCCCACGCGATCTCGTACTCCTCGGGCGTCTCCACGGGGTCGAGCCCCTTGCCCTTGAGCTCCTGGACCGCGAGGAACTCGGCGTTTCCGCCGAGCATGATGTCGGTTCCTCGTCCGGCCATGTTCGTGGCGACGGTGACTGCGCCCAGGCGGCCGGCGCGCGCGACGATCTCGGCCTCGCGCGCGTGGTTCTTCGCGTTGAGGACCTCGTGCTTGATGCCCTTCTTCGCGAGCAGGCGCGAGAGGTACTCGCTCTTCTCGACGCTGACCGTTCCGACCAGAACCGGCTGGCCCTCCGCGTGCCGCTCGGCGATGTCCTCGACGACCTGAGCGAACTTCGCGGTCTCGTTCTTGTAGACGAGGTCGGACTGGTCCTTGCGGATCATCGGCCGGTTGGTCGGGATCGGGATGACGCCGAGCTTGTACGTCGACATGAACTCGGCGGCCTCGGTCTCGGCCGTACCGGTCATGCCGGCGAGCTTGTCGTAGAGACGGAAGTAGTTCTGCAGGGTGACGGTGGCGAGGGTCTGGTTCTCTGCCTTGACCGGCACGCCCTCCTTCGCCTCGATCGCCTGGTGGATGCCCTCGTTGTAGCGGCGACCGACCAGGATGCGACCCGTGTGCTCGTCGACGATCATGACCTCGTCGTTCATCACGACGTAGTCGGTGTCCTTCTTGAACAACGCGAGTGCCTTGATCGAGTTGTTGAGGAACGAGATCAGGGGGGTGTTCGCCGACTCGTAGAGGTTGTCGATGCCGAGGTAGTCCTCGACCTTCTCGATACCGGGCTCGAGCACGCCGACGGTGCGCTTCTTCTCGTCGACCTCGTAGTCCACGCCGACCTCGAGGGTGCGGGCGATCTTGGCGAACTCGGCGAACCAGCGGTTGGCCTCGCCCGACGACGGGCCGGAGATGATGAGCGGGGTGCGGGCCTCGTCGATGAGGATCGAGTCGACCTCGTCGACGATCGCGAAGAAGTGCTCGCGCTGGACGAGGTCCTCCTTGCGCCACGCCATGTTGTCGCGCAGGTAGTCGAAGCCGAACTCGTTGTTCGTGCCGTAGGTGATGTCGGCGGCGTACTGCTCGCGACGCACCGCAGGCGTCTGACCGGAGACGATGATGCCCGTGGTCATGCCGAGAGCACGGAACACACGCCCCATGAGCTCTGCCTGGTAGCTGGCCAGGAAGTCGTTGACCGTGATGACGTGCACGCCCTTGCCGGCGATCGCGTTCAGATACGCGGGCAGCGTCGCGACGAGGGTCTTTCCCTCACCGGTCTTCATCTCGGCGATGTTGCCGAGGTGAAGGGCGGCACCACCCATGATCTGCACGTCGTAGGCACGCATGCCGAGGGTGCGCTTGGCGGCCTCTCGCACCGCGGCGAACGCCTCCGGCATCAGCTGATCGAGGGTCTCACCCTTCTCGAAGCGGGCGCGCAGCTCGACGGTCTCGTTGCGCAGCTCGTCGTCGGTGAGCTTGGAGATGTCCTCTTCCAGCGCTCCCACTGCCTTGACGACCTGATTCAGGCGGCGGATGACCCGCCCCTCGCCCGCACGCAGCAGCTTCTCAAGAGGATTGGCCACGGATGTCATCTCCCTGTCAGTGGGTAAATCGCCGGCCATCGGTGAACCCGACGCCAGGCATACTTCGCCATGTTACCGGGCCGTGACCTGCACGTCGCCTGCATGGTGGTCCCGCGCGTCGGTCCGGGGGTGCGACCGATAACCATATACTCGGTATCGCATTCCCACGCACGGTAACGGAGATGAACGATGTCAGTACGCCAGAGCCTGCTCGCCATCCTCGCGCAGGGGCCCTGCTACGGCTACCAGCTCCGACACGAGTTCGATCGCCGCACCGGCTCGATCTGGCCGCTGAACGTCGGGCAGATCTACAACACCCTCGAGCGTCTGGAACGCGACGGGCTGGTCTCGCGCGGGGACGCCGACGACCACGGTCATGTGTACTGGCAGATCACGGATGCGGGGCACACGGACGTCGAGAACTGGCTCTCCTCCCCCGTCGTGCGCTCCCAGGGCACCCGCGACGAACTGGCGATCAAACTGGCCGTCGCAGCGACCCTCCCCGGCGTCGACGCCGCAGCCACGATCGACGCGCAGCGATCGGCATCGATGCGACAGCTGGAAGCGCTCCAGCACGAGCGACAGGCGCGAGGAGACGGGGACGACCCCGAAGGACTCGCGTGGTCGCTGGTCGCCGACTCCATGATCTTCGCCGCGGAGGCCGAAGTCCGCTGGCTCGATCACGCGGCGCAGCGCCTCAGCGGGCATCCCCGCCATGCGCTGTCGCTCGAGCTCACCGCCGAACGCCCCAAGCGCGGGAGGCCGGCGAAGGCCAGAGCCCCGATCGCCGCGCCCGTGCCCGCCCTGTGACCGGCGTCGCCGACGTCTTCCGCACGCCGCGACGGGCGTGAGATCCCCGTTCGCCCCGAGCGGATGCTCAGCCACCACAGGCCCCGGGGAAACTAGGATCGGTTCATGGCTGGATTTTGGGGCAAACGCAAACGCGAACAGGAAGAACTCGCCGCACAGGACGCCGATCTGGCTCGCCGTGCCGAACAGGCCCTGGTCAGCGCCGACGAGCGGATCCGCACGACCTCGGACGAGCTCTCCTTCGCCGAAGCGGAACTCGGCGAGTCGCTCACCGGTGACCTGCGCAAGGCTCTCGCCGCGGTGCGCACCCACCTGCGCGAGGCGTTCCAGCTCCACCAGTTGAACCACGACGAGATCCCCGACACCGTCGAGGAGCTCCGTACCCGCAACGCCCGCATCCTCCAGCTCTGCGACTGGGCCCAGGACCTGCTCGACGAGAAGACGTCGGTCCTCGCCGAGTCGGTCGCCAAGGTTCGCCGCGCGCCCGAGATCATCGCGCAGGTACGGGCCGAGGCAGCCGCCCTCAGCGCTCGGATCCCGCAGACCAACGAGGCCGTCGCTCGGCTCTCGGCCCGATACTCCGATTCCGCCATGCACCAGATCACGGCCAGCGCGGCGGAGGCCGAGCAGCTCATCAGCTTCGCGACGCACAGCGCCGATGTCTCGGAGCGTCGTCGCGCGGCGAAGCAGAACGAGGAGGCGAACGTCGCCCTGGAGACGGCGACCGAAGCCACACGACGCGCGTCCGCGCTGCTCGATGCGGTGGAGGACTTCGAGATCGAGGCGCTGCGCGCCGAGTCCACCCTCGCCGAGGTCGTGGCCGACTCCCGTGGGGATCTCATCGCCGCTCGCACCGCGCCGAACGTACCCGCCGTCGCCCAGGCCGTCGCCGAGCTGCAGAGCGCCCTCGCAGCGCTCACGCCCTCCGGACAGCCGAACGACCCGTTCGCCGAGCTCTCCCAGCTGCGCGACGCCAACTCGGCGCTCGACGAGGCGATCGCCAAGGCACGTCATCGCGCGGACAACCCGCTGCCGAGCATCGCGCAGGTGCAGCACGCGATCGATGACGCCGACCGCCAGCTCGGCGTGGCCCGCGGCCTCATCTCCGGACACCGCGGATGGATCGGCGCAGACGCCCGCACCCGCCTCGCCGAGGCGGAGAGGCTTCGTGTGGATCTGTCGGATCTGCTGCCCGCCGAGGACACCCGCGAGGCGGCACTCGTGCAAGCCCGCCGGGTCGCTCACCTCGCATCCGAGGCACTCCAGCTCGCCCAGCGCGACATCGACTCCTCCCGCCCGCAGGACCAGGGCTGGGGCGGTGGCGGCGGCTGGGGCGGTGGCGGCGGACGACGCGGCGGTGGCGGCGGAGACCTCGCGTCCGGCATCCTCGGCGGTCTCGTGATCGGCAGTCTGCTCGACGGCATCTTCGACTGATTCCGACGCGTCTCGGCATCCGGACATCACGACGGCCCGATCCCTTCCGGGATCGGGCCGTCGTGCACTGCGGATCAGGAGGCGAGAGCCTCGGAGGGCGGAGCCTGAGTGCTCAACGCGATCACACCGTAATCCCAGCCCTTGCGGCGGTAGACGACGCTCGGGTGGTCGGTGCGCACATCCACGAAGAGGAAGAAGTCGTGTCCGACCAGTTCCATCCTGTCGACGGCTTCCTCAACGGTCATCCACTCCGCATCGAAGCTCTTCGTGCGGATGACGACGGGCGAGTATTCTTCCTCTTCGCTCTGCTGCACCGGCATGCTGCCGGTCGCCACCGCGTGGAGGATGTCGGCCGACGCCGGCTGGACGTCGATGCCCTCGAGCGATCCGCTTCCCTTCTCGAAGTGCGCGCCGCGAGGGTGCTGTCGTCCGTCGACTCGCTTCTCCTTGGCGCGACGCAGTTGCTCGGACATCTTGTCGACAGCGAGATCGAGGGCGACGAACTTGTCTCCGTCCGTCGCCTCTGCGCGAACGACCGGTCCCTTCCCGATCAGTGTCAGCTCGACGGTCTCGTCGGGGACACGACCGTTGCGATACACGCGATGGGTGACTTTCACATCCAGTCTCTGCGCGCGAGACGCGAGCATCTGGATCTTGGCGATCTTCTCTTCGACAACGGTTCGGAAGCGATCGGTGATACCCACTCCGACGCCAACGATGCTTGTTTCCATTGCTGCCTCCTTGTCCCGGTCCTCCCGGCCAAGGGCGGACCGTGGTCGCCTTGTGTCCCCCCACCGTAGTCCGCTGATCGGCGGATGTCACGGCCTGGTTCCCCTGTGTCGCCGGTGCATCCCCGATGAGGTTCATCCGAATCCGCTGCGACGCGGCGTGGCGGCGAGCGCGACCGCCGCCACCACACGGAATCCGGCTGATCTCAGGGCTCGCGACGCTTCATCCAGCGTCGCCCCGGTGGTGACGACGTCGTCGACGATCACCGCTTCGGCGCCCTCCCCCCTCCGACGCGCACGCAAGGCTCCGCGTACGTTCGCCTCTCGTGCCCGCACACCGAGATCACGTTGGTCGACCGTGCGGCTCGCGAGGGAGAGCAGCCGCTGCGGCTCGGACTGCGCTCGACGGATCAGGAGGTCGGGGACGCGATAGCCGCGCCGACGGAACGCGCTCCTGGTCGTCGGCACCGGCACGACCCACGTCGCCGCGCCCACCGAAGGCGCGAGCACCGTCGCCAGGGCCGCGCCGAGCGGACGGGCGAGGAGCGTCTCGCCCTCACCCTTGAGGCGACGGATGCACCGGGCCGCGACACCCTCGAACCGAAGGGCGGCCGTGACCTGCATCCCTCGAGGCGTCACCGCGATCTGCGGGGTCGGTGCGAGCGCCTCTCGGCATTGCGGGCACAGGAGTGTTCCCGGCTCATCACAGCCGGCACACGACGCTGCGAGGAGGAACGCGGCGATCTCCGCGCCGACGCCGAGCAGCTGGGGCTTCGTCCACATGCGAGGAGTATGCGGCCGTGGATCCGCCCGGTTCCGCCACCGCGCTCCGTTCTGCGCACGATCGTGTGACGACCGCCGTCGGTGCAGGGAATGTCACTCGCCGACGCGAGTGGCGAGCACGGAGACGCCGGACGCGACCTCGCGCCATGCCGACCCCGCGTGGGCGAACAGCTCGCCGTTCGCTCCGAGGATCCGCACGCCGGAAGCGGTGCGAGCGCCGGCGATCGAGATCGCATTGCTCGGGGCGGCCTCTGCCGAACCGGGCCCTCCCACCATCTGAGTGAGAAGACGCGGGCTGTTCGGATCGACGAGGACTCCCACACGGTCTGCACCCAGCCAGGACAGCCCCGTCGCCGGCTCGAACAACTGGGTCAACTGCTTGACCTCGCCGAGCTCGATCGGGATGCCCGCCGAGTCGCGAACCACGGCTGCGACCACGACCCACATCTGCTTGCCGACGGTCACCACGGCAGCCACCCTGGCGCCGTCCGGTGCGACCCTCAGATGAGAGATCGCCGAGGCGCTCGGCCACGCCGTCGCGACTTGATGCGCCACGGCATCGCTCCCCGACGCCTGCAAGGCCGTGGGCGCTCCCGCGGGGACGGACCAGGTGTACCCGTAGGAGTCGAGCGAGGGTCTGATGAGCCCTGGACGGGAATCGAGCTCGTCGAGGCTTCCCTCGCCGATCAGATAGACGTGCTGGTCACCGAGCTGCGTGGCGGCGCGGGAGTCATCCGCGGCCACATCGATCGAGACGATGGGTTGCGTGATGGCGGTGATCTCCGAGCTGATACCGGTGAGGGGCGAGATCTCATCGCCGACGATCCGCCCGAAGGCGCCGTTCTGCAGCACGAGTGTGCCGACCTCGGCCGACGGCTCCACCACGTCCGCCACGCCGGCACCGAGGTCGCGCCCGTCGACGGTGAACCGCACCTGGGTGACCGCGACGCCGGCGCCGCGAAGGGTCGCCTGCAGCTGGGTGCGCATGCGGGCGAGAGTGGCCGCATCGAGGCCCGAAGCGGGGCGCGTGAGCGCGACATCGGCCACCTGCCCGACGATGGGCACCGCGTCCTGTGCCAGCTGCACGTCGGCGGGGAAGGCGTTCTGCACCGCCGGGTCCAGCCATCCGCTGGGCTCGCCGCCGATGAGGGCCCGCGTGACGGTCGTCGCGGGACTCTGCCGCCGCGGGAACCAGCGCATGTCAGGCACCAGTCTCGACCAGCCGAGGTCGAAGTACTGCAGCGGATACCCTTCGAAGACCTTGGTGAAGCGCGTCTCGTCGATCACGACACCGTCCGGCGCCTGCGTGATGCGCCATTCGCCGCTCTCCATCCGCTGCAGCGTGAACGCCACGTTGGATGACCCGAGGGCCTCGGAGTAGCCGCCGGAGTCGTCGACGCTCGCGACCAGGTCGAGCGTGACCTGGACCTCAGCGGTGTCTGCACCCTCCACCTCGTCGTCGGGGACCGAGGAGGTGATGGTCCTGGTATCCGTGCCGACGTCGATCGACACCCCTGCCGAGGGACTCCAGCTCCGCTGCAGCGAGGGCGAGAGGAAGTCGCGTGCGGTGTCCCAGTTCTCGGTCGTCGTGATCCCGGCCTCGAGGAAGCCCTCGACGATCTCCTCGGGCCCGGCACCCGTGATGGGGCCGGAGGCGACCGGCAGGATGTCGACGTCCTGCGGGGACTCCCCGAGCTTCAGGCCGACGGCGACATCACCGCTGGTGGGCAGTCCCGCGCACGCAGGAAGCACAAGCGCGGTGAGTGCCAGCGCGATGGCCAGCATCCTCCGTGTCCCTCGTCGCCGGGTCATGACCGGTCCTCCTCGTCGAACAGACCGGCGGGCGCGTCCGTCAACGAGATCGGCTGCGTCGCGTCGCCGATCTCCGCGAACGGCTCCTGCGGCTCGATGGAGATCGGGCTCGGACCGTCCAGGATCCCGTCGTGCCGGGGGATCGTGAGCACGAAGTTCGTTCCCACACCGAGCTCCGACCAGACCTCGAGCGTGCCGCCGTGCAGACTCGCATCCCCCAGGGCGATGGAGAGCCCGAGTCCCGTGCCGCCGATCGTGCGCTGACGCGAGGGGTCGGCGCGCCAGAAGCGGTCGAAGACCCGCTCCGCGTCGGCGGGCTGCATCCCGAGGCCGAAATCTCGCACCCCCGCCGCCACGGCGTGCTGGTTGCTGTCGACCGTGACGACGACGGGACGTCCCTCGCCGTGCTCGATCGCGTTGCCGATCAGATTGCGCAGCACCCGGCGCACGCGCCGCGGATCCATGTCGACGGGTGAGTAGCCGCCAGGCGCCACGAGCCGCAGCTCGGTGCCATGGCCCTCCGCGAGCGGGCGCATCTGCTCGATGATGTCCTCGGCCAGGTGGGTGAGGCTCGTCGCCTCGAGTTCGAGCTGCACCGATCCCGCGTCATAGCGGCTGATCTCCAGCAGATCCGACAGCAGCGTCTCGAACCGCTGCACCTGGGCGTGCAGCAGCTCCGCCGTCCGCGCGGTGGTGGGGTCGAACTCCTCGCGCTGGTCGTTGAGCATGTCCGCGGCGAGGCGGATCGTGGTCAGCGGTGTCCGCAACTCGTGCGAGACATCCGACACGAAGCGCTGCTGCACCATCGACAGCTCGCCGAGTTCCTTGATCTGCGACTCGATGCTGTCCGCCATCGCGTTGAACGAGCGTCCGAGCGTGGCCAACTCGTCCTCTCCGTGCACCTCGAGGCGCACCCCGAGGTCGCCTGCCGCGAGCCGTGCGCTGGTCTCTGCGGCCTGCACGATCGGGGTGGAGACCGCGCGAAGGACGATCCACGAGATCGCGGCGACGATCGCGACCAGACCGATCCCGGCGATCCAGAGCGTGCGCTGCACGAAGACGAGGGTCTGATCGGCATCGCCCAGGTCGTAGGCGAAGTAGATCGCGAACGCTCCCGCCTCGGGCACCTGGAGCTGCTGGCCCACGATGATGCCGGGGACCTCTCCCCCGTCCGCGACGGGCAGCGCCACGGACTGCCAGGCCTGGCGATCGTCGAACTCCACGACGCGGGCCTGGAGCTCGGGGCTCAGCAGGCTCCGACTCAACCCCGCCTCGAAGCCGTTCAGGCGGACGCCCTTCGCGTTGTCGATCTTGAACCCGGCGAGCTGATCCGTGCTCGATGTGCGCGTGAGATTCGACTGGACGCTGTTCCAGAGTTCCGTGAGTGCAGCGGAGTCGTCTCCCACCTCGGCCACATCCAGGATCCCCTGCGCCTGATCGACCGCGCGGCGGGAGTCTTCGAGAGCGACGTCCTTGCGCGAGATGAACAGATCGTTCTGGATGACCAGGGCCATCGTCACGCACGTGATGAAGATCGCCAGGGAGGTGGCGAGCAGAGTTATCGAGAGCGTGCGGAAGCGGAGCGAGCGTCGCCAGAGGATGGCGAGCATCGTCGGCCAGCCTCGCCAGTCGCGCAGGACAGCGACCGTCGTGGTGGTCGCTGTCGTCGCGGCCATCGTGCTCCTAGCCGACGCTCCCGGCGCGGTAGCCCACGCCGCGCACCGTCATGACGATCTTCGGGTTGTCGGGGTCGAGCTCGACCTTCGCGCGCAGACGCTGCACGTGCACGTTCACCAGCCGGGTGTCGGCCTTGTAGTGATAGCCCCAGACCTGCTCGAGCAGCATCTCCCGGGAGAACACCTGCTGAGGCTTCGAGGCGAGCGCGACGAGAAGCTGGAACTCCAGCGGCGTGAGAGCGATCGGGGCGGTGCCGCGACGGACCTCGTGCGCGTCGACGTCGACGGTGAGATCCCCGACCCGGAGCTGCTCGCTCGTGGCCTGCGGCGTGGGCCGGAGCCGCGTGCGGATGCGCGCCACCAGTTCCTTCGGGTTGAAGGGCTTGACCATGTAGTCGTCTGCGCCGACCTCGAGTCCGCGGACCACATCGGCGGTGTCGCTGCGTGCGGTGAGCATGATGATCGGCACGCCGGACTCGGCACGGATGCGGGTGCAGATCTCGATTCCGTCCATACCGGGGAGCATGAGATCGAGCAGCACCAGGTCGGGCCGCTGCGTGCGCCACTCGTCGACGGCGCGCGCACCGTCCGCGCAGAACACCGGCTCGAAGCCTTCGGTGCGGAGCACGATCCCGATCATCTCGGCGAGCGCGGTGTCGTCGTCGACCACGAGAATACGTGAGGTCATAAGAGTTACCTTATGGCACCGAGTCCCGCCGACCCCAGGTCTGCGCGCCACGCATCGGATATGACACGATGGGAGCGCGCGATGGAGAGGGAGTGCCTGTGACCGGCCAGACGTGGACGCCTGCCCCGAAGAAGGGCATCATTCCCCTTCATCCACTGTCGTTCGGGATGCTGCTGGGCAAGGCCTTCGCGGCGCTGCGGCACAACCCCAAGGTGCTCTTCGGCTTCGCCGTCGTGATCCAGCTCGTCGTGGTCGTCGTCACCGCCGTGGTCATGGGCGTCGTCCTCTTCACGACCTTCAGCCGCCTGGAGACGGTCTCGCCTTCCTCTCCGGATTTCGAAGCGGTGATGGCCGGCACCATCGCGGTGAACCTGATCGCCGGACTCGCCGTCGGACTGGCCTCGATCGCCTTCACGGCGATGATGCAGGGCGTCGTCGCCGCGGAGATCGGGTACGCCGCGATCGGGGTGAAGGCGACGCTGCGCATGCTCTGGCGCCGGATGGCCCCCGCGTTCTGGCGACTCGCCGGGTTCGCCTCCCTCTCGGTGGCTGCCGTGTTCGGCATCTTCATCATCGCCGCGGTGATCATCGCCGCCTTCATCGCCGGGGGTCTTGGCGGCAGCGTCGAGATGGTCGGCGTCGTCGTCCTCGTGGTGATCGTCATCGTCCTCGCCTGCATCCCGCTCGCGGTGTGGCTCACCACGAAGCTGCTGCTGGTGCCCTCGATCCTGGTCCTCGAGCGTGCGCGTTTCCGTGACGCCTTCGTGCGATCCTGGCGACTCACCCGCGGGCGCTTCTGGGTCGCGTTCGGGGTGACCTTCCTCATCAGCGCGATCATGGGCATCGCGGCGCAGGTCGTCAGCGTGCCCGTCACACTGCTCGGTTCCCTTCTCGGTTCCGTGGTCGCACCCACGGGCGCCGAGGACCCCAGCGCTGTCATCGCCTTCATCGTGACGCTCATCGCCCCGCAGATCCTGCTCCTGGTCATCCAGGCGATCACGCTCGTGGTGCAGAGCACCGGTTCCGCACTCGTCTACCTCGACTGCCGGATGCGCTACGAAGGGCTGGATCAGACCCTGATCGCGTACGTCGAGCGCCGCGACCTCGGCTGGACCGATGAGCAGCAGGACGATCCCTTCCGCGTCGACCCGACGCGCGCTGTCACCTCGGCACCGCCGCCCCGCCAGGTGCCGGAGCACGTCATGATGTCGCAGGGGTATGCGTACGCGCAGTACGGCGCACAGCAACCGGTCACGCAACCGGGGGCTGCGCCGTCGTTCGCTCCGCAGTACTCTCCAGCACAGCCGTACGCGGGGACGCCGTACCCGTACGCACCGGGCTCGCCTGCACAGCCTCCTGCGCAGACGCAGAACGGAGCAGCGGCCTCGGCGCCCTCCGTCGCCTTCCCCGCACCGCCGCCTCCTGCGCCTCCCGTTCCTCCCGTCCGGACCAGCGCGTCCCCGACGCCCAGCAGCCCTGCCGCCGGAAACGCTCCCACTGACGGCGGTTGGACAGCGCCAGGGGCCGACGGCGCCGCATGATCCGACGGTTCGACGACCTCTTCGTCCCCGATGGGGACGACGCACGACGCTGGGCGGAGGAGGAGCTCTCGAATCCCCGCTACGCCGACGCGAAGCCCACGTGGTTCGATCTCCTCGCCCGTGACATCGGCCGCTTCCTGGCTGACCTCTTCAGCTCGGGCAACGGCGCGAACGTGGGGCCGTCCGCGCTCATCATCGTCACCGTCATCATCGCGGCCGCACTGATCGCCGCTCTCATCATCTGGGGAAGACCGCGCAGCTCCCGCGCGGTCAGGCGCCCGACCGGCGACCTCCTCGGAGCAGCCGACGATCGCAGCGCCGCACAGTTGAGGTCGGACGCCGACCGGGCCGCGCGCGAGCGCGACTGGGATGCAGCGACCATCCTCCGCTACCGGGCCATCGCGCGCAGCCTGCGCGAGCGCGACCTGATCGATCCGGCCCCCGGCGCGACGGCCCAGTCGATCGCCCGCGAGGCGAGCACGGTGTTCGCCGACGAGGCCGGCGCGATGCGTCGAGCGGCCGTCTCGTTCGACGACGTCCGCTACCTCGGGCACTCCGCGACGCCGGAGACGTATCGCGACCTCGTCGACACCGATGACCGGATCCGCGCGCGCCGCCCCGAAGGAGTGCCGGCATGAGTGTGATCGATCACGAGCCCACCGTCTCCCCCACTGCCGCATCGTCCCCGGGTGATCCCTCCACCGCGGAGCACCGCCCGAGTCGGGCGAAGACGATCATCGGGTGGACGATCGTCGCCGCCCTCGTGCTGATCGTCGCGCTGGTCGGTCTTCGTGTCGCCGCGACCGCACCCGGAGCACGAGGAGCGCTCGATCCGGAGGCACGTGATGACGCCGGCGCGCTCGCGCTCGCCGAGATCCTGCGCGACCAGGGGGTCGACATCGAGGTGCACCGCTCTCGATCCCAGGCGCGCGCGGCGATCGACGAGAGCACGACGCTCGTGATGTCCAACCCGTACACGCTCACCGACGAGGCCCTGCAGACGCTCACCGAGCCCGCGGAGCGCGTCGTTTTCCTCTCCACCAGCACACACCTGCTGAACGAGCTCGGCATCGGCGACAACGCCACGGGAACACTGTCGGCAGCGACGGCGGACTGCGACGTCGCCGAGTTCGCCGAGGTGGGGACGATCCGCGCCGACCGCCTGTTCACTCCCGCGGACGGTGTGCAGGCCTGCTTCGGAGACGCCGACGGTGCGGCCGTGCTCGTGGACCGCCGCGCCCGTCCGCAACGTGTCGTCGTGGAGGGCACGAGGCTCTTCAGCAACGCGACTCTCGCCGAGAACGGCAACGCCGCCCTCGGCCTCGCCCTGCTGGGCCAGACCGACCGCATCGTCTGGTACGTCCCGAGCTTCGCGGACTCCGATATCGAAGCCGAGCCGATCGACACGCTCGGAAGCCTCACACCGACCTGGGTCACTCCTGCGATCCTGCTGCTGATCGCCGCAGGGATAGCCGCTGCCCTCTGGCGCGGCCAGCGGTTCGGCCCCCTCGTCGCCGAGACGCTTCCGGTCACCGTGCGCGCATCCGAGACCATGCACGGACGTGCACGTCTCACGGCGAGAGCTGCGGATGCGGCGCACGCCGCGCAGGCTCTCCGCGAGGGGACGCAGCGCCGGCTCGCCCGACGACTAGGACTCACCGACCACGCCGGCGCCGACGAGGTCGCTGATGCGGCCTCTGACCGACTGCGCATCCCGCGCGGCACACTGCAGACCCTGCTGGCCGGGCCGCTCCCCGACGACGACGCAGGCCTGGTCGACCTCGCCAGACGCCTCGACCAGCTCGAGACCGCCGTGGACGACAGCACCCAGGCCGACCGATCAGATCCGACCACCCATCCCCGAGAATCAGAGGGAAACACGTGACCGTTGAGAACCATCCCATCGACGACGCCGCGCTGCGTCAGGCCATGCACCGGGTGCGCACCGAGGTCGACAAGGCGGTGGTGGGCCAGGCTGGCACCGTCACCGGACTGCTCGTTTCCCTCCTCGCCAGGGGCCACGTGCTCCTGGAGGGAGTCCCCGGTGTCGCGAAGACCCTGGTCGTCCGCTCGTTCGCCAGGGCACTCGGGCTCGACACCAAGCGCGTCCAGTTCACCCCCGACCTGATGCCCGGCGACGTCACCGGGTCACTCGTGTACGACGCACGCACCGGCGAGTTCGATTTCCGCGCGGGTCCGGTGTTCACGAACATCCTGCTCGCCGACGAGATCAACCGCACGCCGCCGAAGACCCAGGCCGCACTCCTGGAGGCCATGGAGGAGCGCCAGGTGTCGGCGGACGGCGTCAGCCGTCCCCTGCCCGACCCGTTCCTCGTCGCCGCGACGCAGAACCCCATCGAGCACGAAGGCACTTATTCGCTGCCCGAGGCGCAACTGGACCGCTTCCTGATGAAGCTCGTCGTCGGCATGCCGGAGCGAGACGCGGAGGTGTCGGTGCTGCGCCGACATGCCGAGGGCTTCTCCCCTCGCGAGCTCACCGGCGTCGAGGCCGTCGTCACCGCCGACGAGATCAGGGCGGCACAGCAGGCGGCCGCAGCGGTCGAGGTCACCGACGACGTGCTCGGATACGTCGTCGACCTCGCTCGTGCGACCCGCCAGTCGCCGTCGGTCGAGCTGGGAGCCAGCCCGCGCGCCTCGACCGGTCTGCTCGCCGCGGCGAAGGCGTGGGCCTGGCTGAACGCCTCTTCCGCGGTCACCCCCGACCACGTGCAGACGATGCTGGTTCCGGTGTGGCGTCACCGCCTCCAGCTGCGACCCGATGCCCAGATGGAGGGCGTGTCCGCCGATGCGGTGCTCACCTCCGTGGTGCAGCAGACCAGGGTGCCGATCTAGGTGTTCGTCACCGGCCGCCTCGCCGTCGCCCTCGCCGTGGGCCTCATCCCGCTCGTCATCGCCGGGCTCGCGGGCTACCCGGCGTACGCGGTTCTCGGTGCCTGGATCGGTCTGTGCCTGCTGCTCGTCGCCACCGACGTCGCCCTCGCCGCGAGTCCTCGCTCGGTCACGGTGAGCCGCAGACTCCCCCGACGCGTGCGCATCGGAGAGCCCGTCCCCGTCAGCGTGGCCGTGCACAACCACGGCACGAAGGTGCTGAACGCGGTGATCCGTGACGCCTGGCAGCCGACGGCGGGCGCGCCGACGGAGCGACAGCGTCTGCTCCTGCCCCCGGGCGAACGCGGCCGTGTCGCGATCCCGCTGCTTCCGCGCCGCCGCGGTGAGCTGGTCAGCGAGTTCGTGATGATCCGATCTCGCGGCCCTCTCGGCATCGCGGGCCGGCAGGCGCGTCATTCGGTTCGTGGTTCGATCCGCGTGCTCCCCGCGTTCTCCTCGCGCAAGCACCTTCCGTCCCGCCTCGCGCGGCTGCGTGAACTGGATGGCAACACCAGCATCCAGGTGCGCGGCCAGGGCACCGAGTTCGATTCGCTGCGCGAGTATGTCCGCGGCGACGACGTGCGCTCGATCGACTGGCGGGCGACCGCCAGGGCGGGAACGACCATGCTGCGCACCTGGCGACCGGAACGCGACCGCCATGTGGTGATCATCATCGATACGGGGCGCACCGCGGCGGCGCGTGTCGGCGACGGCACGCGCGTGGACGCCTCACTCGAGGCGGCCCTGCTGCTGGCCGCGCTCGCTTCGCGCGCGGGCGACCACGTGCACCTGCTCATGTACGACAGGGTGGTGCGCGGTCGAGTCACGGGGGTCGATGGCGCTGCTCTCCTCCCGGCGCTGACCGACGCCATGGCTCCCGTGCACGCTCGACTGGTCGATACGGACTGGCATGGAGCTTTCGCCGCCGTGCGCACGCTCACCACGCGTCCCTCGCTGATCGTGGCACTGACGGCGCAGGATGCCGCCGAGTCGGCCCGTGGATTCCTCGGAGCCTTCCCGAACGCGTCTCGTGCGACGACCGTGCTCGTCGGATCCGTGACCGACGACGGGATCTCTGCGCTCGCGCGCCGTCGCGACTCCCGGGAAGAGGTGTACCTGGCAGCGGCCGCCGAACGCTCCCTCCGCGACGCGGAGAACGTCGCGGACGCGATCCGCAGAGCCGGCGGGGAGGCGATCGCCGCCGACCCGGAGGAGCTTCCCCCGAGGATCGCCGATCGCTACCTCGAGCTGAAGGCGGCGGGTCGTCTCTGACGCCGAACCGATCGAGACCGAGCCCCGGGTCGGCCTCACCCGGTGCCGGAAGTCAGCCGACGACCAGGCGCGGGGTGCCCGCTTCGTATTCGACGAGATCGCCGGTCTCGCCCTGGCGATGCGCCCTCCCGCCGATCACCAGCATGTAGATGAGGAACACGGCGAGCGCGGCGGCGCCGATGCCGATCTTCACCGGCCACGGCAGTGCCCAGCCGGTCACGAAGCCCTCGACGAGACCGGCGAGGAAGAGGGCGAACACCAGCCCCATCGCGACGGTCGCCAGCGCGCGCCCCTCCTCGGCGAGCGCTTCCCCTCGCGTGCGGTGGCCCGGTGCGACCCAGGCCCAGAACACATGCAAGCCGGCGGCAGCGGCCACGAAGATGCACGTCATCTCGAGCATTCCGTGCGGGAGGATGTACAGGACCATGAGGTCGGCCTTGTCGTGGACGGCCATCACGGCCCCGGTGGTGCCGAGTCCCATCGCGTTCTGCACGAGCACGTAGACCGGCCAGATCCCGGTGACGCCGAAGAGCACGCACTGCATGGCGATCCAGGCGTTGTTCGTCCAGACCATCCCCATGAAGGCAGCGGCCGGGTTCTCGGTGTAGTAGCCCGTGAAGCTCTCGTCCGCGTACTGCTCGAGGGCCGCCGGGGAGCCCAGGGTCGCCACCAGCGCCGGATCGCTCGCGATCCAGGCTGCGGTACCGACGGCGACCGCGATGAACGAGATCGCGATCACCAGCGTCGTCCAGCGCAGGCGGTACAGCGCAGCCGGAAGCTGCAGGCGGAAGAATCGTCCCGTCTGCGTGAGGATGCTGTCGGACGCGCCGGTGAGGCGCAGCCGGGCGCGAACGAGGATGGTGGACAGATACGCGCCCTGGGGCGAGTCGCCGACGGATGTCTTCAGCTCGGCCAGATCGGCGGAGGCGGCGCGGTATCGCACGATGAGCTCGTCCACCCCGTCGCCGTCGAGTCGGGCGCGACTGAGTTCGTCCAGTCGCTCCCACTCGGCGCGGCGTGCATCGGTCAGCGCATCGGCATCCACCTGATTTACTGTACTCATGTCCGTCCCGATCGACGTCTCCGACGAGGTGCTCTCCGGCGAAGCCGTCGCGATCGATGTGCAGCCCGTGGGGTTCCTCCTGCGGGCACTCGGCGCCGCGATCGACATGCTCCTCGGATACGCCGTGTTCATCCTGTGGATCTTCCTGCGCATCTGGCTGCTGGATGTCGGCGTGCTGGATGAGACCACCGACCGCATCGCCCTGGTCTCGGCGTTCGTCGTGAGCTTCGTCGTCCTGCCCATCACGATGGAGGTCGCCTTGAAGGGGCGCAGTCTCGGCAAGCTGGCGGTCGGCGGCAGGATCGTACGCGTGGACGGTGGTGCCGCCGGGTTCCGTCACGCCTTCATCCGAGCCCTTCTGGGTGTGCTCGAGATCTACATGACCTTCGGCGGCGTCGCCGTGCTCACCGGCGCGTTCAACGCGCGGTCGCAGCGCTTGGGCGACCTGGTCGCCGGAACCTACAGCCAGCGCGTGCGCACACCGGCACTCGTCTCGCACGTCCCGGTGCTCCCTCCGGCCTTGGCCGGTTGGGCCCAGATCGCCGACGTCGCGCGTCTCTCCGACCGGCTCGCCCGCCGGATCTCCCAGTTCCTGCAGAGCGCTCCCCGCATGATCCCGGCCGCGCGGGAGCGGGTCGCCCTCGATCTGCTCACCGAGGCGAGCCCTTTCGTCTCCCCGATGCCCTCCGCACCGCCGGAGCAGATCCTGATCGGGATCACCGTGCTGCGCCGTGAGCGCGAGCGCAGAGCACTGCAGAACTCCGATCGGCGCGCCGAGCGGCTCACCGGTAGACGCGTCGGCGTCTGAGCCGGTACTCGGCGCCTCCTGTCAGCACCGTTCCGCAGTGGGCGTGCTCAGTACCGATAGTGCTCGAGCTTGTACGGCCCCTCCACGGGTACCCCGATGTAGGCGGCCTGCTCGTCGGTGAGCGTGGTCAGCTGCACACCGAGAGCGTCGAGGTGCAGGCGGGCCACCTTCTCGTCGAGCGCCTTGGGAAGCACGTAGACGCCGGTCGGATAGGCAGCGATGTTCGTGTAGAGCTCGAGCTGTGCGAGCACCTGGTTGGTGAACGACGCGCTCATCACGAACGACGGGTGCCCCGTGGCGTTGCCGAGGTTCATCAGGCGTCCTTCGCTGAGAACCAGGACGCTACGACCGTTCGGCATGCGCCACTCGTGCACCTGCGGCTTGATCTCGACCTTCTCCACGCCGTCGAGCGCTTCGAGCCCTGCCATGTCGATCTCGTTGTCGAAGTGACCGACGTTCGCCACAATCGCGAGGTGCTTCAGCGCCTGCAAATGCTCGGTCGTGACCACGTCGCGGTTGCCGGTGCCGGTCACCAAGATGTCGACCTCGCCGGCCACGTCGAGCAGACGCGCGACCTGGAAGCCGTCCATGGCGGCCTGCAGCGCGCAGATCGGATCCACCTCGCTCACGATCACGCGCGCACCCTGACCGCGCAGAGCCTCAGCAGCCCCCTTGCCGACGTCTCCGTAGCCGCAGACGAAGGCGACCTTGCCGCCCATGAGCACGTCCGTCGCACGGTTGAGACCGTCGGGAAGCGAGTGCCGGATGCCGTACTTGTTATCGAACTTGCTCTTGGTGACCGAGTCGTTCACGTTGATGGCGGGGAAGAGCAGCTCCCCCGCGGCCGCGAGCTCGTACAGCCGGTGCACACCGGTCGTGGTCTCCTCGGTGACGCCGATGAGGCCCGCGGCGAGCCTGGTCCAGCGATCGGGTGCGACCGCGAGCGAGACGCGCAGCAGGTCGAGGATGATCGTGTACTCGTGGGAGTCGGTCTCGGTCGGCTCGGGAACGGCACCGGCCTTCTCGAACTCGACGCCCTTGTGCACGAGCAGGGTCGCATCTCCGCCGTCGTCGAGGATCAGGTTGGGTCCGTCGAAACCTGCAGAGGACCAGTCGAAGATGCGATCGGTGCAGGCCCAGTACTCGTCGAGCGTCTCTCCCTTCCATGCGAACACGGGAACGCCTGCCGGCGCGTCGACGGTGCCACCGGGGCCGACCACGACCGCAGCCGCTGCCTCGTCCTGGGTGGAGAAGATGTTGCAGCTCGCCCACCGCACCTGGGCGCCGAGCGCCACGAGCGTCTCGATGAGGACGGCGGTCTGCACTGTCATGTGCAGCGAGCCCGCGATCCGGGCACCCTTCAGGGGTTGCGCGGCGCCGAACTCCTCACGAAGCGCCATGAGACCCGGCATCTCGTTTTCGGCGAGTCGCAGCTGGTGACGGCCGGCTTCGGCGAGGGACAGGTCGGCGACGCGGTACTCGAGCTCGGTCATGCGCTCATTCTTCCATCATGAAGTGGCCGACATCAGGCGTGTGTCAGAAACGGATCGCATCGATCACCTTCACCCGCAGCGCGACCAGGGCGGGGATGAATCCCGACACCGCCCCGACGATGACGGAGGCGAGGAGACCGATGAGCGCTGCGCGCATGGGGAAGGGCGGGATGTCCTGGATCCCGTAGAACATCGACGTGATGATCCACTCCGAGCGCAGCACGGCGACGACGATCGCGATCCCGATCACGCCTGCCACGGTCGTCGCGACCAGGCTCTCCAGGAAGACGGCGAAGAACACCCGCCCCGAGCTCGCTCCGAAGGCGCGCCGCACCCCGATCTCTCGCACGCGCTGGCGCATCGCCACGAGTTGGATGTTGATCAGACTGAGCGCACCGAGAGCGAGGATCAGCGCTGCGATACCCCCGGTGACCATCTCGAAGGTGGCCTGAGCGTCCAGAGCTACCGGCTGCGCCGCCCAGTCGGAGCGGTTCACCGTGACCGTCTGTCCCTCGGGCAGGCCCGCTCGGAGATCCATCGCGAGCACCGGCGCGATCTGGTCGACCTGCCCCGTTCCCATCCAGATCTCGTACTGCGTCCAGGCGTCGGCGGGCAGCGCATCCACGCGCGCGCGGTACGCGTCGTAGAGCAGGTCCACGCGCAGCTCCTCGTCGCCGAAGCCCTGGCGCGGTGTGATGCCGACCACCTGGTAGGTGCCGCCGGCCGGGCCACTGAGCGTGACCGTCGGGTGCTGCGTCAGCGGCACTCGTCCCAGACGCTCCCAGAGCGGCTCCGTGATCACGACGGGCGGCGCCATCGCCTCGACGTCGGAGTCGAGGAACCAGCGCCCCTCCAGAAGCCGCTCCCGGTGGATCTGCGAGAACGCGGGGTCCATGACACGCGCGGCGACCGGCGTTATGCCGTCGGGGAGCTGCACGTCGAGGAGCACTCCCTGGGCGATACGCGCCGTGTGGCTGAACCCGAAGCGCTCGGAGACACGGCTGAAGCGCGCATCGAACTCGTCGGCGTCGACAGGTGTGCCGTCATCGCTGCTGACGGAGACGACGACCGTCGCCGCTCGCCCTCCCCATCGGTCGGACTGCTCGGCCTGGAATTGGCGCTGGTATTCCGAGATCGCCACGACCGCGGTGAGCGCCCCCACCGACACGGCGATCCCGATCAGGCTGAGCAGGACGCGCAGCTTGTGCACGCGGATCTCCGCCCAGGCGTCGGAGAGAGCGCCGAGGAAGCCGGTCATGCGACGAACTCCGGCGGCGCGGACGGCACCGAGGCCGCCAGGGTCGAGGCCTCGAAAGCGCGGCTGAGGTCGACCGTCTCCAGACGCCCGGCGTCGAGCCGGTAGTGCCGGCGCGCACGCGCGGCGACGTGGAGGTCGTGGGTGATCGTGACCAGCGCGGCGTCCGTCTCGGTGGCCACCTCGTCGAGGAGGGACATGACGGATGCCCCCGTGTCGATGTCGAGCGCGCCGGTCGGCTCGTCCGCGAGGATCAACACGGGCTTGCGAACGAGTGCCCGCGCGATGGCGACGCGCTGCTGCTCACCGCCGGAGAGTCTGTCGGCGATCTGCTCGATGCGATGCCCGAGGCCGACCCGCTCGAGCATGTCGGCGGCGATCTGACGACGATTCCAGAACATGCGTCCCTTGGCATGGCCGAGCGGCATCATCACGTTGTCGATCGCGGTGCGCCCGGGGAGCAGGTTGAACTGCTGGAAGACGAAGCCGACGTTGTCCCCGCGCAGACGGTCGAGCCGTCCCGAGCGCATCCGGCGCACCTCACGTCCCTCGAACGCGACCGATCCGGATGTGGGTGCATCCAGCATCCCCAGGATGTTGAGCAGCGTCGACTTCCCCGACCCCGACCGTCCCACGATCGAGACATGGTCTCCTGCAGCCACTTCGAGCGTGATGCCACGAAGGATCTCCAGGCGCGAGTCATCGGCCAGCAGGACGCTCTTGGAGACGTCGTCGAGCGCGACGAGACTCACCAGCTCATCCCGCTGTCGCACTGCTCCACTCCCGGGGAGACCTCGTAGCAGAACTCCTCGACCGGAGCGACGAAGCCGGGCACGAACTGGCGGATGCTGTCTCCCTCGGCCAGCCCCTCCGTCACCTCGACCATGACGCCGTCATTGACGCCGAGCGTCACCGAACGCTCCTCGGGGTCGGACCCGTCGCCCGCGTCGACCCACACCTTGCCGGATCCCGCGCCGCCCTGGACAGCCGTCACCGGGATCACGAGCGCATCGTCGACCTGACCGAGTGCGAGATCCATCTTCGCGGGGAGCCCGGCGAAGACCGTCTGGTCCGCGGGTACAGCGCAGCGCACGCTCGCGGTGCCCTCAGCCGTCACCTGCACCCCGACGCCGGTGCACGCGAAAGGTGCCGGGCCGCCCGTGATGGTGACGGTCGCCTCGGTCGGGGCGTTGACGAGGCGGTACAGCTGCACGGGATCGACGGTGGCCAGCAGATGGTATCGGGCCGGGGTGAGCTTGTAGGTCTCGGTCCCGACCGTGGTGGTCTGTCCCTTGACGATGGCGAGCTCCGACACGTCGCCGGCCTCGGGCGCGAGCACGTCGATGTCCTTGCGCGGGTCGTCCTGGCGCACGGTGTAGAGCTTCTGGCCGGCAGCCACCGCCGCGCCCTCCCCCACGTGCACGGCGAGCACCGTGCCGTTGAGCTCCCCACGCACGGCGTAGGCGTCGTCACGCGCGACGTTCCCGCTCAGGCTCAGGGCGTTCACCACCGACCCACGCTCCACTGCGACGATCGGATCCGTGACAGAGGCCTCGGGGCTGACGACGCTCTCCGCGCGGTCGGGGAAGAAGGCGATCTTGACGAGAGCGGCTGCGCACGCTCCGAAGATCACGACGAGAAGCAGGGGGAAGATCCAGCGACGCCAGACGATCACGAGTGCCTTTCCGGCAGCGCCGCCCTGGCACGCCTGCGGTCAGCGTATCCAGAGTTCGGATCCGGGCCGACCGGTGCGTCCGCGTGTCGAGGCGACGACCTCAGGCGCGCAGAGCCTCGTGACGCACGACGAGCCAACCGGCGGGAACCGAGAGCCGGTCCGCGTGCGGAGAACACAGATCATGCGCCTGAGGATCATTCGCGGCACCGAGCGGGCCGAGGGCCGCCATCTGGTCGCCGTAGTCGTAGGTGAGGGTGGCCACGGCTTCTCGCGCGCAGCCGACCTTCGAGCACAGTCGTCCGTCCATCTCCGCCAGCGTACGGCGCACCCCGTCGCGGCCGCGGATGCCGCGCCGGGCGCGCCGGGCACCGCCTAGACTTTCGTCATGCCTCGTCGCCGTGCCACTCACACCTCCGCAGCCCCTCGGCGCGGGGCGCGACACGGCCGCCACGGCCGCCTCGGCCGCAGCGAGGTCGTGCGGCCACCGCTGGCTCCGCTCGACGGCCGCCTCGACAGATTCGATCTCACCGTCGGCACCGCGGTCGAATTCCTCCGCGGCACATGGCCGGAGTTGCAGGACGTGAGGTTCGAGATCGGCGCGATCCCGGGATTCGATGCGACCGAAGAGGTGCCGCGCTGGTACCTCGACCGCAAGAACAAGCGCATCGTGCTGTTCCGTCTTCCCATCGAGCGGCTCCTCCCCCCGGGGCACGACGATGCGGCGCACCGCCGTATGGCGATCGAGAGCGCCGTGTTCCGGGCAGCGGCGGAGTACGTCGGCCGCGAGCCGTGGGATCTCGGCCACGACCACTGAGATTCCCGCTGCGGAGACTCTCTCCTCGGTCAGGGATAGACCGTGATCGGCTTCTCTCCGGCACCGCTCGCCTGAACGGGCAGCACCGCGATCGCCCCGGGTCCCGTGAGGGTCACCGCAGCATGCACGGGGGCTGTCGTCTGCATCCGATAGGTGGTCCGCCCGGGCACCTCGAGTCCGCCGGTGCGTCCCGCCGGGATGACGATCTCCTGCGGCTGGCCGCCGTCGAGGGATTCCAGCGTCACCGTCGCATCGCGGTCGGACGTGTTCGCCAGCTGCAGTCGGGCGTCGGGGCCGGCCGGAACCGCGAACACCACGTCGACGTCGAGCTCCGGGGAGGGCATCACCCAGGCGAAGTCCGAGTCGAGACCGAATCCGTCCTGCTGCCTGATCGCGGCGACCAGCGGCACGTCGGATTCGACCTCGACGGTGTACTGCCCCGGCTCGAGGCCGGAAAGCGACACCTGAGAGGGCAGATCGGCCTCGACCGGGACCGTGAACGCGTCAGCGGCGCCCGTCGCGCCCTCCGCGCGCACCGTCACCTGGACGCGCGCGGCGACACCCGGTGAGAGCACTCGCAGGACGGCCATCTCCGCATCATCGCCGCTGGCCGCGAAGGCCTGCACTCCCGTGAAGACGAGCTTCTGCTGCGGCCCCGCCACCGAGTCCTGGAGGTCGATGCCTGCGGGATCGAGAACGCGCACGAGCGAGGACTGGAGGGCGGCTCGCACCGGTGCGCCCACCGCGCTCACCTTGACCACCGGCACGTCGTTGCCGGTGGCGAACGATGTGAGCGGGAGAGCTGCCTGCGACCGAGCGGGGACGATGACCGTCCGGGTGCTGCGGGCAGGTCCGTACACCGAGAGTGTCACCGTCGACGGGACGTCGGCCGCGTTCGTGAGCGTGACGATGTCCTCGGTGCCGGTGTCGATGCTCCCCCCGACCAGCCAGGACTCCAACCGCGGCACCCCGCAGGGCAGCGCGGCGTACCCCGCGAGGTCGTCGGCGGCGATCGTGACGGACTCCGCGCCGGCGATCAGGGGCACCGAGCGTCCGTCGACCGCGCCGGTGAGCACCTGCGGCCCCCCTGCGTCCGGGAGGTCCGTCATCGCGAGTCCCTCCGCCGCAGGGTCTCCCCCCGTGCCTCCGGTCGTCAGGGTCGGCGACGCTGCCGAGAGCATGTCCAGCGGGGCCGACGAGTCGCGTCCGAGAGCGCGGAGATCGCCGTTGCAGACGAGAGTGCTGTCGCCGGGAACGGGCGTGACCTCGACCTGTGCGGGGTCGTGTTCGACGACCGGCCATGGCGCGTGCACCGCTGTCGCGACCCCGACCACGCAGGCGGCGATGACGGCGACACCGGTGATGACTCGAGCGCCCGTCGCAGCGACTCGGAATGCGCGGGTCCCGCTGCTCATCGGTCCTCCTCGGTCGACTTCGGGTGCTGCTCATCGATGGCGGTCGATGCTTCGACACTCGGTGCCGGCGCGTCATCGATCACCGGCTCGGCGATCGGGGCCATCGCCTCGTCGTTCAGGGCGGGCTCATCCTGGGGATCCTCGATCGCCCCGACCGGGACGTCGTCGAGGAGCTCCCTGTCCTCCGCGTGCCGCGGCAGGACAATCGGCTCGTCGGCTACGCGACCGACGATCCGGGACTGCGCGCGCGCCGCACGGCGTGACGCACGGGTCGGGATCGACAGCAGGAGCGCGGCGAAGACCGCCAGCAGCTGGAGGGTGATCACGAGTCGTGCGGTGCCCTGCTGGCTCGAGGTCATCGACGACTGCGCGGCCACCTCGGCCTCGAGCCGCCAGAGCACGCCACGATCGGTCGTTCCCGCGTGGACGAGTCCGGCGCGCTGGTCGATCGAGGCGACCGCGGCCGTGCGCAGAGTCCTCGCCTTGTCGCCCTCGCCCGGAACCTGGGCGACCAGCACATAGCTGATGCCCATCTGCGCCAGCTCCCCGGGAGCATCGAAGTCACGGGCCGAGAGGAGATCCACAGCGAGGCCGGAGATGTCGGCGCCCTGCGGCTCGACGGCGGTGGAGAGCATCGTCGACTGCGAACCGAGCGTCTCGCTCGCGCCCCAAGCCACCTCTGCGGCGAGCCCGCCGTCGTTCTGAGGGGTGAGCACGAGGGTCGCGATCGGCCGATCGCCCGCGGCCTGCGCCGCGACGTACGCCGGCAGCGTGGAATCGGGGCCGTTCGTGAGCGCCGAACGGTCCATGTGGAGTGCGCTGAGCGCAGGGACCGCGCAGACCGCCAGGGCGGATGCTGCGACGACGGCGGCGAGGATCCGCAGCCGGGGAAGGGTGAGAGCGGTATCCAAGGTGACGACAGCCGCGCCGACCACACCGATCCAGGCCAGGCTGAGGCCCGTGCCCGGCCAGATCGCGACCGGAGTGCCCTGGGCGAAACTCACCGTGACGCCGACCGCGAGGAACGCCGTCGCAAGCCCGGAGAGCGCGACGACGAGCAGCGTGATGCCCGCTCGCCACCGCGGAGCCACCGCCGCGCCGAGCGCGAGCGCGGCGAGGGGAGCGCACAGCAGCGGTGCCCAGGCGGCGATGGGTGCGGGGATCACGTCCATCCAGCCGGCCAGCGCCTCCGTCGGGAACCCTCCGGCGAGTGCGAGACGCCCGGTGGCATCCGCTGCGGCCTGGGGCCCCGCCCAGATGAGTCCCGGGTCTCCCAGGAGTGCCAGAGGCGTGCCGTGAGAGAGCTGCCAGATCGCGAGCGGCGCGAAGAGCGCGATGGTCGGCAGCGGCAGCCAGAGCAGTCGTCCCGCACCTCGGAACTGCGCGGTTCCCAACACGATGCCCAGCGCGATGATCCAGAGCAGGGCGAGGGCGGGGGCCAGCGACGGCGCGCAGGCGATGACGGCGGCGAGGAGGAGTGACGCGCTTCCGGCCGCGCCCCACGACCTGTGCGCGACGACGGCGCTGTGGAAGAGCCAGGGAAGCAGGAGGTGGACGAGCACCGCGGTCGGACGTCCGTCGATCAGAGCGGTGAGGAAGGTAGGCGCGAGAGCCCAGGCGACGCCGGCGAAGATCCGCAGCCCCTCGCGGTCGGTCACGCGCGTGGCGGCGAACCACCCGCCCAGGACCGCGAGCGGAAGCGCGAGGAGCCACAGCAGCACCATGGCGAAGGACGGACCGGCAGGCCAGAGCGAGCCGAGCACCGCCACGACGGCGGCGAAGGGATCGGCGGGTCCGACGAGGCCGACGGCGACGTCGCGCACTCCCCATGCCGCGTCGCTCCAGAGTGCGGCGACGGTCTGCCGGAGAGGGAGCAGTCCCCCTCCCCCGAGCGTCGGCCAAGCCAGCAGACTCGTGAAGGACGCGATACTGACGACGAGCGCCGCCAGCACGGCCCAGGCTCCACCTCCGGAGAAGAATCGCAGTTCGCTGACCGCACCGCCCTCGCTGCCGTGACCGTCGTCCAGACGCCGTCGCAGCTCGGACGAGGTCACGCGCAGCGGCGCGATGCTGGCCCAGGTCGACGTGCGGAAGGCCTTGATCCTGGCACGGGAGCGCGCGATCGCGCCGAAGCGGAACATGGCCGTGAGCGCGGCCCCCCATTCGGGCAGAACGGCCTCCGGCCGCTTTCCGACGAGGTCGGTGACGGATCGCCATAGCGCGAGCGGAAGCAGGCTGAGCCAATGCAGCGGCACGGCAGCCGCCGGTGCGTAGACCAGGCGCCGGTGCAGTTGAGCGAGGCGGGTGACGTAGGCCCGGCGCGATCGGCCGGACGGCAGCGCGGCAGGCCCGCCGGGAGAGACGGATATCCGCGCGCTCGGTGCGAGCACGACGCGGCCTCCACCCAGGCGGGCGCGCACACCGAGATCGAGTCCTTCGTCGGCACCGGCGAGTGCGGGATCCGGGCGCAGGGCGTCGCGGACCTCACCCCGAATGAGGAGGCCTCGCACATCAGCGCCGAGGGCATCGTCGGAGCGGTCGTGCTGTCCCTGGTCGAGTTCCCCTGCGGCGAGTTCGACCGAGCGCCCGAGCGTGGTCATGCTGACGCCCAGGGAGACGATCTCACGGTCGTTGTCCGTGGCGACGAGTTTGGGAGCGATGATGGCCGCGGAGGGCGAGCGCTCCAGTGTGCCGCTCAGACGCTCCAGCGCCCGCGGATGCGGCGCCGTGTCCTGCGCGAGCAGCCAGATCGCCGATCCTTCGGCGACACGCGGTCGCGCCAGTTCCACGGCTTCCGCGAAGGACGTGGTGGCGCGCGCCTCGATGATCCCCTCGACGGTGCTCGCCACTGCCTCGCTCTCGCGCACGGACGACGCATCGCCGCAGACGACGAGGGTCACAGCGGTTGCGGGCGTGGTCTGTGCGCGGAGGGCTTCGAGAGTGCGGAGGAGTTGCGCTCGGGAAGAGGATCCAGTGCGCGCGACGATGATGGCGTGAACTCGGGCTGGCATGACGTCGTCAGCCTATGCGCGCGACGGTCGACGTCGGCGTACCCGACGCGGCGCGCCCGCGAAGCCATGAGGCCTCATCGTCCGCGGTTCGGCAGCGGGCGATTCAGCTCGCGCGGCGCTTGAGCTTGCGGCGCTCGCGCTCGGAGAGTCCACCCCAGATGCCGAATCGCTCATCGTTGTTGAGAGCGTATTCGAGGCACTCGCCGCGGACGTCGCACGATGTGCAGATCCGCTTGGCGTCTCGGGTGGATCCGCCCTTCTCGGGGAAGAACGCCTCGGGGTCCGTCTGCGAGCAGAGCGCATCGCTCTGCCAGGCGAGGGCGTTGTCGTCGTCGGCGGCGTCGGTGCGCCGCACCCCGGGAACGCCGAGGTTGATCGGATCGACGAACCAGTTCTCCGGTACGTCTGAACGGTAACCCGTCATCTCGATCTCCAACCCTGTCTCCGCCCCCCGGCGGGCCGTGCGCATGACTAATTACACCCGTGTCATTCGCTCCGGTCAAGTCGCGGATGGTAAACCCTCAAGCAACTCTTTAAGGTTCTTGGGCCGTCATCGGCGTGTCGGAATCCGGAGCGTCGGCGTGCGGGTCAGCGCCCGGGGCCCGCGATGAACACCTCTCCGACGCCGGAGACGGTGAGGGACCCCTCCGCGGAATCGGCGAACGCGACGGTGCCGACCTGGAGCGCGACCTCGTTCCCCGTGTTCGAGGCCACAGCGACCTCGCCGGCGGTCGCGAGCACCATGGTCGGTCCCGAGATCTCGAGCCCGATCGGCGCGCCGTCGAGGACGACCCGCTCGAGAGCGAAGTCGGGCACGGGAACGGGATAGGACGTGATCGGCCCCTCACCCTCCCCTCGCAGCACGGGCACCTCGCCGGGCGTGGTGTCGAGGATCGAGAGGAGTTCGGGGACGTCGATACGTTTGGGGGTGAGGCCGCCGCGCAGAACGTTGTCGCTCGCGGCCATGATCTCCACGCCGAGGCCGGAGAGGTACGCGTGCAGCAGACCGGCGCGCAGGAAGACTCCCTCCCCTCGCTTCAGCACGACGTGGTTCATCAGAAGCGCCACGACGACGCCCGGGTCGCCCGGATAGGTCCGCGCCACACCCGCGATCGCGCGGAGCGTGGTGCCCCAGTCCCCCGCGTCGGCGCGCGTCGAGGCCGCGACGATCGCGGCGATGATCTCCTCCACCTCGGTGCGCGCCTCGCCGCCGAGCACCCACGCGATCACGTCGCGCAGCGCATCGCCCTCGGCGCTCAGGCGTGCCCGCAGCTCCCGGACGCCGTCGCTGTCGTCGAGCGCCTCCAGCAGGGAGAGCGTGTCGGAGACCGGTCGCAGCCCGCTCAGCGACTCGAACCGCTCGCTGAGCGCGACGAGGAGCTCCGGCTTGTGGTTGTCGTCCCGATAGTTGCGCCGCGGGTCGTCCGAGGCGAGGGCGCTCTCCTTGGCCCAGCCGTCGCGAGCCTGCTCGATCGTCGGGTGCACCTGGATCGAGAGCGGGCGCCCCGCCGCGAGCAGCTTGAGCAGGTACGGGAGCGTGCCCCCTGTGACCTGATCGAGCGTGCCGCCGTCGGCCACATCGGCGGGGTCGCCGGGGTGGTCTCCGAACCAGACCTCGGCCTCCGGTGCGCCGGTCGGCGTGCGGCCTTCGAGGTCGGCGAGAAGCGAGTCCGATCCCCAGGCGTAGTCGCGGGGCGTGTTCGTGAGGCTCAGCAGCATGCCACCAGCGTAGAGCCGCGCTGCGGCGTTCAGCGACGCTCGGAGCACGGCGCGGTAGCCTGAACGCGATGGCCCAGTACACGAAGCATCCGGTGTCTGCCCCACCCACCGCGCCGGAGCGCGAGTCGACGGGGCATCTGCTGCTGCGCGGCTATGCGATCCTCGTCCTCTTCGTCACGTTCGCCCACTCGGCCGTGTACAACCTGCTCGGACGGGACGGCGCCGCGATCACGCTCGCCGTCTTCACCCTCGCGACCCTCGCCATCGGCGTCCCGATGCTCGCCCGGAACCGTCCGCAGCCGTTCCGCTGGCGCCGCCTGCCCTGGACCGCGCTCGGATACACGACCCTGGCCCTCGTCTCCGTCGCCTGGTCGCAGTGGCGCGGGCCGACGATCATCACCTGGGTGCTGCTCGCGGCCGTCACCGTGAACGGGCTCTTCCTCGCTCACGTGCTCACCTGGCATGAGATCGTCCGGGCCCTGTCCTCGGCGTTCAAGTGGATCCTGGGCCTCTCGCTGGCGATCGAGCTCTGGGTCTCGCTGGTGCTGCACGGCCCGCTGCTTCCGAACTTCCTCACGCTGCCGGACGGCAAGATCGACCCGCAGTGGTACTGGGTGCGCGACAACCTGTTCGACGGCGGGCGGATCCAGGGCATCGTGGGCAACGCCAACCTCCTGGCGATCATCTCGCTCTTCGCGCTCATCACGTTCGGTGTCCTGTTCGCGGCGCGGGCCCGGTGGCGCACCACCCTCGCCCTGTGGATGCTGCTCGCGGCCTACTTCCTCCTGCGCACGGCATCAGCCACCGCTCTGGTGTGCGCAGCCGCGGTCGCGCTGGTCCTCGTCGTCGCACTGGCGATGCGGCGTGCGCGCACGCCCGGCGCCCGCACCCGGATCTACGTGGTCGCCATCGGCGGCACGGCGATCGCAGGGCTGGGAGCCTGGCTGCTTCGGGAGCCGCTGCTGGGTCTTCTCGGCCGGAGTGCGGATCTCACCGGCCGCTCCGACAAGATCTGGACGAAGGTGCTGCAGCGCGCGGGCGAGCACCCGGTCTTCGGCAACGGGTTCTCGAGTCCCTGGATCCCCGAAGACCCGGCCTTCGACGAGTGGATCACCGACCACGGCATCACCGTCTTCCATGCCCACAACATGTGGCTGGACGTGCTCCTCCAGCTCGGCGTCGTCGGTGTCATCCTGATGGCCGTCGCGTACGGCACGCTGCTGTGGCGCTCCTGGTTCTTCGCCGTCGACCGACCCCGCTGGGACCTCGACGGCGAGCGCCCCTTCTCCCCGCTCACCCTCCTGCCCAACCTGTTCACGGTGGTGCTGCTCGTGCAGGGCTTCTCCGAGTCGACGCCGATCATGCTGTGGGGCTGGCTGCTCCTGGTGCTGCTGTCATTCAAGCTCAAGTCGGTGCCGCTGGTAGGGGTCGGCGAACGCGACCTCCTGTTCGAACGCGGCGCTCGGCAGCGGCGGGTGCCGTGACGCCGGTGCGCCCGTTCGTCCGCCTGCTCGGATCGGTGGAGCTGGCCCGTGCGTTCACGCTCGCGGCGCTGACGGCGGTGTTCGGGTCGTACGCGATCCGGCAGATGACATCGGCCGTCACACTGGGGACGATCATCGCCGTGCTGTGCGTGCTGGGCGCGTCGATCCTCTGGGTACGCCGGGAGGAGCTCTCGCTGCTGCGCATCGCGCCGTCCTCTCTGCTGGCGTTCCTCGCATGGGCACTCGTGAGCGTCTTCTGGACGACCGACAAATCCGACACGCTCTTCGGCTGGATGTCGCTGTTCGGCTACGCGTTCCTGGCCATCACGATCGGACACGTCCGCGACACCCTCCAGACCGTCCGGGCGATCGGAGACACTCTCCGCGTGCTGCTGGCCGCCTCCCTCGCCGTGGAGATCCTCTCCGGCGTCCTGCTCGACCTGCCGTTCACATTCCTCGGCATCCAGGGCGATCTCGCGGCGGGGGGCCCGATCCAGGGCCTGTTCGGCAGCCGCAACATGCTCGGTTTCATCGCGGTCATCGCGCTGATCACGTTCGTCATCGAGTGGCGCACGCAGTCGGTGAACGCACCGCTCGCCGTGGTCTCGATCGGGCTGGCCGGGTTCCTGGCGTTGCTCTCCTCCTCGCCGACGGTCCTGGTCCTCGCCTGCGCCGTCGGCGTCGTCACCGTGGCGCTCACGATCGTCCGCCACGCCCCACCGGAGCGACGAGCGATCGTGCAGTGGATGCTCGCCGCGGTCGTGGCGCTCGCTCTCGCCGCGGCCTTCGCACTGCGCCACCAGATCATCGCCCTGCTCGACGCGGGGTCCGACTTCTCCCTGCGCGGCTCGCTCTGGAACACGATCCTCGACTTCGTCGCGGTCAAGCCGATCCAGGGCTGGGGCTGGTTCGGCGACTGGGCCCGCGGCGAGTACCCGTTCACTTACATCAACTTCCAGCTCGACGACCGCCATCAGAGTGCGCTGAACGCCTTCTTCGATGTGCTCCTGCAGCTCGGTGCGGCCGGCCTGGTGGTCTTCCTTCTCCTGGGCGGTGTCGCCCTGATCCGCTCCTGGCTCGTCGCGAGCACGCGCCGTTCGGTGGTCTACGCCTGGACCCCGATCATCATCGTCACGCTCGCGGTCGACTCGATGTTCGAGAGCTTCACCCTGGTGGGTGCGGGATGGTTCATGCTGGTGCTGTGCGCCCTGCGCGCCGGACAATCGCGGTCCTGGCGCGAGAACATCGATGCGGCGCACACGGGCGCGATCCCGACGCTGCGGCCTCAGAAGTAGCCGACGAGCCCGGTCTTGCCGGGTGGCGGTCGTCGCGCCGAGGTGAGCCTCTCCGCGGATACGAAGGTGGCGGACGGTAGGCTACTCACTGCTCGTCATGTCCCGCATCGTCCCCGACGGTGGCCCGAGGCGCCGCAGCCCTCACACCCCTGAACTGCCCACCGATCTTCGAGGAGAAGGTATGACCGCGGCGCCCGCTGCATTCGATCCGAAAGCGGCGACGATCGTCGTCGTCACCTTCAACAGATCGCATCTGCTCACCGGACTCCTCACCAGCATCACGGCGATGGACCCGAAGCCCGGACGCGTCGTGATCATCGACAACGCCTCCTCCGACGACACGACCGACGTCGTCGAGTCGTTCCGCGACAGCATCGGCACCGAGATCGTCTACCGGCGCCTGGAGACGAACACGGGTGGCTCCGGCGGGTTCAGCGAGGGCATGCGCACCGCCTACGAGCTCGGCTCCGAATGGATCTGGATGATGGACGACGACGTCGAGGTGCTCCCCGACGGACTCGCGAAGATGGGCAAGTGGGCCCCGCGCTTCAAGAGCATCCAGGGCCGGCGCTACGACTACGACGGCAGCGAGTTCTACTGGCAGTACCGCATCGCGGAGCGCATGGGTATTCCGATCCCGTTCGCCCCGTCCGGCTTCGACGACTCCGGATACAAGGAGATGAACAGCGGCTGCTTCGAGGGCATGTTCATCCACCGCTCGATCGTGAAGCAGATCGGCCTGCCTGACCACCGCTTCTTCATCTACTGGGATGACCAGATGTACGGCTGGCTCGCCTCGCGCAAGACGACGGCCGTCATCGTCGACGAGTTCGTGCTGCGACGCACGCGCGAGATCAAGCAGTGGGACATGGGCATCCGCCACATGAATGCCTCCAGCAACGCCTACCGCTTCTACATCATGCGCAACCGCGCCTACATCAAGCACTACTACCGCGTGCATGACAACTACAACCCCGTGCTCTTCGGCCTCGGCACCGCGATGACGTTCGCGAAGGAGCTCATCCGGCTGCTCTTCGTCGAGCGCACGGTGCGGGGCACGAGCAACCTGTTCCGCGGGCTCAAGGAAGGCGGCCGGATCAGCCGAGACCGCTCCTGGCAGCCCATGGCCCCGCTGGAAGACGCATGATGAGCGAGCCGACTCCCGAGCTCCGTTGGGCGCCCATCGAGCCGAAGCCGAAGAACACGGGCCGGGTGTGGCTGATCATCGGGATCGTCGTCGCCGCGTTGGCGATCGTCGGCGCCCTGCTGTTCTTCCTGCTGCCCCGGGGCGAGGAACCCGCACCCGGCGCGAGCGGCTCCCCCAGCCCGACCGGAACGACGGCCCCTTCCGCCTCCCCCTCACCCACGGAGACGCGCACGCCGCAGACCACGCCGCCTGCACCGGTCGACCCGACCTTCGACGTGTTCCGCGAGCAGGTGGGCGGCTGGCTGACGGATGCTCCCCGCGGCCTCGGCATCATCGCCGGGGCGACCGGAGATGATGCGCTGGCCGTCATGGACTCCCTGGAGCAGGACGCACGCCGCCTGTCCGACGCGCAGCCGCCCTCGTCGATCGCGCAGCAGTGGCGCGACGGTGTCGACGCCTATTCGAAGCGCCTCGCCGAACTGCACGCTGCCATCACCGATGGCTCCGACACCGCGGCTTCCATCGATGCCGCTCGCGCTGCCGTCACAGACCTGCAGACTCTCGTGGGGCTCTGACCCCGAGCCCTCGCCTTCCGGCCGCGGCTACGAGTTGTAGTCGGCGTTGTATCTGTCGAGGACCTCGGCGATCGGTGCGTCGAGAACCAGCGCCCCCTTGTCGAGGTAGAGCCCCCGCGTGCAGAACCGACGGAGATCGCGCTCGTTGTGACTCACGAAGAACAGCGTGCGGCCCTCGGCGAGCAGTTCGTCGATGCGCGTGTAGCACTTCTCGCGGAACGCCTTGTCCCCCACCGCCAGCACCTCGTCGACGAGGAGGATCGGTTCGTCGAGCTGAGAGACGACCGCGAAGGCGAGTCGGACCTTCATCCCGTTGGAGAGGTGCTTGTACGGGGTGTCCTCGAATCCCGCGAGTTCAGCGAACTCGATGATGCCGTCGTAGCGGCGCGTGACCTCGTCGCGGGACATCCCGTGCAGGCCGGAGGTCAGACGGACGTTCTCGCGCACCGTGAGATCTCCGACGAAGCCTCCGGTGATCTCGATGAGGGGCGCGACTCCGCCGTTGACGGCGACGGTGCCCTCATCGGGCAGGAGCACCTTGGCGACGAGCCGGAGAAGTGTCGACTTCCCCTGACCGTTGCGCCCGACGACGCCGATGGACTCGCCCGGCTCCACCGAGAACGAGACGTCACGCAGTGCCCAGAACTCACCCGGACGAGAACGACGAGACGCTCCGGCGAAGAGATCCTTGAAGCTGCGGCTCCCGCGCCGGTTCCGACGGAAGTGGACGCCGAGACCCTGGACTTCGATGGCCGAGCGCATCACAGCTCCTTCAACACGGGGCGTTCCAGGCTCCGGAAGGTCCAGATGCCGAGTCCGAGGATCAGCAGGCTCATGATGACGCTGATCGTCAGCGTGAACGGATTCCACTGATCGGGGAAGAAGGGCATGCGGTAGAGCATCATGATTCCCGCGAGGGGGTTGAACGCCCCGAGGGTCTGGAAGATGCCGGGGAGGTCGGTGACGTTGTAGATGATGGGCGTCGCGTAGAACATCGCGCGCAGGATCAGCGCCGTCGTGCGCTCGAGGTCGACGAAGAGGACGCAGAGCGGGGCGACGAGCAGTCCGAGCCCGACCAGGAGCACCGTCTGCAGCAGCATCGCCACCGGCATCCACAGCACTCCCCAGCCGACGTGCACGGTCCGGCCGGGATCGAGCTCGACGAAGAGGTTCACCACGATGAACAGCACCAGGACGGGCAGCGAGAACAGATACTCGATGCCCTTGCTGAGCACGATGCGGTTCACCCAGATCGAGCGCGGGATCGCGGTCGACCTCACCAACCGGGCGTCCTTCTTGAAGGCGCGGGTGAAGTCCGACACCGAGGCGTTGAACCACACCCAGGGCAGCAGCGCGCTGATCAGGAAGATGATGTACGGCTCTTCGCCGACATCGCGGTTGAACACCTGCGTGAACACGAACCAGTAGATCGCGCTCATGACGAGCGGATCGAGCACCGACCAGAGATAGCCGAGGATGCTGGTCGAGTAGCGGACCTTCAGGTCTCGGGCCGACAGCAGCCACAGCGAATGCAGATATCGCCGGGGCGTCCCGGGCGCCCCGACAGCAGCGTGACTCACGATGTCGAGTCTACGAGAGACTGTTGTTCCACATCGACAGCGCCGAGCCGATGGCCATGTGCATGTCGAGGTACTGGTAGGTGCCCAGACGCCCGCCGAAGTGGACGTCCCGCTCCCCCTTGGCCAGTTCCCGATACGCAAGGAGGCCCCCGCGGTCAGCCGGAGTGTTCACCGGGTAGTAAGGCTCGTCGTCCCGCTCGGCGAAACGCGAGAACTCCCGCATGATCACCGTTCGATCGGCGTCGTAGACATCCTTGCGCTCGGGGTGGAAGTGCTTGAACTCGTGGATGCGCGTGTACGGCACATCCATGTCGGGGTAGTTCATCACGCTCGTACCCTGGAAGTCGCCGATGTCGAGGACCTCCTGCTCGAAGTCCAGCGTCCGCCAGCTGAGCGCGCCCTCCGCGTAGTCGAAGTAGCGGTCGACGGGGCCCGTGTACACAAGGGGAACCTGCCCGACCGTCGCGTTCTTGTTGAGGGGCTGCGTCTCATCGAAGAAGTCCACATCGAGCTGCACGTCGATGTTCGGGTGATCCGCCATCCGCTCCAGCCACGCCGTGTAGCCGTCGGTGGGAAGACCCTCCCACGTGTCGTTGAAGTAGCGGTTGTCGTAGGTGTACCGCACGGGCAGACGGCTGATGATGTCGCCGGAGAGCTTCTGCGGATCGGTCTGCCACTGCTTCGCGGTGTAGTCGCGGAAGAAGGCCTCGAACAGCGGGCGTCCGACGAGGGCGATGCCCTTCTCCTCGAAGTTGGCAGCGGTCTTCGCGTCGAACTCCCCCGCCTGCTCCCGCACCAGCGCGCGGGCCTGGTCAGGGGTGTACGCGGACTGGAAGAACTGGTTGATCGTGCCGAGGTTCACCGGCATCGGGAACACGGTGCCCTTGTGCGTGGTGTACACACGGTGCACGTAGTTCGTGAACGACGTGAAGCGGTTGACGTACTCCCACACCGTCGGGTTCGACGTGTGGAAGAGGTGGGCACCGTAGCGGTGCACCTCGATACCGGTCTGCGACTCGCGCTCACTGTAAGCGTTGCCGCCGATGTGGGGACGACGGTCGATGACGGTCACCTTGCGTCCGGCGTTCGCGGCGCGCTCTGCGATCGTCAGACCGAAGAACCCTGATCCTACGACGAGGAGATCCATCACTCTCCCTGCTTCGGGAACTCGGGGTTTCGCACCGCGATCTCACGAGCGAGTTGAGTGATCTGCTCATCCTGAGCGCGACGCTTGCGCACGATCGACAGCGAGTTCGCGACGAAGACGATCAGGAACGCGTACAGCAGGAGATCGGTGCCGCGACCGACGCCGACCGTCCGGGCGAGGTCATCGATCACCCCGGGGAACATCACCGCGTAGATGCCGGCGGCGAGCAGCAACACCAAGGTGACGGTGCGGATCGCCTGGGTGCGGGCCGATCCGCCCGGCCTGAGGAGGATGAGCCCGAAGACGAGGAAGGCGCCGATGAGGACGGCCTTGATGATGATCTGATCAGACATGACCGTCCTACTTGATGAAGAGTTCGCTGAGGATGTTCACCGAGTTCCACAGCGACTGCCCCTTCGCACGCGAGTACTCGGTGTAGACGATGTGCACGGGCTGCTCCGCATACCGGAGCTTGAGCGAGCCGATCTGCGCGACGATCTCGCTGGCGTGCGCCATGCGGTTCTGGCGGATGTTCAGGGCGAGTGCGGCCCGGCGATTGAACGCCCGAAGACCGTTGTGGGCGTCGGTCAGGCGCACTCCGGTCGACAGCCGCTCGAACAGGACAGCCGTTCGCAGGACCAGCTTCTTCAGCGCACTCGCATTCGTGCGCCCGTCGAGGAACCTCGACCCCACGATGATGTCGAGCGGCTCCGTGCGCAACCGCTCGACCATGTCGAGCGCGTCGGCGACCTGATGCTGCCCGTCGGAGTCGAAGGTCACGAAGTACTCGGCTCCGGGCTGCTCGCGCGCGAACGCGATTCCGGTCTGAAGCGCAGCTCCCTGACCGAGATTGATGGGGTGGCGCAGCACGATGGCGCCTCCCGCGAGAGCCTCTGCGACCGAGTCGTCCTTGCTGCCGTCGTCGACGCACACGATGTGGGGGAAAGTCCTCCGCGCCTCAGCGATCACGTCGCGGACGACGGTCGCCTCGTTGTACAGGGGAATGACGAGCCACGTGTCGCTGTTGGGAGCTGAGTTGATCATCTGCGTTCTCGATGGGAGTCAGGAAAAGCCAATCTTACCCGGTCGGCTCGAAGCTCCCTGTGCTCTTCAGCGCTTCACACCCTCGACGATCCGCTCGTACTCTTCCGCGCGATCCTTCCAGTACCAGCCGTCGAGCGCAGTGACGGGCCATTCCTGCGCAAGCATCTCCGACACCGCCGAGGCGAGTGCCTCCGGGTCGTGCTGCTGCACGATGACCACAGGATGACCCTGCTCACGGAGCACACCGGCACCCGGAACCTCGTACGTGACGATGCTCCCGCGCTCGGCGAGGGCTTCCAGGAGTGTCGTCTGGAATCCCTCGGCGAGAACCGTCGGATTCACCAGCACCGCGCCGGCGAGGGTCGAGCGCACGGCGGACGCGGGAACCCGACCGCGCATCTCCACGACCTCGGCGAGTCCGTGCCGATCGATGCGACTGCGGATCGATGCCCGCTCGGGGCCGTCGCCGAGCATCGTCGCGGCGACGTCGATCCCGCGGCGACGCAGGGCGGCGACGGTATCGACGAAGTCCTCGGCACCCTTGCCAGGTACGAGACGACCCACGAAGACGACGTGGCTCTTGTCGCCGTGCCGTCTGCCGTCGGTCGATGCCGGTTCGATCGCGTTGTAGAAGACCCGCGCGCGTCGTCCCGACAGCCGCTGCACGAAACCGACGACGCTCTCGGAGACACCGACGACCTCGTCGGCGCGGCGAAGCACGAATCGTCCGATCGTCCGATCGACCAGCCGGCTCGCCAGCGTGATCACCGGCGACGACGACACGACGTGACCGCTGCCGTGCTCGGTGTGCACGACCGGGACGCTCGCCCTGCTCGCTGCGCGGAGACCGATCCACGTCATCGGGAAGAACCGCGTGTGCACCGACACCACGTCGACGCGCTCCTCGGCCAGCAGCCGCCGCAGGCGACGAGTCGTGCCCAGCGGCGGGAACCCGAGCACGTCGCCCACGCGGAACCGCTCTGGCAGACGGATCACCCGCACGCCTTCTTCGATGTGCGTGCCCACGGGGCCACCGCCCACCGTGATGACGACGGCCGTATGCCCCGCGCTCTGCAACGCGACGACGAGACTGTGGACGTGCGTCTCGACCCCTCCGACGCGCGGTGGGAAGTTGTTGACGGCGAAGGCGAATCTCACCTCAGCAATCTTATGCACCCCCGGCGGAGCCCTCCGCCCGATCAGGGTTCACGCGGGCAGCGTGGATAGTATCGATCTGTTCGCCGTGTGATCGCCCACGGCTCGAGAAGGAAGCGGACACATGCGCGTTCTGTTCGTCGTCACGGACGCCGACATCGGCGGTGCCGAGCGTCTGCTCGCCACTCTCGCGAGGTCGTGGGACGAGGGCGACGTGCTCCGCCTCGTCGTCGTCATGGGGCCCGGCACGCTCAGCACCGAGCTGGAGGATGCATTCGAGAGCGTGCACTATCTCGGCTACTCGGGGTCGTCCCGGAACATCATCGGCATGGTCCGCTCGCTCGAGCGCGAGATCGTCGACTTCGGTCCCGATGTGATCACCTCGCACCTGTTCCATGCCGACCTCCTCACCGCTCTCGCCCGGAGCAGCGCGGTGAAGACGACGACCATGCACACCCAGCGCCTCACCAAGGCCGACCACCCCCTCACCCGCGCGATCGCCCGAGCGGTCGGGATCCTCTCGTTCCGGTTCGATGGCGTGATCCCTTCCGGCGACAGCGCCAGCATGCAGGATTTCATCCGGCAGCTGGGGATGCGCAAGGTCCTCCCTCCGATCCTGAACGGCGCCGATGTCCCCGACGCGGCATCGTTCGACCCGTCCAGCAGGACGTTCCTCTCCCTCGCACGCAACCACCCGGTGAAGGGGCATGACGTCCTGTTCGCCGCCTTCGCCCGCATCGCGGATCAGGCTCCACAGTGGAGCCTGCGCGCCTACGGTCCCGGTGTCGACGACGACGACGAACGGATGCGCAGCCTCGTGGCCGATGCGGGAGCGGAGCAGCTCCTCGCGGAGGGCCGGATCCAGCTGGCCGGGCCCACCGCCCGTCCCGCGGAGGTGCTCCAGCACGGCGCCGCCCTCGTGATCTCCAGCAAGTACGGCGAGAGCTCGCCGCTGGTCGGTGCTGAGGCCTCCGGCGCCGGGGTTCCCGTGATTTCGACCGACGTCGGCAGCTGTGCCCACTTCGTCGACGACGACCGCCTGCTGGTGAAGCCCGATGATGTCGACGATCTCGCCCGGGCGCTCGAGTGCTACACCCGCCTCTCGGACGACGAACGTCAGAGCCTCTCCGTCCTCGCGCGCACACGCGCAGAAGCACGATACGACCCCGCTGCGGTCGCGCGCAGGTATCGGGAGGCCTTCGTCGGCCTGCTCGCTGACGCCGGGAAGCCGTGAAACAGCACTCCGTCGCCGGACAGCTGATCCTGTCGACCTATGGGATGGGCATCCAGGGCGTCGCGCGACTCTTCTACACCTTGGTGATCGGTCGCACCCTCAGCCCTGAAGCGCTCAGCGACACCACGGCGATCCTCTCGCTCGCCGTGTACCTCGCCCTGGTCTGGCCTGCGGGAGCGGCGATCGCCGCCACCCGCTACCTCGCGAACCCCGAGACGGCGGCCGACAGCATCCGTGCGCTTCGCACGTCGTTCTGGGTGTCGACGATCCCCCTCTCGCTGATCGCGATCCCGATCGCCTGGTGGATGACCGGCGACCTTCCCATCGGACTCGCGAGCGCCGTGCTGGTCTTCAGCTACAACGCCTACGTCTTCTCCCGCGGAGTGCTCACCGGCGAGAACCGCCTGCTGCGCGCGGCGGTTCTGGACACGGTGTCGTCGCTGCTCGCCATCACGGTCCTCCTGCTCGTCCTCACCGCGCATTCGAGCTGGGTGCTGCTCCTGCCGCTGTCGGCGGGCTACCTGCTGTTCGCGCTGTTCGCACGAAGCCGCACGGTCGCTGCGCCCGGCCCGTCGAGTCTTCAGCGCGAGACGCTCGCCTTCACGCGCGAGGCCACGTTCGGAGCGCTGGTGATGGGTGGCATGCTGCCGGCGACCATGATCTTCGTGCGCGCATTCGACACCCCGACGGCAGCCGGGATGTTCGCGGCGGCTCTGACCCTGGCGACCCCCGCGAACATCGTCGCGCAGGCGGTGAGCCAGGTGCTCCTCCCCCACTTCGCGCGACTGCGCGCGGACCCGAGCGCGATGCGCGCCTCCCATCGGCGGCTGTTCGCCCTGACGGCCGCCGGCTTCGGCCTCATCTTCGGCGCTCTGATCGTCTTCGCCCCCTGGATTCTCGATCTGTTCTACGGAACGAGGTACGCCGACGGCGTGCCGGCGATGCAGGTGCTTCTCGGCATCGTGCTGCTGCTCTCGCTGACGTCGGCGCCTTCCGCTCTCCTCCTCGCCTCCGGACGCGAGCGTCTCGCCGCCCGGATCTGGATGTTCGCCTTCGTCATCGGCACCGCCACGATGCTCCTGCTCGCCCCCGTCTGGGGGCAGTGGGGAGCGCTCGTCGGCTACGCTCTCGGAGGCGGCGGCGGTTCCATCGTCATCATTCTGTGCGCGTTCCTCGCGCCGACCACGTCTACTCACGTTCGAAGGGACATCACCACATGACGAGGCCTGCCAGACGGATCATCGGCACGATCGCGGCCGCCCTGATGCTCATGACATCCCTGAGCATGTGGGCCCTGGCCTCACCGGTCGGGGCGGGACCCGATGACGACTTCCACCTCGCCAGCATCTGGTGCGGCAACGGAGCGCGCGAAGACCTCTGCGGTCCCGGCGACGACGACCGCTCGAGGGAGATCCCCGACAAGATCGCGGAGTCCGCGTGCTACGCGTTCCACCCGGAGCAGGACGCGTCCTGTCAGGGCAGCGACTACCTGGACGAGGGCTACGAGCTCGGCGAGTCCACGCGCGTGAACACCGGAAACCAGTATCCGTCCGGGTTCTATTTCGTGTCGTCGTTCCTGGCGAGTGACAACGTGGCCGTCTCCACGATCCTGATCCGGCTTCTCCACTCCGCGATCTTCACGGCGATGATGATCGCGACGTGGCTCTTCCTGCCTCGGGCGCTGCGCCTGACACTCGTGGCGAGCATCGCCCTCACCTTCGTCCCGCTCGGCGTCTTCCTCATCGCCTCGGTCAATCCGAGCAGCTGGGCGCTGCTCTCCACCGCCGTGCTGTTCCCCGCTCTGCTGGGCTTCTTCGCGACCACGGGACGCCAACGCATCGCGCTCGGCGTGATCTCCGCGGTGGCCGCTCTCCTCGGTCTCAGCGCCCGCGGCGACGCTGCCGCGTACACGATCGTCGCCGTCGCAGCGGCAGCGGTGCTCGCGTTCCGCCCGACGAAGCGCTTCGCGCTCACTGCGCTCCTCCCCCTCCTTCTCGTCGTTCTCGCAGCCGTCGCCTTCCTCACCGCGGGCCAGACCGGTCTCGCGCTCGGTGGGGCCGCCGAACCGGTTCCGGGCGGACCGTCGAAGCTGACCCTGCTGGGCATGAACCTGCTGTCGCTGCCGGCGCTCTGGGCCGGGATCTTCGGCCTCAACTGGGGCCTGGGGTGGCTGGACACCACGCTGCATGCCGTCGTCTGGGGGGCGACGATGTTCGCCTTCTCTGGCGCGCTCTTCGCCGCTTTGCGCTGGCAGGGCTGGCGCAAGCTCCTCGCCCTGGCCGGCACGGGTGCGGCTGCCGTCGTCGTTCCGGTCTACATCCTCGTCTCCATGCGCACCACGGTCGGCTACGAGGTTCAGCCGCGATACGTCCTCCCCCTCATCACCCTCTTCCTGGCCACCGCCATCGCTCCGGCGATCCACTCGGGATTGCGTGGCTCCGCGGAGGAGAGCGCTGCGCGTGCGGCACTGCGGTTCTCGCCCGTCCAGATCTGGGTCATGGCCGTGCTTCTCGGCGCTGCACAGAGCGTGGCACTGTACGACAACCTCCGCCGCTACACCGGCCCGGGCACGCTCAGCCCCTCCGGAGACGTCGCCTGGTGGTGGGCCGCAGGTCCCACACCTCTGGTCGTCTGGCTTCTGGGCTCCGCAGCATTCGCGGGCCTCATGGCGCTCCTCGCGGTCATCGGCTCGCGATACATGCGATCGCTCGACGCACAGCCCGCTGCCGTCTGAGACGTCTGCGGCCTGGGAGCGCCCCCTACTCGCTGTAGGCGCGCTCCCAGGCCGCAGGCCTCGCGAGCTCCGGCGCCGCTCGACGATAGCGGCGTGCGAGTGCGGGCCAGGCGACCAGAAGTCGAAGGCGAAGCCATCCCGACCTCACCAGAAGTCGTGCGGCGGTGCGGCGGTCCCGCTGGAGGAGGAACACGCCATCTCCCGCGGCGCTCTCCAGGGCGACACGGTCGAGCATGCCGATGCTCCACCACTTCCCGTCCGTCCTGCGCACACGAGTCGGCGGGGCCGTTTCGTCGACCGATCCGAGCTGTGCGAGAAGAACACGCACGAGCCGGACGATGCGTCCTCGCAGCCCGTCGGGAGCGGCGGGCCGATGCGCCTTGTCCGGTATCTCGGCAGAGTCGCCGAACGCGGTGATCGTCTGGCCGCGCGAGGCCAGCAGCCGCTGCATGTCGCTCCGACGAGTGCCCAGCGTCGCCCACAGGTGCGCCGGTCCGTCGAGGACGTCTCGGAGCGCGACGGATCTGACGTCGGCTGAGCCGTATTGCTGGCAGAGCACGTGGTTCACGTCCTGCGCCCATGAGCTCACGAGGAGCCGGAGAGGATTCGAGGAGTGCAGGAGAGCGGTCACGACACGATTGCGCAGCTGATGGTAGGCCTGCCAGTCGAGGCCGTCGTCCTTCGCCGTCCAGGGCATGTGCCACAGCGCGGCCCCGGGAAGAGTGAGGGTACGGTGTCCTGCTGCGCTCGCGCGGAGACCGTACTCCGCGTCATCCCATTTGATGAAGTACGGGAGCGAGACACCGATCTCCCGGATGACCGCCGCGGGGATGAGACACATCCACCATCCGTTGAAGTCGACATCCTTCGGGCGGAGGAATCCGGCCGTCTTCACGATCGGGTGCTCACGCAGATCTGCCGCGACGAGATCCGGCTCTGTGGCGTGCCACCACATCGAACGCCGATCGACGACCTCGCCCATCGAGTGCAGGACGGTCGGCTCGCGCAGGCTGAGCATCTGGGCGCCGATCAACGGCGTCGCCCTGGCGACGGAGGCGAGGGCGCACATCTTCCGCACCGACTCGGTCTCCAGCATGACGTCGTCATCGAGCAACAGCACATGGGTCGCCTCGGTTCCGAGCGCCTCGATCATCCCTCGGCTGAAGCCGCCCGATCCTCCGAGGTTGGCCTGTTCGATCAGCTTCACATCGACAGCTGCCCGCTCCAGGACGGGGGCGATGGCCTCGCGGATGCGGGTACTCCCCTGGTCGACGACGACCACCCGCTCGATGAGATCCGGCAGCCCGTCAGAGGAGAGGGCGTCGACCAGGCGGACGCAGTCGTCGACGCGGTTCATCGTCGTGATCGCGATCGAGGGACGGACTTCCCGTCGCTCCGACGCCTCGATGACCCATTCTCCGTCGCGGACGACGGTCTCCGTCGAGGCCGAGACGACCAACCAGACCCAGGCGTACTCACGACCGGCGTTCGGCACTTCGATCAGGAGCTGCGACGTCGAGGCATCGACCGCGTGGAGTTCGACGTGCGTCCCGTCGGCGTGCGCGCCCCGGAGCACCACGCGACACTCTCCCTCGACGTCCAGGCGCAGGAGGAGCCGCGTCATCGTGGAATGGGTTCGCCAGAATCCGGACGGGAAGGCGTTGAAGTACGTATCGAACGACGCGTCCGCACCAGCTGCGATACGCAGCGCGCGGCGATCGATCACGTCCGCCGCACCGTTCACGTAGAGGGGCATCGCATCCGCGCGGTCGACATGCGGCAGGACGATCCGCTGCGCCGTGATCTGCTCGGCGATGCCGGCTGCTGTCGTCATGAGGTGAACCGGCGTCGCCACGCGCGCAGCGCCGTGTTGATCCGTCGCGAGATCGGACGCCTCTCATCCAGCTGTCGCGCGACCTCGTCCTGGATGTAGCGCGAGAGGTAGAGCATGATCCCGTCGCCGTGCTTCTGCGCGAACTCGCGCAGAGCCTCGTCTCGGATGAGCTTGTCGTAGTACTCGTGCTCCGAGGCGAGCACGAACATGCTGTTGCCCAGCGCGCCGGTCGAAGCGCGGCGCTGCATCCAGTAGGCCTTCGGCTCGCCGTCGATGAACCCGATGGAGTGGTAGCGCAGCACCCGGAGGTTGAACTCCCAGTCCTCGGCGGCGTGGACGTCTTCTCGGTAGAGCCCGACCTCGTCGTGCACCGCACGCCGATACACGTAGGCGATCGGGACGAAGCGGTTGACCTGGAGCATGTCGGCGTAGGTGATCTGCGCCAGGTCTGCCCAGAACGGTGCCCGTGACGTCTCGACGAAGGTCGTCCCCTCGACGCGCTCGTAGACGATCTCGGTTCTGGAGACGACACCTATATCCGATGGATGCGAATCGAGCCATTCGACGGAGCCGGCGAGGAACTCGGGATGCCAGAGGTCGTCATCGTCGTGGAGCACGACGAACTCGCAGCTCAGCGCTCGCACACCGACATTCGCAGACGCCGATCGTCCGAGCGACTCGGTGTGGTGGATGACCTCGACCTTGCGTCTGACCCCTTCGGGCAACGCGTCGATGACCGCATCGACGGGGCCTCGGGGGCCCCCGTCGTTGACGACCACAGCGGCCCACGACGGGAAGCTCTGCGCCGCGACGTCGTGGAGTGCCCTCGCGAGGAGGATCGGGCGGTCCTTGGTGCGGATGACGATGCCGACGCGGACAGTCGAATCAGGCACGAGATCTCCTGTCGAGCTGCGGGATGGCCGGTTCATCGAACCTATCATCCCGGACGGCGGAGGCCGCGGGGAACCTCACCAAATAGACTCTGATGGTGTTCGCAGCTCTGAGGCGTATCTGGCGGGTTTCGCGGGGGATCCCGGGTGTGCGCGGGGTCCTCGCCGCCGTCGACCGCGTCTGGTGGGCTCGCACCATTCGTCGCGCAGAGCTCGTCGACCTCGATCACGTGCAGCTGCAGGTCGGCCGGCGGCTCCGCGCGAACGCAGCCATCAGGGCTTACGTCCGCGGGCGTCACCGGGACGGCCTGTCGCTCAATCCCCTCTTCTTCGACGGCAGAGTCGGATCGCAGCTCCCCGACGCCGGCCGGGTGCCCGCGCTGTACGCGTATCTGATCAACGATCAGGCCAAGATCCACACCAGCGAGACGTGGGATGCCCCCGCCTACGCCGCTGCCCATCCCGACGCGCTGCGCGCACCCGGAGGGCCCGTCGGCGCGGCGTGGCGCTCATCGCTGGACGGCGGACGACTGGACATCGGCATCGGCTCGTCCACGGTCGCCGTGACGCGTGCCGAACTCCTTCACGCAGAGCGGTTGCCTCCGGTTCCGCACGACGCGCTGGGGCCGGTGACTCGGCCGCGTCTGCTCATCTGGCGCTTCGGCCCCGGTGACGACGACGGGACGGCGTTGCGCACCGCCCTCACAGTCTCGTCCGTCTCGGACTCCGCGCTCTGGCTCGTCGTCGATGAGAAGACCCCTGCAGCGCTGCGCCTCGCCTGCGCCCAGGTGCCGCTCTGGCAGGGGAACGCGGTCGTCGTCGACAGTGCTCCCGATGTGAATCCCACGGATACCACCGTGCCAGCCGGCACGCTGCTCCTGGTGCGGGACGCTGATTCCGAGATCTCCGCTGAAGACGCGCTCACCCTGCTCGAGAGCGCGACTCGTGCGCCCGCTGCGCCGCTGTGGCTGCGTATGGACGGGACGATCGCTTCGGCAGGTGTCGTCGTGCGTGATGGCGAAGGGCGTCATCTCCTCGCCGGCCACCCGGCACAAGACGTGAGCGGGCTCGGAGACCACCTGGACTCCGCTGTCCTCGACAGCCCTGTCCGCGCCTTCCGCGTGGGGTCGACGGAGGGCCCGCGGACGCTGCTGGGCGTCGCCGTCCGCTCCGCCGCCGTGCCCGCGGCGATGAGCCTGCCCTCCGGTGACACTCGGATGGACGCGCTCAGCGTGGGGCGCGGTCTGCAGGTCGACGACGCACGCTGGCCCCTCATGAAGCGCACGGCCGTGGAGACCGCGACGCTTCCCGACGGCTCGATCGTGCCGCGGCTGCGCTGGTCGGTGAAGACAGCGGCTCCCGCCGGACCCACCGGGGAGGCCTGGGGCGACACGCACTTCGCCCGCGGCCTCGCAGCGGCCCTGGAACGCCTGGGCCAGTATGCGGCGGTCGATGCCCGACCGGCCGCCCAGCGCTCCTCCGATGTGCTCGACGATGTGAGTGTCGTCCTTCGAGGACCCCATCCGCTCCGGCCGTCGCGCAGCCGTGTGAATCTGCTGTGGATCATCAGTCATCCCGACGAGATCCACGCGGAGGAGCTCTCCGCCTTCGATCGATGCTTCGCCGCGTCGACGGCGTGGGCGGCGGCCGCGACGACCCGGTTCTCCACCCCCGTCACCCCCCTGCTGCAGTGCACGGACCCGCACCGGTTCACCCCGCAGGGCCTGACACGTTCGCGCGATCTCGTCTTCGTCGGGACGGCGCGCGGGATCGCGCGACCCTCCGTCGTGGAGCCGCTGCGCGTCGGAGCACCTGTCCGTGTGTACGGGCCGGACTGGCGGGGCTACATCCCCGCCGGAGCGATCGCCGGCACCCACGTGCCGAATGATCGGCTCCCCGCGGTGTACGAGGCCGCCGGTGCGGTTCTCAACGACCACTGGCCCGCGATGCAGCGCAACGGCTTCGTATCCAACCGCCTCTACGATGTCGTCGCTTCCGGAGGCCGCGCCATCAGCGACGGCGTGGCAGGCATCTCCGAGATCTTCGGACCGGCCGTGCGGACGTACCGTGACATTCCCGAGCTCCACGAGCTCACCCTCTCTGACCTCGATGCCCTCTTCCCCTCGGACGACGAGCTCGCAGCGATCGCGCGACGCATTCGGGAAGAGGACTCGTTCGACGCCCGTGCCAGACATCTGCTCGACGCGGCACAGGAACTCCTCTGACCCCCGCAGCCTCACCGGGCTCGCGGCGAACGCCCGCTACCATCGAAGAACAGTCGACCGAAGGAGAAACATTGCGCGTGCTCGTCACCGGTGGAGCCGGGTACATCGGATCCCACACTCTGGTCGCCCTGCTGGAGCGAGGCCACGAGGTCTTCGTCATCGACAGTTTCGCGAACAGTTCGCCGCGGGCTCTCGAGCGGGTCGAACAGATCACCGGCCGCGCGCCCGCGTACTTCGACCTCGACCTGCGAGACGATGCCGGGGTCGATGAGGTGTTCTCGTCGGTCTCCCCCGATGCGGTGATCCACTTCGCGGGTCTGAAGGCCGTCGGCGAGAGCGTCGCCGAGCCGCTGCGCTACTACGCCCACAACCTCGACAGCACGTTCTCGCTCTTGCGGGCGATGTCGACGCACGGTGTGCGGCGACTCGTGTTCTCCTCCTCGGCCACCGTCTACGGAGACACGAGAGACTCGCCCTACGAAGAGGACGGCGGCCCGCTTGACGCCACCAACCCGTACGGGCAGACCAAGGTCATGCTCGAGCGGATCCTCACCGACGTCGCCCAGGCGGATCCCTCGTGGAGCATCGCGCTCCTTCGCTACTTCAACCCGATCGGCGCGCACGAGAGCGGACTCATCGGAGAAGACCCGAACGGCATCCCGAACAACCTCGCTCCCTACATCTCGCAGGTCGCTGTGGGCCGGCTTCCGCATGTGAACGTCTTCGGTGCGGACTACCAGACGGCGGACGGAACCGGAGAGCGCGACTACATCCACGTGGTCGACCTCGCAGAGGGCCACGTCGCCGCCCTCGAGAAGCTCAACGGAAGCCAGGGCGTCCGCGCGTGGAACCTCGGCACGGGACGCGCGACCTCCGTGCTCGCACTGATCAAGGCTTTCGAGGCGGCCACGGGAACCGAGATCCCCTACCGGATCGCCGACCGTCGGGAAGGCGACCTCGCGCAGGCGTGGGCGGACACCCGTCGCGCCGCCGAGGAGCTGGGGTGGACCGCGTCACGAGACGTCGAGACCATGGCGGTCGACGCCTGGCGGTGGCAGTCTCGCAACCCTCGCGGCTACGCCGACTGAGTCAGGGCCGCGCCTCTTCCGCGCCCGCCCCGGCACCCGCGACGGTCACGCGGGCGGCGGAGGAACCCATGGTGTCTTCCGCGCCCTCCACGTTGAGCATCACGGCCTGCATGAGCGCGTGCGTGCTGACCTCGCTGACGCCGGCGACGTTGGCGTTGACGAAGTACTGACCGTGCCCGAGCTGGAGGCTCTCGATCCGCAGGTCGACGAAGGTGGTGCCGTCGAGGGGGGCGAGGCGCTGCTGAAGGATGTCGGTGTTGGATGCGATCACCATGTGCCCGAACGGGGTGTCGATGCTGAAACCGACCTCCCACCTGTCGAACAGGTGCTCGGAGGCGACGTGGATCCGGATCGTCACGGCGTCGCCGGAGACGATCGTGTTCCCCACGACGCCATCCCGGTCGAGCAGCTCGACCTTCGTGACGCTGATCGGCTGCGCGTCGGAGGCGCTGGTGGAGTCGCGGCGACGCTGATCGAGCGACTCACGCAGGACACGGATCGCCTCGTTCGTGTCGCCGTCGTGGATCACGGCGCCGTCACGCAGCACGATGCCGCGGTCGCACAGCTCCGCCACCTGCTGCGCCGAGTGGCTGACCAGGATGATCGTGCGGCCTTCGGCACGGAACTGGGTGATGCGATCCATGCACTTTCGCTGGAAGGTCTCGTCGCCGACAGCGAGCACCTCGTCGACGAGGAGGATGTCGGGGTCGGTGTGCACGGCGACCGCGAACGCGAGACGCACGTACATCCCGGAGGAGTAGAACTTCACGGCGGTGTCGATGAAGGACCCGATGCCGCTGAACTCGACGATGTCGTCGAACTGCCGATCCGTCTCCGCCTTCGACAGGCCCAGGATGGAGGCGTTGAGGTAGACGTTCTCGCGACCGCTCAGGTCGGGGTGGAATCCGGCCCCGAGTTCCAGCAGCGCAGCCATGCGTCCGCGCGTCTGCACTGTTCCGGTCGTCGGGGAGATGATGCCGCCGATGAGCTTGAGCAGGGTCGACTTGCCGGAGCCGTTCGCCCCGAGCAGACCGACCGTGGTGCCCGCCTGGATGCGCAGGCTCACGTCGTCGACGGCGACGAAGTCCTCGCGGAGATCCCTGCCGAGGCGTCCGAAGTGGACGATCCGGTCCTTGAGGCTGTTGTCCTTGCGGACGGTGAAGTGCTTGCTGACCTCATCGAGACGAACGATGTCCGGTCCTGTGATCGACATCAAAGCTCCTGTGCGAAGTTGCCCTGGACGCGGACGAAGAATCGGTGCGCGAGCCAGAGAAGGACGATACCGACCAGGGTCGCGATCAGCATGCGCAATCCGAGCTCGGGCGGGTAGTCGGCGCTGCCACCGGCGCCCCAGAACGCCCGGTGGAAGCCGAGCACGCCGATGGTCAGAGGATTCGCGGCGTAGATCTCGATGACCCACTCTGGCAGCGAGAACCGCACGAGGACGTCCTTGACCATCGACCACGAGTAGACGATCGGCGAAGCCCACATCGCGAGCATGAGGACGACCTCGGTGAGGTACTGCACGTCGCGGAGGTAGACGTTCATGGCGGCGAGCAGGAGCCCCAGGGCCAAGCCGTACACCACGACCAGCAGCAGCGACGGGAAGAACCAGAGCATCTGCACCGGCGCCGGGAGCGCACCGAAGGCGATCGCGGCGACGAGGAGAACGGCGAGCTGCACCGCTCCCATGAAGGCGGCGGCTCCGACGCTCGCGAGGGGGAAGACCTCACGAGGGAGATAGATCTTCTTCACCAGCGCGGCGTTGTTGATGATGGACCCGGTCGATCCGGCGATCATGTCGTTGAAGAAGACGTAGAGCGTCAACCCCGAGAACAGATAGATCGCGAAGTCCGGGATACCCTCGGCAGCGCGGAGGAACTGCCCCAGCACGATGTAGTACATGAGGAACTGGATGAGCGGCTTGATCATCGTCCAGAGGAACCCGAGGAAGCTGTCGCGGTAGCGCGCCTGAAGATCGCGCCGGATGAGGAGCGCCAGCAGTTCACGGCGACCGAAGATCTCCCTGAGCTTCCCACCGCGCACTCGAAGTCCCCGAGCGTCGATGGTGGAGAACGACTCCTTCTCGAGCCGAGCAAACCTATCGATCGTTTCCAAGATCCTCACTCACTTCTGGGATTGCCGCTACGGCCACGCGAACCTCGCACCGTCATCGGCCGAGAATGCGTCGTATCGCTGCTCGAGGCCGTCGCACAGCACGAGCGACCTTACCCGCCAGGGTGTCTGAGGCCATGATCTCGCGCACCCGCGCACCGGTTCCGGGAAAATTGACGCGCATGTACATTCTTGCAAAGTCCGAGCGCGAGCCCGTACCCACGAAGCCCGCGAGTCTGATCAGCTCGATCTGCTCGTATGCGTATCCCGGCGTCGTGACAGACATCTCGTCGAGTTTGAACTCGAGCGAGGAATGGCTGATCGACATGTACTCGGTGGTCGAGACGGTTCGCACGTGGTACCCGAGCTCCCCGGCCGCATACGCCGGGATGCGCTCCAGGATGTGTGCGAGCCCCCCATCCTTGTAGGCCTCCGCACCGCCGAACTGCTCGTACGTCCACGGATGCGAGATCAAAAGCCGCAGCGCCTGGGGACGAGCGACGTACATCGATCCGAACGGAGCGAGCGGGGAGATATCGTCCAGGGGCACGAAGATCCCCAGCTGCTCGGCGATGTCCGCGGCGCCCTCCTTGTTGACCGACCAGCCGCGCCCGAGGGTGGGGTAGCCGATGTGGATCATGGGCGGGAAGACCATCCCGAGGCCGGGCTCCTTCTGGAACAGCGACACCAGATTGGCGGTGTAGCCCTGGCTGTTCAGCAGGTTGTCGAACTGCTGCTCCTTGAAGTGCCGTCCGACGTTGAAGCCGTCCTGCGGCGTCTTCTTCGAGTGGATCTTGACGACCAGGTCATAGTCGTCACCGAGCAGGACATCGCGGCATTCGATGAGGAATGCGCTCTGGTCGCGCCCGTCGTTCGAGGAGACCACGCGGATGTCGACGGCACCCCTCCGGTGGCCACGGCGGGTGAGGGTCTCCGCGATCGCACTGGCGCGTTCAGGGTCGGGAGTCGTGACGACCAGGTCGTAGGCCCCCGGGAGAGTGTCGGCGCGATCGAGCATCTCATCGGTCATCTCCACATAGAAGATGTGCGCGATGACCACCGTGCGCAGCGGTGCCTCCGGATCGTAGCCGCGGTCGTAGTCCGGCAGCACCTCCAGCATGGCGGCATCGGTGTTGAGGTCCTTCGGGGGGATCGTGCGGGCCGCGTTCTCCCAGAAGAGCTCCATCGGATAGCCGTACTGGGCCGCCTTCTCCAGGGTCCATCGGCCGACGACCGCATGGCGATCGAGATACGGCGGCCACTGCATGAAGGGGCGGCGCTTCATCACCGGGCATCCTGCGTCCAGCAGGGCCTCCGCCCGGTAGAGCGAGGGATTCTTGGTACCGATCTCGGCAGCGGGATAGGCGACGTCGTGGGTGAAGCCGAGCTGCGCGAAATGATCCGTGAAGATCGTCTCGTGCTTGAGCACCGCATCGAAATACGACGGCATCTCCGGCAACTCACGCCAATACCGCGCCCACTCCTCCGACAAGAACATCTCACGACGAACCGCGATCCAGAACGACTGCAGATGATACGGAAGAACACCCTTACCCGTGAACGGATTCGGATCCTCCCGCGCATGATCGGTCATCCCCCAGAAGTGCGTCGCACGCTCCCCCATCCGATCGAACACCGGAGCATACGGACGCACCGGCCCGAACCACGTGTCATTCGTCAGCAGCACCTCATCGAACTCCGACAGCCGCGACCCCACATGATCCAGAGCATCCTTATGCGCCCAGATATCGAAACCGACGTTCTCCCGAACCAGGATCTCGTCCGACACCGCCTCCAGCTTGCCGCGACCCTCATCCGACAGAGAACCGTTCACGACCACCAGCACATGAGCCGCATGCTCACGCAAACCCGCCAACGCGTACGGAACGTAATCGTCCACACCACCACGCCGGTCGAACACCACATACACGACGAGCCGACGACCACCCACCGGAAAAACACCCGGCACCCGACTCATCGCCGACCTCCCTTGAGAAGCCCCGCGCCGGATCGCAGCACCTGGCGGAGCCCGCCGACGCTGACGCGAGCGACGCGCATGAGCGGAGCGAGCACGGGCCGCATCCGCTCCATCACCTCGGGATGGTTGAGATTCATGTGCATCCGGATCATCGCGACAGCGCCGCCCTTGCCCATCCATCCGGATCGCTGCAGGAACTGGATCTGGTCGATCGGGTATCCAGGGGTCGTCGATGCGAGCTGATCCAGCTTGTACTCCATCGAGACGTGGCTGATCCCCGCATGCTCCAGGCTCAGAACGGTTCGTGTGTGGTAGCCGGCCTCCCCCGCACCGTAAGTGACCAGACGCTCGAGCACGCGCGCCATGTCCGCCTTCCGATGGGTGGCCGGTTTGCCGAAGTCCTCGACCTTCCAGTCGGCCTGGAGAAGAGGAGCCAACGCCTGCGGACGGCAGATCCACATGCCGCCGAGGGGTGCCAGCGGAGAGACGCCGTCGAACGGCACCTGGATTCCGAGACGCTTCGCGACCTCGGTCGCCCTGGGCAGGTAGTGCGCCCACCCCTTGCCGGGCGTGGCGTATCCGATGTGGATCATCGGTGGCATGACGATGCCCAGACCCGGCTCGCGCTGGAAGAGCGCGAGCACATTCGCGAAGTACCCGGCCGTGCCGAGGAGGTTCTCGGTCTGGTACCGATGGAAGTAGCGCACCACATTCGCGGAGCGTGTCTTCGGTCGCCTCGCGTGCACCTTGACCACGAGATCGAAGTCGTCGCTGAGGAGTACGTCGCGCATGCCGACCAGGAGCGCACTCATGTCACGTCCGCGTCGCGGAACCACGCGGACGACGGCGGAGAGCCGATCGGCAGAAGGATTCTGGTCGAGGATGTCCTCGATCACGCGCGCGCTGTCCTCGTCGTTGGTCGTGACGAACAGGGACGAGGGCTGCCCGATCTCTGCGATCGCGCCCAGCAGATCCGGAGCCAGCGACGCGTCCGGAATGTGAGCGATCACGGCGATTCGAAACGGCCTCGTCGCGTCGAAGGAGACGTCCTCCGGCGGAAGGACCTCGAGCATTCCCGCATCCGCGTTGAGAATCTTCGGAGCGACGTTGCGCGCGAGGTTCTGCCAGAGGATGGGCATCGGGTACCCGTACTTCTCCACCTCGGCGAGCACGCGCCGACCGATGACGGCATGACGGTCGAGATAGGGCGGGTAGTGGAAGAACTGGCGACGCTTCAGGAGCGGGGCTTCGTCGTGCAGCAGGAGATCGGCGTTGAACAGCGCCGGGTGGTCGGTCGGATACGCGGCTGACGGGTAGGCGACGTCGTGGGTGAAGCCGAGCTGCGCGAAATGATCCGTGAAGATCGTCTCGTGCTTGAGCACCGCATCGAAATACGACGGCATCTCCGGCAACTCACGCCAATACCGCGCCCACTCCTCCGACAAGAACATCTCACGACGAACCGCGATCCAGAACGACTGCAGATGATACGGAAGAACACCCTTACCCGTGAACGGATTCGGATCCTCCCGCGCATGATCGGTCATCCCCCAGAAGTGCGTCGCACGCTCCCCCATCCGATCCAACACCGGAGCATACGGACGCACCGGCCCGAACCACGTGTCATTCGTCAGCAGAACCTCATCGAACTCCGACAGCCGCGACCCCACATGATCCAGAGCATCCTTATGCGCCCAGATATCGAAACCGACGTTCTCCCGAACCAGGATCTCGTCCGACACCGCCTCCAGCTTGCCGCGACCCTCCTCCGACAGAGAACCGTTCACGACCACCAGCACATGAGCCGCATGCTCACGCAAACCCGCCAACGCGTACGGAACATAATCGTCCACACCACCACGCCGGTCGAACACCACATACACGACGAGCCGACGACCACCCACCGGAAAAACACCCGGCACCCGACTCACGACTGTCATGCTCCTGTGGGCCCCCGGATCCGGTGATGATCATCGACAGGCCCGTCCCGTCGACGCGTCGCGGGCCGTCGACCATCCTAGCCCGGGGTCAGACGCGACCCTGGGCGAGTGCCTTGAGCAGATAAGCCCCGTACCCGCTCTTCACGAGCGGCTCGGCACGCTCGCGCAGTTCGTCGTCGGTCAGGAAGCCCATTCGCCAGGCGACCTCCTCAGGGCACCCGATCGACAGGCCCTGGCGCTTCTCCACCGTGCGGATGAAGTCCGTCGCCTCCGCGAGCGAGTCGAAGGTCCCGGTGTCGAGCCAGGCCGTGCCGCGCGTGAGCACCTGCACCTTGAGCTTGCCGCGGTCCAGGTACTCGCGATTGACGTCGGTGATCTCCAGCTCGCCGCGGGGTGAAGGCTTCAGTGCCTTGGCGATCTCGATCACATCGTTGTCGTAGAAGTAGAGGCCAGGAACCGCGTAGTTGCTCTTGGGCTGCGCGGGCTTCTCCTCGAGCGAGACCACTCGGCCCGCGTCGTCGAACTCCACCACGCCATACGCCGTCGCGTCGTCGACCCAGTATCCGAAGACGACGCCGCCGTCGAGCTCGGTGTACTGCCGCAGCTGCGTGCCCATCCCCTGCCCGTAGAAGATGTTGTCGCCGAGAACCAGGGCCGCGGAATCCGAGCCGATGTGCTCTTCTCCCAGGACGAAGGCCTGCGCGAGTCCGTCGGGCGAGGGCTGGGTCTTGTAGGTGATGGACACCCCGAACTTCGAGCCGTCGCCCAGCAGACGCTGGAAGGACTCCGCGTCGTGTGGCGTCGTGATCATCAGGATGTCGCGGATTCCCGCGAGGATCAGTGTCGACAGCGGGTAGTAGATCATCGGCTTGTCGTAGACCGGGACCAACTGCTTCGAGACGCCGAGAGTGATCGGGTGCAGCCGGGAGCCTGTTCCTCCGGCGAGAATAATGCCACGCATGGTGAACAGTCTCCCTGATCGGCCCCACCTGAACAAACGCCCCGAGTCTCACAGGAGGGCTCCCGCTACGCTGGGGGGCATGCAGAGACTGCTCGTCACCGGCGGCGCCGGCTTCATCGGTTCCAATTTCGTGCACCACGTCATCGAGAACACCGATGCCCATGTCACCGTGCTCGACAAGCTCACCTACGCGGGCAACAAGGCCTCTCTCGAGGGCCTCCCCAGCGACCGCCTGCGCTTCGTCGAAGGCGACATCGCCGACGCCGAACTCGTCGACGGCCTGTTCGCCGACGTCGACTCGGTCGTGCACTACGCCGCCGAATCGCACAACGACAACTCCCTGCACGATCCCCGCCCCTTCCTCGACACCAACATCATCGGCACCTACACGCTGCTCGAGGCAGCCCGCCGTCACGATCGTCGCTTCCACCACATCTCGACCGACGAGGTCTACGGAGACCTCGAGCTCGACGACCCCGAGCGGTTCACCGAGCAGACGCCCTACAACCCCTCGTCTCCTTATTCCTCCACCAAGGCCGGCAGCGATCTGCTGGTGCGCGCCTGGGTGCGTTCGTTCGGCGTGCGGGCGACGATCTCGAACTGCTCGAACAACTACGGTCCGTATCAGCACGTGGAGAAGTTCATCCCGCGCCAGATCACGAACGTCATCCGCGGCATCCGGCCCAAGCTGTACGGTGCAGGGCTGAACGTCCGCGACTGGATCCACGCGGACGACCACTCGTCTGCGGTGCTCACCATCCTCGACAAGGGGGAGATCGGCGAGACCTACCTGATCGGTGCCGACGGCGAGAAGGACAACAAGTCCGTCGTCGAACTGATCCTCACTGAGATGGGTCAGCCGGCGGACGCCTACGATCACGTCACGGATCGCGCCGGTCACGATCTGCGGTACGCGATCGATTCCACGAAGCTGCGCACCGAGCTGGGCTGGACCCCGGCCTTCGGCGACTTCGAGTCCGGACTCGCCTCCACCATCGCTTGGTATCGCGACAACGAGGCCTGGTGGGCCTCGTCCAAGGATGCCACCGAGTCGTTCTACGCCTCCAAGGGACAGTGATGACGGAGTTCGGCAAGGCACTCGCGGTCACCGAGACCGCGATACCCGGACTGCTCCTCGCGGATCTGCCGGTTCACGGCGACTCCCGCGGCTGGTTCAAGGAGAACTGGCAGCGCGAGAAGATGGTCGCGGCGGGTCTGCCCGACTTCGGACCGGTGCAGAACAACATCTCCTTCAACGACGCGATCGGTACGACGCGCGGCATCCATGCCGAGCCCTGGGACAAGTGGGTCTCCGTGGCGACCGGCCGCATCTTCGGCGCATGGGTCGACCTTCGCGAGGGCCCTTCGTTCGGAACGGTGTTCACGGCGGAGATCGACCCCTCACAGGCGATCTTCGTACCCCGCGGCGTCGGCAATGCGTACCAGACGCTCGAGCCCGACACCGCCTACGTCTACCTGGTGAACGATCACTGGTCGGCCGATGCGGAGTACTCGTTCCTGAACCTGGCCGACGAGACGGCTGCCATCCAGTGGCCGATCCCGTTGTCCGAGGTCGAGATCTCCGCCAAGGACCACGCACACCCGCGTCTCGCGGATGTCACGCCGATCCCCGCCAAGAAGACGCTCATCGTCGGCGCCGGCGGTCAGCTGGGCCACGCGCTGCGCGCGCACTTCGGCGAAGCCGCCGAATACGAGTACGTGGGACGGGACGAGCTCGACCTCTCGGACGGGTCCTTCCCCTCGGCCCGCCGTTGGCGCGACTACGCGACCATCATCAACGCCGCCGCCTACACCGCGGTCGACAAGGCGGAGACCGCCGAGGGAAGAGCAGACGCCTGGGCCGCGAACGTCACCGGCGTCGCGGCTCTGGCGAAGATCGCCGTCGACAACGGCATCACGCTCGTGCACGTCTCGAGCGACTACGTGTTCGACGGCACCAAGGTCGGCGAGTACACCGAGACCGACTCCGTCCGCCCTCTCGGCGTGTACGGCCAGACCAAAGCTGCAGGCGACGCTCTCGTCTCCACCGTCCCGCGCCACTACATCATCCGCACATCCTGGGTGATCGGCGAAGGGAACAACTTCGTGCGGACCATGGCCTCGCTCGCCGAGCGCGGCATCGACCCTCGCGTCGTGGACGATCAGGTGGGACGACTGACGTTCACCACCGATCTCGCCGCCGCGATCGCGCACCTGATCGACGGCGATGCCGAGCCCGGCATCTACAACCTCAGCAGCACGGGAGAGCCGCAGTCCTGGGCCGACATCGCCCGCGAGGTGTTCTCGGCGGTCGGACATGACCGCTCGCGCGTCACCGGCGTCACGACCGAGGAGTACTTCGGTTCCGCCGATGCCCCGGTCGCACCCCGGCCGCGCAACAGCGTGCTCGATCTGTCGAAGATCATCGCAACGGGTTTCACGCCGCTCGACGGCGCCGCGCACCTGCGCGACTACCTTCGTCGCTGACGGACAACAGAAGAGGGCCTGGGAGATATCCCAGGCCCTCTTCTTCTGTCCCCTCGAAGGTCAGGGCACGACGACGTTCTTGCAGCCCAGGAGCGTGTGCCCGCCTGCGCCGTTGTTGATCGCGTAGACGCAGACCCCGTGGTTGCCCGGCGACATCGGCACCGTCTGGTAGAAACCGTGCTTGAGGCCCGTACCGGGGTAGGCGGCCAGGACATCCGGGCGATCGAGGGCTGCGGTGTACGCGGAACCCACTCCGTCCACGTAGATGTGCACGGCGATCGGATCCGTCGTGTCCGGATCGATGGCCCATCCGGCGACGATCGCGCCGCCGGCCGTCGCCTGCAGTGCCTCGTAGTTTCCGAACGGAGCCCGTCCGCGATCCTGCACGGGCGCCGTGATCGTGACGCTCTTGCAACCGAGAAGGGTGTGGCCGCCCGGCCCGGTGTTGATGGCGTAGGCACAGACGCCGGTGGTGCCGTTGGGGACGGTGAACGACTCCGAGAATCCGTGCGCGTCGCCGTATCCCGGGTTGGCTCCGCCGACGTCGGCGCGGGCCTTGTCGGCCGAGTACTCGCGTCCGACTCCCGCGACGTACAGATGCACCTTGATCGACGACGCGGTGTCAGGATCGATCGCCCATCCGCTGGCCGTGACGGTGTTGCCGCTGACCTGAAGGGCTTCGAACGAGCCGATGGGCATCCGCCCTCGCTCCTGAATCCCCGAGGTCACGTTGACCTCCTTGCAGCCGAGCAACGTGTGCGCTCCCGGACCAGTGTTGATCCCATAGGCGCAGACGGTCGACTTGCCTGCGGGAAGCGGCACCGACTCCTCGAAACCGTGGTTCGTGCCGTAGCCGGGGTAGAGCGTGCCGACGTCGGCGCGGTTCTTGTCGGCGGTGAACTCTCGTCCGATCGATCCGACGTACAGGTGCACCTTGATCGGCGAACGGGTGTCGGGATCGACCGTCCACCCCTTGGCCACGGCCGTCGTGCCCGAGACGACGACGGAGTCGAGTGCGCCGACCGGCATCCTCCCCTGCTCGGGGATCTGCGTGTTCACGGTGACCTTCTTGCAGCCGAGCTCCGTGTTCCCGCCCGCTCCGTTGTTGATGCCGTACGCACACACGGTCGCCGACTCACCCGAGACCTTGAGCGTCTCTTCGAAGCCGTGTCCATCCCCATAGCCCGGGTTCGCCGCGCCCACGTCAGGGCGCGACTTGTTCGCGAGGAACTCCCGCCCGACTCCCGCTTCGTAGAGGTGGACGCGTGCGGGTGCCGCCGTGTCAGGATCCAGGACCCAGCCGGTCGCGGTCACGGTCCCGGGCGCGGTGGATGTGAGCGACTCGAACGCACCGATCGGCGCCCGCCCGCGATCCTCGATCACGGTGCCGGGGTGCGTGTTCTGCGAGCAGCCCAACTCGGAGTTCGCTCCGGGGCCGACGTTGATGGCGTAGGCGCAGATCGTGTGCACTCCCGCACCGGCGGGGATCGTCGCCTTGAAGCCGTGCTTCGTTCCGTGGGGACGGTACGCGGCCGGCAGATCCGTACGCTCCACATTCGCGGTGAAGGAGCGTCCGACCCCGCCGATGTAGAGATGGACCTCGATGGGCGACGCCGTATCGGGATCGACAGCCCACCCCGTCACCTCGAAACCGTCCTTCACGGGCTTGATGCTCTCGACCGCGCCCGCGGGAGGGCCGCTCAAGCTCGCCAAGCGCTTGCAGCCCAGGAGCACGTTGGCGCCGGGTCCCGCGTTCATGGCGTACACGCACACCGTCGAGTCGCCGGAACCTGCTGCCGGGACGCGGGCGGAGAACCCGTGTTTGTTCCCGGCCCCCGGGTAGACGGCGCCCACATCGGGACGATCCTCGTCCGCGGTGAAGGCACGTCCGACGTCGCCCACGTAGACATGGACCGAGAGCGATGCGCTCGTGTTGGGGTCGATCGCCCACCCCGACACGGCGAACTCACCCGGACGGGCTTCGATCATCTCGATATTGCCGAAGGGGTTGTTCGCGCCGCCCTGTGTGGAGCCGAACCAGTCGGTGAAGTAGTTGTAGAAGTTGCGGTTGCCGTACGCGGAGCAGCCGTCACCCTCGCCGTAGCCCGCGCGCATCGCCGCTGCATTGGGCTGGTACGGCGTGTAGTAGTAGAGGGCCGACGTCGCCTTGTTGGCGATGTAGACGGGCGAGCTGCCGCAGTTCGCGTTCGGGTTGTAGAGGATGTTCCAGGTCCGACCCGGTGCGTACCACTGGAACCACTTGCCTTCCATGTAGATCTGCATCTGGCGCGCGGCGCCGTAGATCTGATGGAAGAAGCCGATGTAGTTCGGGTCGCAAGGCGCGGTGTCAGGGCACCCCTGCCCCAGCGCGATGTTGTATCGCCACGCGCTCGGCCAGGTGTGGGTGATCAGCCCCTGCTCCTTCTGGAGCATCACGATCAGCACCTGAGGATTGATGTTGCAGGACTGCGCGACACGGTAGATGATCCGCGCCGCGGACTCGTTGGCCGCGCCGGTGTAGCCGTCGCAGTAGGCGTCGGCGGGGCGGGTCACCGACGTGATGCGGAAGTCCTTGATGCAGACGTAACCGCTCTGACAGCTCGACACCTTGCTGTTGAAGAAGGCCTGGATCTGCGCCTCGGACATCGTGCCCGCGTTCGTGAAGACCGCATCGCTGATGATATTGCCCGCCTCGAAACCTGCAAGCGTGGACTTCACCATCCCGGCCGAGACCGGGTCGACGGCTGCTTTCGCGATGCTCGCGCTGCTCGAGCCGCTCGCGGAGACGGACGCGGTGGCGGCAGTGGCGGGGACCACCGTTCCGATGACAAGGGCGGAGACAGCGAGGAAACAGGTGAGGAGTCGGGGGAACCTCATGTTGTTTCGCGAGCGTGGGGCACGTCGAGACATGTGACCAGTGTGACGGAAGTTGCGTGATGATGCCACTGTTACACGCTTTGCGCCACAACTTTTCGGCGTGTCGCCCGTATGCGCAGGTTGCTCTCAGCGAATCACAGGTCTGCGTGCAGGCCCCAGAGGCGTTCCGCAGAGCTCGCCCAGGAGAAGGCTCGCGACCGGTCGCAGGCGAGCACGCGGAGTCTGTCCGCCGCTCCACCGGTCGCCTCGGCGACCGCGTCGGCGATCGCCTCGGCGGGGACCAGCATGCCCCCGTCGGCGATGACGTCCCGATGCGACCCGCTGGAGACCGCCACGACGGGCACGCCGAGCACCATGGCCTCCACCGCGCGCCACGGCCAGCCTGCCACCGCGTCCGTCGCGACATAGGCGGATGCGCCGTCTAGTACCGCTGCACGATCCTCGACGCTCAGTGCCCCCCGCACATGCGTGCGCCTCTCCGGCAGTCCTGCCGCCGCAGCGGCGTCGGCGTGACGAGGCTCCGCCCCTTCGGGCGCGTCGATGACCACCGCGTCGAGGCCGGCGGCCACCGCACCCCGGAAGCCGTCGGACAGACTCGAGACGGACCCGGTGAGAACCACGTACTCGTCGGGCAGCGAGAGAGCGCGGCGACGCTCGGACGCGTCACCGGGAGCACGGAATCCCTGAGGCGGTGCACCGGCGATCACACGGAGACGGTCGCCGATCTTCGCGAGCTCGGACAGACGCTCCGCGACGGCGTGCGAGGGCACCACGACCGCGTCGGCATGCCTGACGGCGCGTCGGAGCATGCCGCGCTGCCAGGCGACGCTGCCTTTGGAGAGCGTCTCCGGCGCTTCCCATGCGCGCAGATCCCACACCGTGACCGTGGTCTGGTCGTTGTCGTGCACGCGATCGTGGCGCACGAGCGGGGCCATGAGCGTCGGCGAATGGATCAGTCCCCCGCCGACACCGGGGACGATCCCGAGCTGCCAGGCGGCAGCGATTTCTCGGCGCCCCATGCCGAGGGTGCGGACGTCCCCGATTCCCGCCACGGGCACGGTCGCGCCCGACGGGACGATGGCATCGACCGCGCACCCGGAGGGCGCCGTCGCGACCAGTCCTGCCGCGAGTCCCACCGCGGCGTCCGCATGATCGGCATCGACGACGCTCACGAGCTGATCCAGAACAACACGCAGCCGAGCACCCATGCCCACAGGCTATCTTCGCCGTGCCGCTCCCCCACGGAACGCGCCGACCGCGCCGCCCGAATGTCAGCGTTCGCACAGTTTTCCCCCACCACCACTGCAGCGGTTCGTGCTTGAATGCTCGGGTGAGCGATGGTCGACTTCCCGTCCGGCGCCGATGGATCGGGTGGACCGTCGGCGTTCTGCTCTCCCTTCTCCTGATCGCCATCGGCTGGGTCTGCATCCGTGGGATCGGCGCGGTGAACGACCTCCAGCAGGTGGCGAAAGGCGCCTCTCAGCTGAAGTCTTCGATCGCGGCCGGAGACCTCGAGGGAGCCAAGCCGCTCGCGAAGAGCATCGCGCACAACGCGGAGTCCGCTCGCAGCCTGACGTCCGACCCCGTGTGGCACGCGTTCGGCGCCCTGCCATGGATCGGACCGAACTTCAGCGCGGTGAGCGAGATCGCCGAGATCGCCGACGACGTGTCGGCCGACGCGCTCACGCCCCTCCTCGACGTGGCGGCGGACTTCGATCTGGCGAGCCTGGGCTTCGCCGGCGGGGCGATCGATCTGGCGCCGTTCGCAGAGATCGCCGGCCCGCTCGGCACGGCCGACACCGCGCTCAGCACCGCGCAGCTGCACGCACGACGCATCGACGCCGACGCCACGCTCCCGCCGCTCGCCGACGCCATCCGCACCATGCGCTCATCCGTCACCGAGGCCGCGACGGTCGTGGGTTCGCTCCATGGCGCGGCCGTGCTGCTGCCCACCATGCTCGGCGGCGAGGGACCGCGCAACTACGTACTCGCGATGCAGAACAACGCTGAGCTGCGCTCGTCGGGCGGCATCATCGGATCCATCGCCCTGTTGCACGCCGAGGGGGGCAGGATCACCCTCCAGAGCCAGGCGTCGACGCGGGACTTCCCTCCGCTCGACACCGCGCTGCCCCTCAGCGACTCGACGATCGCGCTCTTCGAGGACCGTCCCGGCCGCTATCTGCAGAACATCACGAGCATCCCCGACTTCAGCGAGGCAGGAGCTGCCATCGCCGCCCGCTGGGAGGGTCGATTCGGTGGGACCGTCGACGGCGTCATCGCCGTGGACGCCGTCGTCGCGAAGCATCTGATCGCGGCGACCGGAGACCTCACGTTCGGCCCGTTCACGGCGACGCCCGAGAACGTCACCGACATCCTGCTCTCAGAGATCTACGCCGCGGTTCCCGATCCCGCCGTGCAGGACGAGATCTTCGCGCAGGCCGCAGGAGCGCTCTTCGGCGCCGCGCTGTCCGGAGGAGACCCGCGCGCACTGATCGGAGCACTGGCGACGTCGGCGGAGGAGGGCCGCATCCGGATCTGGAGCGCCCATGACGACGAAGAGGCCGTGCTCGTCGGCTCTGCACTGGGGGGCACGATTCCCACCGACAGCGTCGATGCGACCTACGTGGGGGTGCTGATGAACGACACCACCGGCGGCAAGATGGACTTCTACACCCGCGCATCCATCTCGACATCGGTCGGGAGCTGCCAGGGGACCCCGACCACGCAGGTGCGGGTGACATGGACCAACACGGCCCCCGCCGACGCCGCCACCTCGTTGCCGCCCTACGTCACGGCGGACGGCTTCTACGGCGTGCCCGCAGGCACGGTGCGCACGCTGATCGCCGTGTACGGCCCCGAGGGGGCGACGCCGTCGCGCATCGACCGGGACGGCGCAGAAGAGGGCGTGCAGACGGCGATGATCGGCGACCGCTCGGCTGTGCAGCACGAGGTCTCCCTCGCGCCGGGCGAATCGACGACGATCACGGTCGAGTTCCAGGGCACCGGTGCGGGAGAGCGACTCACGGATGTGCGGCACACCCCGCTGATCCACACCCCCGACACGACACGGGAGCCCCTCCGATGCGCCTCGTGACATTCCCGGCTCGATAGGGTACTGTCGACTCACTGGGGAATATCTGGCGTCTGCCATCCTGCCGTGGGGGCAGGAAGACGCCACGCAGTTGGATGCAGGGGTGTGTCCAAAAGCGATTCCGCGTGAAATTTCTGGGGAGAAATCATGCTGAAGAAACTGGCTGTCATCAGCCTTGCCGCTGGCGCGCTCGTACTCGTCGCGCCCACTGTGGCCACCGCTGCGCCGACTGCGCCGGCCGCGTCGTCCGACTCGTATCCGACGCCTCCCGGCGCCAAGGTCGGCGACCCGATCATCGACATCTGCGAAGTCTCGACGATCGTGTTCGGTCCGGGGTATTTCCTGGCGTCCGAGAACGTGAACGTGTCGGTGTCCGGCTACAACGCCGGCAAGGCCGCCGTCTCCGGCAACATCGCCGGCGCCGACGGAAGCCTGACCCTCACGTTCCGTCCGCCGTCCGACGGTGAGGGATCCTACGCCGTCGCCTTCAACGGCTCGCGTTCGTACACCGCCACGATCACGGTTTCGCACGGCCACGATGCGGCCACCAGCTGCGACCACGATCCCGGGGTTGCGACCGCGGGATCGGAGCTGCCGCTCACCGGTGGCGGTATCGAGCTGGCTCTCACCGGCGGAAGCGTGTCGCCCTGGGTCCTCGGCGGCGGAGCAGCAGCTCTGGTCGCCGGTGGAGCCCTCGTCGCGGTGGGAGCATCGCGCCGCAAGCGCGCCTAGGTCCGGCTGCCGCCTCGTGCGGTGGTCGACTGGACGACGGTGATCCCTCCCCCTCCGATCACCGTCGTCTGGTGCATCCGGTGGAATCCACCGGAAGCCCACGGTCGTTCTCCTTCGGGAGACGGCCGTGGGCTTTGTCGTTCATGGCGTCGGCACAGAGGGGCGCGCATGGGGTGCCGAGCGGGGAGCTCGACCCTCAGGCGGCCGTGATCACGGCTCGGGCGTCGGCGTCTCCGTCGGCGGATGCAGCTTCTGCTGGATCAAGTCGTGGATGAAGGCGTAGTCGGGCTGGTGCTCGTCCACGCCGGCGTCGGGGGTGAGCTCGATCGACGTGACCGGCTGCTCCTTCGCCTTGAGCATCAGGTCGAAGAACTCCGGCAGTTTGTCCGACGGGAGATCCGTGCTGATCAGGGCCGTCCCGGCCGCTGCCACCTCGTTGAATCGGGTGAGGACGGTCTGCGGCGTGAACTGGGCGAGGATGGCAGCCTGCAGCTCCCGCTGACGCTTCATCCGGTCCCAGTCACTGGTCGTGTAGCGCGAACGGGCGTACCACTGCGCCGTGTCGCCGTCCATGCGCTGCGTTCCCGGTTCGATCCAGCCGATAGCCCACTCGTTCACGTCGGTGCCCGTCCACCCCTCGGGCGGACCGCCCTTGGGCAGCCGCTCCGTGACGTCGATCTCGACACCACCCAGTGCATCGACGAGCTCAGCGAAGCCGTGCATGTCGACGAACACGTAGTACGGGATCTCGATCCCGAGTACGCCTTCGGCCGCATCCTTCGTCGCCTCGATACCCGGTTCCGACCCGTTGGCCACGGCGTCGGGGTAGAGACCGGCGCCGGCGTCTTCCCGGCAGACCTCGGCGGCGTTGCGCACGTGGTTCATCCATCCGTTCCAGCCGCAGGTAGAGGAGCCGTGGCCCTCGAACCCCTCCGGATACAGCTCCTGCATCGGGCTGCCGTCGCTGAACGGCGCATTGGGGAGCTCTCGGGGGATGCCGGTGATCGTCACGGCACCGGTGTCGGCGTTCACCGAGACCACCGAGATGCTGTCGAACCTCATGGAGTCGCGGCCGTCGCCGCTGTCGGCTCCGAGGAGGAGGATGTTGTAGTAGCCGTCGCTGGGCTGCACACTGGGACCGCTCTGTCCGAAGATCGAGCCGATGGTGTTGCGCACCGATCCGACGGCGGTGGCTGCGTATCCCGCCCCGCCGCCGACGAGTCCCAGCAGCACCAGCGCCACGACGGGGATGGCGAGTCGGGAGACTCCTGGCACCTTCACAAGGCGCACCAGGCGCAGAGTGTCGAACGTGAGCACCACCCAGAGCACGACGTATCCCACCAGCAGCACCTGAACGATCGTCAGCACGGCGGCCGAGAAGAAACCGCCGCCGATCGTGAGCCACAGCAGGACAGGGCGTGCGAAGAGCGCGAGTCCGAGAGCGACGATCGCGAGTACCCAGGAGACCAGTGTGGCGCCGAGCCCGAAACGGCCGAGGCGGCGGTTGCCGGCAAGGACCTGGGCGGAACCCGGCACCAGGAGGTTCACGGCGACCAGCCACCACCCGCGTTTGGTCATCATCCCCGAATCGGCGGAGTCCGGGTGCCGCAGCGGCCGGGTCTCGATCAGCGGGCGCCGTGTTGCGCGCGGAGGCGCAAGAGTCACAGGGAGGCCTTCAGCCGTTCGTTCTTCTCCTCGACCTGCGCCTCGAGATCGCGCGCGTACTCCTCGACGCGGTCAGCGAGAGCGGCGTCGGCCGTTCCGAGGATCCGTGCGGCGAGCAGACCCGCATTGCGAGCGCCGCCGATGGAGACCGTCGCGACCGGGATGCCGGCGGGCATCTGCACGATGGACAGCAGGGAGTCCATGCCGTCGAGATACGCGAGAGGCACAGGGACACCCACCACGGGGAGCGGAGTCATCGAGGCGAGCATTCCCGGAAGGTGGGCTGCTCCCCCGGCGCCGGCGATGATGACGCGGATGCCGCGCGAGCGCGCTTCTCGCGCATACGACATGAGCTTGTCCGGGGTGCGGTGTGCGGATACCACCTCGACCTCGTGCGGGATGCCGAAGTCCGTGAGCGCCTGGGACGCGTCGCTCATCACACGCCAGTCGGAGTCGGATCCCATCACGACGCCGACCAGAGGCTCGGCGGAAGAGTGCAGTGGCTCGGTCACCAGATCAGGGTACGGTCTGCCGCTGTGAGATTCCCCGAACGGCACGCCTCTTGCCCCGCATGTGTCGGCGAAGAGGCGATGCGGGCTGCGGATCAGTCGAAGTGTGCGGCGACGGCCCTGGCGACGTAGACCGCGTCGTCGAGGTCGTCGTCGGCGACATTCACATGTCCGACCTTGCGGCCCGGTCTCGGCGCCTTCCCGTAGGTGTGGATCTTCGCCTGCGGGTGCTCGGCCATCGCCGCGCCGAAACGCTCGTCGAGCGTCCCCTCGACGGGTCCGCCGAGGATGTTGACCATCACGGACCACGCGGCTCGCGGCGCGGTGCTCCCGAGAGGAAGATCGGCGACGGCACGCAGGTGCTGTTCGAACTGGCCGGTGACGGCGCCGTCCTGGCTCCAGTGCCCGCTGTTGTGCGGCCGCATGGCGAGCTCGTTCACGAGGATGCGCTCGTCGTCGGTCTCGAACAGCTCGACCGCGAGCATCCCGGTCACGCCGAGCCCTTCGGCGATGGTGCGGCCGATCGCCTCCGCGACCTCGGTCAGGCGCTCGGCGGCGGCGGGGGCCGGAGCGATGACCTCGGCGCACACGCCGTCACGCTGAACGGTCTCCACCACGGGATAGGCGACAATCTCACCGCCCGCTCGACGGGCGACCTGCTGCGCGAGCTCGCGCACGAACGGGACGAGCTCCTCGACGAGAAGCGCCTCCCCCTCGGCGAGCGCTTCCAGCCAGTCCTGCGCATCCCGTGCTGCACGGACCACGCGCACGCCCTTGCCGTCGTAGCCTCCGCGCGGAGTCTTCACCACTCCTGCTCCTGCGTGCTCGTCGAGGAACGCCTGCAACTCGGTCGTGGTGCGCACAGCCGCCCAGTCGGGCTGGGGCACTCCGAGTTCCGCGAGACGCGCGCGCATCACGAGCTTGTCCTGCGCGTACTGGAGGGCGTCCGGCCCCGGGTGCACGACGACGCCGTCTGCGACGAGCTGACAGAGAACGTCCTGCGGCACGTGCTCGTGGTCGAAGGTCACGACATCGACGTCGGCCGCGAAGGCGCGCACGGTCTCCAGATCCCGGTAGTCGCCGACCGCGGTGGCCGCGAGTCCGGCGGACATCCCTTCACCCTCGGCGAGCACTCGCAGTTCGAGCCCGAGTTCGACCGCCGGAGCGATCATCATCCGGGCCAGCTGTCCTCCGCCGATCACGCCAACACGCAGCGCCATGTGCCGCCTCCATTCGTCTGCCCCCATTCTCCCGCACCGATGCGGGCGTGCACGACAGATTGCGGATCGGCGGCACGGATCACCGCGCTCGGCCGTGCGAATGCCGCCGAATTCAGTCGCCGACGGCCTGCGCGTCGCGGTGCGCGAGAATCTGCCCGACCTCGATCTGGTCGGCGAGGGTCTCATGCACGAGGGTCACGTTCGGGACGTTCGCCAACCGCAGCGGCGTGTCGACGCCGTTCGACAGCGTGATCGTGCCCGAGCCCCACATCCGCTGCAGCGGACCGCGGCGAACGGCGATGGTGTAGCCCCGGGCATGGGACATCTCGTGACGCCGACGGGAACCGATCCCCTGGCGGGCGATGACCCTCCTGGTCGTGACGGTGGTGCTCCGCGAGTACCAGATGACGAACGGCAGCACGACGGCCAGCAGCACCAGAGCCCCGGCGGCGGTGAGGAGCATCCAGTCCTCGATACCCTCCGGCAGATTGCCGAAGAAGTACCCCGTCGCCCCGAAAGTCGCGATGAGCACGAGTGCCGACCAGAACAGGCGACGTGCGTGGCTCCGGAAGCGCGCGATCAGCAGCTCCTCCGAAGGCGTACCGGGCGGCGGCATCAGGGGCCTCCCGCCGAGCGTCACAGGCTGGGTCACCCCACCATTGTGCCCGTGATCTGCGACAAAGCCGTCTGTGCGGCGGCGTGTCAGGTTCCGGCCGGTCGCACGTGCACGACGTCGCCGGCGGAGATCGGGTACTCGCGACCATCCGATTCGACCAGAAGACGGCCCTCCGCATCGATCGCCGTGGCCACCCCGTCGAGGGAGCGGCCGGCCGGCAGAGACACGCTGACCCTCAGCCCGAGCGTCGCGCAGCGGGCGGACACGACACCGTGCAGGCCGCTCACGACGGCGTCTCCAGAGGCGGTCAGCGCCGACAGGTGCCCGTCGAGCTTCTCGAGGTAGGCGGACAGCAACCGGTCCTCGTCCACGACGACGCCGAGGGATGCGAACGACGTCGCCGTCGGCACAGGGAGCTGCTCGATCGTCATGGCCGTGTTGACGCCCGCCCCGACGATCACCGCCGTCGTCGTCGCCTCCGCGAGGATGCCGCAGATCTTCCGCCCGTCGACGAGAACATCATTCGGCCACTTCACGGCGACGTCATGTCCGACGAGCTGCTCGGCGATCGCCTCCGTCATCGCCGCACCAGCGGCGAGCGGGATCCATCCCCGCGCGGCCGGATCGGCCGGAATCGTGCGCAGCAGCACCGAGATCGCGAGAGCGGAATCCGCCGGCGCGACCCACGTGCGATCGAGGCGACCACGTCCGGCCGTCTGGTTGCGCGTGACCAGGGTCGCCAGGTGCGGCCAGCCCTCGGCGTCAGCCGCTTTCGCCCGCAGGTCGGCATTCGTCGAACCGGTGTCCGCCACCAGCTCGAGGCGAGGCACGATCGCCCTCGCGAGCGGGAAGTCCATCCTCAGGCGTCCTCGTCGTCTGTTTCTTCGTCGTCGTCGTCCTCGTCTTCGCGGACGGTTCCGACCTCATGCGCCTGCCAACGCTCCCACTCCTGCATGAGGCGCTCGACCGCGGCATGGAACTTCGCGGTCGCCACCCCCTGCGTGGTGTCGCCGAAGTAGTGCTGGACCCACATCCGCAGCCGGGCGATCGCAGCCTCATCGGCTCGGACCCGATCGACCTCGGCGACGATGTCGACCGCAGCCTCCGCGGTCAGCCATTCGCAATCCGACAGGTAGCCCTGCGTGTCGATCGATGCCTGCTCGTCCGTCGGACGCGTGATCATCAGCGGCTTTCCGGCGGCGAGCCGGTCGTAGACCATGGCGGAGATGTCGACGATGGCGACGTCGGCCGCGGTGAGCTGCCAGCCCAACTCCGGAGCCGCGTCGTAGACATGGTGAGCGGTCGCGTCCGCGGCATTCGCCGCTTCGATCGCGGCCACGATCCGTCGATGCGCGGCGCCGTACGCCTCATCGACCACGCCACTGCGGGGATGGGGGCGGTAGATCACACGGTGGGCACCGGTCGCCAGCAGCCGGCTCACGAGCTCCTCGCCGTGCGAAGCGATCGAACCGTAGTGGGCGCTGGGACGGTCGCCTTCCCAGGTCGGCGCATAGAGCACGACGGTCCGCTCATCGGGCGTGTACGGAAGCGTTCCGGAGTAGTGATCGGCCTGCGGGCGCCCGATCTCGATCGTGCGGTGGTTCACGTCGTAATCCCACAGCGTGCGCGAGAGACGATCCCGAGCGGCCTGTCCGGCGACGAAGGCGTAGTCGTAGGCCTTGTACTGGTTCGTCGTCATGTACATCTTGTCGGACTCGCCGTGATTGATGAACACATGCCAGCGCCGCCCGTACCGGAACATCTGGAAGTTCCTGGTGTTCTGGTTGACGTACAGCACGATGCGGATGTCCTGGGTGGCGATGAACCGCTCCAGATCGCGCACCTTCGGGACGAACACCACCGGAGGGGCGTCTTCTTCGAGGAGCTTCTCGGTCCCGGTGGCCTGCCGGGAGAGCACGACGACGGGCCAGCGCTTCGCGAGCTCGGCGAGCGGGCGGTACCACTGACGCATCTGGTACATGTTCACGGCACCGTCGGCGAAGTAGACCGCGACCTTGAAGTAGTCGGTCGGGAACGGCTCGCGCTCGGCGAGCCGGCGTCGCACGCGCTGCACCGCGGTGCGAGACGCGAGCGCCCGCTTCAGCAGACGGTATGCCTTCTTCGCGTCAGACAGTGCACCCATCCCTCCAGAATAGTTCGTCCGCGTCCGATCCTCCCGCCGCAGCCCGTCCCGCGGACTGCGGACGCCCTGCCGCGCCCTCGATCAGGGAACGTGCGTGGACACCGTGCCATGATCATCATGTGCGCGCCGACGAATTCTCCGCTCCCCTGCCCGGGGTGTCCTTCGTGATGCCGGTGCTCAACGAACGCGCGTACCTCGAACACGCGATCGCCTCGGTGCTCGCTCAGGATGTCGATGCCCCCACCGAGCTCGTGCTCGCGCTGGGCCCGTCGACGGATGGCACGACCGAGCTCGCCCGACGACTCGCGGCGACGGACGACCGCATCCGGCTGGTGGACAACCCTGCGGCGCACATCCCGGTGGGACTGAACGCCGCGATCCGGGCAAGCCGCTACGGCACGATCGTGCGCGTCGACGCGCACTCCGAACTCTCCCCCGGTTACGCCGCCCTGGCGTTGCAGACTCTGGAGCGCACCGGATCGGCGAACGTCGGCGGCGTGATGCACGCCGAGGGGCGCACGCCCTTCCAGAAGGCGGTCGCTCGTCTGTACAACTCCCCTGTCGGGCTCGGCGGAGGCGCCTATCACGGGAGTTCGCAGGAGGGCGAGGCGGAGTCGGCGTACCTCGGCGTGATGCGGCGCGACGTCCTCGATGAGGTCGGGCTGTTCGACGAGTCGATCCGACGTGGGGAGGACTGGGAGCTCAACCTACGGATCCGACAGGCCGGCCACAAGGTGTGGTTCGACCCCGATCTGTCGGTCACCTACTGGCCGCGGGAGAGCTGGCTGCGACTGGCTCGGCAGTTCCGCGCGACGGGCGCCTGGCGCGGTGAGCTCGTGCGTCGGTTCGGTCGCCGCAACGGGATCCGCTATTTCGCCCCGCCCGCGCTCGTGGTGGTCGTGGCCCTCGCCGTCGTCATCGGCGTCCTGCAGCTGACGGGCGTGCTCAGCGGAGTGGCGTCTCTGATCGCATCGATCCTCGTCTACGTGCCGCTCGCGCTGTATCTGCTACTCGTGATCGGCGTGGCGCTCGCGCCCGGCGGAGGGAGCGTGCGCCAGCGGGCGTGGACGCTCCTGGTGCTGCCGACGATGCACATCTCCTGGGGCCTGGGCTTCCTGGGTGGTGTGCTGCGCGGTGCCCGCGACACCGTCGACGCCTCGCGCCTCGGCACCCGGAACACACCTCTCCCCTGACGCGGCCGCGCGGACTCAGGGCGTGACGAACCCCAGATCGAGGATGCGGTCGACCACACGCTGCGCGGCATGACCATCGTCGCGGGAGTTGAACTGCTTCCGCCAGGCCGCATAGCGATCCGCGTACGCGTCCACGTGGCCCGCGTCGTCCAGAGCGGCCGCGAGCTCCTCCTGAGTGCGCACGAGCGGACCGGGTGCGCGCTCCGCGAGGTCGAAGTAGAACCCGCGCAGCTGTCCGCGATAGTGATCGATGTCGGGCACCAGGAAGTACATCGGCTTTCCGGTGACGCTGAAGTCGAACATCACCGAGGAGTAGTCGGTGATCAGGGCGTCTGCCGCCAGAAGCAGCCGTGCCGTCTCGGGGTACCCGGTCACATCGATGACCCGTGCACCCGCGCGATCGCGTCCCTGTTCCAGAGTGCGGGAGTGACCGCGCACGAGGACCACGGCGTTCGCCTGGTGCGCCAGAAGCTCCGCATCGACGAAGTCGACCATCTCGGCACGGTCATCGCGCCAGGTCGGTGCGTACAGGAGCACGCGCTCCTCGGGCCCGATCCCCAACGCCGCGCGGACCTCGGCAGGGTCGCCGTTGGTGAGCGCATCGTTGCGGGGGTATCCCTCCACCCAGATCGGCCGCCCGAGGAAGGCGTACGCCTTGCGCAGGATGCGCTCGGAATAGGTGTTCTGGGCCAACAGGACGTCCCAGCGCCGGGATTCCTTCACGACCGCGGCCATCCGTCGCGGATCGAAGCCGGGACGGTGCAGGGCGAGCCGCTTGAGCGGTGTGCCGTGCCAGGTCTGGAGCACCTTCTGCCCCGGCTTGCGGGCGAATCGTCGACGCAGCCAGTCGTTGACCACCAGCAGCCGTGCGGCTCCGCGGGCGTGCCACCACTGGGGGCTGCCCTCGACGACGGCGATCGCCCCCTCCGGCACCTCGACCGAGAGGTCGACGACGCTCCAGTAGCGTCGCACCTCGGGTGCGCGCGCTGCGAGCTCGCGATCGATGGCCCGCGGGTTGCATCCGACGCTTCGTCCGTAGAAGCTCTCGAAGAACACGGCGTTCTCTGTGCCGCCCGCCTGAGCGACGTACCGTTCCTCGAGGGTCGAGCGCCCCTCAGCGGTCTCGTACACCGGATCCACCGGCGCGGCGATGCGGACGGTACCGGCATTCAACGCTATCCGAACCCCGGTGAGCACGGTAGGAGCGAGTCGCACATCATCGAGATCGACGTCGGCGATCCGCAGCTCGTACGTCCCCGTCGGCAGGGGAAGCGAAGGGCCGCCCCAACGGGAGGCCTGCAACGGGAACGTCGCCTTCCAGGTCTTGCCGCCCCCGGTGACACGAGCCTCGACGTGCGCTCGTGGTCCGACCAGGTCGGCCGTTTCCGGTCGCTGACCGGTCCCTTCGATGATCAGGGCCTCCGCCGCGTCATCGATGCGGGCCGTTGTCATGCTGCTCCCTTCGGCGCGGGAATCCCCCGCGCGCGGATGACCTGGTACACGCGCTCGGTGTTGCGCCCGTCCCGATATGCGTGCATCTCCGCGCTGAGCGTAGCGGAACGCTCGGACGCCGCGTCGTGGGCGGCGGTGTCTTCGAGGAGCGCTTCGAGCTGTGCCAGGAGCTCCGCCCAGTCGGTGGCCGCGTCGGGGCCTGCGACGTCGTCGTACCGGCCGTAGAAGCCACGAGTGCGGGCGTACTCCTCAGCATCCGGAGCCAGGAACAGCACGGGCATGCGCAGCAGACCGACGTCGTATGCGAGCGAGGAGTAGTCGGTGACGAGCACGTCGAACGCGGCGAGCGCCGGCGTCACGTCGGGAAGCATCGCAGCGCCGAGCGCGTGCACCCTGCGGCTCGGAAGCGGGGGCGCATATCCGCCCTCTCCCAGGGGATGAGAGCGCACGAACAGGACGGCGTCGTGCTCTTCGAGGACCCGGACGATGCGGATCCACTCCTCAGCGGTGGGAACGGCGGGGTCGGGAGCCCCATCACGCCAGGTCGGCGCGTAGAGGATGGTGCGCGCGGTATCGGGAACCTCCCCCACGACGCTGCGAAGCAGAGCGGATGCCGCGGACCTCACGTGTTCCGCCGATCCTGCCGAGAGCACGTCGACGCGAGGTTCCCCTGTGACCACCACACGGTCATCACCCAGGCCGAACGCGGACTCCAAGCGCCCCCGTGCGCGGTGCGAAGCGGCCGGGAGCACGCGGATGCGCTGGGCTGCGGCACGGTAGAGGATACCGACCGCGCGACGCAACAGCGCCGCCGCGGGAACATTCGGAACCTGGGTCGTCGCCGGAGAATCCAGCCCGATCCGCTTCAGCGGGATCCCGTGCCAGAGCTGGACCACGAAAGCGCCGCCGTTCGCGTAGCGGTTCACGTCGCCGAGTCCGTGGGTGACCACGAGCACCCCCGCCCGAGCGGTCGTCCACCATCCGCGCAGTCCGCTCTTGCGCACGGTGCGGATACCGAGGGCGGCAGCGTCCCGATCCTCGCGCTCCGACGCCGTGAGCCAGACGGTGTCGTGGCCCGCCTCCGACGCGTAGCGCTGGAGTGCGAGAGCGCCGTCGCCCACTCCGGCACCGCAGCCGAAGACCCAGCGCCGGCCGCGCGGAAGGAGGAGGGTGCCGATGCGTCCGACGGCATACAACGGGATCCGGAGGAGCTTGGCCGCATTGCCGGTGCCGAAAGAGAAGGACGCCACTCCGCGAGCCTATCGCGGAGGTGGCGTCCTTCCCTGTGTGTGGTGGGGTCAGCCGGCGAGTTCGCCGAGCGTCACCTCGATGTCGTACTCCTTGCCGCCGCGCACGTAGGTGACCTTGGCATCGCTGCCGGCCGCCGCCGCGCGCACCTGCGCGGTGAGATCGCTCGCGCTGGTGATCGGGACGCCGTTGAACCTGGTGACGATGTCGCCCTCCTGGATACCCGCAGCTGCGGCGACGCCGCCGTCGGTCGCCTTGGCGATGTACGCCCCGGAGACGGTAGCGCCCTGCACGCTCGAGGCATCCTGGACGGACGCGCCGAGCAGGCCGTGCGTCGCCGCACCGTCGGCGATGATCTCGTCCGACACCCGCTTGGCGATGTTCGACGGGATGGCGAACCCGATACCGATCGACCCCGACTCTTCGGAGCTTCCCGAACTCGCGATGGCCACGTTGATGCCGATCAGCTCGCCCTTGCTGTTCACGAGCGCGCCGCCGGAGTTGCCGTGGTTGATCGCGGCGTCCGTCTGGATCACGGCGATCGAGATGGAGTCCGAGGTCTGCGGCGTGCCGCTTCCGGGGATGTCGAACTGGAACGGCCCCTGGCCCTGACCCTGATCCGGCGTCTGCTGCTGGTCCGGGGCGTCCTCGGAGGAGGAGTCGGGCAGGGCGGACGAGGCGATCTGGATGCTGCGGTTCAACGCACTCACGATGCCGGTGGTGACGGAGTTCGCGAGCCCGAGAGGAGCGCCGAGCGCCACAGCGGTGTCGCCGACGTTGAGCTTCGAGGAATCGGCGAAGTCCATCGGGGTCAGCCCCTTGGCGTCCTTCAGCTTGATCACGGCGAGGTCGTAGATCGGGTCTGTCCCGACCACGGTCGCCTCGAAGATGCGCCCGTCCGACGTGGTCACGCGGATCGTCGGATCGGCGACCGCGCCGCCGAGGGTCACGACGTGCGTGTTGGTGAGCACGTAACCGTCATCGCTGATGATGACACCGGATCCGCTGCCTCCCTGATCGGCGCCCGCCACCTCGATGGTGACGACGGACGGGAGTGCGGCCGTCGCGACCGCTGTGGTCTCGTTGACCGATCCGGGGTTGTTCACCGTCACCGTCTGCGGACCGGAGGCCGTGCCGGAGGACGGGCGGTCCTGGAGGCCGTTCAGCAGCGCACCGCCACCGAACCCGGCGACGCCGCCGACCAGAGCGGCCGCGACGATGAAGGCGGCGAACTTCGCGCCCCCACGAGGCTTCTGCTCCTTGGTCTTCGCGCCATCGCCCTGCGTGCCGTACGCGGCGCCGCCGTCGAGCGGCTGCGTGGGCTGGGTGTAGGACGCCGCGGTGGGGATGCCGAAGGCGGCTCCCTGCGCGGTGGCTGCGCCCGGCGCGCCGGCGGCAGGTGCTGCGTAGCCGTGATGGACCGGAGCGATCACGGGCGCGGCCGGGGCCTGCGAGGTGAACGTCGACGGCATCTGATGCCCCTGCATAGGGGCGGCAGCGGCCGGCGCGTTGGGCGCCGGGGCGGCAGCGGCCGGCGCGTTGGGCGCCGGGGCGGCAGCGGCCGGCGCGGTCGTGTCAGCGGCGGCATCCGTCACCGGCTGAGCGGCGATCTGTGCGGCCTCGGTGGACGGCGTGGCGTCGTTCGACGCGGATGCCGACTGGTCCTGGGGGTTGTCTTCGTTCATGGTGTGTGCTCCTTCGACGACCATTTCAGAATGACGCCTGTATCTGTGCGTTCCTTATGCCGAAGATGAGTTTCAGCTATGGCCTTAGCCTGTTCTTCATGAGTGTCATTCCCGGCGCATGGCGTCGTACCGCAGCGGGGGCAGGTCTGCTCGCTGCCGACGGAACCGTCGCGCCCACCATCTTCGCAGAGATGTCGGCAGCGGCGGCTCGAACCGGGGCGATCAATCTCGGCCAGGGCTTCCCCGACGAGGACGGTCCCGCAGAGGTGCTGGAGGCGGCGCGAGCCGCCATCGCGAGCGGAGCCAATCAGTACCCGCCCGGTCGCGGCACACCGGATCTCCTCGATGCCATCAGCGAGCATCAGCGGCGCTTCTACGGGCTCCGTGTCGATCCTTCCAGCGAGGTGATCGTGACGGCCGGAGCGACGGAGGCCCTGACCGCGACCCTGCTGGCGCTGATCGACGGCCCCGAAGACGAGGTCGTCGTGTTCGAGCCCTACTACGACTCCTATGCCGCCGCCGTGGCCCTCGCGGGGGCACGGCTGCGCACGGTTCCGCTGCGCGCGCCGGACTTCCAACCCGACCTCGAGCGGCTCGCCGCGACGGTGAGCGATCGCACCAGGATCATCCTGGTCAACGACCCGCACAATCCCACGGGAGCGATCTTCGGGCGTGAGGTGCTCGAAGAGGTGGTGCGCCTGGCGGAGAAGCACGATGCGATCATCGTCACCGACGAGGTGTACGAGCATCTGGCGTTCCATGCCGCGCACACCCCGATCGCCACGCTCCCCGGAGCATCCGCGCGCACGCTGACGATCTCGTCCGCCGGGAAGACCTTCTCCACGACGGGGTGGAAGATCGGGTGGGTGCATGGACCGGCCGCGCTCATCACGGCCGTGCTCACCGTGAAGCAGTACCTCACCTACGTCAACGGCTCGCCATTTCAGCCGGCTGTCGCCGTGGGGCTGCGGATGGACGACGCGTACTTCACGGACGCGGCCGCCGTGCTCGCCCACAAGCACGGGATCCTCGGCGAAGGGCTGAGGGCGGCCGGATTCACCGTGCACGCGCCTCAGGGCGGCTACTTCACCGTCGCGGATGCGACGGCGCTGGGCGGACAGGACGCCGCGGCGTTCTGCCGGGCCCTGCCGGAGCGCGTGGGCGTCGTGGCGATCCCGCTCACAGCCTTCGTCTCCGAGGAGCACAGGAGCGAATACGCGGGCCTGGTGCGCTTCGCCGCCTGCAAGCGCGTCGAGGTCCTCGAAGAGGCGGCGACGCGCCTCGCCCGCTTCTCCGCGTGACCGCACCTGCTGTGCCTGCCCCGGGCCCGGTTCGCGCCTAGGCTTCGGGGGCCACGACCTCACGAGGAGTGACGGAGTACCGCCGCACGCGCAGCGACGGGTTCGTGATCCGCACGCGCTCGATCGTCTCCCTCTCGACCACCGCGACGGCGATCCCGGGAGCGGTTCCCACTCCGGCGAGTACGACGCCCTGGGGATCGACGATCTGCGAGTGTCCCACCCCGATCGGGGTCGGATGGTCTGCCGCGACCACGTAGACGGTGTTCTCGATCGCACGAGCGGCGAGCAGCGTCGTCCAGTGGTGTTCCTTGAGCGGCCCCCTGACCCACTCGGCCGGCACGACCAGGGCATCGGCCTGCGCATCGACCAGGGAACGGGCCACTTCAGGGAAGCGGAGGTCATAACAGGTCATGAGCCCGAAACGCAGGCCCCCCAGCTCGAAAGTCGCGGCCTCCCCCACCTCACCCGGCTCCACCCAGTCGGACTCGGTCTGGCCGAACGCGTCGTACAGGTGCTGCTTGCGGTACACGGCGAGGACGCGGTCACCCCGCACGGCCACCACGGTGTTGCGCACTCGATGCCCGTCGGTCGCCCGTTCGGCCAGACCCGCGACGATCACGACGGCGTACTCGGCGGCCAGTGCCCTCAGGGTCTCGACGAACTCCCCGTCGAGGTCCTCCGCATTGGCAGCCAGGCTCTCGTCCATGGGGTCGACGAAGTAACTCGAGTACTCAGGGAACACGATCAGCTTCGCCCCCCGCCCGGCGGCGTCGGCCGTCAGCGCAGCGATCCGCTCCCGGTTCTCGGCTCGGGAGGCGGTCGGCGCGAACTGGCACACGGCGACGGGGACGGCTGCGGTCTCGGACATGTCTCCATCCTCTCGCATCGACACGCCCGGGACGACGCCCGGAGGCCCCCAGGATTCGCCCGCCTTCGGAATCCGTGATAAGTTACTTCTTGTGCCGCGGGGTGGAGCAGTTCGGTAGCTCGCCGGGCTCATAACCCGGAGGTCGCAGGTTCAAATCCTGTCCCCGCAACAAGAAAGGCCCCGAGATCATCACGATCTCGGGGCCTTGTCCTTTTTGGGCCGAGTCCTATTCGACAGATTCAGTCGACAGTCATGCCACAACTCGCGGCCGAGCACTTTCCGGGCGTGCAGCACGGAATGGATCTCTGCCACCTCGACCGGCACGAAGAGAATCTGATGCCGACTCAACCTATGGGTGGCCGCAGTGCTGTCCGGATAGACCTGATCGACGAGACGATCTGCAGACGCCTTGTCTGGTGCATACGTGTGGAGTTGTTCCTGTTCTGGCGGTGTTCTGCGATTGCTCCACGATGTCGCGGGCAAACGAACGCCAAACAGCGCGACGCCTGTCGAACCGTCGTCTAGAGCTTGATGCCGGCGACGACCCCGCTTTCGAATGCGACCCACACGACGCCGTCACCGTCGAGAGCCAGGCCGTGCGGTTCTTCTCCGATGCCCGAGAGATCGTATTCGGAGACCTCGCCCTCCGCCGTGATTCTGCCCAGTCTGTTCGCGCCCCATTCTGTGAACCAGCAGCCGGTGTCGTCGGCGATCACCGCGTGCGGCCGGCTGTCAGGCGCGAAGTCGAAGTCGCGGACCTGAAGATCGCTGTCGACCCGAAGTACGCTTCCTCGAGCGATATCGGCGGACCAGATATGCTCCCCTGCTGCCGCGATGCCGACTGGGGCAGCGCCATCTGGCAGCATGAGGAGTTCGGTATCGCCTGCGGCGTCCCGTCGCGCGAGTGCCCCACGCTGGTTGAGTGAGACCCAGACAGAACCGTCCCGGTGGGAGGTGGCCATTGCCGGGTATGCGCCATCCAAGGGGACGGCGACCTCGCTGCGGAGTCCCTCTCGGCTGACCTCGGCGAGCTTGTTGTCCTGCATGAGCGTGACCAACGCATAGGGACCGACAGCCGCGATTCCGTAGGGCCCGCCCGGCACGTCGATGAAGTTCAACCGATCATCGCTCGTGATGATGGCGATCCGATCTGCGCCGGTGACCGCGCACCACGTCGCTTCGGCGGTCACGATGAGCTGACCTGGCCGCTCGCCGATGGCAAACCGGCGCTCACGCCCGTCCGGAGTCCGCCGCACGAGCTCCCCGGTGTTCACGAGAGTGATCCACATCTCTCCGCCCGCCCCGAAGGCGACAGCGTATGGACCGGCCGCGCCGTAGTCGAACACCGCAACGCTGTGTGCAGCGATGGGTTCAGTACCGTCGGTCACGTCTTCCTCCGCCTTTCGTCGTCGATGGCCGTGAGCTCTGCGGGCGTTCCGGTCATGATCGTCGCCGCGTGCTCTGTAGCCGTGATCTGAGCCCGGCGAGTCGGGTCGCTACCACTACAGACCATAGCGGTGCGTGCTGGAGCGGCACTCAAGTCGTCGTCCGAGCGCTCATGGCCAAGGTATTCGTAGGCGCGGAGCAGTTGTGACGCTCGCTGGATCACCGCCAGGTCTGCGTTCACGACCCGTTCCCGCCCGCGCGCACGTTTGATGATGAGGCCAGCGCGTTCGAGCACCGCGACGTGCTTCTGCACGGCCGCGAAGCTCATGTCGTAGCGCAGCGCGAGCTCACTGACGGACTGCTCTTCGCGCAGCGCGCAGACGAGGATGTCTCGCCGGGTGGCGTCCCCCAGCGCCCGAAACACACGGTCCGCCTCTCTGTGGGGGTGTCCATCTGAGATCAAGTCGCACCTCCCGTCTTCTGTGTTGACACGATTCGGCTCATCGAACCAGCGGGGGCGACCTCATGGATGTGTGGCGTTGAGAAACGACAGGACCGATGGAATCAGCGCGGACGGTCTCATCATCGGCGTCGCGTGATGTGCGCCATCGACCGTCGCGTAGCTGGCTCCGGTCAACGATGACAGCTCACGGGTTCCGCTTTGCATGAACGGTTCGCTCTTGCTTCCGACGAGCACGAGACAGTGCACCCGCAGGCCTTTCCACCTGTCGGTGGCAAGGGGTACTCCGTCCTGCAGCCCCGTGCAGAGGCGCGTGTCGTATACCGTCGTCTGGGCCATCGCGACCATGGTTCGCCATGGACCGACCATCAATCGCATCGCCGCGATCATGAGGGGGGACGCACCGAGAGCGACGCGGTTGAACTCGCGAACCGCATCAGACGCACGCCCGTCTCTGATGAGTCCCTCAAGGCGATCGGCGAGGTCTCGAGGAACAGGTGCGCGTCGATCGTCCGCGATCACGGGGGGCTCGTAGGCGATGACTCCTGTGACCTTCTCCGGTAGCGCTGCAGCCGCGTCCAACGCGAGGACCGCTCCGGATGATGCACCGAACAGGACGGCCCTACCTCCGTGTGCATCGATGAGCGCCTCGATGTCCTCGATCTCGCGAGCGACACTCCAGGCGCCGTTGTCTCCGCTGTTCCCGCGGCCGCGCCGATCATAGTTCACGACGGTGTGGGTGACGGCGAGAAGAGCACCCAGACGACGGTTGTCCCGAAGGTCGGACAACGCCTGCGCCACGAGGATGACAGTCTCTCCCTGCCCGCTGCGTTCAAACGAGATCTCCGTGCCGTCCGCGGACGTGACCTGGTGCAGCGAGGGATCGGGAGAGGCATTGTTGTTCGGCATTGTTGCTCCGTCCGTTTCGAGAGGTCGACTGTCTCAGCGGCGAGTCATCGTGGACGCGTATCCGCCGTCACCGGGGTATACCCAGGCGCCATCGAGCACGCGATCGCCGTCGCTGAAGGTGCCGGCGAAGTAGGCCGGGCTTCCCTGGGCTCCCGCCCAGATGGTGAGCGTGTCCCCCTCCAGTTCGTAGACGTAGTCGAGGGTGTTGCCCATCGAGTCATAGAACCGGGAAACGATGTCTGTGCCAGCGGGTTCTCCGAAAGGACGCAGCTGACCGATGACTTCGATGCCGGTGATGGCCTGGCCGAACTGCTCGAGCTCGACGTGCTGGAGCAGGAAGAATCGTCCAGTCATCCATTCGTACCGGACGACGCCCTCAGCGCCCCCCGACACTGTCCATTCGCCGACCAGTCGGTCAAGCGCCGTGACCGCGCTGCTGGGCGCGGGCTGCTCACCGACTCCGTAGGCGTCGATCTGCTCGGCCGTGATGTTCTCCAGCGGGTTCTCGTTCATCAGATGTCCTTTCGCCGGCGGCCCGGCGGGCAGCCTTTGCAGATACCTCGGAGCCGAACGGCACCGATTGACATCTGTGCGGAAGATCGTGGGAGACGATTCGCCTGCGGACGGTCGGACGAAGGCAGCGGGAGCCGGATGTCAAGGTTCGCCATCTGGCTCCGAGGTATCTGTGCAACGACCTTTCAATCGACACGAGGAGCACACCGTGACCGTCAACCACTCCGCACCACGCACCACGCACAGCGAGGGCCGAGCTCTGCCTCGTTCGACGCGGTCCCTTCTGCTCGCCGGCGCGTTCGCCGGGCCGCTGTTCTATCTGTCTGCCATCGTGCAGATGCTGACACGCCCGGGATTCGACCTTCGCATCCATCCACTCAGCCAACTGTCCACCGGCGATCTGGGCTGGATCCAGATCCTCACCTTCGTCCTGGTCGGGCTCGGACTGAGCTGCCTCTCGATCGGCCACCGGCGAGTCGCAACCAGCGGCCCCGGCCGCGCCGCCATTCCCGTCCTCGTGGCGATCAGTGGATTGGGCTTCATCGCCGCCGGTGTCTTCCCGCAGGACCCGGCGAACGGGTTCCCCCTCGGAGTTGCCGACGGCCCGGTCGCCGAGCCCACGTGGCACGCTCTCGTTCACATGGCGGCGGCGATCGTCGCGTTCACCGCGCTGGCTGTGGCAGCCATCATCGCCCTCGTGCGCGCAATCCGCGAGCGTCGGGTGGCCGCCGTCGTCGGCGATGGCATCGTCGCGATCGCACTCCTCGCCCCTGTCATCCCCGACATCGCCAGCATCCAAGTGGCGATCACCGGGCTCTTCGCCTTCGGCTGGTGCACCATGACGGCCATCTCCTTGCTGAAGTCGCCGACCGTACCTCGCTAGCCTGGACTCCCGCCTACCCAAGGAGACGAGATCGTGAAGTTCCTCATCCTCGGTTACACGCCGAGCAGCAGCTGGGACGCCTCAACCGCGGATGCCCCCACCGAAGATGCCCTTGCCGCGTTCGCCGCATATCAGGAATTCGAAGCGGAACTGCGTGCCAGCGGGGAGTTCGTCAGCACAGAAGGACTAGGGCACCCCGCGGTGTCGACGACCGTACGCAAGACCGACGGGACCATCGTCATGACCGATGGTCCATTCGTGGAGCTCAAAGAAGTCCTCGCGTCGTTCGCCGTCATCGACGTGTCCGGATTGGAGCGAGCGAAGGACATCGTCGCACGGATGGTTGAGATGCTCGGCGAGCCGATGGAAATCCGTCCCATCATGGGAGACGACTTCGCGTGACCGCCCGGACCCAGGCGATCGAGGATCTGCTGCGCACCGAGGCGCCGCAGGTTCTCGGAGCATTGGTACGTCGCTTCGGCCACTTCGACATTGCCGAAGAAGCCGTACAGGACGCTCTCCTGACGGCGAGCCAGCAATGGCATCCGGATGCGCTCCCCGAACACCCGAGATCCTGGCTGATTCGCATCGCCTACCGCCGGATGATCGATACCCTCCGCGCCGAGTCCGCAGACCGTCGCCGCGAAGAAGAATACGTGGCTTCCCAGCCGAACCCTCCTCTCTCGCACTCACCCCTGACCGACCACGACGACAGCCTGAACCTCCTGCTGCTGTGCTGTCACCCCGCCCTTTCCTCCGCGTCCCGCATCGCCCTCACGCTGCGTGCGGTGGGCGGGTTGACGACTGCAGAGATCGCGCACGCCTACGGAGTAACCGAACAGACCATGGCCGTGCGGATCAGCCGCGCAAAGCAGCAGATCCGAAAGAGCGGTGCCCGATTCGATTTGACAGTGGACGACGACTTCTCGAGCCGCCTGTCCGCGGTGATGCGTGTTCTGTATCTGATCTTCAATGAGGGATACACGGTGACCACCGGTTCAGCGCTGACCCGAACCGACCTGACCGGCGAGGCCGTCCGCCTCACCCGGCTCCTCCATACCCTCGTTCCCGAAGACCCCGAGCCGGCAGGCCTTCTCGCGCTCATGCTGCTGATCGATTCACGCCGCGCGACGCGCACCACGGCGAACGGTGATCTCATTCCGTTGGCCGACCAGGACCGAACGCAGTGGGACCACGCAATGATCCGAGAAGGAACGGAACTGATCCAGACCGCATGGGCTCACGGGAACGTGGGAACGTACCGTCTGCAGGCCGCCATCGCCGCCGTTCATGCATCCGCTCCTGGCGCCGAGGAGACCGACTGGAAACAGATCGCCGCGCTCTACCTGGCGCTCGAACAAGTCGAGCCCAGCGGACTCGTCATGCTCGCACGAGTCGTCGCCGTTGCCCACGCCTTCGGCCCTGCTCGCGCCAACGCCCTGCTCGAGCAACTGGATCGTGACCACCGGCTTCTCCAGCATCCCCTGACCCGGCATCGCGCACACGCGATCCGTGCACACCTCCGCGAAGCGGAAGGAGATACCGCCGCGGCGAGAGAAGACTTCCTCGCGGCCGCGGATCTGACGAAGAACGAGCCGGAGTCTCGCTACTTGTCCCGAAAGGCGGACGGCGAATTCTGCATCAGCTCTGATTCAAGCAGGTAGCTCGGAAGAAGCCTCCACCCCCAGAGGGCCTTTCGCTTTGCCCGGACGATGCCGGGCGTCACCACGATACGAGAATGGGCGCCCCCTCGGGGGCGCCCATTCCATACGGTGCTGCGGATCAGTTGCCCGCTGCGGAGTCCAGCTCGATCAGCTTCTGAACCGCCGCCGTAAGGCGCTCGTCGGCCTCGGCGAACTTCGCGAGGTCTCCGGCCTTCAGCGCGGCCTCACGGTCGAGCAGCGCGGTCTGAGCGGCAGCCAGGGCCTCAGCCTCGGCTCCCGTCGGCTGCGTGGGCTCGGTCGTCGGCACCTCGCCGGTGTCGGGCACCTCGGCGTTCGGATCCGGTTCGACCGTGTCGTCACCACCGGTGGCACCGGAGTCACCGCCGAAGAGGGTGTCGAGCGCCTCGGTCAGGGTGTTCTCGAAGGCGACGCGATCACCGAAGGCGACCAGCACCTTCTGCAGACGCGGCAGCTGCGTTCCCTCGGACGACTGCACGTAGACGGGCTGCACGTAGAGCAGACCGCCACCGACGGGCAGCGTCAGCAGGTTGCCGTAGATGACCTCGGACTCCCCCTGCTGGAGCAGGTTGAGCTGAGGCACGACCGAAGTGTCCGAGTTGTAGGTGTTCTGCACCTGACCGGGACCGGGGACCGTGGTGTCGGTGTCGATCTCGAGCATGCGCAGCTGGCCGTAGCCCTCCGCCTTCACGCCCTTCTCCGAGCCGGCATCCGAATCCACCGCGAGGTAGCCCATCAGCACATCGCGGCTGCCGCCCGCTCCCTGCGAGTTCGGGATGAACGTCGAGAACATCGAGAACCGGGGAGAGTCCTGACCCGGCATCTGCATGGTCAGGTAGTACGGCGGCTGCAGCATCGATTCGCTGCGGGGGTCGTTGGGCGTCTGCCAGCGGTTGTCCTGCTGCGCGAACGATCCGGCCTTGTCGACGTGATACACGCCGAGGATGTCGCGCTGCACCTTGAACAGGTCGGTCGGGTAGCGCACATGGCTCATGAGCTCCCCCGACATCTCGCTGATCGGCTTCACCGTCGACGGGTAGACCTTCTGCCAGCTCTTGAGCACCGGGTCCTCGTCGTCCCACGCGTACAGCTTCACCGAACCGTCATAGGCATCGACCGTCGCCTTGACGGAGTTGCGGATGTAGTTGATGTCGTCGATCGCGAGGGTCGGCGAGGGGATGTTGGAGTCGGCGATGGCGTCGGACAGGCTCACGCTCGTCGAGTACGGGTAGGTCTGGCTCGTCGTGTAGCCGTCGACGATCCAGACGATGCGGCCGTCCACCACACTCGGGTAGGGGTCGCTGTCGAGCTCGAGGTACGGTGCCACCTTCTGCACGCGCGTCTTGGGGTCGCGGTCGTACAGGATCTGCGAGTCCTCGTTCACGAGGTTCGAGAACAGGATCTGCTCCGACTGGAACTTCAGCGCGTAGAGGAGCTTGGTGAACGTGTCGCCGACCTTCGGGCCGCCGTCGCCGTCGAACGTGGTCTTCGTCTCGCTCGAGCCGTCCTTGCCGCGCGGGTAGTCGATCTCCGCGGGCTCCGAGCCCTCGGGAGCGCCGACGATCGAGTACTCGGGCGAGTTCTCACCGAAGTAGACGCGCGGCTCGAAGTTCTCCCGATCGGACAGGAATCCCGAAGTGGGGATACCGCGCTCGAGGAACACCGGCTCGCCGTCGGTGGTGCGCTGGTTGCCCGCGGCGGCGACGAGGCCGTAGCCGTGGGTGTACACCGCGACGCGGTTGTTCCAGTTGTCACCGTCGCCCAGGCCCGACATGTCGAGGTCGCGCACCGACACCACGGTGTCCTGCATCTTCCCGTCGATCTCGTACCGGTCGACGTCCATCGTCTTCTGGAACTGGTAGTACCCGCGGTACTGCTCGAGCTGACGCACCGTCGGCGGGATGACCTTCGGGTCCATGATGCGGGTGGAGGCGGTGGTCTCCGCATCCGCGCGCAGCTGACCCGCCTCGGCGTCGGTCTTGGCGGCGAAGGGCGTGGTCTCGAGGTCTGCGACCCCGTACGCCTCCTTCGTGCCGTCGATGTTCCGCTGGTAGTACTCGGCCTGGTAGGCGTTCTGGTTCGGCTTCACCTGGAAGGTGGTGACCACCCATGGGTATCCGACGCCGACGACGAGCGAGGCCACGATGAGCAGCGCGGTCGCGGCCAGCGGGAAGCGCCAGCGGCCGATGACGGCCGTGACGAAGAAGAGGATCGCCACGACAGCGGCGATGATCGCGAGGATGGCGAGACCGGGGATCGTCGCGTTCACGCCCGTGTACGCCGCACCCGTGATGCGATCGTCGGGCTCGACGAGCGTCTTGTACTGGTCGAGCCAGAGGCTCGCCGCCTGCACGAGCAGGTAGAGACCGGCGATGACCGCGAGCTGGATGCGCGCGGGCTTCGAGATGCGCAGCTCACCCTGACCGATGCGCACCGAGCCGTACAGGTACGACACGAGGGCGGTGACCAGGAGCGAGAGCAGGAGCACGGCGGAGACGAACGCGAGCAGGATCGTGTAGAACGGCATCGCGAACATGTAGAAACCGGTGTCGATGCCGAACTGCGGGTCGACGTCCGAGGTGGCCACACCGTTGATCCAGAGCCAGACCGTCTTCCACTGCCCCGCGGCCGCGAAGCCGGCGAACAGTCCGAAGAAGATGGGCATGCCCCACATCGCCAGGCGACGCAGCGGCTCGATGACCTCCTGGTACCGGTCCAGCTGCGAGCTGAGCCGCACGTAGACCGGACGCAGCCGGTAGGCGAGCTGGATGACGACGAACAGCGGAACGGCCATCCCGAGGAAGCCCACCACGAACATCACCGCCGTGGCGATCCACTGCGTCGTGAGGACGCCGGTGAAGCCCACCTGGTCGAACCAGAGGAATTCGGTGTAGAGGGAGGCGAACACGAAGAACACCGCGATCAAGGCGGCGATGATCACCAGGGAGATGCCGAGAATGCGTCGTGAGGTTCGAGGCGTGGCCGGATTCGGAGCTGAAGGCGAGGAGGTCACCCCACCATCCTAGGCATCGCTCACTGTGCGCAGGCTGTCATCCCGATCACAGCGCGGTCACGGTGACGTCTGCGCTCAGCTGCCTGCGAGGTCGCAGGTCGGGAGCGCAGAGACGTCGCCGTCGTCCGCGATGACCTCGAGGGCGGCGAGCGACTCCTCGAGCGTCGCCGTGCGGATGACCTGGAGTCCGTCCGGCACATGTCCGACGACTTCGTCGCAGTTCGCCGCGGGAGCCAGGAAGTAGTCGGCTCCTGCGTCTCGCGCGCCGTAGAGCTTCTGACGGATACCGCCGATCGGACCGACCGTGCCCGCCGCGTCGATGGTTCCGGTGCCGGCGATGTCCTTCCCGCCGTTGAGCTCCCCTTCGGTCAGCGTGTCGATGATCCCGAGCGCGAACATCATCCCGGCGCTGGGGCCGCCGACGTTGTCGAGCTGGATCGTGACGTCGATCTCGAAGTCGTAGTCGGTGCGCAGCGTGATGCCGATGAGCCATGCGGTCGCGTCGCCCTCGGTGTGCTTCTCCGGGGTGACCTCCACGGTCTGCTCGGCGCCGCCGCGCAGCACGGTGAGCTGCACCGGCGCTCCTGCCGCGGCCTGGATCGCCTCCCGCAGCTGCGTGGCCGAGGAGACCGGAGTTCCGTCGATCGCGGTGATGACGTCATCGGCTTCGAGGATGCCGTCGGCCGGGGAATCCGCCACGGCCTCGACCACGACGACCTCGGCGCCGGTGTCGTATCCGAGCTCGTTCAACGCGGCCGCTGTCGCCTCGTGCTGGGAGTCGACCATCAGCGTGGCGTTGCGCTCGTCGCGCTGCTCGCTCGTCACCCCCTGGGGGAACACCGAGTCGAGGGGGACGACCGCCTTGGACGAGTCCATCCACGCCAGGGCGAGCTCGAACCAGCTGGGTGTGCGCTCGCGGTTGCCCACGACCTGCACCGTCGTGAGGTCCAGAGTCCCCGCGGTCTCGAACGTCTCGGCGCCCTCGACGCTGATCAGCGGCACCTGCTCGCCGTCAGCACCCTTCGCGGTGCCGAGGGTGTCGTACACCGGCCCCGGTCGCTGGATCACGTAGGGCGACGGAAGGAACGTCAGCACGACCAGCGCGAGGAGCGCGACGATCAGCGCCCAGACTCCGAGTCCGAGCTTCCCAGACCGCGTTCGATCCACTGCATTCCTCCGTCGTTCGCGAGCGGCGTACACCGATCTGCCCGCATCGGGTTCGCGCGCAGAAACCTGTGACTAGCGTAGATGCCACGGCAACAGAAGTGCTGAGAGGGCGAGCGACATGGCAGACAACGACCCGACACCCGAGGACTTCCAGGAGTTCCTGCGGAAGATGCTCTCGAACCAGAGCGGCGGCGACATCGATCCCGAGGCGCTGCGGGGCGCGTTCGAGGGGATGGACGGCTTCACACTCGACCCCGCGATGATGCAGACGATCATGTCGCAGCTGCAGGGCGCCTTCGGCGGCGACCCCTGGGAGAACGCGCTGCGTCAGGCTCTTTTCATCGCCAACCGCGACGGACAGGGCGTGACCGACGGATCGCGCACCTCGCTCGCCGATTCCTTCGCGCTCGCGAACCTGTGGCTCGGTGAGGCGACGACCATCTCGGAGCTCTCCGAGACCCCGACCGCGATGACCAGGGGCGAGTGGGTGGAGAAGACCCTTCCGGTGTGGAAGGAGATCGCCGATCCCGTGTCGACGAGCATCGCTGACGCGCTGACCTCGGCGTTGGACACCCAGGTGCCCGAAGAGATGCGCGGCGTGGTTCAGGGCGCAGGCCGGCTGATGCGGGGCCTGGGCGGCTCGGTGTTCGCCGCGCAATTCGGACAGGTGCTCGGCAACCTCTCTCTCGAAGTCGTCTCCGGCGGTGACGTCGGCATCCCGGTGCTGCCCGCAGGCACCGCGGCGATCATCCCGCAGAACCTCACGGCCTTCGGCGAAGGCCTCGAGATCCCCGAAGACCAGATCGCGCTCTACCTCGCCGCCCGCGAGCTCGCCTACGCGCGTCTGTACCGGCACGCGAAGTGGCTGCACCTGCACGTCATGGCGCAGATCACCGACTTCGCTCGCGGAGTCACGGTCGACGTGGACGCGCTCGAAGACGTCGCCAGCCGCCTCGATCCCTCGAACCCCGAAGAACTGCGCGCGGCGATCGAGGGCGGTGCGCTCCTTCCCGTGCAGAGCGACGCCCAGCGCGAGGCGCTCACCCGCCTCGAGAACCTCATCGCCACGATCGACGGCTGGGTCGACGTCGTGACCGCCCAGGCGACCTCTCGTCTTCCCGATGGCGCACGCATCGCGGAAGCCGCCCGGCGCCGGCGCGCGGTCGGCGGACCCGCCGAGGACGCTCTCGGTGCCCTCGTGGGCCTCAAGCTCCGTCCACGGCGCATGCGCGAGGCCTCGGCCATGTGGCAGACGGTGACGGATGCCGTCGGCATCAGCGGGCGAGACTCCCTGTGGGACTACCCGGACCTCATGCCGACCGCCGAGGACATCGACGACCCGAGTGCGCTCGTCGCTCGCCTGCAGGCTGCCGAGCGCGGCGAGCAGCCGGCCGCTGACGAGTTCGACGAGGCCCTCGCCCGCCTGCTCGACGGGGACGACTTCTCGGAGGACGCACCCGCCGAGGACTCGACGAACGATGCGGACGAAGACGGCGACGCCGCCCCGGAGGGCGACAGGCCGGTCTGAGCGCGAAGGTGCGGGCGGGCCGCGGATTCCGCGGACGCCCGCACCGCTCCTGCCCCGTTCGACGAGCACGGAGAAGTTGTCCACGGATGCCCGGTTCCGGCCCCGCACCGACCGCATCCTCACCACAATCGGAGAGATGCCGCTGACTCCTCCGCTCCTCACGCGTCTGCACCCGAGCTCGCCTCTGCTCTGGCGCGACGCGCACACGCTCCAGCTCGGCGACGAAGCCGGACTGCGCATCGCTGCTGACGATGCATGGGTCGAGCCGCTGCTCAGCAGACTGCGCTCCGGTTTCCGGCGCGGGGCGTTCGACGTGATCGCACACGCGGCTGGCGCGCCGCGGGAGGCGGCGCGCACGCTCCTCGCCCGCCTCGATCCGCTGTTGCTCGACGACGCCGCCCCGCCACGATCCGCCTGGGTCGAGAGCATCGGGATCGCCGACGGGCGCAGCGAGTACCGCATGCGCGAGGCGCTCGCCGACGAAGGCATCGCCCTCGTCGAGGTCGGCCGTCGGCCCGGCGTGGGCGTCGTGCTCGTCAACGGCGCTGCCGCCGCGCTGCAGTTCGCCCGGTTCCTGCGCGAGGACATCCCGCACCTGCCGGTATCTTTCGAACCCGGCCGCGTGACCGTCGGGCCGCTGGTGGTACCCGGCGCGTCGGCCTGCCTCGCCTGTCGCGACGCCCACGCGCGAGACCTCGACCCGGCCTGGCCCCTGCTACACGCGCAGATGATCGGCCGCGACCCCGGCCCGATCCGCGCGGCGCAGGTCGCCGAGGCCGGGCGGTTGGCGGCCCTGCTCCTCGCAGACGACGAGACCGCCGACGGGCGCCTGGTGCGCGTCAGCGCGGACGGCTCGCTCGAGTGGCGTTCGGTGTCGTTTCACGAAGAATGCCGGTGCCGCGCCCCGTGGTCCCCATCTCAGCGAGGAACCGAGACGGGGAACGCTCACCCCGCCCCGCTGATCTCGACCACGACAGCGCCAGCGTTCGCGCGGCGCGCGTGACCCCCACGTAGGCCAGCCGTCGCTCTTCGTCGACCGCCTCGAACGTCGTCGCATACGAGATGGGCAGCGATCCCTCCGCCCATCCGGCCAGATACACGTGCGGCCACTCCAGGCCCTTGGCCGCGTGCAGGGTAGAGAGCGTGACGGTGCGCATCGTCGGTTCGTGCTGGTCCTTGGCCCGCGCCATCAGCGCGTCGCTGAAGCTGCGCAGGTTCGCATCCGCTCCTGCCTCCTCAGCGAGCCTCAGGATGGCGCGACGCGCCTCCCATCCGCTGCGCTGCGCTCCCCCTGCGGCCGGCGGCTCGTCGGTGAGTCCGAGCTCGCGCAGCACGCGCTGCACCCCGGGCAGGAATCCCTGCTCGCTGGGGGCGACAGCGGCGGCCCGCAGGGCGAGGATCGCCTGACGGACCTCCGGCATGGCGAAGAATCGTGTCCCGCCCAGAACGGATGTCGCGATGCCCTCGGCGGCGAGCGCCTGCTGCAGCACCGCGGACTGCGCGTGAGCGCGATAGAGCACGGCGATCTCCGACGGCGAGGCCCCCGCCTCGATGCGCGCGGAGATCGACGCGGCGATCCCCGCGGCTTCCTCCCCCTCCGTCTCGTATGCGGTGACGGTCGGCGCATCCGCGGTGAACTGCTCCCGTGCCGGTACGAGCTCCAGCGCTCCGGGCCGGCCGTGCATCAGAGCGTTGGCTGCGGTGAGGATCGGCGGCTGCGAGCGGTAGTTCGTCTCCAGACGCACCACGGTGGCGTCCGGGTGACGGCGCTCGAACTCGAGCAGGAAACGCTGCTCCGCGCCGGCGAACGAGTAGATGGTCTGGCTGGCGTCGCCGACCACGCAGATGTCGTGCCGGTCTCCGAGCCACAGCTCCAGCAGGCGGTTCTGCAACGGGGAGACGTCTTGGAACTCGTCGACCGTGAAGTGCCGGTACTGCTCGTGGACGGATGCGGCGACGCGCGGCTCCGCCTCCAGCATGCCCGCACAGGCGAGGAGCACGTCTTCGAAGTCGAGCTGGCGACGATCGTCCTTCAACGCCTCGTACCCGCGCATCAGCTCGATCAGCTGCCCCGCGTCGACCCCGCTGATCGGACGGCCGAGCGCTGCGTACTGGTCGATCGACAGCATCGACACCTTGCGCCACTCGATCTCGGAAGCGATGTCACGGAGCGTCGCGGTGCTGGGACGGAGGCGGATCGCGTCGGCCGCCTGCCCCAGCATCCGCACCTTGTTGTCGATGATGGATGGCGCGGGCGATCCGGCCAGCGTGGGCCAGAAGAAGTTCAGCTGCGCGAGCGCGGTCGCATGGAACGTGCGGGCGGCGACGCCTTCGACACCGAGCGCCCGCAGGCGACCGCGGAGCTCTCCCGCCGCTTTCGCGGTGAAGGTGACCGCCATGACGCGCGAGGGCGAGTATGCGCCGGTGTCGACGCCGTGTGCGATGCGATGCGTGATCACCCGGGTCTTTCCGGTTCCGGCTCCGGCGAGCACGACGACGGGACCACGCAACACGGATGCCGCTGCCCGCTGCCGCTCGTCGAGGGCATCGAGTGCGCTCACGCGCGATCCTCGTACCAGTCGACGATCAGCGCACGGGCGATCGACGCCGGCCCCGGAAGCCCCACCGGGCCGTGTCCGGCGAGCGCGGTGCCGATCTCGGCACGCGTGAACCAGCGCACCTCGATGATCTCCTCGCCGTCGGCGCGCGCCGCGGACTCGTCGTCGACAACGGCACGGAAGCCGACCATGAGCGATCGGGGGAACGGCCAGGCCTGCGAGGAGACGTACCGCAGGGCGGAAAGACGCACCCCCGATTCCTCCTCGATCTCGCGATACGCGGTCGACTCGAGCGATTCCCCCGCCTCGGTGAAACCCGCGAAGCAGGAGAACATGCGCCCGCCCCAGTTGGCATTGGCGCCGAGCAGGAGCCGCTCGCCGTCTCTGCTCTCGACGGCGACGATCACGGCTGGATCCGTGCGCGGGAAGTGCTGGCGTGCGCACACGAGGCAGCGCCGCGACCATCCGCCCTGCTGCAGCTGGGTCGCCCCACCGCAGGTCGGACAGAACGGCGCGTCCCGAAGCCATCCGGCGAGGGCGATGGCGCCGATCAGGAGCTCGGACTCCTGCCCGTCGATGCGACCGCCGAGATCACGCAGGCCGAGCCAGATCTCGTCCGGGGCGGTGTCGAGCGCGTCGCTCTCCGGCGGTGCGGCGGCGAGGAGCAGCACGGTGCCGTCGGCATCGCGTCCGAGAAGAGCCCAGCTCGCCTCGACGACCTCGTCAGGGGTCACGCGCAGCAGCGCGGAATCCACGACCCTGACCCGGCCCTCGCGCACGACGATCACACGGGTCGCCGGGTCGTTTCGCAGACGATCGAGCACGTCCGGCTCCTCGCGGAGTTCGGCTGCACGATCGAGGGATGGGCGCGGAATGGTCATCGACTCCCTCTCTCACGGGCGTGGCGGAGGCGGGACCGCCCCTGAGCCGACCTACCCTGGGGGCATGGGACGCTCTCCTTTCACTCTAGCCGCGGCAGTGACCGCCGCACTGCCCGGGGCGGAGGTCACGGGTGCGCGCAGTCTGAGCGCGGATGGCGAGGGGCGATTCGACTCCGCCGTCGCCTCGCTGGCCGACGGTCGCGAGCTCGCGATACGCGTCGCGGACGACGACGAGACGGCGCGTGAACTCGCCGCCGAGGCGATCGCGCTCCGTGCGCTCACCGACGGTGCCCGTGCCATGCTGCCGTTCCGCGTGCCCGCCTACATCGGCGAGACGCGCATCGGCGACGGACGCGCACTCGTGACCGAGCTTCTGCCCGGCTTTCAGATCGAGGCCCCCTTGGTACCGCCGGGACGCGGAGCCGCGCAGTCGATGGGCGCATCGATCGCCGCCGTGCACGGCTTGCCCACCTCGGTCGTCCGCGGGGCGGGACTCGCCACGCGCACCGCGGAGGAGAGCCGCGCCGAGCTGGAGCGTCTGGTCGACACCGCCGCCGCCACCGGCCGGGTTCCTGCACGTCTCACCGTGCGCTGGCGCGACGCCGTCGCCGACGACTCCCTGTGGCGCTTCGAATCCACCGTGGTTCTCGGGAGTGTGCAGTCGACCTCGTTCCTGTTCGAGGACGACCCGGAGCTCGGCCCCGAGGTCGTCGGCCTCCTCGGCTGGCACGGGCTCTCGGTCGGAGACCCCGCGCTCGACCTCTCCTGGCTCTCGGCAGCACCCGACGCCGCCGCCGACGTGCACGCCGCCTATGCCGGTGCGATCGACCGTGCACCCGATGCCGGCCTCGAGGTGCGCGCTCGCCTGCTCGCCGAGCTCGAGTTCGCCCGCTGGCTGGTGCACGGCGACTCCATGCACCGACCGGACATCGTCGACGACGCCGCCGCGCTGCTCGACGCTCTCGCCGAAGGCCTGCGCACAGACGATCTCAGCATCATCGACGCCCGCACCGCCGGCGTCGACTCCGCGCTGGATGCGCTCGACCGTGTGCCGAGGGGCGCTGTCACAGAGGTGGACACCTCCATGCACACGGATGCCTACAATCCCGAAGAGCTGTGGATCGAGGTTCCGGAGGAGTCCGACTCGGCGCAGACCGACACGGAATCGGTGGAGCCGCTGCGAACGGTCGGCACGGATCGGGATCACGATGACAGCGCCCACCGCACCGAGATGCTGAACGTCGAGACGGAAGACCTCTCCGAGGCGCGGAGCATCTTCGCAGGAACCCACAGCGCCGATGTCGGCGAGGCGACGCGTCCCGCCGCGACGAACGCGGCGGCCGCGTACGACGAAGACGACTCGGACGAGGCTCAGCGCGCGGCGCGTGCGGCGCTCCAGCGCTGGAAGAGCTCCTCCTCCGAGTAGACCCGGTCGCCGCGGATGATCAGGTCGTCCGCGACGTAGTACAGCGCGACATCGATCTCGTCCAGGGGCACGTCGAAGCGTCGGTGGTATGCGAGACGGTAGAGCGCGAGCTGCAGCATCCGCTCCTCGCGCTCGGCCGCCGTCCGCGGAGCCTTGCCGGTCTTCCAGTCCACGATCTCGATGCGATCGCCGCGGTCTGCTCGCCGGTAGACGGCGTCGAGCTTGCAGATGACGATGTGGGACTCCCCCGCATCCGGCCCGGAGAGACCGGCGCCGAGGGCGAAGTCGATCTCGATCTCGACGGCGATCGGCTGCAGCCCGCCCCACTCGCTGCGCTCGAACGTCGCCTGCAGAACCGCGAGATCGGCGGCGTCGGCAGGTGCACTCGGCCCTTCGGCCGCCCCGGGGTCTCCGTACGCGGGCTGTGGCGGGGCCTCGTCCTCGTCGAGCTCCCAGAGCGCCTCGTCCACACGGCTGCCGACGCCCACGAGCTCGGACCGCTGCTCCACCCAGGCGTGGAAGAGCGTGCCGAGACGGGTCTGCCGGTACGGCCGCTCCGGCATGGGCCTGACGATGGAGGACAGCGTGCCGGAGAAGTCGGTGACGTAGTCCTTGAACCGCGATGCCGGCACGCGCGTGGGCGCTTCGGCATCGGTGCCGCGCTGCCGGGCCGCACGCTCGGCCAACAGGCGGGCCAGCTCCACGGACGGTTCCGCCGTTCCGGCTCGGGCGGCATCCTCGACGGCCGCGGCTGCGGCGGAGACGACTCCTCGTCGAGCCCCCAGTGGGTCGAGCGGCCAGCGCAGGGTGGCACCGGGGCCGTCATAGGGGTTGTCGTCGGGGTCGACCGCTTCGATGGGATCGAGACCCTGCACATCGATGGCCTCGACGAGATAGGGGCTCGGCGTGCGCGGTGACTTCTGTCCTGCCCAGTGCGCACCGCTGAGGAGCAGATCGGTGCGCGCACGCGTGACCCCGACGTAGGCGAGACGCCGCTCCTCCTGCTGCTGATATGCCCTGTAGGCATCCTTGAAGCGTTTGATCGCGCCGCCCTGCGGGTTCGCCTTCGTCGCACCGCCGGACAGCGATGCCTGCGCGAGTCTCTGCCTCTTGACGGGGTCTTTCTCGTCGCCCATCGCCTCGACCGGATCCCACTCGAATCGGGGAAGCGCGTCTCTGTCGCCGCGGAGAGCGAACGGGACGACCCCGAATCCGAACCAGCCGGAGGTGTCGGAGACGCGGCTGGGGAGTTCGTCGACCACCAGCCGCACCACGGCGACGGCATCCCACTCCAGCCCCTTCGACCCGTGAATCGTCAGCAGCTGCACGACACCGGCCTCGGGCGGCTCCGGCCGCGGCATCAGCTCGTCGGTGCTCTCGGCCTTGTCGAGCCAGGCCAGCAGGCTGCCGATGCTTCCCCGATCGTCCGCGGCCAAGAAGGCGCGGACCTCGTCTGCGAAGGCACGCAGTTGCGTCGCGGCGATGCGGGCGGGCCCTCTGGTCTCGTTGGCGGCCAGCTCGATGTCGAGGCGCAGCTCGAGTTCGATCAGGCGGATCAGCTCGGGGATCGGCTGCGAGGATGCGCGGCGGAGGCGCTCCAGCATCTCTCCCGCCGCGCGCACCCGAGCCCTGCCGTCGGGGGTGATCGCCTCGAGGAGCCGGTAGTCGTCGCGCACCGCCCGCACCACGTCGACCGCGTCGATGATCGACACCGCCTCATCGGCACCGCGCGAGGAGCGCAGCCGCACGCGCACCTCCTCGGGCAGCGGCGCCATCGCGGGATCGCGCTCCGACAGCGTGCGGCCGAGGTAGTAGAGCGCGGCCATGTCGGCCACTCCGACTCCGAAACGCGGTCCGGTGAGAAGGCGGATGAGCGCCGACCCCGCGGTGGGGTCGTGCACGACCCGGAGTGTGGAGACGACATCGACCACCTCCGGCGTCGCCAACAGTCCGCCGAGACCGAGGATGCGGTGCGGGATGCCCCGCGCCGCGAGCGCCGCGGCGAAGGTCTGCATGTGCCGCTTCGACCGGAACAGGATCGCTCCGGTGTGCGCCTTACCGCCCTGTGCCTCGCCGGCGTTGCGGGCTTCGTGTGCGGCCCGGCGCTCGGCGAACCACTCCGCGACGACCGACGCCTCCTCATCGACCGTGAACGGGAACTCCACCGTCACGGTGCCCTCTCCCGCGCCCGGACGCGGTTCCAGCGGCGGCACGTCGAGCCCCGGGCGCTGGAGCGGTTCGAGCACGCGGTTGGCGATCCCGAGGATGCCGCGGTCGTTGCGCCAGCTCGTCATGAGGCTGTAGGTCTGCGCCGCACCGGTGCGGGAGAACGTGCCGGAGAAGGCGTAGAGGTTGTCGGCACTGGCTCCCCGCCACCCGTAGATCGACTGGTGCGGGTCGCCGACGGCCATCACCGCGGTGTCGCGGAAGAGTTCCGCGAGGAACCGGGTCTGGATGACCGATGTGTCCTGATACTCGTCGAGCAGCACCACCCGGTGCTGCTCGCGGAGCTCGTCGCGGACGTCGGGAGCGGACTCGACGATGTCGTAGGCACCGCCCACCTGGTCGGCGAAGTCGAGCACGCCGCGGCGCTGCTTCTCGGCGATGTAGTCGCGCACGAGGCGCGACAGCGTCGGCAGACTGAGGAGGTTCACCGCCGCCTTCTCGACATCGCCGTTGCCGCGATACGGCTCGAAGGCGAGGGCCTGATCCCGCGCGATGCGCTCAGCGAGATCGAGGTCGACACGGTGGTCGAGGGCGTCACCGGCGAGCCTCTGCACGGCATCGATGACCGTGCCGAGCGCGAACTCGATGTTCTCCAGCTCGGGGAGGTCGCTGCGCAGCACGACTTCCCGTGCCAGCATCCAGGAGGCGGCCTGACTGAGCATCGCCACGTCGGGATCCCGTCCAATGCGCGCTGCGTGTTCGCGCACGATCCCGTCGGCGAAGGCGTTGTACGTCGAGACACGGGGCCGGATCATCAGCTCTTCCGCGGCACGCGGGGTCGCCGGATCCCACCCGGTTCCCCGGTGCGCGGCGATCTCATCGAGCACGTGTGCGCGCACCAGCTCGCGCTGACGGCCGGGTGCAGCCTCCTCGACCCTGCGCAGTGATCCGTCGGCCACGATCTCCGCCAGATGCGGGAGCAGGCCGCGGCGACCGTACTCGTCGATGACCGCGAGACGATGACCGATCCGCTCCGCGAGCTCGCCTGCGGCCTTGCGCGTGAAAGTGAGACCGAGGATCTCGTCGCGGCGCACGTGCCCGTTGGCGACGAGCCACACCACACGTCCTGACATCGTCTCGGTCTTGCCGCTGCCCGCACCCGCGACCACGAGAGCAGGCTCAGGCGGCGCCTCGATCACGCGTTGCTGGGCCGGCGTCGGCGATGGCTGCCCCAGTGCGGCGGCGATGTCGGTGGCCGAGATCCCCTCGCCACCCTGCTCCGCCCGGTTCCACCCCGTCACGAGCTCACCGCCGGCACCGTGTGGATACGGCACGGATGCACCCGACGCTGTGTGTCGGCGCAGTGCGACTCGACCTGAGCGGTGAAGCTCGACGCCGACATGCCGCGGGCCGCATCCGCGACGCGCAGCAGGAAGGCCGAGCGCGACTCGTCGTCCAACGTGTGCTGATGGGCGATGCGGTAGTCGCTCTTGGCAAGGGTCTTGGAGACGATCACGAGCCGTGCTCCCGCCAGCGACGACGGCGGCGCCCCCTCGACCAGCCCCTGCTGCACGGCGACCTGATAGGCGGCCAACTGCGCATGCGCGAGAACGCCCGAGTCGGATTCGGGATCGTTCTTGCCCGTCTTCAGATCCACCACGACCGTCGGCCCGTCCGGACCTCCCGACATCCGCTCCCAGCCGCGACCTCGCGCGGCGGGGTGCTCGCCCGCACCAGGCGGGTAGGCCTCCACCCGGTCGATGTAGCCGTGGATGATCGCTTGATTCGCCCGGTCCTCCCCCACCTCGTGGACGGTGGGAACGGCGTCGTCGGCCGACTCCGCCACGTCGACGGCGAAGCGGAACTCGACCTCGCTGCCGATCACCCGCCCACCCTCGCGGCGCACATCACCCAGGTAGGTGTGCAGCCGATCCACGAGCAGGTCGGCGCGACGGCGCTCCTTGCGCCCGATCCACTCGGTCTCGAAATCGAGCTCCGGCCAGTGCTCGGCCACGATCGCGCGCATCTTCTCGAGATCTCCCTCGGGAACCCGCTCCATCGCCTCGTGCACGATCGTCCCGATGCCGGCCGTGGGCGGCATCACCGTGTCACCGCCGAGAGCCGAGACCACCCAGTTGAGACCGCATTCCTCATACGACTCCATCTTCGAGGGTGAGACCCGCGCCCCCGTGACGGCGAGATCGCGCAGCGGCGCCGCGGTCGAGGGAGGGGTCATCCCGTACCAGTCCGCCGGATCCGCCCCCGGCACGCCCTCACGCGCGAGAACGGCGAGCTGCGCCGCGGCGGCCCGCCGCACCGGCTCGGCTGACACCGTGGTGAGGGTGCGCCGGTGGCGGGCGACGAGTCCGCGCAATGTGAGCGGGTGCTCCGCCGACGCGTGCCGCTCCGGAGGTTCAGGGGCGGGCAGGAAGCCGAAGAACGGGCTGGGTGTCAGGTCGTCGTCGTCCACCGCCGTGATCAGGAGACGGTCGCGCGCACGCGACACGGCGCGCACGAACAGCCGGAGCTCGTCGTGCAGCGCCGCACGTCGACGATCCAGGGCTCCCGGAGGCTCGATGAGGGTCCCCGTGCGCGCAGCCTGGATCGCGTCGGGCAGGCGCCAGGTCTGCAGCAGACCGCCGCGCAGACGCACGTTCGGCCAGATGCCGTCCTGCACACCGGCGACCACGACCGCGTCGAACTCCGTACCCAGAGCGGTGGCGGGGGTCAGCAGCGTGACCTTCCCCGGCCGGTCGGGTGTCGACAGCGAATCCTCGGGGACCTCGCTGTCGAGGATGTCCCGCACGAAGACCTCGGGCTTCTCGTTCGGTGTGCGCTCGACGAAGCGCTTCGCCGCATCGAACAGGGAGACCAGCGCATCGAGGGAACGGGCCGTCTCCGCCCCCGTCGGCAGCAACGAGATCTCACGCCAGGCGATCTGCAGACGCCTGCCGTCGACGGCCCTGGCCTGATCCCACACCCGCCAGAGCAGGTCATGGATCGTCTCTCCCGCCGCCGCGCCACGGGCCAGCGCTTCGATCACCAGCGCGAAACGCTCGGCCGTGCGCGACTCCGGGGCGTCGATGAGGGTGAGGTCCGCCGGGTTCGCCATGGCCCGCCGCAGCAGCTCGCGCGCCGGCGTCGATCCCCCCTGTTCGAGTTCGACGTGGCGGAGTCGGGCACGCAGCCGGCGCAGGCCGATCGCGTCCATCCCTCCGAACGGGGTGCGCAGCGCCTCCTCGATGGCTTCCGACGTGCGCTCCTGGACCGGGGTGAGCGCCAGGCGCACGATACCCACGATGTCGCGCACGATGCCCTCGCTGCCGAGCGGGCGTTGCACACCGGCCGCACGCGTCGGGATCTCCCTGGCGGCGAGTTCGGTCTCCAGCGTCGTCACCTGCCGCGTGTCGTGGGCGATGACCGCCATGCGATCCCACCGGATGCCGTCGGAGAGGTGCCACTCGCGCATCACTCCGGCTATGCGATCGAGTTCTTCGTAGGGAGACGGGGCCACGAACGTCGACACCCCGGCCTCGACCTCTTCGGCCGTCACGGGCACGGGGGCGCGCCGATGCTCGACCCGGCCCGACACACCGATCGCCTGGGTCACCGTGCGGGTGAGGGCGGTGAGCGCCGGACGCTGGCGGTGCGGCCCGTCGAGCACGTGCACCTCTCCCAGAACCCCGGCGAGCTGTGCGAACAGCTCGGGGCTTGCTCCGCGGAACGAGCCGGAGGAGATGTCGGGATCACCGAAGGCCAGCACGGCGATCCCCCGGCTGCGCAGGGCCTTCACGACGGCGATCCCCCCACGCGTGAGCTCCTGCGCGTCGTCGATGAGCACCACGCGCAGAGGCGCGAGCGGGCCGAGGGCGGCCGTCTCGGCCGTGTGCAGGATGGTGCTCGCCTCGCTCAGCAGGTCGGCGGCATCACGGTGGGCCGACCGGAGCGCGTCGAGCACCGCGCGGTACTCCACGAGGAACTCCGCCGTCGCCGCCCACACCTCGTTGCCCGATGCTCGCAGCTCCGCGGCGTCGACACCGATCTCCGTGCACTCGGCGAGGAATGCGCGCAGCTCCGAGCGGAACCCCTTCGATGCCCGCACCGAAGGGCTCAGTGCATCCGGCCACGCGATACGCCCGTCTTCCGCATCGCCGCTGAGCAGCTCGGCGATGATCCGGTCCTGGTCGGCACCCGTCAGCAGCGCCGGCGGCTCCGCTCCCTCTCTCACCATCGCTCCACGCACCAGCTGGAAGGCGAAAGAGCCGAGCGAGCGGGCCAGTGGTCCGGGCGTCGCCTGGCCGATGCGCACGCCGATCCGGTCGCGCAGAGCGGTCGCCGCCTGACGGTTCGGCGTGAGCGCGAGCACCTGCTCCGGGCGGAGCGCCTCGGCGTCGAGCAGGTGCACGATCCGGTCGATCAGGGTGCGCGTCTTACCGGTTCCCGGGGCGCCGATGATGACTCCCGATGCCGTCGGCTCCGCGGCGATCACAGCGCGCTGAGCAGTATCCGGTGTCATGCCTCCACGCTATCCGGACGCGCGGACATCGCCGTCCGCACCCGCCACGCTCACTCGCGTGACCGCGGCCCGTCCGCCTGTGCGCTCACGGCGAAACCGGGCGCCACCGCCGATCCCGCCCCGTGCTCGCGGGGTAGAGTTGGCGCAGTCCCCGAACTTCAAGGAGCACGCGTGGAAATCCGCATCGGCATCATCAACACCGGCCGTGAACTGAGCTTCGACACCGGCGCAAGCGCGGAAGAAGTCCGCACCCAGGTCGCCGCGGCGCTCGAGCAGAGCGCATCGCACGTGAGCTTCGCCGATGTGAAGGGCAACTCCTACATCGTCCCGACCGCGAACCTCGCCTACATCGAACTGGGCACCGAGGAATCGCGCCGCGTCGGCTTCGTCGCCTGACCCGACGATGTACATCCTCCTCGCACTCATCGGCGCGTGCGCTCTGGGAATCGCCGCGCACTTCCTGATCGGTGACCGTGAGCTGCGCGGCGTCGCACTGACTCCGTCGATCGCGACCGCCGTCTCGGCGATCACGTACACGGCCCTGCAGTGGGCGGGCCTCGGCGAGGACAGCATCTGGCTGTGGCTCGCGAGCGTGCTGGGAGCGCCCATCGTCGCGGCGCTGGCGACCGTGGCCCTCACCAGGCTCCGCAAGCGCTCCGACGCTCAGAACCGGGCAGCGCTCGGCATCTGACCCGCCGGGCTCCGCCTGCGAACGGACGAGGCGGCTCGAGCGAATCGTCGGCTAGGACGCGAGTCCCATCGCGTCCATGCGCCGCGCGTGCGCGCCCATGAGCTCGGTGTACACGGGCTCGATGCGCTCCTCGTCGACGTCGAGGCGCTCCGGTCGCAGCGCGGAGCGGCACACGAGGATCGTGTCGCCGACCAGACGGCGGGCCCACATCGACAGGAGCGATCGCCACTCCTCGTCGCTCTCGATGGTCTCCTGGACGATGGCGACGATCTCGTGCCGAGCGTCGTCCTCACGGAGGATCTCCGCCACGCGGCGCCCGGTGTCCCCGTAGCTGGAGGCCAGCGCGAGGTAGAAGTCGTCGAGCATCCCGGCGGTGATGTACACCGCCAGCAGCGTCTCCCTGGGCCGCGCGCCGATGGTCTTGCGGCGGAAGGCGTCGAGGTTCTCCCGGAACGGGAGCATCAGCTGCGTCGGGTCGTCCCCGCGCTCGGCGATGAGGTCGACGATTCCTCGGTGCTTGGTCAGAGCGGCTCCGGCGGCGCGCGAGAGCGACTCCTTCTCGGAGAGCTCGGGCGTGGCCCGGATGAGGCGCGTCAGCGTCTCGAAGTAGCCCAGCTGCAGATAGGCGGCCTGACCGAGGAAGCGGTTGAGCTCGGGGGCGAGTTCGGCGAAGTCGATGCGCGTCGCATCCCCCTGATCGCCTCTGCTGCGCAGGGCCAGAGTGCGTCGCGGCGCGTCGTCGCGCTGCCAGAACCACTTAACCACGAGGTTGTCCTCCCGAGTCCACCACGTCGTTCACAATACTCGTGCCGGACCCACCTTCCTGGCCGATACCACCCCTCGGGTAGGCTGGGCGTGTCCCCGCCGTCGGAGCGGGGCCCCGCGCCTGTGGCACAAGAGACGGCGTGGATCCGTTAACGTGGCGATCCCACAGGGTCGCCGGACAGGCAATCTGAATAAAGTGACAACTTTCGCCGATCTCGGCATCGACCAGGACATCGTCGACGCACTCGCCGCCAAGGGCATCGTCGACGCGTTCCCCATCCAGGAGCAGACCATCCCCCTCGGCCTTCCCGGCCAGGACATCATCGGTCAGGCCAAGACGGGAACCGGCAAGACCTTCGGCTTCGGCATCCCCGTCGTCCAGCGCCTCGGCAAGGACCCGGAGCACGGGGTCAAGGCGCTCATCGTCGTCCCCACGCGCGAGCTCGCAGTGCAGGTGTACGAAGACATCGACCTGCTCACCAGCAACCGCTCGACCAGCGTCGTGGCGATCTACGGCGGCAAGGCCTACGAGGGGCAGATCGACCAGCTCAAGGCGGGCGCGCAGATCGTCGTCGGCACGCCGGGGCGACTGATCGACCTCGCGGGCCAGCGCCTGCTCGACCTCTCGAACGCGACCGAGGTCGTGCTGGACGAGGCCGACAAGATGCTCGACCTCGGCTTCCTCGCCGACATCGAGAAGATCTTCCAGAAGGTTCCGGCCGTCCGCCACACGCAGCTGTTCTCTGCGACCATGCCCGGCCCGATCGTGGCCCTCGCACGTCGCTTCATGACGAACCCGATCCACATCCGCGCGAGCGACCCCGACGAGGGTCTCACGCAGGCCAACATCAAGCACCTCGTGTACCGCGCGCACTCGATGGACAAGGACGAGGTCATCGCCCGCATCCTGCAGGCCGAGGGTCGCGGCAAGACCGTCATCTTCACGCGCACCAAGCGCGCGGCGCAGCGCCTCGTCGACGAGCTGGGCGACCGCGGCTTCAACGTCGGCGGTGTGCACGGCGACATGGGCCAGGACCAGCGTGAGCGTTCGATGGCCGCTTTCAAGGCGGGCAAGCGCGATGTCCTCGTGGCCACCGATGTGGCCGCCCGAGGCATCGACGTCGACGATGTGACGCACGTCATCAACCACACGATCCCCGACGAGGACAAGACCTACCTGCACCGCGCCGGCCGCACGGGCCGCGCGGGCAAGACCGGCATCGCCGTCACCTTCGTCGACTGGGAGGACCTGCACAAGTGGGCCCTGATCAACCGGGCGCTCGAGTTCGGCCAGCCGGAGCCCATCGAGACCTACTCGTCGAGCCCGCACCTGTACGAGGACCTCAACATCCCCCAGGGCACCAAGGGCCGACTGGTGTCGGCACCCAAGACCGAGTCCGTCAAGACCGAGCGCACCCGTCGCCCGGAGCGCGCGGCCGATGCTGCTGCCGAGGGCACCGACGAGAGCGGCACGCGCCGTCGCCGCCGCCGTCGCAACAGCACGACCCCGGTCGGATCGACGTTCACCGAGGGTGCAGCGGAGCCCGCATCGGGCGAGGGACATTCCGCGCCGTCAGCCGACCGCGGTGCCGAGGGCGCAGGAACGCATGACGGCGCCGGCAAGGAGCACCACGACGGCAAGCCGGCCCCGGCACGTCGTCGCCGCCGTCGCCGCGGCGGTTCCGGCGCAGGCGCAGCTCCCGTCACCGGAGCCTGAGCTTCGACCGAAAGGGCGCATGCGTCCGGTTCACACCGGCGTATGCGCCCTTTCCCGTGCGCGCGCGGCGCGGCGCGAGGTTCAGGGAACGCGCGGGGCGATGCCGGTGCCGCGCGCCAGGAGCCTGGCGACCATCTCATCGGCTGTGGTGTTCTCGCCGGGACGGTTCGGCTTGCCAGTGCCGTGATAGTCGCTGGAGCCGGTGACGATGAGGTCGTGCTTCGCGGCGATCTCGCGCAGCATCCTCTTCCCCGACTCCGTGTTCTCGCGATGCTCGATCTCGAACCCGCCGAGGCCGGCGTCGATGAGCCGCTCGATGAACGGCACCGGCATCATGCGGTCGCGGCCCGCCGTCACGGGGTGGGCGATGATCGCCACTCCCCCGGCCTCGGTGATCAAGCGCACCGCGGTGATCGGATCGGGCGCATAGTGCGGCTCGTAGTACCCCTCCCGCGGATGCAGGATGCCGTCGAACGCCTCCGTCCGATCCCGCACGATCCCCCGTGCCACGAGGGCGTCGGCGATGTGAGGGCGCCCGACCGTCGCGTCGAGCGTCGTCTGCGCGACCACATCGTCCCAGTGCAGGTCGTAGTCGCGCCCGATGTTGCGCACGATGCGCTCGGCACGACCGATCCGGTCCCCCCTGATGCGATCCGTCTCGGCGCGCAGCGCCTCGTCCTGCGGATCGAAGAGATAGCCGAGCACGTGCACGCTGCGCCATTCGTGCTTCGCGGAGAGCTCCATCCCCGGGATGAACGTCATCCCGAGGGCGACGGCGGCATCTCCCGCCTCGGCCCATCCGGTGGAACGGTCATGATCGGTGAGCGCGAGCGTGCGCACCCCGTGCGCGTGCGCTTGCGCGACCACCTCGGCGGGCGACTCCGTGCCATCGGAATGGTTGGAGTGCAGGTGCAGGTCGGCGGGACCGGCGAACCCGTGGGACGAAGTGGCCATCCAATGAGCGTACCGAGCGTCGCCCGGTGCAGGCGCCGAGGCGCACGGAGGCGGATGTCGAGGCAGGGACTTCACAGGCGGCGCTCCTAGGCTGGAGGGGATGTTTCGTCTCCTGGGGATCCTGTTCACCGTGCTGCTCGCGATCGCGACGGCGATCGTCGTGTGGCCGCAGTTCTTCCGTCTCGAGCAGACCTACCCGTTCGCACAGCTCGTGTCGGCGCGCGGCCTCGTGCTCGGCGGATTCCTCGTGGTCGCGGTCCTCGCGCTCCTGCTGCTGTTCGCCCGCCCGCTGCGTGGATTCGCCGCCTCCGTGCTGATCGTCGCCCTGCTCGGTGCCGGCGCGACGGCGGCCATCGGCGCCACCCGCGGCTTCGGCGGCTCCGACCTCCCGGAGAAGACCGAGGGCAGCATCAGGGTGCTCACCTGGAACACAGCGGGTGAAGCCGTACCCGCCGAGGTGATCGCGCAGCGGATCCTCGATCAGGGTGCCGATATCGTCGCCCTCCCGGAGACCACCGAGGCCGTCGGCGAGCGCATCGCGATCATGCTGCGGGAGCAGGGGCATCCGATGTGGGTGCACCACGTGCAGTTCCGCCCCGATGTGCAGGACGGTCCGCAGTCATGGCAGACCACCGTGTTGGTCGCCCCCGACCTCGGGGAGTACTCCGTGATCGAGTCGGCGAAGGACGGCACGAGCAACACCGGCTCGGTGCCCAGCGTCGTGCTGATGCCGATCGATGGCTCCGGCCCCACCATCGTCGCCGTGCACGCGGTGGCCCCGCGCATGGAGGAGATGCAGCAGTGGCGCAGCGACCTCCAGTGGATCGCCGACCAGTGCCCCCAGGGCGACTTCATCCTGGCCGGCGACTTCAACGCGACGATCGACCACATGGCCCCGCTCGGCGTGGAAGGCGGCGACATCGGCTACTGCCGCGATGTCGCTTCCCGCACCGGCAACGGGCTCACCGGCACCTGGCCGAGCTCTCTGCCCGCGCTGGCGGGCGCGCCGATCGATCATGTGATGGCATCGCAGAACTGGTCTCCGACGGGATCCGTCGTGCTCGATGATGCCGGGGGGAGCGACCACCGCGCCCTGGTCGTGCAGCTGGAGCCCGCCGGCTGATTCCCGCGCCAGCCTGCCAGGTGACAGACTGGAGGGATGAGCACTGGAGAGCGCGACACGATCGCAGAGCCCACCGTCGAAGCGTCTGTCGAGAACGGCACCACCAACCGCAAGCAGCCCTTCCCCCAGGGCTTCCTCGACACCATCTCAACCGGTTGGGCCGAGCGTCCCGAGACGCTCCCCTCGCCGCGCGCACAGGCGCCGTACGCGGCGGTGCGGCGCGCAGCCGTCTCCGCGGCCTTCCCCGGCAAGCGTCTCGTGATCCCCGCCGGCTCGCTCAAGCAGCGCAGCAACGACACCGACTACGTCTTCCGCGCGCACTCGGCCTTCGCGCACCTCACCGGTTGGGCATCGGATGCCGAGCCCGATTCGGTGCTCGTCTTCGCCCCCACCGAGGGTGGTCACGACATCACGCTCTTCTTCCGTGAGCGCGCCGACCGCACGACGACGGAGTTCTACGCCGACGCCACGGTCGGAGAGTTCTGGATCGGTCCGCGCCCGTCCCTCGCCGGTGTCGCCGCCGACCTCGAGATCGCGACCGCGCACCTGGACCAGTTCGAAGCCGTCGAGGGCGAGCTCGTGCTCGACGAAGACGAGACCCTCACACGATTCGTGTCGGAGCTGCGCCTCGTCAAGGACGAGTTCGAGATCGCCGAGATGCGCCGTGCCGTCGAGATCACCGCGAAGGGCTTCGACGACATCATCCGCGAGCTTCCCGCGGCTACGGCGCATGCACGGGGCGAGCGTGTCGTCGAGGGCGTCTTCCACCGCCGTGCGCGTGAAGACGGCAACGGCGAGGGGTACGACACGATCGCCGCCTCCGGCCCGCACGCCTGCTACCTGCACTGGACGCGCAACGACGGCACCGTGGTCCCCGGCGATCTGATCCTGGTGGATGCGGGCGTCGAGGCCGACAGCCTGTACACCGCCGACATCACCCGCACGCTGCCCGTCTCCGGAACGTTCACCGAGGTGCAGCGACGGGTCTACGAGACCGTGCGCGAGGCCGCAGACGCCGCGTTCGCCGCCGCCCGGGTCGGAGTGCGCTTCCGCGACGTGCACGGCGCAGCCATGAAGGTCATCGCCGAGCGCACGGCCGAGTGGGGTCTGCTGCCCGTCACCGCCGAAGAGGCCCTGGACGCCGACAAGGGCGGCCAGCACCGTCGGTACATGGTGCACGGCACCTCGCACCACCTCGGCATCGATGTGCACGACTGCGCGCAGGCCCGTCGCGAGATGTACTACGACGGCATCCTCGCACCGGGCATGGTCTTCACGATCGAGCCCGGACTGTACTTCCAGATCGACGACCTCACGGTGCCGGCCGAACTCCGCGGCATCGGCGTGCGCATCGAGGACGACATCGTGATGACCGAAGACGGCCCCGTGAACCTCTCGGCCGGCATCCCCCGCACCGCCGACGAGGTCGAGGCCTGGATCGCGCGACTGCAGAGCTGACGCCTATGCGCAAACAGGGGCGGGCTCGGCCGTTCTGACGATGCACGAGGCTGCGCACACGGTCGACCTCGCGCTCGCGCGCGAGCTGATCGCCGCGTCGTTCCCCGAACACGGCGATGCGGTGCTCCGCCCTGTCGCCACCATCGGGACGGTGAACACGATCGTCCGTGTCGGGAAGGATCTGGTCGCCCGCTTCCCTCTCCTCCCCGTCGCACGGGCGGAGGCGGAGGCGGAGGCCGCGTCGATGACCGCGCTCGCGGTGAGCAGCCCCTTCCCGGCACCGCTGCCTCGCGGCGTGGCCGACGGCAGCGCAGCCTTCCCCTCGGCCTGGTCGCTGCAGACCTGGCTCACCGGCGAGACCGCCGGCTCCACCGCGCAAGCGGCATCCGCGTCGCTGGCGGAGGACCTGGTGACGCTGATCCGGGGGCTGCGGGCGACCGAGGTCGAGGATCGGGTCTTCGACGGCCGTGGCCGCGGAGGTACTCTCACCGACCATGACGAATGGGTGGCCGAGTGCCTCCACAGGAGCGGGCATCTTCTCGACACCGACCGCGCCACCCGACTCTGGACGGCGCTGCGTTCCCTGCCATCGGACGGCCCGGACGTGATGAGTCATCGTGACCTCACGCCGTTCAATCTTCTGGTCCGTGAAGCCGACGGCGTCACCCGACTGGTGGGGGTTCTCGACGGCGGCGGCTTCGGGCCCGCCGATCGGGCGCTCGACCTGGTCAGCGCCTGGCATCTGTTCGACGCTCCCGCCCGCGCTGTGCTGCGCGACGGAGTGGGGGTGAGCGACACCGAGTGGCTGCGAGGCGCGGCGTGGGCCTTCCAGCAGGCGATCGGGCTCGGCTGGTACTACGAGCAGTCGAATCCCCCGATGAGCACGCTGGGGCTCACGACGCTGCGGCGCCTGCTCGACGACCAGGAGCTGGCGACGCTGGATCGGTGACGTCGGCGCGGTGACGTGCTCAGCGATCGATGAACTCGGCGACGATCGGCGCGAGCGACGCCCCAATCTCTGCCGCGGGGCGCTTGTGCCCCTTGACCTCGAAGGTGTGGCCGGCACCCTCGACCCAGACCACGCGCGCATCCTGGCAGCTCGCGACGGCCTCCTCGAACTGGGCGATCGGCTGGATGAACGGATCGTTCGTCCCCTCGACGAACAGCTGCGGCACCGTGATGCCCGGCAGATGCTCGATGCGCGGCTTCTCCGGCCGCCCCGGCGGATGCAGCGGATAGCCGAGGTAGGCGAGCCCGTCGACGAGCATGCCCTCGGCGACCGCCATCGACGCCATGCGTCCCCCATACGACTTCCCGGTCGCCCACAGGGTCGCTGAGGGGGCGGACTCTCGTGCGAAGGCTGCGACGGCGTTCCAGGTGGCGATCGCGTGCGCGGCAGGTCCCGGCATCCGTCGTCCCTGCTCCACGTACGGGAAGTTGAAACGCAGGGTCGAGAAGCCGCTCGCACCGAGCGCGTCGACGTAGCCCGTGAGGAACGGGTGGTCCTTGCCGGTACCCGCGCCGTGCGCGACGATCACCGTCGCCCCGTTGTCACCGGGGGTCCAGTCTGCGGAGACGACAGTGGGACCGTTCGAGAGTTCGACCGGGATCTGGACCATCAGACGGAGAGTGCGCAGATCGCCGTCATGCCCGCTCGCCCTGGATGCCGTCCGCATCGGGGGCGGCATCGGGCTCGACCGGCGTCACCGTCGACGCAGCGGCAGTCCCGGCTTCCGGCGTCGCACCGGATTCCGGTTCGGCGACGGGCTCGGCCACCGGGTCGGCGGGACGCGGCGGAATGACGGGCTCTTCGGGAGAGGGAGAGGGAGCGGTCGCACCGGGCGTGATCCGCTCACCGTAACGCGGCGGCTCATCGAGGTTGACCGGGGGGCGCACCGGGGCGACCTTGTTGGCGCCGAGCACCTGGCGGGCCTTGCCCAGCGATGTGGACAGGACCGTGACCTCGTAGTGGTCGGCCGCGAACTGCGTGACGCTCGCGAAGTCACGGCGACGACGGACGATCGCGTACGTGACGAGGCTCAGGAGCATGCCGACCGCGACGCCGATGAGGACGAAGCCCAGGAAGAGCTGGATCGGAACCTCGGGGTTGCCCAGCACGAGGATGGCGGCGAGGAACAGGCCGATCAGCACGCCGTTGATCGCTCCGGAGCGCGCGGCGGCCGCGTAGCCGAGCTTGCCGGTCACACGCTCCACGGTGCGCACGCTCTGTCCGACGATGGCGATGTCGCGTGCGGGCACCTCCCCGGCGATCAGCTTCGAGACCGTCTTCTGCGCGCTCTCGTAGTCGCGCATCGACGCGACGATCTCGCCGGTGTCTGTGCCGCTCGCGGGCCGGTTCAGCATGCTCATCCGGCTATTCTTCCACGCGCACCGTCGGACGGCCCGAGGCGCGACCATCCCGCCGCAGACCTGAGCCGCCGACTACTCTGGAGAAGTGAGCACACAACGGGTTTTCGCCGCGCGCCTCGCCGGGTGCGCCGTCTTCGATCCCGTCGGCGACCGGCTCGGCAAGGTCCGGGATGTCGTCGTCGTGTACCGAAGTACCGCGGCGCCCCGCGTCATCGGTCTGGTCGTGGAGATCCCGGGACGCCGACAGGTGTTCCTCTCCATCGGACGCGTCACCTCGATCCGCGCCGGCCAGGTCATCAGCACGGGTCTGATCAACGTGCGACGGTTCTCTCCGCGCGCCGGCGAGGTGCGGGTGCTCGCCGAGATGCTCGGGCGACGCGTGAGCTTCGTCGACGGCAGCGGCACCGCGGTGATCGAAGACATCGCGATCGAGCCGAACCGCCTCGGCGAATGGGCGATCAGCCAGCTGTTCCTCCGCCGCCCGAAGACCAGCGCCTCCCCGTTCGCGAAGGGACCGACGACCTTCGCGGGGTGGAGCGAGGTCACCGAGCAGCGCGCGCCCGGCGAGTCGCAGTCGGCCGAGCAGCTCGTCGCCTCGTACTCCGAGCTGCACGCCGCCGACCTCGCCAACACGCTCCTCGACCTTCCACAGCAGCGCATGATCGAGGTCGCCGAGGAGCTGTCGGACGACCGCCTCGCCGACGCCCTCGAGGAGATGCCCGAAGACGAGCAGGTACACATCCTCGACCGGCTGGGCGACGAGCGCGCGGCCGACATCCTCGACCAGATGGAACCGGACGATGCGGCCGATCTTCTGGCCCAGCTGGCCCCGGACCGTCTGGAGCAGCTCCTCGAGCTCATGGAGCCGGAGGAGGCCGAGGACGTCAGGATGCTGCTGCGGTACGGACCCGACACCGCCGGCGGTCTGATGACCCCCGAGCCGATCATCCTGTCGGCCGATGCCACCGTCGCCGAAGCGCTGGCCCTGATCCGCCGCCATGAGCTGCACCCCGCACTGGCCGCCGCGGTGTTCGTGACGCTCCCGCCGTTCGAGACACCCACCGGGCGCCTGCTCGGGCTCGTGCACTTCCAGCGGATGCTGCGCTACCCGCCGCACGAGCGGCTCGGCGCGATCCTCGACGACAGCCTCGAGCCCGTACCCGTCACGGCATCCGCCGCCGAGGTGGCGCGACTGCTGGCGAGCTACGACCTCGTCTCGCTCCCGGTGATCGATGCGGCGCACCGCCTCGTCGGAGCGATCAGCATCGACGACGTGCTGGACTACCTGCTCCCGGACGACTGGCGCTCGCACGACAGCGACGACAGCTCCCCCGCGAAGGAGATGCGCTGATGGCCCGGTCCCCGCGCCTCGACGCACCGGGCCGCACCACCACCCGCCCCAGGGCGACCTCTCGCGACCGCTTCGGGCGCTTCACCGAGTGGGTCGCTCGTGCGATGGGTACGCCGGCCTTCCTGCTGATTCTCAGCCTCTTCTGCGTGGTATGGATCCTCTGGAACACGTTGATGCCCGACGAGCTGCGCTTCGACGACGCCGCCCTCGGATTCACGGCGTTGACTCTCATGCTCTCCCTGCAGGCCTCGTACGCCGCACCGCTCATCCTGCTCGCGCAGAACCGCCAGGACGACCGCGACCGGGTGCAGATCGAGCAGGACCGGCAGCGTGCCGAGCGCAACCTCGCCGACACCGAGTACCTCGCCCGAGAGATCGTCGCGCTGCGGATGTCGCTCGAAGAGCGCAACTCGCAGGCCGTCACCCGCGACGTGCTCAGGCAGGAGCTCAAGGCACTTCTCGCCGAGCTCGAAGACGCGCCGGACAAGACCCGACCCGGCACCGCCTCATGACGGCGGCCGAGCGCGTCCGATCGGCCGTCGCCGCCGTGACGGATCCGGAGCTGCGCCGACCCATCGGCGAACTCGACATGGTCCGCGAGATCTCCGTCGACGGCGACCGCGCCCGCGTCGGCATCGTGCTGACGATCGTCGGGTGCCCCGCGGCGGCCAGGATCGAAGCCGACGTGCGCGGTGCGGCCGCATCCGTTCCCGGCATCGCCGAGGTCGAGGTCGAGGTCGGCGTGATGACGCCGGCCGAGCGCAAGGCGCTCACCGAGAAGCTCCGCGCGGGCAGACCCGCACGACACATGCCGTTCGGCCCCGACTCGCTCACCCGTGTGATCCTCGTCTCCAGCGGCAAGGGCGGCGTCGGCAAGTCGACGGTCACGGCCAACCTCGCCGTCGCCCTCGCCGATCAGGGACTGTCCGTCGGCCTCGTCGATGCGGATGTGCACGGGTTCTCGATCCCCGGGCTCCTCGGCATCCCGGCGGGTACCCAGCCGACCCGCATCGACGACCTGATGCTCCCCCCGGTCGCGCATGGCGTGAAGACGATCTCGATCGGGATGTTCCTCCGCGACGGCGAGTCCGTGGTGGCGTGGCGCGGACCGATGCTGCACCGCACGGTGTCGCAATTTCTCACCGACGTCTTCTTCGGGGATCTCGATGTGCTCCTGATCGACATGCCGCCGGGAACGGGCGACATCGCGATCTCGATCGGCCAGCTCCTCCCCCATGCGGAGGTGCTCGTCGTGACCACCCCGCAGACCGCCGCGGCCGAGGTCGCCATCCGCAGCGGTCTCGTCGCGCGTCAGACCGGTCAGCGCGTGATCGGAGTGATCGAGAACATGGCGGCGTACACGCTCCCCGACGGCACCCTGATCGACCTGTTCGGCTCCGGCGGGGGCGCGGCCGTCGCCGAGGCGCTCTCCGAGCCGGGAGCGACGGTCCCGCTGCTCGCCTCGATCCCCCTCAGCCCCGCTCTGCGTCAGGGCGGAGACGCGGGAGAGCCGATCGTCGGCGGCGGGACGACCGATGCCGCGGCCTCGACGATCCGCGACCTCGCGGCCACCCTCGCCCGGCAGGGCAGGGGCCTCTCCGGTCGATCGCTGCCGATGTCGATCGGCTGAGCGCGTGGGAGGATGAACGAGTGTCCCCACGCTCCCTGACCGTCGACGAGAGCCTGCTGCGACGGATGGCGCGCGACGCCGCGATCTATTCGCTGACCCGCCCGTCCGCCCTCGTGATGTGGTTCGCCCTCGCCGGTGCGCTGGCGCTCAGCATCCTCAATCTCAGCGCCCCCGTGTCACCGGGGGAAGAAGCCCCGTTCGCCGCGGGCTGGATGCCTGTGATCATCGCCGGGCTCGCAGGCTTCGCCGTCCTCATGTCCATCTCGGGCGCCCGAACGGCCGTGCGGATCGCGATGCCGGTGGAGCAGGTGGTGTGGGTGGCCCTCGAAGACGACAGGCTGCAGGTGGGCAGCGGTCGCCGTCGATCCGACATCGACTACCGCACGTTCCAGAAGATGCACGTGGGCAAGGACGCCGTGCTGCTGAAGCTGCGTGACGCCTCGGTCGCCACCGCGATCCCCCGCGCCCTGCTCACGGACGACGACATCGCGACGCTCCGCTCCAAGATCTCCTAGCTCTCCCAGACCTCAGGCGACGACCTCCGAGGCTCAGGGCCGTCAGCGCGACGACGCCGGACGACCAGGCGACGGATCAGGATGACGCCGGGGACGAGCACGACGATCAGCGGGCAGGCCACCGCGCCGAAGGCCAGGAGCGAACCGACGGCGAAGTCGCTGCCTCCGTTGCGACCGAGACCGACGGACCCGCGTCCGAAGGTGTCACCGGCGACCAGGAATTCACCGTCGTAGGTGTCCAGCGCGTCGACGCAGGTCACGGTGTGGATGCCGGCCTCGACCGAGGTGAACTGCGCGCTCTGCGCGAAGCCCAGCCGGGGCGTCATCCACCACAGCGTGTCGTCCCAGGTGAGCGACGGCGCGCCCGACAACGTCAGTCCGACGCCATCCGGGCCGACCACCGCGCACTCCATCGTGCCCAGCGCCGCCGAGATCCCGTTGCCCCAGATGCCACCCCGCTCACCGGAATCGAGCCCCACCTCCGCGGAGCGCCCGAGCGGTGACGGAGCCGCGTCATCGACGGAGGCCGCGACCGGCAGCACCCAGAGGGTCCAGATCAGGACCGACACGCACGCGCACAGCGCGGCGAGCCAGAAGGCCACGGCGTCGCGATCGGCGAGCCGCCCTCGGGTCACGTGGCTTCAGGGTCGAAAGGCGGGCGATTGGTCGCGCTGAACTCCTGCGGAGCCACACGCGTGGGGGCGACGGTTCCGGCGATCGGCTCCGCGATGGTCTCGCGCGCCTGCATGGGAGTCGCGGGCTGAGGTTCCTCCATCAGCGCGTCGCGGATGATCCGACGGGGGTCGTACTGACGCGGGTCGAGCTTGCGCCAGTCGACGTCGTCGATCTCGGGCCCCATCTCCTCGCGCACCCTCGTCTTGGTCGCGCGCAGGTACTCGCCGGCCTTGCGAACCATGCGGGAGAAGCTCTCCGCCGCCCGCGGCAGACGTTCGGGGCCGATGATCAGGACCGCGATGAGGCCGATCAGCAGCAGCTTCTCGAAAGTGAGCCCGAACGTCATCTCTACAGGCTACCGCCGCGCCTGCGGTCCCCGCACTCGCCGACCGAATACGCTGGAGAGGTTCACCGGGCAGGCAGGGAGAAACAGGCCATGAGCGAGTATGACGCGAACGCGCGTTTTCTGCGCGAGTCCATCGTGGAACCCGACGCCATCACCCGCGCCCGCGCACATGCGGTCGAGCTGGGAGCGATGCCGATCAGCGCGGCCGTCGGCTCGCAGATCGCCGTGCTCGCCGCGGCGACCGGCGCCCGTTCCATCGTCGAGATCGGCACCGGAGCCGGCGTCTCCGGACTCTGGCTGCTGCGTGGAGCCCCGCAGGCCGTGCTCACCTCGATCGACAACGAGCCGGAGCATCTCGCCGCGGCACGGCAGGCCTTCGCCGATGCGAAGATCCCGTCCACACGAGCCCGTTTCATCACTGGGCGAGCGATCGATGTGCTCCCCCGCATGAACGAGAACTCCTACGACATCGTGCTGGTGGACGCCGACCCCGAGCACGTCATCGAATACGTCGAGCACGGTCTGCGTCTCGCACGCACCGGGGGGCTCGTCCTCGTGCCCCGTGTGCTCGCAGGCGGCCGCGTCGCCGACCCCGTGCAGCGCGACGAGATCACCTCCGCCTACCGGTCCCTCGTGCAGGAGACGCAGGAGTCCTCGGCCGTCCTGGCCACGCTCTCCCCCGCCGGCGAAGGACTGCTGCAGCTGATCAGCCTCGCAGAGCGCGACTGACGCACGAACCTCGCGGGGCACAGGCACCGTTCGCAGACGAAAAGGGCGGTGGATCCGAGGATCCACCGCCCTTTTCGGATCCGCTCGAGCGGACCCAGGTCGATCAGGCCGGTGCCACGACGGCGGCAAGCACGTCGTGAAGCTCCTTGGCCTCGGCGTCGTTCACAGAGACGACCAGGCGGCCGCCGCCTTCGAGCGGAACGCGCACGATGATGAGTCGTCCTTCTTTCACGGCTTCCATAGGCCCGTCTCCGGTCCTCGGCTTCATCGCTGCCATCGTGGCTCCCTTTCCTCCGGTGGTATGGGATGAGTTTATCGGGTGTCACCGGGACCTGGAGGTCACGGAGCAACAATTGGCTCGAGCTTCACGATCACGGCACCTGCCAGAACGTGCTCCCGAGCGCATATACGTGGTAGATCCAGAACCATTGTCCGACCAGACATGCGGCCAGCACCCCGATGCGCCAGAGGCGTGATCGAGACACGGCGACCGCACCCCAGAGAGGGCTGAGGGGCAGGAGCAGACGGAAAGTGCTCGACTGCGGGAAGAAGACGGCGAGCAGATACAGCAGGTAACTCGCACTCCACAGCCGAAGATCCGCGCCGAGAGCCCGAACCTGCGGGGAGAACAGGAGCGCTGCAGACGCGCCGATGACCAGCACGGCGAGTACGAGGGGTCCCCACCACTGCGGCATCCCCCAGAGCGCGAACCAGAACTGCGACGCCTGGACCCACCCCTCGAACGGGATGAACCCCTCGACACCGCCGGTGATCCAATGCTGACGCCACGCGAGTTCGGTCGCGAGATACGCACCGGGGTCTCCCGTGACGATTCCCGCGATCGCCTGCCAGGCGAAGCCGGACGCGGTCGCGAGGGCGCCGAGAGCGAGGATGTGCGCGATCTCGCGTCCTGGGAGCGGATCCTGTGCGCGCCGGATCCAGCGCAGGACACCGTGCAGGCCCAGATAGAGGGCGAAGGCGAGGATCCCCGGGCGGGTGAAGGCCATCACCGGGATGAGGATGTACAACCAGACGTACCTGCGCCGGATCGTCGCATCGAGGGCCAGGAACAGCAGCAGAAGGAACAGGGTCTCGGCATAGCCGACCTGGAACATCGCCGCGATCGGCCCGGCGGCGAAGAACACCACGGCCCACATCGCCGCCGAGTTCCCGAGACGCTCGCGAAGCAGACGATGAAGCGCGAGACAGGCCAGGTACCCCGCCACGAGTGACAGCAGGAGAGCCCCGGCTCCCCAGGACCCGAGCACGAACCCGATGCCCTTGGCCGCATATGCGAACACCGGCATGAATGCCCAGGCGTTCTCGACCACGTCGCCCGTGTCCGAGAGCGGCAGCTCGCTCGGATATCCGTTCTCGGCGACCAGCCAGTACCACTGCGCATCCCAGCCGAGGATGAAGTCGATGAGCCCGGCCCCCGCGCCGAAACGCGAGGACGAGGTCGACAGCGAAGCGGCGATGAGCAGGAACGCCGTCGTGACGACCCGTGCACCGAGGTAGATGACGGCCACACGCAGCGCGACCGGCGTCATCGCCCAGCGGCGTGTGATGCTCAGCGCGACGTGAGCCATGCGCGAAGGCCCCGCTCCACGGCGTCGATCTGCGCGAGGGGAACGCGCTCCTCATCGTGGTGGGCGAGATGCGGGTCGCCGGGGCCGTAGTTCACGGCGGGGATCCCGAGCGCGGAGAAGCGTGCGACGTCGGTCCAGCCGTACTTCGGCCGGGGCTCTGCGCCGACGGCGGCCACGAACTGCTTCGCGATCTCGGCGTCGAGGCCGGGACGCGCGCCCTCGGCGGCATCCGTGATCTCGATGTCGAAGCCCGCGAGGACGCCACGCAGATGGGCCTCGGCGTCGGCCGCCGACTTGCTCGGCGCGAACCGGTAGTTGACCTCGACCTCGCACGCGTCCGGGATCACGTTGCCCGCGACTCCACCCGCGATGCGCACCGCGCTCAAGCTCTCGCGGTACAGCAGCCCCTCGACCAGCACCTCCTTGGCGCGGTACTCCGCCAGCCGGGTGAGGATGGGCGCGGCGCGGTGGATCGCGTTCTCACCGATCCAGGCGCGTGCGCTGTGGGCGCGCACGCCGCTCGTGCGCACGAGCGCGCGGAGAGTGCCGTTGCACCCGCCCTCGACCTCACCGTTGGACGGTTCCCCCAGGATCGCGAAGTCGGCCTCGAAGAGATCGGGGCGCACGGCGGCGAGCAGTCCGAGGCCGTTCTTCGAAGCCTCGATCTCCTCGTTGTCGTACCACATCCACGTGATGTCGATCGCGGGGTCGGTCAGTTCGGCCGCGAGCTTCAGCTGCACGGCGGTGCCCGCCTTCATGTCGACGGTGCCGCGCCCCCAGAGATAGGGCACCCCGTCGATCTCGATGTCGCGGGTCGGCAGGTTCGCGTTGATCGGCACGGTGTCGATGTGACCGGCGATCGCGACGCGCTGTGCCCGGCCGCGGTCGGTGCGGGCGACGATCGTGTTCCCGTGACGGAAGACGTCGAGGTGCTCCAACGGCGTCACCGCTGCCTCGATCGCATCGGCCAAGCTCTTCTCCTCACCGGAGACGCTCGGGATATCGCATATCGCACGGGTGAGGTCGACGGAGGACGCGGTCAGATCGAGCACCATGGGTCAAGACTACTTACCCCGTCACGAGTGACGTCGCCATCCCTCGGGGGCGATAGCGTGGAGGGATGAGCGACGCACGCACTGTATGGGGTATCGGACTCACCACGATCGCCGGGGACGGCACCGTCCTCGATGCGTGGTACCCCGAGGTGCGGACAGGCGCCTCCACCTCCGACGAGGTCACCGTCGCCATCGCCGCACTCGAGCCCCTCGCCGGGCCCGACGAACGGCGGAACGTCACGCTCGAGGTCGTGCAGCTGGAGATCGACCTCGACGCCGCCCCGGCGTCGACCGCGGACGCCTACCTGCGTCTGCACGCACTCTCCCATCTGGTGGTGCGTCCCAACGAGCTGAACCTGGACGGCATCTTCGGGCACCTTCCGAACGTGGCCTGGACCAACGCCGGCCCCGTCCTTCCCGCGGATGCCGCTCGCCTGCGCCCGTACCTCCAGCGCGCCGGCATCCAGGTGCAGGGGCTCGACAAGTTCCCCCGCCTGACCGACTACGTGCAGCCTTCTGGCGTCCGCATCGCCGACGCCTCCCGTGTGCGTCTGGGCGCGTACCTCTCCCCCGGCACGACCGTCATGCACGAGGGATTCGTCAACTTCAACGCCGGCACGCTGGGCGCGTCGATGGTCGAAGGACGCATCTCGCAGGGCGTTGTGGTCGGCGACGGCAGCGACATCGGCGGAGGCTCGTCGATCATGGGCACCCTCTCCGGCGGCGGAACGCACCGCGTGTCGATCGGAGCCCGCACGCTGCTCGGCGCGAACGCCGGCATCGGCATCTCGCTCGGTGACGACTGCGTCGTCGAGGCCGGGCTGTATGTCACGGCCGGCACCAAGATCGTCCTCGTCGACGGGCCCGTGACCGCCGATGGCGCACGCAAGAGCGTGAAGGGGGCCGAGCTCTCCGGTCACGATGGGGTGCTCTTCCGCCGGAACTCGCTCAGCGGTGCAGTGGAGGCCGCGCGTCGCGCCGGTGTGGGAGTGACGCTGAACGAGGCGCTGCACGCCTGAGAACGCCACCCAGGGGACGCCTGCCCCGCTCCTGCAGGCGGCCGACGACCCGCGCGGAAGTCGACATGCGGCCGACGGCATGCACGCACTGGTAGACTGACGGAGTTGCGTGTACCGCCGGTCTCGTAACATCGTCGTCGTCACGGGGTCTCCGAGGACCGAAGCGAGCGGAACCGCTCCCACCACCAGCATCAGCTGGCCTTTCGAACGGCGAACCGATGCGCAATTCCTGCGCCGTCGCCCACCTCACCCCTTTATCTCGCGCCCTTCATTCGGGCGCTGACGGAGTTTCTGCATGTCTACTTTCCTTGAACTCGGCGTTCCCGCCGAGCTCGCCGCCGTTCTCGCCGATTCCGGCAAGACCGAGGCGTTCGCCATCCAGCGCGACACCCTTCCCGATTCCCTCGCCGGACGCGACCTCCTGGGTCGCGGACGCACGGGCAGCGGCAAGACCATCGCCTTCGCCCTGCCGCTCGTCGCGCGCCTCGCCGCTTCCGGCGGACAGCGCCGTGCCGGCCTTCCGCGCGGACTCGTCCTCGCCCCCACGCGTGAGCTCGCGACGCAGATCGCCGCGACCATCGCACCTCTCGCCGAGGCCGCGGGCCTGCGTGTCACGACCGTCTTCGGCGGCGTCAGCCAGCGTCCGCAGGAGCAGGCGCTGCGCGGCGGCGTCGACATCGTCGTGGCCTGCCCCGGTCGACTCGAAGACCTCATGAAGCAGCAGGTGGTTCGCCTGAGCGCGATCGAGGTCACCGTGCTCGATGAGGCCGATCACATGGCCGACCTCGGCTTCCTGCCCGGCGTCACCCGCATCCTCACCGCGACCCCGGCCGGTGGACAGCGTCTGCTGTTCAGCGCGACCCTGGACCGCGGCATCGACACCCTCGCCCGCCGCTTCCTCTCGAACGCGGTCAGCCACGAGGTCGACGAGGAGAGCGTGCCCGTCGGCGAGATGACCCACCGTGTGCTGGTCGTCGACTCCACCGACAACAAGACCGCCCTCGTGCGCGAGCTCGCCTCGGGCACCGGTCGCCGCATCCTCTTCACCCGCACCAAGCACCAGGCGAAGAAGCTCGCGAAGCAGCTCACCGCCGCGGGGATCCCCGCCGTCGACCTGCACGGCAACCTGTCGCAGAATGCGCGCGAGCGCAACCTCGGCGCCTTCTCCGCCGCTCCCGAAGACGGCGGAGTGCGCGTGCTCGTGGCGACCGACGTCGCGGCGCGCGGCGTGCACGTCGACAACGTCGACCTCGTCGTCCACGTCGACCCGCCCGTCGAGCACAAGGCGTACCTGCACCGTTCCGGCCGCACCGCGCGTGCCGGCGCCGCGGGCACCGTCGTGACCGTCGTGCTCCCCGAGCAGCGCCGCGACGTCAAGGATCTCCTGCGCAAGGCCGCCATCTCGGCTCCGCTCGAAGACGTCACCACAGCGGCCGTCACCGCGCTGGTGCCCGAGCGCGCAGCGCATGTGCGCCCGGCCCCCGTGCAGGCTCCGCAGCAGCAGCGCCAGTCCTCCAAGCAGCGCCCCGCAGGCGGCGAGAAGAGCGGAGCGGCCAACCCGCCGTCGCGTCGCCGTCGTCGTCCCCGCGCCGGTGCTTCCGGCACGGGCGCAGGTGGTGGCTACTCCACGCAGAGCGGCTCCCGTCAGGGCGGCCGCAGCTCGCAGGGTCGCTGAACACTCGAGCCGCTGACTTCAGCTCAGCATGGCGCCCTCTCCGCTCGTCGGAGGGGGCGCCGTGCCGTTTCCCCGCGACGAATGCCGGGAATCCGAATCCATCGCGTCGCTGCAAGACGACGAAAGCGCCCCCTCCGTCGTGCGGAAGGGGCGCTTTCTCGTCTGGACTCAGCGCGTCGGGAAGGAACGCTCGGGCGCTCCTGTGTACAGCTGCTGCGGGCGACCGATCTTGGTCTGCGGGTCGAGCTGCAGCTCACGCCACTGCGCGAGCCAGCCCGGCAGACGGCCGATCGCGAACAGCACCGTGAACATGCGCGTCGGGAAGCCCATGGCCTTGTAGATGACACCGGTGTAGAAGTCGACGTTCGGGTAGAGGCGACGCTCGCGGAAGTAGTCGTCGGCCAGCGCGAGCTCCTCGAGCTCCTTCGCGAGGTCGAGCAGAGGGTCGGTGACGCCCAGGGAGGAGAGCACCTCGTCGGCGGCCTCCTTGACGAGCTTGGCGCGAGGGTCGTAGTTCTTGTAGACCCGGTGGCCGAAGCCCATCAGCTTCACGCCCTCTTCCTTGTTCTTCACGCGCTCGACGAAGCGAGCGACGCTCTGACCGGAGTCGCGGATCTGACCGAGCATCGTCAGCACGGCCTCGTTGGCACCACCGTGGAGCGGGCCGGAGAGAGCCTGGATGCCGGCGGAGACCGACGCGAACTGGTTCGCGCCGGTGGAGCCCACCAGGCGGACCGTGGACGTGGAGGCGTTCTGCTCGTGGTCCTCGTGCAGGATGAGGAGCAGCTCGAGAGCCTTCGACATCACCGGGTTGACCTCGTACTCCTCGCTGTGCACACCGAAGTTCAGCTTCAGGAAGTTGTCGACGAAGCTCAGCGAGTTGTCCGGGTAGAGGAACGCCTGGCCGACGCTCTTCTTGTGCGCGTAGGCCGCGATCACGGGGAGCTTGGCGAGCATGCGCACCATGTTCAGCTCGACGTGCTCCGGGTTGTGCGGGTCTGTCTGCCCCTCGTAGTAGGTCGAGAGGGCGGCGACGGCCGAAGACAGCACCGACATGGGGTGCGCCGTGTGCGGCAGGGCCGAGAAGAAGCGCTTGAGGTCTTCGTGCAGCAGCGTGTGACGACGGATCTTCTCGTCGAACTCCGCGAGCTCGGAGGCGGACGGCAGCTCGCCGTAGATCAGGAGCCAGGCGACCTCGAGGTAGCTGGTGGAGCCCGCGAGCTGCTCGATCGGATAGCCGCGATACCGCAGGATGCCCTTGTCACCGTCGATGAAGGTGATCTCGGACTTCGTGGAGGCCGTGTTCACGAAACCGTAGTCCAGGCCGGTGTATCCGGTCTGTCGGGTCAGCGTCGAGAAATCGATGCTGTCGTGCCCTGCCGTGCCGCGCAGCACCGGGAATTCGGCGGTCGTGTCGCCGATCGTCAGCTTCGCCGTCTGGTCTGCCGCTGCACTCACGCGGACCTCCTCGTTGTGTCCGCCCCCGCTCGTCGCGGTGATGTCGAACAAGATCTTGATCAAGCCTGAACTGGCGATCTCACGGCGCTCAAGCGCCAGGTCGGGTCACGACCGAATCGCCTTTACAGCCTAGTAGTCACACAGGCCTACTGTGACATCCGCCAAACAGAAGCACCCTCCGAGGAGGGAACCTACATATCGGTTGCCATATCGGTTGTGGAGAGTCGACGCGCGGCCTCGCGGACGTGCGCGGTCGGCGCGGTGAGTGCGAGCCGGACATGCTGGGCGGAGTCGGCTCCGTAGAAGGGACCAGGGCCTGCGAGGATGCCGAGATCAGCGAGTCGCGCCATCGACTCCCAGGCGTCGCGACCCTCGGTCGCCCAGAGGTACAGCCCCGCCTCGGAACCCTCGATGCGGAAGCCCGCCGCCTCCAGCGCAGGACGAAGGGCATCGCGACGCGCGCGGTAGAGCTCCTTCTGCACGGCGACGTGCTCATCGTCTCCGAGAGCGACCGCCATCGCGTGCTGCACCGGTGCGGGCGGCATCAGCCCGAGGTGCTTGCGTGCCGTGAGCAGCTCTCCCACGATGCGCGCACAGCCGGCCACGAACGCCGCACGGTATCCGGCGAGGTTGGACTGCTTGCTCAGGGAGTAGACGCTGAGCAGATTCGCACGGCTTCCGCCGGTCACCCGCGGGTCGAGGATCGAGGGGATCGGCTCGGTCGCCCACTCGCCGTCCCACCCCAGCTCGGCATAGCACTCATCGCTCGCCAGGACGGCTCCGAGCTCGCGGGCGCGGCTCACGGCTGCGGCCAGCTCGTCCACGGTCCAGGTGCGGCCGTCCGGGTTGCCCGGGGTGTTGATCCAGATGAGCTTGGTGCCCTCGGGCCAGTCCTGCGGGTCATCGGCGGGCAGGGGCGTGGCCCCCACGACGCGCGCGCCGACCTCGTAGGTCGGATATGCCACGCGCGGGTGCACGACGATGTCGCCGGCCCCCAGACCGAGCAGAGTGGGCAGCAGCGCGACGAGCTCTTTCGAGCCGATCGTCGGGAGCACGTTGTCGACGCGGAGGTCGGGCACTCCCCTGCGTCGGGCGTACCAGTCCACGATGGCCTCGCGCAGCGTCGGCGTGCCGACCGTCTGCGGGTAGGCGTGGGCGTCCGTCGCCTCGGCCAGCGCACGCCGGATGATCTCGGGGGTCGGGTCGACAGGAGAGCCGACCGACAGATCGATGAGCCCGTCCTGGTGCCTCTCGGCACGCTCACGGAACGGGACGACGGCGTCCCACGGGTAGTCGGCGAGGTCGCGGACGCTCACGAAGCGCGCCTACTCGCCCTGCGGCGGCAGAGCGGCGATGATCGGGTGGTCGAACGAGTAGACGCCGACCTTGGCGGCGCCGCCCGGGGACCCGATCTCGTCGAAGAACTCGACGTTGGCCTTGTAGTAGTCCTGCCACTCGTCGGGCAGATCGTCTTCGTAGTAGATGGCCTCGACGGGGCACACCGGCTCGCAGGCACCACAGTCGACGCACTCGTCGGGATGGATGTACAAGGAGCGTTCACCCTCGTAGATGCAGTCAACGGGGCACTCGTCGATGCAGGCGCGATCCTTGACATCGACGCACGGGAGGGCGATCACATACGTCACCCCCTCAGTCTACGACTCGCGAGCCTCGGGTTCTTGCGCGGCGGGTGCCTCCGTGCGCACGGGAAGACGTCGCACCGAGGGCCAGGCGATCACGAGCAGCACGATTCCGGCCACCAGGTAGGTCCAGATCTGCCCCGCGAACGACGCGGGCACGACGACGGAGCCTCCGGGACCCTCGCCCGAGATCAGCACCAGCATGCCGATCATCCCCAGCCCCGCTGCCACGGCGGCACCGCGGTCGTGCGTGAGCGCGCGCACGGCGATCAGGATGGCCGCGCAGGCGATCGCGGCGACGATCATGCCGACCGGGATCGGACCCCACATCACGCTGTGGCTGATCGTGCCGGCGATGCCGTAGACACCGCCCACCAGGGCGGCAGCGATCCACGACAACACTCTCGACATCCAGCTCACGCGCACCTGTCGATCCTACCGAGGAGGCCCGCACGATCCCGATCAGAACCTGGCAGGGTCAGGCCGCGACTCCGAACAGACGAAGGAGGGCGGCCACCACCGCAGCCGCCACCACGACCACGAGGAAGGACTGCCGCAGCCACAGCAGCCCGCCCGCGACCAGCAGAGCGGGCACGCGCGCATCCACGGTGATCGCCTGCCCGTCCCCCAGGGTCTGCACGGCCACGAGAGCCGCCAAGAGCGCCACCGTCAGAAGATCAGAGATGCGGGCCGTGCGCGGCGCCTCGAGCACCCGGGGCGGTACCAGGTAGCCGGCAGCCTTGAGGGCGAGGCATATCACCGCCGCGAGGAGGATGGCGCTCCAGAGAGTCATGACGTAGCCTCCGATCCCGCGTCGGTCGACTCGACCGATGCGGCAGGCCGCCCCATCCAGTTGAACCAGCCGACGGCGATCGCGACGACCGCGGCGACGAGCACCGGAAGTCCGGGCATCAGCATCGGGGTGAAGGCCGCGGCGACCACAGCCGCGGCGATGCCGACCACGACGGCCTGACGCTGGCGGAGTCTCGGCCACAGCAGAGCGAGGAATGCCGCGGCCGCCGCCGCATCCAGCCCCCAGGCCTTGGGGTCGCCGAGCACGTCGCCCACGAGCGCCCCGACGAGGGTGGTGATGTTCCAGCCGACGAAGATGCCGATCCCCGTCACCCAGAATCCGACCTGCCGCAGCCGCGGATCGCTCTGCGAGATCGCCACCGCCGTCGACTCGTCGATCGTGAAGTGCGCCGCAGCCGCCTTGCGCACGGGTCCTCCCCCGACGATCGGCGACATCCGCATGCCGTAGGCGACGTTGCGCACCCCGAGAAGCGCCGCCGAGGCGATCGCCGAGGGCAGCGCGGCGACGCCGCCCGCAGTGAAGACGCCGACGAAGGCGAACTGGGATCCTCCGGTGAACATCAGCAGGCTCAGCACACACGTCTGCCAGACGTCGAGACCCGAGGCCACGGCGAGGGCGCCGAAAGAGACGCCGTAGGCACTGGTCGCGAGAACGACGCCGAGCGACTCGCGCCAGACCTCACGCTCGGCGGTCATCACACACCACTCGAACCACTGTTCGCTTCACTGAACACATGATCATAATTCTGAACACCAGCGCACGGATAGTCAAGCGAACGAACGTTTGACATGATGAACACATGGAGGAACTTCGCACACGCATCGCCCGCACCCTGCGTCGGGAGCGAGAGGCGGCGAGTCTGTCGGTGTCCGAGCTCGCTCGACGAGCCGGCATCTCCAAGGCGACGGTGTCCCAGCTCGAGAGCGGAGCAGGCAACCCCAGCGTCGAGACGCTGTGGGCGCTCGGCGTGGCGCTCGGCGTACCCTTCGCCGTGCTGGTCGATCAGCAGGCCAACGCGCCGACCCTCATCCGCGCAGACGACCTCGCGGGCGTTCCGTCCTCCGCAGCCGCGTACAGCGCGACGTTGCTGTCTGCGAGCCCTCCCGGCGCCCGCCGTGACATCTACCTGATCCAGGCCGAGCCGGGCGACGCCCGCCGCTCCGACCCCCATCACCCCGGGACGATCGAGCACGTGGTCCTGATGACGGGACAGGCACGGATCGGCCCGGTCGACGAGCCCGCGCTGCTGGGCCCTGGCGACTACCTCACCTACGCCGGAGATGCTCCGCACATCTTCGAGGCGACCGCGCCCGGCACCAGCGCGGTACTCATCTCCGAGCTGCGCTGAGCGTCACTCCGACCCGGCCGCCGGCGACGGGTCGGGGATCTCGTGCGGCCGATACTGCGGGAGCCGCGAAGCCGGGAGGATCGCCAGCGCGCTGATACCCGCGAGCAGGAGCAGGCCGAGCTTGAGAGTGCCGAGCCGGGACTCCTCGTTCACGGCGACGGCTGCGTCGACCTGTTCCGGCGTCGCGTCCGTGGCCTCGAGCGCGGCACGGAGATCGTCGTTGCTGACGAAGTTGAGGTTGTCCATGTCGACCTGTGCGACGAGTGACGGCGGAAGCTCGGGGTGCTCGACGACAGCGCGACCGATGCTGAGCCCGAGAAGAGAGACCAGCAGCGCCCCTGCGAGCGCGGTGCCGACGGCCGAGGCGAGGTTCTGCGTGGTGCCGCGCAGCGAACCCACGTCTCCGGCGAGTTCGGCGGGGGCCGCCGTCACGAGGACGTTGAACACCAGCGTCACCAGCGCGCCCTGTCCGATGCCGAAGACGATGAGCCCGGCGATCGTCGGGATGGTCTCCCAGTTGTTGTTCACGACGAACGACAGCCACACCAGCGCGACCGTGGTGAGGATGAAGCCGACCACGCCGATCGTCCGCGGCGGGAAGCGCCGGTACAGCCGCACCACGAGCGTGGCCGTGACGAAGACGGTGAGGTTGAACGGCATCATCGCCATCGAGGTGTCGAACGGGGTCCTGCCCTGCACGATCTGGATGTAGAGCGGGATCGTGAAGTTCACGCACGCCTCCAGGGCGACCACGATGAACATGGCATACACGGCGGCCCGCTCACGCGACGAGCCGAGCACGCTCAGATCGATCAGGGGAACCCTCCCCTCCGACATCCGTCTCCGCGTCCACAGGAAGAAGGCCTGCCCGAGTACCAGCCCCACCACGATGAAGACGGGGGCAGGCGAGAGCCCGATGACGTTGAAGGGGGCGTCGGCCGTCGCCGCCACCGCACCCCAGGAGTTCAGGTTGTTGAACCCGAGCGTCAGCAGCACGATCGCCGCGCCGATGAGGAGTGAGGCGACGAGGTCGATGCGGATCGACGCGTCTCCGCGATCGCCGCGCAGGGTGAAGCTCAGTGCGAAGACGACGACGGCGATCCCCAGCACGATGAAGAACATCGGCCGCCAGCCGACCAGCGTCCCCAGGGTGCCGCCGATCAGGAAGGCGCTGACACCCGAGATCGCGCGCGCCGAACCGATGGCGCCGATGGCGGTCGCCTGCTGCTGGCCGCGGTAGTTCTCGGCGATGAGTGCCACGATCGACGGCACGATGATCGCTGCGGCCGCGCCGGCGACGGCCTGTCCGGCGATCGCCCACCACACCGTGGGCGCCAGGATCATCATCACCGAGGAGGCCGCGAACAGCGCGATCACGATCCGGAAGATGAGCACCCAGCCGATCCTCTGACCGAGCTTCGCGCCTGTCATCACGAGCGCGGCCACAGCGAGCCCGTACATGACGATCGTCGTGCTCGCGACCGTGGGCGGGACGCCGAACTCGCTCACCATGCCGCCGAGGGAGATCGGCAGCGCGGCGACGTTGAACGACATCAGCACCTGTGCGAGGAACAGGCTGACCATCGGGAACCACGAGGTCTTGGTCTGCTCCGGCTGCGTCTGGGTCATGACTGCTCCTGCGGTGCGGGTGAGGGTGCGGTCGCGGAGGCTTCACGACGCGCCGGGGCCGAGGCGAAGAGGTTCAGCCCCAGAACACGTGACAGGTACCCGATGGCCATCTGCGAGCGGATGGAGTTCCCGGCCTCGTCCAGTCGCGGCGAGAATCCGGCAACCGCGCCCTTGCCGGGTGCGACAGCGACGATGCCGCCGGCGACACCGGACTTCGCCGGGAGCCCGATCTCGAACAGCCAGTCGCCGGATCGTTCGTACAACCCCGTCGACGCGACGACAGCGAGAGTGTCGCGGCACACCTCTTCCGAGACCACCCGCTCTCCGGTGACCGGATTCACTCCCCCGTCGGCGAGCGTCGCCCCCATCACAGCGAGATCGTGAGCCGTGACGCTCAAGGCGCACTGACGCGTGTAGACGTCGACCACCTCGTCGGGATCGCCCGACAGCCGACCATAGCTGCGCAGCAGACGACCGAGAGCGCGATTGCGGTCGTTCGTCTGCGCTTCCGATGCGTAGACCACCCCGTCGAGACTCAGCGGACGCCCGGCGAAGGCGGAGAGCCCCTCACGAACGCGCTCCCACTGCTCGACCGCGGTGGCGCCGGGCATGAGGGCGGTCGTGGCGATCGCACCGGCGTTGACCATCGGATTCATCGGATGCCCGTCGTTGAGCTCGACCGCCACGACGGAGTTGAAGGCGAGTCCTGTGTTGTTCACGCCGACGATGTCGCGCACGCGCTCATGGCCGTGCTCCTGGATCGCCAGGGCGTAGACGAACATCTTCGAGATCGACTGGATGGAGAAAGGATGCAGAGCGTCGCCGGCATCGTGCAGCCCGCCACCGACCTCGATCACCGCCAGACCGAAGAGCTCCGGATCGACCTCGGCGAGCACGGGGATGTAGTCGGCGACGGTGCCGCCGCGTTCCCCGCGATAGCGGGAGTGCGCGTCGCGCACGATCTCCTCGACGCGATCCCACCCCGGCAGGGAGCCGGTGGAGACCTCCTGCGGCACATCGCGCCACGCTGCCGGGTCGAGCACATCTCCTCCTCGGATCCGTGACGCCCCCAGGTCGTCAGAGTCACCGTAGCGCTCGACGCCCGCCGATGGCTAGAGAATCCTCGGGAGCACGGGCGGGGATCAGTACCAGTTCATGGCCTGCGAATGCGCCCACGCGCCGCACGGAGTGCCGTACACCGACGAGATGTATCCCAGTCCCCAGGCGACCTGAGTGGCGGCGTTCGTCTGCCAGTCGGATCCGGCTGACGCCATCTTGCTGCCGGGAAGCGCCTGCGGGATGCCGGTGGCACCGCTCGGGTTGTACGCCTGGTAGTTCCAGCCGGACTCCTTGTTCCACAGGGAGTCCAGGCAGGAGAACTGATCGCCGCCCCATCCGTAGGTGCTCGACATGATCTGCTGCGCGGAGGCCTTGGCGCCCTCCGGCGTATTCGCTGCGGCCAGCGCGGCCGCCGCCTGCTGCTCCGCGGCGGCCTGAGCTGCCGCCTGCTCCGCCGCGATCCTCGCGGCTTCTTCCTCCGCCTGCTTCTGCTGCGCCGCGGTGAGTGCACTGCGCAGCTCTGCGGTATCGGCGACGACGTCCGCCGTCTCCTCTTCCGCCTTGTCGGCGAGGATGCCCACCAGAAGCACCGGAGTCACGTCGCTGTCATCCAGCTTGTCGATGTCGCTGACGAGGTCGGAGGTGTCGACCGACGTCACGACGCCGACGTCGAGCCCGGAGGCGACGACCTCGGACTCCAGCGTCTCGGCCGCCGCCACAGCGCCCTTCGCCTGCGCCAGGGTCGTCGAGGCGTCTTCCGTGATCTGCGCGAGCGGCTCGGCGCCGGCGAGGGCGGGAGCGGTGACGGCGGACGCGGCGTTCATGGCACCTACGGCGGGGGTGGAGGCGAGGCCGACGCTCAAGGTGATGCCGACGAGGGCGGCCGAGGCGACGCCGAGGATGGTCATCGGGCGGTGCGCGGCGTTTCGGGCCAAGGCTGCCGCGGAGGCGCGCCGAAGCGCACGGGTCTTGTGAAGCATGGGTTCGACTTTCGGGTGGTCGTACGCCCTTGCAGGAGACTCATCGGGAGCTCGTCCCAGGCGCAAGTGAACCACTCTGAACCATGAACCTGAACGAAAACCATCCCTCACCTGGGATTTACATGAGAAGAGGGCCCCATGCGCGCCTTTCGGCGGCACGAGGCCCTCTCACTCGGAGCATCTCCGAGACGGGTCTCAGACGTTCGCGTCCTGGCGCTTCAGGCGGGCCGTCTCACGCGCACGAGTGTTCGCGTCGAGGTTCACCTTGCGGATGCGGACGACCTCGGGGGTCACCTCGACGCACTCGTCGTCGCGGGCGAACTCGAGGCTCTCCTCCAGCGTGAGCTGGCGCGGAGGCGTCATCGACTCGAAGGTGTCAGAGCTCGCCGCACGCATGTTGGTGAGCTTCTTCTCCTTGGTGATGTTGACGTCCATGTCGTCGGCGCGGGAGTTCTCGCCGATGACCATGCCCTCGTAGACCTCCTGCGTGGGCTGCACGAAGAACGACATGCGCTCCTGCAGGGCGATCATGGCGAACGGAGTGACGACACCCTGACGGTCGGCGACGATCGAGCCGTTCTGACGCGTCGTGATGGAACCGGCCCACGGCTCGTAGCCGTGCGAGATCGCGTTCGCGATGCCGGTGCCGCGGGTGGTGGTCAGGAACTCGCTGCGGAAGCCGATCAGGCCGCGCGACGGAACGATGAACTCCATGCGCACCCAGCCGGTGCCGTGGTTGGTCATGTTCTCCATGCGACCCTTGCGGTTCGCGAGCAGCTGGGTGATCGCTCCGAGGTGCTCCTCCGGAGTGTCGATGGTCAGGTGCTCGAACGGCTCGTAGGTCTTGCCGTCGATCTTCTTCGTGACCACCTGCGGCTTGCCGACGGTGAGCTCGAAGCCCTCGCGGCGCATGTTCTCGACGAGGATGGCGAGCGCGAGCTCTCCACGGCCCTGCACCTCCCACGCATCCGGACGCCCGATGTCGACGACCTTGAGCGACACGTTGCCGATGAGCTCCTTGTCGAGACGGTCCTTGACCATGCGAGCGGTGAGCTTGTGGCCCTTGACCTTGCCCATGAGGGGCGAGGTGTTGGTGCCGATGGTCATCGAGATGGCGGGGTCGTCGACCGTGATGGCCGGCAGCGGACGCACGTCTTCGGGGTCGGCGATGGTCTCGCCGATCGTGATGTTCTCGAAGCCGGCGATGGCGACGATGTCGCCGGGGCCGGCGGAATCGGCGGGGTAGCGCTCGAGGGCACGGGTCTTCAGCAGCTCGGTGATGCGCGCGTTCTGGTGGGTGCCGTCGGCGCGGACCCAGGCCACGGTCTGGCCCTTCTTCAGCGTGCCGTTGAAGACGCGCAGCAGTGCGAGACGGCCGAGGAACGGGCTGGAGTCGAGGTTGGTGACCCAGGCCTGCAGCGGGTGCTCGTCGTCGTACGCGGGCGCGGGAACGTGCTCGAGGATCGCCTCGAACAGCGGCTCGAGATCGTCGTTGTCCGGCAGCGATCCGTCGGCGGGACGGTTCTGCGATGCGGCACCGGCACGACCGGAGGCGTAGACGACCGGCACGTCGAGGAGAGCGTCGACATCGAGGTCGGGCACATCGTCGACCAGGTCGGAGGCGAGACCCAGCAGCAGGTCGTGCGCCTCTTCCTCGACCTCCGCGATGCGGGCGTCGGGGCGGTCGGTCTTGTTGACCAGGAGGATGACGGGAAGCTTGGCCTCGAGCGCCTTGCGCAGCACGAAGCGGGTCTGCGGCAGCGGGCCCTCACTCGCGTCGACGAGCAGCACGACACCGTCGACCATGGACAGGCCGCGCTCGACCTCGCCACCGAAGTCGGCGTGACCGGGGGTGTCGATCACGTTGATCGTGATCTCCTTGCCCTGGGCGTGCTTGCCCTTGTACGTGATCGCCGTGTTCTTGGCGAGGATCGTGATGCCCTTCTCACGTTCCAGATCGTTCGAGTCCATGGCGCGCTCGTCGACGTGAGCGTGTTCGCCGAAGGAGCCCGTCTGACGCAGCATGGCGTCGACGAGAGTGGTCTTGCCGTGGTCGACGTGCGCCACGATCGCGACGTTGCGGAGGTCAGAACGGAGGGCGTGCGCCATACAGGTGTCCTAAAAGATGTGGGGTTTCGCCGGGAAGCCGACGTTCCAGGATAACGCAAGCTCAGGGCTTGTTCCTGAAAAGCAGGTCGTAGCATCGAGATCGTGACCCGACCGCAGGCTCCGTGGGACCTCCCCGACCTCTCCCCCGCCCCGTCCCGTGCCCGGCTGTGGGTGGAGATCGCGATCGTCCTGGCCCTCGGCCTCGGCCAGTCCGCCGTGTACGCGATCGTGCAGCTCGCCTACCGCCTCACCGACGAGGTGCCGCTCGCCGAGCAGGTGGCGAAGCTCAATCCCTCGCGAAGCGACAGGGAGGTCTTCGACCTCATCTACCAGGTGCTCGCGATCGGCTTCTCGCTCGTGCCCGTGGTGCTGGTGTGCTTCCTGCTGTGGCAGTCCCGACGCCCGCACCTGGCGCGACTCGGGCTCGACGGCACGGGGGTCGCGAAGGATGCAGGTCGCGGCGTCCTCCTCGTCCTGGCGATCGGCATCCCCGGCCTCGGCCTCTACCTCGCCGGCCGGGCTCTCGGGCTCACGGTCGCGATCGACCCCGCCGGGATCGACGCCTACTGGTGGACCGTGCCGGTGCTGCTGCTGGCCGCGGCGCGGGCATCGCTGCAGGAGGAGTTCGTCCTGCTCGGATACCTCTTCACGCGGCTCCGGCAGCTCGGCTGGAGTCCGTGGACGATCATCGTCTCCACGTCGGTCCTGCGGGCCAGCTACCACCTCTACCAGGGGTATCCGGCGTTCATCGGCAACCTCGCGATGGGCCTGCTCTTCGGATGGCTGTATCAGCGGTCGGGCCGGCTGATGCCGTTCCTCGTGGCGCACTTCGTCATCGACGCCGCCGCGTTCGTGGGGTACCCGTGGGCGGCGGCCACCTGGCCCGAGCTGTTCGGGTTGCCCGGCTGATCAGCTCAGGGTGAGGCGGTGCCGGCGACGATGATCGCCCCGATCGCCCCGATCGCCCCGATCGCCCAGAGCACGATCACGGCGAGTGCGATGAGCGCGGGGGCGTCCCAGGTGCGACGGATCGACGTGGGCACGGGAGGCGCCGCCTCCCAGAGATCGCGGATTTCCGTGAGGGCGCGGAGGCCGGCGGGAGCCTTGGGTTCGGCGGCGTCACCCCGTGCGGGGCGCGGTGGCCTGGCACGGGCGGGGCCGCCGTAGCAGGTGAGGTCTCGTCCATCGTCGAGCGAGAACTGGAGCTGCCAGCGAAGGTCGATGTCGCGCACGTTGTTCCAGCCGAAGCTGGTACGGCGCAGCATGTTCTGCACGACGACGCCCTCGGGGTCCACCCGAACCGAGGAGACGTAGCTGAGCTCGTAGACGACCCACAGAGCCAGCAGCACCCACGGGGCGATGAGCAGCATCTGCACCCAGCTCCCTCGCACGACGGTGTCGCCGAGAAGGAACAACGCGAGCAACGTGCTCGGGATCAGGATGACCAGTCCCGAGGACGCGCGATACGTTCGCGCGCCCTCGGGATGCTGTGGTTCTGTCACCGTCAGCGACCGCCGAGAGGGATCGACGCCCCGGGGATCGCCTTGAGCAGACGGTCGGTGTACTCCTGCTGCGGGTTGGCGAAGATCTCGTCGACAGTGCCCTGCTCGACGATCCTGCCCTTCTCCATGACGCACACGAGGTCGCTCGACACGCGGACGACGGCGAGGTCGTGCGTGATGAACAGATACGTGAGCCCGAGCTCGGACTGGAGTTCGGCGAGCAGCTGCAGCACCTGGTCCTGCACGAGCACATCGAGCGCCGAGACGGCCTCGTCGAGCACGATGATGTCGGGCTTCAGTGCCAGTGCACGCGCGATCGCGACGCGCTGACGCTGTCCGCCCGACAGCTCGTTCGGGTACCGAGTGGCGAGCACGCGCGGCAGCGAGACCTGATCGAGCAGCTCCTCGACGCGTTCGCGCTGCGATGCGCGATCGCCCACGCCGTGGATCTGCAGCGGCTCGGCGATCGTGTTGCCGATGTTGCGCAGCGGATCGAGCGAGCCGTACGGGTCCTGGAAGACCGGCTGCATGCGACGACGCAGGCCGAACGCCTGAGCGCTCGACAGCTTCGACACGTCCCGGCCGTCGATCTCGATGGTGCCGCTGGTGGGCTCCTCGAGCTTCAGCACCATCTTCGCCACCGTGGACTTGCCGGAGCCCGATTCGCCCACGAGAGCGAGCGTCTTTCCTCGGGGGATCTCGAACGACACATCGTCGACCGCTCGGAAGGCCTCGCTGCGGAACCCTCCCTGACGGATCCGATAGTCCTTCGTGAGCCCCGCGACACGCACCGTCGGAGGGATGGCGGCGAGGTCTTCGATCGTCTCGATGCCTCGGTCCTCCACCACTGCCTGGATGCGCTGCGACGCGACGCTGGGCGCCGCAGCGACCAGGCGCTTCGTGTAGGGGTGCTGAGGGTTTTCGAGGATCTGGCGGCTCGGCCCTGCCTCGACGATGTTGCCGCCGTTCATCACGATGATCTTGTTCGCACGCTCGGCCGCGAGGCCCAGGTCGTGCGTGATCAGGAGCATCGAGGTGCCCTTGTCGCGGGTGAGCGAGGCCATGTGGTCGAGGATCACACGCTGCACCGTCACGTCCAGAGCCGAGGTCGGCTCGTCGGCGATGAGCAGCTTGGGGTCTGCCGCGAGCCCGATACCGATCAGCGCACGCTGACGCATGCCGCCTGAGAACTGATGCGGGAACTGATGCAGTCGCTTCTCGGCATCGGCCAGGCCCGCCTGCTGCAGAACCTCGATCGTGCGCGCCTTGGCACTCCCGCGATCCCGGGCGATGCCGTTCGCACGGATCGCCTCCTTGACCTGGAATCCGATGCTCCAGACGGGGTTGAGGTTCGACATCGGGTCCTGCGGCACGAAGCCGATGTCCCGACCGCGCACGGCCTCGATCTCACGGCGGTTCAGTGTCGTGAGCTCTCGCCCGTCGAGGGTGATGGACCCCGCGGTGACCTCTCCGGTTCCGGGAAGCAGGTTCACGATGGCCGTGGCCGTCGTGGACTTGCCTGATCCCGACTCGCCGACGATGGCGACGGTCTCGCCCGGCATGATGTCGAAGCTGACTCCGTGGAGCACTTCGCGCAGCCCCTCCTGGGTGCGGAAGGCGACCGTGAGGTCGCGGACGCTCAGCAGAGGGACCTGTTCGGTGACGCGCTCGCTCATCGGCGTGCCCTCGCCTTCGGGTCGAGGGCGTCTCTGATGAGCTCGCCCAGGGTGACGAATGCCAGCACCGCGAGGGTGAGGGCGATCGACGGATAGATGAGTGCCATCGGCGCCACGCGCAGCGAGGCCTGAGCCTTCGCGATGTCGTTGCCCCACGACATCACGTCGCTGCCGAGCCCCACTCCGAGGAACGACAGCGTGGCTTCAGCGACGATGGCCGCAGCGAGGCCGAGCGTCGAGACGACGAGCAGTGGAGCGATCGCATTCGGTACGACGTGGTTCAACAGGATCTTGAACTTCGACTGCCCGAGCGCCTGCGATGCCATCACGAAGTCGGCTTGGCGGACGCGGAGCACCTCCGCCCGAACGACACGCGCGGTCGAGGCCCAGGCGAACGCCCCGATGGCGAACGCGAGAGTCCACACCGACCGGGCGTCCCGGAACACGGTCATCACGACGACGGCCGCGAGGATGTACGGGATCGCGAAGAAGATGTCACCGATGCGCGACAGCAGTCCGTCGAGCCAGCCGCCGTAGAAACCGGCGAGGGCTCCCATGATCAGGCCGAGCACGGACGAGATCACGGTGGCGATCAGGCCCACAGCCAGCGACGTCTGCGATCCCCACACGATGCGGGCGTAGATGTCGCACCCCTGGAACGTGAATCCGAGGGGGTGCCCCTCGGTCGGCCCGCCGTTGCTGTTGGAGAGCTGGCAGCCTTCGTTGGGGGGTGTGGAGGTGAACAGCGTCGGCCACAATGCCATCACGAGGAAGAACAGCGCGAGCGCGATCGAGAACCAGAACAGGGGGCGACGGCGCAGGTCGAACCAGGCGTCCCTCCACAGGTTGCTGGGCTTGTCCGAGATACGGACGGCGTCGACGGAGATCGACTCGGTCTCAACCGGGGCGACGTAGTGCTGAGGTGTGGAATCAGGCATAGCGGATCCTCGGGTCGAGCAGACCGTAGAGCAGGTCGATGAGAAGGTTCACCAGCACGTACAGGATGACGAAAACCGTCACGAAAGAGACCACAGTGGGGCCTTCGCCGCGCTGGATCGCCTGGAACAGCGTGTTACCGACACCCGGGACGTTGAAGATTCCCTCGGTGACGGTGGCGCCGACGAGCAGCACGCCGAAGTTCGTGGCGGAGTTGGTGATGACGGGGATCAGCGAGTTGCGCAGCACGTGTACGGGAAGCACCCGGTTACGGGAGAGACCCTTGCTGTACGCGGTGCGCACCCAGTCCTGGTTCAGAGTCTCGATGACGGAGCTGCGCATCAGACGCATACTCACGGCATAGAGGCTGAACCCGAGGACGATCGCCGGGAGCCACAGCCCGCCCCAGTCGTTGTCCGCGCCCACGGTGGGCTTGAACCATCCGAGCTGGATCGCGAGGAAGTACTGCGCGAGGAACGCGACCACGAAGATGGGGATCGCGATCGCGACGAGGGCGACGACGAGGGACACGTTGTCGAACAGCTTGCCCTTGCGCAGCGCCGAGATGGTTCCGATGATGATCGCCAGCGTGAACTCGATCGCGATCGCCATGACGGCGAGGCGCCCTGTGACGGGGAGGGTGGCGGCGAGGACCGCCGAAACCGGGCGACCGGAGTAGGTCGTGCCCAGGTCACCCTGGAGGACACCGGTGATGTAGTACCAGTACTGGACGATGAACGGATCGTTCAGGTGGTACTGCTCGCGCAGCTGCTCGAGGACAGCGGGGTTCGGGGTCTTGTCCCCGAACAGGGCGAGGATCGGATCGCCAGGCATGGCGAACACGAGGAAATAGATGAGCAGGGTGGCTCCGAAGAAGACCGGGATCACCTGCAGAAGACGTCTCAGAATGTAACCGAGCATCCGCTTGTCCCTTCTTAGAGGGGTGAGAGAAGCGAGGCGAACACAAGCCTGTGAGGCGGTGACGAAGAATCGTCACCGCCTCACAGGTGAAGTGCCGTCGGGCTTTACTCGCCGGCCTTCGTGATCTCGTAGTACAGCGGAACCGAGTTCCAGCCGAACGTCACGTTGTCGACGTTCTCGCTGAAGCCACCGGTCACGTTCGAGTACCACAGCGGGATCGCGGGCAGGTCCTGGAACAGAACCTCCTGCGCCTTCGTGAAGTCCTCGATCTGCGCGTCGGCGTCGGGGTTGCTGATGCCAGCCTTGATCAGGTCGTCGAACTCGGGGTTCGAGTAGTCACCGTCGTTGGAACCGGCGCCGGTCGCGTAGAGCGGTCCGAGGAAGTTGTACAGACCCGGGTAGTCGGCCTGCCATCCCGAACGTGCGGCGGTGGTGATGGTGCGGTCGTTGACCTTGGACCGGAGGTCCTGGAAGGTCGGGTACGGGTCGCCCGATGCGTCGATGCCCAGGGTGTTCTTGATGCTGTTGCTCACAGCGTCGACCCATGCGTCGTGTCCGCCGTCGGCGTTGTACGCGATCTTGAACGTGCCCTCCCACGGGGCGATGGCGTCGGCCTCGGCCCACAGCTCCTTCGCCTTCTCGGGGTCGTAGTCGAGGACCTCGCTGCCGGGGACCGAGTCGGACCAGCCGGCGATGACCGGCGACGTGAAGTCCTTCGCCGGGGTGCGCGAGCCCGAGAAGATGGTCTCGGTGATCTCGTCACGGTTGATCGCCATCGACAGCGCCTGACGACGCAGCTTGCCCTCTTCGCCGCTGAAGTGCGGCAGGAACTGGCCGATGGTGAACGACTGGAACACAGCGGAGGGCTGGTTCACGGCGCGGTCGCCGAGCTCGTCGGTGAAGACAGCCAGCGAGTTCGTCGGGATCGCGTCGATGACGTCGACCTCGTTCGACAGCAGGTCGGCGTACGCCGCTTCCTGCGTCGCGTAGAACTTGATGGTGAGGCCGCCGTTGGCCGCCTTGCGTCCGCCGTCGTAGTCGTCGTTGCGGACGAGCTCGATCTGGACGTCGTGCTGCCACGCGTCTTCGTCGGCGATCTTGTACGGGCCGTTGCCGATCGGGTTCTGACCGAAGGCATCCATGTCTTCGAATGCGACATCGGGCAGCGGGTAGAACGCCGAGTAGCCGAGACGCAGCGCGAAGTCGGAGGCCGGCTTGTTGAGCGCGATCGTGAAGGTGTAGTCGTCGACCTGCTTCAGGCCGGTGAGCTCGGAGTCCTCGTCGTAGCTGAAGCCCTCGATGTCCTCGAAGAAGTAGCTGGAGAGGTGGCCGTTCGAGAGCTTCGCGCCCTCGTTCCACGCCTTGATGAAGTTGTCGGCCGTGACCTCTTCACCGTCGGTGAAGGTCAGGCCTTCCTTGATCTTGATCGTGAGGTTCTGGGGGTCCTCGGTGGTGATCTCCTCAGCCACGTCGTTGACCGGCTTGCCCTCGGCGTCGTAGTAGATCAGCCCTGCGAAGATCTCGTCGAGGATCTTTCCGCCACCCACCTCGTTGGTGTTGGTCGGGATGAGCGGGTTCTCCGGCTCGGATCCGTTGGTCGTGATGATGGCGTCCGCGTTGACGTTTCCGCCGGCGTCGCCGTTCGACTCGTTTCCGCCGCTGGCGCAGCCCGCGAGCGCCAGGGCGCCGATCACGAACAACGCGGTGCCCGCAAGGGCGATCTTGTTGCGCTTCACTTTGTGTCCTCCTGTGGACATTCGGGGTTCTGCGTGCGCATCGTCGAGCACGCAGGGATACCTGAGCGTAACCCGCCGGTTCGCGAACCGTCCTCTTCAGCTAACGAACTGTTACTGAGTGGTGACCATCTGTAACACCGGGGAAACACCGCGAAACAGCAGACGGTGCCGCGCTCCCATACAGAAGCGCGGCACCGTCTGCTCAGATGAGCACGTGGTTCAGGCAAATGCCTCCACCGGCGGGCAGGCGCACACCAGGTTGCGGTCGCCGTACGCCTGATCGATGCGACGCACCGGCGGCCAGTACTTGCCGGCGACCAGGGCGTGCACGGGATAGGCGGCATCCTCTCGCGAGTACGCATGGTTCCACTCCCCCGCGATGAGCGACACCGCGGTGTGCGGCGCGTGCACGAGGGGGTTGTCGTCCGCGGGCCAGCGTCCGGCGGCGACCGCGTCCGCTTCGGCCTTGATCATGACCATCGCCTCGATAAACCGCTCGATCTCGTCGAGGTCCTCCGACTCGGTCGGCTCGACCATGAGGGTTCCCGCGACGGGGAAAGACATTGTCGGCGCGTGGAAGCCGTAGTCGATGAGGCGCTTGGCGACATCGTCGACCGTGATGCCGGTCGCTTCCTTGAGCGGGCGGAGGTCGAGGATGCACTCGTGCGCCACGCGGCCGTTCTCGCCGGTGTAGAGCACCGGGAAGTGGGCGCTGAGGCGCTCCGCGATGTAGTTCGCCGACAGCACGGCCGCAGCGGTGGCCCGACGCAGTCCATCGGCTCCCATCATGCGCACGTAGGCCCAGGAGATCGGCAGGATGCCCGCGGATCCGTACGGAGCCGCGGAGATCACGCCGCCGCCGAACGTGTAGCCGCCGAAGTGCTCGGCGCTCTGTGCGAGCGGGTGCGAGGGGAGGAACGGCGCGAGGTGGGACTTCGCCGCCACCGGTCCGATGCCGGGCCCGCCGCCGCCGTGCGGGATGGCGAAGGTCTTGTGCAGGTTGAGATGCGAGACATCGCCGCCCAGGTCGCCGAAGCGCGCATAGCCCAGCAGCGCGTTGAGGTTCGCGCCGTCGACGTACACCTGTCCGCCCGCGTCGTGCACAGCGGCCGTGATCTCGACGACCTGCTCCTCGTACACGCCGTGCGTGGAGGGGTAGGTGATCATGAGAGCGGAGAGGTCGTCCGCGTGCAGGGTGATCTTCGCGCGCAGGTCGTCGAGGTCGACGTTGCCGAGCTCGTCCGTCGCCACGACGACGACCTTCATCCCCGCGAGCACGGCCGAGGCCGCGTTCGTGCCGTGAGCCGACGACGGGATGAGGCACACCGTGCGGTGCGCGTCGCCGTTCGCGTGGTGATAGCCGCGGATGGCGAGGAGGCCGGCCAGCTCACCCTGCGAACCGGCGTTCGGCTGCAGCGAGACCGCGTCATACCCGGTGACCTCGGCCAGCCAGCCCTCGAGCTGCTCGATGAGCTCGAGGTAGCCCTGCACGTCGGCGGCCGGAGCGAACGGGTGGATACCGGCGAACTCCGGCCAGCTGATGGCTGCCATCTCCGTCGCCGCGTTGAGCTTCATCGTGCACGAGCCCAGGGGGATCATGCCGCGATCGAGCGCGTAGTCGCGGTCGGAGAGGCTCTTCAGATACCGCATCATGGCGGTCTCCGAGCGGTGCGAGTGGAAGACGGGGTGCGTGAGGTACTCATCCTGACGCAGCAGCGCCTCGGGAAGCCGGCCGTGCTCGGAGGCGGCGATGTAGCCGAAGGAGCGCCCTGTACCCGATGCGAAGCAGCCCGCGACCCGGTCGAGGTCGGTGAACGTCGTGGTCTCGTCGACCGAGACGCCGACGGTGTCGGCGTCGACCTCGTGGAGGAGATAGCCCGCGTCGTGCGCGGTGGCGACGATCTCGGAGGCGCGGCCCGGCACGCGGACACGGAGAGTGTCGAAGAACTCCCTGTGCTCGATGTCGAGTTCGAGCTCGATGAGCCAGGTGGCCAGAGCGTCCGCCTTGCGGGCCACGTCCAGGGCGATCGCCCGGAGCCCGTCCGGACCGTGGTAGACCGCGTACATCGACGCCATGACGGCCAGCAGCACCTGCGCGGTGCAGATGTTCGACGTCGCCTTCTCGCGGCGGATGTGCTGCTCACGCGTCTGCAGCGAGAGCCGGTAGGCGGGCTTGCCGTCGGCATCCACCGAGACGCCGACGAGACGGCCGGGCAGCTGACGCTCGAGACCGGAGCGGACCGCCATGTAGCCCGCGTGCGGACCACCGAAGCCCATCGGAACGCCGAAGCGCTGCGTCGTGCCGACCGACACGTCCGCACCGAGGGAACCGGGCGAGGCGATCAGCGTGAGAGCGAGCAGATCGGCGGCCGCGACCGCGAGAGCACCGGAGAGGTGCGCCGCTTCGAAGACGGCCGACGGATCCCACACCCGTCCGGATGCGCCGGGGTACTGGACGAAGACGCCGAACAGCTCGGAGGGCAGCTCCTCGCCCGCAGCGAAGTCGACGGTGACGATGTCGATACCGAGCGCCTCCGCGCGCGTGGCGAGCATCGCCCTGGTCTGCGGGAGCGCGTCCGCGTCGACCGCGAACACCGTCGACGACGACTTCGAGGCGCGCCGGGAGAGCAGCATCGCCTCGACGACCGCCGTCGACTCGTCGAGCATCGAGGCGTTCGCCGTGGTGAGGCCGGTGAGTTCTGCGACCATCGTCTGGAAGTTGATGAGCGCCTCCAGGCGCCCCTGCGAGATCTCCGGCTGGTACGGCGTGTACGCGGTGTACCAGGACGGGTTCTCCAGCACGTTGCGCTGGATCACCTGCGGCGTGATGGTGCCGTAGTAGCCGAGGCCGATCATCGGTCGGTTCACGGTGTTGCGCGAGGCGAGCGCGCGCAGCTCGGCGAGAGCCTCGGTCTCTCTCGCGGCGGACGGGATGCGCGAGGGCGCGTCCGCCGCCTCGGATGACGGGCCCGTGTAGATCGACGCGGGCACGGCCTGGCGCATGAGCGCCTCGACCGGGCTCAGCGTATCGTCCGCTCCGGCGTTGTCGAGACCGAGGGCGGCGAGCATCGTGCGCTGCGCGGCATCCGTGGGTCCGATGTGACGATCGGCGAAAGTGACCACTGGCGAATCAGCCCTCCGTGAGTGCGACATAGGCGTCGCGGTCGAGCAGTCCATCCAGCGCGCCGTCGGCGACGGCGACTTTGAGCAGCCATCCGCCCTCGAACGGCGCCGCGTTGACCAGCGACGGGTCATCGACGGCCGCGTCATTGATCTCGACGACCGTGCCGGAGACCGGTGCGTACAGCTCACCGACCGACTTGGTGGACTCGATCTCTCCGACGACCGCTCCCGCGGTTACCTCGGTGCCGACGGCGGGGAGCTCGACGAACACGACGTCGCCCAGCTTCTCGGCGGCGTAGTCGGTGATGCCGATGGTCACGGTGTCGCCGTCAGCGGCGATCCACTCGTGCTCTTCGGTGTAGTGGAGTGCGGCGAGATCGGTCATTTGGTCCTCCGGTAGAAAGGCAGGGCGGTCACGGTCGCGGGGATCCTGGTGCCCCGCACATCAAGGAATACTGCGGTTCCCTCTTCCGCGGAAGAAGGCTTCACGTAGGCCATCGCGATCGGATGACCGAGCGTGGGGCTGAGCGCCCCGCTCGTGATCTCGCCGAGCACCGATCCGTCTTCGTCGACGACGGCGTATCCGGCGCGGCCGGCGCGCTTGCCCTCGGCCACGAGTCCGACCAGGACCGGCGCTTGCGCTGCCTCGGTCGACTCCGCGGCGGCGGAGAGCGCCGCCTTGCCGACGAAGTGCTCCTTCGCGCTCACGACGACGCGTCCGAGGCCCGCCTGAGACGGCTGGGTGTCAAGGCTCAGTTCGTGCCCGTAGAGCGGCATCCCCGCCTCGAGGCGAAGGGTGTCGCGCGCGGCGAGCCCGGCGGGAACGAGGCCGTGCGGCGTGCCGGCAGCGAGCAGGGCATCCCACAGCGCCGCCGCGTCGTCAGCGGCGACGAGAAGCTCGAAGCCGTCCTCGCCCGTGTAGCCGGTGCGCGCGAGGAGGAGCGGCTTGCCGCGGTAGTTCGCCGACGCCCAGGCGTAGTACTTCTGCTCGGACCAGGGAATGCTTACGTCGGTGATGTCAGCGGTCGCGGCGAGGATGGCCTCGGCGTTCGGACCCTGTACGGCGATGAGGGCGTAGTCGTCGGAGACGTCTTCGACGTCGACTCCGCGATCGCCGAGGAACCCCGCGAAGCTGCGCTCCTCGCCCGGTGCCCGAGCGGGGAGGTCGCGCTCGACGAGCGACGGGAAATCACGGACGCGTTTCGCGAATGCCGAGTCGACGAAGCCCCGATTGCCGGCGTTCGCGATCACGAGGTAGCGGTCCTCGGCCAGCCGGTAGGCGATGACATCATCGATGATGCCGCCGCCCTCCGCGATCAGGAGCGAGTACTTCGCCTTCCCGACCGGCATCGCCGAGATGCGGCCGGCCAGAGCGTAGTCGAGGAATTCCGCTGCGGCCTCGCCCGTCACCAGGAACTCGGCCATGTGCGAGATGTCGAAGATGCCCGCGCTCTCGCGCACGGCGTGGTGCTCGGCGAGGTCGGACGTGTAGCGCACCGGCATCTGCCAGCCGCCGAAGTCGGTGAACGACGCGCCGAGCGCCTCATGGCGTTCGCGGAGCGGGGTGTAGCGGGGGTCGGACATGGAGTTCTCCCGGGCTGTGTCGGGCGGAACGGCGGCATCGCCGTTCCTCGGAACTCCCCCTCTGTCATAGGCCTGAGAGTTTCACCCGCGCACGGAGGCGGGGCTTTCACCGTCGGCGGATCCGCACGGTCGCGGGATCGCTTTTCAGAGTGGCCGGAACCGCGCGGTACGCGTACCTGAGAGATTGGCGGGGAGGCTTGCTCCTTCGGTGCCCGGCTGCGTTCGCCGGGGCTCTCCCGCGTGGGTCATTCGGCCTGTCTTCAGTTGTGGGTTCAGTCTAGCCGGTGCGGCCCCCGCGCCGAGGCCTGCGTCCCGACAACAAAGCTCCCGTCGCGCCCTCGGCCGCTGCGAACGTGCGCGAGCGACCGAGAGTGCGACGGGAGCGAGGGTGTGGCGGGTACCCGTCAGTGCGCGATGCCGAGTTCGGCGCGGACCTCGTCGCGGAGGCGGCCGAGGTTGTCGGGCTCTGGCGCCGCGCCGAGGAGAGTCCTGGTGTACTCGTGCTGCGGATTCAGGATCACCTCGTCCGCAGGACCGCGCTCGACCACGTCGCCCTTGTAGAGCACCATGATCTCGTCGGAGAAGTGCCGAGCCGTCGCCAGGTCGTGCGTGATGTAGAGCACACCGAGGTTCTCCTCGCGCTGCAAGTCAGCCAGCAGGTTGAGAACGCCCAGCCGGATCGACACGTCGAGCATCGAGACCGGCTCATCCGCGACGATGAACCGCGCCCCCGGAGCAAGGGCACGAGCGATCGCGACCCGCTGCCGCTGCCCGCCGGACAGCTCGTGCGGGCGGCGCTCTGCGAAGCTCTCCCCCGGCGTCAACCGCACCCGCTCCAGCAGCTCGACCGCACGTTCGCGCACCTGCGAGCGGGACAGGTCGGGGTGGTGCAGGCGGATCGGACGCTCGAGGTGATGCACGATGGTGTGGAAGGGGTTCAGAGACGCGAACGGGTCCTGGAACACCATCTGCACATCCGCGCGGTAGCGCTCCAAGGCCCGCCCTCGGGCGCCAGAGGGCTTCCCGTCCAGAAGGATCTCCCCACTGGTGGGAGTCTCCAACTTCATCAGCATCCTGGCGATCGTGGACTTCCCCGACCCCGACTCCCCTACCAGAGCGACCGTCTTGCCGGCCTCGATCGTGAAGGACACGTCCTTCACCGCGTGCAGCACGTTGGTGCGGAATCCGGAACGCAGATGGAAGTCCTTCACCAGATTCCGCGCCTCCAGACGTGCCGTCTGCGGCGGCGCCGTGTCGGCGCGGTTGCTGTGGGTGGTCATCGGACGCCCTCCTGGCTCACACCGGTACGCACGAAGTCGCCCCGCTCGCCCTTGAGCGACGGGAAGCTCGACAGCAACCGCTTCGTGTATTCGTGCTGGGGGGACCGGTAGATCTCCTCCGCCGTCCCCTCCTCCACGATCTGTCCCTGCAGCATGATCGCGATCCTGTCGCTGATCTCGATCAGCATCGGCAGATCATGCGTGATGAAGATCACCGCGAAACCGAGCTTCTCCCGCAACCGCATGATCTCCCGGATGATCCCACGCTGCACGACCACGTCCAACGCGGTGGTCGGCTCGTCCATGATCATCACCTGGGGGTCGAGGGCCAGGGCCATCGCGATCATCATGCGCTGCCGCATCCCGCCCGAGAGCTCATGCGGGAAGCTCGACAGGCGATTCGGGTCGACCCCGACGAGGGTGAGCAGCTCCTCCGCCCGAGCGGTCTTCGCCTTCTTGCTCATCCCTGGGCGGTGCGTGTCGAAGATGTCGGAGATCTGCGCCTTGACCGAGATGACCGGGTTCAGCGAGTTCATCGCGCCCTGGAACACCATCGAGATCTTGTCCCATCGGAACGCCCTGAGGCCTTCCCCATCCAGGCCCACGATGTCGATGTCATGACCATCCCGGTCATGGAACACGATCTCGCCACCCGTCATCAGGGCCGGCGCCTTCAGCAGACGGTTCATCCCGTACGCCAGGGTCGTCTTCCCGCACCCCGACTCCCCCGCCAGCCCCAGGATCTCGCCTCGGTTCAGCGTCAAGGAGACGTCACGCACGGCCTTCACCGGCGGATCCACCTCATACTCGATCGACACGTTCCGCGCCGTCAGGACGGGCTCGCTCATGCGGTGACTCCCTTGGTCTTGGCAGCCTTGCGCACGCGGCGCGCGGCTTCGGGCGCATTGCGCAGCTTCGGGTTGATGACCTCGTCGATCGCGAAGTTGATGAGCGAGAGGCCGGCACCGAGGAGCGCGATCATGAGTCCGGGCGGGACGAACCACCACCAGGCTCCGCGTCCGAGAGCCTGCCCCGACTGCGCGTCGTTGAGGATCGAGCCCCAGGTGATCGACGAGTTGGGGCCGAGGCCCAGGTACGAGAGCCCTGCCTCACCGAGGATCGCGAAGATGATCGCGAACAGGAACTGCGCCGCAAGCAACGGCAGGAGGTTCGGCATGATCTCGACGAGGATCACGCGGAACGACCGCTCCCCCGCGACCTTCGCGGCGTACACGTAGTCGCGTGTGCGGAGAGAGCGCGTCTGGAGCCGGAGCACATAGGCAGCCCCTGCCCAGGAGGTGATGCCGAGCACGAATGCGACGAGCTGCCAGCTGCGCTGCGGCACGAAGGAGGCGATCACCATCACGAGCGGGAGTCCGGGGATCACGATCATGACGTTGGTGAGGAGCGCGAGACCGTCTTCGCGCCAGCCACCCAGGTATCCGGCGAGGACACCGAACAGCAGGGACAGCACGATCGCGATGGCTCCGGCCGTCACGCCGATGAGCAGCGAGCCCTGCGCGCCGATCGCGAGCTGGGCGAACATGTCGTTGCCGAGCTTGGTCGTGCCGAGCCAGTGCTCCGCGGAAGGCGGCTGGAGCGCGGGGTTGGCGGTGCTGCGCGGGTCCTGCGAGAACATCGGCGCGATGATCGCGAACAGCACGATCGCGACCACGATGATCGCGCCGACGATGAACTTCGGCGACGTGCTGGGCAGGATGCGGCGACGCTTGCGTCCCTGCTGCGTAGCGAGCGAGATCGTGCTGGCCGGTGCCGTGATCGGCGGCTCCTGGGTCAGGAGCGGGTTCTTGGTGTCAGACATTCTGGCGAGCCCTCGGGTCGATGAAGCCATAGACGAGGTCCATGATGAAGTTGGCGGCGAGCACCGTCAGGGTGATGACGAGGAACAGTCCCTGCATCAGCGCGTAGTCGTTGTTGGTCACGGCCTGGAACATCAGCTTGCCGATGCCGGGATAGGTGAACACCTGCTCCATCACGATGGATCCGGCCACGACGAACCCGAGGGTGATCGAGAAGCCGGCGATCGAGGGGATGGCGGCGTTGCGCGCGGCGTACGTCGTGAGGACCCGGCGCGGCCGGAGCCCCTTCGCCTCGGCCGTGAGCACGTAGTCCTCGGCGAGCGTGGACACCATCATGTTGCGCATGCCGAACATCCAGCCGCCGACCGAGCTGATCACGATCGTGAGCGCCGGGAGGACCGCGTGCGCCACCGCGTCGGTGAAGAACGCCCAGGTCGGCTCGGGGCCGTCAGGGTAGTCGAAGACGTCGTAGCCGCCGAAGATGGGGAACCATCCCAGACCGACCGCGAACACGGCCACCAGGATCAGCGCCATCCAGAAGTACGGGATCGACTGCAGCACCGTGGTGGCGGGGATGAGGTGATCGACCCAGGTGCCGCGCTTCCATCCGGCCCAGGCGCCGAGCACGACGCCGAGGACGAAGGAGATCACGGTCGCGGTGCCGACCAGGATGAGCGTCCAGGGCAGGGCACCCGCGATGAGTTCCGTCACCGGGGTGGGGAACTTGGTGACCGAGACGCCGAGGTCGCCCTGGAACATGCGCCCCCAGTAGGCCAGATACTGCTCCCACAGTGAGGAGTCATCGCCGCCGAGCAGGAGCTTGATGTTGCGGATGGTGGTCTCGGAGACCTCACCGCCGGCTCTCTGCATCTTGGCGATCATGATGTCTGCCGGGTTCCCCGGCATGAGCCGGGGAAGAAGGAAGTTGATGGAGATCGCGGCCCAGAGCGTGAACGCGTAGAACCCGATTCTTCGTGCATAGAACTTCATGTCACTTGTTTCCTGACTGCCTTCTTCCCCGACTCCTCTCCTACTTGACCGGCTGCAGCTGCGTCAGGACGTAGCCTGCCGCGATGGCACCCCAGGACGGCGGGAAGGCGTAGAGGTCTTCCTCGGTCGGCCAGCCCGTGTAGTCCTTCGTGTTGTAGAAGGTCTGGGTCGCGTTGATGACGAGCGGGATGTAGGGCAGGTCGCGGACGATCTCGGTCTGGATCGTGCCGTACAGCTCCTTCTTCGTGGCCTCGTCGTTCGTGCTGATCGCCGCCTGGATGGCGGTGTCGACGACCGGGTTGCTGTACCGGCTGAAGTTCCAGCGCCCTGCCGGGATCTCCGTGCCGACGGGGCTCGTCGACTCGACGGCGGTACCGCCGAACCAGTCACGGTAGATCTGGAACGGGTCGGCGACGGAGGTGCCGATCACACCACCGACGATCAGCTGGAAGTCGCCACCCTGACGGGAGTCGGAGAACTCCTGCCACTGCACCGTGGAGGCCGTGATCTTGATGCCGGCGGCCTCGGCCTGCTCGGCGATCAGCTTCGCGGCGTCGTTGTAGTCCGTCCAGCCGTCGACCGAGGTGAGCGTGAGCTCGAGCGGAGCGCCGTCCTTCTCGTAGATGCCGCTGGAGCCCTTGGTGTAGCCGGCGGCTTCGAGGATCGAACCCGCCTCGGCGGCGTTCGCCTCCTGCGGGCTGACCTCGTTGGCGGGGTCGGCGACCCACTTCTCGTCGCGGGGCAGCAGAGCGAACGTCGGCGAGATGTCGCCGGTGAGGCCGACGAACGCCTTGTCCTTGATCGTGGAGCGGTCGATCGCGGCGTTGAGCGCCTGACGCACGGCGACGTCGGTCTGCGGACCGGTGCAGCCGAGCTCGGCGTTCGAGCAGGTGTAGAGCACCGTCGGGTCCTGCGGCGTGTTGATCCAGTCGATCTTGCCGTTGGCGGTCACATCATCCGGGTTCGGGATGAACATGCCGGTCCAGTCGAGCTTGCCGGCGGCCAGCAGGTCCTGCGCGGTCTGGTTGTTGTCGACGGCGATGTACTGGACCTTCTTGACGCCCAGCTTGTCGGCGTCGCGGAAGTTCTCGTTCGCGACGAGGGTGTACGACTCGCTCGTGGTCTTGTCGACGACGTAGGCGCCGGAGCCGACCGGCTCCTCGTTCGCGAAGTTCGCGAAGTCGGTGACGTCTGCCCAGACGTGCTCGGGGAGGATGTAGGTCGACCCGAGGCGCTGGAACTCGGTGGTGTACTGCGCCGAGGAGTAGGTCAGCACGACGGTGGTGTCGTCGGTGGCCTCGGCGGAGACCAGGCCGTTGCCCTCGGGGTTGTTGGCCTCGTAGTTGAAGGAGAACGCGACGTCCTTCGCGGTGAGCGGCTTGCCGTCGCTCCACTTGAGGTCGGGCTTGATGGTGATGGTGATCACCGTGCCGTCCTCGTTGTACTCGAACGAGTCGCCGATCAGGCCGACCGGCTCGGAGTCGGCCGTCTTGTTGTAGAAGAACAGCGGCTCGTAGATCGGGCCCAGCGCGCCGTGGAGCACGGTCGGTGCGAACGGGTTGTAGTTCGCGGTGATCGGGGTCTGGCTGCCGGCCCAGACACGCAGGGCCCGGTCGCCATCGGCGTTGCCGCTGTCGCTACCGCCGCCACAGGCCGTGAGGCCCAGGGCGAGGACGGATGCTCCGGCAATCGCGGTGAGCGCAATCTTGCGCCTTCCGTTACGGATCATTTCTCTTGTTTCCTCTCGGTGCTGCACTGCAGGAGGGATCGCTCCGGATGGAGCAGAACCCCGGATGCGGGGTTCATGGGCCCCGCGGAGGCGGCCGGTCGGCCGCTCTCGAAGGGGTTTGTTAGGACAGTAACCTAACAAACCCCGTCCCGGTGAACAAGACTCCCCGAGCCCGTCAGATAACGTTTCGGACTCGACCGGCACCGTGGTCACATACGCGCACTAAGGGTGCGAATGACACTAAGATCGATCCCGGAGGTTAAGGTGCCCATGACTCAAAGCAGCGACATCCGCGTCGCCGTCTCGACGGTCATCCTGACGTTGCGACGCACGGATGACGGACGCGCGGTGCTCGCGCTGCCGCTCGTGCTGCGCACCCGCGAGCCCTTCGCCGACCAATGGGCCCTTCCCGGCGGGTGGCTCACGCCGACCGAGTCGCCCGTCGACGCCTCGGCGCGCACCCTCGCCGAGACCACCGGCCTCGCCCCCAGCTACCTCGAGCAGCTCTACGCCTTCGGCGCCGTCGACCGCTCCCCCACCAGAGTCGTGTCGATCGTGTACTGGGCGCTGCTGCGACAGGACGACGTGACGGCGCAGAGCGCAGCACATCGCGCATCCGGCGCCGCCCCAGAGAACGTGAAGTGGTTCGACGTCGACGAGCTGCCGCAGCTGGCCTTCGATCACACCGAGATCGTCGAGTACGCGCTGTGGCGGCTGCGCAACAAGGTCGGATACAGCCGCGTCGCGCAGGGATTCCTGCCCGCGGAGTTCACGCTCGCCGAGCTGCGGGAGGCCTATGAGGCGATCCTCGACCGCACCCTCGATCCCGCCAACTTCCGTCGCCAGGTGGAGGCAGCGGGCAACCTGCTCCCCACCGACCGGTTCCGCACCGGAAGCCACCGCCCCGCGCGTCTGTATCGCGACAACACCGATGTCGAGCTGGCCGATCGTGGCCCGCTCGGTCCCGAAGAAACGAGCACCCGATGAGCATCACCTTCGTACCCGCTCCTGCTGTCCCGCCCCTGGACGCCTCGGTCGACCATGCGATCCAGGCCATCGTCAGCGGAGCGTCGACCGATGCCACGTGCGCCACCGATCTCGCAGCCGGCCCCTGGGATTTCGACGCACGACCGGGCTACGGACCGGGCTCGTCCATGGGGGATGTGATCCCGACCGGAGCCCCCCGACAGGGCGAACTGCCCGTCGAGTACCGCGAAGCCTCGGAGGAAGAACTCGACGGGCGGATCCGGGCGGCGAAGGCCACCCTCGGCGACAGGGTCGTGATCCTCGGCCACTTCTACCAGCGGGAGGAGGTCGTGCAGCACGCGGACTACGTCGGGGACTCCTTCCAGCTCGCGACTGCAGCCAAGGGACGCTCCGACGCCGAGGCCATCGTGTTCTGTGGAGTGCACTTCATGGCCGAGACCGCCGACCTGCTCTCACAGCCCGACCAGGCGGTGATCCTTCCCAACCTCGCCGCCGGCTGCTCGATGGCCGACATGGCCGACATCGACCAGGTCGAGGAGTGCTGGGAGCAGCTCGAAGAGGTGCTCGGTGACCTCGACGCCGTAGACGCCGACGGGCGTGTGCCGGTGATCCCCGTGACCTACATGAACTCCTCCGCAGCGATCAAGGGCTTCGTCGGACGGCACGGCGGGATCGTCTGCACCTCCTCCAACGCCCAGACGGTCCTCGAGTGGGCGTTCGAGCGCGGACACCGGGTGCTGTTCTTCCCCGACCAGCACCTCGGCCGCAACACCGCGAAGGCGATGGGTGTGCCGCTCGAGCAGATGCCGATGTGGAACCCGCGGCGAGCGCTCGGCGGATCGTCCGCGACAGAGATCGTCGACGCACGCGTGATCCTGTGGCACGGGTTCTGCTCGGTGCACCGCCGCTTCACGGTCGGCCAGATCGACCAGGCCCGTGCCGAGCACCCCGGCGTGCGTGTGATCGTGCACCCCGAATGCCCGATGGAGGTCGTCGACGCCGCAGACGAGGCGGGCTCGACCGAGTACATCCGCCGCGCGATCGACGCGGCCACGGAGCCCACCACATTCGCGATCGGCACCGAGATCAACCTGGTCCGCCGACTCGCGGCGCAGTACCCGCAGCACGAGATCTTCTGCCTCGACCCGGTGGTGTGCCCCTGCTCGACGATGTACCGCATCCACCCCGGATACCTGGCCTGGGTGCTGGAAGAGCTGGTCGCCGGCCGCACGCCGAACCGGATCACCGTCTCCGACGACGTCGCCGATCCCGCACGGGTGGCACTGGAGCGGATGCTCGCGGCGAAGCCTCCGGCGGTCGCAGGCGCGCGATGAACGTCGTGGTCGTCGGCTCGGGCATCGCGGGACTCACCGCGGCGCTCCACGCGCACGAGTCCGGCCACGAGGTGACGATCGTCACAAAGGGCGACCTCGGCGACGGCTGCACCGGACTCGCCCAGGGCGGTGTCGCCGGGATCTACGGGCCTCGCGACTCCGCCGCGCAGCACGCCGACGACACGATGGACGCCGGTGCGGGGCTGTCCGACCCGGAAGCCGTCGGTGTGCTGGTCGCGGAGGGCGCGTCCCGGATCGCCGAGCTGATCGCCCGCGGCGTCGCCTTCGATCGCGCGGCTGACGGCTCGCTGCAGCTCGGACGTGAAGCCGCGCACCGCCACGCCCGCATCGTGCATGCGGGTGGCGACGCCACGGGAGCGGCGATCTCTGCAGCGCTGGTCGCGTCTGTGCGCCGGACGCGAATCGATGTCATCGAGCGCGCCTTCCTGATCGATCTCGTGCGCGTCGGGGGTGCGGTGCGCGGTCTGCGGATCCTTCGCGACGGCGCGGTCTCCGACACGTCGGCCGATGCGGTGATCCTCGCCACCGGGGGCGCAGGGCACCTGTATGCGCACACGACGAACCCGGCGGGAGCGACGGGAGACGGCATCGCCGCCGCGCTGCGCGCGGGAGCAGCGGTCGCCGACCTGGAGTTCGTCCAGTTCCACCCGACGATCCTCGCCTCGGGCCCGGCCTTCCTGATCTCTGAGGCCGTGCGCGGCGAAGGTGCGACGCTGATCGACGACGAGGGCCGCCGGTTCGTGTTCGACAGCCACCCCGACGGCGAGCTCGCACCGCGCGACGTCGTGTCACGGGCGATCGCCCGCCGCGCCGCGGCTCAGGGCGCACCGGTCAGGCTCGACGCCACGATGCTCGGCGCCTCCGTCCTCGCGCGACGCTTCCCCACCATCGACCGGGTGACCAGAGAGCGCGGCTTCGACTGGGCGCGTGAGCCGATTCCCGTGACACCGGCCGCGCACTATCTGATGGGAGGCGTGGTGACCGATCTCGATGGACGCACGACGGTCCCCGGTCTGATCGCCGTGGGAGAGGTCGCCCGCACGGGAGTGCACGGGGCCAACCGGCTGGCGTCGAACTCGCTCCTCGAGGGCGCGGTGTTCGGGGCCCGCGCGGCTGCCGCCCTGACGCAGCCGTGGACGGAGGTCGATCACGAGTCCCGCCCGGTCGACCCGCGCGCGCACGAGAGCCGCGACACGGGGGCGCCCGCCTTCACCCGGGCCGCCCTGCAGCAGCTCATGTGGGACGAGGTCGGACTGCTGCGGACGGGCGAGGGGCTCACCCACGCACTCCGCACGCTGCGGGCGTGGTCTTCATCGAGCTCAGCGCCGACGACGGCGAGCGCCCACGAAGACGCCAACCTGCTGCTTCTGGCGGAGTCGACGGCGTCTGCGGCGCTGGCGCGAACGACGTCCGTCGGCGCGCATCATCGTGTCGACGCGCACATTCCCGAAACCGGTGCGCGCTCGCACGCCCCCTCATCGATCCTGGAGACCGTCTGATGCTGACCACTGCCACTGTGAACCGCGTCGTCGGCGCGGCCCTCGAAGAGGACGCCCCCTGGGGCGACCTGACCAGCACCACGCTGCTGCCCGCAGATGCCACCGCCACCGCCGATCTCGTTGCTCGCGAGGCCGGGGTCTTCAGCGGTGGTGAGGTGTTCGCCGCCGCGTTCCGGCTCACCGACACGGCTCTCGACGTGGACCTGCACGTCGGCGACGGTGACGACTTCGCCGCGGGCGACGTCCTCGCGTCGGTCTCGGGCTCAGCGCGCAGCGTGCTCACGGCGGAACGCGTCGCGCTGAACTTCACGCAGCGGATGAGCGGCATCGCCACTCTCACCGCCGCCTACGTGGCAGCGATCGACGGCACGGGCGCCCGGATCGCCGACACCCGCAAGACCACGCCGGGGCTGCGCGCGTTCGAGCGTCATGCCGTCGAGTCCGGTGGCGGCCGCAACCACCGCTACTCGCTGTCCGATGCCGTGATGGCGAAGGACAACCACCTCGCGGTGCTGAAACGCTCCGGCCGCGACCTCGCGACCGCACTGCGCGAGGCGCTATCCCGCCTTCCCCACACGACTCACGTCGTCGTCGAGGTGGATCGTCTCGACCAGATCGAGGCGGTGCTCGACGGCGGTGCCCACACCGTGCTGCTCGACAACTTCTCGCTCGACGACCTGCGCGAGGGGGTTGCCCTGATCGGCGACCGCGCCACCGTCGAAGCCTCCGGTGGGGTGAACCTCGACACCGTCGGCGACATCGCCCGCACCGGAGTGGATGTGATCTCGGTCGGCGCTCTGACGCACTCCGCGCGAGCCCTCGACCTGGGCCTGGATCTGCGGATCGACTGACCGCGATGTCGCACCCTGGCATGTTGTATCTCGATCACGCCGCGACCTCCCCGGTACGACCGGAGGTGCTCGAGGCGATGGGTCCGTATCTCTCCGGGGTGTACGGCAACCCGTCGAGCCATCACACGGCCGGCGAAGCCGCTGCGGGTGCTCTCGACGATGCACGCGCACGGGTGGCCCGGATCCTCGGGATGCGCACGGGCGATGTCGTGTTCACCGCAGGGGGCACCGAGGCGAACAATCTCGCGGTGAAGGGCATCGTGCTGGCGGCTCTCGAGGCAGGGCGACGTCATCTGGTGATCTCACCGATCGAGCACGAGTCGATCCTCGAATCCGCCGAATACCTCCGACGCTTCCATGCCGTCGAGGTGACGCTGCTGCCGGTCGACGCGCGCGGACGGATCGCACCGGACGACCTGACGGCGGCGATCCGCGACGACACAGCGCTGGTGTCGATCGGTCACGCGAACAACGAGATCGGCACGATCCAGGACGCGACGGCACTGGCTTCCGTCACCCGGGCCGCCCGTGTGCCCCTGCATCTGGATGCCGTGCAGTCGGCTGGCTGGCTGGGGCTGCGGGATCTCGGCGCCGATGCGGTGTCGATCGCCGGCCACAAGCTCGGCACCCCCAAGGGCATCGGCGCCCTGGCCGTGCGCGGGCGGGTGCCCGTCGAGCCGCTGCTGCACGGCGGCGGGCAGGAGCGCGGACGACGCTCCGGTACCGAGAACGTCGCGGGGGCCGTGGCACTCGCGACGGCTCTGGAGATCGCGGAGCACGAACGCGCGGTGGTCGCCGCGCGCGTCGGCGCGGCGACGAGGCACTTCATCGCGCTGGTACTCGAGAGCATCCCCGAAGCCGTGCTCACCGGTGACGCCGTGCATCGTCTGCCAGGGACGGCGAGCTTCACCTTCGCCGGCACTAGCGGGGAATCGGTGCTGCTCGAGTTGGAGCGCCGTGGTGTCATCTCGTCGAGCGGATCGGCGTGCGCGGCGGGCAGCGATGAGCCCTCCCATGTGCTCCTCGCCTGCGCCGTGTCGCCCGAGGTGGCGCAGACCGCCGTGCGCTTCACCTTCGGTCGCGTTCCACTGTCCGACGACGCTCCCGTACGACTGGCCGCACTCGTCATAGAGTCGGTACGCGCGGCTCGGGGCTGATACGCGGCCATAGACTCGGCAGGTGACTGCCTCCGCCCCGATCGTGACGCTGATCGTCCCCGGACGCGACATCGCCGCCTTCGCCCCCGCCGCCCTGGACTCTCTGCGCGCGCAGACCGAGTCGCGGTGGCGAGCGATCCTCATCGACGACGGCTCGACCGACGAGACGGGGGCGATCTTCGACGCCGCCGCAGCCGATGACCGTCGGTTCACGTCGATCCGACACGAGGCCTCGCGCGGTCTCGGTGCGGCGCGCAATGTCGGTCTCGATCAGGTCTCCACCCCCTACCTCGGTTTCCTCGACGCGGACGACGAACTGCTGCCGGACGCCCTGGCCCGCCTGACGGGAACGCTCGCGCAGACGGGAAGCGACTTCGTCGCCGGTGCCTACGTGCGCTCGCGTCCGCACGGCGGCGGCTACGTCGCCGGTCGCGTGCAGCCCTGGGTCTCGGCGGCGACCTCGCCGGAGCGGCTCGCGACCACTCTCGAGTCCCACCCGCGGGCGGTGTCGAACATCGTCGCGTGGTCGAAGGTGAGTCGCACCGACTTCTGGCACGATCTGCGCTTCCCCGAAGGCGTGGCCTACGAGGACCAGGTGGTCGCCCAGCTGATGTACACGCGGGCACGCGCCTTCGACGTGATCCCCGATGTCGTCGTGCGCTGGCGGCTGCGAGCCGACGGCACCTCGATCACCCAGAGCAAGGCGCAGCTGTCCGTTCTGCGGGACTATCTCGCGGCGCTGCGCGGCGGCATCCGGGTGCTGCGTGAGGCAGGGGCGCACGCTTCCGTGACTGCACGGCTGGAGCTGATCCTGGCGATGGACCTCGTGCCGCTTCTCGAGATCGCCGACGCGCACCCTGATCCGGCCTACGCGGTCGACGTCGAGGCCTTCGTCGCCGAACTCCGCGCCCTTCCCGAGTTCGCCGATGCCGTGCCCGACCCTGCCATCGCCGCCGCGCTCGCGTGGTGAGAACGAGCCTCCCGACGACGGAACGGTGAACGCGTGAACGACTACCTCTCCTCCCTCTTCTCGCTCGACGGACGCACCGCGATCGTCACCGGTGGCAGCTCCGGCATCGGCCGCGGCATCGCCACAGCGCTCGCACGCGCCGGAGCGGCGACGGTCGTCGTCGCCCGCGGAGAGGACCGCATCCGGGAGACCGTCGACGAGCTGCGTGCCCACGGCTGCCGCGCAGCCGGGGTCGTCGGTGACCTCGGCACACGGGACGGGATCCGCGCCGTCGCAGAGGCCGCGGAGGTGCCGTTCGGCGAGCCGGACATCCTCGTGAACTCGGCCGGCATCAACATCCGTCCGCCGTTCCCGGAGATCACGGAGGACGACTGGGACGCGACGATGACCGTCAACGCGCTCGCGCCCTTCCTGCTCGGCCAGCGCTACGCGAAGGGCATGGCCGCGCGCGGATACGGCCGGCTCCTCCACATCAGCTCCCAGCAGGCTCACCGTGCCTTCGTGGGAAGCGGGGTCTACGGCGCATCGAAGGGTGCCGTCGAATCGCTCATGCGCTCGGAGGCCGAGGCCTGGGGCGGAACCGGCGTCACGAGCAACACGCTCGTCCCCGGCTTCGTGCTGACCCCGTTGAACGCCCGCCTGCAGCAGGATCCGCAGAAGGTCGCCGAGCTCGCGGCACGCACCATGATCGGACGCAACGGACTGCCGAGCGACTTCGCCGGGGCGGCGGTGTTCCTCGCCGGAGCGGGATCGGCCTACGTCACCGGCCACTCGCTGTTCGTCGACGGCGGACTGTCGGTGCACTGAGGCGCCTCGGTGCTCCGGGACCGGCGCCGACGGCTCAGGGCTCCGGCGGGTAGATCCGCTCGTCGGGACGAGGCTCGGCCAACAGCGGCACCGCCGCGGTGATGGCCGCGACGGCATCGGCACCCGCAGAGTCGACAGGAGCCTTGTCCGCACGGCGCTCGGCGAGGGGTGCCGGGGCGCCGCCGGTCACCGCCTCTTCGACCGCGGCCTCGGTGTCGAGCACGCGCGACGCCGCCACCTGCTCGGCTGCGAGCTCGGCGTAGAGTCCGCCCAGTGCGAGGAGCTCGGCATGGGTTCCCGACTCGACGATGCGTCCGGCCTCCAGCACGTGGATCACGTCGGCACCCATCACTGTCGAGAGCCGGTGGGCGATGGAGAGCGTGGTGCGCCCCTTCGCCGCCTCGTCGAGCGCTTCCTGCACCACGCGCTCCGACACCGTGTCGAGCGCGGAGGTGGCCTCATCCAGAAGCAGCACCGGCGGATCCTTGAGGAGCACACGGGCGATCGCGATCCGCTGCTTCTCGCCGCCGGAAAGCCGGTACCCGCGCTCCCCCACCACCGTGTCGTACCCCTGCTCGAACCCGGCGATGATGTGGTGGATGTTCGCGGCCGTGCACGCGGCGATCAGTTCGTCCTCGGTCGCATCCGGCTTGGCGTAGCGCAGATTCTCGCGGATGGTGGCGTGGAACAGGTAGGTCTCCTGGGAGACGATCCCGACATGGTCGATGATCGACTCCTGGGTGAGCGCGCGCACGTCGGCGCCGGCGAACATCACCGCGCCTCCCTTCGCTTCGTACAGTCGGGGCGCGAGGTACAGGATCGTGGTTTTGCCGGCGCCGGACGGTCCGACGAACGCGACGTGCTGCCCCGGTTCCGCCACGAACGACACCCCGTCGAGCGTCGGTCTGGCATCGGCGGAGGCGTCCGGATAGCGGAAGACGACGTCGGCGAACTCCAGACGCCCCCGTGGCCCCGGTGCCTCGTCGACCGTGATCGCATCCGGGGCATCCTCGATCTCCGGCACCAGGTCGAGGTACTCGAAGATGCGGGCGAACAGCGCCGATGACGTCTGCAGGTCGAGCGACACCCGCATCAGTCCCATCAACGGCATAAGAAGTCGTGCCTGCACGGTGGTGAAGGCGACGACGGTTCCCGCGGTGATGGCACCGGTGCCGCCGGCGATCAAGTAGCCGGAGACCAGATAGATGACAGCGGGAACACTGGCCATGAGCACCTGCACGACCGCGAAGAAACCCTGACCGCTCATCGCCCGACGCACCTGCAGCGTGACCTGGTTGCGGTTCTCGGCCTGGTAGCGCTCCGACTCGGTGCGCTGCCGGTTGAACGCCTTCGACAGCAGCATGCCCGAGACGCTCAGCGTCTCCTGGGTGATCGAGGTGAGCTCGGACAGGGATTCCTGCGTCTCCCCCGCGATGCGGGCCCGCACCTGGCCCACCTTGCGCTGCACGAAGATCAGGAACGGCATCATGATCACCGCGATCAGCGTCAGCCGCCAGTCGATCAGGATCATCGCGACGAGCGAGGCGATCACGGTCACGACGTTGCCGAGGATGCTGGTGACCGTGTTGGTCAGCACACCGGAGACCCCGCCGACGTCGTTCTGCAGCCGGGACTGGATGACGCCCGTCTTGGTGCGGGTGAAGAAGCCGAGCTCCATCGCCTGCAGGTGCTCGAACAGCTTCACCCGCAGGTCTCCGGTGACGCTGTTGCCGACGGTCGAGGTCAGCCACGTCTGAGCGACTCCCAGCACCGCGGAGATCAGGAACAATCCGATCATCGCGGCCACGAGCCAGGCCAGCAGCTCGAGGTGCGGCCCGCCCCCGGCCACCGGGAACAGCGCGTCATCGAAGATGCGCTGCACGATCAGGGGCGGGATGACGGCGATCGCGGCCCCGACCACCACCAGGATGCCCGTGAAGAAGATGCGCCAGCGATACGCCCGGAACAGCGAGACCACCCGCGCGCCGAGCCCGTTGATCCGGGGGGCCTCGGCGTTCAGCTTCCGCTGCGCGTCTTCATCGACACCGCGGAAACCACCGCGATGTCCACCACCCATGCCGCCGCCCATGCTCATGGCGCCAGCGTACCCACGCACGACGACATCGAGACCCGAGCCCGCGCCGAGCGCGGATATCTGTGAGTTCGGAATGAAATGTCCGCGGCTGCCGTTACGCTGAAGGACTCTTGCGAACTCTCGCGATATCCATTCTTCTTCGCCCTGGAGGCCGCCCATGTCTGCCGTCGATACCGGCTCCCTCTCCACGACCGCCGCACCGGCGGGGGGCGAGATCGCCCGCAAGGACATGCGGGTGATCTGGCTCCTCCTGGTCGCCGCCTTCGTCGCCATCCTCAACGAGACCACGATGGGGATCGCGATTCCCCATCTGAACACCGACCTGGGCATCCCGCCCGAGCTCGGCCAATGGCTCACCAGCGCCTTCATGCTGACCATGGCTGTGGTGATCCCCACCACCGGCTTCATCCTGCAACGGTTCACGACGCGCCAGGTCTTCATCGCCGCGATGATCGCCTTCTCGCTCGGCACGCTCGTCGCGCTCATCGCGCCCGGATTCACGGTGCTGCTCGTCGGCCGCGTGATCCAGGCCGCCGGTACCGGCATCATGATGCCGCTGCTGATGACGACGATCATGAACGTGGTCCCGCCGCAGTCCCGCGGCCGCATGATGGGCCGTGTCGGCCTGGTGATCTCGCTCGCTCCCGCGATCGGCCCGACGCTCGCGGGCGCCGTCCTCGAATTCGCCAGCTGGCGTGCCCTCTTCGGGATCATCCTCCCGATCGCCCTGATCGCCCTGGCCATGGGCGCGAAGTGGATGACGAACCTCGGCGAGACCCGAGCCGTTCCGCTCGACGTGCTCTCGATCCCGCTCGCGGCGCTCGGCTTCGGCGGCATCGTGTTCGGACTCAGCCAGTTCGGCGGCGAGGGCGGATCGGGCGAGACCACCGGCATCGTCTCGCTGGTCGTGGGTGCTCTGTCGCTCGGACTCTTCGTCTGGCGCCAGCTCGTGCTGCAGCGCATCGACGACGCGCTGCTCGACCTGCGGGTGTTCCGCTCCAGCAACTTCACCCTGTCCGTGATCATCATGTCGATCCTGGCGCTGTCGATGTTCGGCACCCTGACGCTGCTTCCGCAGTATCTGCAGAACGTCGCCGGTCTGAACCCGCTGCAGTCGGGTCTGATCCTGCTCCCCGGCTCGCTGCTGATGGGTCTGCTCGGACCGATCATGGGGCGCGTCTACGATGCGCGCGGCACGCGTCCGCTGCTGATCCCCGGCACGATCCTCGTCTCCGCCGCGCTGTTCTTCTACTCGACCGTGGGCGAGCACACCGTGTGGTGGGTCCTCATCATCGTGCAGGCCGCCATGTCGGTCGGACTCGCGATGTCGTTCACGCCGCTGTTCTCCGCCTCGCTCGGTTCGCTCCAGCGCTCCCTGTACTCGCACGGTTCGGCTGTGCTGAACACACTGCAGCAGGTCGGCGGCGCGGCGGGCGTGGCGCTGCTGCTGGTGACGTACTCGTCGATCCTGCACGCCGGCGAACAGGAGGGACTGTCGACCGCGGTCGCCGGTGCCCCCGGCGCGCGCATGGCGTTCCTGATCGCGGCGATCATCTCGCTCGCGGCGGTGGCCCTCAGCCCGTTCGTCCGCAAGCCTGCAGACGATGCCGGCGAAGCACTCCACGGAGGGCACTGACCGTCCGTAGACGGCCCGCGATGGCGTCTGCCTCTTACTCGCTCTTCGGGGCGGGGATGTGGCAGACGCCATCGCTGCAGTAGCCGACGGCGTCGCCTTCGAGCAGGTTCAGAGAGTCCGGGAGCGGCTGCAGCCCGAGGGGTGCTTCCTGCTGCACGGAGTCCTGCTGCGTGTTCTTCATCCCTCGATCGTACGCCTGCCCGACGCAGGTGGCGCCGAACCGGGCGAGACGCCTCGACAGTGGACGGACGGCGATTCTCGCTTACGGTTGTTCCATGCTCAAACGACTCCTCGCCCGCACGTTCTGGGCGTTCAGCAGATGGACGCTCGTGAGCGAGGCCGCACCGACACGTCCGACCGTTCTCGTGGGGGCACCCCATACGTCGAACTGGGACTTCGTCCTGATGCTCGCCATCGCGTGGCGGCTCGACATCGACGTGCACTGGCTCGGCAAGAAGAGCCTCTTCCGCGGCTGGCGTGGTCCGATCATGCGACGCCTCGGCGGCATTCCCGTCGATCGCTCCGACCCGGCTCGCGTGGTCAAGGATGTCGTGGGACAGGTCCACGCCGGGACCGTGTTCGGTCTCGTCGTCACCCCGGACGGTACCCGCGGCGGCAACGAGTACTGGAAATCGGGCTTCTACCGGATCGCGCGAGAAACCGGCATGCCGGTGACCCTCGGGTTCGTCGACAGGACGACCATGACGTCGGGGCTCGGGCCGACGATCGACCTGACCGGGGATGTCGGGGCGGACATGGACCGGATCCGCGCGTTCTACGCCGACAAGGCCGGCGTGCGTCCCGAACGACGCACCGAGCCGCGGTTGCGCGAAGAGCTCCCCGCCACCACTGAGCCCGACGCCGCGTAGGTTGCGCCTCCCGCGGGAAGACCTGGACAGCACCCACGCGGGGAAACCACACTGAGTCCATGACAGCAGACTCTTCTGGTGGCGAGCACGAGCTCGACGATCGTGCCGACGGACGGGACGAGACCGCGAACGAACGCGCTGATCGCAACTGGGATGAGTTGCTGCAGGAGCTGCGCGTCATGCAGACCGGCACCCAGATCCTCACCGGCTTCCTCCTGGCGGTCGCGTTCCAGCCCCGGTTCACCGATATGGACGAGCTCCAGCGCGACGTGTACGTCATCCTCGTCGCACTCGCCGCCGTGGCGACCATCCTCGCCCTGGCGCCGGTGGGGATGCATCGCGCGCTGTTCGGGTATCGCCGCAAGCCCGACCTCGTCCGCATCGCCGCCCGGATCGTCCGCATCGACCTGGTCGTGATCGGCGCGCTCACCATCGGGGTGACCACCCTGATCGTCGACTTCACGGTGAACCGCACGGCGGGGATCGTCGCGCTCGTCGCGGCCCTCGTTCTCGTGGCGGCGCTCTGGGTGGCGCTGCCTCGCATCATGCGCGGCAGAGCCCGCGCCCGCGGAGACGCATCGGAATGACGCGGCGCTCCGCGAGCGCGCGTGCCCTCAGCGGCCTGCCGGGCTCCGGTTCTCGGCGCTGACCATCCACGCGAACTGCTCGAGCCGCTCGATGATGGCGTGCAGAAGATCCGCCGAGGTCGGGTCCTCTTCGTCGACGGCGTCGTGCACGTCGCGCACCGTGCCCACTGCGGCTTCGAGGCGCTCGGTGACCAGGTCGATCGTCTCGGTCGTCGACACCTCGCCCGCAGGGAACTCAGGAAGCGACGTCGTCTTGGCGATGGTCGCGCTGCGTCCGTCGGGGACGGCGTGCAGGGCGCGCATGCGCTCCGCGATCGTGTCGCTGAACGTGCGCGCGTCGTCGATGATCTCGTCGAGCTGACGGTGCGTGTCGCGGAAGTTGCGCCCCACGACGTTCCAGTGCGCCTGCTTCCCCTGGATCGCGAGATCGAGCAGGTCGACGAGCACCGCCTGCAGGTTGTTCGCGAGCGTCGTCGAGGCGGTGAATCCCTTTTCGGCGTTCTGCTGCCTCGTCGTCTTCGCCGCGCCCTTCGTCGAGCCGGTCTTCTTGGTCGTTGTGCTTTCAGCCATGGTGTGACCTCCTGCGGGTGACGCTAGTGCGGACGGTGGCCAGGGGCGAGGGGGTTGACACCGTGGGGACGCACCCCGGAATGTGACTCGGGTGAGTGATGCAGACGCAGTGAACGAAGACCAGGACCCGACGCAGCCGGAGATCGTCATCTCCCCGATCAGCGACGACGACGCCGGCGAGGTGCTGACCGTGCAGCGCGCGGCTTTCGTATCGGAAGCCGCGATCTACGGAAGCGTCGACATGCCACCCCTGACGCAGACGCTCCCCGAACTGGAAGCGGAGCTCCGATCCGAGTCCGGACTGACCGCACGCATCGACGGGCGACTCGTCGGCGCGATCCGGTACGTCGAGAAGGACGGTGTGCTCCTGATCGGCCGGATCGCGATCGCTCCCGACATGCAGGGCGAGGGCATCGGAAGGCTGCTGCTCGAGAGCGCCGAGAAGGCGTCGGGCGCTGACGTCGCCGAGTTGTTCACCGGAAGCCTGAGCGAAGCGAACATCCGTCTCTACGAGGCGTGCGGGTACGAGGAGCACGAGCGCGTGCCCGACGGCGACGGCACCGCGCAGGTGTTTCTGCGCAAGCAGCTGCGAGCAGGGTAAGAGCCTCCTCCGAATCCGCGCAAGGGGGTTGAGACCATCTCCGAGGTGGGGCATCGTAGCCCGGACATGTCGCGACCGTGACATGCCCCGACCGGAAGGAGAGTCTCGTGCTCACCCTCACCGACAACGCCTCCGCCATCGTGACGACCCTCGTCAGCCGTCAGACCGACGCCCCGGATGCCGGGCTCCGCATCCACTCGACCGAGGCCCAGGGCCCGGAGGGCGGTGCACGCCTCGCCGTGCTCGTCGCCGCAGACCCGGAGCCGCAGGATCAGGTCGTGGAGGTCGCCGGCACCCGGCTGTTCCTCGATGAGTCGGCCGCTGCCGCTCTCGACGACAAGATCCTCGATGCCGGCGTGGACGACGAAGGCTCCGTCTCGTTCGCCGTCACCCCTCAGGTCGCCTGACCGAAGGATTCCGGATGCCGCGGCCGACTCGGTCGCGGCATCCGTCTGTCTGCACCGCGTAACCTGGAACGAGCTCGCAAACCCGTGCGAACAGTCGAAAGGCCACCGTGAAGATCTCTCTGCTCCGCCGCTTCGTCGTCCTCGCGGAGGAACTGCATTTCCCTCGTGCGGCGGAGAAACTCGGCATTCCGCTGGCCTCGCTCTACACGTCGATCGACAAGCTCGAGGCCGAGGTCGGCCATCCGATCGTCCATCGCGAGGGCCCGACGCGGCTGACACCTGTCGGCGAGCTCCTGCTGGTGGAGGCGAAGACGGCAGTCGCTGCCGCTCCGGAGCCGGTGCGCAACGCCCCCGCCCCTGCCGGAGGAAAGGCCAAAGCCTCGAAGGGCAAGGGCCGCACGCCCGCCGTGAAGGGGCAGCCGAAGCCGTACAAGAAGCGGCAGGGGCGCTAGCAGGACGGCGAAGGACTCAGTCCCAGTCGAGGTACTCCTCGATGACGACCGCGGTCTCGATCGGGTGCGTCATCGGGAACAGGTGATCGGCGCCGTCGATGCTCTTCACGCTCGCGCGCTCCGGTGCCGTCGACTGCAGCTGCTCTCCGTTGGCGAACGGAGCATCGATGTCCTTGGTGCCCTGGATGATCAGGACGGGCATCACCGGCGCGAGCGGGATGTCGCTCTCTTCGACCGCGAGCAGAGCCAGACCGTTCACGCGATCGGCGTGCGCCAGAGCGAAGGCGCGCGCGACAGTGCCGCCGAACCCATGGCCGCCGACCCACGTGTCGCCCAGCCCGACGTGTTCGATCACGGCGAGCGCATCCTCGACACGGTCATCCAACGAGACCTCTTCGCGCTTGGCCTCGGCACGATGACCGATGCGCAGCACGTGGAAGCCCGCCTCCTCGGCGAGGTAGTGCGAGACGACGCCGAGAACATCAGCAGCCAGATCGCGCTCCTGGATCAGGACGAGCTTGACCGGCCCGTCGCCCTCGTCGACGAAGGGGATCGCGCGGCCGTCGGGCTCGAAGATCTGGGTTTCGGTCATCGGCGTCAATCTCCTCGTGCCGTCGGTGTCAGGAACTCAGGCGGAACGTCCACGGCGGACGCCAGCGACCGGACCGCGGCCGGAGCCGCCGTGTCCCAGCGTATCTTGAGCGGGCGGTCAGGGAGACGTTGTTCCGGCTGCCGTGTCACCGAGTAGCGGCTCGGAGGCGTCGGGCGCCTCCTCCCCCGGAGCGCGGCGGCATCCCACGAAGAGGACCAGTCCCCCGGCGACGAGGCACAGCCCGTTCGCCACACACGCGGTGACGACCAACGGAGCGAACACCCCTTGGTAGCGCACCAACAAGACGAGCAATGAGGCAAGGGAGGAGCAGGCCAACAGGATGGCACCTCCGTTGGAGAATGGCGAAGTGCCGCGCCTCGCGAACAGGCGGATGCTGACGACCAGGAGCATCAGGACGATGATCCCGGCGCAGACGATCACCATGACCGCCGACGGTTCACGGGGAATCGGACCAGGTCTTGCGATGCCGGTGCTCGAGACGAGCATCATGATGGATGCGGTAGGAAGGAGCATCTTCGCCAGTTCGAAGATCGGATCTGAACGCCGGATCGGTGGGTCGTGGACCTCCCGCCAGCGTCTCCGCGACATCCCTGCTCTGGTGTCTGCGCCATCGAGCACCGCCGGTGGCTTCGCTGACTCGGGATGTCGCGACATGGGCTCAGCGCGCTGTCGAGTGATCTTGCCGCGGCCTTTCCCCCGCGACGACAGAAAGTGCCGAGTAATAGCGTCTGCCGATCTCCACCGTCGTGACCGCACGTAGCCTGTAGCCGAGAGGGCCGGGGTGCCACGTGCCATCGGGACGAACCTCGTGGAGATAGACGAACCGACCGCTGATCGTGTCAAGGGTTCCGATCCAGGTCGCTCGACGTTCCGCCTCCTTCTGGATGCCCAGAAGATTGTCGCTCTTACCCAATGCCTTGATCACACCCGCTGTCGTCTCCAGATCGATCTCAGCCGTGTAGGAAGGCGGCCACTCGGGGAGCGTCTTGGCGAACTCCGCTGACACGGACTCGTCCTCGGTGATCCACTTCGCGTCCCGCACTCGGAAGGCGACCAGACCGTCGAAGTAGCCGCCGTCGACGGTCTGCATCATCAATGCCCATTTCGACCCGACTCGCAGCACGAACCCCTCGAGGCGGTCGGCGTGCTTCGGCTTCCGCTCCACTCTCACGAGCGTCGTCGTCATCATCGCCTGGAACAGGCGGGCACGCGCCTTCTTAGACCGCATGGAGTTCCCGGATCAGCGCCCGATGGGCTGGCCGCTCAAAGCGGAGAAGAACAGCGAACACTCCGAGGATGACGCCAGCGACAGGCATGACGAATGCGGCGATGAAGCCGATCAGGGCGAGCATGTTCGTTCGCGGCGCAGTGGTGGGCGAGGTCATCATGGCCTTCTGGTCGTAGAGGTCACCCAGTGCGCTTGCGGCTCAGGCGAGGAGCTCCACGACGTCACCATCGGGCATCCTGATCGATATTCTGGCGCGCCCGTTGATTCTTCCGCAACACGGGCCGCTCGACCAGGCTAAGCGACCGCCTACCAGGCCCGCCCGCGAAGATCGATCGGGCCCGCGGGCCAACTCCGTGGTTTCGGGTCGAGCGCGAGCGTCAGAAGGGGCGGCCCCGGGGTCTGCACGACGGGTTGGCCGGCGCGGTCGATCGAGTGCTCGGCTGCCGAGACGCGGCGCCACCCGCACGATTCGTAGAAGGCGACGACCTCTTCACGACACCCGAGATAACCGTACTCGATACCCCCGGCATCCTTCATCGATAGGGCTGCGTGCGCGAGGAGCAGGGTACCGGCTCGCTGCCCTCGCGCGTGCGGGGAGATCAGGACGCCACCGACGCCCGCGACCACGACCTCCGCCGTACCGACGCCGATCGTCCGCCGCGCCCAGCCGACGTGCCCCACCACGGCAGGGCCGAACCGGGCGATGACGTGAACGTCATGGGGCGCGTAGCCGTAGGGCTGATCGGGATCCCACGCTCCGAACTCGGCGAAGTACTCGGCATCGAAAAGCTCCCGCAGCCGCGTCAGGTCATTCGCGCTCAGACGATCATGGGGAACCGTGTCGATGTCGACGGCCGTCATACCTCGACGACCTGCCCCACCTCCACCCGCCACTGCCGGTCGGTCTGCACGGTCGCGAGCATCCGCCGATCATGGGTGACGAGCAGCAGGGTTCCCTCGTAGGACTCGAGCGCCTGTTCGAGCTGCTCGATCGCGGGCAGGTCGAGGTGGTTGGTCGGCTCATCGAGCACGAGCAGGTTGATGCCGCGTGCCTGCAGCAGCGCCAGCCCCGCCCGCGTGCGCTCCCCCGGCGAGAGCTCGTCGACGGCGCGCATCACGTGGTCGGCCTTGAGCCCGAACTTCGCGAGGAGTGTGCGGACCTCGCCCGACGCCATCTCCGGCACGAGCTCCTCGAAGGCGACGGCGAGCGGCTGCGTGCCGACGAGCTGCGCACGGGCCTGGTCGATCTCGCCGATCTGCACGCTCGCACCGAGGCTTGCGGTTCCCTCATCGGGAAGCTGCCGTCCGAGCAGCCCGCGCAGCAGCGTCGACTTCCCCGCGCCGTTGGGACCGGTGATTCCGATCCGCTCCCCCGCGTTCACCTGGAGCGATACCGGGCCGAGCTGGAAGGATCCCTGCCGGAACACGGCCGAGCTCAGCGTCGAGACGACCGAGCTGGAGCGCGGCGCCGAACCGATCGTGAACTCGAGCTGCCACTCCTTGCGCGGCTCCTCGACCTCTTCGAGCCGGGCGATCCTGCTCTCCATCTGACGCACCTTCTGCGCCTGCTTCTCGCTCGACTCCGCAGAGGCCTTGCGTTTGATCTTGTCGTTGTCGGGCGCCTTCTTCATCGCGTTGCGCACGCCCTGGCTCGACCACTCGCGCTGGGTGCGAGCACGGGCGACGAGGTCGGCCTTCTTATCGGCGAACTCGTCGTACTTCTCACGCTGATGACGACGGACCGTGGCCCGCTCCTCCAGGTACGAGTCGTAGCCGCCGCCGAAGACCCGGTTGCTGCCCTGCGCGAGGTCGAGTTCCAGCACTCTGGTGACGCAGCGGGCGAGGAATTCACGGTCGTGGCTGACCACGACGACCCCGCCGCGGAGCCCGCGCACGAAGGCCTCCAGCCGCTCGATCCCGTCGAGGTCGAGGTCATTGGTCGGCTCATCCAGCAGCGCGATGTCGAAGCGCGAGAGCAGCAGCGCGGCGAGCCCCACGCGGGCGGCCTGTCCGCCCGACAGCGAGGTCATCATCGCCGCGGCCGGGTCGTCGCCCAGGTCGAGTCCGAGGTCGGCGAGCACCACCGGCAGTCGCTCGTCGAGGTCGGCGGCACCGCTCGCCAGCCAACGATCCAGCGCGGCCGAGTACGTGTCGGCGGGATCTGTGCCCGGTGCGGCGAGGCTGGGGTCACCGAGTGCCGCGGCGGCGGCATCCATGTCGCGGGTCGCGGCCGTGCAGCCCGTGCGGCGGCCGATGTAGTCGGCGACGCTCTCGCCGGCGATGCGCTCGTGCTCCTGCGGAAGCCAGCCGACGAAGGCATCGGCCGGTGAGAGTCGGATCGTCCCGGCCTGGGGCTCGTCGACACCGGCCAGCAGCTTCAGGAGGGTCGACTTCCCCGCCCCGTTCGCGCCGACGAGGCCGACCACATCACCCGCGGTGACGGTCAGATCGAGGGAGTCGAACAGGGTGCGGTGGCCGTACCCGCCGGCCAGCCCTTGGGCCACGAGTGTTGCGGTCATCCGTCAATCCTGTCATCCGTGCGGGTGGTGCGCGGACGCGAGCCGTCAGCGGACGACGACGCGCGATCTCTCGAGTCGACGTGTCAGCACGAGGGCGATCGTCAGCGGCACGGCCGCGACCACACCGAACGAGATGTCGATGAGCTGCCAGCCGAGTGGCAAGCCCCTGAGCGCGCCGGCGATGAGTGCCAGCGGAACGATGCCCGCACACATGATGAGGCCCCAGATGGTGACCCACACGTTGCGGACCGGATCGATGAGCGGTCCGACGAAGGCGACCGCGATGGCCAGGTGGGCGAATGCCAGCCAGTCCGTGCCGTAGGCGAGGAACGGATAGTCGGTGCCGGTGGTCTCGAGCGCCTCTGCGACCCGCTGCACCCAGAATGCGAGGTCGGGGAAGACTGCGCTGAGGCCCGTGCTGTTCAGGACATCGCGCCCGAGCATCAGTTCTTCGCGCAGCGGGAAGGCGGTAACCCCGCTCACGACGAGCCCGATGATGACGATGACCAGGCAGATCCGGATGAGGGGCGTGTCACGTCGTTCCCGAGATGCCGGAACCACGCCTCGCGAGTCCTCACCCATCCACAGCTCCTGAGACTCAGTTGTTGAAGCGGAACTCCACGACGTCGCCGTCCTGCATGACGTAGTCCTTGCCCTCGAGGCGGGCCTTGCCCTTGGCACGGGCCTCGACGACGGAACCTGTCTCGACCAGATCCTCGAACGAGACGATCTCGGCCTTGATGAAGCCCTTCTCGAAGTCGGTGTGGATGACACCGGCGGCCTGCGGCGCCTTCGAGCCCTTGGGGATCGTCCAGGCGCGAGCTTCCTTCGGGCCGGCCGTGAGGTACGTCTGCAGGCCCAGGGTGTCGAAGCCGATGCGGGCGAGCTGGTCGAGGCCGGACTCGTCCTGGCCGGTCGAGGCGAGCAGTTCCGCCGCATCCTCCGGGTCGAGGTCGATGAGCTCGGATTCGATCTTCGCGTCGAGGAAGATGGCCTTCGCCGGGGCGACGAGGGCTGCGAGCTCCGCCTTGCGCGCATCGTCGGTCAGCACGGCCTCGTCGACGTTGAAGACGAAGATGACAGGCTTCGCGGTGAGCAGACCCAGCTCCCGGATCGGCGTCAGGTCGATACCGGCGACCGACAGCAGCACGCCGCGCTCCAGCGCGTCCTTCGCCGCATTCGCGGTCTCGAGAACGATGGGCTCGATCTTCTTGCCGCGCACTTCCTTCTCGTACCGGCTGATCGCCTTGTCGACGGTCTCGAGGTCGGCGAGCATGAGCTCGGCGTTGATCGTCTCCATGTCGGAGGCCGGGTTGACCGTGCCGTCGACGTGCACGACGTCGTCGTCGGCGAAACCGCGCACGACCTGTGCGATGGCGTCGGCCTCACGGATGTTCGCGAGGAACTTGTTGCCGAGTCCCTCACCCTCGCTCGCACCGCGCACGATGCCGGCGATGTCGACGAACGACACTGCCGCGGGGAGGATCCGCTCGCTGCCGAAGATCTCCGCGAGCTTCTCGAGGCGCGGGTCGGGCAGGTTCACCACGCCGACGTTAGGCTCGATCGTCGCGAACGGATAGTTCGCCGCGAGCACGTCGTTCTTGGTGAGTGCGTTGAAGAGGGTGGACTTGCCGACGTTGGGCAGGCCGACGATGCCGATAGTGAGAGCCACGGGGCACGAGTCTACCTGGCCGGAGCCCCGCGATCCTGCGGAAGGCTGCGCGTCAGTCGCGGACGGCGCGGTACGCCCTGGTCACGTACGGGAGGTCGATGGTCGCGTCGCCGTGCAGATCGAGCTCGTCGAAGAGAGCGTCGAGCTCCCGGCGGATGCGCGCCTTCTCGTCGTCGGGAGCGGTGATGATGTAGCTGCGCGACGCCGCCATCCGATGCAGCACATCGCGGGTGACGGGTCGGACCCATTCCCAGCGCTCCTGGTCGAGCGGTCCGAACGGCGCGGTGACGACCGGATCGCCTTCGGCGAGCATGATCTCGGCGTGGCTGCCATGCATGACCTCGGTGAGCCTGCGCACCCACTCGACGCGATCGTCGCGGATGTTCCAGATGAGGCCGAGCACTCCCCCGCTGCGCACTGCACGACCGATCTCGGTCGAGCCCGCGACGGGATCGACCCAGTGCCAGGCCTGGCCCAGCACGACGGCATCGACACTCGCATCCGGAAGAGGCAGCCGCTCCGCCGACCCGACGAAGGTCGGCACACCCGGCACGGCGCCGCGAAGGGCCGCGAGCATCTCGGGATCGGGGTCGACAGCGACCACCTCGGCGTCAGGGGCCTGGGTCAGCACTCGGGTGAGCTTGCCCGTTCCCGCGCCGACATCGGCGACGCGGCGGGAATCCGCCGGCATCCGCTCGAGCATCCAGGCCACCGCCTCGAAGGGGTATTCGGGCCTGCCGAGCTCGTAATCCCCGGCCTGCGCTCCGAACGATGTCGCCATGTCCTCAGCCATGTCGCCAGCATACGGCGAGTCTGCGACCCCACTTCGGGCACCCGGGGGAAAGTGGGGATGTGCCACTGGACTTCACTGCGATCGACTTCGAGACCGCGAACTCCAGCCCGGCCTCCGCGTGCTCGGTCGGACTCGTCCGTGTGCGCGGCGGAGAAGTCGTCGCCACCACCGGATGGCTGATCCAGCCGCCGCCGGGACACGACGAGTTCCAGGAATGGAACGTGCGCATCCACGGCATCCAGCCCGAGGACGTGCTCTCGGCCGCGACCTGGGTCGACCAGTTCGACCGCCTGTGCGCGTTCGCCGGAGCCGACGTGCTCGTCGCGCACAACGCCGGGTTCGACCTCAACGTGCTGCGCCGCGCATCCGAAGCGACGGGTCAGCTCTGCCCGCCCTACCGCTCGCTGTGCAGCCTGCAAGTGGCCCGCAAGACGTACACGCTCGATTCGTATCGCCTGCCGATCGCCGCGGCCGCAGCCGGGTTCGAGGAGTTCTCGCACCATGATGCGCTCGCCGATGCCCGCGCCTGCGCGCAGATCGTCATCGATGCGGCGGCACGAGCAGGTGCGGCCGATGTCTTCGCCCTCGCCGATGCTCTGAGCCTGCGTGTCACCGCGCCCGTCGCTCCGGCCGCCCCCGCTCTGGAGCGCGCCGTCGCCTGACCTGCCTCGTCGCGTCTGACTCGTCACGCGGCATCCGTGCGCGGCGACCGTGGAATGTCGGATGCCGGCCGCATCATGAACACATGGATGCTCTGGCTGTCGTTCTTCTCCTCGTCGCCCTCGCGGCGGGTGTCGCTATGGGCTGGTTCCTGCGAGCCGGACGTGGCGCCGCCGATCTCGCGCGCGCTCAGGCCGAGCTGGCGGCCGCACGAGACGATCGCGACCGCCAGTACGATCTGTACCGCGATGCCGTCGAGCATGCGCGCAACGAGCAGCGGGCGGAGGCGCAGCGCGTCCAGCAGCAGAACGCCGTGCTGACAGCACTCGCTCCGGTTCGCGAGAGCCTGCAGCAGATGCAGACCAAGGTCACCGCCATCGAGCGGGAACGGCACGCCCAGTTCGGCACTCTCGAAGAGCAGCTGCGCCGGGCCCAGGAGTCCGATGAGGCTCTGCGCGCGACGACCGAGTCACTCGCCGGGGCCCTGCGTTCCACCGCCACGCGCGGCGTCTGGGGCGAGACTCAGCTGCGCCGCGTCGTCGAAGCCGCGGGACTCACCCGGCACATCGACTTCGATCTGCAGGCGACGATCTCCTCCGACCATGGTCAGGGGCGCCCCGACATGGTGATCCGCCTCGCCGGGGGCAGCTCGATCGCCGTCGACGCCAAGGTTCCTCTCGACGCCTATCTCGAGGCCTCCGCTCTTCCCGGCGGCGACGCGCAGGAGCCGCAGCGCCGCACACTCATGCAGAAGCACGTCAAGGCGGTCCGCGCGCACATCGACGCGCTGGCGAAGAAGGCCTACTGGGCGGGCCTCGATGCGAGCCCGGAGTTCGTGATCTGCTTCCTGCCGAGCGAATCGCTGCTGGCCGCAGCCATCGATGAAGACCCCACTCTCCTCGACTACGCGTTCAGTCGCCGAGTGGCGCTCGCCTCCCCCGTCAACCTCTGGGCTGTGCTTAAGACCGTGGCCTTCACCTGGACGCAGCAGGAGGTCTCGACCGAGGCGCGTACCCTGCTCGCGCTCGGCACGCAGCTCTACGACCGGCTGGGAACGCTCGCCGGGCACGCCGACGATCTGCGTCGAGCGCTGGAGCGCACTGTCGACAGTTACAACCGGTTCGCCGGATCGCTCGAGACCCGTGTGCTCGTTACCGCTCGTCAGTTCCCCGGGGTCGACGCGTCAGCGCTCGCGACAGCCGCCCCGACGACGGCGAGCACGGGCCGGCGATTCACCGCACCGGAACTGCTCGCTGCAGACTCGACCGCGGCGCAGGAAGCTCTCTCAGACGGCGAGTCTGCTCATATCGACCCACTCGATCCCGCAGAGGCCGTCCAGCCCGAGGCCGTCCGCGCCGACGTGGGCGACGTGCGGCTTCGGCTCGACGAAGGGTGACGCCTTCGGCAGAGCATCAGCCGGTGGTGCGGTAGCTCCGCGGGCGTTCAGCGACGACGGATCAGGCGATGCCAGGAACGCCGCTGAGCAGCAGGATGACGAGTCCGCTGGTGGCCAGGAACGCTCCGATCATCCACCAGGAGCTGATCTCGTGCCCTTCATCGCGGCGGACGCGGAAGAGGACGTCGGCGCGACGAGCCGGATCGACCATCGCGGCCGGTGGCGTCGTGACCGGGGGCGTCGGAACGGATTCCGCATCTGCGCTCACCCGGAGGATGCGCCCCGTGTTGGTCGTGATGATCTTCGTCGGGGCGGCCTTCGAACCGCTCGTGTGCTGCGTTGTCATCTGTTCGCCCTCCTGTGCCTGCGGTGCCTGGCGGCTCCGTCGACGGCGACAAACCCAGTGACAATTGTGACACGGCACCCCGGAGAACCGTGGATCGAGCGGCTGTGAGGCGGTACCGGCTCGATAACGATGCCGCCGATGTCGCCGGCGATGATCACGTGTCAGAGGACGAGCGAAGGATCAGAGCCACTTCGAGACGAGGTGCTCCGAAGCGATGCGACGAAGCGTTCCGGAGGCTCCTCGGAGCACGACGCTCTCGGTGTAGACGTAGCCGCGTTCACGACGGACACCGGCGACGAGCTGGCCGTCGGTGACGCCGGTGGCGACGAAGATCGTGTTGTTGCCCTGCACCAGATCGTCGGCCTCGTAGACCTTGTCCATATCGAGACCGGCATCGATGCCGCGCTGGCGCTCATCGTCATCGCGCGGCCAGAGGCGTCCCTGGATGTGTCCGCCGAGAGCCTTGATCGCGCACGCCGTGACGATGCCCTCAGGGCTGCCGCCGACGCCGACGCACATGTCGGTGCGAGCATCGTGACGGGCGGCGTTGATGCCACCGGCGACGTCACCGTCGCTCATGAGACGCGTGCCGGCACCCGCATCGCGGATCTCCTGGATGAGCTGCTCGTGACGCGGACGGTTCAGCACCGAGACGACGATCTCGTCGACAGGCTTGTCGAGCGCGCCGGCGAGCTTGCGGATGTTCTCGCCGATGGGAAGTCTGATGTCGACGACGCCGACGCCTGCCGGGCCGGTGACGAGCTTGTCCATATAGAAGACGGTCGAGGCGTCGAGCATGGTGCCACGGTCAGAGACGGCGATCACCGAGAGCGCGTTCTGACGACCGGCTGCGGTGAGCGAGGTGCCGTCGATGGGATCGACCGCGATGTCGCACAGCGGTCCACGGCCCGTGCCGACGACCTCGCCGTTGAAGAGCATCGGGGCGTTGTCCTTCTCGCCCTCGCCGATGACCACTCGCCCCTGGAAGTCGACCGTTCCGAGGAACGCGCGCATCGCGTCGACGGCGGCGCCGTCCGCCGCCTCCTTGGCTCCGCGACCGATGAAGGGGACCGCGCGGATGGCCGCAGCCTCCGTCGCACGCACCAGCTCCATCGCGAGGTTACGGTCGGGACGAAGAGGGCTCAGATCCGCTGTCAGACTCACCATGCGGTCAGCCTAGCCACCCCCGTGTCCAAATCCGCCGCCTTTCGAGCCGGATCCGACGAAGGAATCCGGTTTCTTAACAGCCAGGCAGAAGCCATCGTGCTCGGCGAGGATCTGGGCTGCGGTATCAGCGTGCGCGCCCCGATAGAGTGGCAGCTGTCCCGGCTTCCCCTATCGCAGGAGTTCTCATGCCCGTCGCCACCCCGGATCAGTACGCCGAAATGCTCGACCGCGCGAAGGCCGGCGGCTTCGCGTACCCCGCATTCAACGTCTCCAGCTCGCAGACGATCAACTCCGTCCTCCAGGGGCTGACCGAGGCCGGCTCCGACGGCATCATCCAGGTCACCACGGGTGGCGCCGACTACTTCGCCGGTCACACGGTGAAGGCTCGTGCCGCGGGCGCGCTCGCGTTCGCGCGCTTCGCCACCGAGGTCGCCAAGAACTACCCGATCACCGTCGCGCTGCACACCGACCACTGCCCGAAGGACGCGCTGGCCGGTTTCGTCGAGCCGCTGATCGCCGCCTCCGAGGAAGAGGTCAAGGCCGGCCGCAACCCGATCTTCCAGTCCCACATGTGGGACGGCTCCGCCGTTCCCCTCGCGGAGAACATCGAGATCGCCAAGGACCTGCTCCCCCGCATGAAGAACATCAACGCCATCCTCGAGGTCGAGATCGGCGTCGTCGGCGGCGAAGAGGACGGCGTGCAGCACGAGGGCTCGAACGAGGCCCTCTACACGACGTTCGCCGATGTCGACCAGGCGGTTCAGGCGCTGGGTCTCGGCGAGCAGGGCCGCTACATCGCCGCCCTGACCTTCGGCAACGTGCACGGTGTGTACAAGCCCGGTGGCGTCAAGCTGCGCCCTGAGCTGCTCGGCGAGATCCAGGCCGAGGTCGCGGCGAAGTACAACACCGGCGCCAAGCCTCTCGACCTGGTGTTCCACGGCGGCTCCGGCTCGACCGATGAGGAGATCGCCCTCGCGGTCGCCAACGGTGTCATCAAGATGAACATCGACACCGACACGCAGTACGCCTACACGCGTGCGATCGCCGACTACATGTTCAAGAACTACGACGGCGTGCTGAAGGTGGATGGCGAGGTCGGCAACAAGAAGCAGTACGACCCGCGCGCCTGGGGCAAGATCGCCGAGTCGGCGATGGCCGCCCGCGTGGTCGAGTCGACCCGTCAGCTCGGCTCGTACGGACAGTCCCAGAGCTGATCCGCGAACGAGACAGCAGAAGGGGCCCGGCATTCCTGCCGGGCCCCTTGTGCGTCCCCGATGGGCCGGCGTACGTCGACGCCGACCGGCTGAGGTCAGGGGGTCGTCATCTGCTCGAGGTGGGCGACGAAGGCGGGGTCACTCATCATCGGCACCGCGATGCAGACGGAGACCACGCCCATGGTGACGATCGCTCCGACGATCGGGAGCCACCAGGTGAGGCGGCCACGACGCAGGCGTCGGATCGAGAGCGCGGCGGTGATCGACCATCCGACGACGAGGACGATCGCGGCGATCATCCCCCAGGTCTTCGCCTGCGCGAAGTTCGTGAACTCCCCCTCGATGCCGACGACCTTCATGGTCTGGTTCATGACGCTCGGCAGATCCAGGTACGACAGACCGGTGATGACGACGTTGATCAGTCCGTAGGCGAGCATCACGATCGTCGCGAAGCGATCGACAGGATGCGACCGCTTCGTCGAAGACTCGTTCACCGGGTTCCCGGCCTGAACCGCGGGCGGCAGTGGCGCCGAGGGCGGTGCGATCACGACCTCGTCGAGCGGGGGCAGGCCGGCGGCTCGTCGCTGTTCCTCGGGGGTCGCGAGTTCGCCGTACTGGGGCCTCTGGTCGCTCATCCCGCCATGCTAACGGCACAACCTCGGGCCGGTTCACAGCGGGCGACCGCACCCGGTGGGGCACAAACGATAGCGGCCCCGGAGAAGTGGGGACTTCTCGGGGCCGCGGACGTGGAGCGTGGGGACGCTCCTCATCCAGATTGACCGCCAGCGCTGGGGACGCTAGAGGCGATCGGTGACGTTCACGTATGCCGTCACTGTTCCCATAGTAGGAAAACGCGTGCCGACGCGCCAGGGGCCCTCCTTCAGATAGTGAACTCGGCTCCGGAGGAACCCTCGTCCAGCACGTCAGCCCCGAGCTGCAGAGAGAGATGGCGTGCAGTGCGCTGAAGCGTCGAGACGAGGGTGCGATCGACCACGGCGCCATCGGCCGGCAGCGAGATCGCCAGCGAGGCGATGACCCCGGGGGCGATGACCGGCACGGCGACGCAGGTGGCGCCGATCGCGTACTCCTCCTGATCGATCGTCCACCCCGGGGAGCGTTCCAGCTGCGTCAGCAATGCCTTGCGATCGGTGATGGTGTGCGGTGTGAGCTCGGGCAGACGATGCCGCGAGAGGTAGTCCAGGCGATCGGCTTCCGGGAGTTCCGCGAGGATCTGCTTGCCCAGCGCAGTCGCGTGAGCGCTGGACTGCAGCCCCACCCACAGCTCGATCCGGGGATTGCGGACGGCGTCGACGATGTCGACCATGTGCATCTCCCCGTCATCGAAGCGGGAGAGATACGCCGTGGCTCCGACGTCTTCGGTCACCTCCCGCAGCGCTGCGCGCACGCGGGCGAGGAACACTCCCCGCGAGCCGATCTGCTGCTGGAACGACGGAAACCGGGCGCCCAGCACGACACCGTCCGGTTCCGAGGAGAGGTATCCCTCATGCACGAGCGTGCGCACCAGGTTGTAGGTGGTACCGGGGGTCAGACCGGTGATGGCCGCGAGCATCTTGGGAGGAAGCGGCCGAGGGGAGTTGGCGACGATGTCGACCAGCCGCAGAGCGCGTTGCACCGACCCGATGAGGGTGGGCTCCGCCTCCGCGGCGCTCACTGCTAAGCGCCTCCTCCGGACGCGCGACCTCCGAGGGCCCGCGCGTCGCGCTGACCCGCAGCATCTTGACGCAGTTCCTTGGGCAGGGAGAACATGAGGTCTTCCTCTGCCGTCTTCACCTCTTCGATGTCGCGGTAGCCGGCGTCGCCGATCGCATCGAGCACCTCGCGCACCAGTACTTCGGGCACGGATGCCCCGCTGGTCACGCCGACGGTCTCGACCCCGTCGAGCCACTCCTGCTGGATCTCTTCTGCGTAGTCCACGCGATAGGCGGCCTTCGCCCCGTACTCGAGGGCGACCTCGACGAGACGCACGCTGTTGGACGAGTTCGATGAGCCGACGACGATCACCAGGTCTGCTCCGGCGGCCACCTTCTTGATCGCGACCTGACGGTTCTGCGTCGCGTAGCAGATGTCATCGGACGGCGGATTCTGGAGTTCGGGGAATCGCATGCGCAGACGGTTGACCGTCTCCATCGTCTCGTCGACCGAGAGGGTGGTCTGCGAGAGCCAGACGACCTTGTTCGGGTCCTTCACCACGACGGTGTCGGCTTCCTCCGGAGAGTTCACGACGGTGACGTGCTCCGGGGCCTCCCCTGCTGTTCCCTCGACCTCTTCGTGGCCCTCGTGGCCGATGAGCAGGATCTCGAAATCGTCGCGTGCGAAGCGCACGGCCTCGCGGTGCACCTTGGTGACGAGCGGGCAGGTCGCATCGATCGCGTGGAGTCCTCGATCGGATGCCGCGTTCACGACTGCCGGCGAGACACCGTGAGCGCTGAAGACGACGTGGGCCCCCTCAGGGACCTCATCGACCTCTTCGACGAAGATGGCGCCCTTCTCCTCGAGCTCGGTCACCACGTGGATGTTGTGCACGATCTGCTTGCGCACGTAGACCGGGGCGCCGTAGCGCTCGAGGGCCTTCTCCACGGCCACCACGGCACGGTCCACACCCGCGCAGTATCCGCGCGGTGCGGCGAGCAGAACCCGCTTGTGTCCGGCCACCGGGTTATCCTGAAGCCGCCCGGCCGCCGCACGAACTCGTGGAAGGCGGGGCACGGGGAGATGAACGGCAGTCGAAGTCACCCTTGAATTCTACCGCCGCGCAGCTGTGCGAGGCCGGGGAGACTCGGGAGCGGGAACGGGAGCGGATGACAGTCTTCGAAGCGACCACGGGCCAGGGCGAGACGCCACCGGCCGATTCCGTCGCACCCCGCGACTCGACGGCCGACGCTCCCACCTCGGTCACCCGGCTGAACGCCACCATCCGCGACTTCATCGCGCGGTGGAACACCGTCTGGGTCGAGGGAGAGATCACCTCCTGGAATGTGCGCGCCGGCAACGTGTTCGCGCGGCTGAAGGACACCCACTCCGACGCGCAGATCTCCATCCGGGTGTGGTCGAGCGTGCGCGGGCGCATCCCCTCCGACATCGGCATCGGCGATCATGTGGTCGCCGCGGTCAAGGCCGATTACTTCGTCAAGGCCGGCGATTTCAGCTTCGCGGTCTCCGCGATGAAGCACGTCGGGCTGGGCGACCAGCTCGAGCGCCTCGAGAAGCTGCGCGCGCAGCTGCGACAGGAAGGCCTGTTCGACTCTTCGCGCAAGAAGCGCCTGCCCTTCCTGCCGCATGTGATCGGTCTGATCACGGGCGAGCGCTCGGACGCCGAGAAGGATGTGCACCGCAACGCCGAGCTGCGCTGGCCGCAGGTGCGCTTCCGCACCGAGTACGCCGCCGTGCAGGGCGACCGCTGCGTTCCCGACACGCTCGCCGCCCTCGCCCGGCTCGACGCCGACCCCGAGGTCGATGTGATCATCATCGCCCGCGGTGGCGGAGACCCGCAGACGCTCCTCGGTTTCAGCGATGAGAGGCTCGTGCGCGCCGTCGCCGCGGCCTCTACACCCGTCGTGAGCGCGATCGGGCACGAGAACGACCATCCGCTGCTCGACGATGTGGCGGATCTGCGGGCTTCGACGCCGACCGACGCCGCCAAGCGCGTCGTCCCCGATGTCGGTGAGCAGCGAGCGCTCATCGCGCAGCTGCGGTCCCGCGCGACCACGAGGCTCACGCAGCGCCTCACACACGACATCGCTCAACTGGAGCAGCTCCGCTCCCGCCCGGTGCTGCGTTCGCCCGCTCCGATCATCGACGCCCGCGCCCAGGAGATCTGGCTGCTGCTCGGACGCGGCCGGGACACCGTGAACCGACAGCTCGACGACGCCGGACGCCGCACCGGAGAGCTTCGGGCATCCCTCCGCGCGCTCTCGCCCGCCGCGACCCTGGCTCGCGGCTACGCGATCGCCCACCTCGATGGGGGCGTGATCCTGCGCGACGCCGCCGATGCCCCGGCCGGAAGCACGCTCACGATCACCCTCGACCGGGGCTCGCTGACCGCCCGCTCGGAGGGCGAGATCGCGGAAGACGCCTGAGCCGGACACCCGCGGCACACGACGTAAGATGGAGGAGTGAGCGCCCTGAACGACACCCCTGTGGACACGCTGTCGTTCGAGGCGGCTCGAGACGAGCTCGTCAAGGTCGTCGCCGAACTCGAACAGGGATCCCCGACCCTCGAGAACTCGCTCGCCCTCTGGGAACGTGGTGAGGCTCTCGCCGCCCGTTGCGAAGAGTGGCTGTTGGGCGCCAAGCGCCGCCTCGACGCGGCTCGTGCCGCGGCATCCGATGTCGAGACGCCGGCAGGAGACTCGTGAGCAAGCAGCCCCCGATCATTGCCGAGCTCGGCCGCCCCGAGACTCCGGAAGAGACCGCCGCCCGCAAGGCCGCGTTCAGCAAGGCCTACCGGTCGAGTCAGACGGTGCGAAACCTCGTGGCCGCTCTCCTGGTCACGGTCGCCGTGGTCGCGGTCATCATCTTCGCCGTCCCTCGCGGCACGCCGGTCGAGCAGAAGCCACTGGATGTCGCCGCCGTGGCCGAGGGCGTGGAGTCGTCGATGGAACGCCCCGTGCTCATCCCGGAGCTCGGCGACTTCTGGCGTGCGAACGGCGCCGAGATGCAGGGTGGCGCCACCGTGGTGTGGGAGGTCACCCTGGCCCCGAAGTCCGACACGGAGCGCGGCTTCATCAAGGTGGCCCAGGCGTTCGACGCCGATTCCTCCTGGGCTCCGCAGCGTCTGAACGGCATCGCCCCGACCGACACCGTGCGCATCGGCGGCCTCGACTGGGACGTCTACAAGCCCGGAAACGCCGAATCGAACGCGAACGTGACGTATGCCATCGGCACGCAGGCCGGCGACGACTACATCCTGCTCTACGGCTCGCGCTCGGCCGATTCGACCGCCGAACTCGCCGAATCCCTCATTCCGCAGATCCGCATCATCTCGGAGGCCCCATGACGCACCCGTTGACCCCCACAGCCGCCTGGAAGCAGATGCAGGACGGCAACCGCCGTTTCGTGCAGGACGAGCCCCGGCACCCGAATCAAGACGTCGCCCGTCGCAAGGATCTGACGGCAGCGCAGCATCCGGTCGCCACCCTGTTCGGCTGCTCCGACTCGCGCCTCGCCGCCGAGATCATCTTCGACCTCGGCCTCGGCGACCTGTTCGTGGTGCGCAACGCCGGACAGGTGATCGGCGAGTCGATCGTCGCGAGCCTGGAGTATGCCGTCGCGGTGCTCGAGGTGCCGCTGATCGTCGTGCTCGCCCATGACTCCTGCGGCGCCGTGCGTGCGGCGATCGACGGCACCGCGATCGATGCCGCTCCCCTGCCCCCGCACATCTGGAAGCTGATCGCCCCCATCGTCCCCGCCGCGCGGAAGGTGCTGGCCGAGAGCGGCGGGACCACCGTCGCCGAGATCGACTCGGAACTGGTCGGCATCGAGCATCTGCGCAACACCGTGAGTGATCTGCTGCAGTCGTCCGAGATCATCAGCGACGCCGTGTCCGCGGGTCGCCTGGGCATCGTCGGCGCCAACTACCGTCTGGCCGAGGGCACCGCGGTGCCCGTGATCACGGTCGGAATCGACGCCGACGGCGTCACCACCGAGGGAACTGACCCCGCAACCAAGGAGGGTTCGGAATGACCGAGCAGGACTACCGCATCGAGCACGACACCATGGGTGAGGTGCGGGTGCCCGTGAACGCACTCTACGGAGCGCAGACCCAGCGCGCCGTGGAGAACTTCCCGATCTCGGGCAAGGGACTGGAATCGACCCAGATCGCTGCCCTGGCCCGCATCAAGAAGGCCGCGGCGCTGGCCAACAAGGAGCTCGGCACTCTCGACGGTGCCATCGCCGATGCGATCGCCCAGGCCGCCGACCAGGTCGCCTCCGGAGACCACGACGGCGAGTTCCCGGTCGACACCTACCAGACCGGCTCCGGTACCTCGTCGAACATGAACATGAACGAGGTGCTGGCGACGCTCGCGACGCGCATCCTCGGCGCGACCGTCCACCCCAACGACCACGTGAACGCCTCGCAGTCGTCGAACGACGTGTTCCCGACCTCGGTGCACATCGCGGTCACCCAGGCCCTCATCGACACGCTCATCCCCGCGCTCGACCACCTCGCCGTCGCCCTCGAGGCGAAGGCCGAGCTGTGGAAGGACGCCGTCAAGTCCGGCCGCACCCACCTGATGGATGCCACCCCGGTGACCCTGGGCCAGGAGTTCGGCGGCTACGCCCGTCAGATCCGCCTGGGCATCGAGCGCGTGCAGTCGGCTCTCCCCCGCGTCGCCGAGGTCCCGCTGGGCGGCACCGCGGTCGGCACCGGCATCAACACCCCGCTCGGCTTCCCGCAGAAGGTCATCGCGCTGCTCGCGGCAGAGACCGAGCTGCCCATCACCGAGGCCAAGGATCACTTCGAGGCGCAGGCCAACCGCGACGGACTGGTCGAGGCCTCCGGCGCGCTGCGCACGATCGCGGTCTCGCTGACCAAGATCAACAACGACCTGCGCTGGATGGGCTCCGGCCCCAACACGGGTCTCGGCGAGCTGCACATCCCCGACCTGCAGCCTGGTTCCTCGATCATGCCGGGCAAGGTCAACCCGGTCGTTCCCGAGGCCGTGCTGATGGTGTGCGCACGCGTGATCGGCAACGACGCGACGGTCGCCTGGGCCGGCGCATCCGGCTCCTTCGAGCTGAACGTCGCCATCCCGGTCATGGGCACGGCCGTGCTCGAGTCGATCCGTCTGCTCTCGAACGCCTCGCGCGTGCTCGCTGACAAGACGATCGACGGCCTTCAGGCCAACGTCGAGCGCGCCGCCGCATTCGCGGGAATGAGCCCGTCGATCGTGACTCCGCTGAACAAGCTCATCGGCTACGAGGCTGCGGCGAAGATCGCCAAGCACTCGGTCGCCAAGGGCATCACGGTGCGCGACGCCGTGATCGACCTCGGCTACGTCGAGCGCGGCGACCTCACCCTCGAGCAGCTCGACGAGAAGCTCGACCTGCTGTCGATGACGCACCCGGGCTGAATTCCCCCACGAAACAGCGGATGCCGCGAGGACTCGTTCCTCGCGGCATCCGCTGTTCTTAGGGGACCGCTCACATGCATGACCTGGCCACGGATGCCGGAGCGCATGACGGTGAGCAGTCATGCATCCGGCAAGAACTCATGCAGGCGTCACGGTCAGGCGCGTGCCCGCCCGAGAGCCGCTGCGATCGCTGCCACGACCACATCCCAGGAGTGCAGGATCATCGCGTAGTCGAAACGCAGCGTCTCGAATCCGAGACGTGAGGCCACGGCGTCGCGCATGAGATCCCGGTGGCGATTCGCCGGCCCCTCATGGTTCTCCCGACCGTCCGCCTCCAGGATGACTCGACCCTCGATGACGAAGTCGACGCGTCCGACACCGTCGATGATCACCTGCGTGCGCACAGCGACCCCGATCAGGTGGAGCCTCAGCCGCACCACCGATTCCAGGCCGCTCTCCGCATCAGGGCGCGCGAGATCGATGAGCCAGCGCGCTGTCGAGGGAAGGGCCGCGCGGACGTTCGCGCGGGCCACCGCCGTCAGCATCCGCTTGTTCCACGCCGACTCGAACGCGGCGAAGAAGAACTCCTCTCCGTAGCAGCCGAACGCATGCACCAGTGCGACCTCGATCGGGGCGATCCCGACGTCCATACGCCCGGGAGTGTAGTGAGCGACGCACGCGCACGGCTTCGGGTGATGCCGTCGCCCACCCAGCCCCATCCAGACATGCACCTCTTTCGAGACCTCGAGGGTCCATACTCCACGGAGCCTCAACGCGCTCCCACACGTGAGTGCGCCTCCGTGTGCCGCTGCGGCGACCACCTCCGACGCCGCTCCCGTGGAGGCGAAGACTCCTGGCCGCACCCGCACGAGCCGTCCTGCCGTGCACTCGGCCCCCAGTCGCGAGCGCGAACAGCCGAATGCCTGAAGTCGCGTTCCGCGCGCGACCCCGCCGAGGTGTCCGAGGATGAATTCGACGTCGATCATCCCTCGATCCTGGCTGCGCACCTCCCCGCGACGCCGCCACGCCGACGCAACTGGTGGATGAGTTTTAGAAGCACGCAGATGTGCAGGTCGATACTCCTTCTCCCCCTGTCCGGATGCATGAGGAACCGACGAATGTCTGAGGCGGGGAGGAGGAACCATCCTGCAAGCGGCCATGGCTCATGCATCCGGGCTGACCCCGGCCGAGTGCCCGGCCGCTGTGCACAGTCACCCCGCACAGGTGACAGCGGATGCCGCGAGGACTCGTTCCTCGCGGCATCCGCTGTTTCACGCCGTCAGCTGAGCTCTCCACCCTCCAGGAGCTCGGTGACGAGCGCTGCGATCGCCGAACGCTCGGAGCGGGTCAGGGTCACGTGGCCGAAGAGCTCGTGTCCCTTCAGCGTCTCGATCACGCTGGCGATCCCGTCGTGACGGCCGACGCGGAGGTTGTCGCGTTGACCGACGTCGTGCGTGAGGATCACGCGCGAGTTCTGCCCCATGCGGCTCAGCACCGTCAGCAGCACGTTGCGCTCGAGCGACTGGGCCTCGTCGACGATCACGAACGCGTCGTGCAGGGAGCGCCCACGGATGTGGGTCAGCGGAAGCACTTCGAGCAATCCACGCTCGATCACCTCCTCGACCACGTTGCCCGAGACGACCGAGCCGAGCGTGTCGAACACCGCCTGCCCCCACGGGCCCATCTTCTCGCCCTGGTCACCGGGGAGGTAGCCGAGCTCCTGCCCGCCGACCGCGAACAACGGTCGGAACACGATGATCTTCTTCTGCTGCTGCCGCTCCAGAACCGCCTCGAGTCCTGCGCAGAGCGCGAGCGCCGACTTGCCGGTGCCGGCGCGTCCGCCGAGGGAGACGATGCCTACCTCCTGATCGAGCAACAGGTCGATCGCGATGCGCTGCTCCGCCGAACGGCCGTGCATCCCGAAGATGTCGCGGTCTCCGCGCACCAGTCGGTACTCGCCGTCTCCGGTCACCCGACCGAGCGCAGAGCCGCGCTCGGAGTGGATGATCAGTCCGGTGTTCACCGGAAGGCCGCGAGCCTGCTCGCTGATGCCGACCTCGCTCTCGTAGAGGTCGCTGATGTCGTCGCCGGAGAGGTCGAGCGTCGAGATCCCGGTCCACCCGGAGTCCACCGCCTGCTCGGCGAGGTACTCCTCGGCGCGCAGGCCCAGGGATGCAGCCTTCACGCGCATCGGCAGGTCCTTCGAGACGATCGTGACGTCCTGACCGTCCTGCGCGAGATGCATCGCGACCGAGAGGATGCGGGTGTCGTTGTCGCTGAGGCGGATACCGGCCGGGAGCACCGACGAGTCGGTGTTCGCGAGTTCGACCCGGAGAGTGCCTCCCTCACCGACCTCGACCGGGAAATCCAGGCGTCCGTGCTCGATGCGCAGGTCATCGAGGTGTCGAAGGGCCTGCCGCGCGAAGTAGCCGATCTCCGGATCGTGCCGTTTGCCCTCGAGCTCGGTGATCACGACGACGGGGAGGACGACCGAGTGCTCGGCGAACCGGAAGAACGCCTGCGGATCGCTCAGCAGGACCGAGGTGTCGAGGACATAGGTGCGCAGATCCTGATCCGGATCGGCGGACGATGCTCGCCTCGTGGTCTTACGGGTGGACTGCTGCGCGGTGCTTGTGGCCTGCTGCGCTGTACGTGTGGTCACGACCCACTCCCGACCCGGGTAATCCCGGCTATTCGAACGAGTCGACCAGGGGGTCACGAGTCGTCAACCTGAGGCCGACTCGAACGGGCGCCTTGCCCGATGCCTAGAACGTACGACCGCGTGGGCGATTAACGCGGACTCGACACGCCAGCGATTCGTTAAGCGCTGGTGAACGTCTCGTTGCCGAACGCGTGCAGGGCCTCATCGAGAAGCGCGAACGTCGCCGCATCCGTGCCTGCGTGGGGCGCGATCCGCACCGAGGATCCACGTGCGGTCACGACGAGACCGGCGTTGGCGAGTGCCGCGGCGAGGCGTGCGGGTTCCTCCGGGGCGAGTGCCACGATGCCGGCACGCTCGACGCGATCACGCGGGGAGCGCACCTCGATCCCATGGCGGTCGGCGATCTCGATCACGGTGTCGACGTGCTCCGCGAGGCGCTCCTCGATGGCGGCGACACCGGCATCGCGCACATCGCGCACACCGATCGCGAGTCGTCCCGCGGCGAGCGTGTCCGGCTGACTCACGGTGAAGGCGCGAGCCGAGGGCGCTGGCGCCGGGAGTTCGTCGACGAACAGACCGGTGGCCGTCGTGCCGGTGATACCGGAGAGCACGGGCGAGATGCGATCTCTGGCGCGGGGGGAGAACCACGCGAAGGCGCTGCCCCGGCCGGCGCGCAGCCACTTGTAGCCGTGTCCGACCACCACATCGGCCGCGGAGTAGTCGACATCGATCACGCCGAACGATTGGACGGCGTCGAGGATGAGCAGGCGGTCGGGACCGATCGCCTCGCGAAGCGCCGCCAGGTCGGTGCGATACCCGGTGCGGAAGTCGACGTGACTCACGGCGAGGGCGACCACCTCGTCATCCAGCGCCTCCCTGACGGCATCAGCGGTCACGCGTCCGTCCTCCGGGGTGATCCACCGCGGGATGATCGCACGGTCCGATGCCGTCGATGCGCGCTCCAGGGTCAGGCTCACGCTGGGGAACTCAGCGGTGCTCGCGATCACAGCGCCGGACAGGCCGAACAGCGCGTGCATGAGTCCGTGGGTCGAAGACGGCTGCAGGGTGACGTCGTCGGCGTCGCCGCCCAGCAGCTCGGCGACGAGCTCCTGGGCCTGACCGATGCGCTCGGCGACCAGGGAGAGGGAGGATGGTCGTCCGCTTCCGAGCAGGTCGGCGTCGGCGAACACCTCTTCGCGTACGGAGGGCGACAGCGGGCCGAACGCCGCCCAGTTCAGGTAGCCGGACTCGTTGTCGAAGGTGTCGACATAGTCCTGGAAAGTGCTCACTTCGTCATTGTGGCATGGGTCTGCGCGGGCCCGTCGCCGGGTCAGCGACCGAAGCGCCTGTCGCGGTCGGCGTAGTCGCGGATCGCGCGAAGGAAGTCCACCTGACGCAGGTCGGGGCCCAACGCCTCGACGAAGTAGAACTCGCTGTGTGCGCTCTGCCACAGGAGGAAGTCGCTGAGCCGCTGCTCCCCGCTCGTGCGGATCACGAGGTCGGGATCGGGCTGCCCACCCGTGTAGAGGTGCTCGCCGATCATCTCGGGCGTGAGGTGGGCGGCGAGGTCCTCCAGCGTGCCACCGGAGGCCTCATGCTTCGCAATGATGCTCCGCACGGCGTCGACGATCTCATTGCGCCCGCCGTAGCCGACGGCGAGATTCACGTGCAGTCCGGTGTGATCCTTGGTGCGGTTCTCCGCGTCGGAGAGCACCCGTGCGAGTTCTGCGGGGAGGATGTCGGAGCGTCCGACGTGCTTCACTCGCCAGTTCCCCTCCTGCGACAGCGCCTCGGCGAGCTCGGCGATGATCTCGATGAGGTCGGCGAGCTCCGCGGAGTCGCGCTTTCTCAGGTTGTCGCTGGAGAGCAGATAGAGCGACACAACGCGCACGCCGAGCTCGTCGCACCAGCCGAGGAACTCGCGCATCTTCGCAGCGCCTGCACGGTGTCCCTCCGCAGGCGTGTCCAATCCGAGCTGACGCGCCCACCGGCGATTGCCGTCGATCATCATCGCGACGTGATGCGGCACCGTGGCCGGATCGAGGTGGCGTCGCAACCTGTTGGTGTAGAGCCGATACAGCGGCCCTCGCCCCGGGCTCTCGCGTGACATCACCTCCCTACGCTACCGTGCCGGGGCCTGCGGCATCGTGTGCGGAAGCTGGGATATATGTGCCCTGCACGGTATGCGGGTCGGCTTAGAGTGAGCGTGTGAGTACTCCCGAGCCCTCCGGTCCCGACGTCCCTCAGCTGCCTCTGCTCGAAGCCGCGGCCGTCGATGCCGCCGTCGAGACCAAGCCGACCTGGCGAGGATGGATCCATGCCGGCACGTTCCCGGTGGCGCTGGTCGCCGGTGTGGTGCTGATCATCGTCTCCCAAGGTGCCGCAGCAAAGTGGGCCTCCGCCGTGTTCATGCTCACGTCACTGCTGCTGTTCGGCAACTCGGCGCTCTACCACCGCATCGACTGGCGGCCGAAGGTGAAGGTGCTGCTCAAGCGCATCGACCACGCCAACATCCTGCTGCTCATCGCCGGTACCTACACACCGCTGGCGGTGCTGGCGCTGCCGCCGGAGAAGGGCGTGCTGCTGCTCAGCCTGGTGTGGGGAGGCACGCTGGTCGGCATCCTCTTCCGGGTGTTCTGGATCCACGCCCCGCGCTGGCTCTACGTCGCGCTCTACCTGCTGCTCGGCTGGGCAGCCGTGATGTACCTCGTCGATCTCATGAACGCGAACTTCGCGATGATGGTGCTGGTGATCGTCGGCGGGCTCCTGTACACCGGGGGCGCGGTCGTCTACGCGCTCAAGAAGCCGAACCCCTGGCCCGGGCACTTCGGGTTCCACGAGATCTTCCACGTGTGCACGGTGCTCGCATTCCTCTGCCACTGGACCGCATGCCTGCTCATCGCCCTGTCGCCGCTGTCGCCCTCGCTGGGCGCGCCGTGACGCGAGGTCAGCGAGCGGGCGTATCGCCGTCGGTGTCAGAGGCAGCGGTGCCGTCCGAGGTCGGCGCACCCTTTCCGGGAGCCGCGGCGGCATCGCCCTCGGCCCGCGCCGCTTCTTCGGCGTCGAGCTCGTCGCGCACCTCTTCGCGGTACCGGACACGGCGGATGCGGCGGTTCATGTCCCAGATCAGCAGGATCACCGCGATCACGACCACGACGATCGCGGCGAAACCGACGAACCCCGGAGTGACCGACACCGGGTCGACGGTCATGCTCGGCGTCGGCATCGGGGTCTCGGACAGAGAGAACATGAATCGGCCTTTCGTACGCAGGTCGCATAACCTGGTAACACCAGCCTAACGACCGGAAGACCCACCCGTGACGACCGCACAAGAGCTCGATGAACGCTATGGCCGAACCCGACGACGCCGCGCGCCGTGGATCATCGGCGGTGCGATCGCACTGCTGATCGTCGGCGCCTTCAGCTGGATGACCGTGGCGCAGTCGATGGCCTCCGTCGACGCGGACGACCTGGGCTTCGAGCTCGTCGACGAGCACTCCGTGAACATCACCTTCCAGGTCACCGGAGTGCAGGGCAAAGACGTGGTGTGCGCCGTCGAGGCGCTCGACGAGGAGTTCGGTGTCGTCGGCTGGAAGATCGTCGAGATCGAGGCCGGAGACAGCCACTCGCAGGCGCGCTCCGTCACGATCCCCACGGTGTCGGAGGCCACCACAGGTTTGGTGAACACCTGCTGGGTCGCCTAGACTCGTGCCAGACAAGACGACGCCCCGGCACCGTGCCGGGGCGTCTTGGCATATCCCCCGCAGCATGCCGGAGGGATCCCGAAAGAAGGAGCTTCGTCATGTCCACCGATGCTCAGGTTCCCTTCCTCACGCAGGAAGCGTATGACCGGCTCGTCGCCGAGCTGGAGCACCTGTCCACCTTCGGCCGCGACGAGATCGCCAAGCGCATCGAGGCGGCCCGCGAAGAGGGCGACCTCAAGGAGAACGGCGGATACCACGCCGCGAAGGACGAGCAGGGCAAGCAGGAAGCGCGCATCCGCACGCTGGAGGCTCTGCTGAAGACCGCCAAGGTGGGCGAAGCTCCGGCCAGCCGCGGAATCGTCGAGCCCGGCACCGTGGTCACCGCCCTCGTCGCCGGAGGCGAAGAGGTGTTCCTGCTCGGCAGCCGCGAGATCGCCGCAGGCAGCGACCTCGATGTCTACAGCGAAGCCAGCCCGCTCGGCCAGGCCATCCTCGGCCTCAAGGTCGGCGAGAAGTCGTCGTACGAGGCCCCGAACGGCCGCGAGATCAGCGTGGAGATCGTGAACGTCGAGACGTACACGGGCTGAGACGCCACACAGAAGCGCCCCCGCATCCTCAGGACGCGGGGGCGCTTCTGCGTGAATGCGCAGTCGTGCTCAATCGGGGACGAGGATGGGTTCGAAGCCGGCGCGACGCAGGGTGTCGAGCGTGTGCTCGGAGTGCTCGGGACCGCGCGTCTCGACGCTGAGCTCGAGGATGACGTCGCTGATCTGCAGACCGTGACCGTGGCGCGTGTGCATGGCCTCGATCACGTTCGCGCCGGCCTCGGCGATGAGCTCGGAGACGCGGGCCAGCTGACCGGGACGGTCGGGCAGAGGGATGCGGATCGTGAGGTAGCGACCCGAAGCGGCGAGTCCGTGGGACACCACGCGCTGCAGCAGGAGCGGATCGATGTTCCCACCAGACAACACGGCCATGGTGGTTCCGCTGCCCGCCACCTTGCCTGCCAGAATCGCCGCCACACCGGCGGCACCGGCGGGCTCGACGACGACCTTCGCCTGCTCCAGCAGGATGAGGATGGCCCGTGCCAGGTCGTCGTCGGAGACCGTGACGACCTCGTCGACGAGGTCCTTGATGATGTCGAACGGGACGGCACCGGGACGAGCGACCAGGATGCCGTCGGCGATGGTCGGTCGGGTGACGATGTCGACGGGCTCGCCGGCCTCGAGCGACGGCGGAACGGCGGCGGCGTTCTCGGCCTGCACGCCGATGATGCGGACCGTGCGGCCGAGCTCGGCAGCGCGTGCCTTCACGGCTGCCGCGACGCCGGCGATCAGACCTCCCCCGCCGATGCCGAGCACGACGGTGTCGACGTCGGGCGCGTCCTCGAGGAGTTCGAGTCCGAGAGTTCCCTGCCCGATCACGATGTCGCGGTGATCGAACGGATGGATCAGCACCGCACCCGTGCGCTCGGAGAACTCCGCGGCGAGACGCAGCGAGGTCGCCACCGTCTCCCCCTCCAGCACGACTTCCGCTCCGTAGCCGCGCGTGGCGAGCAGCTTCGGCACCGGAACGCCCAGAGGCATGAAGATCGTCGCCGGGATGCCGAGCGCCTGCGCCGCCAGCGCCACTCCCTGCGCGTGGTTTCCGGCTGAGGCCGCGACCACGCCACGCGAGCGCTCTTCGGCGCTCAGCTTCGACAGCCGGTAGGCCGCACCGCGGATCTTGAAGGATCCCGTGCGCTGGAGGTTCTCCATCTTCAGCAGCACCGGGGCGCCGAGGATGTCGGAGAGCGCTCGCGACGGCAGCGTCGGCGTGTGCGAGATCACCTCAGCCAGACTCTGAGCAGCGTGCTCGAACTCGGTCAGGCTGGGGACTGCGCTCATCGATTCCTCCGTCTCCGCTCGCGCGGTACTGTGCTCCAGATAAGGTCTCCGCTCGGCCCGGCGCCCGTGCGCCAGGATCCCGAGCTGATGGTCACGGCTGCGACGTTGATGAACGCCGCCAACGGCACCGCGAACAGTGCGCCGGGGATACCGGCGATCATCGCTCCACCCGCCACGACGAGGACGACGGCGAGCGGATGCACCTTGACCGCCGAGCCCATCATGATCGGCTGCAGGATATGTCCTTCGATCTGCTGGACGGCCAGCACGACCAGGAGCATCCAGAGCGCGATCCAGGGACCGTTGTACACCAGCGCCAGGAACACGGCGACGGCGCCGGTCACGACCGCACCCACGATCGGGATGAACGAGCCGAGGAACACCAGGACGGCGACCGGGAGCGCGAGGGGCACCTGCAACAGGAACGCCCCGAGTCCGATGCCGATCGCATCGATCGTCGCGACGAACAACTGCGTGCGCGCGTAGTTCACGATCGTGGTCCAGCCGTTGCGGGCCGCTCCGTCGACGGCCGGCTGCGCCATGCGCGGGAAGATCCGGAGGGTCCACCGCCAGATGCCTGCGCCGTCGGCGAGGAGACAGATCAGGATGAACAGCGACAGCACGGCGCCCGTGGCGACGTGGCCGACGGTGGTCCCGATCGCCAGGGCGCCGGTCCACAGCACCTGCGCCTGCTCGTTGAGGAAGTCGAGTCCCTGCTGCAGGTAGTTCGCGATCTGCGTGTCGGAGAGACTCAGAGGACCCTCGTGCAACCAGACCTGGAACTGATCGAAGGCCTCGGTCGAACGCTGCTGCACATCGGGCAGCTGAGCACGCACCTGCCAGACGACGAGCCACATCAGCCCGGTGACGATGGCGGCCGTCCCGATGAGCGAGATGGCGATCGCCAGCCAACGAGGGAGACCACGCCGCAGCATCCACGAGAAGGCCGGCCACAGCAGCGCGGTGATGAGGATGCCGACCATCAAGGGGATGACGAGGAGCTTGAGCAGCATCACGAGCCAGATGAAGACGCCGATCGCCGCCGCGATCAGTAGCAGCCGCCATGCATAGCCCGCCGTGATGCGCAGCGGCAGCGGTACCGCCTCATCGGCCTCGGTCGACACGGTGCGCTCGGTGGAGACCGGGCGCGGACGGAACAGATCTCTCAGTCGGGGTCGCTGGTCCTCACTCATCGCCCAAGTCTACGGTCACGCCGTATGCCCTCGAACGCATCTTTCCCTGGAGGGTGCATGTCGGCGCTCGGCGATACCCTGACCGTGTGACCGACACCCTCACTCCGACCCAGGCACGCCGCATAGCTCTGGCCGCGCAGGGCTTCACCCGCGCGCGGCCGGCATCGGTCGCGGGGCGCCACGTGCACCGGGTGATGGATCGTCTCGGTGTGCTGCAGATCGACTCCGTGAACGTGTTCGCACGATCCCATTACCTGCCGTTGTTCTCTCGGCTGGGCTCCTACGAGCCGGCCCTGCTCGACCGCGTCTTCCTCTCGCGCACGACCCATTACGTGGAGTACCTCGCTCACGAGGCGACCTTCATCCCGATCGAGGACTGGCCGCTGTGGCGTTTTCGCATGGACGACTTCCGCCGACGCTGGGCGGGCGAAGAGTCCTGGATGTCGAGCAACGCGCGAACGCTGCAGTGGGTCCAGGACGAGCTGCGTGTGCGCGGGCCCTTGCGTCCCGCCGATCTCCGTGCCGATGCTCCCAGGGAACGCGGCACCTGGTGGGACTGGGACGACGTCAAGCTCGCCCTCGAACACCTGTGGCGAACCGGCGATGTCGCCATCAGCGGGCGCCGCGGGTTCGAGCGCACCTATGCGCTGACCGAGCACGTCATCCCTGACGCCATCCGTTCGCAAGAGGTCTCCCGCTCCGATGCCATCCGTGAGCTGACCCGTCGCGCGGCCCGATCGAGCGGCGTCGCGACGCAGTCCGACCTGGCCGACTACTACCGGATCCGCGACCGGGCCGCCGTCGCGCGCTCGATCGCAGAGCTCGTCGACGCCGGCGAGCTGGAGCCCGTGCAGGTGCGCGGCTGGGAACGCGGCGGGCGTCCACTCGCCGCCTGGCGGCATCGGGATGCGGTGCTGCCCCGCAAGGTCGACGCGGCGGCGATTCTGACGCCGTTCGACCCGGTGGTGTGGTTTCGGGATCGCGCACTCCGCGCGTTCGACCTCGACTACCGCATCGAGATCTACGTACCGGCAGAGAAGCGGCGGTTCGGCTACTACTCCTTGCCGGTCCTCGTGGGCGACCGCATCGTCGCGCGCGTCGATCTCAAGTCCGACCGCGCGACATCGACGCTGCAGGTGCAATCCGCCTGGTGGGAACCACAGGCTCACCCCGGCGATGCCGAGCAGATCGCTGCCGAGCTCCGACTCGCAGCGGCGTGGCAGGGACTGGATCATGTCTCGGTGTCGAGGTGGGGTGACGCCACCGACGCACTGCATGGGGCGCTGGCGGCCGGAGCAGGCACCGGTCCCTCCGTGCGTCGTCACGTGCACGCGCGAGAGAGTCCGGTGTGAGCAGGGCCCGGTGGTGGCTGCTCGGCGGCGTCGCCGGTCTCGTCCTCGTCGCCGCGGGACTCTGGCTCTGGTCGTCGACGAACCGCTCCTCCACGCCGGAAGAAGCGGCGCTCGCCTATGTCCAGGCGCTCGAGTCCGGTGACCCCGACGCCGTGGCGGCCACCGGGATCGACGTCTCGGACACCGCACTGGTCGCCTTCGCCGCCGCCACCGCGTTCATCGAGGACTCCGAGGTCACGACCGTCCGACGCGAAGACGACGACACTTCGGCCGTCGTCGCGATCTCCTTCCGGCTCGACGGCAAGACGCACACCGCGCAGCTGACGCTCGGCATCGTCGACGGCCGCTGGAGCGTCGATGCGACGGGACTCGGCACACTGACCGTGGAAACTACGATCGGGTCGGATGTCGCGATCGGCGATGCGACCGTTCCGGCGGAGACGGCTGCACTGCTGCTCCCCGCGACCTACGCCCTCGCGGCCGCACCGGAGACACTGCTCGAGGGCGGGAGCGCGGCGCTGGTGCTGCCAGGGGTGAAGACCACGACGACGCTCGACGTCGTGCTGCGGCCGGAGGCGACGGCGGTCGCGCAGGCCCAGCTCGACACGCTCCTCGAGACCTGCACCGCTGGGGGCACAGAAGTCCCCGACGGATGCGGCATACGGATCCCCTGGGGGACCGAGTTCCGCGAGGTGGATGCGATCCGCTATCGGATCGACACGGCACCGGTCATCGCGTTGACTCCCGCCGGTTTCACCGCAGAGGGTGGAGTGCTCGTGGCCACCATCACCGGGACCGCCCATAACGGCGAGACCCGCACTACCACCTATCGGACGGACTCCTGGAGCGTGCGCGGCGACCTGGCGTTCACCGCCGACGGACTCCTCCTGTCGGTGTGGTGAACGACCGGCGTCAGAACTGCACGCGCGGCGGTTCGGAGATCGCGCTGCTGTCGGCGACCTCGAAGAACTCCCGCTCGGAGAAACCCAGCCCCTTGGCGAACAGGTTGTTGGGGAAGACCTTGATCTTGGTGTTCAGCTCGCGCACGCCGCCGTTGTAGAAGCGGCGCGCCGCCTGCACCTTGTCCTCGGTGTCGACCAGTGCCTGCTGCACCTGGAGGAAGTTCGTGCTCGCCTGCAACTGCGGGTAGGCCTCGGCGACCGCGAAGAGGCTCCGCAACGCCTGCTGCAGGTGCCCCTCGGCGATGCCCGCCTCGCCCGGTCCTCCGGCTGACAGGGTCTCGGCACGCGCCCGCGTGACGTTCTCGAAGACGGCCTTCTCGTGGGAGGCGTAGCCCTTCACCGTCTCGATGAGGTTCGGGATGAGGTCGGCTCGTCGCTTCAACTGCACCGTGATGCCGCTCCACGCCTCATCGACGCGGACGTTCAGCTGCACCAGCGAGTTGTACGTGGCCCACAGATAGATGCCGACGAGCAGGATCACTCCGACAACGATCAGTACCGGCACGAGCCATTCCATCAGAGCCCCACCCTTCCTCGTGTTTCTCTCATCCTAGACGCGCAGTCTGCACGTGGACTGGGCGCGCGCGGGCGTCCCTGCGTCCCGATCAGCTGCCGAGGACCCGCTCGAGGTAGCGGTTGCCGAAACGACGCTCCGGGTCGAGGCGATCGCGCAACGCGACGAAGTCGTCGAAGCGCGGGTATCGCTCCCGGAGGGTCTGCGTCGTGAGCGTGTGGAGCTTGCCCCAGTGCGGGCGCCCGCCGAACTCGTGCATGACCTCCTCCACGGCGCCGAAGTACTCCGTGGGGTCGGCCCGCCAGTAGCGGTGCACGGCGATGTACGCGCTTGCGCGTCCGTGAGCCGTCGACAGCCAGCGGTCGTCGGACGCGGCGAAGCGCACCTCGATCGGGAACTCGATCGTCCATCCGCGCCGCGCGATCAGCGCCTGCACCGCTTCGAAGGCCGGCACGACGTTCTCGACGGGGATCGCGTACTCCATCTCCCGGAATCGCACGGTCCTGCTCTGGATGAGCACCCGGTGCGAGAGTTCGGTGTACTCGCGATCTCCGGTGAGCCTGACCGCGAGCCGGCTGAAGGACGGAGTGATCGCCGGAACGACCTGACCCGCAGCGCACGCCACGCGATACACCCCGTTCGAGAGCAGCGTCTCATCGATCCACCGCCCGACCACCGGGAGCGGCTTGCGCACCGTCGCCTCCGGCAGCCGCGTCTGACGCTTGGTCAGCGCGATATCCGTGTGAGGGAACCAATAGAACTCGAAGTGGTCGGATGCGGCGACGCGCTCTTCGAGGGTGGCGAGCACCTCCTCCAGGGGTACCGGCTCGTCGATCGCGTGCATGACGAACGCCGGCACGCACTGCAGGGTCACCTCGACGATGATGCCGAGGGCGCCGAGTCCGAGAGCCACAGCGGGCAGCAGCTCGCTCTCGTGCTCCTGGTCGATGCGGAGGAACTCGCCGGCGGCCGTGACCATGGTGACGCCGACGACCTGGGTCGCGAGGCCACCGTACTCGGCACCGGTGCCGTGGGTTCCGGTCGAGATCGCGCCGGCGATCGACTGACGATCGATGTCGCCCAGGTTCTCCATCGCGAGCCCGTACGGGGCGAGAAGTCCGGGGATGCGGTGCAGCCGGGTGCCGGCGAGCAGGGTCACGCGTCCCGTCGCGGCGTCCGCCGAGACGAGTCCCTGCAGGTCGTCGAGCTCGAGCAGGACGCCCGGGGCGACCGCGATGCCCGTGAAGCTGTGGCCGGCGCCGACGGCCTTCACCGGAAGCCCCTGCTTCACCGCGGCGACCACCGCCCGCTGCACGCCCTCGGGGCTGCGCGGACGCTCCACGCGTGCGGGTCGCACCGAGGCCGAGCGAGCCCAGTTCTGCCAGGTGCCGCCGATTCTCGTCACAGGAAGGCCTTTCCCTCGCCGCGGTAGGTCGGCAGCTCATCGATGATCTCGTCGCCCGAGACCAGGTGATAGCTCTCGATGCGCTCGGCCGGCTCGCCGCTCTTGGCATGCCGGAACCAGACTCGGTCGCCCACGCCCAGCGATGTCGCCGCCGGGCCCTGCAGGGGCGTCTGCACCTCACCGGCAGCTTCACGGGCGAGGGTGTGGAGTCCCTGTGGCCAGACGGCCCGCGGTTGGCGCGAGGCGACAGCGGGGCCGGAGGCGATCCATCCTCCGCCGAGCACCGTGGCGATGTCGATGGCCGGGCGCCGCACCACGTCGAACGCGAATGCGGACGCCGGAGCGGGGCGGAACGAGCGATACCCGTCGAACAGATGGCCGCCGAGGAGCCCGCTTCCCGCGCTCGCCTCGCTGAGCGACTCATCGCTTCCGGTGAACTCGAGCGACCCCGTTCCTCCGCCGTTGAGGATCTCCAGCGACGTGATCTCTCCGACCGCGGCGACGATGGCCGCCCGGCGCTCGCGCAGCTCGTTCCGTGAGCGCGACTGCACCATCCGGATCAGCGGGGCATCGGGGCCGGCATCGTCCCCCTGTCCCGCGATCTGCGCGTCGTACATCTGCAGTCCGACGAGCCGGAATCCCGGGCGGGCGACGACCTTGCGAGCGAAGGCGGCGACCTCTCCCGCGTTGAACAGCGCCGAACGGCGCACGCCGATGTGGCCGAGGAGCGAGGAGCGCCAGGAGGCATCGACGTCGATCGCGACACGGATCTCCGGACGCGAACCGGGCCCTGCGACGCTGTCGATCAAGTCGAGGTGCACGAGGTCGTCGATCATCAGCGTGATGCGCTGAGCAGCCTGCTCGTCGGCGAAGAGCCGTGCCAGACCCGCGCGATCGACGGTGGGATACCCGAGCATGATGTCGTCATGGGTCTCGGCGAGCCACAGCGCCTCCTCGAGCGTGAAGGCGAGGATGCCGCGGAACCCCGGGAGCTTCAGCACGGCATCGAGCACGGACCGCACCCGTACCGATTTCGAGGCGACCCGGATCGGCAGCCCGCCCGCCCGCACCAGAAGGTCCATCGCGTTGTAGCGGAGCGCCTCCCTGTCGATCACCGCCACCGGCGCGGGAAGATGCCCCGTCGCGGCGGACAGGCGCGGCCAGTAGCGGGCCGGGTCCTCCCATTCGGGGGCGACCGCAGGCGCGCCGTGGGCGGGGCTCAGTTCGTCGATGAGGTCGAGCACTCCCCCACACTAAGGCCTCCCCGGACTGCGGATCACCCCCGAAGGCACCGCGTCGCATCCGGGCACGCAGATAGGCTGGCGAGGAGGCCCCCGTAGCCCAATGGCAGAGGCAGGCGACTTAAAATCGCTTCAGTCTGGGTTCGAGTCCCAGCGGGGGCACATCCTCGCTCAGTCCTCCGCCGGCGCGACCGTCTTCCGCTCGCCTGCCGCCTCGCGAATGCGACGCACGACCAGGACGACCAGTGCGATCGCGATGGCCGAGTACACGGCGTAGTCGAGGTACCCGAGGTACTGCTCCAGCTTCTCGTGCTGCGTGCCCAGCGCCGCTCCGACTCCGAGGAGAAGAGCATTCCAGAGCCCGCTGCCGATGATGGTGTAGAAGCTGAACGTCACGAGGTTCATGCGGGAGGCCCCGGCCGGAATCGAGATCAGGCTGCGCACGCCGGGTACCATCCGTCCCACCAGCACGGTCCAGCCGCCGCTGCGCACGAACCACTCCGATCCGCGTTCGAGATCGGAGCGGCTCACCAGCTTGGTGGCCGCGAGCATCCGCACCGCGCGATCCATCCCGATGGCCGCGCCGAGCCCGTACAGCAGCAACGCACCCAGCCAGGACGCGAGCGTGCTCCAGAGGATCAGCCACCCCAGGTTCAGAGAGCCGCTCTGGCTCAGGTACCCCGCGAAGGGAAGGATCACCTCGCTCGGGATCGGCGGCACCAGGACCTCGAGGAAGACCAGCACGCCCACGCCGATGTCTCCCAGCGCGGTGAGGACATCGGCCGCGAATCCGGTGAGTCCGGTGAAGCCGTGATCGGCAGCAGCAGTGAGAACCATCCGCGGTCAGCGCCCGAAGATGTCGCCGATACCGGGGATGCCCAGGTTGCCGAGCTGCTCGCCCCAGCCGCTCGCCGTCTCTCCCAGCCCCGACACCGTCTCGCCCGCGGAGCCCATCAGATCGCCCGCACCCCCGGCGAGGGACTCGACGTCGATACCGGCGGCGAGGGACTCGACATCGATGCCCTCTGCCAACGCGCCGAAGTCGACGCCGATGTTCGCGGCCTGCTCCAGAAGAGGACCCGCCACCGTGCTGAGCACCGCACCCCCGGCCACCACGCCGAGCAGTCCGACCGCCGCGCCACCAGCGACGACCGCAGCACCGCCGACACCCGCACCGCGCACGCGCGACAGCAGACCGCGCATCCGCCCCGGGTTCATGGCCTCGGCACGTCCGGCGGCGCGAGCGAGGTCATCCGGCGACGACGACCGCGGACGCTCGCCCGGCTCGAGCTCCTGTCGCATGCGGGCTTCGACGAGCGAGCGCTGCTCAGGGGTCAGGCGCGCGAACGCCTCGCGGTGGATCTGCTCGACGCGCTGCGGATCCGCCGTCTGCAGCAGGTAGTCGTAGCGGGCGATGGCCGCACGGTCCGCATCGGTCATGGCCTGCGGGGCCCGAGAGGCTCCGGGCACCGGCGGTGCGTAGGGGTCGGCGGCAGACGGTGCGGAGCTCGTGGAGCGGGGCCGCTCGCGTGACGCGGCGGGCGGCGTGTACGGGTCGGCCGCCACCGGACGGTTCTGGCTCGGCTGTCGCTCCGGGTCGCCCTGCCCTCGAACGGCGTCGACGGCGCCACGGAGCATGCCGCCCCAATCCGTCGACCGGGACCCGTCCTGCGCGCGTGATCCGTCAGCCGTGTGACCGTTGCGCGCCGAACCGGCGTTCTTCTCGAGCGCCTCGGATGCCATGCCGATCAGTCGGGAGAGCTTTCCCATGGGTGGTCCCTTTCGTGGTGCGGACCGCCCAGGATCCACCACGTCAGGACGACGGCAGGGTCTCTCGGCAGCCCGCGATGCGGGTGCCAAGGTCTCCTCCACCCTCACGGGCCGGCGGGCCGGAGCACGATCTCGTGCTCGTAATGACGACGTCGCCGCATTCGGGAGTACTCCCCTTGCCTGCGCGACGATACCGGCTGTACCTGTGCACCGCCTCGGAGACGCTCCGCAGAAACGACGATCGGCCCCGGCGCAGAGCGCACAGGGCCGATCGTCGTACTCGAGAGTCAGTTACTTGGCTGCAGCCTCGGCCGGCTCGGGAGCCTTCTCGGCGACAGGCTTCTTCGCGGCAGGCTTCTTCACCGCGGGCTTCTTCGCAGCCGGCTTCTTCGCAGCGGGCTTCTCCGATGCCTCGGCCGATGCCGCCGGAGCAGCGTCCGCCACGGGAGCGGCGGGAGCGGCCGGACGCGGGCGCGCGGCGAACTCCTCGAAGACGTAACGCGGGTTCTGCACGGTCTCGAGGTTCACCAGGTCGCGGCCGAGCCACAGGTTGTTCCACCAGCCCCAGATGACGCGGAACTTGCGCTCCCACGTCGGCATCGCGAGACCGTGGTAGCCGCGGTGCGCGACCCAGGCCACGAAGCCCTTGAGGGCGATCTTGCCGGACTGGAAGACACCGTTGTACAGGCCGAGACCTGCGACAGCGCCCAGGTTCTTGTGGAGGTACTCTTTGGGGTTCTCCCCACGCAGCACGGCGACGAGGTTCTTCGCGAGCAGCTTCGCCTGGCGAACCGCGTGCTGGGCGTTCGGCACGCAGAAACCGCCGACGCCACCGCCCGAGAGGTCGGGGACAGCGGACACGTCTCCGGCTGCCCACGCGCCCTCGACGAAGGCCTCGGGGGTTCCGACGCGCAGGTCGGCGCGGGTCTGGATGCGACCGCGCTCCTCGACGGGCAGGTCGCCGCCGCGCACGACGGTCGGGTTGGCCATGACACCGGCGGTCCACACGATGACGTCGGTCGGGATGACCTCGCCGGTGGAGAGCTCGACGTTGCCGTCGACCGCGCTCGTCAGCTGCGTGTCGAGGTGCACGTTGGCGCCGCGCTTGGCGAGGTCCTTGAGCACCCACTCGCTGGTCTGCAGCGAGACCTCGGGCATGATGCGGCCCATCGCCTCGATGAGGTGGAAGTGGGTGTCTTCGAAGCTGATCTGCGGGTACTTGCCCACCAGCGCGGACGCCAGGGAACGCAGCTCGGCGAACACCTCGATACCCGCGAAGCCACCACCGACGACGACGACGGTCAGCAGACGGTCGCGCTCGGGACCGGCGGGAAGCGAGGCGGCCTTGTCGAAGTTCGACATGACCTTGTCGCGGATCGCGACGGCCTCTTCGATCGTCTTCAGCCCGATCGCGTTGTCGGCGATCCCGGGGATCGGGAAGGTGCGCGAGACGGCACCGGCCGTGACGACGATCTGGTCGTACGCGAACTCGTACGGCTCGCCGACGGGCGGCGTGATCGTCGCGACCTTCTGTGCGTGGTTGATGTTCGTCACCTTGGCGGTGAGGACGTTGGTGCGCTTGAGGTGACGGCGGTGCGCGACCACCGAGTGCCTGGCTTCGATCGAGCCGGCGGCGACCTCGGGGAGGAACGGCTGGTACGTCATGTACGGCAGCGGGTCGACCATGGTGACGTCGGCCTCACCCTTGCGCAGGTGCTTCTCGAGCTTCCACGCGGTGTAGAAACCCGCGTACCCTCCGCCGACGATCAGGATCTTGGGCACAGTGCTGTTCTGAGGCACAGAAGAACTACTCCTCGGAGTCGGGGGTGTGGCGTACGGAAATGCGCGCCGATCGGATGCGCCGGGCAGCTGCGGTGACGCCAAGCGCTACCAGGATACCAGGGACCGTGAGCGCAATGAGCGGCAGGGTACCGTAGCGCAATGAATCCGCGCTGGGAAGCAACGGTGAACCGGCTTCGGTGGGCGCATCGGGCGCGGGGAGAGGCGGGACGGCGACGGGTGTCACCGTCGGAACCGGCTGCGGCTCCGTCTCCGCGCGACGGAACACGCGGATCCACTCGGCGAGGTCTCCCATGGGGTTCTCGCTCACCGCAGGGAGGTTCGCGGAGATCGCCGCTGCGGCATCCACCAGCCCGTATCCGTAGAGGGGATCCTGGGGTTTGACCGCATCAGGGACAGGGATCGCGGTCTTGATGATGCGGTTGATGACGTCGATCGCCTTGATGTCGGGGTGCGCCGAGCGGATCAGCGCTGCGACTCCCGCGACGATGGGCGCCGCACCACTGGTTCCGCGCCACGGCACGACCGTGCCGTCTGCGGAGACGCCGATGAGCCCCTCGCTGGGCGCGGAGATCCCGATCGTGATGCCCTGGGTCGACGCCTCGATGCTCGCCATGCCGGTCTGGTCGACGCCACCGACCGTGAGCACACCGGGAATGGTCGCCGGGGCGCCGATGATGTTCGTCCCACTCCCCCGGTTGCCGGCGGCGACGACGACCACCACATCATGCTCGAAGGCATACAGGAACGCGTCGTCCCAGCTCTTGTCCCAATCGAGCGTGTTCGTCGTGAACGAGAGGTTGATGATGTCGGCACCGTTGTCGACGGCCCAGCGCATGCCCTTCGCCACCTGCTCCGTGAACGGAACGGCGGCGGCCGCGCTGAACCCCACCGAGATCGAGAGCAGGTTGGCTTCCGGCGCCACGCCGATCATGCCGGTGCCGTCGGGCGCACCGCGACCGGCAGCCAGCGAAGCCACCCAGGAACCGTGATTGCCATCGACGGCGCCCAGGGGCGTGCGCCCGTCCGGAGTGCCTGACCCCGAGACATCGGTGCCACCCACCACAGCGTCGCCGAAGACCGAGGGCACCTTGCCGATGCCCGTGTCGATCACCGCGATGGTGACGCCCTTGCCACGAGTGGTCTGCCAGGCCTCACGGATCCGCGCCCCGTCGAGCCAGTACTCCGAAGCCCGCACCGGGTCGGCAGGGTCGTCGGGGATCGGGGCCGGAGTCGGCGCGACGCCGAGGAGCAACACCGTCGCCGCCACCACCACGATGGCGGCAGCGCTGCGCAGCGTCCGGCGTGCGGTCATACCGCGGAAGCCGCCTCATCGCGCAGGGCGGCGCCGGGGTCTTCACAACGGCAGACCGAAGGCGACCAGGAGGAGCGAGCGAGTGCGGCGTCGCCGATCGGGTTGACTCCCGGGCCTGCGGCCAGGGCATGCCCGGCCAGAGCATGCAGGCATTTGACGCGCGTGGGCATTCCCCCGGCGGAGATGCCGTCGATCTCGGAGACCTCGCCGAACTGCCTCCGGTCAGCGAGGTAGGCCTCGTGGGCTGCGAGATACGCCGACGCCACTGACTCGTCGTCGACGAGAAGCGCCGCGAGCTCCGGCATCACCTGGGTCGCCTCGAGCGTCGACATCGCCGCCGTCGCCGCGGGGTGAGTCAGGTAGTAGAACGTCGGGAACGGCGTACCGTCCGGCAGACGCGGTGTGGTGGCGACCACCGTCGGGTTGCCGCACGCGCAACGGGCCGCGATGCCCACCACACCTCGGGCGGAACGACCGAGCTGGGCCGATACGACGGCGAGCTCGGCGGGCGTGGGGGCAGGGAACGGCGGCGTGGTCACCTCACCAGCGTAGGGGAGCCGCCGGGGAAGTTGCTCGACGGGACGGTCAGGGAGCGACGGCGGCCGTATCGCTGAGGCCGGTCGAGACGATGGTGCGCAGCAACTGCGGCATCCAGTCCGTCGGCTTCTCGACGATCGTGTCGCTCACGGGCTCCTGCTCCCGCGGAAGGGCCGCGGGATCGAGGTCGTTGTCGATCAGATACACGACCTCTCCGGGCTTGACGTAGTAGAGGCGCTCGCGGGCCTGCGTCGTGATGTACACGGGGTCGTTCCAGCGCTCACGTTCGGCGACGAGGGAGGCGATCTCGTCTTCGCTCACCTTCACCGACGCTTCGAGGGCCGCGATCTTCTGACGTTGATCGATGAAGGTCCCAAGCGTGGGCACGAGCACCCAGGCACCCAGCACCACCAGCGAGAGCATGATGACAGAGAAGGCCGAGAGGCGGATGCCGGACGCCCACTCGCGGACGTCGACGCGAGGCGCCTCACCCCGGCTCCTGCTCGATGAGCGCGGTGCGGACGACGATGCGGCGGGCGTGGCCGTCTTCTTCGACTTCATCGTGCCGGCGGGTCGCGGCGTCTGCGGTCCCGGAGACGCCGAAGGAGGAGCCGGTCGTCGTGCCACGGCTCCTCCTTCGTCGTGCCGCTTCAGCGGCGGTGTTCACCGCCGAGACGGCGGCTTCTTCGGTGTATCGGTGCGCTCAGGCCTGGTAGCGCGGGAACGCGGAACGGCCGGCGAAGACCGCGGCGTCGCCGAGCTCTTCCTCGATGCGCAGCAGCTGGTTGTACTTCGCGACGCGCTCGCTGCGAGCAGGAGCACCTGCCTTGATCTGTCCGGCGTTGGTCGCGACGACCAGGTCGGCGATCGTGGTGTCTTCGGTCTCACCCGAACGGTGCGAGAGCATCGCCGTGTAACCGGAGCGCTGAGCGAGGCTGACCGCGTCGAACGTCTCGGTGAGCGTGCCGATCTGGTTGACCTTGACGAGCAGCGAGTTCGCGACGCCGCGCTTGATGCCGTCGGCGAGACGCTGCGGGTTGGTGACGAACAGGTCGTCGCCGACCAGCTGCACCTTGCTGCCGAGCGCGTCGGTGAGGTGCTTCCAGTTGTCCCAGTCGTCTTCGGCGAGAGCATCTTCGATCGTGACGATCGGGAAGTCGTTGACGAGTCCGACGTAGTACTCGGTGAGCGCCGCGGCGTCCCAGTCCTTGTTGTCGAGGCGGTAGACGCCGTCCTTGAAGAACTCGGTCGCGGCGACGTCGAGGCCGAGCGCGATGTCGGTGCCGGGCGTGAAGCCGGCCTTCTCGATCGCCTTCACCAGGAAGTCCAGTCCCTCGCGGTTGCTGGGCAGGTCGGGAGCGAAGCCGCCCTCGTCGCCGAGGCCGGTCGCGTAGCCGGCGGCCTTCAGCTCTGCACGCAGCACGTGGTAGGTCTCGACTCCCCAGCGGAGCGCCTCGGAGTAGGTCTCCGCACCGATCGGGGCGAGGAAGAACTCCTGCATGTCGATGCCGTTGTCGGCGTGCTCGCCACCGTTGATGACGTTGAACAGCGGAACGGGCAGCACGTGCGCGTTCGGGCCGCCCAGGTAGCGGAAGAGCGGGAGGTCGGCCGAGTCGGCCGCTGCCTTCGCGACGGCGAGGCTGACGCCGAGGATGGCGTTGGCTCCGACGCGCTTCTTGTTCTCGGTGCCGTCGACCTCGATCAGGATCTCGTCGACGATGCGCTGCTCGCTCGCCTCGACACCTTCGATCGCCGGTCCGAGCTCGTCGATGATGGCCTCGACGGCCTTGAGCACGCCCTTGCCGCCGTAACGGCTCTTGTCTCCGTCGCGGAGCTCGTACGCCTCGAACGCGCCCGTGGATGCGCCGGACGGCACGGCCGCCCGCTGCACGATGCCGTCGTCGAGGAGGACCTCCACCTCAACGGTCGGGTTTCCGCGCGAGTCGAGAATCTCGCGTGCGCCTACAGCCTCGATCAGTGCCACTGATGTGCTCCTTGCTCAGGGGGAAAACGTTGTGTGGAGCGTCGTCGATCCGCGCTCAGTCTAGCCCGGCCCTCCGACAGGGTCAGGGACCCGACCGACAGGTTCGCGCGCACGCTCCCGACGCCGTCGATATCAGACGACCACGGCGATGGCGAAGCCGTCCCAGCCCTTCGCGCCGACGGTCTGCAGGGCCGTGGCGTCGAATCGCGGGTCCTCCCCCAGCATCCGCAGTCCCTCACGGGTGCCGACGACCTTGAGGTCGGTGCTGTCATCGCGGACGATCTCGCCCTCACGCCCGATGTTGTCGAGCACGACCACGGTGCCGGGGTGGCCGAGCTTCGCCGCCCAATCGAGGTAGATCGTGTTCGACTCCTTGTCGGCGTCGATGAACACCAGGTCGAACCCGCCGACCAGGGTGGGGAGCACGTCCACTCCCCTACCCACGCGGATGTCGACACGATCACCGACGCCCGCGGCATCGATGCTGGCGCGGGCGATCGCCGCGTTGTCCGACTCCGCCTCGATCGTCACGACGCGCCCTCCGGGGCCGACGGCCCGCGCGAGCCAGATCGTGGAATAGCCGCCGAGCGTGCCGACCTCCAGCACCCGCCGTGCTCCGCTGATGCGGACGAGGAGGTTCAGCAGCTTGCCGGCGACAGGAGCCACCTCGATCTCGGGCAGGCCCGCCTCGCGCTGCGCGCTGAGCGCCGACTCCAGATCCGCATCGGGTCCGACCAGCAGATCGGAGAGGAAGGCGTCGGCTTCGGACCAGGCGGTGGGGGTGGATTCCATGGCCTCAGCCAACCCCCGCCGCTGCCGTCCGTCAAGACCGCGGTGCGGAGAGCAGGCGCCCCGGAGCATCGGCGAGCTCGGGCTGAGCGCGGAACTGCCCGGTCAGCACCAGCACGACCGTGAGGAGGGCGAGGACGATCCAGGTCGCCACACCGAGCGGTCCGGCCAGGGCCATGTCGGGCTGCGTCGCGGCGACGATGAGGACGAGCCCCGCCGCGGCGTTCAGCGAGCCGTGCGCGATGACCGCCGGCCACACCGATGCCGAACGCAGGCGCAGCCAACCGAGCAGAATGCCCCAGGCCACGCATCCGCCGATCATGAGCAGCACGCCGGTGAGGTCGGTGCGCCCGAAGTTGTAGCCGAGAAGGATGACCGGGCTGTGCCATGCACCCCAGATCACCCCGCTGAGGATCAGGGCCGGCCAGGTGCCGAGCGGGCGCAGCGCCGGAAGCAGCCAGCCGCGCCAGCCGAGCTCCTCGCCGAAAGCGAAGAGGCTGTTGAACAGCCCGCCGACGGGGATCATCGCGAGCTGTGCGAACACGATGACCTGGACAGGAGGCAGCGGCGTGCCGGCCGGGACGGCCTTCTCGAGTTCGGCGGCGAACGCCGCGAACGTCAGATCGAGCTGCACGAAGCCGAGCGCGGCGGAAAGCAGGATACCCAGACCCACCAGCAGCGGCGGAACGAGCCAGCCGGCGACCATGAGCCAGATCACCCGCTTCGCCGGCCGCATCGGCCACAGTCCGAGGAACCGTGCACGCTGGCCGCGCGCGGGGACGCGCATCACGAACGTCACGACGAGGGCTGCCACCGCGGGTGTGAACATCATCACCGGCAGCAGGAGGACCGAGATCGGCTCAGCGAGACCGTCGCCCAGCCACAACGGCAACGCCACCAGCCAGGCGAGGGCGAAGGAGACCGCCACGAAGGCGATCACCGCGGTCCACGGCACGCGGCGCGTGTGCAGGGCCTGATGGTTCATGAGGTCGCCTTTCCGGAGTCGGTCGAGGAGGTGCCGGGTGTTCGTGAGCGGTCGACATAGGCCTGCAGCAGCGCCGCGGCTTCTTCCGCGCCGTCGATCGTCACGATGAACGGCCGTCTGTCACGGCGGGCGACCTCGATCGCCGAACCGCGCCGCATGACGATGCCGGACCGTCCGTCGACGCTGATGCGCCACCCCCAGCCGCCGAACTCGGCGAACGGCGAGATCTCGACGGCGCGCACAGACTCGATCTCGTCGAGCGGGATGCGGATGCGCGGCCACCTCAGCAGGGCCCGCGCCGAGAAGCCCTGCGGCGTGACCTTGACGCGGAAGGAGGCTGTCGCCGCCAGCGCGAGGCCCACGACGAGCACCACCACGGCGACGATCCAGCCACCCTCGACACCGGTGCCGAGCATGAACGCACCGAGCGCGACCAGGCCGAGGAGCACGAAGAACAGGAACGCGAGCGCGCCGCGTGGCATGGTCGTCGTGGCGACCCACACGACGCGTTCTCCCTCCGCCACGTTCACGGCATACCGTGGCTCCAGCGTGCGCCCCCGTTCGGGGCGGACGCGGGGCTGCACGGCCCAGGCGATGCCGCCGACAGCCACGAGTCCGGCGAAGGCCAGTGCGAAGGTCTCGCCGATGCCCGGCACGTCGGAGACATCGGTGAGGTCGCGCTGGAGCGCGAGGGATCCGAGACTCAGGATCGCCGCCAGCGCGGCCATGCCCGCGGCGAGCGCGCCCATCAGGCGGGCAGTGCCGCCCCAGTGCGCACCGGCGGAAGCGAGCGTCGCGACCGCCATCAGCACCGGCAGCCCGAGCCCGAGCGCGATGAGGAGCCAGAGGTACGTGTACGGCGCCCCGAATCCGTCGGCACCGCTCGGGCCCCAATGGGTCGCGACCTGAGCCGGCAGCGTGGGCAACCAGGTGAGGAGGATCACGACGGCGACGGCGGTGATCACGGTCGGCACGATCACCGCGACGAGGAAGAAGGCCACTCGTGCGCGTCGCAGCAGTTGCGGCGCGGTACGGGTGAGGTCGTGGGTGGCGTCACGATGGGTCATGGCGAATCCTCCTCGTGGTTCTCGATCGGGTCCATGCCGGTGCGGGCGTCACGGTGCGCATGGACGATGCCGGCGAGCGTGTCGGCGGAGACGCCGAGTGCCGCGGCACGGCGCACCAGATCGTCGATGTCGTTGGCGAGTTCTGCGAGCGGCGCGGCCGAGGCCGCGATCACCGCTCCCCTGCCGCGACGCAGATCGACTAGGCCCTCGTCACGCAGTCGCTGGTAGGCGTGCAGCACGGTGTGCTGGTTGATGTCGAGCGCTTCGGCGACATCGCGTGCCGCGGGGAGGCGATCGCCCGGAGCGAGGACCCCTGTGAGGATGTCGGAGCGGATGGAGGCCGCGACCTGGTCGTACAGCGCGCGGGAGCTGTCGGGATCGACACGGATGAGCATCCGATCCTCCTCTCGTGGAATCGCTACTTATTCTATGCGAACTATAACAACTGTGACAACCCTCCAGACATCTTTGTCGCTCTCTGCTCGTTCCTCCACACTGGCGTGATGCGCATCACTCCCCGCCGTCTCGCGATCGGCATGAGCCTGTGGATCCCCAACCTCTTCAGCGGCATCCGCATCCGCCGCTTCAGTGAGGATTGGACCCATGCCACGGTCGAACTCCACGTGAACGTCTTCACCCGCAACTACGTCAAGACCGCGTTCGGTGGGTCGATGTCGGCGATGACCGACCCGTACTTCTTCATGCTCGTGATGCACCAGCTCGGACGCGATCACGTCGTGTGGGACACCCGCGGCGAGATCGAGTTCCTCAAGCCCGGCCGTGGCGTGCTCACTGCCGAGTTCGAGGTGTCGAAGGAGAAGGCCGAGGAGATCCGTGAGCGCGCACGCGGCGGAGCCAAGGTGCTCGAGTGGTTCGAGACCGTCATCACCGACAGGGAGGGCGACGTCGTCGCGAAGGTACGCCGCGAGGTCTACATCCGGGAGAAGAAGCGGGTCACGGCTTCCCAGGGCTGACCGCGAGCGTCGACGACCTCGCGATCAGAGTGGGGGCGAGCCGGAGGGTGCGGTGAGCGGTCGATGCCCCCGACACCAGACCGAGGACGAGTTCGAGAGCCGCGCGCCCGCTCTCCTCGAACGGCTGCCGCACGGTCGTGAGGTCGAGCGCTGCGGAGACCTCACCGTCGTCGTAGCCGACGACAGCGAGCGGGGCAGTGCCAGGATCCGCGCGTAGCGCCGACATCACCGCGGCGGCGAACTGGTCGTGGTTCGCGACGATCGCCGTCGCACCCGCGGCTCGGGCCGCAGCGATCACCCGGCCATCGACCGAGGAGGGGTCGGCGACGGCGAGATCGGTCATCGCCAGATGCTGGGTCAGCCCCTCGATACGGAGCATCCCCGCCGACACGTAGGCCGGCGAGCGCTGCGGCTCGTGCACGAAGAGGACGCGGCGATGCCCGAGCTCGGCGAGGTGGCGCCCGATCTGCGCACCACCGTCGCGATCGTCGACGAGGACGACCGGACCGTCCACGTCCGACCGCGTCGGCACCACGTCGACGTAGACGACCGGGATGCGCGCCGCCCTGCTCGCCCGACGTGCGGCCCCGCCCAGTGGAACCCCCATCACCACGAGCCCGGTGGCATCCGTGCGCGTGGGCAGGACGTCGAGCAGCGGCTCGTCGGCAGCCGCGGCGGAATCGAGGTCGTACGGGATGATGTCCACCGCCGCGTCCCTCGCCCGGCGGAGCATGCCGGACAGGCGGCGCAGATACGACGGGTAGGTCGTGAACGGGGCGGCGACCGCGATGCGCGCGGCTCCGACACGTCGCCCCTGTGTCATCCGGTAGCCGAGCGCTGTGGCCGCGGCGACGATGCGCTGGCGGGTCTCGGGGCGCACCCGATGCGGGGCGCTCACCGCCAGCGACACGGTGGAGATGCTCACTCCAGCGCGCTCCGCGACGTCGTAGATGGTGACCCGTCCCGGTCGTGCGCGCATGGTCGGACTTCCTTCTTCATCGAAGTTCTTCGATTGCCCAGACTAGGTCGGAACCCGCACGATCGGAACCCGTCGGTGCGGAACTCGTCGAAGGAGATGACCGATGCCGACACCCCGGTCCCGATTCCAGCGTCCGACGCTCGACAGCGCGGTCGCTGCGTGGGAGGAGCGAGTCGCCCCGCTGCTCGAAGACGAACCCGCAGACCCCGCAGGACGACGCCGAGTCGCTGCGCGCAACGACGACACCGTGAGCGCCGCGCTCGGGATCACGCCGCTCCCTACGGCCTCGGAAGAGCACACGGTTCCGGTCGACGGACATCCCGACGTGCGCATCCGCGTGTATTGGCCCGGCGAGGAGCGCGCGCCGGCGGGATCGGGCCTTCCCGTGCTGGTCTACTACTACGGCGGAGGATTCACGATCGCCGGGATCGACTGGGTCTCCTGGGACGCCCGCTTCCGTGTGAGAGCGCGGGATGCGGGGATCGTGATCGTCGCGGCCGACTACGCCCACGCACCAGAGCAGCGATTCCCCGCGCAACCGGAGCAGTGCTGGTCGGCCTTCGAATGGACCCGCGCCCACGCAGAGGAGCTGGGGGCGTCGCCGGAGCGGATGGCCGTGGGCGGAGCATCGTCGGGAGGCGACCTCGCCGCGGCCGTGACGCTCATGAACCGCGATCGCTCAGCGCATCCGATAGTCCTGCAGTTGCTGGAGAACCCTGCGCTGGATCTGACCATGGGGCACGCCGACATGCGCGGCATCGATGCGCGCATGCCGGGAGTGATCGTGCGCGCGGCCGGCCGCACCCTGGTGCGGCAGTACCTCGGAGAAGACTCCGCAGTCGCCCGCCTCCCCTACGCCTCACCGCTGCGGGCCACGTCGCACGAGCGGCTCCCCCCAGCACTCATCCTCACCTCCGAGCTCGATCCCCTGCGCGGTGACGGAGAGGCCTACGCCCGAGCGCTCTCCGCGGCAGGTGTTCCCGTGACCGCGACGCGCTTCATCGGGCAGACGCACGGCTCGCTCGGCTCGACCGGATACGTGCCCGCCGCAGACGTCGCGCACCGTCTCGTCGTCTCCGAGCTGCGCACGCTGCACGCGAGAGGGGCGGCATGAGCGACCACGAGTACCGCCGGCCGCCGTTGAGTGCCGAGATCCTGGAGTGGATCCAGCGCATCCGCGAGCTCTCCGCGACCCTTCCCGACCTCGAGTCCCCCGAGCCGGGAGCACGACGCCGGGCGCAGCGGGAGTTGAGCGACCTCCTGGCGGTGGAGTTCACCGAGGCGGTTCCCGCAGGCGTGCTGATCGACGACCTCGTGGTCGCCGGTGGGACGGGTCCGCTGCGTGCGCGTCGATTCCGACCAGGGTCCTCGACCGGTGCACTGCCGACGATGTTGTGGCTGCACGGCGGCGGCTGGAGCGGTGGCACGATCGACGAGCTTCTCAACGAGCGCCTGTGCGCTGATCGCTCCCTTCGTTCCGCGGTGCAGATCATCGCACTGGAGTACCGGCTGGCGCCCGAGCATCCCTTCCCGGCTCCGGTCGACGACGCCGTCGCCGCACTCGCTGACATCCGGGAGCGCGCAGACGAGCTGGCGGTCGACGCGCACCGACTCGGCGTCGGCGGCAACTCCGCCGGCGCGACGATAGCGGCCACGACGGCCCTGCGCATGCGCGACGCCGGAACGCCCCTGCACCACCAGACGCTCGAAGTTCTCCCCGCGGCGCTGCGAATCGTCGGGGACTCTATGCACCGCTACCTGCGCCCGGCCGACAGGCAAAGCGTCGAACAGCTCGCCGAGGTCTATCGCGCCGGAGCTCCCCTCGCAGAGTCCTCTCCGCTGGACGCGCCGGATCACCGGCGGCTCGCCCCCGCACTGATCCTCGCCGCCGAGTTCGATCCCCTGAGGGACGGGGCCACCGCATATGCCGATGCGCTGCGGAGGGCGGGAGTCCCCGTCAGACTGCGCATCGGACCCGGCCACGATCACGCCTCCCCAGGTCTCACCCGCCGCTGGGAGGGCGCACGGACCTGGCGCGACGTCGTGGTCGCCGAGCTCGCCGACGCCTACCGCACGAGCCCCCTCCCGATCGCCGATCCGGCGCTGACCACCGGTACGCACCCGTGACCACTCCACACCCCGACCCCGACCCCGACCCGGAGACGATGATGTCCACCCACGCAGTCGATCCTGTCTTCCCCGCGGACCCCGCTCCGCCGCTCACCGCCGATGCGATCCCGGGCCAGCGCCAGACGCGCTGGTTCTGGATCTCCTTCGTGCTCGCCTGGCTCGGATCCGGCATCGCCCAGGGCGTCGCCAGCGTCGCGATCCCCCAGCTCCTCAAGGAGTGGGATCCCGATCGGGCGACGGGCGACCTCAGCATCATCCTCACGCTCGGTGGGGCCGCCATCCTCATCACGACGCCGATCTTCGGCCGCCTCAGCGACCGCTCGATGTCGAGGCTCGGCATCCGTCGGCCCTGGATCCTCTCCGGCTCTCTGATCGCGCTGGCCGGCTACGCGGTGCAGGCCACGGCCCCGTCGCTCCTCGTGCTCGCGGTCGGCACGATCCTGGTGCTCGTGGGGTGGGGCGCCGTCTCGATGACCGTGCACACCCTCTTCGCCGACCAGATCCGCCGCAGCATCCGCGCCATCATGTCGGCCGTCACGGGTGCCGCCACCGCGATCGGGATCCTGGGCGGCGTCTCCCTCGCGGGTGCCGTCGCCCCGATCGGTCAGGTCGGCATGTTCCTGATCCCGGGTGGGCTCGCCGTCGTCCTGGCGATCACGCTGTTCTTCACCCTGAAGGACATCCGTCGTCTGGAACCCGCGGAGCCGATGGACTGGAGCGGCGTCCTGGACACCTTCTGGCTGAGCCCGCGCCGCTACCCCGACTTCGCCTGGGCATGGGTGTGTCGCTTCTTCATGACGGCATCGATCGTGTCGGTCACGAGCTACCTCTACCTGACGATCTCCGGACGCTTCGGGATCGACGACCCGACCGAGATCGCCGCCGTGCAGACGCAGGCCACCGCGGCCTTCACCCTGATGAACCTGGTGATGGCGTTCGTCTTCGGCGTGATCTCCGATCGGACAGGGCGCCGCAAGCCGAGCGTGATCATCGGCGCCCTCGCGAGCGCCGGCGGGCTGGTGCTGGCGATCTCGTTCGGCGACATCGCGTTCTTCCTCGTCGGCATCGCGATCGTCGGAGCCGGGCAGGGAGCGTACATCGCGGCAGACGTCGCCCTGATGACGGAGTGCCTCCCCTCCGTCGAGGACGCGGGCAAGGACCTCGGCATCGTGGCGCTCGCCTACCTGCTGCCGGGCATCCTCGTACCCGTTTTCGGATTCTTCGCCACCCGCATAGGCTCGCCGACAGGTGAGAACTTCGCGGCCCTCTACATCGGCGCGGTCGTGATGGCCGTGATCGCCGCGTTCGCGGTCACCCGAGTGAAGGGCGTGCGATGACCGATGCTCCCCGTCTCGGCGGCGCAGCCCGTCGCGAGTACCGGCGCCTGAACCGCGCCTCGGACATGCCTCCGCGGACGCACCACGAGGTCGTTCGGGCAGCCGACATCCCCGTCCCGGCGGACGACGGCGTCACTCTCCTCACCGACCATTGGCATGCAGAGGGGGCCGGCGGGCACACGGTGCTGATCCGCACTCCCTATGGGCGTGACGGCATCGCCGGGGTGGCGCTCTTCCTCGCCGAACGCGGGCACCATGTCGTGGTGCAGAGCTGCCGCGGCACGTTCGGTTCGGGCGGCGCGTTCGACCCGCTGCACGACGAGGTCGCCGACGGGCAGGCGACCATGCGCTGGTTGCGCGCGCAGACGTGGGCGACCGGCCGTGTGCACTCCTGGGGCGGAAGCTACTTCGGCGTGACGCAGTGGGCCTACTGCGACGGCGACGAGCGTCCCGACGCCCTGGGCATCGCGATCTCCGCGCGACGCTTCGACGACGCGATCCTCTACCCGGGCGGCGGATTCTCGATCGACACCCCTCTCACATGGGCCTACGCGCTGGACATCCAGGAGCGGTCGCTGCCGTCGAAGGCCTGGGCGCTGCTGCGCGCCCGCCGCGCTTTCCGTCGTGGGGCGCTCGCGATTCCCCCCTCGGAGGCGGTGCGCGTGGCGCGTGACGCGGACCCGCAGTTCTTCCGCGACTGGGTCGAGCACAGCGACCACGGCGACCCGTGGTGGGAGCCGATGCACTTCGCGCAGGATGTGGAGACCATCCCGCCCGTCACGCTCGTCGCCGGATGGCAGGACCTGTTCCTGGTCGGTCAGCTGGCGGACTACGCCGCCCTCCGCGACGCGGACCGCCCGGTGCGCCTCATCATCGGCGACTGGGTGCACGGCGCTCCGGAGATCACCGTCATCGGGGTCCGCGAGGCGCTGCGCTCCTTCACCGCGGACGCGGTCACGAACGGCGTGCGCCTCGACGTGACCGGAGGCGGTGGCCGGCGGGAGCTTCTGAGCTGGCCTCCGCCGCACATGGCGATGACCGTGACGCTCACCGCCGACGGGCAACTCGACCGGAGCGGTGCCGAGCACCCCGCCGCCGACCTGACGTACCGCTACGACCCTGCGGATCCGACCCCGGACGGCGGCGGACGCACGCTCAATCCGTTCTCCGCAGGACGACGCAGACAGGGCGTCCGCGAACGTCGGGACGATGTGCTCGTGTTCACCGGCGATCCGCTTCCGGAAGACCTGCTGGTCATCGGAGTGCCCGAGATCGCCCTGCCGTTCTCGTCGTCGAATCCCCGAGCCGACCTGTTCGTGCGTCTCTGCGAGGTCGACACCCGGGGCGTCTCGCGGGCGGTCACCGACGGGTACCGACGGCTCTCCCCCGACGATGCGGGGATCGAGGCGGGCACCGTGCGGCTCGAACTCGCGCCCCTCGCCCACCGCTTCGCCGCCGGGTCGCGTCTGCGCGTGCAGGTGTCGTCCGGTGCCCACCCTCTGCATCTGCGCAACCCCGGCACGGACGATCCGGTGCGCGATCACTCGCGCCTGCTCGCCAGCGAACAGACCGTGCGTGTGGGAGGGACCGATCCTGCCACCCTCACCCTGCCCGCCGAGGTGACGGTCCCGACTCACGCGGGAGCCTCGTCACCCGCCGTTCACCGTCGCGTGCCACGATGACGGGATGCCCCTCGCCCGTCGCCTGACTCTCGCGGATGCGGTCGCCATCGGCCTCGGCTCGATGATCGGCGCCGGCGTCTTCGCGGTGTGGGCTCCCGCGATCGGCGTCGCCGGGAGCGGCATCCTCATCGCCCTCGCGGTCGCCGCCGTCGTCGCATACTGCAACGCCACCTCGTCGGCGCAGCTCGCCGCAGCGCACCCCGTCGCCGGTGGCACGTACGCCTACGCCCGCGCGGAGATCGGTCCCTGGTGGGGCTTCATCGCGGGGTGGAGCTTCGTGATCGGCAAGATCGCCAGCTGCGCGGCCATGGCCATGACCTTCGCCGCATATGCGGCCCCGGCCGGATGGCAGGTGCCCGTCGCCGTCGCGGCGGTCGTGCTCCTCGCCGTCGTGAACTGCTTCGGTGTGACACGCACGGCCCTGGTCACCCGCATCCTCGTCGTGTGCTCGCTGCTCGGGCTCGCGGTCGCGGTCGGCTTCGGATTCGCGGCCACCCCGACCGCCTCTCCCACCCCGCTGCCCGATGCCACGGTCTACGGGGTGCTCCAGGGCGCCGGGCTGCTGTTCTTCGCGTTCGCCGGCTACGCCCGCATCGCGACGATGGGCGAAGAGGTCGTCGATCCCGCGCGCACGATCCCCCGCGCCATCGTGTTCGCCCTGGGGGGCGCGGTCGTCGTTTATGCACTGGTCGGTGCGGTCGTCGTGCTCGTTCTCGGCGCCGATGTGATCGGTTCGACGGCGCCGCTGGTCGACCTGCTCACCGCCGCCGGCGCATCGGCGTGGACTCCGGTTCTTCGCGTGGCAGCGGCGGCCGCCTCGCTCGGCGCTCTCCTGGCGCTGCTGACCGGAATCGGCCGCACGACTCTGGCTATGGCTCGCGAGGGCGATGTTCCTCGATTCCTCGCGAAGATCGACCGGCGCCATCAGGTTCCGCAGCGCGCCGAGATCGCCATCGCCCTCATCGTGATCGCCATCGTGCTCGTCGCCGATCTGCGCGGCGCCATCGGTTTCTCGTCCTTCGGCGTGCTCCTCTACTACCTGATCGCGAATGCAGCCGCCTTCCGGCAGACGGGGCGCGCACGACGCTATCCGCGAGCCCTGCAGGTGCTCGGAGCCCTCGGATGCCTGGTCCTGGTGAACACCCTGCCCGTGTTCGCGTCGCTGGTCGGAACCGCCGTCGTGCTCCTCGGTGTGGGATACCGGATGCTGCGGCTGCGGTTCACTCGGGTGTGAGAACCGTGCGGGGCCTAGGCTCACCGCTCGGATGTCAGCCGCTCTGAGGTCAGCCGCTCTGAGGTCAGCCGCTCGCCTCGGAGCGGTACGCCCGTGGGGCGATCCCGAGCACGGTCTGGAAGTCGCGCGTGAGGTGCGCATGATCCGCGTAGCCGAGCTCGGCGGCGATCGAGGCAAGATCGGCTCCCGGCTCCTCGCGCACACGCTGCGCCGCCTCCTGCAACCGCCGACGCCGGATCATCGCTGCGGGTGAGAGGCCGACGTAGCGGTGCGTCATCCGCTGCAGGGTGCGCACCGAGACGGCGAGCCTGGTCGCCGCCTCCTCGGGGGTGAACGCCGGGTCATCGCCCATCAGCACGTCCATCACCGCGTTGGCCTGGCGTGCAGGATCGCCGACCGGTGACGCGCGCTCCTCGAGCCAGCGGGAGAAGGCCTCGACTGCACGCTCTCTGTGCCTTTCGTCCGAGCCCATCGCCGAGACGACGGCATCGCGAAGCGCGGCGACATCGCCGGCCTCGTGGTCGAGCACCCGCTCGCCGTCGACCAGGGATGACGGATCCTCGATCAGCGCAGCGACCGCCGCCGGTCGCAGAAGTGCACCGACGGCCCATCCGCTCCCCCGCAGGTCGCGGTGCGACGCGCGGGTCGTCGCGCCCGACAGCGTCACGGCTTCCGCATCGACGACGAGGTTGAGGGCCGGATAGGCGACGATCTCCTGCTGCGAGGAGCGCCCTGGTGCGATGTCCCACTCCGGGATCCAGAACCATGCGACCAGACCCGTCACTGCCGACGGTGCCGGCAGCCGGTGGAACTGCGGCAGGCGAGCGGGATACAGCACACCACGGGTCGGATTCACCATGCGCCCAGCGTAGGGTCCACCGCCGACGCCCGAAGGCTGTCGCGGATCTTCAAGCCGCCGGCACCTCGCCCGGCCTAGCGTGGCGGCATGAGCAACGACGACACCACGACCCACGACACCTCCACGACCGGCACGAGCGGTACCTACACGACGAACGGCCGCCCGAACAGCGCTACCTCGCTCACTCCCTTCCTGGCGATCCCGGATGCGAAGCAGGCCATCGAGTTCTACCGCGACGTCTTCGGCGCACGCGTCATCGATGTGACCGAGTTCGGCGGAGTCGTCGCCCACGCCGACCTCGACTTCGGTCTCGGCCTGCTCCAGCTCGGAGAGCCGAACGCCGAGTACCGCCTCGTGCGCTCCCCCGGGGGCGACGACGACTGCTACTCGATGGGGCTGTACGTCTCCGACGTCGATGCGGTCGTCGAGAAGGCCGTCGCCGCGGGAGCGACCGTGCGCGAAGCCCCGGCACCCTTCGTCTCGGGCGACCGATTCGCCAGCATCCGCGACCCGTTCGGGGTGCGCTGGTCGGTCATGACCCGCGTGGAGGACATCTCCGACGAGGAGAGCAGCCGCCGGGTGGCGGAATGGGCGGCCTCGTTCAGCGCGGCACCGGCAGACGGCGCGAGCTGAGCGATGCCTCGGCCGCACGGCACACCGCGGGAAGCAGCGCCTCGGCCGTGCGGCGATAGCCCAGCGCGCTCGGGTGGAAGCGGTCGAGGCTGAACATCGCCTCGGGCTCGTCGAAGAACATCGCTCCCACCGCTCGACGCAGATCGACCGGTTCGGCGCCCGCCCGCCGTGCCGTCTCGTCCTGGATCTCGGCGAGACGGCGGGACAGGCTGGAGGCGAGGCGGCGGAGAGGTTGCGGCACCGCACGCAGCGCACCGAGGTCGGGGCAGGTGCCCACGACGACCTCGGCCCCTCTCTCACGCAGCCGGCGGATCGTGTCGTGCAGGTGCTGTGCAGACAGCGCCACGGGCAACCGGTGCGTCACGTCGTTCCCTCCGACGACGATCACGGCCACGTGCGGACGGTAATCCGTGGGCAGGGCATCGAGCTGGCCGGGGAGATCGGGCGACTCCGAGCCGACGACGGCGACCGTGCGCAGCCGCACCGGCCGATGCATCCGGCGTCCCGTCGCCTTCGCGAGCCGCCCGCCGAGGGTCTCCTTGCGATGCTCGGCCCCGAGGCCTGCGGCGACCGAGTCGCCGAGTACGAGCAGTTCGAGGGGCTCTCCGTCGAGACCTCGACGCCAGAGGCGATCCGCATCGAGCGCTTCCTCGCCCAGCGGCTTCCCGATCCGGCGTCGTGCGAGCGCCGCCTGCTGCCGGAGCACGAGACGGAAGCCGACCAGGAGCGCGACGAGTGCCACCCCGACCAGGACAGGCGGCACGACGACGAGGTTCCGAACGCGACTCACGCCCCGATTCCACCCCGACATCGTGAACGCGGCGTGAACGGGAGCAAGGACGCCCCGTCATTCCGGGTGCACCTGTCGGGACTTCGTGCGGATGTCGGGCAGAGCCACGGCGATTCCCCCGACATCCGTGCATCCGCCCGACAGATGTCCCGGCGCGGCGGACCGGACCGGACCGGGCCGGACCGGTCAGGACAGCGGCTTGAGCTCCAGCTCGCCGGTGCCGGCGGAGACGGTCGCGAAGGCGGTGTAGCCGTCGGCCGCCGAACGCTCGAGCAGCGCCTTGACGTTCTTGGTGCGTCGCTCGAGCCGCACCCTCGCGCCCCCTGCGATCAGCGCCGCCTTGTGCCGGACGAGCTCGTGCACCGGAACGTCGGCATCGTGGATGAGCACGACGGCATGTGCGGTCGCATCGGCCTCGTCGGCGATCAGGTCGACGAGGCGTTCGAAGCCGAGCGAGAAGCCCACGGCGGGAACCTGCTGTCCGAGGAAGCGGCCGATCATGCCGTCATAGCGACCGCCACCGCCGAGCGAGTAGCCGACCGAGGGGTGCGCGAGCTCGAAGATCGTGCCGGTGTAGTACCCCATGCCGCGCACGAGGAACGGATCGAAGACCAGGGGGATGTCGGACTGCCCCCGCCCCGCGGCCACCGCCTCGCCGATTCCGACCAGGTGCTCGACCAACTCGGTCGGGGCACCATCGGGGAGCGCCTTGCGGATCTGCCGCTCGCCGAACGGGTTGTACTCCATGGTCTGCGGACGACGCAGGAACGCATCGAACGCGTCGGCGGCTGCGGTGGAGGCGCTGCGCTCACGCAGCTCGGCCGCCACACCCTCGGGCCCGATCTTGTCGAGCTTGTCGATCGTGATGAGCACCCCGGGGCGCTCCTCGGCGGTGAACCCGAAACTGTCCAGCATCCAGTCCAGCACCCGACGGTCGTTGATCCGCACGGTGGCGCCGTCGAGACCCAGCGCGTCGACCGCGTCGAGCGAGGCGACCATCAGCTCGGCCTCGGCGCGCGACGAGTCATCTCCCATGATGTCGATGTCGCACTGCACGAACTGGCGGTAGCGCCCCTTCTGCGGGCGTTCGGCGCGCCAGACCGGACCGATCTGGATCGAGCGGAACACCGTGGGCAGCTGGCCGCGGTTGCTGGCGTAGAAGCGCGCGAGCGGCACGGTCAGGTCGTAGCGCAGGCCGAGGTCCGAGAGGGCGGCCGGGTCGTCGGCGGCAGCGCGGATCGCGTCGGCGTCGAGGCCGCGGCGCAGGATGTTGTACGACAGCTTCTCGTTGTCGCCGCCGATGCCGGCGTGCAGGCGATCGTAGTCCTCGACGACGGGCGTCTCGATCTCGTCGAATCCATGCGCACGGTAGCGCTCGCGGATGACGGAGAGCACGCGCTCACGGCGGGCCTTGTCGGCGGGGAGGATGTCGCGCATGCCGCGCGGCGGGTTCACGGTAGCCACGGTTCCATCTTCCCAGGTCTGTCGACGCCCCCGTGCCGGGATCAGGATGCGGCTTCGGCGGCCCGCACGTCGTCTTCCAGTACGCGCAACCGCTCGCGCAGCGCCCGCTCGGCATCCCAGCCCTGCGCACGCGCCGTCGCCACCAGTGCCAGGAGCGCCTCACCGAGCTCGTCCTCCGATGCCGGGGCGGCGGCGGACTCCACCGCGACGCCCACTCCCGCCGCGCGACCGGCGAGCTTCTGGGCGAGCGCGAGCGCCGGCATCCCCCGCGGCACACCATCGAGCACGCTGCGGCGGGTGCGCTTCTCCGCCGCCTTCGCGGCGTTCCAGTGCACCAGCACCTGCTCCGGCGTCTCGGCCACCTCGCCGGCGAACACATGCGGATGCCGACGCACCATCTTCTCGGTGAGCGTGCGTGCCACGTCGTCGATGTCGAAGGGATCGTCCGGGTCCTGTGCCGCGATCGCCGAATGGAACAGCACCTGCCAGAGCAGATCCCCCAGCTCCTCGCGGAGGTCGTCGCGGCTGCCGCTCTCGACGGCGTCGATCACCTCGTGCGACTCCTCGATCAGGTACGGCACGAGGTCACGGTGTGTGATCCGCTGCGACCACACGCAACGCTCCCGGACGGCGTGCATGGTCTCGGCTGCCTGACGCAGCGGATCGGCAGCGTCCGCCGTGGCCGGGGACTCAGAGCTCACGCTTCCTCCTTGCATCGACCCGGCCGGAAGCGGCGAGGGCCGGAACATTCCTCATGACGATGCGGACGCGACCCGACGGTACCAGCGCGCCCGCAGGGAGACGATGATCCCGGAGAACACCAGAGCGATCAACGACCCCACGAGCACACCGAGGATCGCCTGGTCCCTGATGCCGCCGTCGTCGGCGAAAGCGAGGTTCGCCAGCAGCAGCGAAACGGTGAAGCCGATGCCGCCGAGGGCACCGGCGGCGAGGATGTCGGCGAACGGCAGCGCAGGATCGGCGCCCTTCGGACGGATGCGCATCGCGAGCCAGCCGAACAGCGAGATGCCAATGATCTTGCCCACGGGCAACGCGACCACGATCGCCCAGAACGCCGGCGACAGCTCGGTGATCGAGACGGCGGGGATCACCACGAACGCCGCGACGAAGGCGAACAGCGGCAGGATGGCGCCGTTCACGGTCGGCTCGAGTGCGTGCCTGGTGCGCCCGGCGGGCACGGGCGACATCACGAGACCGAGCAGCACGCCGGCGATCGTGGCGTGGATGCCGGAGGAGGCGACCAGACCCCAGGTGATCACGCCGACCAGGGCCATGGCGACGGCGATCAGCGGGTGGCCCTTGGCGTGCAGCAGTCTGCTCAGCGCCCAGAAGACGGCAACGCCGACGATCGCGAGCCCGAACAGCAGCCACTGCACGTCATCGGCGAACAGCACGGCGATGAAGATGATGCCGATGATGTCGTCGAGGATCGCGAGGGCGAGCAGGAAGACGCGGACGCGCGAGGGCAGTCCCTTGCCGAACATCGCCAGCACGCCGAGGGCGAACGCGATATCGGTCGCCGTGGGGATGGGCCAGCCCGGAGCCGTCGTGCTGTCGCCGCCGGCGATCAGCAGGTACACCGCGATCGGGACCAGCACGCCGCCGGTCGCCGCGATGGCGGGCTGCACGGCCTTGCGCGGGGAGTCGAGCTCGCCGTGGGTCAGCTCGTGGCGCAGCTCGATGGCCACGACGAGGAAGAAGACGGCGAGAAGGCCGTCGGACACCCAGTGCGCGATCGACAGATCCAGGGCCGTGCCGGGGATCGCGATGTGGAGATCGAGGAAGGCGGCGAGCGCGTCGTGCGTCGGCAGGTTCGCGAGCAGGAGTCCGAGGCCGGCCGCGATGAGGAGGAGGACGGCAGGGAACTGCTGCCCGCGGAGGGGGTTCGCTGAGATGCGCATTCCCCCCATCGTAGGTCGCCGACAGGCCTCGGCGCCTCTCGTCATCGCCCGATCGCGAAGCAGATCGTCATGCGTGCAGGACACTCCTCTGACGAGGGATACTCTCGAAGTGTGACCCCCGCACACTCCTTCTCCGAGCCCACGAACACCGAGGCCATCCGCGTGATCGGCCGATTCGAAGCCGGCCGCGGCATCCCCGATGCCATGCGCACCGATGTCAGGATGCTCGGGCAGCTGCTCGGGCAGGTGCTGCGCGAAGCCGGCGGCGACGACCTCTTCGAAGACGTCGAACGGCTGCGTCTGGCGACGATCCAGGCCTATGACGAGGAGACCTCCGACGCCTTCGAGCGCGCGGCGGCGATCGCCGAGTCGTTCACGGTGGCTCGGGCCGACGAGGTCGCCCGCGCGTTCACCTGCTACTTCCACCTCGTGAACCTCGCCGAGGAGCACCAGCGCGTGCGCGTGCTGCGCGAGCGCGCCGGACAGCCGGGCCGGGAGGACGCCGCCGACACCGTCGCGACCGCGTACGCGCGGCTGCGCACCGAGGTCGGCGACGACGAGGCCTGCCGCCGACTGGAGGGGCTCCGCTTCCACCCGGTCTTCACGGCGCACCCCACCGAGGCCCGCCGACGCGCGGTGTCGTCGAGCATCCGCCGCCTGTCCGAGCTGCTCACGCAGCACGATGCCGCGAGCGAGGGCGGCTCGGAGGAGCACCGTGCCCGCCGCCGGATGCTGGAGGAGATCGACACCCTCTGGCGCACGGCCCCGCTGCGGTCGCAGAAGCCCTCCCCGACCGACGAGGTCCGCACCGTGATGGGGGTGTTCGACGAGACGCTCTTCACGACGGTGCCGCACGTGTACCGCCGCATCGACGATGCGCTCCGCGGAGAGGACTCCGGCGCCACCGCCCCGGTCGTTCCCGCCTTCGTGCGGATCGGCTCCTGGGTGGGCGGCGACCGCGACGGGAACCCCTTCGTGACGGCATCCGTGACCCGCGAGGCCTCCCAGATCGCGGCCGACCATGTGCTGCGCGGTCTCGAGCGCGCGCTCGATCGCATCGGCCGCACCCTCACTCTCGCCTCCGACGACACTCCGCCCAGCGTCGAGGTCACGGCGCTGTGGGAGCGGTTCGCCGCGGCGGAGCCGAACCTGGCGGCCGAACTCGCCACCCGCTCGCCCGACGAGCCGCACCGTCGCGTGCTGCTGGTGCTGGCGCGTCGCGTCGCCGCGACCCGTCACGGTGACAGCACTCAGGCGTACTCGCGTCCTGAGGAACTGCTCGCGGATCTGCGCGCGGTGCAGTCCTCGCTCGCGGACGCCGGAGCGAAGCGGCACGCGTTCGGCGGTGTGCAGCACCTGATCTGGCAGGTCGAGACCTACGGCTTCCACCTCACGGAGCTCGAGGTGCGCCAGCACTCCCAGGTGCACGCGAAGGCCCTGGCCGAGCTCGATGCCGGCGAGGCCATCAGCGCGCAGACCGAGGAGGTGCTGGAGGTGTTCCGCGCGATCGCGGACATCCAGAACGACCGTGGCCTGCGCGCCGCCGGGCGCTACGTCGTCTCCTTCACCCAGGCGGCTTCCGACCTCGCGAACGTGCACCGTCTCGCCCGCTACGCGCTGGGTGACGACGCCCCGGTGCTCGACGTGGTGCCCCTGTTCGAGACGTTCGCCGATCTGCAGGCGGCACCGGGCATCCTCGCGGAGGCCGTGACGTTCCCCGAGTTCCGCGAGCGCATGGCCGCCACCGGCAATCGGCTCGAAGTCATGCTCGGCTACTCGGACTCGTCGAAGGACGTCGGCCCCGTCGCCGCTAACCTCGCCCTGTACGAGGCGCAGGAGAAGATCGCACGGTGGGCGCAGGAATCCGACATCGAGCTGACCCTCTTCCACGGTCGCGGCGGTGCGCTCGGCCGCGGCGGCGGGCCCGCCAACTCCGCGATCCTCGCGCAGCCTCCGCACTCGGTCGACGGCCGGTTCAAGCTCACCGAGCAGGGCGAGGTCATCTTCGCCCGCTACGGCGAGCCCGCGATCGCCATGCGGCACATCGACCAGGTCGCGGCGGCGACGCTGCTGGCATCCTCCCCCACTGAGGAGGAGCGCACGAGCCGGGCGGCCGCCCGCTATGCCGAGGTCGCCTCGATCATGGACGCGGCCTCCCGGGAGCGCTTCTTCTCGCTCGTGAAGGCGGAGGGCTTCGCCCCCTGGTTCGCCACCGTGACCCCGATGGAGGAGATCGGGCTGCTGGCTCTCGGCTCCCGCCCCGCCCGCCGGGGGCTCTCGGTCGAATCGCTGGAAGACCTGCGGGCCATCCCGTGGGTGTTCGCCTGGACGCAGGCCCGCATCAACCTCGCCGGATGGTTCGGACTTGGCACCGCCCTGGACGCGGTCGGCGACGAAGAGCTGCTCGTGGAGGCGTACCGGGAGTGGCCGCTGCTTCGCACCATGATCGACAACGTCGCGATGAGTCTCGCCAAGACCGACGAGCGCATCGCCCGTCAGTACCTGGCCCTCGGCGACCGCGACGATCTGGCACAGCTCGTGCTCGACGAGCTCGCGACCACGCGGCGCTGGGTGATCCGTCTCACCGGGGGCGAGAGCCTGCTCGAGAACAAGCCCGTGCTGCAGCGCGCCGTGCAGCTGCGCAGCCCCTACGTCGACGCGCTCTCGCTGCTGCAGCTGCGCGCGCTGCGGGCCCTCCGCTCGGCCGCAGAGGATCCGACCGGCTCCGGCGCCGACCCGGAACAGCAGCGGCTGCTGCTGCTGTCCGTCAGCGGTGTGGCCGCCGGCCTGCAGAACACCGGGTGACCGACGTCGCCACCGACCGAGCGGGAACCCTCGCTTTCGGTGCCCACTAGAGTGAAATCTCTGCCGGATCCGGCACAGCCTCACGCGACACGATCGCCTGCACCACCATCCCCCACCAGAAAGCTCTTCCGCGTGACCGCTACGTCTCCCGTCGACTTCCATCCGCTCGCCGCATCCGTGCAGCCCGTCTTCGACACGGTGCTCTCCCGCAGCCCCTACGAGCCGGAGTTCCACCAGGCCGTCCACGAGGTGCTGCACTCGATCGCACCTGTGCTGGAGCGCCACCCGGAATACGTCGACGGCGGCATCCTCGAGCGACTCGTCGAGCCCGAGCGCCAGATCCTCTTCCGCGTGCCGTGGATCGACGACGCCGGCAGGCTGCAGGTCAACCGCGGCTACCGCATCCAGTTCTCCTCCGTGCTCGGCCCATACAAGGGCGGACTGCGCTTCCACCCCTCGGTGAACCTGTCGATCATCAAGTTCCTCGGTTTCGAGCAGATCTTCAAGAACGCGCTCACCGGCCAGGGCATCGGCGGCGGCAAGGGCGGATCCGACTTCGACCCGCACGGAAAGTCCGACGCCGAGGTCATGCGCTTCTGCCAGTCGTTCATGAACGAGCTCTACCGTCACCTCGGCGAGCACACCGATGTGCCCGCGGGCGACATCGGCGTCGGCGGCCGCGAGATCGGCTACCTCTTCGGCCAGTACCGCAAGGTCACCAACCGCCACGAGTCCGGCATGTTCACCGGCAAGGGGACGGGGTGGGGCGGTGCAGAGGTGCGCACCGAGGCCACCGGGTACGGCGCGGTGTTCTTCGCGCAGGAGATGCTCGCCGTGCACAGCGACTCCCTCACCGGCAAGCGCGTGGGCATCTCGGGATCGGGCAACGTCGCGATCTACGCGATCCAGAAGGCCACCCAGCTCGGCGCCACCGCGGTGACGGCCTCGGACTCCTCCGGCTACGTCGTCGACGACGCCGGGATCGACCTCGACCTGCTGCGTCAGATCAAGGAGGTCGAGCGCGCCCGCATCGTCGAGTACGCCAACCGCCGCCCGAGCGCCCGCTTCGTCGAAGGCGGCAGCGTGTGGGAGGTCCCGGTCGACATCGCCGTCCCCTCCGCCACCCAGAACGAGGTCAGCCTCGCCGATGCCCAGGCCCTGATCGCGAACGGCGTGCGCGCCGTGTCCGAGGGCGCGAACATGCCGTGCGTGCCGGATGCGGTCGAGGCGTTCCAGAAGGCCGGTGTGCTGTTCGCCCCCGGAAAGGCCGCGAACGCCGGTGGCGTCGCCACCTCCGCGCTCGAGATGAGCCAGAACGCCTCGCGTCAGCGCTGGAGCTTCGGCGACAGCGAGAACAAGCTGCGCGAGATCATGGCCGACATCCACGATGCGGCCTTCGACGCCGCGGAGCGCCACGATGTCGCGGGCGACTACGTCGCCGGAGCCAACATCGCCGGCTTCGAGCGCGTCGCCGCGGCGATGCTCGCCCAGGGTGTCATCTGACCCCTTCCTCGACACAGGTTCCTCGAAACAGAAGAGCCGCCTCCCTTCCGGGGAGGCGGCTCTTCTCGTGTCGGGATGTCGGGTCAGCTCTCGTCGACCGGCACCTTGACGACCTTGTTGTATCCGGTCACCGCCTGGTTCTCGTCGAAGGCGACGACCTTCTTGCGGAAGCCCTTCGTGATGATGGCGAGGTAGACGACCCCGATCGCGGTCCACACCAGGCCACCGCGCAGGGCGTCTTCGTGCAGGTTCGCCCAGAGCAGACCCGTGAGCACCATGCCGATACCGGGCATCACGATGAAGCTGAAGATGTCGCCGGGAGTCTTGCGACGGCCCTTGCGGATCGCGAACCACGCGATCACCGAGATGTTCACGAAGGTGAAGGCGATCAGCGCGCCGAAGTTGATCCACGCGGCGATCAGCTCGAGGGTGAACGGGATGGCCAGCAGCGAGATGGCGCCGACCAGCACGATGTTGAAGGTCGGGGTGTGGGTGCGCGGATTGATGTAGCCGAACGCCCGCTGCGGCAGCACGTTGTTGCGGCCCATCACCAGCAGCATCCGCGACACCGAGGCGTGCGAAGCCAGGCCAGAGGCGAGGGTGGCGCAGAAGCCGGCCGCTGTCAGCACCGCCATGAGCACGGGGCCGCCGACCAGGTTGCCGATGACCGGCAGCGTGGAGTCCTCGACGAACTGCATGTCGCCGCCCGGCGCGAACTCGTTCCAGTCGGGGAAGCGCAGCTGCGTGAGGTAGCCGGAGATGAGGAAGATCGCGCCTCCCAGAAGCACCGTCAGCAGGATGGCCTTGGGCATGATCTTCGGGTCCTTGGCTTCTTCCGCGTACATCGTCACGGCGTCGAAGCCGATGAACGAGAAGCACACGATCGTGGCGCCCATCAGCACCGCACTCATCGTGGCGCCGTCGTGGAAGAACGGGGTCATCGAGGCCACGGTCGCGGCACCCTCGCCGCGCATCAGCTGTGCGATCACCATCACCACGAAGACGACCATCACGATGATCGAGAAGATGAGCAGGATCATGTTCAGGTTCGAGGTGCCGCGCATCGTGAGGTAGATGATGCTCGTCACGAGGATGCAGTACAGCACGACCCAGATCCACCCGGGGATCTCGGGGAAGAGCGCCTCGAGATAGCTGCGGATGATGAGGCAGTTCACCATCGGCAGCAGCACGTAGTCGATCAGCGACGTCCAACCGACCATGAAGCCGAGGTTCGGATGGATCGACTCGCGCACGTAGGTGTAGGCGGATCCGGCACTCGGGATCGCGCTGGAGATCTTGCCGTAGCTGATGGCGGTGAAGACCATCACGACCAGCGCGACCAGGTACGCCGCCGGAACGACGTTGTCGGTGTCACGGGCAACCATGCCGAAGGTGTCGAAGACGACCGTCGGTGTCATGTAGCCGAGCCCGAGCCCGACGATGGCCCACAACCCCAGATTTCGTCGGAGCGTCCCTCCGCCTTGCGCCAGCGGCTTCGTCTTCGTTGCCATGGGTACTCCTCGGGGAACAGCGCATGGGTCGGACTTCGGATCGTCCGACGCTGAGGAACAGTATGGACCGGAGGTAATCGCCAGCGCTACGACGAATTCGGTTCGAAATACGCTTTTAACAATCCAATGGACAGCGGGATTCGAAGATGAGGGCCCGAGTCACCACCCTTCGGTCAGCACCCTGTCCAGCATCGCGACGACATGATCGGCACTGTGCGCCGTGAGGCACAGCGGTGGTTTGATCTTCAGGACGTTGGACCGCTCGGATGTCGTCAGCACGATCACACCGAGTTCACGCATCCGCTCGCAGATCGCCGCGGCCTCGGCGGCCGCCGGTTCCATGGTGTCGCGGTCACGGACGAGTTCGACACCGAGATACAGCCCCTCGCCGTGGACGACGCCGATCAGCGGATGCCGGTCGGCGAGGCCCCGAAGGCCCTCGGCGAGGCGCGCGCCGATCACTGCCGCGTTGTGCTGCAGCCCCTCCTCGGCCATCGCATCGAGCACCGCGATGCCGACCCGGCAGCTGAGCGTGCTGCCGCCGGCGGAGGAGAAGAACTGGCCCTGCGTCGACAGCGCGTCCGCGATGCGCTTCGAGGTGATGACCCCGCCGATCGGGAATCCGTTGCCCATCGGCTTCGCGATCGTGATGATGTCGGGCACCACCTCTGCGAGCTCGAACCCCCAGAAGGCGGACCCCATCCGCCCGAAGCCGACCTGCACCTCATCGGCGATGCACACCCCGCCCGCCGCCCTGATCTGCGCGTAGGCCCCGGCGAGATAACCGTCGGGGAGCACCACGCCCCCCGCGTTGCCGAGGATCGACTCGCACAGGAACGCCGCGACCTCCCGTCCCTCCTCCCGCAGCCGATCGAGATCGGTCGCGAGGTCGGCGAGATAGGCGTCGGCGACGTCCGCACCCCGGTACGTGCCGCGGAAGCGGTTGGGCACATCGGCGATGTGCACCCAGTCCGGGCGCGTGGCGAGCGCGAAGGGGTTGTCATAGGCGCTGGTGGTCACCGCATCGCTCGCCATCGTCCAGCCGTGATAGGCCTCTCGCAGCGCGACGACCGTGCGACGACCGGTCGCCGCCTGCGCCAGACGGATGGCGAGATCGACCGCCTCCGAGCCGCTGTTGACCAGCAGCACCGTGTCGAGGTCGCTGCCTTCCGGCATCAGGGCGAGAAGTCGTTCGCTGTACTCCGCGAGGTCGCGGAACAGGAAGCGGGAGTTCGTGGCGAGAGTCCGCAGCTGGCGGTCCGCGGCGTCCGCGACCTTCGGATGGGCGTGGCCGAGACCTGCGACGTTGTTGACCATGTCGACGTACGTGCGCGCGGTGGTGTCGATCAGGTGGTGCTGCCAGCCGCGTTCGATCTGCGGGGGACGCTCGTAGTAGCGCTCCTGCGCCGCAGCGAAGATCCTCTCGCGACGGCCGAGCTCCGCCGCGGCATCGTCATGCTGCGTGAAGGAGGGTAGCCCGAGGACGGGTGCGGGGTCGGCGCTCAGCCGGCTCCACGCCGGGACGCGGTCGGGGGCGACCAGGGCTGCGCCGTCCGCCTGTTGCTCCGGAGCATCGTCTCGCCGGATGCCCACCGTCAGCCGCCGCGGTTCGAAAGCTGCGGCGAGCCACCCCACGGTCTCGCCGGCGCCCACAGGACGCTCACGGCGCTCCTCCGCATCGAGTCCCGTGATCTCGAGCACCCAGTCGTGGCCGCCGCCAGGACCGTCGAGGTCGAGGATGAGCCGAGCGGTCCCGCCCCGTTGCGTCACACGCCCACTCGCGGGCGCCGCCACCCGCGCCCGGGGCCCCGGAGGGAAGTGCAGTTCGCAGGCGGTCGCCCAGGTCTGCCCCGGCTCCGCGTCGTCGACGCGCGCTCGCGTCAGCCGGAACGCGCCGTACGGCATCACCGCCACGGCGACCCCGAGCTCGATCGCCTCGGCGATCAGCTCCTCCTCCGCGTCCTCCCGGAGCCAGCGCCCGCCGTCGAGGGCTGCGGACTCGACTCCGGGATCGATCACGGCGACGCGGCCGGTGAGATCCGGCAGCAGCGAGGCGAGAGGGGCGACCTCCGCCTCCGCCGCCAGATCCGCCGCATCGAAGCCGCCTTCGTCGATTCCGATCGCGACGAGCACGTGCTCGGTCATCTCGACCAGCGGCAGCAGGGTCGCGGCGTCGAAGATCGCCTGCTCGCCCGCGATCCGCTCCCGTGCGTAGTCGTTGTCGCCGTCGATCTCGAGCTGACGCCACCCGCTCGCCACCAGCAGCGCGGCGCGCAGCACCACGAGAGGCCAGACCGCTCTGGCCTCCGCCACGCTCAGCGGGGCATCCCGGTGGAAGGCGGCGATCGTCTCGATCACGCGCAGCGGCCGCTCAGGCTCGTGGTGCAGCATCGACGATGCGCACACCGCAAGCTCGGCCACGCGCCATCCGAGTCCGAGATCGCCCAGATCGAGGACCGTGTGCGGATGCAGGCGGGAATCGTCGCCCCGCGTGCCCATCACGTTGTCGTCGGTGAGGTCGCCGTGGATCGCCTGCACCGGAAGGCCCACGGCGAGCGGGGCGAGAGCGGCATCCGCCTTCGCCGCCGCACGCAGCACGCGCCCTCGCAGTGCGGCGTCGGCGATGGACGGTGCGAGTGCCGTGGTCTGCTCGTGCGCGACGCGCATGTCCCACATCTGCGGGCGATCGAGACCGGGATGACGGAGGGGCGCCAGCGCATTCACGGAAGCGGCGGCGAGCGCCCCGAACTCGGCGAGCACCACCGGGGCGAGATACCCCGCATCCACCAGCGGCTCACCCAGGGCGAACTCGCTGCGCCGCACGGCGAATCCGTTCCAGCGCTGGGTGAGCGCACCGTCGAGACCCGGGAGCACCGCCGGCACCCGGACCCCCGCGTCGCGGTAGGCGTCGAGGGCGGCATGCTGCGCGTCGCGCGCCGCATCGCCGAACACCGCGTTGTCGATACGCAGCACGCTCTTCGCGCCGTCCTCCGCCGTGAGGAGGAAGTTCCGGTCCTGATTGCTGCCGAGCTCCTGCGCGCTCGCCGTGATCCCATAGCAGTCCAGGGCGATGCGCGCGGCATCCGCCGTGCTCACGTCGGGGCGGACCAGGCCCACTCCGCCCGTCATGCGCGGTGCTGCCGGTGGTGCGCGCCGTCGATGCTCACGTCGTGCGCATGCCGTGCGAGCGACGTGCCGTAGCGCTCGGTCAGCTGCACCATCAGGTCGGGGGTGTCGCGGTCGACACCGAACACATGCCCAGGGAAGTCGAGATCGGGCTGCGCCGCCGCGATCTCGGCCTCACGATCCGGCGAGAACAACTGCGCGGGGTCGCCGACGGCCACCCAGCCGATCGGGACGACGGTGCCCTCCGGCAGCACGGCACGACGGAGCACGATCGCATTGACGCGCACCTCACAGCGCGGCCCGATCAGCGCACCGTTGAACAGTCGCGACCCCGAGGCGAGGAACGTCTCCTCTCCGACGGTCGCGCCCGCGATGCTGGACAGCGTGCCGATCAGGGTGTGCGACCCGATGTGCACGGCGTTCGCCGCCGTGGCGCGGATGAGCGCGTTCTCCATCACGATGACGTGCTCACCGAGGGTGATCGCTCCTCCCTCGGCGGTGATCACGGCGCCGTGCAGCACCTGGCAGCCCGGCCCGATCTCGACGTCGCCGGAGATCACGGCGGTGGGGGCGATGACGGCGGTGTCATGGACGCGGGGCCGAGCCCCGAGGTGCTCGTACAACATGCCGCCAGACTAGTCCCGCGGCCGCGGCGGCGCGCTACTCGGACGCAGTCGGCTCAGGGAAGATCGCAGTGAACAGCTGACCGACCCATTCGAGCAGCTGCGCGTCGGGAAGCGGCTCGAGCCCCACGCCGACGGCGGCGGGGACCGTGGGCATCGGCACGACCAGCGCCTCTCCCCCTGCCACGAGCTTCGCCTTCGGGTAGAGCCGCTGCAGCCGTACCTTGATCGAATCCTCGAGCCGGGCGGGCGCGATGCGCAGATTCGACCCCATCACCACGACGTCCGTCAGGCCCGCACGCGCGGCGCGCCGGCGCAGGCGCGATATCGCCAGCAGCCCCTCGACCTCTTCCGGCGGCGTTCCGTACCGGTCGACGAGCTCTTCGATGACCAGGTCGATCGCGTCGTCCTTGGCCGTCGCCGCCGAGGCGGCGGAGAGCTTCTGGTAGGCCTCCAGGCGCAGCCGCTCACTGTCGATGTAGTACTCGGGGATGCGCGCGTCGAGGGGAAGCTCGAGACGCAGTTCCTGCCCCGTCTCGACCTCGTCGCCGCGGAAGGTCGCCACCGCCTCGCCGATCATGCGCAGATACAGGTCGAACCCGACGCCCGCGATATGACCGGCCTGCTCGGCGCCGAGCAGGTTGCCCGCGCCGCGCAGCTCGAGGTCCTTCAGGGCGACCTGCATGCCGGAGCCCAGGTCGTTGTTGACCGCGATGGTCTGCAGCCGGTCGGCGGCGGTCTCGCTCAGCGGCTTCATCTCGTCGTACAGGAAGTACGCGTACGCGCGCTCGCGCCCTCGCCCGACGCGCCCGCGCAGCTGGTGCAGCTGGCTGAGTCCGTACTTGTCGGCGCGGTCGATGATGATCGTGTTCGCGTTCGCGATGTCGAGACCCGTCTCGATGATCGTCGTCGAGACGAGCACGTCGAACTTGCGCTCCCAGAAGTCGTCGACGACCTGTTCGAGCTGGTGCTCGCCCATCTGTCCGTGCGCGACGGCGATCCTGGCTTCGGGCACGAGTTCGGCGAGCTCGCTCGCGACGCGCTGAATCGACTGCACGCGGTTGTGCACGAAGAAGATCTGCCCCTCGCGGAGGATCTCGCGACGGATCGCCGCGGCCATCTGCTTGTCGCTGCGCGGACCGACGAAGGACAGGATCGGATGCCGGTCCTCGGGCGGAGTCGCCAGCGTCGACATCTCACGGATGCCGGTCACCGCCATCTCGAGCGTGCGCGGGATCGGGGTGGCGCTCATGGCGAGGATGTCGACGTTGGTCTTCATCTTCTTGAGCGCGTCCTTGTGCTCGACGCCGAAACGCTGCTCCTCGTCGATGATCATCAGACCGAGGTCTTTGAACATCACCTGGTCGGTGAGGATGCGGTGGGTGCCGATCACCATGTCGACGGACCCCTCCAGCAGACCCTGCAGAGTGAGCCGCGCCTCCTTGTCGGTCTGGAAGCGCGACAGCGGCCGCACCTTGACCGGGAAACCGGCGAAGCGCTCGGTGAACGTCTCGAGGTGCTGCTTCACGAGCAGCGTCGTCGGCACCAGCATCGCCACCTGTTTGCCGTCCTGGATCGCCTTGAAGGCGGCCCGGACGGCGACCTCGGTCTTGCCGAAGCCGACATCTCCCGAGAGCAGGCGGTCCATCGGGATGGGCCGTTCCATGTCGGCCTTGATCTCGTCGATCGTCTGCAACTGGTCCAGGGTCTCCGCGAACGGGAACGCCTCCTCCAGCTCGCGCTGCCATGGCGTGTCAGGGCCGAAGGCATGGCCCTTGGCGCTCATCCGCGCGGAATAGAGCTTCACGAGCTCGACCGCGATGTCGCGGACGGCCTTGCGGGCCTTGCCCTTGGCCTGCGACCAGTCGCTGCCGCCCATCTTCGACAGGGTCGGGGCCTCGCCGCCGACGTACTTCGAGAGCAGGTCGAGCTGATCCGTGGGCACGAACAGCTTGTCGCCCGGGTACCCGCGCTTGGACGGCGCGTATTCGAGCACGAGGTAGTCGCGGATCGACTTGGTGGCGTTGCGCCCGCCGGTAGACACCTCGCGCTGGGTCATCTCCACGAAGCGGCCGATGCCGTGGGTCGCGTGCACCACGAAGTCGCCCTGCTTGAGCTGCAGCGGGTCGACGACGTTCTTGCGCCGCGATGCGAGCTTCTTGACGACGCGCTGGTCGCCACCGATCGTGCGACCGTAGAACTCGTTGTCGGTGAGCACGGCGAGCTTCGCCTCGGCCACCTGGAAGCCGGCCTCGACGGATCCGGTGACCAGCGTGGCGACACCACCCTCCGGCGCCTCGGTGAGCGTCTCGACCACACGGGCCGCCAGTCCCCGGTCGGCGAGCACGTCGCGTGCGCGGTCGACCAGGCCGTGACCGGCGGCGATCACGACCACGCGCCAGCCGTCGGTGACCTTCGCCTCGACGAAGGAGATCGCGCCGTCGACGTTGCCGTGGAAGGAGGGGATGACGGCGGCGCCGAGGTTGGTGGCCTCCGCATCGCCTTCGCCGAGTCCGGCGCCGAACGGGCTGAGCCGCCACCACACGCCGCCCCGGTCGCGCACCACCTCGCGGAGGTCGGCGATCGTCAGGAAGTCGCCGGCGCCCAGATCGATGGGCGCGGAGGCGCCGGAGGTGGCCGCGCTCCAGGCAGCATCCAGGAACTCGCGGTTCGTGTCGCCCAGGGTGATCGCACGTGCGGTCGCGCGCTCGGGGTCGATGACCGCCGTGGCGCTTCCGGAGGGCAGATACTCGGCGAGCGACTTCAACGGGCCGGCGACGGCGGGCAGCAGCGACTCCATGCCCTCGACCGGGATGCCCTCGGCCATCTTCTCGAGCATTCCGGAGATCGCCGGGAAGCCGCCGACGAGCGCGCGGGCGCGCTCGCGGACCTCTGCCGTGAGCAGCAGTTCGCGGGTCGGAGGAAGGTCGACGCTCGCGACATCGCCCGGGAGCGAGCGCTGGTCGGCGACCGAGAACGCACGGATCTGGTCGATCTCGTCGCCGAAGAACTCGATGCGGTACGGGTGCTCGGAGGTGGGAGGGAAGACGTCGAGGATGCCGCCGCGCACCGCGAACTCGCCGCGCCGCGACACCATGTCTACGCGCGAGTAGGCGCGCTCGACCAGCTGCTCGACCACGCGGTCGAGTTCGTGTCCTCGGCTGCCGGCGGCGAGCTCGAGCGGGGCGATCTCGCCCAGGTTGCCCGCGATCGGCTGGAGAGCAGCCCGCACCGATGCCACGACGACGAGCGGGTGATCCCCCGACCACTCCGCGATCCGTCGCAGCGTCTGCAGGCGCTGCCCGACGGTGTCGGGGCTCGGGCTGAGGCGCTCGTGCGGCAGCGTCTCCCAGGCGGGGAAGGTGAGGATGTCGGCGTCGGGCAGATAGGCGTGCATCGCCAGCGCGAGGCTCTCGGCCCGCCTGCCCGTCGGCACGACGGCGAGGAGGGCGGCCGGGTGTCCTGCCGCCGTCCGCTTCTCGAGCAGGCCGGCGAGCGCCGGGGCGTCGAGCCCGTCGACCAGGCCGAGGTCGGCATCGGTGCGCGCCCAGCTGAGGGCGTCACGGTACAGAGACGCCTCTTCCAAGGCGCGCAGAATCCCCGGAACAGTCACCGGATAAGACTAGTCGCGCCCACGGACACTCCGGCCGCTGCCCCTGCCACGGGTGCGCACCTCAATAGGCTGTCGGGATGGATTCCGTCGCCCTCACCACCGAACGCCTCGTCCTGCGCCCCCCGACGGAGGGCGACATCGATGCGATCACCGCCGCCTGCCAGGACCCGGAGATCGGGCGCTGGACCACGGTGCCGAGCCCGTATGCACGCGAGGACGCCGAGGAGTTCGTGCGCCTCATCGCGGGGTGGTGGGCCGACGGCTCGGAGGTCGTCTGGGCGATGTACGCCGACGACCTGCTCGTGGGCATGATCGGTCTGCACAACATCGCCGACCACTTCACGGGCGCTGCCGCCGAGCTCGGCTATTGGGTGACGGCCGACGCCCGGGGCCGGGGGTATCTCACGGAGGCCGCCCGCGCGGTGCTCGACTGGGGCTTCGGCGAGCTCGGGCTCGTCCGCATCCGCTGGCAGGCCGTCGTCGGGAACATCCCCTCGGCCCGCGCCGCCCGCGCTCTCGGCTTCCGCTACGAGGGCCTCCAGCGGCAGGCGCTCACGAGCCCCCGCGGTCGCGACGACGGATGGATGGCCGCTCTGCTGCCGGACGACGACCGCACGCCGGTGGACTGGCCGGTGCTCTGAGGCGCGAGCGCACCGGGTACGAGCCCGAGGAGCGACAGGTCACCAGGTGACAGTGTCGGCGGCCGATGACAGGATGAACGCATGCCGGAGATGCCGGAGGTCCAGGGCCTGACCGCCTTTCTCGCCGAACGTGCCGTCGGGCGCACGATCACCCGCGCGACCGTCTCGGCGATCGCCGCGCTGAAGACCTACGATCCGCCGATCACCGCGCTGCAGCAGGCCACGATCACGGCGTCCGCTCGCCTCGGGAAGTTCGTGGTGCTCTCCTGCGGCGACGACCTGCACCTGGTGTTCCACCTCGCCAAGGCCGGGTGGCTGCGCTGGTACGAGACGCTCCCTGCGACGCTCATCAAACCCGGCAAGTCGCCCATCGCCCTGCGCATCGCGCTCGACGACGGCAGCGGCTTCGACCTCACCGAGGCGGGAACGAAGAAGTCGCTCGCGGTCTACGTGGTGCGCGATCCGCACGACGTGCCCGGCATCGCGCGACTCGGCCCCGACCCCCTCGACTCCTCCTTCACCCGCGACGCGTTCGCGGCCCTGCTCGAGGATCGGCGCATGCAGATCAAGGGGCTGCTGCGCGATCAGGCGGTGATCGCCGGCATCGGCAACGCCTACTCCGATGAGATCCTGCATGCCGCACGCATGTCGCCGTATGCGATCGCCGGAAAGCTCGACGATGCCGAGATCGACCGTCTGTTCACCGCCATGCGCGAGACGCTCGGCGAGGCGGTGGCCGCAGCCTCCGGCAAGCCCCCCGCCGACCTGAAAGACGCCAAGCGCCGAGGGATGCAGGTGCATGCACGCCGCGGCGAGGCCTGCCCGGTGTGCGCAGACACGGTGCGCAGCGTGTTCTTCGCCGACCGCTCTCTCGAGTACTGCCCCACGTGCCAGACCGGCGGCAAGGTGCTCGCCGACCGGCGTCTGTCCCGACTGCTCAAGTGACGGCGGGCGATCGGAGGGCGCCGATCCATGTCTTGGAATGAAATGCGCGCAGACACGTTGAGTACACTCAGAGCAACAACGTGCTCCGGGGTCGGTGGGAATCCGAACCGGCGGTGACAGTCCGCGAGCGTCTCGAGAGATCGGGATGCCGATCCGGTGGAATTCCGGGACCGACGGTGATGCGAGGGAGACCTCGCTAGTCCGGAAGGGAGGCAGCACGAGACGCATCCGTGCGTCCGTTCCGCCATCCCTGTCTGACCCCGGAGCCTCAGAGGAGGACGACGGATGGCAGTGAACGCGGCAGAGCGCAACGCGATGGATCGCGCGCTCCACCTCGCCGCCCGAGGACCGCGCGGGGCGAACCCGCAGGTCGGCGCGGTCATCCTCTCCCCCGACGGCACGGTCCTCGCCGAGGGCTGGCACCATGGCGCCGGCACCCCGCACGCCGAGGTCGACGCGCTCTCGAAGCTCGCCCCTGGCGAAGCCCGCGGCACCACCGCCGTCGTGACCCTGGAGCCGTGCAACCACACCGGCCGCACGGGGCCCTGTGCCGTGGCACTCATCGAAGCGGGGATCGCCCGGGTGGTCTACGCACTCGATGACCCCGGCGCCGTCTCGGGCGGCGGTGCGGAGCGTCTGCGGTCCGCGGGTGTCGACGTCGAAGCGGGCGAGCAGGCCGATGCCGCGCACGCCCTGATCGCCGGATGGCTCACGGCCCAGCGCCTCGGACGCCCGCAGATCACCGTCAAGTGGGCGCAGAGCCTCGACGGGCGCGCCGCCGCCGACGACGGCTCCAGCCAGTGGATCACGGGTCCCGCAGCCCGCGCCGACGTGCATCGCCGCCGCGCGGAAGCCGATGCCATCGCGGTCGGCACCGGAACCGTGCTCGCCGACGATCCGGCCCTCACCGCCCGCGACGGCGACGCCCTGCTGCCGCACCAGCCGATCCCGGTGGTCATCGGGTCGCGGCCCACCCCTGCCGACGCCGCGGTGCACCGGCATCCGCACTCCCCCCTGTTCTTCGACACGCACGATCTGCACACGGTCGTCGCCGACCTGCATGCCCGCGGGGTGCAGAACCTGTTCGTGGAGGGCGGTCCGACGCTCGCCAGCGCCTTCCTCCAGGCCGGGCTCGCCGACCGCCTGCTCGTCTACATCGCGCCGGTGCTGCTCGGCGGCGGCCGCCTGGCCCTCACCGACATCGGTGTCGCATCCATCGGCGAGGCACGCCGCCTGACCATCGACGAATGGGTCCCCCTCGGGAGCGACCTGCTCGCGATCGCGCACCCTGCGCACGACGCACACCCGCGGAACGAAGGAGCAGCCTGATGTTCACCGGAATCATCGAGGAGATGGGCGAGATCACCGCGATCGCGCCTGCGGGCGACGGCTGGCGCCTGACCGTGCGCGCACCCCGCGCGGCAGCGGACGCCGTACACGGCGAGTCGATCGCGGTCTCCGGCGTGTGCCTGACCGTCGTCGGCTCGACCGCGGACACCTTCGACACCGACGTGATGAAGCAGACGCTCGACGTCGCCGCGATCGGGTCGGCGACGGTGGGCACCCGCGTCAACATCGAGAAGGCCATGCCGGTGGGGGCGCGACTGGGCGGGCACATCGTGCAGGGCCACGTCGATGGGGTCGGCGACGTGCTCGAGGTTCGACCGGGCGCCCAGTGGAGTGTGCTGCGCATCAGCCTGCCCGCCGACCTCGCCCCGCTCGTCGTCGACAAGGGTTCGATCTCGGTCGACGGCACGTCGCTGACCGTGAGCGCGGTGAGCGCACCCGCAGACCCCTCCCCCTGGTTCGAGATCTCGCTGATCCCGGAGACCCTGGCCGCGACCACCCTCGGCATCCGCGCCGTCGGCGACCGCGTGAACCTGGAGACCGACATCCTCGCCCGGCACGTCGAGCGCCTGCTCGCGTTCCGCGCCGCACCGGAAGGAGGCTCGCGATGAGCCTTTCCACGATCGCCGAGGCCCTGGAGGCGCTGCGCGCCGGGCGCCCCGTTCTCGTCGCCGACGACGAGAACCGCGAGAACGAGGGCGACGTCATCCTGTCGGCAGAGCTCGCGACGCCGGAGTGGGTGGCCTGGACGGTGCGCTGGTCGTCGGGATTCATCTGCGCTCCGATGCCGGCCGACCTCGCCGACCATCTGAACCTTCCGCCGATGGTGGCCGCCAGCGAAGACGCCCGCTCGACCGCGTACACCGTGAGCGTCGATGCCGCCCAGGGCGTCACCACCGGCATCAGCGCCCACGATCGCGCGCACACGCTGAACGTGCTGTCGAACCCGGAGTCGACGTCGACGAGCATCATCCGCCCGGGGCACGTGCTGCCGCTGAGGGCTGTCGACGGCGGCGTGCGCGAACGCAGCGGCCACACCGAGGCCGCCGTCGAGCTCATGAAGCTCGCCGGACTCCGACCGGTCGGCGCGATCGCCGAGGTCGTCGCGGAGGACGGCAGCATGATGCGCCTTCCCGGGCTGATCGAACTCGGTGCCCGTGACGGCGTGCCGGTGATCACCATCGAGCAGCTCATCGCCCACCTCAACGAGATCGACCCGGACGGAGCGACCCCGAGCGCGCACCGGGGCCGCCGGGTGAGTCTGCGTGCCGACGCGACGGTTCCCACCACGCACGGCACCTTCCGCTTCCTGGCCTACAAGGACCGCGTCACCGGCACCGACCACATCGCGGTCGTCTCGGGCGAGCTCAGTGAGACCGCGCTGGTGCGCGTGCACTCGGAGTGCCTGACCGGCGAGGCGTTCGGCTCGCTGAAATGCGAGTGCGGCCCCCAGCTCGACTCCGCGCTCGACGCGATCGAGAAAGAGGGCGGGATCGTGATCTACATGCGCGGGCACGAGGGGCGCGGGATCGGCCTCATCAACAAGCTGCGCGCGTACAGCCTGCAGGAGGAGGGCCTCGACACGGTCGATGCCAACCTCGCGCTGGGGCTGCCCGCCGACGCCCGCGACTACGCCGCGGCCGCCGGCATCCTCTCCGACCTGGGCGTGTCGAAGGTGCGTCTGCTGACGAACAACACCGACAAGGTCGCGCAGCTGCGTGAGCTCGGCCTCGACGTGATCGAGCAGGTGCCGCTGATCGTCGGAGTGGGACCCAACAACCATCAGTACCTGGAGACCAAGCGTGACCGCATGGGTCACATCATCGGCGAAGCGGAACTCGCAGAGGCGCTCGCCCACGGAGAGGACGACGAATGAGCGGCGCAGGAGCACCCGAGACCGGCAACATCGACGGACGGGGACTGAACGTCGTCATCGTCGCCGGCACCTGGCACGAGACGATCTCCAACGGCCTGATCGCCGGCGCGGAGCGTGTGCTGGATGAGGCGAAGGCCACGCACCGACTGGTGCGCGTGCCCGGCTCGTTCGAGCTCGCGATCGCCGCGCAGGCCGCGTTCGCCGGCGGAGCGGATGCGGTCGTCGCGCTCGGCGTGATCATCCGCGGAGGCACTCCGCACTTCGAGTACGTCTCGGCGGCGACCACCGACGGCCTCACCCGCGTCGCCCTCGATGCCGGCAAGCCTGTCGGATTCGGTGTGCTCACCCTCGACGACGAGCAGCAGGGTCTCGACCGCGCCGGTCTCGAAGGCTCCAAGGAGGACAAGGGCGCCGAAGCCGCCGATGCCGCGTTGCGGACGGCCCTGGTCACCCGGGAGCTGCGCGGCTGAGGTCAGCCTGCCCTTGCTAGCGCGGAAGGGCGCCGCACTCGTACGGTGAGGGTATGGAGACCCTCCGCCACATCGTGCTGTTCGTCCACCTCATCGGATTCGCCGTGCTCTTCGGCGCCTGGGCCGCCCAGGCATTCGGAGGCAAGCGGGAGTTCACCCGGCTGATGAACATCGGCATGGCGATCGCCGCGGTCGCCGGCCTCGCTCTCGCCGCACCGTGGGGGCTCTCCTACGAGCTCAACTACGTCAAGGTCGGCGTCAAGCTCGTGATCCTGCTCGTCATCGGCGCCTTGCTCGGTATCGGCCTGGCTCGTCAGCGCCGCGGAGCAGCCATCCCGTCCGCGGTGTTCTGGCTGGTCGGCATCCTCACCGCGGCCAATGCCGCGATCGCCGCGATCTGGCGCTGACCGCAGGATCCCGCGGCCTGAGCGCTTCCGCGACAGCGCGCGGAGTGAGTCGACTCAGCGCTTCCGCGGTGCCGCCGTGCTCTCGCGCACGATGAGCTCGGTGGCCACCAGCGGGGTCTGCTGCCGTTCGACGCCGTCGAGTTCCGCGAGGAGCGCGTCCACCGCGAGCGCTCCCACACGCTCCGGATGCTGCTGCACCGTCGTCAGCGGCGGCCACAGCTGCGCGGCATCGGGCAGGCCGTCGAACCCGACGATGCTGACGTCTTCCGGAACGTCGCGCCCGACCTCACGGAAGGCGCGCAGCACTCCGATCGCCATCTGGTCGTTCGCCGCGAACACGGCGGTGACCCCGTCGATCTCGCGCAGTTCCACACCGGCCGCGTAGCCGGATGCAGCGGTCCAATCGCCCGACAGAGGAGCCGGGACATCACGTCCGTGCCCTTCGAGGGTCTGCTGCCATGCTTCACGCCGACGCTCCGCGGAGTACGAGCGCGCGGGGCCGGTGACATGCCACACCGTGTCGTGCCCGAGCCCGAGCAGGTGCTCGGTCGCCAGACGCGCACCCTGCGCCTGGTCGGTGTCCACGAACGGGTGGGTGTCTCCGCGGTTCGAGTCGACGAACACGACCGGAAGCGCGTCGGGGATCTCGATGTCGGCCTCGTCGAGCTGATGAGCCTCGATCACGATGATGATGCCGTCGACCGCGTGTTCCTCCAGCCGTCGGAATGCTCCGGCCACCGTCTCACCGGCACTGGATTCGACGGGGATGAGGGTGAGGGCGTAGCCGAGCTGGGCGGCGCGCACGGCGATCGCATCGAGCGTGCGCTGGTTGCCGTACGAGCTGAACGAGAACATCACGACACCGATGGTGCGGAATCGCCCTGATCGTAGCGCTCGAGCGGCACTGTTGGGTCGATAGCCGAGGCTGTTCATGGCCGCTTCGACGCGCTCGCGCGTGGCGGCGCCGACGTATCCCCTGGCATTCACGACGCGGGACACCGTCTGACCGGAGACACCGGCCTCCCTGGCGACGTCTTCCATCGAGGGCTCGCGTCTGCGCGTCGACGTCTCTGTCGGATGCTCTGGGGTCACGATCACCCATCCCCTCATATGTTGACGTTGACACACTACCAGTCCATCCAATATGTTGACGTTGACACACGGCGCACGGTGCGCCCGAAACGTAAGAAGGACTCGTCGATGACGACTGAAATCCCCGCAGCCCTGGGTGCCCCCGGCATCCGGCGCCGCGACAAGCGCGACTGGAAGGGATGGGCCTTCGTCGGCCCGTTCATGGTCGTGTTCGCCCTGGTGTTCCTGACACCCCTCGCCTATGCGCTCTACCTGAGCTTCTTCCAGGAGAAGCTCATCGGCGGCACCGCTTTCGTCGGGCTGGACAACTACGCACGCGCACTCTCCGATCCGCAATTCTGGGAGGCGTTCGGCCGCGTGCTGGTCTTCCTCGTCGTGCAGGTGCCGATCATGCTGATCCTCGCGCTCGGAGCCGCTCTCGCCCTCGACAGCGCCCGCCTGCGCGGAGCATCCTTCTTCCGCATCCTGATCTTCCTGCCCTACGCCGTCCCCGCGGTGGTGGCGGTACTGATGTGGGGCTACATCTACGGAGACCAGTTCGGTCTCACGAGCAACATCAACGACTTCCTCGGGGTCGACGCGATCACCCCGTTCGCGAAGGAATGGATGCTGCTCTCGATCGGCAACATCGTCACGTGGGAGTTCGTCGGCTACAACATGCTGATCTTCTACTCCTCGCTCAAGACGATCCCGACCGACATGTACGAGGCCGCTTCCCTCGACGGCGCCGGGGCCTGGCGCACGATCTTCTCGATCAAGATCCCCTCCGTGCGCGGGGCGCTCGTGATCGCGACGATCTTCTCGATCATCGGGAGCTTCCAGCTCTTCAACGAGCCCAACATCCTGCGTCCGCTGGCACCGAACGTGATCACCACGTTCTTCACCCCGAACATGTACGCGTACAACCTGTCGTTCGCCGGGCAGCAGTTCAACTACGCCGCGACGATCGCCATCATCATGGGCGTCATCACCGCGGTCATCGCCTACGTCGTGCAGCTGCGCGGCTCGAAGTCGGAGGTGCGCTGACATGGCACTCCCCCTCGCCCGTCCCTCTCGCAGACGCCATGACCCGATGAATCCGCGTAAGTCCAACACGCTGCTCATCGTCATGATCCTGTACGCGCTGTACACCCTCGTCCCGCTGGTCTGGCTGCTGTTCAGCTCGACCAAGACGCAGGCCGGACTCTTCAGCTCGTTCGGGCTGTGGTTCGCCGACGACTTCGCCTTCATCGACAACCTCGTCGCCACGTTCTCCTACCGCGACGGCATCTTCCTGCGCTGGTTGGGCAACACCCTGCTGTACGTGGTGGTGGGTGCGGGAGGAGCGACGCTGCTGGCCACCATGGCGGGTTACGGACTCGCGAAGTTCCGCTTCCCCGGGCGCCGTGCGGTGTTCGCCGTGGTCCTGGGCGCCGTGGCCGTGCCCGGCACCGCCCTCGCGGTCCCGACCTTCCTGCTGTTCAGCGAGCTCGGACTGACCAACACCCCGTGGGCGGTGATCATCCCGTCGCTGATCAGCCCGTTCGGTCTGTACCTGATCTGGGTGTTCGCGTCCGAGTCGGTGCCCACCGAGCTGCTCGAAGCGGCCCGTATCGACGGTGCCGGCGAGTTCCGCACGTTCTTCACGATCTCGATGCGACTGCTCGCACCCGGCATCGTGACGGTCGCGCTGTTCACGGTGGTCGCCACCTGGAACAACTACTTCCTGCCCCTGATCATGCTGTCCGACCCCGCGTGGTATCCGCTCACCGTCGGGTTGAACCAGTGGAGCGCCCAGGCCATCGGGGCCGGATCCCAGCCCATCTACAACCTCGTGATCATGGGCTCGCTGCTCACGATCATCCCGATCGTCATCGCCTTCCTGCTGCTGCAGCGTTTCTGGCAGTCAGGTCTCACCGCGGGAAGCGTCAAGCAGTAGCTCCCCGCACCTCCCCTGCATCACCTCGGCGATCCGACGCTGGATCGCCCCTCCCGAAAGGACACAGCAATGAAGCACCTTCCCTCCCCGACGCGGCGCACCCTCGCGGTGCTGGCCGCGGGAACCGTGGCAGCGCTGGCGCTGGCCGGTTGCAGCACCGGCGGCGACACCGGTGCCGGCGGCAACGCGGGCTCCGGCTCCTTCGACTCCATCGAGGCTGCACTCGAGAAGGGCGGCGAGATCACGTACTGGTCGTGGACGCCGTCTGCCGAGGCGCAGGTCGAGGCTTTCCAGAAGGAATACCCCAACGTCAAGGTCAAGCTGGTGAACGCCGGGACCAACAACGAGGAGTACACCAAGCTGCAGAACGCGATCAAGGCGGGCTCCGGCGCCCCGGATGTCGTGCAGATCGAGTACTACGCCTTCCCGCAGTTCGGCCTGACCGACGCCTTCACCGACCTGTCCCAGTACGGTTTCGCGGACTTCGAGGACGACTACACCGCCTCGACCTGGAACTCGGTGACCGACGGCGACGCGATCTACGGTCTGCCGCAGGACTCCGGCCCCATGGCGCTGTTCTACAACAAGACGGTGTTCGACGCCGCCGGCGTCGCCGTGCCCACCACCTGGGACGAGTACTACGAGGCCGCCAAGGCGATCCACGCGGCGAACCCCGACGCGTACATCACCAACGACACGGGAGATGCAGGCTTCGCGACCTCGATGATCTGGCAGGCCGGCGGAAAGCCGTTCGAGACCTCGGGCACCGACGTCACGATCGACCTGCAGGACGCCGGGTCCGTGAAGTGGACCGAGAACTGGAACCGCCTCGTCGAGGAGGACCTGCTCGCACCGTACGGCAGCTGGAGCGACGAGTGGTTCCGCGCCCTGGGCGACGGCAGCCTCGCCAGCCTCGTGATCGGCGCATGGATGCCCGCGAACCTCATCTCTGGTGCCCCCGACGGTGCCGGAGACTGGCGCGTCGCGCCGATGCCGACGTACGACGGCGCCCCGGCGAGCGCGGAGAACGGCGGTGGCGGCCAGGCCGTCACGAAGCAGAGCAAGAACCCGGAGCTGGCTGCCGGATTCCTGTGGTGGCTGAACAACTCGGAGGAGAGCATCTCGATCTTCCTCGAGACCGGCGGCTTCCCCTCGACCACCGCTGAGCTGTCGAGCAAGGAGTTCCTCGCCGAGGCCCCGGAGTACTTCGGCGGTCAGAAGATCAACGAGGTCCTCGCCGCTGCGGCCGATGACGTGGTCGAGGGCTGGAGCTACCTGCCCTACCAGGTCTACGCGAACAGCATCTTCGGCGACACCGTCGGCCAGTCGTACCAGGACGGCACCGACCTGAACAAGGGCCTCACCGCCTGGCAGGACGCGCTGGTCGAGTACGGCAACGCGCAGGGCTTCAGCGTCAACAAGTGATACCCGCGGGCTGAACCGGTTCCGGCCCCCATCCCCCACCCCACGGGACCGGTTCAGCCCGCCTCATCGAAAGCACCACGACACGTGACATCCTTCTCCCTCGGCGACACCGACTTCCTCCGCGACGGACAGCCGCATCAGGTGATCTCCGGCGCCATCCATTACTTCCGCGTACACCCCGACCAGTGGCAGGACCGCATCCGCAAGGCCCGGTTGATGGGGCTGAACACGATCGAGACCTACGTCGCCTGGAACGCGCACGAACCGCGACGCGGTGAGTGGGACGCGAGCGGATGGAACGACCTCGGACGCTTCCTCGACCTGGTCCACGCCGAGGGTCTCGATGCGATCGTGCGACCCGGCCCCTACATCTGTGCCGAGTGGCACAACGGGGGCCTTCCGGTGTGGCTGACGGGGAGCGTCGAGGGGCTGCGCTCCTCCGCTGCCGACTTCCTCGTCGAGGTGAGCGCCTACCTGCGCCGCGTGTACGACATCGTCGCTCCGCGGCAGATCGATCGGGGCGGCCCCGTCGTGCTGGTGCAGATCGAGAACGAGTACGGCGCCTACGGATCCGACCGGGCCTATCTCGAGGCTCTGGTCGCCGTCACCCGCGATGCCGGGATCACCGTTCCGCTGACGACCGTCGATCAGCCCGTCGATCAGATGCTGAGCGACGGCAGCCTCCCCGAGCTGCACAAGACCGGGTCGTTCGGCTCCCGCAGCGCGGAACGGCTGGCGACCCTGCGCCGGCACCAGAGCACCGGTCCGCTGATGTGCTCGGAGTTCTGGGACGGCTGGTTCGACTGGTGGGGCGGCGTGCATCACACCACCGATGTCGCCACGGCCGCCGCCGACCTCGACGAGCTGCTGGCGGCCGGTGCTTCGGTCAACATCTACATGTTCCACGGCGGCACCAACTTCGCGCTGACCAACGGCGCGAACCACAAGGGTCGCTATCTGCCGCTGGTGACCTCCTACGACTACGACGCCCCGCTCGACGAGGCCGGCAACCCCACGGAGAAGTTCTTCGCCTTCCGCGAGGTCATCGCCCGGTATGCGCCGGTGCCGGATGAGCTTCCGGCTGCGGCCGAGGCAGCGCCCGCGTTCGAAGTTCCGCTCACGCGCGCGGGCGCCTGGACGGACCTCGCGGGTCCTGCGTCGACGACCGCGCAGCCCGAGACCTTCGACGCGCTCGGCCACCTCAGCGCCCTCGTGCGCTACGACACCGAGCTGAGGGATGCACGCGGCGGATTGCTCGTCGTCGACGAGGTGCGCGATCTGGCGTGGGTGAGCGTCGACGACCGCGTGGTCGGCACGCTCTCGCGCACCCGGCACGACCGGGCGATCCGGATCCCGGACGGCCGGACCCTCAGCATCCTGGTCGAGGATCAGGGTCGGGTGAACTACGACCACCGCCTCGGCGAGGAGAAGGGTCTGATCGGCGAGATCACCCTCGACGGCGCGCCGGTGACGGGCTGGCGCTCGACGCCGTTGGATGTCGCAGCGATCGCCGCGGAGGTCGACGCCGAGATCGATACCGAGTTCGATGCCCCTGCCGGTGCCGACGCCGCCGATGTCCTCAAAACGGGCCCGGCCGCGTGGACCAGCTCGTTCACCCTGGATGCACCGACGGACCTCGTCCTCGACACCATGGCCTGGAGCAAGGGCTACGCGTTCGTGAACGGTTTCTTCCTCGGCCGCTATTGGCGCAACGGTCCGCAGCGCACGCTCTCCGTGCCCGCACCCGCCACGAGAGAGGGGGCGAACCGTCTGGTCGTGCTGGAACTCGAGAACGTCGTGGAGCCGCGCGCCGTCTTCGTCGGTGCCCCTTCGCTCGGCGACACGGAGGAATAGCACCGCGGAGGTGCCCGCCCGGATGACACGCGAAAAGCGCGCACAGCAAACACTCAGGAAGGCGTAAACTCGCCCGAGTCCCTTGGTATACCGGGGACTCGATCGGAGGAGTTCCATGAGTACTGCCACTGCGCCCGCGAATCCTCGCTCGCGCGTCATCACCGCGAGCCTGGTCGGCACCACGATCGAGTTCTACGACTTCTACGCGTATGCCACGGCTGCCGTACTCGTGTTCCCGGTGCTGTTCTTCCCCACCGGGAACGACACCACCTCGCTCCTGTCGTCGTTCGCGGTGTTCGGCGCCGCGATGGTCGCCCGCCCCATCGGCGCCGTGGTGTTCGGCCACTTCGGCGACAAGTTCGGGCGCAAAGCCACGCTGGTGGCCTCGCTGCTGACGATGGGCATCGCGACCTTCGTCATCGGCCTGCTGCCGACGTACCAGGACATCGGATGGTGGGCGGCACTCCTGCTGCTGATCCTCCGGCTCGCGCAGGGCTTCGCGCTCGGCGGCGAATGGTCGGGTGCGGCGCTGGTCGCCACCGAGAACGCCCCGAAGGGCAAGCGCGCCTGGTACGGCACCTTCCCGCAGCTGGGTGCACCGCTGGGCTTCATCATCGCGAACTTCCTCTTCCTCGCCATCAACTGGCTGCTGCCGCATGCCGAGAACCCGGTGCTGAAGTCCGAGGCGTTCCTCTCCTGGGGCTGGCGCATCCCGTTCCTGTTCTCGGCCGTGATGGTCATCATCGGGCTGTGGGTGCGACTGAAGCTCGTCGAGTCCGACACCTTCAAGAAGGCCGAGACGAAGGGCGTGATCCGCAAGCTCCCGCTCGCGACCGTCTTCCGTCACCACTGGAAGCAGCTCATCCTCGGCACGTTCATCATGCTGGCGACCTACGTGCTGTTCTATCTGATGACGAACTTCACCCTCGCCTACGGCACCAAGCCCGCATCGCTGGAGACGGCATCGGCCGCAGCGAAGGCCGCGGCAGAGGCGACGGGCGCCCCGTTCGACCCGACCAAGTTCGCGGCCCAGTTCTATCCCGGCCTCGGCTTCGGCTACACCGACTTCGTGCTGATGCAGATCATCGGCGTCGTGTTCTTCGGCATCTTCACGCTGCTCTCCGGCCCCATCGCCGACGCGATCGGACGACGCAAGCTCCTGCTGTGGGTCACAGGTGTGATCATCGTGTTCGGCTTCACGTTCAACACGTTCCTGCTCCCTGCCGCCGACCCGAAGTTCACCGGTGCGCTCGCACAGGCCTTCCTGGTGTTCGGCTTCATGCTGATGGGAGCAACGTTCGGCCCGATGGGCGCTCTGCTGCCCGAGCTGTTCCCGACCAACGTCAGGTACACCGGCTCGGCGATCGCGTACAACGTGTCGTCGATCCTGGGCGCGGCCGTGGCGCCGCTGATCGCGCTCTGGCTGTGGTCGCTCGGTGACGGCGCTCCGTGGCTGGTGGGCCTGTATCTGTCGGCGATGGGTGTGCTGACCTTCATCGCGCTCCTCCTCAGCCCGGAGACCAAGGACCACGACTACGACGACGACCTCGGCGTCGCGGCGGCCGTCGAACTGTAGCCCGCGACTCCTCCGCAGCGCGAGGGCACCCCGTCTCCCGATGGGGTGCCCTCGCGTCGTCGGCAGGGATCGCGCGGGCAGGGATCGCTCGCGATCGCGTTCAGTCGGCGAGGAACTTCTCGATAGCCGCGATCGTGGTGGCGTTGTCGAGGTGCCGCACGGCGCGGATGCCGACCGCCTCGGCCCCGTCGACCGACGACGGGCGATCGTCGATGAAGAGCACCTGCGCGGGTTGCGCGTCCATCAGACGCAGCGCCTGCAGGTAGGCGTCACGGTGCGGCTTGTTCACGCCCTGTTCGTGGCTGTAGCAGATCGGATCGAACACCTCGGAGAACCCGAAGCGCCGCTCCTCCTCCTCGCGCGCGCCATCGGCGGAGTTGGAGAGGATCGCGGTCCCCGCGCGTGACGAGAGCGTTCGCGCGTAGTCGATCAGCTCGACATTCCCGGTGCCGCAGTACGCATCCCAGAAGTCCGCGCGCATGGCCGCGCACTGCTCATCGTCGAGTTCGAGGGCGGCGCCAACCGCAGCCCAGAACGCGGGCTCCGTGCCGACGATGACATCGATCGCGGGAAGTTCGGCGCCCGCGATCCGCGCATCGAACGCCGCCGTGTCGAGGCCGCTCACCGCGCGCCAACGCTCCCACCACTCCTGCTGCCACGCGTCGTCGTCGACGGCCTCCAGAACTCCACCGATATCGAACAGGATCCACTTCTTCGTCGACATGACCCCAGACTGCCACGTCAACATGTATTGACATCTCCGAGTCCGTCAACGAGTATTGACGAAGGAGGTGCATCATGACAATGCCGACCGCGATCGCACAAGAGGACGGGGGCGAGCCCCTGGCCGCGCTGCACCGCCTCGCCGAAGTGCGCAAGGAGGTCGCCCGCGCCGAAGAGGCGAACGTGCGCCGCGCACGCAACCTCGGCTATTCGTGGCAGGCGATCGCCAGCGCTCTCGGCGTGAGCAAGCAGGCGGCGCACCGTCGCTTCGGCCACTCCTGAGCCGCGTTCAGCTCCTCCATAGGATTCGACCGCAAACGAAGTACGGTCGAAGTACCATCTCCAGATAGAGGTCCCGCATGTCCGGTTCGGCGACAGCACGCCGCCGCGGACGTGGCGCACAGCCCGAAGGCCCCCGCGCCACCTTCCGCCAGCTCCTCCCCTTCCTCTTCGAGCACAAGCGCACCCTGATCGTGGTCGCCGTGCTCAGCGTCATCGGCGCGGCGACGTCGCTCGTGCAGCCGTTGCTCGTGGGTCAGGTCATCGAGGCGGTGCAGTCCGACACCGGCATCGGGATCCTCGTGTGGCTGCTCGTGGGCTTCGTGGTCGTGTCGTCTGTCATCTCCGGCTTCCAGCACTACCTCCTCCAGCGCACGGGCACCGCGGTCGTGTACTCGAGCCGCCGCAAGCTGATCGCCCGCATCCTGCATCTGCCCACGTCGGAGTTCGATGCCCGCCGCACCGGCGACCTCGTCTCGCGCGTGGGCACCGACACGACCCTGCTCTACGCTGTGCTCACCCAGGGCCTCGCAGACGCGGTCGGCAGCGCCGTGCTCTTCCTCGGCGCGCTCATCGCGATGCTCGTGATCGATCCCATCCTGCTGCTGCTCATCGTCGTGGTGATCGGCATCTCGGTCGCGGTGGTCGTGCTGCTCAGCGGGCGCATCCGCACCGCATCGACCGCGCAGCAGGAGAAGGTGGGCGAGCTGGCCTCCGGTGTCGAACGCGCCGTGGGCTCGATCCGCACCATTCGCGCGTCTGGTGCGACCGAGCGCGAGACCACCGCGGTGTCCGAGCTCGCCTCCGACGCCTACGGCATCGGCGTGCGCATCGCCAAGATCTCCTCGATGGTCGTGCCCGTCTCCGGCATCGCCCTGCAGCTGTCGCTGCTCGTCGTCCTCGGCGTGGGCGGATTCCGCGTGGCCGCAGGAGCCATCACGATCGCCTCGCTGATCTCGTTCATCATGTTCCTGTTCCTGCTCGTGATGCCGCTGGCCACGACGTTCGGAGCGATCACCTCGGTGAACCAGGCCCTCGGGGCGCTCGGACGCATCCAGGAGGTGCTCGACCTGCCCACCGAGTCGCAGGACGATGAGAAGATCGCCGCGTCGCTGCCCCGTGAGACGGCAGCACCGGATGCGCCGGCGATCGAATTCCGCGACGTGCGCTTCCACTACCCCGCGAACGTCGTGGCCGCGCGTCAGGCCGCCGCCAAGGAAGCACGGAATCTGCTCGCCGACGCGCACCTGGAATCGGCAGAGGATGCCGCGCCGGCCGCCCAGGACCACGAAGTGCTGCGCGGGGTCTCCTTCGCCGTGCCGCACGGCTCCCGCGTCGCGCTGGTCGGCCCCAGCGGTGCGGGCAAGAGCACGATCCTGTCGCTGATCGAGCGCTTCTACGACCCCACGGGCGGATCGATCCGCCTGCACGGTCACGACGCGCGCACCTACCCGCGCGACGAGCTCCGCGCCCACTTCGGCTACGTCGAACAGGATGCGCCGACGCTGGCCGGCACACTCGCCGAGAACCTGCGGCTCGCCTCCCCCGAAGCGACGGACGCCGACTGCGAACGAGTGCTGCGCGCCGTGAACCTGGGCGACGTGCTGGAGCGCAACCCGCTCGGCATCGAGGCACCGGTGGGCGAGGACGGCGTGATGCTCTCCGGTGGTGAGCGTCAGCGTCTCGCGATCGCCCGCGCCCTGCTCACCGACGCCCCGATCCTGCTGCTCGACGAGTCCACGTCATCACTCGACGGCGTGAACGAGCAACGCATGCGCGAGGCCATCGACGCGGTATCCACCGACCGCACGCTCATCGTGATCGCGCACCGCCTCTCGACCGTCGTCGACAGCGACCTGATCGTGGTGCTGCAGGACGGCGTCGTGGTCGGCCAGGGTACGCACACCGAGCTCGTGGAATCGACGCCGCTGTACCGCGACCTCGCACGTCACCAGCTGCTCGCCTGACGCCACCCGTTCCCGGGCAACACGAAGGCGGGACGTCGGAGACCACTCAGCCATGGGTTCGTCTCTGATGTCCCGCCTTCGCGGGTCTGCAGGGCACGGAGCCCTGAGGGTGCCGGCTCCCCCGAACCGGCACCGGTCTGGGGTTACGCCTTGTCGAGGCGGTAGCGCAGCGAGGCCAGCTCGGCGCGCAGGGCCGCGGGAACCTTGTCACCGAAGGTGTCGTAGAACGCCTCGGTCAGGTCGGCCTCGGTCTTCCACGCCTCGGCATCGACGGAGAACAGCTCGTCGAGGTCGGCGGCGGGGATGTCGAGTCCGTCGAGGTTGAGGTCCTCCACGCGCGGCAGGCGTCCGATCGGGCTGTCGACCGCGGAGACATCGCCCGCGATGCGGCGGATGATCCAGTCGACGACACGCGAGTTGTCGCCGAAGCCCGGCCACAGGAACCGGCCGTCGGCACCGCGGCGGAACCAGTTCACCTGGAAGATGCGCGGCGCCCGGTCGAAGCGAAGACCGCGACCGACCTTGAGCCAGTGACCGAAGTAGTCCGCCATGTTGTAGCCGCAGAAGGGCAGCATCGCGAACGGGTCGCGGCGCAGCTCCCCCACGGTTCCCTCAGCGGCAGCGGTGCGCTCGGACGAGATGTTCGAGCCGAGGAAGACGCCGTGCGTCCAGTCGGTGGCCTCGACCACGAGCGGGACGTTGCTGGCGCGGCGCCCGCCGAACAGGATGACGTCGAGCGGCACGGCCTCTTCCCAGTCCTCGGAGATCTGCGGGCACTGCGCCGCCGACACCGTGAAGCGGGAGTTGGGGTGCGCGGCCGGTCGGCCGGACTCGGGGGTCCAGTCGTTGCCCTCCCAGTCGATCAGGTGCGCGGGCGCCTCGTCGGTCAGACCCTCCCACCACACGTCGCCGTCGGGGCGGAGCGCGACGTTGGTGAAGATCGTGTTGCCCCACAGCGTCTCGACCGCGGTGACGTTGGTCGACTCGCCGGTGCCGGGTGCGACGCCGAAGAAGCCGGCCTCAGGGTTGATGGCCCACATGCGGCCGTCTTCGCCCGGACGGATCCAGGCGATGTCGTCACCGAGGGTCTCGACGCGCCAGCCGGGGATGGTCGGGCGGAGCATCGCGAGGTTCGTCTTCCCGCAGGCCGACGGGAAGGCCGCAGCCACGTGGTACGCCTTGCCCTGGGGGTCGATCACGCGGATGAGCAGCATGTGCTCGGCGAGCCAGCCCTCGTCGCGGGCGATCACCGAGGCGATGCGCAGCGCGAAGCACTTCTTGGCCAGGATCGCGTTGCCGCCGTAGCCCGAGCCGTAGGAGTAGACCTCGAGCGTCTCGGGGAAGTGCACGATGTACTTGTCGTTGTTGCAGGGCCACTCGGCATCCTGCTCGCCCGGTGCGAGCGGAGCACCGACCGAGTGCACGGTCTTGACCCACGGCGCACCCTCGGCGATCTGACGCGTGACGGCATCGCCGACGCGGGTCATGATGCCGATCGAGGCGACCGCGTAGGCGCTGTCGGTGATCTGGACACCGATGTGCGAGAGCGGGCCGCCGACGCGTCCCATCGAGAACGGCACGACGTACATCGTGCGGCCGCGCATCGATCCCTCGAAGATCTCGTCCATCTTGGCGTGCATCTCGGCGGGGGCCGCCCAGTTGTTCGTGGGGCCCGCGTCCTCTTCGCGCTCGGAGGAGATGAAGGTGCGTCCCTCGGTGCGGGCGACGTCGCTGGGGTGCGAACGGGCGAGGTAGGAACCGGGGCGCCATTCGGGGTTGAGCTTGATCAGCTTGCCCTCGTCGACGAGTCCGCGCAGGAGCCAGTCGTTCTCGGCGGGCGAGCCGTCGACCCAGTGCACCGCGTCGGGCTGGGTGAGTGCGCGGATCTCCTCGACCCAGGCGGCCAGCTCGGCCATCGCGGGGGTGTCATACGTCGGAGCCGCGCCGAACGTACGCGTCTGTGCGACGGGAGACGTGCGGGGGGTGAAGACTTCGGCGATAGCCATGACGTGTGCTCCTTTGAAGTGTGGGGCGTTGCACCTATCTTCTTCCGGTTCGAGCGCGACTTTCGGCCATTTCGAGCGATAAGAACTTCAATTCTTTCGCTAGACTCAAGGAATGGCGTCCTCCGGCATCCACCTCACGACTCTCGGCCACCGCATCCGTCACCACCGGTTGGAGAACGGGTTCACGCTCGACGAGCTCGGTGCTCTCGTCGGCGTCGCCGGTTCGCAGCTGAGCCTGATCGAGAACGGCAAGCGCGAGCCCAAGCTCTCGCTGCTGCAGGCGATCGCCCAGGCGACCAAGACGGAGGTGACCGATCTCATCTCCGGGGAGCCGCCGAACCGCCGTGCCGCTCTCGAGATCGCCCTGGAACGCGCGCAGGAGAGCCCGGTCTTCCGCCAGCTCGGCGTCGCGCCCGTGCGCGTGACCAAGGGCATGAGCGACGAGACCATCGAATCGGTCCTCGGCCTGCACCGGGAGCTGGAGCGTCGCGAACGCGAGGCCATCGCCACACCGGAGGAGGCGCGGCGCGCGAACACCGAGCTGCGGCTGCGGATGCGCGCGCAGAACAACTACCTCCCCGAGATCGAGAAGCTCGCCGAGAAGCACCTCAAGGCCGCGGGACACGTGCAGGGCGCTCTCACGCACCGCACCGTGAGCATCATGGCCGAGAAGCTCGGATTCGAGCTGATCTACGTCAACGACCTCCCCCATTCGACCCGATCGGTCACCGACCTCGAGAACGGACGCATCTACCTGCCGCCGGCCTCGATCCCCGGCGGTCACGGTCTGCGGTCGATGGCGCTGCAGGCCATGGCGCACCGCCTGCTCGGGCACGCCCCGCCCACCGACTACGCCGACTTCCTGCAGCAGCGCCTCGAGATCAACTACTTCGCCGCGTGCTGCCTGATGCCGGAGACCGCATCGGTCGCGTTCCTGCAGCAGGCGAAGAAGGATCGCAACCTCGCGGTCGAGGACTTCCGGGACGGCTTCGGCGTGACGCACGAGGCGGCGGGCATGCGCATGACCAACCTGCTGACGCAGCACCTCGGCATGGCGCTGCATTTCCTGCGCGTCGACTCCACCGGCGCCATCACCCGCGTGTACGAGAACGACGACCTGCCGCTGCCGATGGATGTGACGGGCGCGGTCGAGGGACAGCGGGTGTGCCGGAAGTTCCAGGCGCGCGCGGCGTTCACGCAGCAGAACCGCACGGTCGAGCACCATCAGTACACCGACACCCCCTCCGGCACGTTCTGGTGCTCCACCCAGACCGGCTCGTCGAGCGACGGCGAGTTCTCGGTGACCGTCGGCGTGCCCTTCGACGACGCACGATGGTGGCGTGGACGCGAGACCGGCGACAGGGCCGTGTCGACCTGCCCCGACGAGTCGTGCTGCCGACGCCCCTCGGCCGAGCTGAGCGACCGTTGGAGCGGACGGGCCTGGCCGAGCGCACGCGTGCACACCCACATGTTCTCCCCGCTCCCCCGCGGCGCGTTCCCCGGTGTCGACGACAACGAGGTCTACAACTTCCTCGCACGCCACGCGAGCGAGTAGTCGCGGCGGCCGGTCGAGGCAGGAGCGCGCGCCGAGGCGGGAGCGGGCGCCGCGGCGGAGCAGGAGCGGGCGCCGAGGCGCGAGGATGCCGCGCCGGCTCAGTCGTCGGCGAACGCGGCGAACCGGGCGAGGGCGGCGGCCACCGCGGCGGGATCCTCCGGCCGCTCGAACAGCGCGGGCGGAGCGTCGCGTGTCGCGCCCGCGTGCGACCAGGTGCCGATCACGCGCCCCTGCTCGACGAGGGTCGGACGCACCATCCCGTTCTTGCCGGGGCCGACGGCTGCGAGATGCTCCTGCGCGCAGACGGTCGTGCGGTCGGCGTAGGAGATGTAGTACTCGTCGAACGCGCCGAGGGCGTGGACGGACGGCGCCCCGGTCGTGCGTCGAGGGCGCCGGCGGGGCGCGAAGAGTCCGTCGCCGAGGTCCTCCACCCTCTCGGCCGCCCGCGCGGCCGCCTCGCGCGCCTGGCCGAGGGTGAGCCCCGACCACCAGGCGAAGTCGGCGATCGCGGCGGGGCCGTGTCCGTCGATGTAGCGGACGAACAACTCGGCGAGCGGATCGTCGGGGACGGCGTGCTCGCGGATGTGTTCCTCCACGAGCACGAAACGCTGCTCGCGGGTGACACCTTCCCGCGGGACGACGGGTCCCTGGCAGATCAGGCCGTCGATCGTGAGGGTGAACAGCAGATGGATGCCGCGCTGGCCCGCGGGATCGATGCCGATGCCCTCGAGGATCTCGAACACCTCGGCACGGGTGCACCCGCCGTCGCGCAGCGCCGGGGTCAGTGCCCTGACGGCCGCGACGACCATGTCGTCGTCGATGCCGAGGTCGCGGTGTCGGGAGGCCGCCTGCTGACGCTGCCGCCCGGCGGTGACCTGGAGCATCCAGCCGAGGTCGCGCGCGGGAACCGTGTGCAGTGTGCCGCGCATGGTCCAGCCGCGCACGATGTCACCGCGGTCGAAGGCGCGGTCGACGTCGCGCAGCCGCACCGGGTTCGCGGTGCGGACGGCGAGCGCCCATCGTCCGGCCGTGAAGTCCTGACTCTGCACGGCGAGCATGTGATGCGCGGCATCCGTCACGGTGCGTGCCGGCGCCGTGAGCCGGTGCGATCGGAGGCGCTCGGCGAGCAGGGTCGCGGTCTTCATGACCTCATCATGCCGGGCGCCACCGACCCGGCGCACGGATCGCGTCAGCCCTGCAGGGTGACCTCTGGACGTTCGGGGAGCACGATCGGGTGCGAGCCCGCCATGACCTCGAGCACGCGGATGACCTGGCAGGAGTACCCGAACTCGTTGTCGTACCAGACGTAGAGGATGAGGGTGTCCTCGTCGGCGATCGTGGCGAGGCCGTCGACGATGCCCGCCCGGTGGGAGCCGACGAAGTCGGTGGAGACCACGTCGGGGCTCTCGACGTAGTCGATCTGCTGACGAAGCTTCGAGTGCAGCGACACGCGGCGCAGGTAGTCGTTGACCTGGTCCTTCGTGGCGGGGCGCGCGATCGTCAGGTGCAGCACGGCGAGCGAGACGTCGGGGGTGGGAACGCGGATCGAGCTGCCGGTGAGCTTGCCCTCCAGCTGCGGGAGCGCCTTGGCGACCGCCTTCGCGGCCCCCGTCTCAGTGATGACCATGTTGAGCACCGCCGAGCGTCCGCGACGGTCGCCCTTGTGGAAGTTGTCGATCAGGTTCTGGTCGTTCGTGAACGAGTGCACGGTCTCGACGTGCCCCTTGACGACGCCGTACGCCTCGTCGATCGCCGCCAGCACGGGCGTGATGGCGTTGGTCGTGCAGGATGCGGCCGAGAGGATGCGGTCGGTGTCGGCGATCGTATCGTCGTTGATCCCGTGGACGATGTTCTTGAGGGGGCTCTTCCCCGGCGCGGTGAGCAGCACACGGGCGACGCCCTTGGAACGCAGGTGCTGCGAGAGGCCGGCTTCGTCGCGCCAGCGCCCGGTGTTGTCGACGACGATCGCGTCGTGGATGCCGTGGGCGGTGTAGTCGATGGTCGCGGGGTCGTCGGAGTAGATCACCTGGATGCGGGTGCCGTTCGCGATGATCTGCTCGGCTTCCTCGTCGACGGTGACCGACCCGGCGAACCGACCGTGCACGGAGTCGCGCAGCAGCAGGGATGCGCGCTTGACGAGGTCGTTCTCGGCGCCGCGGCGGACGACGATGGCGCGCAGACGCAGTCCGCTGCCTCCGCCGGTGTGGGCGATGAGGATGCGGGCGAGGAGGCGACCGATGCGTCCGAAGCCGTAGAGGACGACGTCGGTGGGTTCGGCGGCGACGGCTCCCATGGCGGGCGCGAGCACCTCGGCGAGGTAGGTCTCCAGCGGCTGCCCGCTCTCGGCGTGCCCGGCGACGAGCCGGGCGACGTCGAGGGAGGAGGCGCCGGGAGCAAGTGCATGGATCGCTTCCAGCACGGCGAGGCTGTCTTCGATCGGGAGCCGCTCATGCCCGAGCTGCGCGACGCGCTCGTGCACTTCGACGAGGCCGGTCGCCGACAGGCCGAGCAGCCGGTGCCCGTGGAGAGAGGTGACCACGTCGTGTTCGCGTCGGAGCGCCCCGATGAGCGGGATCATCCGCTCCGCCAGCTCTTCGCTCTCAGTCCAGTCGTCGCGGTGTGCCGCGGAATCGTTCATCTGCGTCCTTGCATGTGTGAGCGCGCGCCGAGATCGCCGGCGCGCGGGTTGCCGGGTGAATCGGGGGATGCATCCAGCGTACAAGTCGCGGGAACGCGTGCCGAATCGGGACGTCGACGGTGCCCGGTCGCCGGCGGGAATCCCGCGCGCCGCGCGTGCGTTCTCTTCGTCGGATGCTCGATGAAAGGCCGCCGATGACAGATCACCCTCGCCGCTCGGCGTGGCCGCCCCTGCTGCTCGCGATCGCGCTCGAGGTCACCGCGACCCTCTCGCTGCGCGCGGCCGAGGGCTTCACCCACCCGCTCTGGCTGATCGTCGTGGTCATCGGCTACTCCGGCTCGCTGTGGCTGCTGTCCGTCGTGCTCGATCGCGGCATGGCCGTGGGTGTGGCGTACGGTATCTGGTCGGCGATCGGAGTCGTGCTCACCGCCGTGTTCGGCACCGTGCTGTTCGGCGAGCTGCTGGGCCCGGTGCAGATCATCGGCGTCGGCGTGATCGTGATCGGCGTGCTGCTCGTCGAGCTCGGCTCGCACACGCGTGAGGCGAAGGAGGTCACCCCATGACCTGGCTGCTCCTCGCCCTCGCGATCGCCAGCGAGGTCACCGCGACGCTGAGCCTGCGCGCCTCCGAAGGCCTGCGCCGGCGCCGCTGGATCCCCGTGATCGTCGTGGGCTATCTCGCCGCGTTCACGCTGCTGGGCACGATCCTCGCGCTGGGGATGCCCGTGGGCGTCGCCTACGGCATCTGGGCAGCGGCCGGTGTCGCGCTGACCGCGGTGCTGGGGCGGGTGATCTTCAAGGACCACTTCTCGGCCATGATGGCCGTCGGGGTCGCGCTGATCGCCGTCGGGGTGGGGATGATCGAGTTCGGCGGCGGACACTGATCACCAGCCCTCGTCGGCGTCTGCTCGAGCTGCTCCTCTTCGTCGTCATTTTACGTCTACACTGGTGGAATAATGACACAGTCACTCCACGGCGACGAGGCCGATCTGATCATCCGCGGCGGCCGCATCCACACCCTCGACCCCTCGGATGCGATCGTCGGAGCTCTCGCCGTCCGTGACGGGGTGATCATCGCCCGAGGCGACGATGCGGAATCCCTCGATGCCCGCGCCGTGGTCGAGCTGGATGGACGCACGGTGATCCCCGGCATCAACGACGCCCACCTGCACGCCGCATGGTTGGGCGCACGGTGGCCCCACCTCTTCTTCTCCGACACTCCCCCCGAGGAGCAGCCATCCGGGCGGCTCGTGTCGAGCGCAGGAGAGCGCCGCACAGCGCTGCGGCGGGCGTGGGCGCTGCTGGCCGAACTGGGCATCACCAGCTACACGGAACCCGGGATCGGCCCCGGCGAGGATGACGGCGAGACGGGATGCTTCGGCTCCGACATGCTCGACACCTATCTCGAGCTGCACCGCGAACGCGCGCAGACCTCCCGCGTGACCCTGCTGCGGCTGTTCGGCACGATCGACGGGGAGAGCACCCTCGCCGACTTCGAGAGAGGCATCCGCACCCCTCCCCCCGCCTCGGATGCCCGGTGGCTCGCGGTCCCCGGAGTGAAGATCTTCGCCGACGGCATCCCACCCCTGGCGACCGCCTGGGTCGATGAGCCCTATGCCGACGGCACGACGGGCGGCCTGCTCACCCGTGGCGAACCCGACGCCCGCACCGCCTTCCGACGCATGCTCGAACTCGCCTCGGCTCGCGGAATGCAGATCGCCGTGCATGCGACGGGAGACCGCTCGATCGCCGAGTTCCTGTCCGTGCTGGAGCGACGGCACGGCGATCACCCCACGCCGGCGGGGCCGCACTACGTCGTGCACGGCGACCTCGCAACGACCGCGCAGATCGCCCGGATGGGGCGGATCGGTGCGGGGTTCGCCGTGCAGCCGCTGATCGCGGCGCACACGCACTCCTGGGCAGCGGTGCAGCTCGGAGAGGCCCGGCTCGCCACCGCCTGGCCGCTCGCCGAGATGCTGACCTCCGACGCCCTGACCACGGTCACCAGCGACTCCCCCATCGCCAGCCCGGATTGGCGACTCGGGCTCGATGCCTCCCTCGCCCTCCTCACCGCTGCAGGGATCGCCGACGACGCGCAGAGCAGGAACCGGCTGCTGCGGTCCATGACCGTCGAGGCCGCCCGACAGGACGGCGCCTCCGCGTGGAAGGGGTCGCTGGAGGTCGGCAGGGTCGCCGATCTCACGGTGCTCGATGAGGACCCGCTGACCCCCGGCCGCGACTTCGCGACGATCGGGGTCGCCCGCACGATCGTCGACGGGCGCACGGTCTTCACCCGCGACTGACCGGCCCACCCGCGACCAACCGCCCCGCGGCCAACCGCCCCGCGGCCGACCGGCCTGCCCACACCTCGCCGAGGGGTCGCACACGAAAACGGCGGGCGGCATGCTCTCACATGCCGCCCGCCTCTGATCCCCCTCGGACCAGTCGTGTGCCCCGGCACCGGATCGCGTCCGATGCCGGGGCGAGTCTCACACCGCGGTCGCCACGAGCACCCGCGGGCTGCCGGGCAGGGCCACCTTGTCGCGCACCGACCACCCGGCGTCGGCGAGCCATCCGCGCACCTCCGCCTCGGGGTACACGACGGTGCCGTCGATCACCAGGTACTCCCCCGCGTGCAGCGCGTCGAGGCCGCGCTGCTCCGCATCCTCGTCCAGGAAGAAGTCGAGCACGGTCAGGGTCGCCCCCTCGACGGCAGCCGCGCGCAGGTTGCGGAAGATCTGCGCGTTCTCCTGCGCGGAGAAGCGGTGGATGACGTGGTTGGCGAACACCACGTCGTACTCGCCTTCCGGTGCGGTGGTCGCGGTGCCACCGACCTCGACCGCGGCACGATCGTGCATCCCGGCGGCCGCCACCGCCTCGACGATGCCGTCTTCGAAGCCGGGGGCGTAGAGGAAGGTCGTCCGCAACGCGGGGTTCTTCGCCATGACCGACAGCGCGAACTCGGCGGAGAGCCCACCGAAGTCGAGTGCCCTGGTCGCGCCTTCGAGGTCGACGAGACGACCGAACTCCTGCGCGTGCAGGCGGTTGTACGTCATGACGCCCGCCATGAAGGTCGCCCAGCGGGCGTCGTCCATCTGCAGATCGCCCGGCTCGGTGGTGTCGACCGTGTGCGCGAACTGCAGCCAGTGCGGGTAGCTGATCTCGTCGAGGAAGGTGAGGAACGGCGCGAGGTCGATCGCTGCCTCCTCGCCGACGAGGTACGCGGCGGCGGCGTCGGCGAGCTCATAGCGCCCCGCGGCGCGGATCAGCAGACCCTTCGCGGCCATGGCGTCGGCCAGCAGCGCCGCGATGCGCTCGCTGACCCCGCACCGCTCGGCGATCTCGCCCGCCGTGTCGGCCCCGTCGGCCACCGCGGCGAACAGCCCGATCCGGCTGGCCTGGAAGAGCTGCTTGGAGGCCATGTAGCCGGTGGCGATGTCGAGGATCCGCGCCGCATCGGCGGTGGGAATGTCAGTCATGAACGAGCCTTTCAATTTGTCTACAAATGTTGGAAATAAAAGTCATGAAAGAGCCGGCCGCGAGAGGGGGCTCACGCCGCGAGGAACTCCTGCGCAGCCCTGCGGAACTCCGCTGTGTGCAGGGCCGAGAGATGATCGCCCGGCACGCGCCGCGCTCGCGCATCGGGGAGCATCGCGGCGAGATCATCGATCCCCGCCGCCATCTCGTCGTCCGCCCCGCCGAGCAGCAGGACGGGCACGGCGGGCGCGCTGTGGCCGGGGACGAAGGGCTCCGCCGCCAGGCCCTCGATCAGCGAGAGCAGGTCGGCAGGACGATTTCCGGGCATCGACACCATCTGGACGATCATGCCCGTGAGCGGGTCCCGGGGCGAGCGGGCGCCCGCGAGAGCCGCTCGAGCCGCCGGAAGATCGACGAACGCGAAGGGCTCCCCCGCGCTGAGTCCACCGAGCACCAGCCGTCGGACCGCGACACCGGGGTGGTGGGCCAGGTCCCACGCGAGCCGTGCCCCGAGCGAGTAGCCGACCAGGTCGACCTCTTCCGCACCGATGGACGATGCGATGGTGTCGAGCACGACCGATGTCGTCGCGGAGCCGAGCGCGACACTGTCGCCGTGCGCCGGCAGATCGATCACCATACGCGGGCGCTCTCCGAGCACACCCTCCCACTCCCGATCCGGCCAGTCCACGGAACCCCGCGAGGCGAGGCCGTGCAGGAACGCGACAGGACGCCCCTGGCCGGGGCGGTGGGTGACGGACAGGGACACGGTCATGAGACGCCTTTCTCTCGAATGCGGCGCCTCGCGATCAGCGCAGTCGCGCCAGGAACTGCTGGATGTAGTCCTGATAGTCGGCGATGCGCTCGCCCTCGGGATACATGAGGTTGATCACGGTCGCCCCCACGGCGACCGAGATGAACTCGTTCGCGAGTGCCGCGTAGTCCTGATCGCGGATGGCGCCCGCATCGCGCGCCGCCTCCATCCGCTCGACGAGCATCGCGTGCCACCGCCCGAGGTGCGTGCGGTACAGCTCCGTGAGCTGATCGTTCGACATCGCGTACTCCCACAGCGCGAGGAGCACCCGCCCGCTCGCGATCTCGCCGACGCTGCTGGGCAGCGTGCCCTCGAGCACCTGCTGCAGCATCCGCTCGGGCGTCGCACCCTCGGAGATCGACTGCTGGAGCCAGGTGTCGTGCTCGAGCAGCACCGTCTCGAACGTGGCGGCGACGATGCTCTCCTTCCCGGGGAAGTAGTGCTTCAGCGCTCCGTTCGCGAATCCGGCCTCGGCCGCGATGCTGCGCATCGTCGCCGCCTCGAACCCGCCCTTCAGGATGATGCTCTTGGCCACGTCGACGATGTCCCGTCGACGCTGGTCGTGGTCGATGATCTTCGGCATGACGTCCTTCCGGCCGATTCTGCTGCGTGGAGTGTTCCGGCCTGGAGCTACCGTACCGCCGCATCGCGCACCTCCCGCAGAGCGAGCCACTGGGCACGGCGCTCGCGTTGCGCAGCCGGATCGGCGACGGGCGATGCCAGACGGAGCCGCTCGGAGTACGGATGCTGCGGAGCGCGGGTGACCTGCTCCCCGGCACCGACTTCGACGAGTTCGCCGCGATACATCACGGCCACCCGATGGCAGACTCTGCGCACGACGCCGAGGTCGTGCGAGACGAACAGGTAGGCCACGCCGGTGTCGCGCTGCAGCTCGATGAACAGATCGAGGATCGTCGCCTGGGTCGTGAGGTCGAGCGCGCTCACGGGCTCGTCGCACACGACCAGGCGCGGGCCGCGCACCAGCGCACGGGCGATGGCCACTCGCTGCCTCTGCCCACCGGAGAACTCGCTCGGATAGCGATCCATGGCCGCCGACGGGAGGCGCACGCGATCGAGCATCTCCCGCACCTTCGTCTCGGCGGCCCTGGCGCCGATCCCCGTCGTGAGAAGGGGCTCGGCGAGGATGTCTCCGATCGTCATCGCCGGATTCAGCGAGCCGTAGGGGTCCTGGAACACGACCTGCACGTCGTCGGCGAGCGCTCGGCGCGCGCGATGGCTCAGACGGCTGATCTCCTGCCCGTCGAAGCGGATGCTGCCGGCGGTGACCGGAGCCAGCCCGAGGATGGCCTTGCCGAGCGTGGACTTGCCCGATCCCGACTCCCCGACCAGGCCGAGGCACTCCCCCGGTGCGATGTCGAGAGAGACGCCGCGCAGGGCGCGGAACGCCCGCCGTCCGCGGCCGTACTCCACGACGAGGTCGTTCACTTCGAGGAGGGGGCTCATGCGGGGACTCCCGTCGTGGTGCGGTCGAGTTCGTCTCGGCCGACGGCGTCGTCGAGCGAGGCGGCGATGAGCTCCCTCGTGTACGGCTCGGCCGGGGAGGCGAACAGGGCGTCGACGGGACCGGACTCCACGATGTCGCCGCTGCGCATCACGATCACGCGGTCGCAGATGTCGGCCACGACGCCGAAGTTGTGCGTGACGATGAGAAGGGCCATGCCGTACTCCGCCTGCAGCTCGCGCAGCAGCTCGAGCACCTCGGCCTGCACCGTGACATCGAGCGCCGTGGTGGGTTCGTCGGCCACGAGGAGTGAGGGCTTGCCGGCGATGGCACCGGCGATCAGCACGCGCTGCGCCATCCCCCCGGACACCTGGTGCGGGTAGCTGCGCATCACCCGGTCCGGGTCGGTGAGGCCGACGCGCACGAGCATCGCGCGTGCGCGCTCCTTCGCGGCCGACCTGCTCAGCCCCTGTGTGCGGCGCAGCGGTTCGATGAGCTGATGACCGATCGTGTACGACGGATCGAGGTTGCTCATCGGCTCCTGCGGCACGTAGCCGATCGTCCGCCCGAGCAGGGCCCGGCGCTGCTTCGGGGTCGACGATGTGACATCGACCCCGCCCACCCAGATGGCGTCGGCGGTGGCGCGCCCCGTCGCGGGGAGGAGATCGAGCACGGAGAACACGGTCTGCGACTTGCCGGATCCCGATTCGCCGACGATGCCGACCACCTCGCCCGGCGCGACGTCGAGGGTCACGCCGTGCACGACCTCCGTCTCCTCGGTCGGCGTGGCGTGCACGACGCGGAGGTTCTCGACCCGCAGCGCGGACCCCTCCGCCGAGTGGTGAGCGCTGCCGGTCGGAGCACTGACGGGCATCGCTGCGACCTCATCGCGCTTTCGCCGGGCGACCCGGGGCGTCCGCACCTGCACGAGCTCTGCGAGGGTCGACCCCATGATCGCGAGCACGGCGATCGTGAGTCCGAGCGCGGCCGACGGCCACAGCAGCATGAGCGGGTACGTGAGCATGAGTCGGAAGCCCTCGAGCATCATGGCGCCCCAGCTCGGGACGTTCGAGTCGCCGATGCCGAGGAACTGGAGCCCTGCCTGCATGCCCATCGCGATCCCGGCGGTCAGGGCCGTCTGGATGATGACGGGCGGGTACACGGCCGTGATCACGTGGCGGAAGATGATCCGCCCGTCTGACAGACCGGAGACGCGCGCCGCGTCGATGTAGGGCTCGCCGCGCACGGCGAGCGTCTGCGAGCGGGCGATGCGGAAGTAGCCCGGCACCATGAAGACACCCACCGTGGCCATCAGCAGTTCGAAGTTGTTGCGGGAGCCGGCGGCGACGACGAGCAGGATGATCATGCCGGGGATCGACTGGAGCGCATCGCTGATCCAGGTGGCGGCCCTGTCGAACGCTCCCCCGAAGTAGCCGGCGGCGACGCCGGCCGGCACGCCGATCACGAGTGCGGTCACGATCGTGATGAGCGCGCCCCAGAGCGTGGTGCGGGTGCCGTAGATGAGGCGGCTGAGGATGTCCCGACCGGTGGAGTCGCCACCCAGCAGATGCTCCGGCCCCGGCGCGGCCTTGGCGGCGGACAGATCGACGAAGTTCGGATCCATCGGCGCGAGCAGCGGCGCGAAGATGCCGACGAGCACGATGAGGACGAAGATCGCGAGCGGGATGTAGCCGCCGGGGTGGCGGAGGAAGCGCCGGAACAGGCTCGATCGGCGCTTCTGTGCTGCCCGATCGAAGGCGACGCGGATGTCTGTCGTGGTCATGCGACGCGCACCTTCGGGTTGATCCAGCCGAGCACGAGGTCGAGCAGGAGGTTGATGAGGACGACGAAGACGACGGAGATGACCGTGATGCCGAGGAGCATCGGGATGTCGCCGTTCTGCGAGGACTGGTTGGTGAGCTGGCCGAGACCGGGGAGGCTGAAGATCTGCTCGACCACGATCGCGCCGGAGAGGAGTCCGACGAACATCAGCGCGATCACCGTGAGCGTCGCGGGTGAGGCGTTGCGGAGGATGTGCAGGTTCACGCGGGCGGTCGAGAGTCCCCGGCTGCGCAGCGTGCGCACCCAGTCCTGCCTGCTCTGCGCGATGACGGCGTTGCGCAGCTGCTCCGCGACGGCGACGATGCCGCCCAGCGCCAGCGAGATCGCCGGGAGGGTGATGGAGCGCAGCCACCCATCGACGGACTGCGTCGGGGGCACGTAGCCCACTGCGGGGAACCACTTCAGCTGCACCGCGAGCCACATCACCAGCACGAGGCTGACCCAGAAGCCGGGGAGCGCGAACAGCACGACGGAGATGCCCTTGATGACGCGGTCGAACCAGGTGCCGGGGCGCAGACCCGTGATCATGCCGAAGGCGATGCCGACCACCGCGGTAATGAGCGTCGCGAAGGTCACGACCGAGAGGGTCACCGGGACCTTGATCGCGAGCTGCGCGCTGACCGGCTGGAAGTTGCGCCAGGAGACGCCGAAGTCGAGCAGCGCGGCATGCGACAGCCAGTCCCAGAACTGCACCAGGAGCGGACGGTCGAGGCCGATCTTCTCGGCCAGCGCCGCCTGTTGCGCAGGACTCGCCGTCGTACCGAGGAGCGATGCGGTCGGGTCGCTGATGGCGAGGTGCGCCAGGAAGAAGGTGCCGATCGAGACCGCGACGAGCAGGAGGATGCCGGACAGCACCCGCTTCGCCGTGAACACAAGCATGGAAACCTCTCGGGGGTGGAGGGGTCGGAGGGGGAGGATGCCGGGGCGGCCGACGTCGCGGCCGCCCCGACGGGCGTCAGCCCTGGGTGATGTAGCGCAGGGTGGGGAACATCATCCCGACGATGGGCTGCAGCTGGATGCCGGAGGCCGTGTAGTAGATGTTGTTCGCCTGGTACCAGACAGACCACCACGCCTGGTCGACGAGCGCCTTGTTGAGCTCCTCGACGGCGTCGGTCTGCGCCTCGCCGCGTTCCGTCTGCACCTTCTCGACGAGCGGGGCGATGACCTCGTTCTGGGCGTAGTCGGGTGCGGGGTTGAACCACTGCACGCTGGTCACCTGGCGCGCGACCGTCGCCACGTCGTTGCCGTCCATCGCGAGGAACGAGATGAACATCGGGTAGTTCGGCGCGTTGAGCTGGTAGTCCGGCATCTGCATGTTGTCCCAGGTGACCTTCACGCCGAGCTCGGTGAGCGCCTGCTCGGCCGAGGGCTTCCACATCTCGAAGATCGGCGACATCGGCATGGAGATCTCGAAGCCGTCGGCGTAGCCCGCGTCGGCCAGCAGCTTCTTGGCCTTGTCCATGTTGTGGGCGTAGGTCTCGTTGAGGGCGGGATCGTTGATCGTGCCGCCGTCCGGGAAGACCTGGTTGGTGGCGACGCCGGCACCGCTGCCGACGGCGGCGAGGATCGCGGCACCGTCGAACGCGTAGTTCAGCGCCTGCCGGACCTCGAGCTTGCCGAGGGGCTCGCTCTTGGCTCCGGTGTGATCGGTGATGACGAGTCCCGCCCAGCCGGAGACGCGCTCCGCGGTGTTCCAGCCCTGCTGCTTCGCCTGCTCGAGGTTGGCGACGTCGCCGTACTGCACATTGATCTGGCCGCTGAGCATGGCGTTGTGCCGCGCTGTCGCATCGGTGATCGGGAAGATCGCGAGGTCGGTGAACGGGTAGGCCTCGGCGTCCCAGTGGTCGGTGGTCTTGGTGAAGTGGTACTCCGCGCCGGCGATGCTGGTGTCGCCGTCGAGGACGTAGGGTCCGGAGCCGATGGGCTCGCTGCCGAGGGTTCCCGCCTCGATCGCTGCCGGAGAGACCACGTAGCTGCGGCCCAGCCCCATGAAGTAGAGGATCGTGTCGTCGCGCTGGGTGAGGAGGATGCGAACCGTGTCGTCGTCGACCTTCTCGAAGGCGGAGACGTTCAGATAGGCCTCTCCGGAGCGCGCGCCCTGCTTGAGGTAGTCGAGGCTCGTGATCACGGCGTCGACGTCGACCGGGGTGCCGTCGCTGAACACGGCGTCGGTACGGATGTCGAGGTCGATGCTGAGGTCGTCGTCGGCGACGGTCCATTCGGTCGCGAGGGAAGGGACCGGCTTGCCGTCCGCGTCCAGAGCGATCAGGGCATCGTAGACGGCGGAGAGGTAGGGGCCGTCGAAGCCGATGTCGGCGAGCGAGGGATCCCACGACGTGACGTCGAGGAAGTTGCCGATGTTGAGGGCGTCGGGGCCGTCGGCAGCACTGCCGTCGGACGGGGAGGGTGTTGCGCCTGCGCTGCAGCTGGTGAGCGCGAGGGTCGCGGCCACGGCTGCGGCGAGCGCGAGGGGCATTCGTTTCATGGTTCCTTCTCTCGGGTGCAAGGGTGGTGAAGAAGGCTCGGAGTGCCGCTGACCGGAGACCGGATCCGGCGTCACCTCGATGTGTCGCGCTGGTTAGTCTACATGCGTGGAAAAAGAGCGCAAGAGCCTTTCGCTTCCCTGGCGGCCCCGCTCATGCCCCGGCGCGCACCGGGCTTGTCCGAGCGTGCAGGCATGGTGGAGCGCCGGTCGCCGGCGAGACGCGCAGGCGGCAGCGCGTTCAGGCAGCGATGTCGAAGCGCGCCCTGCCACCCAGGCGCGGAGCCCGCGCAGGGTCGACCGTGGCCGGTGGGAGGAACCACACCCTGCCTCGGCTCCCACCGCCATCGATACGGATATCCCACCCGTTGTCATGGATCCGATGGTGGCAGGTCTCGCACAGCAGCACGCCGTTCGAGAGATCCGTCGGACCGTGATCTCGACTCCACCATCGGATGTGATGCGCTTTCGTCATCTCGGGCGGCAGCGCACACATGGCGCATCCACCATCCCGCTCGACCAACGCCAACCGTTGCGAGCGCGTGAACAGGCGCTTCTCCCGACCCCAATCGAGCACTTCGCTCGCCGCACCGAGCACGCAGGGGATCACTCCCCCGCCTGCGGCCATCCGCCGCGCCGCGCCGATACTGACCGGCTGTTCGATTCCGTCGATCTCAGCGGAACCGGCGCCGGCTTCCAGGTCGTCGAGGCTCATCCGCACCACGACGGTCGCACCCGCCAACGGCACCCGGGCGTCGCACTCGAGAACGTGGCCCGCGAACACGGAGAGAGCGTCGGCCTGGATCATCGGCACGGTGCGACGATCGGCGTCCGGCGCGTCCGGCGCGGCCGCGTTCTTTCGCGCGGCGAACGCGGCGGTCACGTAGCCGCGGATGGCCGTCACGACAGGAGCGGCGGTCTCGGCGTCGAGGACGGCGTTCAGATGCACCATCCCGTCGCGCTCATGAATGGTCAAAGCTCGGCGGGAACGCTGCTCCTCCAGGCGCGGCTCCACCCCATCCGGGTCCAGCCACGCCTCGGCCCTCACGACCAGCTTGCGCACGTCGTCGAGAGCGAGCCCGACCGCCTTCTCCACCAGCAGAGACTCCGCCTCGGCGACCCGCACCGGGCCCGCCGAGACGCGACACCGATCCAGCAGGGCGATGATCGCGGCAGCCACCTGAGCACTCAGCGCGCCGGACCCGAGCGCCTCACGCACTCTCGGATACTTCGCCGGCAGAGGCGCCCCGAGGAGATCCTCGCGCGGCGCGACCGCCTCTCCGACCTTCACCAGCCGGGTCGCATCGCCACGCGAGACGCCGACGGTCGCCGCGATCAACGTCGCCGGATTCCGGTAGCCCTGCTGCTTCGCGAGACCCTCCGCACCCAACTCGGGACGAGACTCGCGCGAGATGCATGCCGCGACCTCGATGTGCACCGCATCCAGCCGCCGCTGCAGCAGCCCGATGGATGCGCTCACGGCGATCAGCTGCTCTCGCGACAGCTCACCGGATCCATCGGCGTCGGCCCATGCCGCATCGAGGCGGGACATCGCCTCGTGCAACTCGACCAGCTTCGACATGATTCGATTTTACCGAATCACCTCTCGACATTCGAACTTATCTTCGAACAAATGCCGGCATTCTGCCGCTGACCCTCCGCCCGACACCACGCTCACATGGTTCACTGGGTCCGACCGCAACAGCCGACAGGAAGAGGAAGACATGGGCACGTGGGGACCGGGAAACTTCGACGACGACACGGTCGCCGACGCACTGAGCGAGATCACCGACGAGCTCATCGCGAAGATCACCGAGGTGTTCGCCGATGAGGAGGACGACACCGAGCTGCAGCCGGACGAATGGGGCGGAGCCATGGCTCCCGCGTGGTTGGAGATCCTCACCGACATCGGGTCCGCGGGGCGAGTGGGTGCCACGTTCCCGTCGAGCAGCACGCTCGAGGGCTGGCGAGACCGGTACATCCGGGTCTGGGACGACTACATCGACGAGCTCGAACCGGACGAGGACTACCGCACCGACCGACGCCAGGTCATCGTCTCGACGTTCGAGCGTGCCGTAGCCCTCGCTCACGAGCGCGAGGCGTAGCCGACCTCACCACACACCGTCGGCGCGCACGTCACGGTCGACCCAGCACCCGGCGAGCGCCGCACGCACCTCGGGGCCATGCGCGAGCGCCAGCGCGAGTGCCGCATGGTTCTGCTCCAGCTGCGCGAGCCGGGAGGCACCGAACAGCACGTTCGCGGTCGCGGGGTTCGAGAGGCAGAAGGCGATGCCCAGTGCTGCCGGGGTGACCCCGAATCCGGCGGCCACCCGCGCGACCTCGGGGTAGATCGCGGCGATCTGCTCACGGATCCCTCCGACATCCGCGCCGATCTTCCGCTCGGGCAGCCGGCCGGTGGCGAGGATCCCTCCCTCGAAGACGTCGGACGCCTGCAGGGTGAGCACGCCCGCATCGAACAACGCCCCGTACGCCTCCCCCTCGGCCATCGACCGACGCGCGATGCCGTATTTCAGCTGTGCGAACGCCGGTGCGACAGCCCCCTGCGTCTCCGCCTCTTCGAGAGCCTCCCTGGTGTGGGCGATCTGCCAGTTGTTGATGCCCCAGCTGTCGACGAGGCCTTCCGAGATCAGCGCGTTCACCTCGACGACGAGGCGCGGCATGTCGGGCGCCTCCCCGTAGTCGCCGACCACCACCGTGTCGAAGCGTTCGAGGCCGGCCCGCCCGAGCGACTCGACGAGCTGTCGGCGAAATCCCTGGTTCGGCCAGTCCCACAGCCACAGCTTGCCGCACAGGGTGATGTCGTCGCGATCGACGCCGCTCGCCCGCAGCGCCTCGCCGAACAGGATGTCGGTCCTCGAGTTCTCGGCATGCGGACCCATGTTGTAGTACGCGATGTCGAAGAGTCCGGCGTCGAGCTCCGTGGCTCTCCGGATCAGCGCGACCGCCTCATCCTTCGACATCCGGTCCCAGGTGTTCCACGACCCCAATGCCAGCGGAGGCACCGGCACCCCTCCACCCTGCAGTGCCGTGCGGGGATATGTCGATTCGGGCATGAAGGCTCCTTCGTCTTCTCTGACACAGGGTTGTTTTTTCTATGTTTGTAGAATATAACGGAGTCACCCCGTCGCAGCACCCGTCAGTGAGGACGAACATGACCGCATCCCCCCGCCGCATCCTCGTCACCGGTGGAGCCTCAGGCCTCGGCAGAGGCATCGCCGCCGCGTTCGCACGGGCCGGGGATGAGGTGTTCATCGGCGACGTGAACGCGGAAGCCGTGCAGAGCGTCGCGAACGAGCTCGGCGCCACGGCCGTGCACCTCGACATCTCCGACGAAGCCTCCGTGCAGTCGGCGGCCGATCGACTCTCCGCCGCGGGCGGACTCGACGTGCTGGTGAACAACGCCGGCGTCGTCGCGGGCGGCGGCACCCTGCAGGAGGTGCCCGTCGAGGCCGTCGATGCCGCCCTGCGCGTCAACGTCCGCGGCACCTTCCTCATGCTCCGCACGTTCGGCGCCCTGCTCGCGGCGACCGGCGGCGGCTCGATCGTCAACATCTCCTCGATCGGCGCCCGCCAGCCCACCCCGGGTCTGGGCCACTACGAAGCCACCAAGGCGGCGGTCGATGCCCTCACCCGCACGGCCGCCATCGAACTCGCCGGATCGGGGATCCGCGTCAACGCCGTCGCCCCCGGTCCCGTGCTCACTCCCCTGACCGCCGACTTCGCGTCGAACCCCGATGCCCGTGCGGCCTGGGAGTCGCGCATCCCGCTCGGCTCGATCGCCGAGGTCGACCAGGTCACCCCGCTCGTGCTGTTCCTCGCGAGCGACGCCGCAAGCCACATCACCGGGGTCTGCGTCGCCGTCGACGGCGGACAGCTCCTGGTCTGACCGTTCCCCGGAGACGACACCATGACCCGCACCGCAGAACTGCCCACCACGACCCGCGCCGCCGTCCTCACCGCCCACGGCGAGCCCCTGACCCTGCAGGAGCTGCCGCTCCCCGCCGAGATCGAACCCGGTGCCGCCCTGGTGCGCATCACCTGCACGACCCTGTGCGGCACCGATATCGAGATCTGGGAGGGGAAGATGACCTTCCCCGGCATGCTCCCCATGGTGCTCGGCCACGAGATGGTCGGCGAGATCGTCGCCACCGGCCCCGACACCCGTGACGCCCTCGGCCGCACCCTCTCCCCCGGCGACCGCATCGGCTGGTCGGAATCGACCTGTGGCGAATGCCACGGCTGCGTCGTGCTGCGCGAACCGGTGGCGTGCGCCCACCGCGGTTACGGCTTCCTCCAGCGCGCGGACGTGCACCCCTTCGCCACCGCGGGTCTCTCCGCCTACGCCTACGTCACTCCGGGCGCCGCGAAACTGCTGCTCCCCTCCGCTGTCAAGGACACGTGGGCGTCGATGGCGGGATGCGCCGCCAAGACCGTGCTCCGCGCGTTCGAGCGTGCCGGACGCATCCGCCCGGGATCGAGCGTCGTGATCCAGGGCTCCGGGGCCCTGGGCATCTTCGCCACCGCCGTCGCGAAGATCGCCGGCGCCGGCCAGGTGATCACCGTCGGAGCACCGTCCGCGCGCCTGGAGCTGGCCGGGCGCTTCGGCGCAGACGTCGTCGTCGACTTCCGCGACGGTCCCGTGGTCGACCAGGTCCTGGAGCTGACGAACGGACGCGGCGCCGACCACGTCTTCGACTTCGCCGGGGCCCCAGGGGTGGGACCGGACGCCGTCGGGATGGCCGCCCAGCGCGGCACGATCGCGATCGTCGGTTCGACCGGACCGGCAGGAGACGGATTCGCCCTCAGCACGATCATGGGCAAGGAGCTCACTGTCGTGGGATCCCTCAACGGCGACATCTCCGACTACGCCAGGGCCGTCGACTTCTTCGCGGCGTTCGCCGACCGCTTCCCGTGGGATGACCTCTTCAGCGCCCCCGTCGGCCTCGCGGAGGCCTCGGCGAAGATCGCCCGCATGCACCATCTCGATGAGGTCAAGGCCGTCATCGACCCGAGTCTGTGAGGACGACCATGACCACTCCCCTTCCGCGCCGTGAGATCGGGCGCAGCGGCCTGCACTCCTCGCTGTTCTCGCTCGGCTCCTGGCACACCTATGACCGGATGGACTTCGCCGACGCGGTGGCCATGCTCCGCGAGGCCGTGGATCGCGGCGTGAACCTCTTCGATGTCGGGGTCTACTCCGCACCGGGTGCCCCACCGGTGTTCACCGACGTGATCTTCTCGGCCATGGTGCGCGCGGCGGGCCTCGACCGTGAGGAGTGGCTGCTGTCGTCGAAGCTCTGGCTCGAGACGTTCGACGCGGAGGGCTTTCGCCCCCAGCTCGACAACGCCCTGATGCGCGTGGGCGTCGAGCACGCCGACCTCGTGATCCTGGGAGACCTGCGCCGTGACGACCTGGATCTGCGCGACCTCGTGCTCGATCTCGCACGCCTGACCGATGCCGGGATCATCCGTGCCTGGGGAGTGAACAACTGGTCGGCATCGAGCATCCAGGCACTGATCGACATCGCGACGGACGAAGACGTGCCCGGCCCGCAGATCGCGCAGCTGAAGTACAGCGTCTCGCGACGTGCCATCCCGGACGGAGCGCCCTTCGCCGGCCTGTGGGAGCAGGGATTGACGTTGCAGGCCTCGGACTGCCTCGAAGGCGGCATCCTGGCGGGCAAGGTGAACGGCGACCGCCAGATCGGTCGCGACCCCGGCGACATCCGCGGGCGTATCCTCGCCGATGTCCCGGCGTTCGCGGCACTCGCGGATTCGCTCGACGCGTCTCCGGCGCAGCTCGGCATCGCCTTCACCCTCACGCACCCGGCGCTCACGACGACGCTGTTCGGGGCGTCGAGCGTCGCCCAGCTGCGCGCGAACCTCGCGGCCGTCGACCTGGTCGATCGTGTCGGCGTCGCAGAACTGCGTCGACTGGTCGCACCGTTCTGGGCGGACCGCGGCATCGTCGACCCCGAAGGCCCCTGAACCGCCCCGCCACCGCTCGCACAAGGAGTTCCATGACCGCCACCGCCGCCGGACGTCCCACCGTCACCCCCGTGCCCTTCGATCCCGAGGTGCAGGCCGTGCTGGATGAGATCGCGAAGGATCCTCAGCCGCCCCTGACCCGCGACGCGCTGCCGCGCGAGGGCGCCGACCGGATGTTCCCCGACAACGACACCGTCATCGCCGGCCGTGACATCGAGTGGGAGGACCGCGTGATCCCCGGCCCTGCCGGGGCTCCCGACATCGAGATCACGATCTTCCGGCCGACCGGAACCCGCGCCGAGGTGCTTCCCGGCTTCATCAACATCCACGGCGGCGGGATGATCGTCGGTCACCGCTCATGGGAGACCGGGCGCGTGGTCGACATCGTCGCGCAGCACCGCGTGGTGGCCGTGAACGTCGAGTACCGTCTCGCCCCTGAAGACCCCTACCCCGCCGGAGTGGAGGACTGCTACGCCGCCTTCGTCTGGGTGCATGCGCACGCGAACGATCTCGGCATCGATCCTGCGGGCATCGTCGTCGGGGGCGGGAGTGCTGGGGGCGGACTCACCGCCGCCGTCGCGCTGATGGCACGCGACCGACGGGGCCCGGCGATGGCGGGACAGCTGCTGCTGTGCCCGATGATCGACAACACCAACACCACGGTGTCGAGCCGGCAGTACGACGGCATCGGCACGTGGCAGCGGGAGCTGAACCTGCTCGCGTGGTCGTGCGTGCTCGGCGACGATCTCGCCTTCAGCCCCGAGGCACCCGCGCATGCCGCCCCCTCCCGCGCGGCCGACCTCTCGGGCCTGCCGCCCGCCTTCATCGAGGTCGGAGAGGCCGAGGCCTTCCGCGACGAGGACACCGAGTACGCCCTGCGCATCTGGGCCACCGGCGGACAGGCCGAGCTGCACGTGTGGGGCGGCGGCGCGCACGGCTTCGACATGTACATGCCCGATGCCGAGATCTCCCGCGCCGCCCTCGCCGCGCGCGCCTCCTGGCTGCGACGGATCTGGCGGGCCGCCCGATGACCGCCCACCCACCGGTCCCCTACGATCCCGAGCTCGTCGCCGGTCTCGCGGCCTTCGTCGACATGGTCGAGATCATCCCGCTGCGCGCCGACACCATCCACGCGAATCGCGATCACTTCGCGACCATCATCCCGCCCATGTCGGGGCAGGCCGACGGGCGCGCGATCACGTGGGAGGACCGGACCGTATCCGGCCCCTCCGGAGCCCCGGACATTGAGATCACGATCGTGCGGCCCACCACGCCGGCGAACGGTCCGGCCCCCGCCGTGCTGTCGATCCACGGCGGCGGGATGGTGCTGGGCACCCGGTTCTTCGGCACCTCCGAGCTCATCGACCTGGCCGAGCGATACGGGGTGATCGGCGTCGCGGTCGAGTACCGCCTCGCCCCCGAGCACCCGGGGCCGGCACAGGCCGAGGACTGCTATGCGGCGCTGGAGTGGATGGCGGCGCACGCGGAGGACCTGGGCATCGACCCCGACCGCATCATCGCGTCCGGCATGAGCGCGGGCGGTGGTCTCTCCGCCGCCGTCGCGCTGCTCGCCCGAGACCGAGGGGGTCCGCGCCTGGCCGGACAGCTGCTGGGATGCCCCATGCTCGACGACCGCAACGACACCGTCTCGAGTCGTCAGTACGACGGGTTCGGAGCCTGGGATCGCCACAACAACCACACCGCGTGGGAGGCGATCGCCGGCGAGGACCGCGGCACCGATCGGGTATCGCCCTACACCGCCCCCGCGCGCGCCGTCGATCTGTCCGGCCTCGCTCCCGCGTTCATCGAGGTCGGGGCGGCCGAGACCTTCCGAGACGAAGCGGTCGACTACGCCACGCGCATCTGGGCCACCGGCGGACAGGCCGAGCTGCATGTGTGGGCGGGCGGCTACCACGGCTTCTCCGGCTTCTCCCCCGACGCCGAGGTCTCGCAGGCGGCCGACGCCGCGCGCGCGAGCTGGCTGCGGCGCACGCTGCACCTGGAAGGATGAGCACTCCCGTTCCCGGGGAGCCCTCGCGGCCGCGGATGGGCACGGTGCACGCGATGCTCGTGCTCGGCATGCTCGAGGCGTTCGGCCCTCTGTCGATGGACCTGTATCTGCCGCAGCTGCCGCAGCTCGCCGCCTCGCTCGGCACCACGGAGGCACTCGCTCAGGCCACGATGTCGGCGTGCATGATCGGGCTCGGGCTCGGTCAGCTCGTCGCCGGACCCCTCAGCGACCGATGGGGCAGACGGCTCCCCCTGATGGTCGGCGTCGCCGTCTTCGCCGTCCTCTCCCTGGCGTGCGCGCTCGCCCCGAACATCGAGCTGCTGCTGCTCGCGCGCTTTCTGCAGGGACTCGCGGGATCTGCGGGCATCGTGATCTGCCTCGCGATCGCCCGGGACCAGTTCGAGGGCGTGGAGCTCTCACGGATGCTGTCGCTGCTGTTCCTGGTCTCGGGAACGGCGCCGATCATCGCGCCCGTCGTCGGAGGTCAGCTCGCGCGGATCATGGATTGGCGCGGGATCTTCGGCGTGCTCAGCGCCGTGGGCGTCGTGCTGCTGCTGGTCGTCGTCTTCGCCCTGCCGGAGACGCTGCCCGTCGCGACCCGGCACGGCGGCGGCCTGCGCACCCTCCGCATCCACACCGGAGCGGTCCTGCGCGATCGGCTCTTCGTCGCGGTGCTGTGCGCGGCGGCCGGGGGTGGAATCGCCTTCTTCACCTACTTGTCCATGTCGTCGTTCGTGCTGCAGGACGAGTTCGGCCTGAGTCCGCAGTCGTTCAGCCTCGCCTTCGCGGCGGGAGCTCTCGCGAGCATCGTCGGCAGTCAGCTCAGCCGTCTCGTCGTGAGCAGGTGGGGACCGCTGCGGGTGTACCTCGGGGGCATCTCGGCCACGCTGATCGCCGCGACGGCTTTCCTGGTGCTCGCGCTCGCCGACGTGGGCGTCGCGGGAGTCGTCGCCGCGCTGATCGGATTCATGCTGTGCTCAGGGCTCGGCGGGCCCAACGGGCAGACCCTCGCCCTCGCCCACCACGGCGCACGAGCGGGCACGGCTTCGGCTCTGCTCGGGATGTCGACGTTCCTGTTCGGTCCGGTGCTCGCGCCGGTCGCCGCAGGGATCGGTGGTACGAACGCCGTCACGATGGCGGTGACGATGACCGCAGCGGCGGCGGTCGCCGCGGTCGCCGCCTGGCTGTTCGTGCGCCCAGCCGCCGCGGGGTGACGGCCCCTCCGTCAGAATCCCAGGCACATCACCGCGACACCGGCGGTCATCGCCCACGACTCGATGCGGAGCAGGCGCGCCGTGCGACCGTGGTGCACCGGAGCGACGAACCACTCCGCGACGATGGTCCACAGTGCCACCGCGCCGACGCCCGCGAAGAGCAGCACCGAGAGCATGCCGGAGAGCCCGTGGCCGCCGTGTCCTGTCACCGTCGCTGAACCCACCGCGGCGACGGGTCCGGCGGCTCCGTGGAACGCGCACATCGCCATCACCAGAGAGACCAGAGCGCGGTGACAGCACGGGGCCGCCGATGCGGTGCCGCGAACGCCCATGGTCCCGACCATGCCGGATCCCAGCAGAACCACCCCCAGCGCCAGCTCGAGCACGGGGTGGCGCCCGGCGGTCGCGGCGAGTGCCAACATCGCCGCCGCCATGACGAGCACGCTCTGCCGCCCCTGCCACGGCACGGCGCGCCAGGCAGCCACGCCGGCGACGGCCGAGACGATCGCGGCCGCGGCCATCAGCCACGGCACCGCAACGATGAGGTGATCCACGCCGGAAGTATATTGAGCGCTCGCTCAATATAGCTATACCTGTGCGCGATGCGACAAGATGGGTGCGTGCCTCGCATCGTCGACCATGATGAGCGCCGCCGGCAGATCGCCGAGGCGCTGCTGGCCGTCGCCGCCCGCGACGGACACGAGAGCGTGTCTTCGCGTGCCGTGGCGAAGGAACTCGGCGTCGCCACGGGCTCGCTCTGGCACTACTTCGACGGCTTCGACGAGGTCATGCGTGCGGCTGCGGCCGAGGTGACCCGCCGCACCGAGGCGCGCATCGCCGAGGCGACGGCCGACCGCCGCGGGCTCGACCGACTGCACGCGCTCATGCGCGAAGTGCTCCCGGTCGACGAGCGCACCCGCACCGAAGCCCATGTCGTGGTCGGATTCTGGGGGCGCCTGGCCGCGCTCGCGCCGACACCAGACGCCGGCTCCCCCACGCTCGCCACCTGGCAGGACACGACGCGACTCGCCCTGCGGGAGGCGGTCGAAGACGGTGAGCTGCGCACGGACACCCCCACCGAGGCGATCGTGACGCTGCTGCGCTCCATCACCTACGGACAGCAGATCGTCGAGGTCACGGAGCCGCAGACGCCGGCCGCCCACCTCGCGGTGCTCGAGGTGGCGCTCGCTCCCTGGCGGGCCTGACGGAGTTCCCCGCCCGCGAATCTCCCGTTGCGGGCGTCGGACGGTCCGTCGTATCATCATGCCAACCCGTTTATTGAGCAATCGCTCGAAAATAGTGAGGTCGATGATGTCCCACCACGCTCCGCAGCCCGTGTCGATCGAGAAGATCGCCGCCCCGCACCCCCATGATCCCCTCACGGGTGCAGAGATCGCGGCCGCCCGCGCCGTGCTCGACGCCGCGGGCCTGATGACCGAGACCACCCGGGTGCCGATGCTCCTGCCCGACGAACCCCGCAAGGAGGAGCTCGCGACTTGGACGCCCGGCTCCCCCATCGATCGCCGCGTCGACGTCACCCTGCTCGACATCGCCACCGGCGTCGCCACCGAAGCCATCGTCTCGATCACCCGGGGCGAGGTGCTGCACACGCAGCGGGTCCCGAACGACGCCCCGCCCTACGGGCAGCCGCAGTACCTGTTCGAGGAGTACGAGCGCGCCGAGGCCATCGCCAAGGCGTCACCGCAGTGGCAGGCCGCGATGAAGCGCCGCGGCCTCGAAGAGCACATGGCGCTCGCTTTCTGCGGGCCGCTCGCTCCCGGATACACGGGCCGTGCCGACGAGGTCGGACGACGCGTGATCCGCTCCCTGACCTTCCTCAAGTACGACGAGCAGGACTCTCCCTGGGCGCACCCGGTCGAGGGACTCATCGTGCACATCGACCTCACCGCGAACAGCGTGATCCGCGTCGAGGACCACGGCGATGTGCCCGTTCCCGCCGGCCACGGCAACTACTACCCCGAGGTGCAGGGCGAGGCGCGCACCACCCTGAAGCCGATCGAGATCACCCAGCCCGAGGGGCCGAGCTTCGCCGTCACGGGTTCGCTCGTGGAGTGGGAGGGCTGGTCGATGCGCGTGGACTTCAACGCGCGCGAAGGCCTCGTGCTGCACGATGTCACCTTCCAGGGGCGATCGGTGCTGAGCAGGGCGAGCGTGCCCGAGATGGTCGTCCCCTACGGCGACACCGCGCCCGGCCGCTTCTGGATCAGCTACTTCGACGCGGGTGAGTACCTGCTCGGGAAGAACGCGAACCACCTCGAGCTCGGCTGCGACTGCCTGGGCGTGATCCGCTACCTCGACGGTTACGTCGCCGACGACCACGGACACCCCGTGCGCATCCCGAACGCGATCTGCATGCACGAGGAGGACTACGGCATCCTCTGGAAGCACACCGATCTGGCCGGGCGCTCCGACGTGCGGCGTTCCCGCCGGTTCGTGGTCTCGTACTTCTCCACGATCGGCAACTACGACTACGGGTTCTACTGGAACTTCGGCCTGGACGGGTCGATCGAGGTCGTAGCCAAGGCCACGGGGATCGTCTTCGCCAGCGCCGGCGAGCCCGGGGTGCGCCAGCGCCATGCGACGGAGCTGGCCCCCGGCGTGTTCGCCCCCGTGCACCAGCACCTCTTCTGCGCACGGCTCGACGTCGCGATCGACGGCGAGGACAACCGGCTCGTCGAGATCGACGCCCAACGCGTGCCGATGGGCCCCGAGAACCCCTTCGGCAACGCCTTCACCTGGTCGGAGACGACTCTGCACACCGAGAACGAGGCGCAGCGCGAGGCCGATTCCTCGGTCGCGCGGGTGTGGGAGGTGCAGAGCGCGTCCCACACGAACCACGTCGGCCGACCCACCGCGTACCACCTGGTGCCGCAGCCCACGGCACTGCTCATGGCCGACCCGCAGTCCTCCGTCGCCGCGCGTGCCGCCTTCGCGACGAAGCACCTCTGGGCGACGCGCTTCGAGGCGGGGCAGATCTGGCCGGCCGGTCGGTATCCGAACGCGCACCAGGGCGGAGCCGGGCTGCCCGAGTACGCCGCCGCCGACCGCGACATCGACGGCCAGGACATCGTGCTGTGGCACACCTTCGGTCTGACGCACTTCCCGCGGCCGGAGGACTGGCCCATCATGCCCGTCGACTACGCCGGATTCTGGTTCAAGCCAGCCGGATTCCTCGACCAGAACCCGGCCATGGATGTACCGGAGGCGTCGCAGGCGCACCGCGGCGCGACGGCGAGCGCATGCTGCGGCGGAGACACCTGCACCTGCGCGCACTGAGTCGGATGCCCGCCCGGGGCAGGCGCACAGAGACCCCGGTCTCGCCGCCTCTGCGCGTCGAGTCCGCGCCTGCCCCGCGGCTCAGTACCTCGCCGAGAACGCGCCGTCCGACTGCAGCAGCTGCCCCGAGATCCAGCGCCCTTCCTCCGACACGAGGAACTCCACCACGGCCGCGATATCGCCGGGGCGCCCGAGACGCCCGAGCGGTGTCATCTCCGCCAGCCCGCGGCGCGTCTCGTCGTCCATCCAGCCGGTGTCGATGGGCCCGGGGTTGAGCACGTTCGCCGAGATGCCGCGCGGGCCGAGCTCGCGGGCCGCCGAGATCACGAGCCGGTCGAGAGCGCCCTTGGAGGCCCCGTAGGGGAGGTTGCCGGTCACGTGGTCGCTGGTGAGCGCCACGATCGCACCTCCGCCGTCGCCCACCTGCCGCGCGAAGGCCGCGATCAGCAGCAGACTCGCCCTCGCGTTCACGGCGACGTGCCGATCGAAGCTCTCGGCCGTCGTGTCGAGGATGCCGGATTCCACATCGTGCGCATGACTCAGGATGAGTGCCGAGACCGGGCCGTGGGCTGCGTTCACCTCAGCCATCAGGGTCTCTGGCCCCTCGGGCGTGGCGAGGTCGGCGATGTGATCGGCGTCGTGCAGGTCGCTGGTGACGACGTTCCAACCGGCGGCGCGCAGACGAGGAGCGATGCCGGCGGCGATGCTGTCGGCACGCGCGGCGCCGGTGATCAGAGCAAGGGGCATCCGCACACCGTATCGGACTCCCCGGGCGCTCGCATCGCCCTCAGGCGAGCGCGGCGATCGCGTCGCGGAGGATGCCGTCGGCCTCGTGGAGGGCTGCGGCCGCGTCCTGCGGCGTCGCGTCGGCGGCGAGCATCAGCAGCGCGAGCTTGACCGAACCGTCCGCCGCCTGCAGCGCCGCCGCAGCCTGGTCGATGTCGACGCCGGCGAGCTGCGACACCGTGCGGATCGAGCGGGCATGCAGCTTCTCGTTCGTGGCCAGCAGATCGACCATGACGCCGCGGTAGGTCTTGCCGAGGTTGATCATCGACAGCGTCGTCAGCATGTTGACGACGAGCTTCTGCGCCGTCCCCGACTTGAGGCGCGTGGAGCCGGAGATGAACTCGGGGCCGGTGACGACCTCGATCGCGACCTCCGCGGCCGCACCGATGTCGGAACCGGCGTTCGAGGCGATAGCCGCGGTGAACGCACCGACACTGCGGGCGTAGGTCAGCCCTCCCACGACGTAGGGCGTGCGGCCGGAGGCGGAGATGCCCACCACCGTGTCGTTCTCCGAGAGACCGAGCTCGCGCAGCGAGGCTTCCGCGGCCGCGTCATCGTCTTCGGCATTCTCCACGGCGGAGCGGATCGCCGTCTCGCCCCCCGCGATCAGCCCGACCACCATCGACGGGTCGGTGCCGAAGGTCGGCGGGCACTCGCTCGCATCCAGAACGCCGATGCGCCCGGCCGTGCCCGCGCCGATGTAGATGAGGCGTCCGCCGCGGCGGAACCGTTCCGTGATGCCGTCGACCACGATGGCGATCTCCTCCGCCCGCTCGGCGACGGCCTCCGGCACCCGCCGATCCTCCGCGTTCATGCGTCGCACGAGCTCGGCGGTGCCCAGCAGGTCGAGGTCGCCGCGATCGGTCGTCGAGGCCTCGGTGTCGAGGCGCTCGAGCACGGAGAGGAGGGTGGCCAGGCGGGAATCGTCATTCGGCACGGTGGACGAACCTTTCGTGGGGGAGGTCGGTGCGGCGCGCGAGCAGCAGCGCGCCGTCGAGTGCATCGCCGCTCGCGGGCACGATCGTGCGTCCGGCGGTCTGCAGGGAAGAGGTCAATGACGCGCGGAACCACGCGTGGTCGGTGAGGCCGCCGTGGATCACCACGTCGGCGGTGCGGGTGGATGCGGCGACAGCCGTCGCGGTGAGGAGTCGGATCCCCTCGGCCACGATCTCGCCGGCGACCGCATCGCCGTCGGCAGCGGCATCCAGCACGAGAGGTGCGAGCGTCGCGAGGCGTCGAGGGAGGGGTTCGCGCTGGGCGAGCCAGGCCTGGATGTCGGATGGCGCACCCACCGGCTGCGCGATCGCCGCGGTGAGGGCGGTGCGGGTGCCCAGGGCGTCGTCCGCACGCAGCACGGCACGCAAGGCCTCGCGCCCGAGCCACGAGCCGCTGCCGAAGTCGCCGAGTTCCGGACCCCAGCCGTCGACGAGTCGCGCGCCATCGGCGTCGACGCCGAGGGCCGCCGCTCCGGTTCCCGCGATGAGGAGCACTCCCCCGGCACCGGCGAGTGCACCGGCGTGAGCGGTGACCACATCGGAGGCGACGGCCACCGCGGCACCGCTCGCTGCGGCGAGCCGGGACGACAGTTCCTGCGCCGCATGCGGTGCCAGCCAGGCGCCCGCGGCGCCCACCCCGATCAGGTCGAGGCGGTCACTCCCCAGAAGCGGGAGAATCGCCTCGAGTGCACTCTCCACCCCGCCCGCTGCGGCGAGCCCGGGAGCTCCGACGCCGGCGCGCGCGACCCGCTCGCCGTCGCGGGCGATCACGACGCGGCACCGGGACTTGCCGAGATCGACGGATGCGGTCGTCTTCGCGCTCATCGACTCTCCCGGGGATCGGTGGAAAACAGGTGGTGAAAAGAGACTACATGCGAAGTAGACTCTGCAAAAAGAATTTACACCGAGCAGACGGAGAACCGATGAGCATCCAGTCGACGATCGAAGCCGCCGCTTCCACGCTGACGCCGTCGCTGGCCCGTATCGCGCTGGTCGTCCGCGAGAACCCCTCCGTCGTGATCGACAACACGATCAACGAGCTGGCCGCGGAATGCGACACCTCGGTCGCTTCGGTCGTGCGCTTCTGCCGGGCGATCGGCTTCAGCGGCTACGCCCCGCTGCGCATGGCCCTGGCCGCCGAGCTCGGCAAGGAGGCCGCCCAGTTCTCCGCACGCGGCGCCTATGGGTCGGAGATCTCCGACGCAGACACCCTGCAGGAGGCGGTGTCGAAGGTGGCGGCGCTCGAACTGCTGGCGATCGAGGAGACCGTCGCCCGACTCGACTTCACCGTGCTCGAAGCGGCAGTGGACGCGATCGACGGGGCCGAGCGCATCATCCTCTACGGGCTCGGCGCCAGCCGGTTCGTCGCGGAGGATCTCGCCCACAAGCTCCTCCGCGTCGGACGGAACGCGCATATTCCCGCCGATCCGCACGAGGCCGTCGCCGTCTCCGTGCTGCCGACCGCATCGACCGTCGCGATCGGCTTCTCCCACTCCGGTTCGACGCTCGAAACCGTGCGGTTCCTGGAGACGGCGCGTACCAGCGGCGCCACCACGATCGCCGTCACGTCGGCGAAGGACTCCCCCCTCACCCGCGCGGCCGATCACCCGCTCTTCACGGAGGTGCGCGAGTCGACCTTCCGCGCAGGCGCCATGGTGAGCCGCATCGCGCAGCTCACGCTCGTCGACTGCCTGTTCCTCGGTGTCGCCAAACGCCGGTACGCCGAGACCGTCGATGCCCTGCAGCGCACGGGTCAGGCGACGCGCGCACTCCGCGGCTGACGAACACGGCGACGGACACGGCCCGCACACGAGAGAGCCACCCTGACCCGAAGGTCAGAGTGGCTCTCGGTCACAGCGAGGTGCTGTGGGGTGTTCCTCGAAGGAGCATCCGGATTACTGGTACGACTTCACGATCTCGAGGAGGCTCGGGACGTTGGCGTATGCCTCGGCCGCGTTCTCCTTGGTGACGATGATCGGGTCGAGCAGGTAGGCCGGGACGACCTTCACGCCGTTGTCGTACTGCTCGGTGTCGTTGACGTCGACCTCCTCGCCCTTCTGGAGCTGGCCGACCATCTTGATCGACTGCTCGACGAGGAGCGTGGTGTCCTTGTTGATCGTGGAGTACTGGATGCCCTCCATGATCGACTTGACGGACTCGACCTCGGAGTCCTGACCCGTGACGACCGGGACCGGCTTGCCTGCTCCCTGCACCGAGGTGATGATGGCGCGGGCGAGCGTGTCGTTCGGCGAGAGGACGCCGTCGAGCGTCTCGGAACCGTAGGTCGACGTGAGGATCGAGTCCATGCGGCGCTGAGCGTTCTCGGCCTTCCAGCCCTCGGTCGCCGTCTGGGAGATCTCGGTCTGACCGGAGACGACCTTGAGCGTGCCGTCATCGATCTTCGGCTGGAGCACGTCCATCGCGCCGTTGAAGAACACGGGAGCGTTGGCGTCGTCCGGCGAACCCGAGAACAGCTCGATGTTGTACGGCGCCTCGTGGCCCGCGCGCTCGGCGAGACCGTCGAGCAGCGCCTGGCCCTGCAGCTGGCCGACCTTGAAGTTGTCGAAGGCGACGTAGTAGTCCACGGCCTCGGTGTTCTCGATCAGACGGTCGTACGCGATGACGGTGACGCCGGCGTCGCGGGCTGCCTCGACCTGCGTCGACAGCTGCTTGCCGTCCTTCGCACCGATGATGATGACCTTGGCGCCACCGGTGACCATCGCCTGGATCTGGTTCTGCTGCTCGGCGACCGTGTTGCTGGCCGGTGCGTACTGCACGTCGGGCTTGAATCCGGCCTTCTTCAGGCCGTCGGTGAACAGCTGACCGGCGAGAACCCAGTTCTCGGAGGTCTTGTCAGGAAGGGCGACACCGATAGTGGCATCAGCGGCGAAGCCCTTGGCCTCGTCCCCCGACCCGGAGCCGGTGTCACCGCCGCGCTCCGAGGAGCAGCCGGTGAGGGCGAAGGCGCCCGCGACGACAAGCGCTGTCGCCGACAGAAGAATCTTCTTCATGTGATCTCTTTCTCTGGTGTGTGAAGGTCAAGGCGCGTGTGCGGTGCGCGACTCGACCCTTACTTTCCGCGCGTCTCGTCGACGGCGGGGGCTTCGTACTTCTGGCTGGTGGGGTAGTTCGCCTTCGGGTCGAAGGTCTCGAGGGCGGGGTCTTCCTTGCGACCGAACCGGCGCGTCAGGAAGCCGATGATCGAGGGGCGGCCCTGCTGCTTGTTCCAGACGTCGACACCGACCGCGAACAGGAGCACCAGGCCCTTGATCATCGACACCACGTCGGCACCGGCGCCGAGCAGCGCGAGTCCGTTGTTGAGGAACGCCATCACGAGACCACCGATGATCGACCCGATCACGGTTCCGATGCCGCCCGAGACGGCGGCACCACCGATGAAGACCGAGGCGATGGCGTCGAGCTCCCAGCCGTTGCCGTCCTGCGGACCGGAGGCCGTGGCACGGGCCACGTAGATCATCCCGGCGAGCGAGGCGAGAACCGACATGTTCATCATGACGAAGAAGTCGACCCAGCGGTCCTTCACGCCCGACAGACGCGCTGCCTGGCGGTTGCCGCCGACGGCGTAGATGTGGCGGCCGAAAACGGTGTTGTTCGTGATGAACGAGTAGAGGATGACGAGGGCGAGCAGGATGACGCCCGAGATCGGGAAGCTGGTGCCTTCACGCCCTGTCGCGAACAGCCACCCGGCGATGAGGATCACGGCCGAGATCAGCACGACCTTGGTGATGCTCACCCAGCGGGGCGCCATGTCCGAACCCATCTTGGCCTGCGCGCGGCGGGTGCGGATCTCCGCGATGACGATCCAGAGCACACCGATCAGGGCGAGGACCATGGTGAGCACGTTGAACTGCACGGGGATGAAAGACAGCTCGGGCAGGTAGCCGGCGCCGATGACCTTGAACCCCTGCGGGACGGGGATCGACTGCGAGTCGCCGACCCACTGGTTCGCGCCACGGAAGAACAGCATGCCCGCCAGCGTCACGATGAATGCGGGCACCCCGACATACGCGACCCAGAATCCTTGCCAGGCGCCCACCAGCACGCCCACGCCGAGGCCGAGGAGGATGGCCAGCGGCCATGGCAGGTTCCAGTCCGCCATCGCCTTGGCGACGATGATGCCGGTGAACGCCGCGACCGACCCGACCGACAGGTCGATGTGGCCCATGATGATGACCATCACCATGCCGATCGCGAGGATCAGGATGTAGGAGTACTGGTTGACGACGTTGATCAGGTTGCCCGACGAGAGCGTGAGTCCCTGACCCTTGAAGATCCAGGTCAGCACCTGGAAGACGACCAGGATCACGACGAGGCTGCCGAGGATGCCGAACTGACGGAGGGTCGACTGGCCGCCTCCGAACATCTTCGTGATGTCCTTGAAATGGAAGCCGCGCTTCGTTGCGGTGGTGTCGGTGGTCATGCGGATGCTTTCTGGGTCGCGGAGGTCATGCTGCGCATGAGGTCCTCAGGTGTCGCCTGATCGGCCGGGATGCAGTCGGTGACCCGACCTTCGAAGACGGTGTAGATGCGGTCGGAGATGCCGAGGAGTTCGGGAAGCTCGCTGGAGATGACGATGACGCCCTTGCCCTGGGCTGCGAGCTGGTTGATGATCGCGTAGATCTCGTACTTGGCACCGACGTCGATGCCGCGTGTGGGCTCGTCGAGGATCAGCAGGTCGGGGTCGGTGAACATCCACTTCGCCAGCACGACCTTCTGCTGGTTGCCGCCGGAGAGCTTGCCGACGCCCTCCTCCACGGAGGGCGTCTTGATGCGGAGCGCCTTGCGGTACTCCTCCGCGACGGCGAACTCGGCGCGGGCGTCGACGACACCGCGCTTGGCGATCTTGGAGAGCTTGGCGGCGACGACCGAACGCTTGATCGTGTCGAGCAGGTTGAGCCCGAGCACCTTGCGGTCCTCGCTCACGTACGCGAGCCCGTGCTTGATCGCCGACGCCACATCGTGCAGGGCGACCTCCTGGCCGTCCTTGATCAGGGTGCCGGAGAGGAAGGTGCCATAGGAGCGGCCGAAGATGCTCATCGCGAACTCGGTGCGCCCTGCGCCCATGAGACCGGCGATGCCGACCACCTCGCCGCGGCGGACGTTGATGTTCGAGCCCTTCACGACCATGCGCTCGGGGACGGTCGGATGCTGCACCCACCAGTCCTTGACCTCGAAGAACACCTCGCCGATCTCGGGGGTGCGGTCCGGGTAGCGGCTCTCGAGCGAGCGGCCGACCATGCCGCGGATGATGCGGTCCTCGTTGATCTCCCCACGCGAGATGTCGAGCGTCTCGACCGTGCGGCCGTCGCGGATGATCGTGATCTCGTCGGCGATCTGCTCGATCTCGTTGAGCTTGTGGCTGATCATGATCGACGCGATGCCCCTGGCCTTGAGGCCCAGGATCAGGTCGAGCAGGTGCTGCGAGTCGTTCTCGTTGAGTGCGGCGGTCGGCTCGTCGAGGATCAGGAGCTTGACGTCCTTGTTGAGCGCCTTCGCGATCTCGATCAGCTGCTGCTTGCCGACACCGAGGGTCTTGATCTGCACGTCGGGGTCTTCGCTCAGCCCGACGCGGGCGAGCAGTTCGATCGCCCGTTCCTTCTGGGCCTTCCAGTCGATGCGGCCACCGCGCTGGATCTCGTTGCCGAGGAAGATGTTCTCGGTGACCGAGAGCTCGGGGATCAGGGCGAGCTCCTGGTGGATGATCGCGATGCCGGCATGCTCGCTGGCGGCGATGTCCTTGAAGCGCTGCTCCTCGCCGTAGAGCAGGATCTCCCCGTCGTAGGTTCCGTAGGGGTACACCCCGGACAGGACCTTCATCAGGGTCGACTTCCCGGCGCCGTTCTCGCCGCAGATCGCGTGGATCTCGCCGGCGCGGACGGTGATCGAGACGTCGGCGAGTGCCTTGACCCCCGGGAACTCCTTGGTGATGCTGCGCATCTCCAGGATGGGGCCTGACACGGTAGGCAACGTTGCTGTGGTGCTCACGGATCTTTCCTCGCGACGTGCGGTCACCTTCGATGTGACCGTTCACATTGGATTACATAGTCCACTCACGACGAACCGCTGTCAAGTCCGCGCGCCGATTTCGTGTCGCTACCGTGATGCATGCGGCCCGATCGGCTGGGAGCGGTCCCGCGACAGGTCAGCGTGCTGCGGCGGATTCGCGCGCACGCAGGATCGTCTGCAGCGGGCCGAACTCCGGCACCTGCTCTCCCCTGATCTGCGCGAGGAGGATGCGCACGGCTCGGCGCCCGAGCTCGGGGAAGTCCTGGTGCACCGTGCTCAGCGTCGGAGCCACGTGCGCGGCGACCGGGATGTCGTCGAACCCGATCACGCTCACGTCGTGCGGCACCCGCACCCCGGAATCGCGGAAGCCGTGCATCAGCCCGATCGCCATCAGATCGTTCGCGGCGAACACCGCCGTGAAGTCCCGACGGCGCGAGAGCTCCTTGCCCGCGAAGTAGCCGAAGTCGGCTGTCCAGTCGCCGCGGATCGGCGGGAACGTCGGCAGGTCGGCCTCGCGCAGTCCGTCGAGATACCCGCGCATGCGCGACTCCGCCTCGATCCAGTCCTGCGGGCCGGCCAGATGCAGGATGTCGCTGTGACCGAGCGATATCAGGTGGGCCGTCGCGGCCTTGGCGCCCGCCACCTGGTCGGCGGACAGGCTCACCCCGTCCGAGCCCGATGCCGTCTGCAGGGTCACGAACGGCATGTCCACCGACATGCCGCGAAGGACATGGAACACCCGCACCTGCGGTGCGAGCACCACGATGCCGTCGACCTGCTCGCGCGACAGCTGGCGCACCGCGTTGCCGATCGCCTCGGGCGTCGTGTCGGCGAGGTTCAGGGTCGAGACCGAGTACCCCTCCTCGCGCGCCGCATCCTCGATGCCGGCGATGGACGAGGTCGGACCGAACTCCCCGATCGTGGCGGACAGGATGCCCAGCATGTTCGACTTGCTGGTGACCAGAGCGCGGGCGGCCAGGTTCGGCCGGTAGTCGAGCACCGAGATCGCATCGAGGACCTTGGCCTTCGTCTCCGGACGGATGCTCGGATGATCGTTGAGCACTCGGGACACCGTCTGATGCGAGACACCGGCGAGCCTGGCGACGTCGCGGATGCTCGGCAACCGCGCACGCTCGGAGGCGGTGGACATCACTTGCCTCCTCGCGTGTGCACGGTCACATCGTCACTACATTATGTCTGGCGGCGCGCGCGTGTGCACCACTCGAACGCCGTTGCCGCGCGTGACGGGTTGTGCGCGAGTACCGGAAGCACCACCCGGTTTCGTCGAGCGGCACCGGAACGGCTTCCTCCAGCATGGCATCGTGGCGGCGTGGACACACTGCTGCGCGGCGGGCGCGTCATCGACCCGAAGACGGAAACCGACCGGATCACCGATCTGCTGATCACCCAGGGACGGGTGGCCGCAGTCGGCGACGGGCTCACGGCACCGACCGATGCCGAGGTGGTGGACGTGACGGGCCTCATCGTCGGACCTGGCTTCGTCGACCTGCACAGCCACGTGCACTCGATCGCGGGGCACCGGCTGCAGGCGATGGACGGCGTCACCACCGCCCTCGATCTCGAGGCCGGACTCATGCCGATCGCCGAGGCCCTCGCCCGCGCCGCCGCGGACGGACGCCCGCTGAACTACGGCTTCTCGGCTTCCTGGTCGCAGGCGCGGGCGTACGCGCACCTCGACCGGGTGCCCGTCGCCGACTTCACCGCGTCGATGGATCTGCTCGGCACACCCGACTGGCAGCGGTCCTCCTCCCCCGCCGAACGCCGCCGATGGCTGAGCCTGCTGGAGGATGAGCTGGGTGCCGGCGCACTGGGGATCGGCGTGCTGATGGGTTACGCGCCGCGGTCCGACCCCGACGAGTACCTCGCCCTCTCCCGGCTGGCCGCCGCTGCCCACGCCCCGACCTTCACGCACGTGCGCGAACTGATCGAGGCCGATCCGCGCACACCGATCGACGGCTCGGAGGAGCTCATCCGCGCCGCCGCGGAGACCGGGGCGGCGATGCACCACTGCCACGTGAACAGCACCTCGCTGCGCCACATCGACCGGGTGCTGGGCCTGCTGGATCGCAGCCGCGCCGCAGGTTCCCGTGTGACGGTCGAGGCGTACCCCTACGGTGCCGGCAGCACGGCGATCGGCGCGTTCTTCCTCGCCCCGGAGAAACTCGCGGGGCTCGGCATCACTCCGAGTTCTCTGGTGCTCGTCGACACCGGCGAGCGCATCGCCGACGAAGCCCGGCTGCGCGAGGTGCGGACGACCGACCCCGGCGCCACCTGCATCGTGACGTTCCTCGACGAGGCCGATCCCTTCGACCGCGCGCACCTGCACAGGGCGCTGGCCTATCCCGACTCGATCGTGGCGAGTGATGCGATGCCCATCTCCTGGGCGGCGAGCGGCGGGGGGACGGTGTACGAACAGCACGAGTGGCCGCTTCCCGCGGGCGGGCACACGCATCCCCGCACCGCGGGCACGTTTGCGAAGTCACTGCGGCTCATGGTTCTCGACAGCGGCACGTGGAGCTGGGTCGAAGCCTTCCGGCGCTGTTCGTTCCTCCCCGCTCGCGTGCTCGACGAGGTCTCGTCCGGCATGCGGGGCAAGGGCCATCTGACGATCGGGGCGGATGCCGACGTCGTGGTGATCGACCCGACGACGCTGACGGACAGAGCCACCTATGCCGATCCGACCCGCCCGTCGCGAGGTGTGCGCGAGCTCTTCGTGCACGGCACTCGTGTCGTGCACGCGGGAGAGATCGTGACCGATGCCCTGCCGGGGCGCGCCGTACGAGGGGATGCATGATGGACGACGAGCTGCAGGAGTTCCTGGACGCCACGGCCGCCGAGCTCGGCGTGCCCGGCGCAGTGGTCGGCGTGATCGACCGCGACCGGGAAGTCATCGCCGCCACCGGTGTCGCCGCTGTCGACACCGGTGCCGCCGTGACCGCGCGCACGCTCTTCCAGATCGGCTCGACGACGAAGACGTTCACCGGAACCGTCGCGATGCACCTGGTCGAGAGCGGCGTGCTCGACCTCGACGGCCATGTGGTCGATGTGCTCCCCGACTTCCGGCTCCGAGACGAGGACGCCCTCGCAGAGCTGCGCATCCGCCACCTCCTCACGCACTCTGGCGGCTTCCTGGGCGACGCGGACGATCATCCGGGGTGGGACGACGACGCCCTCGCCCGCAGCGTCGCCGGCTTCTCCGAGCTCCCGCAGTTCTTCTCCCCCGGCACGATCGCCTCCTACAGCAACTCCGGCATCCGCCTGCTGGGTCGTGTGATCGAGGAGGCGACGGGCGAGACGTTCGAGCAGGCGGTGCAGCGCATCGTCCTCGACCCGCTGGGCATGTCCGAGACGTTCTTCTTCCCGTGGGACGTGATCGCACGCCCCCATGCCGTCGGACACGTGCCCGGTGAGGACGCAGCGATGACCGCGTTCCCCCAGTGGCCGCTGACCCGCGACGTCGCGCCCGAGGGCGGCATCGTGTCGTCCGTGCGCGACCAGCTCACCTACGCCCGTTTCCAGATGCGCGGCGAGGCGGAGGGCGCAGCACCCGTGGGCGAGGCGACCAGACTCCTGATGCAGCAGCCCCACCTCGCCGCGGGGCCGCCCATCGACGCCATCGGTCTGCCCTGGTTGCTCACCCGGCACGGATCGGCACGGGTCGTGAAGCACGGCGGGAACATCTCCGACATGCAGCTGAGCGAGTTCGTCCTCGCCCCGGATGAGGATCTGGCCATCACCGTGCTGACGAACAGCGGCAGCGGCAAGGCACTCGGATCCGCGGTCGTCGACTGGTGCTTCGCGCGGCTGCGCGGCATCGAGAAGTCCGTGGAGGCTGCGCAGCTGCAGCCGGTCGAGAAGCTCGAAGGACTGCTCGGCACGTACGACGCCGGGCAGTGGCGCTACGACGTGACCCGTGACGGCGACGCCCTCGAGTTCGCGATGGTGCTGCGTGAGGACATCGCGGCCCTCGGCATCCCTCCTCGTCCGCCGCTGCGGCTGCGCGTGCGTGCCGACGGCGCCCTGATCACCGACACGGACCAGCCCGTCGGCCGTCTTCTCGACCCGGCGGAGGGCGGCCCCCAGCTCCTGCACGTGGGCATGCGCGCGGTGCGCCGCCGCTGAGCCGCCGATCCTTCGTCGGAGCGCACCAAGGTCCGCGCAAGTCTCGTCGCCGCGCACCAACGAGGCGAGGGAGCGCGCGAATAGTCTCGGCCCATCGCCGTCGCCCGCAGACGACGGCCCACTCGACGAAGAGGAGCGCACGTGTCCGACCTGAACGAAATCGGCAGCTGGGTGCGGGAGAACCTTCCCACGATGCTGGCCGACGCGCACATCCCTGCAGCATCCGTCGCGATCCTGGCCGGTGGCGAGATCTTCACCACCGCCGCCGGGATCCTCAATCGCAACACCGGCGTCGAAGCCGACGAGGACTCGGTCTTCCAGATCGGCTCGATCACGAAGACGTGGACCGCGACGCTCGTCATGCAGCTCGTCGACGAGGGTCTGCTCGACCTCGACGTCCCGGTGCGCGACACCGTGCCCGCGTTCGCGATCGGCGACGACGCGGCGGCGAGCGCGATCACCACCCGCCAGCTCCTGAGCCATGTGAGCGGATTCGAGGGCGACCTGTTCAACGACACCGGGGTCGGCGACGACGCCGTGGAGAAGTACCTCGCCACGATCGCCGACGCCCCGCAGCTCTTCGCCCCCGGTGAGCGCTTCTCCTACAACAACGCGGCTTTCGTCGTGCTCGGCCGCATCATCGAGGTGCTGCGCGGAACGTCGTACGACCAGGCGCTGCGTGCCCACCTCGCCGCCCCGCTGGGACTCACGCACGTTGCCACCACGGCCGCCGAGGCGATCATGTTCCGTGCAGCTCTGGGACACATCCCCGCAGGCGGCAGCGATGAGCCGGTACCTGCACCGGTGTGGAGCCTCGTGCGCTCGAACGCCCCGGCCGGATCGATGCTCGCCATGACGGCACGCGACCTGGTGACCTATGCGCGCATGCACCTCGACGGCGGGGTCGCAGCCGACGGCACCAGAGTGCTCTCCGAGAAGAGCGTGCGGGCCATGCAGGAGCGCCAGGTCGACCTTCCCGAACTCGGACTGATGGGCGATGCCTGGGGTCTGGGCTGGGAGATCTTCGACTGGGACGGCGGCCCCGTCATCGGTCACGACGGCGGAACGATCGGGCAGAACGCGTTCCTGCGGATGGTGCCGGGCGCGGGTGTCGCGGTCGCTGTGCTCACGAACGGCGGACGCACGGTCGACGCGTATCACGCGATCACGTCGAACGTGCTCGACGCTCTCGCCGGAGTCACGGTTCCGGCCCTCCCCTCTGTTCCGGAATCGCCGGTCGCGATCGACCTCGAACGGGTGATCGGCACGTACTCGTCGTCGGTCTCCGACTCGACCGTGCGTGTCGATGAAGACGGCCGCATCTGGCTCGAACGCACCATGAAGGGCATCTTCGCCGAGCTGGGCCCTGCTCCCGAACCCGTCGAGCTCGTCGGCTGGGCCGGGGACACGCTCCTCCCCCGCGAACCGCAGAACGGCATGCACATGCCGCACGCGTTCGTCGGCGACGACGGCAGCGGTCGCGCCCTGTACCTGCACACCGGACGTGCCGACCGCCGGATCGACGCATGACGAACGCGACCGCCTCGATGACGGACACGCAGACCGTGCCCGACGTCGCCGAGATCTTCGCGGATGCGGGGGCCACGGGCTTCCTGCATGCGCGGGAGCTCGGCGGGACCGTCGGCCCCGAGGTGACCTTCGGCGCCGACGAGCCGGTGGTGCTCGCCTCGGTGTTCAAGATCCTGGTGCTCACCGCCTTCGTCCGCGCGGTCGCCGCGGGCGAGCTCGATCCGACCGAGCGCACCACGGTGACGGCGCGCTATCGCATCGGCGGCGTGGGCACGGCCGGGTTCGCCGACGACGTCGAGGCCAGCTGGCGCGACCTGGCGCTGAACATGATGTCGATGAGCGACAACGCAGCCACCGACATCATCTACCACCGCCTCGGCGGCGAGGCCGTCAACCGGGTCATCACCGATCTGGGACTGCGCAGCACTCGTCTCATCGGATGCTGCGAAGACCTGTTCGCCTCGGTGGTGTCAGACCTCGGCGGCGCCGCCGACAGCGACCTCGACGAGCTGTTCACCGGTGCGACCGCAGAGCAGATCCTCGCACTCGACATCGTGCAGCCGCTGCGCACCTCGCACTCCACGCCGCGCGACGTCACCACCCTGCTGAACGCGCTGTGGACCGACACCGCGGCACCGGCCGAGGCCTGCCGTCAGGCGCGCGACATCATGGCCCTGCAGATCTGGCCGCATCGGCTGACCGCGGCGTTCCCCGGTGACGTGCGCATCGCGGCGAAGACCGGCACCCTCCCCACCTGGCGCAACGAGGCCGGTGTCGTCACGTATCCCGACGGCCGCCAGTACGCCGTGGCGGTGTTCACGCAGGCCGCCTCGCTCGTCGACCGGCAGCCTCTCGTCGATGCGTCGATCGGACGCGCCGCGTTCGCCGCCGTCGAGCAGCTGCGCGCTCGGACCGTCTGACCCGCACTCCCCGCACCACTGCACTCTCCCTGCACGACACACCTGCACCATCCCGAACACTGCTGGAGGCTTCTGATGCGTTCTCGTACCCCGCTGATCGCGCTGCTGGGCGCTGCGGCGCTCGCCCTGACATCCTGCGCCGGCGGCGCCCCGCCGAGCGGAGGTGACGGAGCCGACGGCGTCCTCGCCGACGGCAAGACCTTCACCTCCGTGATCTCTACCGACCCGGGCAGTCTCGACCCGTTCGTCACCGTGATGTCGGTCGCCCGCTCCATCGACCGCTTCCTCTACGCGCGGCTCGTGGAGGTACTGGAGGACGGCAGCATCGCCTCCGGCCTCGCCGACTCGTGGGAGGCCGACACGACCACCGCCACCTTCACGCTGCGCGACGGCCTCACCTGCGAGGACGGCACGCCGCTGACGGCCACCGACGTGGCGGCCAACATCACCCACATCGGCGACCCGGCCAACGGCTCACCCCTGATCGGTCTGCAGGTGCAGCCGGGAACCAGTGCCGTCGGCGACGACGCCGCCGGCACCGTCACCGTCACCAGCGGGCGGCCCGACTCGTTCCTGCTCGAGAACGTCGGCAGCATCTCGATCGTCTGCGGCACCGTGATCGACGACCCCGACGCGCTCGCGAAGGGCGAGGGCGCCACGGGCATGTTCTCCATGAGCGAGCTCGTGCCCAACAGCCAGTACACGCTGACCCGCCGCGACGACTTCACGTGGGGACCGGACGACTGGGACCCGAAGCAGAAGGGTCTCCCCGACTCCGTGGTCTTCCGCGTGGTCCCGAACGAGACGACCGCGACCAACCTGCTGCTCTCCGGTGAGGTCAACGCGGCCCTCGTGATCGGTCCCGACAACAAGCGGCTGAAGGATGCGGGCCTGTTCCACACCGAGATCCCGACCCCGGTGGGGCAGTTCATCTTCAATCAGGCGGAGGGACGCCCCACCGCCGACCAGGACGTGCGCGAAGCGCTGATCGCAGCGCTCGACCTCGACCAGATGCGCCAGGTGCTCGGCAGCGGAGCCGGCACCGTGCCGACGGGCCTGGTGACCGTGTCTCCGAACCCGTGCCGCGCGGATGTGCTGGCGGACTTCCTTCCCGAGTTCGACGCCGAGGCCGCGGCCGCCGCGCTCGACGATGCGGGCTGGAAGGCCGGCAGCGACGGAGTGCGCACCAAGGACGGCGAGAAGCTGACCCTGCGCATGATCTACTCTTCGCAGCTCGGCGACGCCGGAAACGCCTCGGCAGAGCTCGCCCAGGCGGCCTGGAAGGACCTGGGGGTCGACATCACCGTCGCCGCCGTGGACTCCCCGACCCTGAGCGAGACCCTGTTCTCCACCGGCGACTGGGACATCTCGGCCGCACCGCTCACGGTCTCGCTGCCGAGCATGCTCGTTCCGTTCTACTCCGGACCGAACCCGCCGGACGGCACCAACTTCGCCTCCATCGACAACCCCGAGTACACGGCGGCCGTCACCGCGGCATCCGCCAAGGCCGGCAGCGAGGGATGCGACGACTGGGGCGCCGCCGAGCAGGCCCTGTACGCGACGACCAGCGTCATGCCGTACGCGAACATCAACCGGTCGACCTTCGCGACCAAGGCCACGTTCACCGAGGGCGACGGCATCGACCCCACGTCGATCCGCATGTACGAGTAGACCGAAGACCGGAGACAGCCGATGGCCAGCACCACCGCCACGCAGGCGATACTGATCAGATCCGCACGGTCGGACAACCCCTGGGTGTCCTTCCTGGTCCGGCGCGGAGGGCAGTTCCTGCTCTCGGTGTGGGTGCTGGTCACGGCTGCCTTCCTCATGATCCACCTGGTACCGGGCGACCCGGTGCGCGCGGCCCTCGGGCTGAACGCCCCGGCGGAGCTCGTCGAGGCCCGGCGCGCAGCCCTCGGCCTCGACCAGCCGCTCATCGTGCAGTACTTCCGCTACATCGGCGGCCTGTTCACCGGCGACATGGGCAGCTCGATGATCACCAGTCAGCCGGTCTCCCAGATCATCGCCACGCGGCTCCCCGCCACACTGCAGCTCGCCCTGCTCGCGGTGCTGCTGGTGCTGCTGGTCTCGGTCCCCCTCGGGGTGACGATGGCCGTCGCCACCCGCGGCGGTCGACGACGTGGCCTCGAGCTGGCGTTCGCCACCGGATCCGTGATCCTCGCCGCGATCCCCGAGTTCCTCCTCGCCGTGGGCCTCGTCTACGTGTTCGCGGTGTCACTGGGATGGTTCCCGGTGGCAGGCAACACCGCCCCGTTCTCGCTCGTCCTGCCCGTGGTGGCGCTCGCGGTCGGACCGATCGCGGTGTTCTCGCGCATCATCAGGGTCGAGGTCCTCTCGGTGCTCGGCCAGGACTTCATCCGCACCGCACGCGCCAAGCGTCTCGCGCCGCACCGCATCTATTCGCGCCACGCGCTGCCGAACGCCATGACCGCGACCCTGACCCTCACGGGCCTGCTGCTGACGGGCATGGTCGCCGGCACGGTGCTTGTCGAGAACGTCTTCGCGTGGCCGGGCCTCGGCACCATGATCGTGCAGTCGATCCTCACCAAGGACTACTCGGTCGTGCAGGGCATCGTGCTCGTCTACGGCGTCGGCGTACTCGTCGTGAACCTCGTGATCGACGTGATCCTCGCGCTCCTCGATCCTCGATCCACCATCAGGGAGGCATGATGTCGGCACGCACGGCATGGTCAGGCATCGTCCGCTCACCGCTCGGGATCACCTCTCTCGGCCTGATGCTGCTCGTCACCCTCGGCGCGATCTTCGCCCCGATGATCTGGGGCGCTCAGGCGGAACAGGTGAACCCTGCCGCCATCACCCAGGGCCCGAGCGTCGAGCATCTGCTGGGCACCGACACCCTCGGACGCGACGTGCTCGCACGCGTCCTGGTCGCCACCCGGCTCTCCGTGGTGCTCGCCGTGGTCGCCGTGGTCATCGGCGTGGTCGCGGGAACCCTGCTCGGCACGGCGCCGTCGGTGCTCCCGCGGTGGGCCGGACGACCGATCGTCGGGTTCGTGAACATCGCGGTCGCGTTCCCCGGGCTCCTGCTCGCGCTGTTCTTCGCGGTGATCTTCGGCGTCGGCTCCACCGGTGCCGTGCTCGCGATCGGCTTCGCGATGGCCCCGCAGTTCGCCCGGCTCACGCAGACCCTGTCGGCGGCGATCGCCGGTCGCGACTTCATCTCGGCCGCGCAGGTGGCCGGTGTCTCGCGCCTGCGCATCCTGATCCGGCACATCCTGCCCAACATCGGCGAACCGCTCATCGTGAACGCGACCGTGGCGGCAGGTTCCGCACTGCTCGCCTTCGCCGGCCTGTCGTTCCTGGGTCTGGGCGTGCAGGTGCCCGAGTACGACTGGGGGCGCCTGCTCGGCGAGGGACTGAACCGGATCTACCTCAACCCGGCGGCCGCCCTCGGACCCGCGGTGGCCGTGGTGATCGCCGGACTGGCGTTCAACCTCCTCGGCGAGACCGCCGCCGCCGCCCTCGGCGGGCGATCGGCCCGTCGCCGCCGCCGCCTGCCCGCCATCGCGCTCTCCGGCGCCACCCAGCCCGCGCAGGTCGACGGTGAAGAAGTGGTGCTCCTCGTCGACGACCTGCGCGTCTCCTTCCCGACGCCAGGCGGATGGGTCACCCCGGTGCGCGGCGTCTCGTTCACGGTCTCGCGCGGCGAGGCGATCGGCGTCGTCGGCGAGTCCGGATCGGGCAAGAGCCTCACCGCGCTCGCCGCCGCCCGGCTCATCGAGCGGCCAGGCCACGTCGCAGCCGCACGGCTCGACTTCTGCGGCACCCCGCTGCTGACCACGTCAGACCGTGCGGTGCGAAGCCTGCTGGGCACCTCGCTCGCGATGGTGTTCCAAGACCCGATGACCTCGTTCAACCCGACCAGGCGCATCGGATCGCAGCTCGCCGAAGCCGCCTCAGAGCACCAGGGCATCACGCGGAAGCAGGCCATGGACCGGGCGATCGAACGGCTGCAGTCGGTACGGGTGCCCGCGGCCGCGCGACGAGCCCGCCAGTACCCGCACGAGTTCTCCGGCGGCATGCGTCAGCGCGCCATGATCGCCATGGGGCTCATGAACCACCCCCGGCTGATCATCGCGGACGAACCGACCACGGCACTGGACGTGACCGTGCAACGGCAGGTGCTCCAGCTGCTCGCGGGTGTGCGCCGCGACACCGATGCGGCGATCCTGCTCATCAGCCACGACATCGCCGTCGTCGCGCAGACCTGCGACCGGGTGCTCGTGATGTACGCGGGCCGGATCGTCGAGGATCTGCCGGCGGCGACCCTGCACACCGACGCCCGGCATCCGTACACCCGCGCCCTGCTCGACGTCGTGCCCGAGCTCGACGCCGACCGCGACGAACCGCTCAAGATGATCCCCGGCCGTCCTCCGGCACCGGGGGCCTTCCCCGTCGGCTGCGCCTTCGCCGCACGCTGCCCGCTCGCGACCGACCTCTGTCGCGAGAGCGACCCCGAACTCGTGGCCGACACCGATGGGCACAGGGTCGCCTGCTGGCATCCGGTCAGCGGTGAGACAGCGGTACCCGTGGCGATCGCCACGGCGGCGGAAGAGGAAGAGACGGTCCTGCGATGAGCGAGCTGCGTTTCGATCGGGTCAGCGTGCGCTACGGCACGCATCGGGCAGGTCTCACCGCCGTCGACGACGTCTCCCTCGTCGTCCCCTCCGGATCCGTGGTGGGGCTCGTGGGCGAGTCGGGTTCGGGCAAATCGACGCTGGCCCGCGCCGCGATCGGGCTCGCACCGATCAGCGAGGGTGCGATCACGCTCGACGGCGTGGACGTGCGCAGCTTCCGCCGTCGCCGCCCCCTCCAGATGGTGTTCCAGGATCCGTTCTCCTCGCTCGACCCGCGCATGACGATCGGCGAGTCCATCGCCGAGGCCCTCCCCCGCGACATCCGCGGTTCCGCGGCCCGGCGGGCCGAGGTCGCGCGTCTGCTCGACCTGGTGAGCCTCGACGCCGACCGCGCGCAGTCGCTCCCGGCCGCGCTCTCGGGCGGCCAGCGTCAGCGCATCGCCCTGGCCCGCGCGCTCGCTGCCCGGCCCGAGGTCGTGATCGCCGACGAGATCACCTCGGCGCTCGACGTGTCGGTCCAGGGCTCGGTGCTCAACCTCGTGCGGGAGCTGCGCGGCGAACTCGACCTCACCATGCTGTTCATCTCGCACAATCTGTCGGTCGTTCGCTACCTGAGCGACCACATCGCGGTGATGTATCTCGGGCGCATCGTGGAGTTCGGGCCCACCGAGCAGGTGCTCGCCGACCCGCAGCACCCCTACACGCGGGATCTGCTCCAGGCGGCGCCCACCCGGAACGGGAACCTGCTGGCGGTCGACCCGCTCGCGCCCGTCGACGTCGAGCCCGCCGACCCCCATTCGCCGCCCAGCGGATGCCGCTTCCATCCGCGGTGCCCGATCGGTCCTGCGGCGCGACCGGACCGGCAGATCTGCATGATCGCGGAACCTCCGCTGCCCGCGGGCGCGGCCGGCGCCGCCTGTCACTTCGCGGGCACGCACGCCGACGCGGCACTCGGAACTGTGCCCACCTCCCAAAGCATCCCCCTGGTTTCGGCCCCGCCCACAACACGGTCCCCGCTCCCAGCGGACACAGTGAACTGACCATCCGATTGGAGCTCTCATGAACCGCGTCACCGTCGACGATCTGCTCTCCGTCCGCACGCCGGAGCAGCCCGCCCTCTCTCCGGACGGCACACGCGTGGCCTTCGTGCTGCGCACGACCGACCGTGACGGCGACCGCGACACGCGAGCGCTGTGGCAGGTGCCGGCCACCGGCGGGACCCCCGTCGCACTGACCCGCGCGAGCGCGGACTCGACTCCGGTGTGGAGCCCGGACGGTTCGCAGCTGGCGTTCCTGCGTGCGCAGGACGGACCGGCGCAGATCTGGCTCCTTCCGTCCGCAGGGGGTGAGGCACACGAGGTCACGACGCTTCCCCTCGGCGCCGGCGCACCCACCTGGAGTCCCGATGGAGAGCGCATCGCCTTCACCGCGCCGGTCGACAGCGCGGCGCTCCCTGGCGAAGGGGCCGAGACGATCCTCGCGCGCCGGTCGGCACCGACCGCAGCCGACCGGCTCGGCTACAAGGCAGACGGCGCCGGCAACCTCGGCACCCTGGTGCAGCAGCTGCATGTGCTCGACGTCGCCTCGGGGAAGATCACGGTGCTCACTCACGGGCGCTCGCACGCATCCGAGCCGTTCTGGTCGCCCGACGGCACGCGGATCGCCTACTCCACGAGCGTCGACGACGACGCGGATCTGACGATGCGGATCCCCGTGTTCGTGCGCTCCTCGACCGATCCGAACAGCGAGGCCGTGCAGGTCAGCGCCGCCGATGTGCAGGCGACGGCCGTGGGCTGGACCCCGGATGGTCGCCATGTGCTCGCGGTCGGACGCACCGACACCGAGGTCGGCAATGCGGACCTGCTGCTCTTCCCGATCGACGGCGGCGATGCACGGAACGTCACGGCGAGCCTCGACCGCAACGTGATGCCGGGTGGTCCCGGCTACCCCGGCGGTATGCCGAAGTTCACGGACGACGGCGACATCGTGCTCTGCCTGCGCGACAACGGCTACTCGCACGTGTACCGCGTGGCACAGGACGGCACGGGCGCCGTGTCGCTCGTGGACGGCACCGCGAACGTGTCGGGGCTGTCGATCGCCGGATCCTCGGCCGCGATCGTGCTCGCGACGCCGGAGTCGTTCGGCGACGTCGCCCTCGTGGACCTCGGCGGCGGACCGACGCACATCCTCACCGCATACGGCACGCCCGACGTCGAACTCGTCCCGGCCGAGGAACGCCGCTTCACGATCTCCGACGGCACCGTGGTCACTGGATGGCTGCGCCGCGATCCCGACGCCACGGGGCCTCTCCCGCTGCTGCTCGACGTGCACGGCGGGCCGCACAACGCCTGGAACGGTGCTGCTGACCTCATCCACCCGTACCACCAGGTGCTCGCGCGCCGCGGCTGGGCGATCCTCACCCTCAACCCCCGCGGCAGCGACGGCTACGGTGACGCGTTCTTCGCCGCGGTCTCCGGCGAGTGGGGCGTCAGTGACGCGAACGACTTCCTCGAGCCGATCGACCTGCTCGTGGCAGAGGGCATCGCGGACCCGGCCCGCCTCGCCGTCACCGGGTACAGCTACGGCGGCTTCATGACCTGCTACCTCACTTCGCGCGACGACCGCTTCGCCGCGGCCGTGGCCGGAGGTGTGGTCACCGACCTGTTCTCGATGGGCGGAACCTCCGATTTCGGCCACCATCTCTCCGCGAAGGAGAACGGCGGTCTGCCCTGGCGCGACGAGGAGCGCATCTCGGCACAGTCGCCGTACACGCAGGTCGACCGGGTCACCACTCCCACTCTCATCCTGCATGGCGCGGCGGACGACCGCTGCCCGGTGGGCCAGGCCGAGCAGTGGTTCACGGCGCTGCGCGAGCGGAACGTTCCCACGCGGCTCGTGCTGTACCCCGGCGGCTCGCACCTGTTCGTGCTCTCCGGCCCTCCCTCGCACCGGGCGGACTACTCCCGACGGGTGATCGACTGGGTGGAGCAGTATGCGCCGCCGGCGGGAAAGCCGGTGCGCGCACGTCTCGACGCCCGTCACTGGCAGCAGCGGCTGAGTGCCCTCGCCGAGGCGCACAAGGTTCCCGGTGCGACGCTCGGCATCCTCCGCCTCGGCGAGGATCCGGTGTATGCCCATCACGGCATACTCAACGTGCGCACCGGGATCGAGACCACCGACGACTCGGTCTTCCAGATCGGCTCGATGGGCAAGGTGTGGACGGCATCCGTGGTGATGCGCCTGGTCGACGAGGGTCGGCTCGATCTCGACGCCCCGATCGTCGATTACGTGCCGGAGTTCGCCTCGTCCGATGCCGAAGTCACCCGCACCGTCACGATGCGCCACCTGCTCAGTCACACCAGCGGGATCGACGGCGACGTGTTCACCGACACCGGTCGCGGTGACGACACCCTCGAGAAGTACGTCGCGCTGCTCGACGGGGTCGCGCAGAACCATCCGCTCGGTGCGACCATGTCGTACTGCAACTCGGGATTCGTGCTCGCCGGCCGCGTGATCGAGAAGATCACCGGCACCAGCTGGGATCAGGCCATGCGAGACCTGCTGTTCACCCCGCTCGGGCTCACGCACTCGTGCACGCTGCCGGAGGAGGCGATCATGTTCCGCGCGGCGAGCGGCCACACCGAGGTCGGCGACGAGGGACCGACGCTCGCCCCGGCGTGGATGCTCCCCCGCTCGATGGGGCCGGCGGGTCTCATCAACTCCACCACCGCCGACGTGCTCGCGTTCGCCCGCATGCACCTCACCGGGGGCCTGGCCGCCGACGGCACGCGGGTGCTCTCGGAGGCCAGCGTGGAGCGGATGCAGCAGCACGAGGTCGATGTGCCCGATCCGTACTCGATCGGCGACAGCTGGGGCATCGGCTGGATCCGCTTCGACTGGGGCGGCCGCAAGCTCGTCGGCCACGACGGCAACACCATCGGACAGTCGTCCTTCCTGCGCATCCTGCTCGACGAGGGCGTTGCGGTCACCCTGCTCGCCAACGGCGGGAACACCCGCGACCTGTACGACGCGCTCTTCGGGGAGATCTTCGCCGAGGTCGCCGACGTGCACCTGCCTGCGGGACTCGTCCCGCCCGAGGAGCCCTTCACCGCCGACTTCTCGGAATTCGAGGGCATCTACGACCGGGCCGGTGTGCGCACCGAGATCTTCCGCGACGACGAGGGACTGCGCATGCGCACGACCTTGAACGGTCCCCTCGCGGCGCTGCTCCCCGACCCCGTGCAGGAGCACCCGCTGGTGCCCGTCCGCCCCGGCGAGTTCGTGATGCGCACGGAGGGTGAGCAGGCCTGGCACGCCGTGGTCTTCTACTCCCTGCCCAGCGGCGAGCGCTATCTGCACCACGGCGTGCGCGCAGCGCCGAAGGTGTCGTGATGAGCGTGCAGGCGGGCCCGGACCTCGACCTGGTCCTGGCCGAAATCGAGACACTCGTCTCCTGCGAGTCGCCGTCGGACGACCTCGATGCCGTCGCCCGCAGCGCAGGTGTCCTCGCGGCCCTCGGCGAAAGGCTTCTGGGCACAGCGCCGGAGCGCATCGTGATCGACGGGCGCACCCACCTGCGCTGGCGGTTCGGCGATCCGGTCGTGCTCGTCCTCGGCCACCACGACACGGTCTGGCCCCTCGGCTCGCTACAGCGGCTTCCTTTCCGGGTCGACGATGGCGTGCTGCGCGGCCCGGGATGCTTCGACATGAAGACCGGGGTCGTGATGGCCTTGCACGCCGTGGCGGCGCTGCCCGACCGCACCGGCGTCAGCATCCTGATCACGGGAGACGAGGAGCTGGGCTCTCCCAGCTCGCGCACGCTGATCGAGCAGGAGGCGCTCGGCTGCACCGCGGCGTTCGTGCTCGAAGCGGCAGCCGACGACGGCGCCGTGAAGATCGCCCGCAAGGGCGTCTCGCTGTACCGAGTGCATATCGCGGGGCGGGCGGCGCACGCCGGACTGGAACCGGAACGCGGTGTGAACGCCGCGGTCGAGGCCGCGCACCTGCTGCTCGCGATCTCCCGGCTCGGCGACGCGAACGCCGGAACCAGCGTGACCCCCACGCTCCTGCGCGCCGGCAGCACCACGAACACGGTGCCGGCCGAGGCGGAGTTCGCGGTCGATGTGCGGGTGCGCACGGTCGCCGAGCAGGACAGGGTGGATGCGGCGCTCCGCGCCATCCCCGCGACGCTTCCGGGTGCGTCCATCCGCGTGGAGGGTGGTGCGAACCGTCCTCCACTGGAGCCGGGATCATCGGCGCACCTGTTCGCACAGGCCGTCGCGATCGGCGAGAGCTCCGGCCTGACGCCGTTCCAGGGTGTCGCGGTCGGCGGGGCCTCCGACGGCAACTTCACCGCGGCTCTCGGCGTACCGACACTCGACGGCCTGGGCGCTGTGGGCGGCGGCGCGCACGCCGACGACGAGCATGTGGCGGTCGCGATGATCCCCGAGCGCACGTTGCTGCTGCGGGAGCTGATCGCCGCCGCACTGGCTGACCGAGAGAGATCCGCTACAGGGCACGGGACGCCGGCAGGAGGAAGGGTATGAGCATGACGGATGCCGCGGCCTTCCGCGCCTCGCCGGAGGAAGCCTCCGACGCCGCGATCGCCGCCGCCACGAGAGCCGGGGTGGAGATCCGCCTGCTCTCGGAAGTGAGCGACTTCGCCAGGGTCGCCGCGCTGTTCCAGAGCATCTGGACGAAGCAGGGCGAGACCTCCCCCGTCAACGTCGAGACTCTGCGGGCCCTGTCGAAGGCCGGCAGCTATGTGGGCGGCGCGTTCGAGCACGACGAGCTCGTCGGCGCATGCTTCGGATTCTTCGCCGCGCCCGATCAGCGCGCCCTGCACAGCCACATCGCCGGTGTCTCGTCGCGGATGCGGGGGCGCAGCGTCGGCTTCGCCCTCAAGGTGCATCAGCGCGCGTGGGCGCTGGAGGAGGGACTCGACGAGATCTCCTGGACCTTCGACCCGCTCATCAGCCGCAACGCGCACTTCAACCTCGTGAAGCTCGCCGCGACGCCGACGTCGTACCACCGCAACTTCTACGGGCACATGGCCGACGCTCTCAACGGTGCCGACGACACCGACCGGATGCTGGTGACCTGGTACGTGCGCGACCCCCGGGTCGTGGCGGCCTGTCACGGGGAGCCATTCGACGCTGCGCGCGACATCGCGGCCGCCGAGCCGCTGCTCGGTGTGGGCGAGGATCTCGGACCGCTCCGCCATCGCACCGACGCGCGACTGGTGCGCGTGGCACTGCCGCGCGACATCGAGACGTTGCGCCTCACGGAGCCGGCGCTTGCGACCGCGTGGCGTCTGGCGCTGCGCGAGACTCTCGGATCATCGCTGGAGGGTGGAGGGCGCGTGCTCTCGTTCGACCGCTCCGGCGCGTACACCATCGACAGAGGAGAACAGGGATGAAGCTCACCGGATTCGAGCTGCGTGTGATCGAGATGCCGCTGGTGTCGCCGTTTCGGACGTCGTTCGGCGTGCAGACCGTGCGCGAGGCGCTGGTGGTCCGCGCCGTCACCGACGAGGCGGAGGGCTGGGGCGAGGGTGTCGCGATGAACGACCCGCTGTACTCCTCGGAGTACGTCGAGGCGAGCGTCGATGTGATCACTCGATTCCTGCTGCCGGCGCTCGCCCAGGTGAAGGATCTGGATGCCGGGGGCGTCGCTCCTGCTCTCGCGAAGTTCAAGGGGCATCGCATGTCGAAGGCCGCCGTCGAGCTGGCGATCCTCGATGCCGAGCTGCGGGCCACCGGAGTGCCCCTCTCCCGCGAGCTCGGCGCCGTCCGCGACCGGGTCGACTGCGGCGTCTCGGTGGGGATCATGGACTCGATCCCCGAGCTGCTGGGCGCGGTGGGCGGCTACCTCGACGAGGGCTACGTGCGCATCAAGCTCAAGATCGAGCCGGGATGGGACATCGAGCCCGTGCGCGCCGTGCGCGAGCGCTTCGGCGACGACGTGCTGCTGCAGGTCGACGCGAACACCGCCTACCACCGCGGCGATGCGCGGCATCTCGCCAAGCTCGACCCGTTCGACCTGCTCCTGATCGAGCAGCCGCTCGACGAGGAGGATCTGCTCGGCCACGCACAGCTGGCCAGGGCGATCGCGACCCCGGTGTGCCTGGACGAGTCGATCGTGTCGGCCAGGGCGGCGGCGGACGCGATCGCGCTCGGCGCGTGCTCCATCGTGAACATCAAGCCGGGTCGCGTCGGCGGGTACCTCGAAGCGCGTCGCATCCACGACGTGTGCGTCGCCAACGACATCCCGGTGTGGTGCGGCGGGATGCTGGAGACCGGGATCGGGCGCGCGGCGAACGTCGCCCTCGCCGCCCTGCCGGGCTTCACGCTCCCGGGCGACACCTCGGGTTCCGGCCGCTACTACTCGCGTGACATCACCGATCCCTTCGTCGTGGAAGATGGCACGCTCACGGTTCCCACGGGGCCGGGGATCGGGGTCACCCCCGATCCCGATGCGCTGGACGCCGTGACGGTGCGCACCGAGTGGATCACCATCTGAACGCGGGCTGACGTCCCGAGTGGGGCACGATGATCCTGTCGAGATCGACGAAGAGTCGATACGATTTCGTCGTGCCCCACAGCTCCGCGACCGGCGGTCGCCCCCTAGCCTGGGCCCTGTGCTCATGTCCGTGACGACCAGGCCCCGCGCCAGCCTCGGCCGGGTCATCGAAGACCTCGGCACCACACTGCTCGAAGTGGTGAGCGGCGCGGCCGACGACGACGCCGAGATCGAGACCGTCGTGATCCACGACGTTCTCGACGACGCGATGCCGATGCGCGGTGCGCTCGTGCTGGGCGTCGGGCTGAGCGATGCGGATGAGATCGCCGCGTTGCTGCGGACCCTCGCCGCCCAGCACGCCTCCGCCCTCGTGCTGCGCGCTCCGGTGCGGGCGGAGCAGCCGGTGCGCGAAGCGTCCGAGGCCAGCGGCATCCCGGTCCTCGCCCTCACCCGCGGTGCGTCGTGGGCACAGCTGACCGCGATGCTGCGCTCGCTGATCGCCGAGGGCGACGTCGGCGACCAGGCGGCCACGACGCTAGGCGGGATGCCCTCCGGCGACCTGTTCGCGCTCGCGAATGCGATCGCGACCCTGCTGAATGCGCCGGTCACGATCGAGGACCGCAACTCCCGGGTGGTCGCGTTCTCCGGCCGCCAGCACGAAGCCGATCCGGCCCGCATCGAGACGGTGCTCGGTCGGCAGGTGCCCGAACGGTTCGCCCGGCAGCTCGAGGAGCGCGGCGTCTTCCAGGAGCTGTACCGCAGCGAGGATCCGATCGACGTCGGTCCTGTGCTCAACACCGAGGGCCTCCCCTCGTTCCCCCGCGTGGCGCTCGCGGTACGCGCCGGCGATGAGATCCTCGGCTCGATCTGGGCCGCGGTGCAGGAGCCCCTCTCCCCCGATCGCGTGCAGGCGCTCAAGGACTCCGCGGGCCTGGTGGCGCTACATCTGCTGCGGCTGCGCGCCGGAGCGGACGTCGAGCGTCGGCTGCGCGCCGACCTGCTCGCCACGATCCTCGAAGGAGGCCCGGGGGCGGCGGATGCGACGGCGCGACTTCGTCTGAGCGACCACCGGTGTGTGGTGCTCGCGCTGTCGGCCACAGAAGAGGTCGATGACGAGCCGTCCGCCGGAGCCCGCGGAGTTGCCGAGCGGCAGCGGATCGCCGATGCGTTCGCCGTGCATCTGGGCGCCGTGTATCTCCGTTCGGCGGTGGCCGTGATCGGAAACGTCGTGTACGCCGTCGTCGGCATCCGACCGGAGCAGGGCGACGCCGATCACGGCGGTGCACAGACCAGCGATGCCGACAGCCGTGCCGCGCGGGTCGCGGCAGACTTCCTCGGCCGGCTCGGCGCGACGAGCGAGATCCGCATCGGGGTCGGCACCGTGGCGCAGGAGGCAGCGAGCATCCCGTCGTCGCGCGCGAACGCCGACCGCGCGCTCCGTGTGGTCCGTCAGGCGCCCTCGCGCGAACCCGTGGCACGCTTCACGGCCGTGCAGATGGAGGCCCTGCTGGTCGAGCTCGGCGACCTCGTCCGCGCCCGGGGCGACCAGCCGACCGGTCCGGTCGCGCAGCTGCTGGCGCAGGACCGGGAGAAGGGCACGCATCTGGTCGAGACGCTGCGGGCCTGGCTCGACGCCTTCGGAGATGTGGCGGTCGCCGCCGCACGGGTCTACACGCACCCCAACACGTTCCGCTACCGGTTGCGCCGCCTGTCGGAGATCAGCGGACTCGATCTGACCGATCCGGAAGCCCGGTTCTCGGCCATGGTTCAGCTGCGACTGCTGGTGCCCCGCGACTGACGCACGACGTGCGATGACAGCGCCTGCCCCGCCCCTCATCGGGACGGGGCCGACTGAGGCTCGTGGCCCGTCGCCGTCTGCACTCGGCGACTGCGGGCTCGTGGCCTCCGCGTCGAGTGCGCTCGATGTCCGCTCGTGGCCGACATCCTGCGTTTCTGACACTGATTCCAACACACGGCGATCACGAAGACCATAGAGTGGATTCTGATTGATCGGTTCGATCAATCATGACCCGATGACGAAGGCGACGGTGATCGAAATGGCCAACCTCGACGAGACCGACCGGAGGATCCTCACGGTGCTCGACACGGACCCGCGGCGGCCGGTCGCCCTGATCGCCCAGGATCTGGGTCTCGCCCGCGGCACGGTGCATGCCCGTCTCGACCGCCTCGAATCGGACGGATACCTGCGCGCGCACAGCTCGCGCATCCTCCCCCAGTCCCTGGGCCGCGGCGTCGCGGCGTCGATCCTGGTCGAGCTGGATCAGCATCAGATCACCGCCGCCATCGATGCCCTCAGCCGCGTGCCCGAGGTGCTGGAGTGCTTCGCTCCCGCCGGCGACACCGACCTGCTGCTGCGGGTCGTCGCCAAGGACCCGGACGACCTCTACCGCGTGGCAGAAGTCGTGCGCCTATGCCCCGGCATCCTCCGCACCTCGACGAGTCTCTTCCTCCGCGAGGTGATCCCCTACCGTGTGAGCGCCCTGCTCAACGCGGGGTGAGGCCGCATCCCGCCGAAACGGCGTCCGCTCAGCCGATGATGCGCGCGCCGGGCACCGGACCGTGCACGTGGAGCGGATCGAGACCGGTCTCCCGCAGGGAGGACTGCACGTCCTGTGCCGTCTCGGGGTCGGGGCAGAGCAGCGCGACCGTGGGTCCTGATCCCGACACGATGCCCTGGAGCGCTCCGGCGGCGACGCCCTGCCGGATCGTCTCGGCGAGGTCGGGCCGTTCGTAGAGGGCCGCGGCCTGCAGGTCGTTGAACAGCGTCTCGGCGAGCTGGACCGGGTCGCCCGACCGGAGAGCCTGCAGCACCGGGATCGGCACGTCCAGCGACAGCGGCGGGTCGTCGGCGAGGGCCCCCTCCTCCTCGCGCAGCAGGTCGAGACGTTCGTAGACCACGGGCGTCGAGAGGCCCTGCTCGCTGGGCACCAGGATCCAGTCGAAGCGACCCCGTGCGAGCGCCGGATTGAGCTGATCGCCGCGGCCGGTGCCCACCGCCGTGCCGCCGTGCAGCGCGAACGGCACATCGGCGCCGAGGCGGGCGGCCAGATCGTGCAGACGGGTCTGCGACAGGCCCGTGCCCCACAGTGCGTCGCAGGCGACCAGCGCGGCCGCGGCATCGGCTGATCCGCCGCCCATGCCGCCGGCCACGGGCACGCTCTTGCGGATCTCGAGCGCGACGCCGCCCCGGTGATCGACCGCCACCGCGAGCAGCTTGGCCGCACGCATCGCCAGGTTGCGATCGTCGAGGGGGACCGAGTCGATGTCTTCCACACCAGAGACCGTGACCGAGAAGTCGTCGGCAGGGCGTGCGATCACGTCTTCGTAGAGCGAGACCGCTTGGAAGACCGTCGCCAGCGCGTGGTAGCCGTCGTCATGCCGGCCGCCGACCCCGAGGAAGACGTTGATCTTGCCCGGGGCGCGCACGTGCACGGAATCGGCGAACGCGGCATGGCTCATGATCGGCTCACAGCTCCGAGGACTTCGCCCACAGGTTGACGTCGATGGCACCGGCGAGCTCGTCGATGCGGGCCAGCTCCTCGGTGGTGAAGGCAGGGCCGTTCACGGCCGCGATGTTCTCGTCGAGCTGCTCCGGACGCGAGGCTCCGATCAGCGCGGAGGCCACGACGGGCGTGCGCAGCGTCCACTGCAGCGCGAGCTGCGCGAGCGACTGGCCGCGACCCTGTGCGACCTCGTTGAGCGAGCGCAGCGTCTGGACGGCCTCCTCTGTGAGCCGGCCCTCGGGCAGCGAGCCGCGCTTCTGCGCACGCTCGGCCGTGCCGTCTCCGAGGTACTTGTCGGTGAGCAGCCCCTGCGCCAGCGGCGTGAAGGCGATCGCCCCGAGGCCCGACTGCTCGAGCGTGTCGGTCAGTCCGTCTTCGACCCAGCGGTTGAGGATCGAGTACGCCGGCTGGTGGATGACGAGCGGTGTGCCGAGGTCCTTCGCGACCGCGACGGCTTCTGCCGTGCGCTCGGCGCTGTACGACGAGATGCCGACGTAGAGCGCCTTGCCCTGGCGGACGAGGGTATCGAGGGCGCCGACCGTCTCAGCGATCGGGGTGACCGGGTCGACTCGGTGCGAGTAGAAGATGTCGACGTAGTCGAGCCCCATGCGGGTCAGCGACTGCTCGGCGCTCGCGAGGATGTACTTGCGGCTCGCGAAGTCTCCGTACGGCCCCGGCCACATGTCCCATCCGGCCTTCGACGAGATGATCAGCTCGTCGCGGTACGGGCGGAAGTCCTCGGCGAAGATGCGGCCGAAGTTCTTCTCGGCCGAGCCGTAGGGCGGACCGTAGTTGTTCGCCAGATCGAAGTGGGTGATGCCGCGGTCGAACGCGTGGCGCAGCAGTGCGCGCTGATTGTCGAGCGGGATGTTGTCGCCGAAGTTCCACCACAGCCCGAGCGAGATCGGCGGCAGGTACAGGCCGGAGGTGCCGACCTGCCGGTAGGCGAACTGCTGATAGCGACTCTCGTCGGCCGCGTACGGACGGTGCAGCTCGGGGACATCGGGGCGGAAGCGGGGGGACTCGTTCACGGTGCCAGGTTACTGGGTGGGAGCGACGTCGTCAGTGAGAACCTCGGACGCGGCCGCGTGCTGTGCGATGCGCTGGTAGTCCTCGACGGTGAGGTCCTCGCCACGAGCCGTCGGCGCGACGCCGGCGGCGATCAGCACCTCGGAGGCCGCCGCGGAACTGCCGAAGATGCCGGACAGCGCCTGACGGAGCATCTTGCGACGCTGGTTGAAGGCGGCGTCGACGATCCGGAACGTGCGACGACGTTCCTCTTCGGTGCCCCGCTCCCCCGCGGAACGGTCGAAGCCGACGAGCAGGCTGTCGACGTTCGGCACCGGCCAGAACACCTGACGGGAGACGTTCCCGGAGAGCTTCCACTCGCCATACCAGGCGGCCTTGACGCTGGGCGAGCCGTAGATCTTCGAACCGGGCTTGGCGGCCAGCCGCTCGGCGACCTCGGCCTGGACCATCACGACACCGCGCTGCAGATAGGCGAAGTTCTCGAGGAAGTGCAGCAGCACCGGCACCGAGACGTTGTAGGGCAGGTTGGCCACCAGCACCGTCGGCTCGCCAGGCAGCTCGGTGATGCGCAGCGCATCGGCATCGACGACCGTGAGGCGGTCGGCTTCGACGCCGTGCTCGGCGGCGGTCTGCGCGAGGCGGGCCGCGAGGCGGTGATCGATCTCGACGGCCGTGACCGATGCGCCGGTCTCCAGGATCGCGAGTGTCAGCGACCCGAGCCCCGGGCCGACCTCGACCACGCGCTCGTCCGGTTGCACGCGGGCCGCCTGCACGATCTTGCGCACGGTGTTCGCGTCGGTCACGAAGTTCTGGCCGAGCTTCTTCGTCGGGGTGACGTCGAGCTCGGCGGCGAGGCGGCGGATCTCGGTGGCGCCGAGCAGGGTGACGGTCATCCTCCCATTCTCCCCCACGGCACCGATGTCTCCCGCCGTCAGTAGTCTTCTCTGGTGCCCTCCCTCGGTGAACTCGTCGCGCCCCGCCGCATGGGCCGGGACTTCCGGTGGCTGCTCGCCTCCTCGTGGACGAGCAACATCGGCGACGGCGTCGCCCTCGCGGCCGCTCCCCTGCTCATCGCGTCGATGACCTCCTCGCCGATCCTGGTGGCGGCCGGTGCGATCCTGCAGTTCCTCCCCTGGTTGCTGTTCGGGCTGCACGCGGGCGCGATCGCCGACCGCTTCGACCGTCGGCGCCTCGTCATGTTCGCGAACGCCGCCAGGGCCGTGGTGCTCGCGGCGCTGTGCATCTTCCTCATCACGGGCGTCGCGAACATCTGGATCGTGCTCGCCGTCGCGTTCCTCTACGGCACCGCCGAGGTCTTCGTCGACACGGCGGGCAGCACTCTGCTGCCGATGCTCGTGAAGCCCGCCGACCTCGGGATCGGCAACGCTCGTCTGCAGGCCGGATACCTCGTGGCGAACCAGTTCGCCGGCCCGCCGCTGGGCGCGTTCCTGTTCGCCGCGGGCACTGCCTGGCCGTTCCTGCTCGAGGTGGTGTGCGTGAGCTTCGCGGTCGTGCTCATCTCGCGCATGGCCAAGACGCCCGTCCCGCCCCGCGAGACCGATACGCACCCGCCCGTGCACACCGACATCGCCGAAGGTCTGCGCTGGCTGTGGCGCAACCCTCCGGTGCGCATGCTCGTGCTCATCATCCTGGTCTTCAACATCACCTGGGCAGCCCCCTGGGGCGTGCTCGTGCTGTACGCCACCGAGCACCTGCACATGGGCGCTGTCGGCTACGGAGCGCTCACGACCGCGTCAGCGGCCGGCGGCATCCTCGCGACGCTCAGCTTCGGCTGGCTGGAGAGGCACGTGTCCTTCGCGACGCTGATGCGGGTGGTGCTGTCGCTCGAAGTGCTCATGCACCTGTCGTTCGCGCTGACCACGACCGGCTGGGTCGCGCTGGTCATCATGTTCTTCTTCGGCGCCTATGCGTTCGTGTGGGGCACGATCTCCACGACCGTGCGGCAGCGCCTGGTGCCCGCCGAGCTGCAGGGGCGGGTGGCCTCGGTGAACATGGTCGGAGTCTTCGGCGGCATGGTCGTCGGACAGGCGATCGGCGGCGTGATCGCCCAGGTATGGGGGCTCACCGCGCCGTGGTGGTTCGCGTTCGTCGGCGCGGCCCTCACGCTGCTGCTGGTGTGGAAGCCCATCTCACAGATCGTGTCGGCGAAGCCCATCGCCGACACCGGGCCCGAAGACGCGGAACCCGCGAGTCAGTCGGCGAACGAGCCGTAGACCCGCAGGGTGTTCTGGGCGAGCTGGGCGCACAGCTCATCCACGTCGATGCCGAGCTCCGCAGCCATGAAGCGCACCGTGATCGGCACGAGGTACGGCGCGTTCGGGCGGCCTCGCAGCGGCACCGGAGTGAGGAACGGGGCGTCCGTCTCGACCAGGATGCGATCGAGCGGGGTGACCTGCAGCGCGTCGCGCAGGTTCTGGGCGTTCTTGAACGTGAGGTTCCCCGCGAACGACAGGTGGTAACCGGCGTCGGCGCAGATGCGGGCCATCGCGTCATCGCCCGAGAAGCAGTGGAACACCGTGCGCTCCGGCGCACCGACGCGGGCGAGCGTCTCCAGCACCGCCTCGTGCGCGTCGCGATCGTGGATCTGCATCGCGATGCCGTGCTTCTTCGCGAGGGCGATGTGCGCCTCGAACGACTCGAACTGCGGCGCCTGCCGCTCGGGCTCCGTGCGGAAGAAGTCCAGGCCCGTCTCGCCGATCGCCCTGGTGCGCGGATGGGCGGCGAGTTCGTCGATCACCGCGATCGCCTCGTCGAGACGACCTTCCTCGGCATAGGTCGGCGCGTCGTTGGGGTGGATCGCCACGGCGGCGAGCACGCGCGGATCGGATGCCGCGGCCTCGACAGCCCACCGCGACGACTCGATGTCGCCCGAGGCCTGCACGACCCCGGCGATGCCCACGGCCGCCGCGCGGTCGAGCTGCTCGGTCAGCGACAGCGGCTCGTCGCCGTCGACGATCTCGAGGTGCGCATGGTTGTCGTATACCGGAACCGTCAGCGGCTCGGGGGCGGACGGATACTTCAGATCCTTGCGTCCGTCCCCCGAGCGCTCACGCACGTAGGTCTCGGCCATGTCGTCGGGCTCCGTCGTCGGGCCGCGGCTCAGGCCGTGGTCTCCACCCGCGGGAACAGCGGGGCGAGGCCGTTCACGCTGGTACCGGGACGAAGCACGCCCCAGGTGCCGGCCTCGCGGATCGGCTGGTCCTGCAGACGGCCCAGGGTCTCGGCGGCCCCGAGGGCGATCCAGAGCTTCTCGGTCGACTGCGGCATCACCGGCGAGAGCAGCACCGCGAGCGCGCGCAGGCCCTCGGCGCAGGTGTACAGCACGGTGCCGAGACGCGCGCGCTGGTCCTCGTCTCCGCTGTTCGCCTGCTTGGCCAACGCCCACGGCTCGTTCACGGTGATGTAGCCGTTCAGCGCGTCGACGATCGTCCAGATCGACGAGATCGCCTCGTCGATGCGGAACTGCGCGACCGCGGCATCCGCGTTCGTCGCCGCATCCGCCACGATCTTCTGGATCGCGAGATCCTTCTCGGTGTACTCGGCCGCGGGGGGGACGACGCCCTCGAAGTACTTCTCGATCATCGCGGTCGTGCGCGAGGCGAGGTTGCCGAAGCCGTTCGCGAGCTCGGCCTGATAGCGGGCCGACAGGTCTTCCCACGAGAACGAGCCGTCCTGGCCGAAGGCGATCGCGGAGAGGAAGTAGAAGCGGTAGGCGTCGGAACCGAAGACATCGGTGATCTCGGTCGGCGCGATGCCGGTGAGCTTCGACTTGGACATCTTCTCGCCGCCGACGAGCAGCCAGCCGTGCGCGAAGACACCCTTGGGCACCTCGAGGCCGGCCGCCATCAGCAGCGCCGGCCAGATCACGGCGTGGAAGCGCAGGATGTCCTTGCCGACCACGTGGTACGCGGGCCAGCGACGCTCGAACGTCTCCTCGTCGGAGCCGTAGCCCACCGCCGTGGCGTAGTTGAGCAGGGCGTCGACCCACACGTAGATGACGTGCGACTCGTCCCACGGCAGCGGGATGCCCCAGTCGAACGTCGACCGCGAGATCGACAGGTCCTTGAGGCCCTGGCTCACGAAGGAGACGACCTCGTTGCGTGCCGAGTCGGGGCGCACGAAGTCGGGCTGGGTCTTGTAGAGCTCGAGCAGACGGTCCTGGAACTCGCTGAGCTTGAAGAAGTAGTTCTTCTCCTGCAGCAGCTCCAGCGGCTTCGAGTGGATCGCACAGACCTTCAGCCCCTCGAAGGGACCGGTGCCGTCGACGATCTCCGACTCGGGCTTGAACTCCTCGCAGCCCACGCAGTAGAGCGCCTCGTACTCGCCCGCGTAGATGTAGCCGCGGTCGTACAGGCGCTGGAAGAACGTCTGCACGTTCGTCTCGTGGCGTTCCTGCGTGGTGCGGATGAAGTCGTCGTTGGCGACGTCGAGCGTCGTCAGCAGCGGGAACCAGCTCTCGCTGACGAGCTTGTCGACCCACTCCTGCGGGGTGACGTTGTTCGCCGCCGCGGCCCGCAGCATCTTCTGCCCGTGCTCGTCGGTGCCCGTGAGCATCCAGGTGTCATCCCCCGCCTGGCGGTGCCACCGTGCGAGCGTGTCGACGGCCACCGTCGTGTACCCGTGGCCGATGTGGGGCACGTCGGACGGGTAGTAGATGGGCGTGGTGATGTAGAAGGATTCGCCTGCGGGCATGGAGCAATTCTAGGCGGGATACCGCGGGGGGTTACGCCGTGCGCCGGAGGTCTCCCCCGGCTCACGCCACCGACACGTCGATCCGATGCCACCCCTGCGCGCCGTCGGGCGCGGGGGCCGCCGGATCCGCTGTCTGCGTCTCGCCATCGACGCTGAGCGCCCGGCATTCGACGGTGTGCGCGCCGCTCTCCGCCACCCAGTCGATGCTCCACTGCACCCACGTGTCGGCCGAGATGGCGGTCGCGAGTTCCGCGGCACGCCAGGGACCGTCGTCGATGCGCACCTCGACGCCGGCGATGCCGACGTGCTGCTGCCAGGCCATTCCGGCGATCACCGCGTCTCCCGCCGGGATCGACTGCCCGCGGCGTGGCACGTCGATGCGCGACTGCAGCTTGACCGGTCCGCGATCGGACCATCCCCGCGTCGTCCAATAGGCCTTCGCACGGTCGAACCGCGTCACCTCCAGCTGCGTGACCCACTTCGTGGCCGACACGTAGCCGTAGAGCCCCGGCACCACCATCCGCACCGGGAAGCCGTGCTCGATCGGCAGCGGCTCGCCGTTCATGCCGACCGCGAGCAGGGCGTCGCGGTCATCGGTCAGAGCCTCGATCGGGGTCGATGCCGTGAAGCCGTCGGCGGAGGTCGAGAGCACCATGTCGGCCTCGGCGTCGACGCCCGCACGTGCGAGCAGCTCCCGCACCGGCACACCCAGCCAGCGGGCGTTGCCGATCAGCGAGCCGCCCACTTCGTTCGACACGCACGCGAGCGTCACGTCGGACTCCTGCATCGGCATGGCGAGCAGCTGGTCCCAGGTGATCTCCACCTCGCGGTCGACCATCCCGTGGATGCGCAGCGACCAGTCGGCAGGATCGACCTGCGGCACGATCAGTGCGGTGTCGATGCGGTAGAACTCCGCGTTCGGGGTCACGACGGAGGCGAGGCCGGGTATCCCCAGCTCCGCGCCGGCGGCGACCGGGGCGGCCGGTCGTGCCGCGACAGGCAGTCGCAGTGCCGCGCGGACCGCCTCGATCGAACGGGTCGCGCCGCGGGCGACGTTGCCGACGATGAGGGCGACGGCGCCGGCGGCGGCGACCCCGGCGGTCCAGATCAGGAACCGTCTCCGATCCTCGCCGTCGGGTGGCAGGCCGGCGACCGGACGCAGTCGAGCGACGAGGAGGCGCAGGACGATCACCGCGACCAGACCGGCGACGAGACCGGGAAGCCAGGCGAACGGCCCCGCACCGGGGCGGATCATCGCGGCGACGACGGCGAGGACGCCGAGTGCTCCCAGGATCACGGCGCCGACACCGGACCGTCGACGCTCCAGGATGCCCGCGCCGGCGGCGACGACCACGAGCACCAAGGCGATGCCCACGATCAGCGCCACCTTGTCGCCGGTGCCGAACAGCGCGATGGCTGTGTCCTTCGCCCAGCTCGGTGCGAGGTCGATGAGCCCGCTGCCGATCACGGCGAACGGACTCGCGCTCGGCTCCACCACCGCGGCGACGAGTTCCGCCAGGCCGACGGCGAGGAACGATGCGCTCAGTCCGGCTGCGGCCGAGCGGAGCGTGTCCTCCCTGGTCGCGTGCATGGCGTTCGTCATGACCCGAGGGTAACCCCGCCACGGATGCCGGGGGCGCATCCGAGGCGGGGTCGTCGACCGGTCTCAGAGACCGTTGCGGCGCGCGACCTCACCCAGCCACGCGAGCGAGGGCTTCGGCGAGCGCGCGAACGTCTCGTGGTCGAAGCCGATCAGCCCGAACGTGGGCCGGAAGCCGCTGGCCCACTCGTAGTTGTCCAGGGCGCTCCAGTGCTGGTAAGCGCGCACGTCGATGCCGTCGGAGATCGCGCGGTGCAACCCCTCCAGCGCTCCCTGCGTGTAGGCGATTCGCCGGGTGTCGTCGGCGGTCGCGATGCCGTTCTCCGTCACGAGCACCGGCACGCCGCCACTGCGCTCCCAGGCGCTGCGCACACCCATCTCGAGGGCCTCGGGGAAGAACTCCCAGCCGGTCAGCGTGGTCTCGACGTCCGGCGACACCGGCAGCGGACCCTCCGGGCCGATGAAGGTGCGGGTGTAGGCCTGCACTCCGACGAAGTCGTCGCCGGCCGACTGGTCGAGGTACCAGTGGTCGCGCGGGTCGCCGTACGTGGCGAGCATCTCGTCGGCGCCGGGCTCACCGGTGGAGTGGAACGCCTGCGTGGCGATCGTCCATCCGGCTTTGACTCCCGGTACCGAGTGCAGGATCTCGGTGGCACGGTGGTGCGCCGCGAGCAGCGTGTCGGCCACCGCGAGGTCGGGGTTCGGGAGGCCGTAGGCGACCAGATTCGCCGCGTCCTCTCCCCCGGCCAGCATCGCGGCGATGTTCGGCTCGTTGATGGTGCACACGTAGTCGATGCCGTCGAGGATCGGCAGCACGGTCTCGACGTAGCGGGCGAACAGGTCGACCGCATCATCGGCGCGCCAGAAGCCGTCCTTCTGGAACCACTGCGGCACCGTGAAGTGCATGAGCGTGACCGTGGGGTCGAGCCCGTTCTCGCGCGCCGTGTCGATCATGCGGCGGTAGTGGTCGAGCATCGCCCGGGAGACGAAGCCGCGCTCGGGCTCGATCCGCGCCCACTCCACCGAGAACCGGTAGGAGTTCAGCCCGGCGTCGGCGAGCAGCCGCATGTCCTCCGGGTAGCGATGGAAGTGATCGGCGGCGTCGCCGGAGGGCTCCACCATGGGCGAGCCGGGGGCGTGTTCCATCGCCCACCAGTTGCTCGTGGTGTTGTTGCCCTCCACCTGGTGGGCCGCTGTCGCGGCACCCCACAGGAAGCCGTCGGGGAATGCGAGCACGAGTGCTCCTCTCGGTGTTGATGTACGGATCGAGGGTTCTATCGGATTCGTGTGGGATTGGGCACGGCGTCCAGCAACTGGATCGTGTACGGATCCTCCGGATGCTGCAGCACCTCCGCGGTCTCGCCGCGTTCGACCACGCGTCCGCCGTTGAGCACCAGGATGTTCTGGGTCACCAGCCTCGCGCTCAGCAGGTCGTGCGTGATGTAGAGCATGCTGATGCCCCATCTCTCGCGCAGGTCCTCCAGCAGCGCCAGGACCCCGGCGCGCAGCGAGACGTCGAGCATCGAGACGGGCTCGTCGGCGATCAGCACCTGCGGGTCGCTCGCGAGCGCCCTGGCGATCACGACGCGCTGCCGCTGTCCGCCGGAGAGCTGGTGGGGCAGCTTCGCCGCGAACTGTTCGACGGGCGTGAGGCCGACCGTCTCGAGCAGTTCGAGCACGCGGGCCCTGGCCTCGGCTCCCCGCAGCGTGGTGTAGTTCATGACCGGGCGCGTGAGGGCGTACTCGACGGTGTGCAGCGGGTTCAGTGCCGCATACGGGTCCTGGAAGACCATCTGCACGTCCTTGCGCAGATCGCGCAGACCCCGCCGCTTGAGGGACGCCACGTCGACATCGCCGAAGTGCACGGTGCCGGAGGTCGGCTTCTCGACGCCGGTGAGCATCTTGGCGATGGTCGACTTGCCCGAGCCCGAGGCGCCGACGAGCGCGAGCGCCTCGCCCGGTTCGAGCCGGAACGACACGTCGTCGACCGCGGTCACGGCGTCCTGTCCCCGCCGCGGTGCCGGGTAGTGCTTCGAGACGCCCTGCACCACGATCGCCGCATCCGCACGACGGGTGTCGCGCGACGAGACGGTCGGCAGCGTCTCGGTGACATCGGTCCGCGCGCGTCCTTCGCGACGACGCGTACCGGCGTCGAGGAAGCCGGGGATCTCGATCTTCTCCGCCCGAGGGTCTGCGTAGTGGCTCAGCAGCATCCGCGTGTACTCGTCCTGCGGGCGTTCGAGGATGTCGATGCTCCTGGCGTCCTCGACGATGTGGCCCTCGTGCATCACCATCACCCTGTCCGTCGCCTCGAGCACGATGCCGAGGTCGTGGCTGATGAGGATGGCCGTGAAATGCTCGGCGCGCTGCAGCTCCTTGATCGTGTCCATGACCGCGTGCTGCACCAGCACGTCGAGCGCGGTGGTGGGTTCGTCGAACACCATCAGCTGCGGTTCGAGCGAGAGCGCGAGCGCGATCGACGCGCGCTGACGCATGCCGCCGGAGAGCTCACCGGGGTAGCGGGCGAGCACCGACTCGTCGAGTCCGACCTTGCCGATCAGTTCCCTGGCGCGTGCATCGCGCGCGTCTTTGGGTACGTGGCCGTGCGCGGCGAAGATGTCGCGGAAGTGGTTGCCGACCGTGCGCACCGGGTTGAGCGCGTTCATGCCCGACTGCAGCACCATGGCGAACCCGCCCTGGCGCTGGCGACGCAGCTCCTCCGCATCCAGTTCGCGGATGTCGCGGCCCCCGAAGAGGATGCGCCCTGCGCTGATCCGCGCCGGCGGCTTCTGCAGTCGGGTGAGCGCGAAGCCGAGGGTCGACTTGCCGGACCCCGACTCGCCGACCAGCCCGACGAACTCGCCGCGGCGCAGCGAGAACGAGACGTTCTCGACCGCGGTGACGGGCTTCGTGCCCGGCGAGGCATACTCCACGGAGAGCCCCTGCACGTCGAGCAGGATGTCGTTCGGCATCGGCGTGGTCTCGGGTGCCATGGCGGTCATCGGCCCTTCCCCTCTCGCAGGCGCGGATTGGAGATGCCGTCCACGCCGAAGTTGATCAGTGTCAGGCTCAGCGCCAGCAGTGCGATGCACAGACCGGGGGCGAACAGCAGCAGCCACTGTCCGGTGAGCAGGGAGTTGGAGTTCTGCGCCCAGTAGAGCATGGTGCCCCAGCTGACGATGCTGGAGTCGCCGAGGCCGAGGAACTCCAGCCCCGCCTCCGCGAGGATCGCCGCCGTGGCCGCTCCGAAGAGCGTGCCGGCGATGATCGACGTCATGTTCGGCAGGATCTCGCGGAACACGATGCGCGCCCTGCTGTCACCCGAGAACTGCGCCGAGGTGACGAAGTCGTTGCCGCGCAGCGACTGCGTCTGGCTGCGGAGCACGCGAGCACCCCACGCCCAGCCGGTCACCACGATGACCGCGATGATCATCAGGATGCCGCCGTTCTGCAGGTACGCGGCGATCACGATCATCAGCGGGAGTCCGGGGATCACCAGGAAGAGGTTGACGATGAAGCCGACCACCTCGCCGGCGAAGCCGCGCATGTATCCCCAGCTGAGGCCGATGAGCACGGCCACGATGGTGGACAGGATGCCGGCGGCGAAGCCGACCAGGAGGCTGATCTGCGCGCCGTAGATGAGCTGGCTGAGCACGTCCTCCCCCGCCGCCGTCGTGCCGAGCCAGTGCGCCCAGGAGGCATCGGCGTTGCGCTCGAAGGTGTTGTCCTTCGCGCCGTACGGGGCCAGGAGCGGGGCGAACACCGCCACCAGCACGAAGAAGGCGAGGATGCACAGTCCGAGCCGTGCCTTGCCGTTGCTCCAGAGGGTGGCGACCATGCGCCCGAAGGCACGCCACGGGCTGGGCGCGGCGATGCGCTCGGCGGGGATCTTGACGTTCATGGTGGAAGTCATCGGCGGGTCCTTGGGTCGAGTACCCCGTACAGGATGTCAACGAGGAAGTTGGCGATGAGCACGCTCACGGTGATCATCAGGAAGAGCGCCTGCATGAGCGGGTAGTCCTGCCCGATCACGGCGTTGAACAGCAGATACCCGATGCCCGGATACCCGAACACCTGCTCCACGAGGATCGATCCGCCGACGACACCGCCGAGCGTGAGCCCGAAGCCGGTGAGGTTGGGCAGGATCGCGTTGCGCGCGGCGTAGCGGAGGGCGATCGTGCGCCCGTGCAGGCCGTTCGCCTCGCCGAACGTGATGTAGTCCTCGCCGAGCGTGTTGATCATGGCGTTGCGCATCCCGATGATCCATCCGCCCAGCGAGGTGAGCAGGATCGTCAGCGCGGGAAGGAACGCGTGGCTGAGCAGGTCTCCGAGGAACTCCCATGTGAATCCGGGGGTCGTCGTCGCGGAGTAGGCGCCCGTGGTCGGGAACCAGTGCAGCACGTAGCCGAAGAAGAACAGCAGCAGCAGCGCGGTCCAGAAGTAGGGGAACGTGCTGAGGAACGAGCCGGTCAGCGTCGGGAGGCTGTCGAGCCAGGTACCCCGTCGCCAGGCCGCCGAGACGCCGATCAGCGTGCCGATCACGAACGCGAGGATCGTGACGATGCCGACGAGGCCGATCGTGTACGGCAGGGCCGTGGACACCATGCTCGACACCGACTGCGGGTAGAACGTGTACGAGACGCCGAAGTCGAGCCGGACGACCTGACCGAGGTAGGCGATGTACTGATCCCACAGCGACCCGGTCGGGACGCCCAGCTGCGCCTCGATGGCGGCACGCGTGGCATCGGACACCGGCCCGTTCTGGGACAGCTTCGCGATGGCGGCATCCGCCGGAGAACCCGGCATCATCCGCGGGAGGAAGAAGTTCAGGGTGACCGCGGCCCACAGCGTGAGCACGAACAGGCCGAACTTCTGCAGCGCGTACTTCATCGGTCGTCCCCCTTGACCCGCTTCAGGTGCGTGAAGATCATCAGCGGCGCGGAGTCGTAGTTCTGCGGGATCATGTACGGGTCTTCCTCACTCGGCCAGCCGGTGAACTTGGCGTCGTTGAACAGGCCCCAGATGCCGCCGTAGTAGAGGCCGATCACGGGCATCTCGTCGTAGACGATGCCCTGCAGCTCCTTCACGATCTCGGCCTGGCGGGCGGTGTCGACGGTCTCGCGGTACTCCGCGAGCAGCGCGTCGACCTTCTCCGAGCTGTAGCGCTCGAAGTTGTTCGCCGTCGGCTCTCCCGACGGTACGTAGAACTCGCTGGAGAGCAGGTTGTTGTACGCCTGGTAGACGTCGCCGTTGCCCATGCCGCCGATCGCCATCTCGAAGTCGCCGTTGCTGATCGCGCTCTGGTAACCCGCGGGCTGCGGGAGCTTGAGCGTGACCTTCACGCCCACGTCGGCGAGCTGGCTGCGCACGGTCTGCGCGGCCCTGGTCCAGTCGGTGAAGCCGTTGGCGGTGGTGAGGGCGAATTCCAGCTGCTCCCCGTTCCCATCCACCAGGCGATCGCCGTCGAGGGAGTATCCGGCTTCGGCGAAGGCGGCGAGGGCGGCATCCTTGTCCTGCGTGATCATGCCCTGGTCGGGGATGCTCGGATCCAGGTACTGCTCCTGGTTGGGGAGGATGAGCCCGGTCTGACCGGCCGGCTTCATGTATCCCTCGGAGGCGGTCTCGGCGATCTCCGCGCGGTCGAGGGAGAGCGCGATGCCACGGCGCACGTTCACGTCGTCGAAGGGTGCGACCTCGAGGTTCGGCATCAGCGCGATCACGCCGCCCGGCGGGAACCACCAGGAGTTGTGCTCGCTCGCCGCGCCCCACGTGCCCTCGACATCGGAGATGAAGGCGTAGGCCCAGTCGTAGCCGCGGCTGACGGTGTCCAGCTGCGAGTTCGTGGCGGGGAGGATGATGTGCTCGATCTCGATCGAGTCGGCCTGCCAGTAGTCGGGGTTCTTGTCCATCGAGTACTGCTGGTCGTTGTAGTTGCCGAGCACGAAGGGGCCGGTGCCGACCGGCGTCTCGTTGCGGTAGGTGCCGGGGTCCTTCACATCGGCCCAGAGATGCTCAGGGACGATCATGGTCTGCCCGAGGATCGACAGGGAAGGAGCGTCGTCGGTCTTGAGGTGCAGGATCACGTCGCCGCCCTCGGTCTCGACGCTCTCGAGGTGCTGCCATGCGCCCTTGATGTCGAGGGACGGGTTGTCCTTCAACAGCTGGAACGTGAAGGCGACGTCCTCGGGAGTGAGGTCTTCGCCGTCGCTCCAGGTCACGTCGTCGCGGATCGTCATCACGATCGTGCGGGCGTCGGGCTGGGACCACTCGGACGCGAGCCACGGGTTCTGGGTGCCGTCGAGCGGGTTGATCAGGATCAGCGGCTCGTAGATCCACCGCGACGCCGTGCGCGTGTTGGTGAGATACGGGTTGAAGTTCTTCGTGAAGAACGGGTTGCCTTTGTCGGCGTTGATCAGCATCGTGTCGGCGCCGATCGACGGATCGGGTTGGGATGTGATCTGGATGCTGCAGCCGCTGAGTGCGACCGCGACGGCCGCCAGGCCTACGATCGCCGCTCGGCGCCAGCGCTGGATCACGCGCCCTCTCGGTGTTCTTCCACCGGACATCTGCCACCTCATGTCGTCTCTGTCATGAACGGCATCCTGCGCCGCCTCAGTGATTGTAAGCGCATACATTTTGCGATCGCAACCCCTTGACACCGCCACCGGGGCATGTGTCGAGCCGTCAGGCGGGGCGCAGAGAGCTCTCGCGCAGCAGGATCTGCAGCGGCAGCCGGGCGACCACGGGGTCGGCGTCGGCGTTCTCGAGGCGGCGGGCGAGCACCTGCACCGCCGCGCGCCCGAGGTCGATCATCGGCTGGCGGATCGTGGTCAGCGGCGGCTGCGAGAGCGCAGCGGCCTCGATGCCGTCGAAGCCCGTCACCAGCACGTCGTCCGGCACTCGGACGCCCGCGCCGCGGAACACGTCGAGCGCGCCGAGGGCCATCTGATCGTTCGCGCAGATGAGCGCGGCCGGCGTGCCGGCCGCGAGAAGCTCCTCGGCGGCCTGGCGCCCGGACGCCCGGGTGAAGTCGCCGCGCCGCACCGTCACGTCGTCGAGTGATCCGCCGGCCTCCGCCACGGCAGCGGCGAAGCCCTCCCAGCGCTGCAGTCCATCCGGGGAGTCAGCCGGCCCCGCGAGGAAGGCGAGCCGCCCGTCCCCCACCTGCGCCAGCACGTGCCTGGTCAGCTCGGCCATCGCCTCGGCGTTGCTCACCGTCACATGGTCGTAGTGATCGCCGCGCGGAGGGCCGGAGAGCACCACCACGGGGATGCGTCGCGCCAGACGGGCCAGCACGTCGTCGGGCACGCTGCTGGCGAGGACCATGAGCCCGTCCACGCGGCCGGCCATGTCCCGCACGGTGGAGCGATCGGGGTCGTCACGTCCGACCCCGACCATCAGCACGAAGCCCTGCTTCCACGCCTCCAGCTCCGCACCGCGCAGCACCTCGTCGAGGAACAGCATCGAGGTGTACCGGCCGTCGACCTCCGCCTCCTCGCGGACGATCGCGAACGGCGGCGCCTCGCTGTCGGCGGCGGAGAGGGCGTCGAGAGGCGGGGCATCCTCCGCGGCGTCGAATCCGGGGAAGTACAGCCCCAGCACCCCTGTCCGCCGCTCGGCGAGGCCCCTGGCACTGCCGCTGGGGACGTACCCCAGCGCGGCGACGGCGTCGAGCACGCGTTCGCGGGTGACCGGACGCACGGCGTCCGGCGAGCGCAGCACCCGCGAGACCGTGGCGATCGAGACGCCGGCCCGATCGGCCACGTCGTACACGGTCGCCGCCTTGCTCACGCCGACGCCCCTCCGGATCGGGCGGCGAGGGCGGCCTGGTAGAGGTCTCGGGAGGAGAGACCGGTGAGGGCCGCGACCTCGGACGCGGCATCCTTCAGCCGGATGCCGTCGGCGACGAGCTTCTGCACCTGGACGAGGGCGTCTTCCGGGGAGGCATCACGACGCGACGCCCCTTCGACCACGACGACGATCTCGCCCTTCACCCCGTTCTCGGCCCAGGCGACGAGTTCGGAGGAGGTGCCGCGGCGCACCTCCTCGTAGAGCTTCGTGAGCTCGCGGCACACCGCGATCCGCCGCTCGTCGCCGAAGGCGGCGCCCATGTCGGCGAGAGCGCTGGCGAGGCGGGCGGGCGACTCGAAGAAGACCATGGTGCGGGGTTCGGCGGCCAGCGCGCGCAGTGTGGAGCGACGCTCCCCCGGCTTGCGCGGCAGGAACCCCTCGAACGTGAAGCGGTCGGTGGGCAGGCCCGAGATCGCGAGCGCCATCAGCACCGCGCTCGGCCCGGGGATCGCGGTCACCGTCACGCCCTGGGCGACGGCCTCGGCGACCAGTCCGTACCCGGGGTCGCTGACGGTCGGCATCCCGGCATCGCTCATCACCACGATGTCGGTCTCCGCCGCGAGGGCTGCCAGCTCGGCCGCCTTCTGCTTCTCGTTGTGGTCATGCAGGGCGATCAGGCGCGGCCTGTTGTCGATCTGCAGGGCCTTGAGCAGGCGCTGGGTGGTGCGGGTGTCCTCCGCGACGACGACCTCGGCGTTCTCCAGCACCTCCACGAGGCGGCGAGATGCGTCGCCGAGATTTCCGATCGGAGTGGCGGCGAGGATGATCACCCGCCCAGCTTAGGCGGGCGGGATGCAGCCGGCGGAGAAGGCCGGTTGTCTAGGCTGGAGCGGTGACCGCGCCCGTGCCCCTGCTTCCCGCTCCCGAGGAGCGGTCGACGCGCTACGGGCAGCTCCGCGATCGTCTGCTGCGGGATCCGGACTGGGGACGCGCGATCCGCTGGCTCGCCCCTCTCGTGATCACCGCGATCGCCGCCCTCCTCCGTCTGATCAACGTCGCGCATCCGCATCAGCTGGCGTTCGACGAGACCTACTACGTCAAGGACGCGTGGTCGCTGTGGACCCTCGGCTACGAGGGCACCTGGGGTGAGAACGCCAACGACGCGTTCATCACCCTGCAGCAGCTGCCGCTGTCCGAACAGGGCGCGTTCATCGTGCATCCGCCTCTCGGCAAGTGGCTCATCGCGCTGGGCATGGCGATCGGCGGTCCCGACAACAGCGCGGGCTGGCGACTCGCGACGGCACTGCTCGGCACCGCCTCCGTTCTGCTGGTCTACCTGATCGCGCGACGACTCAGCGGCTCCGTGGTGGTCGCGAGCGTGGCCGGAACACTGCTCGCGATCGACGGCCTCAGCATCGTCATGAGCCGCATCGCCCTGCTCGACGGCATCCTGACCTTCTTCGTCCTGCTCGGCGTGCTGTTCGTGATCATCGACCGGCAGCGGACCATCCCGGTGCTCGAGAGGCGCGACCCCGACAAGCCCGACCCGTTCTGGGGGCCGGTGCTCTGGCGTCGCCCCTGGCTGATCGCGGCGGGGACGGCCCTGGGCGCAGCATCGGCCGTGAAGTGGTCGGGGCTGTACGTGCTGGCCGGATTCGGCCTGTACGTCGTGGTCACCGATGCGCTGGCCCGTCGGCGGGCCGGGGTGGTGCTGTGGCCCACGGCAGCTGCCTTCCGCCAGGGGCCCGTCTCGTTCGTGCTGCTCGTCTTCCCCGCCCTGGCCGTGTACCTGATCAGCTGGACCGGTTGGCTGGTGACCGCAGGGGGCTATGACCGCCAGAGCGACCCGAACCCGCTGATCGCCCTGTGGAAGTACCACGAGTCGATGCTCGGCTTCCACGTCGGCCTGACTCGCGGGCACCCCTATGCGAGCCCCGCCTGGGAGTGGCCTCTGCTGCTGCGCCCCACGGCCGTATGGGTCGACTCCGATCCCACCGGCTGCGGCACGGACCACTGCATCGGCGTGATCTCCGCGATCCCGAACCCGCTCATCTGGTACGCGGGCGTGGCCGCGGCGATCTACCTGCTCTACCGCCTGGTACGCGGCTGGATCACCCGGCGCCCCGTCGGCCCGGAGCTGAGCATCCCCCTCGTCGGCCTCGCGGTCACCTATGTCCCGTGGCTGATGTTCCCCGATCGCACGATCTTCCAGTTCTACACGGTCGTGATGATGCCGTTCCTCGTGATCGCTCTGGCCATGACGCTGCGGATCATCGCCGGCACGCGCGAGGATCCGCTGCACCGTCGGCAGTCCGGTGAGCGCACGGTGATGATCTTCCTCGCGTTCGTGGTGCTGGTGTCGGCGTTCTTCCTGCCGCTGTGGACCGGGATGAGCGTGCCGTACGAGTTCTGGCTCCTGCACAACTGGCTGCCCGGCTGGGTGTGAGTCCACCCGGCGCACCACGGCGTCTGGTGGAAGTGCTCTATTGCAGTAAGCAATGTCGCCAGTGCTCAGTTGTGGAGTGATGATCTCGAAATCGCTGGCCTCCGTGCGGCTGCCCGCTAACGCTCGCGACGACTGCGAGCTCCGGCGCAGCTCTGCACGATAACCGTCTCGCGAGGGGATCGCGTCGCGATGCGCTCTCGGTCAATGCGGAACCTACACGGGCAACGCCGAGCAAGGCGGTCGCCTTCGAGCGCGCTGATACGTCGACACTGCTTGCCGACGCTGCTCGACGGTCCGGGGCGAATGGCGACGGTGGAGCACCTCGCCCCCAGCGGTCACGGGTGCGGCTGCAGTACCGGTGCGGGCACGACGGTGACGGGCAACGCCAACCGCCTAGCTCAGCCGAGGCGCGGTAGTCGTTTCCGGCCGCGTTGAACGTCCGCGATCGCGGCCTGTGCGGGATAACGACGGTGGACGGCTAACGTGGAGATCGTGCCAAAGTCGTTGTCGATGAATGAGATCCGAACTCGAGCCGCGCAATTTTTCCGTGATTGGCAAAGCGAACCCGGTGACGAGCGGCAACAGGCGCAGTCATTCGTTCGGGATCTGCTCGGCGTATACGGGATCACTCAGACCCGCGCCGCGTTCTATGAGAAGCGCGTCAAGCGTTCTTCGACCGGCGCCCGCGGATACATCGACGCACTGATCCCCGGTCTCGCGCTAATCGAAATGAAGTCGGCTGGCAAGGATCTCGTCGCGGCCGAGAAGCAAGCGCTTGACTATATCGACGATCTCCCCGATCCCGAGGTTCCTCGCTGGGTTCTCACAAGCGACTTCCACCGCCTCCGCCTGCTCGACCTACACGCCCAGAACGACGGGGTCCAGGAGTTCACGCTTGCCCAACTGCGCGACCACGCCGACAAGTTGGCGTTCCTCGCCGGATACGGTGAGCGCACCTTCGGATCGAAGGCTCAGGAAGCTGCCTCGATCAAGGCTGCGAAGCTGATGGCCTCGCTATACGAGGCGCTCGAGGGTTCAGGATACGACGATCACGAGGCGTCGGTGTTCCTGGTGCGCACTCTCTTCGCGCTCTATGCCGATGACGCCGGCGTGTGGGATCGCGACTTGTTCCTCGAGTTTCTCGAAACGCGTACCGCGCAGGACGGCTCTGATCTGGGCCCGCAGCTATCACTGCTGTACCAGGTGATGGGCCGAGAACCCAGCCGGCGGCAGTCGAACCTCGACGAACTGATCGCACGCTTCCCATACGTCAACGGCGGCATCTTCGAGGAATCAGTGTCGATCCCCTCGTTCGACTCTGGAATGCGCGATCGGCTGATCGCCGCGGCGATGTTTAATTGGTCCGCGATCTCGCCTGCCATCTTCGGCAGCCTCTTCCAAGCCGTCAAAGATAGGGCCGCCCGCCGCGAGCTCGGCGAGCACTACACCACCGAGACCAACATCATGAAGGTCGTCGGCCCAATGTTCCTTGACGAGTTGCGGCAGCGGTTCTCTGACGGCTACTACGACACCGGAAAGCTCAAGAAGCTGCGCGCGGACATGGGGCAGATGCGGTTCCTCGACCCGGCGTGCGGGTGCGGCAACTTCCTCGTGGTCGGCTATCGACAGATGCGAGCGCTCGATCTCGAGATCCTGCTGCGTATCCAGGAACTCTCAGGCGACACTGCCCGCACGATGTTCTTCACCGAGGAGCACCTTTCCGTGCGGCTGTCGAGCTTCCACGGGATTGAACTCGAGGAGTGGCCGGCACAGATCGCCGCCACCGCTTTGCACCTGGTTGAACACCAGGCGAACCAAGCGATGGAGCTAGCCCTGGGCGCCGCACCGGACTCCCTTCCGCTGGACAAGATCAGAAGCATCCAGGTTGGCAACGCCCTGCGCCTGGACTGGGGCGACGTCGTCCAGCCGACCGAGCACCTGTACATCATGGGCAACCCTCCTTTCCTCGGCCACGCGACCCGTTCGCTCGAGCAGGCCCAGGAGTTGCGGGACGTGTGGCATCGCAAAGACATCGGTCGACTCGACTACGTCACCGGCTGGTATGCCAAGTCGCTCGAACTGTTCAACCGACAGGGGTATGCGGGGGAGTTCGCCTTCGTCTCCACGAACTCGATCGCCCAGGGCGAGCCGGTGCCGGCGTTGTTCGGCCCGGTCTTCGCCACCGGGTGGCGGATCAAGTTCGCGCACCGCACGTTCGCGTGGACGAGCGAAGCACCCGGCGCCGCCGCGGTGCACTGCTCTGTCATCGGGTTCGACCGAGCATCGAAGAGGCGCGCTCGACTGTTCGACTACTCGGGCAACGTGAAGGGTGAACCCGTCGAGTTGCCGGTTGCCGGACAACTCAACGGATACCTGGTGGACGGACCCGTCGCGCTAGTCGAGCAGCGTCGCACGCCACTGGCTCGGCAGCTCCCGCCGATGGTGTTCGGCAACATGGCCCGTGATGACGGGAATCTCCTCATCGAGGCGGAGGATTATGACGAGGTTGCCGCAGACCCCGTAGCGGCGAAGTACATCCGACCGTTTGTCGGAGCGCGTCAGCTCATCCACAATGAGCCGCGCTGGTGCCTCTGGCTTGTCGATCTGGACCCGAGCGATATCGCCCGCTCGCCCGTGCTGCGACACCGCCTGGACGCCGTCCGGCAGTTCCGAGCTGCCTCCACTGCGGAGTCCACTCGGCAGATGGCCGAGACCCCTCACCTATTCGGTCAGCGGTCACAACCCGAAACTCCGTATGTGTGCGTGCCCCGTCACGTTAGCGAGACCCGACGCTACTATCCAACCGCCGTTTTCGGGCCAGAAGTGATTTGCGGTGACGCGAACTTCAAAGCCGATGATCCGGATGGCATCGCGTTCGCAGTTGTCTCCTCGTCAGCCTTCATCGCCTGGCAGAAGGCGGTGGGCGGTCGTATCAAGTCAGATCTCCGCTTCTCGAACACACTGACCTGGAACACGTTTCCGCTGCCACCGATGACGGACAAGGAGCGGGCCGCCATCATCGCCGGCGGCCGGGCGGTGCTGGGCGCGCGAGCGCTACACCCTGAACGCGCGTTGGCAGACCATTATAATCCTCTCGCGATGTCCCCAGAACTCGTGCGAACACACCGAGAACTCGACTCAGCCGTCGACAAATGCATGGGTTTGCGAGGCTCCGTCACCGACGAATCTCGTCTGCGCGCGCTGTTCGCCAGCTATGCCAAGCTCACGACAGCAGACGAACTCTCGATCCCCCTCAAATCACCCCGCCGAGGCAACATGGAGTCGAGTGGCAAGAAATGACCGGGAGGAACTGGCCGTATCCAACGGTGGCTGTCCATGGCAGTCTCACGGTGGAAAGTGACGGCGATAGTCAGCGCTGCGCATGCGGAAATGACTCGTACGCTCAGAATCGGATGCACACTGATCCCACCGGTCGACTGACGTTCGCAGCGTCCGGATCATCCGATCCTGACGAGTTCGCGGTTTGCCCATCGTGCGGCCGCGTGTACCGCAACGCCGACCTTTTCCAATCCGACGACGGGGTCGTCGCAGCCGTCGCTCGATACGAGTTGAGCGCGCGAGTCTTTATGGCAGCGCGTGCGCAGTATCAAAGCGAGGCGTACACCGCCGATCCGAGCCATCAAGCGCCCAGCAGGAGACGGGCAGCTGAGTTCGAGGACTCCTGCTACCAGGTCGCGGTGCACGCACAAGATTCCACCGTCGGTCGAGTCGGTGTCGTACTAGAGGCAATCGCTCACGCTGCAGACAGAGCAGGCGACTATGAGTGCATCGACATCGCTGTCGCCTATGCGTCCGCGGAGGGAGTTCGATTGCTCGAGGAGGCGCTAGCCGGCCCGAGTTGGACCGAAGCCCGCAAGAGATTCCTCGTTAGTTTGGACTTCGGATTCACACAGCCGAAGGCGCTCGCACGTCTCAGCGAGCTCAGCAACGCTGAGGTTCGTATTCCCAACGGGCGAGAGGTGCTTGAGTCAGCTGACCTGCGGCCACAAACGGCGTTCCACGCCAAGGTGTACAGCTTCGGCGTTGAACAGTATCCGCACCTGCGCGCCTTGGTTGTCGGATCCGCCAACTTAACCGCGAGTGCGCTGACGACGGGCGCCGAGGTGGTCACAACTCAGACCTGGAAGTCGTACTCAATCGCCGCCCTAAACGACCTGAAACGCGCGCAATCTGTCCTCGACTGGTTCAAGGACACTTGGGAAAATGGGGAAGCGCTCGCTGGCGTGCTCGATGAGTACCGGCAGAAGCGCCGCGCGCTACCGCGACCCCCGCGAATCCGTGAGGAAAGAACCAAGGCGACGCGCCGCTATCTAGCCTCCCTGGAACACCACGAGATCTCCGGCGATCTCTCCGTCCAACTCGCGGCCGCCAAAGAGCTGTGGATCGACGCTTCTTCAGTGATCCGAAATCGGGGCGCTCTGCCAGGAAGCCAGCTAAACACCCCTCGAGGAACTCGCGTCTTCTTCGGTTTCGCATCGGAGAAGGTGCCCCGAGACACCACCCTCGGGTCGATCGATCTGCGCATAGTCGGCCGCACATACCACGACCGCACCATTCGCTTCAGCAACAACGGCATGGACATCATCAATCTGCCGATCCCGGAACAGAACGGCGTCGAGACCTACCAAGGCACTTACTTGCTCTTCGCTCGCGACTCCCCCGGAGGTGACCATCGTGGCCGGTACACCCTGACCGTCACGGACGCGGCAGAAGTCGACGAGAGAAAGGCATCCGCCGTCAACAGCGTTGACCTAGTGATGAGTAGCGGTAGAAAGTACGGTCTGTTGTTCTGAAAGACGTGTTAACCCACGCGCGGCCTCAAGCGTCTCGTCGAGGCTGTTGTGCGCGAGAACCTGGATCGAGCGGCTGAAGATCAAGTTGCTAAACATAGCGTCATGGGCGTTAGGCATGACGGAGCCGGAAGCGAGCCATGCGGGCCGCTAGTCTCGGACACAGCAGTTTCGCATCAGAAGTATGAGGAGGGCGAGTCTCGGCCGGGCAGCCCAGCGAATCCCACGTTGCGCACGATGCTCGCGCTGTCGCAGGTGCTGGGTGTGGCGGTCGCGAGTCTGATTCCGCCGGACGCACCTGACCTCAGGAGTCGGTAGCACGGTCAGCGTCGCCGTATACGCATCATCGTTTGGTCGGGGCCGGCCAATGTCGGTACCCGTTCTTATGCTTGAACTATGGGAACGCCCGAGGAAAGCGAGAACGCTTCGCAGCCAGTGAGCACCGAGGTGAAGCGGGCGAACGTACCGCAGGCCGTTCGTGAGCGCGTTTGGGGTCGTTCAGCCGCAAGATGCGTCCTCTGCGCGAAGTGGCTCATCGATGAACGTGAACACTGGCACGCGATACCGGCCGGACAGATCGCGCACAATGTTGCTGCTGAGAACGGCGCAAAGGCACCACGAGGTGACTCGCCGCTCGACTCGAAGGAGCGCGCCGCGGAGGAGAACCTGCTGCTCCTCTGCAGCGATTGTCATCGACGCATCGACTCGCCCGAATACGTCGACAAGTACACCGTGCAGTTCCTCACGGAGAAGAAGACTGAGCACGAACGCTGGGTGCGCGACGTCACAGACTTCGCACGTCTTCGCCCTGCCATCGTCGTGCGGATGACGTCCCAAGTGCGGGGGACGTTCAGCCCGGCGCCCAAAGAGCACATTGGCGAAGCGCTAAGACAGGCGGGACTGACGGGCATGCATGCTGATTCTCGCACCGGGCTCTTCGATATCTCAGCGAGGCATGACGAGACCGACGACTGGGCGTGGGACGCAGCTGAGAAGGACATCAAGATTCAGCTCGACCGCGTCCACGAGGCGGTCGCCGCAGGAGACGCTAGCGTAGTCGCGGTCTTCGCGCTCGCTCCGATTCCCATGCTCGTCGCGCTGGGCACCAAGCTGGACGACAAGACTGAGACAGTGCTGTTCCGTCGCGCTCGGCGGGATACACCCGACGCGTGGTCCTGGGCCGAATCGGATGGGCCGACCGCGGTGTTCGAACTTAGTGAGGCAGTTCCAGGCGCTATGGATAGCAACGCGACAGATGTGGTCGCGTTCGTTGACGTCAGCGCGAGAGTCGATCCGTCACGGATCCCTTCCGAGCTCGCAGACGCGCCGACGATTCGGTTATCGGCTGAAGCCAGCTTCTCGACGGATGCGATCGCAAGCCGCGCCGATCTCGAAGCGTTTGGGCAAGTCTGGCGGGACCTGCTGTCGACGGTGGAGTCGCGATGGCCGAAGGTTCAGCGACTCCACATCCTTGCGGCAGTTCCCGCGACTGCCGCTGTGACGATTGGACGCCATCGCATGCGAGCGGTTCATCCTACTTTCGTGTTGTATCAGCGTCAAGACGACGGAACAGATGTTCCGGTAATGGAGGTGCGAGGATGACCGCTCGCGTTCGTGAGTTCAACACATTTCTTAGGGACCACGTCAATCTGAACCAGACTCGAGTCGATACACTCCAGGCACGTGTTTCAAGTCTCGACTCTTACCTTGCAGACGACTCCGCGCTCGCCGATCTCGTTGCCGACGACGTGATCCCGCAGGGCTCGTTCGCGCACAAGACGATCATCCGACCGTACACAGGCAACGACTTCGACGCCGACGTCCTCCTTCCGATGGATGAGCAGACGGACTGGGCGCCGAAGAAGTACACGATTGAGCTTCAGAAGGCCCTCGAAGCCTCCAGCCGCTACGCCGGCAAGACAGTCCTGGGCAAGCGCTGCGTCACCATCGACTACGCCGACGATTTTCACATCGACGTTGTGCCCTTTGTCACGCGTGCCGATGGGCTGACATACATCACCCATCGCATCGATGATGAGTGGATCAGGCAGGATCCCATTGCGCTGACGAGTTGGATCGAGGAATCTGCGCGGATCGCCAACGGACATCTCATCCGTGTGATTCGCCTCGTGAAGTACCTACGAGACCGCAGTTCACTGAACGTGGCTTCGGTCCTTCTGACTGCTCTCCTGACTGAGCGAGTCCACAGCTTCGCTGGCGTCGATGACTACACGAACGTCGCGACGACTCTGGTCTCACTGATCGAGGACTTGAACGACTACGTCGGGCCCATGACAACGGTGCCATGGGTTGATGACCGAATCGGTCAGAATCTCGCGAATCGACTCACACAAACGGGGTTCACGAACCTGCAGAGTCAGGTGAAGACTTGGGCGCGCAAGATGAGAGCCGCACTCGATGCGCCCGCAGACGAGAGCGTCGATCTGTGGAAAGCGGTGTTCGGGGACCAGTTCGGCGATACCAGCTCTTCGGCGCCTGTGCTTGCGGCTTCATCCGCCCCGATCGAGACATACGAGAAGCGCGAGGCGCCCGGTGAGCAGTTCATGGAGCGAGACCTTCGCATTCCGGTCAGGCTGGATCCCGAAGTCCGGTTCCGCTTGGTCGGGCGTGTGTCCTCAACTCGTCGCGCCACGGGACGCTACCGGCCCATGAGCGCGACAGGTAATCACGTGCCAATCGACCGAAGCCTCAAGTTCAGTGTTGAGTCGTGCACGGTTCAGCCGCCGTACGACGTCTACTGGAAAGTGCGCAACGCCGGGATAGAGGCAGTCGAGCGCAAGAACTTGCGCGGACAGATCGCCAACGGTGGCGATACCCACTTCGAGAGCAGTCTGTTTCCGGGCAACCACTGGGTACAGGCGTGGGTCGTCAAGAACGGAGTCGCCGTGGCTACGGACACTCAGGATGTGACGATCACCAAGAAGTAGCGCCGCCGATGGAAATCAATGAGCGCGGCGGGAGCAGGTACGAATCGGGCTCACGTGCCACGTCGGGTCCTGGCCACGCGACAGGTCATTCTCGACAAGCAGATCGGCGACGGTCAGCACCGGAGTTCAGAGCCGGATTGCGGGGTATTCCGCGTAGGCGGACGCGGCGACGATCCGCCAGCGTGCGGCGACGTTTGTTGACATGCCGGTGAGGTCACAGAGAGGGGCGAGAGGCATAGTCGCGGCGAGGTTGAGCAACGCGGCGCCGCGGACCCCGACAATCGGCAGGTTATCTTCTGCATATCGGCGGCGAATCGACTGGCGCGGACGTGTGCGCCGGCGCGCAGTTTCGAGGGGAAGAGCCACGTCAGCGAGCCCCCGACGGTGCCGCGTTGAGGCACGAACATCACGCCGACGCTGAGGCATTCGATGCAACTCAGCTCGCTTGATCCCTCAGACCGCGAGTGACTCCACGATCTCGTCGAGCGTGCGCCCGAACGCGAAGCGGTACCAGTCCAGGGCGTCTTCGCCGGAGAGCTGAGCGACGTGACCGTCCTCGCCGGTGAACGACCATCGCGAGGTGCCTGGGGGCCAGGACGCCATCGTCTCCGGCTGCGGAACCTCCGTCGACGCGGATGGCGGCAACGGAGGAAGGCCGTGCTCCCGCCGTCCACGCGCCCCCCACAGCCGTCGCGAGCCAGAGCTCGGCGAAGGCGCGGGGACGCAGCGACGCGATCGGTGCGGGGGTCTCCGCACGGTAGACGACCGTCATGGAGTCGGAACGCACGACGACCCATCGCTCGCCCGCGGCGAAGAACCGACAGCGCACGTCGGAGTGCAGGTCGATCGTCGCACCGAGCCGCACGAGCGCGCCGACAGCCGCTGCGGAGAGCAGCTTCTCCGGCGCCTCCCGCTCGCGGCGGCGCTGACTCCACGCTCAGGGCATCCCGATTCGCCGCAGCGTCCGCCGCCAGTCGCCCGTGCAACCACTGCGGATCGAGTTGCAGGAAGTAGCGGAAGACCACAGGAATCGGAGAGGCCGCCGCCCGCAGCCGGCGGTTCCTGACCAGCAGACGCACGCCGTGGTCCACCGACCACACCGCCGACACGGTGCCGTCGACGACGGCGACCCACGACCATCCGCGGTTCTCGATGTCCGGATGCGTCGTCTCGAGCAGATCCGCCAGGCGCGTGCCGTCTGGAAACGACAGGCGGCACGCACGGGAGGACATGTCGTCGCCCATCGCGACGCTGTCACGGTCGAGGCCAACGAGCACAGGAACATCGACCATGACGACGACGCTAGCGGGATCGCCGTCGCCCTAGAGCACCTCGTCGGTGGCGACGTGTTCCACGAGCGGCAGCACCCGTCCGGAGAGATGCGTGCGCATCGCGATGGACGAGGCCGTGCGGGCGACTCCCGGCACCAGAGCGACCCGGTCGAGCACCTCCTGCAGCCTGGTGGCATCGCGCGCCACCAGCCGCAGCTGCATGTCGCTGGCACCCGTGACCGTGTGCATGTCGACGATCTCGGGCACGGCGTCGGCGAGCGCCGTGGCCACCTCGTCGTGCCCCACCTTCTGATCGATCTCGACCAGGCAGAACGCGACGACGCCGTAGCCGAAGCCGGCCGGGTCGATGCGCGGCACGATCGCCTCGATCACCCCGCCCTCGTGCAGGCGGGCGAGCCGGCTCGTCGCGGTGCCGCGGGCGATGCCGAGCCGCCGCGCGCATTCCAGGATGGGTAGCTGCGGCGACTCGGTGAGCAGCCGGATGAGCTGGGCGTCGAGGCGATCGATGCGCATCGCTACTCCCGGGGGACGCCGGGCCGGGCCACACCCCTGGTCGCGCGGGCGACGAGGAGGAGCACGGCGGTGAGCCCCAGCGTCAGCAGCAGCTGGATGCGCGCGGCCTCATCGATCATCGCGAGGGCGATCACGGCCGCGAGCAGCACCAGGCACAGCCACGACAGCCAGGGGAAGCCCCACATGCGCATCGGCATCGCCTCTCCCGCCCGATCCGCGCGGCGGCGGAGGATGATCTGCGCCACGGCGGTCGCCGTCCAGATCACGAGCAGCGTCGAGCCGACCACGTTGAGCAGGGCGGGCAGGACCACATCGGGGAAGGCCCAGTTGAGCCCGACCGTGACGAAGCCGAAGGCGACCGAGGCCAGCACCGCGACGAACGGCACGCCCTTGAGGCTGGTGCGGGTGGCGGCCAGCGGCGCGAGCCCGCGCTCCCCCAGCGAGTACGCCATGCGGGAGGCGCCGTAGATGTTGGCGTTCATGGCCGACAGCAGCGCGATGATGACGATGAGGTCCATCACCAGTCCGACGCCCGGCATGTTCAGGGTCTCGAGCACCGCCGAGAACGGCCCCGCCTTCACGGCCGGGTCGTTCCAGGGCAGCACCGCGACGATCACGAAGATCGATCCGACGTAGAAGACGAGGATGCGCACGAGCACCTCGCGGACGATGCGGCGGATGTTGTGGGCGGGATCGTTCGACTCGGCGGCCGCGATCGCGACCACCTCGGTGCCGCCGAAGGCGAACACCACGATCAGCAGGGCACCGGCGATGCCGGCGATGCCGTTCGGGGCGAAGCCGCCGGCGTCGACGAGGTTCGAGATGCCGGTGGCCGCCACGCCGGGGATGAGACCGATGATCGCGCACACTCCCACCACGAGGAAGGCGATGATCGCGGCGACCTTGATCGCCGCGAACCAGAACTCGAAGCGGCCGTAGTTGCGCACGCCGAACAGGTTCACCGCGGTGAGCGCCACGACGAAGATCAGCACCCACACCCAGGCGGGGATGCCCGGCGTCCAGTTGGCGACGATCGCGCCCGCACCCGTCGCCTCGGCCGCGATCACCACGACCAGCTGGATCCAGTAGAGCCACCCGACCGCACTGCCGGCGCTGCGCCCCATCGCCTTCTGGGCGTAGGAGCTGAAGGCGCCGGAGCTGGGGCGTGCCGCGACCATCTCGGCGAGCATCGCCATCACGAGAACGACGATGCCGCCGGCGACGAGGTACGACACCAGCACGGCGGGACCCGCGATGCTGATCGCCTGACCCGATCCGACGAACAGACCGGCGCCGATCGCACCGCCCAGTCCCATCATCGAGATCTGACGACGGGTCAGGCCCGGATGCAGTCCCTTGGTGGTCGTGGTGGTCGGGGGGACCTCGGTCATGCGGTCATCGGTCATGCGCCGACCTCCACGCGCTCGGCGTCGACCGCGAGCGGAGCGGATGCGGCGAGCGCGGCCTCCACCCGGTCGATGTCCTCCGCGGAGCCCGAGGAGATGCGGATGCCCTCCCCGGCGAAGGCGCGCGCGATCACTCCCCCCTCCTGCAGCAGGCTCTCGAGCTCTGCGGTGCGGTCGGCGGACGGCACCCAGACGAAGTTGGCCTGGGAGCGGACGGCGGGCCATCCGGCTGCGGTGAGCACGGCGTGGAGGCGATCGCGTTGGGCGACCACGTCGTCGATGCGGGTCGCGAGCTCGTCCTCGGCGTCCAGCGAGGCCAGAGCCGCGACCTGAGCGAGGTCGGTCACCCCGAAGGGCACGGCGACCTTGCGCTGGTTCTCGGCGACGGCTGCCGGGGCGATCGCATAGCCGATGCGGAGCCCGGCGAGCCCGTAGGCCTTGGAGAACGTGTGCAGCACCGCCACGTGCGGGTGCCGGCGGAACAGCTCGATACCGGCGCCCCTGCTCTCGGAGCGATCGAAGTGCACATAGGCCTCGTCGATCACCACGAGCACGTCGTGCGGAACCGCGGAGACGAAGCGCTCCAGCTCGTCGGCGCCGACGACGGTCCCGGTCGGGTTGTTCGGGTTGCAGACGAAGATCAGGCGGGTGCGCGGGGTGATCGCCGCGAGCATCGCATCGAGGTCATGCCCGTGGTCCGCGTCGAGCGGCACCGGCACGGGCGTGGCCCCGGCGATGCGCACCAGCGAGGGATACGCCTCGAACGACCGCCACGCGAAGACGACCTCGTCGCCCTCACCTGCCACCGCGTGGATGAGCTGGGAGGCGATCTCGACCGACCCGGCCCCGACCGTGACCTCGGACGCATCGACACCGTAGCGTTCGGCGAGCCGTTCGCGAAGCGCGGCGGCGCTCATGTCGGGATAGCGGTTGATGCCGTCGAGGCGATCGCGCACGGCCTGGACGACCGAGGCCAGCGGCGGATGCGGGGACTCGTTCGAGGAGAGCTTCGAGGCACCGGCCGGAGCGGAGCGCCCCTGACGGTATGCGGGAACGGCGTCGAGTCCGGCGCGGGTGGGGAGGGGCATCGTCAGAGCGTCCTTGCTGTGATCCATGGGCGGCCCCCGAGCGGCACCGCCTGCTGTCGCGCAACAGTAGAACGGATCGCGGCCACTGGGCAATCGGCGCACCGGAAGCTGCGCATCCCGCGCAATCGACCGGCACTCCTCGGGGAACTGTTAGGCAGATTGCACAGTCGCGACGATCACTCGGCGGAGGCCGCGAGCCGGAACCCGATGCCCACCGCGAGGAGGTCGGCCTCGTAAGCCCCGTGTCGCCGCGCGCAGCGGGCCAGGTCGACGTCGTGGCGGAACGCGCCGCCGCGCGTGATGTGCGGGTCGGCCGCCCAGTCCTCGACAGTCGGGACGCTGTCGGGCGCACCCGGGTACGGCGCGTACCGGGTCGAGGTCCACTCGTCGACGTTGCCGGCCATGTCGAGCACTCCGAACGCACTGGCACCGTCGGGGAACGACCCGACGGGCGTCGTGGTGCCGAGCCCGAGGTCGAACAGGTTCGCCCTCCCCCGCACGTACTCGTCTCCCCAGGGGAACTCGCGGGTGTCATCACCGCGCGCCGCCCGCTCCCACTCGTCTTCGGTCGGCAGTCGCACCTCTTCGCCGAGTTGCGAGCCGATCCAGGCGGCGAAGGCGGAGGCTTCGGCCCAGGTGACTCCGACGACCGGATGCTCGTCGATCCCGGCGATGGCACGGGCGCCGGTCTCCTCCGCGTACGCGGCCCACTGCGCGACGGTGACCGGGGTGCGGGCGAGCCGGAACGCCGGGACTACGATCCGCGTGCGCGGCGTCTCCTTCTCGTACCAGGCACGCGGAACCCCCGTGTCGGCATAGCGGACGGTGAGGGCGTCGACCTCGTCGGGCGGCGTCCCCCGCTGCAGCGTTCCCGCCGGGATGCCGACCCACTCGATCTGCTGCGCGGCCATGCACCTTCCCCCTCGAACTGTGTCGGTCCCCAGCGTAGGAGCCGCAGCGCCCTCGAGGGCCGCCGTCAGCGCGTGAGCGACACCTCGGCCGGGTCGCTCACCGGCAGCCGGCACACGAACGCGCGGCAGTCGTAGGCGCGTTCCGCCGACGCGTCCTTCCCCTCGAACAGGTCGAACCCGGCGTCGGCGAAGGCCCGCGCCTGCTCCGTGGTCACCACGGCGACGACCTCGGCGTCCGCGCCCCTGGCGACCACGGCGAGGGCACTGTCGCGCGCTCCGGTGACCACGACGAGCTGGCGGGGAGGAACGGCGAGACCCGCCGCCACCCGCAGCAGGGTGCCGTGGGCGAACGGCTGCTCCAGCGAACGCGCGGCGAGCGCGCTCACGGTCGTCACCGCCGCTTCGCGATACCGCTCCCCCGCTCCCAGCCACCATGCGGTCAGGGCGGCGCCGGCCACCGCAGCGGCATCGGAGGGCAGGTCGCCGTCGGTCTGGTCGGGCGAGGCCGCGATGCCCTGGGCAGACAGCAGCGGGTCGTCACCGACCGTGCCGTCGAGTGCCCCGTCGAGAATGCTGCGCGCCGCGATCGCCCAGGTCGTCTCGCCGCTCGCCAGCGCGAGCGCGAACAGGCCGTCGGCGAGAAGGCCGAGGTCCGCGGCGGTCGCTGACGCGGCGGATGCCCGTCCGTCGAGCGACGCCCGCACGAGGGCGCCGTCGGCATCCCGGTTGGTCCGCAGCACCTCGTCCGCGGCAGAGGCCGCGGCATCGATCCAGCTCTGCTCGCCGAGCGCCGCGCCGGCCCTGGCGAGGGCGCCGATCGCGAGTCCGTTCCAGCCGGTGATCAGCTTGCCGTCGACCGCCGGGGGCTCGAGCCCCGCCCGTTCGGCGAGCGGGCGGAGGTAGTACCCACCCTCGTTGCGCACGCCGTCGATCGTCGACTCCGAGTCCTGCGCCGCGCCGAATCCGCCGCCGTCGCGACGGAGCACATCGATCAGGAAGGAAGCGATGCCGCGCACGGTGCGCTCGTCTCCCGCGTCGCGCGCGACATCGAGCAGCTGCGCGTTGTCGGTCAGCATCCGCTCGTAGTGCGGCACCGTCCAGTCGCGCTGGGTCGCATACCGGAAGAACCCGCCATCCGCATCGCGAAGGTCGGAGTCCGCCATCGCGGCGAGCGCGCGTGCGGTGGCCGCCGACGCCTCGGGAGCGCCCTCCCGCACGAGCGGGTGCTGCAGGAAGCGCAGCGTCGTGGCGACAGGGAACTTCGGGGCTCCCCCGAAGCCGCCGAACTGCGGATCCTCGCGCTGCGCGATCGCCTGCGCCGCGGTCCCGATCGCGACGACGTCTGGCAGGGTCGAAGGCGTGGACTCCGCCGCGCGGGCGAGCGCGTCGGTCACGGCATCCGCCGATTCCTCCGCCTGCGCACGACGCAGCGTCCACGCCTCCCGCACCGCCGCGAGCACGTCGCGGAATGCGGGCATCGAGGGGCGCGCCTGCGGCGGCCAGTAGGTGCCGGCGTAGAAGGTGCGCCCGCGCGGGGTGGCGAAGACCGTGAGTGGCCAGCCGAGACTCTGCGTGAAGGCCGAGGCTGCGGCCATGTAGGCGCCGTCGACCTGCGGATGCTCCTCGCGGTCGACCTTCACGGCCACGAAACCGTCGTTGATGAGCGCGGCGGTGGCGGGGTCGGCGAACGACTCCCGCGCCATCACGTGGCACCAGTGGCAGGTCGAGTAGCCGATCGAGATGAGCAGCGGCACGTCGCGCCGCTGCGCCTCGGCGAACGCCTCCTCACCCCACGGATACCAGTCGACGGGGTTGTCGGCGTGCGCTCGGAGGTACGGGCTGAGGGTGTCGGCGAGCCGGTTGGTCATGCCTTCACGCTACGCCCGCGGGGCGCGGCGGGGTCAGCCGACGAGCAGCTCGATCGGACGCGACGCCGCGTAGCCCACCAACGGCAGAGCGCGCTCCGCCGCCAGGGCGATGCGGGCTTCGAGCACCTCCGAGACGATCTCGTAGCCGTCGAAGTCCGTGTTGCTGGCGTAGACGCCGACCGGAAGGGTAAGCGCCTGGAAGAACGCGAACAGCGGACGCAGCTGGTGCTCGATGATCAGCGCATGCTTCTCGCCGCCGCCGGTCGCCGCCAGCAGCACGGGCGTGCCCACAAGGTCGTACTGGCCGACGAAGTCGAAGAGGTGCTTGAAGAGCCCGGTGAACGAGGCGCGGTAGACGGGGCTGCCCACGATCAGCAGATCGGCGGACTCGATCGCCTGCAGCTGCGCCTCGACCTCCGGCGGCAGCTGGTCGCGCTGGAGCGCGCCGGCCAGTCCCGGGCCGATCCGCGTCAGCTCGATGAGCTGCGCCTCGACCTCAGCACGCTCGGCGACGGCGGCCGTGATCGCGCGGACGAGGGCGGTCGTCTTGCTGGGCTCGTGCAGGGATCCCGACACGGCGACGACACGGAACGGAGCTGTCATGCCTCGACGGTACTCACGACGACGCCCTGTGTCGCGTGGTGCGACACAGGGCGTCATGTGAGCTCGAAGGCTCCGTCTCACCGCAGCGGGTCAGTTGACCTCGTCCGGGTGGGAGCCGACGCGGCCGGAGCCGTCGAGCGGGTCGAGCGCGTCGAGCGCCGCGATCTCGGCATCGGTCAGTTCGAAGCCGAAGACATCGAGGTTCTCGCGCAGGCGCTCGGCGCGCACCGACTTCGGGAACACGATGATGCCCTTCTGCAGGTGCCAGCGCAGCACGGCCTGGGCGGGGGTGACCCCGTGGGCCGCCGCGGCATCCGCCACCGCCGGAGCGCCGAACAGGTCGTACTTGCCCTGACCGAGCGGACCCCACGCCTCGATGCGCACACCGTTCGCGTCGGCCCAGGCGACCACGTCGCGCTGCTGGTAGGCGGGGTGCAGCTCGATCTGGTTCACGGCCGGCACGACACCGGTCTCCTTCACGGTGCGCTCCAGGTGCGGAACCAGGAAGTTCGAGACGCCGATGCTGCGGGTGAGCCCCGCCTCGCGCAGCTCGATGAGCTTCGCGAATGCGTGCACGTAGTCGTCCTTCGCGGGGGTGGGCCAGTGCACCAGGTACAGATCGACCTTCTCCAGGCCGAGCTTCTCCAGGCTCTCGGCGATGGCCGCACGCGGCTCGTCGTCGTGGTGGCGGTCGTTCCAGAGCTTCGTCGTGACGAACAGCTCGTCGCGCGGGATGCCGGAAGCCGCGATGGCGGCACCGACGCCCTCCTCGTTGCCGTAGATCGCGGCGGTGTCGATGTGGCGGTAGCCGATCTCGAGCGCCTCGCTCACCGCGCGCTCGGTCTCTGCCGGCGGCACCTTGAAGACGCCGTAGCCGAGCTGCGGGATGGAATTGCCGTCGTTCAGTTCGAGTGCAGGAATCGTCATCCCTCCAGCCTATGACCTGTGATGACAGGCGGATCCGAACGATGACGAGGGAAGTCGGTGCGGGTGACGCGGCCCGCAGCCGAGGTTCCGTAGGCTGAGGAACGATGAACGAGCGCGACGCCTCCGACGATGCGGAGTATCTCCCGCCACCTCCCCCTGCCGCGGACACGCCTGCGCCGGACGAGGAGGAGACCCGGATCGTCGCCGCGACCAAGAGGCGCAGTCGAACCATCGTCATCCTGGTCACCGTCGTCGCCGCCGTCCTGCTCCTCGGAACGATCGCGACGAACCTCCTTCTCGCCGCCGGACTGCGCGCCGAGATCGGCGAGGGACGCCCCGGCACATCGGCGACGCCGTCGGCATCCGTGTCCCCGACACCGACCCCCGATCGGCCGACGTCCGCGTGCAGCGAGCTCTGCGCCGCGGCCACCGAGGAGATCGGAGCCACCGCCGGCGACTGGCGGATCGAGGGCGACTGGACGAACGCGGCGAACGACCTCGGCTCGCGCGATGCCGCAACAGCGGTGTTCGCCTCCGACGCCGGCCGTGCCACGGTGACGGTGCTGCAGTTCCCCACCGACGACGCTGCCGCGCAGGCGGCCCTCGACATCCGCGCCAGGATCGGCGACCCGACATACACGGAACAGGTGTTCGACGACGGGTCGGGCACGCGATACGACTTCGACGGCGCGACCGTCAGCCGCGTCGTGTGGCATCTCGACGCCCAGTCGAGGCCGCACACCCCCGGGCGTCTGTACATCGTCGAAGCGCCGACGAACGCCGCGGACAGCTTCGCCGGTCAAGCCGCCTATCAGCTGTATCTGGCGCTCCCGCTCTAGGCGCGGCGCATCCCGCCTGTCGTCCCGCGAGCACCGAGGTCAGTCGAGCCCGCGCAGCCCCTGCGACATCGCCTGGAAGGCGTCGACCGCCCGCGCCGCGGGGCGAGGGCCGTCGGGGTCGGCCGCCCACTGTTCGAGCCCGACACGGATCGAGGCCGTCGCGACGGTGGCCAGCAGCGTCGCCTCCCACACCGCGAGCCCCCGATCCTGGAGGATCACGCGCAGCCGCCGCTCGGAATCGTCATTCACGCGCAGCCAGACGTCGCGCATCGCGGTGTCGTCGTCGAGCCCGCGGAGCACGCCGAGCATCGTGTCGAGTTCGAGACCCTCGGTCTCGGTGCGCTCCCCCGCATCGGCCCGGTCCTCGACGAGCTGCGCCCGGATCACGGCCGGTATCTGCGCGCGCAGCGACCGCTCTCCGACCTCCGCGAACGCCTCTTGCCAGCGCTGGGCTCCCACACTGAGGATCGGCGTGATCGCATCTTCCTTGCGCGCGAAGTACCGGTAGAACGTGCGCACCGATACGCCGGCACGCGCGGCGATCTGCTCAGCGGTGACACCCGTCACGCTCTGCTCGGCGAACAGGGCGGCGGCAGCGGCGGCGATATCGCGTTCGGTCGCGGCCTTGCGGCGCTCGGTGAGGGTCGAGGTCTCCACCGTCACAGCGTACGGGAAGAGGCCGCCTGCTCGACAGGCAACGCCTAGGTGGCATGATCTGCCATACAGGCATAGTCTGCCTACAACGGAGTGTCGCACCACGACACCACGACGAAGGGAAGACCATGAACCGCTACGAAGGACGTCGGGCGCTCATCACCGGCGGAGGGTCGGGCATCGGCCAGGCCACCGTGCTGCGGATGCTGCGCGAGGGCGGCAGCGTCGTCGCCGCCGACGTCAGCACCGCAGGCCTCGAGGACACCATCGCCCGGGCCGGGAACCTCACCTCGCGGCTCACGACGGTCACGATGAACATCGCCGACGAGGCCTCCGTCGCCGCGGGCGTCGCCGAGGCCGTGGCCGCCCTGGGCGGACTCGACGTCCTCGTGAACGCCGCCGGCATCCTGCGCTCCTCGCACACCCACGAGACGACGCTCGACCAGTTCGAGCAGGTCATCCGGATCAACCTGGTGGGCACGTTCCTCGTGATCCGTCAGGCGATCCCCGCGCTGCTCGAGGGCACTTCGTCGGCCGTGGTCAACTTCAGCTCGACCTCAGCCGGCTTCGCCCACCCGTACATGGCCGCCTACGCCGCCAGCAAGGGCGGCGTGCAGTCGATGACCCACGCGCTGGCAGCCGAATACGCCAAGAGCGGGATCCGCTTCACCGCGGTGCAGCCCGGTTCGATCTCCTCCGGCATGACGGACGGATCCGGTCGGAGCAACCAGAGCAACGGCCCGGGCCTGCCTGACGACGCCGACATGAGCCTGTTCATGAAGCTCTCACCCGCGACCGGTCAGGGCTTCGCCGGCCCCGAGTCGGTCGCCGGTGTCGTGGCGATGCTCGCGAGCGAGGACGGCGCCTTCATCACCGGCACCGAGGTGCGCATCGACGGCGGCACCCACTTCTGACAGAACGGGTGGGGGCCCGGCTCGTGCCGGTACCCCCACCCGCTCACCCGGTCACTCGCCCTGTCGAAGGGTCTTGACCTCGCTCACGCTCACGACGTTGGTGCCGGTCGCGGCGCCGGCCCGATAGGAGAACACCGACGGCGATCCCTCGCCCTGCAGCGCGGGGGTCGCGTCGGTCGCGGACACCAGCCACGCCGTCGGCTCCGGCTGCCCATCGGCCCACACCTTGGCGCGGATCGTCGTCGACGGCGAACCGGACGTCTCGGTCGACAGGTGGAACACGGTCCCCGCGCTCCAGGTCATACCGGGGACCGCCGCGCTGGCGATCGCCGTGCCGTTGCGCTGGATCACGACCCAGACCGAGCCATCGGCGCGATGCCACGCCAGAGCGCGGTACCCCACGTCACCCGTGCGACGAGAGCCCGCACCGACGTAGACCGTGCCCGACTCCGGACCGCCCGAGAGCGAGTAGGACATCGTCGTGGCGGAATCGCGTACGGACGCATCGTCCAACAGCATCTCTCGCGTCTGTCCCGCGACGAGGTCGATCACTCCGGCGCCGTCCTTGACCGACAGCGCCGTCGACTTGCCCTGCATCGGCGTCCACAGACCGCCGATGTCCGCAGTGCCCCATCCGGACTCGACCGCACGATCGAATCCGTCGGCGGCCGCCACCACATCGGCGGCGACAGGCGCCGTGACGACGACCTGCTTCTCACTCGACGCGGACAGTCCGCTGCTGTCGGTCACGGTCATGCGCACCGTGTAGGTTCCCGCCGCCGCGTACTCGTGCGACGCCGTGGCGCCGGTGGCCGTCGAGCCGTCGCCGAAGTCCCATGCGTAGGCGCTGATGGTGGCCGCACCGTCGGCGACGGAACCTGCGCCGTCGACCGCCGCGCTCAGATCGGTCGTCTGCGCGGTGAAGACCGCCGTCGGAGCCTTGAGACCCTTTCCGACCTGGAAGTGCGAGCGCACCTGCTCGGAGTTCAACGCGAACGAATACACCGCGGCCTCATCCAACGACCCCTTGAAGTAGTTCGACGAGGGAGCCGACGGCCAGCCCGTGAGCAGGTCGCCCCCGATGCGCACATACGCGGCATCGGTCTTGGCGTTCGTCACCGCCGGATCCGACGCGACGAGCTCCCCGTCGACGTACAGCTTCATCCCGTCCGCGCTCTGCGAGACGACGGCGTGATGCCAGGCGCCGTCATTCAGCGCCTTGTCTCCGGAGATGGTGGCACGGGTCTGCGCTGCCGAGACTCCGAAGGTCAGCGTGCCGCTGTTCGTCATGTAGAGGTGACGGTCGACCGTCGCCGAGCTCCCCGTCTTGGCGGAGCCGGAGCCGATGAGCATGCCGCCGGTCGTCGTCGTGGTCTTGAACCAGATCTCCGAGGAGAAGTCCTTCGACACAGTTGCCTTGACATCGGATGACACCCGGCCGTAGATGGTGCCGTTGACGGTGGTCGATCCGGTGCCGCCGTTCTCGATTCCGGACGACGAGACCGTGGCGCCCGACCCGTTCACCGGGTTGTTCGATCCCGCCCAGTCCTTCGAGACGTTCCCCATCGGGTAGTACAGCGAGGGGCCGTCGGCGAGAACCTTCGTCGTGTACGCCGAGACGGTGCCCGCTGTGGCCTTCGCGCTCACGCTCGCACTGGTCGCGGTGTTGCCGTCGGCGTCCTTCGCGACCACGGTGTAGCTCTGGGTCGCGCCCGGAGTAGCCGACGGGTCGTCGAGCGTGACCGTCGCGCGCTTCCACCAGGTTCCGTCCGCGGTCGTGCTCGCCACGGGCTCAGCGGTTCCGGCGCGGTACAGCTCGTAGGTGAGCGTCAGATCATCCCGATCCCAGTTGGTCTGGATCGACACACGAGCACGACCGGGAACGGGCGAGGTGCCCGCGGTGGGCTTCCAGTTCGCATCGGCGACGCGGGGGCCGTCCTTCGCGCCGGCCGGAGGGTTGGTGGAGAAGCGGACCAGTCCCTCGAACTGACCGCCGTTGACGGATCGGAACTCGCCGCCGATCGAGATCATGTCGCCGGAGCCGGTGATCGACAGGCCCGCCTGGCCGAGTCCGGTCGTGGTGCCCACCGACCAGTCCGGTGCCCACTGATACGGCGACGGTGCGGGAGTTCCCGCCCAGCTGGCGTACCCGGAGTAGGTGTTCGCGGAAAGGGTGCCGCGCGCGTCCGTCGTGTACGCCTCGGCGTACTGGTAGACCGCGGGGCTCTTCTGCGGCTGCAGCCCCATCGTGTTGCAGGAGTGCATGTGGCTCGTCGTGTAGACCACCTTGCCGGTGGAGTAGACGCCGTAGTGGTCGCCGTGGCAGTCCGCGATCCAGCGCACGGCGCCGCTTCCCGCCTCTGCCGCGAACGTGCCCTCGAGGTTGCCCCCGCCGGACCAGCTCCACCCGGTGCCGTAGACCGTGTTCGCGTCGGTGGCGAGAGCGAAGATGCCGGAGTTGCTGCTGCTCCCGCTGTTCTTGACGACCTTGGAGATGCCCCAGTCGGTGTCAGCCGCCCCCGTGGACTTGTCCACCGCGGCAGATCCGCGCAGGCTGCTGCCGTTGAGCGTCGAGAACCGGCCTCCGACGATGACCTTCGCCCCTGCCGGGTCCATCACGAGGGCATCGACCTGACGGTCGGCCAGCGGAGCCCAGCTCAGCAGTGCGCCGTTCCCGGCGTCGAATGCGGCGAGGTTCTTGCGGGCGACGCCGTTCGCCTGGGTGAACAGACCGCCGAGGTAGATGTTCGATCCGTCGGTCGTGATCGCATACACACCGCTGCCGCCGATCGACGGCGCGAACTGCGGGACGAGCTCGCCGGTCTTGGCATCCAGTGCGGCGAAGTTCCAGCGGTCCTTGCCGTTCACGCTGTTGAACGAACCGCCGATGTAGATGCGGGACCCGTCAGGAGACGCAGCGACCGCCTTGATCACTCCGTTGACCTTCGGGGCGAACGACGACAGCGCGCCGGTCACGATGTCGTACGCCAGCACGTTCGATCGTGCGGTCAACGACGTACCGGGGGCCGCCTTAGGCTCGCGCGCGTTGTCGAACTTGCCCACCGCGTAGACGGTCGTGCCGATCGTGGTCTGCGCCCAGACGTAGCCGTTGTCGATCTGCACGGTCGGGATCGGATCCGACGTCACCACGTTGTCGTCGCGCTGCAACTGCGGCGGCATCGACGGCGGCACCTCTGCCGCGCCCGCCGCTGTCGCGCCCACACCGGACAGACCGGCGATCAGCAGACCTGCCGTCAGCGCTGACGCGACGACACCCCGCGCTCGGCGCCCGAAACTCGTATTCCCCACAGTGACTCCCCAGTCGATGCTGTTCCGAACGCGAGGTCGTCACTCCACCGCGCGCTCGACGACATCGAGGCGGCGACGAACGCCGCGACGCGGTGCTGTGAACTCCCCAGTTCAGAACTCCCCAGTCCGACCCGAAATGCGGGTCGGTCGCGAACGCCAGACAGCGTGCGCGCTCCCACGCTAGCACATCGCCCCTCTCGGCTTCCGGGAGGCCCGGCGCCGACCGGCTCAGCGCCGGGGCACCGCCGCCATCGCCGCCGCTCCTCGTCCGACCAGGCGTTCGAGCGGCCCCCGTCCGAAGAACATCGACCAGAGCGTCGTGATCACGAGCAACCCGATCGCGGTCGCGGCCCAGAAGGCGTTGCTGGAGAAGAACCCGCCCGGCCCGCCGACCACCATGATCGAGAGGACGTGCGCGCTGTATGCCGTCAACGGCATGGAACCGAGCGCACCGAGTGGGAGCAGCGCCCAGCGCAGGGGCCTGCTCAGCAGCAGACACAGCGCGATGATCGTGAGCGCGAAGCCGCCGGATCCGAGGATCTCGGCCGTGCCGCCGCTGTGCGGGTCGACCGCGAAGACCGCCGTGAGAACGGCGCGAAGCGGGTCGGACGCGGCGAGCGCCTGCGGATAGTCCTCCCACCCGGCCGGCGGAGCCCAACTGCCGGAACCGCCGTCGATGATCGAGCCGCCGCTCGAGGAGAGCTCCGCAGCGGACGAGCTGCCGCCGACGGCACCGGTGATACCCGCTGCCTGTCCGATGCCTCCCAGGCCGTATCCGACCACCATCAGTGCGACGCCGATGCCGAGAGCCGCCACCGCGGTGCGCAGCTGCCCGATGTTCAGGCGCCCGAGCGCCATGCCCGCCAGCACCAGGGCCATCCAGACGGTGATCGGATAGGTGCCGTACAGCACGAACCCGATGCCGGAACCGTAGGGGTTGAGCATCACCGCGTTCAGGAACGCGAGCAGCGCGGGGCCAAGGAGCGCGAGCACCCCGGCTCCCGCCAGCAGCTGCCAGGGCCGCCAGCGCAGGAACGGGAGGACCGCGACGTAGAGCAAGCCGTAGAGCGTGAGGATCACCGCGATCGGGGTGTTCAGCATCTCCAAGGCCAGACCGATCACGAAGATCACCGCGCCCCGGCCGATCAGATTCAGCCGGATGCTCGGGACGCGCTCCCGCTCGGGGAGGGTGCTGCGCCCGGTCATCAGGGCGATCGAGATGCCGGCGAGCACCGCGAAGAGGATCGAGGAGCGTCCGTGCACCAGATCGGTCCAGGTGGCCGGGTCGAGCCACTGGAACGGCTCGGTCTCGCCGATGTGCGCTCCGGCCATGCCGAGGATCGCCAGCCCCCTGGCGATGTCGAGGCCGAGGATGCGCGGGGGTCGTCCGAACTCATGGAACCACCGGACGGGAGCGAGAGCAGTGATCACCCCCCGATCGTAGGGGCTGACATCGGCGTGCACATGCCCGATCCCGGCATACGATGGAGGGCTATGTCCTCCCCTGTGATCTCCTATCCCCCGGAGCTGCCGGTCAGTGCGGCCAGGGCCGAGATCTCCGATGCCATCCGCGACCACCAGGTCGTGATCGTCGCCGGTGCGACGGGCTCGGGCAAGACCACGCAGCTGCCGAAGATCGCGCTCGAGCTGGGGCGCGAGCGCATCGCGCACACCCAACCCCGGCGTCTCGCCGCCCGCACGATCGCGGAACGGGTAGCGGAAGAGCTCCAGGTCGAGCTGGGCACGCTCGTCGGCTACAAGGTGCGCTTCACCGACAAGGTGTCCGACGCCACCCGCATCGCCCTGATGACCGACGGCATCCTGCTCAACGAGATCCACCGCGACCGGCTGCTCACGCGCTACGACACGATCATCATCGACGAGGCGCACGAGCGCTCCCTCAACGTCGACTTCCTGCTCGGCTACCTGGCCCGCATCCTCCCGGAGCGCCCCGACCTCAAGGTGATCATCACCTCGGCGACGATCGATCCGGAGAGCTTCGCGAAGCACTTCGCCGCCTCCGACGGGACGCCGGCACCGATCATCGAGGTCTCGGGACGCACCTACCCGGTGGAGATCCGCTATCGCGGTCCGGTCGAGGATGCGGACGACGAGGCTGAGCCGGCCGAGCCGGAGGACGAGGTCTCGGCCATCGTCGCCGCGCTGCGCGAGCTCGACCGCGAGGCGCCGGGCGACGTGCTCGTCTTCCTCCCCGGCGAGGCCGAGATCCGTGATGCCGCCGACGCCGTTCGCGGCGCCTATGCGAACGACCGCGCCCCCACCGAGGTGCTGCCCCTGTTCGGACGCCTCTCCGCCGCCGATCAGCACCGGGTGTTCGAGCGCAGCCGGGTGGCCGGGGTGCGCCGCCGGGTGATCCTCGCCACCAACGTCGCCGAGACGAGCCTCACCGTCCCCGGCATCAAGTACGTGATCGACACCGGCACCGCACGCATCTCCCGGTACAGCAATCGCTCCAAGGTGCAGCGGCTGCCGATCGAGGCCGTCTCGCAGGCCTCGGCGAATCAGCGTTCGGGCCGCGCGGGCCGAACCAGCGACGGCATCGCCATCCGCCTCTACTCGGAAGAGGACTACGCCAAGCGGCCGGAATACACCGAGCCCGAGATCCTGCGCACCTCTCTGGCCTCGGTCATCCTGCAGATGCTCTCGCTCGGCTTCGGCGACATCACGGCGTTCCCCTTCCTCACCCCGCCCGACTCCCGCGGCGTGAAGGCTGCGTTCGACCTGCTCACCGAGCTCGGAGCGGTCGAGCCGTCCCGCCGCGACGGCGCCCCGCACCTCACCCGCACGGGTCGCGACATCTCGCGCATGCCGATCGACCCGCGGTTCGCACGCATGCTGATCGAAGCCGGTCGGGCCGGTTCCGGCGGCACCGTGACGCGCGACGTGCTCGCGATCGTCTCGGGCATGACGATCCAGGACGTGCGCGAGCGGCCGGAGGAACGCCGGGAGGAGGCCGACCGTCTGCACGCGCGATTCGTCGACCCGACCAGTGACTTCCTCACCCTGCTGAATCTGTGGAACCACCTGCGCGAGCAGCAGCGCGAACTCGGCTCGAGCGCCTTCCGCCGGCTGTGCCGCTCCGAGCACCTCAACTACGTGCGGGTGCGCGAGTGGTTCGACGTGCATCGCCAGCTGCGCACGCTCGTGAAGACACCGGACCGGCGGCGCGACGAAGCCCGCACGGATGAGGGCGACGCGACCAGCGACCCCGACGCCATCCACCGCGCCCTGCTGTCGGGTCTGCTCTCGCAGATCGGCATCCTCGACGAGCGCACCGCACCTGCGGGTAGATCGCACTCCCCCGCCAAGGAGCCGAAGGGCCGTCGTGTCGCGGAGTACCGCGGCGCCCGCGGCATCCGCTTCTCGATCTTCCCCGGGTCGGGGCTGCGCAAGAAGAGCCCGCGCGCGGTGATCGCCGCCGAGATCGTCGAGACCTCGCGCACGTTCGCGCGCACGGTCGCCGCGATCGATCCCGCCTGGGCCGAGCCGCTCGCCGGCGACCTCGCCAAGCGACAGGTGACCGAGCCGCACTGGTCGAAGGATGCCGGCGCCGCGGTCGCCTTCGAGAAGGTGACGCTGTTCGGGCTCGAGATCATCCCGCGTCGGCGCGTGCAGTTCGCCCGCATCGACCGGGCCGCCTCGCGAGAGCTGTTCGTGCGGCATGCGCTCGTCGAGGGCGAGTGGGATCCGACACGGATCGACAAGCGGGTGAGCGCCTTCTGGCGCAGCAACGCCGAATTGCGCAAACGCCTCGAGAAGCTCGAGGAGCGCGAGCGCCGCCGCGACATCCTCGCCGGCGACGAAGCCGTCTTCCGGTTCTACGACGAACGCATCCCCACCGATGTGTTCGACGTGCGCTCGTTCGAGAGCTGGTGGCGCGAGGCGATGGCCACGACGCCGAAGCTGCTCGTGATGCGCGAGAGCGACCTGATCGATGACGAGGAACGAGCGGATCAGCGCGAGTTCCCGACGCGGTGGACGCAGGGCGACCAGGTGCTCGGCCTCGCGTACCGGTTCGAGCCCGGCGCCGACGACGACGGTGTGAGCGTGGTCGTGCCGCTGCCGCTGCTCGCGCAGATCGAGGACCGCGGCTTCGACTGGCAGGTTCCTGGCCTGCGCGCCGAACTCGTGACCGGGCTTCTGCGCGCCCTCCCCAAGGCGATCCGCCGCCATGTCGTCCCCGCGGCCGATTGGGCCGAGAAGTTCGGTGCAGAGCTGGTCGAGGAGGGACCGGAGTCGCACGGCGGCCTGCCGCCGCGCACGCTCAAAGAGGCCCTCGCCCGCCGCATCCAACCGCTCGCGAATCAGCTGGTCTCCGCCGCCGACTTCGACGACGAGCGGGTGCCGCCGCACCTGCGCATGAACTTCCGCGCCGTGGACGAGCGAGGCAGGATCGTCGGCTCGGGGCGCGATCTGCGTGCCCTGCAGGCCCAGCTCTCCGACCGCGCACGCAGCAGCGTCGCCCGATCGATCGCCGCCCCTGCGCGCGCCGGTACGCCTCGAGCGGGCCGCGGAGCCGAACGCGGCGGCGTCGAGCGCGTGGCCGCCGCACCGCTCGAGCAGACGGGCCTCACCGCCTGGACCTTCGGCGACCTACCCGAGGTGCTCGACACCCGCGTCGCCGGCGGCGTCGTGCGGGGGTATCCGGCCATCGTCGACCAGGGCAAGACCGTTTCGGTACGCGTCGAATCCACCCCGGATGCCGCCGCTGCCGCCACGCGCGACGGCGTGCTGCGGCTCGTGCTGCTCGGCGTTCCCTCGCCCTCCTCCTACGTGCAGGAGCACCTCACCAGCCAGGAGAAGCTGGCGCTTGCCGCCTCGCCCTACCCCTCCGCCGCCGCCCTCATCGAGGACTGCCGCGCGGCGGTCGCGCGCAAGGTCATCGAGGGTCTCGTGCCCGACGGGATCGTGCGCAACGAGGCGGACTTCGCGCGGGTGCGCGACGCGGTCTCCTCCGTCCTCGTCGACGAGCTCTTCGCGTGCGTCTCCCTGGTCGCCCGCATCCTCACCAAGTCCCGCGACGTCGAGCGCGGCATCAAGTCGCAGAACTCGCTCGCCCTGCTCGGGCCCCTCAACGACATCCGCACCCAGCTGAGCGGCCTGCTGCACCCCGGGTTCGTCTCCGCCGCCGGCGCCGACCGTCTCACGCAGTTCCCCCGATACCTGGAGGGGATGCTCGACCGGCTGAAGACCCTCTCCAGCGAACCCGGCAAGGACCGCGCGCGCATGACCGAGTACGAGCGGATGGCGAAGGCCTTCGAAGACGCGGGCGGCACGGTCCCGCTCCCCGCCGACGCGACACCCGCACTCGTCGAGGTGCGCTGGCTGCTGGAGGAGTATCGGGTGAGCGTCTTCGCACAGCGACTGGGCACCGCGCAGCCGGTGTCGCCGCAGCGCATCATGAAGGCGCTGTCGGGGCGCTGATCCGCGACCGCTCGGCCCGCCGCGGGTAGCCTTGAGCGCATGGCTCGCGCGATCGTGTACACCGAAATCGGCTCCCCCGCTGTCCTGCATCTGATCGAGGTCCCCGATCCCGTTGCGGCACGGGGCGAGGTCGTCGTGCGCATCGAAGCGGCAGGGGCGAACCCGATCGACGCCAAGCTGCGCGGCGGCAAGCGCCCGTCGCCGCCGATCACCGAGCCGCGTCCGGTCGGCTTCGACGGCGCCGGCGTCATCGAAGCGCTCGGTGAGGGCGTCGACGACTTCGCCGTCGGCGACCGGGTCGCCATCCGCGACGGGCACGGCACCTATTCCTCGGCGCTCGCCATCCCGACCGAGAACCTCGCCAAGCTCCCCGACTCCGTCACCACCGCCGAAGGCGCCGGAATCGGCATCCCCGCCGGCACCGCCTACCAGGCACTGCGCTCGCTCGGGGTGACCGAAGGCGACGTGCTGCTCGTGCACGGAGGCTCCGGAGCGGTCGGTCAAGCGGCCGTGCAGTTCGCGGTCGCCTGGGGTGCGACCGTGATCGCGACCGGCAGCCCCGCACGCCACGACCAGCTGCGCGAGCTCGGCGCCCTCCCCGTGGCGTACGGCGACGGCCTGCTCGACCGGGTCCGTGCGGCCGCGTCGTCCCCCGTCACGGTGGCACTCGATTGCGCGGGCACCGACGAGGCGATCGAGACCTCCCTCGCCCTGGTGGCCGACCGCGATCGCATCGCGACGATCGTGCGGGGGCCGGATGCCGCATCCTTCGGCATCCGCGCCTTCTCCGGCGGCTCCCCCGTGCCGTTGACCGCGCAGGAACTCGCCTGGCGTGCCGAGGCCCTGCCCGAGACGATCGCGCTCCTGGATGCCGGGGACTTCACGATCGAGCTCGGACCGCAGCTGCCGCTCGCCGAAGCGGCGCGGGCCCATGAGCTCATGGAATCCGGCGCCGCCTCGGGCAAGATCATCCTGCTGCCGTAGCGGCAGCCGTTCCGGATCAGGCCGGAGCCACCGGCCGTCCGATCGACAGCATCAGCCGGTTCGCCCAGTTGAAGAACGCGGCGCCGTGGATGACGTCGGCGACCTCCAGATCGTCGAGTCCTGCCGCGCGCAGTCGCGCGATCTCCTCCTCGCCGAACGCGCTGGGCGTGTCGGTGAGGGCGACGGATGCCGCGACGATCGCGTTCCAGCGCGCGCCCAGGTCGGCATCGACGCCCTCTTCCAGCAGCAGGTCGACGTCTTCTGTGCGCCTGCTGTGGTGCGCGGCGAATCGAGAGTGCACCGAGGCGCAGAAGACGCAGCCGTTGCGACGCGATGCCGCCGTGGCCGCCAGCTCGCGGTCCGCACGTGGGAGGCCCTCCGCAGCGTTGTAGAAGATGTCCTTGTCCACCAACGTGCGTGCCTTGAGTACCTCGGGGTCGCGAGCCAGCAGTCGGAAGTAGTCGTTCTTCGCCCGCGCGGCGTCGACGAGACCGTCGTAGTGCCGCGCGGTCAGCTCCTCCTCCGCGAGAGGTTCCAGGTGCGGGACCCAGCCGACCTCGCCGCGGGTGAAGGCGTGCGGGTGCGGGGCGTCGTCGTGACGGAGCACGGTCTGTTCGATGGTCATGCTGCTTCCTCCTCGGAGAGTGCGGTCCGGGCGAGCCCTGCGGCAGCGAGCACCCGAAGCCCGGTGACCACGCGCTGCTGGAAGGCGAGGAACGACACCAGCTGCGACAACGTCACGATCCCGTCCGCCGACCATCCGGCGTCCAGCAGGCGTCCGAGGTCGGCACCCGAGGCCTCACGAGGGCGGAACACGAGCAGATGCGTGTGCGCGAGCGCGGCGGCGAGGCGCTCGCCGATGACCGCGGTGACGGCGCCGGCGGGCTCGTACCGCTCACCCTCGGTGTTCTCGTTCTGCAGGCCGAGCTCGGTGTAGGCGCCGAACGGACCGCGCACGGCTGAATCGGCCGCCTCCGCCAACACGACGCGCGCCCGCTGCGAGTCCGTCTCCCGTGCACGGACGGCGTAGAACACCGCGGTCGCGTCATCGGCTCCGGCCAGCCCGGTCGCGAAGGCCGCGACGAGCTCGCGCTCCGCCTGCGAGACGTGCGCGACCGTGACCGGCCGGAAGATGGCGTCGAAGCTCGCCTGCAGCTGCTCCCTGGTGACAGGACGGCGACGACGCAGGGCATCCAGCTCCGGCGTCACCTCCACGATGCGGTCCACGATGTCGTCGGTCATGCGTTCTCCTTCAGGGTGAGGTTCTCATCGGCACTGGTTCTGTGCGGGGTGGGACTGAGGGCATAGCCGAGGGCGGGAGCGACCTCGTCGGCGAAGAGGGCGATCGAGCGCAGCACGTGCTCATGCGGTGCGTCGACCGAGTGCACCTGGAATGCCACCTCGGTCGCCCGGGCGAGGGTGCGGTCGGCGGCGAGAGACTCCGCCACGTCTTCGGGCGTGCCCAGGTGCGTATCGAGGGCGGCGATCAGTTCGTCGATGCTGTCGCCGGGGATCGTCTGACCCTGCCGGCGGAAGCCCTCCGCTGCCCGGCGCAGCCCGACCTCGGCGAACCGCAGCGCCTCGGCACGGTCGTCCGCGACGAACACGGTGCGTGAGGCGGTGATCCTCGGAGTCGCTCCCTCCGGCAGAGCGTCGAGGTACGCGTCGATGATCGGGTCCTGCAGTTCCGACAACGGCGCGTGCAGGCGGTCGGCGCGGCGCGGCTGCGTGCGGGAGAGCAGCAGACCGTGTCCGTGCACCCCGGCACGGTGCCCGCCGGGAGCCGAGAAGGTGGCCTGCCAGATGCGGTCGGCGAGGTCGCCGGCATCAGGGTAGAGCGTGTTGCCCGCGCCGATGTCGCGCCCGGCGAGGCCGTCGAGCAGTGTTCGCAGCTTGCGGTCGTAGGTCGGCGCCTTGTCGCGCACGTCCTCCCCGAAGGGCACGAACGACGAGGGGGTGCCGCCGCTGCCGAGTCCCAGATCCACACGCCCCCCGGAGAGCAGATCGGCGACAGCGGCGTCTTCGGCCACGCGCACCGGATCCTCCAAGGGCAGGGTGATCACCCCGGTGCCGAGGCGGATGTCCCTGGTCGCGGCGGCCACGTGCGCGAGGAAGACGAGCGGCGACGGCAGGCCTCCCTCCGCCGCGTGGAAGTGATGCTGGGCGACCCAGGCCCTCCCGATCCCGTGCCGCTCCGCCTGCTGGATCTGTGCGGTCGCCAGCGCGTACCGCGAAGCCGCGGACGCGTCGTCGAGCAGGCGGGTGAAGAAGGCGACGGTGGGGGCGGTGGTCATACGAGGTTCTCCGTTCGTCCGGGGACCGCGGCCAGCAGCTCCCTGGTGTACTCGTGCTGCGGATCGCGGAAGAGGTCCTCCGTCTGTCCCTCCTCCACGATCCGGCCACGGCGCATGACCGAGACCGTGTGGCTGATCCTGCGCACGACGGCGAGGTCGTGCGAGATGAACAGGTATGTGAGCGCGAGCTCCGCCTGCAACGAGGTGAGCAGTTCGAGGATGCGTGCCTGCACCGTGACATCCAGCGCCGACACGGCCTCGTCGAGCACCACGACCTCCGGATCGATCGCGAGGGCCCTGGCGATCGCGACGCGCTGCCGCTGTCCGCCCGAGAGTTCGCGCGGGGTGCGGCGTGCGATGTCGGCGGGCAGCGAGACCCGGTCGAGGAGGGCGAGCGCCCGCTCCCTGCGCTCGGCACGCGAGCCGACGCGGAAGTTCTGCAGCGGCTCCGCGACGATGTCGACGATCTGCTGACGGGGATCCAATGAGGCGAAGGGGTTCTGGTAGACCAGCTGCACGCGTCGGCGCAGAGCGCGCAGCTGCTCGCGCTTCGCGTGCGTGACGTCTTCTCCCGCGACCTCGATGGCCCCGGCGTCGGGCTGGTGGAATCGCGTGATCAGCCGCGCCGTGGTGGTCTTGCCCGAGCCCGACTCCCCCACGAGCGCGTGGGTGGTGCCCCGGCGCACACGGAACGAGACGTCGTCCACCGCGCGGAACCGCTCGCGCCCCGCCACCCGGAACTCCTTCACGAGCCCCTCGGCCACGATCGCGTAGGGGTTCTCCGCCGCCACGGCCGCCGCATCGCGCAGGAACGGCGGGGCCTCGGGCCGACGGAATCCGGTCGCGAACGCCGGAGCATCGGCGAGCAGCTGTCGCGTGTAGGGATCGGAGGGCGCGGCCAGCACCGCCTCGCTCGGCCCCTGTTCCACGATCCGTCCGTCCTTGAGCACGACGAGACGCTCGGCACGGTCCGCAGCCACACCGAGATCATGGGTCACGAGCAGGATGCTGGTGCCCTCCTCGCGCTGGAGTTCGTCGAGCAGATCGAGCACGGTGCGCTGCACGGTGGCATCGAGCGCACTGGTCGGCTCGTCCGCGATCAGCAGACGGGGCCGCAGCGCGATCGCCGTGGCGATCAGCACCCGCTGACGCATGCCGCCGGAGAGCTCGTGCGGGTACTGCCGTGCCCGCAGATCCGGGTCGTCGATGCCGACGCGGTCGAGCAGCTCGATCACCCGTGCGCGACGCGAGCGCCGGTCCCGATGTCCGTGCAGGCGCAGGATCTCCTCGACCTGCGCCCCGATCGGACGCACGGGGTCGAGGGAGGTGGTGGGGTCCTGCGGCACCAGACCGATCTCCGCACCGCGGATGCCCCGCAGCGCGCGATCGGTCCATCCCGAGATGTCGAGGTTTCCGAGCACCACGCTGCCTCCGTCGACCGTGCCGCCGGAGGGCAGGAGACCGAGGATCGCATGGGCGGTCGTGGACTTGCCCGATCCCGACTCGCCGACCAGGGCGAGCGTCTCGCCTTCCTCGATCTCGAACGAGATGCCGTGCACGACTTCCCTGCCGTTGTAGGAGATCCGCAGATCCGACGCTGCCAGAACGCTCATCGCGTCCTCCTTCCGATGCGGTGGCTGATGCGGTTGGCGCTGAGCACGACCGCGACGACGACGAGACCGGGGAGCGCGGTGAGCCACCAGGCGGTGCCCACGTAGTTGCGGCCCTCGGCGATCAGCAGGCCCCATTCCGGGGTGGGCGGCGGGGCGCCGTAGCCGAGGAAGCCGAGGGTCGAGATCGCGAGGATCGCGGTGCCGAACTGCAGGGCGGCGAGCGCGACGATCGGGGTGAGGGAGTTGGGCAGCACGTGTCGGCGGAGGGCTGCGAAGAACGTGGCACCGCTGCCGAAGGCCGCCTCGACGTACTCGGTGCGCCGTACGCGGGCGACCTCGGCGCGCATCAGACGTGCGAAGGCCGCCACGCTGCCGAGGCCGACCGCGAGGGCGGCGTTGACCGTGCCGAATCCGAGCAGGATGATCACCGAGAGCGACAGCAGCAGCCCGGGGATCGCGAGCAGCACGTCGACGATCCGCATCAGGACGTCGTCGACCACGCCACCAACGGCTCCGGCGATCGCGCCGAGCACCGTGCCGAGGGCGAGACCGACGGTGACGGCGATCAGCGCGCCCGAGAGCGAGTGCACGGCGCCGTGGACCACACGGCCGAACAGGTCGCGGCCGAGGGTGTCGGTGCCGAACCAGTGCGCGGCGCTCGGGGCCAGCAGCTTGTCCGCCGGCACGCCGGTGAGCGGGTCACCGGGCGCGAACACCCCGGGGACGACGGCCCAGAGCACGGCGACGGCGACCACGGCGAAGGCCAGATACAGCCCCCACCCGCGGCGGCGCAGACGACCACCCGAGCGATGCGGCTGCGTGCCCTCCGGAACGACCGGCGCCGCGACGACGTCGGGGTCGACGCTCGTCTGGGCGATCACGGGAGCGGTCATGCGGACACCTCCTGGGGTGCGGGTCGCGAGGCGGCGGATGCGGTGGAGCGCGAGAGCGTGCGCTGACGGGGGTCGATGAGAGGGGTGACGAGATCGACCGCGAAGCTGATCACCACGAAGCCGAGGGCCGAGAGCAGCACGACGCCCTGCAGCACCGGGATGTCCTGGTTCGCGACGGCCTGCTCGGTGAGGCGGCCGATGCCCGTGCGTCCGAAGACGGTCTCGGTCACGACTGCTCCCCCGACGAGTTCGCCGAACAGCACTCCGGCGATCGTGAGGGTCGGCACGGCGGCGTTGCGGGCCACCGAGCGCGTGAGCACCCACAGCGGCGGGGCGCCCTTCGCCCGCACTACGGTGATGAACGGCTGCGCCTGCACCTGGTCGATCGCGCGGACCAGCACCTGGGCGAGCGGGGCCGAGATCGGCACGGCGAGGGTCAGCACGGGAAGGACGAGCCCGCTCACCGGGTCGGCTCCGACGATGGGCACCCAGCCGAGTCCGAACGAGAACACCTGGATGAGCAGGATGCCGAGCCAGAACACCGGCACCGCCACGAACAGCCCCGGCACCTGGCGGAGGCCGTCGCGCAGCCAGGCGAAGGGGGCGAGCCAGGAGAGCCCGGCGATCAGGACGGCCAGCAGCAGGGCGACGACGAGTCCGAGCGATGCGAGCAGCAGAGTCGCGGGAAGCGCCTCGGTGAGCATCGTCAGCACGGGCGTGCCGAACTGCGTCGAGAAGCCGAAGTCCCCGGCGAAGAAGCCGAGGCCCGCATGCACGTACTGCTCCCACCAGGGCAGATCGGCGCCGTAGGTGGTGCGGATGCTGTCAAGCTGGTCCGGCGACAGCCCGAGGCTGGGGTCGGAGAACTTGATCAGGATCGCATCGCCCGGCAGCAGCTGCAGCAGGAAGAAGGTGGCCGTGAAGGCCGCGATCAGAACGATCGCGGCCTGCCCGGCTCGTCGGAGGACGAACGTCATCGAAGCACCGTGCCGATCAGTGCTCGGCGAGCCAGACGCCGGAGAACGTGGGGCGTCCCACCGACTCGAAGGCGACGCCGTGCACGGAGGTCGCGGTGCCGTACACCTGCGGCTCCTCGAACAGCGGGATCACATAGGCCTGCTCGGCGATGTAGTCCTGCACGGCCTGGGACGCGGCGACGCGCGCGTCGGCGTCGGGCTCCGATGCCACGGCGAGCAGCAGCTCGTCGAGCTTCGCGTCGTTCGAGATCAGCACGTCGCGGTTCTTCGTGAAGTACTGGCTCTTGATCACGTCGAGATCCGCCCGGCCGACCATGGAGTGGTAGAAGCCGGTCTTCAGCGGGTCGCGGGTGTCTTCGGCGTAGCTGCCGGCATCGCCGGGCTTGATCGAGAGCTCGACGCCCACCTTCGCGAGCTGCTGCGCGACGAGTTCGAGGGTCTGCTTCGACAGCGGCTGGGGCTTCGCCTCGTACACCGTGATCGAGAGGCGCTCCCCGTCCTTCTCGCGGATGCCGTCGGCGCCGGGCGTCCATCCGGCCTCGTCGAGCAGCTTCTCCGCCTTCTTCGGGTCGTACGCGTAGTGCTCCGACTCGTCCTTGTAGCCGAGGGCCTGGGACGACAGCACCGAGGTCGCCACCGGATAGTTCTCCGTGAACAGGGTGTCGACGACCTCCTGGGCGTTCACCGCGGCGATGAGGGCCTGTCGCACGCGGATGTCGGTGAGCAGCGGATTCTCGGGCCGCAGGGCGATGGAGTTGTTCACGCCGCGGGTCTGCGGGGCGTAGAGCGTGAAGCCGGCGCTCTCGACGCGGTCCTCGTCGAACGCCTGCACGTAGCGGACGTAGTCGGCCTGGCCTGCCAGCAGCGAGCCGATGCGCACCGAGTCCTCGGGGGTGATCAGCACGTGCACGGCGTCGAGGTAGGGGCGGCCGTCGTTGTCGACGCTGTCGGGACCCCAGTCGTAGTCGTCGCGGGCGGTGAGTGTGTACTCGGTGCCGAGCTTCTCGCCCGTGACCGTGAAGGGTCCGGAGCCGATGATCTCGGCGGCGTTGCCCGCGCCGAAGTCCTCGATCGTGCCGTCGAGGGTCTCCGGCGACAGCAGACCCGAGTTGATGGTGGAGGTCGCCTGCAGGAACCCGGGCGACGGCGCCGAGAAGCGGAACGTCACGGTGTCCTCGTCGACGACCTCGCTGCTGGCGTAGTTGTTGATCGCCTCCGAGACCGTGAGGCCCCGCTCGGCGTCGCCCAGGCCGTAGGTGTCGAAGTTCTTCTTCACGGCCGCGGCGTCGAGCACCGTGCCGTCCGAGAACGTGACGTCGGGGTTGAGATCGAACGTGTACTCGGTGGCGTCGTCGTTCACCGTCCAGTCGGAGGCGATCCACGGCTCGATCTCGAGCGTGTCCGGGTTCTGCCAGGTGAGACGGGCCGCGATGTTGTTCACGATGCCGCCGTTCGGGTAGAAGCCGGCCTGGGGCGGGTACAGGTTCGTGTACGCCTGGTGCTCGAGGTAGGTGAGGGTTCCTCCCTCGACGGGGTCTCCCCCCTCGGCGGGCGCGTTCGCTGGGGCGGGTGTCGACGCGCAGGCGGCGAGGCCGCCGGCGAGGACGAGCGGCAGCGCGATGGCGGCGACGCGGATGAGACGACGGTTCATGGGTGGGCCTCCAGGCTTCGGGTGCGGTGCTGCGAGTGCGGTGCTGCGGGTGCGGTGCTGTGGTGCGGCGCGGTGCTGAGGTGAGGTGGGTCTCACCGTAGGAATCGCGGCTCTTGCGGCGCGAGCCGGCGGACTCCGGATGTCGCGTGGGGAAACGCGTGGTCACGCGTCGACATACGAGGAAATGCGCAGGCGATCGCGGAGCGTCGCTCCCGCGCTCTCCTTTGCACTCCGCAGCAGTCCACGACGGCGCAGTTCGGGGGCGGCCTGGCGTGCGAACGCCTCGAACTGCGCGGGTTGGAAGGCCGACAGCACGTTGAATCCGTCCGCGGCGCCCTCGTCGCGCCAGGTCTCGAAGTGATCCGCGATCGTCCCGGCATCTCCCACGACGAAGGCCGCGGGCACCGCGTGCGCGGCGACGAGGTGCCGCCACGTGAGAGGGTCGCCGCCGGCGGCTCCCGATCCGGAGACGCCCGCTCCGGCCACGCGCAATCCCGCGATGAGGCCGAGCCGCTCGATCAGCCGGGCGCCGCGTTCCCCCAGTCGCACGGCCTCGGCGGCGGTCACCGGTGCGTCGAAGGCGGCGGAGCGCAGCGGGTCGTCCGCCGGGACATCGAACGCGTCGGCGAGCGCGGCGACGGTGCGGTCGTGCGGGAAAGCCCTCCGTGCACGCTGGTGATCCTCGGCGAGGGGCACCAGGGCGAGCAGACGCTCCACGATGCGTCGCGCGTCGGCATCCGTGTCCGCGACGACGGGGAGCACCGGGGCGATCACGTTCAGCGCATCGGGAGACCTCCCGGCTTCGGCAGCGATGTCCCGCAGCAGCCGGCGGGTGGCGATCGCATCGCCCAGGGTGGGCGCGGCGATCAGCGCGAGATCGGCCTCGGTGGCCGCGAGCGCCCTCGACCGCGGCGACGTGCCGGCATGCACGATCGGGATCTGCCCCTGCGGTGGGCGGGCGACGTTGAGCGGACCGGCGACCTGCACGTGCGCACCTTGCAGATCGGCGGCATGGAGCGCTTCCGGGTCGATCAGCACGCCGCGTTCGGCATCCGCGATCCACGCATACTCTCCCCACGAACCCCACAGCCGCCGCAGCGCCTCCACGAACTCCTCCGCCCGGTCGTAGCGGGTCTCGTTGTCGGCGTGCGCGTCGCGACCGTGATTGCCCGCGGCTCGCGGTTCGGCCCCCGTGACGAGGTTGATGCCGGCCCGACCGCGGGTGAGCACGTCGAGCGAGGCCAGCGAGCGCGCGGTCGTGTACGGGTCGGCGTAGGTCGTGTTCACCGTCGCGATCAGACCGATCCGCGACGTCACACCGGCGAGGAAGAGCACGGCACTCACGGGGTCGATGCGGGCGAGCAGGTACGGGTCGCGGAATTCCAGATCCGGGCCTGTGGCGAGCCAGTCGCCGAAGAAGAGGTAGTCGAGACCAGCGTCCTCCCCCTCGCGGGCGATGCGGCGCAGGATGTCGGCGTCGGTCGCGGGGTCGCGGTGCGCACCGGGCTGACGCCAGCCCGAGGGGTACGCGCCCAGGGTGCGCACCATGGCGCCGATGATGAGGGGTTCGGTCATGCCGTCACGGTAGGAGCCCTCGGCTGCCGCTGCCACGGGGCCGATGCCGGGCGTCACGGGATGTAACAGTCCGTCACGGCCGGAGCACCCCCTACGCTGAGACCATGACAGGTCTTCGGTGGGGAATCCTCGCGACCGGCGGTATCGCCGGCGCATTCGCGTCCGATCTGCGAACTGCGGGGCTCGACCTCGTGGCCGTCGGATCCCGCTCACAGGAGTCGGCAGACGCGTTCGCCGCCCGCTTCGACATCCCCCACGCACACGCCTCGTACGAGGCCCTGGTGGCCGACCCCGACGTCGACATCGTCTACGTGTCGACGCCGCACCCGATGCACCATGAGAACGCCCGGCTCGCGCTCGAGAACGGCAAGCACGTGCTCGCCGAGAAGGCGTTCACGCTGAATCGGGCAGAGGCGGAAGACCTGCAGGCGCTCGCGGCCGAACGCGGCCTGCTGGTCATGGAGGCGATGTGGACGCGGTACCTGCCGCACATGGTCCGCATCCGCGAGCTCATCGCCGACGGCGCCCTCGGCGAGATCCGCGCGGTGAGCGCCGACCACACGCAGCTGCTCCCCTCCGACCCCGCGCACCGGCTCAACGCCCTCGAACTCGGCGGCGGCGCCCTGCTCGACCTCGGCATCTACCCGATCTCTTTCATCTGGGACATCCTCGGCGCACCGACCACCATCCACGCCGTCGGTCGGCTCGTGGAGACCGGAGCGGACTCCGAGGTCGCGACCGTGATGACGCACGAGGGCGGAGCAGTCTCGACCAGCCTCTCGTCGTCGCGCGCCGCAGGACCCAACGTGGCGAGCATCATCGGCACGGCCGCCCGCATCGACATCGACACCGTCTGGTACAGCCCCACCACCTTCCGTCTGGTCCTGCCGGACGGCACGGTGCAGGAGAGCTACACCTCCGAGGTCGACGGTCGTGGCATGCAGTTCCAGGCGCTCGCCGCCGAACGGCTGGTGCGCGACGGCATCCTCGAGGGCGACATCCTGCCGATCGCCGAGAGCGTCGCGATCATGGGCACCCTCGATGAGATCAGAGCGCAGATCGGCGTCCGCTATCCCCGTGAGGAGGTCTGATCATGGCTGAGGCCACCGATGCCCGCGTCGCCGTCTATCTCGACTTCGACAACATCGTCATCTCCTGGTACGACCGCGTCCACGGACGCAACGCCTACGGCAAGGACCGCCAGCGGATCAGCGAGAACCCGAACGATCCGGAGGTCACCGACCGGCTGAGCCGCGCGATGATCGAGGTCGGCGCCATCATCGACTACGCCGCCTCCTTCGGCACACTGGTGCTCACCCGGGCCTACGCAGACTGGTCCTCCCCGGTGAACGCCGAGTACCGCTCACAGCTCGTGGCCCGTGCGGTCGACCTCGTGCAGCTGTTCCCGGCGGCCGCCTACGCGAAGAACGGTGCCGACATCCGCCTCGCCGTCGACGCGGTCGAGGACATGTTCCGACTCCCCGATCTCACGCATGTCGTGATCGTGGCCGGCGACAGCGACTACGTGCCGCTGGCCCAGCGCTGCAAGCGGCTCGGTCGCTACGTGATCGGCGTCGGGGTGTCGGGTTCCACCGCGAAGTCGCTGGCCGCAGCGTGCGACGAGTTCGAGTCGTACGACTCGCTGCCCGGCGTCGTCCGCCCGGTGAAGGCCGCACCGGTCGCCGCCGCGAAGACCCAGGCCGTGGTGGAGCCGCCTGCCCCGGTCGCCGACGCCGTCGCCGAAACCGCTGCGGGGACTGCATCGAAGCCGAAGACCGCTTCCAAGCGCACGCGCTCCAAGCCCGCGCCCAAGGTGGAAGAGCCCCGGGTCGAGGACAAGGTCGATGACCAGGAGGTGGCGACGCAGTTGCTGGAGCGCGCGCTGCGCCTCGGTCACGACAAGGCCGACGCCGACGAGTGGCTGCACAGCTCCGCCGTCAAGACGCACATGCGCCGCATGGACCCCTCGTTCAGCGAGAAGGCCCTGGGCTACCGCTCGTTCTCCGACTTCCTGAAGTCGCGCGACGACATCGCCGAGCTCGAGGAGACCGGGCACGAGCGGCTGGTCCGCCTGCGCGAGCCCGCCGCCTGATCAGCACTGTGGCGGCGAAGGCGCGTCGATCCGCGCCTCCGCCGCCACGAGGGCCTATCAGAGGGTGGCCTCGAACGGGTCGAAGTCACCGGCGATGGAGCCGACCTGATCGAGCGTGCTCTCGACCTCGACGAAGCGGCGCGATTCCGCGGCCTCCTCGATCGAGAGCAGCGTGTCGAGCACGTGGTAGCCGAACTCTCCCGTGGCCACGTGCGGACGGCCGGCGGCGATCGCGCGCGCCATGTCGAGCAGTCCCACGCCGCGACCGGAGAGCACGCCCTCCTGCTCGACGTCGATGACCTCCTGCTCGATCGGCTCCGGCGGGATGAACAGGCGCGTGAGCGGTCGGGTGATCGAGATCGCGCCGCCGAATGTGTTCGGGTCCGGGATCACGATGGTGCCCTCTGTGCCGGTGATCTCGACGATCCCCTGCCGGATGACGGGCGAATCGGTGCTGTAGACGCTCTGCGCCTGGCCGCCCTGCTCGAAGTCCATCAGCACGCTCAGCGTCGAGGGGATCTCGACCGGGAACTCCTGACCGGCCAGCTCGCCGACCTGCACGCGACGGGTGGGCGTGCCCTGCAGCCCGAGTGCGGCCACCGAGGAGACCGGACCGAAGACGTGCACGAGGGCCGACACGTAGTAGGGACCCATGTCGAGCAGGGGGCCCGCGCCCTTGGCGTACAGGAACGCGGGATTCGGGTGGAAGATCTCCGGCCCCGACCACTGGAACGTGGTCTGCGCGAACAGCGGACGACCGATGTCGCCGCGCGCGATGGCACGCTTCGCCGTCTGCACGCCGGGTCCGAGCACGGTGTCGGGGGCGACGCCGACACGGAGACCGGCCGCATCCGCGTTCTCGAGCAGTCGACGGGACTCCTCGCGGTCGACGCCGATCGGCTTCTCGGTCCACACGTGCTTGCCCGCCGCGATGATCGCCTCGGAGACCTCGACGTGCACGGCCGGGATGGTGAGGTTCACGACGATGTCGATCTCCGGGTCGCCGAGAACCGTGTCCACGCCGCCGGAGCGCGGGACGCCGTACTTCTCGGCCTGCGCCTTGGCACGCTCCTCGAGGAGGTCGCCGATCGCGAGGACTCGCACGTCGGGGAACGTGGTGAGGTTCGACAGGTACTGGTCGCTGATGTTCCCGGCGCCGATGATGCCGACGCCGACGGGTCCTGCACCGATCGCCATCAGCCGGCGACCTTCTCGTCGAGGTAGACCCGGCTGCGCTCGATGGCGTCGAACAGGTCGCCCTCGTAGTGGTCGAACTCCACGATCGCGAGTTCGAGCGCGGGGGCCGCAGCGATGGCCTCGACGAGCGGCACCGAGCCGTCTCCTGCCGGCACCTGGTCTGCGGGCGGGTAGGCACCGGCGAGTGCGGGGTCGAGAGTGCCGTCCTTCGCGTGCACGGCGATCACGCGGCTGCCCAGACGTCCGAGCAGCGCGACGGGGTCGACGCCGCCACGAGCCACCCAGTACAGGTCGACCTCGAGCACGACGCGCTCGTCGAGGAGACCGGCGAGGATCTCGAGTCCGGTGACGCCGTCGAACACGGCCTCCAGCTCGTGCGCGTGGTTGTGATATCCGACGCGCACGCCGACGCCGGCCCCGACCTCGGCGGCCTCGTTCAGCAGCCGCGCGGTCTCCTCGATCTGCTCGACCGACTCCCAGCGCGCGGGCTCCGTGTACGGGTCGATGACGGTGTCCATGCCCAGCACCTTCGCCGCGGCGAAGACCTCGGCCGGGGTCGGCACGGGCACCGTGGTGCCGCTGCCGTCGGGGTTCACGAACGACGAAGACGCCAGGAAGGCGTGGCCGGAAGGGGCGACCAGACCGGCGGCGGTCAGCGCCGCGGCGAGGGGCTCGGCGCGGCGGACGAAGTCGTAGGGCTCGACCGCAGTGAAGCCACGGGCGGCCACCGCCGCGAGGGAGGATTCGAGGTCGGCCTCCAGCTCGTCCTTGATCGTGAACAGCTGCAGGGAAGTCCGAATCGTCATCGGTCGTGCTCCTTCGGTCATCGGTGACGTGGCGGGACCGCTGTCCCGTGCAGGCACGCTATCACCAAATACCTCCATGCGGAAGTTTTGGTTCGCTAGACTCCCCTCATGCCCGCCGACACGTCCGAGCCCGCCGAGCCGTCGCGACAGCGCGGCACCTACGCCAAGGGGATCGCTCGACGACAGGAGATCCTCGATCGCGCCATCGAGGTGTTCGCCGAGCGCGGCGCCGATCGCACGAGCCTGCGGGCGATCGCCCGCGAGGTGGGCGTCACCCACGCGGCTCTCACCCACTACTTCGGCTCCTTGGAAGAGCTTCTCGTGGCCGTCTACGAGGAGAGCACGGTGCCGGCCCGACAGCCCAGCGCGCCCGCGGAGGATGCGACGCCGGTGGAGATGATGATCGAGTCCGCGCGCATCAACCGCGCGATCCCGGGACTCGTGCAGCTGTACTCGACCCTCGTCGCCACGGCGCTCGAGGAAGGGCACCCGGCGGCGCGCACGTTCGCGACCGGTCGGTTCACCCGCCTCCGCGCCCGACTCGCCGACATCGTCCGGCATCAGCAGGACGAGGGCAGGATCCGCGACGACATCGATCCAGACGCGGTCGCCGCCCTCGTCGTGGCGGCCTCCGACGGCCTCCAGACGCAATGGCTGCTCGACGAGACCGCCCCTCAGCACGAGGCGCTCGCCCTCCTCGACCGGCTGCTGCGACCCGCCTCCTGAGGGCTCCGCCGGTGCGGAGGGGAGGCGCCGACGACAGGGCTAGGCTCGAAGAGTGACGCCCCCGCCGCAGTCCCCGTACGCCAGGGCGCTGGGCGAGCGCATCGATGACCTGCACCCGCGGCTGCGCGCGTACTTCGAGGCGATCCCCGATGGCGCAGTGGGCATCGGCGAGGGCGTGTTCCAGCGCGTCGGCACCCCGCGACGATGGTTGTGGCCGTTCCTCCGTCTCCTCGAGCGCCGGGGCGTGGTCGCCGCGGTCTGGGAGAGTGACGTGCCGTTCCGCGTGGAGAACCGCACGATCGCCTCCAGGGCCATCGGCGAACGCACCTTCCACTTCGACCGCGGACCGTGGACCATGCGCGATGCGGCGGCGCTCACACGACACGGCCGCGTCGTCGACGAGCTGGGCGAGCCGGGCCTGGTCGCCGCGTGCTTCGACGTCGAGGTGCACCAGGGCGCGCTGCACCTCGTCAGCCGCGCGGTCGGCCTGCGCCTCGGACGCCTCCGGATGCGCATCCCCGCGCCCATCGCTCCCCTCATCCGCCTCACCGAGCGCTTCGACGATGCCCTCGATCGGCAGCGCATGGCCCTGACCGTCGACGCGCCGTTCCTCGGCCGCGTGTACGAGTACCGGGGCGACTTCACCTATCGCATCCACCATTCCGAGAAGGAGCAGACCACATGAGCGCAGGACGGGTCGTCATCGGCGGATCCACCGGATTCATGGGCCGCTTCCTCCTGCCGAGATTCCGCGCCGAGGGTCGCGAGGTCGTCACGATCTCCCGTTCGGGTGCCGACATCCGCTGGGGCGATCAGGTCGAGATCGACCGCGCCGTCGATGGTGCGGCCCTCGTGATCGGCCTCGCCGGCAAGAGCGTCAACTGCCGTTACACGCCGGAGAACCGCGCCGAGATCTTCCGCTCCCGCCTCGACACCACGGCGTCGCTGAGCACCGCCATCCGGCGTGCGTCGGCCCCTCCCGCGCTCTGGGTGAACTCCTCGACGGCGACCATCTACCGTCACGCCGAAGACCGCCCGATGACCGAGTCGACCGGAGAGATCGGCACCGGGTTCTCGGTCGAGGTCGCGAAGGCATGGGAGAAGGCGCTGTTCGCCGACGAGCTGCCCTCCACCCGCCGCGTCGCCCTGCGCAGCACGATCGTCCTCGGCCACGGGGGCGTGCTCGGTCCCGTGGAGAAGCTCGCGCGGTTCGGGCTCGGCGGGTCGCAGTACGACGGACGTTGGCCGGTCAGCGCGGCACGACGGGCGGCAGGAACCGGTCATCTCCCCGGTGCGCGTCGGGGCCGCCAGCGCTTCAGCTGGGTGCACATCGAAGACGTCGCCCGCATCATCGAGTTCCTCGAGCAGACTCCGTCGCTGGACGGTCCGGTCAACGCCGCGTCGCCGCACCCCGTCGACAACGCCGAGTTCATGGCGACGGTGCGCCGCGTCCTGGGCGTGCGTGTCGGTGTGCCGATGCCGCGATGGATGCTGGAGCTCGGAGCGATCGGCATGCGCACCGAGACCGAGCTGATCCTGAAGAGCCGGTGGGTGCTGCCGGAGAAGCTCGCCGCGGCCGGGTTCGAGTTCCGGTACCCGACGCTCGAAGACGCGATCCGCGAGTCGTTCGACCGCTCGCAGGTCGCTGAGGCCGAGTCCGTCGCCTAGGCGGAGCCCGCAGGTCCGCTCGAACCCTCGCCGTCGGTCCCGCGGTTCTTCTCGATCTCCTGGCGCAGCCGCCACTCCTCGATCTCTCGGTCGAGGTCGGCGATCTGCTGCTCGGTCGTCCTGGTGTCCCTCGGCGGGGCCGGACGCACGTCGGTCGGCGCCGCCGGGCGTTCCGCTCTGCGCATCCGCGGCATCTGGATGCCGGACTCGCCGTACTCGCGACCGAGCCCGAACCACAGCAGGCCGCCGATCAGCGGCAGCAGGATGACGATGATGATCCATGCCAGCTTGGGCAGGAACTTCACCAGCGAGCTGTCCCGCGTGATGATGTCGATCAGCGCGCCGATCATCAGGGCGATGACGAGGAGCGAGAACAGGAACGCCATGGATTCAGGGTAGACGACGCCGCGGCATACCGCTCGGGCTACGGAAGCAGGTGACCGCCGGCGCGGAACAGCTCGTACCACTCGGGGCGGGTGAGCTCGATGTCGGCGCCGGCCGCCGCGTCCTGCACCCGCTGCGGCGTCGTGGTGCCGAGGACGACCTGCATGCCCGCGGGGTGGCGGGTGATCCAGGCGGTCGCGATGGCGATGGGTGTCACGTCGTGCGCCGCCGCGAGGCGATCGATCACGGCGTTCAGCTCTGCGTACTCGGGATTGCCGAGGAACACGCCGTGGGAGAAGCCGTCCTGGAACGGCGACCAGGCCTGGATCGTGATGCCGTTGATCCGGCAGTACTCCACGATGCCTCCGCCGTCGCGCACGACGCTCTGCGCGTGCCCGGCCATGTTGGCCGCGACCGGCTGCGCGATGATCGGCGCGTGCGTGATCGACAACTGCAGCTGATTCGCGACCAGCGGCTGCCGGACCGCCGTGCGGAGGAGGTCGATCTGGCGCGGCGTGTGGTTGGAGACGCCGAACGCCTTCACCTTTCCCGCGCTCTCCAGATCGTCGAAGGCGCGAGCGACCTCCTCGGGCTCGACGAGGGCGTCGGGGCGGTGGAGCAGGAGCACGTCGAGGCGGTCGGTCCGCAGGGCTGCGAGCGATCCCTCGACCTGCGCCACGATGTGCGCGTACGAGAAGTCGAACATCCCCTGCGACGGCACGATGCCGCACTTCGTCTGGAGGACGATCTCGTCGCGCTCGGAAGAGGTGAGCTGCAGCGCATCGGCGAACCGCGCCTCGCAGTGATGCATGCTCCCGCCGTAGATGTCGGCGTGGTCGAAGAAGTCGATACCGGCGGTGCGGGCGGTTTCGTACAGCGTGCGGATGTGAGCGTCGTCCTTGTCGTCGATGCGCATCATTCCGACGATGACGGCGGGGGCGGTGGCTGATCCGAACGACACTGTCTTCATGCGCACAACGCTACCCTCCGGCGCCGACGGCGTCAGGAGTCGTCGGGCACCGCACCGGGGAGCAGAGCGGTGACAGGAACGCCGAGGACCTCGGCGATGCGCGCGAGGTCGACGACCGTGAAGTCGTCGATGCCGTCGAGCAGATTTCCCAAGGCGTCGGGCCCGATACCCGAGCGCTCGGACAGCTCGGAGAAGGACACCCCCGCGTGGAACCGCGCCCCGTCGACCTCAGATGCTAGCAAATGACGTAATTCTGTCCCCATATGCATACACTAGCGCCACGAACAGACGCGCATGGGGCTCGAATGGGCCAGAATGGCGGCATTCTGGAGTCGTCACGCTGCTATGGTGAGCCAGGTGAAGACACCTGCCGAGGAGTTCAACGACGCTGTCGGTCGCCAGATGCGCGCGGAGATCGCCGCGTCACGGAGCAGCATCGCAGCGATGGCGCGCAGCATCGGGATCGCCCGGAGCGCTCTCGACAACTACGTGACGGGCAAGCGCGCGATCCCGGTCCCCGTCGTCTACGCGGTCTGCGCCGACCTCGGCGTCGAGCCCCACGTGCTCTTCGCCCGCGCAGAAGAGCGGCTGCGCGCAGACGGCGATGCCACCGCGCGCATCACGCCGATCCGCCGCGCACCCGATGTCGCCGGCCCGCGCGAAGATACCCGAGAGGTCGCCTTCGAATCCGGCGTCAGGCACGATGCCGACACCGACGACCTCTACGAATAGGCCGGGCTTCCGCCCCGGAGCGAGAGACCGGCACGAGGAGGGGGACCATGCAGCACCTCCTCCGCCTCGCCGACGAGCAGGGGGTGCGCGTCGTCGAACGGGTCGGCCGCACGCGCGGGGGCTATGACCCCGTGACGCGCACGATCCGCCTCAGCCCCGGGATGAGCGCGCGCACGACTCGCAGCGTCCTCGCCCACGAACTCGGTCACGTCTGCCTCGGCCATCTCCCCGCGCCCACCCCCGCCATCCGTGCGCTTCAGGAGCGCCAGGCAGACGAATGGGCGGCATCCCGGTTGATCACCCCGCGCGCCTACGCCGAGGCGGAGGAGGTTCGGGGACCGCATCTGGCGAGCCTCGCCTTCGAGATGGATGTCACGATCGAGCTGGTCGTGGCCTATCAGCGCCTGTTGCGTCAGACGCTGCTCGTCGCTGGTTGAATATCGACATGGCCTTCCTCGTCACGCCCTCCCCCGTCACCCTCACCGGCCGACTCGTCGAACTGCGCCCTCTCGATCGCTCGCACATCGAGGGACTGATCGAGGCCGTACAGGAGGACGATCTGTGGAAGACGGCGTGGTACACCTCGGTGCCCTCACCGGACGGGGTGGCGGCAGAGGTCGAGCGACGGATCGGACTCATCGAGAAGGGCGAGATGGTCCCGTTCACGGCCTTCGACGCGTCCGGCCGCATCCTGGGGCTCACGTCGTACTACGACATCGTCGCCGATGTGCCTCGTCTGCACATCGGCTTCACCTGGAACCGCCCCTCCGCGCACGGCACCGGTACCAACGCCGAATCCAAGCTGCTGCTGCTGCGGCATGCGTTCGAGACGCTCGGGGTGTTCCGAGTCGGCCTGACGACGCAGTGGGTGAACTTCCAGTCGCGCGCCGCGATCGAGCGCCTCGGGGCCAAGCAGGACGGCGTGATGCGGGCGATGAGCCGGTACCGCAACGGCGCGCTGCGCGACAGCGTGGAGTACTCGATCATCGAGCCGGAGTGGCCCGCAGTCAGGGCGAACCTCGAAGCGCGGCTCGCCAGACGACGGTGAGCGGTCAGACGCGCCGCGGCGCGACGCGCAGACCGCGATGAGTCACTCGGCGGCCTTGCCCGACCAGTTGTTCGACCGACGGGTGGCGGTGCCGCCCTGGCGGAGGAGGAAGGCCATGGCCAGCGTGACCAGAAGGAGCCCCCCGCAGAATGCGATCGCCTGGAACGCGGGCAGCCCGAACGAGATGCCCATCAGCAGGATCCCTCCGATGAAGAGGATCATGAAGAAGAGGAAGCTGAGGATCACGGGATCTCCTGTCGTCGGTGCCATCTACCAGGATAGCCCGGACTCGGAAACCCCCTGTGCACGTTCGTCGTCGTCTGGTCTGCTCTGAGCATGAAGACACCACTCACTGCTGTCGCCGTGTCGTGCACGTTGAAGCCGTCACCCGCAGCCTCCAGCTCCGATCTCCTCGCGACGCAGCTGCTCGAAGCCCTCTCCGCGCACGGCGTCACCGGAGACCTGGTCCGCGCCGTGGATCTCTCCCTCAACCCCGGAGTCGAGAAGGACATGGGCGGCGACGACGAGTGGCCGCGCATCCGTGAGCAGGTGCTGGACGCCGACATCCTCATCTTCGTCACCCCCACCTGGATGGGGCAGCATTCGAGCGTCGCGCAACGTGTGCTCGAACGCCTCGATGCAGAACTCGGCGAGACGGATGCTGACGGACGACCCACGCTGTTCGACAAGGTGGCCATCGCGGGCATCGTCGGCAACGAAGACGGGGCCCATCACATCGCCGCGATCCTCTTCCAGTCGCTGAACGACGTCGGCTTCACGGTTCCCGCCCAGAGCTCGGTCTACTGGAACGGCGAGGCGATGCACACCACCGACTACAAGGATCTCGACGAGACACCCGAGAAGGTCGCCTCCGCGATCGAGACGGCCGCGAGGAACGCCGCGCACCTGGCGCGGCTGCTCGCGGCGCACGGATACCCGGCGGAGTGAGCTGGGGCAACGCGTCGAGGTCGAGTGCCGGCCGCCGACACCCGGTCAGTGCGCAGGGGCGCGCGAGGCAGGCTCTGAGGGCCCGCGGAAGGTGATGACCTCGCCCCTGCGCGCTTTCTCGAGCGTGAATCCTGCGAGCTCCAGACGTCGATAGACCCGGCGGGGCAGGGCGGGAAGCTCGGCGGAGAAGCCGCGGGGCGGTTTGGCGAGCCCGGCGAAGAGCGACAGATCGGCACCGGCGCCGCGCACCTCGATGCGCGCGTAGTCGCTGCGGCACCGCCAGCGCAGGAACTCGAGCTCCCGGAACGGGAGCCTGTGCAGCTCGTCCCCCACTCCCACACGCAGCTCGTCGTTCCCGAAGGCGACCGTGCAGGGCACTGTTCGCCGACGCAGGATCGCCGTGAACACGAGATACACCGGAAGCGCGACCGTGATACCCAGGAAGAGGATCATCATCCGAGGCCCCATCCGCATCACGATGTCGTCGAGCGCGATCACGAGTGCGACACCGAGCAGCCCGCCGACCGCAGTGATCCCGACGATCGCCTGCGTGAGGGTGCGCAGCCGCAGCTCGACGGCGGGGAAGCGCACGATCGACCCGTCGCCGCTCTCCTCCCGTTCCCACTCCGGTGCCACCGGCGACGGCCTCTTCTTCGCGTCTCTGCGCCCGAAGAGATCCGTGACCCGAGAGATGAGCGCGAGCCAGATCCAGCCGGTCGCCGGGATGGCCGCGAGTTGCAGCACCACGGCGATGCCGCGCACCTCGTCGGGGAACGGCTCGATCAGATCTCCCCCGAACTCGACCACGAAGGCCAGGACGGCTCCGAGCACGATGGCGACGCCGAGATGCAGAATCGCGCCGTTGCGAGTCGGCACCATGCCCAGCGTCGCGTTCACGAACGCGAAGCCGAACAACCAGCCCCCGACCAGCATGAGCAGGAACGGGAAGATGCTCAGGTCGTCGCCCAGGAGCGTGAAGCCGATGGCCGCGAGCAGCAGCACCGTGCCCACGACCAGTGGGGTGCGCACGAGCGTCCGCGTCACCTTCACGCGAACGCGCGCTTCGGCGGCGGTCTCCTCGGTCATCGGGATGATTCTAAGTCCGGGCGGGGTGTCCACGCGCTCCGGGAGACAAATGCAGGCCCCGGCCGGCCGCTCGTGGTGAGCAGCCGGCCGGAGCCTTTGATACGTCAGCGAATCCGGTGCCGACGCGACGGACTCAGAAGTCCCAGTCGTCGTCTTCTGTGGCCTCGGCCTTGCCGATCACGTACGACGAGCCCGACCCCGAGAAGAAGTCGTGGTTCGTTTCCTCAGCTTGTCGGTGGTGCATATGCCTGATATCTCGCGGCGGAAGCGTCGGGAAGCGATGGGTGAAAATGGAACGCGTGTGGGCAAAACGTGGGCAATACGTGGGCAGACAGTCGACTCGCCCGCCCGCGACGGACATCACGACGTCTACGCCGACCTGTTCGACGATGGTCTAGAGGCCGTGGCGCAGGCGATGAGCGCTGCGCGAGCGACGGCAGTCTCGTGACACGCCGTTGATCCATCGGTATTGCAAAGCCGGGCATACCTGGCGCATCATTGGTGTTGTTCTCGTTGTGATCGACCGCAGGGGATCTGACCGCCAACAACAAAGACCCCCGACCGAAGTCGGGGGCCTGTGCCTTTCCTAGAGGTTCACCAGATCAAGCTGCAGCAACAGCTTCGACCAGGTAGCGGTACGCGCATTCTCCCTTGCGGTCGATGCACGGCGGGAACGTAGCTCCGCGCTCGTGGCGCGTGACGATTCCGTACTGGTCGGCCCAGTCTCCGTCGAACGGAACCCGCTGACCCGTCTTCCAGGCCCCATCGGGACCCATCGGCATATGCATGGTCATACTCCTTCACCTCCTCTCCCTGTGATCGTGTGCCGGCGCCGGCACGACAAAGAGGAGGGGTCCCCACAGATGCGTGGGGACCCCTCAGTCCGGTTGCCAAGGAGCGCGACGTCCCCGTCGCGCCGACTTCATGTCGATGAAGCGTGGGCAAAACGTGGGCACGGGTGTCGCGCGCTGCCCTCCACTCGAGCGAGATCCCATCGCTGCTCATCTTCACCCCCTGACAGATATTCATCGCTGATCGAGGATTTCAGAAGTCCCAGTCGTCGTCTTCCGTGGCCTCGGCCTTGCCGATCACGTACGACGAGCCCGACCCCGAGAAGAAGTCGTGGTTCTCGTCGGCGTTCGGCGAGAGCGCCGACAGGATCGCCGGGTTCACGTTCGTGACGCTGGAGGGGAACATCGCCTCGTAGCCCAGGTTCATGAGGGCCTTGTTGGCGTTGTAGTGCAGGAACTTCTTGACGTCTTCGGTCAGACCGACGCCGTCGTAGAGGTCCTGCGTGTACTGCACCTCGTTGTCGTAGAGCTCGTACATGAGCGAGAACGTGTAGTCCTTGAGCTCATCGCGGCGCTCCTGGGTCTCGTTCTCGAGGCCCTTCTGGAACTTGTAGCCGATGTAGTAGCCGTGCACGGCCTCGTCACGGATGATGAGGCGGATCAGGTCGGCCGTGTTCGTCAGCTTCGCCTTCGAGGACCAGTAGATCGGCAGGTAGAAGCCCGAATAGAACAGGAAGGACTCCAGCAGGGTGGAGGCCACCTTGCGCTTGAGCGGGTCGTCGCCCTGGTAGTAGTCCATGATGATCTGAGCCTTCTTCTGAAGGTTCGGGTTCTCGGTGGACCAGCGGAACGCCTCGTCGATCTCCTTCGTCGACGCGAGCGTCGAGAAGATCGAGGAGTAGCTCTTCGCGTGCACCGACTCCATGAACGCGATGTTCGTGTAAACGGCCTCTTCGTGAGGCGTGATCGCGTCGGGGATCAGCGACACCGCGCCCACGGTGCCCTGGATCGTGTCGAGCAGCGTGAGACCGGTGAACACCCGCATGGTGAGCAGCTGCTCGTCGGGGGTGAGCGTGTTCCACGACTGCACGTCGTTCGACAGCGGCACCTTCTCGGGCAGCCAGAAGTTGTTCACCAGACGGTTCCAGACCTCGAGGTCTTTGTCGTCCTGGATGCGGTTCCAGTTGATCGCCTGCACGCTGGAGACCAGCTTGAGTCTTTCGGGAGTCATTTTCTTCGTCGTTTCTCGGGATTCAGAGTTCTCAGGTCAACAGCAGGTCAGAGCATGCACGAGACGCACTCGGCCATGTCGGTGCCCTCGAGCGCCAGCTGACGCAGGCGGATGTAGTAGATCGTCTTGATGCCCTTGCGCCATGCGTAGATCTGCGCCTTGTTGATGTCACGCGTGGTGGCGGTGTCCTTGAAGAACAGCGTCAGCGACAGGCCTTGGTCGACGTGCTGCGTGGCCGCGGCGTACGTGTCGATGACCTTCTCGTAGCCGATCTCGTACGCGTCCTGGTAGTACTCCAGGTTGTCGTTCGTCATGAACGCCGCCGGGTAGTAGACGCGACCGAGCTTGCCTTCCTTGCGGATCTCGATCTTCGACGCGATCGGGTGGATCGACGACGTCGAGTTGTTGATGTACGAGATCGAACCGGTCGGCGGCACGGCCTGCAGGTTCTGGTTGTAGATGCCGTGCTTCTGGATCGACGCCTTCAGCTCAGCCCAGTCGTCCTGCGTCGGGATGTGCTTGCCGGCGAAGAGCTCCTTGACCTTCTCGGTCGCGGGGACCCAGGCCTGGTCGATGTACTTGTCGAAGAACTCGCCCGATGCGTAGGTCGAGTCCTCGAACCCGTCGAACGTGGTGCCGCGCTCGATGGCGAGGTTGTTCGACGCACGCAGCGCGTGGAACAGCACCGTGTAGAAGTAGATGTTCGTGAAGTCGATGCCCTCTTCGGAGCCGTAGTACACGTGCTCACGAGCGAGGTAGCCGTGCAGGTTCATCTGGCCGAGGCCGATCGCGTGAGAGCGGTCGTTGCCGTCTTCGATCGAGCGCACCGAGCCGATGTGGCTCTGGTCGCTCACCGCGGTGAGGGCGCGGATCGCCGTCTCGACGGTCTGTCCGAGGTCGTCGGCGTCCATCGACAGCGCGATGTTCATCGAGCCGAGGTTGCAGGAGATGTCCTTGCCGATGTTGTCGTACGACAGGTCGGCGTTGTACGTGGTCGGCGTGTTCACCTGCAGGATCTCGCTGCAGAGGTTGGACATGTTGATCCGACCCTTGATCGGGTTGGCCTTGTTCACCGTGTCCTCGAACATGACGTACGGGTAGCCGGACTCGAACTGGATCTCGGCGACGGTCTGGAAGAACTCGCGCGCGTTGATCTTGGTCTTCTTGATGCGCGGGTCGTCGACCATCTCGCGGTACTTCTCGGTGACCGAGATGTCGCCGAACGGAACGCCGTAGACCTTCTCGACGTCGTACGGCGAGAACAGGTACATGTCCTCGTCGTTCTTGGCGAGCTCGAACGTGATGTCCGGCACAACGACGCCCAGGGACAGCGTCTTGATGCGGATCTTCTCGTCGGCGTTCTCGCGCTTGGTGTCGAGGAAGCGCATGATGTCGGGGTGGTGGGCGTTGAGGTACACCGCGCCGGCGCCCTGACGCGCACCGAGCTGGTTGGCGTAGCTGAAGCTGTCTTCGAGGAGCTTCATCACCGGGATGATGCCCGAGGACTGGTTCTCGATCTGCTTGATCGGCGCACCCGATTCGCGGATGTTCGACAGCAGCAGGGCGACGCCGCCGCCGCGCTTGGAGAGCTGCAGGGCGGAGTTGATTCCGCGGGCGATCGACTCCATGTTGTCTTCGATGCGCAGCAGGAAGCAGCTGACGAGTTCGCCGCGCTGCGCCTTGCCGGCGTTGAGGAAGGTCGGGGTGGCCGGCTGGAAGCGGCCGGAGATGATCTCCTCGACGAGGGCGACGGCGAGCTTCTCATCGCCGTCTGCGAGTCCGAGGGCGGTCATGACGACGCGGTCCTCGAAGCGCTCGAGGTAGCGCTTGCCGTCGAACGTCTTGAGCGTGTAGCTCGTGTAGTACTTGAATGCGCCGAGGAAGGTCTCGAAGCGGAACTTCTTGCCGTAGGCGAGGTCGTTGAGCTTCTGGATGAAGTCCATCGAGTACTTCTCGATGACGGCACCCTCGTAGTACTCCTTCTCCACGAGGTAGTCCAGGCGCTCCTTGAGCGAGTGGAAGAACACCGTGTTCTGGTTCACGTGCTGCAGGAAGTACTCCCGTGCGGCGCGCTTGTCGGCGTCGAACTGGATCTTGCCGTCCGCGTCGTACAGGTTGAGCATCGCGTTGAGGGCGTGATAGTCGAGACCCTCATAGGAGGGGTTCGCCTTGAATGCCGCTGTCTCGGTCACTGAAGCTGCCACCGTCGTTCCAATCCGTCGCTCACGCGATCCACATCGTCTTGTGTGCCGAAGATCTCGAGCCGATACAAGTGAGGCACGTTGCACTTGCGGCTGATGATGTCGCCGGCGAGGCAGAACGCCTCGCCGAAGTTGGTGTTGCCCGCGGAGATCACGCCGCGGATGTGGCGCCGGTTACGCTCGTCGTTGAGAAACCGGATCACCTGTTTCGGAACGGCGCCCTTCTCGACGCCGCGCCCTGCTCCCCCGCCGTAGGTGGGGGTGACCAGCACGAAGGGCTCGTCGATGACGAGGTCTTCTTCGTGCCGGTGGAGGGGGATGCGTCGGGACGGGAGCCCGAGCTTCTCGATGAACCGCGCGGTGTTACCCGAGACGCTCGAGAAGTAGATCAGGAGCGGCGCTGCGGTCGCGACGGCGCTCATGGGGCGTCACGCCAGACGGGAGGCGAGCTCGTCGATCTTGTCGGGACGGAAGCCCGACCAGTGACCCTCGTCGGTGACGACGACGGGTGCCTGCATGTAGCCGAGCGCCTTGACCTGCTCGAGCGCCGTCGGGTCTTCCGACAGGTCGAGGATCTCGTACTCGATGCCCTTGGCATCCAGGGCACGGTAGGTGGCGTTGCACTGAACGCAGGAAGGCTTTGTGTAGACCGTGATCGACATCTTTTTCGTAACCCCTCAAATCTCTGGCCTGCTTCTCATCAGGCTGTTTCCCGGTAGACCCCTGCCGGGACTTCAATACTACATATGGGGACCGACATTGGGGGCGACCACAAGGGGTAGTAGTTACATCCTTGTAGTTATCCACCGCTCTCTACAGATACAACACAGGTTCTCCACCGTTTCTTCCACAGGCAGAGACCCCGTACGGGGACACTCGAACCGCAGGAAATCGCGGCTGGGAAGCACCCGTGAGCGATCTGTCCACAAGGGCGACCATACGAGGGGCTTCGGACATTCCGAGACCTGTGGAAACTCTCTCTCGGCGTGTCGGCGGCGTGTCGCATCCGTAGCCGCTTCGACGCTCCCCGCCGGGTGCCGGTACCGTTGTCTGGTGGCGGGATATCGGGATCTTCTTCGCACGCCGGGAGTGGCGCGCATGATCGCTGCTCAGCTGACGGCGCGCTTCCCCAACGGGATGATGTCGCTGGCGATCCTGCTGCATGTCGAGCAGCAGACGGGGTCTTACGGATCTGCCGGTCTGGTGCTCGCCGCGACCAGTGTGGGGCAGGCGATCGCCGGCCCCATCACCAGCCGGTGGATGGGCGTCTGGGGCATGCGTCGCGTGATCACCCTCACCCTGTCGGTGTGCGTCGTGGCGGTGCTGTGCCTCGCCCTGCTCCCGCTCGAAGTACCGGGGTACATGGCGCTCGGGATGGTCGCGGGCCTCTCCACTCCGCCGGTCCAGGCCGCGGTCCGCACGATCTACCCCAAGCTCGTGAACTCGTCGAACCTCACTCCGCTGTTCTCCCTCGACGCCTCGCTGCAGGAGATCATCTGGGTGCTGGCCCCCGTCGTGATCACGCTCGTCTCCACTCAGATCGGCACCGCGGAGGGACTGCTGCTGGTGGCGATCATCCTCGTCGGCGGCGGAGCGTGGTTCATCCTCTCCCCCGAGGTCGGGCGCGTGCGCATCCCGCGCAGTCGCAACGCTCTCGGCAAGGTCGTGCTCAAGCCGCCCGTGCTGCTGGCGACCGTGATCGGGTTCCTCCTGATCGGGGCCTGCGCCGCCGTGGAGGTCGGCGTGGTCGCGACGTTCGAGCACGGAAGCCTCGCCGCCGGTCTCGTGCTCGCCGTGTTCTCGGCCGGAAGCCTCGCCGGCGGTCTGGCGTTCGGACACATCCCCATCGGGCCGTGGGCCATGGCGCGCCGCCTGCTGATCGTGACGATCGGGCTCGGCCTGACGATGGTCATGCTCAACGTCTTCTGGCTGGGCGGCACCCTGATCCTCGCCGGCATCGGCATCGCCCCCGCTCTCGCCGTGCTCTTCGCCATCACCTCGGCCAGCGTGAAGTTCAGCGAGACCGCTGAGGCGTTCGGATGGGCAGGCACCGGTCAGCTCATCGGCGCCGCGGCAGGATCCGCCGTCGCCGGCTTCCTCGTCGATGTCGGCGACTGGCGCGGTGCTTACCTCGCCGCCACGATCTTCGCCGCGGTCGGGCTCCTCGTCGCCGTCGTCTTCGTCCGCTCCTTCCCCGACCTGCGTCACCGCGACGCGAGCCCGCATCCCGACACCGAACCCCTGGCGGTCACCCCCTCATGAGCTCCTCCTCCTCGACCTCTGCCCCCGAGATCGTCTGCATCGGCGAGACCATGGCGCTGATCACCCCGACGGACGCCCGGCTGGCCGATGCCGCCGCGGCGACGATCGGTCTCGCCGGCGCGGAGTCCAACGTGGCTGCCGGCGCAGCCTCCACCGGGCACCGCGTCGCCTGGGCATCGCGTCTGGGCGCTGACCCCCTCGGCGACCGCGTGGCCACCGAGCTCGAGCACCGAGGCGTGGAGCTGTGGATCGACCGCGATGCCACCGCGCCGACCGGCGTCATGTTCAAGGATCCGGGAGCGGAGTCGTCCTCCGTCTACTACTACCGTCAGGGATCAGCTGCTTCCCGCATGGAGCCGGGATTCCTCACGACCGCGCAGCTCCGGGGCGTGCGGATCGTGCACACCACCGGGATCACCCCCGCGCTCTCCGCGTCGTGTCGTGAGATGGTGGATCGGCTCTTCAACGACGCACGCGCGGCAGGCGCTCTCGTGTCGTTCGACGTGAACGACCGTCGTCCGCTGTGGAGCACGCAGGAGGCGGCCGAGACTCTCGCCCGCCTCGCGGACGCCGCGGACATCACCTTCGTCGGCCGCGACGAGGCCGAACGCATCTGGGGCACGGCGACGCCGGCCGAGATCCGCGCGTTCCTCCCGAACTGCGCGCTGCTGGTCGTCAAGGACGGCGACGTCGGCGCCACCGCCTTCGACGGCGACGCCGAACCGGTGTTCGTCCCCGCCCCCGTGGTCGACGTCGTCGAACCGGTCGGCGCAGGCGACGCGTTCGCGTCCGGATTCCTGGCGGCCACCCTCGAGGGAGCCGACCTCGCCGCATGCCTGTCCGCCGGCCACGCGGCCGCCGGGCGCGTGCTGACGATCGCCGCCGATCTTCCGCCGCTGGTGACGCTCAGCTGAACGCCGCGGGCTCCCCCGCCAGGACGACCCCGCTCCCCCGGTCGTAGGCTGGTGCCATGCCCGCACCGCTCACTCTGCCCCGTATCTCGTGGGGTTCCCCGTCGGCATCCCGGCGAGCGCTTCTGGTTCACGGCCTCGGGTCGTCCGGCGCTCTGATGTGGCGTCTCGGCGACGCTCTCGCCGATGCGGGATGGCAGGCGACAGCCGTGGATCTGCGAGGTCACGGCGACGCGCCGCGCTCCCTGGACTACTCGGTCGCCGCATACGGTGCCGACCTCGCCGTCACGCTCCCCGAAGGGGGCGGCGCGTGGGACGCAGTCATCGGCCACTCGCTCGGCGGCGCCGCCAGCACGGTCGCCGCAGCATCCACTGCGGAATGGACGCGGCGTCTCGTGCTCATCGATCCCGCTATCCACGTGGACGGACGCGATGCGGCGATCGTCCGCCGCAGCCAGGAGCGCGCATTCGCCGACACCCGGCTCGAGGTCGTGCAGCAGGAGCATCCGCACTGGCATCCGCAGGATCAGGAGCTCAAGGTCGACGCCGTCCTGCGCGCGAGCGCCTGGGCCGTGGAGCAGACCAGCGCCCAGAACCAGCCGTGGGACGTGCGCGCCGAGGCCGCGCGGCTGCGCGTGCCCACGCACGTGATCGGCGCCGACCCCGCTGTCTACAGCATCTTCACGGGTGCTCTCGCCGACAAGGTCCTCGCCGCGAACCCCTTGATCTCCCTGTCGGTCGTCGAGGGCGCGGGGCACTCCCTGCACCGCGATCGCCCGGAGGAATCCGTCCGTCAGCTTCTGGAGGCACTGGCATGAGCACGTTCGATCCCGCGAAGTTCCTCCCCGACGACCTTCTCGAGCGCATCCGCGAGCGCGCACCGATCCATGACCGCGAGAACACCTTCCCCGCGCAGGACCTGGACGAGCTGCGGGCCGCGGGATACCTGTCGATCCTGGTGCCGACCGCGCGCGGGGGCGCCGGACTCGGACTCGCCGAAGCCGCGATCCTGCAGCAGCGTCTCGCGGGTGCCGCACCGGCGACCGCCCTGGCCGTCAACATGCACCTCGTGTGGACGGGCGTCGCCAAGGTCTTCTCCGACCGCGGCGTACCCGGACTGGAGTTCGTGCAGGACGGGGCGGTCGCGGGCGAGGTCTTCGCCTTCGGCATCAGCGAGGGCGGCAACGACCTGGTGCTGTTCGGCAGCGACACCGCAGCCGTGCCCGATGGCGACGGCGGCTACTCCTTCACCGGCACCAAGATCTTCACCTCCCTCGCCCCGGTGTGGACGCGACTGGGCCTGCACGGGCTCGACACCACGAGCCCCGACGCGCCCCAGCTCGTGTTCGCCTTCATCGAGCGGACGAATGCGGTCACCACCTCCGACGACTGGGACACCCTCGGCATGCGCGGCACGCAGAGTCGCACCACGCGGCTGAACGGCGCCGTCGCCGATGCCGCGCACGTGGTGCGCCGTATCGACCCGGGCCCCAGCCCCGACCCCATCGTGTTCGGCATCTTCTCGGTCTTCGAGATCCTGCTCGCGTCCGTCTACACAGGCATCGCCCGCCGAGCACTGGAACTCGCCGTCACGACGGCGCAGAAGCGGCACTCGAAGAAGACGGGTCTCGCCTACAGCCAGGATCCCGACATCCGCTGGCGCATCGCCGACATGGCGATCGCCTACGACGCACTGCCGCCGCAGATCGCCGCGCTCGCAAGCGATGTGGACGACCGTGTCGATCACGGCGCGCGGTGGTTCCCGCTGCTCTCCGGCGTCAAGCACCGCGCGATCACGATGGCCAAGCATGTCGTCGACGAGGCGATGCTCGTCGCCGGCGGCGGGTCGTACTTCTCCGCCAACGAGCTCTCCCGCCTCTACCGCGACGTGCTGGCCGGGGCGTTCCACCCCTCCGACCCCGAATCCGCGCACGCCACCGCGGCGAGCGCGTGGCTGGGCCCTCTCGAAAGCTGAGTTTTTCTGCCGATTCCGCTGGACGAATGGCCATATTCTGCGAAATCGGTTGCCGAGAGCATCGTGGAGTGCGAGGATCGCACCATGAGTCCGGCGAAGAAGCACCCTTCCCTCGATGCGGTCTCGAAGACGATCGTCGAGCTGCTCCAAGAGGACGGCCGTCGTTCCTACTCCGAGATCGGCCGCACCGTCGGGATGAGCGAGGCGGCCGTGCGCCAGAGGGTGCAGCGGCTGACCGAGTCCGGTGTCATGCAGATCGTCGCCGTCACCGACCCGATGCAGCTGGGCTTCCATCGCCAGGCCATGATCGGCGTGCGCGTGTCCGGCGATGCCCGCCGCGTCGCCGAGGCGATCGCCGCGATCGACGCCGTGGACTACGTCGTCATCACGGTCGGCTCCTTCGACGTCCTCGCCGAGGTGGTCTGCGAGGACGATGACGACCTGCTCGCACTGATCAACGACGTCATCCGCCCGATCGAGGGCGTCCTCTCCACCGAAACCTTCATATACGCCAAGCTGCAGAAGCAGCTCTACAACTGGGGGACCAGATGAGCATCGCACGCACCATCCCGTCGGAATCCGAGCTGCAGACGATGGCGAAGGATCATCTCTGGATGCACTTCACCCGGCAGTCCACGATGGCCGAGTCTGGTGTGCCCATCATCGTCAAGGGCGAGGGTCATCGGATCTGGGACGCCAAGGGCAAGGAGTACTTCGACGGCCTCGCCGGACTCTTCGTCGTGAACGCCGGCCACGGTCGGCGACGACTGGCAGAGGCCGCGGCGGCACAGGCGTCCGAGCTGGCGTTCTTCCCGCTGTGGTCGTATGCGCACCCGGCGGCGATCGAACTGGCCGACCGCCTCGCAGACGAGGCACCCGGCGACCTGAACAAGGTCTTCTTCTCCACCGGTGGCGGCGAGGCGGTCGAGACCGCCTTCAAGCTCGCCAAGCACTACTGGAAGCTGCAGGGAAAGCCCGCCAAGCACAAGGTCATCTCGCGCGCGGTGGCGTACCACGGCACCCCGCAGGGCGCTCTGGCGATCACCGGCATCCCGGCGATGAAGTCGATGTTCGAACCGGTCACCCCCGGCGGCTTCCGCGTGCCGAACACCAACTTCTACCGCGCGGCCGAGATGGGCGGGCCCGCCGATGACCTCGAGGCCTTCGGCCGGTGGGCGGCCGACCGCATCGAGGAGATGATCCTCTTCGAAGGGGCCGACACCGTGGCCGCGGTCTTCCTCGAGCCCGTGCAGAACTCCGGCGGATGCTTCCCGCCCCCTCCCGGCTACTTCGCCCGCGTGCGCGAGATCTGCGACCGCCACGACGTGCTGCTCGTCTCGGACGAGGTCATCTGCGCCTTCGGCCGCCTCGGACACACGTTCGCGTGCACGGGCCTGGGCTACGTGCCCGACATGATCACGTGCGCCAAGGGCATGACGAGCGGCTACTCCCCCATCGGGGCGACGATCATCAGCGACCGCATCTACGAGCCCTTCTCGAAGGGCGACATGTCCTTCCCGCACGGCTACACCTTCGGCGGACACCCGGTCTCGGCCGCGGTCGCGCTGGAGAACCTCGCGATCTTCGACGAGGAGGGGTTGAACGCGCACGTGCGTGAGAACTCTCCGCTGTTCCGCTCCGAGCTCGAGAAGCTGCTCGATCTGCCGCTGGTCGGCGATGTGCGCGGCGACGGATACTTCTTCGGCATCGAGCTCGTGAAGGACAAGGCGACCAAGGAGACCTTCGACGACGCCGAGTCGGAGCGGCTGCTGCGCGGCTTCCTCTCCCCCGCCCTGTTCGAAGCCGGTCTGTACTGCCGTGCGGATGACCGCGGCGACCCCGTGATCCAGCTCGCACCGCCGCTCACCGTCGGGCCTTCGGAGTTCCGCGAGATCGAGCAGATCCTGCGGGATGTGCTCACGCGCGCGCAGTCGGTCCTCTGACCGTCGCGGATACGGCACTGCGCGGCGCGAAGGTCACACGACCGGCGCCGCGCTCCGCTTCGCCAGCAGCGCGAGGTGGAGTGCGGCGAGGGTCTCCCCGTCGTCGAGGTCGACATCGAGCAGGTCGCCGATCAGCGTGAGTCGCTGGTAGAAGACGGAGCGTGAGAGGTGGCTCGCGGCTGCGGCTGCCGAGCGGTTGCCGGGGTGCGCCACGAGCGCCGCCAGCACATCGAGCAGGTCGCCACGGCGCTCGCGGTCGTGCGTCACGAGCGGCGCCAGCATCCGCTCGCTGTGTGCGAGCAGGCGATGGTCGTCGCGCAACGAGGCGACGAAGCGCTCGAGCGGACGGTCGTCCACGCGCCGCACGCGCGGACCGCCATCCGAACGGTCGCTGGCCGCCAGATCGCGCGCGGCCCGCAGCGAGGCGAGCAGACCCAGCACCTCCTCCGCAGGGGGCCCGACGAAGACCGTGCGGTCAGGACCGACGAGGCTCGCGACGAGCGCATCCGACAGCGGAACGGATGCCGGCAGCGACAGCAGTGCGACATCGTCGTCACCCACCCGCGCGGCGACCACCGCGACCCCGAGCTGCGCCGCGCGGTGCGCAAGGTGCACCGCAGGTTCCGTGCCACGTGCCACGATGCCGTGGCAGTGCCGCCCCGCGAGCAGGAAGCCGCTAGCCGCGAGGCGGGCCTCGATGTCATCCGGACTCGCGAACCGCGCGCCGAGCAGGTCGTCGATGAGGCCGCGCTGTGCCAGCAGCGACCACTCGGAATCACCGCCGTCCGCGAGGCACCCGAAGGCGAGGGCCGTGGCCCCCTGTTCGAGCACGGTGAGCCGGCCGGCCGGATGCGCGGGTCCGGGGAGCGCGAGCAGGGTCCCCCACCGCACGCCGCGCGCCTGCACCGGCACGCGGTCGGCGGAGCGCAGCATTCCCAGTGCCTGGGCCACCGGCATCCGCAGGGTCTCGTGCGCTATCACCTCCCGCGCCAGGTTCTCCAGCACGACGGGTGCGCCGAGCGCCCGCGCCGTCTCGGCGACGACGACATCGGCCGGGGCTCCCCGCAGGCTCAGCGCCGTGAAGAGTTCGTGCAGGTGCTGGCGTTCGCGCAGCGCCATGGTCTGCGCGGCGATCAGCGCGCGGTGCACGGTCTCGGTGACAGCGACGAACTTGACCTCGCTGGTCAGTGCGATCAGCGCGAGCCCGCGCTCCGCGCACACCTCGACGACGGCATCCGGGATGCGCGCCTGGCCGGAGCCGAGCTCGACCACGATGCCCGCGACCCCGGCCTGGTGCAGTCCCTGGGCGAAAGCACGCAGCTCCGCCGCAGCGGTCGGCCAGCCGGCCCCGGTGCTGAGCAGCAGCTCTCCGCCGTCGAGCAGACGGGCGACACCGGCGCTGTCGGACACGTGCACCCAGCGCACGGCGGCATCGAGCGCACTGCCGCCGACGATCAGCTCGGGAACGCCCGCCTGCAGCACGGGCTCTGCGAGCACATCGGCGACCGTGAGGAGTGCGTCACCGCGTGTCGGACGATCTGTCCGGATGAAGCGGAAGTCCTGACGTTCTGACATCACGATCAGCTCCCTCGCTCTGTGATCATTGAGGAGCACAAGCCTATCGAACACCGGTCAGAGTGTTCGAGCCCCGCATTCTTCAGCCCTCGGAGGAACATCGTGGACATCGTCCGTCACGTCATCAACGGCACGGAGACCGCCGAAGCGGCCCGCACCGGTCAGATCTTCGACCCCGCAACGGGTCAGGTGTCCAAGCAGGTCGCCTTCGCATCGGCGGCCGAGGTGGAGACCGCGATCGCCGCGGCTGCGGCCGCCCTGCCGGCCTGGCGCGAGACGAGCCTGATCAAACGCGCCGACGTGTTCTTCCGCCTTCGCCAGCTGTTGAAGGAGCGCACGCCCGAGCTGGCCGCGATCGTCACCTCCGAGCACGGCAAGGTGCTCTCGGATGCCGCCGGCGAGGTGTCGCGCGGCATCGAGAACGTCGAGTTCGCGGCCGGACTCGTGCACCTTCTCAAGGGCGAGCGCAGCGAGCAGGTCTCGCGCGGTGTCGACGTGCACTCGGTCAAGCAGCCGGTCGGCGTCGTCGCCGCGATCACCCCGTTCAACTTCCCCGTGATGGTGCCGCTGTGGATGGTGGCCTCGGCCATCGCCTGCGGCAACACGGTCGTGCTCAAGCCGAGCGAGAAGGACCCGTCCGCAGCGGTGTGGCTCGCGAAGCTCTTCACCGAGGCCGGTCTCCCCGACGGCGTGCTCAACGTCGTTCACGGCGACAAGGAGGCCGTGGACGCGATCCTCGACTCCTCCAGGGTCGACGCCGTCAGCTTCGTCGGCTCCACCCCGATCGCCCGCTCGATCTACCAGCGCGCCTCGTCCGCCGGCAAGCGCGTGCAGGCCCTCGGCGGCGCCAAGAACCACATGGTCGTCATGCCCGACGCCGACATCGATGCGGCCGCAGACGCCGCAGTCTCCGCCGCCTACGGCTCCGCCGGCGAGCGCTGCATGGCCGTCTCGGTGCTGGTCGCGGTGGGCGACATCGCCGATGACCTGGTCTCCGCCATCGCCTCGCGCATCGACGGGCTGAAGATCGGCGCCGGCACGGATGCCGAAAGCGAGATGGGTCCGCTCATCACCCGCGAGCACCGCGACAAGGTCGCCTCCTATGTCACCGGCGCCGAAGCCGAGGGCGCGACGGTCGTCGTCGACGGCACGCAGAAGCAGTTCGACTCCGAGGGCTTCTTCCTCGGCGTCAGCCTGATCGACCAGGTCGCCCCCGGCATGAAGGTCTACGACGACGAGATCTTCGGCCCGGTGCTGTCGGTCGTGCGCGTCGAGACCTACGCCGAGGCGGTAGCCCTCGTGAACGCGAACGCCTACGGCAACGGCACCGCGATCTTCACGCGAGACGGCGGCACGGCCCGTCAGTACGAGTTCGACATCGAGGTCGGCATGGTCGGGGTCAACGTACCGATCCCTGTGCCGATCGGCGCCTACTCGTTCGGCGGCTGGAAGGACTCGCTGTTCGGCGACTCCCACATCTACGGCCCCGAGTCGGTGCACTTCTACACGCGCTCCAAGGTCGTCACGACCCGCTGGCCCGACCACACCCCGTCGCAGATCGACCTCGGCTTCCCGAGCAACCACTGACAGGAGCGACCACGATGACGAACTTCACCGACCGCCACGGCGTCTCGCACCCGCTCCCCGCCCCCGAGGCCGAGGCGCAGGTGCGTGCCGACGACCGCGGCCACGTGTTCCACTCCTGGAGCGCGCAGGGCATGATCGACCCGATGCCCGTCGCGACGGGCGAGGGCTCGACGTTCTGGGACTACCAGGGCAACGCGTACCTCGACTTCTCCAGCCAGCTCGTGAACCTCAACCTCGGGCACCAGCATCCCGACCTGGTCGCCGCGATCCAGCAGCAGGCGGGGCGTCTCGCGACGATCCAGCCCTCGATCGCGAACGACGTGCGCGGAGAGCTCGCGCGCCTGATCGCCGAGGTCGCCCCGGAAGGACTCGAGAAGGTCTTCTTCACGAACGGCGGCGCCGAAGCCAACGAGTACGCAGTGCGCATGGCCCGCCAGTTCACCGGCCGCCGCAAGGTGCTCTCGATGTACCGCAGCTACCACGGCTCCACGTCGACCGCGATCTCGCTCACCGGCGACCCCCGGCGCTGGGCCAACGACACCGTCGATTCCGGGGCCGTGCGCTTCTTCGGGCCCTACCTGTACCGCTCGCCGTTCCACGCCGAGACCCCGGAGCAGGAGTCGGAGCGAGCGCTCGCCCATCTGGAGCAGACGATCCAGCTCGAGGGACCGCAGACGATCGCGGCGATCATCATCGAGACCGTGGTCGGCACGAACGGCGTGCTCGTGCCGCCGCCGGGCTACCTGCAGGGCGTGCGCGCGCTGTGCGACCGCTACGGCATCGTCTACATCGCCGACGAGGTCATGGTCGGCTTCGGTCGCCTGGGCGAGTGGTTCGGCATCGACGCGTTCGACGCGAGCCCTGACCTGATCACCTTCGCGAAGGGTGTGAACTCCGGATACGTGCCCCTCGGCGGCGTGGTGATCTCCGACCGCATCGCGAGCGCCTTCGACACGATGCCGTTCGCCGGCGGACTGACCTATTCCGGTCACCCGCTGGCGTGTGCGGCGGGTGTCGCGACGTTCGAGGTGTTCCGCCGTGACGGCATCCTGGAGCGCGTGCGCGACCTCGGCACGCGAATCGTCGAGCCGACGGTGCGCTCCTGGGCCGAGAAGCACCCGAGCGTCGGCGACGTGCGCGGCCTCGGGCTGTTCTGGGCGGTCGAGCTGGTGCGCGACACGCAGACGCGCGAGCCCCTCGTGCCGTTCAACGCCTCGGGTGCCGACGCCGCCCCGATGGGAGCCTTCGCCGCGGCCGCCAAGAAGGGCGGGGTCTGGCCGTTCACGCACTTCAACCGCATGCACGTGGCGCCGCCGCTGGTGATCAGCGAGGACGACCTGGTGCGCGGACTCGCCGCGCTCGACGACGCGCTCTCCGTGGCCGACGAGGCAGCCGCCGGCTGACACGCGCACACCCACACACGAAGCCCCGGCGACGCGAGGTCGCCGGGGCTTCGTGTGTGTGCGGGCTCCTCCTGCGGCTCATCCCGCGGAGTCGAACACCCGCTCCCCCTCGACCCAGGTGCCGCGCACCTCGGTCAGACCGATCTCCTCCGCCGGATGCTCGAACGGATCCCGGTCGAGCAGAGCGAGGTCGGCCCGCATGCCCACCGCGATCGTGCCGGTGTCGTCGAGATGGTTCACGCGTGCGGAGCCGGCGGTGTACGCGACGAGCGCGGTGGCGAGGTCGATCGCCTGCTCGGGCAGGAACGCCTCGTAGTCGCCCTCCCACTCGGTCGGCGCGGAGCGGCGGTTGACGGCCACGTGGATCGCGGCGAGCGGGTTGGGCGTGCTCACCGACCAGTCGCTGCCCGCGGCGAGCGTGGCGCCGGAGCGCAGCAGGTCGCCGAACGGATACTGCCAGGTGCTGCGCTGCTCTCCGAGGAACGGGATGGTGAGGTCGACCATCTGCGGCTCGAGCGTCGCCCACAGCATCTGCATGTTGGCGGTGACGTCGAGCGCCCGGAACCGCGGGATGTCGTCGGGGTGCACGACCTGGATGTGGGAGATGTGATGCCTGTTGCCGCGCGGCCCGTTGTGCACGAGCGCGGCCTCGACCGCATCCAGGCACTCCCGCACGGCGCGGTCGCCGATCGCGTGGAAGTGCAGCGTGAAGCCCAGGGCATCGAGCCGGGTCGCGGCCTCTTTGAGCAGCTCCGGTTCGACGAACGAGATCCCGGAGTCCTCGCGCGGATGCCCATGGCCGTCGCAGTAGGGCTCGAGCATCGCCGCGGTGAAGTTCTCGGCGACGCCGTCCTGCATGATCTTCACGCTGCGGGCCCGGAAGCGGCCGACCGTGCCGGCGTCGCGACGGGCGACGATGTCGTCGATCTGCTCCAGTCCGCGCGAACGGTCCCACCACAGGGAACCGACGACGCGGCCGGTGAGGGCGCCGGAGGCCGCGGCCGTCAGATACGCAGGGAGCGGGTCGCCCGCGTCGCCGTACTCGGTGCCGACGATCGCATCCTGCCAGGCGGTGACACCGTACGAGTGCAGGTGCCGCTGCCCCTGCAGGAGCGCCTCCACGAGTCGCTCCGGCACCTCGACCGGGAGGAGCCGGTTGACCAGACCCATCGCGCCCTCGTGCAGCGTGCCGCTCGGGGCGCCGCCGGCGTCGCGTTCGATCCGACCGTCGGCAGGGTCTGCGGTGTCGCGGGTGATGCCGGCGAGCGCCAGTGCCCGGGAATTGACCCAGGCCCCGTGTCCGTCGCGGTTGGGCAGGAACGCGGGGCGATCGGGCAGCACGGAGTCCAGGTCGGCCGCGGTCGGTGTGCCGCCGGGGAACGCCGACATCTGCCAGCCGCCGCCGAGGATCCACTCGTCGTCCGGATGCTCCGCCGCGTACTCCGCGATCCGCGCCAGGTACTCCTCCCGCGTCGCCAGCGCCGACAGGTCGCAGCGCAGCATGTCGAGCCCGCCCCAGACCGGGTGCACGTGCGCGTCCTGGAACCCGGGAACCAGCAGCCCGCCGTCGAGGTCGACGACCTCGGTGTCCGGTCCGATCAGCGCCGAGACGTCGTGTCCCACCGCGCTGATGCGACCTGCGGTGACCGCCACGGCGTGCGCGGTGGAACGCGCGGCATCCGCGAGGAACACCCGTCCTCCCCGCACGCCGCCGGTGAACACCAGATCTGCATACGTCACTGTCAACCCCCGGCCATCGTGCGGGCGATCTCGGTCGCCGAGTCGCCCGCTCTCTTGAGCACCACCGCCACCAGCGCGAGAGCGAACAGCGTGAGCACCAGCATGATCGTCGACACCGCGGCGATCTCAGGACGCAGGCCGCTGCGCAGCGCGCTGAGCACGTACACCGGCCACGGCGTGGTTCCCGAGACCTGCACGAATGCCGACACGACCGTGTTGTCGAGGCTCAGCGTGAACGACAGCAGGAACCCGGCGAGCACCGCGGGCATCGCGAGCGGGAGCGTGACCTTGAAGAAGGTGCGCACGGGCGGAGCGTAGAGGTCGGCCGAGGCTTCTTCCAGGCGGGCGTCGAGTCCCACCAGGCGGGCCCGCACGATGTACGACACGATGGCGATCGAGAACAGCGACTGTCCGACGACGAGCCGCATGGTGCCGTCGTTGAAGATGCCGATGCCCGCGTCCTGTCCGAGGAAGACGAGCCACGGCAGCAGCGCGACGGCATCCACGATCTCGGGGGTGACCGACACGAGCAGCAGGAGTCCGAGGAACCACCACACCCACTTGCCGGGGTTACGGGCCATCGCGATGCCGGCGAGGGTGCCCAGTGCTGTCGCGAGCAGGGCGGCCAGCAGACCGGTGCGCACCGACACGAGCACGGCGTCGCGGATCGCCGGTTTGTTCACGATCGCGAGGAAGGAGTCGAACCCGAAGTGGTCCCATGACACCAGCAGGCGCCCGACGTTGAACGAGTAGGCGATGATCACGAGGATCGGCAGGAACAGGAACAGGAACACCAGTGCCGCCCAGATCGGGAGCACGAAGCGTCCGGCTCCGCGGCGCGCGCGCGGCGCCGGCGCGGTGGTCTTCGTATCGGTCATGATCCCTCCCCCAGGACGAGGCGGTGGCGTTGTCGGAGCGGCAGCGTCACGAGCCAGAGCAGACCGGCGGCGAGCGCGATCGAGATCATGATGACGATGATCAGCAGCACGGCCATCGCCGAGCCCAGCGCCCAGTTCTGGGCGGTCTGGAACTGACTCGCCACCACCTGCCCGATCATGTTGCCCTTCGCTCCTCCGAGCACGGTGGCGGTGATGTAGTCGCCCATCAGCGGGATGTAGACGAGGAGCACACCGGCGATGATGCCGGGCCTGGCCAACGGCACGGTCACCCGGAGGAAGGTCGTGATGCTGTTCGCCCCGAGATCCTTGCTCGCCTCTCGCAGCGGGCCGGAGACCCGGTCGAACGCCACGAACAGGGGCAGGATCATCAGCGGCAGATAGTTGTAGACGACGCCGAGCAGCACGGCCCCGCGCGAGTACAGCAGATCGAGCGGGCCGGGGATGACCCCGATGCCCTGCAGCAGCTGCGAGAGCCACCCCTCGGGGGCGAGGATCACCTGCCAGCCGATGGTGCGCACGAGGAAGTTCGTCCAGAACGGCACCATCACCAGCGCGAGCAGCAGCCCGCGCTTCGACGGCGGGGCCTTCACCGCGATCCAGTACGCGACGGGGCCGCCGATCACCAGGCACAGCACGGTGCCGAGGATGCCGATCCACAGCGTGTTCAGGAAGGTGCTGAAGAACGTCGGAGAGAGCGCCTCGAGGTAGCGATCGAAGGAGAGGTGGTCCAGCGCGTGCGTGGCGAAGATGCTCGGCTTGTAGCCGAAGCTGAACACCACGACCATGAAGATCGGGGCGACGAAGAAGATGAGCAGCCAGGCCCACGCGGGGATGGCGAGACCGAACTTGAGCTTAGGCACCGGCGGCCGCCTTCATCGAGTTCCAGATCGAGACCACGCGGTCCTGCGCATCGGTGAGCTTGCCCTCGTGCATGGTCTCCACCTGCTTCTCGTCGAAGAACACCATGTCGAGCCGTTCGAGACCCGCGGCCTCCGCCTCTTCGCGGATGCCGCTGATCCCGGTGTCGTAACCGATGTAGTCCACCTGTGCGAGCTGCACATCGGGCTGCAGCACGAAGTCGATGAACGCGTGCGCGGCCTCGGGGTGCGGGGCACCGGCGGCGATCGCCCAGTTGTCCATCCACAGCTCGGTCGCCGGGCTCCCCAGCACCCACTGCCAGCGGTCGGGGTCGTCGGACTCGAAGATGCCGAGCCGCGCGTCGCCGTTGTAGGACTGCAGCAGCGCGTGCGAGGCCTGCGGAATCGATGAACCGCCGGGATACGAATCGAACGCCGAGACGTGCGGCGCGAGATCCTTCACCAGGAACTTCTCGACGGCGTCGAGGTCGTCGGGATCCGTGGTCGTCCAGTCGATGCCGTTCGCCCAGAAGTAGATGCCCAGCAGCGGCGCCGGGTCGTCGAGCACCGAGGTCGAACCGGAGGCCTCGTTCTGCGCGGCGTCGATGAAGTCGTTCCAGGTCGTGAGCTCTCGCGAGATCACCCTCTTGTCGTAGACGAAGCCCGTGGTCCCCCAGGCCTTGCACACCGAGTACTCGTTGCCGGGGTCCCACGAGCGCCCGCGGAACTCGGGCGCCACGTGCTTCATGTTCGGGAGCAGGTCGAGGTTGAACTTCTGCAGGAGTCCGTTCTCGGCCATCGGCCCGACGAAGACTCCGGTCGGTACGACGATGTCGTATCCCGAGGTGCCGCGCGCCGCGACGAGCTTGGCGATCAGCTCCTCGTTCGAGTTGAAGGCGTCGAGCACGATGCGCGGGCCGTTCTCCGCGGTGAACTGCTCGAGCACCTCCGGGGCGTCGTAGTCGCCCCAGCTGTAGATGGAGAGCTTGTCCTCGAGGGGGCCGCCCTTGGCGTGCACCGCCGCGGCGTTCTGCCCCGGCGCGCATGCGCTGAGCACGACCGCCCCTCCCGCCATGATCGCGGTGGCGAGGAAGCCGCGCCGGGTCAGCTCGGTGCGGATCACCCGCGCAGCGCTCCGATGCGCCAGCACGCGCACCGGGGGCACGCCCGTCACCGGCCGCCGTCCTTGGGCAGGGTGATCACGTGCGTCGCGGTGGTCGGGATGCCCTCGGCGGCGAACAACCGTGCATCCGCCGGGCTCCAGACGCAGCGGACGACGTCGTCGACCCCCACCGACGGGGCGGTCGGGGCGGGCATGCGCGAGAGGAACGTGGCGTCCTCACCGATGCGGACCGCGACCTGCAGGGTCTCGCCGAGGTGGGAGACCCCCAGCACGCGTCCGGGGACTCCTGCGCCCTCCCCCTGCTCCAGACGGATGTACTCCGGCCGGATCGCGGCGACGGCCGGTTGTCCTGCGGCGACACGCTCGCCACCCCACCGTCCGGAGATCGCCCCGATGGCGGTGTCGACCGCGTTCCCGTCTGCGCGCACCGTGCCGTGCACGAAGTTCTGCTGCCCGATGAAGGAGGCGACGTACGCCGAGGCGGGCTCCGCGTAGATGGCGGCCGGTGCGTCGAGCTGCTCGATCCGCCCCGCACGCATCACGGCGATCCGATCGCTCATCGACAGCGCCTCGGCCTGATCGTGCGTGACGAACACGAAGGTCGTGCCGAGCCGTGCCTGCAGCAGCTTCAGCTCGAGTTGCATCTCTTCGCGCAGCTGCCGGTCCAGCGCTGCCAGCGGCTCGTCCAGCAGGAGGACGCTCGGCCTGTTGATGAGCGCCCGCGACAGGGCGATGCGCTGTTGCTGTCCACCGGAGAGCTGCGTCGGCTTGCGGTCGGCGAACGCCCGCAGCTGCACCATGTCGAGCGCTTCGCTCACGCGCTCGCGCTGCTCGGCCTTCGGCACCCGCCGCTGCTGCAGCCCGTACGCGACGTTCTCGGCGACCGTCAGATGCGGGAAGAGGGCATACGCCTGGAACACGGTGTTGACCTCGCGCCGATAGGGCGGGAGGTTCAGGACGCTGCGACCGGAGATCAGGATGTCGCCGGCGTCCGGGAACTCGAAGCCCGCGATCATGCGCAGAGTCGTCGTCTTGCCGCAGCCGGAGGGCCCGAGGAGAGAGAGGAACTCCCCCGGCTGCACATCCAGACTCAGGTCGTCGACGGCGGTGGCAGCACCGTAGCGCTTGGTGACGCCGTCGATGCGGACCGCACCGGTGGTGGCGGGTGCGTCGAGTGTCGCCGTCGACGTTCGGGTGGTGTCGGGCATGGAGCCTCCCCATTGAGATTCGCTTGTCGCGAGTCTGTCATAGGAAAGGCGCCAGGTATAGCGAAATCGGAAGTCTCTTGATCCGTTCGCAACTGTATCCGTTGCGAACTCTCAAAAAAGCGACCGATTAGCGCTGATCAGATTTAGCGCTGATCAGATGAGGAAGCCGCGCAGCAGCGCCTCGGAGCCGGCGAGGTGGTCGCGCATCGCCGCCTCTGCCGCATCCGGACGCCCGGCGAGGATCGCGGTGACGATGCTCTCGTGCTGCTCGCCCGAGTGCTGGATGTTGCGCGGCATCAGCGGGAACGTATCGAGCCACACGTTGACATCGGCTCTGTTCTCGGCGACGAGCGCGACGAGCGACGGGATGCCAGCGGCCTCGGCGATCGCTAGGTGGAGCAGCGTGTCCAGGCGTCGATACTCCTCCGGCCCGGCCGGCAGCGCCGCTTCATGTCGCGCCCACAGATCGGCACGGGTCGAGGCGTCGAGCGATCGACTCGCCGCGGCGCGCACGGCCCCGGTCTCGAGCACGCGGCGCAGTCCGAGGACGTCGTCGATCTCCTCGGGCGTCACCGTCCCCGACGTGGTCGGGTGCGGCAGCGGGTCGGCGACGAACGTCCCCCCGTACCGCCCGCGCCGCGGCAGCAGGTAGCCGGTGTCCGCCAGTTCACGGATCGCCTCGCGCACGGTGTCCCGGCTCACCCCGAACGACGCGGCGAGCTCGCGCTCCGGCGGCAGCGACTCCCCCGGAGCGACCACGCCGAGCCGGATCGTCTGCACGAGGCGGGCGACCGTGTCCTCGAGGGCGTTGCCGCGCCGCAGCGGTCGGTAGACCGCCTTGCGAACCTCGACGAGGTCGCCGTCGTGGGGGTGCTCGCTCATGCCTTCACCCTGTCACAGCGAGGTGAGGGTCGCTCACAGCGGGGTGACGTAGGCGTTCGTGATCCCGCCGTCGACGACGAAGGCGCTCGCGGTGATGAACGACGAGTCGTCCGAGGCGAGGAAGGCCACGGCCGCCGCGAGTTCCGCGGGCTCGGCGAAGCGGCCCATCGGCACGTGGACGAGGCGCCGCTGCGCACGTTCCGGATCCTTGGCGAACAGCTCCTGCAGCAGCGGGGTGTTCACCGGTCCGGGGCACAGCGCGTTGACCCGCACCCCCTGACGCGCGAACTGCACCCCGAGCTCACGGGACATCGCCAGCACGCCGCCCTTCGACGCGGTGTAGCTGATCTGCGAGGTCGCCGATCCGAGCAGCGCGACGAACGACGCGGTGTTGATGATGGAGCCGCGCCCCGCAGGCACCATGTGGCGCAGCGCCGCACGGCTGCACAGGTACACGCTCTTGAGGTTCACGTCCTGCACCCGGTCCCAGGCCGGGAGCTCGGTCGTCTCGATGGAGTCGTCGTCGGCCGGCGAGATGCCCGCGTTGTTGAAGGCGATGTCGATGCGGCCGAACTCCTCGGCGACGCCGTCGAACAGCGCGTCGACCTTGGCCTGGTCGGCGACGTCGACCGGACGGAACGCCCCGCCCACCGCGGCGGCCGCCGCCTCTCCGGTCGTCGGATCGACGTCGGCGATCACGACGAAGGCGCCCTCCGCGGCGAACCGCTGGGCGGTGGCGAACCCGATGCCGCTCGCGCCACCGGTGATGATGGCGACGCGGTCCTTCAGTCGCTGGGTCAGATCGATGCTCATGTGGGTTCTCCGTTCCGGGTGGGTGAGGGGACGACGCGATCAGACTTCATCGGTCGCGAAGAAGACGTTCTTGGTCTCGGTGAAGTGCTCGGCGGCGTCGGGGCCGAGCTCGCGCCCCAGGCCCGACGCCTTCATGCCGCCGAACGGCGTGGAGTACCGCACCGAGGAGTGGGAGTTCACCGACAGCACGCCGCTGCGCACACCCCGTGCCACGCGCACACCGCGCCCCAGACTCTCGGTCCACACGGAGCCGGCGAGCCCGTAGGCGGTGTCGTTGGCCAGACGGATGGCGTCGGCCTCATCCTCGAACGGCATCACCGCGACGACGGGCCCGAACACCTCCTGCTGGGCGATGCGGTCGGCGGGGTCGGCGAGCACGACGGCCGGAGCGAACCAGAACCCGTCCCCGTCCGGCGCGCTTCCCCGGAACGCGATGTCGGCGCCGTCGAGGAAAGAGGCGACGGTGTCGCGGTGCCCTGCCGAGATGAGCGGCCCCATGTCGGTGTCCTCCCGTGCGGGGTCGCCCACGCGCCAGGCGGCCACGGCCGGTTCGAGCAGTTCGAGGAAGCGGTCGTACACCGAGCGCTGCACGAGCAGGCGGCTGCGGGCGCAGCAGTCCTGGCCTGCGTTGTCGAACACCGAACCGGGCACCCCCGCCGCCGCGCGTTCGAGGTCGGCATCGGCGAAGACGATGTTGGCGCTCTTGCCGCCGAGCTCGAGAGTGACCGGCTTGAGCGCTCTCGCACAGCCGGCCGCGACCTCGATGCCGACCTCGGTCGAGCCGGTGAAGACCACCTTGCGCACGTCGGGGTGCTCGACCAGACGCTGACCGACGACCGAGCCCGAGCCCGTGACGACCTCGAACAGCCCTTCCGGGAGTCCGGCCTCGAGCGCGAGCTCACCGAGGCGGATCGCGGTGAGCGGGGTCAGCTCGGCGGGCTTCAGCACCACGGCGTTGCCCGCGGCGAGCGCCGGCGCGAACGCCCAGGAGGCGATCGTCATGGGGAAGTTCCAGGGCACGATGACGCCGACGACGCCGTAGGGGTCGTGGAAGGTGACATCGAGCCCGCCGGCTACCGGGATCTGTCGTCCGGACAGCCGCTCCGGGTCGGCGGAATAGTAGTTGAGCACCTGGGCGACGTGCCCGGCCTCCCACCGTGCGGAGCCGATCGGATGCCCGGAGTTGAGCACCTCCAGCTGGGCCAGCTCCTCGACCGCGCCCTCGACCGCACGGGCGAACGCCCGAAGCGCGTCGGCTCTGGCGATCGGAGCCAGTGCCGCCCACCGGCGCTGGGCGGAGACCGCACGGGCGATCGCCGCATCGGTCTCTCCGACATCCGCGCGTGCGACGTCGCGGATCGCGGCTCCGGTCGACGGGTTGATGACTGTGAACGCACTCATCGGGCGTCCTCCTTCCGCTGCGCGGCGAACGCACGAGCCTGTGAGACGAGATCTGCGAAGAGACGCCGGTCTTCGGCGTTCTCCTCCGGATGCCATTGGATGCCGATGATGCGGCCGGCCGAGGTGTCGACGAACGCCTGCACGAGTCCATCGTCGGAGCGGGCGGCCGTGACCAGCCCCTCCCCGAGTCGATCGATGCCCTGATGGTGGTAGCTGTGCACCCGCACATCTCCCGCGCCGAGCACCTCGGCGAGCGCGGTGTCGTCCGAGACCTCGATGTCGTTCTCGGCGAACACGCCTCCGCCGAGGCGGTACCGTTCGGTGCCGAGCGACTCGGGGAGGTGCTGCTGGAGAGTGCCGCCGCGCGCCACGTTGACCAGCTGCAGTCCCCGGCAGATCGCGAGCACCGGGATGCGCCGCCGCTCCGCCGCCCGGAACAGCGCCAGCTCCCACGCATCACGGTCGACACGAGCGGGGTCGGTCAGCGGATGCCGCTGCGCGCCGTAGAGCTCGGGCGCGACATCGGCCCCGCCGGAGAGGATCAGTCCGTCCATCCCGGCGATCGCCGCATCCGCCGATTCCGGGTCCTGCGGGGGCAGCAGCAGCGCGATGCCGCCGGACGCCGTCACACCGGTCAGGTACTGCTCGGGCAGGAATGCCGCCCGCACATCCCACACCCCCTGCTGCGCCCGCTCCAGGTAGGTCGTGACCCCGATCAGGGGTGCCGGGTCAGAGCCGCTCGAAACCACGGACGCGCTCCCAGTCGGTCACGGCGGCATCGTAGGCTTCCAGCTCGATGCGCGCCTGGTTCAGATAGTGGTCCACGACGTCATCACCGAAGGCCTCCCTGGCGATGGTCGACGCGCTGAACAGCTGTGCGGCCTCGCGCAAGGTCGTCGGCAGGTGGTCGACGCCCGCCTCGTAGGCGTTGCCCTCGAACCGCTCGGGCAGGGCCAACTCGTTCTCGATGCCGTACAGGCCACCGGCGATGATCGCCGAGATGCCCATGTACGGGTTCACATCGCCGCCGGGCACCCGGTTCTCGACCCGCAGCCCCGATCCGCTGCCGATCACGCGCAGCGCACAGGTGCGGTTGTCGATGCCCCAGGCCACGCCGGTCGGCGCGAAGCTGCCCTTCGCGAAGCGCTTGTACGAGTTGATGTTGGGCGCATACAGCAGCGTGAACTCGCGCAGGCTGGCGAGGATGCCGGCGATCCAGTGCTCCATGACGGGACTGAAGCCGTGCGCACCGTCGCCGGCCATCACCGGCGTCCCGTCGTCGGCGCGCAGGGAGAGGTGGATGTGGCAGCTGTTGCCCTCGCGCTCGTTGAACTTCGCCATGAACGTGAGCGACTGCCCGTGCTGCGCGGCGATCTCCTTCGCGCCGTTCTTGTAGATCACGTGCTGATCGGCCGTCTCGCGCACCTCGGCGTAGCGGAACGCGATCTCCTGCTGTCCGAGGTTGCACTCGCCCTTCACGCCTTCGCAGTAGAGACCCGCTCCGTCCATGCCGAGGCGGATGTCGCGCAGCAGCGGTTCCATGCGGGTCGAGGCCTGCAGGTTGTAGTCGACGTTGTAGTCGGTGGCCGGTGTCAGCCCCTCGTACTTGCGCGCCCACGCGTCGCGGTAGGTGTTCTCGAACACGATGAACTCGAGCTCGGTGCCGGAGAAGGCCGTCCATCCCCGCTCTGCGAGTCGGTCGCGCTGCCGGTCGAGGATCGCGCGCGGCGAGGGGCCGACGGGTTCGCCGTTCTGCCAGACCAGGTCGGCCATGATCAGCACGCTGCCCTCGAGCCACGGCATCCGCCGCAGGGTCGCGACATCGGGGCGCAGCACCATGTCGCCGTAGCCGCGATTCCAGCCCGACATCGCGTAGCCGTCGACCGTGTTCATGTCGACGTCGACGGACAGCAGGTAGTCGCAGGCCTCGGCGCCGTGATGAAGGATGTCCTCCTGGAACAGCCGCGCGGAGACGCGCTTTCCGACCAGCCGACCCTGCGCATCGGCGAAGGCCACGATCACCGTGTCGATCTCACCGGCGGCGATGCCGGCATCCAGCTGCTCGATGCTGAGGTTTCCCGACATCTTCTCGCTCCCGTCGTCGTGGTGAAGCGATCGACCGACCGGCTTCGCCATCAGAGTAGATCACTGTCGCGTTTAAAGGTAGACGAAACCACCATTGACTGCCACAATCATCCGCAAGGTGCACCCGGCGCCTGTGTGCATGCGAACGGAGAGCGGATGTCTGAGCAGAGCAATGAATCCCGCAAGGTCGCTGGGGCGACCTATACACGTGCCGGGAGCGAGTACTTCGAGAAACGGACGCTGAAGAGATCCGCCGGCGTCTGGGGCCTGTGGGGCCTCGCGGTCGCTGCCGTCATCTCCGGCGACTTCTCCGGCTGGAACTTCGGCATCGACTTCGCGGGCTTCGGCGGGATGCTGATCGCCTTCGCGATCCTCGTGCTCATGTATTACGGCATGATCTTCGCGATCGGCGAGATGGCCGCGATGATGCCGCACACCGGTGGCGCGTACTCCTTCGCACGATCGGCGATGGGACCGTGGGGTGGTCTCGTGACCGGGGCGGCCGAGACGATCGAGTACGTCGCCACCACGGCGGTGATCGTCTACTTCTCGGCGTCGTATGCGAACGGGATCACCAGTGAGCTGCTCGGCCTCGAGCTGCCGGGGTGGGCCTGGTACCTCATCCTCTACATCGTCTTCATCGCTTTGAACTCCGCGGGTGCGGCGATCTCCTTCCGCTTCGCGATCGTCGTCTCGATCATCTCGATCGGCATCATCCTGGTGTTCTCCGCGATGGCGATTTTCTCCGGCGCCTTCAGCTGGGACGCACTGTGGGACATCGCTCCCGACCCCGGCCAGACGGAGTTCCTGCCGCACGGCGTGCTGCCGATCCTGTTCGCTCTCCCGTTCGCGATGTGGTTCTTCCTCGGTATCGAAGAGCTGCCGCTGGCCGCCGAGGAGTCGCACAACCCGACCCGCGACATCCCGAAGGCCGGATTCTGGGCTCGCGGCACGCTCATCGTCACGGGTCTGCTCGTGCTGTTCCTGAACACCGGCGTGATCGGCGCCGAGGCCACCGGCACGGCGGGCGAGCCGCTGCTCGACGGCTTCCGTGCGATCGTCGGCGATCAGCTCGCCGCCGTGCTCGCCCTCTTCGCCCTCATCGGACTGCTCGCCTCGCTGCAGGGGATCATGTTCGCCTACGGCCGCAACATGTACTCGCTGTCACGCGCCGGCTACTACCCGCGCTTCCTGTCACTGACCGGCAAGCGCCAGACGCCGTGGGTCGCCCTCGTCGTGGGTGCGGCGATCGGCTTCGTCGCCCTCATCGTGCTCGACGTCCTCGCAGCCGTCGACGCCGAGGGTGCGGGTTCGGTCGCCGGTGCGATCGTGCTGAACATCGCCGTGTGGGGAGCCGTGCTGGCGTACGGCCTCCAGCTGGTCTCGTTCATGATCCTGCGCAAGAAGTACCCGAACGTCGACCGTCCGTACCGCAGCCCGTGGGGCATCCCCGGTGCCGCGGTCGCGCTGGTGATCGCCGCGCTGATCTTCGTCGGGTTCCTGCTCAACCCCACGTTCGGCCCGGCGATCGTCGCGATCGCGATCGTCTACGTCGTGATCCTGCTCGGGTTCGGACTCTTCTTCCGACACCGCCTGGTGCTCTCCCCCGAGGAGGAGTACGCGATCTCGGGCGGCACCCACGGCGACCCGCAGGCCGAGGGCTACGACGCCATGGAGGGCGAGGTCTTCGACGACAGCGGCAGGTGAATCACCGCGCAGCGCCTCGACGATTCGGTCGGGGCGCTGTGTCGTGCCCGGCTCGGAACGTCCTACTTGCGGTCGAAGTCGAAGGCCTTGAGGAGTTCGACGACGGCCTTGTCGCGCTCCTCGCCGCCCTCGTCGAACATGTGGGTGACGTGTGTGCGGAGGTGGTTCTCCAGCAGCAGGCGGTTCAACGACTCCAGCGAGCGCTGGATGGCGCGGGACTGCGTGATGATGTCCATGCAGTACTCCTCGTTCTCGATCATCCGCGCGACGCCGCGCATCTGGCCCTCGAGGATGCTGGTGCGGTGCAGAGCACGCTTCTTGATGTCTTCGATCACCCCTTGAGGGTACTCGTCCGTCGAGGCGGACGGCTGTCTGAGCACCGAGACACCGCACCTGCGCCGTCGGCACCGCGACGACGACGGCGTGAAAGGATGACGTCATGCCGCGAACACCGATGGCGATGCTGTCCCCCTCCGACCAGGAGCGCCTGCGCGCGCTCCGAAGAATGAAGGCCGTCGCCCTCGGAGCTCTGGTGTTCATGGCCGTCGTCTTCGTGTTCGCCTTCGCGTTCCAGCAGCGGTTCGAGGGGCTCGCCTATGTGCGCGCTGCGGCCGAGGGCGGCATGGTGGGTGCGCTCGCGGACTGGTTCGCCGTCACCGCACTGTTCCGCCGTCCGCTCGGCCTCCCGATCCCGCACACCGCGATCATCCCCAACCGCAAGGACGAGATCGGCCGCACGCTCGGCGAGTTCGTGGAGACGAACTTCCTCGCCGCCGACGTGGTGCGCACCAAGTTGTCGAGCACGCGGATCGCGCTGCGCGCGGGCGAATGGCTGCGCGAGGCCCCGCACGCCGAGCGAGTGGGCGCCGAGGGCGCGACCATCGCCACGGCCGTGCTCAACGCGCTGAGCGATGATGATGTACGAGACCTCATCACCGACCTTGCCCGTGAGCACCTGGTCGATCCCGAGTGGGGTCCGCCCGCGGGAGCCTGGCTCGAGAAGATCGTCGAGGCCGACGCTCATCACGGCGCCGTCGACCTGGCCGCCGACAGCATCGCGCGCTGGCTCGACGCGAATGCCGAATCGTTCAGCGGACTCGTCTCCCGTCGCCTGCCAGGGTGGGTGCCGAAGCTGGCTCATCGCTTCGTCGACGACACGGTCTACCACGAGGCCGTCAAGTTCGTGCATGCCGTGCAGGCCGACCCGCATCACCCGGCCCGCATCGCCGTCGACGGGTATCTGACGCGTCTGGCGGACAGTCTGCAGAACGACCCGGCGACCCGCGCGAAGCTCGAGAACGCCAAGGCCTCGCTCTTCGACAGCCCGCGTGTGGGCGCCCTGGCCGCCGAGGCGTGGAACACCGCGAAGAACGGTCTGCTCAGCGCCCTCGCAGATCCGGAGAGCGGTCTGCGCCGCCGCGCGGTGCAGGCCCTGCAGGAGGTCGGAGAACGCCTCACGACCGACACCGCGCTGCAGCACCGCGTCGACACCTGGGTGTCGGACGCGGCCGTGTTCCTCGTCGACCGCTACCGGCACGACATCGCCTCGATCATCACCGACACCGTCGAGCGCTGGGACCCGGCCGAGACGACCGAGAAGATCGAGCTGATGGTCGGCCGCGACCTGCAGTACATCCGACTGAACGGCACGTTCGTCGGCGCGCTGGCAGGTCTCGTCATCTTCTCCATCGCCCACGCCCTGATCCCCGGAGTCTGATCATGAGCCCCCACACCGCACAGCTCAGCAACGACCCGCTCTGGCCGCGTGCCGGATCCTGGCCCGCATTCGACGGCACCGCCGACGCCGTCGTGCTCGGAGTGCCGACCTGGCGCACCTCGCTGTCACCGACGGGAGCGCACGCGACGCCGGCCGCGATCCGCGAGGCCCTCCCCCGCTACGGGTCGACGCTGATGGGTCCGCCCGCGATCGAGCTCGACGAGGTGCTGCGCATCGCCGACGCCGGTGATGTCGCCGACCCCGACGGTTCCGCCGGCGAGGCGCGGGTCATCTCCCGCGTGCGCGAACTCGCCGCGGCCTCGAAGCTCGTCATCGCGCTCGGCGGCGACAACTCGCTCACCTATCCGACGGCGCTCGGGGCCGAGGCCACCGGACTGATCACGTTCGACGCGCACTTCGACCTGCGTGACGGCGTCTCCAACGGCACGCCGGTGCGACGCCTCGTGGAAGACATCCCCGCCACATCGCCGGTCGACACCGCCCGGATCGACCCGACCCGGATCGTGCAGATCGGCATCGCCGACTTCGCGAACTCCGCCGCCTACGCCCGGCGCGCAGCCGACTGGGGCATCCGCGTGATCACCCTCGACGAGCTCCGCCGCCGCGGCATCGACGACGTGATCGCTGAGGCCCTGGACGTCGCAGGAGCAGGAGCCGATCCGCGGATCCACCTCGACATCGACGTCGACGTGTGCGACCGCTCGGTGGCGCCCGGCTGCCCCGCGAGCGTTCCCGGCGGACTGCAGGCCTGGGAGCTTCGGGCGCTCGCGCGTGCCGTGGCCTCGGACTCCCGTGTGGTGAGTGCCGACCTCGCAGAGGTCGATGCGACCGCCGACGCCGACGATGCCCGCACCGTGCGCCTGGCGGCGCTGTGCGTGTTGGAGCTGCTCGCCGGCCTCGCCGCACGCGGATGAGGATCGTCGTCTCGGGAACGCATGCCAGCGGCAAGAGCACGCTGATCTCGGACTTCCACGCCATCCGACCCGAGTTCCGCGTCCTCACCGACCCCTTCGACGACCTCGACCTCGACGACCCGACCGGCGAGCGGAGTTTCGCCCGGCAGCTGCGCGTCACCGCCTCACGGGTGCAGGAATCGGCCAGCTGGTCTTCGGTCATCAGCGAACGAGGACCGCTCGACTTCCTCGCCTATCTCACTGCGCTGGAGCGGCTCGGGCGCAGCGACGGCGACCTCCTCCCGCGCGCGACCGCTCTCGTGGAGGCATCGATGTCCGACATCGATCTCCTCGCGATCGTGCCGCTGGAGGCTGCCAGGATCATCCACGTGCCCGATGACGAAGACCCGGCATTGCGCCTCGCGATGGACGAAGCATTGCCCGAGCTCGTCGACGATCTCGATCGCGACGGCCTTCTCCCCCGCACGATCACGATCACCGGCAGCCCTGAAGCACGACTTCGGCTGCTCCTCGAGGCCAGCGCACCCTCGTCGTGAACGAACTCCTCGGGGCCGGTGTACCCGCCTCCGCCACGGAGGCGGGTGCACCGGTTCAGGCTCCGGCGATCAGCCTCTCGATGAACCAGAACAGCCCGACGGCAGCGACGACCGCGGCGATCCAGAATCCCGCCGAGGGCAGCCGCCGCCGCAGCAGCACGAACAGCGGGAACACCACCGCGATCACCAGAAGCTGCGCCAGCTCGATGCCCACGTTGAAGACGAGGAGCGCCCCGAGCAGATCCCACGAGAACGGCTCGTCGATTCCCAGCGCTCCGGCGAAGCCCACGCCGTGCATCAGCCCGAAGGCGAAGACCACGCCGATACGCAGCAGATCCCCTCGGGTGAAGCCGTCGACCACCGGTGCGGATGACGGCGCCGCGAGGATCCGCTCACGCACAGCGACAGCGTTCCCGCCGCCCCCGACGAGCGGCTGCTCGTCGAGAGGACCCTGGGGCCTCCCGGAAAGAGGCCGAAGCGTCCCGTCCGCCCCCATCGCATCCGTCCGCCTGGCACGCCGGAACCGTCGCATCTCCCAGAGCGCGACGACGGCGATCGACAGAGCGATGGCCGGCTCCACGATCCACGCGGGAATGCTCACCACCCCGAGGGCGGCGAGGATGAAGGTCGCCGAGTGCGCGACCGTGAACGCCGTCGCCGCCAGCACGATGTCCCTGAGCCGGCGAGATCCGATGATCAGCGCCAGCAGGAACAGCAGGTGGTCGGGGCCGAGCAGCAGATGCTCCGCCCCCAGCACGAGGAACTCACCCATCCGAGAGCCCCAGTCGGTCGTGGTGACCATCGAGGGGTTCGTGTCGGTGTCGAGACTGGCCACACCCGCCCCCGAACGCACGTCGTAGTCGACGATGGTCGTCGTCATGCCCCCGGGAGCCGTTCCGGGGAACAGCTCGGTCGTGATCCGATACGGCACGGGCATCGCCTCGACCTGCGCCGTGCAGTCGGCTTCGATCACCAGGCGCGCATGCGGCACGCCGTCCCGGATGACGATCTCGTAGGGCGCCACCACGGCGTTGGGGCACGCCTGCGACGGCTCCCCGTCCTGCGCCACGCTCACCGAGAACCGAGGCAGCACGTATCCCTCGACGGAGTCGGCATGGTCGTCGAGCACCGCGGGCGTGAGCTTCTCCGGATCCCGGCCGCTCGCCTGCACGTCGGCGTAGGCCTCCTGCTCGAAGGCCGTGTCGCCCATCGCCCGCGCTCCGTCGGTCGCGAGCAGGACGTACTCGATGTCGAGCACGGTGCGCACGACGCCGCGCTCGGGTTCGGACACATCGGCGAAGACCGTCGCCGCATAGCTGTGCGCCGCGGCCGGGGCCGCCGTCAGCATCACGCTGACGGCGACCCCGGTGAGGGCGACGACTCCGGCGACCAGGGTGCGGATCGCCGGTCGGGGGCGCTGGCGCGCACCCGGATGCCGACGCCGGTTCCTCATTCCTGTCCCTCCGGGCGGCGCAGCATCCGCCGGCGGAGCAGAACGCCGCCTCCGGCGAGCAGCAGCAGTCCGGCGAAGGCGAGCATCGTCGGGGCCGGGCCACCGGTCGCCGCCAGCGGATCGGACTGTCCACCGGCGGAACCGCCGCCCTGGTTCGCGCCGCCTCCGGTGTTACCGCCACCGGGGTTACCGCCGGGGGTGCCACCAGGGTTGCCGCCGGGGTTGCCGCCGTCGGAGCCGGCCGTCGAGGTCACGGTGAACGTGACCTGGTTCTGCCGGGCGGCCGCGTCGGTCGCGATGTACTTCAGGGTGTAGGTGCCGGTCGCGGTCGGGGTGAACGTGTATCCGTCTCCGGCAGCCGCGGCGAGTGCCCGCAGGCCGGACGCCGGGTCGTCGACCGGCACCGGGGCACCCGACGGGTCGGTCACCTCGAGCATCGTGCTCACGCGTCCCGAGTTGTCCACGGCCTCGGCACGCGGGGCGGTGTAGGCGGTTCCGACTGTGGCCTCACCCGCGGGTTCCGGGGCGACGCGCACGAGCGGCGGCATGGTGTCGAGTGCGGTGAGCTCCCGCGTCGCCACCCGGTACACGTCCTTGTCGGAGAGCGGAGCGCTGTAGACCTCGACTCCGGCGATCCGCCCGTCCATGGTGGCGTCGTCGAGCGCGCCCGACGTGTTCGCGTCGCCGCCGATCACCATGTAGCGCGCATCGGCCGCGCTGGGCTTGACGGAGAACGACACTCCTTCGGACTCGGCCTTTCGGACACCGTCGACGTACAGCCGTGCATCCTGACCGTCATACCAGGCGGTCACGTGGTACCACTGGCCGTACTTCAGGCTGACCGCCGGACGAGGCGAGGCGTACCAGAACTGCAGCTCGTACGTCGTCGCGCTGGTGCCGACGGCCTCGAGACCGATGCCGCCGCTCTGCATGCCGCCGAACACGTCGACGTATCCGCCGGCGATCGCGTCGAGACGGAAGGTCGCATCGAGCGTGAAGCCGTCCTGCAGCGCTGCATACTCCGCGTCCGTCCACTTCGGAGTGCGGATGCCGGTGGCAGCCCCCTCCGCGCCGATCACGACATCGGATCCCACGGCGGGATCGTTCTCGATCCGGGCATCGGCGCCTGCGGTGAGCGGACGCGCTGCCGGAGAGGAGTCGCTCGCCGTGCCGCCCGCGAAGCCGACATCCAGGAGATCAGCCGTGGGCAGGGCGGCGCGGAGGTCGTCGAAGGTCAGGCTGCTGGGGTCGAAGGGCCCCTCACCGCCGCTGCCCTCGGTGCTCGTGAACCGGGCCGTCAACGCCGACCCCTCCTTGCCCCAGGCGTTGATGGGGGTGACCCGCACCTCGTACTCCTTTCCGGGGAGCAGGTTCCACACCTCGTGCCTGCGGTCGGCGGGCATCGGAAGGTTGTAGAAGCCCGACCACTGCAGGAAGGAGTTGACCTCCTCGCCGGTGGCCACGTCGACCGTCGAGTAGCGGTACTTGTGCACGATGTCGCCGACGGAGTTCGGCGCGGGGACGGCCTGCGGGAACGAGACCATCGCCTTCGCGCTCGCGATGTCGCCCACGGTCACGGCCGCACCCTCCGGCCAGACCGGCCCCGCGGACTGGCTCGCTCGGTAGGTGTCGTTGAACGGGAACCGCTCGTCGTAGCTCTTGGTCTCATCCACGGAGTCAGCCACGTCCCAGGTCCACGTCTGGTCGATCCACTGATCGGCGAGCAGGTCGTAGTTCTTGATGGTGACGGTGGTGCCGGTGATCTCGACGATGGCCGTCTGGCGGTTGTTGCCCGCGTCATCCGGCGTGGTGTCGTTACCGCGGCTGGTCGGGCTCGAGTTCACGACCCCCGACTCGAACTCGTAGTATGCCAGCGGCGGCGCGTTCACGGTGGTGAATCCCTGCGTGGACCGCTCGCCGCTCCGGTTCTCCTGGCCCTGCCAGATCGAGGTCGGAATGTTCTGCGGCGTGTGGATGTGACCACCCCAGACGACAGCCTGCGGGAAGTCGTCGAACACGGACTGGAAGCCGTCGCCGCAGCCGCTGGAGAGACCGGTGCCGTACCACTCGTTCGAGACGTAATGGGTGCACTGGAGCGGGTGGTGCACCAGCACCATGACGGGCTTGTTCGGGTCTTCAGCCGTAGCGGCCGCCAGCCTCTGCTGCAGCCAGGACTGGGCGTAGGCGTAGTTGCCGCCGCTCGCTCCCGAGGGCTTGCCCGTGTCGGGGTCGATGGTGCCGCTGCCCGGCGACACCGTGATGACGTGGTATCCGTTCACGGTGTAGTCGGCGTTCGGCTTCTGACCGCCCGTCGCCTGCGTGAACAGGTCGTACGACGAGATGCCCGAGACATCGTGGTTTCCGAGCGACGCGATCGCCGGGATGCCGAGGCCTGCCTTCGAATCCATCGTCTGCTTGAGCCCGGCGAACTCGCCAGGCGTCGCACTGTTGGTGAGGTCGCCGACGAACAGGGCGGTCTGCACGTTCTCCTGCGCCCAGAAGTCGTAGGCCTCGGCGAGCTCGTCCCAATTGACGTGGATGTCACCGATCGCCGCGAAGCGCACGTCCGGTCCTCCGGCCTCGACCGCCGGCGCCGCTGCGACGCTCGGACCCGCGGCCACGGCCGCATCCGGCGCACCGGTCACGGTGATCGTGCGGGTCTCCTCGCTCACACCGCCCGCGGCATCGCTGATCGAGTAGGCGACGACGTACTCGCCGGGGATGGTCGGGGTGAATCGATACCCGCCGGACTCTTCCGGCATCACCATCGTGACGACACCGGAAGGGTCTTTCACCGTGACGACGAGCTCGCTCGCGGAGCCGTCGACGTCGACCGCCGCGGCCGGCGGGAGCACGATCGCGCGCCCGACCTGACCGCTCGTCGGCGCCTCGCCGTCGAGACGGATGATGGTGCCGCCGGTCTCGGTGGAGCCAGGAGCCTCGCTGTCGGACACGGCGAGAGCCGACCGGTCGGAGGCGGCGACAGCCGGTGCAGTGAAGTCGGGTGCGGCGAAGGCCGGTGCCGCCGTCAGAGCGGGCGCTGCGATGCAGGCGGCGACGGCGACCAGCGATGCGGGGCGCAGGAGCCGGGTGAATCCACGGCGGGAGAGGGTCGGATCGGGGGCGGGCGGTTTACGACGAGACACGGAGCATCCTCTGTGAGAAGAGAAGAAATCGGACCCACCCAATCGACCGCCGCGAGATGTCCGGTGGGTGAACTCCGACCGACCTGTGCGTGTCATCGCGCGCCCGCACGACGATCCGGGCGACCCGGTGCGCACAGTGGGCGCGTGCCGTCAGCCCGGACTTCAGTCCTCGCCCGGAAGCGCGGCGGCGCCGAAGGCCTGCGCCTCGAACGAGATCGTGTGCGGGACGTAGCGGTCCTCGGCGCATTCGACGGGGCGGCCGTTCGATGCGAAGGTCTCCCGTCTCACCTGCAGGAGCGGACTGGACCTGCGCACCCCGAGCAGACGCGCATCCTCGGTGGCTGCGGCCACCGCTTCGATCCTGTGGTTCCCCGACGACACCACGATTCCGGCATCCGCGAGCACCCGTGTCGTGGAGACGACATCATCGGGGACGCCGCTCACATGCGGCACCACCCAGGGCGCCCAGGTCGAGCGCTCCACCATCACGGCACGCTTGTCGAGGGTCCGGACCCGGGTGAAGGTCAGGACGTCGGCATCCGTCCGAATAGCCAGCAGACGCGCCTCCCGCGCCGTCGCCTTCCTCGTCGCGCGTGCCACGATGAGACCGCCGGGTGTGCGCCCGCGACCGCGGGCCCACTGCGTGAACGACCGCATCCGGTCGAATCCCTGCGGCTGGCTGGGCTGCACGAACCATCCGGAGCCCCGGTGCGACTCGACCAGCCCCTGACGCGCCAGGGTGGCGAGCACGGTGCGGATCGTGCGTCGAGAGACGCCGTGGAGGGCGGCCAACTCCATCTCGCTGGGAAGTCCTGCTCCCCCGGCGTAGGTTCCATCGAGGATCTGCCCGCGCAGACGGGCCAGCACCTCACTCATCGGAACGCATGCGAGCGCATCACGGCGTTGTCGAGCGGAACGCTCCCGGGTTGCGACGGCACAGCTCACTCTAACGCCCGTGCGCCGTCACGCAGGAGATGACTGAAGCCCCCGGGCATGTGCCTGGGGGCTTCAGTGTTCGGTGGACCTAAGGGGATTCGAACCCCTGACCTCCTCGATGCGAACGAGGCGCGCTACCAACTGCGCCATAGGCCCGTGAACGACATCTACGCTATCACGACGGAGAAGCTGTTCGCGCCGCGGACGGTCATCCGGCGGCGCGGCGCGAGAGCAACTCGCGCACGTGCGCTTCGATCTCGGCGTCGTCGACGAAGCCCATCCGCGCATACGGCGACGAGGCCGCTGGCAGGGCCACCGGGGCCTCGGGCGCCATCTGCTCGGCACGCTCGCGCAGAGCAGCGACCCTGGCTGCCTTGCGACGCTGCTCCTGCGCCTCCAGCTGGGCCTGCGCGGCCTGTGCGCGGGATCCCGCCACCGAGACCAGGGGCTCCGGCAGCGGCCGCGGCGTCCACGTCGCCCGTCCCTGATCGTGCAGCTCCGGCGCGACGCGAGGAGCGGCGGGAGCGGAGACGACGTGCGTCGCTCGCGCGACCCGGCCGGCGACGGCGGCCATGCGCTGCAGCGCGACACCGGCGACGACGATCGCGGCGCCGCCGAGCCAGAGCAGCAGCGCGCTTCCCGCGGCCAGCAGCTGCCACACACCGAGGCCGGCGAGCACGAGCCCGACGAGGAGAGTGCTGGTCGCCGCGACACGCACACGTCGACGCGCGCGCGCACGACGGATCACGGGATCGGCTCGGGTGGCGGCGAGTTCTTCACGGAGCGCCTCGAGCTCGGCGGCCTCGCGTTCGGACTGTACGCGCTTGGCCAGCTTCTGCTGCGCGAGCGCGGTGCGCGCATTCAACTCGAAGCGCACCTCACCGGGGGTCTCGCTCGTCTCGGCGAGCACGCGCAGGGCTTGGTTCAGCCGCACGGCATTGCGTTCGGCGGCGTTGTACTGGAAGCGGCCCCGCCACGAAGGCAGCAGATAGAGCATCCAGAGCAGCACGGAGACGAGTACGATCACTCCCCCGCTCAGCACCGGCCCATCCATACCGTCCACGCTAAGGGTTGCGAGCGGGCAGCGCCGTACACACGGGCGCGTGTCGCGGCGAGTCCGTGCGGATCCGCCGCCGGAGCACCCGTTTCAGTGCGAGATGCGGTCCGAGGGCGGCACCGTCGCGGCATCGGGCGGCACCTGGCCGCTGAGCCAGCGCGCGAGCACACCCTGGGGCACGTCTTCCCTGGTCAGAGCGAACGCGTAGTGGTCGCGCCAGTCGCCGTCGATGTGGATGTAGCGACGACGCAGTCCCTCGTAGCGGAACCCCAGCTTCTGCACGATGCGCAGACTCGCGTCGTTCTCCGGGCGGATGCAGATCTCCATCCGGTGGAGCCCGTACTCGGTGAAGCACGCGTCGGTGGCCATCGCGACCGCCGTCGGGGTGATCCCCCGACCGGCGAACCGCTCGCTCACCCAGTACCCGATCGTGGCCGAGCACAGGGACCCGCGCGAGACTCCCCACACGTTGAGCTGCCCGGCGACCTCGCCGTCGTACTCCATGACGAACGGGTAGCCCGAGCCGTCGCGATACTGCTGGAGCAGCCGTCGGATGCTGAGCCTCATGTCGAACGACACCGAGCCGTACGGGACCGTCGCCTCCCACGGCTGGAGCCACGACCTGTTGGCGAGCAGCTCATGCTGCAGCGGTCTCGCATCCTTGGCACGGACGAGCCGCAGTTCTATGGGTCCGTGTCGCATTCCCGCCGCCAGATCCATGCCGCACCGACGCCCGCAGAGTCGCCTAGAGGCGTTCCGCGAACTCCTTGAGCCAGGGGCGCAGCTCGGGACCGAGGTCGTCCCGGTCTGCCGCGAGCTGCACGATCGCCTTGATGTAGTCGACGCGGTCGCCCGTGTCGTAGCGGCGTCCGCCGAAGATGACGCCGACGACGCCGGGGCCGTCGGGATCGGTCGCGAGCACCTGCAGCGCGTCGGTGAGCTGGATCTCGCCGCCCTTGCCCGGCTCGGTGTGCTCGAGGATGTCGAACACCGAGGCCGGAAGCACGTAGCGGCCGATGACGGCCAGGTTCGACGGTGCGTCTTCCTGGGCGGGCTTCTCGACGAGTCCGGTGACGCGGACGGCGTCGGATCCTTCGAGCGGCTCGACCGCGGCTGCACCGTACATGTGGATGTTGGCGGGGTCGACCTCCATGAGCGCGATCACCGCGGCGCCGGAGCGCTCGTGCTCGGCGATCATGTCGGTCAGCAGCGCGTCGCGCTCGTCGATGAGGTCGTCTCCGAGGAGCACGGCGAAGGAGCTGTCGCCGACGTGGGTGCGTGCACGAAGGACCGCGTGTCCGAGCCCCTTCGGCTCTCCCTGGCGCACGAAGTGGATGTCGGCGAGGTCGCTCGACTTCATCACACGCTCGAGACGCCCGGTGTCGCCCTTCTCCATGAGCCTGACCTCGAGCTCCGGCACGGAGTCGAAGTGGTTGGAGATGGCGTTCTTGTTGCGTCCGATGATGACGAGGATGTCGTCGATGCCGGCGTTGGCCGCCTCTTCGACGACGTACTGGATCGCCGGCTTGTCGACGACGGGGAGCATCTCTTTCGGCATCGCCTTCGTCGCAGGGAGGAATCTCGTACCCAGGCCTGCTGCGGGAATGACGGCTTTGATCTTGTGGTCAGCCATCTTGCCAGCCTAGTGGTGAGCGCCGACGTAGACTCGGAGCCATGTCGAACGACGTCGAACATGCGAAGCGCGCACTCCGCGCCGAACTCCGCGAACGACGCCAGCTCCTCTCCGACACGCAGCGCGAAGCCGCGGCCACGGCCATCGGCGAACGCCTCGACGCCCTGGTCGACGAGCTCGGCGCAAGATCCATCTCGTGCTTCCTCTCCACCACCACCGAGCCGGGCACCCGCGAGTTCGTGACCAGGGCCGTGCGCCGCGGCATCCGCGTGCTCCTGCCCGTCACCCGCGCCGACGGGTTGCTGGACTGGGCTGTCGCCACAGACGACGACGAGGTCACCGAGGGACTCTTCGGCCTGCCGGAGCCCACCGGCGAGGTGCTGGGCCCGATCGCGGTGGACGACGTGGACCTGATGATCGTCCCCGCCGCGGCGGTCGATCGCACCGGCATGCGCATGGGGTGGGGACGCGGCTACTTCGACAAGACGATCGGCTCGATGGAGAAGTGCCCTCCCGTCTACGCCGTGATCTATGATTCCGAGGTACTCGACGAACTTCCGCGAGAGGTGCACGACCAGCCGGTGAACGGCGTCGTCACCCCGTCGCAGACCCTCACCCTGTCGCCACGCCGGCGCTGATCGCAAGGACCCCCATGCCCACCTACGCCTATGCCTGCACCGCGTGCGGACACACTTTCGACGCCGTGCAGAGCTTCGCCGACGACGCTCTCACCGTGTGCCCCGAGTGCGGTGGCGCGCTGCGCAAGCAGTACGGCTCGATCGGTGTGACCTTCAACGGCTCCGGCTTCTATCGCACGGACTCGCGCGCGAAATCCGGGGCTTCGAAGGATGGTTCGGCATCATCGAAGACGGAATCGACGACGAGCGCCAAACCGGCGGCTGCGTCGACTCCGGCCTCTTCCTGAGGCCCCGATCTGTTGGGGGATCCCATGCTCAAAGGTTTCAAGGACTTCCTGCTGCGCGGCAACGTCATCGACCTGGCCGTCGCTGTCGTCATCGGCACCGCTTTCACCGCGATCGTCACGGCTGTCGTCAACAGCATCATCAATCCGCTCATCGCACTCTTCCTGAAGGCGGATGCGACAGGCCAGTTCGGCATCCAGGTCCCGAACATCTACGGAGAGATGGTGACGTTCCCGATCGGCGACCTGATCTCGGCGATCATCAGCTTCCTCGCCGTCGCCGCCGTCGTCTACTTCGTCTTCGTGCTGCCGATGAACACCTTCAAGGCCCGTGTCGAGGCTCGCAAGGGCACGCCGGCCGAGGAGCCTGACGAGGAGCCGGCCGCATCGACCGAGTCCGAGCTGCTCGTCGAGATCCGCGATCTGCTCAAGGCACAGCGCGGGGCCTGAGAGCTTCCACTCGCACGACGAGACGCACGGTTCCTCTTCGGAGGGGCCGTGCGTTTCTCGTCCGCGGGCGCAGACGGAGACTCACGCTCAGTAGTGCGGCGGCACGTCCCGCATCAGCTGATCGTCGTTCGGCCCTCTGGCGCCCTTGGGCCGTGTCGGCGGAGGCGACACCTCGGCGGGGCCGGACTCCGGTTCGGGATCGCTTCCCGGCACCGGCGTGAGACGCGCACGTCGGGAGCCGGATACCCGCACGACGCGCTGGCGCGGTTCGGGGGTGTCGGGCTCGTCAGTCATTCCGGGGGTCGACGATGTCGATCGGCTGCGTGTCGTTCTCGGCACGCGGGGCGGAATCCGAGATGCCGAGCACCGCGGCGATCCGCGTCGCGACGGTCGCCGGGTCGCTGTAGAGATCGAAGGCGTGCACCCGCACGTAGTGCCACCCGAGGCGACGCAGCACATGCGGTCGCAGACGCAGGGTCTCCCGCAGCGATTCTCCTCGCGACTCCGGGTCGGACTCGATCACGACCGCCTTGCCGCCGTGCTGCGCGACCAGCGGGAGCAGCCCGCGATAGTCGACATCGACCGAGGCTCCGAGTCGCCGCAGCTCCCGTGCGAGGGCGAGCGTGAGCGGATCGGCGAGATCCTCCAGGCGGGCATCCCTGCTGCGCGCGGCCAGGCCGCCGAGGATCGACATCAGGGTCGCCGCTCCGTGCTCCAGGCGTCCGTCGTCGAAGGACGAGGGGCGGATCGACGACACGAGCACCATCGACCGGCGGGCCCTGGTCATCCCGACCGTGAGAAGCCGCTCTCCGTCCGGAGTGGAGAGATCGCCGAAGTCGCTCAGGACGCGGCCGTGCTTGGTGAGCCCGAACCCGAGCGAGAAGATCACGCGGTCGCGGCTCTCGGCGACCGACTCCTCGAGGGTCAGCACCGCGAAGGGTTCGACCGTGTCGCGCCCGACGAAGTCCGCCACATCCGAGCGTCCGGCGAACGCCGAGGTGACGGCCGCGCGCACGCGCTCGGCGTGACGGGCGCTCGCGGTCACGACCATGAGGGACTCAGCCGGACGGTGCACGGCGTGCTCGACCACGAGGGTCACGACCCTGGCGACCTCGGCATCCGGACTCTCGACCGCGCCGGAGATCGGATCGGGCGTTCCCGTCCCGCCCTCCACGTAGTCGACCGTGAGGCTGCCACGACCGAGGTACGAACCCGCCCAGGGAAGGGAGACGATCTCGCCGCCGTAGAACGCGTCGTTGATCAGTTCCGCGAGGTCCTCACCACCGGCACGATAGCTGCGGGTCAGGGTCATCACCGGCAGGAGCTCGGAAAGACGCTCGAAAGCCGAGACGTCGTCGAACGGCACCTCGGGCTCCCACGACTCCTCAGGATCCACCGCGATGCGGAAGGGAGTGGGGCGCTGCGTCACCGGGTCGCCGAACGCGACGATCTGGCGCGCGCGACGGATCGCCGGGGCGGCCTCCGCGAGGTTGATCGCTGCGGAGTCGACCAGGATCACGGTGTCGAACTCCACGGAGTCCGGAATCTCCGGGACGAGGTACGGCGACGAGATCCAGACCGGTGCGAGCACATCGACCAGGGTGGGCGCGGCGCTGACGACCTGCGCGGTCGTGGTCGCTGACTGCGTCAGCGCACGGCGCAGGTGCTGCGACTGCTGAGGTTCGTCGACGATCGCGATCCGCCACTGGTTGGCCAACTGCCATGCGAGCAGCGGTCCGGCCATCGCGGCATGGGCCTCATCGACCAGGCGGAAGTCCCGTTCGAGGCGGTCGACGACAGCGGTGTTCGCGCCGAGCAGCGCGCGGTTGTCCTGCAGGGCACGCTCGAGGAGGGACTGCCACCAGGCGAATTCGAGCTCCTCCCCCACCTGGGACTCCGCGACATGGCGCACCGAGAGCTCGGCGAGCAGGGGCTCCAGCCCGAGAAGGGCGAGCCGATCGCGCAGCTGAGCGCGCTCGACGAGGTTCTCGAAGACATCGGACTTCGCAGCGAGCCCCGCAAGGGTGCGGACGAGTCGCGCGACCGGGAGCGAGGCCAACGGTTCGCGGCGCCCCAGTGCGACATCGAGCTCGCTGAGTTCAGCCTCGACCCGCTGCCAGGCCGCGTACACATCGGCGAGACCGAGGGGAATCTCCGGCGCGACGCCGGCTTCGACGAAGCGCTGCCACTGCGTGCGCTGCGCCTGGATCCGTAGGAGCGCCTCGTGCATCTCGGTGACATGCACGCCGGGGCGCACGTACTCCTTGGCCAAGCGCCGCAACCGCCGCCTGTTCGCACCCGACAGACCAGGGGCGTCGCGACGCGAACCGTGCGCCTGGATGAGCTCACCCAGCGGACGCTCGAACACGGTCGGGCTGAAGCGGTCGAGGGAGTCGCGGATGCCCTGCAGCAGCCGCAGGTACTCGCCCAGCTCGTCGATGGTCGCGAACGGGCGCATGTGCGTCTGGGCGATCAGCTCGTAGCCGCGCTCGAGGAGGGCCGGCACGCTGTCGGAGTGCAGGCGACCGGCGAGCTCATGAGCCGCACGAGCCGCCTCGGTGCTGGAGAAGGTCACCCCATACCAGGGCGAATCGTTCGGGCCGAAGCGGAACTCTCCGAGACGGGCGGCCTGCGCGAGAGCCTCGGCGGCTTCGCTGCGATCCGCGGCGAGACGGCGCAGCGCATCGGGTCCCAGCCGAGCCGTGGTCGACGGCGGCACCGGGAGCGATGCCAGCCGCGTCAGCTGCCTGGTCGCATCGAGCACGGAGGCGTTCAGCCCGGCCACCGGCGCACTGAGCGCCTGGCGGTAGTCGCGAAGGACCGTGCGCAGGCGCACGAGCGCGTCGTCGACCTCGCTGACCTTGGGCGCCGTGGCCTTCTCGTTGCGTCCGATCGCCCTGACCAGGTCGCGCCGCACGCTCGCCGGCGAGATCGCCAGGCTGTCGAGCCCGATCCCGGCGAGTCGATGGCGCACGCCGTCCAGCGTGGAGCGACGGGCGGATACGACCAGTACCCGCTTGCCGCCGCGCACCAGCTCCCCGAGCGCGTTGATGACGGTCTGCGTCCCCCCGGTACCCGGAAGAGTGGCCACGGTGAGGGAGTGCCCTGCAGCGATACGGGCGAGCACCGCCTCCTGCTCCGCGTCGGCGTCGAGGAGGAGGTTGTCGGATGCCGGAGCGCGATCGTCCGGGCCGATGTGATGAGGGGTGGCGCGCGGGGCGGTGACCTGCTCGCGGTCGCCCACGTGGCCGGCGAGCGCGTTCAGCACCTGATGGTCGAGACTGCCGCCGTCGCGGGACATCACGCCGGACACATCGGCGAACGTCGAGACGACCAGGCGCGGCTCGACCGAGAAGGTGTCGATCGAGCGCGTCAGCGCGCGCAGGCTGTCGATCACGGGCTGCGGTTTGAAGATGCCGCCGTCGTAGGCCAGCGCGGCGAGGGCTACGGCATCGATCGTGAGGCCGAAGTGGTCGCGCGCGATCCGCACGAGTTCCGGGTTCACCTCGAAGGTTCCCTGGAGCTTCAACTCGAAATCGGAGTGGTGGCGGCGGATGGCCAGCGGGCGCAGCAGCACGGGGGCGGCGAAACCTGCGCCGCCGATGCGCCACCGTGCGACGCCCACGGCGAGATGCACCGCTTCGATGCCTCGGACCGTGCGCAGCTCGGTGTTCTTCGCCGTGATCCGCTCCGCGGCCAGTCGTGCCGTGCGCAGTCCGACCTCATCACGGAAGAGGTTCGACAGCAGCGTCGACTTCCCGGTGATGAACTGCGGCAGGCTGCCCGGGTGCGCCTTGGAGATGTCGATGCCGGACTCCGGGGTGTCGCGGAAGCTGACCAGCGGCGAGGGGCCGCCGAGATCGGCAGCTTCGGCCCTCAGACGCGTGCGCTCGGCCTCGGCCGCGTGCGCGATGTCGATGCCCGTCGTGGTCCCGTGCAGGTCGCCGATCGGCACAGCAGGGTCCACCGCTGTGTCGTCCGCAGACTTGTCTTCACGTCGCCACACACTGACACCCTAGGCGCGTGACCCGCGGAGGCGCGGTATCCCGGGCGGGTTTCCGCCGAATTCCGCCGTCCGAGAGGCAACCTGCACTCCTCCTGCCCGGTCTGGTCGCCGCTCGCGTTCTCCACCCGGAGCGGCCGGCGCAGGACTCCGAGTCGGATCGGGCGGTCAGGATGGGGGCATGACCTTCCGCTACGACTTCGCGCCGACACCGTTCGGCGATGCTCTCGCGGTGTTCTCCGACGAGGGCATCGTGCGCTTCGACCTCTCCGAATCCGAAGACCCGCGCGTGCCCTGGCTGCTCGAAGGCGTCTCCCGGCAGCTGAGCGCGGTGCCCGAGCCCGACCCCGGTGCCGCCGACGAGCTCGCACACCTGCTCGCCGAGTACTTCGACGGCGAACCGGTGCGCTTCGAGGAGCACATCCGGCTCGACTGGCGACTCGTCGACGGATTCGCCCTGACCGCGCTGCAGACGATCTGCGACATCGAGTGGGGAGAGACGATGAACTACGGAGAGGTCGCGGTGCTCGCCGGGCACCCCGGTGCGGCGCGCGCCGTGGGCACCGCGTGCCGCATCACCCCGTTCTCGATCATCGTGCCGGTGCATCGCGTCGTGCGCTCCGACGGGAGCGCTGGTCAGTACGGAGCGCACCCCGAACGCAAGCGGTTCCTGCTCGACCTCGAGGCGAGCGGAGCCGCCGGCCGCTGATCTCGTGGGCCCGGCGTGTAGGCCGCCGGGCCCACGCGCATCTCGACGTGAGTGATATCGTCGACGCTACGAAACGGGGAACTGCGTCGTCACCCCGGAAGTAGGTAGTCGTGTCCTCACCCGTCACCCGCGAATCCGAGGCGGATCTCATCGCCAATGCGGTGCGCGAGCTTGCCAGGCGCACGCGCTTCCCGGTCGCTTTCGGCGGCCTCATCGAAGAAGGCGTCGTGAGCGTCACCAGCATCGTCGGTGCGCGCACCCGATCGCTGGACGGTCTGCGCGTGCGGCCGGAACGTGGACTCGGCGGACGGGCGATGATGGAACTGCGCCCCAGGATGACGAGCGACTACGGGTCTTCGCAGCAGATCACGCACGACTACGACGTCTTCGTGCTGGGTGAGGGACTGCGCACTCTTCTCGCCCTTCCGATCGTCGTCCAGGGTCGTTCTCGCGGCGTGCTCTACGCAGGAGGCTGGGATGAGGAGCGGGTCGGCGGGGTGACCACCGCTCCCGCTATGCAGGTCGCGCAGTCCGTCGCCGACGAACTGCGCATCCGTGACGAGGTGCAGCGACGGATGCGGGAGGCGCCCCTCGGCGTCGACAGCGTGGCACCGGCGCACCGGGAGGAACTGCGTCAGAGCTTCGCAGAACTTCGCAGCATCGCCGCCTCTGTCGACGACGTCGATATCCGCGCGAGGATCGCGCGGATCGAACGCCGACTCATGACGCTCGCGGGAAGCACATCCGCGCCGGCGACAGGCCCCATCCCCACGGTCCGCCTCTCCCCCCGCGAGACCGATGTGCTCGCGTGCGCGGCGCTCGGTTCGACGAACGCGGAGATCGCCGCGCAGCTCGGCCTGCGCGAAGGCACGATCAAGGCGTACCTCGGAACCGCGATGTCGAAGCTCGATGCTTCCACGCGTCATGCGGCTGTCACCAGAGCGCGGCGTGCGGGACTTCTTCCCTGACCACAGGGAATTGATTTATTGCTTCGCGTGAATTCCATTGCGCTAATGATTGTTCCGACTTGTCGCATTTCGTCCTGACGGGTAAAGTCCCCGTATGGCAAGACGAATTGTGCATCAGCTGGTAGACGACATCGATGGCAGCGTCCTGGAGGTCGGCGAGGGCGAGACTGTACATTTCTCGCTCAACGGCGCCGCTTATGAGATCGACTTGAACTCCGCGCACGCCGATGAATTGCGCAAGGCCCTCGAGCCTTACGTGACTGCGGGGCGAAAGGCCGGCTCCTCGAGCGCTCCTCGCACCTCCGCGGCTCGGAAGCGGCCCGCGCGCAACCCCGAGGTCGCAGCCATCCGCGCCTGGGCGAACGAGAATGGGCACAAGCTCTCCGAGCGCGGTCGCATTCCCGCACAGGTCGTGGACGCATACAACGCCGCACACTGACCTCGGTCGCAATTAAGCAGCACTTCCGCCTGCACCGGCAGGCGGGTATTAAGCGCCTCCCTGCAACCAGGGTTCGTCGCGGAGCGTGATCTCTTCTGTCATATCCATGAGGAATCGGATCACGACTTCCCTTTCGGCAGGCGCGAGTCGGGCGGCAGAATAGAAGCGCTTCGCCTGCTGCCGTCCGACGGTTTCCATCGCGGCATGACGCGTCTGCGCGGTGATGTTGATCTGCAGCGCCCTGCGATCCGTCGGGTGCGGGGCACGCGTGATGTGCCCTCCCTGTTCCAGACGGTCGAGAAGCTTGGTCGTCGCCGCGGTCGAGACCCCCAGGTGATGCGCGATCCCTCCGGGCGTCGCCACCAGGTTCCGGTTCGCGCACACGATCAGGTAGTGCAGCGCGCGCATGTCGGTCTCGTTCAGGCGCATGTATCGACGCGATGCCTGGGAGAGCGTCTGCTCCGCCTCGCGCAGTCCGGCGAGCGCCTCCATGACCCTCGAGATCTGCTTGAGCTCCTCCGGCGAGACGCCGGTCCGGTCGATCAGGACACTGCGAGGATCGCTCGCCTCGACGTCGTAGATGGCCGAATGGGTCAACCCGTCCGGGGCCGCCCCGGATGACCGCGATCCTTCGCCTGCGACGGGGAGCGAATCCTGCGCGCCCGCGTGCGGGGTGGTGCCGGGCTCCGTGTCCATGCGATCATGTTACACACCAACAGTTTCATGCTAAGTTGACTACTCACCAAGTTAGCTAAATGGAGAAGCCTCAGAACAGGGAGATGCCATGGACGACGTGACCCTCCTCGCGGAAGACGGGACAGCCATCGGCACCCTTCCCAAGAGCGAAGTCCATACCCACGACACTCCCCTGCACCTCGCCTTCTCGTGCTACGTCCTCGACCGCGAAGGACGACTGCTGCTGACGCGCCGAGCACTCTCGAAGAAGACCTGGCCCGGCGTCTGGACGAACAGCTTCTGCGGGCATCCTCGGCCCGACGAGGCGATGTCCGATGCCGTGCGTCGACACGGCGCCGGCGAGCTCGGCCTGCAGCTCTCCGAGATCCGGATGATCCTCCCCGATTACCGCTACCGCGCGGTGGATGCCAGCGGAATCGTCGAGAACGAGATCTGCCCCGTGCACGTCGCGGTCTTCGACGGCGAACCCGCCGCCAACCCCGACGAGGTGTCCGAATGGACGTGGGTCGCCGTCGGTCCGCTCGTCGAGGCCGTCACGCATGCGCCCTTCGCCTTCAGTCCCTGGCTGGTCGAGCAGCTCCCGCTGCTGCGGCGGCTCGGCGAGGTGTGAGAGATGAGCACGACGACGACGGAAGAATCGCTGGGGACACGGATCGAGCAGGCCCTGCGACACCGCTTCTCCGAGCGGAGCGCCGCCGCCGCACGGTACGGGAGCGAGTTCGTCGGACTGTGGCAGGCGGCTGAGGAGCACGCTCTCGGCGGAAAGCTCATCCGCCCGCGTCTGCTCCTGGACCTCGCGCGTGCTTTGGCACCCGCCCCTCTGACCGCCGACGAGATGCGCTCCGCCATCGATGTCGCGGCCCATGTCGAGCTCCTCCACTTCGCCTTCCTCCTGCACGACGACGTCATCGACGGCGATCTGATGCGGCGGCGGCGCCCCAATCTGATCGGTGCGCTCGTCGCAGGACGCCCGGCGGGCCCGACCGAACCCGCCCTCCACTGGGCGCGCTCGAGCGCGATCCTCCTCGGAGACCTGCTGCTGTCGTCGGCGGTGCTGGGATTCGCGCGGGCGGGCGTCACGGACGAGACCCGCGAGCGTCTGCTCGGCCTGCTCGAGGAGACGATCTTCGAGACCGTCGCCGGTGAGCACGCCGATGTGGCACTCAGCGACGGCATCATCACCCCCGATCTGCGGACGATACTCTCCACGAGCGCGTACAAGACCTCGACGTACTCCTTCGTGCTCCCGCTGCGGGCGGCCGCGGTGCTCGTCGGCTCGTCGACCGCGGCAGAAGATCACCTCGCCGTGATCGGCCGGCACCTCGGACTCGCCTATCAGCTGCAGGACGATCTGCTCTCCGTGTTCGGCGACCCCGATGAGCACGGCAAGGACCCGTTCTCCGATCTGCGGGAGGGCAAGGAGACCGCGATCATCGCCTACGCGCGCATGACCAGCCAGTGGGACGGGATCGAGCTGCACTTCGGTAGAGCCGACCTCAGCCCCACGGACGGAGCAGCTGCCCGCGATCGGCTACGCGAATGCGGCTCGGAGAGCTTCGTGCGAGGCCTGGTGCGGGAGCACCTCGAGTCGGCGGACGCCGCACTGCGCGAGGCGGAGGCCGCCGGGCTGCTCCCGGCAGCGGCCGGGGATGCCATCCGCGCACTCGCGTCCCGAGTCGGAAGCCGCAGCCGATGACCGCGAACTCGGCCGGCCACAGGGACGACACCGCCCTTCGTCGCTTCAACCGCACGGCGGAGATCGCGACGACCGATGTGATCCGCACCTATTCGACGTCGTTCGGGCTCGCCACCCGTCTTCTCGGAAAGCGCCATCGCCAGCACGTGCGCAACATCTATGCCATGGTGCGCATCGCCGATGAGATCGTCGACGGCGTGGCCGCCGAGGCAGGGCTGGACGTCGCCGCGCAATCGGCCGCCCTCGATTCCTACATCGCCGAGACTCATCGATCGATGCGCAGCGGCTACAGCAGCGACCTGATCCTGCATGCGTTCGCGCGTACCGCACGGGAGTGCGGGATCGGCGAGGACCTGACACAGCCGTTCTTCGATTCGATGCGCGCGGACATCGAGGAGGACGCCGGCTTCGCCGCCTACGACATCGACGCCCATGCGGCGTACGTCTACGGCTCCGCCGAGGTCGTGGGTCTCATGTGTCTGCAGGTCTTCCTGCGCGGGGTCGAGCGCACGCCCGAAGAGCTCGAGACCCTGCGCCACGGTGCACGCCAGCTCGGTGCGGCGTTCCAGAACGTGAACTTCCTCCGAGACCTCGCAGACGACACCGACCGACTCCACCGCGGCTACCTCGGTGGGACCGCGCGTCTGACGGATGCCGATCGCGACGCATGGGTTGCGACCGTGTTCCGGCAGCTGTCCGACGCCCGCGACACGATCCCGCTGCTGCCGAAGGACGCCCGTGCGGCGGTGCGCAGCGCCCTGGCTCTGTTCGCCGCGCTCACCCGACGTGTGTCCCAGACACCTGCCGACGTCCTCTACCGACGCCGCGTGCGCGTTCCCGATCCGATCAAGGCCGCACTCGCCACCCGCGCCGTCCTCACCACCGCGATGGAGCGCGACCGATGAGCCGGGTCGTGGTCATCGGTGCAGGAGTCGCCGGTCTCGCGACAGCGGGCCTGCTCGCTCGGGACGGGCACGAGGTGGTCGTGCTCGAGAAGAACGACCGCGTCGGCGGACGCGCGGGGACGATCGAGCGCGACGGCTTCCGCTTCGACTCCGGCCCCTCGTGGTACCTCATGCCCGAGGTCTTCGACCACTTCTTCGCGATGATGGGCACCTCGACCGCGGAGCAGCTCGACCTCATCCGCCTCGACCCCGGCTACCGGGTGTTCCGCGCCCCGGACGCGACGGATGCCGACCGCTCCCCCGTGACGGTGCCCGCCGGACGCGAGCAGGTCACCCGGCTCTTCGAAGAACTGGAGCCCGGCTCCACAGCGGAGCTCGACTCCTACCTCGACTCCGCGCAGCATGCCGGAGCGATGGCGCAGAAGTACTTCCTCTACAACCCGTTCACCCGCATGCGCTCGCTCCTCACACCGGAGGTGCTCCGGGCGCTGCCTCGCCTCGCCACCCTGCTCGGAACGCGGCTGCAGTCCTTCGCTGCCCGACGCTTCACGCACCCCGTGGTGCGCCAGATCCTCGGCTACCCCGCGGTGTTCCTCGGAACCGACCCCCGAAGCGCGCCGGCGATGTACCACCTCATGAGCGCGCTCGATCTCGACCAGGGCGTCAGCTATCCGCAGGGCGGTTTCTGGCGTGTGATCGAGCGGATCGAAGCGCTGGCCCTCGACGCGGGGGTACGGATCATCACCGAGGCGAACGTCACCGGAATCCGCACGCAGGACGGCGCCGACGGCACCCGGGTGACGGGTGTCGGCTGGGTCGACGGCGCCGGTTCCTCGCACTTCGAGAGCGCCGATGTGGTGGTCTCCGCGGCCGACCTGCACCACACCGAGACCACTCTGCTCCCGCCCTCGCTGCAGACCTACCCCGAGTCGTGGTGGGCGCGACGCACCAGCGGACCGGGCGGCGTGCTCGTGATGCTCGGCGTGCGCGGCGCGCTCCCCGAGCTCCCGCACCACTCCCTGTTCTTCACCGACGACTGGGACGCGAACTTCGACGCGATCTTCGGGGCCTCCCCGACCGTGCCGGACCCGGCGTCGATCTACGTGTGCCGCCCCAGTGCCACGGACCCCGAGGTCGCGCCCGCCGATCACGAGAACCTGTTCGTGTTGATCCCGGTACCCGCGGACGTCGATCTCGGACACGGTGGACCCGACGGAGAGGGATCACCCGCGATCGAACGCGCAGCGGACGCGGCGATCGATCAGGTCGCGACCTGGGCCGGGATCCCCGATCTCCGCGACCGCATCGTGGTGCGCGAGACGAAGGGTCCCGCCGACTTCCGCGACGACTACCACTCCTGGCACGGCGGCATGCTGGGGCCCGCGCACATCCTCTCGCAGAGCGCGATGTTCCGTGCTCAGAACACGTCGAAGCGCGTGCAGGGTCTGTTCTACGCGGGTGCCACCACCGCGCCGGGTGTCGGTGTCCCGATGTGCCTGATCAGTGCGGAGATCGTCCTCAAGCGCATCCGCGGCGATCACTCCCCCGGTCCGCTCCCCGTCCCCCGCACCTCACCTGCGGGGACAGAGGCGTCCTGATGGGCGTGGTGTACCTGGCGGCCCTTCTCCTGTCGCTGGGCTGCATGCTGCTGCTGGACTGGCGATTTCGACTCTTCTTCTGGCGCGATGCGGTATCGGCTGCGGTGGTGACGGCCGTCGGTCTCGTCTTCTTCCTGATCTGGGATGTCGCCGGCATCGCCAACGGGATCTTCTTCCGGGGCGACGGCATGATCGCGACGGGATTGGTGCTCGCGCCGGAGCTGCCCCTCGAGGAACCGATCTTCCTGCTGTTCCTCGTGGTGTGCACCATGATCATCTACACCGGAGCAGAACGGGTGCTGACACGGCGCCGCAAGCAGGCGGAAGGCGGCGGGTCATGACCTATATCCAGCTCTCCGCGTGCTTCGTCGCCGTCGCCGTCCTCGGCGGCATCGGGCTCGCGTTCGCATCCCGCGGAAAGGGCCCGCGACCGCTCGCCGTCGTGCTGACCGTGATCGTGCTGTTCCTGCTCACCGCGGCCTTCGACACCGCGATGATCGCAAGCGGCCTCTTCCACTACGCGCAGGACCCGCTGCTCGGGGTGCACATCGGACTGGCTCCCATCGAGGACTTCGCGTACCCCCTGGCGGGCGCGCTGCTCCTTCCGGCCCTGTGGACGGCGATGCGCGCCCGGCGGCGAGTGCAGGATCGTCGAACGCTCGAACAGGAGGAACGACGATGAGCACTGCCGCAGCCCCGTCGAACAGCATCGGACGCGACATCGCCCAGATCGTGCTGTCGTCGCGTCCGATCAGCTGGATCAACACGGCCTTCCCGTTCGCCGCCGCGTATCTGCTCAGCACACGCGAGATCGATCTGACGCTGGTGATCGGCACGCTGTACTTCCTCATCCCCTACAACCTCGCGATGTACGGGATCAACGACGTCTTCGACTACGCCTCCGACCTCGCGAACCCCCGCAAAGGCGGGATCGAGGGGGCCCTCCTCGCACCCCGCATGCACCGGACGACGCTCTGGGCGGCGGCGGTGACGAACATCCCCTTCCTCGTCTACCTCGTGATCGTCGGGAATCCGGCGTCCTGGCTCTGGCTGGCGGTCAGCGTGTTCGCCGTGATCGCCTACTCCGCCCCCGTCCTGCGCTTCAAAGAGCGCCCGTTCCTCGATTCCATCACCTCGAGCACGCACTTCGTGAGTCCTGCCATCGTCGGCCTCGCCCTCGCCGGGGCGCCGGCGACCGCCGCGACGGTCATCACGCTCAGCGCCTTCTTCCTCTGGGGCATGGCCGCACACGCCTTCGGCGCCGTGCAGGACATCGGGCCCGATCGGGAGGCCGGGATCTCGTCGATCGCCACCGTCATCGGAGCGCGCGCGACCGTACGCCTGTCGCTCTCCCTGTGGGTGATCGCCGGCGCAGCCATGCTGCTGACGCCCTGGCCGGGCCCGCTCGCCGCGGCCCTGGCTCTGCCCTACGTCGTGAACGCGGCTCGGTGGTGGAACGTGACCGATGAGACCTCCGGCTCCACGAACCGCGCCTGGCGACGTTTCATCGCCCTGAACTACTTCGCCGGTTTCCTCGCCACGATGATCCTCATCCTCGCGTGGATCTCCTGACCCGCAGCACACCCGAAAGGAACCCGATGTCCCGCCGCGAACCGACGCCGACCCCGTCCACGAGGGAGCGTTCACGACGACACTCCTGGGTGCGCGTCTTCCTTCCCGTGGCCCTGATCCTCGTGTGGCTGGTGGGCGCATCGCTCGGCGGACCCCTGTTCGGCAAGGTCGACGAGGTCTCCTCCAACGAGCAGACCACCTACCTCCCCGAGTCCGCGGATGCGACCCAGGTGCAGAAGCTGCTGGGCGAGTTCAACGACAGCGACTCGATCCCGGCCATCGCCGTGTTCACCTCCGACGAGAAGCTCACTGCTGCCGAGCTCGACGCGATCTCCGGTGCCGTCGCGGACGCGCCGAAGGTCGAAGGCGTCGGCGAAGACGTCTCTCCCGCACTCCCCTCGGATGACGGCCGCGCGGTGCAGGCCTTCATCCCGATCGACTCCGACGCCGAGCTCGCGGACGCGACGAGCGCTCTCGGGGAAGAGCTGCGCGCTGCGGTCCCTGACGGGATCACGGTCTACATCACGGGACCCGCGGGGTTCAGTGCCGACCTGGTGGCAGGCTTCGCCGGTATCGACGGTCTACTCCTGGGCGTCGCGCTCCTCGCCGTGCTGGTCATCCTGGTGCTGGTTTATCGCTCGTTCCTCCTCCCGTTGGTCGTGCTGTCCACCAGCCTCTTCGCCCTCTGCGTCGCGCTGCTCGTGGTGTGGTGGCTCGCGAAGTTCGAGATCCTGCTGCTCAGCGGCCAGACGCAGGGAATCCTCTTCATCCTGGTGATCGGCGCTGCCACCGACTACGCCCTGCTGCTGGTCGCGCGCTTCCGAGAAGAGCTGCGCGTCTCACAGGACAAGGGCACCGCGATCATGGCGGCGTGGAAGGGCTCGGTCGAGCCGATCGTCGCATCGGGCGGCACGGTGATCGCAGGGCTCCTGTGCCTGCTGCTCAGCGATCTGAAATCCAACAGCACGCTCGGGCCGGTCGCGGCGATCGGCATCGTGTTCGCGATGCTCTCCGCCCTGACGCTGCTGCCGTCACTGCTGCTGCTCTTCGGACGCGCCGTCTTCTGGCCGCGACGCCCGCGCTTCGAGCCGGAGGTCGTCGCCGCAGAGCACGGCATGCGCACCACGGGTCTGTGGGCGCGACTCGCCGGCTTCATCAAGCGCCGTCCGCGCGTGATCTGGATCGTGACCACGCTCGTCCTGCTCGCGGGAGCGGCGGGAGTCACCCAGCTCGATGTGGACGGCGTGCCGCAGTCCGACCTGGTCCTCGGTGCATCGGAAGCGCGCGACGGCCAGGTGGCGCTCGGCGAGCACTTCCCCGGCGGATCCGGCAGTCCGGTCTACGTCGTCGTCGCCGAGGACCAACTGCAGGACGCCGCTGACATCCTGCTCGCGAACGACGGCGTCGACGCGGTCTCCGTGACCTCCGCCGACTCCCCGAGCGGCTCGGCCCCTGTGACCGCAGACGCGATCACGGCCGTGGGCCCTCCCGGAACGCCGGTCCCCGAGCCGACCACGGTGAAGGGCGACGTGCTCCTGCAGGGCACTCTGACCGATGCCGCGGACTCCGAGGCCGCAGCCTCCACGGTGCGCGAGCTTCGCGGCGAGCTCGACGGCGTGGATGCCCTGGTGGGAGGAGTCACGGCGACCTCGATCGACACCAACGACGCCTCGATCCACGACCGGAACCTCATCATTCCCGTCATCCTCGTGGTGATCATGTTCATCCTGATGCTGCTGTTGCGCTCGGTCCTCGCGCCCGTGCTGCTGATCCTCACCACGGTGCTGTCCTTCGGCACGGCGATGGGGGTGTCGGCGCTCGTCTTCAATGGCATCTTCGCCTTCCCCGGTGCCGATCCCGCAGTTCCTCTCTTCGGTTTCGTCTTCCTCGTCGCGCTCGGCATCGACTACAACATCTTCCTGATGACGCGAGTGCGCGAGGAGTCGAAGGCGCATGGGACGCGGGAGGGCATCCTGCGTGGTCTCTCGATCACCGGCGGCGTGATCACCTCGGCGGGTCTCGTGCTCGCCGCGACCTTCGCCGCGCTGTCGGTGATCCCGATCCTGTTCCTGGTGCAACTCGCCTTCATCGTCGCCTTCGGTGTGCTCCTGGACACCTTCGTCGTGCGTTCGCTGCTGGTCCCGGCGCTGACCTACGACATCGGCAAGGCGATCTGGTGGCCGTCGAAGCTGTGGCGGCGCGGGAAGGACTGAGACGTGGCGGCGTGCATCCGGTCGCTTAGACTGGATGCACGCCCACGTAGCTCAGGGGATAGAGCAGCCCTCTCCTAAAGGGCAGGTCGCAGGTTCGAATCCTGTCGCGGGCACGACGTCGAAGAGAAGAGGGGCCGCCCGAAAGGGTGGCCCCTCTTCGTCGTCTCAGGCCCTCGTCAGCGGGTCCGCGGCGTCAGGCGGCCAGAGCGAGGTACGGCTCCCATCGCGGGTCGCTGCGTTCGGTTCCGCGCACGGTCCAGGCGGTGCCGTGCGGCGGTCGAGGGGTGAAGCGCAGCTGCCAGCGCATCTCCTGCGGCGTGCGATCACTCTTGACGTTGTTGCAGCGCAGGCAGCACGCGACGAGGTTCTCCCAGGAGTCCGCTCCCCCGCGCGAGCGCGGCAGCACGTGATCGATCGTCGATGCCGCCTTCCCGCAGTATCCGCAGCGGTGGTTGTCGCGGCGGAGCACACCGCGCCGGGTGACGGGCACACGCCTGCTCGTCGGGACCCGCACGTAGCGGGCCAGGATGATGACCGCCGGGCGATCGTAGACGCCGCGCGTGCCCCAGACGGGGTCTTCCTCGACCCGTTCGATCACGGTCGCCTTGTCGTTCATCACCAGCACCAGGGCTCGTTTGAACGACACGATCGCCAGCGGCTCGTATCCGGCATTCAGGACCAGTGTGCGCATTCGTCATCCTCTCGATCCGCCGGGACGGCTTCCCGGCACTCTCGACTCACACGAGGTCGTGCAGGAGGCAGATCGATCGCGGGGACGAAAAAAGGCGCCGTCTAGAGACAGCGCCTTTCGCGCACGGCAACGCCGTGGCATCCCTGCGGGCTATGCAGAAGGACGTGACGACCGAGGGCATCCATGGTTCGGATGCTCGGTATTCGCTCCATCAGCCTCTCCCACCTGTACGACAACGGGATCAGGCTAACCCATCGCGCTGGGTGCAGGGCGAAACAGCGGGTGAATGGAGTGAGGCGTGTCCGGAAATCAGCCGGCGTTGACCGAGAGCCAGGACATGGGCTCCACGAGTCCGCCGTTGATCCAGACCTCGAAGTGGAGGTGGTTGGCGGTCGAGCGGCCGGTGCTGCCGACGTAGCCGATCAGCTGCCCGGCGGAGACCGTCTGCCCCACCTGCACCTGACGCGAGCCGTAGATCATGTGGCCGTAGGTGGTCTGCACACGCTGCCCACCGACGACACTGTCGAGCATCACGGCAACGCCGTAGCCGCCGATGCTCTCTGCGGAAGCACGGACGACGCCGGCGGCGGCCGCATAGATCGGCGTACCGGCCGGGGCGAGCATGTCGGCGCCGTTGTGCCCACCGCCCACCGTGCGGCTGACGTTCCACGAACCCATGGGAAGCGGATAGCGCACCTCACCGGAACCCGGCGAGGTGAGCGCGTAGCCCGCGGTGTTGAAGCGGGAGGAGGCGGTCCCTGCGGTGGAAGCAGCGGCGGCTGCACGTGCTGCGGCCGCCTCTTCCGCCTTCTTCTTCTCGATCTCCTCGGGGGTGGTCGCGCTGAAGGTGCCGCGAGCGAGCGGTGCCGCAGTGGCCTGCGAAGCGACGACGAGAGACTGCGCGTCGACGGCCGCGAGCTGCTGAACAGTCGTCGGCGCGGCTTCGCTCGGCTTCGTCGAGGCGAAGGCGGGCAGCGCGATCCCGGCGACCAGTGCACCGACGGCTCCGAAGATGGCGATGGATCGGAGCGGCTTGACGGCCTTGCGAGCACTCATGCGCGCACCGGATCGGCGGGCGGGTACTCGGTCTTCAGATGTCTTCTTCGCGGGCGGTTCGATGTCTGCGGCCAAAACTTGGTCCTCCTGGGCCCTCGCGCTGTTCGGGTCAGCGCTGGCTCGTCGGCACTCTGCTCTCGTGGCACGAATGTAGCTCGGGTACTTTGTGCGTTCCTGCCGTGAAGACGACGAGCCTGGAAGGCAATCTTCGCGGGTTCATCTCCAGCGGGCTTCTTCGCTGGCGACCTGTCCGAGGTTACCGGAAGATAACGATCATGTCACCCCGGGAATCTGACAATCACCGCAGAAGCCTCCGGCGCCCCGTCGCTGCTCTGGCGTCGGCCCCGGATTTCTCGCGGGATCAGGCCGGTTCGCCGACCAGGAAGATGTGCGATGCCAGCTCCACCGGGAGCTCGAGCCCCTCGTCTTTGCCGTCCATCTGGATGAGCACGTAGCCCTCGCTGAAGCGGAAGTCTCCGTGGGCGCCGGGAACGACACCCGCGTCGCGCAACTGCTCGAGCAGCTCGGGATCGACCTGAGCCGGCTCGGCGAGACGACGGACCGTGCCCTCGACGGGTGCACCCGCGGCGTTCAGACGCTGGACGAGTCCGATGACGCCCTCGTCGAAGGTGCGCGCGGGAACGTCTCCGAGCTGGTCGAGTCCGGGGATCGGATTGCCGTACGGCGACTCGGTGGGATGTCCGAGCAGCTCGACGAGGCGGCGTTCGACCTGCTCGCTCATTACGTGCTCCCAGCGGCAGGCCTCTTCATGCACGAACGCCCAGTCGAGTCCGATGACGTCGGACAGCAGACGCTCGGCGAGCCGATGCTTGCGCATGACGTTGACGGCCTTGTTGCGCCCCGCGTCTGTGAGCTCGAGAGTGCGATCCTCGGAGACGATGACGAGACCGTCGCGCTCCATGCGGCCGACGGTCTGCGACACGGTCGGACCGGAGTGGCCGAGACGTTCGGAGATGCGCGCGCGCAGCGGCACGATGTTCTCCTCCTCGAGTTCGAGGATGGTGCGGAGATACATCTCCGTGGTGTCGATCAGGTCGGTCATGTGCAGGCCCTCCGAGGTTCTTAGGCAAGCCTACATTCCTCGGCGGACATCGGACTCTCGAGCGGTCCTGCGACAGGTCGAGCGCCCCCTAGAATCGACCCATGGCGATCGAGATTCCCCGTGACCTCCTGCCCATCGACGGCCGCTTCGGCTGCGGTCCCTCGAAAGTGCGCCCTGCGCAGCTCGAGGCACTGGTCTCTTCGGGGTCGACGATCCTGGGGACATCGCATCGTCAGGCGCCGGTGAAGAACCTCGTCGGCAGCGTCCGCGAGCAGCTCGCCGCCCTGTTCCGCATTCCCGAGGGATACGAGATCATCCTCGGCAACGGCGGATCGACCGCGTTCTGGGACGCGGCAGCCTTCGGCCTCATCGAGCGCCGCAGCCAGAACCTCGTGTTCGGCGAGTTCGGCGGCAAGTTCGCCGCCTCCGCCGCCGCGCCTTGGCTCGAGGCACCCGACGTGCGCAAGGCCGAGCCCGGCTCGCTGACCGTCGCCGAGGTCGTGGAAGGCGTCGACGTGTACGCCTGGCCGCACAACGAGACCTCGACCGGCGTCGCCGCACCGATCCAGCGCATCGCCGTCGATGGCGCACTGACCGTCATCGACGCCACGAGCGCGGCGGGAGGTATCGACTTCGATGCCGCACAGGCCGACGTGTACTACTTCGCACCGCAGAAGAACCTCGGCTCCGACGGTGGCCTGTGGTTCGCCGCGGTCTCGCCGGCCGCGATCGAGCGCATCGATCGCATCGCCGCGTCGGGTCGCTACATCCCCGAGTTCCTGAGCCTGAAGAACGCGGTCGACAACTCGCGGCTCAACCAGACGTTGAACACCCCGGCACTGACGACCCTGCACCTGCTCGACAGCCAGCTGCGCTGGATCCTCGACAACGGCGGCCTCGCCTGGGCGGCGGCGCGCACCGCCGAGTCGTCTTCGGTTCTGTACGACTGGGCCGAGGCCTCCTCCGTCGCGACGCCGTTCGTCACGGAAGCCGCACACCGCTCGCCCGTGGTCGCCACGATCGACTTCGACGACAGCATCGATGCCGCGGCGATCGCGAAGACGCTCCGCGCGAACGGGATCGTCGACACGGAGCCCTATCGCAAGCTCGGGCGAAACCAGCTGCGCGTGGCCACGTTCGTCTCGATCGAGCCGGATGACGTGCGTCAGCTGACCCGATCGATCGAGTACGTGCTGGAGAACCTGGGCGCCTGAGCGCCTGGAGTCACTCCTCCTCGTCGACCTCGCCGGCGTCCTCATCGAGGGCGTCGGCGTCGTCGTCTTCCGACTCTTCGTCTTCGGCGGCGCCGTCGTCGAGTTCGTCGATGTCCACGCCGTCCAGATCGCCGGCGTGCAGGATGTCCGCTTCGCCGTCGTCGAGGTCGTCGTCATCGAGGTCGTCGTCGTCGAGACCATCGTCGGCCAACGCATCGTCGCCGATCGCCACGTCGCCGCCGGCAGCAGCGGCCGCCTCGGCGAGCTCGACCTGATGGGCGCGGTACTCGGCCAGCCTCTCGGCCCAGGGGACCCACTCCGGCGCGAGCAGCGCGCCGTCGCCGGGCAGGAGTTCGATCTCGAGGACCGTAGGCTCCTCGCCCTCGACGCGGGCGACGGTCACGGTCCAGAACCACCCCGGGTAGCCGGGGAGTCGGTTCTGGAAGCGCAGCGAGACCGAGCCGTCTTCCTCGGCGAGGTATCCGGCGGCGGGGCCGACCGTGGACGCCGGGGTGATCTCGGCCAGCGCGGCCAGCGCGAGGTCGTGGGCGGCGATGAGACGCGCGTCGGCGTCAGGCGTCGAGGTCATCAGCGACCTTGCGCAGGACGGCCGCGATCTTGCGGCCCTGTCCGGAAGAGGGGTAGCGCCCGCAGCGCAGATCCCCGCCGATGCCGTCGAGGAGCTTCACGAGATCCTCGACGATGATGGCCATATCGTCTGCAGGCTTGCGCTTGGCCTTCGAGAGGCTGGGCGGTGCCTCGAGCACACGCACGGACAGCGCCTGGAGTCCGCGCTTGCCGTCGGCGACGCCGAACTCCACGCGTGCACCGGCCTTCACCGCGGTGCCGGTGGGCATCGCGGAGGCGTGCAGGAAGACGTCCTGGCCGTCATCGCTGGCGATGAAGCCGAAACCCTTGTCTTCGTCGTAGAACCTGACCTTGCCGGTGGGCATGGGAGAACCTCGCTGAGATCGATATGCAGAACAGTGGACGCGCTCGTGCGCGTGCCCCCAGCCTACCGGTCGTGGCGCTCGCGCAGCCGAAGGCCTCAGTGCGAGTAGGCTGAGGCGGATGAGCACGCAGAATTCCGAACCGGAGGTTCCCATCCGCCGGCTGGATCGTATCCTGGCGTTCACCGCGCTCGGAATCGCCGCAGCGTCCGTGGTGTGCTTCTTCGCGATCATCATCGGCACCGCGCTCGGGATGGACCAGGCCGCGTTCGGCGAGGGCATCTGGCCCGTCGTCGCCGCGATCCCCTACTGGGGACTGCCGGTCGCCTTCCTCATGATCATCACGCTCCTGACCATGAGCTTCATCCGGAAGGGACGCGCGTCTTCGCGTTCCTGAGGAATCGGCCATGAGCACTCACGCGCGACCGCTGGCGGATTGGCTGGCGGCAGCGAGCGATGACGACCTCCGCCACCTCTTCCGCGCACGGGGCGTGCGAGCGGATGCGCCGTGGCAGGACTTCTTCGATGCCGCTGAGGCACTGCTCGATCCGGCATCGCTGACGCGTGTGCTCCCCACGCTCACGGCATCCGAGGCGAGCGCGCTGGTCTCCGCCGCCTCCGGAAAGGACGCCGGACGCGAGACGGAGCAACTGAAAGCGCTCGCGCTGCTCCGTCCCGACGGCAAGCCCTATCCCCCGGTGGTCGCCGCGATCGCCGGGCGCACCGCCTCCGGACCGCCCGCCGAAGCACCGGCACCGGCCTCGTCCGAGGCTGCCGCAGCGCACGCGGCCGAGCGCGCCTTCACGACCGTGGCCGTGCTCGCCGACCTTCTGATGATCGCGAGGGAGAGCCCGTTCGCCCTGCTCACGGGCGGTGGCGTCAGCGCCGGCGAGAAGCGTCAGCTCACCGAAGCCGGCGTCCCCGCCGAGATCGTCGACACCCTCGCCGCCATCGCGCTCCAGTCCGGGCTCGCCGTCTCCGCAGACCGGCGGCTGCGATCGAGCCAGTCGGCGGAGGACTGGCTGCGCTCGTCCGCTGCCGATCGATGGGCGGTCCTTGCGACCGCGTTCCGCGACGCGCTGCCACGCGGAGTCCGCTCCGAGACCGGCGGATGGATCCCGCCCGAGGTATGGCCGTTCGCACACCCGTGGGATCCCGCCTGGGCCGAGCGTTCGCGCACCCTGCAGGAAGCGGCTTCGCTACTCGGTCTGATCGCCGAGGACGCAACCGAGCCCGAGTGGGCCGTGAGCCTGCGTCGCGGGGATGCCGCCGACCCGGAAGCTCTCGTGCGCCTGCTGCCGACCGAGGTCGACCGCATCTTCTTGCAGAACGATCTGACGGCGATCGCACCGGGTCCGCTGGAGCCGGCGCTCGATGTGCGACTGCGCACGATCGCGGCCCGGGAGTCCGCAGCCCAGGCGTCGTCCTACCGCTTCACCTCCGAGTCGGTGGCGCACGCGTTCGTCGCAGGCGAGACCGAGCAGTCGATCCTCGATTTCCTGTCCTCCGTCTCCCTCACGGGGCTCCCCCAGCCCCTCAGCTACCTGATCGCCCAGACCGCCCAGCGACACGGGCTGGTCCGCGTCTCGACCGATGACGATACCGGCCGCACGCGGATCGAGAGCTCCGACTCGCACCTCATCCAGGCGATGGCGGTGGATCAGTCCCTCCGCCCGCTCGCCCTCACCGCGCACCTCGACGCCCTGACCACCCGCGTCGGCCGGGACACGGTGTACTGGGCGCTCACCGATGCGCGATATCCGGCGACGCTCGTCGGCCCCGACGGCGCCCTGCTCGTCCGCGAGCGGCATCCGGCGCCCCCGTCGTCGGCATCGAGCGGGGACTCGATCGACCTGATGCCGCTCATCACCCGGTTGCGCTCGCATCAGGGACCGGATGCCGATGCGGCGTGGCTCGACCGTGAGCTCGAGGCGGCCGTGCGCGCGAAGTCCGTCCTCCAGGTCACGGTCGGGATGCCGGACGGATCGACCAGGGAACTCCTCCTGGAAGCGACAGGGATCGGCGGCGGCAGGCTCCGCGGACGAGACCGGGCGGCCGACGTGGAGCGGACCCTCCCGGTGTCGAGCATCCTCACAGCGACGATCGTCGCGCCGTAGGGCCCTGCACCTGTCTCGACCGCTAAACTGGTGAGCTATGTCTGATGGCCCACTGATCGTCCAGAGCGATCGCACCGTGCTGCTCGAAGTCGCCCACGCCGACGCCGAGAGCGCCCGCCACGAGCTGGCGATCTTCGCCGAGCTGGAACGCGCCCCCGAGCACATCCACACCTACCGGATCACGCGTCTGGGGCTGTGGAACGCCAGAGCCGCAGGGCACACCGCCGAAGACATGCTCGAGACGCTCGATCGCTGGTCGCGCTTCCCCGTGCCTCCTTCCGTGTCCGTCGACCTGCGCGAAACGGTGAACCGCTACGGGCGGCTGGTCATCGAACGCGACGACGAGGGAACCCTGATCCTGCGCTCCTCCGATCCCGCCGTGCTGGCGCAGGTCGCGAACAACAAGCGCATCCAGCCGCTGCTCATCGGCCACCCGACGCCTGAGTCGTTCGTCGTCGATGCCTGGGCTCGCGGGCAGATCAAGCAGGAGCTGCTGAAGATCGGCTGGCCCGCCGAAGACCTCGCCGGGTACACCCCGGGGACACCGCACGAGATCGACCTCGCCGAGGACGGCTGGCACATCCGCCCCTACCAGCAGGATGCCGTCGATGCCTTCTCGAAGGACGGCTCCGGCGTCGTCGTGCTCCCCTGTGGCGCCGGCAAGACGATCGTGGGCGCCGGCGCGATGGCCGCGACCAAGACCACCACGTTGATCCTCGTCACCAACACCGTCTCGGCCCGCCAGTGGCGCGACGAGCTGCTCAAGCGCACCAGCCTCACTCCCGAGGAGATCGGCGAGTATTCGGGTCAGGCCAAAGAGGTCAAGCCCGTCACGATCGCGACCTACCAGATCCTGACCGCTAAGCGTAAGGGCGAGTACGCGCACCTGGCGCTGCTCGATGCCCTCGACTGGGGCCTCATCGTGTACGACGAGGTGCACCTGCTGCCGGCTCCGGTGTTCAAGCTCACCGCCGACCTGCAGGCGCGTCGACGCATCGGCCTCACCGCCACCCTCGTGCGCGAGGACGGACGCGAGGGCGACGTCTTCAGCCTGATCGGCCCCAAGCGCTTCGACGCTCCCTGGAAGCAGATCGAGGCGCAGGGCTTCATCTCCCCCGCCGCGTGCTACGAGGTGCGCGTCGATCTGCCGCCGAGCGACCGGCTCGAATACGCCGCGGCGACCGACGACGAACGCTATCGCCTGGCGGCCTCCGCCCCGGCGAAGGTCCAGGCGGTGCGTGAGCTCATCGCCAAGCACGAGGGCGAGCGCATCCTCGTGATCGGACAGTATCTCGATCAGCTCGAGTCGCTGTCCGAGGCTCTGAACGCGCCGCAGATCACCGGCGCGACCCCCATCGACGAGCGCGAAGAGCTCTACCGCGCCTTCCGCGAAGGCGACATCTCGCTCCTCGTGGTCTCCAAGGTGGCGAACTTCTCGATCGACCTCCCTGAGGCCTCGGTCGCGATCCAGGTGTCCGGCTCCTTCGGATCGCGTCAGGAGGAGGCCCAGCGACTGGGTCGCCTGCTGCGCCCGAAGCAGTCGGGGCACACCGCGAGCTTCTACACCCTCGTCGCCCGCGACACGATCGATCAGGACTACGCCCAGAACCGCCAGCGCTTCCTGGCCGAGCAGGGATACAGCTACACGATCATGGACTCGGACGCGATCGCCGCCTGACCGCGGAAGATCACGCTCGGGCGGAACGTCCCTGCAGGGCCAGGCCGAGGTGATGGGTACCGGTCGCCCCCACGGTGGGCGATGCGGCCCGCGCCGTGCGTGCGATCCCGAGCCTCGCCGCCCAACGGTCGGCGAGCAGGGCGTAGACGACCATGGCCAGCGCTGACGCGAGAAGGTCGACAGCCGTGCCCGAGGTCGCGTTGGCGTCGACCAAGGTGACGGATCCGAGCAGGAAGATGAGCACGTTGTTGACGATGTGCAGCGAGATCGCCGCCTCGAGTCCACCCGTGCGCCAGGTCAGCCAGGCGGCGACGATCGCGAACATGCCCACGCTGGCCGCGCCCCAGATGTCGTAGCCGTGGCCGAGCACGAACAGCGGCACGGGCAGGAGGATGGCGAAGGCGGGATGACGCAGCCATCCCCCGACCAGCTGCATCAGATACCCGCGGAACACGTACTCCTCGGCCGCGGCCTGGAAGGGGATCAGCAACAGCACGAGCAGCACCATGATCCACAGCCCCGGGTGCGAGAAGTCGGCGGTCACCGCGTCGCCGGTGAGCGCCGACCACCCCAGCACGACGGCGAAGTAGACGACGAACACCGCGAGCGCCAACAGCAGACTCCTGCCGAGCCATCCCATCCGCAGACGCCCGGTGACGGACGACAGCAGACCGACCCCGCGTCCCTCGACGATCCGCGAGGCCAGCAGCAGGGCGGGGATCATCAGGATCAGCGGCAGCACCAGCGCCACGAGCAGCCACGGGCGGTCGAGGTCGAAATACTGCGACGTCGTGAGGAGCACCTGCGCATCGATGCCCCACCCCGGGACGAGCATCGACACGATGGCCAGCGGCACGATCACGATGAGCAGGATCGCGATGTAGAGGGCGATGCCGACGAGCCCGGTCAGCAGCATGCGCCACCAGCGATACCGCGGCCGCAGGCGTGCCAGCCGGTGGTAGGCGAGCTGCTCGACACCGGGCAGTCCGGCCTGTGCGACGGTGTTTCCGGGGGCGGGGGTGGCGTCCTCGTTCAAGCTCATACCTCGATCCTCCCGTGCGCAGCTGTGCGCCGCATCCGACCGTGGGACGATCTCTGCTCCCGCCGTCCACTTGCCGCGCGCCCGGCTCGCTCGAAGGGGGCGACTCCACGCCGTTCCGCACAATAGTCAGCATCCACATGGCCGGAGTCACCATAATGGGGACATGACTGCTCCGCGCATCCTGGTCGTCGATGACGAACCCAACATCCGCGACCTGCTCTCCACGGGTCTCAGCTTCGCCGGATTCCAGGTGAAGACGGTCGCCAACGGCGCCGCCACGATCTCGGCCGTCCTCGAAGAGGAGCCAGACCTCATCATCCTGGATGTCATGCTGCCCGACATGAACGGGTTCAGCGTGACCAAGCGCCTCCGCGGCGCGGGTTTCACCGCCCCGATCCTGTTCCTGACGGCGAAGGACGGCACCGACGACAAGATCGAAGGCCTCAACGCGGGTGGCGACGACTACGTCACCAAGCCGTTCAGCCTCGACGAGATCGTCGCCAGGGCCCAGGCGATCCTCCGCCGCACGATGCAGGCCGACGAGGAGTCGATCATCCGCGCCGGTGAGCTCTCCATGGATCAGGACACGCACGACGTCCACGTCGGCAAGGAGCCGATCGAGTTGAGCCCGACGGAGTTCAAGCTGCTCCGCTACCTGATGCTCAACCCGAACCGCGTGCTGTCGAAGGCCCAGATCCTCGACCACGTCTGGGAGTACGACTTCAACGGCGACGCCGGCATCGTGGAGAGCTACATCTCCTACCTCCGCCGCAAGATCGATCCGCACACCGAAGAGTCGTTGATCCAGACCAAGCGCGGCTTCGGCTACATGCTCAAGGTCGGCAAGACGGTCTGACGACCACCGCACCACCATCGACGCCGCCCCGCGGCGGAGTCGCCGCATGAGGGAGGACCGCATGGCGCACAAGCCCGATGCGGTCACCAGCTGGTGGCGACGCATCAGCCTTCGGGCGAAGGTCACCGGCGTCACGGTCGCGGTGCTCGCCCTGGGCCTGCTCGTCGCGGGTATCGGCACGGTGCCGATCCTGCGCAACGCCCTGGTCGCGAACATCGACGCCCAGCTTCCCGCCCTGGTCTCCAGTGACCTGGTCGATCGCTACTTCGACACCGTGACGGTCGATGGCGTCAGCACCTACACCCCCCGCGACGAGCAGCCTCGGGACTTCTCCTTCGCGATCTACGACGCGACGGGCGAGCTCCGCGCGACGGCACGCGGCACCGCGGGCCAGGCGCCTCTGTTCCCCGCCCAGTACTCCCTCACGAAAGCGACGGCGAACACCGACCAGATCCCGCTCGAGATGGAGGGAGCCGACGGCCAGCGCTTCCATGCCGCCGTCGCCGTGGTCCCCTCGGAGGGCGGAGTGCTGCGCATTCAGCTGGTGGCCCTGCCGCTCTCGCCTGCCGATCGCATCATCAGCCAGTACTTCGGCATCTACATCACGATCGCCCTGATCACCATCCTGATCGCCGCACTCCTCACGCGTGGACTCGTGACCCTGACGTTCCGCAGGCTCGGCCAGGTCGAGGCGACAGCCATGTCGATCGCCGCCGGCGACTTCCGGCAGCGGCTGACCGACCTGGAGCCGACCACAGAGGTCGGGCGGCTGAACACCGCCATCAACACGATGCTCGATCGCGTCGACCGCTCTCTCGCGCAGCGGGACCGCACGGTGCAGCACATGCGGCGGTTCATCGGCGATGCGAGCCACGAGCTGCGCACGCCGCTGGTGAGTGTCCGCGGCTACGCGGAGCTGTACCGGATGGGCGCGATCAAGGGCGAGGAGGATACGGCCCGGGCCATGGAGCGCATCGAGAAGGAAGCCATCAGGATGGGTGTCCTGGTGGAGGACCTTCTCGCTCTCGCCCGGTTGGACGAGGAACGCGAGCCGGAGATCGTGCCGCTCGATCTGCGGCCGATCGCGAGGGACGCCGCCCTCGATCTGCGTGCCGCGGCTCCCGGACGCACGGTCACCGTGATCGACCGCACCGCCGACAGCAAGACCGTGATCCCCGTTCACGAGATCCCACCGCTTCAGCCGCCGCAGCCCCCGACCCCGCGCGGCCTGTCGCGCGCCACGCTCTCGCGCCTTCGCCGTCGTCCCCGGCCGCAGGAGCAGGCCCCAGCCATCGACTTCACAGAGGTCACCGATCTCCCTGTGCGCACACCGCCGATCGTGCTCGGCGAAGAGAACAAGGTCCGTCAGGTGGTCACCAATCTGCTGGGCAATGCGCGCCGATTCTCCCCGGAAGACGGTCCGATCGAGATCGTCGTCGACTCGGACCGCGTCGCGGGAACCGGAAGCATCGCGATCGTCGATCACGGCGAGGGGATCCCTCCGCAGATCCGGGAGCAGATCTTCGAGCGGTTCTGGCGAGCCGACACCTCACGCGCCAGGGAGACGGGAGGCTCCGGCCTCGGGCTCGCCATCGTCGCATCGATCCTGAAGGCGCTGCACGGCGGCGTCGACGTCTCGGAGACCCCTGGTGGCGGCGCGACGTTCACCGTCACACTTCCTCTCGCACCGGCGCAGGCCACTCCCGCGCATCTCCTCGAGGACACGCAGCCTCTGGAACGGCTCGATCTGCCCTGAGCCCAGGCCCGGACCGCCTGCGCTTCTGCACCGACACTGCCGCGCACCGATTGCGCACAGCACGCGGAGCTCGCTGTCTTCGTCGGTGCCTACGGCAGCGGCGTCCGCCTAGCCTCGGAACCCCTACGAGAAGGAGTTCCCATGTCTGTCTTCACCGTCGACACCGAAGCCGTCCATGCGGCCCACGGAGCGACACGCGCCACCATCGAGCGCTTGCAGAGCGAGTCCGCGACCCTGATGGCCCAGCTCCGCCAGCTGCAGTCGACCTGGTCGGGGACGGCGTCCAACGCCTTCCAGACGTGCGCCGAGCAGTGGCAGGGCGCTCAGGTCCACGTGGAGCAGGTGCTCGAATCGATCGGCACCTCTCTCGGCTCGGTGGCCACCCAGTACGCAGACGCCGATCAGTACTCGGCCAGTCTGTTCCGGTGACACCACCTCGGCATCAACGCAGAACGCCCCCGGCCGAAGCCGGGGGCGTTCTGTCAGGAGAGCGGGATCAGAAGTCCATGCCACCCGACGGGTCACCCATGGGAGCTGCAGCCTTCTCGGGCTTGTCAGCGACGACGACCTCGGTGGTGAGGAAGAGAGCCGCGATCGAGGCTGCGTTCTGCAGCGCCGAGCGGGTCACCTTCGCCGGGTCGATGATTCCCGCAGCGAACATGTCGACGTACTCACCCGTGGCCGCGTTGAGGCCCTGGCCCGAGGGGAGCTCGGAGACCTTGTTCGCGACGACACCCGGCTCGAGACCGGCGTTCAGCGCGATCTGCTTGAGCGGAGCCTCGATCGCGACGCGGACGATGTTCGCACCGGTCGCCTCGTCGCCCGAGAGCGAGAGGGAGTCGAGGGCCTTGGTGCCCGACTGGATGAGCGCGACGCCACCACCGGGGACGATGCCCTCCTCGACGGCTGCCTTCGCGTTGCGAACGGCGTCCTCGATGCGGTGCTTGCGCTCCTTGAGCTCGACCTCGGTCGCGGCTCCGGCCTTGATGACGGCGACGCCACCGGCGAGCTTCGCCAGGCGCTCCTGGAGCTTCTCGCGGTCGTAGTCGCTGTCGGTGTTCTCGATCTCGCGACGGATCTGCGTGACGCGACCCTCGATCTGGTCTGCCTCGCCGGCACCTTCGACGATGGTGGTCTCGTCCTTGGTGACGATCACCTTGCGTGCACGACCGAGCAGGTCGAGCGTGGCGTTCTCGAGCTTGAGGCCGACCTCTTCGGTGATGACCTGACCACCGGTGAGGATCGCGATGTCCTGCAGCTGCGCCTTGCGGCGGTCGCCGAAGCCGGGAGCCTTGACGGCGACCGACTTGAAGATGCCTTTGAGCTTGTTCAGCACGAGCGTCGCGAGAGCCTCGCCCTCGACGTCCTCGGCGATGATGACGAGCTCCTTGCCGTCCTGGATCACCTTGTCGACGATGGGCAGGAGGTCCTTGATGTTGGAGACCTTCTGGTTCGCGATGAGGATGTACGGGTCCTCGAAGACCGCCTCCTGGCGCTCCGGGTCCGTGACGAAGTAGGGGTTCAGGTAACCCTTGTCGAAGCGCATGCCCTCGGTGAGCTCGAGCTCGGTGCCGAACGTCTGCGACTCCTCGACGGTGACGACGCCCTCCTTGCCGACCTTGTCGATCGCCTCGGCGATGAGCTCGCCGATCGCGGGGTCAGCAGCGGAGATCGAGGCCGTGGCGGCGATCTGCTCCTTGGAGTCGATCTCCTTGGCGCTGGCGAGCAGCTCCTTGGTGATCGCAGCGACGGCCTTCTCGATGCCGCGCTTGAGCGAGATGGGGTCGGCGCCGGCTGCGACGTTGCGCAGACCCTCGCGGACCAGAGCCTGGGCGAGGACCGTGGCGGTCGTGGTGCCGTCACCTGCGACGTCGTCGGTCTTCTTGGCGACCTCCTTGACGAGCTCCGCGCCGATCTTCTCGTACGGGTCGTCCAGCTCGATCTCCTTGGCGATGGAGACGCCGTCGTTCGTGATCGTGGGGGCGCCCCACTTCTTCTCGAGAACGACGTTGCGGCCGCGCGGGCCGAGGGTGACCTTGACCGCGTCGGCGAGGATGTTCAGGCCGCGCTCGAGGCCGCGGCGGGCCTCCTCATCGAAAGCAATGATCTTTGCCATGAGTTTTTTCGTCCCTCCTGGACGTAGACGTTGGGTTTAGCACTCAGAGTGAGAGAGTGCTAACGCCATTCTGGCACTCGACACCTTCGAGTGCAAGCCGCCGGAGGTGAGATCCACCCGGGGGTCAGGGGGCCGGAGTCTCCCCGGGCGTCTCGGACGCCGAGCTCGATCGATCGAGGCCGATCACCACGGTGAACTGCTTCTGCCCGTCCTCCGTCTGACCGGAGTAGTAGTCGCTCTGCTGCACGGCTGCGCCGCCGAGGAGGTTCGCCAACCCGATCGCTGCGAGCTCGTCCTCGTCGTTGAGGTAGAAGACCGTCGTGGCGGGGAAGTCCTGGCTGGAGCTGTCGCCCGCGAAGACGATGTCCGACGCCCACCCGTTGTTGATGAGCAGATCCCTCATCTGCGTGTCCAGGCCCTCGTCCGGCGTGCCGTTGAGGATCAGCACGGAGATCGAGGTGTCCACCACGCCGGTCTCCTCCGGGGTGGGCACGGCGGTGGGCACGGCCTCGGGGAAGAGCGAGACGCGCCCCATCACCACGAGGGACCCGAAGATCCCGCCGATGATGAGCACGAGCGCGGCGACGAAGGACCACAGCAGCACGACCCAGCCGTTCATCCCCGGCGCTTCGGCGCGGTGCGCTCCTACACGTCCGGAGGAACGGGGAACGTCATCGAAGCGATCGCGGGAGGGCTTGGACACCCCTCGATGCTAGCGGCACCTTCCTGGCAATCCGTTCCTCGGCGCGGATCATGCGATGCACAAGGCTGTCAGTGCGTGCGTTCAGCCCACGAAACCCGGCGTCCGGGCCGAGCGCTGCCTGGCACGGGAATCCCGGATCCGACGCAGTCTCCGCACCAGCATCGGGTCGTACTCCAGAGCGGCTTCCGATTCGATCAGTCGCCCGAGGAGCTGGTAGTAGCGCGCCGCGCTCATCCCCAGCTGGGCACGGATGACCTCTTCCTTGGCCGAGCCGTGGCGCGGCCACGCGACCTCCATCGCGAGGATCGCGCGGTCGCGCTCCGTGAGATCTCCGAGCATGGGTCCAGGTTAGGACGCATCCGCGGGGAGGGCTGTTCGCCACTCCCACCAGGCGCCGAGAGGATCCGCGGCCGCACGCACCTGCCCGTCGATCGCGACGACGAAGCCCGGCCAATCTTCCGTGTCCGCCGGAGGCACCCAGACATCCAGGGCACCGGGCGGATCGATCGTGACCCAGCGCGCGTCCAGGGCGGAGATGCGCGCGACCAGGGCGCTCCTGCGCTCCCGCGGGATGTGGACAAGAACGCCGGGTGTCGTGATGACGAGCGTCGCCTCGGTCGGTGCGGCGGCCGCGAGCGCCTCGATACCCTCCAGAGCATCCCCGGCGACGAGCAGAGGCGGATCGGATGCCGCGATGTTCAGCGCGGCATCGATGCGCTCCTCCCTCCCCCTCTCCCCCGGCCACACGAGTCCGCGCAGCCACCTCCGATCCCGTTCGTCCGCCGCATCCAGCGGAGCCAGATCGATGCCTGCCCTCCAGACGATCTCCGGAAGACGCAACCGGGGCAGAGGTCCGGTCACCGTGCTCTCCAGCACGACTGTCGACTGTCCTTCCACGGGGTCGAGCGCGGCTCGGAGCGCGCCGTCGTCACCGAGGAAGCGATACGAGTAGCGGTCCGGGTAGAGGCAGAGCCCCGCAGAGGCTCCGACCTCGAGCAACGCGATCGGGCCGTCGATCTCGGACAGCACGGGAAGCAGCGCGGCGAGGCGGAGCGGCTCATTGGTCTGCAGGCTGCGACTCGCGCACTCCGCGACGACCTCGTCGGCGTTGCGGAGCACGAACTCCCGCCACTGCGGATACGCCGCGAGTCCGGCGCCGAGCATCCGGGTCACGGCGAACACGAGAGGCGGTTGCCTCCGCGTCTCCGGAATCCGCAGCAGGACACCCCGCACCTCTTCGTCAGCGGCGACTCCGGCGGCCCATGCCGCGTAGAGGGCGCTGCGACCGGGCGCCTCGTCACGGGCGAATCGTGCGTAGCGCTCCTGCACAGCATCCGTCATCCGTCCATTCTGACCCGGAGCACCCGAGACCTCGCCGCGCGGGGGAGAATGGAGACGACTCAGGAGGACACATGTCGTACAGCGTGGACAAGACCGAAGACGAATGGCGCGAAGAGCTCGGCGAGGAGCAGTACGCCGTGCTGCGGCAGGCCGCGACCGAACGGGCCTGGACCGGTGAGCTGCTCGATGAGGAGCGTGCGGGCCTCTACACGTGCGGCGCCTGCAACGCCGAGCTCTTCAAGAGCGGCACGAAGTTCGACTCCGGATGCGGATGGCCCAGCTTCTACGAGTCGATCCGCCCCGATGCGGTCGAGCTCATCGAAGACGACAGCCTCGGGATGGTGCGCACCGAGGTGCGCTGCGCCAACTGCGGGTCGCACCTCGGCCACGTGTTCCCCGACGGGTTCGGAACTCCGACGGGCGACCGCTACTGCATGAACTCGATCGCACTGAACTTCACCCCCGACGCGTCGTGAGCGCCCTCGACGCCGTCCGGGCACGGCAGTCCTGGTCGAAGGTCGAAGACACCGCGCCGACCCGCGACGAGCTGCTGACGTTCGTCGCTGCGGCAGGCCGCGTCGCCGACCACTCATCGCTGCGGCCCTGGCGGCTGATCGAGCTGCGCGGCGCGGATCGCGAGGTGCTGGGCGCGGCGATCGCGAAGGCCCAGGGAGATTCCTCACCCTCGTCGAAGCCGCTTCGCGCTCCGCTGCTCATCGCCGTCGTCGCGAGCTACCGCAAGAGCGAGAAGGTGCCCCGGTGGGAGCAGGAGGCGGTCGCGTCCGGTGTCGCGCACGTGCTGAGTCTTCTGCTCGACGAGGCCGGGTGGGGCGTCATCTGGCGCACGGGCCACTACACGCGTGCCAAGGCGGTGGCCAAGGCCCACGGCCTCGGCAAGAACGAGGAGCTCCTCGGCTGGCTCTACGTGGGTGGCAAGCCCGAAGGCAAGAAGCCCGGCCGGCGCAAGAGCGTCGATGCCCGCAAGCTCGTCACGCGCCTGCCCGCGGCGAGCACCGAGAAGGCGAAGAAGAAGAAGTAGCGCCTCAGCGTCGACGCCGCCACGGCACGGCCACGACGACCGACCCGACGGCGACCACGACCATCGCGAGCACCTGCCAGAGCGCGGGTCCCGCCGCCGGTGGCCACAGGAGGTCGATCACGACCGACGTGACCAGCTGCCCGAGCACCGATCCCAGGCCCATCAGCAGCACACCCGTCTGGGCCACGATGAAGGTGCCGAGCAGGATGTAGGCGGCGCCCAGGAAGCCCCCGAGGTAGAGCCAGGGCTCCGCCGGCAGCGCAGCAGGTGCGCCGCGGAACGCGATGCTCACACCCGACGCCAGCGCGAGGACCACGGTGCCGGCGATGAAGCTCATCAGAGTCGCGGCCAGCGGCGAGCGCGCGCGCTGCGCCAGCCGCCCGTTGGTCGCCGCCTGCCACGCGATGCCGACGCCAGCTGCGAACGGCAGCAGCAGCATCCACAGCGGTGCGGAGGCGAGCACATCACCGGAGAGCGAGATGCCGACCGCCGCGAGCGCGAGCAGACCGCCGAGGACCCGACCGGGGGTGACCGCGACGACGCCTGCCGGACCGAATCCGATCCGATCGAGCACGAGGCCGTGCACCGTCTGCCCGGCCACCACGCCGACGGTGAACAGCGAGACGCCGAGCACCCCCGCCGTGAGTCCCTGGGTGGAGACGGTGAGCGCGCCGCAGGCGCCCCCGAGCAGCATCCAGAACGGGATCGTCTGCTGCCGGATGCCGTCGCGGAGTCTCGCCACTCCTCGTCGGGCCGAGGGGAGACAGATGATCACGACCGCGAGCGCCAGGAGGCCCACGGAGAAGGAGACGAAGCCGGCGACGATCCCATCGTCGACACGCACTCCGAGCACTCCGTTGATCCGCGCCTGGATCGCCGTCATCACCCCGATCGCCACCGCACCGCCCAGTGCCACCGGGGCGGGAAGTCGACGGGGCTCTGGCACCTGTCGACCCTACCCGAGCCCGTGGGCGCTCTCGTTCCTGCGGATGTCGGAGCCCGGCGCTACGCTGGCGGCATGTGCGCGAGCTACGGTCTCGATCCCCGATTCACCGATGCGGAGCTCCTCGCCGCCGCCGACGACGCGGTGCTCAAGGGCCTGCGGGTGTGGGCACGCGAGAATGCGGGTGAGACCGTCCGCCCCACGGGCAAGAACCTGCGCAACCTCAATCCCCTGGTCGTGCAGCCCGATACCGCGCCGACCCTGGAGCCCGCGTGGTGGGGCTTCCTCGTGAACGGCGAGCCGGCGAAGTTCCCCTCGATCAACACCCGCGCCGAACGCCTTCAGGAGCGTCCAGGAGGGGCGAAGTCGAGAGCGATCGTGCCGGCGACGAGCTGGTACGAGATGCAGAAGCCCTCTCGCCAGTGGAACGAGTTCATCATCGACGACGGCACCCTGTTCGGCATGGCCGCGGTCACCCAGCGCGGGCGCACCGCCGACGGCGAGTGGTTCACGTGCTACTCGATCGTGATGCGCCCCGCCCCGGCCCACCTCGTCGATCTGCACGATCGGATGCCGCTGCTGGTCCCCGCCTCGTTGAGCCACGACTGGCTGACCGCGCCGGCGTCGAGGGAGATCATCGACGAGGCGGTCCTCGCCTCCGACGAGATGGCCGCGCGCGTGCAGGCACGTCCTCGCCCCTGAGGTGCGGATGTCCGTCGCCGGGCGGACCCTCTCTCCATCAGATGTGTACCTGAGGAGGACGCGCGATCCCGGGGTCGCTCCGTAACGTTGTCCTCATGATCACAGCAGAAGGCCTCACCAAGAGATTCGGAGACAAGACCGCCGTCGATGACGTGTCGTTCACGGTCAAGCCGGGCAGCGTCACCGGATTCCTGGGCCCGAACGGCGCCGGGAAGTCGACCACCATGCGGATGATCGTCGGCCTCGACCGGCCGACGTCCGGCCGTGCCGCCATCGCCGGCCGCGAGTACCGCAAGCTGCGCGCACCGCTCACCGAGGTGGGCGTGCTCCTCGACGCGAAGGCGGTGCACACCGGCCGCACCGCGCGCAACCATCTCCGCGCGATGGCCGCGACCCACGGCATCCCCTCCTCTCGCGTCGACGAGGTGATCGACCTCGCCGGCATCGGATCGGTGGCCCGCAAGCGTGCAGGCGGGTTCTCGCTCGGCATGGGACAGCGCCTCGGTATCGCCTCGGCGCTGCTCGGCGACCCGCACACGCTGATCCTCGACGAGCCGGTCAACGGCCTCGACCCCGAGGGCGTCCGCTGGGTCCGCCAGTTCGTCCGCCACGCCGCCTCCGAGGGGCGCACCGTGCTTCTCTCGAGCCATCTGATGAGCGAGATGGCGCAGACCGCCGACCACGTCATCGTGATGGGACGAGGCCGCGTGCTCGCGGATGCGCCGCTCCCCGAACTCGTGCGCTCGTGGACCCGCAACACGGTCAGGGTGCGCACTCCCCGCCCGGCCGATCTGGCCGCAGCCGTCGGCGGACCCGATGTCGAGATCGTGAGCTCGGCTCCCGACCTGCTCGACATCGTGGGGCTGCCTGCTGCGCGCATCGGCGACCTCGCTGCGGACCGCGGCATTGCGCTGCACGAACTCACCCCGACCACCGGTTCGCTCGAAGACGCCTACCTCGCCCTCACCGGCGACTCCGTCGAGTACCGCACCAAGGAGATCTCATGACCACGACACAGGCCCCCGCCGCCACACGGCCGCGCGTGGACACCGGTCGAAAGCTGACGTTCGTGCGCGCGCTGCGCGGTGAATGGATCAAGCTCGCCACCCTGCGCTCGACCTGGTGGTCCATCGGGATCGCCGCCGTTCTGACCGTGGGGATCGCGGTTCTCATCGCCCAGGCCCTCGACATGCCGGACTTCGAGCCGATCCAGGCCGTCATCATGCCCATCCAGTTCACCATGCTGCTCGCCGGCATCATCGGTGCGATCTCGGTCACCGGCGAGTACTCGACCGGAATGATCCGCTCGACGCTCACGGCGAATCCTGTTCGCGGATCGGTGCTGGCGGCGAAGTCGACCGTGCTGGCCGTCTTCATGTTCCTGTCGTCGCTGGTGATCTTCGCCATCGCCGCCCTCGCCGTCACTCTCATCGTGGCGCCGCGGGATCAGAGCATCGACTGGTCCGACCCGTCGGCCTCGATCCTGCCGATCGTCGTAGCCTCGCTGTCCATGGCTGTCTTCGCCCTCATCGGCGTCTCGTTCGGGTTCATCCTGCGCTCGGGAGCCGGAGCCATTGCCGCGACCGTCGGCGTGCTGTTCGTGCTGCCTATCGTCGCGAGTTTCTTCTCCTTCGCCGGCGAGGCGTGGGCGTGGGTCATCGAGGCCTCGTCCTACCTCCCGGTGGCGGCTGCGCAAGCCGCGATCATGCCCAGTGAGACGGCGGCTCTCGACGCACCCACCGCGTTCCTGACGCTGGGCTGCTGGGTCGCCGGTGGTGCCCTGGTCGCGTGGGGCGTGCTGCGCACGCGCGACGCGTAAAGTCGGCCTGTGAGCAGAACGCGAAGCCGCAGCGACTCGATCCGTGAGGACGAGGAGCTGCGGCTTCCGCGTGCCCCTGGCCTGTTCCGACGCTTCTGGGCGCGCCACCCGCTGTTCGCCGACATCCTGCTCGCCCTGATCTGCCTGTTTCTGTCGCTCGCACCGGCCGCGCCCTACCCCGACCCCTCGCTCCCGGAGGGCACCTACATCGCCCTCAACATCGCGACGGTGGCGATGGTCGCGATCGGGTGCAGCACCCTTCTCTGGCGCCGTCGAGCACCGCTGGGCCCCTTCCTCGCTGCGGTGATCCTGGGTACCGTCGGTCTGTTCACGGGCATGTCCGGCGGCATCGTCCTCCTGCTCGTCGCCTGCTACGGCGTCGCGGTCTATCGCTCGGCCCGCCTGGCCTGGATCTGCTACGGGATCGGCGCGGCATGGTTCCTCGGCTTCACCACGGTGCTCATGCTGACCGGCGCGACCGTGCTCCAGGTCGGCCTCGACACCGCACTCAGCTACGTCGCGCTCGGTCTCATCGGCACACTCGTCGGAGTCAACGTCGGTGACCGCAAGCGCTACCTCCTCGCCATCATCGACCGCTCACGCCAGCTCCTGATCGAGCGCGACCAGCAGGCGCAGCTCGCAGCCGCGTCCGAACGCGCCCGCATCGCCCGAGAGATGCATGACATCGTCTCCCACTCGCTCACCGTCATCGTCGCCCTGTCCGAAGGTGCGGCCGCGACACCGGACCGGGAGCAGGCACGCAAGGCCGCGGCATCCGCCGCCGACACCGCCAGAGGTGCGCTCACCGAGATGCGCTCGATGCTCGGAGTGCTGCGCGACGACGAATCCCCGTTGCCACTGGCCCCGATGCAGCCCGTACCCGCGCGCGACACCGTGGAGACCGCGCAACGAGCCGGCTATCCGGCGACGCTCACCGTCGTCGGTCAGGCGGAGGTCTCCCCCGCCGTCGCGCATGCGATCGGAAGGATCGTCCAGGAGGGGGTGACCAACGCGATGCGTCATGCTCCCACCGCGAAGACCATCGCGGTGCGACTGGAGTACACGACCGAGACGGTCACGATCGAGATCGTGAACGACGGCGTCACAGGCGAGGTCGGGTCGGATGGATTCGGCGTACGCGGACTGTCCGAGCGCGCTGCGCACGTTCACGGAACGGTGCGGTCGGCACCTGCGGACGGGGGACGATGGGTTCTGCGGGCCGTGCTCCCCACCTCGGGAAGCACACCCGCCGCACGACGAGAGACGATGGAGGACGACGGATGACGGATGCGATTAGGGTGCTGCTGGTGGATGACCAGGAGCTCATCCGAGTCGGGTTCCGGATGGTGCTCGACGCCGAGGAAGACATCGTGGTGGTCGGTGAGGCCGGCGACGGCAAGGCGGCGATCACGCAGACCGCCCTGCTCGCCCCCGACCTGGTGCTCATGGACATCCGGATGCCGGAGCTGGACGGCATCGCCGCCACCGAGGCGATCGTCCGCGACCACCCGCAGACCAAGGTGCTCGTTCTCACCACGTTCGATCTCGACGAGTACGCGTTCGGAGCGATCCGCGCGGGCGCGAGTGGATTCCTGTTGAAGGACGCGCAACGCCACGAGATGATCTCTGCCGTGCGCGCCGTGTCCCGCGGAGATGCAGCGCTCTCCCCTCGGGTCACGAGAGCGCTGATGGAGCATGTGACACCCCGACTCGGCGCGACCTCTTCCGCCGCTCCGGCCGCCGAGGAGAGCGCCGCACTCGAATCGCTCACCGATCGCGAGCGCGACGTGTTCCTCGCGATCGGCCGCGGCCTCACCAACGCGGAGATCGCCCAGACTCTCTATGTCGGCGAGTCCACGGTGAAGACGCACGTCGGTCGCGTGCTCGCGAAACTCGGTGCCCGCGACAGGATCCACGCAGTCATCCTGGCGCACCGGCACGGACTCGTCGGCGACGAGCGAGGCTAGCTCAGGTCCGGGCCGGAGTCCACTCCGAGACCTGGTTGAGCCGCTGCACCTCGTCGTCCGAGAGCTCGAGGCGGGCACCGGCGAGGAGATCGGGAACCTGGTCCACGTTGCGCGCGCTCGCGATCGGTGCGACGACCGTCGGCTGCGCGCGGAGCCAGGCGAGTGAGGTCGCGGCGATCGAGGCGTCATGCACGTCGCCGATCTCCTGGAGCGCATCGATGACCCGCAGCCCCGCCGGCGTCGCGTACTTCGCCGCGCCGTGGGCCCGCGGCGAGCTCTGCCCTTCGGCATCCGTCGAGCGGTACTTGCCGGTGAGGAAGCCGCTCGCCAGCGAGTAGTACGGGACGAGACCGAGCCCGAACTCCTCGGCGACCGGGATGATCGTGTCCTCGACCTCGTTGCGGTGCACGAGGTTGTAATGCGGCTGCACAGCGACCGGCAGCGCGGCACCGGTGCGACGGGCGATCTCGATCCACTCGCGGATGCGATCGGCGGAGTAGTTCGACACGGCGATGTGCCGCACCAGACCGTCGTCGACGAGCTGACCGAACGCGGCGACAGTCTCCTCCAGCGGAACCGTCTCGTCATCGAAGTGCGCGTAGTAGAGGTCGATCTCATCGACGCCCAGGCGCGCCAGCGAGGCTTCGGCGGCCTTGCGGACGTTCGACGCGGCAAGACCGCGGAACTTCGGGTGCTGGCTCACCTTGGTCGCGACGACCACCCCTGCGGGCCTGCGAGAAGCCAGCCATTCGCCGACGATCGTCTCACTCTCTCCGCCCTCGTTCCCCGGCACCCAGGAGCTGTACGAGTCAGCGGTGTCGATGAAGTCACCACCGCCATCCACGAACGCGTCGAGAACCGCAAAGGAGGTGTCACGGTCGGCCGTCCAGCCGAACACGTTGCCGCCGAGCGAGAGCGGGAGGACGTCGAGATCACTGGTGCCGATGCGAGTCATGAGGGGAACAACCTCCGAGTCCACCCCTCGCATTCCCGGATGCCCTCCTGTCGCGACCCGCAGACATCACCGCGTCGGCCTCTCCCCCTCGTGGTAAATCTGAGAGGGGCGCCCCACGAGCCGCGGATCAGGGGCGTGAGCGATCAACGGATCCTTGCCCGGGTAGTCGAACCGCGAGAGGACGCACCTCATCGCCTCCAGCCGCGCGCGCCTCTTGTCGTTCGACGCGATGACGGTCCAAGGGAGGGCGGGGGTGTCCGTCCGGAGGAACATCGCCTCCTCCGCGGCGATGTAGTCATCCCAGCGGTCGACGCTCGCGAGGTCGGTCGGGCTGAGCTTCCACTGCGCGACGGCGTCTTCGCCCCGGTGCGCGAAGCGGCGCCGCTGCTCCGCCTCATCTATCGAGAACCACAGCTTCACAAGGCGGATGCCCGAGCCGACGAGCATGCGCTCGAACTCCGGCACGGTCTGGATGAACTCCTCGTACTCGGCCGACGAGCAGTAGCCCATGACCCGCTCTACACCGGCGCGGTTGTACCAGGAGCGATCCATCATCACGATCTCGCCGCCGGAGGGGAGATGCGCGACGTAGCGCTGGAAGTACCACTGCGTCCGCTCTGCATCGGTGGGCTTGTCGAGTGCCACGACACGGGCGCCCCGGGGGTTCAGGTGCTCCATGAAGCGCGTGATCGCGCCGCCTTTGCCCGCCGCGTCTCTCCCCTCGAACAGGATGAGCACGCGGTCGGACGAACGCGTGATGTGCGCCTGGAGTTTGAGGAGTTCGATCTGCAGCAGGCGCTTCTCGCATGCGTACGCCTCCCGCGTGAGCGCGGTCTCATACGGGTCGCCGCTCTGCCACTCCGGCATGGACCGCTGCGACTCCGGCGAGCTGCTCATGACATACCCCTCCCCCGGTGCTCCACGGATCACGCCCTTCAGGGGGCAAGCGCAGGTGGCCGCGGCGGGGAGTCGGCCACCTGCGCAGTCATCCACCTGGTGTCACGACGTCGTACCCACCAGGAAACTCAACGTTCAGTAACATATCACCCTCTAGTGCGATACTCCGATATGCTCTTTCACCATCACGATCTGGCGCGGAAAGTGCGCGCGGTGGCGGCTATGGTGCAGAGATGGGAACGATCCAGTACGGCAACGGCGAGGAGATCCATATCGAGGACCGCGCGCTCGCGCATCTGAAGGTGGTCATCGCCACCAAGTTGCGACGCAACGAGAGCTTCACCCTGTCGTGGCGTCATCCCGACGGAGAGCCCGCAGGACGCTCGACGATCTGGCTACACCCCTCGATTCCGCTCCGCTTCACCTTCGACGAGCCGGAGGCGCCCCCGCTGAACCCCTCGTGGATTCAGGACCTCATGCAGTCGGCGAGCTCGACGGGCGGGATCGGCCTCATCGACGAGGTCGTCGACACACCAGAACCCGTCTCAGTGGACTGAGTACGCCGAGACCACGATCAGAGACACGTGAGCCTCAGCTCGTCCGCCATACGGAGAGCAGCTGCCATCCCTCGGGCACCTGCGACTCGAGGGCAGCCATGTCGTCGCCTTCGATCTCGCGGATACCGTCACGACGCAGGAACTTGCCTTCGACCGAGCGCATCGATCCTGCTTTCTCCATCGTCGCCATCGCCGAGACGAGGTCCCATCCGGCGGGAGCCTGAGCGGTGAGCTGCGCGCGAACCTCGGCGAGGTCTTCGCCCTTCAGCGTCACACTGTGGGCCTCGACAGGGCGAATCAGTCCGTGGAGCATCACACCAGCCTAGGACGAGGGAGGGGCGGATGTGTCGCTCACTCCCCTGCACCCCTGCACCCCTGCTCTCCGAAGCGCCGGAGGAGTGATATCGCCCCCACCCGCCTGCGCTGTAGGGCGAGTCGCTGCTGGATCAGCGACGGGGTCGGCTCCGCATCGGGCTCGCTCATGCCCAGAGCCTACGACCTACGCGGCGGCGCATACCGGGCAAAATCGCCGACGACGGACAAGCCCGGCCCTAGCTCTGCCTGCAGATCTGCCACGAGATGCTCGCCCTCAGCGATCCATGTGCGTCCGATCTGTGGATCTGGCCATCGCATTTCAGTGACCGGATCCAGCACGGTCTCCCAGACCTGATTCCACTCCCGAAGCCGCTTTCGCAGCTCAGCTGAGACCACAAACCTCTCCGGTATCCGGTCGCCTCCGAACCACTCCGGGTACAGCAGAAACGTGTTCATACGCTCTTCAGGAGTCATCCCCCGACTATCTAGGTTCGCCATCAGGGCGACGATAGCAATGCGGGAGCGTGCAATACGCATCTCGGCTGATGCCGTCGGTATTTCTTGAGCCGACTACGGGACTCGAACCCGTAACCCCCGTATTACAAGTACGGTGCGCTACCAATTGCGCCAAGTCGGCGGATGCCACCCACAAGCTTAGCGATGGCATCGACCCCACTTCGACCTAGGGGGCAGGCGTGGTGGTCGGTGTGGGAGTCGGCGTCGGCGTGGCACGCGAGGCATCGCTCGCGACGCTGAGCACGAACTGCGAGAACTCGGCCGGGTCGTCGAGCGCTCCGACGTACGCTTCGCCGTTCGCAACGACCATCGGAGCCGACTGCAGGACCAGGTCCTTGGAGCCCGCGAGCGGTCCGTCCAGCGCGCGCGTGGTCGCATCCTTCGCCCAGCTGACGAAGTCGCCGTTCTCGATGCACGACCGCACGGCCTTGGTGTTGTCGGTGCCGACCGCCGCGGCGAGGTTCGCGAGCTCTTCGTCGGACATGCCGTCGCTGCCGACCTCGGGCTGGTTGTCCAGCAGGTCGTGGTTGAACGCGTAGAACTGCGCGGGCGAGTGCGTGGCGACGCAGGCGGCTGCGGCCGCCGAGCGCAGGGAGTACTTGGTGCCGTTCGAGCTCGCGGTGAGGAGAGCGACCGGGTGGTAGCTGACGGTCACGGCGCCCTCGCTGATCCAGCCGGCGAACTGACGCGCGTTCGCCCGCTCGAACTTCCCCGCGTCCGGCGAGAGGTAGTCGACGTAGACGTGGATGTCGACCTTCTCAGACGTGGTCGCCTTGGGCGTCGGCTCGGTCGACGCACCCGCATCGGTCGGCTCTGCGGACGGTGTCGCGGGGACCTCGTCGGATCCTGCGACCGCGGTGATGTCTGTGACGACCACGCCGTCCGACTCCATCCCCGTCGGGGTGAGCTTGGGCTTGGACACCTGGGCGGACACCGCAAGGGTCACCGCAGTGCCGATCGCCCCCACCGCGACGACCGCGACGGCGCCGATGATGATACGTCGCATGAGGCGCGCCCTCGACTGCTGGGCGTGCACTTGCTGAGCCTTCTCCCGCACGGCCTCGCGAGAATTGCGAGGTGTGGGGACGTTCGGCGTTTCGTCGCTCGACATCGTTCCTCTTGTGAGTCTGCGGGGGTCCGGGTTGGCCCCGACCGCCGCTCAGCGACGATCGCCGCTGCGCGCGGCCGAGTTCGATGCTAACCAGTGAGGCTGAGAAATACCCAGGTACAGCCGTTCATGTCATACTGAATTCGACCCAAAGACGGGTCACGGTGACTCATCTCACCGCTTCATCACTACGGATCGTCCGGCACGTACCTGCCGGTGAAGGAGAAACGACAATGGCATCTGTGACTTTCGACGAAGCCACCCGCCTGTACCCCGGTGGAACCCGTCCGGCCGTCGACAAGCTGAACCTCGAGGTCGGTGACGGCGAGTTCCTCGTCCTCGTCGGTCCTTCCGGTTGCGGTAAGTCCACGTCCCTGCGCATGCTCGCCGGCCTCGAAGAGGTCAACGCCGGCCGCATCCTCATCGGCGACCGCGACGTGACCGACGTCCCGCCGAAGGACCGCGACATCGCGATGGTCTTCCAGAACTACGCGCTGTACCCGCACATGACCGTCGCCGAGAACATGGGCTTCGCTCTCAAGATCGCCGGCGTCGGCAAGGAAGAGCGCGCCACCCGCGTGCTCGAGGCTGCGAAGCTCCTCGACCTCGAGCCCTACCTGACCCGCAAGCCGAAGGCCCTCTCGGGTGGTCAGCGTCAGCGTGTCGCCATGGGCCGTGCGATCGTGCGCCAGCCGCAGGTGTTCCTCATGGACGAGCCGCTGTCGAACCTCGACGCCAAGCTCCGCGTCCAGACCCGTACGCAGATCGCGTCGCTGCAGCGTCGTCTCGGCGTCACCACGGTCTACGTCACCCACGACCAGACCGAGGCGCTGACCATGGGTGACCGTATCGCGGTCCTCAAGGACGGCCTGCTCCAGCAGGTCGGCTCCCCGCGCGACCTCTACGAGAAGCCGAACAACGTCTTCGTGGCCGGCTTCATCGGCTCGCCCGCGATGAACCTGTTCTCGGCGGACCTCGCCGAGGGCGGCATCCGCTTCGGCACCGAGGTGGTCCCGCTCGACCGCGACACCGTCGGCCGCGCGAACGGTTCGCAGGTCACGGTCGGCGTGCGCCCGGAGGACATCGTCGTCGGCCCCGCCGATGGCAAGGGCCTCTCGGTCACGGTCGACCTCGTCGAGGAGCTCGGCGCTGACGGCTACCTCTACGGGCACACCGAGATCAACGGCAAGCGCGCCGACCTCGTCGCTCGCGTCGATGGCCGCAACCACCCGAACGCGGGTGAGACGGTCACGCTCGCAGCTTCGGCCGGCCACGTGCACGCGTTCGACATCGAGTCGGGCGAGCGCCTGAACGACAAGCCGGTCGTCTCCGCCTGATCGGATCCACAGACGCGGCGCAGGCTGACTTCGGTCGCCTGCGCCGCGTCTCTTTTTCCTCTTCGCACGCAACCAGGGAGCACCATGCAGGATTCGCTGCGGATCACCGCCAGCAAGATCGATCCGGGGTTGCTCTCCCTCCCCTGGTCCACCACGTTGGCGAAGTGGCCGTCCGAGCACATCGTCTCGCTCCCGAAGGGGCTCTCCCGCCACCTCGTGCGCTTCGCCGACCTCTCCGGTCGCGTCGTCGCCGTCAAGGAGACCACCGCGGAGATGGCGCAGCGCGAGTACGACATGCTCGGCAACCTCGCCCGACTCGATGTACCCTGCGTCGACCGGGTGGCCGTGATCGCCGGGCGCACCGACGCGCATGGTGAGCCACTCCCCGCCGCGCTGGTCACCTCGCACCTGCGCTTCTCGATGCCGTACCGCGCTCTGTTCACACGCGTTCTGCGCCCGGACACCGCCAACCGTCTGGTGGACGCGCTCGCGCTGCTGCTCGTACGCCTGCACAACGTGGGCTTCTACTGGGGCGACGTGTCGCTGTCGAACACCCTGTTCCGACGGGACGCCGGCGCATTCGCCGCCTACCTCGTCGACGCGGAGACGGGAGAGCTGCACGAGGAGGGGCTCACCGACGGCCAGCGCGCCTACGACCTCGACCTCGCCCGCACCAACATCGCCGGCGAGATCATGGACCTCGCTGCCGGCGGACGGCTCGAGCACGGCGTGGACGCGGTCGCGATCGCCGACGGCATCGTGTCGTCGTATCGGTCGCTGTGGGCAGAGCTGACCGCCCAGGAGTCGTTCTCCGCCGCGGAGACATGGCGCATCACCGAACGTGTCGAGCGGCTCAACGCCCTCGGCTTCGACATCGACGAGATGTCGATGTCGACGACCGCGGACGGCACCGTGGTGGAGATTCAGCCGAAGGTCGTGGATGCCGGACATCATCAGCGCCGTCTCATCCGCCTGACCGGCCTCGACGTCGAGGAAAACCAGGCACGACGTCTGCTCAACGACCTCGACGAGTTCCGGGCCCGCTCGACGAAGCAGTGGGCGGACGAGGAGATGTACGCGCACGAGTGGCTGACCCGAGTGTTCGAGCCGGTCGTGCGTGCGATCCCCTACGAGCTGCGCGCCAAACTCGAGCCGGCCGAGGTGTTCCACCAGGTGCTGGAGCACCGCTGGTACCTGTCTCAGGCGGAAGGACGCTCCATCCCGCTCGCCGAGGTGCTCACCAGCTACATCAACGAGGTGCTGCGGCATCGGCGCGACGAAGCCACCATCATGGGTCCGCCCACCGAGACGATGAGTCTTCCCGTCATCACCGGCATGACGCCGGTCGCCGATGATGACGAGGACGTGGACTGGCGGGATCTGGTCTGACCGACCGGCGGCTCAGTAGCCGACGGTGAACCGCTCCCTGTGGTGGTTGCCCTGCTCGATCTCGTCGACCACCGCGACGGCGAAGTCGGCACCCGAGATGTACGACTTGCCTTCGGCGTCGCGGACGATCACGTCGCCGCCGTCCCGGTAGTGACCGGTGCGCTCGCCCTCCGCCCAGGGTCCGAAGACCTCGGCGGGGTGGATGAAGAACCAGTCCAGGCCCGCGTCGGTCGCCTCGAGGAGGGCCAGCGAGTCGATGCCGACCTGCGCCTCGTGCTTGTACTCCTCCGGGAAGCCCTGATCGAACAGGCGCGGCCCACCGGGGGCCACGAGGCTCCCGCCGGCGCCGCCGACGACGCCGACACGCGTGTCCGTACCCGCGAGCTGCTCGACGACATTCGACAGCGCCTCGAGCGCACGGTCGGCCATGTCACCGCGCGGCGAGAGAGCCGAGACCACGGCGTCCGTGCCGACGAACGCTTCCGCGAGCGGTGCCAGGTCGAGAGCGGAGCCCTGCAGATATGCGGCCCCCGCCACCGGATCGGCCGGCGCAGAACGCGAGATCGCGATCACGGCATGGCCACGGCTCACCGCCTCCGTGACGATGTGACGACCGGCGTAACCGGTCCCTCCGAGCACGATGATGCGAGCCATGGTCTGCCTTCCCTCGAACGGTCTAGTTCTTCTTCGCGGCGCGGAGCGACGCGACCTGGTAGAGCGCGACAGAGGTCGCGATGCCGGCGTTCAGCGACTCGGTGGCCGCAGAGATCGGGATCGAGACGATCTGATCGCAGGTCTCGGAGACCAGGCGGGACAGCCCCTTGCCCTCCGACCCGACGACGATCACCACGGGACGATCGGCGAGCTGGAGCTCCGGGAGCGACACATCGCCGTCGCCGTCGAGGCCGAGCACGAACACGCCCTGCTTCTTGAACTCCTTGAGCTGCGTCGTGAGGTTGGTCGCCAGCGCCACAGGGGTGCGAGCGACGGCTCCGGCACTGGTCTTCCAGGCGGCGGAGTTGACGCCGGCCGAGCGACGCTGGGGAAGGATGATCCCCTGACCGCCGAACGCCGCGGTGGAGCGGATGATGGCACCGAGGTTGCGGGGGTCGGTGATGCCGTCGAGCGCCACGAACAGCGGCACCTCGCCACGGTCGATGACCTGCTCGAGCAGATCCTGCGGGTGCGCGTACTCGTACGGCGGCACCTTGATCGCGACGCCCTGGTGCACACCGTCGAACCCGGCCATGCGGTCGAGCTCCGGACGTGTGACCTCCATCACGGGGATGCCCCGATGCGTGGCGATCGAGAGCATCTCCTTCACGCGGTCGTCCATCTCGACGCGCTGCGCGATGTAGAACGCCGTCGCCGGGATCTTCGCCCGCAGTGCCTCGAGGACCGAGTTGCGACCCGTGACGTTCTCGGTGTCGTCTCCCGCCTTGGCCTTCGGCGCACGGTTGCCCCCGCCACCGGAGCCCGGCAGGCTGCCACCGGGGCGGCCCTTGCCGCCCGTCGCGGCGGCGTAGCGCTCGGCCGCGGCCTTGCGCTTGCCGGCGGGGTGCCACGCACGGTCCTCCGCCTTCGGCGTCGGTCCCCGACCCTCGAGCGCCTTGCGCCCGAGTCCGCCGGTGCCCTTGGTCGGGCCCTTCTTGTTTCCCTTGCTCGCGCCGGGGCGCCCTGGCTTAGCCATCGATACTCCAATGAGTTCCGGCCGGAGTGTCCTCCAGCGTGATTCCTGCGGCGGCGATCGCATCTCGGATGCGATCCGCCGCCGCCCAGTCCTTGTCAGCGCGTGCCTGAGCGCGCTGGGTGATCATCGTCTGGACGAGGGCGTCCAGAGCGGATTGCGAGGCGTCGGCCTTCGCCCCGGATGTGTGTGTGAGGCCCAGGACCGACGTCATCGCCAGCACGGCGCGCAGCGCGTCGAGCGCGGCGTCGTCCTCCCCCGCGTCCAGCGCCGCGTTTCCCGCACGCACCGTCTCGTGCAGCACGGCGAGCGCCTGGGGCACGCCGAGATCATCGTCCATCGCCGCCGCGAACGCCGCGGGGAGGCTCTGCGACAGGAAGAACCCGATGCCGCCTCCGGCAACACGTGCGGCGCGCTGCTGGAAAGTGCTGATCCGACTCAGAGCCGCTTCGGCCTCCGCCCACGACGAATCGCCGAGGTCGAGGCTCGACCGGTAGTGAGCGGCGGCGAGCGCGTAGCGCACCACCAGCGGATCGTGCGCGGCCAGCACGTCTGCTGCCAACGTGAAGTTCCCGAGCGACTTCGACATCTTCTGGCCGTCGACGGTGACGAGACCGTTGTGCATCCAGTAGCGCGCGAAGCCGTCACCTGCCGCCGTCGACTGGGCGAGCTCGTTCTCGTGATGCGGGAATCGCAGGTCGAGCCCACCGCCGTGGATGTCGAACTCGGGCCCAAGATAGCGCTTCGACATCGCGGAGCACTCGATGTGCCATCCCGGACGCCCGGCGCCCCACGGCGACGCCCAGGTGGCGTCTGCCGGCTCTTCGGGCTTGCTGCCCTTCCACAGGGCGAAGTCCTGCGGATTGCGCTTGCCCCGAGGGTCGGCGTCCTCCGCGGCTTCCATGGCATCGAGGGATTGATGGGTGAGCGATCCGTAGTCCGGCCAGGAGCGCACGTCGAAGTACACGTCTCCCGAACCGTCAGGGGCGGGATATGCGTGACCGCGCTCGATCAGCAGCGCGATGAGCTCCTGCATCTGCGGCACCGATGCCGTGGCTCGCGGCTCGTACGTCGGGGGCAGGATGCCGACCCCCGCGTAGGCCGCGCTGAACTCCTGCTCCATGCGATACGCGAGCGCCCACCACGGCTCGGAGTCGGTGGCGTTCGCGAGCACCTTGTCGTCGATGTCGGTGACGTTGCGCACGAAGGTGACCCGACCGTGGCGGTACTGCAGCCAGCGGCGCAGCAGATCGAAGCTCAAGGCCGCCCTGACGTGCCCGATGTGGGGGCCTGATTGCACCGTGGGTCCGCACACGTACATCGTGATGTTCTCGGGATCGAGAGGCACGAAGTCGCGCAGCTGCTGCGCGCGGGTGTCGTAGAGGCGGACTGTCACCGCTCAAGCCTACTCGGGGACGGCTGAGCGCCCGCCTTCAGATGACGATGAACGCCGGGAACCACCGACGCGATGGCCGTCACCGCGATGCCCTCTCCCCTGCCGGGGAACCCGAGCCCGTCCGTGGTCGTCGCCGTCACGGACACCGGAGCGCCCAGGACGGCGGACAGAACCCCTTCGGCCTCGGCCCGCCGCGGGCTGAAGCGCGGTCGATTGCCCTGGAACTGCACCGAGACGTTGCCGATCTCGAACCCGGCTTCGGCCAGCAGCTCCCGGGTGCGAGCGAGGAAGATGTCCGCATGCGCGCCGGCGTACTCGGGGTGGGAGGTGCCGAAGTGCTCTCCGATGTCGCCGAGCCCCGCGGCACCCAGCAGCGCGTCGACGATCGCATGGGCGACGGCGTCTCCGTCCGAATGACCGGAGAGGGGCTGCTCCCCCGGCCACTCGAGGCCGGCGAGCCACAGGTTCCCCTCGCCCCCGAAGGCGTGGACGTCCGTGCCGATGCCCACCCGAGGGGTGCCGGCAGCCGCGACGCTCGCACCCAGCAGGTGGCGGGCGCGCTGGAGGTCAGCGGGCGTGGTGATCTTGAAGGCGCGTTCCGAACCGGCGATGTACCGCACGGGGTGGCCGGCCGCCGAGAACAGGGCCGCATCATCGGTGTACTCGATCCCGCTGTCGTCAGCGGCAGCGTACGCCGCCTCGAGCGGGCCCCTCGGAAACCCCTGCGGCGTCTGGGCCGCAGCGAGCTCGGAGCGGTCGACGGCCCCGACGATGACCCCGTCCACGACCTTCTTGAGCGTGTCGACGACGGGCAGTGCCGGGATGATGCCGTGCTCTGCTGTCACGGCAGCGGTGACGGCGTCGATCTGCGACGGAGGGGTGAGCGCGCGCGCCGCATCGTGCACCAGCACGATCTCGATGTCTCCCCAGAGCGCGGCGAGACCTGCCGCCACCGACTGCTGCCTGGTCGCACCACCGGTGACCACACGACCGAGATCAGCCCGGTCGCCGGCCGCGGCGCGCAGTTCCGTCTCGGCGTCGCCCTCCCATCCATCGGGGGCGACCACGACGACCTGCGCAGGCGATGCGGCGAAGACGCCGTCCAGCGCGTGGCGGAGGACGGAACGGGCGTCGATGCCGACGAAGGCCTTCGGAGCTTCGGCACCCAGACGCGTGCCGGAGCCTGCAGCCACGACGATGATCGCTGAACGCGGGACAGGGAGGATGGTCACAGCATCACGTTACCGGCGAAGACGACGAAAGGCGGATGCCGAAGCACCCGCCTTTCGTCGTGAAAAGAGCTCAGGAAGCGAGGACCTCGTCGAGCAGTGCGCCCGCCTTGTCCTCGTCGGTCTTCTCGGCGAGCGCGAGCTCGGAGATGAGGATCTGACGAGCCTTCGCCAGCATGCGCTTCTCACCCGCGGAGAGACCGCGGTCCTGATCGCGACGCCACAGATCGCGCACGACCTCGCTCACCTTGATCACATCGCCGGAGGCGAGCTTCTCGAGGTTCGCCTTGTACCGGCGCGACCAGTTCGTGGGTTCTTCCGTGAAGGGTGCTCGCAGCACCTCGAAAACATGATCGAGGCCTTCCTTGCCGATGACGTCACGCACGCCGACCAGGTCGACATTCTCCGCGGGGACCTCAATGATGAGATCACCCTGGGTGACGTTGAGCTTCAGGTATTTCTTCGCCTCACCCTTGATGATGCGCTCCTTGACCTCGATGATGGTCGCAGCGCCATGGTGGGGATAGACGACGGTCTCGCCAACCTCAAAAAGCATAAAAACGTGTCCTTTCGGCAACCTCAAGGATACCACAGGGGACATGCGCTAAGGTTCGCGCCCCCGGTGCCGCAGGAGCCCTCACGACTTACGCATAGAATGGATGCGGATATCCCCGCCGGACCTCAGGAGGACCCGTGAAATCGCGCCTTGTTGCGTCTGCAGCCCTCAGCGCCCTCGTTCTGCTCGGCGCGACCGGGTGCACGTTCATCACCCCACAGTCCACCAAGACCGAGTACGCCGCATCCGACGGCGTGAACGTCTCCGACGCCGACGGCCCGATCGACGTGCGCAACGCCCTCGTGGTGGCCACCGAAGACGGCTCTGTGGGCAATCTCATCGCGGCGTTCGTCAACCCCACCGATGAGAAGGCGACTCTCACGATCACGGTCGCGGGCGTCGACCCGCTCGTCGTCACCGTCCCCGCCGGCGACACGGTGAGCCTGGGCGCCGGTGCCGAACCGCTGCGCATCGTCGGACTCGACACCAAGCCGGGCGCGACGGTGGAGATGCACTTCCAGTCCGGCGACTCCACCGGGGTCAAGACGGAGGTTCCCGTGCTCGACGGAACGCTCCCCTACTACTCGGACCTCGCCCCCTCGGAGAAGACGGCCCCTTCGACGCCGACGCCGAAGCCCACCGACACGGCGGCTCCGGCCCCCAGCAACTGACACCTCAGAGCACGAAGACGTAGAGGCCGGCGCCCAGGGGCGCCGGCCTCTACGCTGTCTCGACGGGCTCTTCGTCCCACCGGGAGATCAGCCTTCGAAGCGGTATCCCAGACCGCGCACGGTGACGAGCATCACCGGCTCGCTCGGGTTCTCCTCGATGCGCGAGCGGATCCGCTTGATGTGCACATCGAGCGTCTTGGTGTCGCCGAAGTAGTCGCTCCCCCAGACCCGGTCGATGAGCTGGCCGCGGGTCAGTACGCGCCCGGAGTTGCGCATCAGCACCTCGAGCAGCTCGAACTCCTTCAACGGCATGTTGATCTGGGCCCCGGCCACGGAGACGGTGTGCCGATCGATGTCGAGCGAGACCCGTCCGCCGTCGAGCACGCGCTCGTCGAGCTCGCTGTCCGCCTGCACGACCCGGCGCAGCACGGCACGCATGCGGGCGAGCAGCTCCCGGGACGAGTAGGGCTTCGTGATGTAGTCGTCGGCTCCGAGTTCGAGGCCCACCACGATGTCGACCTCGGAGTCCTTGGCCGTGAGCATGATGATGGGAACGGCAGAGGTCGACCGGATCTGCCTGCACACCTCTGTTCCCGGCATGCCGGGAAGCATCAGGTCGAGCAGCACGATGTCGGCCCCGCGCTCCCGGAAAGCCGCGAGCGCTCCGGGGCCGTCCTCCGCGATCTCCACCTCGTAGCCCTCACGCCGGAGCAGGTACGCGAGCGGGTCGGCGAGGTCGGGCTCGTCTTCGACGAGAAGGATTCGGGTCATGCTCTCTCTCCGTTTCGAACGCGCGCGGATGCGGCGGACTTGGCCGCTTTGCGCGTGCGCTTCTTCTTGCTCTTCTTGCCCGTGTCGAGGTTGTCGGGGGCATCGATCCGGGGAAGACGGATCGTGAAAGTGGACCCGCGGCCCGGACGCGACCACAGCCGCACCTCGCCGCCGTGCCGCTGGGTGGCGTGCTTGACGATGGAGAGCCCGAGGCCGGTCCCTCCGGTGCGCCGCGAACGGGCCTCATCGGCCCGGTAGAACCGCTCGAAGATACGCTCGCGATCGGCTTCTGCGATGCCGATCCCCTGGTCGGACACCGCGATCTCGACCACGCCGTCCTCCGCCCGGACGCCGACTCCGACGCGGGAGCCGCGGGGCGAATAGACGATCGCATTGGCGATCAGGTTTCCGACCGCCTCGATCAGGATCTGGGCGTCGCCGCGCACGAAGACGCCGCGGTCCCCTCCCCTGGTGAGCTCGACCCCTGCGGAATCGGCCTGCACGACGTGAGCCTCGATCGAGGAGGCGATCACCTCGTCGATCGCGACCGGGCCGACCTTCGTCAGACCGTCCTCGGCCTGGAGCCGGGACAGGCTCATGATGCGCCCGGTGAGCTGTCCGAGCCGCCCCGCCTCCGCGGAGATGCGCGCGGCGAAGATGCGCACCTGCGCGGGATCGTCGGCCGCGGACTCGATGGCCTCGGCGAGAAGGCTCACCGCGCCCACGGGCGTCTTCAGCTCGTGGCTCGTGTTCGCCACGAAGTCACGACGCATCTGATCGAGCCGCTCCTGCTCCGTGACGTCGCGGATGATCAGCAGCACCAGACGCGTGCCGATCACGCTGGCACGCGCCGAGACCAGGCGGGGGTCGAGGCTCAGGCCCCCTCGGGTGAGGCGCATCGACTCGGTGGCGGTACCGCCGGCCTCCCTGACGCCGCGCACGAGCTGGCGCAGCTCCGGGTTGTCGAGCGTCGAGCCGACATCGATCCCGAACCGGGTCGCCGCTTGCGAGGAGGCGAGTACCAGACCGGAGGTGTCGACGATCGCCGCGGCATCATCCATGCTGTGCAGGACATCGGTGATGCCGGCGGGAATCGCCAGCGATGTCTCCTCCTGCACGCGGGCCCGCGCCCGGTATGCCCACACGACGAGCAGGGAGAGGCCGACGCCGATCACCAGCCCGATGGCGAGCGAAGACAGCGCGAGCTGCGGCAAGGTCATGACATAAGCGTAGAGTGCGTTCACCGTCCGTCCGGCGGGTTTCCGCGCCCTGGCGGGAACAGGAGAAGTACTATTCACGTGCTGGGCACCGTTCGTTAACCTTCGAAGCAGACAATCGCTTCGGGCTTGTGCGGGAGCACAGACCTGCTCTCGTGCGGACGACCCGCCGTCTCGCGCTGACACAGCCGAGATCCGAATGAAAGGTTGCGCCCCAACATGCGCGAAGTCTTCCACCAGTCCCTCGAGGACCTTCAGAACCGCCTCGTCGAGATCGCCGACCTCGTCACGGTCTCGATCGACAAGGCCACCAGGGCATTCGCCACGAGCGATGTGGCACTGGCCGAGGAGGTCATCGCCGATGACGCCAAGATCGACGAGCTGGCCGTCGCCCTCGATGAGCAGGCGATCGAGATCCTCGCCCGCCAGCAGCCGGTCGCGCGCGATCTGCGCATCGTCGTGACCGCTCTGCGTGTGAGCGCCTCGCTCGAGCGCATGGGCGACATGTCGGAGCACATCGCCCAGCTCGCCCGCCTCCGCTTCCCCGAGCGCGCCATCCCGAAGGGCCTCAAGGGCACCTTCGTGAAGATGGGCGAGCTCGACGTCGAGGTGGCCCGCACGCTCTCCGAGCTGCTGCGCACCCAGGATCTGCGCTTCGCCGACGCCATCCGCAACGCGGACGACGATGTCGACGAACTGCACGCCACCGTCTTCGAGAAGGTGCTCAGCGACAACTGGAAGGGTGAGGCGACGGCGACCGTCGACGCCACGCTCGCCAGCCGGTACCACGAGCGCTTCGCCGACCACGCGGTCGCCGTCGCGAAGAAGGTCGTCTATCTCGCCACCGGTGACTGGGCGGTCGATGAGGATGACATCCCCCTCGCCGTCGAGCAGCAGGAGCTCGGCCAGCAGGAGTTCGGCCACGCCTGATCGCACCCACGGCAACGCAGAAGCCCCCGATGCCTTCGCATCGGGGGCTTCTGCGTGAGGAGCGGAGGCTCCTACTTCTTGCCCTGGGCCGCGACCGCGGCGGCACCGGCGGCCGCAGCCTCCGGGTCGAGGTAGCGTCCTGGGCCGGTGGGAACGTTGTTCTCGTCCAGCTCGTAGACCAGCGGGATGCCGGTGGGGATGTTCAGCTCGGCGATGTCGTCGTCGCTGATGCCCTCGAGGTGCTTCACCAGGCCACGCAGCGAGTTGCCGTGCGCCGTGACGAGCACGGTCTTCCCGGCCTCGAGGTCGGGGACGATCGCGCTCTCCCAGTACGGCAGCAGACGGTCGATGACGAGCTTGAGCGACTCGGTGCGCGGCACCTCGCCGTCGATGCCCGCGTAGCGGACATCGTTCACCTGGCTGAACTCGCTCTCGTCGTCGAGCACGGGCGGCGGCACGTCGAACGAGCGGCGCCACAGCTGGAACTGCTCGGGGCCGAACTCCTCGAGGGTCTGCGCCTTGTCCTTGCCCTGGAGCGCACCGTAGTGACGCTCGTTGAGCCGCCACGAGCGGGTCACCGGGATCCACAGACGGTCGGCGGCGTCGAGGGCGATGTTCGCCGTCTGGATCGCACGGCTGAGCAACGAGGTGTGCAGCACGTCGGGGAGGATGCCGGACTCTGCCAGCAGCTCGCCGCCGCGGCGCGCCTCCTTCTCGCCCTGCGCGTTGAGGCGGACGTCCACCCAACCGGTGAACAGGTTCAGTTCGTTCCACTCGCTCCGGCCGTGGCGGAGCAGGATGAGGGTGCGCGTCGCAGTCATGCGGCCAGTTTATCCGCCCGGAGCCGAAGCCCGAGTCGGATGCTGGGAGGATGGAGACATGGCGTCATCTCCCCTCGGTCGGCCGACCCGCGGCACCACGGGGACCAACCGGCTGCGACGCAACGATCGCTGGATCGCCGCGAGCGACGCCCTGCGCCGAGCATCCGATCCGCTGGTCGTCGATCTTGGCTACGGAGCCAGCGGCGTGACCGCGTTCGAGCTCGCGACGCGCCTCGTCCGGGTGCGCGACGACGTCGAGGTGCGCGGCCTGGAGATCGATCCGGCGCGCGTCGCGACGGCCGACGCCCAGCTCGCCGAGGTGCGCGCGGGGCGGACGCCCTTCGCCCGCGGCCTCCCGGTCTCGTTCGGGCGCGGCGGATTCGAGGTTCCGCTTCCCGGCGGACGCCGGGCCGCGGTCATCCGTGCCATGAACGTTCTGCGGCAGTACGACGAGCAGGACGTTCCCGATGCGTGGTCCCGCATGGCCTCACGCCTGGCGCCGGACGGGCTGCTCTTCGAGGGCACCTGTGATGAGATCGGCCGCGTCTCGAGCTGGGTCGACGTCGATGCGCACGGCTCACCGCTGCGCTTCACGATCTCCCTCCGGCTCGCCGACCTCGAGCGCCCGAGCATCGTCGCCGAGCGATTGCCGAAGGCGCTGATCCACCGCAACGTCGCCGGAGAACGCATCCACGGGCTGCTCGTCGATCTCGACCGCGAGTGGGACCGCGCGGCGCCCCTGTCGACCTTCGGAGCCACGCAGCGCTTCCTCGCCGCCGTATCCGCTCTTCGCGCGCAGGGCTGGCCGGTCCTCGGCGGACGCACGCGTTGGCGTCTGGGGGAACTCACGCTGCCGTGGGCCGCAGTCGCTCCGCTGACGGACTGATTCGTCCTGCCGCCGAGGGCGGGTCAGAGCTCGATGCCGGAACCGCGAGGGTCGGGAGCCGTGGGCCGTCGCGACAGCCGGGTGAGGCGCGGGATATCCGCCGTCGCACCTGCATCCGCCGGGACGATCACCTGCTGAGAGGCGGCGATGTCGATGCCGTCGGCGCGAACCACGAGGTCGCCGATCGGTGCGCGCCGAGAGAGGATCGCGAGCGCGATCGGACCGTCTTCGTGATGACGCGCCACCGAGGTCAGGTACCCGACCTCGTCGTCGCCGGCGAACACCGGCGCACCCGGCGCGGGCAGCACCGCATCGCTGCCATCGAGGTGGAGGGCGGCCAGACGGCGGGGCGGGTGACCGAGGTTGTGCACCTTCGCGACGGTCTCCTGCCCGCGGTAGCAGCCCTTGTTCAGGTGCACCGCGCTGCGGATCCAGTCGGACTCGTGCGGCAGCGAGCGCTCGTCGACCTCTGTCTTCCACCGCGGGCGCCAGGCGGCCACGCGCAGCGCCTCCGCGGCGAGGAGGCCCGCGAGCGACTCCCGATCGATGGATGCGGCGAGGGCGTCAGCAGCCTCCTCCTCGAGGATCGCGACGCGCCAGGCGAAGTCGGCGGCGGGGTGCTCGGCGACCTCGGAGTACTGGTGTCCTCCGACGCTGATCCGCTGCCACGGGTCGGCCCAGACGAGGGCGGTGCCGTTCGGAGCTGACGCGGCAGCGGTCACCGTCGATGCGACGGAGCCGCCCTCGACATAACCGACCAGCACGAGGTCGGGTCGGATGTCGACCGTGGCCTGGGTGCGGAACTTCATGCGCGTCAGCCAGGCGGCGAGCGCATCGGCGTCGTCGGCGTCGACGATGAGCCACGTGGATGCGCCGTCGTCGAGCACACCGGCCGCGTGCTCGACGCGGCCCTGTGGATCGAGCACGAGGAGCTCTGTGCTGTCGCCGGCGGCGAGACGCCCCACGGCCTGCGACGTGATCGAGTCGAGCCAGGTCAACCGCTCGGGGCCCGCCACCTCGATCACGGTGCGGTCGCCGAGCGGTGCGAAAGCCGAACCACCGGCGAGACGCCGCTGCTCGCGGAAGGCGTCTCCGAAGTGCACGATGAGGTCGCCGTCGGACACGACGCCGTCGATCTGGCTGAAGCCGGACACGTCAGACCTTGGCCAGGCGCGCCGACGCGTGCGAGCGCAGCGGGGTGCCGAGCGCGGCGATGTCCCACGCCCACAACAGATGTCCGTCGACGAGGCCGTACATGCGCGACGATGCGGTGTGCACCTTCGCACCGGCGCTGCGCACGACGGCGTCGGAGCCGATGTCGATGCGCGGACCGTTGATCTCGCCGAGGTAGAGCTCGAGAGCGCCGTCGGCGTGCGCGAGCGAGACCTCGATCGGGAACCCACCGCTGGGTGCGCGCAACTCTTCCACGTCGTCGACCGTGCGCGTGTGCACGGGCGCGGTGGGGGGAAGCAGCGCGGGGCCGGGATCTGCGGCCGTCGCCGGGCGCGCGAGTCGCCAGAAGCCCGTCTCGGCGAGGAGCGCCGCGGCGGGAGCCCCGTCCTCCGTGAGGAACGTGGCCGTGCTGGAGTAGTTCAGGAACGGTCCGCCGTCGTGGCTGAAGCTGATCCGGTGGGTGAACTCGCCCTGCAGACGCTCATCCCCGACCGGGTAGTCGATGACGCCGGTGCCCTCCCAGACGCCGATAAGCCACGCGAAGGGAACGATATCGGCCGGAAGGTCGACGGGCAGTTCGAGCATTATCGCGTCAGCGCTGGCCGCGGAAGAGGTTGCGCAGCACCACTGCCGAGACGAAGACGATAGCGAGGCTCGCAAGGCCCAGCAGGCCGATGAAGAAGATTTCGAGCGCCATGAGGTCCATGTCATCCACCTTACCGCGCTGCGCCGGTGTCAGGAGGGGATCAGCGCCGCGAGGCCGAAACCGACGGAGATGATGCCCATCAGCAGAAGAGCGCCGATGACGCTTCCGGAAACGCGGAAGATGAAGCCCTGGGTGCGCCCGTACCAGAGCTGCACCGCGAAGGACAGCAGTACGACGCCTCCGAACCCGACGAGCAGCCAGGGCACACGCCATTCCTCCGGCACGAAGATGCCGATGGCGACGGTGGCGAGGAAGGCCGTGGCCCAGACGACGAGCACACCGACGAACGCATTGCGTGGTGCGAGTGCGGGATCCGTCATGTCTCCATTGTTGCGCATCGCTCCCGGTATCATGGCGGCACGACGTCGATCCGCGTCTGTGAGGAGTGCGCGTGGCCCAGGTGCTGGTTCTGACCAACGCTCCGCTCTCCGAGCAAGTGCTCCCCGCGCTCGAGCTGCTGAGCCACCGCACGCGCCAGATCCCCGCAGAGACGTCGCAGCTGGTCAGCGCCCCCGACTACGACGTCGTGATCGTCGACGGCCGCCACGATCTCGTCGCCGCGAAGTCGCTGTGCCGCCTGCTGCGGACAGCAGGGCAGGATGCGCCACTGCTGCTCGTCGTCACGGAAGGCGGGATGAGCGCGCTCTCGGGAGACTGGGGAATCGACGACGTCCTGCTCGCCACAGCCGGTCCTGCCGAGATCGATGCCCGACTGCGTCTCGCGCTGGCTCGACGCGATGAGGTCGCCGAGCCCGCACGCGTGCAGGCATCCGGCGTCACGATCGACGAGCAGTCCTACTCGGCGAAGTTGCGCGGCAGGCCTCTGGATCTCACCTACAAGGAGTTCCAACTGCTGCACTTCCTGGCGACCCACCCCGCTCGTGTGTTCACCCGCGAACAGCTGCTGAGCGAGGTCTGGGGCTACGACTACTTCGGAGGCACCCGCACCGTCGACGTGCATGTGCGACGGCTCAGGGCGAAGCTCGGCGACCAGGAGCAGATCATCGGCACGGTGCGAAACGTCGGCTACCGCTTCAACGTCAACGAGGACGAGAGCCTCGCGAGCGTGGTCTGACGATCGACTCCGTTCACACGCGCGTCACCTCTCGGTGCTTAGATGTACCCCATGATCGATCCCGCACTCGCCGACGCCGGGCTGGGTGACGCCGAAGACGACGACTTCGACGCCATCGAGTCCTACGACTCCCAGCTCCCGGACCACCGCTACCTGGATCGCGAGCTCAGCTGGCTCGCCTTCAACCAGCGCGTGCTCGAGCTGGCAGAGGATCCGTCGCTCCCCGAACTCGAACGCGCCAACTTCCTGGCGATCTTCGCGAGCAATCTCGACGAGTTCTTCATGGTGCGCGTCGCCGGACTCAAGCGCCGCATCATGACCGGTCTGGCCGTGCCCACCAACATCGGCCGCTCCCCCGTCGACGCGCTCGCCGACATCTCTCGCGAGGCGCACGCTCTGCAGCTGCGTCATGCCGACGCCTGGACATCGCTGGTGCGACCCGCCCTCGCCGAATCCGGAGTGGAGATCACCGAGTGGTCAGAGCTCACCGACGGTGAGCGCGCGGCGCTGTCGGAGTACTTCGGTGCCCAGGTCTTCCCGGTGCTGATGCCGCTCGCGGTCGATCCCGCCCATCCGTTCCCCTACATCTCCGGCCTGTCGCTGAACCTCGCGATCCGCATCCGCAACGCCCGCACGGGGCGCCAGGAGTTCGCGCGCCTCAAGGTGCCGCCCATGCTCCCGCGCTTCGTCGAGGTGCCAGGAGGCGGCGAGATCAAGCGCTTCCTGCGTCTGGAAGAGCTCATCGCCAACCATCTGGGCGATCTGTTCCCCGGCATGGAGGTGCTCGACCACCACGCGTTCCGCCTCACCCGCAACGAGGATGTGGAGATCGAGGAGGACGAGAGCGAGAACCTCATCCAGGCCCTCGAGGCCGAGCTCCTGCGCAGGCGGTTCGGCCCGCCCATCCGTCTCGAGATCACCGACGACATGGATGACGTCACGATGGACCTGCTGGTCCGCGAGCTCGACATCACCGACCTCGAGGTCTACCGTCTCCCCGGGCCGCTCGACCTGCGCGGTCTGTTCGACCTCTCGCGCATCGACCGCCCCGACCTGCGCTACCCGCCGCATCTGCCCACCACGGCGGTGGCGTTCCAGCCCGCGGGATCGAGCGCCCGCGCCGACATCTTCAAGGCGATCCGCAAGTCGGACGTGCTGGTGCACCACCCGTACGAGTCGTTCACCACGAGCGTGCAGGCGTTCCTCGAGCAGGCCGCCCGCGATCCGCACGTGCTCGCCATCAAGCAGACGCTCTACCGCACCTCCGGCGACAGCCCCGTCGTGCAGGCCCTCATCGACGCGGCGGAAGCGGGCAAGCAGGTACTGGCCCTCGTCGAGGTGAAGGCGCGCTTCGACGAGGCGAACAACATCGTCTGGGCGCGCAAGCTCGAGAAGGCCGGCGTGCACGTGGTCTATGGGCTCGTCGGGCTCAAGACGCACTGCAAGCTCGCGCTCGTGATCCGCGAGGAAGATGGGATGCTGCGTCATTACTCCCACGTGGGCACCGGCAACTACAACCCGAAGACCAGCCGCATCTACGAGGACTTCGGACTGTTCACCGCGGATGCGCAGGTCGGCAAGGACCTGACGCGACTCTTCAACGAGCTCAGCGGCTACGCGATCGAGAAGAAGTTCAAGCGCCTCCTGGTGGCGCCGCTGCATCTGCGCAAGGGGCTGATCCGCCAGATCGACGCCGAGCGGAAGAACGCCGAGGCCGGGATTCCCGCGCACATCCGCATCAAGGTGAACTCGATGGTCGATGAGGAGATCATCGATGCGCTCTACCGCGCGAGCGCAGCGGGTGTGAAGGTCGATGTCTGGGTGCGCGGCATCTGCAGCCTCCGCACCGACCTCGACGGCATCAGCGACAACATCACGGTGCGCAGCATCCTGGGGCGTTACCTGGAGCACTCGCGCATCTTCGCGTTCGAGAACGCCGGCGACCCGCAGGTGTACATCGGCAGCGCCGACATGATGCACCGCAACCTCGACCGCCGCGTCGAGGCTCTGGTGCGCGTGACCGACCCCGCCCACCTCAAGGAGCTCGGGACGTTCTTCGACCTGGCGATGGACGCCGGAACGACCTCGTGGCACCTCGGCGCCGGCGGCGTCTGGGAACGCCACGCCGTCGATGCGGAGGGCAAGCCCCTCATCGACCTGCAGGATAAGACCATGGGGTTGATCCAGCGGCGCCGTCGCGCACGGGCGGTTCGATGACTGCGCGACAGCTGCAGCTCCCGGCCGACACGGCGACGAGCTCGAAGTGGACGGACAAGGCCGTGTACGCGGCGGGGGCCGTCGTGTGGCGCCTGGTCGACGGCAAACTTCGCATCCTGCTGATCCACCGCACCAAATACCGCGACATCACCCTCCCCAAGGGCAAGGTCGATCCCGGTGAGATGCTCGCCGAGACGGCCGTGCGCGAGGTGCACGAGGAGACCGGCATCCGCGTCTCTCTCGGGGTGTCGGTCGGCGTGAGCCGGTACCACCTCGCCTCGCAGAAGCAGAAGGTCGTGCACTACTGGGCTGCGGAGGCGACGGATGCGGCGATCCGGGAATCGACGTTCGTTCCCAACCGCGAGATCGCCGCGCTGGAGTGGGTCAGTGTGAAGAAGGCGCGTGCACGCCTGAGCTACCCCGTCGACCTGGAGATCCTCGACTTCTTCTCCAACCTCGTCGACGACGGCGTGCTGCGCACCTTCCCGGTGATCGCGCTGCGTCATGCGAAGGCCACGCCTCGTTCGGAGTGGGACGGTTCGGATGCCTCGCGACCGCTCACCGAGCGCGGGCGCACGCAGGCGAAGTCCATCGTCGGACCGTTGCGCGCGTTCGGCGTGCGTCGGATCGTGACCAGTGACGCGGTGCGCTGCGTCGAGACGATCACCCCGCTCTCCCGCGCGCTCGATCGCAAGCCCGTGAAGACCGAGAAGATCAGCCAGGACGCCTGGGAGGACGGCGGGTCCGACCTGCGTGCGGTCGTCGGCCGCCGCATCCGCGCAGGCAAGCCGGCCGTGCTGTGCAGCCATGGCCCGGTGCTTCCCGGCCTGCTCTCGGAGATCGCGCTGGCCACCGGCACCATCCAGGGGTCCTACCTCAGCAGCGCAGCAGACCTCGAGCCTGCCGCGTTCTCGGTCGTGCACCTCTCGGCCACGAACCCCGGATCCGGGATCATCGCCATCGAGACGCACATCCCCAAAGTCTGACGTCCCCTGATTTCTCGCGGGAGCACCCCAGAGAGTCGCCCGTCGTTCACCTGCCGTTCACCTGCTCGGGAGAGTCTCGTTAACCGTCGCCCATAGCGTCACTGTGTGCCCTGCACCGGGCCCCACCCATTCCAGATCGAAGGATCCACAGTGAAGATCTCCCGAATCGCACGAATCGGCGCCATCGGCGCCGTCGCCGCTCTCGCCCTCGCCGGCTGCGCCGCGAACGAAGGCGGCACCGGCTCCACCGACGAGCCCTCCGCGTCCACGCTCTCCGGCAGCCTCAAGGCGACGGGATCGTCCGCTCAGACGGCTGCCCAGGAGGCATGGGTCGCCGGTTTCCAGACGGCGAACGCCGATGTCACCATCAACTACGAGCCGACGGGCTCCGGCACTGGCCGGGAGAACTTCCTTGCGGGCGCCAGCGACTTCATCGGCTCCGACCGCGCCTTCGATGACGAGGAGGAGGCCGCCGGCGGATTCGGCACGTGCGCATCCGACGCCATCGTCGAGGTCCCCCTGTACATCGCGCCGGTGGCCGTCGCGTTCAACCTCGAGGGGATCGACACCCTCAACCTCGACGCCGCAAGCATCGCCGGCATCTTCGCCGGCACGATCACCAAGTGGAATGATGCTGCGATCGCCGACCAGAACGAGGGCGTCGCGCTCCCCGACCTGGCCATCTCCCCGGTGCACCGTTCGGACGACTCCGGCACGACCGAGACCTTCACCCACTACCTCGCCGCCACCGCGCCCGATGTGTGGACCTACGAGGCCGACGGCGAGTGGCCGATCCAGGGTGGCGAGGCAGCGCAGGGCACGTCCGGCGTCGTCCAGGCGATCACCTCCGGCAACGGCACGATCGGGTACGCGGACGCATCGCAGACGACGGCTCTCGGCCAGGTTCACGTGGGCGTCGGCGACGAGTACGTCGAGTACTCGGCCGAGGCTTCCGCAGCCCTGGTCGAGGCAGCTCCCCTCGTCGAGGGCCGCGGTGCCGGAGACCTCGTCTTCGACATCGACCCGGCGGCAGCGCCGGCCGGCTCCTACCCCATCGCGCTCGTGAGCTACATGATCGCGTGCGAGGAGTACGACGACAAGGACACTGCTGCTCTGGTCAAGGCCTACTTCGAGTACATCGCCAGCCCTGAGGGCCAGGACGCCGCCGCCGAGAACGCCGGTAGCGCCCCCATCTCGGACGGCCTGCGCGAGAAGGTTCTCGCGGCCATCGACACCATCAAGGTCGACTGATCACCTCGGCATTCGATTGAGACCGATGCCCTCGCGCCTCGCGGGCGCGAGGGCATCGGGCGGTCATGAAACAACCCCTCCAGCCCGGAAACAGGAGACCATGAGCACGTCGACTTCGCAGGCTCCGCCCGCACCGTCCACACCGATCAGGGCGAAGCAGAGACTCGGCGACCGGGTCTTCTCGGGAACCGCGCTCGGGGCGGGGATCATCATCCTCATCGTCCTCGCGCTCGTCGCCGCATTCCTCATCATCCAGAGCATTCCGGCCTTCGAGCCCGACACGAGCGACAACCACATCCTCAAGGGGCAGTCCTTCTGGACGTATGTCGGTCCGCTCGTGTTCGGCACCGTCTGGGCCGCGTTCATGGCGCTGATCGTCGCTGCCCCGATCTCGATCGGCATCGCGCTGTTCATCTCGCACTACGCACATCGGCGCCTCGCCGCTTTCCTCGGCTACGTGATCGACCTGCTCGCCGCGGTCCCCTCGGTGGTCTTCGGCCTCTGGGGCGGACTCGTGCTCGCTCCGCTCCTTCAGCCGATCTACGCCTGGCTGAACGACAACGCCTCCTGGATCCCTTTCTTCGGGGGTCAGGTCTCCGCAACAGGGAAGACGATCCTCACCGCAGCGCTCGTGCTCGCCGTCATGTGCATCCCGATCATGACCGCCATCTGCCGCGAGGTCTTCCTACAGACTCCGAAGCTCCACGAAGAGGCTGCACTCGCCCTCGGCTCCACCCGCTGGGAGATGGTCCGCATGGCAGTGCTCCCCTTCGCCCGCGGCGGTATGGTCTCGGCCGCAATGCTCGCCCTCGGTCGAGCTCTCGGTGAGACGATGGCCGTGACGATGGTGCTCTCGCCTTCGGCTGTGGTCAGTTTCCTCGTTCTGACCGCCACCAACCCGACGCCCATCCCTGCCAACATCGCCCTGGCCTTCCCCGAAGCCCACGACACCGGCGTGAACACTCTGATCGCCACCGGTCTCATACTCTTCGTCGTGACCTTCGCGGTCAATGCGCTGGCGCGCTGGATCGTCGCGCGCCGCGCCGAGTTCTCGGGAGCGAACTGACATGACCACCCTCACCGCTGCCCCCGCCACTCAGAACGCGGCCGCGCTCACCTCCGGGAGGCTGCCGAAGTGGGGCCCTTGGGCCCTCCTGGGCGGATCCCTGCTCATCTCCACCGCGATCTTCGGCGTCGCCGCTGCCGGCACCAGCATCGCGAACTTCAACATCGCCGGCACTCTCGTCGTCGGCATCCTGCTCTACATGGTGATCATCACCGTCATCTCGTCGATCGTCGAGAGCCGACGCAAAGCCGTCGACCGCCTGATGACGGCGCTGGTCGCCACTGCCTTCCTGATCGCTTTGCTGCCGCTGGTCTCGCTGCTCTGGACTGTCGTCGCGAACGGCATCGAGCGGTTCGACGCCGAGTTCTTCAGCTCCTCGATGCGCAACGTCGTCGGCGACGGCGGCGGCATCGTGCATGCCATCTGGGGGACGGTGCTGATCACGCTCACCGCCACGATAATCTCGGTCCCGATCGGGCTCATGACGTCGATCTACCTCGTCGAGTACGGTCGGGGCAAGATCGCGAAGGCCATCACGTTCTTCGTCGATGTGATGACTGGCATCCCCTCGATCGTGGCTGGTCTGTTCATCTACGCGGTCTTCGCGCTGTTGATCGGACCCGGGATCTCGATGGGATTCATGGGCGCTCTGGCGCTCGCAGTACTCATGATTCCGGTCGTGGTGCGCGGTAGCGAGGAACTGCTGAAGATCGTTCCGAACGAGCTGCGTGAGGCGTCCTACGCACTCGGTGTCCCGAAGTGGCTGACGATCCTCAAGGTCGTCCTTCCCACCTCGATCGCCGGTATCACCACCTCGATCATGCTCGCGATCTCGCGCGTGATCGGCGAGACGGCTCCCCTGCTGCTCACCGCCGGGTTCACGCAGAGCCTGAACACGAACATCTTCAACGGTCAGATGATGACCCTGCCGGTGTTCGCCTACAACCAGTACATGAACCAAGGGACGAACCCGGACGCGGCTGTCGCCCGCGCATGGGCTGCGGCCCTCACCCTCATCCTCATCGTCATGGTCTTGAACCTGCTCGCGCGTCTGATCGCGAAGCTGTTCGCTCCCAAGATCAGCGGCCGCTGAGCACCCGACCCGTCAGAACAGGAACCCTCGTGTCCAAGAGCATCGAAGTCAACGACCTGAACGTCTACTACAGCAACTTCCTCGCGGTTGAAGGAGTGTCGCTCGAGATCCAGCCGCGCAGCGTGACGGCGTTCATCGGCCCCTCCGGCTGTGGCAAGTCCACGTTCCTGCGCACCCTCAACCGCATGCACGAAGTCATCCCCGGCGCGCGCGTCGAGGGCGAGGTGCTGCTCGACGGCAAGGATCTCTACGGTGCCGGCGTCGACCCGGTGCTCGTCCGCCGCCAGGTGGGCATGGTCTTCCAGCGTCCGAACCCGTTCCCCACGATGTCGATCAAGGAGAACGTCCTCGCCGGTGTAAAGCTCAACAACAGCCGCATGTCGAAGAGCGACCAGGACGCCCTCGTCGAGAAGTCGCTCACGGGCGCGAACCTGTGGAACGAGGTCAAGGACCGCCTCGACAAGCCCGGGTCCGGCCTCTCGGGCGGTCAGCAGCAGCGTCTGTGCATCGCCCGCGCGATCGCGGTGTCGCCCCAGGTGCTGCTGATGGACGAGCCGTGCTCGGCTCTCGACCCCATCTCGACCTATGCGATCGAGGAGCTGATCGGCGAGCTCAAGAACGAGTTCACGATCGTGATCGTGACGCACAACATGCAGCAGGCGAGCCGCGTGTCCGACAAGACCGCGTTCTTCAACATCGCCGGCACCGGCAAGCCCGGGAAGCTGATCGAGTACGACGACACCACGTCGATCTTCACCACTCCCTCCGTGCAGGCCACAGAGGACTACGTCTCCGGCCGCTTCGGGTGAGCTGAGCAAACACGTGAAGAGGGCCCAGGAACTTCGGTTCCCGGGCCCTCTTCACGTTGCGGCGCGTCTTCGCGTGCCGGCGCCTCGAGGGATCAGTCGCGGGGCGAGAGCAGGTAGCGGTTCAGGTCGGCGGTCAGCGTGTGGTCGACCGGAAGTGCGACATCGTCGACGGCCGTGATCGCGGCGGCGAGACGCACGCTCGACACCAGCCACGCGGCATCCGCTTGGGGGAGGTCGGTCGCCGGGATGCGGTCGTAGCCGACGTCGAACCCCTGGGCGGCGAGATACTCGTAGACGCTGAGCTGCGTCGTGCCGTGCAGGATGCCGCCGTTCGGAGCCGGGGTCACGAACCGGTCATCGAAGCGGAGGATCAGAGAGGCGGTCGGAGCCTCCAGCACGAACCCGTCGCTCGAGAGGAAGATCGCATCGTCCGCGCCGCGTCGGTGCGCCTCGCGAAGGGCGGCCATGTTCACGGCGTACGACAGTGTCTTCGCGCCCAGCAACAGCCACGGGGCCCGTTCCGCCGCACCCAAGTCGTACCCGCGGTCGAGCGTGACGACGCGTACGCCTCTCTCGCGCACGGCCGAGAAGTCGGCAGCCGGGGCCGCGGTCACCCACGCCGTCGGAGTGGGTCCGTGCTCCACCCCACGGCTGAGGATGAGCTTGATGACCGACTCACCCGCACCCAGCCGCACGGCCGCGTGGTCGATGGCCTGGCGCCACTGCGCGAGGTTCGGCACGGGAAGGTCGCACAGTCGGGCGGAATGCGCGAGGCGTTCCAGGTGGGGCACGACCTCCTGGGCATGCCCGTCGACCACGCCGATCGACTCGAACACGCCGTCACCGCGCTGTGTGCTCAGCTCCCCGACACTGAGCGCGGGGGCCGCAGCGTCGACCTGCGTGAAGGTGTCGGCGAAGTCGCTGCGCTGCACGTCGGCGGCGACGGGATCGATCATGAGTGCAAAGCGCCCTGTCATAATCCGAGCCTAGATGGCGGGAATACCCACCGCCTCATCGCGTTACAATTGAGTGGCCGGGCCGCATAACCCCGGGCTCCAATTTTTGCCGCTTTGAGCGGCCTTCCGCCGAGAGGCGTTCTTGCGGCCCGGTCTTTTCATGTCCGGGCAGTCTCTCCGCCGCCTCAGGCGAGAGCATCCATCCGCCACAGCACAGCGGCCGCGGCCAGATCCTGACCGTAGCTGCTCAGCCGCAGCGCGCGCGTGGTCAGCTCGCTGGCCCGAGCCGGCTCGGTCGGCTCGTAATCGTCGGCGGCATGGGTCGCCCCCGAGGCCTGCACGCGGCAGAACGCCGCGGCGCGGTCGAGTGCGACGGCGAAGTCGCCGCGGAACGCGCCCCGCAGGATCGTGTCGATCAAGGCGACCAGCTCGTCCGGACTCGCCGGCACGGGCGCCCCCGCGATAACCGCATCCGCCGACGGCAGTTCGACGCGCCCCCGGTCGTAGAGGAGTGCGGCGGTCTGCGGGTCGCCGTGGATCGCGAGCTGCAGGACGTAGAGGCGCCAGAGTGCGCCGGGCAGCGTGCGCGACGGCGCCTTCGACCACAATTCGGCGATCTCGTCGATCCCGTGCTCGGCGGTGAAGGCCACGAGACGTTCCGCACTCGCCCCACTCTCATCTGCGCGGACACGGGTCAGCAGAGCGGATGCCGTGGCATGCGCGACGCGCGTCTCCTCGGCGGGATCGTGCGCGCCGACGATGTTGTCGAAGGCACTCGTGGGGCGGCGCACAGGGCGGTGGTACTGCTCGGGCATCCCTCCAGGGTACGCGCGATCAGTGCGGCTCACGCCGTGGGGATCACGATCACCGGGTCGGTGGTCGGCTGACCGGACGGCGAGCCGCCGGCCTGCTCGACGGTCACGGCGATCGCGTCGCCTGCCTGCATGTCCCCCGTGAGCAGGGCTGTGGCTTCCCCACCGTCGACGTCGAAGACGCCGGCGGCGACGGGGCCGTCGCCGCGCACGAACCACAGTTCGTAGGTCTGTCCGTCACCCGGGCTCGGCAGGCCGTCGGCCACCAGTACCGCCTTGCCGGCGGACGCCGACCAGTGCGCTGTGGCACTGCCGCCGTCGTCGAGCTCGACGGTCGCCTGCTGGGCATCTCCGGCGGCTTCGATCTCCTGCAGAGCGACCACGCTCGCGGGCGGGTTCAGCTGCTGATTGAGAGCGACCGCACCGATTCCGACGCCCACGAGCACGGCGAGGCATGCGGCCAGGGCGAACACGCTCCGCGTCCAGCGGCGCTGCTTCGGCTTCGGTGAGATCGCGGGCTCGGCACCGGCGCCGGCGCCGTACGAATCTGCTGTGCTCTCGGCGTTCGCCGAGGAGGGGTCCGGATCCGTTCGCGATCCGTCGTCCTGCGGCATGTCCGCGATCCGCGCGAGCAGAGCGGTACGAATGTGCGAGGGCGGGGTGACAGGCTCGACCGGGTCTGCGAGCGACGCAGCGGTGGCGGTGTCCGCATCCACAGTGTCCTCCCATTCCGGGTGCTCAGTGAGGGCAGCGCGATAGCGTCGCTCGTCTTCTGCGTCGAGCGAGTGCAGCGCGGCACCTGCCGCGAGTTCCGCGAAGTCCTTCTCGTTCATGCCGTCACCCCCATCGCCGTGCGCAGACGAGTGAGCCCGTCTCGCATCCGTGTCTTGATAGTCCCCAGCGGCGCTCCCACGAGTGCCGCGATCTCGTTCTGACTGTAACCGCCGTAATACGCGAGGACGAGCGCTTCACGTTGCGCTTCCGGAAGACCCGACAGCGCTTCGACGACCTTTCCTCCCTCGATCCCCAATTCGACCTGCTCCGCGACACTGTCGTGCGCGACGCCGATGTCCTTGAATCCCGCTCGTACGTCTCGGTCGGCGCTCGACTGCGAAGCTCGCACCCGATCGACGGCCCGGCGATGAGCGATCGTCATGATCCACGCTCGTCCCTGACCTCTGTTCGGAGCGAAGCGGGAAGCGGATTGCCAGATCTCCAGAAAGACTTCCTGGAGCACCTCCTCGCTCTGCGCGCGGTTGATCAGCACACGGAGGATGAGGCCGAACACGCGGGAGGAGAGCATGTCATAGAGAGTCGCGAAGGCAGCCTGATCACCGGAGGCGACGCGGACGATGAGGTCGGCGACAGCATCCTGCGTCGCTCCGTCCTCGGGAACGTCGAACCCATCGATGACCATCTCCATAAGCATGCCGTATCTCCTCCCCAATCACGTGCAGACGTCGCCCGAATGTGAAGGAAAAGAGATCGCGGAAATGTCCGCTCCTGCGCGGTCGTGGAGGCGGTTTCAAAGATTTCTCAGATTCGTCCCATCCGATCGCGAGCGGGCTCCGAACAGCCCTCGACGCCACGGAGAGGCCGTGGCTCAGTTCTGAAGGAGCTCGACATGTTCAGCACCAAGAAGAAGGTCACCGCAGCGATCACCCTCGGCCTGGCGAGCGCGTTCCTGCTCTCCGCCTGTTCCATGGGCAGCGGCAGCACCACGGAATCGTCCGAGCCGACGGCACCGGAGACGTCGGAGTCGACGCCGATGGAGATGGACCCGGCGGCCAACCTGGTCGGCCCCGGCTGCGCGGCATACGCCGACGCCGTGCCGGACGGCGCAGGCTCGGTCGAGGGAATGTCGCAGGACCCGGTTGCGGTCGCGGCTTCGAACAACCCGCTGCTGACCACGCTGGTCGCTGCGGTGAGCGGACAGCTCAACCCCGACGTCGACCTCGTCGACACCCTGAACGGTGGCGAATTCACCGTCTTCGCACCGGTGGATGACGCCTTCGCGAAGATCGACCCCGCCACGATCGAGGCCCTCAAGACCGACAGCGCCACGCTGAGCTCGATCCTGACGTACCACGTGGTCCCCGGACAGATCGAGCCGGCTGACATCGACGGCATGCACACGACCGTGCAGGGCGCCGACCTCGAGGTGACCGGCAGCGGCGATGACCTGAAGGTCAACGGCGCCAGCGTCATCTGCGGTGGAGTGCAGACCGCGAACGCGACCGTGTACCTGATCGACACGGTTCTGATGCCCCCGGCTTCCTAAGCCAGGGACAGCCGGGTGGGAGGACGCCCGGCACACGCCCTTCTCGGGTTCTGGAGGAGAGACCCGGGAAGGAAAGGGGCCGTCGGTGGTGCTGTGTCGCCGACGGCCCCTCGTCGTGCGCACTAGACTTTGATGAGGGGCCTCTAGCTCAGTTGGCAGAGCATCGGACTTTTAATCCGCGGGTCGTGGGTTCGAGCCCCACGGGGCCCACCCAGAAGACGATGTGCTTGGGGTATCCGCACGAACCGTCAGCAGCCCCGGGCGTCCACGCCTCCGTCGAGGAGGACGGCACATCCGCGCGCAGGTCGCTCAGGATGTCGGCGCCTCGGGTGCAACGGCCGTCGCCTCCGCGGCACGGTCTCGGCGGACGTTCTCCGCGATCAGCTGGCCGCCACTGGTCAGGAGGGCTCGACGCCAGGGCGCGACACCCTCGATCTCGATCTGGATCGACATCGAGAGCACCGTCCGGATCAGCACGATGAGGCCGAGGATCACGGCGTCCTCGATCGACGGCTTCGACGTGATGGTGCGGATGAGGTCGGCAGCGACCAAGACTTCGAGGCCGAGCAGGATAGCGGCGCCGAGCGTGTTGCGCAGGAGCAGATAGGCGGCGTGACCGTCGCCCGACCGTCGCAGCGAACGGACGGCGAGCACCACGGCGATGATGAACCCGACGACCATCGCGAGTGCACCGAGCACCTCGAAGCCCACCGCGATCACGGTGAAGAACGATTCGATCCCCTCAACCACGTGGCCCCCTCATTCTTGTTCGGTCAGGTCACCCCACCGACAGGATCACTCTACGGTGACGTCGAAGACGCGCGGATGCTCTCTCCGCCGCAGTTCGCCTCTCGGCAGCCGTCTCAGGACTCGCCGCCGGGCGCTCCGGTCAGCAGTTCTTCGCGGATGTCGGCCACTCCATCCGGGAGGGTCTCCCCTTCGAGGGCGAACACCGGCGCCTCCTGGGTGCCGCCGATGCCGCACACCGCGACGCTGTCCGCGCCGTCGAGCGTCTTGGGGATGACCACGAACCAGAGCGATGACGGTTCGAGCCGTTCGGTGGTCGCCATGTCGCCGAAGTACGTCGCGTTCGGGGCAAGGGCGCGAGTCCTCTCGGTGCAGAGCTGCACGAGCACCGAGGGAGTGAATTCCGTCCCCGCCGCCGGCGGTTCCGCGGTCTCGGACGCCGAGGGAGACGGCGTGGGGGTCGGCGAAGACGTCTTGGAGGCGGAGGGCGAGGGGCTCGCCGCCGGCTCGGGAGCGCACCCCGCGAGCAGGACGAGCGCCGAGAGGAGGACGAGTGCAGGACGAACGCGCATGTCTGGATCGTACTGCCGAGGCTCCTCGATCCGAGCGGAGCGCTCCGAGGGCCGTCGCTTCTCCCGCTCACCTGTATCACCGGCTCGCCTGCGCGGCCACCCCCTTCCCTCCTCTTCCGCTGCGGGGGATCGTGGAGTCGTCCCCCGAACGGCGGACGACTCTCCAGGAAAGGACGAACGATGACTCTCAGCGGCAGCCGCGTGGCATTCCTCGCGACCGACGGATTCGAGGACAGCGAGCTCACGAGTCCCTGGGATGCGGTGACGGCGGAAGGTGCGAGCGCGACCATGATCGCCCCGGACGGTGCGGCCATCACCGGCAAGAACGGACATGAACAGGCCGTGGATCTACACGCGTCGGCGACCGCTGCGGATCAGTTCGACGCGCTGGTTCTGCCCGGCGGCGTCGTCAACGCGGACCATCTGCGCATGGACAAGGCCTCCGTCGATCTGGCCAGGGCCTTCTTCGAGCAGCACAAGCCGGTCGGCGTGATCTGCCACGGCGCCTGGATCCTCATCGAGGCCGGTGTCGTCGACGGGCGCAGGCTCACCAGCTACCCGAGCCTGACCACCGACCTGCGCAACGCGGGCGCGACGTGGGTCGACGAAGAGGTCGTGGTCGATGAAGGCCTCGTCTCCAGCCGCACGCCCGACGATCTACCGGCGTTCAACGCGAAGCTCGTCGAGGAGATCGGCGAGGGGAAGCACGCCGGGCAGACCGCCTGACCGTGCTTCAGTCGGCGGGCTCGACCGAGGGAACGGTCCAGCCCGCCACCTCGGCCAGCCGTGGACGGTAGAGGCGGATCAACAGGTTCCATCCCTCGGGCGTCGGTATCCGGTTGGGGCGATCGTCGTCGAAGTCGCCGAGCCACACCGTCATGGATCCGTCGTCGTTCTTGACGCCGAACACGTCGTTGACGTTCGTGATGCCGGAAGCGCTCGGCTCGAAGTATCCGTCGCCGTTGTACACGCTGACCGAGTAGAACGCATCCGCCGGCACGTCGCGGAGCGTGAGCCGGTAGCGCCCGGGCTCGAGCCCGGGGAACAGTGCGACGTACTGCGCCTCATCGTCGGGGAGCCCGCCCCAGCCGGCAGCGGTTCCCAGCAGGTGATGCACGGGGTCCACCTGCTCGACGCTCCCGAAGCTCCGCGAGAATCCGGGAAGACCCTCCGCGAGCGCCAGGAGATGATCACGGGTGACCTTATGGGTCACCGGGTCGAACGCCGACGGTGCGAACGGGGTGGCAGAGCCCGCATCCACACGCATGCCGTCCTGGATGCGGTGGACGGCATCGAGGTCGTCGGGATCAGTCGGATCGAACAGCACACGGGCGGCGACCACCACGTAGTCGGAACCGAACTCGTCGACAGTGAGATCGTATGTTCCCGGCTCGTGCAGCACCCGGTTGATGTAGTGGTCCTGGTTGATGATCATGACCGAGACGTATCGGTCGCCGAACGGCGGAAGCGTGAACGTCGCTCCGTGAGAGATGTCGACGATCGCGACCGAGTAGAGCGTGTCGCGGTTCTGTCGGATCACGGGCTGCCTGTCGAGCGGTGCCAACTGCCGATCGTGGTAGATCGCGTTCACGGCCCCGGCCTGTTGCAGAATCCGATCGATCATCACGTCCGTCTCAGCACGGGCGAAGTTGTCGACATTCACGATCACATCAGACACGTCGTCTCCTCATCGTCTCTCGGCCATCGTGGCACGGAAGCCTCGCGCATGGTGTGGCCGAAAGTCTCGATTCGCCGTCTGTCAGATCCGGGCGCGGTGTCTGCGCACCGCCGCACGGTTGGCGCAACGCACGGAGCAGAAGCGCTGGCGGCCGTTGCGGGTCACGTCCGCGACGACTCTCGTGCAGGGCGCGGCCTGGCAACGACTCAGCCGGCTCATCCCCCGGGTGACCAGATGCAGCGAGGTGCCCAGGCTGATGACCGCGCGGAGCACGTAGGGCATCGACGGCACGTCGTCGCGGTAGTGCAGGTGCCATCCTTCGTCGTCGTGGTTCGTCAGGCGCGGGTAGGCGGCTGCGGCGGCGAGTTGTGCGTTGAGGAGGGCCGCTCGCGCGTCGGGGTCGGGTTCATCGACGATCGAGAGCCATTCGTCGATGACCACCCTGACCCGCTCATGGTCATCCGCGGCGGGCGGGAAGGTCTGCGTCATCCCCAGTTCGAGTGTGCGCGCCTCGATCCCTGCTCGATCCACCGGCCAGTCGTTGGCCAGTGACGCGGCCAACAGCACGGCATACTCGCCGTAAGGGTTGAGATGCATAAGACCATTACATCACGCTGGATGCATGACCTCGCTGAACACGCTTCCGATCCCCCGCGTCCACCCCGCTGCGCCGGCGCACGAGCATGCCTGGCTCGTGGAGTCACGTCATCCGACGAGCGAGGGCATCGTGCTCTATGTGCGGTGCTCGGCCTGCGACACCCGCCGGGTCGACCTGCAGGCCCACCCGCACACGCCACCGGCAGCGATGAGTACAGATCTGGGCGGAATCACGCCGTCAGCTCGATGAGCGTCCGCGCCGTCCGCAGGTTGCGTGCCGTCCCCGCGACGCCGAGCGCCCGATCCAGCACGGCCTTCGTGAGTCGGGTGGAGTGCACGCCGCCCTCGCCGTAGTCGATCCACACGTCGTCACCGACCAGCGCGATCCGCTCCGCCGGAAGGAGGCGCTGCTCCAACACCTCGATCGCACCCTCCGACGGCGAGGCCTGGAGGAACATCGCATGCACGAACTTCACGTCGCCCTCGGGGAACGGCTGCGCGGATTCCGAGGACACCAACTGCGCGTGCGTGCGGTGGATGACGGGGGTGTCCACCCCGAACTCGACCCGGATGGCCGCGCGCACAGCGTCGCACGCGGCATCCGGATCCAGTGGCGTGCGGCAGAGGATGTTGCCGCTGGCGATGTACGTGGAGACGTCGGCCAGGTCGGTCTCGGCTGCGAGCACTTCGCGGAGACGCGCCATCGGAACGCGGTTGCGGCCGCTGACGTTCACGGCCCGCAGGAGCAGGACGCTCCGACTCACGCCTTGGGGCTCTCGGCCAGTTCCGCTCCCGCGTGCACGAGCTCGGCGAGTGCGGCCTCGCTGGGCGCGGGTGCGACTCCGGCGACGAGGTCGGTGAAGATGCGGACGCGAACGCCGTGCGCGATGGCGTCGAGGGCTGTCGCCCGCACGCAGTGGTCGGTCGCGATGCCCACCACATCGGCGGTGAGCGCGCCCGCCGCGGTCAGGATCGCGCCCACCGTCTCCCCCGCCTCCGTCCGACCCTCGAACATCGAGTACGCCGGCTTCCCCTGCCCCTTGCGGACATGGTGGGTGACGGCATCGGTCGCCAGAAGCGGGTCGTACTCGGCCCCCGCTGTTCCCGCGACGCAGTGCACCGGCCACGAGTCGACGTAGTCGGGAGCCAGCGCGAAATGCCCTCCGTTGTCACCGTCGGCGTCGTGCCAGTCGCGCGAGGCGATGATCACGTCGTAGTCGCCGGCGTGGGCGGTGAGAAAGAGGGTGACGGCCGCGGCGACCGCATCGCCTCCCTCGACGGCGAGTGCCCCGCCTTCGGTGAAGTCGTTCTGGACGTCGACGATGAGAAGCGCTCTGCTCATGCTTCGAGAGTACGCCGTGAGGAACGGGAAAGGCCCCGTGATGTTCTTCGCATCACGGGGCCTTCGGAGCCGCTTGTCAGAATCGAACTGACGACCTTTTCATTACGAGTGAAATGCTCTGCCGACTGAGCTAAAGCGGCGTGCGACGCGTGAGCGGCGCGATCACCGATATTACCCTGTCTCGCGCTCTCTCGCGAATCGAGGCCGCATCACTCGCAGCGGAGGCCGTCTTCGGGCACGACATCATCGAGCAGGAAAGCCTCGACCGCGTCGTCGACGCAGGCGTTGCCCTTGTTGTACCCGGTGTGCCCTTCGCCGACGCGCGTGATCAGAACACCCTCTTCGAGCTGGTTCGCGAGTGATTCGGACCACTCGTACGGGGTAGCCGGGTCGTTCGTGGTGCCGATCACGAGAATGGGGCCTGCACCTTCGGCCTTGATCTCGCCACGCGTGCCCGTGGGAGGGTACGGCCAGACCGAGCAGGAGTCGGGGCCGGTCCAGTACGGCGCGATCGTCGGTGCGCCCTGAGCGATCTTCGCGTTGATCGCTGCCTCTGCTGCGGGATCGTCTTCTACCGGGTAGTCCATGCAGTTGTAGGCACGGAAAGCTTCGGCGGAGTTGTCGGTGTAGGTGCCGTTCTCGCGTCCGTTGTAGAAGTCGGCGAGGAACAGCGCCGATGTCGGGTCGCCCTGCAGCGCCTCATCGAGCGCCTGCGTGAGGTAGCCCCAGCTGTCCTGCGAGTAGAGCGCCGCGATGATGGCGGTCATCAGGGAGTCCGCGCCAAGCATGCGGCCGTCTCCACTCTTGAGCGGTGTGCTGTCGACGCTCGCGAGCAGCGCTCCCAGATCGGTCATCGCCTCATCGACGGTGCCGTTGAACGGGCACTCCCCCGAGTCGAGGCAGTCCTGCATGTAGGCGCGCAGCGCGGATTCGAACCCGAGCGCCTGTGTCGCTCCGACCTCGAGCCCCGGAACGGCGGGATCGATGGCGCCGTCGAGCACGAGACGACCGGCCTTCTCGGGGTACAGCTTCGCGTAGGTCGCCCCCAGGAACGTGCCATACGAGTAGCCGAGGTAGTTCAGCTGCTTGTCGCCCAGCACCGCGCGGATCAGATCCATGTCGCGGGCGGCGTTGACCGTGGTGATGTAGGGCAGGATGCCGCCGCTGTTCGCGTCGCACGCCTCGGCGAAGGCCTTGTGCGAATCGAGCAGCTCAGCCTCCCACTCCGCCGTGCCACGGGCCGCAGCGGGGATGCTGTACAGGTACTCGTCCATCTGCGGGGCGTCGTAGCAGGTCACCGCGGTCGATGCCCCGACCCCGCGCGGGTCGAACCCGATGACGTCGAAGTTCTCGATGAGGTCGGCACCGACGGCGTAGTCGAGGCTGTTGAGGATCAGGTCGACACCGCTCGCCCCGGGGCCACCCGGGTTCGTCAGCAGCGAGCCGACGGGGGTGCCCTCGGCGCGGTGCCGAACCACCGAAAGGGTGATCTCGCCCTTACCCGGGTCTTCCCAGTCGAGAGGCGCCGTGACATCGGTGCAGTCGAAGCCGACACCGCACTCCGTCCACGTCAGCTCCTGCGAGTAGAAAGGCAGCAGGTCTTCGGCGACGCCCTCGGTATCGGGGGCGCTGGTCGTCGACGGCCGCGAGGACTGCTCGGGGATCATCGCGTACAGACAGCCCGAGAGCGCGACGGACGCAGCGGCCAGCCCTGCGAGGATCGCGGCGGCTCGACGCAAGCGGGAAGTCGATCGATTGTTCACGGTTTCCTCCCGCTCGTGATGGTCACGAGCAAGCTCTCCAGGGCGAGCAGAGGGGCGACGTTGCGCTCCAACGACTGCCGCGTGTCGGCAAGGTGGTCAAGTACGACTAGCGTACGGGTCTCGGACCAGGCGGATGCGAGGTCGGTCAGCTCGGTGCGAAGCTCACTGTTGATGAGATCGTCACCACGGCCGAACTGCAGCATCACGACGTCGCGGAACAGCGACTGCAGATCGGTGAGCACGCGGTCGATCCCGTCGCGCAGGCTGCGCGTCGCCCGCTTCTTCTGATCGTCTTCGAGCGCGGAGAGCTGCGTGCGCAGGGCCGGCGGGACCGCCTGCCCCTCGGCGATGCCGATCGTGCGCAGCAGCGACGCCCGCTCCTGGGCGTCGCGCTCGGCGGTGAGCGCCTTCGCGTCCTCCGTGGCGGCCTGGATGATGCGACCGGCGACCTCGACCGCATCGCCCACTCCCCTGACACCGAGGACGGAGCGAAGAGTCTCGTCTCGGCGACGCCGAGCCGCATCGTCGGTGGCGAGTCGCTGGGCCATGCCGATGTGACGCTGCGCGTGCCGCGCCGCCTGTTCTGCGACGACCTCGTCGACGCCGGTGCGCAGACTGATGAGCCGGGCGACATCGGCGACGTCGGGTTCCCGCAACCGCAGTGAGCGCACGCGGGATCGGATCGTGGGCAGCAGGTCGGCCTCGCTGGGCGCGCACAGGATCCACACCGTCTGCTCCGGCGGCTCTTCGAGCGCTTTCAGGAGCACGTTGGAGGTGCGCTCGACCATGCGATCGGCGTCTTCGACGACGATGACCCGATAGCGCCCCGCAGACGGTGCGAAGTAGGAGCGTTCGACGAGACCGCGCGCCTCGGCGATGGTGATGATGACCTTGTCGGTGCGCAACGCCGTGACATCGGGGTGCGTGCCGGCGAGCACCTGGCGCATGACATTCTCGTCATCGGGCCGGTCGGCAATCAACGCGGCGGCGAAGGCGTACGCGAGGGTGGAGCGTCCCGAGCCCGGCGGGCCCGTGATCAACCAGGCGTGCGAGAGGGCAGACGGATCGGATGCCGCGGCGCGGAGCGTGTCGACGGCGGCGTCCTGCCCCCACACATCCGCCCAGGGAAACGGGGCGGGAACGGTCTGGGGCATGGTCTCAGCCTAATCGCGACCACCGACGCTCACGGCACGGAGGATCGCTTCCTCGCTCGGTCGAGCCGGATCAGTCGAGCAGCGCTGCGACTCTGGTCCTGATCCGCTCGGCGATGACCTCCGGCGCCGCTGCCGCGTCGAGGACGAGGAACCTGTCCGGCTCGGCCGCCGCAAGATCGAGGAAGGCATCGCGGACACGGCCATGGAACTCCGCCTGCTCGGCCTCGAGCCGGTCGAAGGGCTTGTCGGCGGAGTCCAGACGGGTGCGGGCCTCGGCGGGGTCGAGATCGAGCAGGATCGTCAGGTCCGGGAGCGCGCCCTCCGCCGCCCAGAGCGACAGATCTCGGATCTCGGTCGCGTCGAGAACCCGTCCGGCGCCCTGGTAGGCCACGGACGAATCGAGGTAGCGATCCTGCAGCACGATCTCGCCACGACGGAGCGCCGGTCGCACGACGGTCGCGACATGATGCGCCCGATCCGCGGCGTACAGCAGTGCCTCGGCGCGCGGCGCGATGTCGCCGCGATGGTGCAGGACGATGTCGCGGATGAGCTGCCCGACCTCGGAACCGCCGGGTTCGCGGGTACGGACGACGGTACGCCCGGTGTCTTCGAGCCACTGCGCGAGCAGGTTCGACTGCGTGGTCTTGCCCGAGCCGTCACCGCCCTCGAGCGTGATCCACACCCCGCGACCTGAGGTCACGAGTCCGCCTTCTCCGCCGCCTTCGCCGCAGCGTTGGCGGCGCGCGTGGCTGCCGCCTTCTTCGCAGCAGCCGACCGGGCAGCGGACGTGGCAGCTGTGGTCTTCTTCGCGGGCGCCTTCTTGGCGGCAGGCTTCTTCGCGGCCGGCTTCTTGGCGGCAGGAGCCTTCTTCGCGGCCGGCTTCTTCGCAGGAGCCTTCTTCGCTCCGCGCTTGGTAGCCGGACCCTTGGCACGCTTGTCGGCGAGCATCTGCACCGCGACCTCGAAGGTGATGTCCTCGACGGTCTGACCCCGCGGGATCGTCACGTTCGTCTCACCGTCGGTCACATACGCGCCGAAACGTCCGTCGCGGATGCGGATCGGCTTCCCGCTGACGGGATCGGCTTCGAACTCGGCGAGCGCGCTCGATGCCCGGCGACCCGCGCCGTACTTCGGCTGCGCGTAGATCTCGAGCGCCTGGTCGAGCGTCACATCGAAGATCTGCGACTCCGACTCGAGCGACCGTGAATCCGCACCCTTCTTCAGGTAGGGCCCGAACCGGCCGTTCTGCGCCGTGATCTCATCGCCCGACTCCGGGTCGACGCCCACGACGCGCGGGAGGCTCAGCAGACGCAGCGCGGTGTCGAGGTCGATCTCGTCGACCGACATCGAGCGGAAGAGCGAGGCCGTGCGCGGCTTGGGCGCTGCTTCCTTCTTCGCGCCGCGCTTGGGCTTGGGGGCCTCGACGACCTCGCCGGTGGTCTCGTCGACCGCGGCGTCTTCCGACACAGGGTCGTTCTCCTGCACGTACGGCCCGAACCGGCCGTCCTTCACCACGATGATCTTGCCGTTGTCGGGGTTCTCCCCCAGCACGCGGTCGCCGGCGACGGGAGCGTCGATGAGCTCCTGAGCCTTCTGGGCGGTCAGCTCGTCGGGTGCGAGGTCTTCGGGCACGTTGACGATGCGCGGCTTGGCCTCGGGGTTCGCGGGGTCGGCCACCTCGAGATACGGGCCGTACTTGCCGAAGCGAAGCGTGGCCGTGTCGGTGATGCGCGTGGAGTTCAGCGCACGAGCGTCGATCTCGCCGAGGTTGTCGACGACCTGGCGCAGACCCACGTGGTTGTCGGAGCCGAAGTAGAAGGACTTGAGCCACTCGACCCGGTTCTGCTCGCCGCGGGCGATCGTGTCGAGGTCGTCTTCGAGCGCAGCCGTGAAGTCGTAGTCGACGAGGTCGGCGAAGTGCTCTTCGAGCAGACGCACGACGCTGAACGCGAGCCACGTCGGCACGAGGGCCTGGCCGCGCTTGACCGCGTATCCACGGTCGAGGATCGTCTCGGGGATCGAGGCGAACGTCGAAGGACGACCGATGCCCTTCTCCTCGAGCACCTTCACGAGCGAGGCCTCGGTGTAACGGGGCTTCGGCGTGGTGCGGTGCCCCTTGGCCTCGGCGTCGGACACGGCGAGCTGATCGCCGACCGCGACAGCCGGCAGCGACTGGTTCTCCGCAGCGTCCGCGTCACCGCGCTTCTCGTCGCGGCCCTCCTCGTACGCCTCCAGGAAGCCCTTGAAGGTGTAGACGGTTCCGGAGGCCGTGAACTCGGCCTTCTTCCCGGCGGCGTCGACGGCGATCGTGACGGTTGTGGTCTCGTACTTGGCGTCCGACATCTGGCTGGCGACGGTGCGCTTCCAGATGAGGTCGTAGAGGCGCTGCTCGTCGCGATCGAGCTCGGAGGACAGCGAGGCCGGCGTGCGGAAGTTGTCACCGGAGGGACGGATGGCCTCGTGGGCCTCCTGCGCGTTCTTGCTCTTGGACTTGTACACCCGCGGCTTCAGCGGCACCGCGGCGTCGCCGTAGAGTGCCACCGCCTGGCTCCGCGCCGCCTGCACCGCCTGGGTGCTCAGCGACGTGGAGTCGGTACGCATATAGGTGATGTAGCCCTTCTCGTACAGACGCTGGGCGACACCCATAGCCTGCTTGGCTCCCATCGACAGCTTGCGCCCGGCCTCCTGCTGCATCGTGGAGGTCGTGAACGGCGCGTAGGGGCTGCGCGTTCCCGGCTTGGCCTCGACCTTCGTCACGCTTCCGGTGCCCACGGCGTCGACCGCCTGGGCGAGAGCCGTTGCGGCCGCCTCGTCGAGGATGACGACGGCCTTCTTGAGCTTGCCGTCGTCATCGAAGTCGGTGCCCCGCGCGAGCTGGCCACCGTCGACGCGGACGAGACGGATCTTGAACGAGGTGCCCGTCGCCGCAGCCGCGGCATCGACGTCCCAGTACTCGGCGGAGGTGAACGCCATGCGCTCGCGCTCTCGATCGACGATCAGACGGGTGGCCGCAGACTGCACGCGTCCGGCCGAGATTCCGGTCTTGACCTTGTACCAGAGCACGGGCGAGACATCCCAGCCGTACAGGCGGTCGAGGATGCGGCGGGTCTCCTGCGCGTCGACGAGGTCGTGGTCGAGTTCGCGGGTGTTGCCGACCGCAGCCTGGATCGCGTCCTTGGTGATCTCGTGGAAGACCATGCGCTTGACGGGAACCTTGGGCTTGAGGGTCTCGAGCAGGTGCCAGGCGATCGCCTCACCCTCGCGGTCCTCATCAGTGGCGAGCAGGAGCTCGTCGGCATTCTTCAGCGCACGCTTGAGCTCGGCGACCGTCTTGGTCTTCCGATCGGAAACGACGTAGTACGGGTCGAATCCGTTGTCGATGTCGATGGAGTACTTCCCATAGGCCTGCTTGTCAGCGGCCGGGATGTCCTTCTTGTCAGCGAGGTCGCGGATGTGGCCGACGGAGCTGAGCACCTCGTAGCCGTCGCCGAGGTATCCCTGAATAGACCGCATCTTCGTCGGGGACTCGACGATGACGAGCTTCTTGCCTTCAGCCAAGGGTGCGTCCTTTCTTCGAAGCACACCATACACACCACTGTGTGGGGTCGTTCACAGTGAGCGAGGTCGCGCTGCCGTCGCTATCCCTCGGGTGGCCCGGCACGGGCTCGGGAGACGGCTGCGAGTCCAGCGTACGCCGCCTGCACCTCCACGGTCGCCACGAAGCCCTCGAGAACGCACCCCGTGAGGGTGGCACCCACCGCCTGCGCGACCCTCGCGGCGAGTTCACACGGCTGCTCCCCCGTGGGCACGGCACCGCTCGCGGCGTCTGCTGCGGCGAGCGCGGCGGCGTCGGCCGCACCCGCCGTGCGCTGCGCCGTCACCGCCGCACCGCCGACGGCAGCGAGCCCGAGGGACAGGGCAGCCGCGACGGCGAGAACTCCGGACGCGAGAGCGGAGCCCGCCATCAGAGGCCCCCGTCGAGCGCGCAGCTCGTGGCCCGAAGCGGCATGCGGATCAGCGACCCGATGGAGGCGTCGACCGAAGCGGTGACGCACACGAGGTCGCCGGAGAGCGAGGAGGACATGCCTGCTCCGGAGACCGCCGCGTGCACCACGCGCTCCGCCGCATCCTGCCCCTCGCCGCGTCCGAGAAGACGCGCCGCATCGGCCGAGGCATCTTGAAGCGCCACCTGGCGGGATGCCGCACCGAGTGCACCCGCGCCGAGCAGAAACGCGAGCACGACCGCGGGCAGGGCCAGCGCCAACTCCGCCGAGACGGACCCGCGGTCGCCCGCGTGTCGCGGCGGTCGTGGCGAATCCTCTGGGGCGTGAGGAGGTGGCATCCGTCGAGCTCTGCGCATCATGACACCGTCAGCGCCCGCCGCACGAGATCGGTGAGGATGCCGCGGACCTCGTCGGACCGCATGATGACGACCAGGAGTCCGGCGAACGCGACCGCCGCCATCGTCGTGATCGCATACTCGGCTGTGGCGGCGCCGGTGTCGTCGCCGAACAGTGTCGCAGCACGCCGACGGTCCAGCGGGGGGATGCTCTTCATGGTGTTCCTTCTTTCTATGGGATGCGTGGGCATCGGATGGTGGGGGTGGGCTGGATACGGTCACAGCGACATCGGCGTGGAGGCGAGGACGCTGAGCAGGAGCGGCGCGACCCCGAGGAGGAGGAATGCGGGCAGCGTGCAGACGCCGAGGGGGAACAGCAGGCGCGTCGAGAGCTTCGCGGCGCGGAGGCGCCCCTGCACCCTGGCGGCGTGCCGGTCCTGGGCTGCGGATGCCCGAAGAAGTTCCGCAGCCGGCACACCCGCAGCGCGGGACAGGTCGAGCACGGCGCGGACGCGTTCCTCACCGTCGCCCGAGGTGCCGCTCTGCGACACCAGTTGCAACGCGCGATCGATGGAGGCACCGCCAGAGAGCGCGATGGCGACAAGTTCCGCTCGCATGCCCGGGGTGCCGGGAGCAGGCCGCGCCCGACGAAGCAGACGTGCTGTCCACACGCGTGCCGCCGCCACGAGGAGCAGGCCGAGGACCACACAGGCGGCGCCGAGCACGTTCCCGAAGATCACGCCGATGGTGTCGAAGCCGAGCGCGAACCCGAGCAGCAATCCGGCGAACGGCATCCAGAGCAGCAGCCGCGCCGTATCCGCCGGTTCTGCGAGTGCGATGCGCACGTCATCGGCTGCGGCAGCCGCATCCCTCAGGGTCTCCGCGATCGTCCGGAGAACCTCGGCGAGCGGTGCGCCCACGGTCGTCGCGATCTCCCAGGCGGCGGCGAGATCGACCCACGCCCCGCCCTCGGCCTCGATGGCGTCGAGCAGCGGGACTCCGCGATCGACCCGGTCAACCACTGCCCGGGCCTGCGGATCATCGGTGTCAGCCAGGTGCCGCCAGGCGACGACCGGCACCGCCCCGGCCTGCAGCAGCACGGCCAGCGTCTGCACCGCGGTCGCGGCATCCGTCGCACCCGTCTGCGCCTTTCGCGGCAAGCGACGCGGCCGCATCACCACGGCTGCACCTCTTCGATGTCGAGTCGATCCCCGGCGATCACGAGCCGCCCTGCCTGGCGGATGCGACGGGTACCTCCGGGTGCCCGATCGAGATGGAGGACGATGGTGAACGCGCTGACCGCCTGACGTGCGAGAGCGACCGCATCCATCCCGGCGAGGGCACCAAGAGCTTCGAGCCGAGCAGGAACGTCACGCAGCCCGCTCGCGTGGAGAGTGCCCGCACCGCCGTCGTGCCCGGTGTTGAGAGCGGTCAGCAGCTCGCGCACCTCTTCTCCGCGACACTCACCGACCACCAGCCGATCAGGACGCATGCGCAGCGACTCTCGAACCAGCCGCGCCAGGGTGATGGCGCCTGCTCCCTCCAGGTTCGATTGCCGGGCCTCGAGGGAGACGTGATGCGGGTGGCGCGGGCGCAGCTCGGCGACGTCTTCGATCGTGACGATGCGCTCCGTCGGAGGCACTTCCGACAGCAGCGCCGACAGCAGCGTGGTCTTGCCCGTACCCGTTCCCCCGGTGATGAGGATGTTCGCCCGCTCGGCCACCAGTCCCAGAAGCCAGACCTGTTGGGACGCGTCGAAGGCTCCGAGAGCGGCGAGCGCGTCGAGGTCGGCGGCGCGCACACGGGGAATGCGTATCGACAGCGCGGTTCCGGTGGTCGAGACCGGCGAGAGCACCGCATGCACGCGGATACCGGAGTCGAGGCGGACGTCGACGCAGGGCGCCTGGTCATCGAGATGCCGGCCTCCGAGGCCGACGAGCGCGACCGCGAGATCTCGGACCTCTCGCTCCGATGCCCTCCACCCCTCTGCGGGCTCGGCTCCGTTCCCGCGGTCGACGAACAGCCCGCCCGCCCCGTTCACGAACACATCGGTGACGGCATCGTCGAGATGGGCGAGGAGCGGTCCGAAGGCAGGATCCATGTGAAGGCGCTCGGGCGAGGCTTCCGCCACCGATGCGGCAGACCGCTCTCCCCTGGGCTGGATGACGAAGGAATCGGGCATGACGGTGACGCTATGCGGCGCCGCGCCGAGGAGAGGGCGCCGATCGCCGGACGACTCGGCCCCTGTGAAGAAGCCGACTCCTGTGCGCGCGGTGCAGGACCGGGCGACGATCACACGCGAGCGAGAAGGGAGCGCTCCCAAAGGAATGGGCGGCATCTCACGGGGGGAATGAGATGCCGCCCACGGCGGTCCACGATTGGGGGAATCGGGCACGCCAAGGCCGGAATGAGAATTCGGCTGTCGTCGAGTGTACGCAAGGCGACCGTCCGGACAAAACCGGCAGCACTACCGACTTTCGGCAGTATGCGATGGGTGGTCGCACGGATAGATTCGCCGTGACCTGGTCGCCGACCCCCACGACCATGCTCGCAAGACCCGTAAGCCGCAAAGGAGCGCCTGCCGATGAGCAGCCAGATCGACCACCTTCTCGACGAGACCCGGAAGTTCCCGCCGTCGGAGGAGTTCGTCGCCCAAACCATCACCTCGCCCGAACTGTACGAGCGTGCCGCCGCCGACCGCGAGGCCTTCTGGGGCGAGCAGTCCCGCGAACTCGTGCACTGGCACAAGCCCTTCACCCAGGTGCTCGACTGGAGCAACCCGCCGTTCGCGAAGTGGTTCGACGATGGCGAGCTGAACGTCGCCTACAACTGCCTCGACCGTCACGTCGAGGCGGGCAACGGCGACCGCGTCGCCCTGCACTGGGAGGGCGAACCGGGTGACACCCGCCGCATCACCTACGCCGAGCTCACCGACGAGGTCAAGCGCGTCGCCAACGTGCTCGAGGGACTGGGCATCGGCCAGGGCGACCGCGTCGCGATCTACCTGCCCATGATCCCCGAGGCGATCGCCTCGATGCTCGCGGTCGCGCGCGTCGGCGCCATCCACTCCGTCGTGTTCGGCGGCTTCAGCGCGGACAGCCTGCGCTCACGCATCGACGACGCCGGCGCCAAGCTGGTCATCACGGCCGACGGCGGCTACCGCAAGGGCCGCGTCTCGGCACTCAAGCCCGCCGTCGATCAGGCTCTCGCCGACCGCGGCGACGGCGAGCAGCAGACCGTCGAGCACGTGCTGGTCGTCAAGCGCGGCGAGAACGACGTCGACTGGACCGACGGCCGCGACATCTGGTGGCATGACGCCGTTCCCGCCGCATCCGCCGAGCACACCGCACAGGCCTTCCCTGCGGAGAACCCGCTCTTCATCCTCTACACCTCGGGAACGACGGGGAAGCCCAAGGGCATCCTGCACACCTCCGGTGGGTATCTCACCCAGGTGGCGTACTCGCACAAGTACGTCTTCGACCTGCACCCGGAGACCGACGTGTTCTGGTGCACGGCCGACATCGGCTGGATCACCGGACACAGCTACGTCACCTACGGCCCCCTCGCCAACGGCGCGACCCAGGTGCTCTACGAGGGAACCCCCGATGCCCCGCACCCCGGCCGGTGGTGGGAGATCATCGAGAAGTACAAGGTGTCGATCTTCTACACCGCGCCGACCGCGATCCGCTCGTTCATGAAGATCGGTCGCAGCGTCCCGGCGAAGTTCGACCTGTCGTCGCTGCGACTGCTCGGTTCGGTGGGAGAGCCCATCAACCCCGAGGCGTGGATGTGGTATCGCGAGGTCATCGGGGCGAACAAGACGCCGATCGTCGACACCTGGTGGCAGACCGAGACCGGCGCGATCATGGTGTCCGCTCTTCCGGGAGTCACCGAGACCAAGCCCGGGTCCGCCCAGGTCCCGCTCCCCGGGATCTCAATTGACGTCGTCGACGAGAGCGGAATCGAGGTCGGCAACGGCAGCGGCGGTCTGCTCGTGATCACCGAGCCGTGGCCGAGCATGCTGCGCGGCATCTGGGGCGATCCCGAGCGCTATCGCGAGACCTATTGGGAGAAGTTCGAGGACCAGGGCTACTACTTCGCCGGCGACGGAGCGCGCCTCGACGAAGACGGCGACCTCTGGCTGCTCGGACGCGTCGACGATGTCATGAACGTCTCGGGGCACCGCCTGTCGACGGCGGAGATCGAGTCGTCCCTGGTCGCGCACGAGGCGACCGCCGAGGCTGCGGTGGTCGGCGCCTCCGACGAGACGACCGGACAGGCGGTCGTCGCCTTCGTCATCATCAAGGAGAGCTACCTCGCCGCACACGAGCCTGCGGGCCTCGCCCAGCAGCTGCGTCTGTGGGTGGGCGAGCAGATCGGTGCCATCGCCCGCCCGCGCGACGTCTACATCGTCGGCGAGCTGCCGAAGACCCGCTCCGGCAAGATCATGCGTCGCCTGCTCCGCGACGTCGCCGAGGGCCGCGAGGTCGGCGACACCACCACGCTCGCCGACACCGCGGTGATGAGCATCATCTCGGCCCAGGTGAAGTAGGTCGGCTCACGCCTCCGAGGCGTGACAGACACAGAACGCGCCTCCCCTTTCCGGGGAGGCGCGTTCTCTCGTTCTGAGGCGACGGTCCACGCCGCGTACGTCGTACTCAGGCGAGAAGGAAGGCGACCTCGACCTCGACCGGGCTGCCGAGCGGGAGCTCCGCGACGCCGACGGCCGCGCGGGCATGACGACCCGCATCACCGAAGATCTCTCCGAGCACGTCGCTCGAGCCGTTGATCACGCCGGGCTGACCGGTGAATCCCTCAGCGGAGGCGACGAAGCCCCCGACTCGCAGCACGCCCGCGATGCGGTCGACGCCGCCGGCCGCATCCGCTGCCGCGGCGAGAGCGTTCAGCGCGCACGTGCGGGCGTAGGTCTTCGCGTCTTCCGCGGAGACCTCGGCGCCCACCTTGCCCACGGCGGGAAGCGCTCCGTCGACGAAGGGCAGCTGTCCCGAGGTGTAGACGAGACCGCCGTGCACGACGGCCGGCACGTAGGCGGCGACCGGAGCGGCGACAGCGGGCAGTTCGATGCCGAGCTCGGCGAGACGGTCCGAGACGCTCATGCCTGATCTCCCTCGAACTGGCGTGCGGCCTGCTCGGCGGCGGCGAGGCCGGCGTTGGCCGACGCGTCGGAGGTCACGGGGCGCTTCAGATAGGCGACGAGTCCGCCCTCCGGTCCCTGCACGACCTGCACGAGCTCCCAGCCCTGCTTGCCCCAGTTGTTGAGGATGGCTGCCGTGTTGTGGATCAGCAGCGGCGTGGTGAGGTACTCCCACGTGGTCATGGCACTCCTGTCGATCGGGGCGCGACACCGGAATTCCGGGGCGAGCTCGTCAAAGGCGGTATTCAGGGAACTCCCCTACGATCAAGCGTATGCCCCAAAAGAATCGCACGGTGAGAGGCGTGCTCGGCGGTCTCGTCGGGCTCGTCGGTCTGAGCGCCGTCGCCGGTCTCCTCGTCACGGCCAGCGTCACCCCGGTGCTCGCGATGACCGGCCTCGCAGGCACCCAGGCTCTCACCCTCTTCGATCAGCTCCCCGAGAGCCTCGACCCGAGCACGCCGATGGAGCAGTCGACGATCTACGCGACCGCCCCGGACGGTTCGACGGTCGAGCTCGCCTCGTTCTACGAGCAGAACCGCGTCCCGGTCACCTACGAGCAGGTCTCCCCGAACCTGTACGACGCGATCCTCTCGAGTGAGGACAAGAACTTCTACAGCCATGGCGGCGTGAACATCGGCGCCACGGTGAAGGCTCTCGTCGACAACGTGCGCGGCACGTCCAGCCGCGGCGCTTCGACGATCAGCCAGCAGTACGTCAAGAACGTGCTCATCCAGAAGTGCGAGCAGGAGGTCGACACGACCTCCGACACCTACTCCGAGGATCTCCAGCAGTGCTGGCTCGACGCGACCAACGCGACAGGGAGCAAGGGCATCGAGCGCAAGCTGCAGGAGATGCGGTACGCGATCCAGATCGAGAAGGACTTCTCGAAGAACGACATCCTGCTCGGGTACCTGAACATCGCCAACTTCGGTGGCACCGTGTACGGCATCGAGGCCGCAGCGAACTACTACTTCTCGACGACGGCGGCGAACCTCACGGTCGCGCAGTCGGCGACGCTCGCCGGCATCGTGCAGAACCCCAACACGTACCGCATCGACAAGGCAGAACAGGGCACGATCACGAACGCCGAGGGCGTCGCGCTGAACAACGCCGCTGACGGCTACGCGCTGACGAAGGACCGCCGCCACTACGTGCTCGGTCGCATGCTCGCCGACGGCAAGATCACGCAGGCGCAGTACGACGAGGCCGACGCCTCGGACATCGCGCCGGCCCTGAATCCTCCGACCCAGGGCTGCGCGTCCGCTGGGGCCAGCGCATACTTCTGCCAGTACGTGAAGTCGATCGTGCTGAACGACGAGGCCTTCGGCAAGACCCAGCAGGAGCGGACGGACCTGCTCCGCCGCGGCGGTCTGAAGATCTACACCACGCTCGACTACCGCATCCAGACCCCCGCCGCCGAGAAGATGGCAGAGGTCGTTCCCGCGAACGCCGACAACGCGTACTTCGGCGCTGCCGGCGTCTCGGTCGAGGTCGGCACCGGTCGCATCCTCTCCATGACGCAGAACACGCTGTTCACCGAGACTCCCACCGACGACCAGGCCTATTCGTCGCTGGTGTTCGCCGGCGACAGGGAGCACGGCAACTCCGGCGGCTTCCAGGTCGGCTCGACCTACAAGCTCTTCACCCTGATCGACTGGCTCGAGAAGGGGCACTCCGTCAACGAGGTTCTCAACGGAAGCGTGCAGACGAACCTGAAGATCCCCGTCTGCGGCGCAAAGCAGAACGCCAACACGAAGGAGATCGGCAACTTCGGCGGCGGTGGCGGTGGAACCGGGTCCGTGCTGAGCTTCACGAAGAACTCGCTCAACAGTGGTTACTTCGCGATGGCGTCGAAGCTCGACATCTGCGACATCAACAAGGTCGCCGACCGTATGGGCGTCACGCTGGCGAACGGCGGCAAGGTCACCGACGAGAACGTGCCCTTCGACGTGCTCGGCCCGAAGAACATCTCGCCCCTCGCGATGGCGAACGCCTACGCGACCGTCGCCAGCGGCGGCACGTACTGCACGCCGCGCGCGATCGATCGCGTCGTCGGCCCCGACGGCCAGGACCGTGAGCTGCCCGCCTCCTCGTGCACCGAGGGCGTGATCTCTCCCGACGTCGCAGCGACCGCTGCCTTCGCACTGCAGAGCGTGATGGGTGGCGGCGGCACCGGTGCCCGGGCCAACACCAACGACGGCACGCCGCTGATCGGCAAGACCGGAACGCACGACACCTGGTCGACCATGATGATCGAGTCCAGCACCAAGGTCGCCACGGCGGTGTGGGCCGGGCGTTGGCAGGGTCAGGAGAACATCTACCGCAAGAGGGCCAACGGCTGGAACCTCAACGACATGCGTTACCCGGTGGCACAGGCCGCACAGGCCGCAGCCAATGCCGCCTACCCCGGAAGTGCCTTCCCGAAGCCCGATGGCAAGCTGACCCGCCAGCAGCTGGCGACGGTTCCGAGCGTCGTGGGCAAGTCGGTGGAGGAGGCGACCGCGATCCTGACGGACGCGGGCTTCCAGGTCTCCGTCGGAGGGGCCGTCGACAGCGATCTCGCCGCCGGTCTCGTCGCAGCGCAAGATCCCAACGGGGAAGCTGCGACCGGCGCGACCGTCACCCTCACGACGAGCAACGGGCAGGGCACGACCGTTCCCGCGAATCTCGTCGGGATGTCGAGAGCCCAGGCCTCTGCCGCGCTCGGTGCCGCAGGATTCACGAACATCGAGTTCGACAACTCCTGCAATCCACCGACCTCCGTCGTTGGCAGTTCCGACCCGGCTCCCGGCACCGCGGCCAGCAAGTCCACGTCCGTCCGTGTGACGTGCCAGTAGTCGCACGCCGCGCCGCACACCCGGCCCTCGTCGCGCTCGGCGCGGTGGGGGCCGTGGGTGCGGCGGCCGCGATCTGGGGCATCGGCATCGAGAGGTACCTCTTCACGGTGCGGGAGGCCACGGCGAAGGCGCTGCCGTCCGGCTCCGCGCCGCTGCGCATCCTGCACATCTCCGATGCGCACATGGCGCCGTGGCAACACCGCAAACAGGACTGGCTCGCCTCCCTCGCGGAGTTGAAGCCCGACCTCATCGTGAACACCGGAGACAACCTCGGCCACGAGAACGGCCTGGAAGGCATCCGACGCGCTTTCGACCCGCTCGCGGGCATCCCCGGCGTCTTCGTGCACGGATCGAACGACGTCGCCGCGCCGTCGCCGCGCAACCCGTTTCGCTATTTCCTCGGACCGTCCAAGAAGCACCACAAGCCGGAGCTTCTGGACACCGACGCGATGGACCGCTACTTCACGGACGAGCTCGGCTGGACCGACCTGAACAACGCGGCGGCGCGGCTGCGCATCGCCGGCGCCGAGGTCGACCTCTTCGGCGTCAATGACGCCCACCGCGACTGGGACCGGCTGGATGAGCTTCCCGACGCCATCGCCGCTCTCGGGGCCCGCGAGTCCACGACTCCGGTGCTCGGGGTCACACACGCGCCCTATCAGCGCGTGCTCAACGGCTTCACCGATCTCGGAGCCGACGCGATCCTCGGTGGCCACACGCACGGCGGTCAGGTCTGCCTCCCGGGATTCGGCGCGCTCGTGGCGAACTGCGACATCCCCCTCAAGCAGGCCAAGGGCCTGAGCACGTGGTCGCACGGCGACCGCACCGTGCCGCTCAACGTCAGCGCGGGCTGCGGACACTCCATCTACGCCCCCGTGCGCTTCGCGTGTCGGCCCGAGGCGACGCTGCTCACGCTGACCGCGCGGGACTGATCCTGCCTCGATTCGGCGCAGAGAGCATTTCCCTGTAGACTCGGAGGGTTGCAAACGGGGTGTGGCGCAGCTTGGTAGCGCGCTTCGTTCGGGACGAAGAGGTCGCAGGTTCAAATCCTGTCACCCCGACCAGTGACACCGGAAGGCCGCCCTCAGGGGCGGCCTTCTCTGTATCGGGATCGCGCACGAAGGGAACGCATGAGCTCTCTGCTCCCGCCGCCGCGCCGCTTCACACGTGCCTGGGCCCTCGTCCTCGGCATCCCTTTCCTGATCGGCCTGGCCGCTCTCACCCTCACGCCCTCCCGGGTCGAGGAGACCATGCCGAACCTGCTCGATGTCGTGCTCACCACAGCCCATCGTCTCGGCTGGGAATCGCTCGACTTCACCCGCCTCGAGATCATCGCGAACGTGCTCGTGTTCGTGCCGGTCGGCATCCTCGCCTTCCTGCTCCTGCCCCGTCGGGTGTGGTTCCTCGCGCTCCTGGTCGGCCCCGTGCTTTCGGCGGCGATCGAGACGGCGCAGCGCGTGGCGCTCCCCCACCGTGCGGCGACGGTGAACGACGTCGTGGCCAACTCCACGGGCGCGATCCTCGGGGTCGCCCTCGCTGTCGTGGTCACTCTGCTCGTCGCCCCGCGTTCCTCCCAGCGTCCACCTTCTAGGCTGGAGACATCATGACCGCGCCCACACTCGTCGCCTTCGACCTCGATGACACGCTCGCTCCCTCGAAGGGTCTGATCGACCCGCGAATCGCCGCTCTGCTGCGCGCCCTCCTGCGCACGGTCGACGTCGCCATCATCTCGGGTGGTAACGAGGCCCAGTTCCGCTCGCAGGTGGTGTCACGCCTCGGCGACGCCGACCCCGCGGATCTCGCGCGTCTGCACCTGCTGCCCACGTGCGGCACCCGCTACCTCCGCCACGACGGCACCGACTTCATGCCGGTCTACGCCCACGACCTCAGCGACGCCGAGAAGCAGGCCGCGCTGACGGCCCTGCGCGAAGAGGCCGAACGGCTCGGGCTCTGGGAGGCCGAGCCGTGGGGCGACATCCTCGAAGACCGCGGTTCGCAGATCACTTTCTCGGCGCTAGGACAGAGCGCCCCGCGCGAAGCGAAGCATGACTGGGACCCGACGGGGGCCAAGCGCGGTGCGCTGCGCGATGCGGTCGCTGCACGTCTTCCCGGTCTCGAGGTGCGCTCGGGCGGCTCGACCTCGATCGACATCACCCAGGCCGGCATCGACAAGGCCTTCGGTATGCGGCAGCTCGCCGCCCGCACGGGCATAGCGCTGACCGACATGCTGTTCTACGGCGACCGGCTCGACGAGGGCGGCAACGACTACCCCGTGCTCGCGATCGGTGTGCCCTCCGTGGCTGTGGAGGGCTGGGAAGACACCGCCGACAAGCTCGACGCCCTTCTGCTCACGCTCTGACCTGAGCAGTGTCGCGCAGCGCGACACGGCAGCAGGGTCCTAGCATGGCGTCATGGATGCCCTGCTGATCGTCATCATCGTCGCCGCGGTCACCAGTGCCGCCTGCTGGGTGCTCTCCCTGATCACCCGAGACACATCCTGGGTCGACCGCGCATGGTCGATCGTGCCGGTTGTCTACGTCTGGATCTTCGTCGCTGGGGCCTTCGTGAACGGCGAAGGATCCGCCCGTGTGGTCGTGATGGGAGTGCTCGCGACCGCGTGGGGCGCACGCCTGACCTTCAACTTCGCCCGCAAGGGCGGCTACACCGGGATGGAGGACTACCGGTGGGCCATCCTGCGGGGACGGATGCGCCCCTGGCAGTTCCAGATCTTCAACGTGCTGTTCATCATCTGCTACCAGATGGCGCTGCTCGTGCTCATCACGCTCCCCGCCGCCGTCGCCGCGCAGAATCCCTCCGCCCTCACCGGGTGGGATGCGCTGTTCATCGCCGCCTTCGTCGCCTTCCTGGCCGGGGAGACCGTCGCCGACCAGCAGCAGTGGCGGTTCCATCAGCGCAAGAAGGAGGCGGGCGGCACTCTCGCACCCGGCTTCGCCACGACGGGCCTGTTCCGGTACAGCCGGCACCCGAACTTCTTCTTCGAACAGGCGCAGTGGTGGGCCTTCTATGCGATCGGCGCGACCGCGGCGGTCACCGGCAGCGCCGGTGTCATCGGAGGGGTGCTGAACCCCACCATCGTCGGCCCCGCCCTGCTCACGGTGCTGTTCATCGGGTCGACGATCTTCACCGAGTCGATCACCGCGTCGAAGTACCCGGCCTACGCCGACTACCGCCGCACGACGTCGATGCTTGTGCCATGGCCCCCGCGCGCACGAGCGGTGGCCACGCAGTCCTGAGACCGCAGAGCCACCGCGCGAGCGGGATCGAACGAGCGGGGTCTCAGCGCACGCGAGCCTCGGCGGCAGCCCGGGCGACCGGGACCAGACGGGTCAGCTGCGTCACGTGCGCGGGCTCGAGCTCGGCGAGGGAGGCGACCCCCAGCAGGCGCATCGTGCGCTCGATCTCGCTGCGCAGGATCGCGATAGTCCGGTCGACGCCCTGACGCCCACCCGCCATCAGCCCGTAGAGGTACGCCCGTCCGATCAGGGTGAAGTCCGCTCCGAGGGCCACGGCCGCGACGATGTCCGCGCCGTTCATGATGCCGGTGTCGATCATGACGGTGAAGTCGTCGCCGACGGCCTTGCGCACCTCGGGGAGCAGGTGGAACGGGATCGGCGCACGGTCGAGCTGGCGTCCTCCGTGATTGGAGAGCACGATGCCGTCGACACCCGCATCACGCAGGCGCACAGAGTCCTCGACGTTCTGCACGCCCTTGATCACGATCTTGCCGGGCCAGATGTCGCGGATGACCGCGAGGTCGTCGTAGCTGATCGTCGGGTCCATCGCCGCGTCCAGCAGCTCGCCGACCGTGCCGCCCGTGGTGCTGAGAGACGCGAACTCGAGCTTCGGGGTGGTGAGGAAGTCGTACCACCACCAGGGCCGCGGGATCGCATTGATGATCGTGCCGAGGGTGAGCTGCGGCGGGATGCTGAACCCGTTGCGCTTGTCGCGCAGGCGGGCACCGGCGACGGGGGTGTCCACCGTGAACTGCAGGGTGTCGAACCCCGAGGCGGCCGCACGACGGGTGAGCTCATACGAGATCTCGCGATCGCGCATGACGTAGAGCTGGAACCAGTTGCGCCCGTGCGGGTTGGCGGCCTTCACACCCTCGATCGAGGTGGTGCCGAGCGTCGAGAGCGTGAACGGGATGCCGGCTGCCGCCGCGGCGCCCGCACCCGCGGTCTCCCCCTCGGTCTGCATCAGACGCGTGAATCCGGTGGGCGCGATTCCGAACGGCAGGGCAGAAGGCCCGCCGAGGATCTCGACGCTCGTGTCGACCGTGGGCGCCGGGCGGAGGATGCCGGGGTGGAACTCCACATCCTGGAACGCCTGGCGCGCGCGGGTCAGGGAAAGCTCGCCTTCGGCCGCTCCGTCGGTGTAGTCGAAGGCGGCCTTGGGCGTGCGCCGCTTGGCGATGAGGCGCAGATCGTCGATCGTGAGGGCACCCTCCAGACGCCGCTTGCGCCCGTCGAGTTCGGGCTTCTTGAACTTCATCAGCTCGAGGAGCTCGACGGGGTTCGGGAACTGGCGCTGCACCATGATGTGCCTCTCAGGTCTGGGGGTGGGTGTCACGGGTGAGCCCCGCGGACGTGTAGTAGCCGGTGATGTGGGTGTGGACCAGCGCGCGCGCTGCATCGACGTCGGCGGCATCGATGGCGGCGACGAGGGCGCGGTGCTCGGAGCGGAGTCGAGTCGCCATCGCTTCCCAGTCCGGGATCGCGGAGACTCCCGCCTGCACATAGGACTCGATCGAGGAACGAAGACCCGCCATCATCGCGGCGATGACCGTGTTGCCGCTGGCTTCGGCGAGGGAGAGATGCAGCTGAGCGTCGAGGGCGAGGAACTCCGCCGGGGCGAGGCCTCGAGCATCCATCGCCTCGAGCAGTTCGTGGGCGCGGCTCGTGTCGGGGTCGGACGCCGCAGCCAGCATCTGGACGACCGCGTCTTCGAGCACCAGACGTGTGCGTACGACATCGTCCAGAGGGAAGCCCTGAGCCGCGACCTGCAGCCGCAACAGCGCCGACATGCCCCCGGTGGGCGTGGCGATGACGATGGCGCCCGACTGCGGGCCTGAGCCGGTCGCGGTGCGGATGAGGCCCATCACCTCGAGGACGCGGAACGCCTCCCGAACACTGGATCGGCCGACGCCGAGCTCGGTGGCCAGATCACGCTCGGAGGGCAGCCGGTCGCCCGGGCCGAGGCGGGCATCGAGGAGGTCGCGTTCGATGTGCTCGAGCACGAGTCGCCATGCGCGCGCCGGCTGTTCCGCCATCGATCCTCCTGTGGTCTGACCACAGAGTATCGCCTGTGGTCAGACCACGCAAACAGGCGCGGAAAGACAGCGCCCCTCGCGGGAGGCACGCGGGAGTCTCCTTCACCGCGCGCGACGAAAAGCGCTCTTCCTGGAACGTGGAGAGGGAGCCGTGCGGAGCCTCAGCCCAGGCGCCCGCCGGACTCTTCGAGGTAGCAGGTGCCGCACAGCGACTCATAGGTGGTCAGCTCGGGCGAGGCCGAGCCGGTGGCGCCCTCGTCGATCGCGACCTGGTCGCCGTCGAACACGAAACGCCCGCCGACCACGCGACCGTTGAACACGGCCTTGCGTCCGCAGCGGCAGATGGTCTTGAGCTCCTCGAGCGAGTGCGCGATCGCGAGCAGGCGCGCGGACCCGGGGAACGCGTGCGTGAGGAAGTCGTTGCGGATGCCGTACGCGATGACCGGGATTCCGTCGACCACCGCGATGCGGAAGAGGTCGTCGACCTGCGACGGCGTGAGGAACTGCGCCTCATCGATCAGCAGGCAGGCCACGTCGATCGGGCCTTCTGGGAGCAGCTCGTCATCCGACGTGTGCTGCATGCGTCCTCGATGAGTGGCGAAGATCACGCGGGCATCGTCGTCGGGAGCGATGAGGAAATCGACCTGGCGCGTCACGCCCAGTCGACTCTCGATCTCTGACGCTCCTTTGGTGTCGATCGCCGGCTTCGCCAGCAGCACCCGCTGTCCGCGCTCTTCGTAGTTGTAGGCGGCCTGCAGCAATGCCGTCGACTTGCCCGAGTTCATCGCGCCGTAGCGGAAGTAGAGCTTCGCCACGGTGCCGGCTCAGACGTTGATGCCGAGTGCGGCTGCGGTCGCTTCGGTCGACTTCTCCGCGAGTGCCGCGTCCTCATTCAGCTTCTCGCCGAAGGTCGGGATCAGCGCGCGCAGCTCGGGCTCCCAGCCCGGGTACTCCGCGGGGAAGCACTTCTTGAGCAGATCGAGCATGATCGGGACGGCGGTCGAGGCACCGGGAGAGGCGCCCAGCAGACCGGCGATCGACCCGTCAGACGCGGCGACGACCTCGGTGCCGAACTGCAGGATGCCGCCCTTCTTCGGGTCTTTCTTCATGACCTGAGCACGCTGACCGGCGTCGATGAGGGTCCAGTCCTCATCCTTCGCGGTCGGCATGAAGGTGCGCAGGCTGTCGACCTTCTTGGCGTGGTTCTTCAGCAGCTCGCTGACGAGGTAGGTGATGAGGTCGGGGTTCTTCACCGCCACCTGCAGCATCGGCAGCAGGTTGTGCGGGCGCACCTGGGTGACGATGTCGAGCATCGACCCGTTCTTCAGAAACTTGGGGCTGAAGGTCGCGAACGGCCCGAACATGAGCGAGGCCTCGCCGTCGACGACGCGGGTGTCGAGGTGCGGAACCGACATGGGCGGAGCCCCGACGGACGCCTGCGAGTACACCTTCGCCTTGTGCTGAGCGACGACGGTCGGGTTCGTGGTCTTGAGGAACTGTCCGCCGATGGGGAAGACTCCGTAGCCCTTGATCTCGGGGATGCCGGAGTTCTGCAGCAGCTTGAGCGCCCAGCCGCCGGCCCCGACGAACACGAAGCGCGCCTTGACCTCGTTCGGAGTGTGCCCGATGCGGTTGCGGTACTTGACCAGCCAGGTGCCGTCCTTCTGCTTCTTCAGGCTGCGCACCTCGTGGTTCGTGCGCAGCGTGACGCCGGAGTCGGTCAGGTGGTCGAAGAGCTGGTTGGTGAGGGCGCCGAAGTCGACGTCGGTGCCGGCGGGGACGCGGGTCGCGGCGAACGGCTCACCCTTGACGCGCTGCTGCATGAGCAGCGGCGCCCACTTGTTGATGACGCGGGAGTCCTCGCTGTACTCGATACCGGCGAACAGCGGCTGCTTCTTGAGCACCTCGTAGCGGTTCCTGAGGTACGCGACATCCTTCTCGCCGCGCACGAACGTCATGTGCGGCGTCGCGTTGATGAAGGTCGACGGCGCGTCGAGCACGCCCTTCTCCACGAGCGACGACCAGAACTGACGGCTCTGCTGGAACTGCTCGTTGATCGAGACCGCCTTGGCCGGGTCGAGCGGAGCGTCTCCCTGCTGCGGCATGTAGTTCAACTCGCACAGCGCAGCGTGCCCCGTGCCGGCGTTGTTCCACGGATTCGAGCTCTCCTGAGCCACCTCGGAGAGTCGCTCGAAGGCGACGATCTTCCACTCCGGCTGCAGCTCGTGCAGGAGAGTACCCAGGGTGGCGCTCATGATGCCACCGCCGATCAGGACGACATCGACGTTTTCAGTCACCGAACCAGTCTAGTTCGCGGGCGCGTCGTCGCAGACCATGCGGACCTGCTGCGCCAGACCGCTTCCGCATCGCGGGCATACCGTCAGGCTATGACCGCCAGGCGCTCCGCCAGGATCTCGGCGATCTGCACGGCGTTCAGCGCGGCGCCCTTGCGCAGGTTGTCGTTGCTCAGGAAGAGCACGAGTCCCTTACCCTCGGGTGCGGACTGGTCGGCGCGGATGCGACCGACGAAGCTCGGGTCTTTGCCGGCAGCCTGCAGCGGCGTGGGAACCTCGTCGAGGACGACACCGGGGGCCGCGCTCAGCACCTCCCTGGCACGCTCGGGAGTGATGTCACGCGCGAACTCGACGTTGATCGAGAGCGAGTGGCCGGTGAAGACCGGGACCCGCACGCAGGTGCCGGCCACGCGGAGGCCGGGGAGTTCGAGGATCTTGCGGCTCTCGTTGCGGAGCTTCTTCTCCTCGTCGGTCTCGTTGTCGCCGTCGTCGACCAGGTTGCCGGCGAAGGGGATCACATCGAACGCGATCGGGGCGATGTACTTCTCGGGTTCGGGGAAGTCCACCCCGGATCCGTCGTGCACGAGACGAAGGGTGTCGCCCTGGGCGAGCACACCCTCGACCTGGCCGAGCAGCTCCTGAGCGCCGGCGAGTCCCGAGCCGGAGACGGCCTGGTAGGTGGACACGATCAGACGCTCGAGGCCGGCCTCGGCGTGCAGCGCCTTCAGCACCGGCATCGCCGCCATCGTGGTGCAGTTCGGGTTCGCGATGATGCCCTTGGGGCGCTCGTCGATCGCGTGCGGGTTGACCTCGCTGACCACGAGCGGAACCTCGGGGTCCATGCGCCAGGCGCTGGAGTTGTCGACGACCACGGCACCGGCAGCGGCGAAGCGCGGCGCATAGGCGCGGCTCGCCGTGGCTCCCGCCGAGAACAGGGCGATGTCGATGCCCGTGGCATCCGCCGTCTCGACGTCTTCGACGATCACGGTCGCGCCGCCGAACTCGATGGCCGTGCCGGCGGAGCGCGCGGAGGAGAACAGCCGCAGGTCGCGGATCGGGAACGACCGCTCGGCGAGAATCTCGCGCATGACGGTGCCCACCTGGCCGGTGGCGCCGACGATGGCGACGGAGAGTCCTGATTCGGAGATGCGGGTCATGATGTTCCTTGGCTTCGTGCGGTACTGCGTACGAGGCTTCGGGCGCGGCGTCGGGGTGCTGAGGCTGCGCCTGGCGCCGGTGTCAGGGTTTCGGTGAGTCTACCGTGCCCCCGACAGGCCGCCGGCCCTGCGCTGCCGGCTCTCGCACGGTCGGCAGGAAAACGGCGGCGAGCGGTAGAGATCAGCGGCCGGTGCCGGCGTGGACCGTGGCCTCGGCGTCGCCGTCGAGCCCGTAGGCGGTGTGCACGGTGCGTGCGGCCTCGGTCAGGTCAGTGTCGCGCAGCACCACGGAGATGCGGATCTCGGAGGTCGAGATCATCTCGATGTTGATGCCGCCGGCCGACAGCGCCTCGAAGAGGGTGGCGGAGACGCCCGAATGCGTGCGCATCCCCGCACCGACGACGGAGAGCTTGCCGATCTGATCGTCGTGGATCAGGTTCTGGAATCCGACCTCGGTCTGCTCACCGGCGAGGGCCTTGAGAGCTCCCGCCGCATCGGCCTTGGGCACCGTGAAGGAGATGTCGGTGCGTCCGGTGGCAGAGACGTTCTGCACGATCATGTCGACGTTCGCGCCCGACTTGGCGACGATCTTGAAGATCTCGGCAGCCTTGCCCGGCACGTCGGGCACACCCGCGACCGTGATCTTGGCCTGGCTGAAGTCGGTGGCGACACCGGCGACGATCGGTTCTTCCATGACTGCTCCCTCGGCTTCGCGGGGGTTCTTCATACCCTCGCCCAGAACGTATGTGCCCTCGGCCGACGAGAAGGTCGACCGAGCGTGAATGAGGACGCCGTGACGGCGCGCGTACTCGACGGCGCGGATGTACAGCACCTTGGCGCCGTTGGCGGCGAGCTCGAGCATCTCCTCGCTGGAGACATGATCGAGCTTCTGCGCCTTGGGGATCACGCGCGGATCGGCGGTGAAGATGCCGTCGACATCGCTGTAGATCTCGCACACGTCGGCGTCGAGCGCAGCGGCGAGGGCGACGGCCGTGGTGTCGGAGCCACCACGGCCGAGCGTGGTGATGTCGCGGGTGTCGCGGTTGAAGCCCTGGAACCCGGCGACGATCACGATCGCCCCCTCGTCGAGGGCTTCACGCAACCGCACGGGAGTGACGTCGACGATGCGAGCGGCCCCGTGCTGGGAGTCGGTGATCATGCCCGCCTGGCTGCCCGTGAAGGAGCGCGCTTCGAACCCCATCGAGTGGATCGCCATGGCCAGCAGCGCCATCGAGATGCGCTCTCCGCTGGAGAGGAGCATATCGAGCTCGCGCGGGGCGGGGATCGGTGCGACCTCGTTCGCGAGGTCGAGTAGCTCGTCGGTGGTGTCGCCCATCGCGCTCACGGCGACGACCACGTCGTGGCCAGCACGACGCGTGTCGACGATGCGCTTGGCGACGCGTTTGATGCTCTCTGCGTCGGCGACGGACGAGCCGCCGTACTTCTGCACGATGAGGGCCACGATCACTCCCTGGGATGACGGGCGGATCCGCCCACGCTCATTCTACGATCGGCGCGTATGCTCCGTTGCGCATGTGTCACCCGTCCGGTTGTCTGGCCTCGTCCGCGTGACCGGATGCGCGAGCGCGGCTAGAGGGCGGGCGGGAGCGCCTGGGCCGAGACCGGACGCAGTCGTCCGCCCGTGGCGGCGAACCAGCAGCCGATGATGATCAACGGGAAGCCGATCAGCAGGCCGGGGGTCAGTGGCTCGGCGAGGACGATCGCGCCGAGGATGATCGCGACCACCGGGTTCACGTAGGTGAACAGCGGTGCGCGCACCGGCCCCACCTCCCGGATGAGCGCGAAGAACGCCAGGAACGCCACCGCCGTGCAGATCACGGCGAGCACGAGGAGCGCGGCGATCGAGGGCACGCTGGGCACCTGATGCTGGGTGAGCAGGCCGATCGGGAGGTAGAAGACGCCGATCATCAGAAGCGACAGGGTGATGGTGCCGAGCGAGGGCACATCGTTGAGCTTGCGCGCGACGATGAAGGGAGCGATCGCATACAGCACGGCGACCAGGAGCACCTCCCCCGCAGCGAGAAGACTGACCTCGCCGCCGAAGAGCCCGGGACCGGCGACCACGATCGCGACGCCGATGAAACCGATGAGCAGTCCGATCCCGCGGGCAGGCCGGAGCACTCCACGATCGCCGCCGCCGAGGGCGATCAGTGCGGCGAACAGCGGAACGGTCGCCACGAGCAGACCGGTCATTCCCGAAGGCAGCGTCATCTCGGCGTGGCCGAGCAGCAGGAAGGGTCCGGCCATCTCGACCGCACCGAAGGCGAGTACCCACGGCCAATGCTTCAGCGCGGCGCGCAACGCACCGCTGCGGATCGCGAACGGCAGCAGCAGCAGAGCGGCGATGAGCGTGCGCCCCGCCACGATCGCCGGGGGCGAGAACGACTCGACCGCGACACTGATGAACAGATACGGCACTCCCCACAGCAGCGCCATGGCTCCGAAGAGAAGCCAGCCGCGACGCGAGAAACCCGCGTTCGGGCTCACAGGATCCGTCGGCCCTCGAAGGCACGCCCGAGGGTGACCTCATCGGCGTACTCGAGGTCGCCGCCCACGGGCAGCCCGGAGGCGAGGCGCGAGACCGTGATCTGCATGGTCGTCAGCAGACGGCTGAGGTAGCTCGCAGTCGCCTCCCCCTCGAGGTTCGGGTTGGTGGCGAGGATGACCTCCTGCACCGTGCCGTCGGCGAGACGGGTCATGAGCTGGGCGATGCGCAGATCGTCCGGTCCGATGCCGGCGATGGGGCTGATGGCTCCGCCGAGCACGTGATAGAGGCCGCGGAACTCCCTGGTGCGCTCGATGGCCGCGACGTCTTTCGCGTCTTCGACCACACAGATCAGTGCCTGGCTGCGACGCGGGTCACGGCAGATGGCGCAGCGCTCCTGCTCGGCGACGTTGCCGCAGATCTCGCAGAACCGCACGCGGATGCGGATCTCGCTGAGCAGCTCGGCAAGACGTGCGACGTCGAACGTCGGCGTCTGCAGGATATGGAAGGCGATCCGCTGGGCGGACTTCGGGCCGATGCCGGGGAGCCGACCGAACTCGTCGATCAGCTCCTGAACGATGCCGTCGTACATCAGGAGAACCTCGTCGGGGGCTCGTAGGGCTCTTCGCGCAGGAACGTCGCGCCGAGCACCTGGCGGATCACGGCCTCACCGTAGCGCTGCACTCCCCCGACGGAGGGCGAGCGCTCGATGACGACCGGCGGAGCGGCCACGGCCGTGCGCTGCGTCTGCGGCGCGGACCGTTCGGGAGGAGAGTGGCGCGACACGGACGGCTCGGCCGGCGGCTCGTACGACGGGTCGTACGGAGGTTCGTCGTCATAGGCCGGAGCCTCGTCGTCGCCGGGCAGCGGGGGCTCGTCGCGGTCCACGACACCGTCCGCAGGGGGAACCGGAGCCGAGGCCGCAGCCTCCACCTCTTCGGGCTCCTCGTCGACGGGAAGGGGCGCCGAAGGAGCCGGGGCGTCGCGCACCTGCTCCTCGTGCGCGGTCGGGATCGGCGCGACGGCCCACTCCGTCACCGACGATGCGGATGCGCCACGGACCTGCGAACGAGGAGACCCCGCTGACGCAGGCTCCGATGCGGGGGCGGAATCGGCCGGTGTCGATGCGCCGGACGATGCGGGCTGGCGCGGAGCGCCCCCGGCGGGCATCGGCGCGGGAAGGTACTTCACCCGCACGCCGAGCTCGTTCTCGATCGCCGAGCGCAGGTGATCGGACGGGCCTGAGCCCGGAGTCGTCCCCTTGAACTTCGCGACGTCGTGCTGGCTGGTGAACCCGAGCGTCAGCACCTCGGTCTCGGTGACGTACGCCAGCGGCTGCACGGCCGTGGCCAGCAGCCAGGATGTGCGGCTGATGCTCTCGAGCCGCGTGAGCACCGCCGGCCAGGCCGCACGGACGCGCTCGAACGTGACCGGTCCTTGCGGGGCGGCCGGCTCGGCGGGAGCGGCCTCCGGCGCGGTGGTCTCGCTCGCCGGCGCGGCGACGGGACTCTGCACGGCGACAGGGCTCTGCTCGGCGACAGGGCTCTGCTCGGGAGCAGGGCTCGGTTCTGCGGCGGGGCTCTGCGCGCCCGCGGCACTCGGTGCGGACGGTGCGGACGCCGCGGCTGGTGCGGATGCCGCGGCAGCAGGAGTGGAGACCGTCGGGGCGGGAGCGGAGACCGCCGGGGCGGCTTGACGGACGGGGGCCACCGCACGCTCGCCCGCGGGGGCAGGCGCCACGGCTGCAGCCTCGGTCGCGCCGGCGAGGACGCGCGCGACCATGAGCTCGAGGTGCAGACGCGGCGATGTGGCACCCGACATGTCGTCGAGGGCCGCACTCACCACGTCGGCCGTGCGCGAGAGCCGCGCGGAGCCGAACACGTCGGCCTGGGTGCGCATGCGCTCCAGGTCGTCTTCCGCGATACCGCGCAGAACGGCCGAGGCACCGGCACCGACCGCGGCGATCACGATGAGGTCGCGCAGGCGCTCGAGCAGGTCGTCGACGAAACGGCGAGGGTCTTGCCCGGTCTGCACCACGCGGTCGATAGCGGGGAACGCGGCTGCCGCATCTCCTGCGGCGAGCGCGTCGACGATCTCGTCGAGGAGGGCGCCGTGCGTGTAGCCGAGCAGGGAGACGGCGCGCGCGTAGCCGACGGTGACGGTCTCGGATCCGGCAGGTGCGTCGGAGCCGGCGATCAGCTGGTCGAGCAGCGAGAGCGTGTCACGGGGCGAGCCGCCACCGGCGCGGACCACGAGCGGGAGGACACCCTGTTCGACGATCACGCCCTCTTCGGCGCACAGCTTGGCGACGTACTCGAGCATCGCGGCCGGCGGCACGAGCCGGAACGGATAGTGGTGCGTGCGGGAGCGGATGGTGCCGAGCACCTTCTCTGGCTCGGTGGTCGCGAAGATGAACTTGACGTGCTCCGGCGGCTCTTCGACGAGCTTCAGCAGTGCGTTGAAGCCCTGCGGCGTCACCATGTGCGCCTCGTCGAGGATGAAGATCTTGTACCGGTCGCGGCTGGGGGCGAACGTCGCCCGCTCGCGCAGGTCGCGTGCGTCGTCGACGCCGTTGTGGCTCGCCGCGTCGATCTCGACGACATCAAGCGATCCACCGCCGGCGCGCGAGAGCTCGACGCAGCTGGGGCAGACGCCGCAGGGCACGTCTGTCGGCCCCTCGGCGCAGTTCAGGCAGCGCGCCAGGATGCGCGCTGACGTGGTCTTTCCGCACCCGCGAGGCCCGGAGAACAGGTAGGCATGTCCTACCCGGTCACCGCGCAGCGCCGTCATGAGCGGATCGGTCACCTGGGACTGCCCGATCATCTCGCCGAACGTCTCGGGTCGGTAGCGGCGGTAGAGGGCTGTGGTCACCTCAACAGCCTACGGCGTGCCACCGACCTTCGGCGGGCCCGAGCGTCAGTCGATCGCTTCGATCACCGGGATCGTCGTCGTGATCACGGGAACGGACGCCGACATGCGCGTGCCATCCTCGCGTCGGGCGTCGGCGAACTGCCGGAGCGTCGGGCGACCGGGGATCAGCGGACCCTGATCGGCGAGCGGCACGACAACCTCGTCCTCGACCGTCGCGATGTACGAGGCCTCCCGCACGCTGAACGGCACCGGGGGGCCGCTGCGCACCTGCACGCGCAGCTCGTCCTTCGTCACCGTCACGTGCAGAGTCGATCCCTGCCACTGGAGCGGGAACGACAGCGACGGCCAGCTCGCCGGCAGCCGCGGGTCGAAGCTCAGGTCGCCTGCGTAGTCGCGCATGCCGCCGAAGCCGCACACCAGGGCCGTCCACACCCCGCCGGCGGAGGCGACGTGCACGCCGTCCGCCGCGTTGTGGTGCAGATCATGCAGGTCGACGAACAGCGACTGCTCGAAGTACTTCTGCGCGAGGTCCTGGTAGCCGACCTCGGCCGCGAGGATCGACTGCACGACCGCCGAAAGGGTCGAGTCGCCCGTGGTCAGCGGGTCGTAGTAGTCGAAGTCGGCCTTCTTCTCCTCGGGCGTGAAGTGGTTGCCCTGAAGGAACAGCGCGAGCACGACATCGGCCTGCTTGAGCACCTGGAACCGGTAGATCACCAGCGGGTGGAAGTGCAGCAGGAGCGGACGCTGCTCGGCGGGCGTGTTGGCCAGATCCCACACCTCGCGCTCGAGGAACAGGGAGTCCTGCGGATGGATGCCGAGTCCCTCGCTGTACGGGATGTACATGGCCTCTGCGGCGCGGTCCCACGCTTCGGCCTCGCCCGGACCGAGGCCGGTGCGATCGACCAGCTTCACGTAGTCGTCAGGGTGGCTCTCCTTGATCTCGCGCACGATCTTGGCCGCGTAGCGCAGGTTGTAGCGCGCCATCACGTTCGTGTAGAGATTGTCGTTCACGACCGTCGTGTACTCATCCGGCCCGGTGACGCCGTGGATGTGGAAGGTCTCGATCCCGTCTCCCGGCGCTCCCTCGACGAGACGCGAGGCACGCCAGAAACCGAGGGTCGCCCACAGCCGCGCCGTCTCGATCGCGATGTCGGCGCCCTCGCGCCGCAGGAACTCCTCGTCGCCCGTCGCGCGCACGTACTTGCCCAGCGCGAAGCTGATGTCGGCGTTGATGTGGTACTGCGCGGTGCCGGCGGCGTAGTAGGCCGAGGCCTCCTCGCCGTTGATGGAGCGCCAGGGGAACAGCGCCCCCGCCTCGTTGAGCTGCGATGCCCGTCGACGCGCCGCCGGGAGCATGCGCACCCGCGCACGCAGAGCGTTGTACGCCCATCGCGGTGACGTGTATGTCAGGAACGGAAGCACGTAGATCTCGGTGTCCCAGAAGTAGTGCCCGCTGTACCCCGAACCGGAGACACCCTTGGCGGGGACGCCGGCCCCGTCGGCGCGCGCCGACGCCTGGGCGAGCTGGAACAGGCACCAGCGCGTGGCCTGCTGCAGATCGTCGCGTCCGCCGATCTGCACGTCGCTGCGCTCCCAGAACGCGTCGAGCCACTCCCGCTGACGGCGGAACACGGTCTCGACGCCCTCGTCCGCCGCGCGGTCGAGGGAGCGGCGGCAGCGGTCGACCAGCTCACGCGGAGGCACGCCTCGTGACGTGTGGTAGCTCACGAGCTTGGTGACGGTGATCGGCACCCCCGCCTTCGCCTGCACGCGGAACACGTTCTTGGCGATGTCGGCCTCGATGAGCGTGCGGGCGTTGTACTCGTTCTCGGTCTCGACGACGTGATCCGCGACCACGGCGACGGTCATCCCCGAGTCGGCGACACGGTACGACAGGGCCGAGCGCAGCCCGTCCTGCCAGTGCTCAGCGGGCTCCAGAACGCGATCGGCGATCTTCTCGGCCTTGCGCGGGTCGAATGCCGCGGCCTTCGTGCCGATCGGTGTGCCCGCATAGACACCGGCACCGTCCTGCCGGTTGAGCAGCTGGCAGCTGATCGTGACCGGGGCATCGGAGTTCTCCACCACGACCTCGAGCCGCAGCACCGCGAGGTGGCGCTCCTCGAAGCTCACGATGCGCTCGTCGCGCATGCGCACGCGCTTTCCCGACGGAGTCTCCCAGACCACGAGGCGCTCCAGCACACCGGTGCGCAGATCGAGCGTGCGCCGGTACTCGCGCACGTCGGCGTCGTCGAGCGAGACGGGCTCGTCGTCGACGTACACGCGCATGACCTTCGCGTCCGGGGCGTTGACGATCGTCTGCCCGACCTCCGCGAAGCCGTAGGCCTGCTCGGCGTGACGGATCGGCCAGGTCTCGTGCAGGCCGTTGATGAACGTGCCGTGCTCCTGGGCGCCGCGGCCCTCGATGTGGTTGCCGCGCAGGCCGAGGTAGCCGTTGCCGACGGAGAACAGCGTCTCGCCGACGCCCTCCTCCGAGTAGTGCGTGTCGATCAGACGCCACGGGTCGACGGGGAAGCGGTCGCGGTCGATCATGCGGTCTCCGGGATGTCGTTGCGGGAAGCGGGAAGGAACACGTCGAGGTCGTCGACCACGACGGTGGCGCCGGCGGCGCGCAGGGCGTCGGCGCCCGCGCCGCGGTCGACGCCGACCACGGTCGCGAAGCCGGCTGCGGCTGCGGATGCGGCGCCGGAGGTGGCGTCCTCGACGGCGACGGCACGTGCCGGGTCGACCCCGAGGGCTGCGGCACCGGCGGCGAACATGTCGGCCGCGGGCTTGGAGGCGAGTCCGTCGCGTTCGGCGACGACGCCGTCGACCACGATCCGGAAGAAGGAGCGCAGGCCCGCGGCCCCCAGCACCTCTTCGGCGTTCTTGGAGCTCGACACCACGCCGAGCGGGATGCCCACGACGTGCAGGCTCTCGACGAGCGCGAGCGAGCCGGGGTACGGCGCGATCCCCTGAGCGCGCAGAGACGCGGCGAACGCGGCGTTCTTGCGGTTGCCGATGCCGCAGACGGTCTCGGCGGTCGGCTCGTCGTCGACATCGCCCCAGGGCAGCTCGACGTTGCGGCTGCGCATCAGGCTCGCGACACCGTCGTAGCGCTTCTTGCCGTCGACGTAGTCGTAATAGTCGGCGTCGGTGTAGGGCGCCGTGATACCCCATCGCGCGAACACATCGTCGAAGACGGCCTTCCAGGCACGCATGTGCACCTCGGCCGTCGGGGTGAGCACGCCGTCGAGGTCGAAGAGCACGCCGTCGGCGTGGAACAGGTCGGGCAGTGCTTCAGGCACAGAGCCTCCAGGAGAAGGGCGATCGTCGGGCCGGCACCTCTCCGTGCCACTGTGCAAGCGTAATGCGGCGGCGCGCCGCGGGGTAACCCCCGCGGACGGATCAGATCAGCTCGGCCGTCTGCCGGGCGATCTGCAGCTCTTCGTCGGTCGGCACGACGAGCACGGTCACCGGGGACGCATCCGCGGAGATCCGACGGATGCCGCGCTCGCGTGCCGCGTTCCTGACGGGGTCGATCTCCACGCCGGCGAAGCCGAGCGTGGCCATCGCGGCAGCGCGCACCGGCGCGGCGTTCTCGCCCACACCGGCGGTGAAGGAGATGACGTCCACTCCCCCGAGCTGTGCGATGTAGGCCCCCGCGTAGGCGCGCAGCCGGTGCACGTACACGTCGAAGGCCAGAACCGCCGCGTCCTCCCCCGCCTCGACCCCGGCGAGGATGTCGCGCATGTCGCTGCGGCCGGCGAGACCTGCGAGCCCGCTGCGCGTGTTGAGCAGGGAGTCGAGGTCGTCGATCGAGAGACCGGCACGGCGGGACAGGTGCACGAGTGCCGCGGGATCGATGTCACCCGAGCGCGTCCCCATCACGAGTCCCTCGAGCGGGGTGAGGCCCATCGAGGTCTCCACCGATCGTCCGCCGTCGATCGCGGTGACCGACGCCCCGTTGCCGAGATGGAACACCAGCTGGCGGAGATCGGCGAGGTCACGGCCGAGGAAGTCCGCCGCCGCCGCGCTCACGTACTGGTGGCTCGTGCCGTGGAAGCCGTAGCGGCGCACCCGGTGCTCCGCGGCGAGCGCGGCATCGATCGCATAGGTGTAGGCGGCGGGCGGGAGCGTCTGGTGGAACGCGGTATCGAACACCGCCACGTGCGGCACTTCGTCGAACACCGCGCGCGCGGCGACGATGCCGGCGAGGTTCGCGGGGTTGTGCAGCGGCGCGAGCACCGCGAGCTCGTCGATCTGCCGCTCCACGTCGGCGTCGATGAGCGTCGGGGCGTAGAAGCGGGCGCCGCCGTGGACCACACGGTGCCCGACCGCGACGGGGCGATGCTCCTCGAGCGAGGGGCCGTGCGCGGCGAACTGCTCACGCATCACCTCGAAGGCCGCGGCGTGATCGGTGATCGGCCTCTCGCTGCGATAGGTCGCATCGAGCATGGTCGGCACGGCGTCGCCGTCGACCGCGGGGCGCACCGTGTGCGCGACCGGGCTGACGTCCTGCCCGATGCGCTCGATCAGTCCGCTGGCGAGCAGGTTCTCCTGCTCGATGTCGATCAGGCTGTACTTCAGCGAGGAGGACCCGCTGTTGATCACCAGGATCGCGCTCATGCAGCGCCTCCCGTCTGCGCAGACCCCTGGGCCTGGATGGCCGTGATGGCGACCGTGTTGACGATGTCGTCGACGAGCGCGCCACGGGAGAGGTCGTTGATGGGTTTGTTGAGCCCCTGCAGCACCGGGCCGATCGCGACCGCGCCGGCCGAACGCTGCACCGCCTTGTAGGTGTTGTTGCCGGTGTTCAGATCGGGGAACACGAAGACCGTCGCGCGCCCCGCCACAGCGGAGCCGGGGAGCTTCGCCTTGGCGACCGCCGCATCCGCGGCAGCGTCGTACTGGATCGGCCCCTCCACCGGCAGCTCGGGTGCACGCTCGCGCACGAGGGCGGTCGCCGCGCGGACCTTGTCGACGTCCGCTCCCGATCCGGACTCCCCCGTCGAGTACGACAGCATGGCCACGCGCGGTTCGATGCCGAACTGGCGGGCGGTCGTCGCCGACGAGATCGCGATGTCGGCGAGCTGCTCGCTCGTCGGGTCGGGGATCACGGCGCAGTCGCCGTAGACGAGCACCCGGTCGGCGAGAGCCATCAGGAACACGCTGGAGACCACGTTGACGCCCGGTTTGGTCTTGATGATCTCGAACGACGGACGGATCGTGTGCGCCGTCGTGTGCGCGGCGCCGGACACCATGCCGTCGGCGAGACCGAGGTGCACCATCATCGTGCCGAAGTACGACACATCCGTCACGGTGTCGGCGGCCTGGGCGAGGGTGATGCCCTTGTGCGCCCGCAGCCGCGCGTACTCCGCGGCGAACCGCTCGACGAGGTCGGGGTCGGTCGGGCTCAGCACCTGGGCGGCGGTGATGTCGATGCCGAGCTCGACGGCCCGCGCACGGATGGACGACTCGTCGCCGAGGATCGTCAGATCGGCGACCTCCCTCGCGAGGAGCGTGGCGGCGGCGCGCAGGATGCGATCGTCGTCGCCCTCCGGCAGCACGATGCGACGACGGTCGGCGCGGGCGCGTTCGATGAGTCCGTACTGGAACATCAGGGGCGTCACGACGTGCGCCTCTGCGAGCCCGAGCTGCTCGGTGAGCTCCGCGATGTCGACGTGGGATTGGAAGAGACCGAGCGCACGGTCATACCTTGCGCGCGAATCCGCCGAGATGCGGCCGCGGGTGCTCATCACACGCACCGCCGTGTCGTAGGTGCCGAGGTCCGTCGTGATGATCGGCACCGACGAAGCGAAGCCGTCGAGCAGCCGAACGATCGGCTCCGGCAGCGGGAACGGGCCGTTCAGGATGATGCCGGCGATGCGGGGGAACGTGCCGGAGGAGTCGGCCAGCAGCGCGGCCAGCAGCACCTCGGTGCGGTCGGCGGGGATCACCACGACCGCTTCCTCGGTGAGTCGCGGCAGCACGTTCACCATCGACATGCCCGCGACGACGATCGTCAGCGCCTCCCTCGTCAGACGATCGTCATCGCCTTGGAGCAGGGTGCCGTCGACGGCGGCGAGGATGCCGCGGATCGACGGTGCCACCAGCGCGCGGTCCTCGGGGATCGCCCACACCGGGGTGTTCTCGGCGGGGAGTGCGGCGTGCACGGCCTCGATGATGGCGTCGAGGGCTTCGGGATCGGCGCGATTGACGGCGACGGCGAACAGCTCGGCCCGCTCCTCGGCCAGCTCGGACAGCGCGAGGGCGGCGATCTGCGCGATCGCCCCGGCGGGACGCGCCGTGGTGGTCCCCAGCTGCTCGGCCTGGCGCTGCTGATCGCGGCCGCTGAGCACGAGGAGAACGGGTGCTCCGAGGTTGGCGGCGATCCTGGCGTTGAACCCGAGCTCGGCGGGGCTCGCGACGTCGGTGTAGTCGCTGCCGATGACGACGACCGCGTCGCACTGCGCCTCGACCGCCTTGAACCGCGCCACGATGGTCGACAGGGCGGCCTCGGGGTCGGATCGCACGTCGTCGTAGGTGACGCCGATGCAGTCCTCGTAGTCGAGGTTGACCCCGTCGTGCGCGAGCATCAGCTCGAGGATCTCGTCCCGCGCGGTGACCGAGCGGGCGAGGGGGCGGAACACGCCCACCCGCGGCGACACGCGCATGAGGGCGTCGAGCGCCCCGAGGGCGATCGTCGACTTTCCGGTATGGCCTTCGGCCGAGGTGATGTAGATGCTCTGCGCCACGGCTTCAGCTTAGGCGCGGCGCCCGTGAACCCACCGAGCATCTCACCGGAGCAAATGGCGCGGCATCACTCGCACGGGCCGGACATCGCGTCGACGACCGCCGTGGCGTCCGTCTGGAACCGCGAGTAGTAGTCGCGGTCGGTGTTGATCTGCACCCGGTGGATGGCATGCGAGGGCTCCATCGTCTGCCACTCGGGCAGCCGCCCGAGGCGATCGAAGAACAGCGTCGTCGCGGTGGCCGGGTCCATCCGCTGCTCGACGCTCCCCCACCACTCCTGCTGCTGGAAGAGGCCGATGCTGGTCGTGCGCGTCCCGTCGGGATTGGTGAATCCGCGCGTCTCCCAGTCGCCGTAGTCGATGTTGTGCAGGCTGCTCTCGCCCATCGCCGTCATCACCCCGAGGATCTGCCCCTCCCTCGGGAAGCCGAGGGCGCCGGCCGTGCGGATGATCGTAGCGGCGTTCTCGAGCTGCTCTCCGGTCCAGCCCTCGATCCCCGCTTCGGGGAACGTCTGCGGATCTTCGATGCAGATCGGGGCGGGATCGCGCGCGAGGCCCAACGGGATGAGCACCAGCAGTCCGACGGCGACGGCCAGCGCACCGGCCGACAGCAGCGTCCGCCGCAGGATCCTACGACGTCGCCGACGGTTCGCCGCCTTCCCTCTGGTCCCGGTCTTGCGATGTCTCGGTGTCGTGGTGCGTCTCGCCGCAGGCCTCTTCCTCGCCGGCCGGCGCTTCGCCCTCGATGCCGGTGCGGGGCTCATGACGTCAGGGCTCCGCCGGAGGTGCGACGACGACGCCCGACGAGAGCGGCGAGGCCGCCGCCGATCGCACCGAACAGGTGTCCCTGCCAGGAGATGCCCTCGGCGACGCCGAAGACCCCGGCGAGCATGGATCCGCCGTAGAGCGCGATCACGATGACGGCGATCACGGCGTAGAGGATGCGGTGCGCGACGCGACCGGGGGCGAACACCCTCATCACGACATAGCCGAAGTAGCCGAAGACCAGACCAGAGGCGCCGACCGTCAGAGTTCCGGGGGCGTTGAACACCCAGGTGCCGATACCGCCCACGACCGCGACCATGGCGGTGACGGCCCAGAACCGACGCGTGCCCTCGACCGCCACGAGACAGCCCAGCACGAGCAGAGGCACGGAGTTCGCGATGAGGTGCTGCCAGTTCGCGTGCAGGAGCGGACCGAGCACGATGCCGCCGAGCCCCGAGACGTCCCAGGACCGCAGCCCGAATCCGGTGAACGAGCCGGGAAGGATCGCATCGGCGAACTGCACGACCCACATCACGACGAGCAGGAGCACCGGCGAAGCGAATCGGCCGAGCGGATGCTGCGCCTTCTGCGGCGGGGTCACGGTCACCGGACGATTGTCGCAGGTGCAGCCACGAAGGGGCTGAGCGTGCGGTCGGGAGTGCCCGCGGGCAAAGAAAATGACTCTCCGCGCACCCAGCAGAGCCCGGTTACCCTTGCTGCGTTTCCGCCCTGGGGGAATTGGCCTGGATGCCGCCACGCGGAGAGCCGTCAACCATCCTAACCCGACCGGCGCGATGGGCCGAATCGTGCCTCTCCTCCCCGCGCATCCTCAGGGGAACCTGCCAGAGCGGCGCACCCTGTGCAGGGTTACGATCGAATAACGCGCACCGCTGCGCCGACGTGAGAGGGAACGCATGCCAGAGAACGCCCCCCTGATCCCGGTATCGATCGATGCCGAGACGTTCGCCGCGCAGACCTCTGCGATCCTCGGTTCGATCGGCCAGGTCATCGACGGCAAGCCGGATGCGGTGCGCAGCGCTCTCGTCTGCCTGCTGGCCGAGGGGCACCTGCTGATCGAAGACGTGCCGGGCGTCGGCAAGACCATGCTCGCCAGGGCTCTCGCCGCGAGCGTGGACGCGACCGTGCGCCGCATCCAGTTCACCCCCGACCTGCTCCCCGGTGACGTCACGGGTGTGTCGGTCTACAACCCAGTCGATCGCGAGTTCGAGTTCAAGCGCGGCGCCGTGTTCGCCCACATCGTGATCGCCGACGAGATCAACCGCTCCTCCCCCAAGACGCAGTCCGCCCTGCTGGAGGCGATGGAGGAGGGTCAGGTCACGGTCGACGGCGCCACGCACCTGCTGCCCCAGCCGTTCCTGGTCGTCGCGACGCAGAATCCCCTGGAGATGGAGGGCACCTACGCCCTCCCGGAAGCGCAGCGCGACCGATTCATGATGCGCATCTCGATGGGGTATCCGGATGCCGCCGCCGAGGCGCTCATGTTGCGTCAACGCGACGTCGTCAGCCCGCTCGCCGCCGTCACGCCCGTCGCGGACGCGGCATCCATCGCCCAGCTCATCGCGTGGGCGCGGGCGGTGCACGTGGCCCCGGCTCTCGAGGAGTACACGGTCGCCCTCGCCCAGGCCACCCGCTCCGACCCGAACCTCCACCTCGGCGCAAGCCCCAGGGCCACTCTGCAGCTGGTCAGGGCCGCGAAGGTGTGGGCGGCCCTCGACGGACGCGAGTACGTGATCCCCGACGACATCACCGCCCTGCTCATCCCGGTCCTCGCGCACCGTCTGCTCCCGGCGCGCGGCGCACACCGCGCAGGCGCACAGCCGATCGAGGCCGCCCTGACCCAGATCGTCGAGCGGGTGCGCGTGCCCGTCGCGACGCGTTCCTGACAGCTCTCATCATGCGACGACGTCGATCCCTCACCGGCCGCGGTGCCGGAGCGCTCGTCGCCGCGCTCTGCTGCCTGATCGCTGCGAACCTCCTGGGGGCGCGCGTGCTGCTCTACCTCGGTGTGCTGCTCGCTGCCGTCACCCTCTTCTCGCTCCTCGCGGTCCGCCTGCCGCGACGATCCGGCACCGTCACCCGCCAGATCTCGACCGACCTGCTGACCGTGTCCGAGACCTCACGAGTGACCGTGCGGTTCTCCCTGCGCGCCATCCGCGTGCCGCGCGGACTCTGGCACGACGTGCTCCCCGACGCCGTCTCCGCGGACTCCGGCGGCGAGTATCCTCCGGAGAACGGCCGGCTCAGCTACCTGATCACGGGTGTGCGGCGCGGCGTCTGGCCCGTCGGCCCGCTGATGCTGCGCACGGTGGACCCGTTCGGTCTGGCACAGCGCGAGCAGGCGTTCGGGGAGACCAGGAGCGTGACCGTCGTCCCCGAGGTGTTCGCCCTCGCGCCTCTCGCCGTGCGGGTCGGTGCCGCCGGTGGAACCGCGCACACCTCGTCGACCCGGCTCGGACAGGGCAGCGACAACCTCTCGCCGCGGGGATACATCCCGGGCGACTCGATGCGTCGCATCCATTGGAGGGCGACGGCGCACCGGGGTCAGCTGATGGTGCGGCAGGAAGAGGAGGAGTCCAGCCCCGACGCGGTGGTCGTGCTCGACCGGAGCGGCCGCCGCTGGGATGCCCCCGGGGCCGAGGCCGATCCGGCCTTCGAAGCCGCCGTCTCGCTGTGCGCCTCCGCTGCGGTGCACCTGGCCTCCGAGGGCTACAGCGTCGACGTTCTCGACAGCGCGGGCACCCTCCTCGGCGCTCTCCGCGGCCACGAAGACGACCGCGACGGGCTGCTCACGGCTCTCGCGATGGTCACGCCCCGCGGCGAGAGCCGCGACCTGGTGGCACTCATCGGCGGAACACCGCCCGGCCCACTCGTCTACATCACCGGCCGCCTCGACGAAGAGGACGCCGCGGTGCTGCGTGCCGCCGGCGCCGCTGCGCCGATGCTGTTCAGCACCGAACTGCTCCCGGGCGCCACCGAGGCCTCCACCCGTCACGGCTGGACCGTGGCACGGCTCGGCGACGACATCTCCGCCGCCTGGGAGGATGCCGTCTCGGCACGGATCGGAGTCGGCGATGTTCCGCGCTGAACAGGCCCCGCCGGCCGCACCCGCCGCGGTGCGCCGACCGGCGTTCTGGCACCGCGACCACGAGGAGCCGGCCGGGGTGGTCGGCACCGGGGCACTGGCGGCGACGGCGGCGCTCGTGGCCATGTGGCCCTTCACCTCGGTCATCGCTCCCGGAGCCTGGTCGTTCACCGTCATCGCCGTGATCGTCGCCGTGGCCGGCACCGGAATGCTGATGCGGCACCTGCTGCGCCGACGAGCCGAGTGGGTGCAGGACCTCGCCACGCTCGCCACGCAGGTCGTGGTCGCCGTCGCCGTCGTGACGCTGCTCATCGCCGGTGACACCGCCCTCTTCGGGATGATCCCGACCTCCGCGACGCTGACGCTGTTCGGGGTGCTCGGCGCCTCCGCTGTCGAGGCGGTCGTGTTCGGCTCCGCGCCGCTGGATCCCTCCCCCGGGCTCGCGGCCGCCATGGGCATCGGCTTCGCGGTCGTCGCGATACTCCTGGACCACCTCGTCACCCACCGTTCCGCCGTATTGGCGGTGCTGCTGACCGGGGCCGTCGGCGCTGTGCCGATGATCGTCACCCTCGGCGAGACGAACGTCGTCTGGTTCGTGCTCTTCGGTGCGGTCGCCCTCCTCGTCTTCCGCCACACGGCGCGCAGACATCCGGAATCCCCACGCCGCTCCTCCGCATCGGTCGCCGTCGCGATCGGGGCCGCCGCGATGGCGACGACCATCGCCGTCGCCCCGATGCTTCCTGTCAGCACCAGCCTCGCCGGCACCGGCGTCGGCGTCACGGTCGATGCATCGCTGCGTCTGGGTGACGATCTGCGCCAGCCCAATCCGGTCGAGGTCCTGACCGTGGCGGCGAAAGGCGAGACCGCGCCGTATCTGCGCCTGACGACGCTCTCGCGGTTCGACGGACGCGTCTGGCAACCCGACGACGGGGATCTGCAGTCGCAGGACGACGGATTCGGTCCCCCGGAATGGGGAGAGGACATCACGACGGAGGAGCAGACCACCTCCATCCGCGTGCTGCGGATGTCGAGTTCCTGGCTCCCCGTGCCCTACCCCGCCACCACCGTGCAGGGTCTCAGCAACGCATGGCGGATCGCCCCCGAGAACCGCACGCTGTACTCCCGCGGCGCCGATGCCGTCGGGAACGACTACACGGTCACCTCGTCGCGACTCCTCCCCACGCTCGAGCAGATCCGGGCCATCGATGCCGCCGCTCCCGTCGTCGATCCCGACGCCGAACCGGTCGAGCTGCCCGGCATCATCGGCGAGCTGGCCACCGAGGTGACCGCAGCCGCGAGCACCGACTACGACCGGCTCATCGCGCTGCAGAACTGGTTCCGTTCGCAGTTCGCCTACTCGCTGGAGACCCCGGTGGAGGAAGGCTTCGACGGCACGGGGGCAGAAGCCGTCGCGGAGTTCCTCGACGCGCGATCCGGGTATTGCGTGCATTTCGCGGGGGCGTTCGCACTGATGGCGGAGAGCCTCGGCATGCAGGTGCGCATCGTCGTGGGATACCTCCCCGGCTCGCTCACCGACGAGAAGCGCGGCAGCGAGTCGGTGTTCTCGGTGACCAGCGATCGGCTGCACTCCTGGCCCGAGGTGCTGTTCCCCGGTGTCGGGTGGGTCCCGTTCGAACCCACCGCGTCGCTGGGTGTACCCACGGCCTTCCGCCCGGGGGCGACGCAGGGCAGCGGATCCGGGACCCCGCCCGCACCGGCACCCACCACGGCACCGCAGGCCGAGCAGACCTCGGGTCCCGAGGTCGACCGCAACGACGCCGGCGGAGACTCGGCCAGCAGCGGCGAGCTGCGCCGCCTCGACCCGACACCGGTCGCCCTCACCACCCTCGGCGTCGTCGTGCTGCTCCTGCTTCCCGCGCTCATCCGGCTCGCGGAACGTCGGGCGCGCCTGAGCAGGGCGCGCCGTGGTGATCCGGCCGCCGCCTGGGCGGAGTTGCGCGACACCCTGATCGACCTGCAGATTCCCGTCACCGACGCCGACACTCCCCGCGTGCGTGCGGCCGGTCTGGTGCGGCAGAACGGGGTGGATGCACACGCGATGCGTCGGCTGACGGATGCGGTCGAGCGGTCGAACTATGCCCGCTCCGGCGAGGCATCGGACGATCTCGCCGAACCACTGGGTGAGGTGCTCGCGAGCCTGCGACAGAGCGCCGATCGAGCGACGAGGGTGCGGGCGGTGCTGGTGCCCCGCTCCCTGTATGCGCCGCGAGCCGCCGAACCCGGTATGACGGCCTGAACCGTAGGCATCAAGTGGCGTGCGGGTCAGGCGGCGTGGGCGGTGCAGGGGACCGCGACGCAGTCCTCGCACACGACGAATTGCGAACGGCACGACGGATCGGGACAGTTGGCGGTGCGCTTGGTCGCGGCCCCGCACCCGACGCATTCTCCGATGACCGCGGCGTGGTCGGAGAAGTCGACGGAGCCGCGGCCGTCGAAGACGTACAGGGAACCGTCCCAGAGGCCGTCGTCGCCGTACTTCTCGCCGTATCGGACGATGCCGCCCTCGAGCTGGTAGACCTCTCCGAAGCCACGGGCCGTCATCAGGCTCGACAGCACCTCGCAGCGGATGCCGCCGGTGCAGTAGGTCACGACCGGCTTGCCCTTGAGGTCGTCGTAGACGCCCGAGTCGAGGAGCTCGACGAAGTCTCTGGTGGTCTCGGTGTCGGGCACGACCGCGCCGCGGAAGCGCCCGATCTGCGCTTCGAGCGCGTTCCTCCCGTCGAAGAACACCACATCCTCGCCGCGCTCATCGATCAGACCGTGCAGCTCTTCGGGCGTCAGACGAGTGCCGCCGCCGACGACGCCGTTCTCATCGACGCGCAGCTCCCCCGGTGCACCGAACGACACGATCTCGTCGCGCACCTTGACGCTGAGCTTCGGGAAGTCGACACTGCGCCCTTGGGCGTCCACCCCGGTGCCTTCGCTCCATTTGATGTCGGCGTCGGCGAAGGGCTGGTACGAGCGGAACGACCGCAGCCATTTCTTGAGCGCACCGATGTCACCCCCGAGAGTGCCGTTGATCCCGTCCTTCGAGATGATCAGACGCCCGCGCAGGCCCAGCGCCTCGCCGATGTCTCGCTGCCAGACGCGGATGGCGTCGGGGTCGGCGAGCGGGGTGAACGCGTAGAAGAGGACGATCTTGGGTGTTGCCACCTAGGGATCCTACGTCGTGGGCCACGGCCGATCCGAACCTGCGCTGACGCGCTGTCGAGGCGGCTACGTCACATCGCGCCTCAGGAACGCGAGCGCCCCCGCCAGAAGAGCCGCCACCATCCATCCGGCCGTCACCCCCGCGGCCAGGGAGCCGTCGAGCCGATCGGTCGCTGCGACTCCGAGCGCGCCGATGTCGAGGCGGAAGGCTTCGAGCATCACGAGGGGTGGAAGGTAGACGGCACCCGCTCCCCAGAGCATCGCGAGAAGCACCGGCCCGCTCATCGACAGGGACACGAGGAAGAGAGCCACGAGATGGACCTGCACGACCACTCCCAGTCCCATCCCCCACAGCCCTGCCACGGCGCCGAGGGCGAGTGTGGATCCGACGGTGGACCACTCCACGGGAATGCCGCCCGCGGTGACGGTCAGTGCGAGGTGACCGCCGACCATTCCTGCGAGGGACACGACCGCCCCGCCGACGACGGCGCCGGGTACGCGGACGAGCAGGGTCACCCACCGGGACTGCAGCATCAGGCGCTGAGCGATCACGCCGTCACGCCGGTCGACCGTGTAGCGGAACGAACCGTACACCGCTGCGAGAACCGCGCCGTACATCGCGATCACGGCGGTGAGCGACCCGGCGAGCGCTTCTCTGGCCTCGAGCGGAGCACCCGCGAGGTCAGGTGGGATGCTCATAGCTAGGGAGAGGGACATCAGCAGCGCCGCCACGGTCACCCCGAGGAGAACGATGTCGCCCGCGAAGCTGCGCGCCTGTGCTCGCAGGGCGCGGCCGATCACCCCACCCTCCGGCGTCCTGTGAACCACGCGACCGCCACGAGCCCTGCGGTCCATGCGAGTCCGACTCCGAGGGCGGGGGCGAACGCGAGCAGCCGGTCCTGGAATCCGGGAACCCCCACGGCGGCGATGGCCAATCCTGGCGAGAACTTCGCCACCTCGGGTGCCGTGCGCAGCAACGCGAACTCGACGACCATCGGCAGAACGAGGACGATGATCGCCGTCGCATAGTAGTTGCGGGTGATCCAGCCGACGGCTCCTCCGATGAGCGCACCGAGCACCGCACCGGCCAGCGCGCCGGCGTACAGCTGCCAGGACTGCAACGACAGAGCGAGTGTCAGCCCGTTCTCGGCCAGGACGAGGAAGATCCCCAGCGTCCAGGTGACGAAGATGCACACGGACAGCGCGATCGCGATGAGCGCCCCGGCGATGAGCTTTCCCGAGAAGGCACGTCGGAAGCCGACCCCGGTGAGGGTTCGCTCCATCGAGGAGTAGTAGTACTCGCGCGTGACCGCGTACGCCCCGACGAACGCTGCGGAGATCACCGACCACGCGAGCGGCTCCAGAAGGCGGGAGGTCGCCGTGTGGGAGTCGACCCCGGCGAGGTCGAAGCGTGAGCCGTCGGAGAACAGCACGAACAGCGGCATGAGCAGGGCCACGAGATAGACCGGCAGAACGGAGGGTCCGCTCACCGCGCGCAGCAGCTCACTGCGAATCGCGTTCCTCATGCGGACGCACCGCCGACCAGGTCGAAGTACTTGCTCTCGAGCGAATCGTCGTCGCTGGTGACCAGGTCGCCGAGCCGCCCGGCGAACAGGGCTCGTCCCTTGATGACGACGACCTCATCCACGACCTGTTCCAGTTCGGCGAGCTGATGGCTGGAGAGCAGGACGGTGCCCCCGCGTTCGGCGAAGGCGCGCAGGAACCGGCGGAGCCAGCGGATGCCGTCGGGATCCAGACCGTTGGCCGGCTCGTCCAGGACGAGTGTGCGCGGGGAACCCACCAGAGCCGTCGCCAGCCCGAGACGCTGGGCCATGCCCGTCGAGAACGTCTTCACCCGGCGACGGGCATCCGCGGCCAGCCCCACCTCGTCCAGCACCTCGTCGACCCTGCTGCGCGGTGCCCCAGCCGCGAGTCGGCAGATCTCCAGGTGTCTTCTGGCGGAGATTCCCGCTTCGAACCCGAACCCGTCCATGTGGACGCCGACGTGCGATGCGGGGTTGTCGAGGGCCGAGAACGGCACACCGTCGATCAGGCTGTCTCCGCCCGAGGGCCGGAGCAGGCCGACGATCGCTCGCAGGGTCGTCGATTTCCCGGCCCCGTTCGGGCCCAGCAGCCCGACGATCGATCCGCGCGGGACGACGAAGGACAGCTCCTCGACGGCGGTCCGCTGGCCGTACCTCTTCGTGAGTCCGCGCACCTCAATGGCGTAGTCGTTCATTCTCATCCTCTTCCGCTCTCTCGCTCTGCAGGGTCGCCAGTGGCAGCGTCACGCCCGTCGCCCAGAGCGACTGCCACACGTTTCGGACGCCGAGTTCGACGCGTGCCTGCCCCGTCGCAGGTAGTCTCGGGTTCCCGTCGGTGAGATCCACGCCCGCGACGATCACCGCCGGCAGGGTCACACCCTCCGCCGTCACGGGGAAGAGCGCGTCGAGTGGCACCTCCGTCGGTATCGCTCGCGGTCGGGTGACCGTCCCCTCGCCGACCCGCTCATCGGCGAGGATGCCGCTGCTCATCAGCACGACGCGCGCGCCTTCCGGCACTTCCGTCTCGGCGGCGCCGCCGGCGTGCAGGAGGACCACGTGGCCGCCCTGCGCCGAAAAGCCGAGCGTGGTGGTCACCGGTACGGGGATCAGGACTCCTGCGACCGCGATGGTCGAGACCAGTGCGGCGAGGACGGTGAAGAACCGCAGTCGCGAGACACCTGACCGGAAGGCGCGGTGCAGTGCCCTCGAGACGAGGACGACGCCGACGACGACCACGACGGCTTCCAGGGCGACCACGAGCAGACCGAGGACCGGTCCGCCGCCGGCGACCGCTCGAGCCGCCCGGCCGACGGCGAACAGCACCAGGACCACCGGAGCGAGCAGGCTCGCCAGGCCGAAGGGCACGCTCCACCACGTGTTCAGGCTCTTGGCCGCCCTCTGCCCGCCGAACAGGAAGCGGGTCAGGAAGTTCGCGCCGTCACGAATCGTCCGTGCTCTCAGGTTGGGCTCATCCAGCGCGCTCATGAGGGCGATGTACCCGTCGAACCGCACGAACGGGATCAGGTTGACGAGGACGATGGCAGCGCAGGCGAGCGCGAGAAGCACCAGCGTCTGGCGCACCTCGGTGTCGGGCAGCGCGAGCGCGACGAGAAGGGCCACCGCGGCGACGGCGGCATGCACGGCGGGCCCGGCCAGGGCGATCGCGACGCGTTGCCGGCGATCGGGGAGGCGCCAGCCATCGGTCACGTCGACGAAGAAGGCGGGGGTGAGATAGAAGATCATGAAGCCGGCCCTGCGGGGTCTTCCCCCGAACCTCGTGAGCGTGAGGCCGTGCGCGCCCTCGTGGAGCAGGGTCAGGAGCGAGAGCACGGCGACGAGGATCACGAGGCCGGACAACGGTATCGGCGAGGTGAGCACGCTGCGCAGCTCTCCCGCCTGCAGGATCGCCGCCACGAGTCCGAGGCCGAGCAGCACGGCGACGGTGGCACGGACCGCCCTGCCCGAGAGCGGAACGACCAGATGGTCCACGCGGCCGAACAGGGCAGGCGCTCGAAGCGTCGCGATCTGCAGGGTGAACGGGGGCCGATAGTCCCAGCGGCCAGGTGGCAGCTTCGTGTCTCCGTCGAGGAGTCCGCTCGCGCGGAAGCGAAGCACCAGACCGAGAAAGCTCTCCCACGACTCGGCGGCGGCGAAGCGCATGTGCAGAACGTGAAGCGGGGTCTCGCCGTCCAGCGCCGTCAGCATGTCGACGACCGCGCCCGAGACCCGCGACGAAGGCACGCCGTGCAGCATCACGATCCATGCCGCTTCGTCGATCCCCTTCTCGAAGGCGACGCCGGCGGCCAGGAGCGGGCGTGCGTCGGGGGTGAGCGCCGTTGCGGTCTGCGGCGCTCTTCGACGCAGGAAACTAGTCGGAGGCATCGCCAGGTGCCTCTCTCCTGGGTCCCGCGAGCGAAGTCGTGAGGAGGAGGATCTCCACTCCGTGACTCGTGCGCACGGGCGAGACGGCAGGCGGGGCGAAGCCGGCCTCCACGGCCTCTCGAGAGAGCATCTCCTGGCTGAGCACCTGCAGGCGGCTCGTGAGGACGGTCACCTCCGCACCGGCCACGAGGTCGGAGGCGCGAACCCAATTGACCACACGCGCTGCGCCGTCATGGTCCAGCTGCTGTGAGAAGAGGTAGGTCTCCTCTCCCTCGGGTCCGGGCACACCGATCTCATGGTCTCGGGGAACCGCGAGGCTCTCGGCAGCGTCGCCGCCGGCGACGGTGAAGGCGAAGACACCTCCATCGGCGAGATGCCGTCGCACGCTCGCGTAGAGGCCGGACCTCCCCGCACGATCGAGCAGCGTGATAGAGGTCGCCCCGATGATGATCAGGTCGTAGAGACGCCCCAGGAAGAAGTCGCGCATGTCCGCGACGACGCAGTCGAGCGAGGCGTGGTCCGGCAGCGCCCGTCGTAGGTGGGAGAGCATGTCGTCGGAGAGATCCATCGCGGTCACCGTCTTGCCCGATCTCACCAGCGGGATCGTCAGCCTCCCGCTCCCCGCCGCGACGTCGAGGATCGGCCCCGCGGAGTCTCTCGCGAGCGCGAGCACTTCGCGGATCTCGGCACGATCCGCGCCGACGAGCCGCTCGTAGAAGTCGGTGCCGACTCCGGCGTACAGGTCTTGTGCCGTGGGCACCGCGCCAACCGCCTCGAGTCGCGCCGACAGCGCTTCGGTGATCAGATCTGACATTCGCACATCGCCTCTCCGGGGGAACAGGGGGTGCGGGCGTGCGAGATACGCCCGCACCCCGCGGTCAGGTTGCGATCGCTGCCGCTCCGCCGATGATGGCGATGATGTAGCTGGCGTGCTCCCACCATTCGAGCGGTGCGTCGATGTGTTCGAGTTCTGTGAATTCCAGCGATTCCGTCTGCAAGGCGAACCTCCTTTGTCGAGCTTTCGAATGCTGGGTCTAGGTCAAGGCGAGAATTCCGATGATCACGCCCACGGCGAATCCGCGGATGTAGTCATCGGTGTCGTTCAGGGCCTCCATGGCCTCGAGTTCCGTGAACTCGAGCGTCGGCATTGCGGTGTGCATCCTTACCTCCCTTCCGCTTCTCGTGTTCCGCCACCAGAGGTCACGTCGCGGCGGCTGCGCCGATCCCGATGAGAACCAGCGCACCTATCGCGCCCTGATAGAAGCTCTCCCAGCTGGGGGCCTCCATCGTTTCCAGTTCCTGGAACCGGATACTCGTCTCCTCATTTCTGCCCATCTAATTCACCTCCTTCGAAAGCACGGTCGATGGTCGGCGATCTGCGCCGACCGGCTCAGGGCTCCAGCACGATTCGCGGAGCAGATCACGGAAGTCGCCCGCGATGAGACCGGGGAGCATCGGCCGGCGATTTCCCCATGCCGCTTCGGTGGCGGCGGAGATGCGGTCCACGTCATGAGCGCTCGGCTCGGGCGGACGCGGAATCCCCCAGCGGTCGAGGAGCGCAGCGATCCCGGCGGGCGGTTCGACGGGCAATGTCGTTCCGATCGACGCCCGCGCCCAGAACCCCTCCAGGCTCTTTCGATCGCCCCAGCGCGTGTCTCCCGAGCAGATTCGTCGCCAGACCGCGGCGATGACCGCCGCCGTGGCGACGATCTTGCGGACCTGCAGCAGAAAGGCGACTTCGTTCGCCACATACCAATGACGGGCACTGTAGGGATCCCGCCCTCTGAGCGCCGCGCTGCGCTGGGTCGCGGCGCTCAGTCGCGCGATGCGGAGCCTTCCCGCCGCCGAGTCGGGGTCGCGGGTCGCCGCGTCGATGAGCGCTCGGCCGAGGGCGACGGCGTCGCGGTTCCCTCTGGCGCTTCTCCGCGCGCTCGTCGAGGCGCCCGCCAGACGGAGGAACGCCTCCAGCGCTCCCTCCCTCACGGCTTCGGGCGTGAGGGAGGTGAGGTTGCAGGGATCGATGATCGCGTGCCGTGGTCTCAGGGCGTGTCCCACGATGAGTCGGTGACCGCGGTCGGTCGTGAGGATGCCGACGCTGTTCGTCTCGGACGACGTGCCCAGCGTCGTCGGCACGGCGATGATGTCCACAGCCGGCAGGGCGTCGGGCAGGAACGTGAGCGCCGACCTCGACGCATGCCCGATCGCGTAGTCGAACACGCGCCCGCGGGCGAGCGCCAGTGCGGCGATCTTGCTGGCGTCGAGCACGGTTCCTCCGCCGACGGCCACGATGACGCTCGGCGACCGGTGGACGATCTCCTGCGCCATCGTGACGACGGCTGCCACGTTCACCGCGGGTGCGTCGATCGTCACCGTTCTCGCCGAGTGGCCGTCCAGGAAGGGGGCCGCGACAGCCGCGTCCGCCACCACGAGAGTCTCGCGGCCCGCCGTGAGGCGCTCCATCATCTGCCGGGCGATCCCTTCTCCGTGCCACAGGGTGGGAACTCGACCAGCGAAGTCCGAGGTCATGCGGATGCCTCCTGCGCCTGAGCCAGCCCTGAGCGGATGGCTGCGCCCACCTCATGCAGCTCGTCCGCGGTGAACCCGTAGGCGGGAATCAGCTCGATCGAGCTGGGACCGGGCTGCACCAGGACGCCGTTGCGCGCGATGGCCGCGACGGCGCGGAGCACCTCCGCCCCGGAGAGCGGGGCCTGATCCTCGGTGCGAAGCCCGAGCCCGATGAAGCACCCTCTTCCGGTGATCTCCGTGACCACGCCGTCCGACAGCAACGACGTCGCCAACTCCCCCAGCCCGGCTCCCAGCGCTCGGGCGGTCGATTCCACATCGATGCGGCGCAGTTCCTCGATCACCGCGATGATGGCCGCCGCGCAGGCCGGGGTCCCCGCCTGCGTCTCGCCGTGGACGAACGTCCAGCCCCCGCGGACGAATTCGGAAGCGACCCGGTCACCCACCAGGAGCGCCGCGGCGCCCATCGCGCCGTTTGTCAGTGCCTTGGAGAGGATCAGGACGTCCGGTGCCGCCGCCCAGGTGTCGGTGGCGAGCATCGTCCCGGTGCGGCCGAACCCCGTGGCGACCTCATCGGCGACGATCAGGAAGCCGTACTCCTCCCTGAGGGCGAGGAGGCGATCGATGAACGCTTCCGACAGTGCGTACGCGCCGCTGCCGAGGACGGGTTCCACGACGACCGACGCCACCCTGGATCCTTCTCGCTTGAGCAGCGTCTCCAGCTCTTCGCCGTCGTCGCTGTGAGAGACGTGTCTCACCGCTCTGCGGTCGACGAAGTAGGCGGATTGGAGGAGGTCGTCTCCGCTCAGGGCATGGCTTCCGTACATCGTGCCGTGATAGCCGCCTCTGAGGCCGACCACGATCGAACGGGACCCGCCCGACTTCTGCGACCAGTACTGGCGTGCGAGCTTCATCGCGGCGTCATTCGCCGCCCCGCCCGACGTGGAGAAGATGACGCGGCGGTAGCGGCTCGGGTCCGCCAATTCGATGAGGGCTTCCGACGCGTCTTGCGCGTACCGATGGGGCGCTCTGAACAACGACAGGTACGAGGCGTCACGCGTGGCCCTGTCCACCGCGTCGGCGACCGCCGGGTTCCCGAAGCCGAGCGGAACGTTCCACAGACCGCTCGTCGCGCACAGACGTGTGGATCCGTCAGCGAACTCGATGCGGTTCCCGGCCGCGCCGACGGCCACGCGGTCGTGCGTGAAGATCTCGTCCGCGGGGAGCATCGACGTCCACAGCGCGTGCGGCAGGCTCACCCTTCGACCTCCTCGGTTCGGCAGCGCGCATCGTCGGGCGTGCCGACGTGGACGCTGAGCGCCGTGCGGGCTTCGCGGCACAGGGCGCGGGCGTCGGATGTCGCTATGCCGAGCCGTCGAGCCACGCGGTCGGCCGCGACCTCGGTCGAACGGGAGGTCTGCATGGCGGCGACGACGACGGCCGTCGACTCCGACAGCAGTTGGCGGCGCAGGGATCCGATGTCCGCGAGCAGGAAACCGTCGTCGGTGTCGAGCAGGAACGGATCCGTGGCCAGCGGTTCGGCGTCGGCGCGCCCGTCATCGATCAGCGACCAGCCGAATCCGGAGATCTTGGCGGTCGCAGTCTCCAGCCGGAGCATCTTGATGAGGTCCGTTGCTCCGAGGTATCGCGCGATCCACTCGCGACTCGCCAGGTCGGCTGCGAGCACATCACGGGGCACGACGCCTCCCAGTGCCGCAGCACCGGGCAGCGGAACCGTGAGCAGCGCCTCGAGATCGGCGGTGCTGCCGAGGATCTCGCCCTGCAGGCCCAGGCTGACCGCGCCGTCCGGGCTCAGTCTGAGAGCGCTCGGGGCCTCCAGCCCATCCGGCCTCACCAGCGCAGCGCGATCGGCGAGAAGCACCCGCGGATCGGTCAACGCCGAGGGGAAGACTCCGGTGCGGCGCGCGAGCTCCGCATCGTCGAGGAAGGCACGCCAGCTGGTCTCATCGAAGAAGCGGACGGCAGTGGGACCGATGATCTGCACGAACGCCGCCGCGACGTAGTCCTGGAGCTCGACGCCGCGTTCGCCGAAGAAGAGCTCGTCGCCGACCTCGCGCAGCGCGCCGCTGTACCGGGCGGTGCCGGCCAGCCCGTCATACGGCGCGCTCTCCGCCGGCAACAGGACCACGTCGTCGTGACCGGCCACGTCGTCGAGGTCGTTGACGTCTGCTCCGCTCTCGAGGAGGAAGATCCGGGAGTGCTCCGTATGCTCGCCGGTGATCCATTCGCGCAGCGCCCTGGCGCCGAAGAGCTCCGGCTGAGCAGCGTGGTCGTCGTCTCGCATCAGAGGCCTTCGTCCCGGCTCGCGGCCACGTCGAGACCCGCCGCTGCCAGGTCGCCGCGGACCTCCCGCACCACGGGAGCGACGCTGCTCGCGCGCCTGTCGAGCTCGGCAGCGAGCAGGGACACCGCCGCCGACTCGTCTCCCGTCGCGATCAGACATTCGGCCGCACGCGCGGCGTCGACCCCGAGGCGGAACCGACGACGAGTCACGGGATCCACCAGCAGATACTCGTCATCGCCGCCGGTCAGCAGGAACGGCGCGTCGGCGGATACGACGCCCAGGAGCGCGGGGAGTTCGTCGAGCGCGCGCACGATGTGCCCACCGAACCCCGAGATCGCCAGACGCGCCGGGATCCCGTCCCACTGACGCAGTATCTCGAGCGCCGCCACGTACCGCGCGAGCCACCGTCTGTCGTCGAGGTCGGCCTCGAACATGCCGCGGTCGACGATGCGCGCGAAGGCCCGCCCTCGGCCCGCGCCGTCGACGGCGCGGGCCTCGACGTCCGCACGCTCATCTCCGACCTCCCCGATAACGAGTCCGTCGGGGCCGTCCCGGTACTCGCCGTCTGCGCTCACGTGGACCCGCACGAGAGCGTCCGGCTCGTGGTCGGTCCCGACGAAGGAGACGAGAGAGTCGATGAGAACGGCGCTGCTCAGCAGCTGCTCGACGAAGACGCCGGTTTCCCTCGCCGTGTCGGCGTCGCTGAAGAAGGCGGCCACGCCTTCCGCGCTGCACTGCCGGATGACGGTGGGCCCGACGATCGACACGAAGGGCACGGCGACGTACTCCTGCAGTTCGAGCGTCTGCCTGCCGTCGAAGGTCAGCTGGTCACCGGGCCTGCAGAAGCGCCCGTCGTATTCGACGACGCGCGGATCGCTCCGCACGGCCGTGCCCGCCGGGGTGAAGACGACGTCCCCCGGCCTGCTCCCGCTCAGCACCGCCTCGAGGTGCGTGCCGGATTCCAGGAAGAACACCGCTCCCTCGACGAAACCGCGCCGTGCGCTCACATACTGCTCGAAAGCCGTCGCGGTGCGGTGGCCGCTTCGTGTCGCCGTCGAACTCGCCTGCATGCTTCCCCCAGAGAAACGTCGTATCACGATAGAAGGCGATACGTCCTCAGATGAGGCTATCCAGACGGCATGTGACGTGCAATATTTCACATCCGGGGGTGCCGAAGGTCCGGGTGTCGGCGATCTGTCCTGTCGCACGCCCGGCATCGGATAGGATGGACAGGTTGTTCCTTGGTGACGTGTCCGAGCGGCCGAAGGAGCACGCTTGGAAAGCGTGTGTTGTGCAAGCAACCGCGGGTTCGAATCCCGCCGTCACCGCCACGATGAAGGCCCCGACTCCCCTACGAAACACAGGGAAGGCGGGGCCTTTCTCGTGGGCTGACCTATGCCCGTGGCAACACTTCGGCAACAACCGCCGCACGGCGAGCCTGATCGAGAGCGTCAGCGACGCCGTCGAGGTCGTCGTCGAACAGGTCCGCGTAGGTGTCGAGCGTCATGCTCGCCGAGGCGTGCCCGAGCATCCGCTGTACGGCCTTCACGTTCGCGCCGGCCGAGATCGCGAGCGACGCCGCGGTGTGCCTGAGGTCGTGCGGGGTCACCCTGGGGAACTCGTCGTCAGCCTCGCGCACCCGCTTGACCGCGAAGGCGAACCACCCGCGCACGCTGTTGGGTAGCCGCATGTGCGTCACGCCGTCGCCGAACAGGAGATCCTCGCGCCGCTTGCCCTCGCACAGCCGCGCGATCTCGAGCGACAGGAACGCGGGGTAGGGCACCGAGCGCGCCTCGTGCGTCTTCGGCGTCCCGACGTGCACCACTCCCCCGACGAGCACCGCGTTCTCCTGGACGCTCACGCGTCGCCTGAGCGCGTCTACGTGCTTGACCCGCAGTCCGGTAGCCTCACCCCAGCGGAGGCCCGTATACGCCAGAAAGAGGACCAGCACGGGGTACGTGGCTGCCGCGGCGAGTGCGGCGACCTGCTCGTGCGTCAGGTAGGGCTTTGACTTCGGCACCTTCCGAGGCAGCGCGACACCTCGGGCGACATTGCGACTCACCCGCCGATACTTCACCGCGACGTCAAGCACCGCGGCGAGCACGCCGTGCGCGCGCAGCACGGTCGTGGCAGCACGGTCGCGCGAGAGCTCGGCCACCCAGTCTTGCACCTCGGAGTGCTTCACACTCCCGACCGCGCGAGCACCCCAGCGAGCCTGCACGTGCGTCTCCCACGAGCCCCGGAGCGCTGGTAGCTCGACGGCTTCATGACCTGCTCACGCGCCCTGAGCCACGCCGTAGCGATCGACGCAACATCCTCCCGGGCATCGGCCGGGTTGACATAGTCGCCTTTCGCCTTCCCGACCTCGACCACGCGCGGCATCCTGCGCGAGACGTGGTCCTTCGACAAGCGAGGTACCTACCGCCACGGCCTCGACTTCTTCAGCACCGACTCATCCCGCCAGAAGAAGAAGATCGGGGTGCATCTGGCCGACGACGCCCTCATTCTCTGGCACGGCACATACGACCTTCTGCACCGCGACGGCGAGACCGGGATCGTCGTGAGCGCAGAGGGCGTCGACGACCACGATGCGGCGCACCGCCGCGACGTCCGCCACGTTCGCGCCGTCGCACGCCGCGAGGGCCTCAAGATCAAGGTCCGCGATCGAGACGTCACGCTGCTGGACCAGGCTGGCATCGTCCTACACACCGGCACGGCCCTCACGACGCTCGCATTCATCGCGGGCGTCGACCTGGACAAGCCCGCAGAGGAGCCCCGCGGATGACCATCACTGAGGAACAGTTCACCCGCGAGCATGCCGAAGAGCTCTGCGCGTTCGCCATCGGCCCGAGTGGCCCCGACGGGATCTTCATCCTTGATCTCGACGGGAGGGCCGCCACAGAAGCACTCAGCAAGAACGTGGCCACAGCTCTAGCGACGCGCCTCGTCGAACTGGCTGCACAGCTGCCGAGCCGCCACGGATCCTCCGCAGGGCGACCGATGTGGACCGCCACTTACGAGCACTGGACGGTTAGGACGGCCGCACTCCCAGGTGGAGGCACTCCTCACGCGTGAGTGCCTCTACCCGGGAGCAGAGAGCCCCCGGGCTCCCAGAGCCTGACGGGCCCTAGTCGACGCCAAACAGCTTCGCGGTTTTCTCCACGTGCGCGCCGCCGTCCTTCTGCGGCATCTTCCGAGCGGCGACAACTATCGACCGTCGGATCTCCAGGGCCGGGTCATATCCGGAGCCGACGAGGTACTGGATCCCGGCTAGCGAGAGAAGGGAGACTGCGTCGTCCAGAATCTCGGTCAGACGGTCAGGATCAGGGTGGCCTATGGAGTGATATTGGCCGGGTCGCCATTCCACCCGATCGACGAATGTCTGGAGCTCGAGAATGGCCCAGTCCTTTCCGTGAGCTGCCGCGCTGCATACTCGCCAGTTAGCTTCGTGTCGGTCTGGGTCCTGGTTAGTCTCGGTCGCTGCATCCCGAATCATGCTGACCATCGACGGGAGCCTGTCAGTGTTAGGCCCGAACTCGACCAGCTCCGCCGCGGCTGCCTCGTGAAAGACCACGCGTGCGTCGACGGGCCCAACGTCCGACCCCATCGCAAGCCAGGCAAGTCTCTGCTCACGCAGATCGTGACGGACTGCCCGGACAAGTCTGGTCTTCGCAACATCTACCGTCTTTGCCCGACTCAACCAAAGAGACTGCGCCGCTCCCTCAATCGCCCCTCGCATCAGCGTGAACGACCACCGGAAACCCTCATGATGAACGACGACCCCCTCCGGCTGCTCCAAAGGCACCGCATGGTTGGCCCAGATACGAATGTGATCAAGGGCCGAGCGCAAGCCTTCTCGCGTCCACTGGCTAAATGCCTCACGCGGATACGCGTCATCCACAACGTTGAAGTAGCTGCCAAGTTGCGGTCGACTACACCGCTCCACGATGTCATCAAAGGCTCGAACCTTGAGCGCGAGCTCCGCCCACTGCTGAACAGTCGCTTCGTCGACGCGCACAGAACGATCACTCACATCGCGAGACTATCCACTCACCAAGTACCAGCGCGACACCTTCGAGGGCGAATAGGTTGTCGCGATGGGGTTAGGGTTACTATGACCCTATGTCACCCGATGCGGCATACGACCAGCTCTCCCGAGCGCTCGAGATGCGCGCCCCGAAGTGCAACGGTGACCCCCGCTTCACGGAAGACCGCATCACGCCCACGGTCGCGAAAGAACTCGCCGAGATCTGCTGGACATGCGACGTCGCACTCCTCTGCCGTCAGTATGCGAACGTCGCGGACCCGAAGATTGGGTACTGGGCAGGCCACCGCGCCACCCCCAGGCCACCCACGTCGAACGCCGGCCGCCGCGGCGCAGCCAAGCAGACCCGCCCGAAGCGCGACACCGCTGCTACCGCCGCGGCGAAACGAATCGCCTGGTGCCGCGCCCACGCCGCACGCCTGCGCGACGCCGTCTCGCGCGGGGAGATCGAACCCTGGTACCTAGACACTGCAGCGCACTACGAGGCGGAGGCGGACCAACACGAGCACGCGAGCGGGGCCGCCTGATGCCCGCCCCGCTCGCACCCGCGACGCGCAGCGCGATCGCCGACGACATCCGCATCGGCGAGCTCGGACGCAATGCGATCGCCAGGAAGCACCATGTGGCCGCCGGGACCGTCACCAACATCGCCCGACACGAAGGCCTCTGGTTCGGTGACGACTGGCGAACCAGTATCGGCACCTACGCACACCGAGTCGACTGCGACCTCAAGCGCCAACAACGCGAAGCGGAGCTGATGAACGACCTGCTCGCACTCCCCCAGACGACACGCCAGCGCGACGGCCGCGAGACGAAAGCCCACCGGCGCCTCAGCTACCAGCTATACGATCTCCACCGGCACCACGCGTGACTTCCGCCATGATTGCAGAATGGATGATGTTCCCTGGACGCAGATTGTCACAGCAAGTGCGACGTTGATCGCCGGCGCATCCGGGTACCTGCTAGGCGGCATCAACGAGGCTCGTCGTGACCGACGAATGGCCGTTCGCGAACGTGAGGCTCGCGCGGAAGACCGGGATGCGCTGGCAACACAGAAGCGCCACGAGTTCCAGCTAAAGACGTTGCTTGAACTCCAAGACGCGATCCAGCAGATGGCGAGACTCACCGGGCGCGCAATGTTCTTCGACCACATGCAAGCACGCGAGGGGAAGCAAACCCAACTCCCATCGGAACTTAGCGATGCGATGCACGTCAACGGGGTGGACGTGAACCGGCTCCGTACCCGCCTGCTCGACACGGAGCTCCGTGCAGCAGTCGACAGCTTTCGGTCTGCTTCGATCGCGGCCAGCCTCGATCCTGGCGTCTACGAAGGCCGTAGCGGCAATGACGTGGAGAACGCCGCCTTTGCCCGATCGTCGCGCTTCGCCGAGCACGTCGAGCGCATGATGGACGAGCTTGGTGCCGCATTGCGCACTGAGCTCGAGTGGACCCCAACACCTCCCGCAACATGAGATGACGAGTAGTCCGCTCGGGAATCGCAGAACGCGGCTCAGCTGTTCGTGGGAACTGCCTGCCGCGCTCTACACGCCACGATACCAAAGAGAAACGCGGCCCGGCTGTCCGAGGGGACTGCCTGTCGCGTTCCTGGCACGACCCTACTCCTCGCCTTCCGACTCGATCGGTCACACCTACGCGCGCACGCGTCAGGCGTGTACGCGTGTACGGCATCACGAGGCAGATCCGCTTCCTGCAACGCTCATGGAGCCGTCCCGCCAACGTCGGGCGCTACTCCGGCGAAGCGTTCCTGAGCTTTCGCCGCTGTGTGGCTTCCCTCACGCCAGGCTCGGATGATTTGACCCACGATCTCGACTTGCCTTCTCTGAACCGTCGACCCTTCGCCACTGTCCCCGATACGATCGATCGCATACTGCATTTGTTTGGTGGCGTCCGCGTCGGCGCCTCTTGCGACCATGCGGGCCAGGCTAGCTGACGCGCTGAGTTTCCGTCGGTGGCGTGAGCGGCCACCCCTTGGCTGTCGCTAGTTCGCGCATCCGCTCCCCGATCTCCTCCATGGTGCGTTGCAGCGCCGCGTCGAGATTCCGCTCGTACCGGTCTGCCGCGTCCTTCTTCGACCGAGCTCGATCGAGCAGCCAAGAGCCGAGCAACGCGATCAGCGCGCCGACCACTGTTGCGAGGAGCGTAGCGACGAATGTTTCGCCACCGCCGCCACCAACAGAGTCCGCTATGCGCTCAAGCTGACAGCTGATTCGATACTCTTCACAGTCCACAATCGGCACTTTATCGAGCGGTGGGTCCGCCACCGTTGCGCCCCAGCGCGCACCCGGGTGGTGAGGCCTCGGCGGCAACGCGGTGCTCGATCAGGTGAATAGCTGGGCAACGAGCTCGCTCGCGGCCTTTCCCGCGCCCGACGTGGCAGCAGCACTCAGGACGCCCCGCAGCATGGGTAGTGCCTTCTTGATCACTGCCTTATCGGGCTCAGCCTTTGCAGCTTCCTCGACAACCTGCGTGGCAGCTTCCCTCGCGAACTCGATCTCGTCGGGGTCAATGCCTTCGGTCCGCTCGATCACCGCTAGCGCTTTGCCAACAGCATCCGCGAGCGCTTCATACCCGGCACTCACCGGAATCTGCTGCGTGATCGTGGCTCCCTCGAGTGCGATGTTCACGTTTGACCCGTTAACTACGATCACGTGCCCATCAACGCGCGGCACGCGCTTCTGCGGTGCAGTGGTGCCCGTCGTTGCTAGTTCGACTCTGACGTGCGCGAGGGAGGCAGCCGCGCCGCCCGCGTCGTTCACGTCGACCTGAGCCGCGAATCGCCGCATACGACCGCCGCGAGGGTCGTCCCATTCCAAGCCGTCACCCTCATATATGGGTGTGTCGACGTTGAACTGCGCGCTCTTCGCGCTGATCACCGCGGGATAGGTCGCGACGGGGCGTTCCGGGCGCTCGGTCCCCGGCGTCACCGTCACATCCTTCGTCCCGAAAGTGCTGCCGAACTGGTCGATGAAGTTCGTTCCGTCTCCGCTTCGAGGCGGTGGCTTGAGTGAGACCATGGCCCGATGCTAGCCGTCTTCGTCACCAGCTGACCACCGCCGGTATTGCTCCCGCACGGCCGTGCGGAGCAACCCCCAACGCCTGTGTCCGCGGTACCCGTACTTGTACCGGAGGTTGGCCTGGGCGAGCTTCCTGGCGCGCGTGCGGGCCTTGAGCGCCTCCCCTCGCGCCTCGATCCACTCTGGGTACGCGAGGTCGCGTCCAGCGAGTTCGCGCATCGCCTGCTCCCACGCCAGGTTCTCCGCCTCGTCGATCATCAGGCACTCAGTCTGGATCGCCCAGTTCCGGAGTAGCGCCCACTCCGCGTCGCACTGGTTGCTCGGCCAGCATTCGCCTTCTGCGGCGTCGAGCAGTTCGCCGCCGGTCAACTGCAGGTCGCGCGCAGCGCCGAGATCATGGCGACCACCCTGACCCAGTTCCGTCTTCCTGCGGAGCAGGCAGCGCACGTGTCCGACGTTCTCGCCGCGGGGGCAGGAAAGGCGCAAGGCTCGGTTGATGATCTCGCGCTCGCGCTCACGTACGTCGGTCCGCTCGCGGGTTCGGTAGGGCTCTCGCTCGACGAGACCGCGGGCACAATCGCCTACTTCGCTACACAGGGAATCATCGGCGAGAAAGCTGGCACATCGCTGCGCGGCGTTCTCGCGTCGCTCCAAGCCCCTTCCGCCGCCGCCGCGAGCGAGATGGACCGATACAACATCAGCATGTTCGACGGCAACGGGAACATGCTCTCGATTGCGGGCATTGCCGAACAGCTCAAGACCCGACTCGGTGGCCTCACGCAGCAGGAGCGCCTTGCCGCCCTCGGCCGGATCTTCGGCAACGAGTCCCTGAACGCCGCCACCCTTCTGTACGAGGGCGGCGCGGCAGGCGTGAACGAGTGGACCGCTGCTGTCGACGACTCCGGTTATGCCGCAGAGCAGGCCCGCATCCGACAGGACAACCTGGCCGGCGACATTGAGAAGCTCGGCGGCGCGTTCGACACTGCACTCATTCGCACCGGTAGCGCGGCGAACGACGTCCTCCGCGGCATGACGCAAGCCGTCACCGAGCTCGTCGACGTCTACGCCGGTTGGCCCCAGCCGATCCAGGCCACTGCGCTCGCCCTTGGCGTCGCCACCGCGGCCATCCTTCTATTCGGCGGCGGAGCTATCGGCGCACGCGTGAAGTTCCTGGAGCTCAAGGCGGCCCTGGCGGACACCAACACCACGATGGGAAAGACCGCCCTCGCCGGCGCGGGTGCCGGACTCGCGCTCACCGGAATCATCACTGTCGTCGGGCTGCTCATGGCAAAGCAGGCGGCCGCGCGCGCCGTCGCCGAGTCGTACGCCGACACCATCGAAGAGGGAACGAACCGTGTCGGCGAGGCCGCACGCGACCTCGCGATCGACGAGCTGCTGAAAGGTGGGGACTTCTTGACCTTCAACTGGCAGTCCGCGGCCGATGCGGCGGAGAAGCTCGGTGTCGGCCTCGACGTCGTCACCGACGCCGCCCTCAAGGACAAGGACGCGATCGACGACCTGAGCCGGTACTACGCTGCGCTGAGTGGTGACCAGGACGCGTTCAACCAGATCCAACAGGAAACGGGGATGAACGCCTACGAGACCCGTCTCGCGCTCGAAGCGATGATCAACGGCATCCAGGCGCAGAATGACGGCATCAACCAAGGCATCCGACTCAAGAAACAGGAAGAAGACGCGAACAAGGGCTCCGCCGAGGGGACCAAGACAGCCGCCGAGGCCTACCTTGCCGAAGCGGACTCCGTGGAGCAGCTGAACAACGAGCTCTCGAAGCTACTCGATCAGATCAACGAGTCCAACAGCAACAACCAGGACGCGATCAGCGCGAACGCGGACTACCAGGCGGCGCTCGCGGGGATCTCCGATGAGGTGCAGAAGCAGAAAGATGCCTATGCGGCGGCGAACGGCACGCTCGATGGGTTCACGCTCTCCATGGACCGGAACACCGAGGCGGGATCCGCGAACGTGGACTCGCTCGCCGGTGTCGCCGCGGCAGCCCAGGAGGCCTCAGCGAAGCAGTTTGAGGTCGACCTGCAGACGATGTCCGCCAACGACGCGGCCCTGAAGTGGAATGACACTCTCGCGGCGCAGAAGCAGGCGTTCATCGACTCGTCGATCGAGGCAGGCTACAACGCCGACCGGGTGCACGACCTCGCCGACGAAGTCTTCAACATGCCGACGCCGGAGCAGATCAAGTTCACCGTCGATACCGCGACGGCGAGGACGCAGATCCACGACTTCATGCGCGACTACGGCTCGCAGACGATCAACGTCTGGCTGAACCCGAAGACGCAAGCACTCAACGATGCATTCGCCGGCTACCTCAACGGCATCAAGAAGGCCGACGGCGGGATCGTGAACTTCGCCGACGGCGGGATCCGACCATCCATAGCGGCCTTCGCCCAAGGCGGCATGTCGGAGAATCACGTGGCACAGTTCGCCCGCGCCGGCGAATACCTCATCTGGGCTGAGCCTGAAACGGGCAGCGAGGCGTACATCCCTCTCGCGCCGTCGAAGCGCGCTCGCTCGGAACAGATCATGGCCGTCACCGCCGAACGCCTCGGCGGCAGATACATCCCCTCGGATGCGGCCTCCTACGCCGACGGCGGCGGTTCCGTCGTACCTGGTGGCCCTGCGTCATCTGGTGGGCCCACGTACGTGTTCCCCGCGACCATCCACAACAGTGACCCGCGGTTCGCGGTGCGGCAGGTGGCGGACGAGTTCCGGAGGGAGTTCGGATCCGAATAGGCCACCGGGGTCGACGGACACACCTGGCGCGGAGTACGCTCAGCGGAAGAGCACGGCAGTCGGTTCACTAGGACCTTCCAGCCGTGCTCTTTCCTCTCTCAGCACCTCGGGCCAGTTCGACCGCAGAACCGCTCAATGACTCGGCTGCGCATCGATCCATGCTTCCACGACCTCCGGCTTCCAGCGCAAGTATTTGCCCACCTTGAAAGCGGGCGGCCCGTACTGCTTCGACCGCCAGGCGTAGACCGTGTCCACCGGCACCTGGAGCACGTCCGCTACCTGCTCGATCGTCATCAGCTGATTCATGTGGCGACCGCACCTCGGCCTCGAAGAGTCGCACGGGCCACCGCCGTCACCTTACGTTCGGTTCGACGGATGCACGGTGGCGGCATCAATCGCACGTAGCTCGTCGGCGCTCAGGAAGTAGGCGTCGCGGTCAAATCTCCGCTCACGGGTCTTCATGATCTTCCGGTACTCCGTCAGCATCCGCATATAGATGTCGAGCATCTGCATGTGAGAGTTCCCGTCGTCGGCCGCCTCAGCCTGCGGCTGCAGTTCCGCCCAGTGAAGTTCATCCCGCATCTGGTAACGGACGTACCGCGCCATGTGCCCCTCGAGCGAGTCGTTGTGGTCGAAGCCACGGAAGCGAAGGCCATAGAGCAAGGCCTCGTCCAGCTTCTCGCCCTGCTTCTGCAAGCGCTCGATACTGAACGTGATAATCCGAAACATCTGGAGGATATCGATCACTCGACGGCAGTCCTGCTTCGAGAGCTCGGTTTCGAAGCCGGCAACTTCAAACCAATACTCGCCTGTAAAACCAGATTCGATGATCTGAGCCTTCTGCAGCTGATAGTCCATGTTCCCGTCGTCGCCATCCGCATCCTCCGGAAGAACGCGAGCGAGGATGCGATGGAGCAGAGACAACATCAGGCGATCTCGAGTGCTGAATGAATCGGGCGCGGGTTCGTCGCCATGCTCTCGCGGCAACGGTACGACAAACTCCAGGAGTCGATCACGAACAAACTCACTCAGCGAGCTACCTTCGGCTTCCGCGAGATCCTTGAGGCTCTCGTATGCGTCGTCGTCCAATCGGACGTTCAGAACAGCCATAATTTTCCTTTCATGTTGCGTGTATGACATACCTGTCATACAGTCATACTGTCATCCAAGCATACACTGGAACGGCCTCGCACATCAGGACACGCAAATCACCTGCGATCTCCGGCCGACGCACTCTGCTGCTTGCTCCGTGGTCATCAGCTCGCGCGTCCGATCACATCTCTCAGCAGCCGAACCCGCTCCTGCGGCAACATCGTGGCAACACATCGAGTAATCCGATGGGCACCAAGTCGACCGTCATGAGCAAGAATCTCTGTGCTGACGCGGGATCGCGGGCCGATCCGCGCCATCATGAGGGATCGATTCGGGTTCGAATCCCGCCGTCACCGCCAAACAAGAAGAGAGCCCCCGCTGGTGCGGGGGCTCTCTTCTTGTTGATGGGGCGTGGGGGACCCCGAAGGGGCGGGCACCGGGGCCCGCCCTCGCCGCCGGAATCGCGAGGGCTCAGCCGTCGAAGCGCACGCCGTAGATCTGACCACCCGGCTCCGCCGGCAGGCGCGTCATCCCGAGCCGCTCGTAGAAGGCGGCGGCACCGGCATTGTTCGGGTCGATCCCCAGGTGCAGCCCGCGCACCCCGCGCCGGGTCAGCTCGGCGAACAGCGTCTCGATGAGCTGGCGACCGAGGCCCTGCCCCTGTGTCTCGGGAAGCAGGTCGATGTGCAGGTGGGCCGGGTGATCCGCGACGTTCGGCTCGATGCCGGCGGCGCGGCTGTATCCGTAGTCGATCATCCGATCCTCCCGCGTGGCCACCTCCACCGGCCGGGGGTGGCGTCCCTCGAGCGTCGGCCACCACTCCTCACGGAACCAGGTGTAGAAGGCGTCGGTGTCGTCCGTCGCCACGATGTAGCCGATCGTGCGCTCGTCGTCGCTCTCGACCACCCACGCGAGATCGGGATGACGCTCGGCGTAGGGCACCGCGAACAGGTCGCCCCACAGCGAATCTTCCGACAGCACACCGGTCGCATCCGCCCCGGCATCCGCCGTCTTCACGCAGATCTCGTACAGCGCGGCACGATCGGTGGGGCGGTACGGACGAATGCGGGACACGGCGACTCCTCGGGAGGGAACGGGTCCTGTCAGCCTATCGGCGCCTCGACCGCGACTCTGTTGCGCTGCACCCACGGGAGCAGCCAGGCGGCGAGCACCAGCACGACACCGGCGCCGACCAGCGCACCGCCGAGGGTGTCGGTCGCCCAGTGCACCGAGAGGAAGGTGCGCGAGAGGGCCATCGCGAGCACCCATGCCGCCCCGACGATCGCGACCCAGACCCGCGGGAAGAGCACCCAGAGCACGAGCGCGATCGTCGCGGCGTTCGCGGTGTGACCGGAAGGGAACGAGCCGTAGTCGCTCACCACCAGCATGTCGTCGGGCCGCGCACGCCCGAAGAGCTGCTTGAGCAGCTGCACACCGGCGGCACTCGCGGCGAAGCAGAGAGCGGCGAACAGCGCACCACGCCACCGCCGTGCGATCACGAGGACCAGGATCGTCAGCAGCGGCACTCCGAGGATGGCGACCCAGCCGCCACCGACCCAGTTCAGCGCGAGGGCGAAGTCGACCATCCAGTCCGCACGGGCCACGGCGATCGTGTCGTTCCACCACCGATCGAACCCGGGGGTCGCCGGGTAGGCGAACACGACCACGGCACCCAGCACCGTCGCGAGCGCGAGGAGGCCCACTCCCCACCACAGCAGCATCCGCCTGTTCATCGTCCCATTCTGTCGGACGATGCCTGAACACTCAGGGAGCGAGCATCCCGACCGTCCGCGGACGCACGACGAACCAGAGCGACAGGATGCCGATCGCGGCACATCCGACCATGACGGAGGCCATGGTCGTCGCGGTGATCCCGGCGTCGTGCGAGAGCCATCCGACGACGGGCGAGATGAGGCCGGCGACGCCGAAGTTCGTCGCGCCGATGATGGAGGCCGCGGTTCCTGCGGCTTTTCCGTGACGGTCGAGCGCCAGCACCTGTACGTTCGGGAACGTGAATCCGCACGCGGTCATGAACACGAACAGCGGGATCACCGTGCCCCACAACCCGAGGCCGAGCTGATCGGTGACGATGATCGCGACTCCGGCGAGCAGCAGCACCGCGGTCGAGTAGGCCATGACCCACTGCGGCCCGAAGCGCGCGGCGAGTCGGGACGCGGTCTGCACGCCGAAGACGACACCGAGCGAGTTCACGGCGAACAGCAGACCGTACTGCTGCGCATCGAGTCCGTGCGTCACCTGGAACAGGAACGGCGATGCCGACAGGTAGGAGAACAGGCCGGAGAAGGTCATCCCGCCGATCACGAGCACGCCGAGGAACACCCGGTCCGAGAGCACGGAGCGGTACCGCTGCAGCATGGTCGCTCCTCCCCGGCCCTGGCGACGTGCGACGGGCAGGGTCTCCGGGATGAACAGGATCGTCGACAGCAGCATGACCACGCCGTAGGCGGCGAGCACGCCGAAGATCCCACGCCAGGGCATGAGCGTGAGCAGCCACGAGCCGATCAGGGGCGCGATCACCGGAGCCACACCCGAGACCAGGGCGAGGCGCGAGAGCATGACGACCAGTCGCCGCCCGCCGAACAGGTCGCGCACGATCGCCATGGCCACGACGCCACCGGCCGCCGCTCCCACGCCCATGAGCACGCGGGCGACGCTGAGCAGTCCGAGGTCCGGCGCGAAGGCCGCCCCGACGCTGGCGAGCACGTGCAGCGCGGTGACCGCGATGAGCGGCACCCGACGCCCGACCTTGTCACTGAGCGGTCCGACCACGAGCTGACCGAGCGCGAACCCGATCATCGTCCCGGTCAGGGTCAGCTGGATCGCGGCGGCCGTGGTCTGGAAGTCCTCCTCCAGCACCGGGAACGCCGGGAGGTACAGGTCGATCGTGAACGGGCCGAGAGCCGTGAGCGCGCCGAGCAGGATGATGTACAGCGTCCGGCGTCCGAGGGAGATGGCATCTCCGGGGTGCAGCATGACCGGAGCGGTCGCGGGGTTCGCGCCGAGTGTGCGGATCGCGCCGGTCGCGCTCGGGATGCGGATGCTTCCCGTCGCGGTGCGCTCCGGCTGCGGGGCCTGTTGCGCGTCGGCAGCGGAATCGTCCGCCTTCACGACGGGGAGGGAATCAGTGCGGGGAGCGTCGGACACGACGTCCTTCCAGAGTTCGGGGGAATACATGGGTCGAATCGATTCGACCTGGGGAAGCCCCTATGTTACCGCCGCTCTGCCCTCCTCCGACCGCCACAGATCCGAGACGCACCCTGGCAGCTGCGCGGGATGCGTCTCGGATACCGCGTCTTGCGCGGTCAGCGGGAGACGCGGTCGAGCGCCTGCTCGAGGTCGGCGATCAGATCGCTCACGTCTTCGATGCCGACCGAGAGCCGCACGATGTTCTCCGGGACCGCGAGCTCGGTGCCGCGCACGGAGGCATGCGTCATGTCCGGCGGGTACCCGATGAGCGACTCGACGCCGCCCAGCGACTCGGCGAGCTGGAACAGCGAGGTGCTCTCGACGAATGCCCGTGCCGTGTCGGCTCCCGCGGCGAGCCCGAACGAGAGCATCCCGCCGAATCCGCTCATCTGCTTCGCGGCGATCTCATGGCCGGGGTGCGAGGGCAACCCGGGGAAGTACACCTGCGCGAACTCCGGACGCTCCTGCGCCCACTCGGCGATGGCCTGCGCGTTCTCGGAGTGCTGCCGCATCCGCAGCGCCAGGGTCTTGATGCCGCGAGTGGTCAGCCAGGCATCCAGCGGCGCGGAGACGGCACCGACCGCGAACTGCTGGAACTTGACCTGGTCGAAGAAGCGGTCGTCGGCGAACACGACCGTGCCGCCGAGCACATCCGAGTGCCCGCCCAGGTACTTGGTCGTGGAGTGCACGACCACATCGGCGCCGAGCGCGAGCGGCTGCTGCAGCGCCGGCGAGGCGAAGGTGTTGTCCACGACGACGATCAGACCGGCCGCGTGCGCGATCTCGGCGATCAGGGCGATGTCGACGATCTTCAGGAGCGGATTGCTCGGCGTCTCCAGCCACACGACCTTCGTCTCGGGACGGATCGCCGCACGGAGGGCATCGACGTCGGAGAGCTCGACCGTCGTGGTCTCGATGCCCCAGGGAGCGAGCACGCGGGCGAGCAGCCGGTACGTGCCGCCGTACACGTCGTTGCCCAGGAGGATGTGGTCACCCGGCTTCAGAATCCCGCGCAGCAGTGCATCCTCGGCGGCGAGTCCGGATGCGAACGACAGCGCGCTCGCACCCCCTTCCAAGGCCGCGAGCTGCGTCTCGAGCGAGGAACGCGTCGGGTTGCCCGCACGGTTGTACTCGTATCCGCCGCGCAGACCGCCGACGCTGTCCTGCACGTGCGTCGAGGACTGATAGATCGGCGGGATGATCGCGCCCGTGACGGGGTCTGGCGCTTGTCCTGCGTGGATGGCTCGGGTGGCGAAGGCGTGATCGGACATGCCCCTCAGCCTACGTCCGCCCTCGCGGGGACGGCCTCCCGGTTACGCCCCGGGTCGGGGCATCGGCTCAGCGCGAAAGATACGCCAGCAGGTCCTGACGCGTCAGGACCGTGTGAGGCTTGCCGTCCTCGGTCACCAGAAGCGCGTCGGCGTCGGCGAGCGCGGCCTTGGCCTGCGCGACCGAGGTGTGGATGCCGACGAGCGGAAGCCGCTCCCCCACGTGCGCGCCCACGGCATCGGTCGCATTCGCCTCGCCACGGAACAGCAGATCGAGCAGCCCCTTCTCGTCGACCGTGCCGACCACCTCGCCCATCATGACCGGCGGTTCGGCGCTGAGCACGACCAGCTGCGAGACGTCGTACTCGGTCATGATGCCGATCGCCTCGAGCACGGTGTCGGTCGGGTGGGCGTGCACGAGGTCGGGGATTGCGGTGCCCTGCCGGCTCGGACGAGCTGCGAGCACGTCGGCGACGGTCTCCCCGTCCTCCACCTCGCTGAATCCGTAGGAGCGCATCCATCCGTCGTTGAAGATCTTCCCCAGGTAGCCGCGCCCTCCGTCGGGAAGCAGCACCACCATCACAGCATCCGCCGGCAGCTCCCGCGCCACACGCAGCGCACCGACCACGGCCATGCCGCTCGACCCGCCGACGAGGATTCCCTCCTCGCGTGCGAGTCGCCGCGTCATCGCGAAGGACTCGGCGTCGTCGACCGCGACGATCTCGTGCGGCACCGTCGGATCATACGCACCGGGCCAGATGTCCTCGCCCACGCCCTCCACGAGGTACGGCCTCCCGGTGCCGCCGCTGTAGACGCTGCCTTCCGGGTCGACGCCGACGATCCGCACGCGTCCTTCCGAGATCTCACGCAGGTACCGGCCCGTCCCTGTGATCGTGCCGCCCGTGCCGACGCCCGCCACGAAGTGCGTGACCTCGCCGTCGGTGTCGCGCCAGATCTCCGGTCCCGTGGTCTCGTAGTGGCTGCGCGGACCGTTCGGGTTCTCGTACTGGTTCGGCTTGAACGCCCCGGGGATCTCCCTGGCCAGTCGATCGCTCACGCTGTAGTACGACTCCGGACTGTCGGGAGAGACAGACGTCGGAGTGACCACGACGTCCGCGCCGTAGGCCCGCAGCACGTCGATCTTGTCCTCACCGACCTTGTCCGGCAGCACGAACACGCACTTGTAGCCACGCTGCTGCGCGACCAGCGCCAGGCCCACGCCGGTGTTGCCGCTGGTGGGTTCGACGATCGTGCCCCCGGGCTTCAGATCGCCCGATGCCTCGGCGGCGTCGATGATGCGCGCGGCGATGCGGTCTTTCGAAGAGCCGCCGGGGTTCATGTACTCGAGCTTGACGAGCACCGTGCACGCGACGCCCTCGGTGACGTGCTGGAGCTTCACGAGGGGCGTGTCGCCGACGAGGTCCACGATGGAGTCTGCGTACTTCATGACTTCAGGGTAGACGCGCGGATGCCGCGGCCGGGGATGTGTTGCACCCGACCGCGGCATCCGTCCTCGAAAGGCCCCCGTCGTCTCTCGAAGATCAGCCCTTCGTCGATCCGGCCAGCAGGCCGCGGACGAAGTAGCGCTGCAGAGCGAAGAACACGATCAGCGGCACGATGATCGACACGAAGGCGCCCGCCGTGAGCAGATACCAGTCGTTTCCTCGCGTACCCGTGATCTCGGCGAGCAGTTTCGTGATCGGCGCCGCGGCGCCGTCGGCGAACACCAGTCCGACGAGCAGGTCGTTCCACACCCACAGGAACTGGAAGATCGCGACGGACGCGATCGCCGGCATCGTCAGGGGCAGCACCACGCGGAAGAAGATCTGTCCGCGGGAGGCGCCGTCGACGCGCGCCGCCTCGATGATCTCCCCCGGGATCTCCGACATGAAATTGTGCAGGAGGTAGATCGCCAGCGGCAGCGCGAACATGGTGTGCGCGATCCACACCTGCGCGTAGCCCGAGGAGGCGCCCAGCGGGGTCGTGACCTGCAGCCCGAAGAGGTTGATGCCTCGCGAGAACGAGCTCAGCAGGGGCACCAGCGCCATCTGGATCGGCACGATCTGCAGAGCGAACACGAAGATGAACAGCGCGTTGCGACCCTTGAAGTCGATCCATGCGAAGGCGTACGCCGCCATCGAGGCGATCATCAACGGCACCAGCGTCGCCGGGATGGTGATCGCGATCGAGTTGATGAACGATTCGAGGATGGTCAGCTGGGTCGTGCCGGACTGCAGCACGTCGACATAGTTCTGGAACGTCACCTGCGGGTCGGAGAAGAACGTCCACCATCCGGACGACTGGATCTGATCGCGAGGACGGAATGAGGAGATGAACAGCCCCAGCGTCGGGAGGGTCCACAGCACCGCGATCAGGATGGAGGCGACGGATGCCCAGGGACGCGACAGCTTCTTGCGAGTGCGCCCTGCAGCGCCATCGAGGCCGCCCCCGGTCGTGATCGCTCGTGTGCTGACAGCGGATTCGGACTTCACGGTGTCGGTCATCGGATCTCCCGCTGCTTCTTGATCTGGCGTGCGTTGTAGATGACGATCGGCAGCACCAGGATGAACAGGATGACGGAGAGGGCGGCGCTGCGGCCGGCCTCGAACTTCGAGAACTGCGTGTACATCTCGTTCGCGAGCACCGAGGTTCCGTAGTTGCCGGCGGTCATCGTCCGCACGATGTCGAACACCTTGAGAGAGGCGATGGAGATCGTGGTCAGCACCACGATGAGGGCGGGCCGGATGGAGGGGACGGTCACCGAGACGAACCGCTCCCAGGCGTTCGCACCGTCGAGTTCCGCCGCCTCGAGAAGCTCCTGCGGCACACCCTTGATCGATGCCGACAGCAGCACCATCGCGAAACCGGTCTGCACCCAGATGAGCACGACGATGAGGAACATGGTGTTCCACGGCTCGTTCAGCAGCCACTGCTGCGGCTCGCCTCCGAACCACACCATGATCTGGTTGAGGAGTCCGATCTGCTCGAACTCGGGCCCGCGGTACTCGTACATGAAGCGCCAGATGATGCCGGCGCCGACGAACGAGATGGCCATCGGCATGAAGACGAGGACCTTGTAGATCTTCTCGCCGCGGGTGCGATCGATGAACACCGCGTAGGCGAGACCGACGATCGTCGACACGGTCGGGACCACGAGCACCCAGATGATCGTGTTGACCACCGCGGTGATGCCGTCGGACTGCGTGAAGATCCACAGATAGTTGGCGAACCCGACGAAGTCCTTGCCCGACGAGCTCAGGAACGACGAGTACATCGTCTGGATCGACGGCAGGATCAGGCCGACCAGCAGCAGCAGGATCGCCGGTGCCATGAAGGCGACGAGCTGGATCAGGTATCCCGCGCCATCGCGTGATCGATAGTCCAGCCAGAAGAACAGCGCACCCACGGCGACGGCCACACCCATCGCCCAGTAATAGGAGTTGAAGAACCACATCACGGCGAGCGGGATGAGCAGGCACATCGCCAGCCGGATGCCGGTGTACAGCGCCCCCGTGCGTGGAGCGATGTCCACGAGGAGCAGGATGACCGCCACGACCACCGCGAATGCGATGACGACGGCGACCGCCTGCAGGATCGGCGGGAGCGAGCCGATCCACTGGAAGAAAATTGTCGCGTTCACGGATTCCCCTTCATCACGCGGAGCGGATCGACGACCGCACATCGACGTGCGGCGTCATGAGAGAAGAAGGGCCGCCCCCAGAGGGCGGCCCTCCTCATCTCTCAGCTGGCGGGCCAGCCCGTCTGGATCTGCGTGAGGACGTCGTCCGTGGGGGTGCCGTTGACCCACGCCACCATGCCCTTCCAGAACGTGCCGGCGCCGACGGCACCCGGCATCAGGTCGGACGCGTCGAAGCGGAACGTCGTGTTCGGGTCCTGGAGGATCTTGATGGTCTCCTGCAGGATCGGGTCCTTCGCGTTCGCGGGGTCGAGCCCGTTGTTCGCGGAGGTGACACCGCCCAGGCTGACGCGGCTGTTCGCCCACTCGGGGCTCGACAGGTACGCGAGCACCTTCTGGGTGGCCTCGGAGTCGCTGAACGCTCCGACGATCTCGCCGGCACCGGTGACGGCGGAGTCATCCGCCGACTCACCCGGGAGCATGAACGCCCAGACGTCGCCGTCCTCGGCGACCTTCGTGCCGTCGGGGAAGAAGCCCGAGAGGAACGAGGCCTGGTGGGTCAGCGCGCACTCGCCGCCGGCGAGCTTCGGAGCGACATCACCGAACGCGGTGGAGTTGATCGAGCGCACGTCACCGAAGCCGGCGTTGACGTTGGCCGGGTTCAGCAGGACCTCGCCGACCGAGTCGAACGCCTGCTTGATCTGCGGGTCGGTGAACTTGACCTCGTTGGTGACCCACTGGTCGTAGACGTCCGGACCGGACTGACGCAGCACGTAGTCCTCGACCCAGTCCGTTCCCGGCCATCCGGTCGCGGTGCCCGACTCGAAACCGGCGCACCAGGCGGGAGTGCCGGTCGTCGCCTGGATCTTCTCGGTGAGGGCGCCCATCTCGTCGAGCGTCTTGGGAACCTCGACGCCCCATTCGGCGAACTTGGCCGGCGAGTACCAGATCCAGCCCTTGACGTTGGCCATCAGCGGCGCACCGTAGAACGTGCCGTCGACCGTGCCGTAGTTGACCCAGTCCTTGGTCCAGTACTCGTTGGCGTTCTTCTCGACCTCTTCGGGCGCGGGCTTCAGGTAGTCGCGGTTGGCGAAGTCGGCGAACAGACCAGGCTGCGGGAAGATCGCGATGTCCGGCGGGTTGCCGCCCTGCGCACGCGTGCCGAGCTGGGTCTCGAAGTCCTGGCTGCCTTCGTACTTAATCGTGATGCCGTTCTCGTCGGCCCAGTCCTTCCAGGACTCCTGGAGGAGCTTCGCCTCATCATCCACGATCGTGCCGTAGATCGTGACGGTGGCGTCGCCTCCGTCACCCCCGTCGGTGCCGGGTGCCCCACCCGGAGCCCCACAACCGGCGAGCGCGATGCCCGCGACCCCCAGCAGGGCGATCGGCGCGTATCGCCGGGAACGCTGTGACAGAGCCATGTGAATTCTCCTCTTCGAGTACAGGTTCCCGGCTGTGCGATGCCACCCCGGGGCATCGTTAGGGAACCGATTCCAGGCCAACCTACTGGCCATCCGCATCCCTGCACAACACGCTAGGGTCACAAGCTCGCAACCATTCGATGCACCGGCTCCCGACGATATGGGAGCGCTCCCTCGCCCCACGCCTGGAACCGGTTCCCTTTTTCGGCGCCGACGACTACGCTGTGACGCGGCGCGCACCCCGCGTCGGGCCACGCAGGCCGCGTGATCAGGTCGAGGAGGACCGATGAGCACGATCGCGGATGTCGCGTCACGTGCAGGCGTATCGAAGGCCACCGCCAGTCGTGCCCTGAGCGGCCGTGGATACGTGTCGGAGGCGACCCGGCACCGCGTCGAGAGCGCAGCTCGCGATCTCTCCTATGTCGCGCACTCCTCCGCCACGAGCCTGGCGACAGGACGCACCCAGACCGTGGGCATCGTCATGCCGCCCGTGGACCGGTGGTTCTTCGCCGAGCTGCTCGCCGGGGTGCAGGAGTCGCTGTTCGCCCTCGACTACGACCTTTCGCTGTACGGCGTTCCCGAGGGGTCGAAGACCAGGGAGCGGCTGTTCGAGAGCGTGCTACCCGGGAGGCGCTTCGACGGGATCATCGCCGTGGGCATCCAGCCGAGCGCTCACGAGCTCGAGCGGCTGCAGCGGACCGGACGACCGCTCGTCAGCGTCGGTCCGTACAGCGACGGCTCGAGCGCCGTGTCGATCGATGACACGGCGGCCGCGCGCATCGCCACCGAGCACCTCATCGAACTCGGACACACCGACATCGCCTTCGTCGGCGGCTCGACGGACACCGCGGAGCTGAGCTTCGGCGACGCCCAGCGTCTCGAGGGGTACCGCGGCGCACTGCAGGCCGCAGGACTCGCGGCGCATGCGCGCGTGGCCGGCGCAGCGCCCACCATGCCGGGCGGCTACACAGCTGCGGCGGGGCTGCTCGGCGACCGGCGACGGCGCCCGACGGCCATCGTCGGGGTGTGCGACGAAGCCGCGATCGGCGCGATCATCGCCGCCCGGCGACTGGGAATCGCCGTGCCGACCGAGCTGAGCGTCGTCGGCATCGACGACCACGAGCACGCGGACATGTTCGCCCTGACCACGATCGGACAGTCGCCACGCGACCAGGGACACGAGGCGGTGCGCCTGCTGACGCGGCAAATGGAACACCCCGATGCCCCGCTCGAACTCGTCGACGCGGCCTCCGCCCTCGTGGTGCGCAGCTCCACGGCTCCCCCGCGCTGACCTCGCGGCACTCCGGCATGCGGGGCGGCCGCGAGACAGGCGGGAAACGCACGAAGGCCCCGGGGCGAACCCGGGGCCTTCGTTGAGAAACGCGTGAGCGTCGCGATTACTTGAGGGTAACCGTTGCGCCTGCCTCTTCGAGAGCAGCCTTGGCCTTCTCGGCGGTCTCCTTGTTGGCGCCCTCAAGGACAGCCTTCGGGGCACCGTCGACGACAGCCTTGGCCTCGCCGAGACCCAGCGAGGTGAGCTCGCGGACGGTCTTGATGACCTGGATCTTCTTGTCGCCAGCAGCCTCGAGGATGACGTCGAAGGAGTCCTTCTCTTCCTCAGCCTCAGCAGCGCCTGCGCCACCCGCAGCACCGGCGACGGCGACGGGAGCAGCAGCGGTGACCTCGAACTTCTCCTCGAACGCCTTCACGAACTCGTTGAGCTCGATGAGGGTCAGGCCGGCGAACTGCTCGAGCAGTTCCTCGGTGGAAAGCTTCGCCATGATGTATCTCCTAGATAGATGGGGTTTGTAGACGAGATCGCAGGTCGCTTACGCGGCCTCTGCGGTCTCCAGCTTTTCGCGAAGAGCATCGATGGTGGCGGCAGCCTTGCCCATCGTCGCCTTCATCATGCCCGCAGCCTTCGCCAGCAGAACCTCACGGCTCTCGAGCGCGGCGTACTTGTTGACCTCGTCCGCGGTGAGGGCGTTGCCCTCGAAGATGCCGGACTTGATCACGAGAAGCGGGTTGGCCTTGGCGAAGTCACGCAGAGCCTTGGCGGTGGCGACGAAGTCACCGTGCACGAACGCGACAGCCGACGGACCCTTGAGGTCGTCGTCCAGCGCGGAGATGCCAGCCTTGTTGGCGGCGATCTTGGTCAGCGTGTTCTTCACCACGGCGTACTCAGCGTCCTGACGGATGCTGTTGCGCAGCTCCTTGAGCTGGGCAACCGTCAGACCGCGGTACTCGGTCAGCAGAACGGCAGTCGAGTTCTCGAATGACTTCGTGAGCTCGGCGACCGATGCATCCTTCTGCGCCATGGTCACTCCTTGGTGTGTACGAGGCGCCGCACGGTGGTGAGGCGCCGACCTGGACCACCTGCAAAGAGAAAAGCTCCGGCGCAAGCGCACGGAGCTTTGGAAAGTTCGTGTCCTGCGCGGGCCCCTGCTGTGCAGAGCTTCGATCGCTGCGCGCTTTCGCACACGACGATGACCAGCGGTCTTCGGTTCGAGATAACTGTACCCCACCCGCACCTCTCCCCCCAAATCCACTCGCCCCCGTCCCTCTCCCTCTCCCCCCTCCCCTGACGAGACCCACGCGCCCTGATGAGACCCACGTTCCCCGCCGAGGCCCACACTTCGATACGCATCCGAGCGTGGGCCTCGGCGGCACACATGGGTCTCGGGGACGTGGCGCACAGGAGCGCGCGGCGCGGGCCAGCGCACGAGAGGTCTCGAAGCCCGGGATCAGGGGCGGAGGCCGAACGCACCGAGCCGCGCGCCGAGAGCATCTGACGTGACGAGGTGCTCGGATCCCCAGCGGACGATCCGCCACCCGGTGACACCGCGAATCGCATCCTCCCGATGCTTCTCCGCGAGCACCACGGCCTCCGCCGACATCCCTGTACGCAACGTCGGATCGAGGTACTTTCCTCGCCCGTCGAACTCGCCGAACGTCTGCGCTCCCCGAAAGGCGAAGTCGAGCCGATAGTCCTCGCCATGCGGTCCGGTGACGCGCGACTGCAGATCGACCTCGGTGAACCCGAGTCGGTGAAGGTGCAGACGACTCACGCTCTCTCCAGGAAGCTGGGCGCGGCCATCCGAGAACGCGATCACCTCTCGGGCCTGACGGATGCCCCGGTTCGAGAGGGCTTGCGCCCGCCTCCCGAGTTCGTCCCTCCACTCTGCGGCGGCGATATGGTCCTGCTCGTGTCTGCGCACGGCGATGCGCCGCAGCGCCGCGTCGGCGACGGCGATCGCCGCTTCAGGCGTGAGCCGGGACGCCAGATCGAGCACGGTCCTCTCGAGCGAGGTGCATCTGATGCCCTCGACTTCCACGAGGTCGCTCTCACGAAGTGTGAGGTCGTGCCTCGCGACGCCCCACTTCACCCTGCTTCGACTCGTCGGGCCGAGAACCGCGTGAACGTACGTCGTCGAAGTCCGATAGAGCGGGAGTCCGTGGATCACGGCCGCCGAGGCGAAGCAGAATGCGGCACCACCGCCGGCGGATTCCCGATGCACGGCGAGCACCTTCATCAGATGGCGACCTTCGGTCCAGAGCTGCTCCCACTCCGCTGAATCCACATACCAGCCGCGACGCACTCGCACGATCGAGCCGTTGTCGACCATGGCACGGAGTTCGCGCTCAGATACCCCTCGAGCGAGCACATCGCTTCTGGCCAGAAGGAGCCGGCGCGCTTCTTCGATGGTGACGGACTTGCGCATGAACTCGATCCTCACTCGTCGCGCGCGCCACCCGCATCGCGAAGACTCGAACTTCCGAGAGGTGCGGACAAGTCGCTTCACATCGCCGCCGTGCAGAACGACAGGCAGAGGAGCTCCTGACCGCCTGGCGGCACCCGGACCCATGCTTATCGCCGAGACCCATGCCCCCACGCGACTGCGGGCGTGGGTTTCGGCGACCACCGTGGGTTTCGGCGACCACCTTGGGATGCGGGAGGGGTACGCGGATGCGGGGGGGCGGACGCGTGAGGGCGGCGTGTACGGGAGGGAGGGTCGGCGGGCGGGGTTAGGGTCGAAGGGTGACACCGGAACTCTCTGCACGCATCGTCGCGGACTCCCGCGACCGCGTGGCGTGGCTGAGGGCGCGCTCGCGGGGCATCACCGCCACCGATGTGGCAGGACTGACCTCGGAGAAGTCGATCGCCAGGGCGGCCGACTCCAAACTGGGCGGAGGGCCCCGCTTCGGCGGCAACGCCTACACCGATCACGGTCGTCGGCGCGAGCCGGAGATCGCCGCATGGGTCGCGGCGACCCACGGCATCCTCCCCTCCTCGGCGCTGTTCCGCGCCGAGGTCGAGCACCGCCACCTCGCCACCCCCGATGGCATCGCGGTCGACGCGGACGGGCGCGTGAAGCTCGCCGAGATCAAGACCACGAACAAGGCTTTCCGCGGCATCCCCCGCACCTACCTGCGCCAGGTCTGGTGGCAGCAGCACGTGCTCGGAGCCGAACGGACCCTGTTCGTGTGGGAGGAGCACGTCGACTTCGCTCCGATCCACGATGAGCCGCGCTGCGTCTGGATCGACCGCGACGACCGCGAGATCGCGAAGCTCGTCGGCCTCGCCACCGACCTCATCGATGAGCTCTACCGACGCACCACCGGCCAGCAGGTACCGAGCCGGATGACGGATGCCGCCGCCAGCCGTCGCGAACAGCTCCGCGAACGCGATGCCTTCCGCGCGCTGGCACTCGCCGACTGACGAGGCATCCGACCGGAGCGACGCACCGCTCAGGTGCAGGTGTTGTTGCCGCCGAGCCCCAGGAGACCGCCGACCGAGAGCGAACGCGTCGCCGGAGTCGAGGTCCACGACGTTCCGCTGTAGGTCGCCTCGACCTTGACCGCATTGGTCGATCCGAGAAGACTCCCCAGCAACGTGTTCAGCACGCCCGAGCTGATCGTGGACGAGAACGTGTAGGGCCCTGATCCGGTTTGCGTGACGTTGGCGTTGTTATCCACGACGACGTTGTTGATGGAGAAGCGCTGCTGCACCTTCGGATAGGGCGACGTCCACGTGATCGTGAAGCCCGTGAAGGTGCCCAAGAAGCTCGTCACCGTGCACGAGGTCACCACGGGCTTCGCCAGCGTCGCGGCCGTGAACGACCCGGCGGCGTACTCGCTGTCCGTGAAGGCGGCGTCGGTCATCTGCACGGCGGGCGTTGACCCGACCGCGACCAGCACGGCGAGCCCGACGACGCCGGCGAGGATGCGGGCACGCGCGTTGCGCCTCATGTCCTCCTCCCCGCCTCGGGCACCGCGCCTCTGCGACGGCGGACCGCGAGCACCGCCCCCGACAACGCGAGCGCCGCTCCGACCACGACGGCACTCGCGGCTCCCGGTGGCAGTCCCGTCGTCGCGAGCCCGCCACCGGACCCCGCGACCACGGTCTCGCCTGCCCCCTGCGCGTGCACGCGGACATCGGTGCTGCCGGCACCGGAGCCCCCTGCGGGATCGAGGAGGATCGAGAGACGGAGGTGGGCCGTCTCGGTGTCCGCCATCTGCGTGAGCGGAACCTCGACCCCGTCGCGCGGGATGCTCCAGCCCACGCGCAGCGCGGTCGCACCACCAGGGCATCCTGTCTCGGTCCAGGCCTCGGGGCACGTCGAGACGTCGAGGAGCAGCTGCGCCTCACCCGTCGCGCTGACGGCGATCCGCACGACTCCCGGATCCGGGGCATCGGCGCTCACCGCGATGTCCCATTCCACCGGCTGCCCTGGCAGCAGCCTGCCGGCCGCCGCCCAGTCGGCGACCGAGACGAGACGGAGGATCGAGCCCTGGATGACCTGCGTCGTGGGCGCCGCCCATGCGGCGGTCGGCATCGCGAGCGCGAGGACCGCGAGCAGCACGACGACGACCGCGAGCCTCATGGTCCGCTCCCGTCAGGATCGTGAGCGGACCGACGCTGCCCACGCGGCCAGAACGCCCACACCACCAGGGAGGTCGCGGCGACCGTCAGCGCTCCCAACACGATCGGGTCGCCCATCCCGGCGACGATCAGCGCGATCCCGGGAACGGAGAACAGCACCTTCCGCACCGACGACACCGTGTAGGGGAACGGATCATCTGCGGCATTCGCGTCGCCGCGCATCGTGATCACCCGCTCCTGAGCGCTCGGTCCCGGCGTGATCGTGGTGATGCGATGCGTCACCGGCAGCTCGCCAGGACGATCGACCGTCACCACGTCCCCGACCCCGATCTCGGCCGCGGGGATGCGCTGCACCACGGCCACGGATCCTGCCGGGATGGTCGGCGACATCGAACCGGTGCGGAACATGATGAGCGTGATCTGTGCGGTGAATGCGAGCACGACGAGCAGGATGCACACCGTACCGGCCACCGCGGCGATCCAGAGCAGCACGTCGCCGATCAGCCGCCCGGGGCGGAGCCGGGTGCGCACGTGTTCGGCGGTCGGGTGCGGATCCGCCGGGGCGGGGAACGGGGCCGCCTCCCGCAGGCTCCGCCGTGTCGTCGGGGTCGTCATCTCGTCCTCCTCTCCGTGCGCCTTCTCTCGCTGCTGCTGCGACTACGACGACGTCCCGAGGAACTGCCAGGTCTGCGTCATCGTCAGCCCCTGTGCCGCGTTCGGAGCGGCGAGCGGAAGCGTCACCGCGAAGCAGTAGTTGACCTGGGTGGCCCCGTTCGCGGTCACGGCCTGGGTCGTCGCGCCGCCCGCGGTGAGGGCCGAACCATCCGCCACGACCGCGGTCCCTGCCGCATACGTGGTCGAGTTGCAGGTGGTTCCGGCGATCGTGCGCACGCCGTACGTGAGATGCGCCGCGAGCCCGGTGCCTGTCGGTGTTCCCGCGATCAGTTGCACGGTTCCCGCCACCGACGGATTAGCAGTCTTCACACTGAACAGCGCATAGGTGGAGTTGCCCGGTGCCATCGCGGTCGGAACGAGCTGGAAGTTCAGCGTCGCGGCTGTGCCCGCGGTCGCGTGGTTCGAGAACGTGGCTCCGTCGACCGCACCCACGATGTCGAACTTCCCGGCCGTGAAGCTGGCGGATCCGTATTCGGAGTCGTTCCAGGCGGCAAGCGTGGCGGCGACGCCGATGCCGAGCACGACCCCTCCCGCGAGGACCGCTCGCAGTCGACGAGAGCGCAGCCGCCGCCTCTCCCGCACTTCTCTGCGGGTGATCATCACATGCTCAGTTCGTCGACGTGGCCGTGAACTTCCAGGTGGCGTTGGTCACCAGGCTCGGTTCGAGCGCGGCGTCCGCCGTCACTTTGAAGCACAGCTGCACGGCCGTTCCCGGATCCGTGGAGGTCGCCCCCGCGGTGAGCGGCACGGTGGTGACGCCGGTCTGGAGGTCGAGTGTCGTCCCGGTCGCCACCGGTGTTCCTGTCGCGGATGCCGCATCACAGGTCGCTCCCGGCGCCAACTGATAGATCGAGTACGACAGGTGGTCGGAGTTCGACGTGGCCGCGGCATCGGCCGTGGTGCCATCGGCGACGAGATCGGCGCCGCTGGTGGTGCCGGCTGCGAGACGCACCCAGAACCCGGCATAGACCGAGCTGTTCGGCGACATGTTGCCCACGAGTCCGGCCGGCAGGGTGAACGCGAGAGTAGCCGCGCTGCCGGCCGAGTCGTGATCGGCATACGCGGTGCCGTCGGTAGAGCCCTGCAGATTGAACGCGCCGGCGGTGAACGTGCCGTTCGCGAACTCGGAGTCGTTCCAGGCCGCGAGCGTCACGGCGGTGCCGACGCCGAGAACGAGCCCGCCCGCCAGTACCGCCAACACCTTGCGCTGGGTTGCCTTGGTTGCCATGTCGCTTCCCCCTCAGGAATTCGTGAGCCACGCGAATGCCTGTGTTCCGGTCGCCCCTCAACGACCCCGCATCTGCGCGTTTGCGCCATCCTCTCGTTGCCCCATCCGCAGAACAAGGCGATTTCGCGCACGAGATTCGATCATCCCGCGCAGAATCGACTCCCCGCCCGCCGTGCCCTATCGCGATCGACGGGCCGGGGCGCCGCCGAGAACCCGTCGCGCCTCGGCGGCGATCTCCGCGGCGATGGTGTCGAGCAGGTCCGAGCGCAGGTTCCACTGCTGCCAGAACAGTTGCACGCGAAGGGTCGGTCCGCCCAGAGGAACGAGCCCGCTCGATTCCTGGAGCACCGGGACCATGCCCCAGCCGAGGCCGAGCGTGACGGCGAGGGCATAGTCGTGGGATGCGGGGACGTAGTGCCGGGGCACTCCCTCCTGCGCCACCGACATCTCCCTGAGCCATTCGTGTTGCAGGGTGTCCCTGCGATCGAAGTCGACGAACGGCGCCGCAGACAGGGCGCTCTCGGTCGCTCCCTCCGGGAACCAGCGCGCGGCGAATGCCGGCTCGGCCATAGCCCGGTACTCGAGCACGCCGAGAGGCGACACCGAGCACCCGGAGACGGCGCTCTCCTCACTCGTGACAGCCGCCATCACGGTGCCCGATTCCAGCAGGCGGGCGGTGAAGTTCTGATCGTCGCGATGCAGGTCGAAGTCGATGTCGTGTCGCGCGGAGAGTCGTGCCAGCGGGGCGAGGAACCATGTGGCCATCGAGTCGGCGTTCACCGCGAGGGGTATCGTGATCCGCCGATTGCCCTCTGCTTCATCGATGCCGACACCGACGAGCGCGTCGTGCTCCAGGAGCGCGACCTGTCGGGCGAGACGCACGATGGCCTCCCCTGCCTCGGTGAGCCGTGCGGGCTTGGTGCGCACCACCAGGATGCGACCGAGCTGCTGCTCGAGAGTCTTCAACCGCTGACTCACTGCCGAAGGGGTGATCTGCAGCCGCTTCGACGCGGCATCCAGCGTCCCCTCGTCGACGATCGCGGCGAGGGTGGTCGCGAGTTCCGGATCGATGCGCACATTAGTGATGCTAATGGTGCGATAGGAATCTTCGCTTCACTTCATGTATCTCGATTCCTAGGCTGAACCCATGCTCACCGCTCTCGCCGGCCTCGGACTAGGCCTCTCCCTCATCGTCGCGATCGGCGCGCAGAACGTCTTCGTGCTTCGTCAGGGGATCCGGCGCGAGCATGTCCTCGCCGTGGTGATCATCTGCGCCCTCTCCGATGCGGCGCTCATCGCCGCGGGCGTCGCCGGACTCGGCTTCGTCCTCTCCGCCGCGCCCTGGCTGGTCGTGGTCGCGCGTTGGGCGGGGGCCCTGTTCCTGCTGACCTACGCAGCGCTGGCCGCCCGTCGCGCCTGGCGAGGGGGCGAGGAGCTCGAGGTCGACGCGACGGATGCCGCGTCCCCCGGTTCCCGCGCGACCGGTGGCGTGAGCGCGACTCTCACCCGCAGCCGGCTGGCCCCCGTGATCCTGACCACCCTCGCCCTCACCTGGCTCAACCCGCACGTGTACCTCGACACCGTGCTGATGCTCGGGTCCATCGCGGCCACGCACGGCGACGAGCGCTGGCTGTTCGCGGCCGGAGCGATGGCTGCCAGCCTCCTGTGGTTCACCGCGCTGGGGTTCGGGGCGCGCTACCTTGGACGCTGGCTGCGCACGCCGCGGTCGTGGCGCATCCTCGACGCCGTGATCGCGGTGGTCATGATGACGATCGCGATCAGCCTCGTGCTGCCCGTCCTGGGGGGCTGATCGGCTTCATGCGCCGTCGATCTGGGCGAGCCGAGCACGGACGAGGCGTTCGAGGACCTCGCTCGGAATCGGGTGCTCGGGCTGGAACCGGATGGTCCCCTTGTCCACGCTGACCCCGGGATACCCGTCGAGAACGCCTGCGACAGCGGCGACGGCATCCGGGCTGAACGGGTAGATCCCGATGTGCTTCTTGGCGCGCATCACCGAGAGCAACGGCTTGCCGCCGTGCACGAGCGCGGGCATGCCATACCCCTTGCCCTGCTCCGCATCCGGCGCCTCTCGGCGCGCGACGGCATAGACACGATCGATCGCGTCACGATCGGCGGCGGCGAGGTCTGCGAGGTAGTCGTCGATGGTTCCCACGAGGGCATCCTGTCACCGATCCGCGCACGGGGCGAGGGTCAGCGGGATTCAGGCGCCGTCGAGCGGACGCATGATGCGGGTGAGGAACCGCTTCGTGCGCTCGTGCTGCGGGGCGCTGAAGAGCGCGGCCGGCGGCCCTTGCTCGACCACCACGCCGCCGTCCATGAACAGCACATGATCCGCAGCTTCGCGCGCGAAGCTCAGCTCGTGGGTGACGACCGCCATGGTCCAGTTCTCGTCGGCGAGCTCTTTGATGACGAGCAGCACCTCCCCCACCAGCTCGGGATCGAGCGCACTGGTCGGCTCGTCGAACAGCAGCAGATCGGGCTTGAGAGCGAGCGCGCGCACGATGCCGACACGCTGCTGCTGCCCGCCCGAGAGCTGATGCGGACGCGCATCCGCCTTGTCGGCGAGACCTACGCGATCAAGCAGCGCGAGTGCCTCGACCACGACCTCGGCCTTCGGTCGACCCTGAACCCGCCACGGCCCCTCGATGACGTTCTCGAGGACGGTGAGGTGCGGGAAGAGGTTGTGGTGCTGGAACACCATCGCCGAGCGGTCGCGCAGCGCGAGCCGCTTCTGCTTCTGCACGCGGGACGAGGGCTTGGCCTCCGGGGCGAAGTCGATCTCGGGGCCGCCGTCGACGACGATGGTGCCGGCATCCGGTGTCTCGAGGCCGTTGAGAGCACGCAGCACGGTGGTCTTTCCCGAACCGCTGGGCCCGATGAGCACGACGACCTCGCCGCGGTGCAGCGTCAGGTCGATGCCGCGGAGCACTTCGTTGTCGCCGAAGCTCTTGCGCAGGCCACGGGCGGTGAGTAAAGCCTCTGAAGTGTTGTCAGTGCGCGACACGGCTGTCGAGCCTCCTCTCGAGAGCGCTCTGGCCGAACGACAGCACCAGACAGAACACCCAGTAGACCAGCGCGGCGGCGAGGTAGAGCACCATGAACTCGTAGGTGGTCGAGGCGATCTGCTGCGCCACCTTGAACAGTTCGGTCACGAGGATCAGCGACGTGAGAGAGGTGTCCTTCACCAGCGAGATGAACGTGTTCGACAGCGGGGGAACCGACACGCGCGCCGCCTGCGGCAGGATGATGCGAGTGAGCGTGCGGGTGCGGTTCATGCCCACCGTGTACGCAGCCTCCCACTGCCCCTGCGGGACCGACAAGATGGCGGCGCGGACGACCTCGGCACCGTAACCGCCGACGTTGAGCGACAGCGCGATGATGGCACTCGGCCACGGGTCGATCGTGATCCCGATCGACGGCATGCCGTAGAAGATCACGAACAGCTGCACCAGCAGCGGCGTCCCGCGGATCACGGAGATGTAGAACCGAGCGACGCCCGAGAGGATCGGGTTCACCGAGATCCGCATCAGAGCGATGCCGACGGCGATGAGCAGCCCCAGGGCGAACGATGCCAGCGCGAGCGGCACCGTCGCCGTCAGACCCGCCCAGGCGATCGGCCCGAGCGCGTCCAGGAACAGCTGCCAGGGACTCTCCATCGGCTACTGGGAGACGTCTTCGCCGAAGTACTTCTTGCTGATCTCGGCCAGCGTGCCATCCGCGCGCAACTCGTCGAGCGCGGCGTCGACCGCCGTGACGAGGGCTTCCTTGTCCTTCGCGAAGGCGAATGCCTGCTCGCCCGCCTCATCGGTCTCCGCCGCGATCTTCAGACCGGTCGGGCTGTTGGTCGTCTCGTAGTCGAGGAACGTGAGCTTGTCGTTGATGGTCGCATCGACCCGTCCCTGGCGCAGGAGCTCGACGGCCTGTGCCCAGCCCTCGACACCCTCGACCGTGGCGCCCGACTCGGCGGCGAGGTCGTTCCAGTTGCTCGTGAGCGACTGCGCGGTGGTCTTGCCGTCGAGGTCGGCGAACGACGAGATCGTGTCGTCATCCTCGGCCACGACGATCACGCCGGGAGAGACGGTGTACGGCGTGCTGAAGAGGTACTTCGCCTCGCGCTCGTCGTTGATCGTGACCTGATTGGCGATCACGTCGAACCGACCCGCGTCGAGGCCCGCGAAGATCGCGTCCCACTGGGTCTCTTCGAACTTCACCTCGAGGCCGAGCTTGTCGGCGACGGCTTCGATGATCTCCACGTCGTATCCGGTCAGCTCGCCGGCGCCGTTGTCGCCGTGGAAGCTGAAGGGACGGTAGGTACCCTCGGTCCCGACCGTGAGCGTGCCGTCCTTCGCGAGCCCGAACTCCGAGCTCGCGGAGCTCTCGCCGCTGCCCGCAGTGCTCTCAGGTGTGCTCGACCCGCTGCAGGCGGTCAGAGCCGCGGCGGCGACGACGAGTGCGGTGACGGCGATGAGACGACGGGACATGAACCCTCCTGGGGTGTGAAGCGCGGTGCGAGTTTACGCGACCGTCGCGGGAACTCCCCCACAGTACGTGGCACGGGGCGGTTCGCCGCATCCGATGACGTTTCGTTTCGCAGGAGCCCCCAAGACGCAAAAACGCCCCCGGGAGAACCCGGGGGCGTTTGTGCGAGTCAGACTCAGATGGAGTTGACGTCCAGCGGGATGCCGGGGCCGAACGTGGTCGACACCGCACCCTTCTGGATGTAACGGCCCTTCGAGCTCGACGGCTTGAGGCGGACGATCTCCTCGAGCGCTGCGCCGATGTTCTCGTTCAGCTGCTCAGCGGTGAAGGAGGCCTTGCCGACGACGAAGTGCACGTTGGCGTGCTTGTCGACGCGGAACTCGATCTTTCCGCCCTTGATCTCCTCGACAGCCTTGGCCGGGTTCGGGGTCACGGTGCCGGTCTTCGGGTTCGGCATCAGACCACGCGGTCCGAGCACCTTTCCGAGACGACCGACCTGGCCCATGAGCTCCGGGGTGGAGACGGCGGCGTCGAAGTTGGTCCAGCCATCGGCGACCTTCTGGATGAGCTCGGCGCCGCCGACCTCATCTGCACCTGCGGCGATCGCTGCCTCGGCCGCGGGGCCGGTGGCGAAGACGATGACGCGGGCGGTCTTACCGGTGCCGTGGGGCAGGATGACGGTGCCGCGCACCATCTGGTCTGCCTTGCGGGGGTCGACGGCGAGCTTCAGCGCGACCTCGACGGTCGAGTCGAACTTCGACGATCCGGTCTCCTTCGCGAGCGCGACGGCCTCGGTCGGAGTGTAGAAACGGTCTGCCTCGATCTTCTCGGCGGCAGCCTTGTAAGCCTTGGACTTGGTAGCCATGATTATTCTCCTCAGCCCTCGACCGTGATGCCCATGGAACGGGCGGTGCCGGCGATGATCGAGATCGCGGCCTCGATGTCGTTGGCGTTCAGGTCAGCCTGCTTGGTCTCGGCGATCTGGCGGACCTGGTCCTTGGTGATCTTCGCGACCTTGACGGTGTGCGGGGTCGCGGAGCCCTTGGGGACGCCGGCGGCCTTCTTGATGAGCTCCGCGGCAGGCGGGGTCTTCAGGACGAACGTGAAGCTGCGGTCCTCGTAGACGGTGATCTCCACGGGGATGACGTTGCCGCGCTGCGACTCGGTCGCGGCGTTGTACGCCTTGCAGAACTCCATGATGTTGACGCCATGCTGACCGAGCGCGGGGCCGATCGGCGGCGCCGGGTTGGCTGCACCGGCGTTGATCTGAAGCTTGATCAGGCCGGTCACCTTCTTCTTCGGTGCCATTCTCTTTCCTTTCATCGAATCGGATGCCGGAGCACCCGCTTCTCCCACAGATCCGGCGTTTCCGGACCGTGGTCGTCTGCGCGCACGCCGAAGCGCCGCACAAACCACACAAGTCTACCCGATCGGGAGACCGTTCGCCGCCGAAGGCCACCGAGCGTGCGGGCGATGCCGGCGGTGACGCGAGAACGGCCGCCCCGAAAGGGACGGCCGTTCTCGTGAGGAGGGGTGTCAGATCATCTTGGTGACCTGGTCGAACGACAGCTCGACCGGGGTCTCGCGCTCGAAGAGGGAGACGAGCACCGTGAGCTTGCCGCTCTCGGGCTTGATCTCGCTGATCGAACCGGGAAGACCCGCGAACGAGCCCTCCTTGATCGTGATGGTCTCGCCGACCTCGAAGTCGACCTCGGCCGGGAGCGGACGAGCGACGGCGAGGCCGCCCTTCGACGCGATGTTCTTGGCGGTGGGGACGTCCTTGACCTCGACGAGCGACTTCAGCATGTTGAAGGCCTCTTCGAAGCGCAGCGGCGTCGGGTTGTGGGCGTTGCCCACGAAGCCGGTGACGCCCGGGGTGTGGCGGACGACCGACCAGGTGTCTTCCGTGAGCTCCATGCGCACCAGCACGTAGCCGGGGATGCGCACGCGGGTGACCATCTTGCGCTGGCCGTTCTTGATCTCGACCACGTCTTCCATCGGGACCTCGATCTGGTAGATCTCGTCCTCGACCTCGAGCGTCGACTTGCGCTGCTCGATGTTGGCCTTCACCTTGCGCTCGAAACCGGCGTAGGAGTGGATGACGTACCACTTGCCCGGGAGCATGCGGAGGTCCATGCGGAAGGCCTCGTAGGGGTCTTCTTCAGCATCCTCGTCGTCGTCGTCCGTCGAGGAGTCCTCGTCGCCCTGCACGGCATCGGCGCCGAGCTCGGGGCCGTCGTACGGGGTGACCTCTTCGGCCGCCGCAGCATCCAGCTCGGCGACTTCTTCGGCCACAGATTCGTTGAGGACCTCAGCGGCAGCCTCAGACTCAGCCGCTTCGTCCAGGTTGAGAGCGTCGTTCACGATCGCGTCCGCCTCCGGGTCGTCGATGTCGATGTCGGTGTCAACCGTGTCATCCTCTTCGCCGTCCTCGTCTTCGACGTGGACCGCGACGTGCTCAGCCGGGGTGACCGAGAGCTCTTCCTCAGCGAGCACGTTGCCCTCCTGGGCTTCGTCTTCCTCGCTGGACTGCTCTGCGGCGGTCGCCCAGTCGGCGTCGTCGGAATATCGTTCAGACACGTTGTTTCTTCTCCATAGCTGCGGTGTGAGCCGCGGGGGTCATCAGCCAGGGATTCCGAACACCCAGTGCGTCACGAACGCGAACAGCGTGTCCAAGCCGTAGACGATGCCCATGACGATCAGAACGAAGACGAGCACCACCCCGGTGAACTTGAACAGCTCCTTGCGAGTCGGGGTGACGACCTTGCGGAGCTCGGCGATGACCTGGCGGATGAACAGGGCGATGCTCCCGAAGAACCGGGAGAAGGGGTTGCCCGTCTTCTCGCGGGTGGCGCCGGCCGCGACGACCTCGCCGCGCGGTTCGTCCTGATCCATCCTGAATGTACCTTTCGTGTGTCAGCGTTGCGCTGACGCGCAGGGCGGACAGGAATCGAACCTGCAACCTGCGGTTTTGGAGACCGCTGCTCTGCCAATTGAGCTACCGCCCTAGAGACCGGGAGGTCTCGGGGTGTTCTCTCCACTCTGCCACCGTGACCGTGATCGGAAGACCCCAGGCATGGCGAAAGAATGCAGACAACAACTGCCCCTCAAGCATACGGCATCGATCCGGTGGTGCCGAACCGGGATCGCGTTGGCGTGTTCTTGTTAGGCTCAGCGAGCGTATGCAGGAGGAGGGAGCGCCGGTGAGCGCTGAAGTGCAGCAGTTCCAGGTGGATCTGCGCGGAGTCGTCGATCTGCTCAGCCGGCACATCTACTCCAGCCCTCGGGTGTACCTGCGGGAGCTGCTGCAGAACGCCCGCGATGCGATCACCGCCCGCCGCGAGGTCGACGGCGGCGGGGGACGCATCCGCATCACCCCATTGACCGCGGAGAGCGGCGAGTTCGTGCTGCGCGACGACGGCGTGGGGTTGACCCTCACGGAGGTCGCCGATCTGCTGGCGACCGTCGGCCGCAGCTCCAAGCGCGATATCTTCGATCTCCCGCGCAGCGACTACCTCGGCCAGTTCGGCATCGGCCTGCTGAGCTGCTTCATGGTCGCCGACACGATCGTCATCCGCTCCCGCAGCGCCCGCGGCGGCGCCTCGGTGGAGTGGACGGGCAGCGCGGACGGCACGTTCCAGGTGGCCGAGATCGACGAGGAGCTGCCGATCGGCACCAGCGTGCACCTCGTCCCGCGCTTCGACGCCGACGAGCTGCTGCGCCCCGCGGCGGTGCACGAGCTGGCGACGACGTTCGGTGAGTTCCTCCCGGTGCGCGTGACGATCGACACCGCAGCCGGAGACATCGACATCACCAGGGATGCGCCGTTCCTCGACGCGGCAGAGGATCCCGAGGCGGCCGTGGGCTACGGGCGGGACCTCCTCGGTGCGAGTCCGCTCGACGTTATCGAGCTGAGCGAGCTCGCCACGGGCACCCGCGGCCTGGCGTACGTACTGCCCTTCGCTCCGCCTCCCGGCGCGCGCCAGGCCACGCGCATGTACCTGGGGCGGATGCTGCTCTCCGAGCGCGTGGACGATGTGCTCCCCGACTGGGCGTTCTTCGTGCGCGCCGTGATCGACTCCACCGGCCTCGCCCCGACCGCGAGCCGGGAATCGCTCGTCGAGGACGCCGCGCTCGAACGCGTGCGGGAGCAGCTGGGTGCCGGCATCCGCCGCTGGGTGCTCGAGCTGGGGCTGCGCGAACCGCACCGCCTCGCGCAGTTCGTCGCCGTGCACGAGGTGGGGCTCAAGTCGTTGGTGCGCCACGACGAGGAGCTCGCCCGCTTCATCTCCCGCTGGCTGACCGTCGAGACCACACACGGCACCCTGCGCATCGGCGACCTCGTCGAGCGGTACCCGCACATCCGGTACGCGCAGACGGTGGACGAGTTCCGCCAGGTGGCCGGCATCTCCCCCTCCGACGAGGTGCTCGTCAACGGCGGCTACCTCTACGACGCCGACCTGATCCGGATGCTGCCCGACCTCTACCCGCAGGTCACGGTCGAGCAGGTCGACGTCACGGGAGAACTCGACCGGCTCGACCCGCCTCCCCTCGATGACCGCGACGCCGCCGTCGCCCTCGAGGCGCGCGCCGGTGCCGTGCTCGCCGCATCCGACTGCTCCGTCGTCGTGCGCTCCATCGACCGCCCCGACCTGGCCGGGCTCTACGTGGCCGACCCCGAGGTGCTGCGGGCGATCGATCGCGGGCGCACCAAGGGCATCACCGGCGCCCTGTGGGGCGGCGTGCTGGATCGCATCGACCAGACCCTGTCCTCCGCGCGCGAGGACGATCTGCGGGCTCGGCTGTGCCTGAACTGGTCGAACCGCGTCGTGCGCGCCCTGGTGCGCGTGCAGGACGACGCGGTGTTCGCCCGCACGGTGCAGCTGCTCTACATCCAGGCGCTGCTCGCCGGACACCACCCGCTCGCCGATGCCGACAGGGCTCTGATGACCAGCGCCCTCGCCGACCTCGTCTCACTCTCGGCCGGTCTGGAGGGGGACACCATCCCCTTCGGCGACGCCCGCTGAATCCTCCCCGAAAGGTTCCGTCCATGGCACGTCCGAAGAAGCGCTTCCAGCAGCTGATCGAGGAGATCGATCGCACCCCCTGGGGGCCCGCTGAGCAGGCCCTGGTCGCCGAGGCCGTCGCCCTCGCCGTGGAGATCGGCGACGAGCGTCTCGAATACGAGGCACGGATGCGTCAGACGGCGTCGGCGAACATGAACGGCGCGACCGACGTCATGCTCAATTCGTTCGCATGGTGCCTCGCCCACCACGACGCCGACCCGCAGCGCTTCCCCGCCGACCTCGACAACGGCGGCGCCGACCTGATGTGGCAGTTCAAGTGGATGGCGTCGTCGCTGCGGTCCTCCCCCGCGTTCTCGCAGGAGCAGATCGCCGCCGTGCTCGACGACATGGAATCCCACTACCGTGCGGCGGGCCTCGGCGTCAGCGGCGTGCTCACCGCCCGCTTCGAAGATGCCTGGGATGCGGGCCGCATGGATGAGGCCGAGGCACTGCGGGTGCAGCTGGAGGCCACGCCGCGCGACGACCACAGCCACTGCGACGCGTGCGGGCGCAGCCAGATCGCCGGTTTCTTCGCCGACACCGATCGCGACGCGGAGGCGATCGTCCTCGTCGAGGAGATGATCGAGGGCGGCTTCTCCTGCGGCGAGGAGCCGGAGCACGCCCTCTCGCGCGTGCTGCTGCCCTACCTGCGCGCCGGACGCCTGGATGAGGCGAAGACCGCGCACCTGCGCAGCTACCGGCTGGCCAAGGACAACCCCGACAACCTGCGCATCGTCGCCAACAACATCGTGTTCACAGCCGTCACAGGCAACGAGGCCCGCGCTCTGGCGCTGGTCGAGAAGCACATCGCGTGGCTCGCGCACGACGGGCTGAACGTCGACGCGCACTTCGCGGCCCTCGCCGCCCTCGCCGTGGCGCTCGACCGGGTCACCGCCGTCGGGCACGGCGACACCCCGGTGCGCGGTGCGGAGTCGGCAGCCCTCGTCCCCTTCTTCGGCGAACACGATGGCGCCTGGAGCGCCGCCGACCTCGCGGCCGCAGCGTGGGCCGCCGCCGAGCGGATCGGAGCGGGCTTCGACGGACGGGACGGGACGGACGGCCACGCGCGCAGCCTCGAGCGGATGCGCGCGCTCGCGGACGAGCAGTACGACGTGCCGATCCGTTCGGATGCCTTCGTGGCCCCCGCCCCCACCACCACTCCTGTGGACGCGGATGGCTGGTTCGAGCGGGCGATGCAGCTCGCGCAGTTCGGTGCGGAGCACGAGACCCTCGAGGCCCTGCCCCACGCCCTCGCGGTCGAAGACCCCGCCAAGCGCGCGCAGCTGCTCTCGATGCGCCTGGGGATCCTGATCGCACTCGATCGCGCAGAAGAGGCCCTGCAGCTGCTGCCGGAGCGTGTCGCCGCGCTGCGGGCGGCCGGCCGTGACGCGCAGGCCGATCTGGAGGAGCGCATCGGCCTTGCCACCTTCGGCCTGAACACCCCGGAGACGACTGCCGCGCTGGAGGAGGAGATCGGCGCATCGGACGACCTCCCCGCCTGGACACGCGGCGACCTCGCCATCAGCCGTGCCGCCCTGCACCTGCAGTCCGGCGAACCGGACGCCGCGCTGGATCACGCCGAGGTGGCCGCACGGTCCTTCGCCGAGGCCGAAGACACCCGGCTGACGAACACCACGACGCTGCTGGCGATCTCCGCCGTGCTGAGCAAGGGCGACCTCGAAGCGGGAAGCGCACTGCTCGACCGTCTCCTCGCGCAGGACGACCTCAGCACCGGCCACCGGGCGCAGGCGCTGCAGACCCGCGCACGTGTGCGCGGCGGCGGCAGCGCCTACGTCGAGGGCGCGGTCGACGCCGATGAGGCCTGTCGGCTGCTCGCCGAGCTGGGGGCGACCCGCGCTCTCGGCGACGCGCACCTGCTCGCCGGCGCCCTCTGGGAGGACGCGGACGAGCCGGAGAAGGCCGTCTCGCGCTACCGCCTCGCCGCCCGCCTCGGAGGCGAATCGGGAGGCGACACGACCGGCCTCGACTTCCGTCTGGCGCGCGCCATGCTGCGTGTCGGCGATGCCGAGGAGGCCGCTGAGCTCTTCGGCGACGTGCTGCAGCGCGAGGAAGAGGCAGAGGTGCCCGCCGGCTCCCGCGCCATGACCGCATCGATGCTCGCACGGGCTCTGAGCGCGGCCGGTGAATTCGGCCAGTCCGTCGGCGCGCACGGCTACGCCTCCGAGCTGTTCGGACAGGCCGAGGAGCACGCGGATCAGGCGATGTCGATGACGGAGCAGGCCAAGATCCTCGCGCGCTTCGACGAGCACGACGACGCGATCGCCCTGCTCGAGTCCGCGACCGAGATCGTGCGGCGCGCGCCCGATGCCGTCGGTGCCCTCACCGAGGTCCTGCACAGCCTCGGTCAGGCCTACGGCGGGCGCGGCGACGAGCGGGCGTTCGGCCTCTTCGACGAGGTCGCCGCTCTCGCACAGCAGCACGAGGCCGGGTGGCTGCTCGCCGATGTGACCGACTCGCGGGCGCGTGCCCTGGCCGAGCTCGGCCGTGTCGACGAGGCGGTCTCGGCCGCCCTCACCGCGGCCGACGGCTTCGCGGCACTCGGCGACGTCGGATCCGCCGGAGGGTCAGAGCTGTTCGCGGCTCGTGTGCTCGCCGGCAACGACCGCGCAGCCGACGCCGTGCCGGTCTACCGCAGCGCCATCGAGCACGCGGCCGGCCACCCGCCGCTGATGCAGGTGGCCGCCCTCGAGCTCGGCAACGTGTTCGAGGCGCTCGGTCGGCACGGCGAGGCCGCCGAGATCCGCGCGCAGCTGGAGAGCTGAGCGCCGGCTCAGAACAGCTGGCGCCAGTTCGCCTTCGCGAGGTCGAGGAGCTCGTCGCCGCGCCCGGACATGACGGTGCGGATCGCGTAGAGCGCGAAGCCCTTGACCTGGGCGGCCTCGATCGCGGGCGGCATGGAGAGCTCCTGGCGCTCGGTCACCACATCCAGCAGCGCGGGGCCGTCGTGGGCGAGCACCTCGCGCACGGCGTCGGGGAGGTCCTCGCTGCGCTCCACGCGGCGCGCGAAGATCCCCATCGCCTCGGCGATCGCGGCGAAGCTGGGGTTCTCCAGCCCCGTCCCGTAGGTGACGAATCCGGCCGCTTTCATCTCGAGTTCGACGAAGTTCAGCGACGAGTTGTTGACCACGATCGTCTTCACGGGCAGCCGGTTCTGCGTCAGGGTGAGCAATTCACCGAGCATCATCGAGAGACCTCCGTCTCCGGCCAGTGCGACCACCTGACGGTCGGGATGCGCGGCCTGCGCCCCGATGCCGTGCATGAGCGCGTTGGCCATGGAGCCGTGGGTGAAGGAGCCGATCAGGCGACGGTTCTCGGTCATCGACAGGTAGCGGGCGGCCCACACGGTGGGCGAGCCCACGTCGGCGGTGAAGATCGCGTCATCGGCCGCGTGCTCGTCCAGCAGACGCGCGAGGTACTGCGGGTGGATGGGGCGATCGCCCTTGGTCGGCACCGCCAGCTCGTCGAGCTTCTTGCGGGTCTTGCGGTAGTGGGCCGTGGCGTCGTCGAGGTGCGTGCGGTCTTCCTTCCGCGCCACCCGCGACAGCAGCGCCTCGGACGTGGCGTGCACGTCACCGACCAGCCCCAGATCGAGCGGATGCCGCTTGCCGAGCTGAGCGCCGCGGATGTCGACCTGGATGGTCGTGGCGTTGTCCGGGTAGAACTGCTCGTACGGGAAGTCGCTGCCCAGCACCAGGAGCGCATCGGCCGCTTCCATCGCTCGGAAGCCCGAGGCGAAACCGAGGAGCCCCGTCATCCCGACGTCGAAGGGGTTGTCGTACTCGATGAACTCCTTGCCGCGCAGAGCGTGCACGATCGGCGCGCCCAGCTTGTCGGCGAGCGCGATCACCTCGTCATGCGCGCCTTCGACGCCCGCTCCGGCGAGGATCGTGACGTTCTTCGCCGCGTTCAGCAGCGTCGCCGCCTTCTCGAGCTCGGGCGCGCTCGGCACGACCACCGGGCGAGCGCGCTCGATCACGACGGCCCGGTCGTCGGCGATGTCGGCGAGGGCGACATCACCGGGGATCACCAGCACGGCGACGCCGCGCTCCTCGATCGCGGCGCGCATCGCGATCTCCATCAGTCGCGGCATCTGCTTCGGGTCGGCGACGTACTCGACGTAGACACTGCACTCGCGGAAGAGCTCCTGCGGATGCGTCTCCTGGAAGTACCCGGTGCCGATCTCGGTGGTGGGGATGTGCGCGGCGATCGCGAGCACGGGAACGCGCGAGCGGTTGGCGTCGTACAGGCCGTTGATCAGGTGCAGGTTGCCGGGTCCGCAGGATCCGGCGACGACGGCGAGCTCCCCGGTCGTGGCGGCATCGGCTGCGGCGGCGAAGGCCGCGGACTCCTCATGCCGCACATGCACCCATCGGATCGTGCCGTCCTTGCGCAGCGCGTCCGTGAAGCCGTTCAGCGAGTCGCCCGGGATGCCGTAGACCCGGTCGATCCCGTTGGCGTGCAGAGTCTTGACGATGTTCTCAGCGACGTTTGCCATGCTTCGACCCTACGCCCGGGTCCGGGGGCGAGGCTCGTCCGGACCCGCCGCGGAGGGTCGGTCAGTACTCCTGGGGACCGTCGAGCTCCGGCTCGGCACTGCGACGGAACGCCCGTCCCGAGACCGATGTGGGGGCGATGCGCACATACACCCGCTTGACGGTGGGGATCCACGGACGAAGCCCCGCGGTCTCCGCCCGCTGCACGTCGGCATCCGACTCCAGCGCCGTGGCATACCCGCGGATGATCACGCTCCAGGCATCGGTGTCGGTGTGGTCGTCGACCTCGAACAGCACATCGGTGTTGACGGTCAGCTCGAACAGCTTGCTGCCGGGCGCTGTGCGGAACAGGATGCCTTCGCCGTCGACCACGTAGTTCACGGGGAAGATGTCGATCGTCTCGCCCACATGGGTGACGAGTCTTCCCAGTTCCTGCGTGCCGAGCAGCTCCCAGCTCCGGTCGGAGGTCAGCATCTCGATGGGGTCGGTGTGCGCGCTCATGTCGCCATTGTCTCCCACTCGGTGTCCTCACCGACAGGGCATCCGTCACGCGATACGAGGCGGGCACGCGAAAGGCCCCTCGCGCTGTGCGAGGGGCCTTTCGTCGTACGCTCAGCCGATGCGGATGAGCTTCTTGTTCACGAACTCGTCGGCGGCCAGGTGACCCAGCTCACGGGCGGTTCCACTGCGCTTCACGCCACCGAACGGCAGCTCCGGGCTGTCGGCCAGCACGAGGTTGACGTAGACCATGCCCGCCTCGATCTTGTCGGCGACGCGCGCGGCCTGCTCGGCATCCGTGGTGAAGACGTAGGAGCCGAGACCGAAGGTGGTGTCGTTCGCGAGTTCGACCGCCGCATCCTCATCCGCCACGCGGTAGACGACAGCCGCGGGACCGAAGAGCTCCTCGCTGTACACGTTCATCTCGGGCGTCACATCGGCCAGCACGGTCGGAGCGAAGAACGCGCCGTCGCGGGTGCCACCGGTGAGCAGCGTGGCGCCCTGCTCGACAGCCTGATCGATCTGCTTCTGCAGATTGACCGCGGCCGTCTCGGACGCGACCGGCCCGAGGACCGTGTCATCGAGCATGGGGTCGGTCGCCGTGACCGCCGCCATCGCGGCCGTGAACTTCTCGACGAAGGCGTCGTAGAGCTCGTCGACGACGATGAAGCGCTTGGCCCCGTTGCACGCCTGCCCGTTGTTGTCGAGACGGGCGTCGACGCCGGCCTGCACGGTCGCGTCGAGGTCGTCGGTGGAGAGCACGATGAACGGGTCGGAGCCGCCCAGCTCCAGCGCGACCTTCTTGAGGTTGCGGCCGGCGATCTCGGCGACCGCCGCGCCGGCGCGCTCCGAACCGGTCAGCGAGACGCCCTGCACGCGCGGGTCGGCGATCATCGTCGCGATCTGCTCGTTCGTGGCGAGCACGTTCTGATACGCGCCCTTCGGGAAGCCGGCGTCCTGATAGATCTTCTCGATCGCGCTCGACGACTCCGGGCACTGCGGTGCGGGCTTGAGCAGGATCGTGTTGCCCACGATCAGGTTGGGAGCCGCGAAGCGCACGATCTGATACGCGGGGAAGTTCCAGGGCATGATGCCCACGAGCGGTCCGAGCGAGGAACGGCGGATGATGGCCGAGCCCTCCCCCAGGATCGCGATCGGCTGGTCGGCCATGATCGACTCCGCCTGGTCGGCGTAGTACTCGGCGATGTCGGCCGCGAAGTCGACCTCGCCGAGGGCGGCCTCGCGGGGCTTGCCCATCTCGCGCACGAAGATGTCGGCGAGCTCTTCACGGCGCTCGCGGTGCAGTTCTGCGGCACGACGGACGAGAGCCGCGCGTTCGGCGACCGTCGACGAGCGCGACCACTCGCGGTGGGCCTCGTCGGCCGCGGCGAGCGCCTCGTCGATCTGGGCGTCCGTGAAGGTGTCGAAGGACGCCAGCGTCTCTCCGGTGGCGGGGTTGATGACGGCGTAGTCGGTCATGACTTGTCCTCTCTTTGGTGGTGCGGGGCCCGACGACGCGGGCCCCGCATCGGAATTCAGGAGACCGGGATCAGCGTGTACTTGGTGGACAGGTACTCGTGGATGCCCTCGAAGCCGCCCTCGCGGCCGACGCCGGACTGCTTGACGCCACCGAAGGGTGCGGCCGCATTGGAGACCACGCCCACGTTCAGACCCATCATGCCCGTCTCGAGCCCGTCGATCATCCGCTGACCGCGCTGCAGGTTCTCGGTGAAGACGTAGGACACCAGTCCGTACTCGGTGTCGTTCGCGAGACGCACGGCTTCTTCCTCGGTCTCGAAGGTCGCGATCGCGAGCACCGGTCCGAAGATCTCCTCGCGGAGGATCGCGCTTCCGGCGACGACGTCGGTGAGCACGGTGGGCTCGTAGAACGTGCCCGTGCCCTCGAGGGCCTTGCCACCGGCGAGCAGCGTCGCACCGCGACCGACCGCATCGTCGACGAGCTCGCCGGCTTTGGCGACGGCGTCCGAATCGATGAGCGGTCCGATCGCCACGCCGTCCTCGGTGCCACGGCCGATCTTCATGCCGTTGACGCGCTCGGTCACGCGCTTGGCGAACTCACCCGCGACGTCCTTGTGCACGATGAAGCGGTTGGCCGCCGTGCAGGCCTGGCCGATGTTGCGGAACTTCGCGGCGAGCGCGCCCTCCACGGCCTTGTCGAGGTCGGCGTCGTCGAACACCACGAACGGCGCGTTGCCGCCGAGCTCCATCGACACGCGCAGCACGCCCTGCGCCGCCTGGGCGATGAGCTTGCGGCCGACCTCGGTCGACCCCGTGAAGGAGAGCTTGCGCAGACGCGGGTCGGCGATGATCGGCGCCGACAGCGCGCTCGACTTCGAGGTCTGCACGACGTTGACGACGCCGGCGGGGAGGCCGGCCTCTTCGAGCAGCTTCGTGAAGTACATCGTGGTCAACGGCGTGAGTGCCGGGGGCTTGATCACGACGGTGCACCCGGCCGCGAGGGCGGGGGCGATCTTGCGCGTCGCCATCGCGAACGGGAAGTTCCACGGCGTCACGAAGAACGACGGTCCCACCGGGCGCTGCGAGACGACCATGTGGCCAGTGCCTTCCGGGTTGATCCCGTAGCGACCGCTGATGCGCACGGCCTCCTCGCTGAACCAGCGCAGGAACTCGCCGCCGTAGCCGACCTCGCCACGCGCCTCGGCGAGCGGCTTGCCCATCTCGAGCGTCATGAGCAGTGCCAGGTCTTCCTTGTGCTCCTGCACGAGGTCGAACGCACGACGGAGGATCTCGCTGCGCACGCGCGGAGCCGTGGCCGCCCAGCCGTCCTGAGCGGCGACCGCGGCGTCGAGGGCACGGATGCCGTCGGCGGGCGTCGCATCGGCGATGGTGCGGATGACGGCACCGGTCGCGGGATCCTGGACGTCGAAGGTGCCGCCGGTCTCGCCGTCGATCCACTGACCGCCGATGAAGAGGCCGGTGGGGATGCTGTCCAGGAGCGCCTGTTCGGTCTGAGTGCTCATGATTCTCTTTCTGTGGGGAGGGCTAGGAGCGCTTGCGTCGGCTGGGCGGTGCGTCGATGCCCAGTGTCTGTCCGCGGAAGAATGCGGGCCGTCGGACCGCGTTCCAGATCATGACGACGATGCCGACGACGATGATCAGCATGCCGAGGATGAAGACGATGCCGACCCCGCCGATCTGCGAGCCCGAGCCGTAGGCCGGGTCCATCGAGTCGATCAGCGTGGTGAAGAACAGCACCGCGAGGATCGAGCCGCCGATGAGCGGGAACAGGAACGTGAAGAAGACGTTCCGCGCCGAGTCGAACCACTGCTTGCGGAAGTACCAGACGCACGCGAAGGCGGTGATCCCGTAGTAGAAGCAGATCATCATGCCGAGCGTGAGGATGGTGTCCCACAGCGTGTCCTCGCTCACGATGCGCATCACGGCGTAGAACGCCGAGGCCACCACGGCCGAGACGATGGTCGCGTACCCCGGGGTGAAGAAGCGGGGGCTGACCTTCGCGAACGACTTGGGCAGTGCACCGTAGTGCCCCATCGCCAGCAGGGTGCGCGCCGGTCCCACGAAGGTGGACTGCAGCGACGACGCCGAGCTGGTGAGCACCGCGAGCGACACGAGGAACGCGAGCGGGCCGAGGATCGGGCCGGAGAGGTGGAAGAACACGTTCTCCTGGATGTCCTCGTTGCCGAGTCCCAGCGCGCCGGTGCCGACGCCGGCGAACATGATCATCGCGACGGCGAGCAGCAGGTAGAGCGAGACGATCATCAGCACCGTGACGGTGGCCGCGCGACCCGGGGTCTTCTCCGGATCCTTGGTCTCCTCGTTCATGGTGAGGGTGACGTCCCAGCCCCAGAAGATGAAGATCGACAGCGACAGTCCCGCAGCGACCGCGCTGAAGGACGAGATCGCGAACGGGTTGAACCAGTTCAGATCGAACGGCTGGTAGTCGAAGCCGTTGCCGCTCACGGCCTGCACGATCGCCGCGCCTGCGAAGAAGAGCAGCACGAGGATCTGGAAGCTGACGAGCCAGTACTGCAGCTTCTGGGTCGTCTGCATGTCGCGATAGGAGATCCACGTCGCGCCGAGCATGAACAGCAGGCACACCCCGATGTTGATCCAGGTGACGCTCGCGAGGCCGGCGATGTCCGGGTTGCCGGTGATCTGGGAGATCAGCAGGAACAGGAAGTCGACCGCGATGCCGGCGAGGTTGGACAGGACCAGGATCGTGGCGACCACCAGGCCCCAGCCGGCCATCCAGCCGACCCACGGACCGAAGGCGCGTGCGGCCCAGGTGAACGAGGTGCCGGAGTCGGGCATCCGGTTGTTGAGCTCTCGGTACCCGAAGGCGACCAGGAGCATGGGGATGAAGCCCACCAGGATGATCGCGGGAATCTGCGACCCGACCGTGGAGGCCACAGGCCCCACAGCGGCGGTGAACGTGTAGGCGGGCGCGATGCACGAGATGCCGATCACGACCGCGCCGATGAGGCCGACCGTTCCGGCGCTCAGGCCCTTGGTGGAGATCCCGGTCGTGACACCGGATTCGGGCTCCGTCGCCCGGTTGGTGCTGCTCATCAGCGTTCTCCTGCTTCGTTGCGGGTGCGCGGGACGACGATCATGGGGACGGGCAGCTCGTGCAGCATCTTCGCCGCCGTGGAGCCCAGGAACAGACGACGAGGCTGTGCCAGCCGGCTGGAGCCGACCAGGACGACCTCACCGGGAAGCCACGAGAGGTTCGCGACCGCGTCTTCGACGCTGTCTCCCGGAGCCTTCTCGACGGCGGCGGTGCGTCCGTCCGGAAGCTTCTCGGTCGCCATCGCGAGGACTTCCTGCCCGTGGGTGTCACCGACCGTGCGGATCGCGCCGGTGTCGAGCCCGGGCGGCACATCGAACGGCACGAGCGAGACGAGTCGGAGATCGACTCCGCTGTCACCGGCGAGGGCGACCGCCTCGTCGAGCAGCGCGTCGGCTCCCGGCCGGGAGCCGACGGCGACCGTGACGCGCGGGAGGACGTGATCGTCCTGCAGAGCGGTGCCGGCGGGAGCCAGCGCCACCGGGATGGTGGACGAGTGCAGCAGCTCCGACGCGACGCTTCCGAGTCGGTGCCGCCCGAAGATGCCGCCGCCCGCGGCGCCGATCACGATCACGCGGGCTCCGAACTCCTCACCGGCGGCGATGAGCCCCTCGGCGAACGATTCGGAGAAGCGGACGTGACCGCTGCGGGTCAGCTCCTGCGGCAGCCGGACGACGGCGTCGGCGAGCCACTTCTTCGCCTGCGACCTGATGTGCTCCTCGTAGGCGCGCTCCGGCGGGACCGCGGCGTTGCGCGTACCCTCGTTCGGCAGCACGATCACCAGGTGCACGGTGGCCCCGAGGCTTCGGGCGATACGCGCGCCCAGCGCTGCGGCATCCGCTCCCGCATCCGTCGCCGTGTAGCCCACGACGACCGAGCCGGTCATCAGCTGCCGCTCTCGACAGCGCCGGCGTCGCGACTGGCGTCGACGATGTTGGAGGCGACGAGGTGTCCCATGCGGATCGCGCCGTCGACGTGCTGGTATCCGGCACCGGCCATGTCGCTGCAGGCGAAGTGGATCGGACCGACGGCCGTGCGAAGGTCGGCACCGTAGCGGTGCAGGCCACCCATGTCGAAGCTCGCGGCGTAGGCGCCGCGCGTCCACTCCTCGCTGCCCCAGTCGCTCTCGTAGTAGACGACGGGGTTCTTGGCCTCGGGGCCGTAGTAGTGCGACAGCGACTCGAGGATGCGCTCCTTGCGCTCCTCGGCCGACAGCTCGAACACGCCGTCGGCGTTGGCGTCGGAGACGAAGCCCACCAGGGTGCCGCGCTCGTCGCCGTGGTTGGTGTTGTCGTAGGCCTCGTGCGAGAGCTCGTACGGGCTGAACGCCGTGCCGCTGAGGCCCTGCTCGCGCCAGAACGGACGGTCGTAGACCGCGTGCACCTTGATGACGAAGCCCATCGAGAGGTGCTGGTGCAGCTGATGCTGGCGACGCGGCAGCGGCGGGTCGAACGAGATACGGCTGTACAGCACGGGAGCGTGCGCGAGGATCGCGTGGCGAGCGCGCACGGTGAGCTCATCGGTGGTGGCCACGACGCCGGCGTCCGACCACTCGAGGCTGCGCACGGGCTGGTTCAGCAGCACGTCCTGGCCCAGGCGCTCGGCCAGGCGCAGCGGAACCTGCTGCAGACCCCCGACCACGCGCTTGTCGAGGATGAAGTCGGCGTCGACGAGGTTCGAGTAGGAACCGGCGGATGCGGCCATCAGCAGCGACTGCAGCAGCGAGAACGAGTGCGTGGGCTTGGTGAGCATCGCGGAGCCCGTGGCGAAGGCCAGGTTTCGCACGGCCTCGTCGTCGTCGGTCTGCGAGCGCAGCCATGCGTCCCAGGTGATGGAGTCCCACTCCGCGGCGTTCGGGTGCTCCCACGGCCGGTCGGGGTCGATCTCGGCGACCAGCGCGTCGAGGATCCCGGTGATCCGTGCGATCACGGCCTCGGTCTCGGCGGAGACGGGGAACATCTCGCCGGTGAAGCGGTGCGTCTTCCCGTCGGGGCCGACGTAGACGCTGTCGCCCTCGCGGTAGCGGCTGTAGGTCTCGAGCCCGAGCTCTTCGATCGTCTCCTTGAGAGCATCCTGATCGGGCGAGACCCACTGGCCGCCGATCTCGAGCATGGCGCCGTCGATGACGTCGGTCCACAGGCGCCCGCCGACGCGGTCGCGGGCCTCCAGCACGGCGACCGACAGGCCGGCCTTGCGCAGGTCGTTCGCCGCCGTGAGCCCTGCGGCTCCGGCACCGATGATGAGTACGTCGCGGGTGATCTCAGACATCTGCAACTCCTTCGTTGGGTGAAGTAGTGCCGGTCGCGACCCGAAATCCCCCGATTGGGGTCGCGACCGGACAGGGGGTCAGGCCGCGCGGGAGCGCGGCCTGCATGCTATTCGGCGGCGGCCAGGGCGGCGGCCACGATGTCGAGTCCCTCGTTCAGCAGGTCGTCGCCGATCGAGAGCGGAGGAAGGAAGCGGATGACGTTGCCGTACGTTCCGCAGGTGAGGACGATGACGCCCTGTGCGATGCACGCCTTCGCGACGGCAGCGGTGAGAGCGGCATTCGGCGCCTTGGTCTCGGGGTCGACGAACTCGGCCGCGATCATCGCACCGTGCCCGCGGACATCCCCGACGCGGGGGTCGTTCTTCTGCATCGCGGTGAGACGGTCGGTGAGGATCGTACCGATCTCGCGTGCCCGCTCGATCACACCGTCGTTCTCGAACACGTCGATCGCGGCGAGAGCTGCCGCGCAGGCGATCGGGTTGCCGCCGTACGTGCCGCCGAGGCCGCCGGAGTGCGAGGCGTCCATGATCTCGGCGCGGCCGGTCACCGCGGCCAGCGGAAGACCGCCGGCGATGCCCTTGGCGGTGGTGATCAGGTCGGGCTCGATGCCGAAGATCTCGCTCGCGAACATGTGTCCGGTGCGGGCGAAGCCAGTCTGCACCTCGTCGGCGATGAAGACGACGCCGTTCGCGCGGCACCAGTCGACGATCGCGGGCAGGAAGCCGTCGGCCGGGACGATGAAGCCGCCCTCGCCCTGGATGGGCTCGATGATGACCGCGGCCAGGTTCTCGGCGCCGATCTGCTTCTCGAGCTGCAGGATGACACGGGCGGCTGCCTCGCGTCCGTCGAGGCCGTCGCGGAACGGGTACGACATCGGGGCGCGGTACACCTCGGGAGCGAACGGACCGAAGCCGCTCTTGTAGGGCATCGACTTGGCGGTCAGCGCCATGGTCAGGTTCGTGCGGCCGTGGTAGCCGTGGTCGAAGGCGACGACCGCCTGGCGACCGGTGTGCTTGCGCGCGATCTTGATCGCGTTCTCGACCGCTTCGGCGCCCGAGTTGAACAGTGCGCTCTTCTTGGCGAAGTCACCGGGGGTGACCCGGTTGAGCGCCTCGGCCACCTCGATGTACGACTCGTACGGCGAGATCATGAAGCAGGTGTGCGTGAACTGCGCGGCCTGTGCGGCGACGGCGGCGGCGACCTTCGGGTGCGCGTTGCCCACCGTGGTCACGGCGATGCCCGATCCGAGGTCGATGAGCGAGTTCCCGTCCGCGTCGACGACGACTCCGCCACCGGCGGCGACGGTCGCGACGGGCACGGTGTGGCCGACACCGGCGGCGACGGCATCCGCCTTGCGTGCCAGGATCTCGGCCGAGCGGGGCCCGGGGAGTTCGGTGACCAGACGACGCTCCTGAGGGAGCTCGGGTCCGCCGAGGGGAACTGCAACAGCTGCGGTGTCGAGGAGTGCCATGCTCGCGAGCGTACGGCTGCGAGAGAGGCGGCTGCACTCACCGCTCTGTACAATCTGGAATAGGTATTCGCCGAGGTGTACAAGAGACGAGGGTGCCGTGCCCGTCATCGCCCAACCGACGCTGCGCGCGCTGCTGCAGCGCCGCGATCTCGGCCTCTCCCTGATCCCCCGTGAAGCCGACGTCCCCGAAGGCGCGCTCGACCGCCCCCTGCGCTGGGTGCACAGCTCGGACCTCGCCGATCCGACCCCGTTCCTCTCCGAGGATCTGGCGCTGCTGACCACCGGAACCCAGTTCGACGACGCCGTGAGCATCGACACCTATGTCGGACGGCTCGCCGACCGCGGGGTGATCGGCCTCGGATTCGGCACCGAGGTGCATCGCTCCGGCATCCCCGAAGAGCTGGTCGACGCGTGCGCCACCCACGGCATGCCGCTGTTCGCGGTCCCGTACCGCACGCCGTTCATCGCCGTCGCCCGCGCGCACTCCGAAGCCATCGCGGCCCAGGCCTACGCCCGACGATCCTGGGCTCTGGACACCCAGCGCGCCCTCGCGCTCGCGGCCCTTCGTCCGCACGGCCTCGATGCGACCATCGCCGAGCTCGGACGCCGGCTGGGCGTGTGGGCCGGGATGTTCGACGCCGCAGGCGCCCCGACCTTCTCGCACCCACGCGAGGGCATCGATGCCGGCGTGCTCGACGAGGTCGGAGACCGCGTGGTGGAGATCCTGACCCGCGGACTCGAGGCGGGGCAGTCGCTCAGCATCGAGGAGCACTCGTTCATGCTGTTCACGGTCGGTCGCGGCGGGCACCTGCGCGGCGTGATCGCCCTGGCCACCGACAGCCTCGACTCCGAAGCACGGTCGGTCGTGACCTCGGTGATCGCCATGGCAGGGCTCGCGCTGGAGCAGAGCGAGCAGCTCGCCCGCAGCCGCCGACGCCTGCACGCCCAGCTGCTCGGATCGCTCCTCACCGACGATCCCGCCCTCGCCAGGAGGGTTCTGGGCAGTCTCCCTCCGGCTCCCGTGCTGGTGGCCGTCGCCGCCGACGCACCGGCGGGCCCGCTCGCGGACTGGTGGGAGCGCCACCGCGCCGAGCACGGCACCTCAATCTTCCTCGCCGAGTCCGAAGACGGCGTCACGATGTGCGTGTCGGCCGGCGATGAGGGTCTGCTCGACGAGGTCGCCGCACGCTTCGGCATCCGCATCGGCGTCTCCGATTCCGAGGCCTACGACTCCTTCGCCCGCGCCCACGCGCAGGCGCTCACGGCCCTTCGTCAGCAGGGCACGCACGGGGTCGCCCGCTACGCCGACACCGTGGGATCGAGCATCCTCACCGCACTCGCGACCGACGAGGCCCGGCTGGTCGCCGAGTCCCGCCTCGCTCCGGTGCGCGAGCACGATGCCCGCACGGGAGCCGATCTCGAGCGGTCATTGCGCACCTGGCTGGAGCACGATGCGAAGGCGGAGTCCGCCGCGGTCGCGCTCGGGGTGCACCGGCACACGCTGCGCTCGCGCATCGCCCACGCCGGCGCGCTGCTCGACATCGACCTGTCGACCTTTCCCGCCCGTGCCGAGCTCTGGACGATCCTGCAGACGGCCCGCGACTGAGGCGGGTCAGTCGGCAGCGCCCTCGCCGAGGTTGACCGAGACCACCTCGAGGGCGTGGGCGCGCGCCTGGACCGCATCCACGCCGCGCTCGCCCGCGACCGCCGCGGCGAACACCTCGGCGAAAACGAGGTAGGCCACACGGGACGTGTGCTCCAGCTCGTCGCGGAAGCTCACCCCGGTCGGAGCGATCACGAGCGACAGCGACGCCGCCTCGGTCAAGGCCGACGAGGCGAACGACGTCAGGGCGATCACGGTCGCACCGCCCCGCGCGGCCGCCGTCGCGACGCGCAGACTCGCCTCGTTCGCACCGGAACCGCTCACCACGAGGCAGACGTCTTCGGGCGTGAGGTGGCGGGCCGCGATCTGCTGGGCGATGGCGTCGGCGATGAACTCCGCCGAACGCCCGGCGGCGGTCAGCCGCATGGCGAGGTCGTTGGCGATCGGCGACGACAGCCCGTTGGCGAGCACGAGCAGACGACGGGCGGATGCTGAGAGGCGCACGGCCTCGGCGACCGCATCCGGGTCGAGCAGGCTGGCGAGCGCCGGCAGAGAGCCCGCCAGACGATCGATCTCCCCCCGCATGCGTCCGAGCACGCCGGGACCGTGGTCGACGGCCGCCTCCCCGGGCGTGCTGCCGAGTTCGGCTGCGAGGGCGACCCGCAGCTGCGGATACCCGCGATAGCCGATGCCCTGGCAGGTGCGGACCACGGTGGCGCGGCCGACGCCGGCCCGCTCGGCGAGCTCCTGCGCCGTCCATTCCACGACCTCGTCGGCCGATTCGACGATCAGCTCGGCGACGCGGCGCTCTGCCGGCTGCAGGGTGTTGAGCACGGCCGCGATGCGTGCGGTGGGCGGCGCGCTAGGCGAGAACACGGGCTCGGGCTCCCTCCATGATGCGGCGACGGATCGCACCGGATGCCGCATCGATCAGCATCGTTACCACGACGACCACGATGAGCAGGACACCCACCGTCGACCACTCACGGTACTGGGTGTACGAGGTGAGCATGTCGCCGATTCCGCCGACGCCGATGAGTCCGAGCACCGCAGAGGAGCGCACGTTGATCTCGAAGCGGTACAGCCAGAACGACCAGAACGCCGGTTCGACCTGCGGCCAGACACCCCAACGCAGCACCTGGAGGGTGCCGCCGCCGGCCGCGCGCGCCGCTTCGATCGGACCGCGGGGCACGGCCTCGACCGCCTCATACCCCCATTTGCCGAGAGTGCCGACGCCGTTGATGGCGAGGGCGAGCGCACCGGTGAACGGAGTGAGGCCGGTGACCGAGAGGATCACGATCGCGATGATGATCTCGGGGACCGCCCTGATCAGCGAGAAGAGTCCGCGCAGGAGCGCCCTCAGCCACGCGGGGCCGAAGCCGCGCGCGGCGACCAGGCTCAGCGGTGTCGCGAGCACGATGCCGAGGATCGTGCCGACCCAGGCCATCTCGATGCTCCGCCACGTCTGCCACAGCGCCTCCGGCAGCTTCTCCCAGTTCGGATCGGCGAACATCAGGAACGTGTACCGGATGATCTCGGACGGCAGATCGGTGAGACGAGACCAGTCGACGTCGATCGACCAGAACGCTAGGACCACGACGCCGGTGACGAGGGCCCATCCGGCGATCAGCCAGGGCCGGCGAGGCTTGGCGGGGATGACGGTGAGCGCCGCACTCATACGAGCCTCCGTCGGATGGCATCCGAGACGAGGTCGATCACGATGACGACGATGAGGATCTCCAGGATGATGAGCGAGAGCTGGTCGTAGCGGTAGAACGTGCGTACCGCGTCGATCAGCAGGCCCATACCACCGGCGCCGACGAGGCCGAGCACGGTCGAGGCACGCACGTTCAGCTCGAACACGTACAGGGTCTGGTTGGTGAAGGCGGGCCAGGCGTCGGGCAGCGCGAGCGTGCGGTTGATCTTGGTCTGCGTCGCACCCACCGCGCGTCCGGCCTCGAGGGCGCCGCGGTCGTTGGTGTCGATGGCCTCCGAGACGAGTTTGACGATGATGCCGACGTTGAACAGCAGTAGCGCCAGGATTCCGGGGAGCGCACCGACCCCGACCATCGCGACCAGGATCGCCGCGTACAGCAGGTCGGGCACGCTGCGGATGACGTTGAGGATGCCGCGCACGATGACGCGCGCCGTGGTGTTCGGGTTGGTAGCGCGCGCGGCCCAGAAACTGAGCGGCAGCGACACGGCGGCTCCGATGGCGGTCGCGATCACCGCCATCTGCAGGGTCTCGATGAGGGGCGCGACAGTACGGGGGAAGAAGCTCCAATCGGGCAGGAGCAGCTTCACGATCTTGTCGGCGCCGTTCTGCCAGTTGCGCGCGATGGCCGAGAGGTCGACGCCGATGCCGATCACCGGCAGACACATCACGACCGTGACGGCCACGACGGCGGCCAGGATCACGGGCCCCTTCCACGCGCCTCGCGGGCGGGCGGGGATGTCGAGGACGGACGGGTTCGGCGTGCCGCTCATGCGTCCAACCTGTCGTCGGGCGTGAGCGAACGACCGTAGATGCTCTCGAAATCGGCGTCCGTCGCGCTGGTGGCGGGCCCGTCGTAGACGATCTCGCCGGCACGCATGCCGATCATCCGCGCCCCGTACTCACGGGCGAGGTCGAGCAGATGCAGATTGACGAGCACCGTGATGCCGAGGTCCCGGTTGATGCGGCGCAGGTCGTTCAGCACCCCGTGCGCGGTGGGCGGATCGAGGCTCGCGACCGGCTCGTCGGCGAGGACGATGCGCGGTTCCTGTGCGAGGGCACGGGCGATCGCGACCCGCTGCTGCTGGCCGCCCGAGAGCTCGGAAGCGCGGGAGTGGAGCTTTGGCAGGATGCCCACGCGATCGAGAGCGTGGTACGCGCGCTGCTTGTCCACTTCGGGATAGACGCCCAGGAGCGTGCGCCAGAGCGGCGTGTGGGCGAGACGCCCGACGAGCACGTTCTGCATCACGCTCGCGCGGCCTGCGAGGTTGAAGCTCTGGAAGACCATGCCGATGTCACCGCGGAGGCGGCGGAGAGTCCGCGACGAGGCGCCGCTCACCCGGTGCTCCCCCACGTCGAGGGCGCCGCTTGTCACCGGCACGAGGCCGTTGATCGTGCGGATGAGCGTGGACTTGCCCGAGCCGGAGAGCCCGACGACAGCGACCATCTCGCCGGCCTCGATGTCGAGCGACACCCGGTTCAGACCGATGGTGCCGTTGGGGTAGCGCACCGTGACCTCATCGAGGCGGATGGACCACGGCGTGAACGCCGCAGCCGGAGCTGCGGCGTCCACGTGCTGGATCTGATCGGACAATTTACTGGAGCCCCAGAGCCTGTGCGGCACGGGCCACGACGTCGAGCGAGTCGGGGTCGGCCGGCGCGAGCTTGGTGATCGAGTAGATGCTGGTGAGGATCTCGGAGCCCTCCGGGGTGTTCGAGAAGTCCTCGAGCGCCTTCGTGATCCGTTCCTGCAGCTGAGGCGACAGCTCAGACGAGAGTGCGACGCCGTCGTTCGGGATCTCCTCGGTCATGGCGAACACAACGACCTTCTGGCCGACGTCGGGGGTGTCCTTCGCGACGATCGTGCGAGCGTCCCAGAAGCTGAAGCCCACCTCCGCGTCGCCGTTGTAGACCGCGAGAACGGAGGCGTCGTTCGCGGTGACGGGGATCTGCTGGATGTCGGTGTCCGTGTCGAGCCCGGCCTCCTGCAACGCGACGATCGGGTAGATGTAGCCGGCGGGTGACCCGGGGCCGAGCACGGCGACCTTCGCGCCCTTCACCTTGTCGATGCTGTCGAGACCCGCAGGGCCCTTCATCGCGTCGGCGCCGTTGCAGAACAGCATCCCGTCGCGCTCGACCGGCTCGTCGTCGCAGTACTTGTCGGGGTTGTTCGTCATGAACTGCGCGGGGTAGGTGATGTTGCCGTTGCGCTCGGTCTGCAGCACGACCTTCGCGTCGTACATGTCGTTCGCTTGCCACAGCTGCAGCGACGGCAGGAAGCCGATCTGCGCTTGGCCTGCACCCATCGCCTCGACGGCGGCCTGGTAGTCCTTCGACACCACGCCGGTGACCTCGATGCCGAGCTCCTCCGTGAGGTAGTCGGTGAGGGGCGCTGCGGTGTCGACGAGTCCGTCCTGGTCCTGCGAGGGCACGAGGGCGAGCACGATCGAGTCGGGGTCAGCAGCGGGGGCTGCGGATTCCTCGGGCGCGGCGGTGCTGCTGGAGCAGCCGGCGAGCACCACGGTCAGCAGGGCGCCGACCGCGACGACGCTCGCTGCAGAGGAGCGGAGAGAGGTACGCATGTTCATCCTTCGATGGGGGTGAGTGTGTGAGAGAGGGGTAGGAGCGGGGAGGGAGAAGTCTCAGCCGCGCAGCCAGACCTCGAGCTGGGGAACCAGCGTCGAGAACTCGGCGGCGCGGAAGGTAGGGGTAGCGTCTGGGTCGGAGAATCCGCCGATCAGCGCGGTCGCTTGGCCGCGGGCGTGCGCGGGGGCCAGGTCGTTGTGCCAGATGTCACCGATGCTCAGCACTCGGGCGTCGACGGGGAGGTCGTCGAGCACGGCCTCGAGCCCCTGGGGCTTGCCGGCATCGGTGACGATCCGGTCGAACAGTCCGCGAAGACCGAGTGTCTCCAGGGCGTCGACGATGCGGATGGCCGGCGCGTTCGTGACGAGGATCCGCTCGGCGTCGACCCCGGCCAGGAAACTGGCGAGCCCGTCCGGTGCGGTGATCGGAGCGTCTGCTGTGCCGAGCTGCGCGCGACTGGCGAGATAGGCGGCGCTGAGGAGACGGGCATCCGCTCCCCGAGTCTCGGCGACCCGACGCACCGCGTCATAGCCGTCGAGCGCATCCCCGTCGGCTGCAGCGAGGATCGCGCGGACATCGTCGAGGAAGGTGCCGTCGTCACCGAGGCCGGCAGCGACCTGCTGTGCGTAGGCGAGGACCGGACCGTCGCCGAGTGCGATCGTGCCGTCGAAATCGAAGAGGAGGATGGAGTTCACGGAGTTCTTTCTGTGGGGACGCTCCGTCCATGATGAGGAAGGATTGTGGACAGAAGGTCCTGAACGCGTGAACACCGCGTGAACAATCCGTCCACTGGACTCGCGTATGGTGAGCGCCGTGTCCGAACTCGAACAGCTCACGCAGGCGGCGCACCTCGCCACCGACGGAACCGCGGCTGGTGCGCGCGCCGCAATCGACACCCTCTCCTGGCTGGCGAGCGCGATCCACGATGACCGCACGGCCGGTCGATTCATCGCGTGGGGGCGATCCTCGGTGATCGATGAGAACACGGGCGCGGGGATCATCCCCCGCGCGCTGTTCGAGGAATTGCACGTGCAGGCGGATATCGCCGCCGACTGGCCGATCGGCAATGCGGGAGTACTGCACTGCTACGGCTACCTGCTGTCGCTGGAGCCCACCCCGTACGGGCTCAAACGCGAACGCTGGACCGAGGGCGTGCTGGCTCATGCATGCCACCTGCCTCCAGATGCGTTCCACCCCTGGCGCGAGGGTCCGACACTGCTCGCGCGAGCCACCGCCGTCGCATCCGCGCTCCTCAGCTCTCCCGCTGCCGGCGCGACCCAGGTGATCGACGCGCGCGAGACCAGGCTGGCGCTCGGTGCCGTGCGAGGCTCGACCGCCCTCGCCTACGCCGTCGCGCCGAGCGCGGGCGCCACCCCCCTGTTGGTGACGATGTTCCCGGTCGCCGATGCGATCGTCCCTCTCACGGAGTTCCGAACCGATCCGCGCCTGCGCTGGAACGCGGCCTAGCACCCGGCCCCGCTACCTCCGGTCGCACTTCGTGTCGCCCGCGCGGCTTCTGAGCGGCAGGATCCGCGACCGGAGCAGCAAGTCAGTGGCGGATCCGAGCGTGATCGCTCAAGAGAGACCGGCAACGGGCGACGTCGTCCGCGGTCTGCGCGATCAACGCATCGACGCCGTCGAACTGCAGCGTCGGGCGGAGTCGCGCGACGAGGGTCACGAACAGGCGGCGGCCGTACAGGTCGAGATCCGCATCATGCAGGTGCACCTCGACCCGTCGCTCGCGGTCGCCGGCGAACGTCGGGTTCGTCCCGACGCTGACACTCGCCGCCCACGGCTGCGGATCATCGTCGATCCGCGTCCAGGCCGCGTAGATGCCGTCGGCCGGCGCCTCTGCGCCGTCGAGCGCCAGATTCGCCGTGGGGAAACCGAGGCCTCGGCCGCGACCGTCGCCCGGGACGACCACTCCGGCGATCGTCCCGAGCGGCGCAGTGCTCACGCGCTCTCGGGGGCGGCGATGGCGCGATAGCGGCTCTGATGGAAGACCAGCGGCTCGACGTCGTCGAACAGGGTGATGTCGGCGATCTCGTACAGCGCGATCTCGTGATCGCCGCCGTCGAAGGTGCTGTGCAGGCGGCAGGTGAGCCAGAGTGCCGCGTCGGAGATCAGCACCGCACCACCGTCGGTGCGCTTCCACTCGTGACCACCGAAACGGTCGCCCTCTCGCGCTGAGAGCGAGCGGCTGAGCGGCTCATGGTGCGCGGCGAGCACGCTCATGCCGAGTTCCGGAACCGTGCGCAGCACCGGCCAGGTCTTCGACGTGCGCGCCGCGCTGATCGCGACGAGCGCGGGTTCGAGCGAGATCGAGGTGAAGGAGTTGACCGCCATCCCGACGGCGCGGTCATCGACGTGCGCGGCGAGAGCCACGACGCCGGTCGGGTACACCGAGAAGGCCCGGCGGAGGGCGAGGTCGCGCGGCAGGGCGTCGGTCACGGCAGTCGTCATTTCGGCTTCCTTTCGTTAGTCAACTTTGACTAGTTTTGATAATAGGCAATTTTGATCATGCAAACAACAGGAATCTGTGATGCCAGCCGTTAGCATGAGGGGCATGTCGACCACCCGCCTCGTCGTCCTCGGCGCCGTGAAGCAGTTCCAGCCCGTGCACGGGTACTTCCTCCGCCGAGAGCTCATGACCTGGCACGTCGACGAATGGGCGCACATCCAGCCCGGATCGATCTACAACGCGCTGCGCGCCCTCGAGGTCGACGGCTACATCGCCGAGAGCGGCACCGAGGCCGAGGGGAAGCGCCCCGCTCGCACGACCTACCGCATCACGCCAGCCGGCGAGGTGGAACTGCAGAGGATGCTGCGCGAGAACCTCTGGAACGTGGCGGCCTTCGACACCCAGGCCATCATGACGGTGGCCTCGTTCATGTTCGTCCTGAGCCGGCAGGAGGTGATCGCCGGCCTCGAGCATCGTCTCATCAAGAGCGACGCGATCATCACGCAGAACGGCTTCGATGTGCAGGACACCCTGCGCTCCGAGACGACGCCGAAGTACGTGCGGGAGATCTTCGACCTCTCCACAGCGCGCCTCACGGCCGAGAAGCAGTGGCTGCTCGATCTGCTGGAGCGCCTGCGCGGCGGTGAGTACACCTTCGCCGGTGAGACGGTCGAGGGCGCGAAGCCGGCCGACGCCGCACCCTCGAACTGACCTCAGCGCGACAGGACGAGCGCTGCGATCGACGCGGGCGAAAGCTCCGACGTCGTCGCTCCGCGATGCTGAGCCACGACGGCTCCGGCGGCGCAGGCTCGGACCAGAGCCTGCTCGATCCTCTCCTCCTGGGAGAGCGCTGCGGCCAGCGCACCGCAGAAGGCATCGCCGGCACCTGTCGTGTCCACCGGATCGATCCGGAACGCATCGATGTGCAAGGGCTGTTCGCCCGTGCGGTGCAAGGTCACTCCCCCGGCACCCTGCGTGAGCACGATGACCCGCGCTCCGGCTGCATGCAACCGGTCGATGCCGCCGAGCTCGGCGCACTCCGTCTCGTTCACGACCAGCACATCGACGTCGCCGAGCATGTCGATCGTCGCGACGTGGGCGGGAGCCGCGTTGAGGATCGTCAGCGCGCCCGCCGCTCGCCCCGCGCGCAGTGCGGCGGCCACGCTTGCGACGGGTACCTCCAGTTGAGCGAGCACGACCGCGGCTCCCTCGATGCCGGCGACGGCGTCGTCTGCGTCGAGCTCGGCGTTCGCGCCGGCCGCGACGATGATGCTGTTGTCGCCATCCTCGAACGCCAGCACGTGGGCGACGCCGGTCGGAGCGACGGCGCTGCGGCGCACGGCCGCCACCACTCCGGCATCCGCTAACGTCTGCTGCAGCACATCGGCCGCCTCATCCGCTCCGACGACGGCGCAGAACCGGGTCGGTGCCCCACTGCGTGCGCAGGCGACGGCCTGATTCAGGCCCTTGCCTCCGGAGAAGCGACCACCGGCCCGGCCCAACAGGGTCTCGCCGACGAGCGGGGGGCGCGAGACCTCGACCACGAGATCGAGGTTCGCGCTCCCCACCACGGCGACACCGGTGAGGGTGTCAGACACGCGACATCGTCCGCCGGTACTGCGAGCCCGTGTGCGAGTCGGCGAGCACCGGCGTCGGCGTGCCGATCAGGCGCTCGCGCAGCGACTGCGGCTCCGATGAGGGCTCCACGATCGCCCCGCGCTCCTTGAGGATCGGCAGCACGTGCTCGATGAAGTCGACGGTCGATGCCGGCGGGATGACGGGGGCGAACAGGAATCCGTCGAGGTCGGCGCCGTCGGCGAGCTCGATCATCCGGTCCGCCACCTGCTCCGGGGTCCCCACGATCGGACGGGCGCCGACGCCGTGCGCGTGCCAGTCGCCGAGCACGTCGCCGACGGTCTTGTCGGCGAAGCGGGCGACCTGCGTCTGCGAGAGCTCGGTGCTGAGCTCCGACATCGGGGTGTGGGGCGCGTAGGCCGAGAGGTCGAGCCCGGTGAACCAGGCGTAGGAGGCCACCGTGACGTCGGGGTTCTGCGCGTCGGCCACCTCGGCGTACTTGCGTCGCGCCTCCTCCTCCGTGCTGCCGACGATCGCGGCGAAGGCCGACATGATCTTCACCTCGTCGGCCGCGCGGCCGTTCTTGACGGCCTCCTCGCGGATCGCGGAGGAGTGCGCGCGCAGCTGCTCGACCGAGCCGCTGCCGACGAAGATCGCCTCGCCGTGCTTGCCGCCGAACTCGCGGCCTGCGGGCGACGCGCCGGCCTGGAACAGCACCGGCGTGCCCTGCGGCGAGCGCGAGGTGTTCCCGTAGCCGTGCGAGCGGAAGTACGGGCCGTCGTGTGCGATGCGGTGCACTTTGGAGGGGTCGGCGAAGCGGCCGGACTTGTCCCGCTCCAGGGCGCCTTCCTCCCACGCCTGCTCCCAGAGCTTGTAGACGACCTGCATGAAGTCGTCGGCCATGAGGTAGCGCTCGTCGTGTCCGACCATGGGCACGCCGAAGCCCTGCACGGCGGTGTCGGCGGTTCCGGTGGTGACCACGTTCCAGCCGATGCGACCACCGGAGAGGATGTCCAGCGTCGCCATCCGACGGGCGAAGGAGTAGGGCGGCTCGAGCAGCGTCGATCCGGTGGCGACGAGTCCCAGCCGCGTGGTCTCGGGGATGAGGGCTGCGAGGATGATCGCGGGGTCGAGCCGCGGCAGGTCGAGACCCTCGACCGAGCAGATGTCGGGACGTTCGCCCGCGACGTCGGCCCAGCCCCAGGCATCCGCGAGGAACAGGAAGTCGAACCCGGCGTCCTCGACCATGCGCGCGGTGTCGCGCCAGTACTCGAGCTTGTCGAACAGGTAGCGCCCGTTGTCGGGGTGCCGCCAGGTCGCGGTGCCGGAGTCGTTCGCCTGCGCGTTCTCGAAGAGGCCGAGACGCAGCGGCTTGACGGAGTTCTGATCGGTCATGTGCGGGTGCCTTCCTTGTGGGTGGTTCTGGGTGTTCTGGGGTGGTTCCGGGCACGCCGGAGGAATCCCGGGACGGGTGGGGGCGCCCGTCCCGGGATGAAGGTGCCGCGTCAGCCCTTGGCCGTGACCTCGCCGTCGCTCCACCAGAGCACGCGCTTGCGCACCAGGGCGAGGACGATGATCAGGAGCACGCCGAGCAGGCACAGCAGGGCGATGCTGGCCCAGGTGACGGCGAGGTTCGCCTGCGCCGCAGAGGTGGTGACGAGCGAGCCGAGACCGGCCTGCTGTCCCGCCGCGACGAACTCGGCGACCGCCGCGCCGACCACCGCGAGCGGCAGGGCGATGCGGAGCCCTGCGAACACGTAGGGCATGCTGCCGGGGAAGCGCAGCTCGCGGAAGATCTCCCACCGCGAGGCGTGCAGCGTCTTGAAGACGTCGAGCGCCTTCTGGTCGACATCGCGCAGACCCGCCAGCGAGTTCACGAGCATCGGGAAGAAGACCACGAGCCCGGTCACGATGAACTTCGGCACCATGCCGAAGCCGAAGGCGACCACCAGCGCCGGGGCGATCGCCACGATCGGGGTCACCATCACGATGATCACGAGCGGCATCACGGCCCGCTCGATGATCTGGAACTCTGCCATGACCACGGCCAGCAGGAAGCCGGCCAGGATGCCGGCGGAAGCGCCGACCACGACCTCGAGCAGGGTGACGAGGAAGTTCGACCAGTACATGCCGGCATCGTCGACGAGGCTCGTGCCGATCGCCTCCAGCGTCGGGAGCACATACGGGTTGGTCCAGGCCACGACCTGCCACAGCAGCGCGGCGATCACGAAGGTGATGAGGGTGGGTCCCCAGGATCCCCAGCGCAGCCACGGCGGGATGCCACGGCGCGGCTGGGCCTTCAGGCGGGCGGTCGCGAGGGTCGCGGTGGTGTCTCTCATCGTCAGCTCAGACATGGGCCTTCTCCGTCTGCGCGCGCAGCGCATCGCGCACGACTGCTTCCATCTCGCGGAACTCCTCCGTGGCATACGACTGCTCGTCGCGCGGCCGCGGCAGGTTCACGTCGATCACCTGAGCGATGCGCCCCGGGTGGGCTGCCATCACCACGATGCGGTCGGAGAGCATGATCGCCTCCGGCACCGAGTGCGTGACGAACATGACGGCCTTGCGGTTGGACTGCCAGAACTCCAGCAGGGCGATGCGCTGCAGGTCGCGGTTCATCTCGTCGAGGGCCGAGAACGGCTCGTCCATCAGCATGATGGCCGGGTCGAACACGAACGCCCTGGCGATCGCGGCACGCTGCTGCATGCCGCCGGAGAGCTGGCCGGGGTACTTCTTCATCGCCTGTCCGAGTCCGAAGGTCGCCAAGAGCTCGGCGGGATCGCGCAGTGCGCGTCCGGAGTTCGCCTTGGCGTTGATGCGCACCGGCAGCTCGACGTTCTCGCGCACGGTCTTCCACGGCAGCAGCGCGGGCGACTGCGGCACGAGGCCGATCTTCTTGTCGCGCGAGGCCGCGGTGACGCTCTCGCCGTCGATCGTGACGGTGCCGGAGTCGGCATCGAGGAGACCGGCGACGACCTTGAGCAGCGTGGACTTGCCGCAGCCGCTGGGGCCGATCACCGACACGAACTCGCCCATGCCGATCGTGAGGCTCACATCGTCGAGCACCGTGACCTTGGCGCCGTCCGCCCCGAAGGACTTCGAGACGTTCCTGACCTCGACGCCTGCTCCCTGTGCGACCGACATCACTTCGCCGGCCATGTGAGGGTGTCACCGTCGTAGAGGTCGGCGACCAGGTCGGCGTCCATCATGTCGGCGATCGCCGGCAGGTTCTTGACGTCGCCGTACTTCTTCACGAGGGCGTACTCCGGCTCCCACATGGATTCGTTCTGCACGCCGGGGTTGCCGCCGGCGCTCTCACGCACCCACGCGGACTCGACCTCCCACGTGCGGGCCAGCTGGTCGCGCGGGAAAGCGGCGCCCTGGTTGTTGTCCTCGGCCAGCTTCGCGAGCTTGTCGATGCAGGCATCCGACTCGTCCAGGCAGTACTGCAGCGCCTTGAGGCTCGCGCGCATGAAGTCGGCGGCGACCTCACGGTGCTCGTCGAGGAACCGGGAGTTGACCTCCATCACGTTGTAGGTGCCCTCGACGCCGAGGTCGGAGGGGAGGAACTCGCTGAACGGCAGTCCCTGCGCCTTGAGCGACTGCGGCTGGTTGGAGGCGTAGCCGACGATCGCGTCGACCTGCTCACGCACCACGACGGTCGGGTCGTAGTTGGTCATCTTGACCATCTCGACCTTCGAGACGTCGACACCGGCCTCATCGAGCATGGCCGAGGCGATCGGGGTCAGGTTGATGAAGTAACCGAGCGATCCGCCCTCGAGGTCCTTGAGGCTCTCGAGCCTCTCGTTGCCGAAGATCGAGAACGGCGGGGTGGTGCCGTAGGTGGCGACCGCCGTGAGGTTCTTGCTGTTCGCCGCGGCCAGCATCACGTCGGATGCGGAGCCGAGGGCGGTGAACTGCGCCTGACCGGAGGCGACGAGCTGCTGCCCGTTCGCCCCGGAGGCGTTGATCTCCACATCCAGGCAGAGATCGTCGAAGTAGCCCAGCTCCTCGGCGAGGAACACGTCGAGCTGACCGGCGCTGGCGGAGTAGCCGTAGCCGGAGATGTAGGTGATGGTGCCGGCATCCTGATTGCGCTTGCAGGCGTCGGTGTCGCTCGCACTCGTGGGGGCGGTATCGCCGCCTGGCGTCTGCGCGGAGCATGCTCCGAGCGTCAGCGTGGCGGCGAGAACGCACGTCAGGGTGGCAGTGATGCGGAATCGGGTTTCCGCAGAGGAAGTAGCCATGAGGGTCCCTTCTCGGCCGTTCGTCATTGATGGCTCGATGAAAGTAACATAGTCAAGATTGACTAAGCAAGATCAAACTAACTTTTGACGAACAGTAGAGCGGGGTCGCGCACTCATCGAGGGGCGTGCGCCTCCAGGAACTCGTACACGTCGGTCGTGTCGACGCCGGGGAAGGCCCCGGTCGGCAGTGTCGCCAGCAGCGTGCGCGGAGTCTTCACGTTGGGCCAGGAGTTCTCGCGCCAGCGGTCCTCCAGGTCGGCGGGGGCACGCCGGCAGCAGACCTCGACCGAGTGCTTCGAGACGCCGCGGTGCGAGGTGTCGCGCCCTACGAACCACTTCGTGTCGTCGAAGCGCACCCCGACGCTCACCGAGTGCAGCCCCTCGCTCGAGGACTCGACCCGCGCCGTGCACCAGTACGTGCCGTTGCCGGTGTCGGTGTACTGGTAGTACGGGTTGAAGCGGTCATCCTCATCGAACACCACGCGCGAGGTCCACCGGCGACAGCACATCTGGCCTTCGATGGCCCCGAGGCGGTCGGTCGGGAAGTTCACGTCGTCGTTCTCGTACGCCTTGGTGATCGTGCCCGACTCGTGCACCTTGAGGAAGTGCACGGGGATGTCGAGGTGTCGTGTGGCGAGGTTGGTGAAGCGGTGCGCCGCCGTCTCGTACGACACCGAGTACGCATCGCGCAGGTCCTCGATCGAGATCGCCTTGCGCTGCTTGGCGTCCATCAGGGCGGGGACGACATGCGCCTCCGGGATGAGGAGGGCACCGGTGAGGTAGTTGGTCTCCACGCGCTGCCGCAGGAACTCGGCGTAGCTGCGCGGTTCGGAGTGTCCGAGGATGCGGCTCGAGAGCGCCTGCAGCACCGCGGTGCGGGCATCGCCCTTCGCTGGCACGCTGCTCGACAGGTAGAGCCGGCCGTTCGCGAGGTCCGCGACACTGCGCGTGGTCTGCGGCAGGTCGGGGGCGTAGTGCAGGGTGAAGCCCAGATGCGCCGCGATCTCGGACGCCGTGCGCTGCGTCAGAGGACCGCCCGGATGGCCGACCGCGGCCAGGATCTCAGCGGCCTTCGCCTCGAGATCGGCGAAGTGGTTGTCCTGTCGCCGCATGAGGTGCCGCAGCTCGACGTTGGCCCGCCTCGCCTCCTCCGGCGTCGCGGCCCGCTCATCCTTGAGCCGATCGATCTCGCCGTGCAGGGCGAGCAGGGCCTTCAGAGCATCCGTCGGCAGGCTCTTCGCGATACGGAACGGCTCGATGCCCAGCGCCTGGAACGTCTGGCCCTTCATCGCCCGCTCGAGGGCGATCTCGACCGCGCTGCGCTCATCGAGCGGCTTACCTTCCAGCAGCGCATCGATCGTGACCCCGAGCACGCGGGCGATCGCCTGCAGCTGCGTGAGCTTGGGCTCGCGCTTGCCGGTCTCGATCATCGACATCTGACTGGGCGCCCGATCGACGGCGGAGGCCAGGTCGTCGAGGGTCATCCCCTTCGCCGTACGGAGCTGGCGGATGCGCCGGCCGATCGTGAGGGCGTCGGTCTCTTCTGCAGCGTCGATGGTGCTCATGCGGCCGATTCTGTCACAGAAACAGAATTTCGCCCGATCTTCTCTCCCAGATCGGTCGCTGGGGCTTCCGAACTTCACGCACAGTGGAACCACGCCACACCGGCACAGCCGCCGGATCCACCGAGGAGACACCATGACGAACACCGCCCACACCCCGACGCCCCGCCCCGCCGGTCTGCGAGCCGGCGACCAGGTTCAGACGGCCGCCGAGCTCCAGGAGATCTGGGACACCGACCCGCGCTGGGACGGCGTCGAGCGCACCTACTCGGCAGAAGACGTCATCCGCATCCGCGGCTCGGTCCGCGAAGAGGCCACGCTCGCCCACCGCGGCGCCGACAACCTCTGGAACCTCCTGCACACCGAGGACTATGTCCGGGCGCTCGGCGCGTACACCGGGGGCCAGGCCGTGCAGCAGGTGCGGGCGGGACTGAAGGCCATCTATCTCTCCGGATGGCAGGTCGCCGCCGACGGCAACCTCGCCGGTCAGACGTACCCTGACCAGTCGCTGTACCCCGCCAACTCCGTGCCGGCCGTCGTGCGTCGCATCAACAACGCCCTCATCCGCCAGGACCAGCTGGAGCACGCCGAAGGCGAGACCACACAGGACTGGCTCGCCCCGATCGTCGCCGACGCGGAGGCCGGTTTCGGCGGACCGCTGAACGCCTACGAGCTCGCGCAGTCGCTCATCCAGTCCGGTGCCGCGGGCATCCACTGGGAAGACCAGCTGGCCAGCGAGAAGAAGTGCGGCCACCTCGGCGGCAAGGTGCTCGTGCCCACGCAGCAGCACATCCGCACCCTGAACGCCGCTCGCCTCGCGGCCGACGTGGCGGGAGTGCCGACCGTCATCATCGCCCGCACGGATGCCCTCGCCGCCGACCTGCTCACCAGCGACGTCGACGAGCGGGACCAGCAGTTCACCACCGGCGAGCGCACCACGGAAGGGTTCTACCGGATCCGCCCGGGCATCGAGTCGGTCATCAGCCGCGGACTCGCCTTCGCCCCCTACGCGGACCTGCTGTGGGTCGAGACGGGAGAGCCGGACATCGAGCTCGCCCGCAACTTCGCCGCGGCGATCCACGCCGAGTTCCCCGGCAAGCTCCTGGCCTACAACTGCTCGCCGAGCTTCAACTGGAAGAAGCACCTGTCGGACGCCGAGATCGCGACGTTCCAGCAGGAGCTGGCCGACCTGGGCTACAAGTTCCAGTTCATCACCCTGGCCGGCTTCCACGCCCTGAACTACTCGATGTTCGACCTCGCCCGCGGCTACGCCGATCGCGCCATGAGCGCCTATGTCGAGCTGCAGGAAGCCGAGTTCGCCGCGGAAGCAGACGGGTACACCGCCACCAAGCACCAGCGCGAGGCGGGCACCGGCTACTTCGACGTCATCTCCACCGCGCTCAACCCCGACAGCGCGACGCTCGCCCTCGCCGGCTCCACCGAAGCCGCGCAGTTCCACTGATCCCCACTTTCTCGTCCCCGTCTCGCCGACACCCATCGGCGCCGTCGAGACCCACCGCCGCGATCGCCTGCAGCGATGGGTCTCGACGACCACCGTGGGTCTCGACGGAGCCGAAGGGGACCACCACGCAAAGGACTCACGATCATGACCACTCCCACCACCACGGCTCCGATCCAGACGACCCAGCAGGGTCCCGCGATCGAGGTCACCGGCCCCCTCCGCGACCGCTACGAGGAGATCCTGACCCCGTCGGCGCTCGCCTTCCTCACCGAGCTGCACCACCGATTCGCCGCGCGTCGCCACGACCGTCTGGCCGACCGGATGCGTCGCCGCTTCGAGATCGGCAACGGGCACGACCCCCAGTTCCGCGACGACACGGCACACATCCGTGAGGATCGGGACTGGCGGGTGGCCGGCGCCGGCCCCGGACTCGAGGACCGTCGCGTCGAGATCACCGGGCCGACCGACCCGAAGATGACGATCAACGCGCTGAACTCCGGCGCGCGGGTGTGGCTCGCCGACCAGGAGGATGCCACGAGCCCCACCTGGAAGAACGTGATCGAGGGGCAGCTGTCTCTGCGCGATGCGATCCGCGGCGAGCTGTCGTTCACCTCGCCGGAAGGGAAGGAATACCGCGTCACGGCGGAGCGCACGCCCACGATCGTGATGCGCCCTCGCGGTTGGCACCTGCCCGAGAAGCACATCGCCTTCATCGACCGCGCCGGTCGTCGCACGTCGGCATCGGGATCGCTGGTCGACTTCGGCCTCTACTTCCTGCACAACGCACAGGCGCTGATCGACGGCGGGCGCGGGCCGTACTTCTACATCGCCAAGATCGAGTCGAGCGAGGAGGCGAAGCTGTGGGACGACGTCTTCTCGTTCAGCGAGGAGTACATCGGCATCCCGCACGGCACGATCCGCGCGACCGTGCTGATCGAGACCCTGCCGGCCGCCTTCGAGATGGACGAGATCCTCTACGAGCTGCGCGACCACTGCGCGGGACTGAACGCCGGCCGCTGGGACTACATCTTCTCGATCATCAAGAACTACCGCGGCCGCGGGGCGCGCTTCGTGCTCCCCGACCGCAGCGAGGTCACGATGACGGTGCCGTTCATGCGGGCGTACACCGACCTGCTCGTGCAGACCTGCCACAAGCGGGGCGCCTTCGCGATCGGCGGCATGAGCGCGTTCATCCCGAACCGCCGCGACCCCGAGGTGACGGCGCGCGCGATCGAGAAGGTCACCGCCGACAAGAAGCGCGAGGCCGGCGACGGCTTCGACGGCACCTGGGTGGCGCATCCCGACCTGATCCCCACCGCCCAGGCGGAGTTCGACGCCGTGCTGGGCGACCGCCCCAACCAGGTCGACCGGCAGCGCGACGATGTTCACGTCGAGGCCCGCGACCTGCTCGACCTGCACATCGGTCGGCCGATCACCGCGCAGGGTGTGCGGGACAACGTGTCCGTCGCCATCCGCTACCTGGAGGCCTGGCTGCGCGGACTCGGCGCCGTGGCGATCGACAACCTGATGGAGGATGCCGCGACCGCCGAGATCAGCCGCTCGCAGGTGTGGCAGTGGATCCACCAGGACCGCACCACGCAGGACGGCACCCCCATCACGGCTGAGTACGTCGAGGATCTGATCACCCAGGTGCTCGCACAGGCGACGCGCAGCCACGGCGACAGGTACGACGACGCGGCGGAGATCTTCCGTGAGGTCGCCCTGCGGGAGGAGTTCCCCACGTTCCTCACGCTGGGCGCCTACAGCCGGTTCCTGGTCGACGAGGACTGAGCGCGCGAAGGAGCCCTCGGGCCGCGGCCGATACCGTGACCGAGGGCTCTTTCGTGTGCGGAGCCCGTGCCACCGCACGGGCGTAGCCTGGGGGCATGACCGACGTCTGGGCGGATATCTCCTCCGAGTTCCTGCACTTCTACCGGCGCGGCCGGCGCCTGCTCGCGGTGGCCGGGGCGAATGCCGAGCGCTCGCGGCAGGCGGCAGATGACCTCCTGTCCGCGCTGACGGCATCGGGGCAGCAGGTCATCCGCGAGCACTCGCCGGACGGTGACGAGGTCGAACTCCGTGCCGCGGTCACCGCGTTCCGCGAGGGTCCGAAGAGCGACGACATCCTGCTCGTCTCGGGGCCGTCCGCTCTGCTCGGCGAGCGCACCAGAGGCATGTGGAACTACGCGGTGTGGCAGTTGGCGGGCGATGAGCCGCCGCACACCGTCGCGGGTTCGATCGTCGATGTGACCGACCCCGCGCATCCGGCCCGTCGGTTCGCCGACTATTGCGCACTGCCCTCCTCCTACGGCGCCTGACCCGCGGCGACTCCCCGCCTCAGCGGAACGAAGCGGCCACCGAGTTGCGGTGGTAGTCGAACACGATGCTCGTGCGGGTGGAGGCGACGCTGCTCTGCGCCGAGAGGTGCTCGAGCACGAACTCGCGCATCTCGGATGAGTCGGCGACCGCGATGTGCAGCAGGAAGTCGTCGTCGCCGCCGAGGAAGAAGAGCTGGATCACCGGAGGCAGCACGCGCACGCGATCCGCGAACTCGACGATGCTCTCCCGCCGTCCGCTCGGACGCAGCGTGACGCCGATGATCGCCTGGAGCCCTGCGCCCAGCATCCGCTCGTCCACGCTCGCGTGAAAACCCGTGATCACGCCGCGGTCCACGAGGGCGCGCAGCCGGGTGTGCGCCGTCGAGGGCGCGACTCCGAGACGTGCGGCGAGCTCGGCATTCGTCATACGCCCGTCGGCCGTGAGCAGCTGCACGATCCTGGCATCGATCGCATCCAGGGCCGGTGCCCGAACGGTGTTCGGCTCCGGGGCCTGTGAGGTCGTCTCCATACGAAGCATTATTCAGGATTTCCGCGTCATGCGAATGATCTTCACCGATTCTGTTGTTCTGTCGATGTTTCTGCGATCCTGGGTGCCGCACCGCATCACACCTGGAGGATCAATGAAGATCGGCGTCCCCACCGAGGTCAAGAACAACGAGAACCGCGTCTCCCTCACCCCCGCCGGCGCCGACCGCCTGGTGCGCGAGGGCCACCGGGTGCTCGTGCAGTCCGGCGCCGGGCTCGGCTCGCGCATCACAGACGACGACTACCGCGCGGCCGGCGCCGAGATCGTGGCGACCGCCGCCGAAGCGTGGGGTGAGGCCGACCTGGTCATCAAGGTCAAGGAGCCGATCGCCCAGGAGTACGGCTTCCTGCGCGACGACCTCACCCTCTTCACCTACCTGCACCTCGCCGCCGACCGCGCGCTCACCACCGCGCTCGTCGAGGCGGGAACCACCGCCGTCGCCTACGAGACGGTGCAGCTGCCCGACCGCAGTCTGCCGCTGCTCGTGCCGATGAGCGAGATCGCCGGGCGCCTCTCGGTCACCATGGGCTCGTACTCGCTGCTGCGCTCGCAGGGCGGTCGCGGCATGCTGCTCGGCGGTATCGCCGGCACGCCGCGCGCCAAGACCGTCGTGATCGGCGGCGGTGTCGCAGGAGAGCACGCCGCGGCGAACGCGCTCGGGCTCGGCTCGAAGGTGACGGTGATCGACGTCGCCCTGCCGCGCCTGCGGGAGCTCGAGCACCGCTACGGCGGTGCCCTCGAGACGCGCGCGTCGAGCCGCTACGACATCGCCGAGGAGCTCAAGACCGCCGACCTCGTGATCGGCTCCGTGCTGATCCCGGGAGCTGCGGCCCCCAAGCTCGTGACCGACGACATGGTCGCCGCGATGAAGCCGGGCTCCGTGCTCGTCGACATCGCCATCGACCAGGGCGGATGCTTCGAGGGCTCGCGCCCCACGACCCACGACGACCCCACGTTCGCGGTGCACGACTCCATCTACTACTGCGTCGCGAACATGCCGGGCGCGGTTCCCGAGACGGCGACCCGTGCCCTGACCAACGCGACCCTCCCCTATGTCTCGGCGATCGCCGGGAAGGGCTGGGAGCGCGCGGCGTCCGAAGACGCGGCACTGGCTGCGGGTCTGAACGTGCAGGGCGGGCGCATCACGCTCGCGGCCGTCGCGCAGGCTCACGGTCTCGACGCCGGCTGACCTTCCGCACCCGAAAGAACCTCGGATCTTGGCGGCATCCCACACCTCACCTGCCGCATCGACCCGAGTACGCTCGTAATCGTGACCGAACGCGCTCCTCTCTCCCGCAAGCTGTCCGCCATCGCCGAGTCCGCGACCCTCAAAGTCGACGCCAAGGCCAAGGCCCTCAAGGCCGAAGGCAAGGACGTCATCTCGTACGCCGCCGGCGAGCCCGACTTCGCGACGCCGCAGTTCATCGTGGATGCGGCGGCCGAGGCTCTTGTCGATCCCGCCAGCTACCGGTACACGCCGGCCCCGGGTCTTCCGGCGCTGCGCGAGGCGATCGCCGCGAAGACGCTGCGCGACTCCGGCCTCGAGGTCTCCCCCAGCCAGGTCATCGTCACCAACGGCGGCAAGCAGTCCGTCTACCAGGCCTTCCAGGCGGTGGTGAACCCCGGCGACGAGGTGCTGCTGCCCGCGCCGTACTGGACCACCTACCCCGAGGCCATCCGCCTCGCCGACGGCACCCCGGTCGAGGTCTTCGCGGGCGCCGACCAGGAGTACAAGGTCACGGTCGAGCAGCTCGAGGCCGCCCGCACCGCCCGCACCACCGCCCTCGTGTTCGTCTCGCCGTCGAACCCCACCGGCTCCGTCTACACCGCCGAGGAGACCAAGGCCATCGGCGAGTGGGCGCTGGAGCACGGCATCTGGATCATCAGCGACGAGATCTACCAGAACCTCACGTACGAGGGCGTCAAGGCCACCTCGATCGTCGAGGCCGTCCCCGAGGTCGCCGGTCAGACCATCCTGGTCAACGGCGTCGCGAAGACCTACGCCATGACCGGCTGGCGCGTGGGCTGGATGGTCGGCCCCGCCGACGCCATCAAGATCGCCGGCAACCTGCAGTCGCACCTCACCAGCAATGTGAACAACGTCGCCCAGAAGGCGGCGATCGCCGCCCTCACCGGTCCGCAGGACGAGGCCGAGAAGATGCGCCAGGCGTTCGACCGCCGCCGCCAGCTCATCGTCTCGGAGCTGTCGAAGATCGACGGCCTCGTGGTCCCGAACCCGCTCGGCGCGTTCTACGTGTACCCCGACGTGCAGGGCCTGCTCGGCCGCACCTGGGGCGGCGTGACGCCGACCACCTCGCTCGAGCTCGCCGACCTCATCCTCGACCAGGCCGAGGTCGCTGTCGTCCCCGGTGAGGCCTTCGGCCCGTCCGGATACATCCGCATGTCGTACGCGCTCGGCGACGAGCAGCTGCTCGAGGGCGTCCAGCGCCTGCAGCGCCTGTTCGCCTGACCGGCTGCACCTCTGCCGAGACCCATCGTGCGCACCGAGACCCACGCCCCCAGTCGCCTGCGGGAGTGGGTCTCGACGTCGACGATGGGTCTCGACGCGCCTGGGGGAAGCAGGAGGAAGAGCGGATGCCGGTGACTCTGCGGGTGGCCTTCACCATCCTGAGCACGGTGACCGTGCTGGTCTTCTTCCTCTCCCTCGTCGTCGCTCCCTTCATGTGGTACTGGGGAGGAGGGTGGCTGAGCGTGCTCCCCTTCGTACCGGTGGTCGTCTACGCGACCATCACGGTGCTCGTGATGAGACGGAAATCCTGGGCCCGATACACGACCCTGCTGTTTCCGCTCCCGCTCGCGCTCTACGTTCCGGCGGCAGCGGCCCCGATCTGGGAGTTCTGGGCCGGCCTCGCGACCCTCGCACTCACCAGCGCGGCGGTCGTGTTGATCTTCCTGCCCTCGTCTCGTGCCTACTTCGACGGGAAGCAGGTTCAGTCCTCGGGCTGGAAGCCGATCAACCAGCGGATGCCGTAGCGGTCGATGAGCGTGCCGTCGTAGTCACCCCAAGGACGCTTCTGCAGCGCATCGATCACGCGTCCGTCGGCCGCGAGCGTGTCGTACCAGCCGGTCAGAGTCAGCGCGTCGGCCGTGCCGAGGAGCGAGAGGAACATACCGCCCATCTGCACGGCGTCGTCGTCGGCCCCGGCATCCGCACCGGCGAGCTCGACCAGTCCGCTCAGCTGCCCGTGCGCGATCGCATCGCCCGGCCCGTCGTGCCGGCCCACGGTGGCGTAGTCGAGCAGCTGCAGGTCGCCGCCGAACACCGACTGGTAGTGACGCAGCGCTTCTGCGGCGTTGCCGGGGAACAGCAGGTACGGGATCAGTCCGCTCATGCCGCGAGTGTAGCCCCGCCGTCCGCCGCGGCTGCCGAGCAACGCTCTACAGGTCGACGCCGACGAGCACCGGTTCCGGCTGCAGCACGAGACCGAATTCGGCGTGCACCCTGCTCTGGATGAACCGTGCCAGCTCGGCGACCTCGCCGGCGGTCGCGCCGCCGCGGTTGGTCAGCGCGAGCGCGTGCTTGGTCGACACCGATGCTCGTGAGCGCGGAAGCTTGAACCCCTTGCGGATACCCGCCTGCTCGATGAGCCAGGCCGCGCTCACCTTGACGTCGGAGACGGTCGCGGGCTTCGACGTCGGAACCATTCCGTCGTACGAGGCGAGCGGGATCACGGTCACCGCATCGAGGTCGGGGGCGACCGGCCAGCGCGGGCACTCCGTGGGCAGCGCCCTGGCCACCGCCGCCGTCACGATCGCGTTCTGGAAGAAGGAGCCGACGCCATGCGTGTCGGGGTCGTCCGCGTCGAGCAGCATCCCCTTCGACGCCCGGGTCGCGAGGATGCGCTCGCGCACCCACCCCAGCGGAACGGGCATCTCATCGGTCAGGCCCAGCGCCCGACGCAGCTGCTCGCCGCGCACCACGCGCTCACCCGCGATGAGCAGGTCGACGGTCACGGAGAGGATCACGGCACGGCGCAGCGGCACACTCCCGTGGTGGTGCTTGAGCACCGAGGTGCGAAAGCCGAGTCCGAGCTCGGCGGCGGAAACCGTCGAGATCTCTCCGGTCGACTCGTCGATCAGCTCGACCTCGACCAGCGTCTCCTGGATCTCCTGCCCGTAGGCGCCGATGTTCTGCACGGGGGCGGCGCCGACCGTGCCGGGGATCCCGCTCATCGCCTCGAGGCCCGCGTAGCCGTGGGCGACGGCATAGGCGACCAGGTCGTCCCAGCCGTGTCCGGCCTGCGCGCGCAGACGGATGCGTCCCTGATGCGGTGACGGCAGCTCTTCGATGCCCTCGGTGCGGACGCGGATGACGGTGCCCTCGAAGGGCTCGTCGCCCACGAAGAGGTTGGAGCCGCCGCCGAGCACGAACCACTCGTCACCGCGCGCCCACGTCTCGCGCAGGGCTTCGACCAGGCCGGCGGTCGTCGTCGCCTCGAACATCTGCTCCGGCGCCGCACCCGTGCGCAGCGTGGTCAGCTCCGCAAGTCGGACCGGCTCGATCTCCCGCATCACAGCGTCCTCATCAGACGGCGACGCGCAGCTGCGCCTTGACGAGCACGGTGGTCTCGCCGAACGTGACCTTGAGGTCGATGCGCGCGACCTCGTCGTCGACAGCACCGACGGTGGCGACGACGGTGATGTCAGCGCCCTCGACGGGGTCGACGACGACGGGCTTGGTGAAGCGCACGCCGTAGTCGAGGATGCGGGTGGCCGGGTCGAGCGCCGCGACCACGACCGAGGAGGCGATGCCCATCGTGAGCATGCCGTGCGCGAGCACGCCGGGAAGCCCGACGGACGCCGCGACGTCATCGCGGTAGTGGATCGGGTTGAAGTCTCCGGATGCCCCCGCGTAACGCACGAGCGATTCGCGGGTGAGGTGAACCGTGCGCTCAGCGAGCACGTCTCCGACGGTGTAGCCCATCAGGCGCCCTCTCCTTCATCCGCACTCGGCTCGGCACCGACCAGCAGCACGCTGGTGGCGGTCACGACATGGGCGCCTGCGGGATCGGTGATCTCGGCCTCGCTGGTGATCATCGCGTTGCCGCCCATCATGCGGATGCCGGTGACGCGCAGCTGCGCGGTGAGCTCGTCTCCCGCGACGATGGGGCGCGTGTAGGCGAAGCGCTGCTCGGCGTGGATGGTGCGCGCCAGCACGATGCCGGAGTCCTCCTGCCCCAGCAGCTGCTGGAGCGTGAGGTCCTGGATGACCATCGCGAAGGTCGGGGGCGCCACGACGTCGGAGAAGCCGGCCGCGCGGGCCGCCTTCAGGTCGGTGTGCTGCGGAGCGTCGGCGAAGACGGCGCGAGCGAACTCGCGCACCTTCTCGCGGCCGACGAGGTACGGGGCCGTCGGCGGGAACTCCCGGCCGACCAGTTCTTGGTTCACTGCCACCCCTCGATCCTACCGAGGCAGGCGGAGCTCAGCGGCTCTTGCGGCCTCTGATCGCCTTGATCGCCATCTGCACCGCGATCACGACCAGATATGCCGCGAAGAGCATGTTGCCCAGCGTCGGGTCGACGATCGTGGCCAGCCACGCCCCGAGCGCGGTCGTCGTGCAGGCCGAGATGCCGATGATCAGCGCCGCGAGCAGGTCGACGTTGCGGTTGCGGAGGTTGCCCACGGTGCCGGAGATGGCGGTGGGGATCATCATGAGCAGCGAGGTGCCCTTGGCGACCAGGTCGCTCGTGCCGAAGGCCAGCATCAGCACAGGTACGACGATCACTCCACCGCCGACGCCGATCAGCCCCGCGAGGATTCCGGTGCCGATTCCCACGCCGACGAGGGCGATGCCGGTCAGCCAGGAGAGTTCGAACGCGGCGTCGCGTGAGGGGATCACCAGGAAGAGGCTGACGATCACGACGACCAGGAAGCCGACGAAACCCCACCGCAACGCCGTCTGCGAGATGCGCGGCAGCAGCCGTGTGCCGATCTGCGCGCCCACCACGGCACCCGCCGCGAGGATGATCGCGGGCACCCAGGCCACCGAACCGGTCGTGGCGTAGGAGATGACGCCGACGCTCGCCGTGGGCACGATCGCCGCGAGCGAGGTCCCGGCCGCGAGGCGCTGATCGAAGTGCAGCAGGAGCACCAGCAGCGGGACGATGACCGTGCCACCGCCCACGCCGAAGAGTCCGGAGAGGAGGCCGGCGAGAAGGCCGATACCGATGAACGCCGCGTAGGCACGAGGCCCACGTGCGGGGGCCTGTACGTCATTCACCGGATCAGCCTACTCGCGGCCGCCTCCCCTCCCGTACCCGCCGTCTCGAACTCAGACCTCGGAGTCCGCCTTCATCGGCAGCGCGATCGACGCGGTCAGCGCCTGCTCGTACCGACTCTGGCGACGCCGCAGCCACAGTCCGCCGACGATCAGCAGCGCGAGCACGCCGTAGGCGATCGCGGCGAACGGCTGCATGACCAGCGTGCTCAGATCCCCCTGGCTCAGCTGGAGCGCCTTGCGCAGCTGCTCCTCGGCCATCGGCCCCAGGATCATGCCGACCACCAGCGGTGCCACCGGGTATCCGTACCTGCGCATGAAGTACCCGAGGACACCGACGATCAGCAGGATCACGATGTCCGTCGGCGAGCTGTGCAACGCATACGCCCCGAACACCGCGAACAGCAGGATGCCTGCGTACAGGTACGGCCGCGGGATCTGCAGCAGCTTCACCCACATGCCCACGAGCGGCAGGTTCAGCACGATCAGGATGACGTTGCCGATGTAGAGGCTCGCGATCAGCGCCCACACCAGGTTCGACTGGCTCTCGAACAGCAGCGGCCCCGGCTGGATGCCGTACGACTGGAACGCCGTGAGGATGATCGCCGCGGTCGCCGTCGTCGGCAGGCCGAGCGTGAGCAGAGGCACCAGCACGCCGGCGGCGGCGGCGTTGTTGGCCGACTCCGGACCGGCGACCCCTTCGATCGCGCCACGTCCGAACTCGTCGCGGTGCTTCGACAGCTTGCGCTCGGTCGCATAGGACAGGAATGTGGCCACGTCGGCGCCGCCCGCCGGGATCGTGCCGATCGGGAAGCCGATCGCCGTGCCCCGCAGCCAGGGCTTCCATGACCTCCGCCAATCGGCCTTGGTCATCCAGGAGCGCCACCCGCGTGTCACGGGGATCACGTCGACGCCGCCGTGCCGCAACCGGGCGGCGATGTAGAACGTCTCCCCGACCGCGAACAGCCCGACGGCCACCAGGACGATGTCGACGCCGTCGGACAACGCGGGAAGCCCCAGCGTGTAGCGCTGCTGTCCGGAGAGCCAGTCGGTGCCGACGAGACCGAGGAACAACCCGACGCCGAGCGAGAGCATCCCGCGCGAGATCGAGCTGCCGATCAGCGCGCCGACCGTGATGAACGCGATCACGATGAGGGCGACGTAGTCCGCCGGTCCCAGGTTCACCGCGAACTGCGCGAGCAGCGGAGCCAGCAGCGTCAGCCCCAGCGTCGCCAGGGTGCCGGCGATGAAGGACCCGATGGCCGCGGTCGCGAGCGCGGCGGCACCGCGCCCCATCCTGGCCATCTTGTTGCCCTCGATCGCCGTGACTATCGAGGCCGACTCCCCCGGCGTGTTCAGGAGGATGCTCGTCGTCGAGCCGCCGTACATGCCCCCGTAGTAGATGCCCGCGAAGGTGATCAGCGCGGCGGCGGGATCGAGCGTGTAGGTGAGGGGAAGCAGCAGCGCCACCGTCATGGCGGGGCCGATGCCCGGGAGCACTCCCACCGCGGTGCCGACGAAGACGCCGAGGAAGGCGAACGCGAGGTACTGCGGCTGCAGCGCGGTCGCGAAACCCTCCAGAAGCAGGGTCCAACTGTCCATCAGAACATCCTTCCGAGCCAGCCGAGAGCGGGACCCCAGGGCAGCGACAGGCCGAGCAGACCGCCGAACACGACCTGGATCACGAGCGCGACCGCGATCCCGATGAGGAAGGCCATCCACCAGCGCTTGGCGGCGAGCGACCACGCGACCCCGCCGAACAGCAGGGCGGCCGCGGGCGCCCACCCCAGCGGCTCGATCAGGAGCAGGTGGGCGACGACGAGACCCGCCAGCTTGGCGAGGGTGACCCAGTCGGTCGGCAGGCTCTCATCGATGTCCTCCGCCTCCTCCGCACCGCCGCGTTCGCCGCGCAGCACCCCGATCAGGACCGCGACCGCGGAGGCGAGCAGGATGACGGAGACGAAGATCGGGAAGACCGTCGGGCCGGCTTTCATGCCGACGGGGACGTGGATCAGGAAGATGCCGACGACGGCGAAGGCGCCGAGCGCAACCATGATTCCGGCGAACACGAGTTCGCCGATGGGGACGGAGGAAGTGCGGCGTGCGGGCCGACCGCCGTGGTCGACCCGCACCCCCTGCTCCCCGGTCCCCGACGATGCGGGGACCGTCATGTCACTGCACCAGGCCGATGTTCTTCAGCGTCGCGGTGACCTCTTCGATGTTCCCGGTGAGGAACTCGTCGAAGTCCGCACCGACCAGGAACGCGTCGGTCCATCCCTTGGTCTCCAGCTGCTCGGTCCATGCCTCCGACTCGTGGAGCTCGGTGATCACACGGACCAGCTCGTCCTTCTCTCCGTCCGAGATCCCACCGGGGGCGATCACCCCGCGCCAGTTCGTCAGGACGACGTCGTAGCCTTCCTCCGTGATGGTCGGGACGTCGGGGAGCTGCGACACCGGCTCCTCGCTCGACACCGCCAGCGCCTTCAGCGCGCCGCTCTCGATGTGCTGGGCGAACTCGCCCACACCCGAGATGCCCGCGGAGACCTTCCCGCCGATGAGCAGCGGAACCGCCTCACCGCCGCCGGAGTTCGGGGTGTAGTTCAGCTTCTCGGCGATCTCCGCACCGTCCAGCCCTGCCTCCTCGAGCATGAGCCCGGCGAGGATGTGGTCGGCGCCTCCCGCGGACCCGCCCGTGACGGTGACCGACTGACCGTTGTCGACGATGTCCTCCACGAGGTCTTCGAGGGTGTCGTACTTCGAGTCCGCCGGTACGACGACGACGAGCGGCTCGTCCGTCAGGCGGGCGATCGGGGTGGTGTCCTCGATCCGCACCGCCGAGGCGTTGGTCTCGACTGCTCCGACCATGACCAGACCCATCACCATGAGGGTGTTCGGGTCCTTCTCGTTGGCGAGCTGAGCGAGGCCGACCGTGCCACCGGCGCCGCCCACGTTGGTCACCGGGGCGGAGGCGACGAGGTCGTCCTGGGTGAGCACCTGCGACAGCGCTCGTCCGGTCTGGTCCCATCCCCCGCCGGGGTCGGCCGGGACGACGATCGAGACGTCGGTGATCGTGGCCGCTTCGGATTCCCCTCCGCCGTCGTCGGTCGCGGCACTGCCGCCGGCGCACGAGGTGAGGGCGAGGGCTGCGACCGCGGCCATTGCGGCCCACGTTCCGATGCGGGCGGGGGGTGCGATGCGTGCGTTCTTCATGTGCGCTCCTCCTTGAGCGTTGTGATGCTGTCGCTCCACCCTGGAGCGTGGGACACCCGCGGTGCGGCTTCGGAAACCATTGGTCGGAGTTTCGGAACTATTGGTCGCGAGCAGCGCTCTCCCGCGCTCGCACCGCACGCGGCGAGGGGCGACAATGAGCAGGTGGCCTCGAAGATGACGCTCCGCGTGCAGCTGCTCGTGCTGCAGGCGCTGATCGTGTTCCTGGTGACCCTTGCGACCGGCATCGTGGCCGGCGCGTTCCAGGAGCACGCCCTCCGTGACGCCTACAAGGACCGGATGCAGGCTGTGGCCCAGTCGATCGCAGCGCTTCCCACCGTGCATGCGGCCTTCGACGACGCCGAGCCTTCCGTCGCGATCCAGCCCATCGCCGAGGTCATCCGCGAGGCGTCCGACCTCGCCTATGTGGTCGTGGCCAACGACGACGGCATCCGGTACTCGCACCCGAATCCGGCGCGCATCGGCGAGAGGGTCTCCACCGACCCGTCGATCCCGCTCTCGGGCGAGGTCTACGTCGGCACGCAGACCGGCACGCTCGGCACCTCCTGGCGGGTCAAGGTGCCCATCCGCGACGACGAGGGCGCCGTGATCGGCACCGCATCCGTCGGCATCCTGGAGTCCGAGCTCAACGAGGAGTTCTCGGCGAACCTGGTGTGGCTGATCTCGGCGATGCTGGCCGCGGCCGTGCTCGGGGTGTTCGGATCCGCATGGGTGACCTCGATCATCCGACGGCGCATCTACCGCCTCGAGCCGCATCAGATCGCCGCCCTGGTGAAGAACCAGGAGACCACGCTGCACGGCCTCAGCGAAGGTGTGATCACGGTGGACGACGCCGGACGGATCACGCTCGTGAACGATGCCGCCGCCCGTTTCCTGGACAGGGACGCCGCCGACCTCGACGGCGAGCTCGCCGCCGAAGTGCTGGGCACGGAGCTCTCGACGGTGCTGCGGGAGGGCGAGTCCGCCGGTCGGCCGGTGATCGTGGGATCGCACGTGCTCGTGGCCCGCAGCACCGGGAGCGAGGCCGACCGCGGAGGAATCGGGGCCACCCTCCTGCTGCGCGATCACACCGAGCTGCATGATGTGGTGCGACGAGTCGAGGCAGCTGACGCGATCATCGCCTTCCGGCAGCGCCTCGGACTGCCCAAGGGGCTCAGCTCCGAGACGCTCGACCGTGTCTCTGCGGCGCTCGTCGCACGCCCCGACGCCTCGGCCACCGAGATCGGTGAGGACCTGGACATCTCCCGGGTCAGTGCCAGGCGCTACCTCGAGCACCTCGCCGCATCGGGAAGGGCGACGCGCGCGCTCGACTACGCGACCAAGGGTCGCCCGAGCACCCGATACCGCGCCAGCGACGCCGTCTGACCTGCACACAGCCCTGGGACGCAGTGCCATTCTGTGCGACACTGGATCGCATTCGACATCGACGTCAGCCTGCCCGGATCGAAGGAGATCGCATGGTTCGCAGTACTTATCCCGATGTGGAGATCCCCGAGGTCTCCATCCACGACTTCCTGTTCGGCGACCTCTCCGAAGCCGAGCTCGACACCGTAGCCCTCGTCGACGGGATGAGCGGGGCGACCACCACTTACCGGCAGCTCGTCGGGCAGATCGATCTGTTCGCCGGTGCCCTCGCGGCGCGCGGTGTCGGAGTGGGCACCACGGTCGGTGTGCTCTGCCCGAACGTCCCCGCGTTCGCCACCGTGTTCCACGGCATCCTTCGCGCGGGCGCCACGGCCACCACCATCAACTCGCTCTACACGGCAGACGAGATCGCGAACCAGCTCACCGATGCGGGCGCGACCTGGCTCGTGACCGTGTCGCCTTTGCTTCCCGGTGCACAGGCCGCCGCCGAGAGGCTCGGATTCGACGCCGACCACGTCATCGTGCTCGACGGCGCCGAAGGCCACCCCTCCCTCCCGGCGCTTCTCGGTGAGGGGCGCCAGGCACCGGACGTGTCGTTCGACCCGTCGACGCATCTGGCCGTCCTCCCCTATTCCTCGGGAACGACCGGACGCCCCAAGGGCGTGATGCTCACCCACCGGAACCTGGTCGCCAACGTGTCCCAGTGCCAGCCGGTGCTCGGCGTCGATGCGAGCGATCGCGTGCTGGCCGTGCTGCCCTTCTTCCACATCTACGGCATGACGGTGCTGCTGAACTTCGCGCTGCGCCAGCGGGCCGGGCTCGTGACGATGCCGAGGTTCGACCTCCCCGAGTTCCTGCGCATCATCGCCGAGCACCGCACGAGCTGGGTCTTCGTCGCTCCCCCGATCGCCGTCGCCCTCGCGAAGCACCCGATCGTCGACCAGTACGACCTCTCGGCGGTGAAGGTCATCTTCTCCGGCGCCGCCCCTCTCGACGGCACGCTGGCATCCGCCGTCGCGAACCGCCTGGGCTGCATCGTCACCCAGGGCTACGGCATGACCGAGACCAGCCCCGCCGTGAATCTGATCTCCGAAGCGCGCACCGAAATCGACCGCTCGACCATCGGCCCGCTCGTACCGAACACCGAGGCACGACTCGTCGACCCCGACTCGGGTGAAGACGTGGCGGTGCCCGCAGAGGGTGCGAGCGAGCCCGGCGAGCTGTGGGTGCGCGGACCGCAGGTGATGGTCGGCTACCTCAACCGCCCGGACGCCACGGCCGAGATGCTCGACGCCGACGGCTGGCTGCACACCGGCGATGTCGCCACGGTCACCCACGACGGCATCTACCGGATCGTCGACCGGCTCAAGGAACTCATCAAGTACAAGGGCTATCAGGTCGCGCCGGCCGTGCTGGAGGCGGTGCTGCTCGAGCACCCCGCCATCGCGGACGCCGCGGTGATCGGCGCGTTCGATGACGATGGGCAGGAGGTGCCCAAGGCCTTCGTCGTGCGACAGCCGGATGCCGACCTCGACGCCGACGCGGTCATGGCGCACGTCACCTCGCACGTCGCGCCGCACGAGAAGGTGCGGCAGGTGGAGTTCATCGACGTGATCCCGAAGTCGAGCTCGGGGAAGATCCTGCGCAAAGACCTTCGCGCCCGCTGAGAACACCGCCGGATACACGAAGAAGCCCGCCATCCCTTACGGGGTGGCGGGCTTCTTCGTGAGTGAAGTGCTTACTCGGACTTCTTCTCGACAGCGTCCTCGGCGGCAGCCTCGGCTGCTTCGCCCTCGGCCTGCGACTCGGCGCCGGCGTCGACGGTCTCCTCGGCGGGAGCCTCCTCGACCGGAGCCTCCTCGACGACCTCGGCCGGCTTCTCAGCCTTCTCGGCCTTGGGAGCGGCAGCAGCCTTCTTGGCCGACTTCGCCTTCGGGGTGACGGGCTCGAGAACGAGCTCGATCACGGCCATCGGAGCATTGTCGCCCTTGCGGTTGCCGACCTTCGTGATGCGGGTGTAGCCACCCTCACGGTCAGCGACGAGCGGCGCGATCTCGGAGAACAGGACGTGCACGACTTCCTTGTCACCGATGACCGACAGCACGCGACGACGCGCGTGCAGGTCGCCACGCTTGGCGAAGGTGATCAGACGCTCGGCGAGCGGGCGAAGGCGCTTGGCCTTGGTCTCGGTCGTCTTGATCGACTTGTGGGTGTAGAGCGCCGCCGCGAGGTTGGCAAGCATCAGGCGCTCGTGTGCGGGGCCGCCTCCGAGGCGGGGACCCTTAGTGGGCTTGGGCATAATCGTCTAGCTCCTGGTCAGAAAGGTCGGGTATCAGAAGGACTCGTCTTCGCTGCCGCCGTAGAAGTGGGCGCCGTCGAAACCGGGCACCGAATCCTTGAGCGACAGACCGAGCGAGATGAGCTTGTCGCGCACCTCGTCGACCGACTTCTGGCCGAAATTGCGGATGTTCATGAGCTGCGTCTCCGACAGGGCGACGAGCTCAGAAACGGTGTTGATGCCCTCACGCTTCAGGCAGTTGTACGAGCGGACCGACAGGTCGAGGTCCTCGATCGGCATCGACAGCTCGCTGGAGTTCACTGCCTCCACCGGCGCCGGGCCGATCTCGATGCCCTCGGCCTCGACGTTCAGCTCGCGGGCGAGACCGAACAGCTCGGTGAGCGTCTTGGCAGCCGAAGCGACGGCGTCGCGGGGGCTGATCGCCGACTTGGTCTCGACGTCGAGGACGAGCTTGTCGAAGTCGGTGCGCTCCCCGGCACGGGTCGCGTCGACGCGGTAGCTGACCTTGAGGACCGGCGAGTAGATCGAGTCGATCGGAATCTGACCGGCCTCGGCGTACTCGTTGCGGTTCTGCGTCGCCGAGACGTAGCCACGGCCACGCTCGATCGTGAGCTCGAGCTCGAACTTCGCGGTCTCGTTGAGGGTCGCGATGACGAGCTCGGGGTTCTGGATCTCGACACCGGCCGGAGCCGAGATGTCAGCGGCGGTGACTTCGCCCGAACCGGTCTTGCGCAGGTACGCGGTGATGGGCTCATCGCGCTCCGACGAGACGACGAGCTGCTTGATGTTGAGGATGATCTCGGTGACATCCTCCTTCACGCCGGGGATGGTGCTGAACTCGTGCAGCACGCCGTCGATGCGAACGCTGGTGACAGCAGCACCGGGGATCGACGACAGCAGGCTGCGGCGCAGCGCGTTGCCGATCGTGTAACCGAAGCCAGGCTCCAGAGGCTCGATGATGAACCGGCTACGGTTCTCGACGATCTTTTCCTCGGTCAGTGTGGGACGCTGTGCAATAAGCACTCTGTGTTCCTTTCGATCACATGCCCGCTATATGACATGTGGTGGGGTGAGGTCTTGAGTTGTGGAAGTCGATGCCCGCACGCGGGCGTCGAGCCGCTCGGACCACGGAGGGACCGAGCGGCTCGACACGCGAATCAGACGCGGCGACGCTTCGGCGGACGGCAGCCGTTGTGCGCCTGCGGGGTGACGTCCTGGATCGAACCCACCTCGAGGCCGGCGGCCTGCAGCGAGCGGATCGCGGTCTCGCGGCCGGAGCCCGGACCCTTCACGAGGACATCGACCTTCTTGACGCCGTGCTCCGCAGCCTGGCGGGCTGCCGACTCGGCAGCCATGCCGGCGGCGTACGGGGTCGACTTGCGGGAGCCCTTGAAGCCCACGCCACCCGACGAAGCCCAGGCGATGACGGCGCCGGACGGGTCGGTGATCGAGACGATGGTGTTGTTGAACGTCGACTTGATGTGGGCCTGGCCCAGCGCGATGTTCTTCTTTTCCTTGCGGCGCGGCTTGCGCGCGGCGGCCTTGGGTGCAGCCATGAAAGTGTTCTCCTAGTCCCTGAGGCCGCGCTTAGCGGGCCTTCTTCTTGCCTGCGACGGTGCGCTTCGGGCCCTTGCGGGTACGGGCGTTGGTCTTGGTGCGCTGACCACGGACCGGGAGACCACGACGGTGGCGGATGCCCTCGTAGGAGCCGATCTCGACCTTGCGGCGGATGTCTGCTGCAACCTCGCGGCGCAGGTCACCCTCCACCTTGTAGTTGCCTTCGATGTGGTCGCGGAGGGCGATCAGCTGGTCGTCGCTGAGGTCCTTCACGCGGATGCTCTCGTCGATCTCCGTCGCCTTGAGGATCTCGACCGAGCGGGTACGGCCGACGCCGTAGATGTAGGTAAGGGCGATCACCACGCGCTTGTCGCGCGGGATGTCAACGCCGGCAAGACGTGCCATGCGGTTCTCCTGGGTGTTGTGGAGGTATGGAACAGGATCGGTGCCCGGGCCTCCGCCCGAGGTGTCCCCCGCTTGCGCGGGTTCTGATCCTGCCGTTGTGTGTTTTCAGTTGTGAGATGTGCGTGAGCGATGCCGCGCAGCTCAGGCCCGTCGAACGGATCGGCGGGCCCGCCGGGGACTCAGCCCTGGCGCTGCTTGTGACGCGGGTTGCTCTTGCAGATCACCATGACGCGGCCGTGACGGCGGATCACCTTGCAGTGATCGCAGATGGGCTTGACGCTGGGGTTGACCTTCATGATGTTTCCTGTTCGCTGTCTTCGTACCGCCCCGGACAGGGGCAGGCCGTTACTTCTCGACCGATCAGCGGTAGCGGTAGACGATACGGCCGCGGGTCAGGTCGTAGGGGCTGAGCTCCACGACCACACGGTCCTCGGGGATGATACGGATGTAGTTCTGCCGCATCTTGCCGGAGATCGTTGCAAGGACCTTGTGCCCGTTGCTGAGCTCAACGCGGAACATCGCGTTGGGCAGAGCCTCGGAGATCACGCCCTCGATCTCGATGACACCGTCTTTCTTAGCCATAGCCTCGCTGACGCTTCTGCAGATCGGTCGATCTGCGGTGGGTGGTTGGTTTGTGGTGCTGCACCGCCGGACACGCCGAATCAAGGCACAAAGCACCAAAGATCTATGTTAGACGCTCCGGAGCCATCCGGCAACTTGACCGCCAGAGGCGGGAAGCCGCCGGCTCAGCTGATCAGGTCGGTGAACTTCTTCAGGTCGGCCTGGTCCTGCAGGTTGAGGCGCGTGCCGTTGATGTCCACCGTCGGCGTACCGGCGATCTCGTGGGACTTCGCCTGCGCGGCACCGAACTTGCGGTACGTCTCGTCGGTGATGCAGGAGACCGCGTCATCCGCACCCACCTGGGTCGCGAAGCCGGCGAGCTGGTCGTTGGTCAGACCGGAAGAGTTCTCCGCGGGCTGGTTCTCGAACAGCGTCTTGGCGAAGTCGAGGTACAGCTCGGGGTTCGACTCGGCGACGCAGAACGCGGCACCGGCCGAGCGCGAGGAGAATTCCGTTCCCTGCGAGAAGCGGTCGAGGATCGCGATGGGGTGGTACTCGAGGGTGATGCGGCCGTCGGCGGCCGCGGCCTCGAGCTGGGGGCCGAACTGGTCCTCGAAGGTCTTGCACACGGGGCACTGGAAGTCGACGAACACGGCGATGGTGTCTTCCCCGTCGCCGAACGAGATCGCGCCGGTCTCCGGGTCGAAGGTGTCGTTCGCGGTGGGCGCCACGCCAGGCGACGTGGCCTGGTTGTTGAGGAACACCACGAGTCCACCGATCGCCACCAGCACCACGACGACGGCGATCGAGACGCCGATCGCGAACCAGTTGGTGTTGCTCTTCGCCGCTGCCATTACTTTCCGATCTCTCGAGGCTCGACCCCGAACGGGGCGAGTCCGGCTCTTCCACCATCGGGCGCAGTCAGCACCCAGATACCCCCATCATGCAGGGCGACGCTATGTTCCCAATGGGAGCCGTCCGTGCCGTCCACCGTCGTGACGGTCCAGTCGTCCTCTTCGATGAAGGTCGCATCTCCGCCGGCGGTGACCATCGGCTCGATGGCGAGCACGAGTCCGGGCTTCACGTCTTCGCCGCGGTCGGGGGTGCGGTAGTTGAAGACGCTGGGGGCCTCATGCATCTTGCGACCGATGCCGTGACCGACGTACTCGCGCAGGATCCCGTAGGGCTCGCCGGAGACCGCGGACGGCCCCTGTGCCTCGATGTAGTCCTGGATGGCCGCACCGATCTCGTCGATCGACGATACGGACGCCATGGCCGCGATTCCCGCCCACAGAGAGCCTTCGGTGACGCGGGAGAGCTCTTCACGGCGTGCGACCAGCTCAGGCCGCTCCGGGTCGGGCACGACCACGGTGATCGCGCTGTCGCCGTTCCATCCGCGGAACTGCGCGCCGCAGTCGACCGACACGATGTCGCCGGGCTGCAGCACCCGCTCCCCCGGGATGCCGTGGACGACCTGCTCGTTCACCGAGATGCAGGTGGTGTGGTGGTAGCCGCGCACCAGCTGGAAGTTCGACTCAGCGCCACGGGCGAGGATCGTGCGGTTCGCCACCGTGTCGAGCTCGAGCGTGGTGACGCCGGCCTTGATCAGCGGGCGGACGGCATCCAGTGCCGCGGCCGTGATGAGCCCGGGCTCGACCATGGCTCGCAGCTGAGCCGGGGTCTTGTAGATCGACCGGCGGAACATCTCAGGAGGCGGAGGCCGCGAGACGCAGGCCGCGCGCCGTCAGCGCCTCGCCGATGCGCTCGGTGATCTCGTCGAGCGAACCCACACCGTCGATGCGGTCGACGATGCCCTTGGCGCCGTAGACCTCGAGGATCGGGGCGGTCTCGCGCTCGTAGATGTCGAGACGGTGGCCGATGGCCTCCGGGGTGTCGTCGGAGCGGCCCTGCTCGGTCGCACGGAGCGTCAGACGCTGCAGGCTCTCCTCACGCGGCACGTCGAGGAGGATGACGGCGTCGAGCGCCTGCCCCCGCTCGGCGAGGAACGACTCGAGGTGGGCGACCTGCGCGGTGTTGCGCGGGTAGCCGTCGAGGAGGAACCCGTGAGCGGCGTCTTCCTGCGACAGGCGGTCGCGCACGATCTCGCTGGTCAGCTCATCCGGGACGAGGTCACCCTTGTCGAGGATCGCCGTGACCTGCTGGCCGAGGGGCGTCCCCTCCTTGATGTTCGCGCGGAAGATGTCGCCGGTCGAGACGACCGGGATGCCGTAGGACTCGGCGATGCGCACGCCCTGCGTGCCCTTGCCGGAGCCCTGCGGGCCGACGATGAGAAGACGTGCGGATGCTGTCATCGGAGGAGCCCTTCGTAGTGTCGCTGCTGCAGCTGCGCGTCGATCTGCTTGACCGTCTCGAGACCCACACCGACGATGATGAGGATCGACGCACCACCGAACGGGAAGTTCTGGTTGGCGCCGACGGTGGCCAGAGCGATGAGCGGGATGAGCGCGATCAGACCGAGGTACAGGGAGCCCGGAAGCGTGATGCGGGTGAGCACGTAGTCGAGGTACTCGGCCGTCGGGCGGCCCGCACGGATGCCGGGGATGAACCCGCCGTACTTCTTCATGTTGTCCGCGACCTCGACCGGGTTGAACGTGATCGCCACGTAGAAGTACGTGAACCCGATGATCAGCAGGAAGTACGCGGCCATGTAGACCGGGCTGTTGCCCGTGGTGAAGTTCGTCGTGATCCAGGTCACCCAGGCAGCCGGAGTCGATCCGTCCTGCGGGGTGTTGAACTGCGCGATGAGTGCCGGGATGTACAGCAACGACGAGGCGAAGATCACGGGGATCACACCCGCCATGTTCACCTTGATCGGGATGTAGGTGTTCGTGCCCCCGTAGGTGCGCCGACCGACCATGCGCTTGGCGTACTGCACCGGGATGCGTCGCTGGGACTGCTCGACGAACACGACGAGCCCCATCACGATGATTCCGACCAGCAGAACGAGCAGGAAGACCTCGAAGCCCTTGCTCTCCCAGATCGTCCACATCGCGCCGGGGAACGTCGCGGCGATCGAGGTGAAGATGAGCAGCGACATGCCGTTGCCGATGCCGCGCTCGGTGACGAGCTCGGCGAACCACATGATCAGACCGGTACCGGCCGTCATCGCCATGATGATGAGCAGCTGTGCCCACCACACGTCGTTCGTCAGGAGCTGCTGGCAGGCCGCGAGATCGGTCGTGCCGAAGAGCTGACCGCTGCGCGCGACCGTGACGAGAGTCGTCGACTGGAGCAGCGCGAGGGCGATGGTGAGGTAACGCGTGTACTGGGTCAGACGGGCCTGGCCGGCCTGTCCTTCCTTGTGCAGCGCCTCGAAGTGCGGGATGACCACGCGCAGGAGCTGCGTGATGATCGTCGCGGTGATGTACGGCATGACGCCGAGCGCGAAGATCGACAGCTGCAGCAGCGCGCCGCCGGAGAAGAGGTTGACCAGTCCGAGCAGGCCATCTGTGCCCGCGTTGGCGGCGAGACACTCTTCGACGTTCGGGAAGTTCACGAACGGCGCCGGCACGTTGGAACCGAGCCGGTAGATCGCAACGATGGCGAGAGTGAAACCGATCTTCCGACGCAGGTCGGGGGTGCGGAAGATCCGCGCGATGGCGCTAAACAAGGACGTTCCTCCTGAAAAGGTTGCCGATTCCCGAAGGACGGCTGAAAGACCAGGGTAACGCAAACCGGGCTTCCCGGAATTCGCCACCGATACCAGGCCCGCCGGATGCGGCCCCAGAGCGAGGTCTCGGAGTGTGAAACCACAAGAGGGGCCGGAGATTCTCCGGCCCCTCTTGCTGTGCGGTTACTTGACGGATCCGCCAGCCGCGACGATCTTCTGCTCGGCAGAACCCGAGACCTTGTCGACCGAAACGGTGAGCTTCACGGCGATGTCGCCGTTTCCGAGAACCTTGACCTTCTCGTTCTTGCGAACGGCACCCTTGGCGACCAGGTCGCCGATGGTGACATCGCCACCCTTCGGGTACAGCTCCGCGAGCTTCTCCAGGTTCACGACCTGGTACTCCACGCGGAACGGGTTCTTGAACCCGCGCAGCTTCGGGGTGCGCATGTGCAGAGGCATCTGCCCACCCTCGAAGCCGACGCGAACGGTGTTGCGCGCCTTGGTGCCCTTGGTTCCACGACCAGCGGTCTTACCCTTGGAGCCCTCACCACGGCCGACGCGAGTCTTGGCGGTGTTGGATCCGGGGACGGGACGCAGGTGGTGCACCTTCAGCACGCCGGGGCGGGATGCCGGAGCATCCTTCGCAGGCGTTGCCTTCTTGGCAGCCGGCTTCTTGGCAGCGCCATCATCCTTGGCGGCAGCGGCAGCGGTCTTGGCCGGAGCCTTCTTCGCAGCCGGCTTCTTCTCGGCAGCAGCCTTGGGAGCTGCAGCCTTCTTCGTGGCCTTCTCAGCCTCGACGGCCTCGTTCTTCTCAGCCATTAGTCGATCTCCTCAACCTTGACGAGGTGTGCGACGGTCTTGACGTAACCGCGCGTCTGCGCGTCGTCGGGGCGAACGGTGGTGTCACCGATCCGCTTCAGACCGAGGCTGCGCAGCGTGTCACGCTGGTTCTGCTTCTCGCTCACCTTGGACTTGATCTGCGTGACCTTCAGTCGCGCGGCCATCAGGCACCTACCTTCTGTGCGGCGATGGCCTCGGCCTCGGCGCGCACGAGACGCGCAGGGGCGACCTGGTCGAACTCGAGGCCACGACGTGCGGCGACCGCACGAGGCTCCTCGAGCTGCTTCAGGGCGGTGACCGTCGCGTGCACGATGTTGATCGTGTTCGACGAGCCGAGCGACTTCGACAGCACGTCGTGGATTCCGGCGCACTCGAGCACGGCGCGGACGGGACCACCGGCGATAACACCGGTACCGGCAGCGGCCGGACGGAGCAGGACCACACCAGCGGCGGCCTCACCCTGCACGGGGTGCGGGATGGTGCTGCCGACGCGCGGCACGCGGAAGAAGTTGCGCTTGGCCTCTTCGACACCCTTCGAGATCGCCAGAGGGACCTCGCGAGCCTTGCCGTAACCGACACCGACCAGACCGTTGCCGTCACCGACGACCACGAGGGCGGTGAAGCTGAAGCGACGACCACCCTTCACGACCTTCGAGACGCGGTTGATGGTGACGACGCGCTCCAGGAACTGGTTGTCGCCACGGTCACGCGAGTTGCGGTCACGACCGCCACCCTGGTTGCGGTCACGACCGCCGCGGCGGCCATCACGCGAATCGCGAGCCGGCTCAGCCTGCGTGGTGCCGGCAGCCGTCTCGGAAGTGGCAGCAGCCGCTTCGGTCACTTCGTTCTCCTTGTTGTCACTCACAGTGCCAGACCCCCCTCGCGGGCGCCGTCGGCGATGGCGGCGACACGACCGGCGTAGCGGTTGCCGCCACGGTCGAACACTGCCTCGGAAACGCCGGCAGCCTTCGCACGCTCGGCGAGGAGCTCGCCGACCTTGCGGGCCTTGGCGGTCTTGTCACCCTCGAGCGAACGCAGGTCGGTCTCGAGCGTCGATGCCGACGCCACGGTGTGACCCTTGCTGTCGTCGACCAGCTGCACGAAGACGTGGCGGGCCGAGCGGTTGACGACGAGACGCGGACGCGCCTCGGTGCCGACGACCTTCTTGCGAAGGCGGGCGTGACGACGCGCGCGGGCGTCAGACTTTGACTTGAGAGCCATGGTTACTTACCACTCTTTCCGGCCTTGCGACGCACGTTCTCGCCGGCGTAGCGCACACCCTTGCCCTTGTACGGCTCGGGCTTGCGGATCTTGCGGATGTTCGCAGCTGCCTCACCGACAGCCTGCTTGTCGATCCCGCTGACGGTGAGCTTGGTGGTGCCCTCGACCGTGAGCGTGATGCCGGCGGGCGGGTCGATCAGGACCGGGTGCGAGAAGCCGAGAGCGAACTCGACCGAGTTGCCCTTCTGCTGCACGCGGTAACCGGTGCCGACGACCTCGAGACCCTTGGTGTAGCCCTGGGTCACGCCGATGATGTTGTTGTTGATGAGCGTGCGGGTCAGGCCGTGAAGCGACCGCGACTCGCGCTCGTCGTCGGGACGGGAGACCAGAACCTGGTTCTCCTCGACCGCGACCTCGATGGGGCTGGCCACCGTGAGGGTGAGTTCACCCTTGGGGCCCTTCACCGCGACCTCACGGCCGTCGACCGAAACGGTCACGCCCGCAGGAACGTCGATGGGAAGTCGTCCGATACGCGACATTTCGAATTACCACACGTAGGCGAGAACTTCTCCGCCCACGCCCTTCTGCTCAGCCTGACGGTCGGTGAGAAGACCGGAGGAAGTGGACAGGATTGCCACGCCAAGGCCGCCGAGGACCGTGGGAAGCTCGGTGGACTTCGCGTAGACGCGGAGGCCGGGCTTCGAGACGCGCTTGATACCAGCGATCGAGCGTTCGCGGTTCGGGCCGTACTTCAGCGTCAGCGTGAGGTTCTTCCCGACGCGAGCGTCAGAGGTCTCCCAACCGGCGATGTAGCCCTCCTGCTGGAGGATCTGAGCGATGTGCGTCTTGAGCTTGCTCGACGGCAGGGTCACAGAATCGTGGTGCGCCGAGTTCGCGTTGCGCAGACGGGTCAGCAGATCTGCGACCGGGTCTGTCATTGTCATTGTTGATTTCCTTTGTTCATGAGGTTCCGGCTGCCGTTACACGACAGACGGCCTGCGATGACACGCAATTTTCAATTGTACGTGCACATCGACGGGCTCAGTGACACGAGACCACTGAGCCCGTCAAGGTTGTTACGCCTGTGCGTCTTCCGAGCGGAACGGGAAGCCGAGGTGGCGGAGCAGTGCCCGACCCTCGTCATCCGTCTTCGCGGTGGTGACGACGGTGATGTCGAAACCGCGAACCCGGTCAATCTTGTCCTGATCGATCTCGTGGAACACGCTCTGCTCCTGGAGACCGAAGGTGTAGTTGCCGTTGCCGTCGAACTGCTTGGCCGAGAGACCGCGGAAGTCGCGGATACGGGGCAGTGCGAGCGAGACGAGGCGATCCACGAACTCCCACGCGCGGTCACCACGGAGGGTGACGTGCGCGCCGATGGCCTGACCCTCACGCAGCTTGAACTGCGCGATGGACTTGCGAGCCTTCGTGACGATCGGCTTCTGGCCAGTGATCTTGGTGAGATCCTCGACCGCGCCATCGATCACCTTGCTGTCGCGAGCTGCCTCGCCGACACCGGTGTTCACGACGACCTTGACCAGTCCGGGGATCTGCATGACGTTCGCGTAACCGAACTCTTCCTGCATCGCCTTCTTGATCTCGGCGTTGTACTTCGCCTTCAGGCGGGGCTGGATCTTGCCAGCCACCGCGGCGTCGGTGCTTGCCATCAGAGGTCCTTACCGCTCTTCTTCGCGTAGCGCACGCGGACGGTGCGCTTCACGCCGTCCTTCGTCTGCTCCTCGACCCGGTGGCCGACCTTGGTCGGCTTCTTGGTCGAGGGGTCGACGAGTGCGACGTTCGAGATGTGGATGGAGGCTTCGACGGTCTCGATGCCTCCGGTCTTGGTGCCACGCTGCGTCTGTCCGACGCGGGTGTGCTTGGTGACGTAGTTCACGCCTTCGACGATGACGCGGTTCTTCTCGGCAAGGACGTCGAGGACCTTGCCCTGCTTGCCGCGGTCGCCGCCACGCTCCTGCGTGGCACCGGTGATGACCTGAACCAGGTCACCCTTCTTGATCTTCGCCATGATTAGATGACCTCCGGCGCCAGCGAGACGATCTTCATGAACTTCTTGTCACGAAGCTCACGACCGACCGGCCCGAAGATACGGGTGCCGCGGGGCTCCCCGTCGTTCTTCAGGATCACTGCGGCGTTCTCGTCGAACTTGATGTAGGAGCCGTCCGGACGACGGACCTCCTTCTTGGTGCGGACGATGACCGCCTTGACGACGTCGCCCTTCTTCACGTTGCCACCGGGGATCGCGTCCTTGACGGTCGCGACGATGGTGTCGCCGAGGCCCGCGTAACGACGCTTCGAGCCACCGAGAACGCGGATGGTGAGCAGCTCCTTGGCGCCGGTGTTGTCGGCGACCTTGAGTCGGGATTCCTGCTGAATCACTTGGCCTTCTCCAGAATCTCCACCAGGCGCCAGCGCTTCGTGGCGCTCAGCGGGCGGGTCTCGTTGATCAGGACCAGGTCGCCGATGCCGGCGGAGTTCGCCTCATCGTGCGCCTTGACCTTCGAGGTGCGGCGGATGACCTTGCCGTAAAGCGGGTGCTTCACGCGGTCCTCGACCTCGACCACGATGGTCTTGTCCATCTTGTCGCTGACGACGTAGCCGCGACGTGCCTTGCGGTAACCGCGGGCAGCGGCGTCGCGGACGTCGTGCTCGGACGACTCGTGTCCTGCGGCCTGCGTCTCCACAGTCGCTTCCTTCTTGGTGGCCATCACTCAGCCTCTTCCTTCACGGCGTCGTCGGCGGAGTCCGCCTTCTTCGCCTTCGACTTGGTCGCCTTCTTGGCCGGAGCCTCGACCGGAGCAGGCGTCGCACGGATGCCCAGCTCGCGTTCGCGGATCACGGTGTAGAGGCGCGCGATGTCGCGCTTGACGGCGCGGATGCGGCCGTGGCTCTCCAGCTGGCCGGTGGCCGACTGGAAACGGAGGTTGAACAGCTCCTCCTTGGCCTTGCGCAGCTCCTCAACGAGGCGCTGGTCTTCGAATGTATCGAGCTCTGCCGGGGCGAGCTCCTTGGTGCCGATCGCCATTACGCGTCGCCCTCCTCGCGCTTGATGATGCGTGCCTTGAGCGGCAGCTTGTGAATTGCACGGGTCAGAGCTTCGCGTGCGAGCTCCTCGTCGACACCCGCGACCTCGAAGAGGACACGGCCCGGCTTGACGTTGGCGACCCACCACTCGGGGGAACCCTTACCGGAACCCATGCGGGTTTCGGCAGGCTTCTTCGTGAGCGGACGGTCGGGGTAGATGTTGATCCACACCTTTCCACCACGCTTGATGTGACGGGTCATCGCGATACGAGCGGACTCGATCTGACGGTTCGTCACGTAAGCGGGCGTGAGGGCCTGGATACCGTACTCGCCGAAGGAGACCTTCGTGCCGCCGGTGGCCTGACCCGAGCGACCCGGGTGGTGCTGCTTGCGGAACTTGACCTTACGGGGGATGAGCATTATGCCGACGCTCCTTCTGCGACAGGTGCCTCGTTGCGCGGGGCACGGCGGCGGTCGCCACCACGGTCGTCACGACGAGCCTTGGGTGCGTTGGCCTGCTCGCGAGCGAGCTCCTTCGCGGTCAGGTCGCCCTTGTAGATCCAGACCTTCACGCCGATGCGGCCGAAGGTGGTCTTCGCCTCGTAGAAGCCGTAGTCGATGTTCGCACGAAGCGTGTGCAGCGGCACACGGCCTTCGCGGTAGAACTCCGAACGGCTCATCTCGGCGCCGCCGAGACGGCCGGAGACCTGGATGCGGATGCCCTTGGCGCCGGCGCGCTGAGCGCCCTGCAGACCCTTGCGCATCGCACGACGGAACGCCACACGAGCAGAGAGCTGCTCGGCGATGCCCTGTGCGACGAGCTGAGCGTCGGCCTCGGGGTTCTTGACCTCGAGGATGTTCAGCTGGATCTGCTTGCCCGAGAGCTTCTCGAGGTCGCCGCGAATGCGCTCGGCCTCGGCTCCACGACGACCGATCACGATGCCCGGACGGGCGGTGTGGATGTCGACGCGGACGCGGTCACGGGTGCGCTCGATCTCGATGTTCGAGACACCGGCGCGGTCGAGCTGCGTCTTGAGCAGGTTACGGATCTTGATGTCTTCGGCGACGTAGTCGGCGTAGCGCTGACCCGGCTTCGTCGAGTCAGAGAACCAACGCGAGACGTGGTCCGTCGTGATGCCGAGACGGAAGCCGTACGGGTTTACCTTCTGTCCCATTACTTGCTCGCCTTCTTGTTGCTGTCGCCCGCGGCGGCCGGAGCTGCCTCAGGCGTCGAGAGCACGACCGTGATGTGGCTCGTGCGCTTCTTGATCTGGAAAGCGCGACCCTGTGCACGGGGCTGGAAACGCTTGAGCGTGGTGCCCTCGTCGACGTACGCGTTGGCCACGTACAGGTCCTTCTCGTCGAGGAACTCGCCGTCGCGATCCGCCTTCACCTGCGCGTTGGCCATAGCCGACGCGACAAGCTTGTAGATCGGCTCGCTGGCGCTCTGCTGCGCGAACTTCAGGATCGCGAGAGCTTCCTGTGCCTGCTTGCCCTTGATGAGCGCGACGACACGACGAGCCTTCTGAGGGGTCACGCGGATGTGTCGCACGCGTGCGATCGATTCGACCATTAGCGGCGCCGCCCCTTCTTGTCGTCCTTCTCGTGGCCGCGGAAGGTGCGGGTGGGCGCGAACTCGCCCAGCTTGTGACCGACCATGGTCTCGGACACGAACACAGGGATGTGCTTGCGTCCGTCGTGGACCGCGATCGTGTGACCCAGCATGGCCGGGATGATCATGGACCGACGGGACCAGGTCTTGATGACGTTCTTGGTGCCGGCTTCGTTCTGCACGACCACCTTGCGAAGCAGGTGATCGTCGACGAAGGGGCCCTTCTTAAGACTGCGAGGCATCTTCTCTTACTCCTACTTACGCTTCTTGCCGGCGTTACGACGACGCACGATGTACTTGTCGCTTTCCTTGTTGGCGTGACGGGTACGACCCTCAGCCTGGCCCCACGGGGAGACGGGGTGACGACCACCGGAGGTCTTACCCTCACCACCACCGTGCGGGTGGTCGACCGGGTTCATCGCGACACCACGCACGGTCGGGCGGACGCCCTTCCAGCGCATGCGGCCGGCCTTACCCCAGTTGATGTTCGACTGCTCGGCGTTGCCGACCTCGCCGATGGTCGCGCGGCAGCGCGCATCGACGTTGCGGATCTCGCCCGAGGGCAGACGCAGCTGGGCGTAGGGGCCGTCCTTGGCGACGAGACGGACGGATGCACCGGCCGAACGTGCCATCTTCGCGCCGCCGCCGGGGCGGAGCTCGATCGCGTGGATGACCGTACCCGTGGGGATGTTCTTCAGCGGGAGGTTGTTGCCCGGCTTGATGTCAGCCCCGGCACCCGACTCGACGATGTCGCCCTGCTTCAGCTTCGCCGGAGCGAGGATGTAGCGCTTCTCACCGTCGAAGTAGTGCAGCAGCGCGATGCGCGCGGTGCGGTTGGGGTCGTACTCGATGTGAGCGACCTTGGCGTTGACGCCGTCCTTGTCGTTACGACGGAAGTCGATGACACGGTACTGGCGCTTGTGGCCACCACCGATGTGACGGGTCGTGATGCGGCCCTGGTTGTTGCGACCACCGGTCTTCGAGAGCGGGCGCAGCAGCGACTTCTCCGGCGTCGATCGAGTGATCTCGGCGAAGTCAGCCACCGACGAGCCGCGACGGCCCGGGGTCGTGGGCTTGTACTTGCGAATAGCCATTATTGTCCTTATCCCCCGGATCAGCCGATTGCCGTGAAGATGTCGATGGTGCCCGACTTCAGGGTCACGATGGCGCGCTTGGTGTCCTTGCGCTTGCCGGTGCCGAAGCGGGTGCGGCGAGCCTTGCCGACGCGGTTGAGGGTGTTGACCCCTGCGACCTTGACGCCGAAGATCTTCTCGATGGCGAGCTTGATCTCGGTCTTCGAAGCGCGCGGGTCGACGAGGAAGGTGTACTTTCCTTCATCGATGAGCCCGTAGCTCTTCTCGGACACGACCGGCTTCAGGATGATGTCGCGCGGGTCCTTGTTCAGGGCCGTCTGGAGAACAGATGCCTGCTCGCTCATGCGGAGACCTCCTGGTTGGCGCCGGACTTGGAGGCGATGAAGCCCTCGAGCGCGGCCTGGGTGAAGACGATGTCGTCGGAGACGAGCACGTCGTATGCGTTGAGCTGGTCGAACGTCAGCACGTGCAGGTTCGACAGGTTACGGATGCTCTTCAGCGTCACGTCATCGTTGCGCTCGATCACGACGAGCACGTTTTTCGACGAGACGACGTTGGTGAGGAAGTTCACCGCGGTCTTGGTCGAAGGCGTGCCGTCGATCCCGAAGGACTCGATGGCGTGGATGCGGTCGCCGCGGAAGCGGTCGCTGAGCGCGCCCAGCAGGGCTGCAGCGATCATCTTCTTGGGGGTGCGCTGCGAGTAGTCGCGCGGCTTGGGGCCGTGCACGATGCCACCACCGGTCATGTGCGGCGCGCGGATGGAACCCTGACGGGCGTTACCCGTGCCCTTCTGCTTGAAGGGCTTGCGGCCGGCACCGGAGACCTCGCCACGACGCTTGGTCGAGTGCGTGCCCTGGCGAGCCGCCGCGAGCTGCGCGACGACGACCTGGTGGATGAGCGGGATGTTCGTCTTGGCGTCGAACAGCGCGGCGGGAAGCTCGATCGAGCCTGCCTTCTTGCCGTCTGCCTTGAGGACGTCGAGCGCGAGAGTGGAGTCAGCCATGATCAGGCACCCTTCACTGCGTTGCGGACATAGACGATGCGACCACGAGCACCGGGGACGGCGCCCTTGACGAGCATGAGTCCCTTCTCGATGTCGATGGCGTGCACCGTGAGGTTGAGGACGGTCACGCGCTCGCCACCCATACGGCCGGCCATGCGCATGCCCTTGAAGACGCGGCTCGGGGTCGACGATGCGCCGATGGAACCGGGCTTGCGGTGGTTGCGGTGCGAACCGTGCGAAGCCGAGACGCCCTTGAAGTTGTGACGCTTCATGACACCGGCGAAGCCCTTGCCCTTGCTCGTGCCGACGACGTCGACGAGCTGGCCTGCTTCGAAGGTGCCGTCGACCGTGAGCTCCTGGCCCAGGGTGTAGTCGCCGGCGTCCGCGGTGCGGATCTCGGTGACGTGACGACGCGGCGTGACGCCGGCTGCCTCGAAGTGGGCGGTGAGCGGCTTGTTCACCTTGCGGGGGTCGATCTGGCCGTACGCGATCTGCACGGCGTTGTAGCCGTCCTTCTCGGGCGTGCGGACCTGGGTGACCACGTTGGGTGCCAGCTCGATGACGGTGACGGGAACGAGCTTGCCGCTCTCGTTCCACACCTGGGTCATACCGAGCTTCGTGCCCAGCATGCCCTTGGAAACCTTGGAGTTGATGTCAGCCATGTCGAACCTCAGAGCTTGATCTCGATGTTGACATCGGCAGGCAGGTCGAGGCGCATCAGCGAGTCGACAGCCTTGGGCGTCGGGTCGACGATGTCGATCAGACGCTTGTGGGTGCGCATCTCGAAGTGCTCGCGGCTGTCCTTGTACTTGTGCGGCGACCGGATGACGCACACGACGTTCTTCTCGGTCGGAAGGGGCACGGGTCCGACGACGGTCGCGCCCGCACGGGTCACGGTGTCGACGATCTTGCGTGCGGACGTGTCGATGACCTCGTGGTCATACGACTTCAGGCGAATGCGGATCTTCTGTCCCGCCATTGTCTGCTCTCTCTCTTTAGGCGTCTTACCGTCCGGGACCGGGTGGCCCTGGGGCATTGGACGCACGTCGGCGCTGTTCGCGCCTCGGCACGAGAACGGCTCTCACGAGTCGATCTGCTGCACCACTGTTCTTCTGTCAGCCGGACGCTGCGAAGCGACCGGATGCCGACCTTCCGCCGCGCACGGCAGAACCCTTCATGAAGAGGGGTGTCGGGGTGTGTTCTGCTACCCGCGGCCTAGAACCCTGCACCATCCCGGAAGAGGCGCCGTCTATGCACTGCCCTGGCAGTGATCCATCGCACGCACAGCGGCGACGGAATATCGAACCTGTCTATTCTGCCACGGCTGATTTCACTTCTGCAAACCCGGGCGTGTCGCGCCCTCTCGGCCGACCTCGGAACGGGTCGGGAACCGCGTCAGTTCGCCGGGGAGAGCGGGGCGAGGCATCCCCATGCCTCGCCCCGCTTGGGGAGGGCGTTCAGTGCGAGGGGGCACACCGAACGCGAGTAGTCCGGCGTGAAGGGACGCCGAACTCCTCGACCGAGGGCGCGGCGGAAGACCCGCCGCGCAGGCAGGGAGACGCTCAGGCGCAGTGGCTGCGCGCGTCGCACGATGATCCCCAAGATCGCTTATCCCCAGTTTGTACGCGGAAGTCCGCGTGCTTCGGGAAACCGAACCCCTTCGGCTTCCCCGACCGCAAGATCCCCAGGCGGTCGAGTCGATCCTACTGGATGCAACCGTGAATACGCCACATCCGAGGGCATTCCGAGCCTGGTGCCCGGTGCCCGCACACGCAAGAGCGGCGATCCACCGGTGGTGGATCGCCGCTCAGGAGACGCGGGGTTCTACTCGTTGCCGACGGCCTTGTCGGCGCCGTCGCGGATCTCGTCGATCTTGTCTGCCGCGCCGGGAGCGATCTTCTTCGCGAAGTCTGCGACGCCGTCGAGCACCTTGTCGCTGATGTCCTCGGCCTGCTCGCTCTTCACGGCCTCGGCGATCTTGTCCTTGTTCTGCTCGTACAGGTCCTTGCCCTTGTTCACGGCGTCTTCGATACCCATGTGATTCCCCTTCTGAAGGTGTGCCGCCGACCGATCGGGCCGACCACACTCATTGTGCATGTCCGCAATCGTAAACGGAACCCTCGAGACGCCGTGTTAACGACAGAGGGGCCGGACCCGAAGGTCCGACCCCTCTGCGAGGAAGCAGATGCTTACTTGATGATCTTCGTGACCGTACCGGCGCCGACGGTGCGTCCACCCTCACGGATGGCGAAGCCGAGGCCCTCCTCCATGGCGATCGGCTGGATCAGCTCGACCGTCATGTCGGTGGTGTCGCCGGGCATGACCATCTCGGTGCCCTCGGGCAGCGAGATGACGCCGGTGACGTCGGTGGTGCGGAAGTAGAACTGCGGGCGGTAGTTCGTGTAGAACGGGTTGTGACGGCCACCCTCGTCCTTGGACAGGATGTACGCGGTGCCCTCGAAGTCGGTGTGCGGCGTGACCGAACCCGGCTTGACGATGACCTGGCCGCGCTCGACGTCCTCACGCTTGGTGCCGCGGAGCAGCAGACCACAGTTCTCGCCGGCCCAGGCCTCGTCGAGCTGCTTGTGGAACATCTCGATACCCGTGACCGTGGTCTTGACGGTCGGACGGAGTCCGACGATCTCGACCTCGGAGTTGATGGCCAGCGTGCCACGCTCGGCGCGACCCGTGACGACGGTTCCACGACCGGTGATCGTGAAGACGTCCTCGACGGGCATCAGGAACGGCTTGTCACGGTCACGCTCCGGGTCCGGAACGCTGTCGTCGACAGCCTGCATCAGGTCCAGGATCGCCTGGGTCCACTTCTCGTCGCCCTCGAGGGCCTTGAGAGCGGAGACGCGGACGACAGGAGCGTCCTCGTCGAAGCCCTGGCCGGCGAGCAGCTCGCGGACCTCGAGCTCGACGAGCTCCAGGATCTCCTCGTCGTCGACCATGTCGGACTTGTTCAGCGCGACCAGCAGGTACGGCACGCCGACCTGCTTGGCGAGCAGCACGTGCTCGCGCGTCTGAGCCATCGGGCCGTCGGTGGCGGCGACCACGAGGATCGCGCCGTCCATCTGAGCCGCACCGGTGATCATGTTCTTGACGTAGTCGGCGTGGCCGGGAGCGTCAACGTGCGCGTAGTGGCGCTTCGGGGTCTCGTACTCGATGTGCGAGATGTTGATGGTGATACCACGCTGGCGCTCTTCCGGCGCCGAGTCGATGGAAGCGAAGTCGCGCTGCACGTTGGTGTCGGACGGGTACTTGTCAGCAAGCACCTTCGAGATCGCTGCGGAGAGCGTGGTCTTGCCGTGGTCGACGTGACCGATCGTTCCGATGTTGACGTGCGGCTTGGTCCGCTCGAACTTGGCCTTAGCCACTGGGTCCTCCTCAGGACGTCGTTGTAGAGGTGACCGGGCACTGGTTTGCGACCGGTTCTCTACGGGTTAGGTTCTCAGTTTAGTAGAGAGGGAATGTGAAGTTGTAGGTGACCTGGGAACCCCGCGGCGCTTCGCGGTGCTCGGCGCCGCGGGGAACCCAGAAGGGTGATTACTCGCCCTTGGTCTTCTGGACGATCTCGTCGGCCACAGCGCGGGGAACCTCAGCGTAGCTGTGGAACTCCATGGAGTAGACGGCACGACCCGAGGTCTTCGAGCGCAGGTCGCCGATGTAGCCGAACATCTCGGACAGCGGAACCTGTGCACGGACGACCTTGACGCCTGCGGCGTCTTCCATCGACTGGATCTGGCCACGACGCGAGTTCAGGTCACCGATGACGTCGCCCATGTACTCCTCAGGAGTACGGACCTCGACGGCCATCAGCGGCTCGAGCAGCACGGGGTTGGCACGGCGCGCGGCCTCCTTGAAGCCCATGGAGCCCGCGATCTTGAACGCCATCTCCGAGGAGTCGACGTCGTGAGCCGCACCATCGACGATGGTCGCCTTGACGCCGACCATCGGGTAGCCCGCGAGCACACCGACGTTCATCGCGTCCTGGAAACCGGCATCGATCGAACCGATGTACTCACGAGGGATGCGACCACCGGTGACGGCGTTCACGAACTCGTAGGTCTTCTCGGAGTCGAGGTCGAGCGGCTCGATGGTGAACTGGATCTTTGCGAACTGTCCAGAACCACCGGTCTGCTTCTTGTGCGTGTAGTCGTGCTTCTCGACGGTCTTGCGGATCGTCTCGCGGTACGCCACCTGCGGCTTGCCGACGTTGGCCTCGACGTTGAACTCGCGCTTCATGCGGTCCACGAGGATGTCGAGGTGCAGCTCGCCCATGCCCTTGATGGTCGTCTGACCGGTCTCGGGGTTCAGCTCCGTGCGGAAGGTCGGGTCCTCTTCAGCGAGCTTCTGGATGGCGACACCCAGCTTCTCCTGGTCGGCCTTGGTCTTCGGCTCGATCGCGACCTCGATGACGGGCTCGGGGAACGTCATCGACTCGAGGACGACCGGAGCTGCCGGGTCGGTCAGGGTGTCACCGGTGGTGGTGTCCTTCAGACCGATGACCGCGTAGATGTTTCCCGCGGTGACCGAGGGGACCGGGATCTCCTTGTTGGCGTGCATCTGGAAGATCTTCCCGATGCGCTCCTTCTTGTTCTTGGTCGAGTTGATGACCGCAGAACCGGAGTCCAGGTGACCCGAGTAGACGCGCACGTAGGTGAGGCGACCGAAGAACGGGTGCACTGCGACCTTGAACGCGAGGGCGGCGAACGGGTCATTGGCGTCGGGGTGACGCTCGATGATCGTGTCGTAGTCCTTCGGGTCGTGTGCCTCGATCGAGCCCACGTCGAGCGGGTTCGGGAGGTAGTCGACGACCGCGTCGAGCATCGGCTGGACGCCGCGGTTCTTGAACGCGGAACCGCAGAGCACCGGGTAGATCTCCGAGGCGACGGTCAGCTTGCGGATCGCACCCTTGATCTCGGCGACCGTGAGCTCCTCGCCACCGAAGAACTTCTCGAGCAGAGCGTCATCGGTCTCGGCGACGGTCTCGAGGAGCTGCTGACGGTACTCCGCAGCCTTCTCCTTGAGGTCTTCCGGGATCTCCTGGATCTCGTAGGAGGCACCCATGGTGACGTCACCCTTGGAGTCTCCGGCCCAGACCAGTGCGCGCATCTCGACCAGGTCGACGACGCCGATGAAGTCGCTCTCCGCGCCGATCGGCAGCTGGATCACGAGGGGCTTGGCGCCCAGGCGGTTGATGATCGTGTCGACGGTGAAGTAGAAGTCGGCGCCGAGCTTGTCCATCTTGTTGACGAAGCAGATGCGCGGGACGTTGTACTTGTCGGCCTGACGCCAGACGGTCTCGGACTGGGGCTCGACGCCCTCCTTGCCGTCGAACACCGCGACAGCACCATCGAGGACGCGGAGCGAGCGCTCCACCTCGACCGTGAAGTCCACGTGGCCGGGGGTGTCGATGATGTTGATCTGGTTCTTGTTCCAGTAGCAGGTCACGGCGGCAGACGTGATCGTGATGCCGCGCTCCTTCTCCTGCTCCATCCAGTCGGTGGTCGAGGCGCCGTCGTGCGTCTCGCCGAGCTTGTGGTTGACGCCCGTGTAGAACAGGATGCGCTCGGTCGTCGTGGTCTTGCCGGCATCGATGTGCGCCATGATGCCGATGTTGCGGACCTTGCTCAGGTCCGTGAGCACGTCTTGTGCCACAGGAGTGTCCTTATCTTTTGGAGCAGTCGTACTGCGAAGAGGGGGTGCCCGCCCCTCGGCGAGTGGCCGAGGGGCGGGCGAAGCTGTTTACCAGCGGTAGTGAGCGAACGCGCGGTTCGACTCGGCCATCTTGTGCGTGTCCTCGCGGCGCTTGACCGCGGCACCCAGGCCGTTGGAGGCGTCGAGGATCTCGTTCTGCAGACGCTCGGTCATCGTCTTCTCACGACGGCCCTTCGCGTAGCTCACGAGCCAGCGCAGAGCGAGCGTGTTGGCGCGGTGAGGCTTGACCTCGACCGGCACCTGGTAGGTCGAGCCACCGACGCGGCGGCTGCGGACCTCGAGCGTCGGGCGCACGTTGTCGAGCGCCTTCTTCAGCGTGGCGACGGCGTCCTGACCGTTCTTCGCCTCGACGCCGCGGAGGGCGCCGTAGACGATCGACTCGGCCAGCGACTTCTTGCCGTCGACGAGGATCTTGTTCACCAGCGAGGTGACGATCGGTGCGCCGTATACCGGGTCGTTGACGACGGGGCGCTTCGGGGCGGGTCCCTTACGAGGCATCTAACTCAACCCTTCTTCGCGCCGTAGCGGGAACGAGCCTGCTTACGGTTCTTGACTGCCTGGGTGTCCAGGGCGCCACGGACGATCTTGTAACGCACACCGGGGAGGTCCTTGACACGACCGCCACGCACGAGCACGAGCGAGTGCTCCTGCAGGTTGTGACCCTCACCGGGGATGTACGCGGTGACCTCGGTGCCGTTGCGGAGCTTCACACGAGCGACCTTGCGCATCGCCGAGTTCGGCTTCTTCGGGGTGGTGGTGTAGACGCGGGTGCAGACCCCGGCCTGCTGCGGGTTCGACTTGAGCGCCGGTGCCTTGGTCTTGGTGACCTTGGGCGAGCGACCCTTGCGAACCAACTGCTGAATGGTTGGCACGTTCTCTCCTCATAGTGCTGCACGGTGACAGCGTGATGGGTTTCACATCATGACCCACCGGCACGTCGGAACCGACGAGCTTTTGGTGTGATGGGTATGCCGTGGGGGCGGACCGGCAGGTGCCGGCGCCCAGCGCACACGCAGAGGCGTGCACACACCTGATCAAGTGTAATGCCGCGTAACCTGACGGTCAAATGAATGCCCCTCCGACCGTGTGCGTCGGCCGCACACGTCAGGGCAGGTCGGGGTCGAACGGCGAGTCCAGCGACTCTGTGAGCTCGGCCAGCAGTGCCTCGATCTGCGGTTCCACATGCTGCGAGATCGCGGCCTGGATCGAGAGGCGGTGCCGCAGCAGGATGCCGCAGATCTCGCGTCCGACCATGTTGGCGTACTCGTCGGCGAGGGCGACCTCCTGCCGGAGGGCGACCTTGGCTTCCTCCGTCAGCGGAGGAAGAGCGGGCAACTCGGCGGCGGAGTCGTCGGCCAGCCCGGCGATGGTGAACAGGAACGGAGCCCCTGGTACAGGGTCGGGGTCGAGGGGCAGACCCTCGAACTCGGGATCGAGATCCTCGGCCGGACGGTAGCTGCGAGCGCGGTTGCGCGCGGCCTGCTGATCGAGCTCGCGCTGCAGCATCGGCAGATTCCGTGCGGTGTACTCCGCAACGGCGTGATCGACGATGGTCTTGATCCGCGTGGACAACCCGTGCTGCACACCGTGCGGCACGTTCGCCCCGATGCCGGCTGCCGAGAGGATGGGCGATCCGAGACATCGGCGACACGGCGCGACGCGACCACGGTGGGTGGCCGGCTCCCAGCGCGGCACCCAGCGCAACCATGCCTCGACGGCCTGGTCCACCTGCGTCTCCAACGAACGCTCCACCCCACCAGCGTACGGCGCGTCGCCCGTCGCCGTCGCGATTTCCCGCTCCCGGCGGGGCGGGAGGGGAACGATCACTCGCGGGTCACTCGTCGTCGTCGCGCTCCCACGGCCACCGCGGATGCTCGGCACGGGTGCGACGCAGCGCGATCCCGCCCCACGCGGCGATCAGCGCCGCCAGCACGAGCACCGCACTCGCTCCCCCGCGCACGAGATGACCTGCGACCGCGGTTGCGAGCACGAAGCTCCCCGCGGCGATGAGCACACCGACCCATACGGCTGTCAGATGGACGAGACCTGCGACCAGGGCGATCGCGATCGTCGCGACATACGACGGCTGTGGTCGACGCAGCGTCGACCACAGCATGAGCGCGAACGAGACCACGGCGGCCAGCATCCCGATCACCCCAGGCGTCTGCCCGAGGTCCGGTACCGCGATGATGTCCGTGTCGGTGGCGATGCTCAGTGCTCCGAGCCCGAAGACCGCCAGCGCGAAGAAGCTGATGGTGGCGAGCACGACCACCAGGACAGCCGAAACCCCCGCGGACTCGGGTCCGCGGGGGTTCGGCATGGTGGAGTTCGTGATTACCTCGACAGCGTCGGGCCGGCTTCGAGGGTGCGCTCGTACTCGCGCTGCGCCTCGGCGTTCAGCTCGGTCTTGCGGGCACCGCTGCGGGCGACCCAGGCCCCGAACCAGATGGTCAGCTCACGGGCGAACACGAAGGCCGCGATCGCGAGCGGGGCGAGCAGCTGCTCTCCGACGAGGTCGAGCCCCTGACTCGCGCTGAGCTTCCAGAACGGCGCCTCGAACAGCTGGCCGAGGATGTGTCCTCCATAGGCGATGACGCCGACGATGATGCCGAAGACGACCCAGAGTCCCCAGCGACCGCGGTTGATGATCGCTCCGAGCAGCCAGAAACCGAGGAAGAAGACCACGACGGGCGTCCAGAATCCCCAGGTCGTCAGCGGAGCGATCGCGGTCTGCCCGATGTTCTCCCCGGTCACATCACCGGAGATCGCGCCGAGCCCCAGCGCCGCACCGAGGTACAGCACCGCGAAGACGAGCGTCGCGAGGAGTCCGATGGCTCCCGCGGTGCCACGGTTTCCGCGGTCGCGGGGCGGCTCGGGAGCCTGCACGAAGATGGGCTGCGGCTGTGCCGCGGCTGCAGCGACCAGCGGTTCGGACGGCACGACGCGCGTGTCGGCCTCATCGCCGTACTGGGCGTAGGCGGCACCCGCCATGCCCGACTGCTCATGACCGAACGCGACGGGCTCGCCGATCACCGGCTCAGGGAAGAAGGAGGAGGACTCGGCGTCGGCGCGCGTCCTGACCTCGTCGGCGTAGTCGTTCGACGCGACGGACGCAGCGGGGGTCACTGCCGGGGGCGGCGACGCGAAAGTCCCGGGGTGATCGCGCTCGGCCTCTTCGAACGCAGCGAGGTCGGGATCGACCGGCGCAGCGGCGGGCTTCTCCTCCACGCCGTCGTTCGAACCGGGAACATCCGCACCTGCGGCAGCGGCGGCATCCAGACCCGCGTTCGCACTGCCGACGACGTCGTCAACGTCAGCCGGCTTCTCGGGCTGGGGAACGTCGGGGTCACTCATGGGGTGCGCCTCTCATCGGATACGTGCATTGTGAGGGTACCTCCGCGCGAACGGCCGCTCGCGGAGGCGTGCCGACGTGTCGTCATACGCGAGGACACCGCACTGTCTCTTGGGTTTCAGGGGAGCGCGTTGCGCAGCGCATCACCGGCGAACTGCGCGAGCACGGGAACAATCGGCAGCGACAGCCACACCAGGGCTCCGATGATGGCGACGCACACGATGCCGGCGAACCAGCTCATCCCGAGGTTGCGACCACCCACGCGTGCCATGCCTCCACGCTACGACCGAACGGTGCGAGAGCCCGGGCGCAACGCCGACAGCGGCGGTTGCTCCGCGGCAGTCAGCGCGCGACGCGACCGCGCAGGCGCCAGAGCAGCCAGAGACCCGAGAGCGGGATGAGGAGGATGCCGATTCCCGCGAGACCGCCCCAGATCATGTCGTACCACGCAGGAAGCAACGGATTGTTGGCGGGCGGCGGGGTTCCTGTTCCCGAGGAGCTGCCGCTCGATTCCCACGCGGAGATGGTGACCATCGTCGAGATGACGAGGATCGACAGACCGCCCGCGACGAACGGCACGACGATCGCCACGACCTTCTCCCCCGTCTTCCAGAGCGAGCTCAGACTCACGAGCACGGCACCGACGAACCACCCGACGATCGGCACGACGATCCCGCCGAAGCTCAGCGTCAGAGCCGCGGCGATCGCGAACCCGCGCGTGGACGTCGTCGACGGACCCGGTGCCGACGGCGTGGACGCGGTCGTCGGCACCGCGAGAGGCGAACCCGCCGGCAGCTCGGCCTGTGCCTCGCGGACGATCGCGCCGGGATCGCCGAGCTGAGCGATGCGCACGGCCGTGGCTTCGGCGTCGAGCCCCTGGAGCTCTTCGACGATGCCCCCGCGGATGTCCGTCGCGATGCCGTGCGGCAATCCGCGCATCGCCTCATCGAGTCGTGTGAGGAAGTCCTCTCGCAGGGCGACAGCGGTGGTTTCGGTCATGATCGTCCCTCTCCAACGATGCCCGTGACGACACGGGCGAACGGTGCCCACTGGGCGCGGAATCGCTCGAGCTGATCGACGCCGACCTCGGTGAGCCGGTAGTACCTGCGCACCGGGCCCGACTCGGACGGCTGATCGAACGTACTCACCCAGCCGTTGTCACGCAGCCGCCCCAGCAGCGGATAGAGCGTGCCGATGCTGGCGATCAGGCCGGCGCCGGTGAGAGCCTCAGCCAGCTGCCATCCGTACATAGGCTCCCGCGCGAGCAGGCCGAGCACGCAGTACTCGACCACTCCCTTGCGCATCTGGGCGCCGACATCGGCTGTCATGCATGACAAGGTAGCATGCGAGACAAGAGAGCGGGAGAACCGCCCGCGCGGCTGCGGGCGTCGCCGAGGCGACACCCGCAGGAAGCGCTCAGCCCTTGGTCGCTCCGGCGGTCAGCCCACCGACGATGTACTTCTGCAGGAAGAGGAAGAGGATCATCACCGGGATCGCCGCCATCACCGCACCGGCGGAGAAGGCCGACCAGTCCGCGTAGCGCGGGTTCGCCACGAGCTTGGTGAGTCCGACGACGAGGGTCTGCTGATCCACGTCGACGAGCATGACGCTCGCGATCACGTACTCGTTCACCGTGCCGATGAACGACAGGAGCCCGACCACCGCGAGGATCGGAGCGACCAGACGCAGGATGATCGTGAAGAAGATGCGCGCGTGACCGGCGCCGTCGATGCGCGCCGCCTCGTCGATCTCCTTCGGGATCGTGTTGAAGAAGCCGTACATCAGGTACGTGTTCACCCCGAGCGCTCCCCCGAGGTACACCAGGATCAGACCGGTGTGGGTGTTCAGACCGATCGCGGGGAACCAGTCCCCCAGTGTCGACATGAGCAGGAAGATGGCGACGACGGCGAGCAGCTGCGGGAACATCTGCACGACCACGATCGTCACGAGCCCCACACGGCGACCGGCGAACCGCATGCGCGAGAAGGCATATGCCGCGCAGGCACCGATGAAGACGGTGACCGCTCCGGTGACCACCGCGATCAGCAGCGTGTTGAGGAACCACGTGCCGTAGGGGTTCTGCGGGTCGCTCAGGATGCGCACGTAGCTGTCGATCCCGATCGCGGAGAACAGCTGGTTCGATCCCGTCAGCGTCCCCTTCGGGTTCAGCGAGGCGGAGATCACGTACAGCAGGGGGAACAGGGCGAAAGCACTCACGACGATCGCCACGAGGTGGCGCCATCCGGTGTCGGCGAACCAGGCGCCGAAGCTGCGACGGCGGGGGGCGAGGCTCTGCACGCCGTCGGTGGAGCGAGTGTCGGCGGATCGCTCGGTGGTGGGGCTGGTGGTGCTCATGTCAGTTCAGCTCCTCGAGGGCCTTGGTCTTGCGGAAGCTGATGATCGAGATCGTGGCGACCACGATGAAGATCAGGATCGTGAAGGCCGACGCCAGACCGTAGTCACGCGTCTGTCCCGTGAAGGCCACCTTGTAGACCATCGAGATGAGGATGTCGGTGTGCCCGACGGGGATGGACACGTCGCTGAAGCGCGGACCGCCCTTCGTGAGCATGTAGATCAGGTTGAAGTTGTTGAAGTTGAACGCGAAGGACGAGATCAGCAGCGGTGCGACGGTGACCAGCAGCAGCGGCAGCTTGATCCGGCGGAAGACCTGCCACGGGTTCGCGCCGTCCATCACCGCGGCTTCGTTCACATCCTCGGGGATGCCCTGCAGGGCGCCCATGCAGACGAGGAACATGTACGGGAAGCCGAGCCACAGGTTCACCAGCAGCACCGACACCTTCGCGAGGGCGGGGTCGGTGAGCCACGGGATCTCGGCCCCGCCGAAGATCACCTGGTTGATGAAGCCGAAGCTCTCGTTCATCATTCCGGCCCAGACGAGCGCCGACAGGAACGCGGGGAACGCATACGGGAGGATCAGGATGATGCGGTACCCGTTGCGGAACCGCATGCGGGTGTTGTTGAACACCAGGGCCAGGAGAAGGCCGAGGAAGAACGTCGTCGCGACCGAGATCAGAGCGAACGCGAACGTCCAGAGCGTGACCGAGATGAGCGGTCCGCGGATGGAGGAGTCGGTGACGGCGCGGATGAAGTTGTCGAAGCCGACGGTCGTCTGCCAACCGGGGAGCAACTGCTCGCCGCCCTCGGCGGTGAAGGCCCCGTCACCCGTATCGGAGTAGACGGTCCCGTTCGTGGTGTCGGTGATGGTGTCTGCGGCCTCGTCGTACTCCAGCGTCGAGACGTACAGGTAGCCCTTCTGCCCGTCCGGGGCGCGCAGGCTGCCGTCGTTCGGGTCATCGCTGAACGGCACCGACAGCTTCTCCAGCTCTTCGGAGAGCGTGAAGACGGTCGCGAGCGGGAGTGTGGTCCACCCGTCGACGGCGACGGCCGTGCCGTCTTCGAACCGGGCGTCGACCTCTTCCAGCGGCTGTTGCGCTGTACCGAGGAGCGCGTCGCCGGATTCCGGGTCCGTCACGAGCAGACCGTAGGTGCCGAACTGCTCGACGACCGTCACGGGGTAGGTCGGCGAGTCCTCGACCCGCTCCTGCGCCGAGGCGAGGAGGGAGGAGATCGCCTGGTCCTTGGTGCCGTTGTGGCCGGTGCCGTAGTTCGTGAACCCGATGTACCCGGTGTAGAGCAGCGTGAACACCTGGAAGATGACCAGGAAGATGATGCCGGGAGTGAGGTACTTCGCGGCGATGCGCTTTCGGGAGAAGTAGATGTAGTTGACGAGGACGGCGACCGCCACGACGATGCCGAGGATCAACCATTCCCGCTGAGCGAAGAGCACGAAAGCGGCGTAGAGCGCGATCGCGTCGACGACGGCCAGCAGGAGGATCTTCAGCAGCATCCAGCCGATCGGTCCGGATGCGGCCTCCGCGATCTTCGCGGCCTGGCGCTGACGTCTGGTCGGAGGAGCTGTGCGCTCGTCGGTGTCTGTCATGTCATCCTCGTCATGATCCTGCCGGGGCGGGCGAAGGCCCACCCCGGCAGAGTCCGTGTTCTGGCTGTTACTTGATCGCGGCGGTCACGTCGTCGACGAGCTTCTGCCACGTCGTCGCCGGGTCTTCGCCGTTGATGACCGCGGCCTCGGCCACGCCCCAGAACTCCCAGACCGCGCCCATGGCCGGGATCGCGGGCATCGGGACCGCGTCGGCGCCGACGGCCTGGAAGCCGGCGATGATCGGGTCGGCGGCCGCGGTGTCGGCGGCTGCGGTCAGGGCGGGGAGGATGTTGCCGGCCTTGAACAGGTCGAGCTGCACATCTTCGGTGCCGATGTAGTTGACGAGGAAGTCGTTCGCGGCGACCTTGTTCTTCGACTCCGAGCTCACGAAGAAGCCCTTCACGCCGGCGAACGGCGAAGCGGTCTCACCGGTCGGGCTCGGGATCGGGTCGATCGCGACGTTGATGCCCGCGTCGGTTGCCGCGCCCACGTTCCACGGACCGGTGAGCCAGAAGGCCGCGGTGCCGTCGAGGAACTGCTGCTTGGCGATCTCGCCGTCGACGTCGGTGTTCAGAACACCCGCAGCACCCTGTGCGCCCAGCCAGTCCGCGAACGCGAAGCCGCCCTCGCTGCCGAGCTGGAGGTCGGTGGAGTCGTAGCTGCCCGTGTCGTCGGTGCCGAACACCGGGGCGCCGAACGCCGTCTGGAACGGGTAGAGGTGGTACGGGTTGCCCTCGGTACCCTGCTCGACGACGAAGGTGCCCTTCGAGAGCATGTCGTCGAAGCTGGTCGCGGCGGCCGGAACCAGGTCGGCGTTGCGCAGCACCGCGATGTTCTCGACGGCGTACGGGAGCATGTAGACGGTGCCGTCGTACGTGGCGGCCTGCAGCGCGACCGGGAGGTAGTCCTCGGAGCTGTCGCCGAGCTCGATGGGTGCGACGACGCCGTTCGTGGAGAGCTCGCCCAGCCAGTCGTGCGCGCCCATGACGATGTCGGGGCCCTTGCCGGTCGGAACCTGCTGGATGAAGTCGTCCTTCATGTCGTCGACCGACTTGCCCGTGAGCTCGACCTTGACGCCGGTCTTCTCCTGGTAGGCGTCTGCAGCGCCCTGCAGTGCGTCGACGCGCTCGGCGTCGACCCACACGACCAGCTTCCCGCTGTCGTCGGAGCCGGAGGTGTCGTCGCTGCTGGTCCCCGTGGAGCAGCCGGCAAGCGTCAGAGTCGAAACGATGGCGATCGCGCCCGCGGCGACGATGCCCCTCTTGTTCACCTTCATTGGTGTGTGCCTCTCTCAGTGCTGATCACCTGCAAGGACTGCAAGCGCTTACAGTATGCATCGAAATCAGCGGCGTTTGCAATGAGAGAAGGCGTTGATATCAACCCGTGATAGAGAAAGGAGCGCTGCTGGAATGTGAAAACGCTTCCATGAGGCGGGGAAACGAGACCCGTAGACTGCTGGAATGACTCACGGTTCGCACCGCATCGCCCGGATGACGGCAGGTCTCGTGCTGGCGCTGTCGGCGGCCGCACTGAGCGGGTGCACCGCGTTCACCACGGGCTACGCGGTGCTGGAGCGCGATGTCGAACCCGCGGACGCGTTGCCGGACGCGTTCATCGAGCAGGACTCCGGCGACGTCGCCGAGCTCTCGTCTGCGCGGTTCGTCGGCGAGCATTCCGGCAGCTCGCTGTGGGTGCTGCGCGGGGTCGACCAGGGAACGGTCTGCGTGCTCGCCTACCGGGACGAGACCGCGGGAATCATGGCGTGTGGCGGCGAACGCGGCCCCGTGGAGATGAGCGGCCCGGCCGGTCACTTCGTGCTGGTCCCCGACGACTACCCCACGCCGGACGGAGCCACCCGGATCTCCGACAACGTGTACGCCCTGAGCCCCTGAGTAGGATGAAACCATGGCTGACAGCTCATTTGACATCGTCTCGAAGGTCGACCACCAGGAGGCGGAGAATGCCCTGAACCAGGCCCGCAAGGAGATCGAGCAGCGCTACGACTTCAAGGGCACGGGTGCGTCGATCGCCTGGAGCGGCGAGAGCATCCTGATCATCGCGAACACCGAGGAGCGGGCCAAGGCCGTGCTCGACGTGTTCCAGTCCAAGCTCATCAAGCGCGGCATCTCGCTGAAGAGCCTCGAGTCGGGCGACCCGTTCGCCAGCGGCAAGGAGTTCCGCATCGTCTCGACGCTCAAGGACGGCATCTCCTCGGAGAACGCGAAGAAGATCAACAAGATCATCCGCGACGAGGGCCCCAAGGGCGTGAAGAGCCAGATCCAGGGCGACGAGCTGCGTGTGCAGTCCAAGAGCCGCGACGACCTGCAGACGGTCATCGCGCTGCTCAAGGGCGCCGACCTCGACCTGGACCTGCAGTTCATCAACTACCGGTAACCCACCGGGACACATCGAGAGAGGGGGTCGAGTGCAGCGCACTCGGCCCCCTCTCTCGTCATTGTTGGATTGCATACTGATATATGGGTTTAGGTACCCAAGACTGGAAGCGGTCGACTCGATGCGACCGATGACGCGAACGCCGCGTGACGCACTGCCGTCGTAGGGCTACGCGATTTCGGGATTGCGAGCTTGCCCTCGTGGGGACGAGGCCGCGGCAGTTCCATGCGCTCGCGTCTTCGGTGGCCGGCGGATGCCCAGCATCCGCCGGCCACGGAACCCACGAGTACGAAGAACACGGGCACGACGAGCCCACCTGAGCCACGATGCGCGCCCCCACGCGGACTGCCGACTCAGGTGGGGGATATTGGCATCCGACGCGACTTCATGATGTAGTTGCCCTCCCGGGCGAATCATGGGGCGCTCGGGATCAGAAGGGCAACTGGGGGCGGATCCATGGGGAATATCGGATCGACGAACGTCGGCGAGAGCAAGCAGCTCTTGGCCGAGGAGGTCTTCCACCACATCGGCAGGCAGATCATCGACGGCACGCTGGCCGCGGGTGAGCGCATCCGCGATGTCGATGTCGCGGAAGAACTGCACGTGTCACGGACACCGGTGCGCGAGGCGCTCCAGCGGTTGGAACGGCTGGGAATGGTCACGATGTACCCGAGCCGGTACACGGAGGTCACGGCGGTGACGCCGGAGACCATCGCCCAATCGCTCGTGTTCGCCGGCTACCAGGCGGGAATCGCCGCGCGACTGGCGGTGCCGCAGATCACGGCCGCGCAGCGCGAGCATGTGCTCGCGCTGGTCAACGCCATGCGCGCAGCTCTGGAAGACGGTGCCGGCACCTCGGACGCCCGATGGGCGGTGTTCTCCTACCTCGGCGAGCACAGCGGCAACGCGCAGCATCGCACGCTGATCGACGACGCGAGCATGGTCCTGTTCCGCAACCTCCGCGACTGGGTGGTCCCGCCGTCCGATCGCGCACGGATGGCGCAGATCTACGTCGACTTCGGCGACGCCGTGCGCAGCGGCGACGGCGACGGCGCCGAGCGCCTCGTCAGGGAGATGTACTACCTGTGAGAGCTCACTGCGCTGCGCGCCATCCGGTCACCCATCGGTCCAACCGCCGGTAGGCGTCTTCGCGCGCCTCGTGCCGGGAGAGGAAGACGTCGTGCAGCGCGCCGTCGATGCGCTCCACGGTGACGCTGGGACCGAGCCGGAGCGCTGCACGGGCGATGTCGTCGACCACGAGCACCGAGTCGGCAGACGTGAGGTCGTCCGACCACCGGGTCGGCGGCACGAATCGTGCTGACAGCAGCACGCATACGGGCGCCGTGATCGACAGCCCCGACGCCACCGCCTTGTGGCCGGAGAGGATGGCGTGCAGCCAGCCCGCGTACACCGCCATGGTCTGCGCGGGCCGCCATACCGGGTTCACATCCATCGGATCGTCCGGGTCGGCGACCTCCTGCTGCGCGCGGGTGTAGAAGCCGAGGTCGACCTGCGGCGCGGCCTCCATCGGTCGCAGCCTCGCCTGCAACTCGACCATCGGCGCGATCGCCGCGCGGGCCGGCGCGAACTGGAACTCCAGCCACGGGCTGTTGAGGATCACCGCGTCGGCGGAGCCCGGATGGCGGGAGGCCCACAGACTCAGCGTCAGGCCCCCGGTGGAGTGCCCGAGCAGGAGGAGTCGACGGGCGGACTCGGCGCCCCCCTCCCCGCGGCCCATCGCCTCCAGCGCAGCTCCGATGTCCTCGTCGTAGATGGCGAGGTCGGCGACGTAGCCGGGAGTCTGGCCGTCGCGCAGGCTGCGACCGTACTTGCGCAGGTCGAGAGCGAAGAAGCGGGCGCCACGCGAAGTCCAGAACCGGGCCAGCCGCTTCTGGAAGAAGTAGTCGGACCAGCCGTGCACGTACAGCACATCGACCCCGTCGAGAAGCGGTCGGCGGCCGCTCGCCCGCGCCCACAGGCTCGGCCTCCTCGGCAGCGCGCGCACGAGGGTCGCAACGACAGGCCCCTGGTCATCCGTGCCGAGATCGAGCGTCAGCTGCTCGAACTCGTCACCGAGAACATCCGGGATCCACTCGGTCATGCGTTCCTCCCCCGTCGTCGCCAGGCTAGCCGAGCGCGCGACCGGGTGCGGGAGGCCCGACCGTGACGGCTCTACTCGCCGCGTGAGACCCGGACCATCTCGTCACGCGGGACGACCTTGACCCTGGCGCGCTCCGCCGGAGCACCGAGGGCGATCTCGTGCTCGTCGAGCCGGTGCCACCCGTCCAGGTCGGTCCAGCGCACGCCGCGCTCCTGAAGGAGCTCGACGATGGACTCCTCCGAGGGGTCCTCCGGGTGCCACCACGCGCTCTGGTCGTTGATGATGTGACGCACGGTCTCCATCGCGTCGGACTTGGTGTGCCCGATCAGCCCCACGGGGCCGCGCTTGATCCATCCGGTCGCGTAGATGCCGGGCACGCGTTCGTTCGAGTCCTTGGCGAGCACCTGACCCTCACGGTTCGGGATGACACCGTGCTTCTTGTCGAAGGGAACCCCGGGAAGCGGCGAGCCGAAGTAGCCGATGGCACGGTACAGCGCCTGGAGGGGCACCTCGCGCAGCTCTCCCGTGCCGACCGCGCCACCCTGGCCGTCGGGCCGGGTGCGCTCGTACACGAGGGCCGCGACGCGACCGTTGTCGTCCTTGCGGACCTCGACCGGCTTCGCCCAGAAGTGCAGGTGCAGGCGTCGCGACGCCGTGCCTCCGGCGTTGTTGACCGAATCGCGCTTGCGCCAGGACTGCAGGATGCGGTCGATGACCATCACCTGCTTGTTGCTGGCGACGGCGTCCTTCGCGGCGTCGTCGTAGTCGAAGTCCTCGTCGTAGACGACCATGTCGACATCGCGCAGTTCGCCGAGCTCGCGCAGCTCGAGCGGCGTGAACTTGACCTGCGCCGGTCCGCGACGCCCGAAGACGTGCACGTCGGTGACCTGGCTGGCCTTGAGGCCTTCGTAGACGTTGGCCGGCACCTCGGTGACGAGCAGGTCCTCCGCGTGCTTGGCCAGCATGCGGGCGACATCGAGGGCGACGTTGCCGTTGCCGAGCACGCCGACCGAGGCGGCATCCAGCGGCCACTCACGCGGAACATCGGGGTGGCCGTCGAACCAGCTGACGTAGTCCGCAGCGCCGTACGAGGCGACCGCATCGATGCCGGGGATGTCCAGCGAGGTGTCGCGGATGGCCCCGGTCGCGAAGATCACCGCGTTGTAGTGCTTCTTGAGGTCGTCGAGAGTGATGTCCTCGCCGAAGCGGACGTTGCCGAACAGGCGGATGTCACCACGGTCGAGCACGTCTCGGAGGGCGTTGACGATGCCCTTGATGCGCGGGTGGTCGGGCGCGACGCCGTAGCGCACCAGCCCGTACGGTGCGGGGAGCTGCTCGAAGAGGTCGATCGAGACGTCGAACTTGCGCTCCGCCTTCAGCAGGATGTCCGCCGCATAGATGCCGGCGGGGCCCGCACCGACGATGGCCAGTCTGAGCTTGGTCATGGGAGGTCCTTTCGTATGCCGTCGCAGAGCCGGCGCGCAACCCTGACGGGCCGCACGCACAGAGTCAGCTGGAGCGTTCGGCGAGGGTCTCAGCGAATCGGGTCAGCGCCTCGCGCACAGTGCCGCGAGGGAGCAGCTGGAGAGCGTCGACGGCATCCCGGGTCCACGCGTGCGCGAGCTCGAGGGTCTTCTGCGTCACCGGGTGGTCGCGCAGCGCGTCCAGCGGCCCGTCGAGGATGGCGGGGTCGGCACCGTCGGCGATGAGGGCCACGCCCTCGTCGATGCGGGCTGCGAGGTCGATGGCGTCCGCGTCTCCCTCGGCCTTGAGCAGCAGGTAGGGCATGGTCGGAACGCCCGCACGCAGGTCGGTCCCCGGCACCTTGCCCGTCTCCTCCGGCTTCGCCGAGAGGTCGATCACGTCGTCGAGAAGCTGGAACGCGACGCCGATCTTCTCGCCGTACACACGTACCGGCTCTTCGTACTCCGAGGGGGCGTTGGAGAAGATCACGCCGCCCTGCGTGGCCGCGGCGATCAGGGAACCCGTCTTGTCCGCGAGCACCTGGATGTAGAACTCGATGGGGTCGTCGCCCTCTTGCGGGCCCAGGGTCTCATGCATCTGACCGAGCACGAGTCGCTCGAAGGTGTCGGCCTGGAGCCGGATGGCGCGTTCGCCCAGCCGGGACATCAGCTGGCTGGCGCGGGAGAACAGGATGTCGCCCGTGAGGATCGCGATGTTGTTGCCCCACACGGCGTGGGCGGCGGGTACTCCGCGGCGGCGGTCGGCTCCGTCCATGACGTCGTCGTGGTACAGCGAGCCGAGGTGCGTGATCTCGAGCGCCTTGGCCACGTCGATGACCTCGGGGGTGTTCCCGTCGCCGAGCTGTGCGGCGAGGAGCGTGAGCACGGGACGGATGCGCTTGCCGCCGGCCTCGTACAGGTAGCGGCTGGCGGCGTCGGCCAGTGGATCGGCGACGCGGACGTCGTCTGCCAGTCCGGTCTCGACGAGCTCCAGCCCGTCTTCGATGGCGCGCGCGACACGTCGGGCGGCAGGACCGATGAAGACGCGATCGCTGAAGCCGAGACGGCTCGCCAGTCGCGAACCCGGGGCGATGGGGCTCGAAGTCACGTTCCCAGCCTACCTTCGTCGGATGTCACGGTTTCGCCCGGAAGGTTCACTCCGGCTTGCGCGCTCTGTGCAGGGCCACGATGCCGAAGGTGAGGTTGCGATAGGCGACCTCGGCCCAGCCCGCCTCGCGGATCCAGGCGGAGAGTCGCTTCTGGTCAGGCCATTGAATGATCGACTCGTTCAGATAGTCGTAGGCGTCGCCGTTGGTGCCGGCGACGCGAGCCACCCGCGGCAGCACCTGGGCGTTGTAGAAGCGGTACGCCCCGCGGAAGAGCTTGCCCGGCGGGGTCGAGAACTCGTTGATGACGAGCCTGCCCCCCGGCTTGGTCACGCGGTAGAGCTCGCTCAGGGCCTTCTTCGGGTCGTTGACGTTGCGCAGCGCGTACGACATGGTGACCGCGTCGAACGTCGCGTCGGGGAACGGCAGATCGGTGGCATCGGCCTGCACGAACGACAGGTTGCGCATCGCGCCGTGTCGACGCTCGCCCTCCGCGAGCATGCCCGGGGAGAAGTCGGCCGCGACCACCTCGGCCCCGCTGCGTGCGAGGGAGGCCGACGATGACGCCGTGCCCGCGCCGAGGTCGAGGATCCGCTCCCCCGGCTTCGGAGCGACCGCCCGGGTGGTCGCCGCGCGCCACAGGACGTCGTTGCCGAACGTCATCGCCGTGTTGGTGCGGTCATACCCTGCGGCGACCTGGTCGAACATGCCGCTGACGCGGGCGGGGTCCTTGCCGAGATCGGCGCGGTTCTTCTCGTTCGAGGTCACGAGTTCAGTCTAGGCGCGAGGCCCAGGGCTTCGAGGCGGTCGAGCCAGGGATCGGCGGTGGCGTCGTCGAACGGAGCCATCTGCGCGCGCACCCGCTCCTCGAGGTCGAGCGCGAGGCCCTCGAGGTGCGCCATGACGTCGGCCGGGTAGCCGTAGCGCGCACTGTGCTCGGCCCACTCGTCGCGATCGTCGACCCAGGTCCCTCGTGCACCCTCGACGCGCACCACATCGAGGTCCATGTCGATCCCGGTCGCCAGCAGCGGATCATCGGACCAATGGATGTCCCACCCCAGGTCGATGTAGATGCGCATCCCCCGGCGATGGCGGCGGTTGACGGTCAGCGCGTGGTCACCGCTCGGGGGAACCAGGGTGACGTTCGGACCCCCGGCATGGAACTCGGCGCCGGGGCGCACGCTGTGCCATCCGACGGGCTGCCCTATCCAGTCGCCCCACTCGTCGGCGCCGAGGTAGACGCACTCGTGCCGCCAGTGCGGTGATCCGTCCCACTTGCGCCATTGGAAGACCATCTCCGTGCCGGGTGCGGGGCGTGCATCGCTCATCCGCTCACCCTACGACCACGAGAATCCACGCTCCCTGAGCGGCATAGGCTGGACGCGTGCACACCACCCACCTGGTCGTGGAGACCACAGAGATCGAGCCGGTCGAAGACCTCCTGGCCTACGCGGACCCTTCCCGCCCGCTCGCGTGGCTGCGCCGCGGAGACGGGATCGTCGCCGTCGGCGAGACCCTGGCGGAGCTGCGGCCTCCCGCGGGCGGCGATCAGTCGCGCACCGAGAAGCTCGCGACCCTGTGGCGGGACATGGCAGCGCAGGCCGAGATCTCCGACCCGGTGGGACTCCCCGGCACCGGGCTCGTGGCCTTCGGCGCCTTCACGTTCGACGAGGACTCGGCAGCGGACAGCGTGCTCCTGCTGCCGACGCAGGTTCTGGGACGACACGGGGACCGGTTCTGGCGCACGACGATCCGCGTCGCCGATGCCCCGGGGAACGCTGATGAACTCGCGACGCAGCCCTACGGCCCGCACTGGGCCGGCACCGTCGGCCCCGGAGCGCAGAGCCCGCAGGGCTACCAGGACTCGGTGCGCCGCGCCCTGGCCCTCATCGCCGACGGAGAGCTCAGCAAGGTCGTGCTCGCCCGCGACCTGACCGGCAGCATCCCGGCGGGGTCCGACCTGCGCCGACTGGTGCGTGCCCTCTCCAGCGGCTACCCCGACACCTGGGCGTTCGCGGTGGACGGGCTGATCGGCGCGAGTCCGGAGACCCTCGTCACCGTGCACGAGGGAACCGTGACCGCGCGGGTGCTGGCCGGCACGATCGGCCGCGGCGCCGACGCGGATGCCGACACCGCCGCTTCGGCACACCTCGCCTCCAGCACCAAGGACCTCGACGAGCATCAGTACGCCGTGCAGAGCGTGCTCGCCTCGCTGCGGGCCCACACACGGGCGCTGGCCGCGAGCGAACAGCCCTTCCTGTTGAAGCTGCCGAATCTGTTCCACCTGGCGACCGACGTCGAGGGCGAACTGGGCGACGGCGAGTCGGCGCTCGACCTGGTGCGGGTGCTCCACCCCACCGCCGCCGTCGCCGGCACACCGACCCCCTCGGCCATCGCCGCGATCCGCGAGCTCGAGCCGTTCGACCGGGGTCGCTACGCGGGACCTGTGGGCTGGGTGGATGCCGCGGGCAACGGCGAGTGGGCGATCGCCCTGCGCTGCGCCCAGTTCACCGTGCGCCAGGACGAGATCGGGGTCACGGCCTACGCGGGCGCCGGGATCGTCGCCGGATCCGATCCGGAGAGCGAACTGCTCGAGACGCGCGTGAAGTTCCGCCCCCTGGTCGACGCCCTGGCCTGACCACAGAGACCGACGCTCAGCTGGCGGCCAAGCGTTTCTTCTCGCACTCGACGTCGAAGTCGGCGCGCGGCCACTCGGGGTCGATGTCCTCCAGCGCCGCGAGCAGCAGCTCCTGCACGGCCAGTCGCGCGTACCACTTGGCGTTCGCCGGAATCACGTGCCACGGAGCCACCGCGGTCGAGGTGCGATCGAACACGGTCTGGTAAGCCTGCATGTACTGCGGCCACACCAACCGCTCATCCACATCGCCCGGGTTGTACTTCCAGTGCTTGTCCGGACGGTCGAGGCGTTCCATCAACCGCGTCTTCTGCTCTTCGGGCGAGATGTGCAGCATGACCTTGACGATGCGCGTACCGGATGCCGCGACGCGGGCCTCGAACTCGTTGATCGCGTCGTAGCGGCGCTCGATCTCCGCGGGCGGGGCGAGCTCGCGAACCCGTCCGATCAGCACGTCCTCGTAGTGGGAGCGGTCGAAGACGCCGATGAAGCCGGGATCGGGCAGACGCTTCTCGATGCGCCAGAGGAAGTCGTGCTCGCGCTCCTCGGCCGTCGGCGCCTTGAACGCGGCGAGCGCGACACCCTGCGGGTCGACACCCCCGACCACGTGCCGCACGATCCCGCCCTTGCCGGCGGAGTCCATGGCCTGAAGCACCAGGAGCACCGCATCCTTGGCCACTCCGGCACGGCTCTCGGCGAACAGCCGCTCCTGCAGCACGTTCAGGTCTGCCAGGCGGGCGGCGAGGTCGGCGACCCCGCGAGCCTTGCCCTGGTCGTATCCGGGCTTGGCGTCCGGGTCGAGATCGGCGAGGCGGAATCCCTCGTCGACTCGCAGCGTCTGCGTCCAGGTGTGCGCGTCCATACGCACATCCTGCCAGTCAACGCTCCAGCGGCACCTCGATGATCTGACGTCCGCCGCGGGGCGAGGTCAGCGCCTGATCGAGTGCCGTGCGGGTGGTGACCCGCTGATACTCCCAGCCGTAGGCGAGGGCGAGGTGCTCGAAGCGGACGGTGTGCGGCGTGTAGAAGGCGCGGTCGAGGTCGCCGGGGCGGGCGGAAGACGCCACCTCGAGGGAGTCGAAGATCGTCCCCCCGCCGTCGTTGCCGACGATGACCTGCAGTCGGGGCTCTGTCTCGTCGGGCGGCAGCAGCAGGGCGCCGACGTCGTGCAGGAACGCGAGGTCGCCCAGCAGCACCCTGGTGACCCCGGGCGCACCGGCGGCCTGACTGGCGATGGCGATGCCGGTCGCGGTGGCGATCGTGCCGTCGATGCCGGCGAGGCCGCGGTTGGCGTGGACGGGGACCTTCTTGCCGCCCAGCACCTGATCGGCGACCCGGACGAGCCGGGAGGAGCCGAACACCAGACGGTCGTGCGGCCAGGTGGCGCGCCACACCGCGTCGGCGAGCAGTTCACGGTCGAGCGGACGGCGGACCGCGTCGAGCTCGGCCTTCACCGCCTCCCTGCGCGCCGCGAAGTCGGTGGAGGCCAGCGCCTCGGGATCGGGGGCGTGCTCGCTCAGATCGACGATCTCCGCAGCGGACGCCCGCATCCACTCGCCGAGCCAGGCGCGGTCGAGGGTGCCGGGGGCGACGATGACGGCGTCGACCCCGCGCGTGCGGTGGTTGAGGTTGAGCTCCTCGCCGCCGCGGTGCACCGCCACCACATCCACGTCGTGACGGGAGAGGAGCGACGCGACCTCGCGGCTGAGCGTCGGGTGCCCGAGCACCACGACCCGTTCGATGCGTCCACCGAGATCCTCCCGGGCCAGCAGGCGACGGTAGCCGTGCACGACCTGCCGCCCGAACCGCGCACCGCTCACGATCTCGGCGATCAGCGGCCAGCCCCCGGAGTGCGCGATCTCTTCGGCATCGGGACCGGCGTCGGCGCCCGCGATCACGACGGTGCGCGGCCCGCGGTCGAGCACGAAGGGTTCGTCGCGCAGCGCCTCGGGCGCCTCGCCCCTGAGGACGACGATGGAGGGCAGATCGCCCGAGAGGGGCTCTCTGGACGGAAGATTCAGATGCACTGGTCCTGCGATGCCACGGAGGCCGCTCTCGACCTCGCGAGCGCCCATCGCGGCGGCCACGGCCTGTTCGGCGAGCCCGGTCCACTCGCCGTCGCCCGGCACCGGAGCATCGAGCTCGTCGCGCACCCACGGGTGGAACAGAGCGTTCTGGATCGTCGCCTGGTTGGCGCCGACCCCGCGCAGCTCTGGCGGACGGTCGGCGGTGAGCAGCAGCATCGGCACCCCGGAGTGGAACGCCTCCATCACCGCGGGGAGGAGGTTGGCGACGGCCGTCCCCGAGGTGCACACCACCGCGGCGGGCACGCGGGTCTCGCGAGCGATGCCGAGTGCCGTGAAACCGGCGACACGCTCGTCGATGCGCACGTGCACGCGCACGTGTCCGTCGTCGGCGGCACGCACCGCGGCGAGCGCGAGGGCCTGCGAACGCGAGCCCGGAGACACCACGATGTCGCGCACGCCCTGGGCGACGAGGTCGGCGATCAGGGACGCCGCAGCATCCATCGCCGGCGATGAGGTCACGGGCGCTGGTCCGTGGCGGGAGGCTCGTCGGTCTCCTCGTCCAGACGGGCGAGCTCCTCTTCGAGACGGCGGATGCGCGCATCCTGCTCGGTCTTGCTGATGCTGCGGAGGAACGCGGGGTCGTCATCCGGTGCGATCACCGGACGGACACCGGGATCGTTCGCGCGCCGGCGGCCGATCACGAACCAGAGGATGCCGCCGATCACGGGGAGGATCACCACGATCGCGAGCCAGACGGGCTTGGACACACCACGGTGCCGCGTCGCCGGCTGCACTGCGCAGTCGACGATGCTGAACACCCAGAACACGGCGGCGAGGAAGCCGCCGACGATCAGTAGTCTCGCCACCCTTCCAGTGTAGGCGTGTCGAGGGTGCCACGGCCCCGGAGACGGCAGAGGCTCCGTTGCTAGACTGCGCGGGAAATGCTGCCCCCCTCGCCGGATCTGATGCCGCGAGCGCGGGCCGAGCGGATGCTGGTCGCCCGGGTGATCATCGCCGTCGGCCTCGCGCTCCTGCTCGTCGTGGGCGCGTGGTCGACCTCTCGTGGCTCCGCCGATGTGCACGCGACGCTGTGCCTCGCCTCCGGTGTCTCGGAATCGCAGGGGGCCGCGCCCGTCGCAGACGGCCAGGAGGCGACGACGACGATCGATGTGCTCTCGTCGAGCGTGGGGATCTGCGTGCTCGCTGTCCTCGGCGGGGTCGCGCTGGTCCTGGTGTTCCGGCGGCTCATCGCCCACAGAACCCGACCGCTCGGCACCCGGGGCCTCGGCACGTCGTCGCCCCGCCGCGCCGGTCCGCTCGTCATCGTCCCGGCTCTCACCCTCACCCAGCTCTCGATCTCCCGTACCTGACACCGACGCGCACATCGAGCCGCCCACGGCGGCATCCTTCCCTCGTCGTACCCCTGTGTCTGGAGACCCCATGAAGAACTCTGTCAAAGCGACCCTGATCGCCATCGCCGTCGCCATCGTCCTGCTGATCGCCGGTGTCGTGTTCGCGATCAGCCAGCAACAACCCACCGCACCGGCCGAAGGCGGGGAGCCGAAGCCGACCGTCCGCACCGATTCCCATGTGCTCGACGACGGGGGCGAGGGCGCCGTCACCGTCGTCGAGTTCCTCGACTTCGAGTGCGAGGCGTGCGCGGCGTTCTACCCCGTCGTCGAAGATCTCCGAGAGAAGTACGACGGCGAGATCACCTACGTCGTGCGCTACTTCCCCCTGCCCGGTCACATCAACTCCACCCAGGCGGCCCTGGCCGCGGAGGCCGCCGGTCAGCAGGATCGCTTCGAGGACATGTACCACCGCCTGTTCGAGACCCAGGCGCAGTGGGGCGAGCAGTCCGAGGAGACGCCCGAGGTGTTCCGCGGGTTCGCCGAGGAGCTCGGCCTCGACATGGCCGCGTACGACGCGGCTATCGCGGATGCGGCCACCGCGGAGCGCGTGCAGTCCGACAAGGCCGATGGCGAGAAGCTCGGGGTGGACAGCACGCCGAGCTTCTTCGTGGATGGTGTGAAGGTCGAGCTGCAGGAGTGGGACGACGTCGAGGAGGCCATCGAGAAGGCCGTGAACGGCTGACCCGGCGGGCGGGGTCGCGCCGCTTCCGTGTCGAAGCCGCGCGGTCCCGCCGCACCGATATTCTGGCCGCATACCCAGGAGAGGGCCAGAATGACCATCGATATCTCGACCGCTTTGCAGACGACCCACAACGCTCGTGAACTCGCCGGGTTCCCGACCTCCGGAGGCGGTCGGCTCGCATCGGGCCTCCTCTTCCGGTCGGATGCCCTCGCTTCGCTCACCGACGAGGGGCTGCAGGCGCTCGCCGACCTCCGCATCGGCACCGTGATCGATCTGCGCACCGATGGCGAGCGGGCCCGTGCCGCAGATCGTCTGCCCGATGACGGCAGCGTGACGCTGCTGGCTCTGCCCATGCAGGGCGGCGCGATGGACGAGATGGTCAAGAAGCTGCTTCCCGCGGCCGGCAGCGCCGGACTCTCGGTGACCCAGGTCGCCGAGGTGCTGAAGCGGGTGCCCACCCTGGAGGAGCTGTACATCTCGATCCTGGAGGCGAGTGCAGCGCAGTTCGCGACCATCGCCCGCACGGTGCTGGAGTCGTCCCGCACCACTCGGCCCGGCGTGCTGTTCCACTGCACCGCGGGCAAGGACCGCACCGGTCTCGCCGCCGCGATCCTGCTGCTCGTCGCCGAGGTGCCTCGAGAGGCGATCGTCGCGGATTACACGCTGACCGAGAAGAACCTCGCGCGCGGGTTCGCCGAAGCGCTCACGGGGCTGATCACCTCGCTCGGAGTTCCGCTCACCCCGGCGCTGACGACCCTGGCGACCAAGTCTCCGGCGTCGGCCATCGAGGCGGCGATGGACTGGATCATCGCGAACCACGGCGATGTCGCGGGGTATCTGCGAAGCGGCGGCATGGCCGCTGAGGAGATCGCCGATCTCCGCCGGGTTCTCCGCGGCGAGTAGGAGCGGCCTCCGCGGAGACGGGGCCTCCCTCGCTACGCTGAGCGCATGACTGAGGAGCACTCCCCCTCTCCGCGTCCGTGGATCGCCGTCGTCCGACGGATCCCGGCGACCCTCACGATGGTGCTGCTCATCCTCGTCGTGGGGATCATCTGGGGTGGACTCTGGTCGCCCTTCGAAGACACGGCACTGTTCAAGACCGTCGCCTACGGACTGCCGAACCTCGTCGACGGCAAGTGGTGGACGCCCGTCACCGGCACGTTCTTCGTGAATCAGCCCTGGGTGTACGTGTTCACGATCGCCGGCTTCTGGGGAATGGCCTACCTGGAGTACCGTCGCGGATCGCGCGTGGCGGTGGCCTACTACGCGATCGGTCAGCTGTTCGCGATCTTCGCCACCGCACTGCTGCTGTACCTGCTCTCGCAGTTCCCCTGGGCCTGGGCGACCGAGCAGGCGCAGGCGCTCGACGTGGGAGCGTCCGGCGGCACCATGGCGTGCATCGCCGCGGCGGTCGGCCTCTTCCGCCCGCCGTGGAGGGTACGCGGCTGGCTCATCCTGCTCGGCTTCGTGTTCATCGCGATGCTCTTCTGGGGCAAGGTCGCCGACCTCGAGCATCTGCTCGCCGTGCTGCTGATCCTCGTCGTGGACCGCACGCTGCGGGTTCGGCACACCACAGTGCGCGAGCAGCGGCTGATCGCGGTCGTGGCGATGCTGGTGCTCGGCGCGGTCGAGATCATCACCACGCTCCTGCCGACGGACGGCCCGTTCGGCCCGACGGAACCCGTCTCCGGCGGATTCATCAGCCTCGCGATCGACCTGGTCGTGATCCTCGTGCTCGTGAACGGCCTGCGCCGGGGCCGACGCTTCGCGTGGGTGCTCGCCCTCCTGCTCGGGATCTTCAACGTCGTGATCGCCGCCCTCGTGCTCACCCTGATCACCGTGTTCAGCCAAGCTCAGCTCGACGTGCGCTGGGATGGAGAGACCGAGCTCGAGCTGGCCAACGGCTTCCTCTGGCTGATCATGCTCGTGTACCTGGTCTGGGTGCGCCGTGCCTTCCGGGCCAAGCGCCGTGCGAAGCTCGGCATCCAGCCCGCGCCCACCGTGGACGACGTGAAGCACGAGCTGCGCACGCACGGCGGCGGAACGCTCTCGTGGATGACGACGTGGGACGGCAACAGCTACGCCAGGATGAACGGCGGCATCGTGGCCTATCAGCGCCGCAACGGTGTGGCACTGGCACTGGCGGATCCGATCGGCCCCTCGGAGGCGCGCGCCGAGGCCGTCACCGACTTCATCCACGCGGCCGAGCTGGCCGGTCTCGTCCCCTGCTTCTTCAGCGCGGACGAAGCCACCCGCGCCGCCGTGCCCCCGAGCTGGCGGAGCATCGTCGTGGCCGACGACACGATCGTCGACCTGCCGGGACTGGAGTTCACGGGCAAGCGCTGGAACTCGGTGCGCACATCGCTCAACAAGGCCGGCCGGGAGGACATGACCTTCCGGATGACGCAGCTCAAGGCGGAGCCCTGGGGTGTGCAGCAGCAGCTGCGTGCGATCTCGGAGGCCTGGGTCGGTGACAAGGATCTGCCGGAGATGCGCTTCACCCTCGGCACGCTCGATGAGGCCGAGGACCCGGAGGTGCGGCTCGCCCTGGCCCTCGCGCCCAACGGCGACGTCGACGGGTTCCTCTCCTGGCTGCCCGTGTACGGCGACGAGGGTGCCGTGCGCGGCTGGACCCTCGACCTCATGCGTCGCAGGGAGGGCGGCTTCGGACCCGTGATGGAGTACCTGATCGGATCCTCGGCACGGCAGTTCGCCGATGAGGGCGCGCAGATCATGTCGCTCTCGGGAGCCCCACTCGCCCATGACCATCCGCCGGACGCCGGGATGATCGCCGCCCTGAGCGACCGGCTGGCCGATGCCCTGGAACCGGTGTACGGCTTCGGGTCGCTGCATCGGTTCAAGCAGAAGTTCCACCCCCGGTACGAGACCATGTATCTCCTCTTCCGCGACGAGAGCGACCTCACGCGCATCGGTGGAGCCCTTACGCGGGCGTTCCTGCCGGATGCGACGCTGCGCCAGTTCGCGGGTGCCGGGCTCGAACTCGTGCGAGGCGGGAAGGACTGAGCGACGCCCCTTGTCAACAAGTGGTTGACAAACACCGGTGTCAACAATAGATTGACACCATGACGACGACACCTCAGCCCGCCTCGCGATCGGAACGAATCGCCTCCGCGATCGGCATCGCACTCCTCGCCACGGGAGCGGCGACGCTTCTGCTGTCCATCGGCTTCGACCTCCGCGGGTTCGGCGGAGGGTTCGTGCAGGGCGCCGGCATCGGCGCGATGCTCGTCGGGACCTACCTCTGGGGGTTCGGGAACGGCATCCGTCGCGCCCGACGCCGGCAGTGGCTCCCGAGCCGCGGAACCGTGGAGTGAGCGCGCTCAGCGACGCGATCGGTCACGTTGTTCTCGCCGATGCCGGGGTCGCCGACAAGACGTCTCTCACGACGGAAGACCACATCGCCCTGATCGCGGCGAGCGCCCGAACCGAAGACGAGGTGCGCGTCATTCTGCGGCGCGCCGTGCTCTCCGCACGAGCCGCAGGGGCGAGCTGGGCGACGATCGGCGCCGAGCTCGGCATGTCCCGCCAAGCGGCGCAGCAGCGATTCGGCCACCTCGCCGAGGCACAGGACGACGACGACGGCGAGCGCTGGCTCGGCCCGGTGAGCGTCTTCGACGAGATGGGTGAGCTGGAACTCGCCGGGCGCGAAGGCTGGCACACCATCGGAGCCGGAGCATCCGCACATCGGATGGTCCGCAGCGACACCCGGTGGGAGCATCGTCGAAGCGTCTGGCGCCCCCTTCGGGCGGCGGAGCGCGCGGAGGGGTGGGAGCTCGGATGCTCGGCGTTCCCCTGGGTGTACTTCGTGCGCGACACCGGCATCCCGGTCTCCGAGACCCCGGGGCCCACAGCGGACTGATCCCCCACGGACAGGGACCCCTGCTCGACGGCAGCGCCTCGCCCCCGCACGCCGGAGGGGGCCGCTGCTTCCTGCGGCCCCCCGTTCCGATCCTCAGACGACGGTCTCGGCGACCTCGGTCGAAACGCCATGCACGACAGGGCCCTCCGGGCGCTTCGCAGAGTTCGCGATGTGCGCACGACTGACCACGATCACGGCCACGATCATGAGCGCGACCCCGAGCCAGTACGGGGCGGCATGGCTGACCAGCGCATAGAGCGCGCCGGCGATGAGCGGGGCGGCCGTACCCATCGCCGCGTTCAGCGACTGGGTCGCGCCTCCGAGCCAACCCTGCTCGTCATCGCCGACGGCGTTCGACATCGCACCGTCCATCGCGGCCTGCGACGCGCCCTGGCCGGCAGCCAGCATGAGAGCGCCGACGATGAAGACCCACGGCTGGGCGAAGATCGAGGCGACGATGGCGAGGGCCGCGAGTCCGAACATCTGCGCCACGATGCCGCTCACGATCACACCTCGCTCGCCGATGCGCGGAAGCAGGATGCCCAGCAGCACGCCCTGTATGAGGATGTCGACGACGCCCACGGCCGCGGTCAGGAGTCCGATCTGCGTCGGCCCCCACTGGATCGAGTCGAGCGCCAGGACGCTGAAGTTGTTCACGAAGAACCCGAACGGCAGGGCGATCAGACCGAAGCCGATCATCAGTCCGCGCAGCTCCTTGCGGCCGAACGCCTCCTTGAAGACGGCGAAGGGCTGCACATCGCGCAGCTTGATCGTGGCGATGCGGTTCCCTGGCTTCAGGCTCTCCGGGAGCAGGAAGATGCTGAGGATCGCGATCGTGAGGGCGACGGCGGCAGTGAGGAAGACCGGGAGCTGGATGCTCACGGCGGCGAGCAGTCCGCCGATGGCCGGCCCGATCATCGTGCCGATGCCGGAGAGCGCACCGAGGAGGCCGAAGCGCTTCGCGCGCTGCTCCGGCGGGGTGATGTCGGCCAGGTAGGCGAAGAGGGCAGGGAGATCGCCCGCAGTCAGGCCCTGGATGACACGGGCGAGGACGAGGACCCAGATCGCGCCGCCGAACCCGAACAGCGCCATCGAGAATGCGGCGCCGAACGCGGCGACGATGATGACCGGTCGCCGCCCGAAGCGGTCGGACAGCCTGCCGAGGAAGGGAGCGGCCAGGAAGGCGCAGAGTCCGTTGACCGCTTCGAGCACACCCACCCAGATGGCGAGGTCGCTCTCGTGCGAGACGTATTGCAGGACGACGAAAGGGAGAACGGGGAGGACGACCGTCATGCCGATGACGGTCAGCATCGTGAGCACGATGAGCATGATCCACGCGCGGTTCTGGTCCCGCCGCGTAAGGGAGATAGGTGAAGTCATACCGAAAGTGTATCGATACCACTTTTGGTGTCAAGCCAGTTTTGGAGTCGATCGGTAGGCTGGTTCCATGACGAACCCAGAGCCCCTCGGACGTCGCGAGCGCAAGAAGGCCGCGACCCGCAAGGCGATCTCCGACGTCGCGACGATGATGTTCCTCGAGCGCGGCTTCGACAACGTCAGCATCCGCGAGGTCGCGGATGCCGCCGATGTCTCCCCCACGACGGTGTTCGCGCATTTCCCGCAGAAGGAGGCCCTCGTCTTCGACGAGGATGACGAGCAGCGCGACCGTCTGGTCTCGGCCGTGCGCGACCGGCCCGACGGACGCACGATCAACCGCGCGATCCACGACTTCTTCGCCGCCGAGATCAGGGCAAACGTCGACGAGCACGGCGATGACGTCACCCGTGTCTTCATGCGCTTCCTCAACGAGACACCTGCCCTGCGCGACTACGCCGCGAAGATGTGGCTGCGACACGAGGATGCCCTCGCCGCCGCCATCGCCGAAGAGCTGGGCCTCACGGAGCCCATCGCCGAGATCCGCGTCTACGCCCGTTTCGTGTTGCAGATGCAGCTGCTCATCAACGACAGCACGGACCCGCTCGAAACCGTGGACGCGGGGTTCCGAGTTCTCGAGAGCGGTTGGGCCCCCGTCGAGGAACGCCTCGCCGGGTGATTCGCCGGCGCCGGGTCAGTCGTCGCGAGGGCGTCGTCGCAGACTCTTGACATCGGTGCGTCGCTGCTTGGCCTTGAGTCGGCGCTCCTTCGACCCCCGACTCGGCTTCGTCGGCCGTCGCGGTGGTGCCGGCGGGCGCAGCGCTTCAGCGACGAGGGTGACGAGCCGCTCCCGCGCCGCATCCCTGTTGCGCAGCTGCGCGCGGTGCTCGGATGCGGCGATCGTCAGCACTCCATCGACCAGGCGACCGCTCAGTCGGTCGAGCAGCCTCTCGCGCTGATGCGGCGAGAGCACCGCGGAGTTCGCCGCATCCCAGACGAGTTCCGCGCGGGAATCCGCGGTGTTCACGCCCTGCCCTCCGGGTCCGGAAGACCGCGAGAAGCGCCACGACAGCTCGGCCTCGGGGATCGTGAGACCCGACGAGACGCGCAGACCGGGGCGATGGGCGGAAGGCATGCCTCCATCATCGGTCCTCACGGAGCAGTCGCGCCTCACCCCGTTAGCATGGCGGGGGTGGCAGAACCGATCTTCCCGAGCGTTCGGGGCGGCCGTCAGGCGGAGCACGAATGAACTCATATCGGCAGGACGACTGGGCGGCGAGCCCCACGTATCCGTCGACCGTGAACGAGCCGTACCTGATGGGCACCGGCGTGGTCACCGCCGACGACACCGGCACCCGGCCGCTCTCTCCGCCGCACAGCCACGCCGATCCGATGCTGGCCTGGTGCTACCGCGGCTCGGTGTGGGTGCACCTGCAGGACGCACGGTGGCGCCTCGCCCCCGGACAGGGCGTGTGGATCCCCGCGCGCACCCCGCACACGGCCCATCACGAACCCGACTCCATCGGCTGCTACACCTACATTCCCGACTCCTCGCTGATCGCCCCGATCGATGACATCACCCGGGTGCTGGTACCGCGCGCCGTGCAGGAGATGCTCCTCCATCTCGGCATCAACGACATGCCCACCGACCTGCGTGTGCGCATCCAATCGGTGCTCATCGAGATGCTGCAGCAGCCGCTGCCCGAGGCCGCCAGCGACTGGGGCGAGGTGCCGATGCCTGCGGATGAGCGGGTCGTCCCGCTGGTTCAGGCCGTGCTCGCCGACCCCGGTGACCCCCGCAGCGCGATCGAGCTCTTCCTCGCGCACGGGCTCCACGAGCGCACGGTGCTGCGCATCTTCCAGCACGACGTGGGCATGAGCTTCGGGCGATGGCGCACCGGCGTACGCATGACCCTCGGCGCGCGACTGATCGTCGACGGCACCCCGATCGGTGCGGCCGCGCACCGCTGCGGGTACGCCACGACGAGCGCCTTCTCCGCGGCGTTCAAGGAGCGCTTCGGCCTCACCCCTCGGCAGCACGTGGCACGCGTGCAGGCCGACGCGGCGCACCAGCTCTACTGGCGGTGACCCCGCAGCGGTCCTGATCGTGACCGTGCGCGGGCGACTGCGAGACCTCTTTGTCGGTTCAGCGACACAAGTCGTCGCTCCCACGACACTGGGCGCCGCATCCGCGTCCTAGCATCGATGTGTTAGGGCATGCTTACCTAACTTCTCGCCGCGTCGACGCGGCAACCCCCTCCCCCCTTCCCGAAGGAGAACCATGTCGCACGCTTCTGCGCGCCCGAAGATCCGCCGAGGCTCGGCCCTCGTCGCCGCGGCCGTCGCCGCCGCCCTCACCCTCGCCGGATGCTCGTCCGCCCCGGAGGAATCCCGCACCGACTCCGCCGCAACGGACGGCGTCGTCATCGAGCACGGCCACGGGAAGACCGTGATCCCCGAGAAGCCGCAGCGCATCGTCACCCTCGGGTGGATGTCGGCGGACATCGTCGCCGCACTCGGCACCAACCCCGTCGGCATGGAAGAGGTCTGGGGCGCGGGCGAGAGCGGCTACCAGCCCTGGTTCGAGGACTACGTCACCGAGGAGTACGGCGAGACCCCCGAGATCATCCCGTTCCTCGAAGACGGCCCCAACTACGAGGCGATCAAGGAGCTCAAGCCCGACCTGATCCTGAGCCTCTACTCGGGAGTCTCCGACATCGAGTACGAGCGCCTCACCGAGATCGCCCCGACCGTCCCCTACATCGAGGGCCCCTGGAACCCGGGCACGTGGGAGGACATGACCCGCACGGTCGGCAAGGCGCTGTCGGAGGAGGACAAGGCCGACGAGCTGATCGCCGAGACCGAGGAGCAGATCACCACCCTCGCCGGCGCGCACCCCGAGTTCGAGGACAAGACGTTCGTGTGGGGTCTGACCCTGAACGAGGGCGGCACCGATCTGGGCGTCTACCTCGAGTACGACCCCCGCGTGCGCATCACCGAAGCACTCGGCTTCACCTCGACCTCGGCGATGGACAGCTTCCTCAAGACCGCCGAGGGCGACAACTGGTACACCGGCGTGAGCCTCGAGAACCTCTACGACGTGGAGGCCGACCTGTTCGCCGCCTGGGGCGGCAGCGCCGACGAAGGGGCCTACACGGTCGAGAACAAGGTGATGTCGCGCTGGAACCCGATCGCCAACGGCTCCTACGTGATCTACGGCGACGCCGCCGAGGCCTCGGCCATCAGCGCGCCCACCGTGCTCTCGCTGAAGTACGTCCTGCCGAAGTACGTCGACGACCTCGCCGCCGCGCTGCAGGGCGAACCGACGATCACCGGCAAGTGACCTCCGAGATGTCCCTGGCGACGCACGACGGCACGGACGTCTCGAACACGGGTGCGGGGAGTCGCACGGACGACTCCCCGCACCGCAACGGGACGCTCGTGACGGGACTGGTCATCTCCGTGGCGGTGCTGGTCATCGCCGCCATCGCCTCGCTCGCGGTCGGCAGCCGTGCGATCGACCCTGCCACCGTGCTGCAGTCCCTCTTCTCGTACGACGACGAGAACCCGCTTCATCTGATGATCATGGAGCTGCGCGTGCCCCGCACGCTGCTCGGCATCGTCGTGGGTGCTGCTCTCGCCGTGTGCGGTGGCCTGATCCAGGCGTTCACCCGCAACCCGCTGGCCGACCCCGGCATCCTCGGGGTCAACGCCGGTGCATCGTTCGCCGTCACCTTCGCGGTCGGCGTGCTCGGGTTCACCACCCCCGGCGCCTACGTGCCCTTCGCCCTAGGCGGAGCCTTCGTCCTCACCGTGCTCGTCTACATCCTCGGCTCGTTCGGCGCTTCGGGCGCGACCCCCATGAAGCTCACTCTCGCCGGCGTCGCCCTCGGCGCGGCCTTCACCGGATTCACCACCGCGATCGTGCTCCGCGACCACAGCACCCTGCAGGTCATGCGTTTCTGGGGTGTCGGCTCGATCGGCGGACGCACCCTCGACCAGCTCACCTGGGCCGTGCCCCTGATCGTCGCCGGCCTGCTGATCGGACTGCTGTGCGCGCGCTCCCTGAACGCCCTGGCCCTCGGCGACGACCTGGCGCAGGCCCTCGGCGCCCGTGTGCGGGTGACCCGCATCCTCGTCATCATCGCCGTCACCCTGCTGGCCGGGACCAGCGTCGCCGCCGCCGGCCCCATCGCCTTCGTCGGGCTCATGATCCCGCACATCGTGCGCTGGTTCACCGGTCCCGATCAGCGCTGGGTGCTCGCCTACTCCATGATCATCGGCCCCGCCTTCCTGCTTTTCGCCGACATCCTCGGGCGCATCGTGCTCCCCAACGGCGAGATGCGCGTCGGCATCGTCACCGCCCTTCTCGGAGCCCCGATCCTGATCGTGCTCGTGCGCCGCAAGCGGGTGAGCGGGCTGTGAGCATCGACCAGAAGCCGGTCACCGCGCCGAGCTCGCTGACCCCGGCAGCCGTGTTCCCTCCCGTGGATCACGGGCGACGCCTGTTCCGGATCGAGACCTCGCGCATCGCCACGCTCATCCCCGTGCGCGCGGTCGTCGTCAGCGTCGTGCTCGTCGTCGTGATCATCGGAGCAGGTCTCGCCTCCATGACGCTCGGCGCCTACGAGGTCGACTTCGCCGCCGTCATCCGGGCGATCGTCGACCCGGCATCCGATCCCGACATCCGCCAGGTGGTGCTCGAGTGGCGCCTGCCGCGTGTGCTGTTCGCCGTGCTGTGCGGCGCGGCCCTCGCCCTCGCCGGTGGGATCTTCCAATCGCTCACACGCAATCCGCTCGGCTCCCCCGACATCATCGGCTTCGGCATCGGCGCGCAGTTCGGCGTGACGCTCGTGATGATCGTCTTCGAGCTGAACACCTACATGTTCAAGGCGGCGGGTGCGCTGATCGGCGGCCTGTTCACCGCGCTGCTGGTCTACGTGCTCGCCAACAAGAACACGATGTCGTCGTTCCGGCTCATCATCGTCGGCATCGGCGTCTCGGCAGGACTCGGATCGCTCACCTCGTGGATCCTGATCTCGGTCAGCGTCGAGAAGGCGATGATGGCGGCGACGTGGGGTGCGGGTTCGATCGCCTCGCTCGGCTTCGACCAGCTGATCCCGGCGGCGATCGTGTTCGCGATCGTGACCCTGCTGTCCCTCCCCCTCGCCCGCACGCTGCCGGTGCTCGAGATGGGCGACGACGCGGCGACCGCCCTCGGCATCAGTCCCGGTCGCACCCGCCTCGCGGCGATGGTGTTCGGGGTGGCCCTGGTGGCGCTCGTGACGGCCGCCGCCGGACCCATCTCGTTCATCGCCCTCGCGGCCCCGCAGATCTCGCAGCGCCTCACCCGCTCGAACACCCCGATGGGCACGGTGCCGGTGATGCTGACCGGCGCCGCTCTCGTGGTGGTGTCGGATGCGGTCGCCCAGCTCGTCGCCGTGCCCGTGGGCGTGGTGACGGTCTCGGTGGGCGGCCTCTACCTCGCCTGGCTGCTCGCCGTCCAGTACGCGCGCCGCACCTGAAAGGAACACCCATGACCGCTTCGCTGCTGGCCCGCGACATCACGCTGGGCTACGGGGAGACCCCGATCATCTCGGACCTCACGCTCGAGGTGCCCGACAACTCGTTCACGATCATCATCGGACCGAACGCGTGCGGCAAGTCGACCCTGCTGCGCGGATTCGCCCGATTGCTGCGCCCGACCACCGGTGCGGTGCTGCTCGACGGCGACGAGCTGCGTGCACTCAAGCCGAAGGAGGCCGCCCGCAAGCTGGGGCTGCTCCCCCAGTCGTCGATCGCCCCCGACGGCATCACGGTCGCCGACCTCGTCGGTCGCGGGCGCTTCCCGCACCAGAGTGCCCTGCGCACATGGAGCAGCGCCGACGAGCGCGCCGTTTCCGAGGCCATGGCCGCGACCGGGGTCACCGACCTGTCGCGGCGCCTGGTCGACGAGCTCTCGGGCGGGCAGCGGCAGCGCGTATGGGTGGCGATGGCCCTCGCGCAGCAGACCAAGCACCTGCTGCTCGACGAGCCGACGACCTTCCTCGACATCGCGCACCAGATCGACCTGATGGAGCTGTTCGCCGACCTGCACCGCGACGGCACGACACTCGTCGCCGTGCTGCACGACCTGAACCACGCCGCCCGCTACGCCACACACCTGGTGGCGATGCGCGACGGAGCCATCGTGGCGCAGGGCGACCCGCGCGAGATCATCACCGCCGAACTCGTGCAGGCCGTGTACGACCTGCCCTGCAGGGTGATCACCGACCCCGTCTCGGGAACCCCGCTGGTGCTGCCGCTCGGACGGCGGACGCCGTGACGCCCACCCCGCGGAGGCTGTTCGGGATCGCGCTGAAGTCCGAGGGACGCGGCATCGCGCTCGCCGGGGCGACCGCTCTGCTCATCGTGCATGCACTGGCCGAGGCGACGATCCCCGTCATCATCGGCGCGACGATCGACCGCGCCGTGCTCCCCGCCGACCCCGCCGCCCTCGCGCTCTGGCTCGGCGTGCTGGTGGCCACGTTCCTCGTGCTGACCGCGAGCTACCAGTCGGCTTCCCGTCTCATGGTCTCGATCTACGGCTACGGCGAGCAGGCGCTGCGACACCTCACCCTCTCCCGCATGCTGCGCCCCCGGCTCTCCCGCCGCACGTTGACCCCCGGGGAGGCACTCACCTTCGTCACCTCCGACACCTACCGCGTCGCGGGTGTCGCCTGGTCGGTGGCGCAGCAGTGCTCCACGATCGCCGCGATCATCGGAGCCGGACTCGCGATGCTGGTGATCTCACCGGTCGCGACCATCGTCGTGTTCGGCTCGACCGTCGCGATGATGTTCGTGATGCAGGTCGTCTCGCGTCCCCTCGAACGCCGGGGGTTCGCCGAGCAGCAGGCGGCGACCGAGGCAGGAGCGGTCGCCGCCGACTTCATGAGCGGATTCCGGGTGCTCGTGGGCATCGGTGCCCGTGAAGAGGCTGTGCGCAGGTACGTCGCCGCGAGTGATGCCTCTCGTCGGGCGGCCACGGCGGCCGGTCGTTCGCTCGCCTCGTATGAAGCCGTCAGCGGCACGCTGGCTGCGGTCGCCACGACCGCGCTCGCGGGGATGTCGGCGTGGTTCGCCGCTGAGGGCCGCATCAGCATCGGCGAGCTGGTCACGGTGCTCGGGCTCGCCCAGTTCATCAGCGGCTACCTGGCGTACGCCGGCTCGTTCCCCTTGAACTGGATCCACAAGCTCGCCTCGGCCAAGAGGCTCGCCGAGGTGATCGACGCCGAAGACCTGCTCGACCCTCTTGCGGCGTCTTCGACCCCGGCGGATGCGGCCGGTGATGTCGTGCTGACCTTCCGCGCGGGATCTTCCGCGGATCCGGTCGAGGTGCGAGCACGGGAGATGCTCGGCATCCGCCCCGCCGACAGCGACGCGGCACGTGCCCTCTCGCGTCTCCTGGGCCTGCGCACCCGGGTCGATCGCGGCCGGGTCGCGCTCGCGGTCGAGGGAGAGCTCCGCGACCTGACCGACCTCGACCCGGTGGAGTACCGGCGTCGGGTCATCGCCCCTCCCCACGGACAGACGATCGTGAGCGGGTCCCTGCGCGAGGCGGTGCGCGGTCACGGCGTGGAGGAGCCCGCGCACCCGCCCTTCATCGAGATGGCGGCGCTGCACGACACCGTGGTGCAGGTCGGCGGGTGGGAATCACAGGTCGGTGAAGCCGGACGCCGTCTCTCGGGTGGGCAGCGGCAGCGCATCGGCATCGCCCGCGCCCTGCACGCGGATGCCGATGTGCTGGTGCTCGACGAGCCGACCTCGGCCGTCGATGCCATCACCGAGGCGCACATCGCCCGCGCCCTCGCGGAGCACACCGAGACGGTGGTGGTGATCACCACTTCGCCGGTGCTTCTCGCAGCCTGCGATCGGATCATCGATCTCTCCTCCGAACGTTCGGATGCGCACCATGCATGAGTCGAGCTCGACCACGGCCCTGCTGCCGATCGCCTCCAGCGCACGGGTGCGCGGCGTCGTCGGCGCACTGCTGCGGCAGCACCCCGGTCGCACGGCGGCTGTCGCCGCGCTCTTCCTCGCGGCATCCGCCCTGGGCATCGTGATGCCTACGTGCCTGGGACGCATCGTCGATGCCGTCTCCGCCGATGCCGGTTTCGTGACCATCGCCGCCTGGGTCGCCGGTGCTGGCCTCGGCGCGGTCGGCGCCGCCGTGGTGATGCTGTGGGCGGTGCGGGTGCTGACCGGATTGGTGCAGGACATGCTCGCGACCCTCCGCGAAGACGTGTTCGCCTCGGCGATGCGGCTGCCGGTGAGCGAGGTCGACGACGGCGAGAGCGCCGACCTGCTCTCCCGGGTCACCGGCGATGTCGATGCGGTGGCCGAAGCCGGCGGGAACGTCGCCCCCACCCTGCTCTCGGCGGCGTTCGCGATCGGAGTCTCGGTGGTCGCGCTGACCGCCCTCGACCCGTGGCTCGCGCTCGCAGGGCTCGTCTCCGCTCCGTTCTACGTGCTCGGCACCCGGGCGTTCCTGCGCAGGTCGCGCGTGGTGTTCCGCGAGGTGCGGGTGCGCGAGGCCGCCCGCAGCCAGGCCGTGCTCGACGCGGTCGAGGGCATCGAGACCCTCACCGCCTTCAATGAGCAGGAGCACGCGCTCGAGCGCGTGCGGGAGCGGGCGGAGGCGTCGATCCGGATGCAGATCGAGGGCGTGCGGGTGACGAACAGACTGTTCCGCTGGATCAACGGCGGCGAGCTCGTCGGCCTGGCTGCGATCCTCGGCACCGGCTTCCTCCTGCAGTCCGCAGCAGCGATCACGGTGGGCGCTGTCACCACGGCGGCCCTGCTGTTCCACCGACTGTTCGGACCGATCGGGCAGCTGATCTTCGGGCTCGACGACATCCAGCGGGCAGCCATCGGGCTCGCGCGACTCGTCGGGGTCATCGACCTCGCGCCCCCGGCTGTCACTTCGCATCGGCAAGCGGATACCGCGCCACAGTCCTGTGCGGGCATCGAGGTGCGCGACGTCACGTTCCACTACCCGACCACCGGCCGCGGCATCAGCGACGTGAGCCTGCGGGTCGATCCGGGCACCACGGCGGCACTCGTCGGCACCTCGGGGTCGGGCAAGAGCACGCTCGCTCGCGTGATCGCCGGACATCACCCGCCCAGCTCGGGTAGCGTGCACCTCGCATCCGACAGGGAGGCGCCCTACTACCTGTCGCAGGAGCTGCACCATTTCCGGGGCACGATCGCCGACAACCTGCGGCTCGTCGCTCCCGAGGCGGACGACGACGACATGGTGGCGGCGCTGCGGGCGGTCGGCGCACAGTGGGCGATCGAGGCGCTGACGTCCGAGAACGAGGGCGCGGCGTCGGAGGCCGTCGTGCCGTTGGACGAAGGGCGCATCCAGCAGCTCGCGGTCGCCCGGGCCTTCCTCGCCGACCCGGATGTGGTGATCCTCGACGAGGCCACCGCCGATGTCGGACTCCACCACCGGGAGGCCGTGGAAGACGCGATCGCCGCGCTGCGCGAAGGACGCACGGCGCTGCTCATCGCGCATCGGCTGCAACAGGCCGTCTCCGCCGAGCAGATCATCGTGTTCGCCGACGGTCGGACGACGCAGCGCGGCACGCACGAGGAGCTGCTCGCCGCCGACGGGCTGTACCGAGACTCCTGGCTCGCCCAGACCCGCACCACTCCTATCCCCCCTTCCCCCACCCCCACGGGTCAGAACCCCGACCCAGAGACGGAGACACCGTGAGCATCCACCGCGGCATCGTCAGCAGCACGACCACCCTCACCCCGACCCTCGTCCGCGTCACGCTCGGCGGCGAGGGGGTCGCCGACTTCCTCAGCACCGGCATCGGCGATGAGTATGTGCGGGTGTTCTTCCCGCATGGCGACGACCCGAAGGACGTGTCGCTGCCTGTGCCGGCAGGTGACTGGTGGGAGACGCCGGAGGGAGCCCCCGAGGCGCCGATGCGCACCTACACGATCAGCGGTGTGCGCCCGGATGCCGGCGAGCTCGACATCGACTTCGTGATCCATGAGGCGGGTGTCGCGGGTCCCTGGGCCGCGCGTGCGGAGCCGGGACACGTGCTCGGGCTGAACTCCCCGACCGGCCTGTACTCACCGCCGGAGGGCATCACGTGGCAGGTGCTCGTCGCCGATCTGACCGGGCTTCCGGCCGTGGCGCGCATCATCGCCGAGGCTCCCGAGGGCGTGCGCACCCGGGTCGTGCTCGAGGTGCCGAGCGAGGCGGATCGCGTCGCCCTCACGACGGGCGCGGATGTCGAGGTCACCTGGGTGGTCGGCGGCAACGGCCATGGCCCCAGCGCGCTCGGTCCGCTCGTGCGCGGCATCGTCGACGACCGCCTCCCGCTCGACGAGGGTTATGTGTGGGTGGCCGGTGAGACCGTGGCACTGCGCGACGTGCGCAAGTACCTGCGCAAGGAGCTCGGTCTGCCCGCGACCCGCTTCAAGGTCGTCGGCTACTGGACGCCGGTCGCCGCCTGGGACGAGAAGTTCGCTGCGCTCCCCGACTCCGTGCAGAAGGAGCTGGACGCGATCTGGGCCGATGCCGACGGCGATGAGCCCGAAGACGTGCAGGTGCGCTTCGAGGAGCGGCTGGACCAGTTGGGGTTGTGAACCGTCGTCTGCGCTTCCCCTACCCTGACCGGAGCGGGGCCGACACTGTCGAAGTGGACGCGACGGCGGGAGTCGAACCCGCAACGCCTTCAGGTATGAACTGAGGCCCGGGACCGCCCGGATCGCCGCGATGGGATCGACGTTACCCGGCCGTGATCTTTCCCGCCAGGATCATTGCCTGGGATAACACCATGAGTCCGTGGATGACGGACACCGGACATCCGCGGTGCGCAGGATGCGCGCACCTCGGAGGCTGAGCGCACCGTCGCCCCGAAGGTTCAGCGCCGGAGGGAGTCGTCGAACGGGTTCGGCTCGAGCGTGTAGTCGGTCGAGGCGTCGGCCCAGGTGCCGCCGCCCGACGACGGCCTGCGCCGACGCAGCGCGGCGAGTGCCCTGGTCGCCGGAGAGCCCACGGCGAGCGCCAGAGCCCCCTGCACCGTGCGGTCTTCCGCACCGAGCACACTCGCCCGATGCCAGGCCTCGTGCAGTGAGCCGCCGCGGGCCGCGGGCACACGACGGGCCGGCAGAGCCCCGGAGCGCCGCAGCGCCACGAGCCGTTCGACCCGCTCCCACCACGTCGACTCCCCCTCGGGGTGGAAGTAGTTGTCTCGAAGCCAGTCGGGATGCGGATGCCGGAAGCGCCCGGCCACGACCTCGCTGCGGCCGCCGAGCAGTCCACTGCCCACGAACACCGTGTTCAGCAGGCTCTTGCTCACGCCGAAGGAGTCGAGCGCGATCACGGGCACGCCGAGCGCCGTGGCCTCGATCGCGGCCGTGGAACTCACCGTGACCAGACCCGCCGCCGTCTCCAGCGCGGTGCTCATCGAGTCGTAGGAGTAGACGAGGTTCTTCGGAACACGCGACGGCAGCAGCCCGGCGTACGGGTCACGTTCCCGGTGCGTCTCCGACTCCCCCGGCCGCGACCGCAGCTTCACCACCACGCGGCGCCCTGGCTCCGCTTCAGCGGCCCGCACGAGCATGGCCGCGATCTCGGCGCGCTCCTCCCTCGCGACGGGTACGAGCGCCTGCGCGGCGAAGACGATGTCGGTCGCCGGCGGCTTGACCGGAGCGGTCTGCGGAGGGCGTTCGGCGACCGCCACACCACCGCGCCGCGCGGCCGCGGCGTCGATCCTCATGCGTTCGGGCCGCAACATCCGCTCCCTCCGCCGGGCGAACGGGAGGGTTGCGAGCGCCACCGGCGTCTGCACACCGATCCTGCGGCCGAGGTCCTCGAAGGCCCGCACCTCACGGTGGGAGTGCACCACCAGCAGGTCGGTGTGGCGGCGATAGTCGAGTGCCCCGCGCTGGGCGGGGATCGCCATCCCGGGCAGCCCGGAGACCGTGACCGGCCGATGCTCCAACGTGTCGATCACGCGTCCCATCAGCCGCACGAACGGTCCGCGCCCCGCGAGCAGCACCACGTCAGGGCGCTGCGCGGCCAGCCAGGCCGCCGTCTGCGCGAACCCGATGCGGGTGACGTCCCGCGGCCCGAGCGTCGTACCCGCGAGCGCGGTGCGCTGCTGCTCGACGCTGGCCGTGAGCGGGGTGCGCACGAGCAGCAGGTGCGGACGCAGCCCCGGCACGGAGCCGAGCAGGGCGGCGGCCCACTTCACGAAGGAGTCGGCGTCCGCGATCGCGACGACACGGATGCCGGTGGCACCGCTCATACCGAGATGCGGCGCAGCTTCGCCATCGGCGCTCGCTCGCTGTCGAACACGCGCTTGACCCCGTCTCCGGTCGCACGCTCGATCACGCGGATGTCGCGCACGAGGTGCTCGAGGCCGGTCGGCTCGAGCGAGGCCGCGTGATCGGAGCCCCACATGGTGCGATCGAGCGTGATGTGGCGTTCGACGGCGACGGCGCCGATGGCCACGGCGGCGAGCGAGATCTGGAGTCCGCGCTCGTGCCCCGAGTAGCCCACGGGCACACCGGGGTAACGGTCGCGCAGTGTGGTGATCACCCGCAGGTTCGCCTCCTCAGGCTCCAGCGGGTAGGTCGAGGTGGCGTGCATGAGGACCACGCGATCGGTGCCGAGGGTGTCCAGCGCCCGGTCGATCTGCTCGATGGTCGACATGCCCGTGGAGAGGATGACGGGTTTGCCCGTCTCGCGCAGGGCGACCAGCAGCTCGGTGTCGGTGAGGCTGGCCGAGGCGACCTTGTGCGCCACGACGCCCAGGTCTTCGAGGAAGGCGACGCTGGGCACGTCCCACGGCGAGGCGAACCAGTCCAGGCCGAGCATCGTGGCGTGGTCGCCGATCTCGACGTACTCGTCGCGGCCGAACTCGACCCGGCGGCGGTAGTCGAGGTAGCTCATCACGCCCCACGGCGTCTCGCGAGGGACATCGCGCATGTGCTCCGGAGTGGAGATCTCCGGCGTGCGCTTCTGGAACTTCACGGCGTCGGCACCGGCGCGAGCCGCGACGTCGATGAGCTTCTTGGCGATGTCCACGTCACCGTTGTGGTTCAGGCCGATCTCCGCGATGACGTAGGCAGGACGCCCGCCGCCGATCACTCGTGAGCCGATGCTGACAGTCATGATTCCTCCGGTGTTCGAGCGTTGGTGCAACCCCTCCCTCCTGAGTACGGGCCGAGGATGAACACCGGGCGACCACCGGGTTACCGGGATCGGTCAGCTCGACAACACCCGTTCGATCAGCTCCCGCACGGCGCCTTCTCCACCGCGACGGCTCAGCACGACACGGGCCTCTTCGAGTACCAGCGGATGCGCGTTCGCGACCGCGACCGGCCACCCCACGATCCGCATCGCCGGCAGGTCGTTGACGTCGTTGCCGAGGTAGGCGATGTCGGCGAGCGGCATCTCGTTGTCCCGCGCCCAGTTGCGCAGCGCCTTCTCCTTGTCGTCGATGCCGTGCAGCACTGGCACCCGGAGCTTGTCGGCGCGGGCGCGGACCACCGGGTTGACCTCGGTCGACAGGATCAGCAGCGGCACACCGGCACGGCGCAGCAGCGCCACCCCCATGCCGTCTTCACGGCTCACCCGCACCCGCTCGCCCCCGTCGGCGTCGATGATCGCGGTGTCGTCGGTGTGAACGCCGTCGAAGTCGGTCACGACGGCGCGGACTGGGATGGGGCCGGGAACCTCATGTAGCGAAGCGAGTGCACGGGCGGCGCGGAGCTGATCCGCATCATCGATCTCGATCGCTGTCCATTCCGGCACCGCCGCGATGCGGGTCCTGCCGAAGAAGCGATGCCTGCTCTCGCGGAAGCCCGCGGCACGGAACACGTAGAACGCGCCGGTCTCGAGGTGGTGCGGCTCGCGGTCCTGTCGGCGCGGGCGGTGCGCGGCCTCGTGATTGATAGCCACCGCGTCACCGCGGTCATCCTCCCGCCACAGGAACCCGTACGTCTCGTGGGCGGCGAACACGCTGTCGGCCCGGTCTGCGCGGATCTCCTCCACCGCCGCGGCGAGCGCGTCGCTCGGGATGAACGGCGATGTCGCCTGCAGGAACGCCACGATCCCGACGCTGTCTCCGCGTGCCTCGAGCTCGTCCAGCGCGTGCAGGAGCGCGCTCTCCGAGGTCGCCGTGTCTCCAGCGAGCTCGGCAGGGCGGCGGATGACACGGGCGCCCGCAGCCGTCGCCACCTCTGCGATCTCGTCATCGTCGGTGGAGACCACGACCAGGTCGATGCCGGAAGCTGCGGCCGCGGCGCGAACCGCGCGCTCGACCAACGGCACCCCGCCGACGCGCTGCAGGTTCTTGCGCGGCACCTGCTTCGACCCTCCGCGCGCCGGAATGATCGCCACCGTGCGGGGCTTCTGCTCGTCCATCGTCCACATCCTCGTCGTCGTCGTCATCGTCATCGTCATCGGCCGCGTATCGCCCGCCAGGCGCGCCCGGCACGTCGCCGCGCGCCGAGGGCGTGGAGCCGCCACTCCTCGATCCTGCCCACTCCCCCGGCGGGACGCAGTGCACGACGCACGGCGTTCTCGATCGGCGCGCCGGGCAGTCGCAGCTCGGCGAGCCGTCGGGGCGTGAAGTACCGATCGCGCTCATCCGGGTCGAGTCCGCGCAGCAGTTCCTCGGCGCGACCGCGCAGATGCCCGGCGATCTCCGGCTGCATGGCATAGCCGACGGCGTCGATCAGCAGTTGCAGTCGCGCGGGATCGGCATACGGAGAGCCCTCGCGCGTGAGGGCGTCGACCAGGGTCGCGGGAATCCGGTTGCTGTTCTCGAACGGCGTCAGTGCAGCGAGGACGGTGACGTTCCCCGCCGAGCCGATCGCCCGTCCGAAGAGAGTGTGCACGGTCGGCAGCGCCGTGGAGAACCCCGCGACGACGGCCACCGCGTCCAGCCGCTCGGCGAGCAGTTCGGCGGCGAGAGGCCCGCTGTACTCGACGAATTCGATACCGTGCGCGGCCGCGCGCCCTCTGACGGCTGCGGTCACCAGGGGCGGCGCGGCCGGATGCGGCTTGAACACGATGCGCTGCGGTGCCCACTGCGCGGCACGGTCGATCAGGCGCTTCTGCAGATCGATCTCCTCGGCCGGCGTCATCAGCCCGAGGGCCGACAGGTACTGGCCGAGCACGAGCACCGTGGAGGCACCGTCGTCGACGGGATCGCACGCGGTGGCATCCGTCTCCCGCAGCGCCGCGGCGAACGACGCCAGAGGCACCGGCACGACCTCTGCACGGGGAGACCCGACGAGGGGTCGCACTCCCGGCACGACGTCGGCGTGCACGACCCGCTCGATGCGTGCGGCGACGGGGTACGGCATCCGCACGCGCATCGGCGAGTAGGTCATGAGGCCGTCGCCGACGATCGTGATCCGTGCGTGGGGGAACAGCGCCATCAGGGTGCGGGCCGGCGCGACCTGCGGGCTCTGCACGAACAGCTCGAGGTCACGGGGGTCGATGTGCCAGGCGCGAGCGAACAGCCGCTCCAGCAGGGGGAGGTCGGCATCGACCGGTTCCCAGGAGCTCGGATGCAGCGGACCGAGCAGGTCCGCCAGCGGCTCGATGCGGTCGAAGCGCGCCCGCAGCGAGCGCAACCCCGGGTCCTCCGCGATCCCGACGACGGTCTCGGGCACACGGGAGGAGGTGAAGGGAACCAGGAGGCGCTCGCCCGCGGACACGGAGGACGCGGCATCGAGGAGTCCGGAATCGATCGCGGCGGCGGCGGTCGCGAGGCCGTAGCCGCTGTGCAGGGCGAAGATCTGCGTCATGCCGCCCTGCCCGTCTGCCGGAGGATGCGCGCGAGCACGCGGCGGCGCGGCCCGTCGAAGCGTCCCAGCACCGCGGACACGTCGTCAGCGGGCAGACGACCGAGCATGTCGCGGATCGCGGCCCGCATCTCCCTGCGCAGCGGCGGGCTCATCCGGCGGGCCCGCACGAGATGGTGGGAGCTGAGGGCGAGCGCCGTCCAGACGACCTTCGGCAGGAAGCGCTCGGCCTCCGCATCCTGCTCGACCACCGAGATGACCTCGTTCATCGCCCTGGCGAAGTCGAGCTGCCGGCGGTCACGCACCTGTGTGAGCGATGTGGCGACGCCACGGCGGTAGAGGAGGGCGGGCGCATCGACCACGGCGAACGATTCGGCCTGCAGGTGCAGTCGCCAGATCCAGGGCCGGTCCTCCGCCGTGAACAGTCCCTCGGGGAATGCCGCCAAGCCGCTGTCGATGACCCTGCGGTGGAAGAGCCCGGCCCAGGCGTAGGGATAGTCGACCATGGTCGACTCGTTCTCGGGCAGGATCGCGTCTCGCGGCGAGGTCACCCGGTCGCGCCACGGGTGCGGTGCGCGGATGAGCGCCCGCTCGCCGCCGGTGACCGTGACGTGATCGGTGCGCACGAAGTCGCACTCGAGCTCGCGCAACCGCGACACCAGCACCTCGAGCCGTCGCGGCTGCATCCAGTCGTCACCGTCGAGGAAGCAGAAGGCATCGCCCTCGACGTGCGCAAGCCCCTGGTTGCGGGCCGTCGCCAGCCCGCGTGCCGTCGGATTCCGCAGAACGGTGGCGTGCGGGAACCGCTGCGCGTACTGCTGCATGAGAGCACCCGTGTCGTCGCGGGATCCGTCGTCGATCGCGACGAGCTTGACGGCTGCGGCATCGTCGAACTGCCGGGTGAGCGTCTCGAGCGTCGTCCCGATGTACTCCCCGGCGTCTTTCGCGGGCAGGATGACGGTGACGAGGGGTGTGCGCACAGGACTCCCGGAGACGGACGGTGTCCGGGAATGGTGCCAGGCGGTCGTTGCCGGATGGGGACGCGCAGGTGAACGACGAGTGTCCGCGAGACGTGCGCGGGGCCGGCACTGCGGTGTGGTCCCGTACCCGAACGGGACCACACCTTCCAGTGCTCAGCACTGCCGAACGTGACACGTTCGGGATGTGGGATCGCGCAGATGCGATCCCGCCTGCCACGCGGCCACCTGACCCCCATCAGGCGACCCCGAGACCGTTGTGGTCGCCGCGTCGACTCCGAGAAGACGAACGCGGCGCCACGGTAAAATAATACCCGCTGGAATGATGTGGGCGGTTCGGTTCGCACGCGCTCGCCGCATCGGCGACGATGGGGAGCATGCTCTGGCCCTTCGGATCGACCTGGCGTCCCGTGCGTCAGCGGCGTCGCGACACCGTCGATCTGCGATGGCTCAGCGCGAGGACCTGGACCAGACGCTGGTACCCGCAGGGGATCGACGTCGGCGAATGGCGCGGGCGGCGCACCTTGGCCGTCAGCTGGTTCCGACAGGAGCTCTCGGGAGAGCATCTCGCCTCCCGCGTGACCCTCATCGACCTGGCGCGCTCCCGTCATCTCGACATCCTGCTCGCGGTCACCGACGACGATGGCGAACTCCAGCCGGCGCGGATCCACGCCGGCGGGCTCGCCTGGTTCGGGGATCGGCTGTTCGCGGCGGCGACCGGCCGCGGCATCTGGGAGTTCGACCTCTCCGACATCCGCGAGGTGCAGGGAGCACGCGCCCACCGGCTCGCCGGGGCCCGTCGTCGCGGCGGTCGCGGCACCGCGCTCATCGCGGTGCGCACCCGGGTGCATCCGATCCCGCTGCGCTGCTCGTACATCGGCCGCGTGTTCGACGACGGCGGCACCCCCCTCCCCCGCGTGCTCATCGGCGAGCACCGCACGGATGAGAGCGGACGGATCGGTGAGTTCTCGATCGCCGAGCACGTCGACGACGCATTCACCGAGGTGGACCGCTTCACCCCCGGCATCAAACGGATGCAGGGCGCGGTCCGCCGCGGGGACCACCACTTCGTCTCGCAGTCCGACCGCCTGCACCCCGGCACGCTGTGGAGCGGTCGGCGCGACGCGCTGACCCCGGATTCCGTCCGGCTCCCGGTGGGATGCGAGGATCTGGCCCTCGACCTCGAGGCCGGGCTGCTGTGGTCGCTCGGAGAGCACCCGTGGCGGCGCGTGGTGCGCGGCATCCCGCTCAACCGTCTCGGCATCGCCTCCGGCACCGGCACCGGCGACGGAGCCTCTTCGCGGCGAACGTAGACTGGAGAGGTGAAGAAGCCCGCGCCTTTCCTCGTCTACACCGTGCTGCGGCTGCTGGCGTTCCTCGTCCCGCTCGCCATCCTCTGGATCTTCCCGATCTTCCGAGAATTCTGGTGGCTGGCCGCGATCTTCGCCGCACTGATCGGCATGAGCATCTCGATGCTGTTCCTGCGCACGCCGCTGACGGATGCCTCCGCCCGACTGCAGGAGCGCCGCGAGAGCCGTTCCTCCGGCGGCCAGGCCGACGCGGACGCCGAGGACGAGGCGATCGAAGGCTCGACCGACCCCGTCGACGGCGACGCCAAGGCCTGAAGCCGGCTCAGCCCAGGAACGCCCAGAACAGGGCACCTGCGTACAGCAGCGACGTCAGCGACGTGAGCGCGAGTGCGGTGACCAGCTCCTTCGGCTGACGGTAGGACCAGACGATCGCGATCGCCGGGAGCCCCGCGAGCAGAGCCAGCAGTGAGATCCACGCGATCGGGAACAGCAGGGCCAGGAAGGCCGCGATGCCGAACGGCGCGAGCACGAAGAGCGTGAACAGCACCTGGGTCGCCCTGCGCCCGATCAGCACCGTCAGGGTGCGCTTGCCGACCTCGCGGTCCTGGTCGATGTCGCGCAGGTTGTTCGCGAGCAGCACCGCACAGGCGAACAGCCCCGCGGCGATCGCACCGAGCCAGGCCTGCTGCGGCAGGGAGAAGATCTGCACCCAGGTCGTGCCGAGCGTGGCGACGAGCCCGAAGAAGACGAAAACGAAGACCTCGCCGAGTCCGGCGTAGCCGTAGGGGCGCTTGCCGCCGGTGTAGAACCATGCGGCGACGATGCAGGCCGCGCCCACCGCGAGCATCCACCACTGACCGGTGCGCACCACGATCGCCAGACCCACGAGGCCGGCAAGCGCGAAGAACACCAGTCCGATGATCAGGACCGTGCGAGGCTTCACCCGCCCGGAGGCGGTGAGACGCGCGGGACCGACCCGGTGGGCGTCGGTGCCGCGGACGCCGTCGCTGTAGTCGTTCGTGAAGTTCACGCCGATCTGCAGCAGCACCGCGACGGCGAGGCAGGCGAGCGCGATGACCCAATGGAACTCGGGTCCGGTGCTGCGCGCGGCTCCCGTGCCGATCACGACCGGTGCGATCGCGAGAGGGAGGGTGCGCAGACGAGCCGCCCCGATCCAGTCGGCAGCCGTCACCGGGCCTGCTTCGACGGCAGGACGCTTCGCCGGGTTGCCGCTCGTGCGGACCGGCGTGCGCTTCGCGGTCGGGGTCTTCTTCTTGCGCTGGGAGGATGCTGCCACGCAGGGAATCCTACTGGCCGGGCCCATGCCCGACCTCAGCGGGACGACGGATCAGGCGTTCGGGTTGCTGTCCTTGCCGTCGAGCCACAGGGTGTCGGACGCATCGCCATGAGCGCCACCCTTGCCCACGTGCTTGTCGCTGATCTGCGGCCCCTTGGTGATCACGTGCACGAGTGCCATCGCGTGCCCCTGACCCAGCTGGTAGTCCTCTTTCAGCCAGGCGACGATCGGCGTCGCCTTGGTTGTCTGGTCGAACCCCTTCTCGGTGGCGAGTTCGATGAACTGCCGCGGGGTGAGACCGGTCTTGGTCTCGATGTTGTCGAGGTATGCCTGGAAGGACATGTGTGCTCCTGATGGTCAGTCCTCGTCGAGGAACGTCTGGATGATGGTGGCGGAGGCGTGGACGCCGATGATCGTGAGAACCCCGTCCCCCACGTTGGTGAAGCGGTGCGGGATGAAAGCGGGGCCGGTGGCGGTGTCTCCCGCTCCGGCCACGAAAGTCTCCTCGCCCACTGTGATGGAGGCAACACCCTCGATCACGACCCAGGTCTCAGGATAGGGATGCCAGTGCAGCCCCGGCCCCTCCCCCGGCTGGTTCTCGACGAAGAAGTACGACACCTCGGCACCGTGCTCGGCCCCGACGAACCTGCGGCTGCGCCCCGAGCCGATGCGGATGTCACTCCCGGCGACGATCCCCGAATGAGGTGATGTGCTGTTCATGATTCCAGTCTCGACAGCCTCGCGAGCAGCCCCTAAAGTTTCGATGTGGATCGAAACTCCGGCCCGATCGAGGGCGTCGAGCACCCTGACCATCGCGTCGAGTTCCATCTGAGCCCGGGCGACGTCGAGGCGGTGCGGTTCGGCATCTCGCCCGGGCACGAGCTGGCCCACGCCGTTCGGGTGTTGCGGCGCCCCGCCGCGCATCCGCTGCAGTGGGGCTGGCTGCGAGCCGTGCGCGACCGCCTGCCCCGCGAGGACTTCGCGCTGCTCACGACCGTGATCGGCGACGACGGCTATCTGCCCGACTTTCTGACGACCGCACCCCGTTGGGACCTGACGCCCGAGGTAGAGCTCGACGAGCTGCGAACCGCCCCTCTCGACCCCATGCGCGTCGATTTCCGGAAGATGGTGGTGCGATCGAGCGGAACCAGGCAACAGGCTCTGCGCGAGATGCAGGATCACCCCGAGCGGGCTCGCGGGATGATCGCCGATGCCTGGGCCGCCGTGTGGGAAGCGGTGCTCTCTCCGGTGTGGCCGCAGCTCGAACGACTGTTGCGTGCTGACATCGCCGTCCGCACGCGCACGATCGCGAGCACGGGCATCGCGGGCATGGCCGGTGATCTGCACCGACAGGTGACCTGGGGGTCGGGTGCGGTCCGCGTCTCGCTGCGACGCCACAGCGAACAGGTCGACTGCCGGGGAGGTGGCCTGGTGCTCGTCCCCTCGGTCATGTCGGCGTGGGGCTGCATGGTGCTCACCGAGCCACCAGCGCAGCCCACCCTGTTCTATCCGGCCCGTGGCGTCACCGCCGGCTGGGCGCGCGACGCCGCCGACATCACCGCCGCTCTCAGCGCCCTGCTGGGTCCGGCACGAGCGGGCATGCTGCTGCGCGCCGGCACCGCCCGCACGACGTCGCAGGTCGCCCGTGATGCCGGCCTCGCGATATCGACCGCCTCGCATCACCTGGCCGTGCTGCGCGGTGCAGGACTGATCGCCAGCGAACGCGACGGCACCAGGATGCTCCATCTGCGCACCCCGCTGGGTGAGGCGATGGTGGGCGCGGTGCTCTGACTCCCGGCGCCTACTCGGTCGAGCCCACCGGGATGATCGGTCGGTGCTCGTAATAGGTCTGCAGCACCACGGTCGTGCGGGTGCTGACGTTCGCCGCGAGTCTCACATCGCGCACCAGCTCTTCGAGCGCGCGGGGAGACGGCACCCGCACGAACAGCATGTAGCTGGCGTCGCCGGCGATGGAGTGGCAGGCCTCGATCGCGTCGAGGTGCTCGAGCAGCTCGGGGGCGTTGTCCGGCTGGGCAGGGTCGAGCGGCGTGATCTCGATGAACGCCGAGAGCGGGGTGCCCACCTGCTCGGGGTCGAGGATCGCCTGATATCCGGAGATGACCCCCCTCGTCTCCAGTCGGCGCAGGCGCGACTGCACCGCAGAGACCGACAGGCCGACGGCGTCCGAGAGCTGGGAGAGCGTGGCGCGGCCGTCGCGGGAGATGGCGGTCAGGATCGCGCGGTCGACAGAGTCATCCATAGCTGTAAGATTATCGTCAGGATTCCGTTTGCACAGGAATCTTTCCGTCAAAAACTCCGATCGGAGGTCCCGATGTCCCTTCTTTCCGCCAACAGTTCCGCTGTCCAGGCCATCGTCGGCGAACCCGAGGTCGTCGAGGACGCATCGATCGCCGAGCAGTCCGCCGCCTGGGCGCAGCTCAAGGACGCCGCGATCGCGATCCGCGAGATGCAGATCAAGGACGGCTCGATCCCGGACGCCGCGCACCACGCCGCGGCCCGCGAGCTCGTCGGTGCGCTCACCGCCGCGATCCGCGCTCTGGCCCCCGCCTTCCCGCACGACGCCGAGTACCTCGCCGCATCCGTGGTCGACTTCGACCGTTGGGCCGCCTCGGACTTCGGGGTGCCCGACTTCCTCGACTCGCTGATGGCTTTCCAGCCGCAGCAGCACCGTGTCGACGGCATCCGCCACCTCGTGGTCTTCCCGATGTACACGCAGAACGGATCGAGCGACCGCCTGGTCGAGGCGCTGATCGTCGAGACGATCTGGCCGGAGTTCATCGCGGCGCTCGAGGCCGGCGACTACGGCAACAAGCTGTTCGTCTCGCTGCGCCTGGTCGACTTCACGCCCGGCTACGACACGAACTCGGCTGTGCTGTTCCCCGAGACCGTCGCGATGCGCGAGATCCCGACCTTCACATGGGGCGCGATCTTCCAGGACCGCGAGGCCGCCCGGTACCGCCGCGTCACGCGCGCCGCTGCCGCGATCACCAACCTCGACCTGCCGGAGCGCGCGAGCGCAATGCTCGACGACCAGCAGGTGGCCGAGAAGACCTTCGTGATGTGGGACATCATCCACGACCGCACCCACATGCGCGGCGACCTGCCCTTCGACCCGTTCATGATCAAGCAGCGGATGCCGTTCTTCCTCTACTCGCTGGAGGAGATGCGCTGCGACATGACGGCGTTCCGGGAATCGGTGAAGATCGAGCGCGCTCTCGCTGCCCGCATCGCCGCCGGTGAAGAGCTCACCGAGACCGAGCAGGAGATGCACGACTACGCGCACCTCGTGCAGTACGCGGTGATCTTCGACCGGATCTTCCGCTTCTCGATCACGGGCACCCGCACGCGCAACTACGACGCGGTCGGCGGACAGCTGCTGTTCGCGTGGCTGCACCAGCGCGGTGTGCTGCACTGGACCGACACCGCTCTCGCGTTCGACTGGGACAACGTGCCCGACGCCGTGGTCGCTCTGGGCGATGCGATCGACGATCTGTACTGGCACTCGATCGACCGTCCCAAGGTCGCGCACTGGCTCGCCGCGTACGAGCTCGTCCGGGGCACGCTCACCCCACACCCCGCATCGCAGTGGGCCCGCGGCCTGTCGGACGAGATCCTCGCCGGCGCACCGAAGGGCTACACGGATGCCGTGATGGACGACGAGTTCCCGCTGTCGATGTTCTTCGAGACCCTCGACAAGAAGATGAAGCCGATCATCGAGTCGACCGTGGGCATCCGCGGCACCGACGACTGACGATCACGCGCGCACCGCGCGCGTTCCGAGTGTGACGCTGGGGCGCACCGCACTGCGGCCGGAACCTGTCCTGCGGATACCTCCGCGGGTTCCGGCCGCAGAAGCCCCTCCGACCCGGAAGAGTGGAAGACATGGCTGAACATACCGACTCGACGGCTTCCACGCGCACCGTGGTCCTCGCCGGAGCCACCAGCGCGGCCGGTCTCGCCACCGCGCGCGCGCTGATCGCCGCGAACGCCCGCGTCATCGTCACCGGTCGCTCCGCCGAGCGCCTGCAGGAGCTCGCCGACGCCGGTGCTCAGATCGAGATCGCGGATGCGACCTCCTTCGAGGGCATGACCGCCCTGGCTTCCCGGATCGGGCCCGTGGACGCGGTGGTGCCGCTGGTCGGAGGCTGGCGCGGAGGCGGGGGTCTGGCCGGGCAATCCGATGAGGACTTCGCCGCCCTGCTGCCGGCCCTGCACGCCGTTCGCGCCACGAGCCGGGCTTTCGACGATGCGCTGCGCGCCTCCGATGCCGGACGCTTCGCGATCGTGTCGTCGACGTCTGTCGCACGTCCCTTGGCCGGCGGGGCCAACTATGCCGCCGTCAAGGCCGCGAGTGAGGCTTGGACCAGAGCCGTCGCTCAGGGCTATGCCAAGGCCGCACGCGAGTCCGGAGAACGGCTGCGCGCAGCAGCCGTCGTGTTCCGCGCGAAGGCACTCGATCCCGAGGCCCTGGCCGCACGGATCGTCGCCCTGTGGGCCGAGGACGCCGCCGAGCTCAACGACCGGGTGTTCGATCTGGACTGAGCCGCCGGTGTGATCACGGCCTCATGCGCCTGCTCCGTCACCGGGTTTCGGGCGGCATCCCCGGGACGACGGGCGGAGCGTCGGCGTATCTGGTCGCGGAATGACCGTTCTCGCGGTCGAGCGCGACCGTGGTCTCGCCCGCGCTCTCGTTCCCTGGCGCCTCGACCACCTGCTCCGGAGCCTCGGCATAGAGTTCGGTGAGCCTGCGGTACGACCGGGTGAAGAACGCCAGCGTGGCGGCGACGACCATGATCAGTCCGGCGAACAGGCAGATGAGGGCGATGCCCCGGGCCTCGCCCTCACCGAGCAGCCACCCCCACTGCTGCTGCCCCTCGGCGGTGTTCATGTACGGGATGATCAGGAACTCGGCGATCGGGGCGATCATGAACGCCGTGATCGGCGCGGCGGCGGCCTCCATCGCGGCAGCCACGCCGAAGACGCGGCCCTGCCGCTCGAAGGGCACGACCTTCTGGATCACGGTCTGCTCGGCGGCTTCGACGGGCGGCACCAGAGCCATGTACACCCACATGCCGACCACATACAGCGGCCACCACTCCCGCAGCATGAACACCGACCCAAGCAGCCCCATCGCGATGACCACGAGCAGCATCGTGCGCATGGGTCTGGGCCCCAGACCGAACTTGGCGACCAGCCCGCCGCCGACCAGGAATCCCGTCGAGGCGAACGCCAGCGCGAAGCCCCACGTCTGCGCGTCGAAGAGTGTCAGTCCGTAGGGATCCATCAACGCCATGTAGACGCCGCCGATGAGGTTGTTGAACGTGGAGAAGATGATCAGCGCGAAGAGCCCGGGAGCCAGACGGATGGCGCGCACGCTTCCGCGGAAGTCGAGTGCGCTGGAGGCATTCGGGTCGGGTTCGGGAGTCCCCTCGGGGATGCGCACGAACAGCAGATGCACGAACGTCATCGCCATGGCCGCGATGGCGATCGCGAGCGTCCACCCCATGCCGAGGAAGCCGATCGAGAGCCCCGAGAAGACGCTCGTCACCAGGAAGGCGATGCCCTGCACCGTGCCGACCAGGCCGTTGGCGTTCGCGCGCTTGTCTTCGGGGATGAGCAGGGTGACCGTCGTCGACAGCGCGATGTTGCGCAGCTGCTCGATCACACCGCCGAACAGGATGACACCCGAGAACAGCCAGAACCAGGGCCCTCCCAGATCGAGAAGTGCGGCCTCGGGCTGCCACAGGTAGAGCGCTCCGGCCACGAGGAACGCGCCGGCGGAGATCACGCTCGAGATCACCATGACGGTGTGTTTGCGGTTGCGGTCGACGATCGTGCCGAATGCCATCGCGAAGAACGCGACGAAGAGCATGTAGGCGCCGCCGATGATGCCCGTGGCCAGCACCGACCGCGTCTCGATGTAGACCCAGAACGTGAGCGCGAACCACAGGAAGCTCGTCGTCACGTTCGCGATGAGCGTGTTGACGAGGACGTTGGCGAAAGCCCTCTTCGCTGAGGTGCGCTCCATGGTTTCGAGGGTAGAACCGACCCCCGACATTGGGAAGTCCCCACCGGGTCGGAGGCCCGATCACCGGACCGAGAGCAGCACCGGGACAATTAGGCTGGGGAGGTGAGCATCCAGCATGACCCCGCGATCCGGGGCTTCGCCAGTGACAACTACTCCGGCATCCACCCCGAGGTCCTCGCGGCGATCGCCGCGGCCAACGGCGGCCACCAGAGCGCCTACGGGGAGGACGCGTACACCGCGCGCCTCCAGGAGGTGTTCCAGGAGCACTTCGGTGACGGCGTGCAGGCGTTCCCGGTGTTCAACGGCACCGGCGCCAACGTGACCGGCCTGCAGTCGATGCTGCCGCGCTGGGGCGCGGTGATCGCCGCCTCCACCGCTCACATCAACGTCGACGAGGCCGCGGCCCCCGAGAAGATCGGCGGCTTCAAGCTGCTCACGGTCCCCACCGACCACGGCAAGCTCACCCCGGAGCTGATCGACCGCGAGGCGTGGGGCTGGGGCGACGAGCACCGCGCGCAGCCGCTGGTCGTCTCGATCACCCAGACCACGGAGCTCGGCACGCTGTACACGGCGGAGGAGATCCGCACGATCGCCGACCACGTGCACGAGCGCGGCATGAAGCTGCACCTCGACGGCGCCCGTCTGTCGAACGCCGCCGCCGCCCTCGATCTGCCGCTGCGTGCATTCACCCGCGACGCCGGCGTCGACGTGCTCACCTTCGGCGGAACCAAGAACGGCGCCATGCTCGGCGAGGCGATCGTCGTGCTGAACCCCGAAGCCGCCGACGGTCTCACCTACTCGCGCAAGTTCAACATGCAGCTCTCCTCGAAGATGCGTTTCGTCTCCGCCCAGCTGATCGCGCTGCTGGAGGGCGACCTCTGGCTGCGCAACGCCCGGCATGCCAATGCCATGGCGGCGCGCCTGCGCTCCGAGATCGAGGCCGGGATCGCCGACGGGTCCATCCGGGGTGTGGAGTTCACCCAGCCGACCCAGTCCAACGGCGTGTTCGCCACGCTCCCCGACGGCGTCGCCGACCGGCTCCGCGACTCGTTCCGCTTCTACGACTGGGACGCGGCGCGCAAGGAGGTGCGCTGGATGTGCGGCTTCGACACCGAGGAAGCCGACGTCGACGCGTTCGTCGCCGAGCTCGCCCGCCTCACCACGGCCTGAGCTTCCGGAGAAGTCAGCGCAGGAGGCCGAGGCTCGCGAGAGCCTGGCGGATGAGCGTGCCGCGACCGTTCTCCATCTCGGCGGCGACCGCATCGGATGCGGCGGCCTCCGGCGAGAACCAGGTGACCTCGAGGGCATCCTGGCGCGGCTCGCACGTACCGGTGACCGGCACGACGAAGGCCAGCGACACGGCGTGCTGCCGGTCGTCATGGAAGGCGCTCACGCCGGGCATCGGGAAGTACTCCGCGACGGTGAAGGGCAGCGGCTGCGGCGGCATCAACGGGAAGGCCATCGGACCGAGGTCGTTCTCGACATGCCGGAACAGGGCGTCGCGCACCGTCTCCCCGAAGCGGACGCGCCCCGACACGATCGTGCGCGTCATCTCCCCCATCGGCGTGGAGCGCAGGAGGATGCCGATCTCAGTCACCTGGCCGGAGCCGTCGGTGCGTACGGGAATCGCCTCGACGTAGAGCATCGGCAGACGGCGTCGCGCCTCTGCGAGCTCGAATTCGCTCAACCAGCCGGGGTTCGCATCCGGGGAGGGCGGGTTCGACTCCCGGAAAGCGCCGAGACCTTCGTCGTCGGGCTCCGGCTCGGGATCAGGTGTGCGGACCGCCATGTGTCCTTTCTACCAGCCGCCTTCCTGAACCGACACCGTGTGCACGTCGGTCGCCCCTGGCAGGATGACGATGTGAGCGAGAACCTGACGATCGACGACACCGCGACCAGATGGTCATCCCCCGACCGCGGCGGGATGCCGCTGCTGGTCCTGCTCCACGGCTACGGTGCCGACGAGCACGACCTGTTCGGACTCGTCCCCTACCTCCCCGAGGGCATCGCCGTCGCATCCGTCGCTGCGCCCCTCGCACCCCCGTGGCCGATGCCAGGGCGCTCGTGGTATCCGATCGAGGGACTCGACGGGCGCAGCTCCGCTGCCGTCACCCTCGCGGCGGAGTCCTTCCTGCGCTGGCTCGACACGGCGGCGACCGAGGCTCCCTCGATCGCGCTGCTCGGCTTCTCGCAGGGCGCGGCGGTGTCGCTGCAGGCCCTGCGGCTGGCACCCGAGCGGTTCGGCGCGGTGGTGGCGCTGAGCGGCTATGCGTCCCCGGGAGAGCTTCCGAACGACGACGCCCTGGAAGAGCTGCGCCCACCCGTGTTCTGGGGCCGAGGAACGCACGACGACGTCATCCCACCCGCGCTGATCGATCACACCGCGCAGTGGCTGCCCACGCACTCAGAGCTGTCGGGCCGGGTGTACACCGGGCTCACCCACAGCATCTCCGAGGAGGAGCTCATCGACGTGCACCGGTTCCTCACGAAGTGGCTCGACGGGGTCGCCGCGAGCTAGCCACATCGTCGTCATCGACGACCGAGTCACGAACCGACACGCCCGGGGTTGCGGGAATGCGACACGCCCGGGTATCGTCGGGGAGTCCTGTCCGCCGTGTCTGGAAGTCCTTTGATCTGATCCGTCGCCTCCGCGCTCTTCTTCCCGCGCGCTGACCCGACGATCGCCGACTCCACGGCAGACCCTCCCCTCCGCATCCTGTGACGCGTGTCACGAGCCGGTAGGGCTCGGTGTCAGTGCACCCATGCACTCGACAGGAGACACTCATGTCAACCCCCACCGCTCTTCACCCATCGGTCGTGCTCGACCGACTCACCTTCACCTGGCCCGACGGCTCGATCGCGCTCGACGGCGTCTCGGGCGCGTTCGGCTCGGGACGCACCGGCCTCGTAGGTCGCAACGGCGCGGGCAAATCCACGCTGCTGCGGCTGATGGCAGGCTCGCTCGAAGCCACATCGGGTGCCATCACGGCATCCGGCGAGGTCGCGTACCTTCCGCAGCAGTTGACTCTCGACGTCGACCGCCGCGTCGCCGAGCTCCTCGGCGTGTCCGCGGCACTCGACGCCGTGCGGGCGATCAGCGCGGGCGACGTCGACCCCGTCCACTTCGATGCGGTCGGCGACGACTGGGACATCGAGGCGCGCGCCGAGGCGTCGCTGGCGGAGGCCGGGCTCGCTCCGGAGTTCCTCGACCGCAGGGTCGGGGAGCTGTCCGGCGGCGAGGCCGTGCTCGTCGCGATCGCCGGCATCCGCCTGCGCCGTGCACCGATCACGCTCCTCGACGAGCCGACCAACAACCTCGACCGCGACGCCAGGACCAAGCTCGCGGCGATGGTGCAGGCCTGGAAGGGCACGCTCATCGTCGTCAGTCACGACCTGTCGTTGCTCGAGCTGATGGATGACACCGCCGAGCTGTACGCCCAGACGCTGAGCGTGTTCGGTGGCCCCTATTCGCAGTGGCGCGCCTGGCTGGACGCCGAGCAGGATGCTGCGAGACAGGCCGAGGTCACCGCCGCCCAGGCGTTCCGCAAGGAGAAGCGCCAGCGGATCGAGGCCGAGGTGAAACTCGCCCACCGCACCCGCACCGCGAAGAAGGCGGAGATCGAGAAGCGCGTCCCGAAGATCGTCGCGCACGGCCGCAAGATGGCCGCCGAGGTCTCAGCGGGCAAGCTCCGCACCGAGGTCGGGGCGAAGGAGGATGCCGCACGATCGGTGCTCGACGAGGCCGGGCGACGTGTGCGCTCCGACGCCTCGATGAAGATCGAACTGCCCGACCCGCAGGTGTCGCGCAGCCGCCGTATCGCGACGATCGGCGATCACGAACGGGCCTGGGTGATCCAGGGGCCGGAGCGTGTCGCGTTGATCGGCCGGAACGGTGCCGGGAAGACCACGCTGTTGGAGCGGTTGATCGCCGCCGGTGTTCACGACTCAGGGGAAATGACCCCCGTCAGGCCGCAGGGGCGGGAAGGAAGCGGATCCGAGACGGAAGTCCTGAGGTCCGTACGGCCAGCCCTGCATGCCGAAGCCCACACCGATCTGATCGGCTACCTGCCGCAACGCGTGGACGGCCTCGACGAGCGGCGGTCGGTGTTCGAGAACATCGCCGCCGCGGCGCCGCACGTGCCGGAGAAGGAGCTGCGCAACCGGCTCGCCCGTTTCCTCATCCGCGGGGCCACCGCGGAGCGTCCGGTCGCCGCCCTCTCCGGCGGCGAGCGCTTCCGCGTCGCGCTGGCGAAGCTGCTGCTCGCCGACCCCGCACCGCACCTCGTGGTGCTCGACGAGCCGACCAACAACCTCGACCTCGACACGGTCGACCAGCTCGTCGAAGCCCTCCGCGCCTACCGGGGCGCGGTGCTCATCGTGAGTCATGACGATGCGTTCCTGCGGCGGCTGGATCTCGACCTAACGCTCGAGATCGATGCGGAGGGCGCGCTCCAGGAGGTCTCACTGGAAGCGTGATGCGCGGGAGATCGGAGAGGCGGGTGTCGGGGAGAGGGCCTTCCCGACACCCGCCTTCGCCGGACCCGTGCTGTCAGACCACCCCGGCCTCGTAGGCGAGGATGACGGCCTGCACGCGGTCGCGCAGATCGAGCTTCAACAGGATGCGGCCGACGTGGGTCTTCACGGTCGACTCGGACACGAACAGGCTCTTGCTGATCTCGGTGTTGTTGTGGCCCTTGGCGATCGCGAGGAACACCTCGCGCTCCCGCTCGGTCAGCACCCCCAACCGCGGATCCACCGTCTCGGACTCCCGGGGCAGGCGTGTGGCGAACAGGTCGAGCATCGATCGGGTCACACGCGGCGAGACCAGGGCGTCACCCGCGGCGATCGCTCGGATAGCGGTGGTCAGCTGCCCGGGAGGCGTATTCTTCAGCAGGAATCCGCTCGCTCCTGCGCGGAGGCTCCCGAACGCATACTCGTCGAGGTCGAAGGTCGTGAGCACCAGCACGCGGCTCGACGGCGTGCCTCTGACGATGCGGCGGGTCGCCTCGATGCCGTCCATCTCCGGCATCCGGATGTCCATCAGGATCACATCGGGTCGCAGATCCGCGGCCATGTGCACGGCCTCCGCACCGGAAACCGCCTCGCCCACCACCTGCATGTCGTCCTCGGCGTCGAGCACCATTCGCATACCGCGCCGGATCAGCTCGTGATCGTCGACGATGAGGAGTCGGATTCGTTCCTCGGTCATCGCTGTTCCTCCTGCTCGGGGATCTCCACCCGCACGCGCCATCCGCCGCCGGGCGCGGGGCCCGCCTGCACGGTTCCGCCTGCGAGTCGTGCACGCTCCCGGATTCCGAGGAGGCCACGTCCCGACCCGACGGATGCCGCTGGCGGGCCCTGCCGTCCGTCATCCGAGACCTCGACCATCAGGACCTCTCCACGGAAGTCGAGGTTCACGAGCACCTCGCGCGGATCCTTCGCGTAGCGCAGCGCGTTCGTGAGCGCCTCCTGCACGATGCGGTGGATCGTGTTCTGCAGAGCCGGTGATGAGGGCGCCGCTCCCTGCGTGCGCACCGTGACCGGCAGCCCGGCCGTGCGGAAGGTCTCGACCAGAGCGGTGAGCTCGCTCAGCCCGGGATTGGGGCGCAGCGGACTCTGCTCGTCCGCGTCGACGGTGTCGTCTCCGAGGGCTCCCAGCAGCTGCCGCATCTCGATGAGAGATTGCCGACCGACCTCGCCGATCTCCTGAACGGCACTCCGCGACCGCTGGGGGTCCTTTTCGGCCAGCGCGCTCGCACCGTCCGCGAGAGACACCATGACCGACACGCTGTGCGCCACGACATCGTGGATCTCGCGGGTGATCCTCGCACGCTCGGCCAGTGTCGCGATCCTCGCCTGCTGGTCGCGTTCGCGCGCGAGCTGGTTGGCGCGGTCGAGGATCGCCCCGATGTAGCGGCGCCGGTCACCCACGGTCACTCCGAGGAGTGCGGCGATCAGCATCACGACGAGGAAGAGCAGGCTCACCGCCACGGAGAACGAACCGCCGAGATCGCCCCGCCGCAGGCCGTCCAGCAGCGGGAACACGAGGATGCCGCCGAGGACCGTGATCCCGAAGGCGATCCAACCACTGCGGTTCGAGCGATAGACGAACACCGCGTACAGCGCCAGGGCGATGCCGATCGGGTCGGCGGGGGTGTCGATCACGATCGTGATCGCCGCGACGATGACGAACACCGCGAAGGTGATCCAGGGACGATGGCGCCGGACGAGCAGGCCCGCGGCGCCGACGAGCGCGAGGATCAGCGGGATGAGAATCGGTGGGAGCGGCGACCACTTTCCCGACGACAACGGGGTGACCAGCACCCAGAACCCGCTCAGAAGGAGATAGAAGAAGGCGAGCAGCCCGTCGAAGAGCCAGGGGTGACTCCCCCAGAACCGCCGCACCACTCCCGGTGGCCGTGGCAGGTCCACCGCACGGACCCCTCCATCGCCGGCCGGTGCTGACTCTCGCATGTGACGACTCTACGCACCGCACTCGCGGCTCCCTCAGCGGGAGACGGCGACGAGAGAGATCGTTCCCGTGCTGCGCGCGGTGCTCCTGTGGACTTCGACGGCCTGCAGCACCGGCTTCCATGTCTTGCGCCGCACCCGCCGCTGCGCGACCGCGGTGTCCATTCCGAGGATCGCGAGCCACCCCATCCCGATGGTGGTCGCGACGAGTTCGAGGATGCTCCCGATGTCGGTGCGGAACTGCAGGAGCGAGAGGATGCCGCCGGCCGCCGCGATCGCTGCGGTGGAGGCACCGGCGCCGAGCGAAAGCACCCGCAGCGTCCGTCGACCCTCCAAGAACGAGACCTGGAGCATCGCGAAGGCGGCGAGCGCGAAGGCGAGAACGGCGACGGTCGTGTGCACGAGGTCCTGCCACGTGAACGCGGGCCCGACCGGCAGCGGGCATCCGGTCGTGCACGTGACCTGCGAGGCCACCAGGAACAGCGACGACGCCATCGCCACCGAGAACGACGGCGACCAGACGCTCAGCCACGGCACCGTGGAGCGCAGCCCGCGCGCGGCCCAGGCCACAGCGAAGCCCCCGACGACGAGCAGGAGCAGCGCGAGTTCGAACCATCCGGCGGTCGGCTCGCCGTCTGCGCCGAGACCACTCACGTACAGGACCCGATCGATGCTCAACCTGGCGATCCAGATGATGCTCAGCGCGACGGCGACGAGCACGCTTCCGACGATCGAGGCGATGACGCGCAACGCGGTTCCTGCGGGATGGGAGACGGTGTTTCCGGTGGGCATAGGGAGACGGTATGAGCGCAGGCCGCCCCGTCGCGTCGGCCCGAAGTGCCCACTGCGCCGGGGCGTCGTACTGCGGTACGACGCCCCGGCGCAGGTGGCCTGCTCGGCCGGACAGACCTCGGCGACCTCGATGAAGGTGTCGAGGTCGCCCTCCGCCGACATCGTCACGACCCCGATGTCCCCGGCCTGCACGAAGATGGAGGGATGAGCGATGTGCTCGACCGCTTCACCCCCGCGACGCAGGACTGGTTCCGGGGTGCCTTTCCCGCGCCCACTCCCGCTCAGGCGGGCGCGTGGGACGCGATCTCCGCAGGCAAGCACGCCCTCGTGGTGGCCCCGACCGGCTCGGGCAAGACGCTCTCGGCCTTCCTGTGGGCGATCGACAGCGTGTTCCGCGAGCGCATGGCGGAGACCTCCGCGCCTGCGAAGGGCGAGCCGCGCACGCGCATCCTCTACATCTCCCCGCTGAAGGCGCTCGGCGTCGACGTCGAGCGCAACCTCCGCTCCCCGCTCATCGGCATCGGGCAGTCGGCGAGACGGCTCGGAGTGCCCTCGCCTGCGGTGACGGTCGGCGTGCGATCGGGCGACACGACCTCGAGCGACCGGCGCAAGCTCGTGTCAGATCCGCCCGACATCCTCATCACGACCCCCGAGTCGCTCTACCTCATGCTCACGAGCCGGGCGGGCGAGACCCTGCGCGGGGTGCACACCGTGATCATCGACGAGGTGCACGCCGTCGCCGCCACCAAGCGCGGCGCACACCTCGCCGTGAGTCTCGAGCGTCTCGACTCCCTGCGCCGCGCGAACGGCATCGAGAAGCCGGCACAGCGCATCGGGCTCTCGGCCACGGTACGTCCGATCGACGAGGTCGCGCGGTTCCTCGGCGGGTCGGCTCCGGTCGAGATCGTCGCACCTCCCGCATCCAAGACCTTCGAGCTCGGCGTGGTCGTGCCGATGGACGACATGACCAACCCGCCGCCCCCTCCCGGTGTGCCAGGGGATGCGGCCGATGCCGAATACTCCGAGGTCACCGGATCCGTCTGGCCGCATGTCGAGGAGGCGATCGTCGACCGCATCCTGCAGAACAACTCGACCATCGTGTTCGCCAACTCCCGCCGGCTCGCCGAGCGCCTGACGGGCCGACTGAACGAGATCTACTCCGAGCGCATCGGCATCGAGCTGCCGCCGGCGACCATACCCGCCGCCATGATGGCGCAGGCCGGAGCCACCGCGGGCGCCGATCCCGTGCTCGCGAAGGCGCACCACGGGTCGGTCTCGAAGGAGCAGAGAGCTCAGGTCGAAGAGGAGCTGAAGTCGGGGGTGCTGCGCTGCGTCGTGGCGACGAGCAGTCTCGAACTCGGCATCGACATGGGTGCGGTCGACCTCGTGATCCAGGTCGAGGCGCCCCCGTCCGCCGCTTCGGGCTTGCAGCGCGTCGGCCGCGCCGGGCACCAGGTGGGCGAGATCAGTCGCGCCGCGCTCTTCCCGAAGCATCGCGGCGACGTGCTGCACACCGCGATCGTGACCGAGCGGATGCTGGCGGGCAAGATCGAGGCCATCCAGGTGCCACGCAACCCGCTCGACATCCTGGCCCAGCAGACGGTCGCGGCGAGCGCGCTCGGCGCCATCGGCGTGGAGGAGTGGTTCGAGACGGTCCGCCGGTCGGCGCCCTTCCAGGCCCTTCCGCGTTCGGCCTACGAGGCGACTCTCGACCTGCTCGCCGGCCGCTTCCCCTCCGACGAGTTCGCGGAGCTGCGGCCGCGACTGGTGTGGGATCGCGACGCCGGCACCTTGACCGGACGCCCCGGTGCGCAGCGCATCGCGGTGACCAGTGGCGGCACGATCCCCGACCGCGGCCTGTTCGGGGTCTTCGTCGCCGGCGAGACGACCGGAGCACGCGTGGGCGAGCTCGACGAGGAGATGGTCTACGAGTCGCGGGTGGGAGATGTGTTCACGCTCGGCACGACGAGCTGGCGGATCGCTGAGATCACCCACGACCGCGTCAACGTGATCCCCGCCTACGGCCAGCCCGGCAAGGTGCCGTTCTGGCACGGCGACGGCATCGGCCGACCGTTCGAACTCGGCGAGGCGCTGGGCGCGTTCTCCCGCGAGGTGTCGGCGGCCACCCCCGAGAAGGCGGCGCAGCGACTCATCGATGCCGGGCTCGACGAGCAGGCACGGGCGAACCTCATGGCCCACCTGACCGAGCAGCGCGAGGCGACGGGCACGCTGCCCACCGACCGCACCCTGACGGTCGAGCGGGGACGCGACGAGGTCGGCGACTGGCGCGTCATCCTGCATTCCCCGTACGGGATGAAGGTGCATGCCCCCTGGGCGCTGGCGATCAACGCGCGGGTGCGCGAGCGTCTCGGCGTCGAGGGGTCGGCGGTCGCGAGCGACGACGGCATCATCGTGCGCATCCCCGACGCCGAGGCCGAGCCGCCCGGCGCCGAGCTGTTCGTGTTCGACCCCGACGAGCTGGAACACCTGGTAACCGAGGAGGTGGGCGGTTCCGCCCTGTTCGCCTCCCGGTTCCGCGAGTGCGCGGCGCGCGCGCTGCTCATGCCGCGCATGAACCCGAACAAGCGCACGCCGCTGTGGCAGCAGCGGCAGCGGTCGGCGCAACTGCTCGAGGTGGCCAGACGTCATCCGACGTTCCCGGTGATCCTGGAGACGCTGCGCGAGGTGCTGCAGGACGTCTACGACCTCCCCTCACTGCGCACACTCGCGACGTCGATCGCGGATCGCCGCATCCGCCTGGTCGAGACCGAGCCCGGGCAGCCGTCGCCCTATGCCCGCGACCTGCTGTTCGGCTACGTGGGCGCGTTCATGTACGAGGGCGACTCCCCTCTCGCCGAGCGCCGAGCGGCCGCGCTCTCGGTCGACCCCGCGCTGCTGGGCGAGCTGCTGGGCACGGTCGAGCTGCGCGAACTGCTCGACCCCGATGTGATCGCCCAGTTCGAGCGCGAGGCCCAGCGTCTCGACCCCGATCGCCGGGCACGCGGGCTCGAGGGCGTCGCCGACCTGTTGCGGATGCTCGGGCCGCTCGACGCCGACGAGGTGGCCGCGCGCCTCGACCCCGAGTCGATGGCCGACACCTCGGCCGGAGCGCTGCTCGACGAGCTGATCACCGCGCGCCGGGCGATCCCCGTCACGATCGCCGGCACGAGCCGCGTCGCCGCGATCGAGGATGCGGGGCGTCTGCGCGATGCGCTGGGAGCGGCGCTGCCCACCGGCATCCCTGTGGCGTTCCTCGAACCCGTCGCCGATCCCCTCGGCGACCTCGTCGCCCGTCATGCCCGCACACACGGCCCGTTCACCACGGATACCGTCGCCACGCGGTTCGGACTCGGCGCCGCCGTCGCCCGGCACACGCTGCAACGCCTCGAGACCGCAGGGCGGATCACGAGCGGGTACTTCCTGCCCGAGGCGGCCGGCAGCGCAGACGCCATCGAATGGTGCGACACCGAGGTGCTGCGCCGCCTCCGGATGCGCTCGCTCGCCGCGATCCGCGGATCGGTCGAACCCGTCTCCCCCGAGGCATATGCCCGATTCCTGCCGGACTGGCAGCACATCGGACGACCGCTCGAAGGCGTCGACGGCGTGCTCACCGTGATCGAGCAGTTCGCGGGCGTGCCGATCCCCGCGAGCGCGTGGGAGTCGCTCGTGCTCCCCTCCCGGGTGCGCGACTACTCGCCCGCGATGCTCGACGAGCTGACGGCCGCCGGAGAGGTCATCTGGTCAGGCCACGGCACGCTGCCGGGGCGCGACGGCTGGGTGTCGCTGCATCCGGCAGACCTCGCCCCTTTCACCCTGCCGGAGCGCGACGCCGAGATCGCGTCCGATTCCCTGGAGTCGCGCATCCTCGTCGCCCTCGACGTGGGCGGTGCCTACTTCGCCGGGCAGTTGAAGGAGATGGCGGCGGCCGAGAACGAGCAGTCCGTGCTCGAGGCGCTGTGGTCGCTGACGTGGTCGGGCCACGTCACCAACGACACGTTCGCCCCGATCCGCTCCCTTCTCGCGGGCGGCTCGCAGGCGCACAAGGTCAAACGCCGCGCTCCCCGTGCCCGCACCTACCGTGGCGTGTCCTTCACGGGTGCCGCAGCTCCCCGGCCGCCCTCGATCGGCGGGCGTTGGTCGCTGCTGCCCGCACTCGAGACCGATCCCGCCCGCCGGGCGACCGTCACCGCCGGGCTCCTGCTCGACCGCTACGGCGTCGTCACCCGCGGCGCCGTGCAGGCCGAGGGCGTTCCCGGTGGTTTCGCCCAGGCCTACCGGGTGCTCGCCGGTTTCGAGGAAGCCGGCCACTGCCGCCGCGGCTACGTGATCGAGAAGCTGGGAGCCGCGCAGTTCGCCGCCTCCGGAACGGTCGATCGTCTGCGCACCTACGCCGGACTCGCCGACCCGCCTCCCCGCAAGGCCGTGACCCTCGCGGCGACCGATCCCGCGAACCCCTACGGTGCTGCGCTCGGCTGGCCCAAGCTCGACGGGGTGTCGCACCGCCCCGGGCGCAAGGCGGGCGCTCTGGTCGTGCTCGTCGACGGCACCCTCGTGCTCTCCCTCGAACGCGGCGGCCGCACGGTGCTGTCGTTCAGCGACGATCCCGAGGTGCTGCGCGCCGCAGCCGCCGACCTCGCGACCACCGCGCGCAGTCGCCGCCTCGACACCCTGACCGTCGAGAAGATCAACGGCGAGGGCGTCTATGGCACGGGACTCGCCCTCGCCCTGCAGGAGGCCGGCTTCGTGGCGACTCCGCGCGGGTACACGCTCCGCAAGGCCGTCTGAGCGATGCACCTACGCTGGAAGCCATGATCCGAGAGTTCGCGACCGGCATCCGCACCCTGCTGCGCGGGTTCGGGCTGTGGCGCACCAGGCCCGGTCTCATGATGCTCGGGCTGATCCCCGCGATCATCGCCGTGGTCGTGCTCGCGGCCGCCCTCATCCCACTGGTGCTCAGCATGCCGTCGCTGTCCGTCTGGCTGACCCCGTTCGCCGAGGGGTGGTTCGAGCCGTGGAGGGGTCTGCTGCGCGCCGCCGTGGGTCTCGTGATCGTGGCGGCCGCACTCGCGCTCGCCAGCGTCGTCTTCAGCGCCCTGACCCTGACCATCGGCGACCCCTTCTACCAGCGCATCTGGCACGCGGTCGAGGTCGACCTGGGCGAGGCGCCTCCGGCGGACGGCGGCAGCTTCTGGACAACGCTCGGCGAGGGGCTCCGGCTGATCCTGCTCGGCATCCTGATCGCGATCCTCGTGCTCCTGATCGGCCTCATCCCGGCGGTCGGCGGGTTCCTCGGCGCCATCTCCGGTGTGGTGCTCACCGGTCGGCTGCTCGCCCGCGAGCTCACGGGGCGCGCCTTCGACGCGCGCGAGCTCAGCCCGGCCGATCGCGCCGCCCTGTTCTCGGGCAGCCGGGCGCGGGTCCTCGGTTTCGGCGTCGCGACCCAGCTCTGCTTCCTGATCCCCGGCGGCGCGGTCGCGATCATGCCCGCAGCCGTCGCCGGCAGCACCATGCTGGCGCGGGACATGCTCGCCCGCACGGGCGCCACCGCACCGAGCCTGCCGGCAACTCCGCCACCACCCGCAGCACCGCAGGCACCGCAGGCACCGCACCCGCCCCACGCGCCCCTCGGAGCGCCCTGATGCCCGAGGGTGACACCGTCTTCCGCACCGCACGGCGCCTCGACGAGGCCCTGTCGGGTGCGGAGGTCACCCGATTCGACCTCCGGGTCCCCCGGTTCGCGACCCTCGATCTGACCGGACAGCCGGTGCACGGTGCACTCGCGCGCGGCAAGCACCTGCTGCTGCGTGTGGGCGACAGCACACTGCATTCGCATCTGCGCATGGACGGCGCCTGGTTCGTGTACCGACCCGGCGAGAAGTGGCGCCACCCGGCCTTCAAGGTGCGCGCGATCGTCGGCACGGCGGACCGCGAAGCCGTCGGCGTGGACATCGCCGAGATCGAGGTCGTCCCCACCCGGGACGAAGACCAGCTCGTCGGTCATCTGGGTCCGGATCCCCTCGCCGCCGACTGGGATGCGGCAGAGGCGGTCCGGCGCCTCGGGGCCGACACCCGCAGCATCCATGTCGCCCTGCTCGATCAGCGCAACGTCGCGGGATTCGGAAACGAGTACGCCGCAGAACTCCTGTTCCTGCGGGGAATCCTGCCGACGACGCCGACGCCGGAGGTCGATGTCGCCGCCCTTCTCGACCTCGGCGTGCGCACGATCCGGGCGAACCGCGATCGCGCCGACCGTACGTTCACCGGCGTCAATCGCGGCGGCCAGACCACCTGGGTGTACGGCCGCGCCGGACGCCCGTGCCGACGCTGCGGCACCCTCATCAGACGCGGTGAGCAGGGCGCAGATCCGACCCGAGAGCGCGTCACCTTCTGGTGCCCGTCCTGTCAACGCTGACAACATCCATCCGCGGGAATGAATCCGACCTCGCCGTGGTTGTTGGTATATCCGGAGAACTCCGGAGCACGGGAGGAATCGTGGGCAAGAACTACGTCGACATCGAGAACGACCAGGGCGCGACGCTGCGGTACCGCAAGCACGCGAACGGCCGGGGTCTCGTCGCGCATGGCGCGAAGGTGCACCCGAAGGCGCATATCGAGGCGGGTGCCTATATCGAACCGGGAGCGCGCGTCGGCGCCGGCGCGACGATCGCGCGCGGCGCCTGGATCGACGAAGACGCAGTGATCGGCGAGGGCGCGTTCGTGGACGCGCACGCGCACGTCGGCCACGGCGCGGCGATCGGCGATCACGCCTACGTGGGCGTGCGCACCGACATCGGCGCCGGGGCGCGCATCGTGCGCGGCGCGAGGATCGGCGACGACGAGACGGTTGCCGCCGGGCTCACCATCGCGACGGATCAGAAGGGTCTGTGGCTCGCCGCCTGAGGCGTCCGACCGCGGAGCCGGCTCACAGCAGGCGCCGCTCCGAGGCCCAGGCCGTGAGTTCGTGACGCGACGACAGCTGCAGCTTCCGCAGCACGGATGACACGTGTGTCTCGACCGTCTTGATCGAGATGAACAGCTCGGATGCGACCTCCTTGTACGCGTAGCCCCGGGCGATGAGGCGCATGACCTCCTGCTCGCGCGCCGAGAGCCGGTCGAGTTCGTCGGTCGCCGTCGCTGTCTCGCCGGCCACCGCACCGAACGCGTCCAGCACGAAGCCGGCGAGCCGCGGAGAGAACACCGCATCCCCGTCGGCCACTGCGCGCACCGCGCTGCTGACCTCCACACCCGACGACCCCTTGGTGATGTAGCCCCTGGCGCCGGCGCGGATCACGCGCACGACATCGGCCGCCGCGTCCGACACGCTCAGCGCGAGGAACCGGGCGGCGGTGGGAGACGAGCCGCGGATCACGGCCTCGCCTCCGGCCGCATCGTCTCCGCTGCCCCCTGGCAGGTGCACGTCGAGGAGCACGACATCCGGCTGCGTCTCGCCGATCACCGCGATCGCGGACGGCACGTCGGCGGCCTCTCCGACCACGTCGACGCTCGCGTCGAGGTCGGCGCGCAGCCCGGAGCGGAAGATCGAGTGGTCGTCGACGATCACGACCCGGATGCTGTCAGCCATGGTTCTCCTCCCGCGAAGAGGTCGGGCGCGGCGCCGGTCGATCCTGGAGCGCGCTCGTGGTGATGCGAAGGCGCACCTCGGTGCCGTTCCCATCGCTGCGTACCTCTCCGGTGCCGCCCGCACGGCGCATCCGGCCGATGATCGACTCCCGCACTCCCAGGCGATCGCTGGGCACATCGTCGAGTCGGAATCCCGCCCCCCGATCGCGGATGAACACGTCCACCCCCGAGGCGCTTCCCTCGATGTACACGGAGATCTCCCCACCCGCGTGCCGGGCCGCGTTCAGGATCGCCTCCCGCGCCGCCGCGGCGAGCTCCCCGCTCGCCCGCTCGGTCGACAGCCCGGCCGAGACGACGTCGATGCGCACGGGGTAGTCGAGTTCGAGCGCTCCCGCATAGTCGCGCAGATCGGTCGGAAGATCACTGTCGGCGGGGGCATCGCCGTCGTACAACCACGCGCGCAGCTCGCGCTCCTGCGCCCTGGCGAGCCGTGCGGCTTCGCTGGAGGCCCCCGCCCTGTTCTGGATCAGCGCCAGTGTCTGCAGCACCGAGTCGTGCAGGTGGGCGGCCATCTGACTGCGCTGCTCCTCCCGGATGCGGCGCACCCGTTCACCCGACAGCTCCCGCCACCGCGGGATCAGCGTCGACGACACCACGGCGGCGAGCCCGACCAGCGGGAGGAGCACCAGCGCCACACCCGAGCGCGCCACCGGCCAGGACAGCAGAACCGTGACCAGCAGGGCGAGCAGCAGGATCGCGAGGATCCGGATGCTCAGGGTGTGCCGGGGCCCGCGCGCGGTGTCGGTGCGATCTATGAGCGTGGCCCAGAGACCGGCACCCGTCGCGAAGGCCACGGTGCCACCGACGACGACGGCCGCGGTGCCGGGCGGGATCGATCCGCTCAACCAGTCGCTGCCTCCTCGCCAGACGAGGACGACGAGCATCCCGACCGCGGCAGGGGCGAGCAGCAGCCAGGCCACCGGCATCCGTCTGGTCGGCGCGCTCTCGCCCTCCGCCCAGGGCGTGAACATCCAGCACCATGCATAGAGGAGGATGCCGGCGCCGCCGCACAGCGTGAGGGCGATGAACAGCGCCCGCACCAACGACACCCGCACACCGAGATGGCGGGCGAGCCCCGTGCTGACGCCGGCCACCAGGCACTCACGATCCCGGGTCAGCGGCGGGCGCGGTGGAGCGGCCACGCGCGGGGGCCGCGCAGGAGCGTGCGCCGAAGAGGACATGGGGCAATCCAATCACCCGCGCGCCCGCTCGGGGTGCTCCCCTGCCCAGAATCAGGGGCCGCTCAGGGGTTCCCCCCATGGCAGGCATCCCCCCGCGGCCGCCAGGATCGAAGCATGACGATTCCGACTGCGCCCCCGCCCCCTGCCGACCCCGCCGCTCCGGCCGGTGGCGCTGAGGGCACCGATATCCCGCGCGGCGCCGATCGCTTCCTGCTCTGGGTCGCCGGTCTCGGCGTCGCCCGCTCCGAGGGCTGGCTGGGCGGGGTCGCCGCTGGCATCGCCGCGCGCCTGCGCATCGACCCGCTGATCGTGCGGGGGGTGCTCGTGGTCGCCGCACTGTTCGGACTGCCGGTGATCTTCCTCTACGCCGCCGCCTGGGCGCTGCTGCCGGACGTCGACGGGCGGGTGCACGTGCGCGACCTGCTGTGCCGCGACTATCAGCCCGTGCAGTGGGGCATCCTGGCGATGGCCGTCATCGGCCTGTTCCCCACGGCTCCGCTCGCGGGCCGCCTGTTCGGACTCGGATACGACGGCTGGTCGGCTCTCTCCCTCATCAGCTGGATCCTCGGGCTCGTGCTCGTCGCCAGCCTGCTCTTCCTGATCGTGCGTGCTGCCAGCCGCACCCCGGGTGCTTCCGCGCCGGATCTGCCGATGGCTTCCGCAGATCAGGCGGCCCCGGCCGCATCCGCCCCCCTCGCCGGTTCGGGTACCGCCGAGGGGGCGGATGCCACTCTCCCGATCGAGGCAGACGCCGCGGCCGACACCGTCGCGGAGCCTGCGGCACCGGATGCCTCGCTCGGCCTCACCCCGCCCGCACCGCCGGTTCCGCTGCCGCCCGGTTCTCAAGACCCTGCGGCCCTCGAGGCCTGGCGCGCTCAGCACGCCGCCTGGAAGGAACAGGATCAGGCATGGCGGCGCCAGCAGCAGGATGTCGAACGGGCTGCCCGTGACCAGCTGCGCCGCGAGCGCCAGGCCGAGGCCGCGGTGTTCGCCGCAGAGGCGGCCGAGCGCCGTCGCATCCGCCGGGCATCGAACCCGCGGGCGGGCTTCGCCTTCGCCGCGACCATGATCGGTCTCGCCATCATCACGGGTGCCGCCGTCGGTCTCGTCACCGGCGGTGAGTCCCTCGGCGGAGCGCTGGGACTACTCGCCGCCGCACTCATCCTCGCGCTCGGCATGATCGTCGCCGGAGCGTTCCGTCGCCGCAGCGGCTTCCTGGCCTTCGCGACCGTGCTCACGCTGATGGGCGGACTGGTGGCCGGTGCATTCTCGACCCTTCAGGGCTTCACGCTCGGCTGGGCGTCGATCTCCAACAACCGGGCGGAGCACATCCGTCAGCCGTTCGGAGACCTCTATCTCTCGCTGAACCAGCATGACGGCGCGCCCCGGCCGATCGTGATCGAGAAGGGTTCCGGCACCACCGAGATCTACGTCGATGCGGGAGTGGAGCTCGAGCTTCGCGCGACGCTCGACACCGGGACGGCGCACTGGACGCGGGTGGAGGGTGAGACCGCGACCATCATCGACAGCGGCGTCTGGTCCTTCGAGGACCGCGGCGGCGAGTCCGTCATCGTCCAGGACATCTCGTCGGACCGTGTGTCTGCGACCACCGTCCAGCCCGTCACCATCGATCAGACCAGTGGTGCCATCAACGTCACCATCTACGAGCCCGTGAAGGAAGACCAGTGATGAGCACGCCCACGATCATCGAACCGGCCACCCCGCCCCGCACCCGCTGGGCCGCCATCATCTGGGGCCTCCTGTTCTCCTCCGTCGCGGCGAGCGCCCTCTGGATGCTCGCCGACGCCGATCGGCGCGAGACTCTCGCAGACGGGCTGCTGGCCCTGACCCCGACCACCGTGAACATGATCCTCGTGTTGACGATCGGTGTGCTGCTGCTCGTCGGCGGAGCCGTCGGGCTGATCCGCCGCGCCCAGCGCACGCTCGCTGCCACGGCACCGGCGCCGCTGCACGAGGTGCCGGAACCGCTCGCCGAGTAACCTTGACCCCATGGCGAATCAGGGAAGACGGCCCGCGAAGGGCGCAAGCAGGGGCACGCCGGTGCGCCGGAACAAGGCCGCCCCCGCCGAGCGATTCCCCCCACAGAAGCCGAAGAAGCCGACGGCCAAGGTCGTCTTCGACGCTCCTCAGCCCGAACCCGAGGCACCGCGCACCTTCCGGCTGGGCGCGGTGCCAGGGGCGACACCCGGCAAGTGGATCGATGCGTGGAAGCAGCGGATGCCACGAGTGCCGCTCGAGCTCGTTCCGATCGAGGCCGCTACACAGCGGGCCGCGCTCGACGGGGTCGACGCGGCGCTGGTGCGTCTGCCTCTCACGGACGAGTCGCTGCACATCATCCCGCTGTACGACGAGCTCCCGGTCGTGGTCGCGGCAGCAGACTCGCACCTGATGGCGGCCGCTGAGCTCACGGGCTCCGACCTCGAGGGCGAAGTCGTGATCGGGCTGACCGACGACGTGCTCGGCCCGCTCGATCTCCCCGGGACTCTCCCGGCGACCTTCGCCGCGCTCCCGACCGGCGAGGCAGTCGCGACGGCGGCATCCGGAGTTGGCATCGTGGTCGTCCCGATGTCCCTCGCCCGCCTGCACCACCGCAAGGATGCCGATCACCGGGTGCTCGCGGACGGACCGACATCGACGGTCGCCCTGGTCTGGCCGCGCGAGCGCACCACGCCCGACGTCGAGACTTTCGTCGGCATCGTCCGCGGTCGCACGACCAACTCCTCGCGGTGACCGCGTCGGCCCGGCCTCGCGCGATCGTTAGAATCTCCTGATGGCCTCGCTTCTCTACGTCTGCGTGCGGCCCGAGATCGGGGCGGCGGATGCCGAGCATGCCTCTTTCCGCCGGGCCCTCGGTGTCGACGTGGTCGATCGGCTCGATCTGCTGCAGACGCCGCTGCACATCGAGCGTCTGCAGGGGTACCGCGGAATCGTGGTCGGGGGCTCGCCGTTCAACGTCTCCGACACGGTGAAGACCGCGGAGCAGCTGCGGGTCGAAGCCGACCTCCGCACACTGGCGGACGCGGCGATGGCGGCCGAGATCGCGGTGTTCTTCACCTGCTTCAGCATCGGCGTGGTGACCCGCATGCTCGGGGGCGAGGTCGTGACCGACACCCCTGAACCCGCGAGCGCCACCGTGATCGACACGACCGCAGCCGGTGCAGCCGACCCCGTGTTCGGCCCCAGCGGCTCGGCTCTCACGGTCTTCACGGCGCACAAGGAGAGCGCAGCGAGCACCCCTCCCGGTGCCGTGCTGCTGGCGACGAACGAGGCCTGTCCGGTGCAGGCCTACCGCGTGGGCACGCACCTGTACGCGGCGCAGTTCCACCCCGAGCCCACTCCGCGCGACTTCGCCGACCGCATGACGTTCTACCGCACCACCGGCTACTTCGACCCCGACGAGTTCGACGCGGTGCAGCAGCAGGTGCTCGCGGCATCGGTGACCGAGGGCGCAGCGCTCCTGCGCCGCTTCGCCGAGACCTTCGCCTGAGTCGGGGAACCCGCGTCAGCTCGCGGCCGCGTCCCGCAGCAGCGCCACACGCTCGCGCAGATATGCCTCCAGCGGCATGAAACCGCCCGCGGTGCTCCAGCGCACGGACGGCACCCCGTCGATCAGGGCGAGCGGCCCGGAGGAGCCTCCGGCATCCACCCCATCGACGTCGATGACGCTCCACCCCACGTGCACGACCTCGCCCTCGCCGAATCCACCGCGCAACGCCTCGGCTCGGCGCTCGGCACGCTCCCTGGCCGACTCCGCGGTGTAGCCGCGGCGCCCGGGGTCGGCCGCGCGCAGCACCTCTGCCGTCGCCAGCGCGTGCGTCTCTGTCAGCAGCAGCACGCCCAGGTGCCAGGCGTCTCCGACCCGCACGATGCGACGCCCGCGCCACCGGGAATCGCGCTGCTCGCCGAGTCCCTCCTTCGGCGCGTCCTGCAGGTCCTTCACGGCCTGGGTCAAGAGTGCGGATGCGGTGGTCACAGTTCTCCCTGCGTGGACTCGGCGGCCCGCTCCGGCCCGACGACCTCCGCGCGGTCGCCGCGGAGAGTCATGCCGATGAGCGGATACAGCAGCACCGACAGCATGCCGGCGCCGACCAGCGCCGCGGCCGTGCCGGTGTCGATCATGTCCTGGTCGACACCGATCGCCGTCACGGCGACGATGATCGGCAGACCGGTCGCGGCGAGGAGCCCCAGGGCGGCGCGATCGCGAGCACTCGCTCCGGGCGGGGCCGACAGCTGCGCCGCCGATCCGCGGATCACGAGCAGAGCGATCAGGAAGATCGGCACCAGAGCCAGCGCCGACGGCGATGTGAGCAGCGCCTGCAGGTCGAACGTGACACCCGTGTAGAGGAAGAAGATCGGCACGAGGAATCCGAAGGCGATCGCCTCGATCTTGCTCTCGACCTCTTCCGCATCCTTCTTCGGCGCGCGCGCCATGATGATGCGCCAGATCGCGCCGGCCACGAACGCTCCCAGCAGCATGTCGAGGTCGAGCATGACGCTGAGCCCCACGAGGGCGGCGATGAGGAGGATCACGAAGCGCACGCCGAACTGATCCGAGGTGTGCAGGGTGGCGCGGACGATGCGGTGCAGCCGTCCGTGCGACACGCGCGTGGCCAACAGCACGGCGAGACCGGCGAGCACGACGAAGGTCAGGAGCACAGCGGTGGCGATCGGAGTGGTCCGCGTGCTCAGGAAGATCGAGATCGCGATGAGCGGCAGGAACTCGCCGACCGCACCGATCGCGCTGATCGCACGACCGAAGGGCGAGTCGAGCTCTCGGGCGTCGCGCAGGATCGGCATCAGCGTTCCCAGCGCCGTCGAGCTGAGGGCGATCCCGATCACCACCATCCCCTCACCCGGCGCGAAGAAGAAACCCAGGCCGATGCCCAGCAGCACGCTGAGCAGCCACCCGAGCGATGCCCGGGCGAGCGGCTTGCCCGCGACCTTCGTGAAGTCGATCTCGGTGCCCGCGACGAAGAACAGCAGCGCCAGGCCGAAGTCGCTGAGCTTCTCCAGCAGCGGTCCCGTCTCGACCCAGCCGAGAACCGCGGGACCGATGAGGATGCCGAGAACGAGCTCGAACACCACGATCGGCACCCGGACCACCGGCCGCACGCCACGGGCGAGCAGGGGTGCGGCGACAGCCAGCAGGGGCACCAGCACCAGGCCGAGGTCGCTCGCTTCCATGCTCTCAGGGTAGGTGAGGCGGCCGTCGCGCGGGTGCAGGGCATCGCGCGGTGCTCTCGCGATTCGCCCGCTCGGCGCATCCACGGCAGAATCGATGCACACCCTCGAGGAGTCCCCATGTCTCAGCCCGATACCGCCCGCCTGCTCATCGCCTGCGACGATCAGCCCGGCATCGTCGCCGCCGTCGCCGGCGTGCTCGCTCAGCACGGGGCGAACATCATCTCCCTCGACCAGCACTCGACGGACTCCGAGGGCGGACGCTTCTTCCAGCGCACCGTCATCCACCTCGACGGGCTCTCGGCCGCGCGCCCCGCGCTCGAAGCCGACATCGCCGGCGTCGCCGAGCGCTTCGGCATGGAGTGGTCGCTGCACGACGTGGCCCGGCGCAAGCGCGTCGCGATCTTCGTCTCGAAGTACGACCACTGCCTGATGGAGCTGCTGTGGCGCACTCAGCGCGGGCAGCTCGACATCGACATCACGATGGTCGTCTCCAACCACCCCGACCTGGCCGAGGCCGTCCGGTCGTTCGGCGTGCCGTTCGTGCACATCCCCTCCGGCGACAAGGCCGCCATGGAGGAGCGCCAGCTGGAGCTGCTGCGCGGCAACGTCGATCTCGTCGTGCTCGCGCGCTACATGCAGATCCTCACCGACGACTTCATCACCCGGCTCGAGGCCCCGGTGATCAACATCCACCACTCGTTCCTGCCCGCCTTCATCGGTGCGAACCCGTATGCGCGGGCCAAGGATCGCGGCGTCAAGCTGATCGGTGCGACCGCGCACTACGCGACGGCCGACCTCGACGAGGGGCCGATCATCGAGCAGGACGTCACGCGCGTGACCCACTCCGAATCGGCCGCCGAGCTGCAGAGCCGCGGCGCCGACGTCGAGCGTCTGGTGCTCGCGCGCGCCGTGCAGTGGCATGCCGAGGATCGCGTGATCGTGCACGGCAAGTCCACGGTCATCCTCTAGAGGAGCGAGCGTACCGCCTCGCGAACACAGAGAATCCTCATCGGGGCCGCGTCAGGATCGGGCACCGATCACGTCGACTGCGAGCCCGTGGGAAGCAGCTGCGAGGCGTCTGTCGTTCGTCCACAGTTCGGTGCAGCCCGCGATCTGAGCCGCAGCGAGATGCACGGCATCTGGCGTCTTCAACCCGAAATCCGCCCGGAGTTCCGCGGAACGGATGAAGACCGTCGCGTCCAGCGTCACTTCTTCGAGGTGTTCGAACATCGCGAGGTAGCGGTCGCGCAGCTCGGGATTGCGCCCGCGCAGCGGGCCGACCAAGCACTCCTGAAGCGCCAGAGGGCTCGAGGCCACCGCGACGTCCACCTCTCGGAGTACGTTTCGGACGGCGTCACCCCGAGGCCCGTCGTCTTCGATGGCGTAGATCAGGATGCAGGAGTCGAGGTAGATCATTCCCAGGCGTCTCGGCTTTCCGCGATCTGCGCGTCGAGCTCGGCAGCCGAACGGGCCAGCCGCCCGGGCAACGGGTCGCTCTCGAGCCACTCGACGAGGAGCCGCCCGCTGCGGACGAGATCGACCGGCCCGATCGGGACGAGCTTCGCTACCGGCTTCCCTCGCTTGGTGATGACGACATCTTCGCCCGCCTGAGAGTCCGCGATCAGCCTCGAGAGACTGTTGCGCGCGTCGAGAACATTGTGACTGCTCATATGTCCATGTTAGCCATGAACCTGGCTATGTTGACACTCAGTGCGCCTTCGCCTCCAGGCAGTCCCTTCACGCTCTTGTTCGTCGATGAGCGTCAGGGAGCGACCGGAACCCCCGCGACCAGTTCGGCGAACACGTCCGCGGCGGTCTCGTGGCGCACGAGTGGCGCGCCCTGCCCCATCCACAGCGACTGCAGCGCGCCCAGGTTCTGCTCCCCCGCGGCAGCGCGGAAGCGACCCGTGAGCCAGTTCTGCATCGGGAACGGCGCGATCGTGCCGCTGGCTTCGATGGCGCGCACGACGCGGTTGCGCGCACCACGGGCCAGACGCCCGCTCATCGCCAGCGTGAGCACGGTCTCGTCGGCAGCGGTCGAGCGGATCGCGTCGCGGTGCGCCTGGTTGGCCGCCGACTCCGAGGCGGCGAGGAAGGCCGTCCCGACCTGCACGCCCGCGGCCCCGAGAGCGAACGCCGCGGCCGCACCGCGTCGATCGGCGATGCCTCCGGCCGCGATCACGGGCACGTCCACCGCATCGACGACCTGCGGGATCAGGGCGAAGGTCCCGACGAGCGACTCCTCGGCAGGGCGCAGGAACGACACCCGATGCCCGCCGGCCTCCGCCCCGGTCGCGACCACGGCATCCACTCCCGCTGCGGCGAGCGCGACCGCCTCGGCCACGGTGGTCGCCGTGCCGACGATCCGGATACCGCGATGGTGCGCCTCTCGGACCACATCGGCGGACGGCACCCCGAACACCACGCTCAGCACCGTGGGCTCGATCTCCCAGATCGCGTCGAGCTGCTCCTCCAGGGCGGGGGTGTAGCGCTCCGGTCTGCTCGGCACGTCGAGACCCACGGCCTCGTAGAAGGGTTGCAGCGCCTGGGCGAACACCGTGTGCTGCGGGTTCGGTTCGACCTCGTCGCCCGTGGGAAGCCAGATGTTCACCGCGAACGGCCGATCGGTCGCCGCACGCAGCTCGGCTCCGGTCGTGCGGATGCGGTCGCCCTCGTAGCCGTACAGGCCGAATGAGCCCAGTCCGCCGGCGTTGCTCACCGCCGCGGTGAGCGCGGTCGAGGAGAGCCCGCCGAACGGGCCGAGGATGATCGGATGCTCGATCCCGAGCAGGGCGCGAAGGTCACTCATGCTTCGACGTTACGCCCGCGCCGCACCCCCGGGGTCGACCGTGACGGGTCCGACCTGCAGACCCCGGTGATACCCTCGCTGCAGGAGGGAGAGCGCACATGAGCGAGTGGTTCGGGCAGATGCTGAGCTTCGTCGCGACCGCGCTCGGGCTCGTCTCGATGCCCGATGCGGCAGCTCTCGGCCTCGCGATCGCGGTGCTCGCGGTCACGGCCCTCACGCTCGCGATCGTGCTGAGCGTGCGCCCCGAAGCCACCGCAGACGCCCCGCATCCGCTGCGGGCGATCGACATCGGCACCCTCCTCACGCAGAGCGATCCTGATGCCGCAGGCCACCCACGGCCTCGGGCGCCGGGAGTCGCGAGCGCCGCGTAGTCCGTTCACACGACGGGATCACGCGGCCTTCGCCGACCCTTCCCGACGCCACGAACGGACTCTTGCATGGACATCTTCGCCTTTCCCCCTCTCGCCGCCCTCCTCGACGCCGCCTACGGCGCCCTGACCGGGCTCTCCGACCTGCTCACCCCTCTCGCCGGAGCCTCGGCCGCCGCCCTCGCCGTCATGCTCGTCACCCTGCTGGTGCGGGCGCTGCTCATCCCCGTCGGCATCTCCCAGGCCAAGGCCGAGCAGACCAGGGCGCGCCTCGCGCCGAAGCTGCGCGAGCTCCAGCGCCGCCACAAGAAGAACCCCGAGCGTCTGCAGAAGGAGACGATGGCGCTGTACCGCGCCGAGAACACCTCGCCGTTCGCGGGGATGCTCCCGGTGCTGGCGCAGGCCCCCGTCGTCGGCATCCTGTACACGCTGTTCCTGCGCCCGGAGATCGCGGGACACTCCAACGAGCTGCTCGCGCACGACCTGTTCGGCGCACCTCTGGGCACGAGCCTGATCGCGGCGCTCTTCGGCGGCACGGCGACTGCGGCCACGTTCCTCGTGTTCGGCGTACTGCTCGCCGTGATGATCGCGGTCGCCGAGGTCACCCGCCGCGTGTTCCGCCCGACACCGGCCGATGCCGACGACTCCCCGCTGAACTCCCCCACCATGCTGCGCGTCGTCTCGGCGATGCACTACGTGACCGCGGTCTTCGCCGTGTTCGTGCCGCTCGCCGCCGCGCTGTACCTCACCGTCACGGTGGTCTGGACTCTCGTACAGCGCATCATCCTGCGTCGGCGGTTCCCGCTGCCGACTCCGGTGGTCAGTCGGGCAGCGGTATCGGCGCGGTGAAGGGACCGGAGGGACCTCCGTCGCGGCGGTCCCTCCGCACACCGAGCGTGGTCCCCACGCTCGCGGCGATCACGAGGGCGATGGCCAGCAGTCGCAGCGGGGTCGCATCCTGCCCGAGGATGAGCCATCCGGCGAGGGTAGCGAAGGCGGGCTCGAGGCTCAGCAGCACGCCGAACACTCGTTGCGGCAGACGGCGCAGCGCCGCGAGCTCGAAGCTGTAGGGGATCACCGACGACAGCACCGCGGTGATCGCCGCGAGCAGCAGGAGCTGCGGATCCATCGCCACCGTCGATGCGGCCGGGATGCCGACCGGGATGAGCAGCACCGCGGCGACCACGAGCCCCATGGCCAGGCCGCTGCTGCCGGGGATGAGCGCGCCGACGCGGGCGCTCATCCGGATGTACATGGCCCAGAAGCCGGCCGCGATGAGGATGAAGACCACCCCGAGCGGGTCGAGCGGTTCGGCGCCGATCAGGCCGTCGATGCCCAGCACGACCATGCCGAGCAGGGCCACGCCGACCCAGGTGAAGTCCGAGAGCTTCCGGGTGAGCACGGCGGCGAGCACCAGTGGCCCGAGGAACTCGATCGCGACGGCAGGACCCAGGGGGATGCGATCGATCGCGGCGTAGAAGAAACCGTTCATCGCGGCGAGGGAGACGCCGAAGAGCACGGCGGCCAACCACTGCGGGCGGGTCCACTTCCGCGGCCGCGGCCGCACGATGACGACCAGCAGGACCGCGGCGATCGCGACGCGCAGCGAGGTCACGCCCCAGGGCCCCAGAACCGGGAACAGCTGAGCGGCGACCGCGGCCCCGAAGGGAAGAGAGAGGCAGGAGCCGATGACGAGTGCGACCCCCACGAGGGGGCTGGACGCGGCGGGCTTCTGCACCAGACAAGCTTAGGCGGCGGCCCCTCTCCGGGCCGCCGCCTCGGCGCGGATCAGAGGGACTTGCCGCCGGTGACCGCGATGACCGATCCGGAGGTGTACGACGATTCCGCCGACGCCAGGTAGACGTAGGTACCGGCGAGCTCCGTGGGCTGCCCCGCCCGCCCCAGCGGGGTGTCGGCACCGAAGGTCGCCAGCCGTTCGGCATCCCATCCGGTCGCCGGGATCAGCGGCGTCCAGATCGGGCCGGGTGCGACGGCGTTGACGCGGATGCCCCGCGGGCCCGCCTCTTCCGCGAGGGCCTTCACGAACGCCACCTGCGCGGCCTTCGTCATGGCGTAGTCGATGAGTCCCGGTGAGGGGTTGTAGGCCTGGACGGATGCCGTCACGATGATGCTCGCTCCCGGCGGGAGGTCGGGATAGGCCGCCCGTGCCGAGAACAGCATGCCGGCCAGGTTGGTGTCGAACACCCGGCGCATCCGCTCCGTCTCCAGCGTCTCGAAGCCGTCGATGTCGTGCTGGTAGCCGGCGTTCAGCACGAGCACGTCCAGTCCGCCGAGTTCGCGCCGCGTCCGGGCGACGATGTCGGTTGCGAACGTCTCGTCGCGCAGGTCACCCGCGAAGCCCACTCCTGCGCGCCCCGTCTCGCGCACCAGGGCGAGCGTGTCCTCCGCGTCGTCCTGCTCCTCGGGCATGTGCGCGATGGCGACGTCGGCGCCCTCCCGCGCGAAGGCGATCGCGACGGCTCGTCCGATGCCCGAGTCTCCGCCCGTGATGAGGGCGCGGCGTCCCTCCAGACGACCATGGCCGACGTAGGTCCGTTCGCCGTGGTCCGGTTCCGGGCGGGTCTGTTCGGTCAGGCCCGGCTGATCCTGGTGCTGTGCGGGAAAGCCCTCTTCGCGGTGCGCGTGGCGGGGGTCGGTGGTGTCGTCGGTCATGGGTCCCACCCTCTCCGATCGTCTCGTGCTCCGTCAGGGGGTTGACAGCTCCGGCCGACCGACCAGCTCTCGTCGACACCCATGCTCGACGACGAAACCCACCGGTGGACGCGCGTCCACGAGTGGGTTTCGACGATGCAGGTGGGTCTCGAGGCGAGCTCGAAGGTCAGAGAGGAGGGGTGACCGGGACCTCGCCGGCGCCGGGCTCCTCGCCCGCCTCGGCGGGCTCGGGAACGAGGTAGAGACCGCTGGGCGCGTTCGCGGTGAACGCGAGCGCCTCGATCCAGGCCCGGTTGATGGAGGGCTGACGGCTGCCGAAGTACTTGAACACGAGAGAGCTGCCGGGCTGGATCCACACGGTGGTGCGCCCGCCGCCCACGCTCGCGTCTTCGCGCCAGCTGAAGGGGAAGGGCTCCCCGCGCCGCAGCTTCGCGGTGATCACGAGCTGCAGGTGGGTGAGGGCGCGGTCCTCGATCTCGGTCTTCACGCCGCCTTCGTAGACGAACTTTCCCATTGGTGGTGCTCCTTGGTCGCTGTCTGGCCGGGACGACGGCTTCGCTCCATTCTCGCGCACTCCGCCGCCGGATACCTCCTGTCCCCGCGGTCGCGCCCGATGCCCACTCGACGCCCCGAAGTCAACCCCCTCGGCGAGACGTCGCCCGGAGCCTAGCCTCGGGACACTCGACTCGAAGGGCACTGCCATGAACGACCGACACATCGACGACCGTCCCGACGAGGGCTACACGCCCACGACCACGCACGCCGCCTGGGGCGCGGGCAACCCCCGACTGCGCATCACCAGGGACGACGAGCGCACCGAGTTCGCGCTGAGCGACGACGTGGTGCGGATCGGCTCCGCCGAGGACAACGAGCTGCGCCTGGCCGACACCGATCCCGTGCATGCCACGATCACACACGACGACCGCGACGAGTACGTGCTGACGCTGCACGGCGAGGGTGAGACGAACGCGAGCCTGGGCGTTGACGCGACCCACGCCGACGAGAACTCCGAGACGCTGCGCACCGGAGCGCACTTCACGGCGGGCCCGTGGACCCTGGTCTTCGCACGCGAGGAGTTCGCCGATCACGGACGGCCGTACGGAGGCCGTGCGGGTGGGGAGTACTCCGACCAGCCGTTGCAGCCGCCGCGTCCGGACTACGACGAGGGCGAAGAGCGATGACCACCGCGCGCGACCTCATGACTCCGAGGCCGCGCTGCATCGGGGTGAACGATTCCTTGCGCATCGCCGCCTCGGTCATGGCGGATCTGGATGTCGGAGCCCTGCCGATCTGCGGCGAGGACGGCAAGCTGAAGGGCATGCTCACCGACCGCGACATCGTGGTGGGTGCGATCGCCCTGGGCATGGACCCGGAGACCACCCCGGCGTCAGCGCTCGCTAAGGGCAAGCCGGTCACGGTGGATGCGGATGACGACATCCGCGTGGCCCTCGACCGGATGCAGGAGAACCAGGTGCGACGGCTGCCCGTGATGACCGACCGTCGTCTGGTCGGCATCGTGAGTCAGGCCGACGTCGCACGCTCGCTGTCCGCATCGACGACCGGCAAGACCGTGGAGAGCATCTCGCGGTGACCCTGCACGACGACACCCCCGATGCTGCGCAGGCCCCCGGCGCCGAGGCGATGAGCGGCCCCGATACGCGCGGCCACATCGCACGGCTGAGCGAACTCGCCGCCGCGCGGGGGCTGCGCATCGCCGTGGCGGAGTCACTCACCTCGGGCATGCTCGCGCACACGATCGGCGCCGGCGACGGTGCCTCCGAGTGGTTCGCCGGCGGCATCGTCGCCTACATGACCGCCGTGAAGGAGCGCGTTCTCGGGCTGAAGCCCGGGACGGATCCGTGCTCGGCGGCATGCGCGGAGCAGCTCGCCGTGGGGGCACGTCGCCTGTTCGACGCCGACCTCACCGTGTCGACCACGGGCGTCGGCGGCCCCGACGCGCAGGGCGGGCATCCCGCAGGGACCGTCTTCCTGGGCTGGGCCACCGCCGAGGACCAGGGCCACCGCAGGCTCGCCCTGGTCGGCGACCCCGAGGAGATCCTGACCGCGACCGTCGATGCGGCCGTCAGCCTGCTCGCCTTCCACGCCGAGGGGCTGCGCCCACTCGGCCCCCGACGAGGGCAGGACGACGGCGTCTAGGGCCTGTGTCCCGGGCGCATCACTGCCCCGGAACGAGTCCGATCCGAAGAGGAGCCCCCGGGGAGGCCGCCTCCACGAGCGCCGCGTCGATCTCGAAGAGTCCGCGCACCGCGCCGACCGCGTCCGCGAACGGGTAGGCCCGCCCTCGTCCGGCGAGGAAGGCCACGGCTTCGGCGAGTTCGGCCCCCGTGTAGTTGTGGATGCCGGCGACGGTGACCAGGCGCCGCACGATGCTCTCGGCGTCGAACGGCACCGGATCGGCCGGGAACACACTGCCGACGAGCACGACGGTTCCCCCGACCGCGACGCCCGAGAGAGCCTCGCCCACCGCGTGCCCCGAGGCTTCGATCACGACGTCGGGCTCGCCGTCGAGGCCGGTCGCACCGAAGCGTGCGGCGAGGGCACGTCGCTCGGGGTTGGGGTCGAGCACCTCCACGGTCGCACCCTGCTCGGCGGCGATGGCCGCGGCGGAGAGTCCGACCAGTCCCGCGCCGTGGATCCGCACACGCGCTCCGTCGAGATCGCGGTCCTTCGCGGCCCTGGCCACCGCAGCCCAGGCTGTCGCCGTGGCGCAGGACGCGGGCGCGAGAACGGAGGCGGGGAGCGCCTCGGGAACCCGCACGATGGCCGTCCCCTCTCGCAGCTGCACGTGACTCGCGAAGGCTCCGGTGAGGTCGCCGTGCGCCCCGACCTTGTCGTGCCCGTACTTCCCCAGGTCGCGGCACTTCTGCGGCATCCCCTGCAGGCACCGGTCGCAGCTCGCGCACGACACCGTCACCGACCAGACCACCCGGTCGCCGATGCGCAGCGGAGTACCGTCGACCGTGTGCGCCCCGCCGTCACCGGTCGCGATGACCCGTCCGACGCTCTCGTGTCCGAGCACCAGAGGAGTCGGGGCCGAGCGGCGCCCCTGCACGGTGTGCACATCCGAGCCGCAGATCGTCGACATCTCGACGGCCACGAGCACGTCGCCGTCACCGAGCGCGACGCCCGGCACGGCGATCGTCTCGTGCGGATGGCCTTCGCCGACCCACACCATCGCGGTCGCGGCAGGGCGCAGCGCGACGTCCCGGCGATGGCCGGGAGGACGGATCAGCAGCGTTCCCATGTCGAGTCCTCTCAGGAGGTCGCGACGAGCGGGAGCAGGTCGCGCTGGGCGAGCACACCGCGCAAAGCGGTGACGTCGCTCAGCACGGCATCCGCCCCCGCGGCGCTCAGAGCCGGGCGATCGTGCGCGCCGGTCAGCACACCCGCGACGAAGCCGGCGCCGGCCCGACGTCCCGACTCGACGTCGCTGACGGTGTCGCCGGCGACCGCGACCGCGTGCACCGACGAGGTCTGCGTGCGCAGCAGCGCCGTCAGCACGAGGTCGGGTGCGGGACGCCCGCGACCGGCATCGATCGGCGACAGGGCGAGGTCGATCAGCTCGCGCCAGCCGAGTCCGTCGAGCAGGGCGTCCCGGGTCACCGGAGCGAAGCCCGTGGTGAGCACGACCATCAGCCCGGAATCCTTCAGCCCCTGGATCGCGTCGGCGGCGCCGGGGATCTCGGAGACGCCCTGCTCGGAGACGATCTCGGCATAGGCGCCCTCGAAGGCGGCCGTCGCCCGTGCTGCCGCCTCGGCATCGCCGCCGGAGAGGTGCGTGAAGACGTCGATCTTCGACTGCCCCATGGTCACGCGCACGTAGTCCAGCGCCTCGTCCCACGGCATCCGGGCCGCGACGCCCGTGCGCTCGGCGGCGCGCTGGAACGCCTGCTCGACGACGCCGTCGTCGAGCACTGTGGTTCCCGCCATGTCGAGCACGACGAGTTCGAGAGGAGTGGTCATGATGTTCCTTCCATTGCTGCCGCCCACCCGAAGGCGGCGGCGAGGTTCTCTTCGGCAAGTCCCAGGCCCGTGGTCATCCCGATGCCGGTGGTCGCGGCGAGCACCAGCACGCCGTCGTCGCCACGATCGATCAGGAATTCCTGCGGCCCCTTCGCGTACACGCCCTGCCAGCGCTCGATCACGCGCGGCGCCGGGGCGTCGAACAGCGCTTCGGCCTCCGCGAGGAAGGCGGTGAACGCAGCCTCGGGCTGGAACGGCGCCGGGGCCGTGGCGGTGGAGTGCGAGTCGCCGATGATGAGCGTCCCGTCGGGAAGCTGCGTGTACATCTGGTTGAGGTCGATCGCGGCGAGGTCAGGGCGCTCGGCGTGCAGGCGCTCGCGCAGGGCCCCGGCTTCCGGCCCGTCGGCGAAGCGGCCGTACCGCACGAGGGACCAACCGGTGAGCAGGGGAGCTGCGAGCGGATGCCGGAACGACACGGCCGCCCGCATCATGTCGAGGGCGCAGCGCACGACCCCGTGCCGCTCTGCGACGTCGGGGAGCAGCTGATCGATGTCGTGGTTCACGGCGACGACGACGCTGCCGCAGGTGATCGGACCGCGCGTCGTGTCCACGTGCCCCTCCCCCACGGCGGTCACCGCGGTGCGGAACCGGAAGTCGACGCCGAGCCCCGCGAGGTGGCGCACGATCGCATCGGCGGCCGTGCGGGGGTCGGTCTGCAGGTCGCTCTCGATGTGCGCTCCACCGACGAGGCCCTCGGCGCGCAGCGGAGCGAGGCGCCGCAGCTCGGCCGCCTCCAGCAGTCGGATCCCGCCCTCGCGGGATGCGGCGTCGAGCACGGCGAGCTCGTCATCGTGCCGGGCGGCGACCAGCGTGCCCGACTCGCGCAGCCAGAAGCCCGCGTCCTGAGAGAGACGCAGCCACAGCTCGCGGGAGACGTCGGCGTAGTGCCGCGCCTGCCCGCCCTGCGCGCCGATGCAGAGGTGTCCGAAGTTGCGGATCGTCGCCCCGACGGGAGCATCGGTGCGGTCGACGACGATCACGCGCAGGCCGCGCCGGACCGCCGCGTACGCCGCTCCGAGCCCGACGATGCCGGAGCCGACGACGACCACATCCGCCGTGTCGAGAGGGCGGTTCATCGGAACACCTTCCGCATCCACATCGCGAGTCCTTCGACCACGAGCACGGTGGCGAGGATCATCAGCACGATCGCCGTCACGGTCTCGTAGCGGGAGCCCTGGCTGGCGTTGAGGAGGTAGTAGCCGACCCCGCCGCCGCCGACGATGCCGAGGATCGTCGCCGCGCGGATGTTCGTGTCGAGCATGTAGAAGCTGTGACCGATGAGCGCCTGCATCCCCTGCGGCACGGTGGCCGAGGTGTAGGTCTGCAGACGTGTCGCCCCCACCGCGCGCAGCGCCCGCTCCGGTCCGCGATCGACCTCTTCGAACGAGTCGGCGATGAGCTTGCCCAGCAGTCCGATACCGCCGATCGCGAGGGCGATGACACCCGCCTGGGCCCCGAGACCGGTGATGACCACGAGCACGATGGCGAGGATCAGCTCCGGGATGCCGCGGATGCCGACGAGCAGGAGTCGCGCCGTCCCTCGGGCGCCAGAGCTCGGGGCGACGTTGCGCGCCGCGAGCGAGCCGAGCAGGAGCGAGGGGAGCAGGGTGAGCACGGTGGCGGCGAGAGCGATCGCGACGGTCTCACGCATCGCCTGGAACATGGCGCTGGCGTCATAGTTGCCGAACGACGGGGGCCAGAACTTCCCGGCGACCTCGGGCAGCTTGGCCCAGAAGGTGATGAGGTCCATCCAGTTGATCTGGCTGACGACCACGCTGCCGATCACCACGAGCACGGCGACGACACCGGCGATGGTGTGGCGCACGCGCTGTGCGGTCCAGGGCCGGCGCACCGCCGTCTGCGGGCTCGCGGCCCAGGCGGGGCGGCCGACGGCTGCGGACGCGGAGCGGCTGCTGAGGCGCGGATGCAGGATCCTGTCGATCCACGACCGGGTGTGCGCCTGCTCCCCGAGCATCGCCCCGCGGACCATGCTGGAGACGATCTCCATCGCGACGCACAGGATGAAGATCACCAGGGCGATTCCGAGGCCCTTGCCGTAGTTCAGCGACTTGAACGCGTACGACATCTCGAGGCCGAGCCCGGCGACGCCGACGTAGCCGAGCACGACACTGCCCCGCAGGTTGATGTCGTTGCGGTGCAGTACGGTGGCCACCCAGCTGGGCAGCACCTGCGGCAGGATGCCGGAGGTGAACTCCTGCATCTTCGAACCGCCGGCGGCGCGGATCGCGAGGCGCGGCCCTTCGTCGATCTGCTCGATCGCGTCGGCGAACATCTTCGAGATCATGCCGATGGAGTGGATGCCGATGGCCAGGATGCCGGGAAGGGTACCGAGGGAGAACATCAGCACGAACGCCATCGCGAGGACCACGTCGGGCAGAGCCCGGGTGAGCACGCCGATGAACCTCGCGGCGGCTCGCCATCCGTTGCCCGGGGTCGTGTTGGAGGCGGCGAGGTAGGCGATCGGCACCGACAGCACGGCCGCGAGCAGTGTGCCGACGAGCACGAGACCCACCGTGAGCGCGATCAGCCAGGCGAGGTCGCCGGGAGCCGGGAAGCTGAGTCCGCCGACGCGGGCCATGAAGTTCTCGGCATTGCCCCAGCTCTGCACCATCGCCGGGATCGAGATGTCGACGTCGCGGACGGCGAGGATGCCGAGCACCACGAGGGCTATGAGCGTGAGGGAGGCGGCGATCCGCTCGGGCGAGATCGGGCGCCGGGGGGCGCGTTCGGCGACCGTCGGTCCGCTCCCCTGGTGGGACGATCCGCCACCGCGGGTCGCGGCGGAGTCGGTCGACGCGTCGAGCGCCGTCATGATGCGGCCACCTGCGCCGCGGCCTCGACCAGTTCCTCCTGCACGGCGCGGATCTCGGCCGTCGTGGTGGCCACGCGACCGTAGATCTCCATGACCTCGGCCTTGGTGAGGTCTCCGGTCGGGGTGTCCAGCACCACTTCCCCGTGGCGGAGCCCCACGATGCGGTCAGCCCACGAGATGGCGAGGTCGACCTGGTGCAGGCTGCACACCACGGTGAGCCCCTCATCGGCGGCGATCTCGCGGATCAGGGCCATGACCTGCTCGCTCGACTCGGGGTCGAGCGAGGCGACCGGCTCGTCGGCGAGCAGGATCGCGGGCTTCTGCATGAGAGCGCGGGCGATGGCCACGCGCTGCTGCTGCCCGCCCGAGAGGGTGTCGCTGCGCTGGTAGGCGCGGTCGAGCAGACCGACGCGGTCGAGGTGCTCGAGTGCGGTGAGCTTCGCTGCTCGCGAGTAGCCCCAGAGGCCGAGGCGCGGCCCGCGCACACCCGACAGCGAACCGGTGAGCACGTTCTCGAGCACGGTCAGGGAGGGCACGAGCTCGAACTGCTGGAAGATGAAGCCCACGCGGCTGCGGAGGTCGCGCAGCGCCCGCCCCTTCAGCGTCGGGACCTGGGAGCCCAGCACCTCCACCGAGCCGGAGGTGGGGATCTCCAGGCCGTCGAGGTGGCGCAGCAGGGTCGACTTCCCCGAGCCGGAGAGGCCGAGTAGCACGACGATCTCGCCGCGGGACACCTCCAGAGAGGCCCCCTTGAGTGCAGTGGTCGTCCCGAAGGTCTTCGTCACGCCGTCGAGGCGGATGAGGGCGTCGGATGCCGAGGCGGTCATGTCGTAGCTCCTGTCGTGTCGTGAGTCGTGCGGTGGTGCCCTCCGTCTCGCCCGCACGAGAGGCGGACGAGACGGAGGGCGCCGTGTATGGCGAAGGGGTCAGGCCGGGCTCAGCCCTGGCACTGCTCCGCTTCGGTCTCCTTGCAGATGTCGCGGATCAGGTCGTAGTACGCGTCGTCGACCGGCTTCGTGGCGTAGAAGACGCTGCGGAAGGCATCGGTGTCCGCGCCGTCGACCCCGGCGGCGATGATGTCGTCGATCGTGATCTCGGAGAGACCGTCGATGAGCTTCTTCGAGACGTCATCGGGGAGCGTCGACGAGTAGACCAGCGGCGCACCGGGGACCATCGTCTCGTCGATGACCTTGACCTTGTCCGACTTCTCGACCTCGGAGTCCTCGGCGAAGCCCGCCTCGCACTCGACGCCCTCGCCGACCTTGGTGACGCTGACATCGTGCTTGCCGGCGAAGACCGGGGTGATGTCGGTCTTGGGGTCGATGCCGGCCTTGAGCAGGTTGTACGACGGGAACAGGTAGCCGGAGGTCGAGGACGGGTCGACGAAGCAGACCTTCTTGCCCTTGAAGTCCTCGATGCTCGTGATGTCGCTGCCCGCGGGCACGATCGCCTGCGAGTAGTAACCGGGCTCCTGGCCCTCTTCGGTCACGATCGAGGAGATGGGGGTGAGCTTGGCGCCGTTGTTGGTGGCGGTGACGTAGGTGAAGCCGGAGAACGACGCGACGTCGACCTTGCCGGCGACGGCGGCCTCGATCAGGGCGGCGTAGTCGGTGGACTCGTGGTACTCGACCGTCTTGCCGGTGATCTCGGCGATGTAGTCCATGAGCGGCTGGTAGTTCGTCTCGGTGTCGACCGAGTCGGGCACGACGCCGAAGACGAGCGTGTTCTCATCGACAGCGAATCCGCTGGCGGAGGACGACTCGTCGGCGCCGGGAGTGCCGGCGGCATCTGCCGAGCCGGAGCACGCGGCGAGGCCGAGGGCGAGGAGCGCGGCGCCGGCGAGGGCGGGGAGAGCGCGAAGCTTCATGAGGACCTTTCAGGGTGTGAGGGGTGATCCACGGAAGACTCTCTCAGGTGCCGAGGCGAGATATGTACCTAACTCGGAAGAGTTCAGGGCTCGTTTACCGAGCATTCTTCTGGATGAACACTCCCGGAACGCGGTCGCGCTGCTCGAACTGACGAAGTAATGTACCTATGTGGCTGAAGCTGTGTACACCCAGATCGCCGATGACCTTCGCGCGCAGATCGCTGCGGGCGCGCTGCGTCCCGGCGACGACGTCCCGACCGAGGCCGACCTCGCCGAGAGGTGGCATACCTCGCGCGGGCCGATCCGCAACGCCCTGGCCGCGCTGCGCGGCGAGGGCCTGATCGAGACGAGCCGCGGCAGACCCGCTCGCGTCGTCGCCCGCAAAGCCAACCAGGCCGTCGACGTGTCGGTGCCGTTCACGCGGTGGGCGCGCGAGCTGGGCGTCACCCCCGGCGCCCAGACGCAGGAGTTGAGCCTGCGCCGTGCCGGAGAGCTGGGAGCGGCGCTGGGCGTCGACGCGAGCGACACGATCGTGAGCGTGGTGCGGCTGCGCCTGCTCGACGGCAAGCCCACCATGTTGGAGCGCCTCAACTACACCGAGGTCGCCGGACGCCGGCTGTTCGAGGTGAACCTCGACGAGGTCTCCATCACGGAGTACCTGTCATCGGTCGGGCATCCGATCGTCACCCTGCAGCACGTGATCGATGCCGTGGCCGCCGACGATCAGGATGCCGCGCTGCTGCGAGTGCCCCGGGGCACGCCCATCCTGCGTCTCACCCGCACATCGCGCGACGCGGAGGGACGGATCTTCGAGGCTTCGGAGGATCGGTACCTCAGCGAGGTGGTGCGCTTCACGGTCGCAGCCTCGGGGATCTCCACGGACGGCCACTACATGCGAGCGGTGGGCGGCTAGCCGGGCATGCGGAACCCCGTGGCGGGAGGCCGGAGAATCGGCCCTTAACGCAGAAGGCGATCGCGAGCGCGCAAAGTGTTTCAGAAGCCAGAAAGACCGCGCCCGCGATCGCAGCGCTGGGGACGCTTTATCTGGGGAGCTTTCAGACTACGGCTGATCGCAACGCGTTCCACAGGGTCGAACGTCGAGACTTCTCTAGACTTTCGTCTAGGCTCTCGCGGATCGTGGAAAGGGTGCTCACACACTCTAGAGCATCAGACGACGGGAAGTCGGGCCGACACGACCCAGAATCCGTCGACTTCGCCGGCGCTGAACTCGCCGCTCGCTCCCATCACCCGCTCCGCCATCCGGCCGAGGCCGGTGCGACTGGAGGAGAGCTCGCGGCGTGGGGTAGTCGGGAGGGGGCTGCGCAGCGTGAGGTGCGCGACCTCGTCGTCCACGGCGAGGTCGATCTGCACCTCGCCGGGGCCTGCGTATTTGAGGATGTTGGTGGCTGACTCGCGCACGATGCGCGCGAGGACGATCTCGACCGCACGCGGGATGCGCTCGTCACGAGGGTCTCCCTCGCGGGCCACGGAGTGACCGGCCGATTCGAACTCTCCCTGCGCCTCGTCGATCGCTGCCGCGAGGTCGCCGGTCTGCACACTGGAGGACTGCGGACCGTCGTCCGCGAGTTCGATCACGAAGCGGAGATCTGTCATCGCCTTGCGCGCGGCGACGCGGATCGCTTCTTGCGAGTCGTTGCTGGTCTCGGGGTCTTCGAGCATCTGCACGTGCAGCGCCACCACCGTGAGGTGGTGCGCGATGCTGTCGTGCAGCTCACCGGCGATCCATCGCCGCTCGGCGAGTACGGCCTGACGTTCCTGCTCGGCTCTCTCCTCGAGCTCGCGCTCGAGACGACTCCCCCGGGCGAAGGCGAGCCGAAGGGCGAACCCGACAGCTCCTGCCACGGTGGCGAAGATGAGATACAGCGCGACGTTGACGCCGGAATCGGCGTCGCCGTTGGCCACGATGGCCGCCGCGACCAGGAAAACGCCGGTGTAAGAGAGGATCAGCGATGTCCACCCCAGTCTCATGACGAAGCCGGCCGCGACTGCGGCGGCTGTCAGGACCTGGAGCTCTGATCCGGTGAGGAAAGACGATGCGAACACGACCCCGAGGGCACATGTCGCGATGAGTGGCTTCCAGAGGTAGAGGACGAACGCTGCAGTGGATGCAACGCTCACCAACAGTGCGACCGGGTTGACACCCGGTGTGGTGAAGAAGCCTATGAGGTCCGTGGCGACGGTGATGGTGACGATGACCAAGACGACGATGCGCTCGATCGCGCTGAGCTTCTCACCGCGGGTCAAGCGGAGCGTATCCGCCGATCCTCGAGTGGATTGGTCGAAGGCCATGGTTCACTATCTCCTTTTCGCCAGGTACTCTAGCGGTGAAGACCGAAGAACTTGCCAACCTGCTGCCAGAAAGTCATTACATTCACCTCCATTATGTAGTCGTTTGTCGATGTCTGTATTCATCTTCTCGGCGATCTGCGTGGCGCACATCTGTCTCACGTCCAGAGGTTTTTGGCCAAAGGTCTACATGACGTCGTCCGGGCGCCCGCGCCGTTAGGCTTCCCCCTATGCAGGAAATCCGTGTCGTGATCGTCGACGATGATCCACTGGTCCGTTCGGCGTTGTCGCACTTCGTGTCGCGCGACCCGGAGATCACCGTGGTCGCACAGGCGGAAGACGGCGTGGAGGCGATCGCCACCGTCGAACGCGAGCAGCCCGACGTGGTGATGATGGACGTGCAGATGCCCGAGATGGACGGCATCGAAGCCACCGGTGTGATCGCCGAACGCTGGCCTCACGTTCGTGTGCTCGCCGTCACGACGCTCGATGGCAGCGACACGGTGCTTCCGATGCTGAGCGCCGGCGCCTCCGGCTACCTGCTCAAGGACTCCAGCGCCGACGACATCGTCACCGGCGTCCGCGAGGTGCACAGCGGTGCCAGCTCGCTCTCCCCTCGCATCGCCTCGATGCTCATCAAGCACGTGCGCGACTCGACCCCCGTGGCGGCGGATGCCGCCGCACTCGAGCCGCTCACCGAGCGCGAGGTCGAGGTGCTGCACTGCCTGGCACAGGGCATGTCGAACGCCGAGATCGCCAAGGCGCTCATCGTCTCCGAGGGCACGGTGAAAGCCCACCTCGGACGCATGATGTCCAAGTGGCACCTGCGCGACCGCGTGCAGATCCTCGTGACGGCCGCGCACGCGGGTCTCGTCAGCTTCCGCTGATCACCACGCGAGCAGCACGATCCCGGCGACCACGACGAGCGACGCCGCGATCCGCCAGGCCGGGCGCGACTCCCGCAGCACGAACACCCCGAACAGGCTCACCAGTACGACGCTGACCTCACGCAGCGGCGCCACCAGCGCGACCGGGGCGATCTGGATCGCCGTCAGCACCAGGATGTACGACAGCGGCGACAGGATGCCGAAGGCGAGGATGCGGCGCCACTGCGTGCGCCCGAGCGCGCGGACCGCACTCCAGCGCCTGCGCACCGCGATCGAGTAGAACGGGATCTGCAGCAGCGTGGTGCCGACCATGAAGGCGACCGGCGAGAGGTTCCAGGTGCGCACGGCGTGCGCATCCCAGATCGTGTAGACCGCGATCGCGACCCCGGTGAGCAGACCGAACACGATGCCGGGATCGAGTCGGCGTGCGCCCGCTCCTCTCCCCCTGTCGACGAGGCCGATGGCGACGACGCCCACGATCACGGCGGCGACGCCGACGAGAGCGACCAACGACGGCCGCTCGCCGAGCAGCAGCACCGCCACGATCACCGAGAGGAACGGACCCGTGCCCCGGGCTGTCGCGTACACGGTGGAGAGGTTGCCCTCGCGGTAGCCGCGCTGCAGCACCGCCATGTACCCGACGTGCAGCACCGATGAGACGACGACACCGAGGGCGAACGACCACAGATCATCGGCGCCGAGACCACCGGTGAACGGCACGGCGCCGATCCAGACGACCGTGCTGGCGACAGCACCCCACCACAGGAACGGAGCGCCGGCCCTGCTGATGCCGTGGGCGATGATGTTCCATGCCGCGTGGGCGATGGCCGCACCGAACACCAGGACGAATGCGAGTGAGGACATGACGAGACCCTTCCGTCCGACGCACGGCGCGACGAACAGGGTCCTCCGGGCTTTTGTCCTGTCAGATGACGACTCTCCTGCGGAGGAGTGCCGTGGCGCCGCTCGGACCAGACGGGTGCGAACCCCGGAACCCTAGGCGCTATCGGGACGACCCTATCGCGCCAGGATGAACACCGGGGAAACGACGAAGCGCCCCGCTCGATCATCGGGCGGGGCGCTTCGTGCGGATGGTGCGGGATCAGACGCCGATCTCGCGACGACGCACACGGGCGATCAGCAGCACCAGGGCTCCGACCGCCAGCAGTGCGAGCGCCCACCCGATCCCGGTGATCACGCCACCCGTGGCCGCCAGCCCGTTCAGGTCGACCGTGGCGGTCGCGGCTGCCGTGACCGTCACCGCCCCGCCGATCGCGCTCGCTGTGGCGACGTTCACGACCGTGCTCGCCGCGACGTCCGCCGTGGTGAGGCGGTAGGTGACCGGGCCGCAGTTCGCGGTCGCACCGGGCGCGAGATCCGGGATCACGCAATCGAGGGCGCCGCCCAGCTTCGGATCGTCGATCTTCACGTCGGTCAGGGTCACCGCTCCCGTGTTGGTCACGGTGAACCGGAACGCGATCGTGTCCCCGGCGTTCATCTTCCCGTTGCGATCGACGTCGACGTAGTCGCCGCCGGTCTTGGTCAGGGCGATGGCCGGCTGCGCCACGAGCGGCGTCACCACGGTGTCGGTGGCCACGGGCGGGATCTCCGAGGTGCCGGTGCCCGTCGCGGTCGCCGTGTTCTCGATCTCCCCGGCATCGATCTCCTCCTGCGTGAGCACCGCGGGCGATCCAGCCGAGCAGACGGTCGATTCCCCCGGGGCGATCTCGGTCGCATCGCAGGTGATGACCCCGGCGAGACGCGGGTCGCTGACGGCGATGCCCGTGAGGGTCGTGGTTCCCGTGTTCGTCACGGTGAACGTGTAGGCGATCGTGTCACCGGCATCCGTGCGTCCGTTGCCGTTGGCGTCGACCACGGCAGCGGCGGACTTCAGCAGGGAGATGTCGTCGGTGCCGACGACAGGGACGTCGACCTCATCCTCGTCCTCGGCGCTGCCGTTGCGCGACTGCCCCACGACGGTGGCCACGTTGTGCACGGTCCCGTCGTCGACGTTCTGCTGCGTGAGCGTGTAGTCGACCGGCCCGCAGGTGACCTCGTCGCCCGGGTTCAACGCGAGGCCGTCGAGCGCGGCGCAGTCGACCGCACCGCCCAGGAGCGCATCGTCGAGCACGATGTCACGGAGCACCGTGGTGCCCGCGTTGCGGATCCCGAACGTGTAGCCGACCGTGTCTCCGGCGCCCACCCTGCCGTCCGCTCCGAGCACGATCGCTCCGGCCGTCTTGGTGAGCTCGATGGCGCTCGTGCCCGTGATCACGACATCAGCCGAGGCGTCGTCGGCGACCGGTCCGAGCGGGCTCGTCCCCGTCGTCGTCGCCGTGTTGCGCACGATCTCTGCCTCCACGTCGGCCTGCGTCAGCGTGTACGTGAGCGGACCGCAGTCGGCCGCTGCGCCCACGGCGAGGGTGCCGATCGTGCACAGTGTGCCGGCGCCCAGCAACGGGTCCGAGATCACCACACCGCTGAGGGTTGTGGTGCCGCGGTTGCGTACCGAGAAGGTGTAGTCGACGGTGTCACCCGCGCCGATGAAGCCGTCGCCGTTGACGTCGAGCACGCGCCCGACGTTCTTGAGCAGCTCGATCGTGGCCGTGCCGGTGATGTCGACGTCGGCCTGCGCGGTGTCGGTCACCGTTCCGATCGGGGCGTTCGCGGTGACGGAAGCCTCGTTGTGCACCAGGCCGCCGTCGACGTCCTCCTGGGTGAGCGTGTAGGTGATCGGCGTGCACGACACCGACTGCCCCGGTGCGAGTTCTACTGCGCTCAGCTCGGGGCACGTGACGGTTCCGCCGAGCATGGCGTCGGTGATCACGGCATCGCGCAGCGTCGTGGTTCCGTTGTTCGTCACGGTGAACGTGTAGTCCACGGTGTCACCGGCACCGACGGCGGTGTCACCGTCCACATCGACCACGGTCGAGGGGGCCTTGGCGAGGCTGATGCTGTTGGTCGCCGCGATGGTGACGTTCGCCTCGGCATCGTCGGTCGCGGGCCCCTGGGAGGACTGCGCGGTCACCGACGCGGTGTTGCGCACCGTTCCGGCATCCGCGTCCGCCTGTGTGAGCGTGTACGACACCGGCGCACACGTGACCGAGCCGCCGGGCAGCAGCGGAGCGGAGAACGCCGCACAGGCCACAGCGCCGCCGAGGAGCGGATCGGTGATGGCCGCGCTCGTGAGCGTGACATCACCGGTGTTGCGGATCGTGAAGGTGTAGGCGACCGTGTCGCCGGCACCGATGCGCGCATCCCCGTTGGTGTCGGTCGGGATACCCGCGCTCTTCACGAGCTCGACCTGCGGCGCACCGGAGACGGGGACGGTCACGGTCGAGGTGTTGTCGCTCGGGTCGGGATCGGGCGTGCTCGAGGTGACCGTCGCGGTGTTCGACAGTGTCGCACCCGAGGTCGACGGGTCGACCGTGCCGGTCACGGTCACCGTGAAGGTGGCATCGACGGCGAGCGTCGGCCGCGTGCACTCGAGCTGCGATCCCGTGACGGTGCATCCGGAGGTGGCGGTCGACGGGTTCAGCAACCCGGCGGGGAGCGCATCGGCGACCGTGACGGCGGAGGCGACGCTCGGTCCGTTGTTGGTCACGACGATCGTGTAGGTCACGGCGCCGTTGAGCGGAGCAGGGTTCGCCGAGATCGTCTTGACGATCGCGAGGTCGGCGGACGGCGTGACGGTCACGGTCGCCGTGCCGGTGTTGTTCGACGTGTCGGGATCCGGCGTCTGCGAGGAAGCGACGGCCGTGTTGACCAGCTGCCCCTCCACGTGGACGGTCGCGGTCACGGTGATCGACGCCGATTCTCCGGGAAGCAGCGTCCCCACCGTCCAGCGCGCATCCTCCATCGACCAGGTGCCGACCGACGGCGTGGCACCGGTGAGCATGAAGCCCGCGGGCATGAGCTCGTTCAGCACCACGCCGGAGGCGGCAGACGGGCCCTCGTTGGTCACGGTCACCTCGAACGTGGCCGTTCCGCCGAGCGGGACGGACGGGGTCGAGGTCGTCTTGACGACGCGCACATCGGTGTTCGGCGCGAGCGTGACGTCGACGGTCGAGGTGTTGTCGCCGGTGTTCGGATCGGGGGTCGCCGATGTGGTCGTCGCCGTGTTCGAGACGACCCCGGTGGCCGTCGTGCTCCAGGTGCCGGTGACCTGGACGACCACCGACCCACCAGGGGCGATGTCGCCGAGTTCGCACCCGACGGTTCCGCCGACGATCGAGCACCCGGAGCCGTTGACGGTGGCATCCAGGAAACCGGCGGGCAGCGTATCGGTGAGCGAGGCGCCACGGGCGACGGATGGACCGCCGTTCGCGACCGTGAGCGTGTAGGTGAAGGCGCTGCCGGGCTCGCCGGTCGCCGGAGCCGTCTTGACGATGCTCAGGTCGGCGCTCTGGACGACCTCGACGTCGACGGAGCTGGCGTTGTTCGTGGTGTCCCGGTCGTCGGCGGGGGCTGCCACCGCCGCGGTGTTCGTCACGGTGCCGATGGGGGCGTCCGCGGCGACGACGGCGTGCACGACGACGTTCGACGGCCCTCCCACGAGGAACGAGGCCCAGTTGCACGTGATCGAGCTCGCGGTGGACGTGCACGTCGCGCCGGGAGGAGCGTCCACTCCGGTCACGGAGAAGCCGTCCGGCATGGTGTCGGCGAGCACGACGTTGACGGCGTCCGAGGAACCGAGGTTGCGCACCGCGAGGGTGAAGTCGATCGCATCGCCCGCCGAGACCTGGGCTGCGGAGGCCGTCTTGACGACGGACATGTCCGCGATGATCTCCGGCTCGAAGCTGGTCGACGACACGTTGTTCGCGGGGTTCGTGTCGGTCGTGCTCGTCGTCACCGTCGCCGTGTTCTGGAGGACGGCTGTGGCACCGGAGGCGACCTGCACCACCACAACGGTCTCGACAGAGGCCCCGGGCGCGAGCGTTCCGATCTGGCACGTGACGACCGAGGCGTCCACAGTGCACGCTCCCTGTTCGGGAGTGGCGCTGATGAAGGTCGACTCGGGGTCGAGGGGGTCGGAGATCACGACGTTGCGCGCCTCGGACGGCCCGGCGTTGGAGACGGACAGGGTGTAGGTCACGTTCTGGCCGGCGACCGGGTCCGACGGGGAGAACGTCTTGATGATCGACACGTCGGTCGCCGTCGTCAGCGTGCCGATGACGCTCGCGGTGTTGTTGCCGAGGTTCGGGTCGGTGCGGGTGCCGGAGACGGTGGCCGTGTTCGACAGCGAGGCTCCGGGATCGCTCGACGGCGAGAGCGTGCCCGTCACCTGGATCTGCACGCTCTGACCGACGGCCATGTCGGGGACGGCGCAGCTGACCGTCGCCGCGACCGTGCAGGTCGCGCCGGGAGAGGTGGCGGAGACGTTCGTGACACCGGAGGGGATCGGGTCCGTCACGGTCACCCCGGTCGCCGTCTGCGGGCCGTTGTTCGTCACGCCGACCGTGAACGTGACCGGCTGTCCGGCGACGAGCGGATCGGTGTCGAGCGACTTGGTGATGGCGAGATCCGCCGCCGCGCCCACGGGCGTCTGGGTCTCCGGGCTGACCGAGGTGCGGTCCTGGCCCACGACGTCGTCGCGGAAGGCGACCCGCGCCTCGTTGACGATGGTGCTCGCCGCAGCCGAGAGGTTGACCTTGGCGTCGAACGTGTAGCTGGTGCTCGCGCCCACACCGATGGCTCCACCGGCGGTGGCGGTGCCGCCGGTGCCGAGACGCACCTGCACCGTGCGGTTGCCCGAGGTGTACGAGCCCCGGTCGTCGCCGGCGGCATCGGTGAGTGTGCCGGCGCCCGCACCGCTGATGATCTTGAGGGAGCCGGGCACGAAGTCGATCCCCGAGGCGAGCACGTCGGACGACACCGACTGCAGGGCCGGGTTTCCGCCGCCGTTGTTCGTCGTGACCGTGTAGCGCAGCGTGTCTCCCACTTCGGCGGTGGTGCCCCCGCGCGTGAGGTTGGTCACCGACTTGGTCGTGAGCAGGCACGGCCCTGTTCCGAAGGTGATGTCGTCGAGGAAGTTGCCGACGGAGGAGACGCCCCCTGCCGAGCTGACCGCCTGGAAGCCGAAGCGCGTCACCGTCTGCCCTGCGGGGACGGTGTAGGTGCCGGTGTGGGAGCCCCAGGCCGCACTCCCGTCCGAGAGGTTGGGGCCGTTCTGCACGAGAGTGCCGGTGGGCGACCCGATCACGACGCGCATCACATCGGTCCCGCTGCGTCCTCGGTGCTTCAGCGACCAGGAGAGCGTCTGCCCCGGGGTCGTCGCGACGTCCTGGAAGAGCCTGCTCGGAGAGTTGGCGTTGAGCTCGGCGAACTGCCGACCCGCGGCCGCGGTGACGCCGTTGAAACCGCTGCTCCAGAGCTCGATCTGGTTCAGGCTGTCGGTGGTCGACCACCCGGGAACCAGCGGGGCCGACGTGAGCGACACCGAGGCGTTCGGGAGCACCGGCGCCTCGAAACCGCCGTTGACCAGCGCCACCGTTCCCTGACAGCTCGTCGGGTCCTGCGCGGCCGAGGCCGGTGTCGGTGCGATCGCGTCGGTCACGACGGTGAGGCCTGCTGCCAACAGCAGTGCTGATGTGGCGCCCGCGACGGCGCGCCGAATGGACAGACGTGTGTTCGCACGCATGTGAAAGCTTCTCCCCGAATACCGGAGACCCCGAACCGGTGTCTCCCCCAGTGGAAGGCTAACCCGGGCGAGCGCGAAAACGATAGCGCCGTTGCCGAACGGAGACCGCGACTACGCTCGAAGGACCGCGCTCTTCAGGAAGGTCACGACATGCCCGTCACCCCCGCAGCCCTCGCCCACGCCGAGGATCTCGCCGACTTCGTCGCCGCGTCGCCCTCGAGCTACCACGCGGCGGAGGAGGTCGCGCGACGGTTGGCAGCCGCAGGGTTCACGCGGCTGCGCGAAGAGGATGCCTGGCCGACACCGGCCGGCGGTCGGTACGTGGTCGTGCGCGACGGTGCGGCGATCGCCTGGGTCGTGCCAGCGGATGCCGTGGCGACCACACCCGTGCAGATCTTCGGTGCGCACACCGACTCCCCCGGTTTCAAGCTCAAGCCCCAGCCGACCACCGGTTCGCGCGGCTGGCTGCAGGCCGCCGTCGAGGTGTACGGTGGCCCGCTGCTGAACTCGTGGCTCGACCGCGAGTTGCGCCTCGCCGGGCGACTGGCTCTGGCGGACGGCCGTGTCGTGCTGGCGGACACCGGTCCGCTGCTGCGACTGCCGCAGCTGGCGATCCACCTCGACCGCGGCGTGAACAACGGCCTGGCCCTCGACAAGCAGACAGAGACGCAGCCGGTGTGGGGACTGGGAGAGGCGACGGACGCCGACATCCTCGCCGAACTCGCCGCGTCTGCGGACGTCTCCGCCTCCGAGATCCGCGGCTACGACGTGGTCGTCGCCGACTCCGCACGCGGAGCGGTCTTCGGCAAGGACAGCGCGTTCTTCGCCTCGGGCCGCCTCGACGATCTCGCCTCGGTGCACGCCGGTGTGGTCGCCCTCGAGGCGCATGAACCGGCACCCGGAGCGCCGATCGCCGTGCTCGCCGCGTTCGACCACGAGGAGCTCGGCTCGGAATCGCGCTCGGGCGCCGCCGGCCCCTTCCTCGAAGACGTGCTCGAGCGCCTGTACGCGGGACTCGGCGCCGACGGATCCGCACGGCGCCAGGCCTATGCCTCGTCGTGGTGCCTGTCGAGCGACGTCGGCCACTCGGTGCACCCCAACTACGCCGCCAAGCACGATCCCGTGGTGCAGCCGGTGCTCGGCTCCGGCCCCATCCTGAAGATCAACGCCAACCAGCGCTACGCGACGGATGCGATCGGCACGGCGTCGTGGCGGACCTGGTGCGAGCGCGCCGGCGTCGCGACGCAGGAGTTCGTGTCGAACAACAGCGTGCCGTGCGGCTCGACGATCGGCCCGATCACGGCGACCCGCCTCGGCATCCGCACGGTCGACGTGGGCATCCCGATCCTGTCGATGCACTCCGCACGAGAGCTCGCCGGGGTCAGCGACCTTCACGATCTGGCCCGCACGGCGCAGTCGTTCTTCGCCGGCTGACCCCGGCGGCGGATCCACCCCCTCACGAAAGCCACCCGGCCGCTCCCCGGCAGTGCCAGGATGTGAGGATGACGGACATCAAGCCGGCCCTCATCGAGCGTGCGGGCATCGAGATCATCCCCGAGTCCGAGCGCACCGCGAAGCCTCGCGACCTCTTCTGGCCGTGGTTCGCCGCGAACGTGTCGGTGTTCGGCATGTCGTACGGGTCGTTCGTGCTCGGCTTCGGCATCTCGTTCTGGCAGGCGACCATCGTCTCGGTCATCGGCATCGTGGTGTCGTTCCTGCTCTGCGGGCTCATCGCCATCGCCGGCAAGCGCGGCTCGGCGCCGACCATGGTGCTCTCCCGCGCGGCGTTCGGCGTGCAGGGCCAGAAGGTGCCGGGCATCGTCTCGTGGCTGACCTCGATCGGGTGGGAGACGTTCCTCGCGATCCTGGCCGTGCTCGCCACCGCGACCGTGATCACGCAGCTCGGAGGCGACGGCGACAGCGTGTGGCTCAAGGTCGTCGCGACCGCGATCGTCGCCGCACTGATCGTCACGGCATCCGTGCTCGGCTATCACACGATCATGAAGCTGCAGTCGGTGCTCACGTGGATCACCGGCGTCGTGACCGTGCTCTACATCATCCTCGCCGCACCGGCGATCGACCTCGCCGCCGTGCTGGCCCGACCCGACGGCGGCATCGGCCAGGTGATCGGGGCGCTCGTGATGGTGATGACCGGATTCGGCCTCGGCTGGATCAACATCGCCGCCGACTGGTCGCGCTACCAGAAGCGCACGGCATCCGACGGAGCGATCGTCGCCTGGAACACGATCGGCGGATCGGTGGCACCGGTGATCCTCGTGGTGTTCGGTCTACTGCTGGGCGGATCCGACGAAGATCTCATGAACGCGATCGCTGCGGATCCGATCGGCGCGCTCGCCTCCATCCTGCCGACGTGGGTGCTCGTGCCCTTCCTGCTCACCGCCGTGCTCGCGCTCGTCTCGGGAGCGGTGCTGGGCATCTACTCCTCCGGTTTGACGCTGCTCAGCCTCGGCATCCGCATCCCCCGTCCGTCGGCCGCGGCGATCGACGGCGTGATCCTCACGATCGGCACCGTCTTCGTGGTGTTCTTCGCCACCGACTTCCTCGGTCCGTTCCAGAGCTTCCTGATCACGCTCGGTGTGCCGCTCGCCTCGTGGGCCGGAATCCTGATCGCCGACATCCTGCGCCGGAAGAAGGACTACGACGAAGAGGCCCTGTTCGATCAGAACGGTCGCTACGGCGCGTGGGACTGGACCTCGATCGGCACCCTGGTCGTGACGAGCGTGATCGGCTGGGGCCTGGTCGTGAACAACTTCGCCGAGGATGCCGCGTGGAACAACTGGCAGGGCTACCTGCTGTTCCTCATCGGCGGCAGGGACGGCGAGTGGGCGTATGCGAACCTCGGGGTGTTCTTCGCGCTGGTGCTGTCGTTCCTCGTGACCTACTTCGCCAGGGCCGCGAAGATCCGGCGCCAGGAGGCGGTGTGAGCGCTCCGGCGACCGGCGACACCTGGCTCGTGGTGATCGATCCGCAGGCGATCTTCGCCGCGCCCGACTCCGCGTGGGGTTCACCGTTCTTCGGCGAGGCGATGCCACGCATCCGCGCCCTCGCGGACGCGTTCGGCGACCGTGTGCTCGTCACCCGCTGGATGCCGACGGCCGATCGGTCCACCTCGTGGGGTGACTACTTCGCGGCATGGCCGTTCGCCGACCAACCGCCGAGCGACCCGCTGTTCGCCCTGGTGCCCGAAGCCGCCAGCCTCTCCCCGCATCCGAGCATCGACCTGCCGACGTTCGGCAAGTGGGGGCCCGAGCTCGAGGCGATCGTCGGACGCGGAGGGCATCTCGTGCTCGCCGGGGTCTCGACCGACTGCTGCGTGATCTCGACGGCACTGGCCGCCGCCGACGCCGGCGCTCACGTCACGATCGCGGCCGACGCGTGCGCCGGATCGAGCGCCGAGAACCATGCGGCCGCCCTGCAGGTGATGGGGCTGTATCCCCCGCAGATCATCGTCAGCGACACCGATACCGTGCTCGGCACCCCCTGACCGCGAGCGTCAGGCCGAGGCCCGCACCGCGGCGGCGATGTCGGCCGGGGAGCCGTGCCAGGGCGCTCCGTGGCCGGGAAGCACCCACGATGCCGAGACTCCCGCCAGTTTGTCGAGGGAGGCGAGCGCCCGCTCCGGCTCGTCGGTGAACGGCGCGGGCTGAGCCCCGGTCCGCCCTGTCAGCACGTGCCGGGTGGTCAGCGCATCGCCGACGAACACCGCGTCGACGGCCGGCACGTGCACCGCGATGCTCCCCGGCGAGTGGCCGGGCATTCCGATGACGACCGGAGCACCGGGCAGATCGAGCACGTCGCCGTCGGCGACTTCCGTGACGACGGACACGTGCGGTGTGCGCAGGGCGCTCTTGCGCAGGCCGTAGGCGAAGAAGCCGAGCGTGGGCCCGATCCTCGCCGGTCCCATCGCGGTCTTGGGCTTCTCTCCGGTGCGGACTCGATGCGCGTCGGCCGTGTGGATGTACACCGGCACCTCCGCCTCGGTGCGCAGCCGCTCGGCGAAGCCGATGTGATCGCCGTCGCCGTGGGTCAGGACGAGGCCGCGGATATCGGACAGCGGACGACCGATCAGTTCGAGCTCGCGCTGGAGGTCGCGCCAATGCCTGGGAAGGCCCGCATCGATCAGGGTGATCCCCTCCGGCAGGTCGATGAGGTACGAGGCGACGATGTCGTTGCCCAGGCGGTGCAGGCGGGGTGCGAGCTTCATGACGGATCCTCTCGGGATGATTGCGATGGCTACGTTACGTAGCTATGATGGCTATTGTCAATAGCCATCCAGGAGGATCCGATGCCGACACCCGAACGCACGTCCACCGAGGAGATCGTCGCGGCGGGGCGGGAGATCCTCGAGGTCGCCGGCCCCTCGGGCCTCACGATGCAGGCGGTCGCGGATCGGGTGGGCGTCCGCGCCCCCTCGCTCTACAAGCGGGTGCGGGATCGGGACGCCCTGCACGCCGCCGTCGCCACCGCGTCGATCGACGCTCTCACCGCGCGGCTCGAAGCTGCGGGCGACGACATCGGTGCGCTCGCGCACGCCTATCGCGGCTTCGCACAGGAGCACCCCGAGGGCTTCCGCCTCATGTTCACGATCGCCGCGCCGCACGATGCCCTTGAGCGCTCGGCCGCTCCGCTGATCCGCGCAGCATCCGCCCTGGTCGGCGAAGAGGACGCGCTCGACGCTGCCCGCCTGTTCACCGCCTGGGCGACCGGGTTCCTGCAGATGGAGCTGTCCGGAGCGTTCCGCCTCGGCGGCGACGTCGACCGCGCTTTCGACTACGGCCTGCGTCGACTCACCGCCGGGATGGCCGGCTGAGCCGCAACAGGCACGGGCATGGTCCCACGGGCGCGCGCACCAGCGGCGGCGGGGTTACTTCATCGTGTCGAGGATGCCGACGAGGTCTTCGAACGTGGTGAGCGGGTTCAGGATCGCGAATCGCGTGTTCGGGCGCCCGGCGTGCGAGCTCGGCACCACGAACGCGCGCTGCGAATCGAGCAGCGCCGCCGACCACCGGTCGTAATCGGCGCGCTCCCACCCTTCCCGCTCGAACACGACGATCGACAGCTGCGGATCGCGCACCAGTCGCAGCTCGGGGCGACGGGCGATCTCGTCGGCGATGCGTCGGGTCAGCGCGAGTCCCGCACTCACGGCATCACGGTAGGCGGTGACGCCGTACGTCGCGACCGAGAACCACATCGGCAGGCCTCGCGGGCGGCGCGTGAGCTGGATCGAGTAGTCCGAGGGGCTGAACTCGTCGACCTCGGTCAGGATGTCGAGGTACTCGGCGTGCTGCGTGTGCGCCCGTCGTCCGCTGTCGGGATCGCGGTAGATCAGAGCGCAGCAGTCGAACGGCGCGAAGAGCCACTTGTGCGGATCGACGATGACCGAGTCGGCGCGCTCGACGCCCTCGAAGATGTGTCGCGCCTCCGGTGCCAGCATGGCGGTGAGGCCGTAGGCGCCGTCGATGTGCAGCCAGAAGTCGAACTCGTCCTTGAGGGCCGCGATTCCCTTGATGTCGTCGACGATGCCGAAGTTGGTCGACCCGCCGGTGGCGACCACCGCGCAGATCTCGTCGCCGTGCTCGACGAGGGCCTCGCGCACGCCATCGGCGCGGAGCACGCCGTCGTCGCCGGCCGGGACCAGCAGCACGTCGACGTCCATGATCTTCGCGGCCGACTTGTTGGAGGAGTGCGCCTCGACGCTGCACACGATCTTCCACCGGGTGGGCAGCTCTTTGCCTTCTGCGATCAGCCGGGCCTTCGCGGCCTCGCGTGCGGCGACCAGCGCCGACAGGTTCCCGATCGTGCCACCCTGCACGAACACCCCGCCCGCGTTCTCGGGCAGCCCGAACTCGCTCGCCAGCCACGACAGCACCTCGTTCTCGGCGTGCACGGCCCCCGCGCCCTCGAGCCAGCTTCCGCCGTACAGCCCCGACGCGGAAACGACCAGGTCGAACGCGATCGCGGCCATGGTCGGCGCGGTCGGGATGAACGACAGGTACAGCGGGTGGCTCGTGGTCAGGCAGGCCGGAGCGAGGACGTGCTCGAACACGCTGAGGGCGCGCGCCGCGCCGAGTCCCGCATCGGTGATCGTGGGTCCGACCAGACGGTTCAGCTCCGCCTCGGACTGGGGCTTGTCCAGCGGCACGTCGGAGGCGAGCATGCGGCGGCGCGAATAGTCGAGCACGGCGTCGACGATCGCGGTCGATTCGGGCGAGGCCGCGTGCATGCGCACAGCATCCATGGGCGTTCCTTTACTTGTCATCGGATCGGGGGTCCGTGGGTCGGGGGTCGGGGGAATGCGAGACGGTGGCGCGCGAGCCGGTGACCTCGGCCTCGGGCGTCGCGCTGTCGAGCACCGCAGCGAGCGCCCGCCTGGCGAGGTCGGCACGGTCGCGGGGCGCCCACTTCACCAGTGAGTGCGCGTTCATGCCGTCGACCATCGCGAGCAGCAGCCAGGCTGCGGTGTCGGCACGACCGGCGGCGATGGCTCCGGCCGCAGCGGCACGGGCGAAGATCTGCTCGAGCACACTCTGCCACCCGTCCATCTCCTGCCGCACGCGCGCGGCGAGCGCATCGTTCCGGGCTCCGAGCGCCCAGGCCTGCACCCAGATGAGGGTGACGTCGTCGCGGTCGGCATCGAGGAGCGTCTCGATGAGTCGCAGCAGGCCCTCGCGCAGGTCGTCGGTGTCGTCGAACGCGGCGATCACCTCTTCGCGCTCGGCCGCCACGATCAGCCCGAAGACGTCGGCGACGAAGGTGTCCATCCCCGGCCGGTAGTGCGCCACGAGCGCGGGGGTGACCCCGACGCGAGCCGCGACCGCGCGGACGGTGAGGCTCTCGAGTCCGCTCTCGCGGGCAAGGCCGATCGCACCGTCGAGGATCGACTGATCGCGCTCCTCCGGCGACATCCGCCGAGTGGACGTACCTGTTGACGTGGTCTTCATCAGGGGTTACCGTAACACCTGTTGATCGCATGTTCAATAGACGAACCGGCAGCAGCGAGGAGATCACGATGAGCTGGCGCATGCCCACCGAGACCGCACGTCACGAGCGCACCTGGATGGCGTTCCCCGCGGAGGGCGAGACCCTCGGTGACACCGACGCCGCCCGCGAGGAGGGCTACGCCACCTGGACCGCCGTCGCCCACGCCGTCGCCGAGTTCGAGCCCGTGTCGATGCTGGTCGATCCGAGCGAGGTCGCCAGGGCCCGGCGCATGCTCAGCAGCAGCATCGAGATCGAGATCGCGCCCGTGGACGAGTTCTGGATGCGCGATTCGGGGCCGACCTTCGTGGTCGACGACGAGCGTCCTGGCGTGCTCGGCGCGGTCGACTGGATCTTCAACGGCTGGGGCGCCCCGGAATGGGCCGAGTGGCGCAAGGCCGCACAGCACGCACGCATCGTGGCGGACGCCGTCGGCGCCGAGCTCGTGAGCTCGACGCTCGTGAACGAGGGCGGCGGCATCCACGTCGACGGCGAGGGCACCGTGCTCCTCACCGAGACCGTGCAGTTGGACCCCCGGCGCAACCCCTACGCCGACAAGCAGCGGATCGAGGCCGAGATGGCCCGCACGATCGGCGCGACCACGACGATCTGGCTCCCCCGTGGGCTCACTCGCGACTACGACGACTTCGGGACGAACGGCCACGTCGACATCGTCGCCACCATCGTGTCGCCCGGGCGGCTGCTGCTGCACGACCAGCAGAACCCCGACCACCCCGACCACGCGGTCACGCGCGAGCTGCGCAGCCTGCTCGCGGAGCAGACGGACGCCGCCGGCCGCCGCTTCGAGGTGATCGGGCTGCCCGCTCCTTCGACGCTCTCCGACGATGAGGGCCCTGTCGACTGGAGCTACGTCAACCACCTCGTCACGAACGACGGCGTCGTGGCCTGCGGCTTCGGCGACGAGAAGGCCGATGCCGCAGCGCGCGAGATCCTCGCCGATGCCTACCCCGGACGCCGCGTGGTCACGGTCGATGCGCGCCCGCTGTTCGCCCGCGGCGGCGGCATCCACTGCATCACCCAACAGCAGCCCGCCCTCGACGGAAGCCGCTGATGTTCGACGTGGTCGAGGCGTCCATCGCCGACCTGCGGCGCGCCCTCGACGCCGGAGACACGACCGCCGTCGAACTGGTCGACGCATACCTCGCGCGCATCTCCGCCTTCGACGCCCCCGGCACCGAGACCGCCCTGAACGCGGTCGTCGTCGCCAATCCCCACGCGCGGAGTGAGGCCGCCGCTTCCGACGCGCGTCGCGCCCGCGGGGAGACGCTCGGGCCGCTCGACGGCATCCCGTACACCGCGAAGGACAGCTACCTCGTGCGCGGCCTCACCGCCGCCGCGGGGAGTCCCGCCTTCGCAGAGCTCGTGGCCCAGCGCGATGCCTTCACGATCGAGCGGCTGCGCGCGGGCGGCGCCATCTGCCTCGGACTGACGAACATGCCCCCGATGGCGAACGGCGGCATGCAGCGCGGCGTCTACGGTCGCGCCGAGAGTCCCTACAACGCAGCCTTCCTCACGGCGCCCTTCGCCTCCGGTTCGTCGAACGGCTCCGGCACGGCGACGGCGGCGAGCTTCGCCGCCTTCGGTCTCGGTGAGGAGACCTGGTCGAGCGGCCGTGGTCCGGCTACCAACAACGCGCTGTGCGCCTACACCCCCTCGCGCGGGGTGATCTCGACCCGCGGCAACTGGCCGCTCGTGCCGACCATGGACGTGGTGGTGCCGCACACCCGCTCGATGGCCGACCTGCTCGAAGTGCTCGAGGTCATCGTCGCCGACGACGCCGAGACCCGTGGCGACTTCTGGCGCGCGCAGCCGTGGGTGGCGTTGCCTGCGGCATCGACGGTGCGACCGGAATCGTATCCGGCACTCGCGACAGGCGGCCCCCTCGCCCTCGTCGGCGCGCGTATCGGGATCCCCCGGATGTACATCAATGCGGACCCGGATGCCGGCACTGCCGAGAACCCCGGCATCGGCGGGCCCACCGGCCGGCGCATCGAGACACGGGCGAGCATCATCGAGCGCTGGGAGGCCGCCCGCCGCGACCTCACCGCCGCCGGAGCGACCGTGATCGAGGTCGATTTCCCGGTGGTGTCGAACTACGAGGGCGACCGTCCGGGGGCGCACACCATCGCGACCCGCGGCCTGGTATCGCCGGAGTACCTGCGCCGCGAGATCGTCGATCTCTCGGCCTGGGCATGGGAGGACTTCCTGCAGGCGAACGCCGACCCCGCTCTGCACTCGCTCGTCGACGTCGACGGCGCCACGATCTTCCCCCACCCCCAGGGCGCACTCCCCGACCGCTACACGGGCTTCGACGACGACATCGCCGAGTATCCGGACTGGGTGCGCCGCCACCCCGATGCCTCGTTCACGGACATGCCCGAACTCGAAGACGGCCTGCGCGGCCTGGAGGAGACCCGTCGTCGCGACCTGGAGGTGTGGATGGATGTGCTGCGGCTCGATGCCGTGGTCTTCCCGGCGGTCGCGGATGTGGGTCCGGCTGACATGGACGTGAACCCCGAATCCGCCGACCGCGGCTGGCGCAACGGCGTCTGGATCGCGAACGGCAACCTCGCCGTGCGCCACCTCGGCATCCCGACCGTCACCGTCCCGATGGGGGTGATGAGCGACATCGGCATGCCGATCGGCCTCACCTTCGCAGGTCGGGCGCATGACGACACGCGACTGCTGCGCCTCGCGGCGGCGTTCGAAGCGACAGGCGGCCCTGGCACGCGTCGCACGCCGCCGCCGCGCACCCCCGCACTCTGAGGGACGACGACGCAGAACATATCACTCCTGTGACGCTCGCCACGAAAGTGATATATTCGGCGCATGCACACCGAGAACGAACGCGCCCTGGAATCCGGCATCGTCACCGACCTCTCCGGCCGGATGACGTACGGTTCCTACCTGGCGCTGGACCAGCTGCTCACCGCGCAGCATCCGGTGAGCGAACCGCAGCACCACGACGAGATGCTGTTCATCATCCAGCACCAGACCACCGAGCTTTGGCTCAAGCAGCTGCTGCATGAACTGTCCTCGGCGCGTGAGCTGCTCGCCGGCGACGACCTCCGCGAGGCGCTGAAGCGCATCGCCAGGGTCAAGCGCATCCAAGACGTGATGACGCAGCAGTGGTCCGTGCTCGCGACCCTCACCCCCACCGAGTACGCGCAGTTCCGCGGGGCACTGGGCAACTCGTCGGGCTTCCAGTCCGTGCAGTACCGGGCGGTGGAGTTCGCCCTCGGCAACAAGAACGAGAAGATGCTGAGCGTCTTCGCCGACCACCCCGCCAACCTCGCTCTGCTCACCGCCGAGTGGGAGAAGCCGACGCTCTACGACGAGTTCCTGCGCTTCGCCGCCCGCCGCGGGCTGCCGATCCCGAGCTCGATCCTCCAGCGCGATGTGCGCGAGCCCTACCGGGAGACCCCGGAGCTGGTGCCCGCGATCCGCGAGATCTACCAGGACCCGAGCCGGTACTGGGACCTGTACGAGGCGTGCGAAGACCTGGTCGACCTCGAGGACAACTTCCAGTTCTGGCGCTTCCGACACCTCAAGACCGTCGCGCGCACGATCGGCATGAAGGTCGGCACCGGCGGCTCCAGCGGCGTCGGCTTCCTGCAGCGCGCGCTGGATCTGACCTTCTTCCCCGAGCTCTACACCGTGCGCACCGAGATCGGCAGCTGATGCACGCCGCGACGTTCTTCGACGGAGTCGAGTGGCGCGAGGGCGTCGTCGAGCTCGTCGACGTGCACCTGCGGCTGCGCGATGCGGTGCCCGCGTCGGGAGCTCCCCGGCTCGATGGTGTGATCGTGGGCGGATTCACCGACCACCACGTGCACCTCCAGCTCATCGAGCATGGCGTGCTGGCAGAGTCACGCCTCGGCCGCGTGGTCGACCTGGGCGGAAACCCCGAGGCACTGCGTCTGATCGCCGTGCCGGAACCGGTGTCCGTCCACTTCGCCGGAGGCTTCCTGACCACCCCCGGCGGGTACCCCTCCGACCGCGGTTGGGCGCCGGAGGGCTCGGTGCGCGAGATCGCCGACGCCGCGGCCGCAGCCGACGCCGTCGCGGAGATGGCCGACGCCGGCGCGACCTGCATCAAGGTCACCAGCAACAGTGCCGCAGGACCCGTCCTCACCGACGATCTGTTCCGCACGATCGTGCGGCTCGCTTCCGCTCGCCATCTCCCCGTCGTCGCCCACGCCGAAGGGGCAGGCGAAGCGCGGCGTGTGGTCGGTCTCGGAGCCGCCCGGCTCGCCCACGCCCCGTTCACGGAGCGACTCGACGATGACGAGATCGCGCGCCAGGCCGCCTCCGCCTCCTGGATCTCGACGCTCGCCATCCATGACGACCCCGAGCGTGCGATCGCGATCGACAACGTGCGCCGCTTCCGCACCGCAGGCGGCAGCGTGCTCTACGGGACCGACCTGGGCAACGGACCGATGCCGGTCGATCTGAACCCGCACGAGGTCGCCGCTCTCCGCGAGGCAGGACTCGACGATGCCGCCCTGCTGCAGGCTCTCGCCCCCGTGGACCCGCGCGAACCCCACTCCGCTCTCCTCCTCATCCCCGGCGGAACCCCGTCGAGCGCCGATCCGCTCGACGCCCGCCCCCTCACCCCCGCAGACCTGAAGGTGTGACATGACCATGACGCCCGACTCCTCACTCCTCGAACTCGCCCGCGCTCTCGATGCGGCCGATCCGCTGCACGCCCACCTCGATGCGTTCGCCGAGGCTCCTGGCGTCACCGCGTACCTCGACGGCAACTCGCTCGGGCGTCCCCTGCGCGATGTCCCCGAGAAGATCGCCGCCTTCGTGCGGGACGACTGGGGCACGCGGCTGATCCGCTCGTGGGACGAGCAGTGGATGGCGCTGCCGATGGAGCTGGGCGACCGCATCGGACGGGTCGCTCTCGGCGCCGCCCCCGGCCAGACCGTCGTGGCCGATTCGACCAGCGTGCTGATCTACAAGCTCATGCGCGCCGCCGCGTCGGCCGACCCGGACCGCACCGAGCTCGTGATCGAGGCGGGCAACTTCCCCACCGACCGGTTCCTCGCCGAGGGCGTGGCCGCCGAGACGGGGATGACGCTGCGGTGGATCGAACCCGACCCGGTGCACGGGGTGACCATCGCCGATGTCGAGGCCGTCGTCTCCGCACGCACCGCCCTGGTGTCGCTGAGCCATGTCGACTATCGCTCGGGAGCCCTGGCCGACATGCCGGGCATCACCGCGACGGTGCGCGAGGCCGGCGCCCTGATGATGTGGGATCTGTGCCACTCGGCCGGCGTCGTGCCGATGCAGCTCGACGAGTGGGGTGTCGACATGGCTGTCGGCTGCACCTACAAGTACTTGAACGGCGGGCCGGGCTCCCCCGCCTTCGCCTACCTCCGACACGGACTGCAGGGTGTGCTGCGCCAGCCGATCCAGGGCTGGTGGAGCGCGGCCGACATCTTCGCGATGGGGCCGGAGTACGTACCGTCCGGCGACATCCGCCAGCTGCTCAGCGGCACTCCCCCGGTGACGTCGATGCTCGCGATGCAGGGGATGCTCGACCTCATCGAGCACTCGACGATCGAGGGCGTGCGGGCCAAGTCGCAGTCGTTGACCGATCTCGCCGTGCGTGCCTACGACGAGGTGCTCGCCCCTCTCGGTGTGCGACTGCTCAGCCCTCGCGATGCCGAGCTGCGAGGCGGACACGTGACGATCGGGCATCCGGACTTCCGCGACGTCACACGTCGCCTGTGGGCCGACGGCATCATCCCGGACTTCCGATTCCCCGACGGCATCCGCCTCGGACTCTCTCCGCTGAGCACCTCGCACGTCGAGACCATCACCGGCGTGCTCGCGGTGCGCGACGCCTTGGAGTCCGGTGACTTCTGACCGTGCCGTCGCGCCCGTCCTCGACGACATCGATGCGCGCCCCGGCAGCACCGCATCGTTGCTGCGGACGTTCATCGGCGTCTTCCTGCGCCCGCTCGGCGGGTGGATCTCCGCCGCCGACCTGGTCGCCCTCGCCGGCGACCTCGGCATCGAACCGGCCCCGGCGCGCACCGGTGTCGCACGCCTCAAGCAGAAGGGCCTGCTGCTCGCCGCCCGTGAGAAGCAGATCGGCTACCGGCTGAACCCGGCAGCGATCCCGATGCTCGAACGCGGCGATCGGCGCATCTTCGAGATGCGCGAGATGACCGACGCCGACACGTGGTGCCTGGTCTCGTTCTCGATCCCCGAGAGCGCGAGGAGCGTGCGCCATCAGCTGCGTCGACGACTGCAGTGGATCGGTGCGGGAGTCGTGTCGCCCGCCCTGTGGATCTGCCCCGGCCACCTTCAGGACGAGGTGGTGCAGATCCTCGACGAACTCGATGCGCGCCCGTGGGCGACGCTGTTCCCGGCATCCGCCCCCGTTCCCGCCGGCAGCCTCGTCGACGCTGCGGCGCAGTGGTGGGATCTGGATGCGCTGCGCGACGAGCACCTCGCCTTCCAGGCGTCGCTCGCAGACCTGCCAGCGGAGCCGTTCGCCGCGTACGTGCAGCTGATCGACCGCTGGCGGGTGCTGCCGTACACTGATCCGGGGCTTCCCCCGTCGATGCTGCCGGCCGATTGGCCCGGTCGTGACAGCTTCGACGAGTTCGCCCGCCGGTCGGCGGCGCTGACAGCACCCGCCTGGGCGCACGTGCGCGCCCGGATCGTCTAACCCGCCCGCCCCGCGACCTCGGCGAGGAAGCCCGCCACGTGCTCCTGCAGTCGCAGGATTCGCAGGTCGCGCGCGAACTCGCGGTCGAACCCCTGGTAGGCCAGCGGCGGCAGGACCCGCACGTTGTGGTTGCAGCCGAACTCGGCGCAGGTGAGCACACCCACGCTGTCGCCCTTGCGCCCGGCCGGTCCGGCCTTGCGCGCTACGTACAGCTGCACGTCGTTGCGGAGCGTCACGTCTTCGCACCACGAGCACTGCGCTCTGGCGATCACGCGCTGCTCGGCGCGCTGCAGGAAGACACCGACCGGGGCGTCATCGATCCAGGTGACGACGTAGGCCCGGCGGGGCATCTTCGGGTCGGCCCACCCGAGGAAGTCGAGCCGGTCGAAGTCGATCTCGGCGAATCCGGGCGGAAGGGTCAGGTCGGAGACCTCTTTGCGGGAGGCGTTGAGGAAGGAGGCGCGGATGGCGCGCTCGTCGATGGGACGCATGGGAGTGGTGCTTTCGGAGTGGTCGCCGCGAAGGCGGGTCGATGAGAGGAAGGAACCCGGACACGGTGGCCGGGTACGTCGCGACACCGGGGACGGGGGTTCCGCCTCCGGTGGGTCCTCAGCCTCTGCCTGCGGCGCGGGAAGCGCCTGCAGCTCCGCTCTGCGCCCCGAGGGCGCTCATCGACGACAGCACCCGGCGAGCCTACACCCGTTTGTTTCACTCCATGTCGGCCCGCCTGGGCACCACGCGAAGGGCGTCTTAGTCTTTCCGGAACGTCCGACCAGAAGGAGACCACCGTGTCCACGCCGCTGAACCGCCTTTCGCCCCTCCCGGTGCGTGAGCGTGCGGCGTGCATGTGCAGCCACGGCGGCCGGTGCTCCTCCTTCGCCCCCGGCCATGCTCTGCACCTCATCCAGGCACGCATCGCCTCGGCGACGCCCGCCGGGTGGATCGACGCCCTCGTCGAGTCCGCCGACGCCAGCTCCGGTGACCTCGTGGTGCGCACGCTCGAGGGCGAAGCGCATGCGCTGTGGAACGGTTCCGGTGCCGCCCTCGAGGCCGCCCCCGGCACCCCCGTCGCGCTGCACGCGCGCTACGGAGTGCTCGCCGTCGGCGGCACGCAGTTCAACGTCGCCGCCGTCTGATCGTTCTTCCTGAGCCCGCCTCCGGTTCAGGCGCTCGCCATCAGCATGTCCTTCATGGCCGAGCAGGCGTCCATGCAGGCCTGGCACGCCTGAGCGCACATCCGACACACGTCGCTCTCGTCGGCATGCCGCGCACACGCGTCCATGCACGTCTTGCACATCGCGATGCAGGCGTTGAGCATCGCCATCATCGACGCCGGGGTCATCCCCTGCATCCGCATCATGGACCGCATCATGGTGCCTGCCATGTCGGCGCAGTTCATGCAGGCGGGAGAGCAGTCCATCATCTGCGTCGAGCACACCGTGCAGGCCTGTTCGCACGCGGCGCACGCATCCATGCACGCCTGCATGACGGACATGTCCATCATCTGCATGTCGGGCATCGACTCCATGCTCTTCGACATGGCGCCCATCATCATCGAGTCCATCGCACACCGCTTCCTTGGTCGAGGTCCGCGGGCAGGACCACCCGCCTGGCGCCAGGCTAGTCCTTCGCGAGGCGTGAGTCGATGGCGACCGAACGTTGTCACGGCCCGGGCGGATTGTCAATCCCGTGGCCGCTTCTCCGAAGGAGTGAGAGTGTCGGAGGCAATCGATCCGCCTACGAGAGGAGCCGCACATGAGTGCCGCAGACGACATCAAGAACGCCGCCGAGAAGGCCGCCGGAAAGGTCAAGGAAGGCGTCGGAAAGCTCACCGACAACGAGAAGCTCGAAGCCGAGGGCAAGGCGGATCAGGTCAAGGCCTCCGCCAAGCAGGCCGGCGAGAACGTGAAGGACGCCGCGGGCAAGGCCGGCGACAGCGTCCGGGACGCGTTCGAGAAGTAAGACGCCCCACACACCGAAGAGGTGAGGTCCGCCGAAGGGCGGGCCTCACCTCGATGGGTCAGACGTGTGGTGTCGTCAGACCTTGCGGCTGCCGCTGATCGCTCGGATCAACCAGGCGATCACGGCGATCGCGAGGAGGACGAGCCCGACCCACAGGAGGAACTGGAGCGACTGCACCAGTCCTCCGGTGATCGCAAGAATCACTGCGATGACGATGACGATGATCAGGAGGATGTTCATCGGTCTTTCCCTTCTTTCGGCAGGCGCGAACGCCCGACTGTGGTGCCCCCACGCTAGCCGCGGTGGGAGTTCTGTCCGAGGGGGTTGACTTCCGCCCTCCGAGTGCGCGAAGGAGATGGGAACATGCCAGGAAGACGCGACAACGCGCTGAAGGATCCGGAGCTGTACGAAGAGCTCAGGAAAGACGGGGCCTCCAAGGAGAAGGCCGCGCGCATCTCGAATGCCGCGGCGAAGGAGGGACGCAGCGCCGTGGGGCGTCGTGGCGGCGAGCACGGCGACTACGAGGACTGGACCGTTCCCCAGCTGCGTGCGCGCGCGAAGGAGCTGGGGCTGACCGGCTACAGCGGCAAACGGAAGTCCGAGTTGATCTCCGCGCTCAGGAATCACTGAGGCCGCCGATGTCGCGCTTCGGCATCGAGGAGGAGTTCCTCTTCCTCGATGAGCATTCGCTGGTGCCCGTGGCCCTCGCCTCCGGCACTCGCGAGCGCATCACGCGCCTCCGCACGGGCGGAGAGGTCACCACGGAGTATCTGACCTCGCAGATCGAGTGCCTGACCGAGCCGGTCGCGACCGCGGTGGATGCCGAGGCGCAGCTGATGCACCTGCGCGGGCTCATCGGCTGGCATGCCCGGGAGCAGCACGCGATCGCCGCCGGTACCGGCACGCCGTTCGCGACGACCCGCTCCTCCACCGTGTCGCCCTCACCCCACTACGACGAGGTGGCCGAGCAGCTCGGACACCTCACACGCGACCACGAGGTCAACGGGCTGCACGTGCACGTCGAGGTCACCGATGACGAGGACAGGGTCCGCGCGCTCGATCGCGTGCGCGGCTGGCTCCCCGTGCTGCTGGCGCTCACCGGCAACAGCCCCTTCGTGAACGGACGGGATTCCGCCTTCGCCAGCTGGCGCAGCATCCTGATCCGTCGCCTGCCCTCGTCTTGGGCGCCGCCGCGGTTCCGCGACTACGACGAGTACCGGGCAGGTGTACAGCGCCTCGTCGACGTCGGAGCCCTCGCCGATGCGGCATCGCTGTCGTGGTCGGCGCGAATCTCGAAGCGCTACCCCACCGTCGAGGTGCGGGTCTTCGATGCGCAGCTGACGGCCGAGGACGCGGTGTTCGCCGCCCTCCTCTCCCGAGCGATCGTGCTCACCGACGATCAACCCCTCGCCGACATCGGAGTGGACGGCATCGACGCCTCGCTGTGGACGGCGGCCCGCAGAGGCATGGGGGCGCGCCTGATCGATCCGACGACGGGCGAGATCGAGGATGCCTGGACCGTGGCCGACCGGATGCGGGCATCGATCGCCCCCGCCCTCCGCGAACTCGGTGACGAGGAACGGGTGTGGGAGGGCTTCGAGCGCCTGCGCACACTCGGCACCGGCGCCGACCGGCAACGCCGCGCCGTCCACGACGGTGGAGCGCCCGCACTCGCCGAGCTCCTGCGCGCGGGGACACCGGCCCCGTTCCCCGCCTCCCCGACGGCAGCTCCGCGCGTGACCGCGCCGAAGCCCTGACCGACCTGGCCAAACCGCCCCGACGTCGGCTGCCGGGGGTAGTGTCGGCCTGTGGCATCCTTCGCTCCGCTCCAGCGGCTCGTCATCTCCATCGCGGTGCTCGCGTCATTCGTGACCTTCCTCGACGGCACGGTCGTGAACGTCGCGCTACCCGCGATCAGTCGTGAGCTCGGCGGCGGCATCACCACCCAGCAGTGGGTCGTCGACGCGTATCTCATCACTCTGAGCGCTCTGATCCTGCTCGCCGGTTCGGTGTCGGACGCCTACGGCCGTGTGCTCGTAATGCGGATCGGACTGATCGCCTTCGGCGTCGCCTCCATCGCGGTCGCCGCAGCGTTCGATCCGCTCACACTGATCATCGCCCGCGCCGCCCAGGGAGCCGCGGGGGCGCTGCTGGTGCCCAGCTCGCTCGCCCTGATCACCGCCACGATGCGCGCCGACGTGCAGTCGCGGGCCATCGGAGTCTGGACCGCCTTCACCACCGGTGCGCAACTGGTCGGTCCGCTGCTGGGCGGGCTCTTCGTCGACTACCTCTCCTGGCGCTTCGTGTTCCTCATCAACGTCATCCCGATCGGGATCACGCTCCTGCTGCTCTCCCGCCTGCGTCTGCCCGAGCATCCCCGCGGCATCACCGTCGACTGGTGGAGCGGGGCGCTGTGCGCGATCGGTCTCGGCGCCGTGGTCTTCGCGCTCATCGAGCAGCCGAACCTGGGATGGCAGTCGCCCGCGATCTGGATCCCCGCGGTGGCCGGCGCCGCCCTGTTCGCGCTGTTCCTGTGGCGCCAGCAGCACTCCGCGTCGCCCCTCATGCCGCTGTGGCTGTTCCGCGTGCGCGACTTCGGCTGGGGCAACCTCGCCACATTCTTCGTGTACGCCGCGCTGTCGCTCAACGGCTTCGTGGTCGGCGTCTACCTGCAGCAGGGCGCGGGGCTCAGCGCGACCGCCGCAGGCCTGGCGAGCCTCCCCATGACGATCCTGATGATCCTCGTCAGCTCGCGCGCAGGTCAGTGGGCGGGCCGATGGGGACCGCGTATCTTCATGACGGTCGGGCCGCTGCTCATGGCCGTCGGCGCCCTGATGCTGCTTCTCGTCTCCACCGACTTCGACTACTGGTGGCAGGTGCTGCCGGCCATGATCGTGATGGGTCTCGGACTCTCCCTCACGGTCGCCCCGCTGACGGCCGCGATCCTCGGGGCGATCGATGAGAACCACTCGGGCATCGCCTCGGCCGTGAACAACGCTGTCTCCCGCGTCGCCGGTCTGCTCGTCGTGGCCATGCTGTCGACCATCGTCGGCGGCACGCTCGACCTCGACGGCTTCCACAACGCCGCGTGGTTCACGGCGATGCTGCTCGTGATCGGCGGCGTGGTCTCGTGGATCGGCATCCGTCGCAATCCGGCCGCGCCGGCGCCGGTCGACGCGGCGGCGACCGGACCCGCCCCGCATTGACCGTGTCGAATCGAAGACTCGCTCGTGGGGGGAGCGCGGTCCTGATCGGCGTCGTGGCGCTCGTCCTCACGGCGTGTTCCGCAGCATCGACGACCCTTCCGTCGCCCGCCATCGCCCTCCCGCCCTCGGGCGCAGTGCCCGACTACCAGCTCGGTGGCGCCTACGACCCTTCGCCAGAGGTCGGCATCGTGGGGCGCGACCGGGGCGCGGAGCCCGCACCCGGCGTGTACTCGATCTGCTACGTCAACGGCTTCCAGACGCAGCCCGGTGAACTCGATGCCTGGCCCCGTGAGCTGCTGCTGCAGCGCGACGGCGAGGTCGTCTTCGATCCGGATTGGCCCGATGAGGCACTCATCGACACCTCGAGTGCGGCGCACCGGGAGAAGATCGCCGACACGGTGATCCCCTGGATCGAGGGCTGCGCGGATGCCGGCTTCGACGCGGTCGAGTTCGACAATCTCGACTCGTACTCGCGGTCGGGTGGTTCCCTCTCGCTCGATGACAACCTGGCCCTGGCCGCGCTGCTCGTCGATGCCGCGCACGCCGTGGGGCTCGCCGCCGGCCAGAAGAACGCCGCAGAGGATGCGGCGCTGCTCCACGAGCGGGCCGGTTTCGACTTCGCGGTCACCGAGGAGTGCGCGGCCTATGAAGAGTGCGGCGCCTACACCGCGGTCTACGCCGACCATGTGATCGACATCGAGTACACCGACGAGCTTCCGCGCCCCTTCGCCGAGATGTGCGCCGACGACAGCTCTCCGGACTCCCTGGTGCTCCGCGACCGTAACCTCGTCACTCCCGACGACGACGCCTACGCGTTCGAGACCTGCGGCTGAGCGGCACTTCTCCTCACAGACCGTCATCCTCGTGCCAGTGCTCCTGCCAGCGCCAGTCGATCGGCTCGGATGCCCGCTGATAGCGGATGTCGGTGGAGAGGCGGATGCGCCCCTGCGGATCGACGTTGTCGGTGCTGGCGTGCACGATGTAGGAGGAGTGCACCATCACGTCGCCCGCGCGATAGTCCGCCATCAGCCAGCGGGCGTCGCGCGCGTCGGCGAGCGCGGGGAGGTCGGCCGTGATCGATGCGGCCGGGCGCCTGTCGCCGCGCGCGCGTTCTTCGGCGAGCGCCCAGTGATGGCTGCCTTCGAGGTAGGTGAGACCGCCCTGCTCGGCGGGGCAGTCTCCCAGGGGGATCCACATCGAGAGCACGCGCTCGCTGCCCTCGCGCAGATAGACGAGGTCGTAGTGGGCCTGCGTGGCCGTGCCGATCCCCGACTCGCCGGGACGGATGTGGCGGATGATCTTGCGCCGGTGCAGATGCACGTCGTCGCCCAGGAACCACTCGAACCATCCGCGGATATCGGGGTGTGCGGTCAGCGCCGCGTACCGCTCACCGGGAACGATGTCGTCGAACAGGACCGCGCGGATCTTCGCCCTGTCGATCGCTCCCTGCGCTCCGACGCCGACGGCGGGATCGGAGCCCGGCTCCACGATCCCGGTGTCCGCCATCGCGGTGAAGTAGTGCTCGCGGAACGCGGTGACGAGCTGCGGATCGAGCTGCTGCGGCAGGAACAGGTAGCCGTCCCTGCGCAGGCGGCTCCACAGCGCCTGCTTGTCGGTGCGGATGGCGTCCGGCACGGGCTCGATCCACCCGAGCCGAGACGGCGAGTCGTCGAGCGTGTATCCGTTGGAGGTGAACATGATTCCAGGATCGGCTAGACCTGGACTTCCGTCCATGGACTTTCTCGTCAGATCATTGGATTTTCCGGGACGCTCTCGGCACGACTTGGACGATTCTCGTCAATATGTTCTCGGGATTGCTGTCGCCGGAACGCCGAGGGCGCAGCTCCTGTGCGGCGGTGGAAGATGCGGGAGAAGTAGGCAGCGTCGTCGTAGCCGACCTGCGCGGCGATCTGACCGACATCGAGAGCCGTCTCCGCCAGGAGCGACTGCGCCCGCGCGATGCGCACCTCGATGACGAAGTCGTTCACGGTGAGCCCGGTCGCGGCCCGCACGAGCACCCCCAGCTCGCGGGTGGAGAGCCCGACCGCGGCCGCGCGCGCGGCGACCGAGAGGGCGCGGGTGGCGTCTCGGCTGACGAGGTCGATGACGCTCGCGCCGTCCGTCGTCCCCTCCACCGGATCGGCAGCATCGAGGATGGCGAGCAGAAGCCGCTGGGTCGCGACGGTGGCGGCGATCTCCGCTCGCGGGCCCACCGCACCCACGGCCTCTCGCAGCTGATCGAAGATCTCGTCCGCGTCGTCCACCGGACGCGCGAGCGCCTGCACCGGGCGATGGTGTCCTCCCAGCCCGCTCGCCTCGAACGCCGCGAACGACTCGCCCTCGAACAACACCCAGTGCTCGGACCATCCCCGGGCGTCGGAGCCGTACCCGTGGAGCGTTCCGGGGGTCAGCCAGATCACCGCCGGCCCCAGGACCGGCACCTTCCGGCCGTGCGGTTCGTACTCCTCGTATTCCCCGTGCCCCTCGGAGATGTAGACCAGGCCGCGGGTCGGAAGCGACCGTCGACGAAACGGCGGCTGCGGGCCCGACTGCTCCCCCGCACCGCGGCACGAGATCAGCAGTCGCCGCATCGCATGTCGCGGTGCGGCGTAGTGGGACCAGGAGGACGGCTGCGTCATCGACGTCAGCCTATCTCCGCGCCCGCCGCCGACTCCGACGCCGAGACGGGTACCCGCGCGCATGCCCCGCGCGGCGCGGCCCGTCAAGTCCCTGGCCGGATCTGCTCCTCTCCCGCAGGATACGGATGTGCGCATCGATTGGGAACCCCGACACATGACCTCATCCGCCCCGGCATCCACCCCGCCTCTCGCGTTCTCCGACAGAGGGACGCTGAGCCGCGCCGTGATCGCGCACCTCACCGGTTCCGGCGAGGGATCCGGCCACGCGGCACTCGCCGAGGAGGCCGTCGCGGCGAGCGCCGACATCGCCCGCGACGACGACATCCAGCTGACACTGTTCGTGCTCTACGCCTCCGCGTACGGGTCACTCCCGCAGCTCGACCCCGATCTGGAATGGGACCCCGCGCTTGTGACCACCCGGCGCATCCTCGAGGCGGCGTTCGAGCGCGAACTGCGTGCCGGCGTGCCGATGCCGAGCCTGCCGGAGCCGACCGTCGATGCCGTCGGTCGGTCGCTCTTCGCTCTCACGGAAGCCGAGACGGGGCCGAGCCTTTCCCGGTACTTCGTCAAGAAGGCCACCGCGACGCAGGCGCAGGAGATGCTCATCCAGCGCTCGGCATACACGCTGCGCGAGGCGGACCCGCACTCCTGGGCTATCCCCCGACTGGACGGACGCGCCAAGGCCGCGCTCGTCGAGATCCAGTCCGACGAATACGGCGGTGGCCGTCCGCACCGTGTGCACGCTGCGCTCTTCGCGCGCGCCATGCGGGCGGCAGGTCTCGATGACACCTACGGTGCGTATGTCGACGACCTGCCCGCCGTCACTCTCGCCTCCCTCAACATGATGTCGATGTTCGGCCTCAACCGCCGCCTGGTGGGTTCGATCGTCGGCCACCTCGCCGCTTACGAGATGACCTCGTCGATCCCGTGCCGTCTGTATGCCGACGGCCTGCGTCGTCTGGGCTTCGGCTCCGATGTCTCGGACTACTTCGACGAGCACGTCGAGGCCGACGCGGTGCACGAGCAGATCGCCGCGCGAGACCTCGCCGGCAGCCTCGCCGAGGATCACCCCGAGCTGCTGCCCGACATCATGTTCGGTGCCGCCGCGTGCCTGACCGTCGACGGCTGGGGAGGCGCGCACATCCTGGACGCCTGGTCCACGGGCACTTCCTCGCTTCGCACGCGGATGCCGTCATGAGCGCCGGCCACGACCGCCCGACGATCACGCCGTACCCGGACGGCCCGTTGCTCGTGCGCGGCGACGTGGAGCTGCAGACGACCGAGGGCGAGCCGATCGCACCCCACCGCCGCACGGTGGCCCTGTGCCGATGCGGACTCTCCGCCCTCAAGCCGTTCTGCGACGGCACCCACAAGGCGACGGGTTTCCGCACCGACGACTGAGCGGTGTCCCTGCGTCAGTCGCGCTCGTCGACCTCCTTCCCCAGCCGTTGCGAGATCCACACCGGGAGGAAGGAGGCGACGATGACGACCGTCGCGACCACGTTGACCACGTTCGCCTCGTTGGGCCTGGCCATCTGGTTCATGATCCACAGAGGCAGGGTGTCGACGCCCGGCGGGGCGGTGAAGATCGTGACGTAGACCTCGTCGAAGCTGAGCGCGAAGGCGAGGATGGCCCCCGCGATCAGCGCACTGCGGAACTGCGGGAGCGTGACGAGCCGGAACGTCTGCCACGGACTCGCGCCGAGGTCCTGCGAGGCCTCCTCGATGCTCGGGTTCATCCGCCGAAGCCGCGCGAGCACGTTGTTGAAGACCATGACGATGCAGAAGGTGCCGTGCGCGATGATCATGCCGTAGAAGCCGACCTGTATGCCGATCGGCTCCAGCAGCTGGTTGTAGGTGTTGTTCAGGGCGACGCCGGTGACGATGCCGGGGAGAGCGATCGGCAGCACCACCAGGAGGTTCACGGCGCGCTGCCCGAAGAACGAGTACCGCTGCAGCGCGAAGGCCACGAGGGTGCCGAGGATGACGGCGATCACGGTCGCCCCGGATGCGACGAGGACCGAGTTCAGGAGTGCGGCGCGCACAGGCTCGCTGGTGAACGCCTTGCCCCACCATTCGAGGGAGAACCCGCTCACCGGCCAGCTGACGATACGCGCCGAGTTGAAGGAGTTGAGCACGACCAGCGCGAGCGGGATGTACATGAACGCGAGGACGATCGCGACGATGACCCCGAGGACGATCTTGGAGGTGCGGGACAGTCTCAGCATGCGCGACTCACATCCTTTCCAGTGCGCCGGTGCGCTGCACGCTCACCAGGTAGATGACGACGAACGCGATGGGTACCAGCGAGTACGCGGCCGCCAGCGGGGGGTTCAGGTTGATGTTCGATGCGATCACGCTGCCGATCATCTGGGTGTCTCCGCCGACGAACCGGGCGACCAGATAGTCCCCGAGGCTCAGGGAGAACGTGAAGACGGAGCCGGCGATGAGGGCCGGCTTGATGATCGGCAGCACCACCGATGCGATCGTCCGCCATGATCCGGCACCGAGGTCGGCGGAGGCGTCGAAGAGGTTAGGTGGCACCTGGCGGATCGCGGTGTACACCGGCACGGCCATGTACGGCAGCCACAGGTAGGTCAGGGTGAGCACGACGGTGAGCACGCTGAAACCCGGTCCGGAGAGACCGAACGGCGCCAGCAACCAGTTCGCGAACCCCTGCTCGGTGAACGTGATCCGCATCGCGAGGACCTTCACCAGGTACCCGGCCCACAGCGGCAGGGTGATCGACACAGCCAACAGCGCCCGCAGCCACGGCGATGCGACCTTGGCCATGAAGATGCCGAGGGGCACCGAGATGAGGATGGCGAGCACCGTCACGGCGAGGGCGATGCCCAGCGTGCGCATCGACGTCGACAGATAGGCGGGGTTGACGAAGAGCTGCTCGAAGTTGCGCAGCGTGAACCCCGGCTTCACCTTGGAGGTGAAGGGGTCGGTGATCCAGAAGGCGGTCACGAGGAGCATGACCAGCGAGAAGATGTAGATCCCGATGAGCCAGGTCATCGGAAGGGCCAGGAGCCCGGCGATCCGGAGGCGGCGCTTCATGTCGATCCCGTTCGTGGTTGCGGAAGATGCGGGAGGGTGAGGGGGCGGGTCGGCAGGACCCACCCCCTCGATGCGGCTCAGCCCTTGACCGAGAGCCAGGCGTCCGTCCACTGCTGGAAGTTGGTGCAGGTGACGTCGGTGCGGCCGTCGATGCACTGCTCGATCGGCGTCGTCCAGAACCAGACCTTCTTGAAGTACTCCTCATCCGTGGCGTTGAAGTAGTCGCAGTGCGCCTTCGCCTCCTCGCTGGTGTCGCAGAACGCGGCGTTGGCCGGGGCCATGCCGAAGTTCATCGCGATCGCGCCGTTCACCTCCGGCGAGGACGAGTAGTCCATCCACGCGTACGCGCAGTTCGGGCTCTTCGACTCGGCGGCCAGCATCCAGGCGTCCGACCAGCCGGTCGAGCCCTCCTCGGGCAGCACGCTCTTGAACCTGTCGTCCTCCGTGAGCTTGCGCAGCACCTCCCATGAGGTGCCGAGCACCGTGGTGCCGCCCGCGAACGACGTGATCTGCGCGGCGGGGTCGGACCAGTACTCCGACACGATCTCGTTCTGCTGCTTGAGCAGCTCGACGGCGGCCTTCAGCTGCTTCTCGTCGAGCGCGTACGGGTTCGTGATGCCGAGGTCGGGCTCGTGCGCCATGAGGTACACCGCGGCGTCGGCGATGTAGATCGGGGCATCGTAGGCGATGACCTTACCCGCGTAGGGGCTGTCCTTCTCCCATGCGACATCCCAACTGGTGGGCTCCTCGGTGACGACGTCGCTGTTGTACTGCAGGATGTTCGCGCCGCGGCCGATCGGGATGCCGTAGGACTTGCCGTTGATGGTGTCGTAGATCTGGCCCTTCATGCCCTCGACGATGTCGTCGCCGAAGTTCGGGATGAGCTCGAGGTTGAGCGGCTGCACGTCGCCGCCCGCGATCAGGCGCAGACTCGCGTCGCCCGAGGCGGAGACCAGGTCGTAGTCGCCGGTGCGCATGAGCTGCACCATCTCATCGCTGGTTCCGGCGACGCGGCGATTCACCACGCATCCGGTCTCGGCGGTGAACGCGTCGCTCCACGCCGGCTCGACGAATCCGCTCCAGGCGACGATGTTCACCTCGCCCTCGTAGTCGCCGAGTTCCTCCTGCATGGCGATGTCGGGAACGTCGATCTGGAGTTCGCCGGAGCCCTCGGATGCCGTCTCGCCTCCGGTGGCGCAGCCGGAGAGGGCGAGGACGGCGACGGCCGCCATCGCCGTGGTGGCCAGGATCTTCTTACGCATGGATCGCTCCTTTGTGATCAGTGCTGGGGGTGGGGATGTTGCGGTGTTTCAGGGAAGCCGTGCCGCGTGGCCGGGAGACCAGGCGGCACGGACGTGGTGTCCTCGAGCGAGATCGTCATCGGCACCGTGTCGGGTGTTGGGGCGTTCGGCGATCAGGTCGATCCCGGCATCGGTCGCGACCAGGTAGCGGGTGGCCGGGCCGGTGTAGACGATTTCGCTGATCGTCCCGTCGAGAGCGACCTCGCCCGCGGCGAGCGTGCCCTCACGATCGATCAGCCGCATCCGCTCCGGACGCACGCTCATGGTTCGGCGGTCGCCGGTGAGGCGCTCGGCGAGGTCTCCGCCGATGAGGTTCGAGAGCCCGAGGAAGCGCGCGACGAACTCGGTCTGCGGGCGCTCGTAGACGTCGCGCGCGGTGCCGATCTGCTCGATCCGACCGCCGTTGAACACCGCGACCCGGTCGCTCAGTGTGAGCGCCTCCTCCTGGTCGTGGGTGACGAAGATGAAGGTGATGCCGACCTCGCGCTGGATCTGCTTGAGCTCGATCTGCATCTGCTCGCGGAGCTGCTTGTCGAGCGCGCCGAGCGGCTCGTCGAGCAGCAGCACCTGCGGACGCAGGATGAGCGCGCGGGCCAGGGCTATGCGTTGACGCTGGCCGCCGGAGAGCTGGTGAGGCAGGCGATCGGCCACGTGGTCGAGTCGCACCTGCTCCAGCGAGGTCTGCACCCGGGCGGCGCGGGCGGCTTTCCCCTCACCGCGGACGCGGAGACCGTAGCCGACGTTGTCGGCGATGGTCAGGTGCGGGAAGAGTGCGTAGTCCTGGAACACCGTGTTCACCGGACGTGCGTGCGGCGGCGTGCGTGTCACGTCCACGCCGGAGAGGCGGATGCTGCCACCGGTGACGTCTTCGAAACCGGCGATCATGCGCAGCACCGTCGTCTTGCCCGAGCCCGAGGGCCCGAGCATCGACAGGAACTCCCCCGAGGCGACCTCGAGGTCGAGGTCGCGGACGGCGGTGAACTCGCCGAAGGATTTCGTGACGCTGCTCAGTGTCACCGTCCCGTCCGGGCGGGTGGCCTCGGGGGCTGCGGGTGCTGCGGGGGCCGTGGCGATCATCTCGCGCTCCTCGGATCGTCGTCGAACGGGGAAGATTCACCAAAACATATAAACCCAGAGGTAATATGTCAACAGGAACTTCTTGGGTATCGTGATCACGGAAGGGAGAATCGCAGGATGGCATCGAGCTCGACGACGCACCCGACGCACGCCTCCGCTGAGCGCTCCCCGGAACTCGAGCACGAACCCGAGCACGAGCAGCCGCACCGTCTTCAGGGCGCGCTGTTCCAGCCCATCGGCGATGAGGGACGGGCGGAGCTCGTCGAGCGCCGCCTCGTCGACGCCATCACCCGCGGACACCTCCGCGCCGGCGAGCGCCTCCCGTCGGAAGCCGATCTCAGCAAGAGTCTCGGCGTCGCTCCGGTGACCGTGCGCGAAGCACTCCTGGCTCTCCGCGGACGCGGCCTGGTCGTCACCCGCCGTGGGCGCAACGGGGGCAGCTTCGTCGCCGCGCACGCCGATCCCCTCACCTTCGCCAGAGAGGCCGTGCGCCGCACATCGCGCCTGGCCCTGCGCGACCTCGGCGCCCACTACGCCGCCATCACCGGAGCCTGCGTGCGCCTCGCGGCGCGACGCGCCGACCCCAGCGAGACGCAGCGGGTGCGTCGCCGGCTGGAGCGGATCGAGGAGCTCGACCCGGAAGCGCAGCGCCGTCTGCTCGACGACGTGCAGATCGAGATCGTCGCGTTGAGCCAGTCGGCGCGCCTCACCCGCGAGCAGATGAAGCTGCAGGCAGAGCTCTCGCCCTTCCTGCGTCTCGTCGCGCACGAGACAGAGAACCTTCGGCGCCAGGGAGCCCACCTGGCCGCCGTCATCGACGCCGTGGAGGCCGGGGATCCCGATGCCGCCGGGGCGAGGACCGAGCTCATGGCCGCCGAGACCATCGACGCGCTGATCCGGCTCCAGGCAGCGACCGGGTAGATCAGAGGACCAGCATCGACGTGCACAGGAGGACGCGATGAACACAGCAACCGACACCGCCATCCAGGCAGCAGCCGCGATCGTGGAGGACTACTTCACGGCGCCCGTACGCACCCTGCTCGACTGGGTAGACCCGTTCGCCGCCGAGGTCTTCGACGCCAGGGCAGCCGGGCCGCTCACGCGCTCGAGGATCGACGCGCTCGTGGAACCGCATGCGTTGAGGACACTCGACCTCCGCGGCGTCCCGGTCTACGGCGCGGGCTTCATCGCCGCGATCGACCTCCTCTCCGATGCCCACAGCCATCTCGCGTGGTGGCAGGGTGAGGACCGCCGGCAGCTCGTGCTCGCCTCGCAGTCGCTGAACAAGGAGAACATCGACTACAGCGCCCTGGAGTGGTTCCGCGTGCCGATGGCCACCGGCGAACCGCACGTCGCCGGACCCTACGTCGACTACCTCTGCAGCGACGAGTACACGATCACGATCGCGGTCCCGGCCGAGGTCGACGGCCGTCGCATCGGCGTCGCCGGCCTCGACCTGCTCGTGTCGTCCGTCGAACAGGATCTGACGCACCGCTTCGCCGCCCTGGGGTGCGAGGTCACCCTGACCAACGGCGTCGGCCGCGTCGTGGTCTCGACCGATCCCCGCTGGGCGACCGGCGACTCGGTCCGCGGCAGCGGACTCGCCGACCTGCCGCGCGTGGCGTGCGCTGGCGTGGCCCTCGACGTCATCGTCGATCCGCGCTGACAGGTGCAGGCGTCGGAGGCACCGTGCACGATGGGATCATGACCGACGGCTACGACGTGGACTTCCTCGGCACGCGACTCCCCCTCCCTCTCCCCGCCCAGACCGTGCGCACACTCCCGTATCCCCGGTTCACGGTGCTGCTCGACCCCGAGCGGCGGCTCGCCGCGGTGACGGCCGTGAACATCGACGGCGCCACGCTGCAGAACCTGCCGCGCACCGGCGACTGGCGACTCGACGAGCGCCTTCCGCCCGATGAGCAGGCGGGGCCCGAGGTGTACGCCTGCAACGACCTCGATCGCGGGCACCTCGTGCGTCGACGCGACCCGGGGTGGGGAGCGGTCGCGACCGCGCGCGCGGCGAGCGAGGCGACGTTCTTCTATCCCAACGCCGCACCGCAGGCCGCCGGCTTCAACCAGTCGAAGCAGCTCTGGCTCGGCCTCGAAGACCACGTGCTCGCCTACGCCGAGACCACCGAGCAGAGCGTGTCGGTGTTCACCGCCCCGGTCCTCGCCGAGAACGACCCGAGCTACCGCGGCATCCGCGTGCCGCTCCGGTTCTGGAAGATCGCGGCCTGGCACGGCCACGACGGCCTTGCCGCAGCCGGCTTCGTGCTCGATCAGTCCGCCCTGGTCGACACACGGGAGGGGACGCTCGACGTCGCACCGCTCGGCGGCTTCCGCACGTTCCAGGTGCCGATCGCCGACATCGCGGCGCTGACCGGCATCGACCTCGCCGCGATGATCGCGGCCGACGTGCTCGTGCGGCCGGGCGCCCGCGAGACCGCATGGCGGGCCCTCGACTCGGCGGGCGACATCGTGCTCTGATGCCGGTCGCCCACCCCTGAGACCACGCCTGAGACAATGACGTGATGTACTCCGAGACACGCCTTCCCCACGGATCAGCGCTGTGGCGCTCCCGTGGCAGCGCGGGTGGGGGTCCCATCCCTGCAGACGGCTGCGTGGACCTGATCCTGCGTGACGGTCGCGTCTCGGTGGCCGGTCCCTCCACGCGGTGGATCACGGCGGGTGGCGATGGGGCTGGCGACTCGTTCGGGTTCCGGTTGCCCCCTGGGCGCGCCGGCCACCTGCTCGGCCTCGACCTCGAGGAGATCGCCGACCAGCTCGTCCCTCTCGAAGACCTCACCTCCCACGGGCGTGCCGAGCGCCTGCGTGCGGCGATGGCGCCGTTCGCCGACGGCGCGCACTCCACGGGCGCGCTGTCCTCACTCGCGGTGCAGGCCTCGGAATCGAGCCGCTGGTCCGCCGCCGTGCACCGCTCGGCAGCGGCTGCCGAGCCGGCCGGCCGTGCCGCCGCGGGATACGGGACCTCGGAGCGCTCCTTCCGGAGGCGGATGCTCTCGACCTTCGGCTACGGATACGCCACGCTCGTGCGCCTCGAGCGCTCCCGCCGCGCACAGGCGCTGCTGCGACGAGGAGCACCCCTCGTCGCAGCCGCCGCCGAAGCCGGTTTCGCCGACCAGCCGCATCTCTCGCGCGAGTTCCGACGGCTGGTCGGCGTCAGTCCCGGTCAGTTCGCGGCGAGCTCCGCATAGAGGTCGACCGAGTTCCCGTCGGGATCGAGAAGCGTCGCGTAGCGCTGACCCCAGTGCGCGTCCCAGGGCTCGACGTGCGCCGTGTATCCGGCGCTCACGAGAGCGGCGAACGCGGCATCGACCTCCGCCGCCGTCCCCTTGTCGAAGGCGAGGGCGATGCGATGCCCACCGGTCGCCGGCACGAAGCCGGGGTCGAAACCACGGATCGTCTCGATCGTGTCCCAGGCGAGGGTCACGCCGTCATCGAGCTTGGCGTCTACGTGCGCAGCGTCGTCCTGGCCCTGCGCGATGTCGACGCCCAGGGCGCGGTAGAAGGCGAGGGAGGCCGCCATGTCGTGGGTCACGATGCCGATGAAGCCGAGTTTCAATGTCATGCCCCCACGCTACGACCGGTTCACGGACGCGGTCGTGAACAGAACGGCCACGCTGTTCGGCGCGACCTCAGACTCCGGCGCGCACCGACTCCAGCGACGGGTAGTCGCTGTATCCCTCCGCCGTCCGGCCGTAGAACAGCTCTGGCCGCGGCTCGTTGAGCTCCGCCCCCTGGATCCAGCGCTCGACCAGGTCGGGGTTGGCGATCACGGGTCGGCCGACGGCGACAGCATCCGCCCATCCGTCGGCGACGAGGGCCTCGGCCTCATCCTTGGTGGTGTCGGTCGCGAAACCGGTGTTGACGATCAGAGGCGCGCCGCCTGTACGGCGGATGTGCTGCACGAGCTCACCGGCAGGGTGCGCGTTGAGCACGTCGATGAAGGCGAGACCGAGCGGCGCGAGCCCTTCAGCGACGGCGGTGTAGGTGGCGAGGACATCCGCGTCGTCCTCCTCCAGCACGCCCTGGATGTTGTGCTGCGGCGAGAGACGGATGCCGGTGCGGTCGGCGCCGACCGCCGCGGCGACGGCCGCGGCGACCTCGATCGCGAAGCGGGCGCGGTTCTCGGGCGACCCGCCGTAGCGGTCGTCACGGATGTTCGACACCGGAGACAGGAACTCGTGCACGAGATAGCCGTTCGCACCGTGCACCTCGACGCCGTCGAACCCGGCCGCGATCGCGTTGCGCGCCGCCTGGGCGAACTGCTCGATCACCTCGGGGATCTCGTCGAGGGTGAGCGCGTGTGCGACGGGGAGGTCTGCCTTGCCCTCGGGCGTGCGCGTCTGTCCGGGCGCGGCGAGCGCGCTGGGTGCGACGACCCGCGGCTCACCCGAGATCGCGGGGTGACCCACACGGCCGCCGTGCATGAGCTGCATGACGATCGTTCCGCCCGCATCGTGGACCGCCGCGGTGATCGGCTTCCACCCCTCGATCTGCGCGGGTGTCACGATGCCCGGCTGTCCGGGATACGACTTGCCCTCGACCGCCGGCCACGTGCCCTCGGAGATGATGAGTCCCTGCCCGGCACGCTGGCGGTAGTACTCCGCCATGGTGGTGGTCGGAACACCGTCGTCGTCGGCACGGGTGCGGGTGAGAGGCGCCATCACGACGCGGTTGGACAACTGCAGGGCGCCGAAGACGGCCGGTTCGTAGAGACTCACAGAGGGAGGTAAGGCGCGAGCGGTGCGCCGTATTCCCGCGGCTGCTTCCGCCCGGTCGGTTCCCGTCAGCCGCCGAGGCCGGCGAGCAGGTCGGCGAAGTGGTCGAGGTCGGCGGCGGTCCAGTTTCGCAGCCGCTCACCGATACGACCCTCGTAGCGCGAGCGGGCGAGAGCCACCCGCTCCTGGGCGAGTTCTGTGGCCACGAGCACGCGGGCCCTGCGGTCCTCGGGGTCGGGCACGCTCTCGACGAGTCCCAGCTGCTCGAGCTGTCGCACCTGGCGGCTCACCGCCGACTTGTCGGTCTGCAGCCGTTCGATGATCGCGCCGGCCGAGGTCGCCTTGCCCGTCGCGATGGAGGTCAGCACCTGGTAGCCGAGCGGCTGCAGGTCGGGATGCACGGTGGCGGCGGCTTCCCGCCAGCCGATGCGGATCCGCGCGAAGAGCCGTCCGAGTTCCTGCTCCACTCTGGTGACGGCCTGATCGAGGTCGTCGTCTCCCAGGCGGCCCGGCGCTGACGCGAATACGGGGGTCTCGGAGGGGGCGTCGGAGGAGGCGCTCATGATCGCCAGTGTACGGCGAAGCCCCGCTGTCGATCGGGACGGCGGGGCTTCGAGTCACACCTCGGCGAGCAGCCGGAAGGCCTTGGAGGCCGCCCTGATCTCCTCGGGCGTCAGCTCGTCGATCACGGCCTGGAGACGGGAGCCGTAGTCGCGGCGCACCTCGGCGAGCGCGCTGCAGGCCGAGGCCGTCGCGCTCAGCACCCGCAGCCGCCCGTCGCGCTCATCGGGGCGGGACTCGAGAAGCCCCAGCTCCTCGAGCATCCGCACCTGACGACTGATCACCGACTTGTCCATCTCGAACCGCTCGGCGAGCTCATGCGCGTTCGCGGTGCCCGCCCGATCGATGAACGTGAGCAGCTTGTAGCCGCCCACCTGAAGCTCCGGATGGACCCGGGCGGCGGATTCCCTCCACAGCGACCGGGTCCTCGCGAAGATGAGGTTCAGGTGCGCCTGGAGGTCGCCGAGAGCACTGTCGACATCCGACGGCGCGACCGCTGCCGAGGCCACGACCTCAGCGCTCCCCGTCCCGGTCTTCGCGTTCACGGTCTTCGCGCTCGAGAACGCGGATCGAACCGGTCGTGGGCCCGCTGCTCGCGCCCTGAATCCGGATGGATCCGGTGGAGAGCGAGGCTCCGACCTCGGCCTCGGAGACCTCGATCACCGACTCCTCGGCCTGCTCGAGCATCTGCTCGGCGGCGTTCTTCGTCGACAGCGGCTTGTTCTTGATGAACGCGATCGCGATGATGGCGATCACGGCGAGCGGAATCGCGATGATGAAGGAGTCCGCGATGCCGTGACCGTAGGCACTCTCGACGATCGCGCGGATCGTATCGGGCAGCTGTCCGACCTTCGGGACGTCGCCGGAGGCGAGGTGCTCGAGCGCGTCGATCTCGGCCGGCGTGGAGGGCACGAAGCCGTCGAGGGCGTCGGTGATGTAGTTCGCGACGCTGGTCGACAGCAGCGACCCCATCACGGTGACGCCGATGGTGCCGGCGATCGTGCGGAAGAAGTTGACGTTCGACGAGGCGGCACCCAGCTGCTGCGGCGCGGTGTCGTTCTGCACGATGAGCGTGAGGTTCTGCATGACCATGCCGAGGCCGGCGCCGAGCACGAACATGTACACGGCCACGAGCGGGAACGGGGTGTCGTAGCGCAGGGTTGCCATCAGGCTGACGCCGATCGTCGTGAGGATCGAGCCCGTGACCATCCAGCCCTTCCACTTGCCGAAGCGACTCACGAGCTGGCCGATGATGATCGACGCCCCCATCTGGCCGATGATCATCGGGATGGTCATGAGGCCCGACTCGGTGGGCGTGGCGCCACGGGCGAGCTGGAAGTACTGCGCGAGGAACACCGACGTGGCGAACATCGAGACGCCGATGGCGATCGAAGCGATGACCGACAGGGTGAAGGTGCGGTTTCGGAACAGCGACATCGGCACGATCGGTTCCTTGACGAAGAACTCGACCGTGATGAACGCGGCGATCGCGACGCCGGCGGTGACCACGAGCATGATGCTCGTCGAGGAGTCCCAGTCGAACTGGTTGCCGCCCATGGAGACCCAGATGAGCAGGGTCGAGACGCCGACGGCGAGGAGCACGATGCCGAAGTAGTCGATCGAGACCTTGGTGTCGCGCTGGGGCTTGGGCAGGTGCAGCGTGAACTGCAGCAGCACGAGGGCGAGGATCGCGAAGGGCACGCCGACGAAGAAGTTGGAGCGCCAGCCCCATACGTCGGTGAGGAGTCCTCCGAGCAGAGGGCCGCCGATGGTACCCAAGGCCATGATGCCGCCGACGACGCCCATGTACTTGCCGCGCTCACGCGGGGAGATGATGAGGGCCACGGCGATCATGACGAGCGACATCAGGCCGCCGACGCCGATGCCCTGGACGACGCGCACAGCGATGAGCATGTTCGTATCGGTCGAGAAGCCGGCGATCACGGTGCCGACCGTGAAGAGGATGAGGGAGATCTGGACCAGGACCTTGCGGTCGACCAGGTCGGCGAGCTTGCCCCAGATCGGGGTGGAGACGGCGGTGGCCAGAAGGCTCGCGGTGATGACCCAGGTGTACTGGGACTGCGTGCCGCCGAGGTCGGCGATGATGACCGGCATCGAGGTCGACACGACCGTGCCCGAGAGCACGGCGACGAACATGCCGACGACGAGACCGGAGATCGCGGTGAAGACCTCGCGGGCCGAACGGGTCGTCTCAGGGGGTGCGGATGGGGTGTCTGTCACGGGGTGGCGCTCCTGCGTAGAAAGTTGATCGAGGTCAACCATACGCCTTTAGTTGCCAAAGTGCAACTAAAGGCGAGACGCTCCCGATGTGCTTCTGCACGAGGGAGCCGAGGGGTAGCTTGTGAGCGTGTCGACAGATTCGAGGAGCGAGCGGGCATCCCGCACCCCGGCCTCCCTCGACGCGGCCATCGGCGACATCGACTGGACGACGCCTCCCCCCGGGTCGGTGCGGTCGCGGTTCTCCGCCCCGAGCGGTGAGCTGTCCGTGATCTCGATCGGCGACCCGGGACATCCGCGGGTGGTGCTGGTGCCGGGGGCGACGGGGTCCAAGGAGGACTTCGCTCTGATCCTGCCGCTGCTGGCGGAGGCCGGCTACTTCGTGCAGTCGTTCGACCTCGCTGGGCAGTACGAGTCGCACGCCGCCGGTGCGAACTCCGCCTACACCTACGAGCTGTTCATCGGCGACCTGGTCGCATTCCTCGAAGCGGGCACACCCGCACATCTGCTGGGGTATTCGTTCGCCGGCACGGTTGCTCAGCTGGTCGCCGTCCACCGCCGGGACCTCGTGCTCTCCCTCGCGCTGCTCACCACACCTCCGGGGTCCGGCAACGTGTTCGCGAGCATGAAGTGGCTGGGTCCCCTCGCCCCGATCGCGAGCCCACGGCGCGGAGCCGGCCTCATGATCTGGGGGATCGTGACGAACAAGAACCGGGTCCCACCCCGACGGTTGGAGTTCGTGCGCTCACGGTTCGCGCTCACGAGCAGGCGCAGCGTCGACGAGATCGTCGGCCTCATGATGATCGCGCCCGATGTGCGCAGCCGCGTGCGGGAGCTGCCCGTGCCCAAGCTCGTCGTCGCCGGGTCGCATGATCTGTGGCCCCTCGCCGCCCACGAACGGTACGCCCGCGACATCGACGCCGAGTTCCGCTCGTATGCGACCGGCCACAGCCCGAGCGAGACCACCCCGCATCAGCTCGCCGCCGACCTGCTCGATCTCTACGCGCGGGCTCGCGACTGAGCCACCGACGGCGTCACCGGCCGACCGAAGAGCGCTCGGCCTCGCGGCGAGCCTGGCGCCGCCGGTGCAGAGGCTCTTCCGACAGGTGCAGCCGCACGGTGGGCACCACATAGCTCAACCGCCGTCGGAGCGACGCCCAGTCCTGGAACGGCCGCGCCGAGACCTCGACCACGAGGCCCCGATCGCGCAGCACCGTCATCCCCGGCCGCACGTGGAACGACAGGTCGAAGTCGTCGTGGATGTTCTGCTCCTCGCGGTGCACCTCCCCGCTCAGCATCCGCCAGGCGGCGGCGCGCATCGCCATGTTCGATCCGTAGAGGGGCGCATGCCCGAGAAGCGGACCCATCGCGGCGTACATGCCGCCGATGTAGAGGTGCGCCCCCATCCAGTGCACCAGGGGCGTCGCACCGTAGAAGCGCGGCTCCCCCGTGACGAAGTCGACGCCGCCGCGGGTGCGGAACGTCCGCTCGATCCGCGCGATCCAATCCGGCCCCGGGCGGGAATCGGCGTCGAGCCGGGCGATGATGTCGCCCGTCGCCGCGTCGTAGCCGGCCGCCGATGCGCGAGGAATCCCCCAGATCGGCTCGCTCACGACCCGTGCGCCGAACCGCTCGGCGACGGCGGCCGTGTCATCGCTGCTGCCGTTGTCGACGATCACGATCTCGTCGGCCTTCCGGGTCTGCCGGGCGAGGGCGCTCAGACACACCTCCAGCAGGCGGGCATCGTCGCGCACCGGGATGACGACGGAGACGGAACGCGGGAACTCGGTCGTCATCGTTCTCCTCCCCTGCACGGCTCGGCACTCAGACACAGTCTCCACCGTGGACGACCTCGCCGGGCGATTGAGCGAGGATGGTCGCCGATGTCGAGCGCGCGGGCAGCCGGCGCGCAGGCCGCCTAGTACACGGTCCCCATCGCCTCGCGCACCTCGTCGAGGGTTGCGTCTGCGATCGCACGGGCGTGCTCGTTGCCTCGACGAAGCACGCTGCGCACGATCTCGCCGTCTGCAGCGAAGCCTCGACGCCGCTCCCGCAGGGGTGCCAGGAAGTCGTTCACAGCCGTCGCAGTGACCTTCTTCAGTTCGCCGCTGCCGCCGTCACCGATGTCGTCCGCCAGCTCCTCGGGCGCGACGTCGAGGCACAGGGCGGCCGTCGACAGCAGCGCCGAGACGCCCGGCCGATGCTCCGGATCGAACGTGATCCGCCGATCCTGATCCGTTCGGGCACGGCGGATCGCGGCGACGGTCTCGTCCGCCGTCATCGACAGGGCGATCGCGTTGCCGTAGCTCTTCGACATCTTCCGGCCGTCGAGCCCCGGCACCTCCGGGGTCGCGGTGATCAGCGCATCCGGAACGGGGAAGATCGGGCCGTAGCGCTCGTTGAACCGTCGGGCGATCACCCGCGTCATCTCCACGTGCGGCAGATTGTCCTTTCCCACCGGCACCAGGTTGCCCTTGCAGAACAGGATGTCGGCGGCCTGATGCACCGGATAGGTCAGCAGCAACCCGCTCAGCGCACGCCCCGAGGCCTCGAGCTCCGACTTGACCGTCGGGTTGCGGTGCAGCTCGGCCTCGGTGACGAGACTGAGGAACGGCAGCAGCAACTGGTTCAGCGCAGGGACCGACGAGTGCGTGAAGACCGTCGTCCGCTCCGGGTCGATCCCGGCTGCAAGGTAGTCGAGAACGGCCCCGTGCACGTTGTCGCGCACGTGCGCCGTCGTATCCCGGTCGGTGATGACCTGGTAGTCGGCGAGCACGAGGAACGTCTCGACCCCCGCCTCCTGCAGCCGCACCCGCTCCCGGATGGTCCCGAAATAGTGCCCGAGGTGAAGCGCCCCGGTCGGGCGCTCGCCCGTGAGCACACGGAACCTCTCCGGGTGCCGGGCCACGGCGTCGGCGACCTCCGTCGATCGCTGCGCGGTCGCGGTGAACGAATCCATCTGTCTCTCCCTGAATCGGGAGCCGCACGGAGTTCTCGGGTGCTGTCACGAACTGCCGTGCAGCCCGTGAACATGCTTCAACCGGCTGCTATCGCAGCCACCACCATGCGGAGCGGTTGAAGTTCATGCCACAGATGCTATCGCGCACCGCGACCGCGGGCTCACGGGGTGAGCCGGTGCAGGTCGCGCGGGAAGAGCGTCACCTCCCGGATGTTCGACGCCTCGATGAGTCGCGACACCCAGCGCTCCAGACCGATCGCGAACCCTCCGTGCGGCGGCATGCCGTGCGCGAAGGCCGAGAGGTAGGAAGCGTACGCGTCGGGCGACTCGCCCCGCGCCTCGATGGCGGCGACGTAGTCGGAGTACCGATGCCGTCGCTGCCCACCGGTCACGAGCTCGAGGCCGCGGAAGATCAGGTCGAAGCTGTTGCTCCACCGCGGGTCGTCCGGCTGCGGGTGCGTGTAGAAGGGCCGCTTGCGCATCGGGTACCCCTCGACCGCGATCACGTCGCTTCCGTACCGCTGCTGGGCCCACTCGCCGAGGGCGCGCTCGTGCGCCGGTGCCAGGTCGGGCTCGTCATCCGGGGCTCCGACCCGCCGCAGCGCGTCCTGGAAGTGGATCACCGGGATCTCGTCGGGGATCGCGGGAAGCGCGAGGCCGAGGCGCGCGACCGCGTCCCCGCTCTCGGTGCGGATGCTCTCGATCATGCCGAGCAGCACCCGGTGCAGCAGCGCGAGCACATCGCGGTGGTCGCGGATGAAGCCGAGCTCGGCGTCGAGGGAGACGTACTCGGCGAGATGACGCACCGTGTCGTGCGGTTCCGCGCGGAACACGGGGCCCGTCTCGTAGACGCGCTCGAAGACGCCGACGAGCTGCTGCTTGAAGAACTGCGGACTCTGCGCGAGGTAAGCGGTCGTGCCGAAGTAGTCGACCGGGAACACGTTCGCTCCCGACTCCGTCACAGAGTCGACGAGCTTCGGCGTCTGGATCTCGGTGAATCCCTCGGCGTCGAGCGTGCGACGGAATCCGCGCAGGCTCGCCGCAGCCAGCTCCCACTTCGCACGCTGAGCGGGGTGCCGCCAGGTCACCGCCGCATGGTCGAGCACCGTGGGAAGCGCGGCGTCGAGAGTGGGCCGCCACAGCTCGACCACCGGGGTGCGGGCGGGCTCCGAGAGCAGGGTGATCTCGGGTGCTGTCACCTCGATGCCACCGGGGGCGTGCGCGTTCGCGGTCGCGGTGCCTTCGATGCGCACGACCGTCTCCTCACCGGGCAGACCGGCGGTCGGGAGCTGCTCGGGTCGGAACACGATCTGCGCGAGTCCGGTGCGGTCGCGCAGGATCAGGAACGAGACGGTGGCGAGTTCCCTGCGCCGGTGCACGTGTCCCATGAGGGTGATCCGTACGCCAGGGGGCGTGTCGGGAAGCTGAGTGGCGAGCGTGCGAGCGGGGTCGGTCGGCGACATGATTCCTCCAGGTGGCGAAAGCCCTGGAGGTGCGGGCGGGGGCTAGATCGCGGTGCCACCACACCTTCGCCGATCGCTCATCGGCCTCTCGTCGATACGCCGGACGCGCGAGCCGCCACCTGCCCCTGAGGGCCGGGGGTCGTCACTCCCCCGCAGCTGCTGCGGCCATCGTAACATCGCGCTGGACCGCTCCCGCGGTGGGGGCTTCGCTCGCCGAGCGGTCCCGTCGGAGAGCTCGTCCGTTCGCCTACTCGCTGTCGAGGAAGACCCCGACCCGTTCACCGTCGTACACGAACTGCAGTGCGGTCGCTGCGGGGAAGCGCTCGCTCAGCTCCTTGGGGACATTGCTGTCGAAAGGCACCTCGACGGTCGCGGGGAACGTGCCGACGGCGCAACCCGTGTATACGGGTCCGTCGTAGCTCCATCCGTTGGAGGAGTCGAACTCCTCCGCCTTCGGGATCTGGTCGGCCCTGGCGACGGTGAAGCACTCGCTTCCGATACCCCCGCCGCCGTATCCACCCGTGGTCTCCACCAGAGCCAAGCCGTAGAAGTCGAACACAGCGGAGCTCGGGCCTGCTCCCATCCACCCCGCCGGGACCTTGAGTGTCGATGTCGCGTCGAGTGTGGTGATCTGCGGAGCCCCCGAAGACGAGGCGACGGGGGTGACCTTCACGAGTGCGAAGGTGACGGCCGCCGACATCACGGCCGCCGCCACGATCGCGACCACCCACAGGATCCTGGTCGTGCGCACCGTGAACCAGGCCGCCAGCTTCTCGGCTGGTTCCTGTTTCGGCGCGAGCGGATCCGTCGCATCGACGGCGGCATCGGCGAACACGTCGAGTTCGTCCTTCTCCGCTTCCTGCGCGCTCTGCTCCGGCCGCGCATGCCTTCGAAGGGGCTCGGGTGGTCGAATCGGCTCGGGCTGCCGCACGGGCTCGATCTCCGACGCGAAGGCGTCGGCGTCACCGGCGGATGCCCTCGGCTTCGTCATCGCCTCCAGCTGCTGGAGGCGATGCAGGGCGGCAGGATCGCTCTCGATGTCCGCCGTCGGACCATAGGCGCGGGCCCGGAGGGCGCGAAGCTCTTCATCAGCCGCAGTGCTCATCTCCGGCATCGTCTCACAGGCCGCCGGGTCAGCCGCAGAAGGCCGAGGCCGAGTCCTTGAGCTGCTCGATCGCCTCGACCGTCTCCGGGGCCTGCAGGTCTGTCATGCCGCCGATCTGGGTGGCGCCGGAGCGGATGAGGTCGCCCAGCTGTCCGTCGACGTTCGCCGCGAGCCCCTCGAGCGATGCGACGAGCTCGTCGCGCGCCGCGTCGGCCTGCTCGGCCGAGATCTCGCCCTGGTCGAGCAGCGCCTGGTACTGCCCGTAGGCGTCGTCGATCGTCGTGCACGTCGCCTGGACGTCGACCCCGATCGCGTCGCCCGCCATCTGCGTGACCTGCGAGCAGCCGGAGAGGAGTCCGGCAGTGAGGCCGGCGGCGAGGACGAGAGGAAGGACCACGATTCGGCGCATGGCCTGAGGGTAGCGGCTCCACCTGACGGCCTCCTGCGGCCGATATCACCGGGGATGAACGGCGCGCCGAAACGCGCGACCTCGGGCGGGAACATGACGATCGGCGCGGCTCGTGGGTCAGGAGCTGCCGGCCGTCGCATCCAGCTTCGCCATCACCTGGTTGATCGTGAACGACGCCGACTCCTGCCGCGCGGGGAACTCCACGAGACTCTGCAGCATCCGCGCGACATACGCCTGCGCCGGCACGAACAGGAAGATGTGGTCGAGCACCCAGTCCCAGTAGGTGTTCGACGTGATGTCGGCCCGCTCGTAGGGGTCTGTGCGGAGGTTGAACAGCTTCGGGAAGCGCAGCTCGATATAGGGCTCCTGCCAGACGAGCAGGGTGCCGGCGGCGCGCTGCTCGAGGAACACCACCTTCCAGTTCTCGAACCGCAGCGCCGTGAGGTCGCCGTCGTCCGACACGTAGAAGAAGTGGCGATGCGGACTGTGTTCGACGGCACCCGTGATGTAGTCCAGCTGGTTGTTCCCGTCGAGGTGCACTCTGAAATCCGTGCCGTGCAGCTCGGTGCCTTCCTTCAGGCGCTCGGCGATGTCCGCGTCTCCGGCTGCGGCCAGCAGCGTGATGAACCAGTCGTTGTGGCTGACGATCCCGTTGAGCGTCGTCCCCGCCGGAATGCGCCCCGGCCAGCGGACCATCGCGGGCACGCGGTAGGCGCCCTCCCAATTGGAGTTCTTCTCGTTGCGGAACGGCGTCATCCCGGCGTCCGGCCAGCTGTTCATGTGCGGGCCGTTGTCGGTGGAGTACATGACGATCGTGTTCTCGGCCAGTCCGAGCTCGTCGATCAGGTCGAGCAGGCTTCCCACGATGTCATCGTGGTCGAGCATCGTGTCGTGGTAGTCCGACTGCCAGCGTCCGGCGCGCCCCTTGCTTTCTTCCTTGGTGTGGGTGCGGAAGTGCATGTGCGTCGAGTTGAACCAGACGAAGAAGGGGGTGTCGTCCTGCGCCTGGGTGCGGATGAAGCCCGCGGCCGCATCGCGGAACTCCTCGTCGACCGTCTCCATCCGCTTCTTCGTCAACGGTCCGGTGTCTTCGATGCGCTGGGTGCCGTCGGCGTTCGCCCAGGAGTGGAGCACGCCGCGGGGACGGAACTTCTCACTGAAGCCGGGGAATTCCTCATCGGTCGGGTAGTCGGGGTGCTCGGGCTCCTCCTCGGCGTTGAGGTGATAGAGGTTGCCGAAGAACTCGTCGAAGCCATGTGCGGTCGGCAGGTGCTCGTCGCGGTCGCCGAGGTGGTTCTTCCCGAACTGTCCGGTGGCGTAGCCGTGGTGCTTGAGGGCGTCGGCGATCGTGGGGTCCTCCGACTGAAGACCCAGTCTCGCGCCGGGCATCCCCACCTTCGTGAGTCCGGTGCGATACGGGTTCTGCCCGGTGATGAAGGCCGCGCGCCCCGCGGTGCAGCTCTGCTCGCCGTAGTAGTCGGTGAACTTCACGCCCTCGTCGGCGATCCGATCGATGTTCGGCGTGCGGTAGCCCATGAGGCCGTCGGAGTACGTGCTCAGGTTGCTGATGCCGATGTCATCGCCCCAGATGATGAGGATGTTGGGCTTGTCCGCCATGACGACTCCTTGCTCGACCCGCGAAACGGGGGCGATCGCCCTCCGTCGAAGCCAAGCACTCCCTCACGGGTGCGCCCAGAGGCGCCTCACTCGGAACGGGTGAGGCGGAATCCGATGTGCGACATGCCGGTGTCCTCCGCCTGCGGCGAGCGCGCGGCCGGGCGGAAGCGCAGGCAGTAGTCGGGCGAGCAGAGGTGCGATCCGCCCTTGAGCACCCGACGCGGGATGTCGGGGAACCCCTCCTGCGCGCTCGCGGCGGCGAGCAGGTTCGCGCGCTTGCCCGGGTCGACCGGAGCGTCGGAGAGGCGGAGATGCCGCGGCGTGTAGAAATCGGTCGTCCACTCCCAGACGTTCGCGATCATGTCGTAGAGGCCATAGCCGTTCGGAGGGTACGAGCCGACCGGGGCCGTGCCGCCCACGCCCTGGTTGTCGTAGGGGAAGCGTCCGAGCCAGGAGTTCGCCTGGGCGATGCCGCCCGGGTACGCCTCGTCACCCCAGGCGAAGGGAGCGCCGTCCACTCCCCCGCGTGCCGCGTACTCGTGCTCGACCTCGGTCGGCAGCCGCATCCCCACCCAGTCGGCGTAGGCGACCGCATCCTCGAACGCGATGTGCACGACGGGATGCTGCAGCAGATCGTCGATCGAGGAGTCGGGTCCGAACGGCCGGCGCCAGGACGCCCCCGGCTGCCAGCGCCACCAGTTGCGCCATTCGCGCAGATCCGTCGGACCGGACGTCGGCGTGAACACCATCGCACCGGGCACCAGGTCCGCGGGGTCGGCTCCGGGGAAGGCCGCGGGATCGAGCTCGCGCTCGGCGACCGTCACGTATGCGGTCGCCTCGACGAATTGGGCGTACTGCGCGTTCGTCACCTCGTAGCGATCGATGAAGAACGGGGCGACCTCGCGCTGATGGGCCGGTCGCTCGTCCGGGTAGAAGTCATCGGAGCCCATCAGAAACGTGCCACCCGGGATGTGAACCATGTCGCGCGAGTTCGTCACGTGCTCAGCGTAGTGTCGGGGTTCCCCGGCACCCTGGCCGATCTGGAAGGATCGTCCGCATGATCACCGTTCATCTGCGCTACGAGATCGATCCGGACAAGCTCGACGACTTCACCGCGTACGGCCGCACGTGGATACGCCTCGTGAAGAAGCATGGCGGCACCCACCACGGCTACTTCCTGCCGAGCGAAGGCGACAGCGATGAGGCCTTCGCGCTGTTCACCTTCCCCTCGCTGGCGGAGTACGAGGTCTATCGGACCGCGTCGAAGACCGACCCGGAGTGCGTCGAGGCATTCGACTTCGCCCGCAGGACCGGGTGCATCCGCCGCTACGAGCGCCGCTTCCTCAGCCCGGTCTTCGACGGGGCATAGGTACGAGAAGGCGGGTTTCCGGTACGAGGGCCGCCAACGGGACACGATGTTCTGGGACGGCGGATGGGTCGACTCCATCCTCATGGCGGTGCTGAGCACGGACGAGCGTCCCCTCGATCCTTAAGCTGGAGGCGATGTCTGACCTCCGAGCACCCGCGAACGCCCCCATCGTCGTGATCGGCGCCGGTGTGATCGGCGCCTCCATCGCTCACCATCTGGCTCGCGCCGGACGCGAGGTGGTCGTGCTCGACAGCGGAACTCCGGGCACGGGAGTGACAGCCGCGTCATTCGCCTGGGTCGGCATCGCCAAGAGCCCCGCCGACGCGTATGCGGGTTCGCTCCGCGAGCGTGCGCGGCCGGAGTTCGATCGCGTCCTCACCGAGATCACCGCGCCCATCGGGCTTCGTCCGTTCGGTGCTCTCACGTGGGAGGAGTCCGAGGAGCGGACTCGCTCCTTCGTCTCCGACCACGAGGCTGCAGGGCACCGGATGAAGCTGATCACGGCGTACGAGGCGCGGATGCGGGAGCCGAGCCTGCGCGACGTGCCAGACGTGGTGGCATACGCCCCCGACGATGTGGGGGTCGATCCGGTCGCCTTCACGCGCGCCCTTCTGCGGAGCGCACAGGAGCACGGGGCGGAAGTGCGCACCGGCACCACCGTCCTGCGGATCGTTCACGATGACGGCCGCGTTCGTGGGGTTGCGACCGACCGAGGTGTGCTCGCCGCGAAGAGCGTCGTCCTCGCGGCCGGCACCGCGTCGACCGGCCTCGCCGCGTCGGTCGGAGTCGATATCGACGTCGCGGGGTCTCCCTGTTGCCTGCTGCGCTTCTCCACACCCCGCCCGCTCGTGCGGGGCATCGTCTCCGCCCCGGAGTTCGAGGTCCGCCAGCTGGACGACGCCACGCTCCTCGCCGCGGAAGACGTTCCCGCAGGTTTCTCCGGTGACCCGAGAGAGCTCGCCGTGGCCACTCTCGCCGCGATCCGCCGGTCCTTCGTCGACGCCGACGACGTCCGCCTCGAACATGCCGTGATCGCCGACCGACCGATGCCGGCGAACGGACAGCCGCTCGTGGGCCCGGTGCCGACCATGCCCGGCCTCCACCTGGCGATCGCCCACCCCGGCGTGATCCTGTCCGCCGAGATCGGACGCCAGGTCGCCGCGGCCCACACCACGCCCTGAGGTCTCCTCCACACGCGATCAGACGTGGAGGTGCCGACACGGGGGTGATGACGTCGTGGATCACCACGAGCTGTTCCGGTGAGAACACGTCGACGTAATCGTGTGCTGCTCTCTCGCTTGAGGAGAGGGCCTCAGTGGGGCGCTCCGCACGGGGATCGTCTGCATAGCTCGAAGCCCGGGAGACGGGTGTGACTGCATTGTAATTCCCGCTTCTCGGGCGCATAATCTGAACAACAGGACATGGCGTCAGCGAAGGAGCTCCCATGAGTGACCAATCGAAAGACTCGGGGCTGTTCTCTTCAGCCTCAGGTCCCAGCGGTGCGTCGATCACCGACTGGACGGATCTCGGACGGGAGATGTGGTCCTATCTCACCGGTCGTGGGGCAGCTGTCAACTACACGTTCGAGGACATGACGGTGGAAGTGCCCAGAGACATCGGACCTGACGCGCCCCGGGCGACCTGGAAGTTCAACGGCACCCTTCGGGTCACCACCAGCGACAGCGCCTCGGGCGAATCTCGGTCCGACTGAGAAGACCGACGCCGATGATCCATCTCGATATCGACCTGCAGGTGGAGCAAGCCGCCGCGGACGGCGGCCCTCCGACGAGGTTCGAGGTGCACGCTGCGGGCCGCGAGATCGTCATCACCTTCGAGTCCTCCTCCGGCTTCGGAGGGATGGGACGCCACGAACTCACTCAGCTCGGTCCACTCGCCGACGGGCTCGCCCGACGAGGTATCCGCGTGCGTGTGGAGGGTCCGAAGGGGACTTTGGTTCAGTTCGGCGACGTGAAGTCCGGTCCGGTCGGTCGGGCGATCTCGGGCTCCACGCACATCCGGCTCGGGCATCTCACCACGTTGCTGTCCGAGGCGAAGCAGCGGGAACGCGGTGATGGCTTCCAGCTCCCGCTGCCCCCACCCACACTGTTCCCTCTCGTGCCCACTCTGAACCGGCGAGTACCGCGGCGAGTGACCACGACCCACTATCTCCCGGGTTCAGGTAGGCCGCGATTGATCTTCGCCGTCGGTGACGGCGACTGGGACCGCAGCCGACCACGAGAGTTCGATCTGCTTCCCGACCGGACGACGATCGGCTCCGATTCCAGTGCCGACCTCCGCCTCGAAGGCTTGAAGGCCATCCACGCTGAGGTGCGTCGCAACGAGGATGACGAGTACGTCCTCTACTCGTATGGCGCGACCGGTGGGGGTCGGCCGAACCTGCCGCACAGTTCCGACGACGCGAGGATCCTGCGCACAGGGTCACGGATCGAGATCGGATCGTGGCGTCTGGCTTACTACCGTGAGGAGTTCGCCGACCACGGACGCCCGTTCGGTGGGCGGCAGGGCGGCGAGTACGAATTCCAGAAGCAGCAACCCGTGCGCCCATACGGTTCGGGGGAGCTCGGCTGACGCCGAGCCGAACTCCCCAGGTCCGCTGATCGGGACCACGCCCTTGGAGTCGGGCACTTCAGTCGATGCCGATCAGCCGGCGGCGATCCAGGATCGCGTGAAACCGAGCACCCCGCTGCCGTCGGTGTCCGCGAGGGAGACCCCGACGAATCTGGTGGCACCCTCGGAGCTCTGCCAGCGGAACCGGTACTCGTCGGACAGGACGGCGTCTGCGATCGCCGCCCCCGCGGATTCGGCGGACTGCGCATTCGCGAACGCGCCTGCGGTGCGGGAGATGTAGGCGTCCAGGAGGGAGCCGTAGGGGCCACCGCTCTCCGGCCGGACGGCGTTGTCGACGAAGGCGCTGGCGACCGCGGCGGGCTCGATCACACTGACCCCGACGCCGAATCGTTCCGCGACCACCGCCAGCGACTGCATGAAACCCTCCACCGCGAACTTCGCTCCGCAGTAGGCGTCGGCGAACGGCTGGCCGACGGCTCCGCCGACGCTCGTCACGGTGAGGATGCGCCCGCTCCCGCGCTCGCGCATGCCCGGCAGCACGAGTTTGGTGAGGTTGACCGGCGCCAGGTAGTTGATGTCGAGTTGCGCCTGGACCTCCTCCATCGTCAACTGCTCGGCCGTCGCCACGCTGCCTTGCCCGGCGTTGTTCACGAGCACGTGGATGCCCCCGAGCTCCGCCTCGATCTGCGCCACCAGCCGTGCCGCGGCGGCATGATCCACCACGTCGAGAGCGCGCACATCGACCTCGACCCCCGCTTCTCCGGCCGCAGCCCGCAAGGCGCCTGCCTTCGCCGTGTCGCGCATGGTCGCGACCACGTGCAGCCCGCGTCGTGCCAGCTCGACGGCGGCGTGGAGTCCCATTCCCGATGACGTTCCGGTGATCAGTGCGATGTCGTTCATGAGGTGACTCTACGACGAGCCGCCCGGAGGCGGCGGGGTGCTCCAGGCTAGGATCCCAGGATGTCGGCGACGATCATGGAGGCACCGATGCCCAGCACCGTACGTCTGCGCGCAAGCGCGCTCCTGGTCGCAGGAGTGCTGGCCTGCGCCGGTTGCTCCGCGGCGATGCCCAGCCCGCCGGCGGCTGTCGGCGATGGCTTCCCCGGCACCTGCCTGCCGTCCGAGGTCTCCTGGCCCTCCGACTTCCTCGAGTCCCTGCCCGGAGAATCGGAGGCGATCGGCGGCACCATCGTGGGCCTTCGCCTCGAGTGGGTCGACTCCGACTTCGTGTGGCGGCTGCGCAGCGCCGACACCCGGGTCGACATGTTCGGCGAACGGGTCGACGATCCGGCCTTCGGCAGGGAGTCACTGGTCGACGTCCGCACGCTCGAAGTCATCACGACGGACGAGACCGAGCTCACCGAGGCGGAGCAGCAGATGAACGGCAGCAGCGCCTACAGCGCGGCCCAGCTCTCGGGCGAGGAATACCCGAGTCCGCTCATCGTCGAGATGGCACGGGTCATGGAAGACGGCTCGCCCGCGTGGCGGCTGACCATGTGCGACACCGCCACGAACGAGATGACCGTCACGACTCTGGGCTGACCCGTGTCTGCGCACATCCCCTCAGCTAACTTGCACGTTCGTGTGCACGTAACGTGTAAACTCGTCCCGTGAAACAGAGCTGGCGGATCTACAAGCGCGACGTCAAGAGACTCTCCCGCGTACCCAAAGCCTGGATCATCATCATCGGGGTGCTCATCACCCCGGCCCTGTACGCGTGGTTCAACATCAACGCGTTCTGGGACCCTTACGCCAACACCGCGAACATCCGCGTGGCGGTGGTCGATCTCGACGAGGGCGCCACCTCCGACCTCACCGGACACATCGACATCGGCGAGCAGGTGACCGAGCAGCTCGAGGACAACGACCAGCTCGGCTGGCAGTTCATGGGCGAGGACGAGGCCCAGGAGGCGGTGAAGAAGGGCGACGTCTACGCCGCCATCGTCATTCCCGCACAGTTCAGTGAAGATCTGCTCAGCATCACCAGCGGCGACTTCACCCAGCCGGCACTGCAGTACTACGTCAACGAGAAGGCCGGCGCGATCGCGCCGAAGATCACCGACGTCGGCGCCTCTGAACTCGACAAGCAGGTCACGACCGCCTTCAAGGAGCAGGTGGCGCTCGCAGCGACGAACGCCCTCAAAGACGTCGGCGACTCCACGGAGCTGCGGCTGCTGAACGCCAGGGACAACACCCTCAACGCCTTCGACCAGGCGACCCAGACCCTCTCGTCAGCGCGCGAGAACCTCGCAGAGACGCAGGAGGGGCTCACATCCTCCCGGGGCACCCTCTCGTCAGCGCGGGGCACGCTCGGCGACGTCGACAAGACGCTCGGCGATGTGCAGAAGTCGCTCGCCCAGACGCAGTCGATCATCGCCGAGACGCAGAAGGAGGTGATCGCCTTCACCGACAGCGCCACCACGGCGTTCCTGAAGGGCACCACCCTGCTCGCCGACGCCTCCTCGAAGGCGAACGTCTCGATCACCCGTCTCACCCAGAGCCTCGAACAGGCGGGGGTACGCATCGACGCCGGGATCGACGACGTCTCGAACGTGCTGAAGGCGAACGAGGCGGCGGCCGCCCGACTGCAGACGCTTCTCGACAACACCGACCTCAGCGACGACACGAAGCAGCGCCTGACCGAGGTCATCGCCTCGCTCCAACAGCGCAATGCCACCGACCAGCAGCTGCTCGCGGATCTGAAGACCCTGAAGGCCGGTGCCTCCGACACCGTGGCTTCCGTTCAGGCGGCAGCCGACGCCGTGGACCAGGCGATGCAGGACACCCGGGATGCCTCGGCGGCGATGCGCGACATCCTCACCCGCACCGTGCCCTCGCTCAACAGCGCCATGTCGCAGCTGTCGGCGAGCGTCGGTTCGTTCTCGGCGGCGCTGGATGCGCAGAAGGGCGTGCTCGCACAGGCCGATCAGCTGCTCGCCGGGCTGGACTCGCAGCTCGTGGCCACATCGTCGGCGCTGCAGAGCTTCGACAACGACCTCGCGGGCATCGAGCAGGGTCTGCAGACGTCGCGCACCGACGTCGTCGCCCTCAACGCCGCATCCGAGTGGGGTCTGCTCGGTACCCTGACCGATCTGGAGCCCGAGCAGATCGCCCAATTCATCTCCTCCCCCGTCGAGGTCGACGAGCACCTGGTGTTCCCCGTCGACACCTACGGGTCGGCGATGGCCGCGCTCTTCACGAACCTGTCGCTGTGGATCGGCGCCTTCGTGCTCATGGTGATCTTCCGCGTCGAGGTCGACACCGAGGGCGTCGAAGACGTCACCGTGCGCCAGGCCTACTTCGGCCGCTTCTTCCTCTTCGCGACGCTCGCCATCGGCCAGGCGCTGATCGTGTGCATCGGCAACCTCATCATCGGTGTGCAGACCGTCAGCGCCGCGGCCTTCGTCGGCACCGGTGTGCTCATCGCCCTCGCCTACGTGAGCATCATCTACGCCCTCTGCGTCGCATTCGGCCACGTCGGCCGCGGCCTGTGCATCCTGCTGGTGATCATGCAGATCCCCGGCGCGTCCGGCCTGTACCCGATCGAGCTGATGCCCGGGTTCTTCCGTGCGATCTACCCGCTCCTGCCGTTCTCCTACGGCATCGACGCGATGCGGGAGACGATCGGGGGCTTCTACGGCGGCCACTACTGGCGCTTCCTCGGCGCTCTCGCCGTGTTCGTCGCTCTCGCGTTCCTCGTCGGGCTCGTCCTGCGGCGCCGTCTCGCCAACTTCACCCTGCTCTTCAACCGCCAGGTGCTCTCGACCGACCTCCTGATCGGCGAGAAGGTGCAGGTCGTCGGCAGCGGATACCGGCTCACCGACGTGATCCGGGCGCTGTCGAACCGCGCCGAGTACCGCGACGACCTCGCTCGACGGGCAGAGCCGTTCACCCGCCGCTACCCGACGCTGCTGAAGGCGACGGTGCTCACGGGAGCCGCGGGCCTCGTCGTGCTCGGTGTCCTCACCTGGGCGCTTCCCGAGTCGAAGGCACTGCTGCTGGGACTGTGGACCCTCTGGATCCTGCTGGTCATCGGATTCCTCGTGACCATCGAGTACATCAAGCACAGTTTCGAGAACGGCGAGGAGGTCGCCGCTCTCGACGAGGCGGAACTGCGTCAGCTCGCCCTCGCGGGCCCCGCCGGCCATGCGGCGGTCCTGCCCGTCACGACAGCCGAACCGCTGCCCTCGACCTCATCCGCCCCGATCGCCGCGACCGAGGCCGAGGCCCCGGTGACGGATGCGACGGCCGAGCGGGACGAACCGGCCGCCGGTGTCGAGGCCGACGCCCTGCTCACGGAGTGGTTCGGTTCCGAACCACAGCCCGACGCCGCCCCGGAACCGGACCCCGGCGCCGAACCAGATGCCGAGCCCGTGCAGCCCGAGACGACCGCGGCGGTGGACGCCCCGGAGGACGAGGGACCGACACGAACGGCGGAACCGGAAGAGGACGAATGGGCCGAGCACCAGCGAGCAGAAGGAGAGGACCGCGCGTGAAGGACATCCTGCACCTGACACTGCGCGACGTTCGTCACGCCACCCAGAACGTGATGGCATGCATCGTCCTGTTCGGTCTCGTCGTCATCCCCTCCCTGTTCACCTGGTTCAACGTGATCGCCAGTTGGGATCCGTTCGCGAACACGAAGGACCTGAAGATCGCGGTCGCGAGCACCGATGCCGGCTACGAGAGCGACCTCGTCCCGATCCGCGTGAACGTCGGGGAGCAGGTTCTCTCTCAGCTCCGCGGGAACGACCAGCTCGACTGGGTCATCACCGATGAGCACGACGCGATCGACGGGACGAAGTCGGGCGAGTACTACGCCGCGATCGTGCTGCCCGAGACCTTCAGCGCGGACATGCTGACCTTCTACGCCGATGGGGGCGACCGCACGCACATCGCGCTCTACACGAACGAGAAGAAGAACGCGCTGGCGCCGAAGATCACCGGACAGGGCGCGGAAGGGGTGTCGTCCGAGATCAGCGACACGTTCGCCCAGACGCTCGGCGACGTCGCGCTCGGCCTCGTCTCGTCGTTGTCGGACTACCTCACGGATGAGGACACGCAGGCAGCACTCACCCGGGTCGAGGCGCGCCTGGGGAGTGTGGGCGATCAGCTGCGCTCCGGTGCGCACACGGCCGACACCTTCACGGCTCTGCTCGAGGGGAGCCGGCCGCTGCTCGACAGCGCCTCGGCCCTGGTCGACACGGCCGGTGACGCGTTCACGGACACCTCGGGCGCGCTCGGCAGCGGGGTGGACGCCGCGAACGAACTGAAGTCCACTCTGCAGACGGCGGCACAGTCGCTGGCGGACGCCCTCGCGGCGACCTCGAACAGCTACGACGCCGTGGGGCAGCGCATCGATGAGCTGTACGCCGCGGGCGACACGCTCAGCGGCGCCCAGGTGCAGGCGATCACCACACTCGCAGAGCGTGTGCAGCAGCAGGCCGATCAGTACGCGGCGCTCAAGAACACGCTGGAGACCGAGGTCGGACCGAACCTGCCGGAATCCGCGCAATCCGACTTCGACGCCCTGATCAGCCGGCTCGACGAGGCGATCGCGCGGCAGCAGGCTCTGCAGGATCGCCTCCAGACGGCGGCGACCGACATCGCCGCCGGCAATGACGCGGCGCAGAGCTCCCACCAGGAGATCTCCGCCGCCATCGCCGAGGCCAAGAAGGCGCTCGCCGATGCACGGAGCACCTACGACAACGGCCTGAAGGCGCAGCTGAGTTCGCTGTCGACGACTCTCTCCCAGATCGGGTCCGATGTCTCGGCGATCCGCTCCGACCTGTCCGGCATCACCTCGGGCCTGTCCGGTGCCTCCGATTCCGTGCTGTCCACGCTGTCGCGCGCTCAGGAGGCCACGACGCAGCTTTCGGCATCGCTGAACACGATGGCCGACAGGTTCGACGCCGTCCAGCAGTCGATCGCGAAGGCCGCCGACACCGGCGACCTCAGCGAACTGACCGGCGCCGACCCCGGTGTGCTCGCCACTTCTCTCGCCGAGCCGGTGCGCCTCGACCGCACCGCGGTCTTCCCCGTGGCGGGATTCGGTGCGGCCATGGCGCCGCTGTACATGATCCTCGCGCTCTGGGTGGGCGCGCTTCTGATGACCGTGACGATCCGCGTGGATGTGAACGCCGAGACGCTCCCCGACCGCCCTGAACTCACGCCGACGCAGAAGTACCTCGGCCGCTACGGCATCTTCGGGCTGGTCGGTCTCGCACAGAGCACGCTGCTGACCCTCGGGCTGATCCTCTTCGTCCAGGTCGAACCCGCGCATCCGCTTCTGCTGATCCTGGCAGGGTGGGCGATCTCGACAGTGTTCACGCTCATCGTGTACACCGCGGTGGTCGCTTTCGGCAATGCGGGCAAAGCGCTCTCGGTGCTGCTCCTGGTGATCCAGATCTCGGGCTCGGGCGGCGCGTACCCGCTGCAGCTGCTGCCCGACTGGTTCCAGAGCATCAGTCCGTTCCTTCCCGCGACCTACGCGGTGAACATGGTGAGGTCGGCGATCGCCGGCGTCTATCAGGCCGACTTCTGGTGGGCGCTGGGTGCTCTCGCGCTGTTCATCATCCCGGCACTGCTCCTCGGGCTCGTGCTGCGGCGCCCCCTGATGACGTACAACCGCAAGCTGGTCGAAGCCCTCGCGTCGACCAAGCTGATGTCCTGATCCCCGCGACTCCGCGAAAGGACCCGAAGTGACCGCACCGAATCCACCGCGTCGACGCGACGCCCTGGCCAACCGCGAGGCCCTGCTGCGCGCGGCGCAGTCGGTGCTCGCGAGCAACCCCACGGCGTCGCTCGACGCGATCGCGCAGGCCGCAGGCCTCACCCGCCGAGCCGTCTACGGCCACTTCGCCGACCGCGACACCCTGCTGCGGGAGGTGATCGCCGTGGGTGCTCAGCGCTTCAACGCGATCGCCGAGACCACCGATGAGTCCGACCCCCGCGTGACCCTGGCACGGATGGCGACGCGTCTGTGGCGGGAGGCCTCCGCTGTGCGCGCCTCGGCCAACATCGCCCTCGACGACGCGCATCTGACCGACACCGTGCTCGCCCTCGCGCCGCTGCGGCACCGCATCCGCGATCTGACCCGGACCGGTGTCGACTCCGGGGCGTTCCGCGGCGATATGCCCGCCGAGCTGCTCGCCTTCCTCATCGAGGAGACGGCGCGAGCCACGCTGCGCGAGCTGCGGCTCACCACTGCCGACGCCGACTCGACCGTCGTGCGCGTCGTGCTCAGCATCGTGGGGCTCTCGTGGAGGGAGCAGGCCGAGCTCATCGGCGCGCACCCCGAAATCTTCGCCCAGGACTGAGCCCGCGGGCGAGCGACCCGTCGGCGGCACCCGCTCGAAGGCGGGTCAGACGCTCACGTCGTCGCGGCGCACGACCCCCGTCGCACCCCGTGGAAGCTCTGCCCGATCCCGCGCGCGCACGCGGAACCAGAGCGTGAGCTCGGTCAACGCCCTGACGGTGGTGTCGATGTCCGATCCGGCATCCAGGTCGGCGAAGGAGTCGCGATACCCGGGCGGACGGCTCTCTCCGTGGTTGAGAACCCGGTACCCCATGGTCCAATCCGGGAACCGGCGCTCGGCGATCGGCTCTTCCAGGAGCACGCGCAGGTCGTGATGGCGGGAGTCGCTCCGGATGATGTCGACGAGCTCGGCAACCGTGTCCGGATGCCCCTCCAGCACCTGGATGAAGCGCCCGTCTCGATGAAGGAGCAGTCCGGTGATCCCCTGCCCGTCATTGCGTCGTCGGCAGACAGCCAGGAGATGCTCGAGCGCGGTCTCCCGAAACGGCTGAGAAGCAGTGCTGGTGTAGACGAGAGAGATCAGGTCGGTCGCCACTGTGGTGCTCACAGCGCCACCCCCTGCTCGCTCCCGTCGACCTGCAGCGACGCCGGGTTCGAAAGCTGCTCTACGGCGGTCGTCGCCGCCTGCAGCGTCGCGAAATCTCCGACGGGCGAAGACCGGGCGTCGAACGCGCGATATCCGCCATCGCCCTGCCTGTCGACGTATCCCAGAAAGTCGCCACGCCGGCTTCCGACGTGGAATCCTTCTTCGACGCATGCCCAGAGGACATCGTTATCAGGTCGGACATCGTGCGGCACCTCAGCAGGATATGCGTGCGGTGTCCGCAGCGCCCTCCCCTTTACATCCGCCGTACCTGTGCGCTAAGCGCGAGCGCCATGATCGATGTCGATGTCGAGCGAGGGGATTCCGATCTCCTCGCCGTCCTCGTCTTCCCCCGCACCGCGCTGGGGGAAGAGAGGGTGCTCGCGGATGGCCGCGGCGTCCTCCGAGAAGTCCGGGTCGTCGTCGCCGGAGATGTGCGGGCCGACCAGGAGGTCGTTGCCGACCCCGACGATCAGATCCGCGGTGTCCCTCTTCCCGTCGATGACGATTGGCAACCGCAGGGCCGCCGATTCGCCCTCGCTCGCGATGGCGGCGGCGAGCGAGACGAGCGCTTCGGCGACGTCGTCGGTCGTGACCACCTGTTGGCCTGCATACGACACGAGTTTCATGACTCAGACGGTGTCATGGCCACAGCGGCACACCCAAGGGGGTTGTGCGCACCGCATCGAAAACGCTAGTCCGCCCGCGTCCGCTCGATAGCAGCGTCGCCGCCCGTGCGTCAAGGGACGGCGGACGATAGGGGCGCTCGCCTCGTGCGTGCGTATCGTGGAGGACACGAAGAGTCGCTTGAGCGCTCTGAGTCGGTCGAACCGGCGCGCATTCGGATTCTCTCTCGGGTCTGGGATGCGGCCCGGGGGTCGGTGCGCATGCGCAGCTTCTCACTCGATTTCGCCGGTCCTCCGCGTTCGGGTCGCGGAGGACCGGACAGTCTTCCCCCCGATCGACGGCATGGACGGGAGAATGGACGATATGTCCGCGAGATCCCGCCGGCCGCTGCTCTCCTCCGTGCGCCGCCTGCTGCACACCGATCCCTCGGCGGTCGCGCACACCGAGGCCATGCCGGTCATCGACGAGCGCACGGTTCCCCGGGTGCTCGATCTCGCCACGCGCATCGGAGAATCGATGTTCGCGGTCGGGGCCTCGGCGCACGAGGTCACGCTCGCCATCACCCGGGTGTGCGACGCCTACGGGATGCGGGGCGTGCAGGTCGACGTCACGTACAACTCGATCACCGTGTCGTTCCATCTGAGCGGCGAGGTCTGGCCCGAGACGCTGGTGCGCGTCGTGCGCGTCACCGCCCCCGACCACGCGAAGCTGCAGCGCGTGCAGGCCCTGGTCGCCGACATCGACGGTGGACTCGACCTCGAATCCGCACGCACAACGTTCCGTGCCATCCGACGGGTGCCGTTCCGCTACCAGCAGCCCGTCGTCATCGTCGCCAGGGCCCTCCTCGCCGTGGGCGTGAGCATCATGCTGGGTGCCTCGCCGATCATCGTCGGCCTCACCTTCGTCGCGGCCCTGTGCGCCGCACTCACCCAGGCCGGTCTCGCCCGACTGCGTGTGCCCCTGTTCTTCAGCCAGATCGCCGGAGGGTTCGTGACGACCGTCGTTGCCGTCGTGGTCTCCGCCCTCGGCACTGCGGGGATAGAGCCGTTCGTCGGCATCCGCCCTTCGATCATCGTCGCCTCCGGAATCGTGCTGATGCTCGCCGGCCTCACCGTGGTCGGTGCGGCACAGGATGCGATCGACGGCTTCGCGTTGACCGCGGGCGGACGCATCCTCGATCTGACCATGCAGACCCTCGGCGTCGTGATCGGCATCCTCGTCGGCCTGGAGCTCGGCGGCGTCCTGGGGTTCACCATGGGCCTGCCCGACGATCCTGCGCCGTTCGGCCCGCTCGTGAACCAGTTCGCCGGGGCGATCATCATCGCCGTGGCCGTGGCCGTGTTCAACGGCGCCGGCCTCCGGATCATCCTGGTCAGCGCGCTGCTCAGCGCGGTCACTCTCGCGGGCTACTCCGCCTCGGTTGCGCTGAACCTGCACCCGGCTGCGGCGAGCGCGATCGGCGCCCTGCTCGCGAGTTTCCTCGGGATGCTGATCGCCCGCAACCTCCACGTGCCCTCGGTCGCGGTGACCACCGCGGCGATCGTGCCCCTCGTTCCCGGTGTCGCCGTGTTCCAGGGACTGCTCGAGATGGTCCACGCCGCCGGCACCTCCACCGGCATGCTGCTCGCCGGCGGGTCGCTCATCGATGCCGCGGTCATCGGCATCGGCCTGGCATCCGGCGCGTCACTCGGCCTGTACCTGGGCACCCCGGTGCGCGCCACTCTCGCGAGCGTCGCGAAGACCCGCGCCCGCGTGCGCCGCTGACCCCACCCGGAGCGGTTCCGCGGCGCCCCGCCGAGAGTCGGAGAGCCGAGAGTCGGCTGGGGATTCCGGTGCTCGACGCCCGTTGCCGCATAGGCTTCCCACGTGACTCCACCCCCGCCTCCCCCTCGGCGGACCATCACGTGGATCGCCGGCGGTGTCTTCGCCTGCGCCACGGCCGTCGTCTTCTGGGTCGTGGCGGTGTCTTCTGCCTCCTCGGGGGCGGCATCCGTCCTGATCGGACCGCTCGACGAGCTCAGTCTTCTCACTCTGTCTGTACTCCTGGCTTTCGGCTCCCTCGGCGTCGGCCTGTGGAGCATCGAAGCGCCGCGGAGGATGCTGCCGCTGAAGGTCATCGGCGTCGTGCTGGCCACGTGCGCCGGGGCCCTCGCTGCCCTCGCTGCGGTCTTCACCGTCGACGCGAACGTGACGCCCGTACTGCACAGGGGCTGCGACACCGGGTACGTGGTCGTCGAGCGCTCGTTCCTCATGGGATCGAGCGGCACGGTGTACCGGCAGGACGGGGCGTTCATCGTCACTCAGGTCGGGTGGTCATCCGGTGACAACGGGCACCAGCCGTTCTCGATGGGCGGCTACGCCGTGACCGAAGAGCGCGGCATGCTGACCGTCTCCTACGCCGTCAACCGCCCTGTCGCGAGCACGGGGGTTACGGCCGGTTCCGGCACGTCGCTCTCGCTGCCGGTTCTCGACGACCGCACGCCGCAGTGCGGGCTGCACACAGCGAGGAGCGCTGATCAGGCTCCGTACCCGCCGATCCCCTCCCCTGAAACGGAGAAGTTGACGGTGGAGAACGTCGACGGCGCGATGAGGGAGATGATCGGCGCGTCGTTCGACGCCGCTGCGGGAGTGGTCGTCGATGCCTCGGGTGCGCCGTTGGACTCTTCCTCGCTGCCCTTGTCGTCGACACCCTGCACGGAAGGCCCCGGCACGCAGCGCGAAGTGCAGATCGCGTTCCGCACCGACGACAACAGCCGATCTCTGGAACGGATTCTGGCGGTGTGGGACCAGGCTGGCTATGCGAAGGACCGGGCGATGCAGGAGGACATCCGCTACAGCGAGAGCCTTCCGGTGGCACGCGTGGGCATCAAGGACACCTCGAGCCTCGATGGGCTGATCCACCTGACGTCGACGTCGGTCTGCATCCCTCCCGCATAGCGTTCCCGATCGCTGCGCGACCGCGGGACGAGTTGAGCAATATATCGGCTCCGACGTACAATTCTGCTGAATTCTGGCGGGCTGAAGAGCGCCCGTTGACCGCGCGGATGCCCGACCGGCACCGCCCGGGGGTGGTGCGCTCCTCGGCAGCCGATACCGGCCAACCGATTGGAGTGTTGAGATGTTCACGATGCCCGATCCCCGATTCGAGCTGAGGAAGATCACCGATACCGAGTGGCTGATCCTCGATCACCGCTATGCCCAGGATGACTCACGGCGCACGGTCGCCTGCGTCTATCAAGTCGATGCCGTCGAGGTCGAGGTCGTCTGGTTGCGCGACCTCCCGCTCGCGAACTCCTACATGTCCGCAGCCGATGTGCTGGAAGACGTGCAGCGCTTCCACGCGCCGCGCCGCGCGGGTCGTCCGATCCCGATCCCGCACCTGCCACCCCTCGCCACCGCCTGACGGAGGTTCACGCGCAGACGGAATTCTCCGGGTGGACGCGCCCGCCTGTCAACGGGCAGGCGGGTGCGTCTCGCAGAGGCGAGACTGATCGATCACCACATCCATCGATCGGAGAATCTGATGTCAGACCCGCACAACCACGACGGCGACACCCCCGAGGTCGAGGCCGAGGGGATCGATCCCGACATGCCCTCGACCGATGACTCCGACGACGATGAGGAAGACGACGACGAAGGTCTCGACGTCGCCGATCTGCCGTAGCGGTCCCGCGGACGGGAGACGCAGTGGCGGGTCAGCCCTGTCCGGGCTTTCCCCACATCTCCCCGGGGGCGAGGGACGGACATGTCGCGGACGCGCTGAGGGCGGCGACCTCTGCGCGGATCGCGACGCCCGACTCCGCCTTCGAGACGGTGTAGACGATGCCCTGCTGCGACTCATCGGCCGGGATGTAGCCCACGAGCACGCCGTCGAGGTTCGGGTCCTCCTCCCACGGTGAGCCCCCCGCCGTGCTGACGAGGTCTGCCGTGGGGTTCTCCCGCAGCCAGTTGGCAGCCCCCGCCACTGTGGAGTCGGCGAGGGTCCAGTAGCCCTCGAGCTCGGCGACCGGCCGGCACGGCCACCCCTGATACGAGTGGAACGAGGCGGGGCTGTCCGCCACGCGCACGGCTCCCGGTGGCACCACGGCCGCGTCCAGCCACGCCTGCGCCTGCTGCTCCGCGGCGGCATCGTCTCCTGAGGTCTCGACACTCGGAGATGCGGTGGGTTCGCTGGTCGGGGCTGCGGCATCGTCGCCGGCACCGGTGGCGCACCCCGTCAAGACGAGGAGGGCGGAAAGGCTGAGGATCAGAGCGGAGCGGCGGTGCATGCCCCCACTATAGGAAGCGCGGTCCCCCGCCGATCTCAGGCGAGCGGGTGGCGCGCACGCCTCCGGACGAGGAGCATCGCACCGGCCGACGCGAGCGCGATTCCGAACGCGACGAGCCCGGGGCCGCCCCCGCCGGAGCGGGCGAGCTCTGCGGGAAGTGTCTGGTTGCCCTGTGCGACGGCCGGAGGCGGGAGAGCGACGACCTCGCGCGTGAGCGTCTGACGCTCCACCGGCACGGCGCCGCCACGAGCATCAGGACTCGCGGCCTCCACGTCGACGACGATCGCTGCGCCGCCCGTGATCACCAGGGCGGAGAACGACACGGTCACGCTGTCTCCGGGCGCGATCGCTCCCGTCCAGCGCAGCACGTCGCCCTCGACAACGGCGACGCCCGTGGTCGCGCCGATCGGACGATCGATGCGAGCCGCCCGCAGCAGCGATGCCAGATCGGCGGTGAGGGTCGCATCCGTCAGCGGTACGTTCCCGCTGTTCGTGAGCGTGAACTCGTAGCCGACCCGGTCACCCGGCCGCAGCGACGTGCCCTCAGCCGGCGATGCGGTCGTGTCGAGGTCGAGTCGCGGCGACGCCGCCTCGGTAACGCCGATGCCTGCGCTTGGCCCCGTGTACATCAGCAGGGTCGACGTCTGGGTCGATCCCGAAGGATCGTGGAGTGCATCCGAGACGCTGCCGATGGCGTTGAACAGCCCCACGAACCGACCGGCCTCCGGCACCGCGGGGTTGTCGGCGGGGAGGTAGGTGACGGCACCCGTGACCTCGCGCGGGGACGAGAGCAGATAGAAGGCACCATCGATCGGGTTCGGGATCGTGGCGCTCACGACCGGGACACCATCGAGGGAATCGTCGCAGTCGAGGATGTAGTCGGAGCCGGCGACGAGAACGGTGCCGCCGCTGATGGGGATGTTCGCGGGTCCGGGGTCTGCGGCGAACTCACGCAGTTGCACGGCGTCGCAGTCCGGTGTCGATCCGCTGAACGGAGGGCTCGGGTCGGCGCTCGCGGTCACCCACTGTCCGCCCCGCGCGGCGAGCGCGGAATCGCCTTCCGCCTTCGTCTGGACGACGAACCTCCCGACCGAGGAGGGCGTCGCACCGTGGACCCAGTGCCCACCGACGTGCTGGAACAGGTCGATGGACACCCCATAGGCGACGTCGACGGTGTGACGCGCACCGTCCGCGGCGAACTCGGCGTGGTAGATCCCTCCCCCGGCGGCGAGGATCCCGCTGCCGACGACCTGGAGGAAGAACGTGAACGTGCCGCTCACCTTCCTGCTGTTCGCGGCGGCCTCGGTGAACGTTCCGGTCATCGTGTCGCCGTCGGCGCCGTGGGCGGCCACGACGACGTCGACGAGGGCCGCTCCCGACGCATCCACGATCGATGCGTCTTCGCTCAAGACGACCCTGGCGCCGGCGGGCGCGCGCACTTCGAAGGTGTCGCCGGCGTTCGGGAGTTCCCGCTCGACAGTGAGGGTGACGGCGAGGAAGGGCAGGGCAGCCGAGGGGACCAGAGGATTCGACGCCTCATACGGAGCCACCGAGATGTCGGTGACCGTGGGGGCGGGTTCCGCGGCGAGCGCGGGGGCGTCGGCGATGCCGGCGATGCTCGCGGCACCGACGAAGAGACCGACGACGAGCGCGAGCGCGGATCGGCTGAGGGAACGACGGATCCCCGACGCGCGGAAGACCCCTGACACCTCGCTGATGTCGCCTATCCGAGCTGGTCGAGGACGAGTTCTCCGCGGGCGTTGAGGTTCTCCATCATGCGCTCGATCCGCTTCGTGTCGATCTCCGGCATCCTCGAGCCGTCGAACGCGAGGATCAGCGGAATCGCCGGATGCATCCAGATGGTGAGTCGGCCGGCGGGGTTCTTCTCCTCGGGCAGCCAGGTCATCATGAAGCTCTCGTGACGGCGGAGCTTCGTGCCGATCACGATCTTCAGGTGCGCCAACGTCGCATCATCGACCTCGATCGGAGGACGAGAGCTGTTGTACTCGAGAGTTCCCATGGTCTGAGAATACGCGCTCCTGCCTGCCGCATCTCGTGTCGGCGCCGGGGTCTCGATCGGGACACTAAGTGCACCCGTCGAGATCCGCCGCGGTAGATCAGACCTCGACGCCGGTAAGCTCCTCGCGAAGCAGAGCAGTGCCCGCGCTGAGCGCTCGCAGCTTGCCGCGTGCGAGGTCACGTGACAACGGCGCCAAGCCGCAGTTCGTGCTCGGGATGAGCTTGTCGGCGTCGACGAAACGGAGCGCGTTCCTGAGGGTGTCGGCGACCTCCTCCGGGGTCTCGATCGTGTGGCTTGCCACATCAATGGCTCCGAGCATGACCTTCTTGCCCCGGATGAGCTCGATCAGGTCCAGTGGAACGTGCGAGTGGTGGCTCTCCAGCGAGACGATGTCGATGCTGGACTGCTGCAGCAGCGGGAAGGACTTCTCGTACTGCCGCCATTCCGAGCCGAGAGTCGCCTTCCAGTCCGTGTTCGCCTTGATCCCGTAGCCGTAGCAGATGTGCACCACGGTCTCCGCGCGCAATCCCTCGGCCGCCCGCTCGAGCATTGCCACGCCCCAGTCCTGCACGTCGTCGAAGAAGACGTTGAACGCCGGCTCGTCGAACTGGATGATGTCCACCCCGGCCGCCTCGAGCTCCTTCGCCTCCTGATTGAGGATCGTCGCGAACTCCCAGGCCAGCTTCTCGCGGCTCTTGTAGTGGCGATCGTAAAGGGTGTCGATCATCGTCATCGGGCCGGGCAGTGCCCACTTGATGGGCTGATCAGTCTGCTGGCGGAGGAACTTCGCGTCTTCGACGAACACGGGCTTCTCGCGGCTCACGGCGCCGACGACCGTCGGCACGCTGGCGTCGTACCGGTCGCGGATCCGCACGGTCTCCCGCTGGTCGAAGTCGACGCCGGAGAGATGCTCGATGAACGTCGTGACGAAGTGCTGGCGCGTCTGCTCCCCGTCGCTGATGATGTCGATGCCGGCCTGGCGCTGCTCCTGAACGGCGATGCGGAGCGCATCCTGCGTGCCCTCAACCAGGGCGTCGCCCTGCAGTTTCCACGGAGACCAGAGCGTTTCCGGCTCGGCCAGCCACGACGGCTTCGGAAGACTGCCGACGATCGAGGTGGGAAGGAGTGTGTGCATGATCGGTGATTCTCCGTTGGTCATCCGACGGGGACCAGGCACGCGTCGGAGTAGTCGGCGGCCCACTGCTCGAGCAAGGCACCGTGCGGCTTCATGAGATGCGCGTCGGCATACTGCCCCTGCTCGGTCGCGAGCCGACTGCGCTCGTCGCGGTCGTAGGCGATCTTGGTCACCGAGTAATCCTGCTGCTCCAGGGTCGGCCGGTAGATGCTCGCGGCTTCCGAGTTCGCGTTGTAGATCTCGGGCCGGTAGATCTTCTGGAACGTCTCCATCGTGCTGATCGTGCCGATGAGCTGGAGGTTCGTGTAGTCGCCGAGCAGATCGCCGCGGAAGTAGAACGCCAACGGCGCGACGCTGCCGCGCGGCATGAAGTACCGGACGGAGAGGCCCATCTTGCCGAAGTACTCGTCGGTCAGCGAGGGATCCTTCTGCTCGTACTCGACGCCGAGGATCGGGTGGTGGTTCTCGGTGCGACGGTAGGTCTTGCTCGTCGAGACGCTGATGCAGATCACGGGCGACACGGTGAAGCGCTCCTGATAGGCCTCCGAGTCGAGGAAGTGCTGGAACAGCTTGCCGTGCAGCTCGCCGAAGTCGGCGGGAACGCTGAACCCTCCTGCGGCCTCGCTGGCCGCCGGCAGTCGCACGCTGAAGTCGAAGTCGCGGATGTAGGACGAGAAGTTGTTCCCCACGATGCCGTGGCTGCGCGACCCGGTGAGACGGTCGAGGACATGGATGTCCAGGACCTCGAGCAGCGGGAACTCCTGGTCCTCACCCTCCGCGGCGAACTGCACCGCCACCGAGACGATCTCGAGTTCGACGGTGTAGCGGTCCCGGTCCGGGTTGTCCCAGTGCGCCAGATCGTTGAATCGGCGGTCGATCATCGTCAGGGCGTTGCGGAGATTCTGCTGACGATGCTCCCCCCGCGCCAGGTTGGCGAAGTTCGTGGTGATCCGGGAGTTGTCCGACGGCGAGTAATCCTCGTCGAAGCGGGTGGTCGTGATGCGGAAGGTGAATTCGGATGCCATGAGGGCCAATCGGAGGGTGATCGGCCGGGCTCGGCCTCACGAAACGGGATCCCTCCATCGTGCTGCCGGAGGGACCCCATCGGGTAATGCGCCGCGACTATGCCGTGACATAGTCTGGGGCTATGGCCAAGCGCTCGAGCGGCATCACCCTGCAGCACCTCACGTACTACATCGAGGTCGCTGCGGAGGGCTCGATCAGCGCCGCCGCCGACCTGCTCTACGTCGCCCAGCCCACCATGTCTGCCGCGATGAAGGACCTCGAGAGCAGAGTGGGGCGCACGCTCCTGCTCCGCTCCGCCCGCGGCGTGACGCTCACCACCGACGGCGTGGAGTTCCTCGGATACGCCAGGCAGGTCGTTGAGCAGGTGGCACTCCTCGAACAGCGCTACCTCGGCCGACCGCCTTCGCGACGACTGCTCGGAGTGTCGACCCAGCACTACTCGTTCGCGGTCGACGCGCTGGTGCGGATGGTGAAGGCGACCTCGGCGGCGGAGTACGAGTTCTCGCTGCGGGAGACGCGCACGTGGGACATCATCGAAGACGTCCGGACCCTCCGCAGCGAGCTGGGGATCCTCTACCGGAACGACTTCAACCGCAACGTCATCGACAAGCTGCTCCGCGACTCCGGTCTCGCGTTCCATCCGCTCTTCGTCGCGGAACCGCACATCTTCATCTCCCGCAAGAACCCCCTCGCCGCTCGAGAGCGCGTGACCCTCGCCGATCTCGCCGACGTGCCCAGGCTCACCTTCGACCAGGGCGCCAACAACTCCTTCTACTTCGCCGAGGAGATCCTCTCCACCCTGTCGAGCCCGCGGGACATCCGCGTCTCCGACCGCGCCACCATCTTCAACCTGATGATCGGGCTCGACGGATACACCATCTCGACAGGCATCATCAGCGATGACCTCGATCCCGAGATCGTCGCCATCCCCCTCGACATCGACGAACAGATCGAGATCGGCTGGATCGGCCACTCGGCGATCCCCCTCACCGAACAGGCGCAGCGCTACCTCGCCGAACTGCGCACCGTCGTCTCCGGCTTCGGGGTGGAACTGCTCGGCTGAGGTCGTCGAGGCCGAGCGTCCCGCCGAGCCGCACGCGGGCAAGGATGCCGGAGATCGGGAATCCCTGCGGTGAAGGCTTCTCCCTCTATGTGAGCCAAGGGGCGCGGACCGGCGTCCGCGTCGTCTCGATCCGCAGGTTCGCGTCGGAGCGGTCGACCGTCTTGTGCCACTCATTGCGGCCATCTCGCGTGAACCCCGCTCCACCGGCAGCGCGGTCGCTGGAGCCCAGGAGGACTCGGCCTCCGCCGGCCGAAGCGATCTGGATCGGAACACCGGAGTATGTACCCCCGTGTGCAATGCGGAAGAGGGGCAGCTCCTCCTGCCGATCAATAGCTCTGTAGGAGAACAGGCCCGACTTCAGATCATTCACCGTCCGGGTCCTCCGTCTCGGGCGCCCCGGCGATCTCCTCGAACGTGACGGACCGGGAGGAGGAACTCATCCGGTAGAACGTGAACTTCCGCTGCCCCCGGTTCCACACCGGAGTGCGGTTCGGGCTCGGGTCGTCACACTCACCGAGCACCTCGGTCAAGTACGTCAAGGTCGCCACGTACGCGTCATCGTCACTCTTCGCGATCAGCCCCGGCGGCCGGCGACTGGCGGGGAAGGTCAAACTGGCGCGCACACGACCGTCCGGGAACATCCGACCGGTCGGATTCTGCGAGACTCCTGCCGGTTTCGGCCAGAACCCCTTGTCGTTCTGCACGGCTCCCTCGTCTATGAGCCCGTGCGTCAGCAGCCAGGTCTTCCCGTCTGCGCCGTCCAGAAAGTCCTTCGCTGCAGCACGCACCGCCCGCAGCGAGTACGTCGACGTGAACTGCAGCTCCAGCTCCCCGCCGATGACCCGCGCGGTCATCGTGAACGGGCCGAGGTCCCAGTGCTTGTCGGATCCGACGGTCTTGCCGGCTTGGCGGGAGATCGCTGTCCGCAGCCGCCGTTCCGCCGCCGCGTCATCATCGACTCCGGTCAGGTCGGCGCGAATCCGCAGGTACGGGCTGACCTCCTCGTCTTCGTCTTCACCGTCGTCGTAGCGCACCTCGTGCAGCCCGATGGCGGCGAGCTCGGCTACGAGCTGCTCACGCGTCGTCGCCTGCTCACCGCTCACGGCACCGCATATTGCCGGAAGGTGCGTCAATATCCCGTCGAACTCCACAGAACCGTTCATCGAAGTCAGCGTAGCCACGACCGGCGGGTTCGTGATGAAGCACGCTCACCGAGCCGAGATCACTCGCCGGGACGTACTTGTCGAATCATCACCGGAACCTAGCAATTCTGAGCGCACCACTCAGTCGTCTCGACTCTCTCGACGGCCAATTGCTGCCACGCGAGATCCTCAGCCTCGGGACCACTGGCCCAGAGACCAACCAGTCGGTCACCTTCAATCGCAGCGACGTGGACGCCGGCGACTCCCCAGTTGACAATTCGGAACTCACGCCCGTTGCCGTCGCCTTGACTGAATGCGGCACCGACTGCCGGGATCATGATCGTGGGTGTGCCATCAGAAAGAACCAGTGATGACCCGGCCAGGTCACACTCGGGGGTGCCCATCTCGTCGAGTTCGTCAATGGGGATCTCTGAGATCTCGCAGGGTGAAAGCTGCTCCGCGCCAGGTGGAACCTCGACCCCGCCCGCCTGGCAACCAGCGAGGCACAACGCCAACACGACGGCTGCAGAAACGCTCACGCTCCACCGAGTAATCCTCACAGGGCCAACATACACACGTGGTGGAGAAACACACGCCAGGAGCGCATTCGGACACGCATCATCACCGCTGAGGTGTCCCCCGTTTGGCGGACAGACACGAGCTTCAGCTCTCTGCTAGCTTCAGCGAAGTGGCGGTCGCGGCATTGCAGCCAAACGAGCTGCGAGATCCCAGCACTCTGACTAGGGCTTATGCCTTCTCGTCCGAAAGGTCCATTATGCGCAAAGCTTCGGCGTCCATTCTCACCGTGCTTCTTCTGGCGGGATTGATCACAGGGGTAGACACCATATCAGCCGAGCCAGCACAGGCCGCTCCCATCACGCGACTCGTCACAGGATCCACGGTCGCGATCACTTCGGACAACGTGCGAGCAATCACGCATCCTGGCAACGCGACGACGGGAATAGTGAGCCCAGCCAGCGATCCAATAGCAATTGCGCAAGCGGCCGCACTCGCCAACGTCTCGGGTGCGGCAGTGATCGTCTCGTCATCGGCCACCGACGCGGCGGCCGTAAACACAGTTGTCGCGCAGAAGAACATCACTGGCCTGACGTTCATCGGGTCCGCGACCGATTTTCCTCAGAGCTACCGGGACGCAATCGATTCACGCGTGACCGCAAAATTGGCGGTCCTGAACAACAGCCCGTTCGAGCGGTCAAAGCTACTCGCTCCCGCCGACACGACCGCTTTCGTCATCGCGAAGAGCTCGAACATTCCCGCAATGGAAGCAGCTCTCTCCTATAGTTCGGCGACGAGCAGCGCCCTGTTGGTCATGACTGGCGCGGAACCGGCGAACTCCATCAGAGACTTCCTGTCACCGATCGCTGATCCGAAGGTGACGCTGGCCGGAGATCCCGGAGTCTCCGATCAACTCGACACCGACGACACGGACCACTACGGCGAGCTCCTCGTGGACAGCGCCACCTCCACGAATTCGTCCTACGACAACATCGTGCAGTTGCACGTCGACGGAAAGGGCCGGGCCGCCAACAGCGTGTCGATCGCGCCCGGCGGCGATCTTGCGTCGTTTGCACTCGCCACGCTCGTTGGGCGGGCGGATGGGTCAGTGACACTTCCGGCCGGTGCAGCTTCGAGCATCACGACGAACAGCCCCGCCGACTATCATCTGCAGCTGCTCAAGTCGGAGTTGAAGAGTCTGACTTTGGTCGGCACCGCTACGACCAACGCGCAGCTCACCGCCGCCGCAGGGCCATCTGCGACCGCGAGAGTGTCCGCCCCGGCATGGACCGTCACCAACACGACTCTCGGCACCGGCACGTACACGATCACGTTCACCGCCCGGGCCGGTGCGACGAAGTACAGCGTCCTCGATTGGGACAACTCCGTCATCGCCACCACCACCAGCACCACCATCACTCTGCCCGGAACACCTGACTACATGACGCTGGCGGCATTCGGCCCGTCGAACACCGAAATCGATCGGATGTACTACCGAAGCAACACGTACAACGCGCCCGCAGATCGCGGAACTGTGATTACCGGAACGATTCAGAACGGCACAGCCAACCTCCGCATTCTCGGTGAGGCCGGCGTGCCGAGGAAGATCGTCCGGACCATGTTCGACCCTTACGCCATGCTGGGTGACGAGCCGATCCCACCTCAGACGGTCGCGATCACCTGCACCACGAGCTACACGGAGACCGGATTGGACCCAGAGGTCCAGTGGACGTACGAAGTCGTCAACTTGACCCTACTCACGGGATCCGGGTGTGGAGCCACGTCGGGCACGCCCATAGCTGGAACCAGCCTCCCGGTCGCCGCCGTCAGCCTGCCCCTGACGCAGGATCCGTGGGCGCAGGCTCGAATCGGAGTACGAGGGACGGAGGATCTGCAGCAACCGCGCCAAGGCGACGCGAGCACGCAGCCGTTCCTGCCCCGACCGGGGCAGACTCTTTCGGACGCAGCTCGCCAACGGCTCGCCTACGAGGAGCTCCACCCCGAAGTGGCCGCCGCTGAAAGCTCTGCGCTACGCACGTCAGGGGCCGCAGAGACGATGGGGGCCGCTGTCCCGGACGCGGTGGCAGCCGCAGCGACCGGCTCTCAGTTCGTCTTTTCCTACCAGGCGTACATTCCTGAGGCCGTTGTCGTCGGGCCCGGCCACAGCTTGGACCCGTTCAAGCCCGTTATCGTCTACAACGGCTCCAACCGGGCGTGGTGGGACGTCAACAATGTTCATACGAAGTTCGACATCCGCGCGTATGTCGGCGACACCCAGATCTTCCCCACCAAGTTCATGGGAGAAACGAAGCGCTGGCACTGTGGGCCGAACTTTTTCCGCCAGACGACGGAGTGCTCGCTCGTTGGCACGACAACCGCCTCATTGAACGAACTCGCAGTAACGGGGACGATCTCGGGGTCAACGACGACCATCAACTTCACCGCGCATGCGACCAACCCGCTGGAACCGTTTGCCGCGGCGATCGATGGCCAGATGAAGTTGACGTTGACCCCGCGGTCATGGGATCTATACGGCACCCACGACCGGATGCCGGTACACCAGTTCTGGTGGTCGCCGCTCTACTCGGAGGGCACCCTTGCGTATACAAGCGAGGACTTCTATAAGCTCTACTGCCTCGTTCCGGGCGTGCGGGCTTGCACAGCAGTCGTAAACGTTCGGCTGTAGGCGCACCCTACGTGAAGAATGACCACTGCGATGATGCCGTTGTCGTTTCGGAGCGACGACAACGGCATCATCGCGTTGATCGGCAAGTGCTCGCCACCTCGCTCGACAACGAGGGGCCAGAAACCTGCACCCCCTCTGGCGCTCAGATACGGAAAAACCCCCTCACGAGGAGGGGGTTTCCATGGCGGTGACGGTGGGATTTGAACCCACGGTAGGGGGTTACCCTACACAACTTTTCGAGAGTTGCACCTTCGGCCGCTCGGACACGTCACCGCGGAATAGCTTACGCGACGCGGGGCCTGCACGCGAATCGAGACCCGCAGGTCACCAGGCGGCGGCGACCTCGGCGTGCGTGCGCAGGATGCCCTCGGTCGATCCTGCGGGCGCGCGGCCGATGCCGCACTCGGTCGCGACCCCGAACTCGGGGGCGAAGGGGGCGGCGGCGGCGATGCGACGAGCGGCGCCTTCCGCACCGTCCTCCCGGTGCACGAGGCCCAGGTAGAGCTCGCCGACCGGGGCGAGGTCTGCGAGCGGGGCGAAGTACGCCTCGTCGTCATGGTCGATCGGCACCGGCAGGTGCAGCCAGGTGAGCGGACGATCGGATGCGGCCACCACGGCGTTCGCGTAGCGGACGAGATTCCCGGCGTCCCGCGGCTCGAAGAAGTGCTTCTCCCCCGCGTCGCCGTAGCAGAGGTGCACACCCACCTCGACGTCGGCAGGCACCGCGTCGACCAGTGCGACCAGGCGCGAGACGAGACCGTCGAACGGGTCACCGGGCCACCACGCCTCCATGACGGAGCCGTAGCCGGCCGCGCGTTCGATGATGCCCATCTCGCTCGCGACATCCCACTGCACCGCGAGGTCTTCGTGCGGGATGGCGGCCAGGATCCGGTCGAGCTCGCGCACGATCGCGGAGGTGTAGACGGGCTCGATCGCCGCGCGGTCATCGCCGTGGAAGAACGAGGAGATCACGGCGAGCGGCGTCGGCAACGACACCTGGAACCGCACACCGGCGGGCACCGTGCCCTCGGCCTGGAGCCGCGTGAACACCGCGTAGGACTCGATCGCGGCAGCGGCATAGCCGAGCGGAGGCAGCTCGATGCTCGCGGCATCCACTCCCTCGCCGATGCGCAGACCGCGGGCGTCGATACCGGCGGGGAACGGGATGGGTTCGTCGCCGATGCGCTCGATGCCCTCGGCCCGGCCGATCACGTCGGGCTGGAACATGATCCAGTGGAACCGCTTGCCGACCTCGCCGTCGGGGATGCGGCGCAGTCGCGTGCCGAGCAGGTCCGCGGCGGTACGGATCGTGGTCTCGGCGTCGTCGTAGTTCACGCTGCCCACGAGAAGGGCGCCCTGGGGCTGAGTCATGTCCTCAGAATATCGACGCACCCCGAGGGACTTTTCCCCGGCGGCGGCTCCGCTCACACCGGGGGCATTCGAGTTAGGATGGCCTAATAACCCGCCGCCTGTGGGGGCAGCGATGACGGGAAGGGCAATCTTCATGGGCTTCATCACGTCCGACGCGCTGGCCGAGACCGGCTACGTCGTGCTCGACGACCACACCGGTCCCACCGATCCCGCCGAGTGGCTCGCCCTCGAATACGTCGGCTGGCGCTCTTCCGGCGTCACGCGCTTCGCACCGCTCACCAGCTATGCGGGCGACGTGGACTGCAACGGCTTCTGGAATCACACGCCGCCGCGCGCAGACAAGGATGGCGTGTGGGTCGACTCGCAGGTCGCGATCGCCCCCACTCTTCAGCACCGCGCCCAGGAGCCCGGTGCCGGCATCGGTCGCTGCCGCGTGATCGAGCTGCAGCCGAACGAGTACGCCGACGCGATCTACAACCTGCACCAGGACGACAACAACCGCCTCAATGAAGAGGGCACCGGCTGGGTGGTCCGCGGGTTCTTCAACCTCTCCGACGACACCGAGTCGATGCTGATCCTGCGCGCCGACCGCTTCGACCCGGCGACCGAGATCCGCCTGCCCCTGCGCGCCGGATCCCGCATCATCGTCGACACCCAGCGCTTCTGGCACGCGGTCTGGCACCGCGGCACGGCGCCGCGCTACGCACTCATCACGTCCTGGACCAGCGGCCCGGAGCTCGACGCATACATCGCTGCGAACCACGGCGACCCGCACCCGCCCACGGTCGACCTCGACGCGCAGTTCGTCGACGCCGCCCAGGTCGAGCTGCACCGGCGCATCGAGGAGCGCCGTCGCGCGTTCGAAGCGCAGGGCATCGTGATGGAACCGCCCGTCGACATGAACGCCTGAGGCGTCGCAGAAGCGAACACCCCTCAGACCGTGCGGCCGCCCTCGATCCGCACCGTGCGTCCGACGGTTCCCGCCGGAGGCTCGACGTGCGAGATCAGCAGCACCGTCTGATCGCCGGCGGCCTGCAGCAGGTCGCGCAGCAGCGCATCCGAGGCCTCCGGATCCACCCCGGCCGTCGGCTCATCGAGCACCAGCACGGGGAACCCACGAAGCAGCGCCCTGGCGAGGGAGATCCGCTGCGCCTGCCCGCCCGACACCAGCGCGCCGCGATCGCCGACCCGTTCGTCCAGACCTCCGCGCTCACGCACCCAGGTGCCGAGACCGACCCGGTCGAGCACATCCAGCAGCTCCTCGTCCGTGGCGCTGTCCCGGGCGAAGAGCAGGTTCTGGCGGATGTCCTCGTCGAACAGCTGCGGACTCTGCTCGCACAGCCCGATCACCCGACGCAGCGCCGGCCCCGAGAGCTCCGCGGCATCGCGCCCATCGATCAGATACTCGCCCTCCACGCGCAGGAAGCCGACGAGGGCCGCGGCCAGTGAGCTCTTGCCCGCTCCGCTGGGGCCGGTGACCAGCACCCGTTCCCCGGGACGGAGGTCGAGATCGATCTCCTCCAGGGCCGGGGCACCGCCGGGCCAGTTCGCCCGGACGCCGCGCAGACGCACGGCCGGGGTGCCGTCGATCTCGATGTCGTCGCCGGCGTCGGAACGCAGCTCGTCCGGCATCCGCTCCGGCAGCACGTCGACGATGCGCTCGGCGCTGGAGCGCACACTCCGCCACGATGCGGCAGCGATCGGCACCGCACCGAAGATCTCGAAGACCACCATCGGCACGAGCACTGCCACCGCCAGCCACGGGCCGTCGATCGACCCGTCGACGAGTCCGGGAGCCGCGGCTGCGAGCGCCCAGACCGAGGCGGCCCCGGCGACCGCGGAGACCACACCGGCGGCGATCGCCTGCGCGAGCGAGGCGCGGTCGACGACCTTTCTCAGTGCGGCATCCGCTGTGCTGATCCGCGCGCGAGCCTGCTCCTCTGCTCCGTACGCGATGAGCACGTCGAGGCTGCCGAAGTAGTCGACGAGAGCGGCGGAGAGGTCGGCGCGACGCGCCGAGACCAGCACCTCGGCGCGGGAGCCGAAGACCCAGCCGAGACCGATCGCGGCGGCTGCAGCTATGAGCAGGCACACCGCAAGGGTGAGCGCGGCCGGGGGCGACACGAACGCCACGAAACCGACGGCCCCGACGGCGACGAGGGCCGCGACCCCGAGCGGCTGCACCACGCGCAGCGGAAGGTTCTGCAGATTCTCGACGTCGTCGACGAGCGCCGTGAGCACCCGACCACGATCCGTCGAGCCGAGGCCGGCCGGAGACAGCGGGATCAACCGGCGCACCATGTCGGCGCGGGTCGAGGCGAGCTGACGCAGCGCGGCATCGTGTCCGCTCAGTCGCTCGAGGTAGCGGGTGACCGCGCGCGAGACCGCGAAGAAGCGCACCCCCACGACGGCGACCGACAGCGGCACGAGCGAGTCGACGATCGAGGCGCTCACGATCAGCCAGCCGCTGACAGCGAGCAGACTCACGGCGGCAGCGGCCGAGAGCAGACCCCAGATGAGACCGGGCACGAAGCGCCCGACAGGGGGCTGCGCGAGGCGGAGGATGTCGCGGACCCGGTGGGTGCGCGGGTGTACGGCGTCGGCTGCGGCGCGGCGTGCGGTCATGCGCTCACCCCCAGCTCCACGATCTGATCCGCGATCTCCCGTGCGGTGTGACGGTGCGAGACGAGGAGGATCATGGCTCCGGCATCGGCCCTCCGTCGCAGCGAGCGCCACAGCCGGTCTTCGGTCTCGGGGTCGAGCGCGCTCGAGGGCTCATCGAGCGCGAGCACACGGTCGGTGGCGGATGCCTGGCGGTACAGCGCCCTGGCCACGGCCACGCGCTGGGCCTGCCCGCCCGAGAGCCCCGCTCCCTGCACACCGAGCTCGAGATCGGCGTCGACGGTCTCGGCGCAGGCGTCGTCGAGGGCGGCGCGGGTCCGGTCGGCGTCGGGGACCGGGTCGCCGAGCGCGACGTTCGCCGCCACGGTCCCCCGCGTCAGGCCGGGAGCCTGCCCCGCCCACGCGAGCCATGCCGACGGCGCGAGCCCCCGCACATCCTTCCCCGCGAAGGCGGCCGTCCCCTCGAACTCGACGGCGCCGCGGAGAGCCGCGAGCAGCGACGACTTTCCCGACCCGCTCGGCCCTTCGATGACGGTGATGGTCCCCGGCGCGGCCGTGAACGACACGGGCGGCAGGTCGCGCACGCGCAGCCCCGCGACCACGAGGCTTCCCTCGTCCGTGTGGTCTACATGCAGGACCGATTCCCGGATGTCGGAGGTTCCGACGGCGATTCCTCCTGCATCCGTCGAACGCTCCTGCATCCGTGCGCTCTCCTCCGAGCGCTCCCCCGAGCGCTCCCCCGCGGCGTCGAGCACGTCGAAGACGTCCTCGGTCGCGGCGACCCCTTCGGACGCCGCGTGGAACTGCACGCCCACCTGTCGGATCGGCAAAAACGCCTCGGGCGCGAGCAGCAGCACGAACAGCCCCACCTCGAGCGTCAGGTCACCGGAGAGAAGTCGGAACCCCACCGACACCGCGATCAGAGCCACGGCGATCGAGGCCAGCAGCTCCATCGCGAAGCCCGACAGGAACGAGAACCGCAGCACCTTCATGGTCTCGCGGCGGTACTCGTCGGCCGTGACCTCGATGCGATCGGCCGCGCGGCGATCGCGTCCGAACAGTCGCAGCGTCGACAGTCCCTGCACCGTGTCGGCGAAGCGCGCGGCCAGGCGCTGGAGCGTCTGCCACTGGCGCGTCTGCACCGTGCGCGTCGCCATCCCGATCAGGATCAGGAAGATGGGGATCAGCGGCAGGGTGATCACCGCGGTGAGACCGCTCGGCCAGTCCTGCCACCACATCACCGCGACCAGAACCGGCGTCGCGATCACGGTCAGCACCAGTTGCGGGATGTACCGGGCGAAGTAGGCGTCGAGCGCCTCGAGCCCGTGACCTGCGGTGACCGCGAGCTCGGTCTGATTCCGCTGTGCCAGCCACCCCGGCCCCAGCTTCCCGACCGCCGCGACGAGCGCCGAACGCAGCTGCATCCCGGTCTTCGCGGCGGCGCGTGTGCCTGCCGCGTCGGACGCGGCGATCAGCAGTCCGCGCAGGAGCGCCGCCAGCAGCAGCCAGAGCAGCGACGAGGTGACGTCGCGCCCCGCGATCGCACCGGTGATCGCGTCGGTCAGCAGCCAGGCGAACGCGATCGTGACCGCCGTCTGGATGACGCCGATCAACGCGGATGCCGCGAGGAATCCCCTCGCGGCACCCGCGTAGCGCAGCAGTCTCGGATCGACGGGTTTCACGCGTGCGCCGGAGCCCCCTCGATCGACTTCCGGGTGACCCGCTTGCGGAAGACCCAGTACGTCCAGGCCTGGTACGCGAGCACGAGCGGCATCGCGATCAAGGCCGTCCAACTCATGATCTGCAGCGTATACGGCGTGCTCGACGCATTCGCGATCGTGAGGCTGTACGCCGGGTCGATCGTCGAGGGCATCACGTACGGGAACAGGGCGGAGAAGAGCATGACCACGGCGAACAGCACCGTGAGGATGCCGGAGAAGAACGCCCACCCGTCGCGTCGGACGAGCGAGAATCCGACCGCCGCGATCAGGCTGACCGCCGCGAGCGCCCCGGTGCCGATGACCAGCCAGAGCAGCGGAGCCTCACGGCCCATCGCGATGAACACCGTCCAGATCACGGTTGCGGCCGCGACGAGGATCGTGGGAATCGCGGCCTTCTTCGCCAGGTTCCGTGCGTCCTCGTGCACCTGTCCGTCGGTCTTGAGCGCCACGAACAGCACGCCGTGCAGGAAGAACAGCAGCAGCGTGGTGACGCCGACCAGCAGCGAGTACGGGTTCAGCAGTGCGAAGAAGCCACCCACGTAGATGTGGTTCTCATCGATCGCCACTCCCTGCACGATGTTGCCGAACGCGACACCCCACAGCAGCGCGGGGACGACCGAGCCGATCACGATCATCCGGTCGAAGCCGGCCTTCCACTTCACGCTGTCGCGCTGGTGCCGGTATTCGAACGACACCCCGCGCAGGATCAGTGCGAGCAGGATCAGCAGCAGCGGCAGGTAGAACCCGCTGAACAGCGTGGCGTACCACTCGGGGAACGACGCGAACAGCACGGCGCCGGCGACGATGACCCAGGTCTCGTTGAGATCCCAGACCGGACCGATCGTGTTGATGACCTGACGGCGCGAGACGTCGTCCTTGCCGAGGAACGGCAGTGACATGCCGACGCCGAAGTCGAACCCGTCGAGGACGAAGTAGCCCACGAAGAAGAAGGCGACGATGAAGAACCAGAGCGTTGCGAGATCCATGATGCTCCTCCCTCTCAGTAGACGACCGACGGCAGCTGGGCCGTCTCGTCATGCGGCTTCTCTTCGGTGTCGGGCCCCTTCTGCGCGGCCCGGATGATGAGACGGATCTCGACGACGGCGAGCGCCGCGTAGATCGCGGTGAACGAGATGAGCGATATCAGCACCTCGAGCCCGCTGACGCCCGGCGAGACACCGTCCTGCGTGGTCATCAGCCCGAACACGATCCAGGGTTGCCTTCCCATCTCGGTGAAGACCCAGCCCATGATGTTGGCGGCCAGCGCGAGCGGGAACGACCAGATCGCGACCTTCCACATCCACGGGGCGACAGGCTTCTTGGCGCCCTTGCGGGTGACCCAGAGACCGGCGACGGCCACGAGCGCTGCGGCGATGCCGAGGCCGATCATCCAGCGGAACGCCCAGTACGTGATCCACAGGATCGGGGCGAAGTCGGTCAGACCGGTGGAGGCGTACGTCTGGGCGTACTCGGCGTTCAGGTCGTTGATGCCGTGCACGCACGCGTCGAGCGTGTGGGTCGACAGCAGCGAGAGCAGATACGGCACGCGGATGGAGAACAGCTCCGAGCTGCCGTCCGGTGTGCCGAGCGTGAAGATGCTGAACGAGGCATCCGGCCCGCACACCGTGTTGAACGTCGCCTCGGCGGCGGCCATCTTCATCGGCTGCGCGGCGTACATCGCGAGTCCGAGCTGGTCGCCCGTGAGCACCACGCCGGCGGTCGAGACGATCATGGCCCACAGCCCGAACTTGAGCGAGATGCGCATGGTGTCGAAGTGCTGGCCGCGCGAGAGGTGCCAGGCCGAGACCGAGATCACGACACCGGCCGCGAACATGAACGCGCCGAAGATCGTGTGCGGGAACGCGGCGAGCGCGACCGGGTTGGTCAGCAGTGCCCAGAAGTCGGTCAGCTCCGCACGGTTCGTCGCCTCGTTGAACGTGTAGCCCACGGGGTTCTGCATGAACGCGTTGGCCGCGATGATGAAGTACGCCGACAGGATGCTGCCGATCGAGACGCACCAGATCGTGGCGAGGTGCAGCTTCTGCGGGAGCTTGTCCCAGCCGAAGATCCACAGCCCGATGAAGGTCGCCTCGAAGAAGAAGGCCAGCAGACCCTCGAAGGCGAGCGGTGCGCCGAACACGTCGCCGACGAAGCGGGAGTAGTCCGACCAGTTCATGCCGAACTGGAACTCCTGCACGATGCCGGTGACGACGCCCATGGCGAAGTTGATGAGGAAGATCTTGCCGAAGAAGCGGGTCAGATGCAGGTACTGCACCTTGGCGGTGCGCACCCACGCGGTCTGGAAGATCGCGGCGACCAGCGCCATGCCGATCGTCAACGGCACGAAGAGGTAGTGGTAGACGGTCGTCAGCCCGAATTGCCATCGGGCGAGAGCGAGCGGATCAAGCCATTCCATGCGCGACTCCTGTTCTGTGGTGCTGCGGCGTCGTGCGGTGACGCGGCGGCTCCGTTCCCTCGATCAGCGACGCGGTGGTGTCGCGCAGCTGCACGGTGCAGTCCGAGGCGAGGACGGCATCGCGAACGCACTCGGCTTCGAGTGGTCCGCCTGCCTCGTTGAGGACGCCTTGCATGAGTTCGAGGTGCACACGGCACAGCATCGGACGATCTTCCGAGCGTCCGGCGGCGTGCGGGCAGGGGCTGAGGTCGACCGTGAGCCGCTGGTCGTCGAGCACGGGCTCGAAGCCGCTCTCCTCCAGGTGCTCCACGAGCGCGTCGAGCTGGTACGTGGCGTCTCGACCGAGACCGGATACCACATCGGGAAGCATGCTCCGCATCAGGTCTCCGCGGCGCGCAGCGGCCTTGGCCTTGTCGCGGGCGACGGGGCTGGAGGCGCCCGGCGCTCCGGTCGCGGCGCTGTACAGCGTGCGCGGCCGTCCCCGCGTGGTGCGGTGCTCGATCGTCGGGATCACGTAGCCGCCCTCGATCAAGCGCCCCAGGTGCTCGCGGACCGTGTTGGGGTGCAGCCCCGTGGCCTCGCACAGCTCGGTGATCGAGAGCTCGCCTCGGGTCTGCGAACTTCCCGCTTCGAAGAGCAAGTGCAGGATCTGCACCCGGGAGTAGCTCGAGATCGGCCCGCAAACGGGCCCGCCGTTGGCCATGAACCCAGTATCCCGCGAGACTGCGAGTTTGCAGAGAGGATGGGCCGTGAATAAACACCTGGCCGATAGGGATGTCTGATCCCGGCGATAGCCTGGGGGCATGGCCACCCGGAAACCCGCTCCACCCGCGTACGTGTGCACGGAATGCGGGTGGACGACCGCGAAGTGGGTCGGGCGCTGCGGCGAGTGCCAGCAGTGGGGAACCGTCCAGGAACAGGCGGCGCAGACCGGCATCCTCCGACGGGTCGGCCCGGTCGCACCGACGGCCGATCGCGCCGCACGGCCCATCACCCAGATTACGACGCAGGATGCTCCTCGGCGCTCGAGCGGCGTCGGCGAGTTCGACCGTGTGCTCGGCGGGGGCATCGTGCCGGGCGCGGCGATCCTGCTCAGCGGCGAACCCGGCGTCGGCAAGTCGACTCTCCTCCTCGAGGTCGCAGCGCAGGCCGCTCGCGGCGGACGCCGTGTGCTCTACGCGAGCGCCGAGGAGTCTCCCGGCCAGGTGCGACTGCGTGCCGAGCGCACCGGCGCCCTGCACGACGAGCTCTATCTGGCGAGTGAGACCGACCTGGCGACGATCCTCGGTCACATCGACGAGGTGAAGCCGCAGCTCGTGATCGTCGACTCGGTGCAGACGGTCTCATCGTCGTTGATCGACGGTGCTGCCGGGCAGCCGAGCCAGGTGCGCGAGGTCGCGGCGACGCTGATCCGCATCGCGAAAGACCGCGACCTGCCGATCATCATCGTCGGCCACGTCACGAAAGACGGACAGGTCGCAGGCCCCAGGGTGCTCGAGCACCTCGTCGACGTCGTGTGCCACTTCGAAGGCGACAGGCAGACGTCGCTGCGCTTCATCCGCGCCCTCAAGAACCGCTTCGGGCCGACCGACGAGGTCGGCTGCTTCGAGATGACCGGAGACGGCATCGCCGAGGTGCCCGACCCTTCGGGGCTCTTCCTCTCGCAGGGAGCCACCGAGCCGGGCACCTGCGTCGCGATCTCGCTCGAAGGCCGGCGTGCTCTTCCGGTCGAGGTGCAGGCGCTCACGGTGCCCAGCAACGCCCCCAACCCCCGCCGCATCGTGCACGGCCTCGACTCCTCGCGGGTGGCGATGGTGCTGGCTATCCTCGAACGTCGCGCAGGTGTGCCCACCGGCAGTCTCGACGTCTACGTGTCGACGGTCGGTGGCGTGCGCTTCACCGAGCCGGCGGCCGACCTCGCGATCGCGATCGCCGTGGCAGGGTCCATCCAGCAGATCTCGGTGCCGCGCACGGTCGCCGCCGTGGGCGAGCTGAGCCTCGCCGGCGAGATCCGTCCGGTCACCCAGGCGGCGCAGCGACGGTCCGAGGCCGCACGCCTGGGATACGAGCAGGTGGTCGACGACCGTTCGAAGACACTCCGCGCCGCGCTCGGCGATGTGCGAGCACGCAACACGTCACGCCGCTCCGATCGCGACATCCCGCCGTTCTGACGCGAACGGTCGGGGCTCTCAGGCGTCGAGCGCCTTGAGCAGCTCGGCAGGGTCCGCCTGCATGGGGTGAGGGCCGGCGATGTCGAGGAACACCGTCGTGATCGGGTGTGCGGCGAGGAACTTGCGCAGCCAGTCGGCACCGTAGATGCCGACGCCAGGGGGCAGGTTGGCCGGCTTGTTCTTCGCGTCGCTGAACAGCAGCAGCGCGAGGTCGCCGGTCTTCGGGTCGCGGTAGGTCCACACCTCGCCGCTGTCGAGCGGGTTGTCGCGTGCGCCGGGCTTGATCAGCGGCACGACCGTGGTGCCATGGCGGAGGGCGAGAGCGACCGCAGCGACGTCCTGCTTCTCCAGGGCCTGCGCCAGAGCATCCGAACGGAAGTCCTCGGGTGCGGGCTTGTTCTTCGCGGCCTTCGCTTTCTTCGCTGCCATGTGTCCAGCTTATTCACGGCACGAAGCGCGAAGCGCCGATTCGGCCGTGGAGACGATTGGGGCCCTCTCGAGTCCCACATTGGGGACTGGGGTACTCGAGAGGGCCCTCGGACTCTCGAGCGGCGGTGTCGAAGCGCTGGGGACGCTGTAGTTCGACGCCACTGGGGATGGCTTGGTGCCGCAGATGCGGAGAGTCGCTTCTATGGTATCCCAAAGAGTCACGGTTGTCAGCATCGCGTGCCTACGGCGGCAAACATCGCCCGATTTCGTCGCAACAACGCCGACTTGCGACGATTTTCGAAGAGCGTCTTCGGAGTTCGCTTCGAAACTCAGCGGGCCTCAGTAGAGCAGGATCTGCACGCTGGAAGGGCTCGTGAACCCGCCGATCGAGACCTCCACGTGGTACGAAGCCCCTCCGCCCGGTGCCCGCTGTCGATTCTCCTGCGCGCACGTCTCGACGCTCGACCGAGTGCGATCCCAGGTGACGGGGTCTTTGCTCGTGACCGTGGTGCCCGCCGTGAGCGTGGCGATCATGCTGCTCGGGTTCTCCTGGCAGTCGGTCGAACGCCACCAGACATCGGCGCCGCTGGAGATCGTGAAGACCTGGGTCGTCGACCCCACATCGATCGTGCAGTCTTTGGCGCCCTTGTTCGTCAGCGAGATCGAGAGCTTCGGCAGCACCCCGGCCGCGTACGTGTCGGAGTCGGTGACTGCCGTGACCTCGATGTCGGCCGCCTCGCAGGCGACGATCGCCGGGGTCTGCGCGGCGGAGGGTTCGGGAGCGGGCGACTCTCCCCCGGCGGACGGATCGGCAGACGGCGAGGGCGACATCGACGGCGTCGCCGGCGCGGGCGAGGCCGTGTCGGCGGCGGTCCACGGGCGCGCGATCAGGAGCCAGGATCCGATGCCGATGGCCGCGACGGCCAGGACGAGCCCTCCGATCACGGCCAGTCGCCGACGACGGTAGACGGCGGCGGAGCGACGGGGCATGACTCCAGGCTAAGCGATCCTCCGCCCTCAGCCTGGGAGGCCCCACGGCACGGGCGGAGGCGGAGTCAGAGCACCTTGAGCATGCGGGTGTTGCCGAGCGTGTTCGGCTTGACGTGGGCGAGGTCGAGGAACTCCTCGACACCCGCGTCACCGCTGCGTAGCAGCTGCGAGTACACGTCGGAGTCGACCACCTGCTCGCCGATCGGCGTGTAGCCCCGGCGGCCGAAGAAGTCGACCTCGAAGGTGAGGCAGAACAGGCGGGTCAGCCCGAGCGTGGCGGCGTTCTCCTCCAGGCGGTCCACGATCGCACGTCCGACGCCGTGGTGCAGCCAGTCGTCGCGCACCAGGAGGGTGCGCACCTCGCCGAGGTCTTCCCAGAACACGTGCAGGGCGCCGCATCCGATCAGCACCCCGTCGGCCTCCGCGACGACGAACTCCTGCACGGCGCCGTACAGCACCGCCAGGTCTTTGCCGAGCAGGATGCGCTGCTCCACGAGCGGCTGCAGCAGGTCACGGATGCCGACGATGTCGGCGCTGCGCGCCGGCCGGACGATGTACTCGCTCACATCACAAGCCTAGAACCCGTGACCCGGTGGCGCCTGTGCCGGACACAGGAAAGGGGCGGATGCCGCAGCATCCGCCCCTTCTCGTGATTCAACCGAGGTCACTCCCCGCTGGCGACCGCCAGGTCGGGGGTGCCGGAGATCGCGCCGCCGCCGGTGTTGACGCCGACCGCGACGGGGCCGCCGTCGCGCGGGCCGTGCTCGAACAGGAACTGCCCGTCCTTCGCATCGACCTTCACGTGGTCGCCGGAGTTGAGCTCGCCGTGCAGGATCTTCTCCGACAGACGGTCCTCGACCTCGTGCTGCATCGCGCGACGCAGCGGTCGGGCGCCGAGCGCCGGGTCGAAGCCGATCTCGATGAGGCGCTCCTTGGCGGCCTGCGACAGCTCGATCGTCATGTCGCGGTCCAGCAGACGCTCGCCGAGGCGCTTGGTGAACAGATCGACGATCTGCACCAGCTCGCTCTTGGAGAGCTGCGGGAACACGATGATGTCGTCGACACGGTTCAGGAACTCGGGCTTGAAGTGCCGCTTGAGCTCTTCGTTCACCTTGCCCTTCATCCGGTCGTAGCTGGTCGAGTCGTTGCCCTCGATCTGGAAGCCCACGGGACCGCCGGCGATGTCGCGCGCACCGAGGTTGGTGGTCATGATGATGACCGTGTTCTTGAAGTCCACGATCCGACCCTGACCGTCGGTGAGACGACCCTCTTCGAGGATCTGCAGCAGCGAGTTGAAGATGTCAGGGTGGGCCTTCTCGATCTCGTCGAAGAGCACCACGCTGAACGGCTTGCGCCGCACCTTCTCGGTGAGCTGGCCACCCTCTTCGAATCCGACGAATCCGGGAGGGGCACCGAACAGACGCGAGACGGTGTGCTTCTCACCGAACTCGCTCATGTCGAGCGAGATCAGCGCAGCCTCGTCGTCGAACAGGAACTCGGCGAGAGCCTTGGCGAGCTCGGTCTTTCCGACACCCGTGGGGCCGGCGAAGATGAACGAGCCGGAGGGGCGCTTCGGGTCCTTGAGACCGGCACGCTGACGACGGATCGTCTTGGAGAGGGCGGCGATCGCCTCTTCCTGACCGATGACGCGCTGGTGCAGAGCCTTCTCCATGAAGACGAGTCGGCTGGACTCCTCCTCCGTGAGCTTGAAGACGGGGATGCCGGTGGCCTGTGCGAGCACCTCGGCGATCAGACCCTCGTCGACGACCGCGGAGGTCGCGACGTCGCCGGCACGCCACTGCTTCTCGAGACGCAGACGCTCGGCGAGGAGGCTCTTCTCCTCATCGCGGAGGGATGCGGCCTTCTCGAAGTCCTGCTCCTCGGAGGCGACCTCCTTCTGCTCACGCACGGCGGCGATCTTCTCGTCGAACTCGCGCAGCTCGGGCGGGCTCGACAGGATCGACAGACGCAGGCGTGCGCCGGCCTCGTCGATCAGGTCGATGGCCTTGTCCGGGAGGAACCGGTCGGAGACGTAGCGGTCGGCGAGGTTCGCCGCGGCCACGATAGCGCCGTCGGTGATCTGCACCTTGTGGTGCGCCTCGTAGCGGTCGCGGAGTCCCTTGAGGATGTTGATCGCGTGCGGCAGCGTCGGCTCGTTGACCTGAACCGGCTGGAAGCGGCGCTCGAGCGCTGCATCCTTCTCGAAGTGCTTGCGGTATTCGTCGAGCGTGGTCGCACCGATCGTCTGCAGCTCGCCACGGGCGAGGAGCGGCTTCAGGATGCTGGCCGCGTCGATCGCGCCCTCAGCGGCACCCGCACCCACCAGGGTGTGGATCTCGTCGATGAAGACGATGATGTCGCCGCGCGTGCGGATCTCCTTGGTGACCTTCTTCAGGCGCTCCTCGAAGTCACCGCGGTAGCGGGACCCGGCGATGAGCGAGCCGAGGTCGAGCGAGTAGAGCTGCTTGTCCTTCAGCGTCTCGGGCACATCGCCCTTGACGATCGCCTGGGCAAGGCCCTCGACGACGGCGGTCTTGCCGACGCCGGGCTCGCCGATCAGGACGGGGTTGTTCTTGGAGCGGCGGGAGAGGATCTGCATGACCCGCTCCGCCTCCTTCTCGCGCCCGATGACCGGGTCGAGCTTGTTGTCGCGCGCGGCCTGCGTGAGGTTGCGACCGAACTGGTCGAGCACGGCGGAGCCGCCCTGGGCGCTGGCCTGCGAGTCGTTCGTCTGCGCGCCGACGGAGGCCGGCTCGCGTCCGGGAGCGCCGGAGAGCAGCTGGATGACCTGCTGGCGGACCTTGTTGAGGTCGGCACCGAGCTTGACGAGCACCTGGGCCGCGACGCCCTCGCCCTCACGGATGAGGCCGAGCAGGATGTGCTCGGTTCCGATGTAGTTGTGGCCGAGCTGCAGGGCCTCGCGGAGGCTGAGCTCGAGCACCTTCTTGGCGCGCGGGGTGAACGGGATGTGCCCGGTCGGCTGCTGCTGACCCTGGCCGATGATGTCCTGCACCTGCTCGCGCACGGCGTCGAGGGAGATGCCGAGGCTTTCGAGCGCCTTGGCGGCGACACCTTCGCCCTCGTGGATGAGACCGAGCAGGATGTGCTCGGTTCCGATGTAGTTGTGGTTGAGCATCTTCGCCTCTTCTTGGGCGAGGACGACCACTCGACGGGCTCGGTCCGTGAATCTCTCGAACATGCTGTGACTCCTTATTCGCACGGGGCGAAGACGCGTGAAGCGCTTGTACATCGAGAGTAACCACCACATCGGGCACGTATGCCCGTGTTCGCCGTGGGCATACCGGGGCTATGGCGGGCGGTGTGACGAAGCGTCGAAAGCGACGGGGATTGACGAGCTTATCGATTGTCGTTATCTTATCGTTTATCGCTAACAACGATCATCGATAAGGAGCGATCATGACCTCGACGAAACAGGGCACGCTGTCCCGCGGCGACGCCGCTGCACTCATCGCCTTCTGCATCGCCGGCGTGGCGATCGCGGCGTACATCACGGTCTTCTCGATCATCCGCATCGTCACGCTGCTCAGCGGCACGATGATCCCGGTGATGGTCGAGTTCGTGGATCAGCCGATCGAGGCTCCGCTCGGCGCAGGTGGTGCGAACATCACCCTCGAACTGGACAGGGCGATCCTCACCGCCCCGACCCTGCCGGGGATCGCGATCGGCGCGGGCGTCATCGGACAGCTCGCCCAGATCGTCGCGATCATCGTCGTGATCGGATGCCTGATGCTGCTGGCGCGCAGCATCCTGAGCGGCACGGTGTTCAGCCGACGCAACACGCGACTCGTGATGGTCGCCGGCATCGTCGGCCTGCTCGGCTTCGCGGCCGTGCGGTTCTTCGACAACATGCTGGCCAACGCCGCCGTCTCCGCGGTCACCGAGAACGCTGTCGACAATGCGGTGATCAGCATCGAGCCGTTCACCTTCATCCTGGCCGCGTTCATCATCTCGGTCATCGGCACCACGTTCGTGATCGGCGATCGACTGCAGCGCGAGACGGAAGGATTGGTCTGATGACCATGACGAAGACGACTTCCCCGGCCACCCGCTCCGAAACAGCGGACGCCATCACCGTGATCCTCTACGCGGCTGCGGCGCTCGTCACCGTCGCATTCGCCACGATCCTGCGCGTCGCCAGCACCTTCCGCGAAACGGGGATCGCCTGGACGGTCCCCATCGACCAGCAGCCGATCTCCGCCACGACCGACTCCGGTGCCATCTCGATCGAGGGGTTCGCGGACGAGGCGATGGTCATCGCCGGCGGGGTGAACGCGGCCTCCGTCACGGCTATCGTCGCCGCCATCGCGCTGTGGGCTCTCGCGGCCGTCGCGGTCATCGCGTCCGTGACACTGGTCGCCTGGAACTTCCTGCGCGGACGCTTCTTCGTCCGTCCGAACGCGCGAGCCTTCGATGTGATCGGCTGGACGCTCGTCGGCGCTCCGATCCTGATCGTGATGCTCGAGACGATGGGCCGCAACGGCGTCACCTCCGCTCTCGGCATCGGCGACGGGGAACCGGTGCATCCGATCGAGTTCTGGAGCGTCGCGCCGATCTTCGCCACCGGGGTGACGGTGGGCCTGATCGCGGTGGCGTTCCGCCGCGGCATCCGCCTGCAGAACGAGAAGCTCGCTCTCGAGAAGGACACGGAGGGACTGGTATGACCCCGGCCGAGAGCGACGACGAGTTCACCGGCATCCACTGCCGGCTCGACGAGCTGCTCGCCGAACGCGGGATGACGCTCACCGAGCTGAGCGCCACAGTCGGGGTGAGCATCGTGAATCTGTCGGTGCTGAAGAACGACCGGGCCCGCGCCATCCGCTACTCGACCTTGCGGGCGATCTGCGAGGCGCTCGAGTGCGAGGTCGGCGACCTGCTGGTGCTCGCGCCGCGCTAACGGGGATCCCCCGTCCGCCGGCCACACCGAACGGATCCCGGCTCGCACGTCATCCTTCGTCATATCCACCCAGGGAATTCTCAGGCAGCCATAGCGTTGGGCCTCATGGCGCGTACTCGGCGCGCCGCGATTCTGGAGTCCCCACCTCATGAGCACCACCGCACGCGCCCAGAAGGCGCCTGACACCCGCGGGCCGGTCCGGAAGCTGCTGACCTCGTTCGGCTTCCAGATCCTCGCAGCCCTCGTCCTCGGCATCGCCGCCGGTCTGATCGGCCGCCAGCTCGGCGCCACCGCTGAGAACCCGACAGGGCTGTCGGCCACGCTCGACACCATCGGCAACTCTTACGTGACGCTGCTGCGCGCCGCCGTCGTGCCGCTGATCTTCACGGCCATCGTCGCCAGCATCTCGAACCTGCGCCGCGTGCAGAACGCCGCGCGCCTCGCCGGCCAGACGATCCTGTGGTTCGCGATCACCGCGTTCATCGCCGTGATCATCGGCATCGTGCTCGGCCTCGTGATCCAGCCCGGCAACCGCGCCGGCGAAGGCCTCGAGCCCGGTGACCCGTACACCGTGGGCACCTGGTGGAACTTCCTGCTGGGCCTCATCCCGCAGAACTTCCTCGGCCTCACCGTCAACACCTCGCCCGGTGCCGTCGAGGGGACCTTCTCGTCGAGCGTCGGCTTCAACATCCTGCAGGTGATCGTGGTCGCCGCCGTCGTCGGCATCGCCGCTCTCAAGGCCGGCAAGAAGGCCGAGCCGTTCCTCGTCTTCACCGAGTCGCTGCTCAAGGTCATCCAGCGCGTGCTGTGGTGGATCATCCGCATCGCCCCGCTCGGCACGTTCGGCCTCATCGGCTCGGCCGTGATCAAGTACGGCTGGGAGAAGCTGGCCTCCCTCGGCTGGTTCGCCGCCGCGGTCTACATCGGGCTCGCGCTCGTGCTGTTCGTGGTCTACCCGATCCTGGTGCGCACCCACGGCCTGTCGATCAAGCAGTACTTCTCGGGCGTGTGGCCGGCGGTGCAGCTGGCCTTCGTCAGCCGCTCATCGATCGGAACGCTGCCCCTCACCGAGCGCGTCACCGAGCGCAACCTCGGCGTGCCCCGCTCCTACGCGTCGTTCGCCGTGCCTCTGGGCGCCACCACCAAGATGGACGGCTGCGCCGCGATCTACCCGGCCATCGCCGCGATCTTCGTCGCGCAGTTCTTCGGCATCGATCTGAACTTCGTGCAGTACCTGCTGATCGTGATCGTCTCGGTCGTCGGCTCCGCTGCGACTGCCGGCACCACCGGTGCTGTGGTGATGCTCACGCTGACGCTGTCGACCCTGGGCCTGCCGCTCGAGGGCGTGGGACTGCTGCTCGCGATCGACCCGATCCTCGACATGGGCCGCACCGCGGTCAACGTGGCGGGCCAGGCGCTGATCCCGACGATCGTCGCCAAGCGCGAGGGCATCCTGAACGAAGACCTCTACAACGCGCCGCGCGAGGGGCTGCCCTTCGCCGACGACTCCGGTGACGACGACGCCCCCGAGGCGGATGCGTCCACCGACAATGAGCCGGTCAGCGCCCGCTGACCTCACCCCGCGACGCCAGAGCGCCTCGTCCCTTCATGGGGCGAGGCGCTCTGCCGTTCAAGGATTCAGGCGTGCGGGGAGGCGGGGATTCAGGCCCGACTCTGCTGGCGGGTGGCTCCACGGGTGTCGAGCGCGAGCTCCTCGGCATCCATCGCGGCGATCAGCTCGCGCATGACCTCTTCGTCGAGGTTGCCCGCATCCCGCTCTGCGAGGAGGATCTCGCGACGCACCTGCAGCCAGCCCTTCGACAGCGCGACGAGGTCTTCATACGAAGGCCGGCTCGCGGCGTCCTCCACCTTCTGCGCCTCGTCAGTGTCCCTCTCGACCCGGGTCATGCGCTTGGTGAAGGCGTCGAAGACGCTGAGGTCGACCTCGCCGTACTTGGCCTCCCACTCGATGCGCTTCTCGGCGAGGTACTTCTTCCCGGCCTCGCGGCTCTTCGCGCGGACCTCGGCGAGGGCCGCCTCGTCCTCCTCCTCATCCACGTCGCTGGCGATGCCGAGACCGCGGATCAGCATCGGCAGCGTCAGCCCCTGGATCAGCAGCGTGCCCACCGTGACGATGAACGCCACCACGACGATCGCGTGCGAGGCCTCGGTGTCGAGGGTCGCGAGGTCGGCGGCCGCCACCGCGATCGCCAGCGTCACCACTCCGCGCATTCCCGCCCAGGAGATGACGGCGCTGTCCTTCCAGGTGAGCTGGAGCCCTGCCATCTGCTCGCGCACGATGTGACTGCGCAGTTCGTCGGCGGTGTACTTCGCCCAGCGCCTGGACCTGCGGTGCCGCTTGTCGAACTCCCCGGATTCGACACCGCGATCCCAGCGTTCGAGACGTTTGCGATCCTGGAAGTTCGACCACGCACTCGTCGGGTAGATGAAGAGGGGCCGCACGATGACCACGACGAGCAGAACCGCCCCGGAGAGCAGCAGGATCTGCCCGACCGATTCACTCCCGAGGTCGCTGAGCACGCGCGGGAACTGGAGGCCGATGTACGCGAACACGAAGCTCTCCAGCAGCAGATCGGCCGAGAGCCACAGCGGCTTCTCCTGCTGACGCGTCGTGTAGTCGGTGCGCGGCGAGTTGTAGCCGACGTAGAGCCCCATCGCCACGACGGCGAGCACTCCCGATCCGAGCAGATGCTCGGCGATCGCGTAGGCCCCGAACGGCGCGAGGAGCCCGAACGTGCCGATCACGACCGGATCACTGATGCGCATGCGCAGCTGGTGCAGGACGATGCCGAACACGAGGCCGACGGCCACACCGACACCGACCGCGAGGAGGAACTGCCCGATGCCGCCCAGCACGGAGACGGTGGCGCCGGCGAGGATCGCGGCGAAGACCCGGTACAGGGTGAGCGAGGTCGCATCGTTGATCAGGCTCTCTCCTGAGAGCACCGTCATGATGCGGCGGGGCAATCCGAGTCGGCGGCCGATCGCCGCGGCGGACACCGCATCCGGCGGGGCCACGATCGCACCGAGGAGCAGCGCGCCGGGAAGGGTGAGGGAGGGCAGAATCCACCACGCGACGAAGCCGACGGCGAGTGCTGTGAGCAGCACCAGCCAGATGCCGAGGCGGCGGATCTGCGGCAGGCTCCGTTTGAATCCGACGAACGACACGTCCAGCGCCGCCGAGTACAGCAGCGGCGGCAGCACCAGGCTGAGGAGGAGGTGCCCGTCGATGTCGAGTTCCGGCACGAACGGCAGGAAGGATGCGGCGAGCGCCACGACCGTCACGAGCAGCGGTGCCGGCCATCCGCGCCAGCGCGCGAACGCGGCGACGGCGACCGACCCGACGAGAACGTAGAAGATGCCTGCTTCCATGCCCCCCACGGTAGCGGGGGAATGGAGCCGCACAGGCCCGCGTTGTGGTCCATGATGTCCGATACAGCTCTCTCCGTCCTCGACCTCGTTCCGGTCCGCACCGGCCAGACCAGCGCCGAGGCCATCGCCGCCTCGCTCGCCCTCACGGAGACCGCCGAGCGCCTCGGCTATCGCCGCTACTGGTTCGCCGAGCACCACAACATGCCGTCGGTGGCATCCACCACTCCGCCCGTGCTGATCGCTGCTGCGGCCACCCGCACCTCGCGTCTGCGCCTGGGCTCTGGCGGCGTGATGCTGCCCAACCACGCACCGCTCATCGTGGCCGAGCAGTTCGCCGCCCTCGAGGCGATCGCGCCAGGACGCATCGATCTGGGCCTCGGCCGTGCACCGGGCAGCGATCCGGTGATCACGCAGCTGCTGCGCGGCTCCGGAACCACCAGCGACGTGGAGCAGTTCCCGCGTCATGTGCAGGACATCGCCGCACTGCTCTCGGGCGACGGCGCCACCGTGCGCTTCACCTCCGGCGGCGAGTACACGGTGCGTGCGACACCGGCCGCGACCGGCACCCCCGAGGTGTGGCTGCTCGGGTCGAGCGACTACTCCGCGCAGCTCGCCGCCTCGCACGGACTGCCCTACGTCTTCGCGAACCACTTCTCGGGGCAGGGTCTCGAGCGCGCGCTGGATCTCTACCGCACAGGCTACCGCCCGAGCGAGGAGCACCCGGAGCCGCGCACGTTCCTGACCGTGAACGCCGTCGCCGCCCCCACCCAGGAGGAGGCGGAGGCCCGTGCACTCCCCCAGCTGCGGATGATGGCGCGCCTGCGCCTGAACCAGCCCCTCGCCGCCCTCGAGACCGTCGAGCAGGCGGCGGCCGCCGTGACCGACGCCGCGACCGACGAGGTCGTGCAGGCCGCCCGCTCGCGGTGGTTCGTCGGCACGGGCGAGAGCGTCGCGGGCGAGGTGCGCGCCTTCGCCGACCGCTACGGCGTCGACGAGGTCATGCTGTCTCCTGTCGCGGGTGCCTACGACGCCGAGCCGAACGATGTCCCGACCGGCCGCGCGCAGACGCTGGAGCTCATCGCCGCCGCCCTGCACCGTTGATGTCGAGCGCCTGTCAACCCCTGGCATTCCCGGCGGCACAGGCGTAGCGTCACGAACAGTGCCGTCGACAGGGGCGCGGCCCCTTCGGCGAACGCACTCTCGGCAGCAGCAGAAGGAGTTCGACGATGAGCACGACCAAGACTCTCGCCCTCTGGGTCGCCTACGGCCGCAACGGCGTCGTCGGCAGCATCCGCCACGACGAAGACGGCTACACGGTCACGATGGTCGGATCCGACGCGGCCACGGGCACGTACCCGAGCCTCGCCTCGGCGAAGGGTGCCCTGCACTCCCATATGGCCCCTGGCAGCGACTGGCCGCGTTTCCAGGAGCACTGAGACACGCGACGCCCCAGCCGCACCGGGCGGCGGGGGCGGGCGGCGTCAGGCCTCCGGCTCGCCGGAGAGGATGCCGCGCAGCCAATCGCGCGCCTCGACGAACACGTCGTCGGAGTAGCGGTCCGGGTACTGCACGATCTGCCGGTCCGCGCGCGGATACGAGCCGAGGAAGACGACACGCGGGCTGAAGCGGCGGATGCCGAGCAGCGCGTCGGCCATGCGCTCGTGCTCGATGTGGCCGTCGGCGTCGATCACGAACCGATAGCGGCCGAGTTCGTCACCGATGGGCCGCGACTCGATGAGCGACAGGTTGATGCCGCGGGTGGAGAACTGCTCGAGCATCTCGAGGAGCGAACCCGGGTGGTCGTGCGGGAGCTCGACGATCAGGGAGGTCTTGTCGGCGCCGGTCGGCTCGGGCGAGCGGGTCGTGCGGGTGACCAGGACGAAGCGGGTCACGGCCTGCGCGTTGTCGCCGATGCCCTCTGCCAGGACGTCGACGTCGTAGTGATTCACGATGCCGGGGGCGGCGATCGCGGCTTGCGCTGCCAGCGTGCCGTCGAGGACGCCGATCGCGGAGGCGACGTTGCTCGATGCGGGCACGTGCGAGTGCGACGGCAGGTTCGCGCCGAGCCAGCCATGGCACTGGGCGTAGGCCACCGGATGCGCCGCGATCACCTCGACCTGATCGAGGGTCGTCCCCCGAGGGGCCACCAGCACGAAGTTCACCCGCACCAGGTACTCGCCGATGATGCGGAGCCCTGGGAGCGTCGCGAGAGCATCCTGCGTGGTGGAGACGCCGCCCTCGATCGAGTTCTCGATCGCGATCATCGCGGCGTCGCTGCGGCCCTCGAGCACGTCGGCGAGAGCCTCACCCACGTTGTGCACGGGGCGCCAGTCCTGGCCGCGGGCCTCGGCCACCTGATCGAGCGCCGCCTCCGTGAAGGTTCCGGCAGGGCCGAGATAGCTGTAGGTGCGGCGTTCAGTCACGGGTTTCACCTTAGCCCTCGGCGGGCCGACCGCTCTTCCTGGTGACTTCTCGGATGCGATCGGGCCGATCAGGGGGCAGACTGAGGGGATGACCAGCCGTGCCGGCCTCCCTGCGGAGGAAAGTGACCTGATCGACGTCGATGAACTGATCGCCGCCTACTACGACCGCACACCGAACCCCGAGGTCGCGGCCGAACGGGTCGTCTTCGGCACCAGCGGCCATCGCGGATCCTCGCTGTCGAACAGCTTCAACGAGAACCACATCCTCGCCACGACGCAGGCGATCGTGGACTACCGCGATGCGCAGGGCATCACCGGTCCGCTCTTCCTCGGCCGCGACACCCACGCGCTGTCGCTTCCCGCCGAGCGCAGTGCGATCGAGGTGCTGCTCGCGAACGGCATCGACGTGCGCGTCGACTCCCGCGACTCGTGGGTGCCCACGCCGGCGCTCAGCCACGCGATCCTCACGTACAACCGCGGCAAGGCGGCCGACGACCCGAGTCGCGCAGACGGGATCGTCGTCACCCCCTCGCACAACCCCCCGCGCGACGGCGGCTTCAAGTACAACCCGCCGCACGGCGGACCCGCCGACACCGACGCCACGGGCTGGATCGCCGACCGCGCGAATGCCCTCATCGCCGCCGGCCTCGAGGGTGTGAAGCTGGAGCGCTTCGCCGACATCGACTGGGATTCCCTCACCGGCTACGACTTCCGCGACGCGTACGTGCGCGACCTGCCGTCGATCATCGACATCGACGCCATCCGCTCGGCCGGTGTCAGCATCGGCGCCGACCCGCTCGGTGGAGCCTCCGTCGAGTACTGGGCGCTGATCGCGGAGATGCACGACCTCGACCTCACGGTCGTGAACCCCGAGGTCGACCCGACCTGGCGCTTCATGACCCTGGACTGGGACGAGAAGATCCGGATGGATCCGTCGTCGCCTTCCGCGATGGCCTCGCTGGTGGCGAAGAAGGGCTCCTACGACGTCCTCACCGGCAACGACGCCGACGCCGACCGGCACGGCATCGTGACCCCTGACGCGGGGCTGATGAACCCGAACCACTATCTCGCCGTCGCCATCGACTACCTCTTCTCGCACCGCGAGGGCTGGCCGCGCGACGCCGCGATCGGCAAGACGCTGGTGTCGTCGATGATCATCGACCGCGTGGCCGAATCGCTCGGCCGGCGCCTGCTGGAGGTGCCGGTCGGATTCAAGTGGTTCGTCCCCGGACTCCTCGACGGGTCGGTCGCGTTCGGCGGCGAGGAGTCGGCCGGCGCCTCGTTCCTCCGCAAGGACGGCTCGGTCTGGTCGACCGACAAGGACGGCATCCTGCTGTGTCTGCTGGCCGCCGAGATCATCGCCGTCACCGGCAAGACCCCGTCGGAGCGGTATCGCGAGCTGGAGACCGCTTTCGGTGCCTCGGCCTATCAGCGCGTCGACGCACCGGCCACGCCGGAGCAGAAGGCCACCCTCGGCAAGCTCGCCCCCGAAGCCGTGACGGAGACCACGCTCGCCGGTGAGGACATCACCGCGAAGCTCTCGCATGCGCCCGGCAACGGCGCGGCGATCGGCGGGCTCAAGGTGCAGACCGAGCACGCCTGGTTCGCCGCCCGCCCGTCGGGTACCGAAGACGTCTACAAGCTCTACGCCGAGAGCCTGCGCGGCCCCGACCACCTCGCCGAGGTGCAGGCGGAGGCCCGTGCCGTGGTGTCGGCCGCGCTGGGCGACTGACCCCTCCCGCGCAGCGAGCGACGACCCCGGCCGCGCGTGGCCGGGGTCTCCGGCAGGAGCGGGATCAGACCACGGTGCGCGCCAAGGCGGCTCCCGCTTCGCGCAGCCAGCGCCCCGGTTCGGCGAGCGCCGCCTCCGATGAGCCGGCGAGCGCGGTGAGGGAAGCGCACGCGGCGAACGGTGCAGTGTCGGCGTCGTCGCTGATGCGCCCGGCGGCGAGCATCGCACGGGCACCCGCCGCTGCGGCGAGCCCGGCGAGGAACGAGGGCACCTTGCCGTCGCCCGACTGTCCGTCGTACGACCCCTCCCCCGTGACGACGACATCGGCGTCGGCGATCGCGCCGGCGAGGTCGATGAGCGCGGCCACCTCTGCGGCGCCGGGAGCGAGCACGCCGCCCCACGCCGCGAACGCAGCTCCCGTGCCTCCTGCCGCTCCGTGGCCCTGACCGGCAGGGTCGATGCGCAACAGGTCGGCGAGGCGACGCAGGCCGTCGTCGACGAGAGCGATGTCCTCGGCCGCGCGCAGCCCCTTCTGGGGGCCGAACACCGCGGCAGCACCGCGCGGACCGGTGAGCGGATTGGTGACGTCGGTGAGGACGCGCACCTCGGGGGCCGCGCGCAAGGCGCTCAGATCGACGGAGGCGATGTCGTCGAGACCGCGCGCGCCCGGTGCGACAGGTGCACCCGCGGCGTCGAGGAAGCGGGCGCCGAGCGCGGTGAGCATCCCTGTGCCCCCATCGGTGGACGCACTGGAGCCGATGCCGACGACGAGTCGCGAGACACCGTGGTCGAGGGCGGCGGCCAGGGCTTGCCCGAGACCGGTGGTGTCGGCGTCCCACGGGCGCAGCTCGTGCAGCAGCTCGATGCCGGAGGTCGAGCCCAGATCGACCACGGCCGTGCCCGCCGGGGCGCTCTCCGTCGGGGGCAGCAGCAGCCAGCAGGTGTCGACCCTCTGCCCCGCCGGACCGTCGACCGCGAGCGGCATCCGCACGGCGCCGGGCACGGCCGCTTCGAACGCGGCCATGGTGCCCTCCCCGCCGTCCGCCATCGGCCGATGCACGAACTCGGCGATCGGATCGACCGATGCCCAGCCGTCGGCGAGGGCGGCCGCGGCATCGACTGCCGTGATGGTGCCCTTGAAGCTGTCGGGGGCCAGCACGACCCTGGTCACCGCACGCTCTCCGCGGTGCTGGCACGCTCGAGGAGATCGGTCGGGATGACGGCGGCGCCCTCTGCCTCCGGCATACCCTCGATCGCATCGACCAGCGCAGAGACCGCGCGCTGCGCGAGCGCGGTGAAGTCCTGACGGATCGTGGTCAGCGGTGGCCGGTAGTTCGCGGCCTCCGGCACATCGTCGAAGCCGATCACGCTGACATCCTCCGGGACCCGGCGACCCGACTCGGAGACAGCCCGCAGAAGGCCGAGCGCCATCTGGTCGTTGGCGCAGAAGACGGCAGTGGCCGAGGCCAGTTCTCGACCAGCCGCGTACCCGGAGTCGGCGCTCCAGTCGCCGCGGACGACGGCGGGCGGACGGATGCCGGCAGCGGCGAGGGTCTCGCGCCACCCTCGTTCGCGCTCGACGGCGGCGAAGGAGTCGGCAGGACCGGCGAGGTGGTGCACGGTGGTGTGCCCGAGGCCGAGGAGTCGACGCGTGGCGGCGGCGGCCCCGCCCGCGTGGTCGCTGTGCACCGAGGTGAACCCGGCGCCGGTCGGTGCGTCGACGACCACGAGCCGCAGTCCAGTGGGGCGCTGAGCGGCGGAGACCAGGGCCGATGCCTCGTTCAGCACGATCGCGCCGTCGACCTCCTGCTCCGCGAGTCGATCGAAGGCCTCGGCGACCCCGTGAGCGGCGGTCACGAGGGTGAGCGCGTAGCCGCGTTCGGCCGCCGCTTCGGCCGTCGCCTGCAGCATCCGCGAGTTACCGACGGTCGCCAGGGTGGTGACCACGAGTCCGATCGTCTGCGAGCGGCCGGTGCGCAGGGCTCGGGCTGCGCGGTGCGGACGATAGCCGAGTGCGGTCATCGCCTGCTCAACGCGAGCGCGGGTGTCGGGGTCGACGCGCGAGCTGCCGTTGACGACGCGCGAGACGGTCTGCCCCGAGACGCCCGCGCGGGCGGCGACCATGGCCATCGACACGCGACCGGACGCCGGACGCCTCCGGCGGGAGACAGATTCCTCGACACGGTCGCGTCCGCTCTCGCCCACCCGCATCCTCCGTCTCGACACTCCGGCAGACCGCTGGTGCGCGACTCCGGCATGTTGACGTTATCACGGCTCTGTGCGTACCATGTTTACGTGAACACGCCCGAACTTCCTGAGTTGCGCACCGACACCCTCGGCGCCGGCGTCGTCCGACGCGCCACCACCCTCGCCGACGGCCGCGACCTCATCTACTACGACGACCCCGGCACCGCGCTCGGACCCGATCGAGCCATCGACGCCCGCGTTCTCGACCCCCGCCCTGACACCGCGACGATGCGCCTCGACGTGCTCACCGGCGACTGGATCACCGTCGCCGCGAACCGGCAGAACCGCGTGATGATGCCCGGCGCCGACGCCGACCCGCTCGCGCCGCAGACTCCGGGCAATCCGTCGGAAGTGCCCTCGCGCTACGACGTCGCGGTGTTCGAGAACCGCTCGCCCGCGTTCGGGCCCGCCCTCGCGGAAGCAGTGGGCACCGCACCCGTGGCATCCAACGCGCCCCGCGGACTCGACGATCTCGCAGCTCTCGGCCTCGGCCGCACACGCACCTCGGTCGGACGCTGCGAGGTCGTCTGCTTCAGCCCCGAGCACGCGGGATCCTTCGGCACGCAGTCCGTCACCCGCGCCCGCACCGTCATCGAGGCCTGGGCCGACCGTACGGCGGCGCTGTCGACGCTGCCCGGCATCGAGCAGATCTTCCCGTTCGAGAACCGTGGTGAGGCGATCGGCGTCACCCTGCCCCACCCGCACGGTCAGATCTACGCGTACCCGTACGTCACTCCGCGCACGACCCGTGTGCTGGAGTCGATCGATCGCACGGCCCCCGACCTGTTCCAGCACATCCTCGAGTCCGAGCAGGCGTCCGAGCGCGTGGTGTTCCGCGGCGAGCACTGGACCGCCTTCGTGCCGTTCGCCGCGCGCTGGCCGCTGGAGGTGCACCTGATGCCGCACCGCCACGTGCCCGACCTCGCCGAGACCACGCAGGCGGAGCGCGACGAGCTCGCCCCGCTGTACCTGCGGCTGCTGCGCGGTGTCGACGCGCTCTACGACTCCCCGACGCCCTACATCGCGGCCTGGTACCAGGCACCCGTGCACGTCGGTCGCGACACCGTGCGCCTGCACCTGCAGCTGACGAGCCCCCGCCGCGCCGCCGACAAGCTGAAGTTCCTCGCCGGCTCCGAGGCCGCGATGTGGGCGTGGGCCGCCGAGGTGCCGCCCGAGGTCGGAGCCGCGCGCCTGCGCGAGGCGATCGAACGCGCCTCCCACGACCAGACCGACCCCGGAGCATCCGCATGACCGCCGCCCACGACGCCCGCACCCTCTTCACCCGGCTCACCGGCCGCGAACCGGATGGACTCTGGTCGGCGCCGGGACGCGTGAACCTCATCGGCGAGCACACCGACTACAACGACGGGTTCGTCCTGCCGTTCGCCATCCCGCAGCGCACGGTCGCCGCGGTCGGCCGGCGCGACGACGACCGCGGTCGCGTCCTGGTCGGCTCCACCTTCGCGGACGAGCCGGTCGAGGTCGCCCTCGACGAACTCGACCGCCTGTTCCCCACCGCGCCCGGCTCGCATCCGGCCGTCCCGGAATGGGCCGCCTATCCGCTCGGGGTCGCTTGGGCGTTGCGTCAGGCCGCGGTGGAGGCCGGCCCGTTCAGCGGACTCGACATCGCGATCGCCTCCGACGTGCCGGTGGGAGCGGGGCTCTCGTCGTCCGCCGCGATCGAAGGGGCCACGGCTTCCGCTCTGAACGAGCTGTGGGGCACCGGGCTCGACGGCACGACCCTCGCCCGCATCGGACGACGTGCCGAGAACGAGGCCGTCGGCGCTCCCACCGGGATCATGGACCAGATGGCGTCGATGCTCGGCCGCCCCGACACTGCGATCTTCCTCGACTGCCGGTCGCTGGAGACCCAGCTCGTACCTCTCGCCGTCGCCGAAGCCGGACTCGCCATCCTCGTGATCGACACACGGGTCAAGCACGCGCACTCCACGGGCGGCTACCGCGAACGCCGGGCCTCGTGCGAGCTCGGTGCGTCGATCATGGGGGTGTCCGCGCTGCGCGACGTGTCGATCGACGACCTGCCGCGCGCCCAGGAGCTGATGGACGACGTCACCTTCCGGCGCGTGCGCCACATCGTCACCGAGAACCAGCGCGTGCTCGACACGGTGCGAGTGCTGCGCGAACAGGGTGTGCGCGCGATCGGCGATCTCCTGCTCGCCTCGCACGCATCGATGCGCGACGACTTCGAGATCTCGACCCCCGAACTCGACACCGCGGTCGACACCGCGCTGGCGGCCGGCGCCCTGGGCGCACGGATGACGGGCGGCGGATTCGGCGGAGCCGCGATCGCACTGATCGAGCAGGATGCCGTCGAGGCGGTCGCGGATGCCGTGAACGCGGCCTTCGCGGCCTCCCGGTTCGCGGCCCCCCTGCTGTTCACGGTGACCCCGTCTGCCGGGCCCCGCCGCGACGCCTGACAGAATGACCCATCGAGCCGCGACGACGTCGTGGCGGGAGAGGAGACGCAATGTCCTGGATCGTCACCGGCGGCGCCGGATACATCGGCGCCCACGTGGTGCGCGCCCTCGCCGACGCGGGGCTCACCCCGGTCGTGCTGGATGACCTGTCCAGCGGCGTCGCATCGTTCGTGCCCGAGGGGGTGGCGTTCGTACAGGGCAGCATCCTGGACCGCGAACTCGTCGAGAAGACGCTGCGCGATCACGACGCCGCAGGAGTGATCCACGTCGCCGGATTCAAGTACGCCGGCGTCTCGGTGCAGCGCCCCCTGCACACCTATGCGCAGAACGTCGAGGGCACGCGCGTGGTCCTGGAGGCCATGGAGGCCGCTGGCGTCTCGAACATCGTCTTCTCGTCGTCCGCCGCGGTGTTCGGGACCCCCGACGTCGCGCTCGTCGTCGAGGACACCCCCAAGAAGCCGGCGAGCCCCTACGGCGAATCGAAGCTGATCGGCGAGTGGCTGCTACGCGACCAGGGCATCGCCACGGCCGACTCCGAGCGGCCGCTGCGTCACACGTCGCTGCGGTACTTCAATGTGGTGGGCTCCGCCGACCCGACGGTCTACGACGTCAGCCCGCACAACCTCTTCCCGATCGTGTTCGAGGCGCTGCTCGCGGGCACGACCCCCAAGATCTTCGGCGACGACTATGCCACCGAAGACGGGACGAACGTGCGCGACTACGTGCACGTCGGCGACATCGCGGCGGCCCACGTCGCCGCAGCCCAGCGCCTGTCCGACGGACGTCCGATCGAAGCCGCCTACAACCTCGGCTCCGGCGACGGACTCAGCGTGAAGCAGATCATGGACGCCGTCGCCCGCGTCACCGGCATCGACTTCACCCCCGAGATCGGACCGCGGCGGCCGGGCGACCCCGACCGCATCGTGGCGACGGGCGAGCTCGCAGCGCGCGACCTCGACTGGACCATGCGGTACTCGGTCGACGAGATGGTGCGCACGGGGTGGGAGGCGCGCCAGGCTGCTCGTCCGTAGCGGTCAGAGGTCGCGGGACCTGATCGGATAGAGCCAGAAGCAGAACCAGGCGAGCGCGGTGAACCCGAGCGGGATCACCGCGAGCATCAGCCGGATACCGCCGTCGACGCTCTCGGGCTGCGCGTCGCCGAGAGCGGCGTCGAAGCCGGATGCCGTCAGCACCACCGCGGCGACGATCGCCTGCAGCACGACCGAGCCGCGCACCACGAAGCCGTTCACTCCGAAGTAGGCGCCTTCCCGACGATGACCTGTGCGCGCGGCATCCTCGTCGATGATCTGCGCGAGCACGACCTCGAGCAGCTGCAGCAGGCCGCCGATGCCCACGCCGACCGCCACACCGACCAGAACCGCACCGGGCACGTCTGCCGCCACGAGGTAGCCGAGCATGGCCGCGCCGAAGACCGCGACGCTCCACAGCAGCGCGGTGCGGGGGGAGGTGCGGCGGACGACCGCGCTCCACAACACGATCGAGGGGATCGCGGTGACGAAGATCACCCCGAGCAGCAGGCTGCCCTCTCCCTCCGGTGCGCGCAGGGAGTACCTGACGTAGAAAGGGACCGCCGCCAGCATCACGGCGATCGATGTCTGTACGAACAGCGACCCGAGCACGTAGGGGACGAACGCGCGGTTGCGGAAGGTGTACGTCAGCTGGTCGCCCCAGCGCATGGCCTCCGAAGCTGCCTCCGGAACCCGCCGCTCGATCATCCCCCCGAAGAACGACCACACGAGCAGCACCAGGCAGACGGCGCCGAGCACCAGGGCCATGCCCGGCCAGCCGAGCGCGCTGTACAGCGCCGGCGCACCGGCTGTTCCGAGGACCATGCCGAGGATCGCGAAGATCTGTCGTGGCACGTTGCCGCGAGCGCGCTCCTCGGTGGTGCGGAAGATCTCGGGGAACAGGGCGGAGATGTTCAGCACCACGACCACGAAGGCCACGTCGTATACGGCGACGACGACGAGGAACCAGATGATGAGGCCGCTCACGGGGAGCTCTGGCGGCATCCACACCAGCGCGAACGCGACGACGAGCGGCACGATGCCCACGCCGATCCAGGGGATGCGCCGGCCCCACGGTGTGCGCAGCCGGTCGGAGACCGTGCCCACGACGGGGTTCAGCACGGCGTTCAGGATGCCGTGGGCGATCATCGCGACCGCCACCCACCCGGCGGGGACGGCGAGGTGAGAGACGTAGAAGTAGACGACGAAGGCCGAGAACGTCTGCGCCATGAGCTGCGTCGGGAAGCCGGAGGCTCCGAACGCGATCGTCTGCGCTCTGGTCGGCGCCGCGTCCAGACGTCGGTCGCGCACCCGCTCGCTCAGCGACGTCACCGGGCGTCTCCCCTTTGCAGGTCGCGCAGGTCGCGCCAGCCGATGCGCACGAGCGCCTCGTCCTCGATCGCCTGCAGCACGGCCGGATCGCCCAGCAGTCGCAGCTCGTAGCCGCGCTTCGCCGCACTGAAGTCGACAGCCGCGCGGAGCTCGTCGTCGTCGACCATCGGATGCAGGTAGATCTCGGTGACTCCGGCCGGCACCGCTCGCAGCAGCGCGATGAAGCCGTCGCGCATCTGCTCGTACGTCTCCTCATCCGGTGTGCCCTCGCGCAGGAGCTCGAACGGGTGCGACCACAGCCGATCGATGATCTCGACGCCGGCTGCATCGGCGGCTGCCGCCGCAGCGTCGAGCTGGGCCTGCAGCGCGGAATCCTCGCCGACCCCGTCCATGCTGCGCGGCAGCCGGAACGGGAGACCGTGTCGTGCGGCGAGCTCGAACACCGGGCGGAGGAAGCCTCGGCCGGTCACGAGCCCGTAGACCGAACCCATGTGATTGTCGAGGTGCGTCACGTCGACGCCGGCGTCGAGCGCGGTCTGCAACTGGGCGGCGAGTTCGGCGGCGACATCGTCATCGGTGGCGTTCTGCTCGACGGACAGGACGTCGGTCGGGAAGAAGCCCGCGGCGTCGACGAGGCTCGTAGCGGTACCTGTCAGCGGGCGCCACCGGTAGCGGGCCCATTCGCTGGTGAGAACGAGGTGCACGCCGACGTCGAGGTCGGTGCGGGAGGCCGCGAAAGCGAGTGCTGCCGGTGACCACGAGCACGGGACCATCACGGTCGTCGAGTCGATGCGTCCGGCTGTGAGCAGGTCGATGATGGCGGTGTTGGCCGCATGGCACATGCCGAAATCATCCGCATTGAGGATGATCGCCCGCGCACCGGGCGCGAGACCGAGTCGATCGGCGAGGTCGGAAGGTGCGGTCATCGAGGATCCTGTCGGGTGATTCGAGCGGCGGTGCTCGGAATGGTGGTGTGCAACGGGTGGTGTTCATCGGCCACCCGGGGAGGCGGGCGTGAGGATGCGGGCGAAGAGTTCGCCTCGGAGCGCAACGGCCGCTTCGTTGACGGCGCCGACCAGCGGAGCCTCCGGACCGAAGGAGGAGACGAGGAACCGCAGGGGGAGCTGCGCCTCGTACTCGCCGGCGATCCGCACGATCGCGGCGACGAGTGCCGGATGAGCTGCTTCGCCGCTGAGGATGAAGGCTTCCGGATCGAGCACCAGCCCCACGCTGCCGGCCACGAGAACGATGCGTCGAGCGATCTCGGACACGATCCGTACCGCCGCAGCGTCTCCGCGGACGGCCGCCTCCAGATGATCGGCGAAAGATGCCCCGGGATCGCGGCCGGCGCCGAGGGCCAGGTCGCCCACGACCGCGTCGCCCACGAGGGGCGCACCGATCGGGATGGGCGTCTGCGGCAGGTACATGACTTCGCCGGCGACGCCGGAGAAGCCGCGGTGCAGCGCGCCGTCGATCACGATGCCGGCCCCGAGCCCATCGTCGAGGAGCAGCAGCGCGAAGCTGGCGAGGACCGCTCCTTCTCCAGCGGTGAGCTCGGCGAGGGCTGCGAGATTCACATCGTTCTCGATGCGCACAGGACAGTCGAGGGCGGTCGACAGCGCCGCACGGAATGCGCCGCCGTCGGGGCCGAGGTCGTCGCGGATGCCGCCGTCGGCCGTGACGATGCCGGGCACTCCGACAACCGCCAGGTGAACGGCGCCCTTCGCCGCTTTCACCGTGCGGCGACACCGCTCGACGAGGGAGACGATGTGGGTCACGCGATCTTCGGCCTCGGTGAACGGGGCGTGTTCCTCCGCCCGCACGGTTCCGCCGGCGTCGACGAGCACGACGTGGGCGGCATGGTGATCGACGTGCACGGCGACGGCGAATCCGAGGCGCGGATGCAGGGCGACCCGTCCGGCGGCCGGGCCTCTCGTGTCCCGGTCGAGGCCTGCCGACGCGACGGCCCCGGCGTTCTCGAGCATCCGCAGCACCTGCGTGACCGCGGTGCGTGACAGACCAGTGGCGGACATCAGCTCCGAACGGGTCTGCGGCCCGCTGCGAGCGAGCGCCTCCAGGATCGCGCGGCCGTTGAGCGTGCGCAGCAGGCCCTGCGGTCCCGCGAGTGGTCTGGACATCTGTTCCCTGGGTTGCCTGTCTGGTTTTCGTGTACCGCGCCAGGTGTCGTTCCGACGCGATGCCGACACGGAGCCGGGCGCAACGCCCGCCAGCATGCCACATCGTGTCGCACTAGTCGACACGTCGCGCCGAGCCTGCATGTCTCGGTTCACGTCCTGAGCAGTGCCGAGCGGCGGGCAGCCGGCCTGTTGCGAGCCCTGCTCACCGGCTGGGGCACGCGCCATCGTCGGGTGGGATCCCACCACGCGGGGCCGCGGACGTGAGGGGTGCCGTGTCGCATGCGGATCTCCCATCCGGAGGCGTCGAGGGTACGGTGATGGTGCCAGCAGAGGGCGACGCCGTTATCGGTGTGGGTGGGCCCGCCGCGCGAGTGCTCCTGGACATGGTGGATCTCGCACCACGTCGCGGGGACGTGGCAGCCGGGAATCAGGCATTCGCGGTCACGGAGAGTGATCGCCCGGCGTTGATGGGCGCTGAAGATCCGGTCGGAGGTGTCGATTCCGATGATGCGCCCTGCCGGGTCGAACAGCACCCGCTGCACTCCACCCGCGCAGGCGGTGTGTGCGGCGGTACGCACGGATACGGGGACGTCGATACCGTCGACGTGCGCCCACCCGCGCCCGGCGATGTAGTCGTCGGCGGTGACGGTCACGACCAGAGTCGGTGCGGCGCCACCGAGACGGGGCATCTCATCGTGCCGCGCAGCGATCCCCAGCACCGCGGCGAGGGTGTCGTGCTGCTTCTGTGCGCGGGACCGGGTGTCGACCATCCGCGCGGGATCGTCGGAAGGAAGAACATCGTCGCCTGTTCCCCCCACCGCCCCGGTGGAGGCGGCCTCATCGTGGTCGACCAGGACGGACGGCTGGAAGACGACGACCCCGGGCGCGGATGGCCCGTCGACTCTCGGGTTCAGATAGGCGTCGAAGATTCGCTGCAGCTGTCCCGCGACCTCGGGCAGCAGCCCGCCCCGGATCGGGATCACCCCGTCTTTCGCCCGGCCCAGGATGATCCCCCGGGCGCGCATCGCGATGTCGTCTGCCGGCTCCGCGCCGTCGGGGTCGAGGTACTGCACGATCACCTGCGCCAGGATCCGGAGGTCTTCCGGCGTCGCCGGTGGTGCCTCTTCGCCGTCGACAGCCGCATCCGCGTCGGCGCGGCGGCCGTCGTCCGCCCCCTGGGCAGCGACCGCGCACCCGCGGGCATACGCCGCAAGCTCCGCATCTGCGAGCAGCCGGTCAGCTGTACCGACCCGGACCGCAGCGTGTTCCACCGGTCCTGTCGCTGCCAGCAGCCCGGCCACCCCCACCGCCCCGTCGAGCATCGCCGCCCGCATCGCCGGCCACCGCGCCGGCAAGCGAACTCCCGACGACAGCTCCACCTCGCGACGCACGGCCTTCGCCGCCTTCACCACTCGACCAGCGCCAGCGGCATCCGTCCGCAGCACCCGCTGCAGCAGCTCGCCCATCGTCCGACACCCGAATCGACCGCAGAATGCCACCTCACCCGACCCGGCCGGGCGCGCATCGACAGATGCGACCGTCTCCACGACCAGCGCCTCCACGCGCCGCTGCACCTCCCCCGCCACACGCAAGAGCTGCATCTTCGCGTCATCCGGCAACCCCACCACCACGTCGGAGCGCAGCAGCGCGTCCAGATCAGCGGCCGTCTGACCGAGCATCTCCACCTGGGTTGTCATACGCGCAAGTCAACCCGGGGCCACCGACATTCACTGCCGGATAAGGCCAGTTCAGAGCAATATTCCGGAACTCATACGAGGTCCGCGACTCCTCCACAGGCGAGGCGGATTCCCGCCTTTCCCCACGTACGGCAGATCGTGCCCCACGGCTCGCCCGGGCGTCGGGCTCCCGGCGCAGAATCGGTGCAGCGTCCTCCGCAATACACAGACACCGAGGTCGATCGAAGCCCGAGCACCCCTCCGCGACGTGTGATCTCGATCCATGCGCTCTCGATTTGACGCTCTCGACTTCGCGAATTAGATTACAGATCGGTAACGGTGGCATCCGGGGGGATCGCCCGCCGCGCACACCTGCCTCCCGGAAGGACCCCGTCACGAACTCCCTGCCACCCGAGCGCGATCACGACGCCTCGGAAGCCCCCGCACAAGTCCCTGACTCGACGCGACCGCTCTTGCGGCGCGACCTGAGGCGCTCCGCCACCGCAGATTCACGGAGTTCCCGCCGGGCGAATGCAGCTCCTGCTGCTTCTGCGCCCGAAGCAGCCACTCCGGGTGATGCCTCCTCCGCCCGCGACACCCCTTCCGCGGCTGACCCCACCCCGGGAGCGGAGGCAGCCCCGGCAACCACACCCGAGGCAACCCCCACACCCGAGGCAACCCCCACACCCGAGGCAACCCCCACACCCGAGGCAGCACCCACACCCGAGGCAGCACCCACACCCGAGGCAGCACTGCCCACCCCCGCACCCGAGGCAGCCCCCGCACCCGAGGCGGCCCTCACACCCGAGGCAACCCCCACCTCCTCCGCAGCGCCCACCCCTTCCTCCGACGCCACTCCGGCCACCCCACAGGCACCCCGCGCCCCCCGCTCCTGGGATCCTCGTCTGCGCCCGCGACACCTGGCTGCGCCGACGGCGCCGACTTCTCGAGCTCTGGTGCGCCGGGAGAAGCGCCGGTGGGCGAGGACTAAGGCACTTGGCGCCACACTGGCGATCGGCGTGCTGATCTCCGGCGCGGCTCTTCCCGCACTCAACCCCGTCGGCGGCCAGGCCGCCAACGCCAGCGCCAGCGTCTCCACCGCGGCCGAAGGAACCGCGCAGTCGTACACAGCGAAGGCGGGAATCCGGGCCCAGATCGATCCCCGGGGGAACTTCTCCGCGACGACGCCCGAGGAGATCAAGGAGACCCGCTCCCGCGCCGCTGCCGCTGCCGTCGCCGCCGGCATGCCTCTCTCCAGCGCGATGGACATCCCTCTCGCCGGACGCATCGTGATGCCGATGGCCGACGGGACCTACTCGTTCACCGATGGCTTCGGCGCCTCGCGGCCGGGCCGATCCCACCTCGGCCAGGACTTCGCCGCCCCCATCGGCACCCCCATCAACGCAGCGATGAAGGGCTGCGTCTCGCGGTCCACCGAGAGCTACCAGGGTTACGGCGTCACGATCCAGATCGAGAGCATCGTCGACGGGCAGGCCGTGAGCACCGTCTACTCGCACATGACCTACGGCAGTCGCGCGGTCGAGGTCGGAGACTGCATTGAGGAGGGCCAGTACATCGGCGACGTCGGCTCGACAGGGTACGTGTTCGGTTCGTGCCTGCACTTCGAGGTCCACATCAACACGGTGGCGGTCGACCCGCTTCCGTGGCTCAAGAAGAACGTGAGCTGACCGGCACCGCACGACCCCACCCCGCCTCTGCGATCACCGTAGGGTGGCGGGATGAGTGCACTGGCTATCCGCGACGCACGCGCCGAAGACGCCGAAGACATCGCCGGCGTGCACGTGCGTTCGTGGCAGGCCGCCTATCGAGGACTCATCGACCAGTCCGTGCTCGACGGCCTCTCCGTCGATGAGAGAGCCGCGGGCTGGCGGCGCATACTCGCCGAGCCGCTGCCGACGAGCCTGGGAACCCTCGTCGCCGTGCGCGACAACCGCCTCATCGGCTGGGCGTCGCTCGGCTCGGGCCGCGACCCCGACGGCCTCGCCGACGGAGAGGTGTACGGCATCTACGCCGACCCTTCCGCCTGGTCCACCGGCGCGGGTCATGCCCTGCTCGTAGCTGCCGAGCAGCGGATCACCGAGGCCGGTCACGACCGCGCCTACCTGTGGGTGCTCGACGGCAACGAGCGCGCCGACGCCTTCTACGCCCGCCACGGCTGGCTCGAAGACGGCGCGATCAAGATCGAGGAGCGTCCTCAGTTCACCCTGCGCGAGCACCGCCGCGTGAAGACACTCCCCGCGTGAAGACGCTCCCCGCGTGAAGATCCTGACCGCCTGAGGGCACGCCGCCGGCCGACGCCGCCACCACATCAGTCGAGTGCGCTCATCACGTGCTTGATGCGGGTGTAGTCGTCGAAACCGTACTGCGACAGATCCTTGCCGTAGCCGGAGTGCTTGAATCCGCCGTGCGGCATGTCCGACACGAACGGGATGTGGGTGTTGATCCACACGCAGCCGAAATCGAGATCACGCGAGAAGCGCATCGCCCTGGCATGATCGGTCGTCCACACCGACGCGGCGAGCGCGTAGGGCACGTCGTTGGCCATCTCCAGGGCCTCGGCGTCCTCGGAGAACGCCTGCACCGTGAGCACCGGTCCGAAGATCTCTCCCTGCACGACCTCGTCGTCCTGTCGCACGCCCGACACGATCGTGGGCTCCCAGAAGTAGCCGCGGTCGCCCTGGCGGCGTCCGCCGGTCTCGATCGTCGCGTGCGCGGGCAGGCGATCGATGAAGCCCTGCACCTGCGCGAGCTGTGCCGCACTGCTCAGCGGGCCGTACAGCACCCCCTCCTCGCGCGGGCCGCCGGTGCGGGCGTGGGTCTTCGCCCTGGCGACCAGCGCGGCGATCAGCTCATCGTGCCGCGAGGCGTGCACCAGCACCCGGGTGGCAGCGGTGCAGTCCTGTCCGCCGTTGAAGAACGCGCCGGTGATGATGCCCTCGACGGCCTTGTCGATCGACGCATCGGCGAACACGATCGCCGGAGCCTTGCCGCCGAGCTCGAGGTGCACGCGCTTGACGTCGTCGGCCGCCGAACGCGCGACCGCCATGCCCGCACGCACCGAACCGGTGATCGCGACCATCTGCGGCGTGGGGTGCTCCACGAGCGCGACACCCGTGTCCCTGTCTCCGAGCACGACGTTGAGCGTGCCGGCCGGCGTGTGCAGCGCGACGATCTCGGCGAGCAGCAGGGTGGTGAGCGGCGTCGACTCCGCGGGCTTCAGCACGACCGTGTTGCCGGCGGCGAGCGCGGGAGCGATCTTCCACACCGCCATGTTCAGCGGGTAGTTCCACGGCGTGACCTGGCCGATCACGCCGACGGGTTCGCGCCGCACGAAGGAGGTGTGACCGGCGAGGTACTCCCCCGCAGCCCTGCCCTCGAGGCTTCGCGCCGCACCCGCGAAGAAGCGCAGCTGATCGACGGACTGCATGATCTCGTCCGCGACGAGGCTGGCACGCGGCTTGCCGGTGTCCTGCGACTCGAGGTCGGCGAACTCCTCCGCTCGCGCCTCCATCTCGTCGGCGATGCGGAACAGCGCCAGCTGCCGTTCGCCGGGCGTGGTGTCGCGCCAGATCGGGAAGGCGGCGGATGCGGCGGCGTAGGCGGCATCCACGTCGCTGCCGTCCGATACCGGGAGCTCCCCGTAGGTCTCTTCGGTGACAGGATCGACGAGCGGCATGCGGTCGGCGCCGCTCGCGGGCACGTAGCGGCCGCCGATGAAGTTCTGCAGCGGCGCGGAGTTCTTCAGGAGGTGACTGGACATGGGGTCATCGTATCGACATCCATACGGAATCTGAAGATCTGATCAAACGAAACAACTGAATCGGTTGCAGAATGCAGAACCGGCTGACAATATCGACACATGAGCACGAAGCCGTCCCAGCCTGCCCTTGATGACATCTCGAAGCGCATCGTCGAACTGCTGCAGGAAGACGGCCGCCGCCCCTACGCCGAGATCGCGCGCGAGGTCGGTCTGAGCGAAGCGGCGGCTCGCCAGCGCGTGCAGCGGATGACCGAGGCCGGCATCATCCAGATCGTCGCCGTCACCGACCCCATGCAGCTCGGCTTCCACCGCATGTCGATGATCGGCATCCGCGTCTCGGGCGACCCGCGCGAGATCGCCGAGGAGCTCACCACGATCCCCGAGCTGGCGTATGTGGTCGTCACGCTCGGCACCTTCGACATCCTCGTCGAGGCCGTGTGCGAGAACGACGAGCACCTGATCGATCTCATCGCGACCCGCATCCGCACCATCCCGGGCATCACCCACACCGAGAGCATGCTCTACGCAGGCCTCTACAAAGACCTCTACAACTGGGGCACGCGCTGAGGCGCGCCCCGCACACAACGGAGAGAACAATGGGCACCACCGTCTTCGAACGCCAGCCGCCGTCGCCGTCCGTCATCGACGCCTCGCTCCGCGACACCGACCTGCGGGTGTTCTGGCTCGACGACGTGGATCGGCCGACGCACCCCCGCCTCAACGGCACGGTCCGCGCCGACCTCGCGATCGTCGGCGGCGGGTACGCCGGCCTGTGGACGGCGGTGCGCGCGAAGGAGCGCGACCCCGAGCGCCGTGTCGTGCTGCTCGAGGCCTCGCGCATCGCCTGGGCCGCGTCCGGACGCAACGGCGGCTTCTGCGAGTCGAGCCTCACCCACGGCCACGAGAACGGGGTGAACCGCTGGCCGGAGGAGATCGACCGACTCGAAGAGCTGGGCCACGCGAACCTCGATGGCATCGGCGAGACGATCCAGCGGTACGGCATGGATGCGGAGTTCGAGCGCACGGGCCAGCTGGCCGTCGCCGTCGAGCCGCACCAGGTCGAGTGGTTCCGCGATGAGCCGGGCTTCCTCGACCGAGAAGCCGTGCAGGCCGAGGTGCACTCCGACACCTTCCTGGCCGGAGACTGGGACCGCGACGGCTGCGCGATGGTGCACCCCGCCAAGCTCGGCGTGGAGCTGGCCCGCGTCGCCGCCGACCTGGGGGTGGAGATCTACGAGCACAGCCTGGTGCGCGGGATCGAGGGCGACGGATCGGGACCGATCACCCTGGTGACCCCGAACGGCCGGGTGGTCGCCGATGCTGTGGCCCTCGGTACGAACGTGTTCCCCTCGCTCCTCAAGCGCAACCGCCTGATGACCGTGCCCGTGTACGACTACGTGCTGATGACTGAGCCGCTCACCACCGCGCAGCTGGCATCGATCGGCTGGTCGAACCGCCAGGGCCTCGCCGACAGCGCGAACCAGTTCCACTACTACCGGCTCACGGGCGACAACCGCATCCTGTTCGGCGGCTACGACGCGGTCTACCACTTCGGCGGCAAGGTGCGGCCAGAGTACGAGGACCGCATCGAGAGTCACCGCCGGCTCGCCTCGCACTTCTTCACCACCTTCCCGCAGCTGGAGGGTTTGCGCTTCACCCACCGCTGGGCCGGGGCGATCGACTCGTCGAGCCGCTTCTGCGCCTTCTTCGGCACCGCCCGCAAGGGCCGCGTCGCCTACGCGACCGGATTCACCGGGCTCGGCGTCGGCGCCGCGCGCTTCGCGGCCGACGTCATGCTCGACAAGCTCGCCGGCGAGGAGACCGAGCGCACCCAGTTGCGGATGGTGCGCGAGAAGCCCATCCCCTTCCCGCCGGAGCCCGCCGCGTCGATCGGCGTCAACCTGGTGCGGGCCGCGATGAACCAGGCCGACCACAACGAGGGCAGGCGCAACCTGTTCCTCAAGACGCTCGACGCCGTCGGAATGGGCTTCGACTCGTGAACGGTCTCGCCGCAGGGGCGGGAGTGGATGCCGGCGCCCTGGCACTCGATCACGAGCCGCTCCCTGCCGAAGAGGTGCTCGCCGGTTCGCCGACGACCGCCGTACACGAGCTGGCGGCGCTCGGCGGGACCGAGATCGGCATCTGGGAGATGACCCCGGGTACCGCGACCGACATCGAGGCCGACGAGGTGTTCGTCGTGCTGTCCGGCCGCGCCACGATCGCGTTCGCCTCATCCGGCCTCCCCGACCTCGAGGTCGGCCCCGGCTCGGTGGTGCGCCTCGCCGAGGGCATGCGCACGACTTGGACCGTCACCGAGACGCTCCGCAAGATCTACGTGGCCTGACGCCGCCGCCCCGCGCTCGAATCGCGCGAATGGCCCCATCCCGAGAGGAGACGGGGCCGTTCGCGCGATTCGAACAGCCCTCAGGTGATCGGAACCGGCACCGAGTCGATCAGCAGTCGCGTGTACTCGTGCTGCGGGTCGCCCAGCAGCTGCTCGGTCGGACCGGCCTCGACGATCTCGCCTCGACGCATCACGATCGTCTCGGCGCACACCTTGCGCACGACCGCGAGGTCGTGGCTGATGAACAGCAGGGTGAGACCCTGCTCCCGACGGATCCCGGCGACGAGGTCGAGCACCTGCGCCTGCACCGAGACGTCGAGCGCACTGGTCGCCTCGTCCATCACGAGCAGCTCCGGCTCCACGGCGAGTGCGCGGGCGATCGCGACGCGCTGACGCTGACCGCCCGACAGCGTGCGGGGTCGGGCGGCGAGATGCTCCTCTCCCAACCCGACTGCTGTGATCAGCTCGAGCGCCCTGGCAGCGGCATCGGCCCCGGTCCGCCCGGTGTGCAGCTTCAGCACGTCTTCGATCGCTCTCCCCGCAGGGATCCGCGGGTCCAGCGACAGATACGGATCCTGGAACACCATCTGCACGCTCTTCGCGCGCTCGAGACGCTCCGCACGCGACCGCGGGATGCCCGACATCGAGCGTCCGCCGATGCGGATCTCCCCGGCGTCAGGCTCCTCGAGCCCGACGATCATCCGCGCGAGCGTCGACTTGCCCGACCCCGACTCGCCCACCACGGCCAGCGATCCGCCACGGGCGATCACGAGATCGGCATCGGCGACGGCCGCGACCGGATCCTTCCCTCGGCGCCGATACGTCTTGCCGACTCCGGCCACCACGAGCTGCGGTTCGGAACCGGATGCCGCGGTCGGTGGCGTGATCGACCCCGAGATGCGCGGAGTCGCGGCGACTAGACGACGCGTGTATTCGGCGGCAGGCGCCGTGAGCACCTCCCGCGCCGTGCCCTCCTCGACGATCGCGCCGCCTTTCATCACCACGAGGCGATCACACAGGGAGCCAGCGAGGTTCAGGTCGTGCGTGATGAACAGCATCCCCATCCCGCTCTGCGCGCACAGGTCCCGCAGCACCTGCACGATCTCGGCCTGGGTCGTGACGTCGAGCGCGGTGGTCGGCTCGTCGCACACCAGCAGGCTCGGCGACGCGCTCAACGCTCCGGCGATCATGACGCGCTGCAGCATGCCGCCTGACAGCTCGTACGGATGCTGCGACAGATGGTCGGCGGGCGCCGGCAGACGCACGGCCGTGAGCAGCTCGACGGCCCGTGCGTGCGCGGCATCCTTCGCCCACCCCTCGCACAGTCGCAGCGCCTCCGAGACGTGGTCGCCGATCGTGCGCATGGGGTTGATGCCGGCCCGCGGATCCTGGAACACCATCGCCGCCTCGTGTCGACGGATCTCCTGCCGACCGGCCGCACCCGCGAGCGGGGACCGCCCGTTCACCTCAACGGTGCCGCCCGTGATCGCCCGGTCGGGCAGCAGCCCGAGCACCGAACGCGCCGTGAGCGATTTGCCGGAGCCGGACTCGCCGACCAGCCCGACGGTCTCGCCCGGCGCGACCTGCAGCGAGATGCCGTGCAGGAGACGGGTGCCGTTCGGGAGGTCGAGCGTGAGGTCCTGGATATCGAGAAGAGTGCTCATGCGGGGATCCCTCCGCCGATCCGATCGGAGAGTTCCTCACCGATGATGTTCACGCACACGACGACGATCACGACGGCGACGGCGGGCGCGATCGCCGGCAGGAACTGCCCTGCCGCCACCCCCGACTGCGCCTCGTTGATCATCGCGCCCCAGTCGGCGGTCGGCGCCTGCACGCCGAGGCCGAGGAACGACAGCCCCGCGAGCTCGGCGAGCACGTAGCCGAAGTTCAGGGTGGACTGGGCGCCGACGATCGGCGTGACATTCGGCAGCACGCGGCGCAGGGCGATCCACGATCCTCCGAAGCCCTGCACCCGATAGGCCGAGACATACGGACGGGTGCGCTCCGCGGCGACCAGCGAGCGGGTGAGCCGAGCGACGAAGGGGGCGTAGGCGATGCTCATCGCGATGATCGGTGCGACCAGCCCCTTGCCGAACAGGGCGACCGCCATGATCGCGATCAGCAGCGAGGGGAATGCGAACAGCACGTCGAAGACCCGGCTGAGTGCGGCGTCGATCCACCCACCCCGCCATCCGGCCCAGAGCCCCAAGAGGATGCCGATGACCGTGGAGAAGACGACCACGAGGAGCGGGCCGATGAGCGCCGTGCGCCCGCCGTAGATCAACCGGCTGAGCAGGTCGCGCCCGAGCGAGTCGGTGCCGAGCCAGTGCGCGGCCGAGGGCGGAGCAAGGAAGGCGGTGAAGTCCACCGCATCAGGGTCGTAGGGTGCGATTAAGGGCGCGAAGACCGCGGCCAGCACGACAGCCCCGAGCACGACGACGCTGGCGAGGTACAGGAATCGCGGACGCTTCCGGCGGGGCGCACGCAGCACCCGCATCGCGAGAGTGGGGGTCGAGGAGGTCATCGGGCACCAGCTCCGGCAGCGGATCGCGGGTCGATCCAGGGTTCGAGGATGTCGACGATGGCGTTCATCACGACGAACGCGATCACGACGAGGAGGACGATGGCCTGCACGACCGGGAAGTCGAGCCGGTCGACGGACTGCACGAGAAGCGAGCCGATACCTGACAGCCCGAACGCGGCCTCGACGATCGAGCTCGCCACGATGAGCCCTGCCACGAGCACGCCGCTCACGGTCAGGATCGGACCCAGGGCGTTGCGCAGCACATGCCGGCGCACGACCACCGGGCGTCGTACGCCGCGGCTCGTCGACACCTCGACATGCTCGCGGCCCAGTTGATCGACCATGGCCGAGCGGGTCACCTTGCCGACCAGGACGATGAACACCAGCGCGAGCGCAATCGAGGGCAACGTCAGGTGATAGACCATGTCGAAGAAGCCCTCGCCGGCCCCGAATGAGGGGAACCAGCCCAGCTGCACCGAGAACAGCGCGATGAGGACGATCGCTCCGACGAACGACGGGATCGCGCCGAGCACCGTGAGTCCGATCAGCACGAACCGGTCGAGGGCCTTCCCTCGGTTCAGCGCGGCGACGGCACCGAGCACGACGCCGGCCACGAGCACGATCGCCCCCGACATCGTCACGAGCATCAGCGTCACGGGAAGCCGGTCGCCGATCACCTCCGTGACGTCCTGCCGATACTGCAGCGAACGGCCGAGGTCGCCGTGCAGCAGGCCGAGGACCCACCGGTAGTACTGCTCCCACGGTGGGAGGTCGAGCCCGTACTGGGCGGTGACCTGCGCCACCGCCTCCGGGCTGGGCTTGCGCCCGCGGAGCAGGAAGCTCACGGGATCTCCCGGCACCAGGAAGCGCGAGAAGAAGACGAGCAGCGACGCCAGGAACAGCGTCAGCAGCAGGCCGCCGAGCTTTCCGGCGACGCGACGTGCGGCTGTCATCGGGTGGTCTCCTCCGGGGTCGAGGTTCCGGCGATGCCGGGGGTGACGGGTGCGGCGGCCGCTTCGGGGCGGCCGCCGCAGCCGATCAGCGGGCGCCGATCGTGGCGGCCCAGGGGTAGTACATGAAAGCGATCGATGGCTGCACGCCCGTGATGCGCTCGCCCATGAAGAGCGAGATCGGCGCCTGGTACAGCGGCAGCCACGGCAGCTCCTCGTTGGCGATCTGCTGCGCCTTCGCGGTCAGCTCGCCGCGCGCCGCCGGGTCGTCGATCGTGACGGCCTCCTGCAGGATCGCGTCGAACTCGGGGTTCGACCAGCCGCCGTAGTTGCTGAAGTCGCCGGTGCGCAGCACCGAGTACATCTCGAGCGCATCCGGGCTGGAGAGGTACCAGCTCGTGTAGAACAGGTCGACGCCTTCGCGGGCGCTCGGGTCGGAGAAGAGCGCGGTGTAGGCGTTCGGGGTGACGGTCTCGACCTTCACCTTCAGACCGATCGACTGCGCCGCGGCGACGGTCGCCTGCGAGATGACGGCGAAGTCGTTGCTGATGGGCGCGGTGACGTAGGTGAGCTCCGCGCCCTCGGCACCGGCCTCGGCGATGAGCTTCTTCGCCTCCTCCACGTTCTGGTCGTAGGAGGCGATGTCGTCGAACGCCGCCGTGCGAGCCGCATCCGAGGCGTCCTGCCAGACCGACTCGGTGGTCATCACATCGGTCGTCGCGCCCACCCCGCGATACGCGGCCTGGAGGATCCCGTCGCGGTCCATCGCGAGCAGCAGCGCCTCGCGCACGCGGACGTCGCCGAGCGGGCCCTCGAGGTTGCTCACGACGACGTTGCCGACCGCCGTGTTCATGCCGAACAGCACGTCACCCTTGCCCGAGGACTGCAGGGTGGGCACGGCCTCCATCGGCACCATCCACGACCCGTCGACGCTGCCCGACTTCAGGGCGTTGATCCGCGCGGTCGGGTCGGTCATGAAGACGAGCTTCACCTCGCCCGAGCGGGCCTTGAGATCGGCATCCCAGTAGTCGTCGTAGCGGGTCATCGTGATCGACTCCCCCGAGTCCCACGAGGTCAGCTGGAACGGGCCGGTGCAGTTCACGCCACCGGTCGAGTTGCCGTAGTCGGCGCCCTTCTCGGCGAGCGTCGCCGCCGACTCGATGACGCCGGCCGACCCGCCCATGCCGAGGTTGAACTGCGAGTCGGGCCCGGTCATCGTGACCGTCACCTGACGGTCGCCGGTCTGCTCGATGGACTTCACGTTCTGATAGACCGAGAACCAGAACGAACCCACGGCGGGATCCAGGTGTCGGCTCATCGACGCGACCACATCGGCGGCAGTGAGCGGCGTTCCGTCGTGGAAAGTGACGCCCTCGCGGATCGTGTAGACCCAGGTGTCGGGCGTCGGGTGCTCGAACGACTCGGCAAGTCCCGGGCTGAGCGAGTAGTCGGGGTTCAACCGCAGCAGCGATTCGCAGACGTTCGCGAGCACGGAGTTGTCGGCGTAATCGAAGGCGTACGCGTAGTCGAGAGAGTACGGCTCGGCGTAGCTCGCGAAGGTGAACGAGTCGATGTCGCCGCTGGGTGCGGCCGTGGTCTCGGTCAGCTTCCAGTCGATCGGTTCGTCGGACCCGGCGTCGGTCGAGCCGGCGGGGCCGCAGCCGGCGAGCGCGGTGATGGCGAGCAGGCCGGCGAGAGCTGCCGCGCTGCCACGGACGAGGGGGCGGGAGAGGAGCGTGCGGTTCATCAGGACTCCTTGCGGTGGGTGTCGGGTACAGCAGGGTCGGATGCGGAGGCGTCGTACACGAGGCGCCCTTCGATCCATGTCGACGCGACCCGTGCCGTGTGGAGCTCGGCGGACGGGATGCCGAACGGGTTCGGCTCGATCACGACGAGGTTGGCGAGGTAGCCCTCCTGGATGCTGCCGGTGTCGTCGTCGCGCCGGTTCACGTATGCGGTGCCTGAGGTGTACGCGGCGAATGCGGTTTCGAGGTCGAGTCGCTGCTGCTCACCACCGAGGGGCGGTTGCGCGGAACCCGGGTAGGTGCGGTTCACCGCGACGTGGATGGCGGCGAGGGGATCGGCCGTGGAGACCGGCCAGTCGCTGCCCGCTGCCAGGCGCACGTTCTCGCGCACGAAGTCGCCGAACGGATACTGCCGGTCGACCTGTCCATCCTGCAGGAACGGCAGCGTGAGCTCGTCGAGCTGATCCTCGTGCGTGGCCCACAGCGCCTGGATGTTGGCGACGGCGTCGAGCGGCGCGAAGCGCGCGACGTCATCCGCTGCGACGATCTGCAGGTGCGCGAGGTGGTGCCGGCCATCGGTGTCGCCGTTGGCGTCGCGAGCGATCTGCAGGGCGTCGAGCGCCTCACGCACGGCGCGGTCTCCGAGCGCATGCATGTGCACCTGCTGACCGGCTTCGTCGAGCGCCGTCACGTATTCGCGCAGCTTCTCCGGCTCGATGAAGCTGAGGCCGTGGTTGCAGGTGTCGTGCCCCGTCTCGTCACGGTACGGCGTGAGCATCGCGGCGGTCTGATTCTCGGCCACGCCGTCGACCATGATCTTGGTGGTCCCGAGATCGATTCGACGATCGGGGTACTCGGCGGCGGCGCGGGCACGGCGGTCCGCCATCCGCGCGACCTGGTCGATCCCCCCGTCGCGCGCCCACCACTGCGCACCGACGACGTGCACCAGCAGGCGCCCTTCGGCTGCGGCGCGCTCGTAGGCGGGGAGCGGGTCGGCGATGCCGCCGGAGTTCGCTGCGACCATCGCGTCCTGCCATCCCGTGACGCCGAGGGCGATGAGCTCATCCTGTGCACGCAGGAGTCCCTGATACGCGAGGTCGTCGGAGGTGGCGGGGCGCACGGTGGCGAACAGCTCGCCCGCTCCCTCGTGGAAGGTCCCTGCCGGGAAGCCGTCGGCCTCCCGCACGATCCGGCCGTCTTCCGGGTCGGGCGTCTCGGCCGTGAGCCCGGCCCGCTCGATCGCCGCGGTGCTCGCCCAGGTGCTGTGGTGGTCGCGGCTCTGCAGCAGCACAGGCCGACCGCCCGCCGCCTCGTCGAGCAGGCCGCGGGGCGGGTTGCCGCCGGGGAAGTGATCCATCCCCCACCCACCGCCGAGGATCCACTCCTCGTCGGGGTTCGCCTCGGCGTAGGCGCGGATGAGGGATGCCGTCTGCTCGGCGTTCTCGGCCTCGGTGAGGTTGCACTGCAGCAGTTCGATGCCGCCGCCTACGGGGTGGATGTGCGCATCCTGGAAACCAGGGCTGAGCAGCGCGCCCGCGAGGTCGACCCAGGTCGCATCCGTCGCCGCACGCGCCGAAGCATCTGCGTCGGGGAGGACGGCGGCGATCCGCCTGTCGCGGACGATCACGGCGTGACCGGTCAGCGGGGTGCCGGTACCGGTGAAGACCGCACCGCCATGGAAGACGAACTCGGATGACATCGTTCTGCCTCTCTGCAGCATCGAAGGGGGAACTGCGATCACGCTAGCTCCCGACAACACCGGTGTCAACAGTGTTGACCACACTCGGGACTCGACCTAGATTGAAGGCGTCGCGTCACGCTCGGAATCCGATCGGACTGCGATGATGGACGAGACGGAAGGAGGCGGCGATGAGCGCGGTCACGAAGAAGGACCAGCCGCCCAAGCGCGCCCGACTGGATCGAGACCTCATCGTCGGGGCCGGCCTCGAACTCTCCGGCGCACCTGGCGTCACGACGATCTCGGTACGCGACCTCGGCTCCAGGCTCGGTGCCGACCCCACCGCGATCTACCGCCACTTCCAGAGCAAAGACGCCCTGATGGGTGCGCTCCTGGATGAGCTCAACGGCCGCGCAGCGGCATCAGTGCAGACGCCGCTGGAGCGGTGGGACGAGCGCCTGCGCGAACTGTCGCTTGCGACACTCGACCTGTTCACCCGGCACCCGGCGATCGGCGCAGAGGCGATGACGCTCACGACACACGGGCCCGGCGAACTCGCCGCCATCGAGCTGATGCTCGACGCGTTCCAGCGCTGCGGACTCGACGGCGAGGAACTGGTGCGGCACTACGCCCTGCTGGCCGCGCACGTGCTCTCGCTCGCCGCCGGCATCGCTCGGGCACGGGCCGAGAACACGAGCGATGACGATGGCGATTCCTGGCTCGACACTCCGCTGCTCGCCGACCCGCGCAGGTTCCCGCTCATCGCGCAGCACTCCCTGCTGCTCTCGGAGCTGCAGGACCGGGACCTCTTCCTGAGCGGGGTCGACCTCATCATCGACTCCGCCAGACGCACCGCCGCCGCCTGAACACGCTGACCTCTTGCGCTCCACATAGTTTTGTGACAAAACTATGTTCACCGCTCACGGCGAGCGGAGAGCAGGAGAGATCGATGAGGATCATCATCGTCGGCGCAGGCATCGGCGGACTCGCCACCGCGATCAGCCTGCACGAGGCGGGGTTGCGCGACGTGACCGTGTTCGAACGCAGCAGCACCATCCGCGGGCTCGGCGTCGGCATCAACCTCCTCCCCCACGCGATGCGCGAGCTCACCGAACTCGGTGTCGCCGACTCGATCGCCGCCGAGGGCGTCACTCCCACGACACTCAACTACTTCACCCGCCGCGGCCAGGAGATCTGGAGCGAGCCGCGCGGACTCGCCGCCGGCTACCACTGGCCGCAGCTCTCCGTGCACCGGGGCCGTCTCCAGCTCGCCCTGCGCGGCCTCGCCGAGGCCCGTCTGGCCGAGCCGATCCGCCTCGGCCACCGCCTGATCGCCACGGCATCGAACGCCGACGGCACCGAGACCGCGCGCTTCGCGACCGACGACGGCGAGGTCGAAGAGACCGCAGACGTGATCATCGGCGCCGATGGCATCCGCTCCGCACTGCGAGCCCTGAGCTACCCCGACGAGGGCGCACCGCCCTGGAGCGGTCTCACGCTGTGGCGCGGCATCACCCGCATTCCCGCGTTCCTCGACGGCCGCACCATGATCATGGCCGGCGACGGCGAGCAGAAGTTCGTCGCCTACCCCCTGAGCGAGAAGGATGCCGCGGGCGACATGCTCGTGAACTTCATCGCCGAGCGCCGCGTCGGCGGCACCGGCGATGCGGACTGGAACCGCGCCGTCGACCCGGCGCCGATCGCCGAGCTGTTCCGCGAGTGGAGCTTCGACTGGCTCGACATCCCCGCTGCGATCGCGCGTGCCGAAGAGATCCTCGAGTATCCGATGGTCGACCGCGATCCCCTCCCGCAGTGGACCCACGGGCGCACCACCCTGCTCGGCGACGCCGCGCACGCGATGTACCCGAACGGGTCGAACGGCGGCTCACAGGCGATCCTCGACGCTCGCACGCTGGCGTTCCACCTTGCCGCCTCCGACGACTCCGCCGCCGGCATCGAGGAGGCGCTCGCCCGCTATGAAGACGCTCGTCGCCCCGCGATGACCGCGCTGCTAGCCGGCACCAGGGCCACCGGGCCCGAGCGCGTGATGCAGCTCGCCCGCGAGCGCGCACCCCAGGGCTTCGACGACATCGAGCAGGTGATCTCCCTCGCCGAGCGTCGACGGATCGCGACCGACTACAAGGTCGCGGCCGGATTCCTGCCCGAGCTGCTCAACGAGCGGCCGTCGCTCACCCCGCCCTCTGCTGGCTCGTCGACTCCGACGCAGGCGCGCCGATGACCGGGCTGGACGCCGCCAGACTCGCCGCCGTCATCTCTCCGCTGCGTCGCGCACTGCTGGCCGCGACGCGCGCGGAAGCCGGTCTCCCCGAGCTCTCGGAAGCGCAGATCGATGTCCTCCGCACCCTTCCGACGGGTGCGAGCCGAGGTCCGGCGGAGATCGCCGCGCAGCTGCGCCTGAGCCGACCGACGGTGAGCAACCTGCTCAGCTCGATGGAAGCGGATGGCCTGATCGAGCGTGGCCCCGATCCTTCCGACGGACGTCGAGTCGTGGTGCGCGCCTCCGACCGGGCGCTGGACCTGTTCGACCGCTTCGATGCCGTGAACTCCGCCCTCGTCGCACGGGTGGGCCGCGAACTCGACGACGCGGATCGCGCTGCGCTCGACGCCGCACTCCCCGCACTCGAACGCCTCTGCGCCGCGCTCACCGGGCCGGATGCCACCACTTCGTCGAACCGTCAGGACACCCCGTGAACACCCTGCATGACCTGCTGCCCGCCCCGACGCTCGAGGCCGCCTTCGACGTCTCCGTCGACCTCGGGGTGCTGGAGGACCACGGCGCCACCAGTGCCGGGCACCGCCGCGTGGTCCCGATCCTCGGCGGCCGCATCACTGGCACCGTCGAGGCCGAGATCCTTCCCGGCGGCGCCGACTGGCAGCTCGTCCGCCCCGACGGCACGATCGAGATCGACGGCCGCTACTCGGCGCGCACCGCATCGGGCGCGCTCCTGCTGCTGCATGCGAAAGGCCTGCGCACGGGATCGCCCGAGGTGCTCGAAAGGCTGGGCCGTGGCGAGGACGTCGATCCCCGCTCCTACTGCTTCCGCACGACAGTGCAGGTGGAGACCGCTGCACCTGCACTCGCGGATCTCCAGCGCAGCCTCTTCATCGCGGTCGCGCAGCGCCAGGCCCACGCGGTGCACTACCGCGCCCATCGCGTGGGCTGACGCCGGATGCGAAGAACGCCGGGAGCCCCTGAGAGCTCCCGGCGTTCTCGATATCGTGCCGGGACCTCAGCCCGCGGCATCCACCTTCCGCAGGAACCGGATCCGACGCTCCTGATCGCGCCGCAGCCACGGCAGGAACGCCCACCACAGCAGTACCGCCACCGGCCGGGTGTTGTCCCCGACCGCCACGGCCGTGGTCACGGCGACGTTCTCAGCAGCGGCCGCACCGAGGCGTAGGCGTCGGCGACATCACGCGTCGGCACGTCGTAGACCCTGGCGATGCCGTTCGCGCCCTGGTGGCGCGGCCAGCCGGGATCGCCTCCGGCGACGAAGGCGACAGCGGCGCCGTGCACCTCGTCGGCCAGCTCCTGGGGCGGATGCGGTCCGGCGAGCGGCTCCATGGCCGGACCGTCGAGGCAGTCGAAGAAGAACGGCACATCGAGGCAGTGCTCGGCGAAGCCGAAGTGGCCCGACGGCCAGGAGAACCGGTACAGCCAGGTGGGGGCATCGCCACGGTCGGCGACGATCTTCAGCAGCGCCGAGCGGAACATCCGATCCGTCAGCAGCCGACCGCCCACCCTGGCGTTGCCGAGCCCGGTGATGTCCGAGTTGGCGGCGAGGTACTCCCGTCGCACGCTCTTCGGCAGCCCGAGCCTGTTCAGCAGGAGCGACCTCGGCACCCAGCGCAGCTTCTTCTCGGAACCTGCGAACACCATCGTGAACTCGTCGTCGGTCGCACCGAGCACGAGCGGCTTGTCCGCCCCGACCCCCGCGGCGAGGGACTCCCGTGTGGGTCGTACCAGCAGGTCGCCGTCGACGGCGGGCCCGAGTGGCAGGCCGTCTTCGACCACGCTGCCGAGCGAATCCGGTCCGAGCGCGGTCGCCTTCTTCTGCAGCTCGAGGATGCGCTCCTCGCTCAGAGACGAGAAGCCCGCGACGGTCGGCTCGACGCCTGCCGCTGCGGCAAGTGCACGCCCGAATGCCTCGGCGCGGGCGGGAGCCACGTCGGCAAGCGCACCGGAGATCGCGTACACGCCCTGGAACAGGTGCTGAGCCTTCTCCATCCCGAGCAGGGTCAGCACAGCGCCTCCGCCGGCGGACTGTCCGGCGATCGTCACCCGCGACGGATCCCCGCCGAAGTCCGCGATGTTCTGCTGCACCCATTCGAGGGCGAGCAGCCAGTCGCGCACACCGCGATTGGACGGTGCGTCCTCGATCCAGCCGAAGCCGTCGAAGCCCAGGCGGTACGACAGCGACACCGTCACGACGCCGTCGCGGTTGAAGTTACGTCCGTCGTACCAGGAACTCGCCGGTGAGCCCGCGAAGTACCCGCCGCCGTGGATCCACACCAGCACCGGGAGACCGGTCCCCTGCTCGGCACGGGTCGGGTCCGGGGTGAAGACGTTCACGTTGAGAGTGGAGTCGCCCTCGATGCTCGGCTCGGGGATGAGCGTCACACCGGGGTCCCCGCGCTGTGCGGTGGCGGCGAACTCGAGCGCGTCGCGCACGCCCTCCCACGGCGCCTTCGGCACAGGCGCCTGGAAGCGCAGCTCTCCGATCGGCGCCTCGGCGAACGGGATGCCGAGGAAGCCGGCCGAGCGCGGATTGCCGCGCCCTCCCGTGGTCGCACGCCAGCGGCCGCGCACCCGTCCTGCGCTCGTGCTCACCTCGACATAGTCGGCGGTCGTCTCGAAGTCGGTATCGGTCATCACAGCATTCTCCCGGTCGTTCCTGGTCATCAGCGCACTCCCCTGATCGGCGCGGTCGCGACCGCGGCGAGGATCACGAACACGATCGCGAAGACGAAGAGCATCGCGTAGCCGCCGAGGGACGTGATGATGACACCACCGATCGCGGGGCTCAGCGCCTGCGGCACGTTGGTCGCGACGTTGAGGATCCCGAGGTCCTTGCCCGCCGAGGCCCCTTCGTCCGGCAGCACCTCGGTCATGAGCGCAGCATCCACCGACATGTACAGGCCGAAACCGATGCCGTTGATGACGCTCATCAGGATCATGCCGGTCATGTTCGGCTGCAGCAGCGGCATGGCGAATCCCGCGACCATGACGACGGATGCGGCGTAGATGAACACCTTGCGGCGACCGACCCTGTCGCTCCACCAGCCGGAGAGGGCGATCGCGATCAGAGTCGGGACGAAGGCGACGAGGGTGAGGGTGACGACCGCGCTCTGGGCGTCCGCGAGCGGGAGGCCGATGTAGTCCGTGAGCATGTACAGCTGGTAGGCGCTGACGACGAAGTAGCCGAGGATGAGCAGGAACCGCGCGGCGAACGCCCAGGCGAAGTCGGGGTGACGGCGCGGATCGATCCAGAAGCCCTTGAAGAAGGCGCTCCAGCGGAAGGCGTCGACCGCCGAGTGCTTCGACGACCAGTCCCGGTTCACGAGCGCGAACACCAGCGCCGCCACGATCACGGCCCCGCCGAACACCGCATAGCCGATGCCGATCTGCGCGGCGAACGCGCCGGCCAGCATGATGCCGACCGTCATGCCGACCTGTGTGCCGAGTCCGATCATCGCGCTCGCCCCACCGCGTTTCGCGCGGGGGAACCTATCGGCGGTGATGGCGGTGAGAGGTGCCTGGAAGAAGTTCAGCGCGACCTGGATGATCACCCAGAACACCGTGATCCAGAGGATGTCGGTGAGCGACCCCATGCCGAACAGGAAGATGCCGCCGATGATCGCACCGAGCACCATCCACGGCACGCGGCGGCCGAAACGCGACCGTGTACGGTCGCTCAGCGCCCCGACGATCGGCTGGGCGAACAGCGTGAACACGAAGGAGATCGTGGTGACGACGGCGAGGTTCGCGACCTTGTTCGCCTCGTCGATCATCAGCACCTGGCTCGGCAGGAGGATCGCGATGAGCCCGCCGTACGTCGCGAAGAGGGTGAGCGAGGCGATCAACAGGCTGGGCAGCAGGCGCCGATTCGCGGGCGGACTCGCCGCCGGTTCCCCCGCTTGAGGCGGAGCCGAGCGGATCGTGCCGGTGGGGGCGAGTTCGGCGGCGGGGTCGAGCGGGGACACGGACATGTCGGCTCCTCATCGAGCGGAATCAGGTTAATACCAAACGTCGTTCGGTATTAATCTGACATGCTGGCAGATCGCAGGTCATCCTCGCAAGCCATTCACAAACGTTGTTTGGTTTTTGTGATCTCGTCGCGCCGGTTACCCTGGAGCCATGGCGACACGAGGGGCGTATGCGAAGGGCGTCGCCAAGCGCGAGGAGATCCTCGAAGCCGCTCTCGCCGTCGTCGCCGAGCACGGATACCGCAAGGCCTCTGTGCGGGAGATCGCGGATGCCGCCGGCCTCAGCCCCGCGGGGCTGTTGCACTACTTCGGCAGCAAGGAAGAGCTCTTCGTCGCGATCCTCCGCGCCAGAGACGACCGCGACGAGCAGGGGTACGCGGGCGAAGACGCCTCCAGCGCCTTCCTCGCGGTCATGCGCCACAACACCTCCGTCCCCGGACTCGTGCAGCTCTACGCGCAGCTGGCCGCCGAGGCGGGAGACCCCTCGCACCCCGCTCACGCCTACTTCCGCGAGCGCACCGAGCGGGTCGAGGCCCTCACCCGCGCCCAGGTCGCCGAGGATCAGAAGGCCGGCCGGATGCGCGACGACCTCGACCCCGCCTGGGTGGTGCGCACTCTGCACGCCCTGGCCGATGGGCTCCAGGCCGCGTGGATGCTCGATCCGTCCCTCGACATGGCCGCCGAGATCGAGCAGTTCCTCGTGTTGCTGCGTCCGTCCTGACGACCCGCGTCAGTCGAGCGTCGTCGCCTCGGCGTGCGGCATCCGCGCCCTCATGATCCGCACCGCCTCGGGGTTGTCGTCCACGAGCACGGCGTCCCGACCCAGCGCCGAGGCCACCGCTCCCGTCGTGCCGCTCCCGGCGAACAGGTCGAGCACACGGTCTCCGGGACGACTCGATGCCGTCACGATGCGGCGAAGGATCCCCTCCGGCTTCTGCGTGGGATAGCCGGTCTTCTCCCGCCCCGTCGTCGGCACGATCGTGTGCCACCAGACGTCGGTGGGCAGCTTGCCGCGCGCGGCCTTCTCAGGGGTGACCAGTCCCGGCGCCATGTAGGGCTCGCGGTCGACCTCGTCGGAGTTGAAGACGTACTCGCGCGGATTCTTGACGTAGACCAGGATCGTGTCGTGCTTGGTGGGCCAGCGACTGCGCGACTTGGCGCCGTAGTCGTACGCCCAGATCAGCTCGTTGAGGAAGCAGTCCCGCCCGAACACCGCGTCGAGCATGACCTTCGCGTAGTGCGCCTCCCGATAGTCGAGGTGCAGATAGAGGGTGCCGTCGTCGGCGAGCAGCCGCCACGCCTCCTCGAGCCGAGGCATGAGGAAGGCGCCGTAGTCGTCGAAGCGGTCGTCATAGGCGCGCAGCATCCCGCGCACCCGCTCGTACGCGTGGCCGTGGAATCCGTGCCGCACCTCGGTCTCGAGCTCGGGCATCCCCTGTGCAGAAGTCCTCGGATCCGATCCGGCCGCCCCCGCGCGGTCGCCGGATTCCGGGGCCGGGTCGACGTCCGGTACGGACTCTCGAGGAGCTGTGGACGTCCGCCGCGCGGTGACCACCTGCCGCTCCTGCGTGCGACCGGTGTTGAAGGGCGGGTCGAGGTACACGAGCGTGAACGATCCGGAGGGCAGGGTCGCGGCCACGGCGAGGTTGTCGCCCTCGACGATCGTGACCGCACCGCGCACGACGGGATCGGGCACGACGGGATCAGGCACGACCGGCTCGATCGCCGGCGCGGCGTCCGGCGGGTCCGCTGCGGCGGAGAGGTCGGGATCCGGCGCCGTCACGGCACCCGATGCAGCCACGCCTCGGTGGCGAACTTCGACTCGACGAGGGCTTCGGCATCGGCGTACTCGTCGGCCGAGATCGATCCGGTCTCGGCGTCGGTCAGCGAGCGGAAGGTGTCCTTGAAACGCTCGATGATCTCGGCGCGCTCGAGCCCGGTCTGACTCCGCAGCGGATCGACGCGCTTCGCTGCGGAGGTCGTGCCCTTGTCGCTGAGCTTCTCGCGACCGATGCGGAGGACCTCGGTCATCACCTGTCCGTCGATGTCGTACGACAGGGTCGCGTGGTGCAGCACTCCCCCGTTGGCGAGGCGCTTCTGGGCAGCACCGCCGATCTTGCCGGTCGGACTCGCGATGTCGTTGAGCGGCTGGTACACCGCGTCGATGCCGAGCGAGCGCAGCGCCTGCAGCACCCAGTCGTCGAGGAACGCGTAGGAGTCGGCGAAGGTCATGCCGGCGACGAGCGATGCGGGCACGTACAGCGAGTACGTGATGATCTGTCCGGCCGCCATCAGCATCGCCCCTCCGCCGGAGATGCGGCGGACGACGTCGAACCCGTGGGTCGCCGCGCCCTCGGGGTCGACCTCGTTGCGGTACGACTGGAAGGATCCGATCACGACGGCCGACTCGTTCCACTCCCAGATGCGCAGGGTGGGTCGACGGCGGCCCTCGCCCACCCGCGAGGTGAGAACCTCGTCGAGGGCGAGGTTCATGCGCGGCGAGACGGCCTCATCGTGCACGATCTCCCAGTCGAAGTCACGCCAGCCCGGAGCTGTCACGAGCGCACGGCGTACCGCGGTGCCCACGGCCTCCGGGCTGAAGCCGAGCAGCTGGGCGCCGTCGGGAAGAGCGCCGCGGACAGCGTTCGCGATCACCGTCGCGTCCGACTCGACCGGCAGTCCGTTCACGGCGGCGTTGATGTCGTCCAGCGCCGAGTCGGGCTCGAGGAAGAAGTCGCCGGCGAGGCGGAAGCGGGCGATCCGATCGTCCTCGATCTCGAGGTCGACGACGACGAGCTTTCCACCTGGGACCTTGTATTCACCGTGCACGGTTCCAGCTTAAGGCGCGCAGCCCCGGTTCCGGCGGGTCAGCCTCCGAGCACCACCACACGCTCCCCGGCGCGGATGGGCGTCGAGTACCGGTTGCCGACGGGCGGGAGCGGGCACACGAACTGGTCCGAGAACGCGCACGGTGGCAGGTAGGCGCGGTTGAAGTCGATCACGGCCGTGCCGTCGGCGGCGGGTTCGTCGACCGGGAGGAACCGGAAGCGGTACGTCTCGAGCCCGTTCGTGCCGTCGGCGAAGACCGCGCCCAGCGCTCCCTGAGCGCTCCGGGTCACGGTCAGCGTCTGCGGAGCCCCTGCCAGCTCGAACCGCAGTCGACCGGCGACGGGCGTCTCCCGCGCATCCCCGTCGACCGACGTGATCACGATCTGCTCGCCGGGCGTCTCCTCGAACACGGCCGGCAGCCGCCAGCGCTCGTCGGGGGCGTAGGCGTCGATCGCCGTGAACCACTCGCGCTGCGGACGGGCCGGATTCAGCACCCGCAGGGCGAGCGTGCCGTGGCGCTCGAACACGCGCAGCTCGCGGCGTCCGAGGCGGATGCTCTCGCCTCCGCGCAGCACGACGGTGGATCCCGCCCGACCGAGCTCGCTGCCGCGGATGCCCCCGTCACCGGTGAGCGCCCAGAGACCGGGGATGCCGTCGACGGCCGCCGCCTCGGTGATGAGCCAGTTCGTCGACTCCAATGCCGACGGACCGTACTCCGAGCCCGCGTAGCGCTCGCGTGACGCGTGCCAGTCCTGCCAGTCCTTCACGAAGCTCATCGGAGCGGTCCCTCCCGTGCGAGGGCACCGCAGAACGGGGCACTCCTCGCTCATGCGCGGAATATTGCCCCGAATCTACGGGGGCTCCGCGCCGGTCGAGGCAGCAGCGTCACACGTCTTCACCGCGCGTAACGCCGCGTCACACCGGCCTCATCCGGGAACACCTCACGCCCGCACCCACGGTCCTCGCCGAGACCCACCGTCACAAGCGTTCGCCACCGTGGGTATGGGCGAGGAGCATGGGTCTCGGCGATGAAGCCGCGAATCTCAGCGCGCGGGGATGTGCGTGTCGAGCCAGGCGAGCACGTCGGCACGCACCTCTTCCTGCTGCAGCTCCGCGAAGATCTCGTGACGCGCATCCGGGTACACGAGCGTCGTGACGTCGGTGAGGCCGGAACGGTTGCGGTACTCGTCGGCGAGCTTGTGCACGCTGCGGGGTCCGCCCACCGGGTCGTCCCGACCCACGAGCAGCAGCATCGGGATGTCGTATCCGAGGTCCTTGGCCGGGCGGCCGTAGAGCTTCGCGGCCTCGATCGGGCCGAAGAGCTTGAGCAGCGGCACGTCGGTGGTCAGCGGATCCTCGTCGAACGCCGCCCACACGGCAGGATCGCGGCTGAGCCACTCGAGACCCGTGGCCCCCTCGCCTGCCCAGCGCGCGTTGAGCGGCGCGGCGTTCAGCGAACCGGGCATCCGCAGTGCAGATCCGGAGAGGATCACGGCGTCCCAGGCTTCCGGGTGATCGTTGACGAGCATCTGCGCGAGGAACGAGCCCCAGGAATGCCCGAGCAGCACGAGCGGGAGATCGGGGTTCTCCTCGCGGATGATGCCGGTCAGCTGCCAGACCGCCTCTTCGGCCGCGCGCAGTCCGCCCTTGCCCAGGCGTCCGAGCTTCTCGGGTCCGCCGTGCTGACGGATGCCGGTGCGTCCGTGCCCGCGGTGGTCGTCGGCGTAGACGTGGAAGCCGGCGCCGGTGAGCGCGGCGATCAGCGCTCCATATCTCCCGGCATGCTCGCCGACGCCGTGCAGCAGCTGCACCACGCCCCGAGGCGTCCCCTGCGCAGGATGGACGTCATAGACGATGTCGACGCCATAAGCGTCGGTGAACTCGCGGGTATCCATCACGGTGCGAGCCTACTCACCCTGCGAGAGGGCGGCTACCGCGCGAGGGCGTCCCGGATCGCGAAGGCGATGTCGCGGTCGGTGACCTCGTAGCCGCCGACCCCGTCGGAGGCCGACCCCATGCGCACGCCCCCGTCCTCGGTCACAGCGCGCTTCGCGGAGAAGTGGATGGCGTCGACGCCCGCCGCCGCCAGCACCGGAGCACTGGTCACGTCGACGCCGCTGCCGGCCATGATCTCGATCTCGCCCTCGGCGGCGGCGACCAGAGCGCGCAGCGTCTCGATGCCGTCGATCGCGGCGGATGCCCCGCCCGAGGTGAGCACGCGGCGAAGGCCGAGCTCGCGGGCGCTCTGCAGCGTCGCGACAGGATCGGCTGTCACGTCGATGGCACGGTGCAGGGTGACAGGCGCGCCCCCGGCGGCGTCGCGCAGACGGGCCATCGCGAAGAGGTCGAGGCGCCCTTCCGCGTCGAGAGCTCCGATGACGACACCTGCGGCACCGGCGGCGACCGCGCGGCGGACGTCGCGTTCGGAGACGACGAGCTCGTCCTCGGTGTAGTGGAAACCGCCCGCGCGGGGCCGGATCAGCACGTGCACCTCGGGGCCGTCGGCACCTGCCGCCTCGACGGCGAGCTCGAGGGTCGCGGGAGACGGGGTCAGCCCGCCGAGGGCGAGGGCCGTGGCGAGCTCGACGCGGTCGGCGCCGACTTCTGCGGCGATCCGCACTCCAGCGGGGTCCTGCACGGCGATTTCGAGAGCGAGCGTTCGGGTCACCCCTCCATTGTGCCCGCTGCCGAGATGGCATCCGAAAAATTAGATAGGCTATCTAAGTAATGTCTGCGTCTGATGAATCACTCCACCTCACCGCCACAGACCTTCGCATGGCCACGTTCCGGCTGGCCCGCCGCCTCCGCTGCGCCCGCGCCGCCGACTCGATGAGCGACGCGCAGCTGGCGGTGCTCGCCGACCTGCGCATGAACGGCCGCCGCACGGTCTCCACCCTCGCCGAGCGCGAGCGCGTCACGGCCCCCTCGATGACCAGCACGATCAACGGCCTCGAGGAGCAGGGCTACGTGGTGCGCACGCCCGATGAAGACGACCGCCGCCGTGTGCAGGTCGCCATCACCGCGGCAGGCACCGAGATCGTCGCCGAGACCATCCGACGACGCGACGAGCTGCTCGCCGACATGCTGCGCGAGGTCGAATACACCGAGGCCGAGCTCACCACGCTGCGCGAAGCCAGCGCGCTGATGAGGCGGGTGGTCGAACAATGAGCGCCATGTTCCGCTCCTTCGCGAACATCAACTACCGGATCTGGTTCGCGGGCGCCCTGATCTCCAACGTCGGGGGATGGATGCAGGCCACCGCTCAGGATTGGGTGGTGCTCACCGAGCTGACCGACAACGACGCCACCGCGATGGGCGTGACGATGGCCCTGCAGTTCGGGCCTCCGCTCGTGCTCGTGAGTCTGACCGGGTGGGTGGCCGACCGCTTCGACCGACGGCACATCCTGTTCGCCACCCAGTCGGCACTGCTCGCCTTGGCCATCGCCGTCGGCGTACTGCTGCTGAACGACCTCATGACGCTGCCGATGATGTTCGGCTTCGCCCTCGGGTTCGGCATCGTGAACGCGTTCGACGCCCCGGCCCGGCAGGCGTTCGTCTCCGACATGGTCTCCACCGGCGACACCTCCAACGCGGTGGCCCTCAACTCGGCATCGTTCAACCTCGCCCGCATGGTGGGGCCTGCCGTCGGCGGCCTGCTGATCGTGGCGATCGGCTCGGGCTGGGTCTTCATCGTGAACGCGGCGACCTTCCTGGCGATGCTGCTCGCACTGATGCTGATGCGCCGGAGCCTGCTCGCTCCGCGTCTGAAGAACCGCAACCGCGGCGGACTCGCGGCCGGATTCCGCTACGTGTGGGGGCGCAGCGACCTGCGCGTGGTGTTCGTCACGGTGTTCCTGATCGGCGCGTTCGGCATGAACTTCCCGATCTTCGCCTCCACCATGGCTCTCGAGTTCGGCGCCGGGGCCGACGGGTACGGCGTGCTCAGCTCGGTCCTCGCGATCGGCTCGCTGATCGGAGCCCTGCTCGCCGCCCGACGCGATCGAGCCCGCGTGCGCGTGGTGATCCTCGCCGCCGGCGGGTTCGGCATCGCCGCTTTCGTCTCGTCGGCCATGCCCACATACGCGTCCTACGCCGTCACCCTGACCTTCACCGGGTTCATGATCGTGACCCTCCTCACCACCGCCAACGGCTACGTGCAGATCACCACCGATCCCGCTCTGCGCGGACGTGTGCTCGCCCTGTACATGGCGGTCATCATGGGTTCGACACCCGTCGGGGCGCCGATCGCCGGATGGGTCGCCGACACCTTCGGACCGCGCGCCGCGATCATGCTCGGCGGCACCGCGGGATTCGTCGCGTGTGCGATCGGCGTGATCTGGGTGGCGACATCTGGCCGCCTCCGGCGCGATGAGAATCGCCGCTTCCTGCTCACGCTCGACGAGACCCGCCCCCTCCGTGTGATCGAGGTCGACCCGATCGAGTTCAGCGACGAGGCGGCTGTGACCACACCGATCCGCAGCGCCAAGAAGAGCGAGCGCGAGAACTGACCCGCGTCAGGGCGTTTGTCAACGCCCTCTCCGAGACGAACGCCTCGACGTACCGTCGATGCATGGACGAGAACACGGAACGCACCCCCCACCCGCAGGATCCGGCCGAGGGCGCGCGCCGCGTCGGAGGAGCCGACGAGGACTCCGGTCAGGGCGACGGCACCGGCGGCGCGATCCAGGGAGACAGCTCGCGCGGAGAGTCGACCGGCGGCGCCATCCAGGGCGACGCAGGCCAGGGACACCGCGCGGCGCTCGGCGGCGACGAGACCACCGAGGATCAGCTCGACGCCGACAACGAAGCAGAAGAAGACACCCTCAAGACGCTCGACCCGGACTCGCCGCCGGCCTGAGCACGCACGAGGGCAGCGCCACCGCCAGCCGTCGCCATCCCCAGGCCACGGCCCTCCCCTGCGGTGGCGTTGCCCGTGCCCGCGTACGCGGAGGCGGGATGCGCCTGATCAGGCGCCCAGCACGAGCTTGAGCTGCTCCACCGCCCAGTCGAGTTCGGTCGCGCGGATCACGAGCGGCGGTGCGATGCGGATGGTCTGTCCGTGCGTGTCCTTCACGAGCACACCGCGTTCGAGGAGCTTCTCGGCGATCTCGCGACCCGTGCCCTTGGCGGGATCGATGTCGACGCCGGCCCAGAGCCCGGCGATGCGCACGGCGGTGACGCCGTGGCCGATCAGCGGCTGCAGCGCCTGCTCGAGATGGGCGCCGAGTGCACGCGCCCGCTCCTGGAACTCGCCCGTCTGCAGCATCTCGACCACGCGCAGGCCCACGGCCGCAGCCAGCGGGTTGCCGCCGAAGGTAGAGCCGTGCTCGCCCGGACGGATGACGCCGAGCACATCGGCGTCGCCGACCACGGCCGAGACCGGGAGGATGCCGCCGCCGAGCGCCTTGCCGAGCAGGTAGAGATCGGGCACGACGCCCTCGCGGTCACAGGCGAACGTCTCGCCCACGCGCCCGAGTCCGGCCTGGATCTCGTCGGCGATGAACAGCACGTTCTTCTCGTCGCAGATCTCGCGGATGCGGCGCAGGTACCCCTCCGGCGGGATCACGACGCCGGCTTCGCCCTGGATCGGCTCGACCAGCACGGCCGCCGTCTCGTCGGTGATGGCCGCGGCGATGGCCTCCGCGTCTGCGTACGGCACGACGTCGAAGCCCGGCGTGTAGGGGCCGAAGTCGTCGCGGGCCGTCTCGTCGTCGCTGAAGCTGACGATCGTGGTCGTGCGGCCGTGGAAGTTACCGGCAGCCACGATGATGCGCGCCTTGCCCTCGGGGATGCCCTTGACCCGGTAGCCCCATGCACGGGCGACCTTGATGCCCGTCTCGACGGCCTCGGCCCCCGTGTTCATCGGCAGCACGAGGTCTTTGCCGGCAAGCTCGGCGAGCGCCGCGGCGAACGGTTCGAGCCGGTCGCTCTGGAACGCACGGCTGACGAGCGTCACCCGTCCGAGCTGCTCGGTGAGCGCCGCGACGAGGGCCGGGTGCCGGTGGCCGAAGTTCACGGCCGAATACGCCGCGAGCAGGTCGAGGTAGCGCTTGCCCTCGACGTCGGTCACCCATGCCCCCTCCGCGCGGGCGATGTTCACCGGCAGCGGGTGGTAGTTGTGTGCGACGTGCGGCTCGGCGCCTGCCGCGGTGGTCTCGTCGAGCGCGGTCACTTCGCACCCCGCAGTTCGAGCGTGCAGCACTTGATGCCGCCGCCGCCGAGCAGCAGCTCGGACAGGTCGACCGTGATGGGGTTGTATCCGCGCTCGCGCAGCTGCTTCTCGAAGCCCTTCGCACGCGGCGAGATGACCACGTTGTAGCCGTCGCTCGCCGAGTTCAGGCCGAACACCGAACCGTCTTCGTCCGACACCAGGATCGCGTCGGGGAAGCGCTCCTCGAGGATGGCGCGGCTCGCGTCGTCGAAGGCACCGGGAAGGTAGGCGATGTTCGCGCGCTCCGGGCCGCCGTTTTCCGTGCCCTGCACCGGGTCGAGCACGGCGATCGCGGTGTCGAGGTGGTAGAAGCGCGGGTCGACCAGGTTGAGCGAGACGACCTCGCGACCGAAGACCTCGCCGACCTCGCGGTGGCTGTCGCCCGTGGAGCGGAAACCGGTGCCGGCCAGGATCACGTCGCCGACGAGCAGGAAGTCTCCCTCGCCCTCGTTGACCTCCTTCGGCATCACGGTGTCGTACCCCGCGGCGCGGAACCACTCGGCGAAGGCCGGCGACTCGCCCTGGCGCTCGACGAAGCGGAACTCGGGCACGTAGGCGCGGCCGTCGATGAGGAAACCGCCGTTGGCCGTGTAGACCATGTCGGGGTACCCGGCGAGCGGCTCGATGAGCTCGACCTCGTGGCCCAGCTCGATGTAGAGGTCGTAGAGCTTCTGCCACTGGGCCACCGCGTTGGCGGTGTCGGTGGGCTTCGTCGGCTCCATCCACGGGTTGATGGAGTAGTTGACGGTGAAGTGCTCCGGCTTGCACATGAGATAGCGGCGGTGGTGCGCGGTGCGGGCGGGGGCGGTGGAGACGGCGGCTTCAGGCGTCGACATGGGTGCTCTCCTCGGAGGACGGGCGCGGCGGACGCTGTCCAGGGGCCCGGCGGTCCTTCGACCCTTCACTCGTTCAGAGCGGGCTTCGGGGAAGATGCGACTCGGGCACGCCGAGGTCCATTGTGTCACCCGCCCCCTGTACGCCGCCAGAGCGCCGTGCGGTGCCGCCCCCTCCGGGCGGGATCAGGAGCCGGTGACCACGAGCTTGCCGACGGTGTGACCGGCCTCCAGCCGCGCGAGGGCGGTGGATGCTTCGCCGAAGGGGTACTCGCGCTCGATCACCGGCACCACGCGACCTTCGGCGACGAGCTCGAGGAGCTTCGCCAGCACCTCGGCGCGGGGCGACGCGGCGAGCGGTCGGATGCTCCGCGAGCCGATAGACAGGAACACGGCGCGCAGCATCCGCGGCAGAGGGCCGAGCACGTGTCCGCCGTCGCCCGTGACCAGCACGACGTTGCCGCCGGGAACCACGAGGCGCTTCAGCTCTCGAAGCGGGATGCCTCCGGCGATGTCGATGATCACGTCGAATCGCCCGTCCGGTAGCGCGCTCAGCGGCGACACTCGGTGATCGAACGTGCGCACGGCGCCCAGCTGCTCGACCAGGGGAGCGTTTCGGTCACGGCAGCTCGCCCAGACCTCGGCGCCACGAAGGGCCGCGAGCTGCACCGCGAACGTGCCGACGCCTCCGGAGGCGCCGATGATCAGGACCCGCGGCGTGGCACCGCCGGAACGACCGCCCTCCGAGATGCCCAACCCGGCGAGATCCAGCGCCTGCCACGCGGTTCCTCCCGCGACGGGGAGGCATGCGGCGGCCTCCGGCTCGACGCCGGTGGGGATCGGCACGAGTCGCGACGCGGGTACGGTCACGTACTCTCCGAGCCCGCCACCGCCGACCAGCTCGCCGACGACCTCCTCGCCGATCTCGGCGCCGACGACGTCGGGACCGACGGCGACCACGGTGCCGGCGACCTCGATACCGCGCACGGGGTACTTGGGACGGGTCATGCCGAACACCGGCCGCACCAGCAGAGGATCCCCGAGCAGGAGGCGCACATCGCCCGCGTTCAGGGCCGTGGCGCGCACCCGCAGCAGCACCTCCCCACGGCCGGGCACGGGCACCGGGATGCGCTCGAGGGCGACGCCGTCGGCCGAACCGTAGGTCTCTCGGCTCCACGCCTTCATCGATCGGTTCATGATGCTGCTCCTGATGTGTCGGGGTATTCGAAGATGTCGTCGAGGCCGACGCCGAAGGCGCGGGCGATCTGGAATGCGAGTTCGAGCGTCGGCGAGTACTTCTGCTGTTCGATCGCGATGAGCGTCTGGCGCGTCACGCCGACCGTGCGCGCGAGCTCGGCCTGGGTGAGTCCGGCCTGTTCGCGATGCATGCGGATGGTGTTCGAGACGCGGGTGGGCTTGACCATCAGACGAGGCCCCGCCGGTAGGCGATCACCCGGGCGATGCAGCCGATGAAGGCCGACACCGCGAAGCCCGCGAACATCGTGTTCGCGATCCAGAAGACATCGGCGCCGACCGCGCACAGCGCGATGACGCCGAGTCCGGCGATCACCACGAAGCCCTGTTCCACACGGCCGCCCATCCGGCTGATGTCGCGGTCGCGGATGTCGGAGCGACCGACGCCGTCGGGGTCTTTGATCCCGGCGATGAGCCCCCAGCCGATGCTGACCACGATCGTGGCGACGATGCCCCCACCGATCACCCACAGCATGAGCGGGAACCAATCGACGTCGGTGAGCGGGCCTCCCCCGGCGTTCTGGAGCACCAGCACGACGTACGCGACCATCACGATGGGGCTGACGATCAGCCCGGCCCAGGCGTTGCGTTCTTCAAAGACCATGACGACTCCGATGTAAAAGATTGTTGACACGCTCAGCGTACGTCGACGCCGGAGGTGTGTCAAGAATTCTTTACACGAAGATCAGATCACGTCGCTGCTCCACGGGTCGAGGTTGCCGTAACGGTGCGCGGTGATCGAGATCGACTGCTCGTGCACGAACGGCAGCAGCTCGATGCGCGCGGCGGCCGTCACCTCGCCGTCGTACACCGCGAGATCGGGATCACCGGCCGAGGCGGTGGCGAGCTTCGCGCGAAGAGCGGCGACCCCGTCACGGCCGCCGACCAGCCGCACCCGATCGCTCGCCGGCAGCGCGACGCCGTCGGAGGCATCATCCTGCCGCAGCATCCGCTGCAGCCACTCGTCGTCGCTCTCCAGGAACACCGGGGCATCGAGGTCGCTGAGGGCTCGACGCACGTCGGCGGGCACCCCCACCGGTGTCGAGATGACGAACTTCGCACCCGAGCGCACTCCGGCGATCACGACGCGCAGCAGGTCCTGCAGAGCCGCATCGTCGGTCGCGCGAACCTCGACGGGCACCGGCCGGTAGCGGAAGAGGTTTCGCTCCACGCCCAGACGCGAGACGTCGCGCACCTGCCCGAACTCCCGGTCCCAGGCGAGCGCATCCGACAGTGCGGAGCGCCGGAGCCACTCGAACGACTCGTAGGCGAGCGACGACTGGGCCGATTCGATCAGGGCCGTGATGCGGGAGTCGAGCCCCCGCAGATGCAGGGTGCTGGAGGCCGGTCCGCCCGGCTGCGAACGCCACGACCCCAGGCCGATGAGGTAGTTCGGGCCACCGGCCTTGGCACCGGGACCGACCGAGGAACGTTTCCACCCGCCGAACGGCTGGCGCTGCACGATCGCCCCGGTGATGCCCCGGTTCACATAGAGGTTGCCGGCCTGCACCCGTCCGAGCCAGTACGACAGCTCCTCCGGGTCCTGGGTGTGCAGACCTGCGGTGAGCCCGTAGGCGACGGCGTTCTGCATCTCCACGGCGCGCGCGAACGTCGGCGCGTGCATCACCCCCAGCACCGGTCCGAAGAACTCCTCGGTGTGAAAGCGCGACCCCGGCTGCACACCGACACGGATGCCGGGCCGCCACAGCCGTCCGCTGCCGTCGTCTCCCGGTGCGAGCGCGGGCTCGATCAGCCACTGCTCATCGCCTTCGAGCTCGCTCAGCGCCCAGGCGAGCTTGCCGTGAGGCCGCTCGATCACAGGGCCCACCTCGGCCAACGGATCGGTCGGCTGCCCGACGTGCAGCGAGCGCACGGCGTCGGCCAGCTGGCGGGCGAACCGAGCCGAGCGTCCGACCGGACCCACGAGGATCGCCAGCGACGCCGCCGAGCACTTCTGCCCGGCATGCCCGAAGGCGCTCTTGACGAGGTCGGCGACGGCGAGGTCGAGATCCGCCGACGGGGTGATGATCATGGCGTTCTTGCCGCTGGTCTCGGCGAGCAGCGGCAGGTCGGGCCGCCAGGAACGGAACAGCGCGGCCGTGTCCCACGCTCCGGTGAGGATCACGCGATCGACGGCGTCGTTCGTGATGAGCGCGCGCCCGAGCTCGCCCTCCTCGATGTCGACGAGTGCGAGGAGGTCGCGCGGCACCCCCGCCTGCCACAGGGTCTCGGCGATCACGGCAGCGCAGCGGCGGGCCTGCGGCGCGGGCTTGAAGACGACGCCGGAACCTGCGGCGAGCGCGGCGAGCACGCCACCGGCGGGGATCGCGAGGGGGAAGTTCCAGGGCGGTGCGACGACGGTGACCGCCGCCGGGACGAACACGGCTCCGGCGATCGCGTCGAGCTCGCGCGCCTTGGCCGCGTAGTAGCGGGCGAAGTCGACCGCCTCGCTCACCTCGACGTCAGCTTCGGCGAAGATCTTGCCCGTCTCGGAGGCCGCGACCTCGATGAGATCCCCCCGACGCGATTCGAGCGCGGCCGCAGCGCGCAGCAGCACCTCGGCGCGTTCGGCGGCGGGCCGCGCGCCCCAAGACGGGGCCGCGCGATGCACGCCCCGCACGATCCGTTCGAGATCCTCCGCATCCGAGACCCGCGCGACCGCGATCGTGGCGGCGCCGAGGTCGGACGCGGGGATGCGCTCGCGCACCTCACGCGCCCACTCGCGGTTCGCAGGGAGGGCGGGGTCGCTGTCGGCGGTGTTCGAGAAGCCCGGCGCTCCGCCGGCATCCTGATCCAGCTCACGGGCGGAGTACACGGCCGTCTCGAGGAACGCCTCCCGTCCTCCGTCGTCGGAGCCGCGCGAGATGCCGAGCACCGCCTTGGTGAGGTCGGTCTCGGGCACCGGGGCTGCGGGGGCCGTCCGCACGGACTCGTGCACGGGCGCGCTGCGGTCTTGCGTGCGACGCGGCCCGATACGCAGCGTGGGGTCGCCCGCTCTGTCGAGCGCATCGAGGAAGCGGTCCTGCTCCCGCACGAACAGCGATTCGTCCTCGCCGAGGCGGAACGCGGCGGAGAGGAAGTTCTCCGACGAGGCGTTCTCCTCGAGCCGGCGCACCAGGTAGCTGATGGCCACGTCGAACTCGGCGGGCTCCACGACCGGCACGTACAGCAGCACCGGGCCGACCTCGCGCGAGACGGCCTGCACCTGCCCCTGTGCCATGCCGAGGAGCATCTCGAACTCGACGGCCTCGCGCACACCCCGTTCCCCCGCCAGCAGCCACGCGTAGGCGATGCCGAAGAGGTTGTGCCCCGCGACGCCGAGCTTCACGGCCGCGGCGCGCTCGGGCTGCAGCGCCCAGTCCAGGCAGCGCAGGTAGTTGGCGTCGGTGTCGAGCTTGGTGTCGTAGGTCGCGGGCGTCCAGCCGTGCATGCGCGCCTCGACGTGCTCCATCGCGAGGTTGGCGCCCTTGACGAGTCGCACCTTGATGCGGGCGCCGCCGTGCGCGACACGGTCCTGCGCCCAGGCGGTGAGCTCCTGCAGGGCGGGTAGGGCGTCGGGCAGGTAGGCCTGCAGCACGATCCCGGCCTCGAGCCCGGTCAGGCGCGGGTCTTCGAGGATGCGCGTGAAGACCGCGATCGTGAGGTCGAGGTCGCGGTACTCCTCCATGTCGAGGTTGATGAAGGTACCGTCGGCCGCCGCGGTGACGTACAGCGGCAGGAGGCGAGCGACCACCTCGTCGACGACCTCGTCGAACGCCCACATCGAGAGGTGGCTGATGATCGCCGAGACCTTGACCGAGACGTAGTCCACATCCGGGCGCTGGATGAGCGCGTGGATGCCGTCGAGCCGCCGCCGCGCCTCCGTCTCGCCGAGCACGGCCTCACCGAGGAGGTTGAGGTTGAGACGGGAGCCGTTCGCCCTGATCCGCTCGATCGCCGCTCCGAGTTTCGCTGGGCGCGCGTCGACGACGAGGTGGCCGACCATGTCGCGCAGCACCCGGCGGGCGATCGGCACCACGGGCGAGGGCAGGATCTGCGCGACACCGCCGCCGAGACGCACCACCGAGCGCAGGTACCAGGGCAGGAATTCAGGCACGATCGGGGCGATCCGGTGCAGCTGCGAGGCCGCTGCGGTGAGGCTCTCCGGGCGCATGACGCCATCGACGAAGCCGAGCGTGAACGGCAGACCGTTGACGTCCTGCAGCACCCCGGCCAGACGCTCGGCGGCAGGGTCGACCTCGGCGGCTCCTGCCTCGATCACCCACCGACGAGCGAGCTCGACGGCACGGTCTGCGAGGGGTGCGGATGCCACGGCATCCGACAGGGAGTCAGCCATGGATTTCAGCCTAGGTCCGTGCTCTGGTTTGCACGGTATACAGGCCCGTCCCGGGCTGGCTACCCCGTCGCTTCTTTCAGCCCCAGACGCTCGGAGCCTTCACCCGCACGGGAGGGAGGGCGGATGCCGCCGCCCAGTCGTGAACCCACGCATCGATCTCCGGCACGCCTTCGGGCTTGCCCACGGCGGCGAACAGCTCTTCGTTGCTGACGGTGCCGCCGGTACGGCGCAGCATGCGCGAGCGCACGATCACCCGCGCGTAGATCTCTCCGTCGACGACGGCCCTGTGCTCGAGGAACACCGCCTTGTCGTCGTGGCCGATGAAGCGCGACTGCACGTCGAAGCGCTGCCACAGCTGCAGCGACTTGCGGAACGTCACGGTCTCGCTGGACACGACCGCGTACCAGCCGTGCTCCTTCATCGCGTCGAACAGCCCGGTTCGTATCAGCAGATCCCAGCGTCCGAGGTCGAAGAGCGACAGGTAGCGCCCGTTGTTCATGTGGCGCAGGATATCGATGTCGGTCGGCAGCGTGGTCAGGCGGATGCTGCTGACCGCCGACGCATCGAGGGTCTTCCCCCGTCGCACGCGGCGGCGAGCGCCGAGGATTACCAGGAGGGTCCGCCAGATCACGTTCACGAGGATCGATCGTAGCCAGGAGCGCACGATCGGCGAACATCGTTGTGCGAACCCTCCATGCCCGCGCATCGGGTGTCATCGAACATCCACTCGATTTCCTCTTCGTGGACGCCGCGCGTAGAGTCACGAACATGAGCGCCGAAGCCCAGCCTGAAGTCATCGTCCGTCCGGTCCGTGATGTGGATGCGGAAGCCCTCGGTCGCGTGCACGCGCAGTGCTGGCACGAGACCTACGACCACCTGATCAGCAAGGCGGCGCTGGAGAAGGTCTCGCCCCGCCGCATGGCCGAGCTGTGGACGCACTGGGCCTCGCAGGGCCCCGAGTTCACGATGAACGCCGCGCTCGTCGACGGCGAGATCGTCGGCTTCGTCGGCTCCGGTCCCGCCCGCGACAAGGACGCTCCCGCGTTCCGCGAGCTCTACTTCATCTACCTGCTCGATGCGTGGCACTCCACCGGCATCGGCCAGAAGCTGTTCGACGCGGCCGTCGAGAAGGACGAGCCGCTGTATCTGTGGGTCGCCGAGGACAACCCCCGCGCGCACCGGTTCTACGCGCGCAACGGCTTCCGCCTCGACGGCGCATCGCACACCGAGCCGTTCCTGGGCGAGACGCTGACCGAGGTCCGCTTCGTCCGCCCCTGATCGATCGCACACGCGAGAGCGGGCCGTCTCCCCGAGGAGGCGGCCCGCTCTCGCTGTCTGCGCTGATGCTCGCGCGACGGCAGGTCAGAGGCGCTCGATGATCGTCACGTTCGCGACACCGCCGCCCTCGCACATCGCCTGCAGGCCATAGCGTCCGCCGGTGCGCTCGAGTTCGTTCAGCATGGTCGCGAGCAGCCTCGTGCCGGTCGCACCGATCGGGTGGCCGAGCGCGATGCCGCCGCCGTTGACGTTGACCTTCTCGTAGGGGGCGTCGAGCTCGCGCATCCAGGCGAGGACCACGGGAGCGAAAGCCTCGTTCACCTCGAACAGGTCGATGTCGCCGATGCCGAGCCCCGCACGCTCCAGGGCGTGCCTGGTCGCCGGGATGGGCGCCGTGAGCATGAGCACGGGGCTGGCGCCGCGGACCGTCATCTGATGGATGCGTGCGCGCGGCGTGAGTCCGTGTTCGCGCACGGCCCGTGTGCTCGCGATGAGCACGGCGCTGGAGGCATCGCTGATCTGCGACGACACGGCGGCCGTGATCCGTCCGCCTTCCCTGAGCGGCGCGAGCTGTGCCATCCGCTCCAGGGTCGTGTCCCGGCGCACGCCTTCGTCGTGGTCGAGACCGTTCAGCGGGGCGATCTCGTTCGAGAAGCGACCTTCGTCCTGCGCGACGGCCGCGCGGCGGTGGCTCTCCAGGGCGAACTGCTCCATATCCTCGCGGGAGGTGTCCCACTTCTCGGCGATCAGCTCCGCACCGGCGAACTGCGAGATCTCCTGGTCGCCGTACCTCTCGCGCCACCCCGGCGACTCCGCATACGGGGTGGTGAATCCGTAGGCCTGGCCCACGATGGCCGCCGCGGTCAGGGGCACCTGCGACATGTTCTGCAGACCGCCCGCGATCACGAGGTCGTTCACGCCGCTCATCACGGCCTGCGCCGCGAAGTGCACGGCCTGCTGGCTCGATCCGCACTGGCGATCGATCGTGACACCGGGCACATGCTCGGGGAATCCGGCGACCAGGGCGGCGGTGCGTGCCACGTTCCCCGCCTGTCCGCCGATCGCGTCGATCGCCCCCAGCACCACGTCGTCGATCGACCCGGGGTCGATCCCGACCCGATCGACCAGCGCGCGCAGGCTGTGCGCACCGAGATCAGCCGGATGGATGCCGGAGAGCGATCCGCCGCGCCGTCCGACCGGGGAGCGGACCGCATCGATGATGTACGCCTCGGCCATGATCTTCCTTCCGTCGTCGAGAATGATCCTTCACCGTGTGGGTGCAGTCGCGGCATCCGACGGGAGGAGCAGGTGGAATCGCTCGCACACCACTGGCATGTCCGGCTCGTATCCGCGGGGGTTCTCGGAGTGCAGCCGCCAGAAGCGCTCGTGCACCTCACGCCAGTGCGCGAGCGTGCGGTCGCCCTCTCCCTCGGCGAAAGCGTGCTCTTCGTCGACCTCGTCGAACGGCACGACCTCGACCGCGACGGTCTCGATCACGGCTCGCGGCACGTCGGCACCGTCGAGGAGTATGCTCAGCTCGCCCACGCGCGGCAGCGGTTCCCCGGCCTGTTCGTAGTCCCACAGCGCGGAGGCGGTACCCACCTTCACTCCGCTGATCACCAGCGCCAGAAGCTCGTCGGCCTGCTGCGGTGTGGCACCGAAACCCCACGCCTCCGGCTGCGCTTCGGGCAGGCGGGGATCAGCCGCCCTCGCCCGTCGCCAGAAGGTCTCGATGTCGATGCTGTCACTCACTCCCTCAGGCTAGCTCCGGCTCAGCGTCCGGAGACCTTCCCGAACGCCTTCGCGATGGGGGCGAGCACGAGCGGGCGGGCGGCCACCCACGCGATCGCGATCACCACGAGCGAGAGGACGAACACCCAGAATCCGGTCCAGGTGACCGCATCCTGCGCAGCGAACATGTGGTTCAGGTTGCGCAGGAATCCGGTCAACATCACGAGCGCGACGTGGGCGATGATGAACGCCACGAAGTAGAGCATGATCGGGAAGTGCAGCGCCCGCGCCCACTCGACCGGGTACGCCTTCGACACCTTCTCGGCCCTCTTGGGCCACAGCCCCGACATGCGGAACCCGGTGATCGCCGCGAGCGGTGCGGCGATGAACACGGTCGCGAAGTAGGCGAGCTGCTGCAGGCTGTTGTAGTTGTTCCAGCCGTTCTCGTGCGGCCAGTCGAACGAGACGTACTGCAGTGCCGCCGACAGCGCGTTCGGGAACACCTCCCAGCTCGTCGGCACGATGCGCACCCAGTGCCCGGTGACGAACAGAAGGACCACGAAGATCACGCCGTTCACGAGCCACAGGATGTCGAGCGACTGGTGGAACCAGAGGTTGAGGCTGATCTTCCCCTTGGGGTTGCCCCGGGGCGTCCAGAACACGGTCGGCCGCTTCTCGGTGCGCACCTGCAGGCCCGAGCGGATGATCAGCACCATCAGGAACATGTTGAAGAAGTGCTGCCAGCCGATCCAGGGCGAGAACCCGGGCTCGACCGCGATCGCGGGTTCGTACTCGCCGGGGAAGGCTGCGAGGAAGTCCTGCATGAACGGGAAGCTCAGGAGCGTCCGCACGAAGGCGATCGCCGCTCCTGCGAGCACTCCGAGCGCAGCGGCGCCGAACAGCACGCCGATCGCCTGCGTCCAGGTCGGACGACGGCGGTCGGTTGCCGGCGCCGATGCGGCAAGGATGTGACGCGGTGCGCGCCCGTTCCACACCGTGCGGGTCCAGGGCAGAGGCGTCGAGACGTCGGCGATGGCCGGAGCAGAGCCGGCGACGGCCACGGCGGTCGCGGCCGCTGCGGGCGTTTCCACGGCTGGCGCTTCCACAGTGGCAGCGGGCGTGCTCTCGGAGGCGACGGGCTCGAGAAGAGCGGATCCTGCGGCTGTCCGCACGAGCGGAACAGTGTCCGCGGGCGGCCAGGGGTCGCCACCGACCACTCGGGGCAGGCCACGACGGACACCGCCGGCCGCGGCGGGCTGCGCCTCGGGTTCGGCGACTGCGGACGAGGGGGCGGTCGATGCGGCGGCCGCCTCCGGCGCGGTCGCCATCGCCGTCGACACGGGAGATGCTGCCTCTGCGGCCGGTTCCGCCGTCGTCGTGTGCGGAGCGGGGGCCGCGGCAGCGAGGGCGGCGGGGGTCTGCGACGGCGGCCAGGGCTCGCCGCCCGAGACCCGCGGCAGACCGCGACGGATGCGCAGTGCTCCGGAGGTCGCCGGAGAAGCGGCTTCCGTGGGCGGCGCGGGAGCGTCCGCCCGTGCCGGATCCACCGCACCGGTCGTCACCCCGGTGTCGACCGCGGCGACCGCAGCCGGCGTCACCGCGTGCGCCACCGGCTCCGGGGCCGCACCGGCCTCCGGTTCCGCTGCGGCCGCGTCGACGGCCACCGCATCAGCGGGAGGCCAGGGCTCTCCACCCGGCACACGCGGCAGACCGCGTCGCAGCATCCGCGTCGCCATGACTACTTCTTCCGCGCCTCGAGGGCGGCGATCACCTGCGGGACCACGGCGAACACGTCGCCGACGATGCCGAAGTCCGCGACGTCGAAGATCGGCGCCTCGGGGTCCTTGTTGATCGCGACGATGTTCTTCGAGGTCTGCATGCCCGCGCGGTGCTGGATCGCTCCGGAGATGCCGAGCGCGACATACAGCTGCGGCGACACCGACACCCCGGTCTGACCGACCTGGTGCGATTGCGGGATGTACCCGGCGTCGACGGCTGCCCTGGAGGCGCCGACGGCCGCGCCGAGTGCGTCGGCGAGCTCCTCGACGAGCACGAACTTCTCCTTGGACGCGAGGCCCCGACCGCCGGAGACGACGCGCGTCGCTCCGCGCAGCTCGGGACGGGAGGAGGCGACCTCGACCGCCTCGACCGGACCTGCCGTCGCCGCGACGGCCCCGGACGGCGTGACATCGAGCACCTCGACCGAGTGCGACGGCACGGCCTCGGCACGCGCATCCACCGCGCCCTGACGCACCGTGATCACGGGGGTGCCGAAGGTGGGAGCCGAGTCGACGAGGTACGCCCCGCCATAGACCGAGTGATGCGCGAGCACTCCCTCGTCGTCGCGTGAGACCCCGACGGCGTCGACCGACAGCGCGCTCTTCGTGCGCACCGCGAAGCGTCCGGCCACATCGCGACCGGAGATCGAGTTCGAGATCAGCACCGCGTCGGGGCGCACCTGCGCGGCGGCGGCCTGCAGGGCGTCCACGATCGGCACGGTGAGCGCTGCGGGGTCGCCGTCGGCGGTCAGCACGACGGATGCTCCTGCCGCGGCAGCCTGGTCCACCGCGGCGGGGCTCCCGCCGACGATCAGAGCCACGGGCGAGCCGATCGTGGAAGCAGCGCCGAGGAGCGCCGCCGTGCTGCTCGCGACGTAGCCGGAAGGATCGACGTCGATGAGGACGAGGATCGGGTTCTCGGAGGAAGTCATCTCACACCAGCCTGTTCTGCACGAGGTAGTCGACGAGCTTGTCGGCCGCGTCGCCCTCATCGGTGATCTTCACGCCGGCAGCCCGCGGGGGCTTCTCCGACACGGTCGTCATGATGGTCCGCGGGGCGGCGGACGGATCTGCCGACACATCGAGGTCGGCGAGCGAGAGCACTTCAAGCGGCTTCTTCTTCGCCGCCATGATCCCCTTGAAGTTGGGGAATCGGGCGTCGGGGAGCGCCTCGGTGATCGAGATCACGGCGGGCAGCGGCGCCGAGACCGGCTGGCTGCCGGCGTCCGCGCCTCGGACTCCCGAGACGCCGTCTGCGGTGATCTCCACCGCGGAAAGGGCGGTGACCTGCGCGAACCCGAGATGCTCGGCGATCATCGCGGGGATCACACCACCGGAGCCGTCGGTAGACAGGTTGCCGGTGATCACGAGGTCGGGGGCGCCGCGGCGGATCGCCGCGGCCAGCACCTCGGCGGTGAGGCCGAGGTCGGCACCGGCGAGCTGATCGTCGGCGATGTGCACGGCGGAGCCGGCACCGATCGCGAGCGCCCGGCGAAGGGAGGCCGTCGAGCCCTCCGGAGCCATCGAGACGGCCACCACCTCGGTGCCGTCGTTCTTGTCGGCGTAGCTGAGGGCGACTTCGAGAGCGCGCTCGGTGATCTCGTCGAGGACCACATCCCCGGCCGCGCGATCAGCGAGTCCGGTCTCGAGATTCAGCTTGCGATCGCCATAGGTGTCCGGCACCTCTTTGACCAGGACGAAGATCTTCATCGATTGCTCCTCACGACTGCTGCAATTCTAGACCGCGATACTGAGTTCCAGCTCACATGCGACTGAGACTCAGCGGCTACAGCGAAGGATGCGTCGCGCGCCGTCGCCGCACCCCACCCTCCCGCCACTACCGTAGAGAAATGGCCCGACCCCGTCCGCTCCCCATCGATCCGCTCGCCGAGGCGAAGCGGCAGTGGCTCGCGCACGGATGGACGGATGCCGCCGACGGCATGGCCCTGGTCACCTCCGTCATGCGCGCCCAGCAGCTGCTGCTCGCCCGCGTCGATGCGACCCTCAAGCCCTTCGCTCTGAGCTTCGCCCGCTACGAGGTGCTGCGCCTGCTGGCCTTCAGCCGCGCGGGGAGCCTTCCGCTTTCGAGCGTGGTCGCCCGACTGCAGGTACACCCGACCACGGTCACGAGCACGGCGGAGCGGCTGGTGCGCGACGGCCTGATCGCGCGTGAACCGCACCCGCACGACGGACGCGCCGCGCTCCTGGTCCTGACGGAGTCCGGCCGGGAACTGGTCGAGCGCGCCACCCAGGCCCTCAACGCCGATGTCTTCGCCCAGCCCGGTCTGAGCCGCGACGACGCGGCCGAGCTCGTCGCGATCGTGGCCAGGCTGCGCAAGGACGCGGGCGACTTCGCCGATCCGCGTCCGCAGCCCGAAGCCCTCTGACATGGCCCGGTTCGCACTCGAGACGGTCATCGGTGCGGCCCCCGCCGAGGTGTTCGCCGCGTCGCTCGACCCTGCGCTGCACGTGAAGAGCATGGCCCGATTCGGCGAGACGATGATCGAGGCACCGGCCGGCGGCGTCTTCACCGAGGGCACGACCGCGACCTGGCGGGCACGCCACTTCGGCATCCCGTTCCGGCTGCGCTCGATCGTGTTCGACATCGATCCCCCGAACGGATTCTCGGACCGGCAGATCTCGGGCCCGTTCGCCGCGTTCCTGCACGAGCACCGGTTCGAGGAGCACCCGTCCGGCACGCTCATGCACGACACGGTGACCTTCCGCTCGCCGTTCGGCCCGCTCGGCCGGCTCGTCGACGCGCTGTTCATGCGGGAGTACATGCGCCGCCTCATCACGGAGCGCAACGCGATTCTCGCCGCCGAACTCGAGGGTCCCGGGCGTACTCTTTCGGCATGAGCGAACTGCGCCTGCACACCGTCCTCACCGGCCGTGGCCCCGCTGCGGCGATCCTCCTCACGGATGAGCAGGTCGCCTCGCTCGGCGCCGGCAAGGCCTTCCCCGTGGCCGTCACCGTCGGCGGACGCACCGCCCGCCTGCGCCTGGCGCGGATGGGCAGCGAGAACATGATCGGCTTCAGCAAAGCCGTGCGTGCCGACCTGGGGCTCGAGATCGGCCAGGAGGTCGACGCCGTGATCCGGGTGGATTCGGCCGAGCGCACGGTCGAGGTACCGCCGGGACTCGCCGCGGCCCTCGATGCCGACCCTGCTGTGCGCGCGGCCTTCGACGCCCTGTCGTACACCGTGCGCAAGGAGCACGCGCGCAGCGTGGCCGAGGCCAAGCAGGAAACGACGCGCGAGCGCCGGATCGCGAAGATCGTCGACGCGCTCCGCGGCTGAGGTGGTGCACATCTCCGCAGGAATTCTCGTCGGGCACGGCGCTGAGAGCCGCTTCCGGCGAGGCGCACTCTGTTCCGAGGAGTTGTTCACGACGCGCTAGCGGTTCTGGAAGTCGGGCGACCGCTTCTGGCGGAAGGCCGACATGCCCTCCTTCTGATCCGCGGTGTCGAACAGGGCGGCGAACGCCCGCTTCTCGTGCGCGAGTCCCTCGGCCAGGGGCGTCTCCATGGCCGCATCCAGCGCGGCCTTCGCGGCATAGACCGACGGCAGCGACTTCGACGCGATCGTGTCAGCCAGCTTCGTCGCCTCGGCGAGGAGGTCGGATGCCGCGACGACGCGGGAGACGAGGCCGGAGCGCTCGGCCTCCTCCGCTCCCATGAATCGGCCGGAGAGCACCAGCTCCGCCGCCTTGTAGTAGCCGACCGCGCGGATCAGTCGCTGGGTTCCGCCCATGCCGGGGATGACGCCGAGGTTGATCTCGGGCTGTCCGAACTTCGCGTTGTCGGCGGCCAGGATGATGTCGCACATCATCGCCAGCTCGCATCCGCCGCCCAGGGCGAAGCCGGAGACCGCGGCGATCACGGGCGTGCGCACCGCGGCGAACTCGTGCCAGACCCCGAAATGATCGGTCTCGAGCATCTGCGCCGCGGACATGCCCTCCATCTCCTTGATGTCGGCGCCGGCGGCGAAGGCCTTCTCGGATCCGGTCACCACGATCGCGCCGACGCCCTCGTCGGCGTCGAAGGCCACGGCCGCGGCGGTGACCTCTTCCGCGAGCCGGCTGTTCAACGCGTTCAGCGCCTCCGGGCGGTTCAGGGTGATCCACCCGACTCGTCCGCGCTGCTCGACCAGGATCGTCTCGTACTCGGTCATGTCACCCTCTCCGTCGAAGTACCGATCATCACACGAGGTCGTCGCGGATGTCGGTGATGATGCCGGAGAAATCGCGCCCCGCGCCGTCGCCGGCCGCGAACGCTGCATAGATCTCCTGCGCGAGACGGCCCATCCTGGCATCCGTCGACGTCTGCTCGATCGCCTGCAGCGCGAGGCCGAGATCCTTCGCCATCAACGCCCCGGCGAAACCCGGCTGGTAGTCGCGGTTGGCAGGACTCGTGGGCACAGGGCCGGGCACGGGGCAGTTGGTCGTGATCGACCAGCACTGGCCCGAGGCCTGCGAGACGACGTCGAACAGCGCCTGATGCTCGAGCCCGAGCCGCTCCCCCAGCACGAACGCCTCGGCCACCGCGATCTGCGAGACCGCGAGCACCATGTTGTTGCACACCTTCGCCGCCTGGCCGAGGCCGGGACCGCCGCAGTGCACGATGCGCTTTCCCATGACCTCGAGCAGCGGGAGGGCGGCTGCGAAGTCGTCGTCCGACCCGCCGACCATGAAGGCGAGGGTGCCGTTCTCCGCGCCGACCACGCCTCCCGACACCGGAGCGTCGACGTTGCGGTGCCCGGCGGCGAGCGCGAGAGCGTGGGCGGCCCGAGCCTCATCGACGGCGATGGTCGACGACTCGATGAAGAGCGTGCCGGGGCGGGCGGCCGCGAGCAGTTCGGTGCGATAGGCCTCGATCACGTGCTTTCCGGCGGGGAACATGGTGATGACGACATCCGCGTCGGCCACGGCATCCGCGCCGCTCGCCGCCACCGGGATGCCGGCCGTCTGCGCCGCTTCGATGGCCGCGGGGACCAGATCGAAGCCGTGCACCTCATGCCCCGCGGCGAGGAGGTTCTTCGCCATCGGCAGTCCCATGTGCCCGAGGCCGAGGAACGCGACGACCATCGGGGAAGACGGCGCCGTCATGATCCGCTCCGCATCTGATCTGCGCCGTTGCGCTGGAGGGAGGCGGAACCCGCCGGCCGCAGCATCTCGCGTCCGACGATCAGTCGCATGATCTCGTTCGTCCCCTCCAGGATCTGATGCACGCGCAGGTCGCGGACGACCTTCTCGATCCCGTAGTCCTGCAGATAGCCGTAGCCGCCGTGCAGCTGCAGCGCCCTGTTGGCGACGTCGAAGCCGGCGTCGGTCGCGAAGCGCTTGGCCATGGCGCAGCGCATCGTCGCGTCGGGTGCGTGCTCGTCGACCGCCTGCGCGCCGTCGCGCACCATGAGTCGTGCCGCGTGCAGGTCGGTGCGCATGTCGGCGATCGCGAACAGGATGGACTGCTTCTCGGCGAGCGGCTCGCCGAACGCCATCCGCTCGTGCACGTACTTCACGGCCTGATCGAGTGCCCACTGGGCGCCGCCGAGCGAGCAGGCGGCGATGTTGAGGCGTCCGCCGTTGAGCGCGGACATCGCGATCGCGAACCCGCGACCCTCGTCGCCGAGCATGGAGGAGGCGGGAACCCGCACACCGTCGAGGATCACCTGGCGGGTGGGCTGCGCGTGCCAGCCCATCTTCTTCTCCGGGGCGCCGAAGCTCAACGCCTCGGAGTCGCCGGGGACGAGGAAGGCGCTGATGCCGCGCGCGCCCGGCTCTCCCGTGCGCGCCATGACGACGTAGACGGCAGCCTCGCCCGCTCCGGAGATGAACTGCTTCACTCCGGTGAGAACGTAGTCGTCGCCGTCGCGGACGGCGCTGGTCGCGATGTTCGCGGCATCCGATCCTGCACCCGGCTCGGTGAGGCAGTAGCCGCCGAACTCCGACATGGCCGTCAGCATCGGCAGCCAGTGCGCGCGCTGGGCGTCGTCGCCGTAGGTGTCGATCATCCAGACGACCATGTTGTGGATGGAGATGTAGGCCGCGACCGCGGGGTCGCCCTTCGCGAGCTCCTCGAAGATCGCGACGGTGTCGAGACGGCTGAGGCCGCTGCCGCCGAACTCCTCGTCGACGTAGATGCCGCCGAGCCCGAGCTCGCCGGCACGGTTGAGCGACTCCCGCGGGAACAGGTGCTTCTCGTCGCGCTCGGCGGCGTAGGGTGCGAGTTCGGTCTCGGCGAACTCGCGGACGGCGCCGATGATCGCCTCGCGCTCCTCGGCGGTGGTGGTGACGGTGGTCATGGTCATCGTGGTTTCCTTGTGGGAGGTTTCCGGGGCTAGTGCATGGTCGGGATGACGAAGCTGGCACCATCGCGGATGCCTGCTGCGGGCCAGCGGCTCGTCACCGTCTTGGTCTTCGTGTAGAACCGGAAGGCGTCGGTTCCGTGCTGATTGAGGTCGCCGAATCCGCTGCGCTTCCAGCCGCCGAACGTGTAGTAGGCGATCGGGACCGGGATCGGCACGTTCACACCGACCATCCCCACCTCGACGCGGGCGGCGAAGTCGCGGGCCGCGTCGCCGTCGCGCGTGAAGATGGCGACGCCGTTGCCGTACTCGTGCTCCGAGGCCATCCGCAGCGCCTCCTCGTAGTCGGCGGCGCGGGCGATGACCAGCACGGGGCCGAAGATCTCCTCACGGTAGATCGCCATGTCGGTGGTGACGTGGTCGAACAGGGTCGGTCCGAGGTAGAAGCCCTCCTCGTGCCCTTCCACGGTGAAGCCGCGACCGTCGGCGAGGAGTGTCGCCCCCTCGTCGATGCCCTGCTGGATGTAGCCCTCGACCCGCTCGACGGCCGCCCGTGTGACCAGCGGGCCGTAGTCGACGTCGGCCGCGAGAGAGGGGCCGACCCGCAGCTGGGCGACGCGTTCGGTGAGCTTGGCGGCCAGCGCGTCGGCTGTCTCCTGTCCCACCGGGACAGCGACCGAGATGGCCATGCAGCGCTCGCCCGCCGAGCCGTACCCCGCGCCGATCAGCGCGTCGACGGCCTGATCGAGGTCGGCGTCGGGCATCACGATCATGTGGTTCTTCGCGCCGCCGAAGCACTGCGCGCGCTTGCCGTTCGCCGCGGCCGTCGCATAGATGTACTCGGCGATCGGGGTCGATCCGACGAAGCCCACGGCGCGGATGCGCTCGTCGGTGAGCAGCGTGTCGACCGCCTCCTTGTCGCCGTGCACGACGTTGAGGACACCTGCGGGGAGACCCGCTTCGAGGAAGAGCTCGGCGATGCGCACCGGCACCGAGGGGTCGCGCTCACTGGGCTTGAGCACCACCGCGTTGCCGGCGGCGAGCGCGGGGCCGGCCTTCCACAGCGGGATCATGGCGGGGAAGTTGAACGGGGTGATCGCGGCGACGACCCCGAGCGGCTGCCGCATCGAGTAGACGTCGATGCCCGTTCCCGCGCCGGTGGAGTACTCGCCCTTGAGCAGGTGCGGAGCGCCGGCTGCGAACTCGATGACCTCGAGGCCGCGCTGGATGTCGCCCTTCGCATCGTCGACCGTCTTGCCGTGCTCGCTCGCGAGCAGCTCGGCCAGTGACGTCATCTCCCGCTGCACCAGGTCGAGGAACCGCAACAGCACGCGAGCGCGCTTCTGCGGGTTGGTCGCGGCCCACGCGACCTGCGCCTCTTCTGCGTTCGCGATCACGCGGCGCACCTCGTCGGCCGAGGCGAGCGGCACGCGCGCCTGCACGGCACCGGTGCTCGGATCGAACACGTCGGCGAACCGACCGGAGTCGGGAGTGAGAAGCGATCCGCCCACGAAGTGCGGGATAGTACGAGTCATTGTGTGACATCCCTCCGTGCCGTCGTTGGCACATTGGGGAGTTTACTCGGAGGGCCGGACATTTACTAGGACATCCTTGTATTCCGCGCGCACGGCCGCGTCTGCGTCGATCGCGGTTGTTCCCGCCGTGTTCACCGCCGCGTCATCTCGCCCGGGTACAACTGCAGGTGCGCGGACAGAGACTCAGACCGGATCGGGTGTCACGTCTACCGCGCACACGGTGAGCGCTCTCGCTCCCGTCGCGGCTCCACGCCGCGAGACCCCCGCCGAATCGGGTCGGCGGGGGTCCTCCTCGTGGAGGCGGGAGCGGCCGGGAGCACGCCGCATCCGAATTAGAATCGACGGTGCGCCGCCACCCTTGGCGCATCCGCTTCGACGCCCCGACCCCGGGCGCCCGTTCCCCGAGGACCCCACCATGTCCGAACCCCTCACCGTGTCCATTCGCCGCGAAGTCGACCCCGAGCGCATCGTCGAGGCGACCGCCTGGGTGCAGACGGGGGTGAACCTCGCGACGAAGTACCCGGGCTTCCTCGGCTCCGGCTGGGTGCGCGCCGGCGAGGACTCGCAGGTGTGGCACATGCTCTACCGGTTCGCGAGCGAGGACTCGCTCACCGCCTGGGAGCAGTCGGCAGAGCGGGCCTGGTGGCTGTCGATGGGCCAGGGCTTCGTGCGCAGCGAGCGCTCCAAGCGCCGCACCGGGATCGAGGGCTGGTTCGACGAGCCGACCACCGGCACGATCACGCTGCCGTCCGCCGACGGCACGACCGAGACGGTCACCGTCGCCCCCGCTCCCCCGCGGTGGAAGCAGGCGACCTCGATCTGGCTGGGCTTCTTCCCCGTGAACCTCGCGTTCACCTACGCGATGAGCCCCGTGCCGGGGTGGAACGAGCTGCCGATCTGGGCGCGGGTGCTGGCCACCACCCTCGTGCTCACGCCGATCATGGCGTACTGGGTGCTGCCGTTCGTGACCCGGTCCCTGCGGAGCTGGCTCACCCGCTGACCGCGACGCTCAGACCGCGACGTGCCGCTCGTCCGGGCCGTCGTAGTGCGACAGCGGACGGATCAGCGCGTTGGATCCGGCCTGCTCGATCACGTGCGCGGTCCAGCCCGTCACCCGCGCCGCCACGAACAGCGGCGTGAAGGTCAGCGTGTCGAAGCCGATCAGGTTGTAGGCCGGGCCCGAGGGGTAGTCGAGGTTCGGGTAGATGCCCTTGCGCGCCACGAACTCCGACTCGAGAGCGTCGTACAGAGCGGCGACGTCGGCGCGGTCGTAATGCTCCACGAGAGTGTCGAGCGCGGCCTTCATGGTCGGCACACGCGAGTCTCCCTTCTTGTAGACGCGGTGCCCGAAGCCCATGATCTTGCGCTTCTCGGCGAGTGCTTTGTCGAGCCACGGCACGACGTTCTCGGCCGTGCCGATGTCGTCGAAGATGTGCAGCACGGCCTCGTTGGCGCCACCGTGCAGCGGACCCTTGAGCGCGCCGATCGCGCCGACGACCGCCGAGTAGATGTCGCTCAGGGTCGAGGTGATCACGCGCGCGGTGAACGTGGAGGCGTTGAAGGAGTGCTCGGCGTAGAGGATCATCGAGCGGTTGAAGGCATCCACCACGACGTCGTCCGCCTCTTCGCCGAACGTCATCCAGAGGAAGTTCGCGGAGTAGTCGAGGTCGGAGCGCGCAGCGATGATCTCCTGGCCGCGACGACGACGCTGACCGTAGGCGACGATCGCAGGAAGCGCGGCGAACAGGCGGATGCTGCGCTCGAGGTTCTGCTCGGGGCTGCCGCCCGCGTCGAGCACCGAGCCGCCGGCGCCGGGGTCGGAGGCGCCGATCAGGCTGACCGCGGTACGCACCTCGTCCATCGGGTGCGCATCCAGCGGGACCAGGTCGATCGCGGTCTTGACGTTGTCGGCGAGCGTCCGGTGCTTGCGCTCCTCGAGCCGGAAGGCTGCGAGCTCCTCCGGAGTGGGCAGCTCGCCGTTCCACAGCAGGTAGGCGACGGCCTCGAACGGCTGCGTGTCCGCCAGCTCCTGCACGGGGTAGCCGCGGTACAGCAGGCTGTTCGTCTCGGGGTTGACCTTCGAGATCGCGGTCGTGTCGACGACGACGCCCGCGAGGCCCTTCTTGATGTCCGGCTCGGTCATGGTCACTCCTTCGTGATGGTGAAGTTGAAGACGCCAGAGTCGAAGTGGTTGTACGACTCGTAGTCGATCAGATCGTAGAGATCGGCGCGGTGCTGCATCTCGCTGAGCGCGGAGGTCAGGTGCCCCTCTTCGTTCAGAGTATCCAGTGCGCGGCCTGCGGCCCCCATCGAGATGCGCAGCAGCGACACGGGCCAGATCACCAGGTTCACGCCCGCGTCACGCAGCTGGTCGACCGAGAACAGCTCGCTCTTGCCGAACTCCGTCATGTTCGCCAGGATCGGCACGTCGAGCGCCGCGGCCATGGCCTCGAACTCGGCGAGAGTGCGCATGGCCTCGGGGAACACCGCGTCGGCACCGGCGTCGACCAGCGCCTTGGCACGGTCGATCGCGGCGTCGAGACCCTCGACCGCGCGGATGTCGGTGCGCGCCATGATGAGGAAGTTCTCGTCGCGACGAGCGTCGGCTGCGGCACGGATGCGCTTGATCGCGGTGTTCTCGTCGACCACGGCCTTGCCGTCGAGGTGGCCGCAGCGCTTCGGATTGACCTGATCCTCGATGTGCGTGCCGGCGAGGCCCGCGTCTTCGAGCTCCTGGATCGTGCGGGCGACGTTCATCGGCTCGCCGAAGCCGGTGTCGGCGTCGACGATCGCGGGGAGGTCGGTCATACGGGCGATCTGCTTCGCCCGTCCGGCCACCTCGGTGAGCGTCGTGAGGCCGATGTCGGGCAGGCCCAGGTCAGCCGAGAGCACGGCGCCGGAGATGTAGACGCCGTCGAAGCCCTTCTGCTCGATCAGGCGCGCGCTCAGCGGGTTGAACGCACCGGGGAAGCGCAGCAGCTCCCCGCTCGCGAGACGCTCGCGGAACAGTCGGCGCTTCTCGGCGGGCGTGACGGTGGAGTACAGCATCAGAACAGTCCCGCAGGAGCAGGAGCAGCCTCGAGCAGGCCGGGCTTCGCGACGATCGAGAGCTCGCCGACCTCGGCAGCCGTCAGCTCGGGCAGGCGCTGCACGAGGGCGAGGAACCGCTCGATCTCGGCGGGCTCGAGCACGGGCTCCGCCAGCAGACGGAACTTCGCGATGTAGTTCTCTCGGGCGAACGGACGAGCCCCCAGCGGGTGCGCATCGGCCACGGCGATCTCGTCGACCACGGTCGAGCCGTCGGCGAGGCGGATCTCCACACGACCGCCGAACGCCTTCTCGGCCGGGTCCTCGGAGTGGTAGCGGCGGGTCCACTCGGCGTCCTCCGCGGTGGTGATCTTGTGCCACAGCGCGACCGTGTCGGCACGGCCCGCGCGCTCGGGGGCGTAGGAGTCGACGTGGTGCCACCCGCCGTCCTGCAGGGCCACCGCGAAGATGTACGGCACCGAGTGGTCGAGCGTCTCTCGCGACGCGGTCGGGTCGTACTTCTGCGGGTCGTTCGCGCCCGAGCCGATCACGTTGTGGGTGTGGTGGCTGGTGTGGATCACGATCTGATCGATGTTCGCCGGGTCGCGCAGTGCCGGGTTCTCGATCCCGAGCTTGCGGGCGAGGTCGATCAGCGCCTGCGCCTGGTACTCGGCCGAGTGCTCCTTCGTGTACGAGTCGAGGATCGCGCGCTTGGGCTCACCGGCGGCGGGCAGCGGCACGTCGTACGACGCGTCCTTGCCGTCGAGCATCCAGGCGATCACGCCGTCTTCGCCTTCATAGATGGGGGCGGGGCTGGTCTGTCCGCGCATCGCCCGGTCGACGGCTTCGACGGCCATCTTGCCGGCGAAGGCCGGAGCGTGCGCCTTCCAGGTCGAGATCTCGCCCTTGCGGCTCTGGCGCGTGGCGGTCGTGGTGTGAAGGCCCTGCCCGACGGCCTGGTAGATGGTCTCGACGTCGAGGCCGAGCAGGGTGCCGATGCCGGCGGCGGCGGACGGGCCGAGGTGGGCGACGTGGTCGATCTTGTGCTTGTGCAGGCAGATCGCGCGCACCAGGTCCATCTGGATCTCGTAGCCGGTGGCGATGCCGCGCACGAGCGCCCGCCCGTCCTTGCCGGTGTGCTGCGCGACCGCGAGGATCGGCGGGATGTTGTCGCCGGGGTGCGAGTACTCCGCGGCGAGGAACGTGTCGTGGTAGTCGAGCTCGCGCACGGCCACGCCGTTCGCCCAGGCGGCCCACTCGGGGCTGGTGCGGTGCTCGAGCGCCGCACCGAACAGGTTCGCACCGACGCCGCCGGTCGAGACGGGGTGGCTGAACGCCTGGGCCCTGGCCGCGTTGATGGGCGCACGGGTGAGGGAAGCCGCAGCCACCGAAGCGTTGTCGATGATGCGGTTGATGATCATGTCGACGACGTCCTGCTCGACCTCGACCTGGTCGGCGGCCACCTCGGCGATCTTCCAGGCGAGCTGGTCTTCCCTGGCGAGGTTCTCGTCGCTGCGGTGCACACGGACGTGGTGGGTGACGGTCATTTCTTATCCTTCACTGTTGCGGGATTCGAGGGAATCGAGGATGCCGGTGAGCGCGTTGTGCAGGTGCACGTGCGTGGCGTGGGCGGCGAGGTCGCCGTCGCGGGCGGCGAGCGCCTCGGCGATGGTGCGGTGCTCGGCGGCGGAGGCGGCGAGCCGGGCGGGCTTGTCGCGAGCCATCCGGCGCACGCGCACGAGGTGGGTGCGCACGGTGCGCAGCGCCGAGGCGATGTAGTCGTTCGCCACGGCCGCGTCGAGGGCGACGTCGAAGCGGGCGATCAGCGCGTAGTAGGCGTCACGGCCTTCGATGGCGTCGAGGTCGACGTGCGCGAACTCGTCGGCGAGTGCGGCGAACAGGGCGGCGTCTCCCCTGGTGGCGGCGAGGCGGGCTGAGCTCTCCTCGAGCGCGCGGCGGATCTCGAAGAGGGAGCGGATGTCGTCGGCATCCAGATCGGCGACCACGGTGACCCGCGGCGACTGCTGCACGACGAGCCCATCCGCGATGAGTCGACGCAGCGCTTCACGCATCGGGGTGCGGCTCACACCCAGGCGCTCGGCCTGTTCGACCTCGCCGAGCACGAAACCGGCCGGGAGCGTGCCCGACTGGATGTCATCGAGCAGAGCCGCGTACGCGCGATCACTCGCGGAGGTGCGTTCCACGGCGAGGGTCATGCCCTCAGTGTATACATAAACCGAGGCTGAAGGGTCAGAGTTCTTTCTGAACGGGCTTCTCGTATACATTCTCCGCGCGAAGCGCCGGCGCCCCCGCGGGCATCGGCTCGACGAATTCCGCTGCGACGGGCTCACCCAGCTTCACGACCACGACGCCCACGAGCACGAGCACGCCGCCGAGCGCCTGCAGCAGGTCGGGCAGCTGCCCGAGAAGCAGCCAGCCGAACAGCAGGGCCGCCACCACCTCGGCGAGTGCGACGAAGGAGGCGAGCCGCGAACCCAGCATCCGCGTGGAGGCGATGCCGAGCAGGTAGGCGAGCGCGGTCGCCACGACCCCCATCGCCAGCACCGGCACGAACCAGGGCACGCTGCCGAACCGGTACGCGATGTCGTCGGTGGTCCACGCGATCGGCAGCACGCCGATCGCACCGGCCACGGTGAGCCCGACCGCGCCGAGAAGCAGACCGCTCCCGGCGAGGGCGATGGGCGGCAGCCCGGTGTCGACCTTGGCCGAGAGCACGAAGTAGGTCGCCGCGCCCACCATCGCCCCGAGTGCCCACAGGATGCCGGCCACGTTCACGTCGGCCCCCGTGAGGATGTCGAGCATGAGCACGAGCCCGACGAAGGCGATGGCCGCGCCGAGGATGCTGCGGCGGGTCGGCCGCTCACCCCTTCGCAGCCACAGCCACAGCAGCACCGCGACCGGGGCGGTGTACTCGATGAGCAGAGCCAGACCCACGTCCATGACGGCCACGGCCTGGAAGTAGAAGAGCTGGGTCGCGGCGACAGCCAGCAGTCCGTAGGCGAGGATCATGCCAGCGTTGCGCCGCAGCAGCACCCACCGCCCTCGGAGGGACACGATCGTCGGGATCAGCAGCACGAGAGCGGCCACCCAGATGCGGGCGGTCACGGCAGCCCCGGGCGTCCATCCGGCATCTATGAGCCCTCGCGCCCACCCGCCCGACATGCCGAAGGCGAAGGCCGCGGCGAGCGCGAGCGGCAGTCCGAGGCGCACGTCTCGTGCGGAGGAGACCACCGTGTCACTTCTCACCTTGCTCATGATCGATGACGCTACTCGCGCGCGCTGTAAGATGTCAACATGATCTTCACCGATGACACGGAGGAGGCGCTGCGTTCCGCCGTCTGGCTCGCGAACTCCGCCGAACAGCCGGACACGCTGAACGACCTCGACGATGAAGACGCCTTCCTCCGCGAGTTCCCCTACACCGGGCGCCTCGACCGCGATGAGGTCGAGGTCGCCTCGCTGCGCGATCTGCGTCCGCGCCTGCGCGCCATGCTGCTGGCACCGCGTGACGAGATGGCCGCGCACGTCAACGACGCGCTCGCGGAATCCCGGCTCACCCCGGCGCTGCGTCGCCATGACGGCTTGGACTGGCACCTGCACGCCGTCGCCGATGAGCAGCCCTTCGCCGAGCGCATCCTGATCGAGACCGCGATGGCCCTGATCGACGTCATCCGCGCCGACGAGGGCTCGCGCCTCTCCGTGTGCGACGACGACACCTGCCAGTCGATCGCGCTCGACCTCTCGCGCAACCGCTCGAAGCGCTACTGCTCCACGACGTGCGCGAACCGCAACGCCGTCGCCGCGTACCGCGCGAGGCGCACCGCCGAGTGACTCGGCACTGACGCCGACGGCCCCTCCGCGCTCCGGTCGCACCTCCTGCCGGATTCTTCGCGATCAGGCGGCACCGACGGCGACCGGAGCGGCAGCAGGCATGCACCCCTGGACGCCACCTGTCATAACAGGTACAGTGAACCTGTCATTACAGGTTGCGCAGCGCCGCAGCATCCGTTACGAGGAGCACCGATGCCCGAGTTCCACACCCCGCCGATCTCTCCGATGGCGATCGCCTTCGACGCCGAGAAGCTGACGCTCTCGCCCGAGGGGCCGACCCTCACCCGGCGGATGTCCGACCTCGAGGGGCTCTTCCTCGACGCCGAGGCCTGGGCCGAAGCATCCGCCGGCGAGAACCCCGTCGTCTACACGGTCGTGAGCTCCCCCGTGCCCGAGGCCGACCGCGAGCTGCCGCAGTCGATCACCACGATCATGCCCGGCGACACCGGCGGCGAGCTCTGGATGACCAAGGGGCACCAGCACCCGAACCACCAGGGCGAGATCTACCTGGCGTTGAAGGGCCGCGGCGGCCTGCTCATGTTCGACGGCGAGCGCACCGAATGGCTCGACATGCTCCCCGGCACCATCGGCTACATCCCGCCGGGCTGGGCGCACCGCTCGGTCAACACCGGCGACGAGCCCTACGCCTTCCTCGCGGTGTATCCGGGAGGAGCAGGGCACGACTACGGCTGGGTGCTGGAGCACGGAATGGGCTCGCGTGCCTATCGCGCAGCCTCCGGCGTCGACCTGCGTCCCTACGCGGAATAGGCTCCGGCCATGATCATCGCGCACGACCTGGGTACGACCGGGAACAAGGCCTCGCTGCATCATGACGACGGCCGTCTCGTCGCCTCGGTCACCGTCCCCTACCCCGCGCACTTCGCCGCGGGCGGGGTCGCCGAGCAGAACCCTGCGGACTGGTGGAACGCGGTCGTCGCCGCCACGCGCGACCTGATCGCGCGCACCGGCACGGCCGCGACCGACATCGCCGGACTCGTGGTCAGCGGCCAGATGATGGGGGCCGTGCTGCTCGATGCCGACGGCGAGCCCGCCCGTCCGGCGATCATCTGGGCCGACACCAGGGCCGGCGCCCAGCAACGCGAGCTCGAGGCCGCGATCGGCGCCGAGCGTGCCTACGGCATCCTGGGCCACCGCCTAAACCCCACCTACTCGGTCGAGAAGATCATGTGGGTGCGCGACAACGAGCCCGACACCTGGACGCGCGTGCGTCGGGTGTGCGTCGCGAAGGACTTCATCGTGCTGCGTCTGACCGGGCGCCTCGCGACCGACCGCTCCGATGCATCCGGCACCAACGCCTACGACCAGGCGCGCGGCACCTGGTCCGACGAGGTGCTGCAGGCCGCGCGCCTCGACCCCGCACTGTTCCCCGAGATCCTGGAATCCACGCAGATCGCCGGCACACTGACCGATGCCGCCGCCGCCGCTCTCGGACTCCACACGGGAGTGCGCGTGGTGATGGGTGGCGGCGACGGACCGCTCGCCGCCGTCGGCTCGGGTGTCGTCGCCCCGGAAGACGGCGCGTACGTGTGTCTGGGCACCTCGTCGTGGATCTCGTTCGCGGCCGACGCCCCGCTGCACGACCCCGCGATGCGCACGTTCACGTTCGACAACGTCGTTCCCGGCTCGTTCGTGCCCACCGCCACCATGCAGGCCGGCGGCGCCTCCGTGCAGTGGATCGCCGAGGCGCTCTCCCCCGACCCCGCGCACCCCGAGACCGCGCGGCTCACGGCCGAGGCATCCGTCGACGTCGACACCGACGACCTCTACTTCCTCCCCTACCTGCTCGGGGAACGCTCCCCGATGTGGGACCCGGATGCCCGGGGCGCGTTCATCGGGCTGGCCCGCCACCACGGCAGGGCGCACCTCGTGCGGGCCGTGCTGGAGGGCACGGCGTTCAACCTGCTCAGCTGCATCCAGGCGTTCCGTGAATCAGGCGCCGTGATCGACCGCATCGATGCCGTCGGCGGCGGAGCCCAGAGCGACGTGTACCTCTCGGTGCTCGCCGATGTGTGGGGAGTGCCGGTGCGCCGACGCACGATCGTGGAAGAGGCGAACAGCCTCGGTGCCGCGGTCACCGCCGCGGTCGGGCTCGGACTCACCGACTTCTCTGCCGCCCGCGCCCTGAGCGAGGTCACCGCCGAGTTCACCCCGGATGCCGGGCGCCACGCCGTCTACGCCGAGCGGCACGCCCGCTTCGTCGACGCCTACACGGCCCTCGCGCCGTGGTTCGCCGGACGGCCGCGCTGATGGGCGTCATCCTCGTCACCAGCCGCTCGTTCTCGGACGGCGACCTGGATCTGGTGGAACGCGCCGCGCAGTCGGGACACCGCATCCTCCGCGGTCCGGCGCACCACGACCTCGACGAGTTGCGGTCGCTGCTGCACGGCGCCGACGCGTGGATCGCCGGCACCGGCCCGGTCACCGAGGAGCATCTCGCCGCGGCTCCGAAGCTCAAGGTCGTCGCCCGGTACGGCGTCGGCACCGAGTCGGTCGACCTGGCAGCGGCGCGAGACCGCGGCATCCCGGTGACCAACACTCCGGGTGCCAACGCCGATGCGGTGGCCGACCACGCGGTCGGGCTCATGCTCGCCGCCCTCCGCTTCGTCCCCGACGGCGACCGCCGCGTGCGCGCCGGCGACTGGGGCGTGCGTCGCGGGCGGGAGCTCGGGGCCGCCACGGTCGGAATCGTGGGCTTCGGACGGATCGGCCAGGGGGTCGCCGCGCGACTGCGCGGCTTCGGGCCGCGCGTGCTCGCCGCCGACCCGTTCCTGCCCGACGATGTGGTGCGCTCTCGCGGTGCGGAACCCGTCGCGCTCGACGACCTGTTCCGCCGAGCCGACGTCATCACCCTGCACGCCCCCGGGGGTCAGCGACTGGTCGACGCCGAGCGTCTGGCCGACATGCGACCGGGAACCGTGCTGGTCAACACCGCCCGCGGCGATCTGATCGACGAAGCCTCCGTGGCACGGGCGCTGCACGACGGCATCCTCGCCGGCTACGCGGCCGACACCCTCGACGGCGACACGGCCGCACATGACAGTCCGCTGCTCGCGCCCGAACTCGCCGATCGCGTGATCGTCACCCCGCACCTGGGCGCGCAGACCACGCAGGCCATCGACAACATGGGCTCCCTCTCGCTCGCCGACGTGATCGCCGTGCTGTCGGGTGCCGAGCCCGCCCATCCCGTACCCAACGCCTCCATCCCCGTCCCCGTCCCCGTCCCCGTCCCCGTCCCCGTCCCCGAGGAGACCCGATGACCATCGACGCCGTCCGCACAGAGGCCGCGACACCGGCCACGGCATCCGCCGACTACATGGGGTTCGTCGGGGTGACCACCGCGTCATCGTCGATCATGAAGGTCTTCCCGCTCTGGGCCGACATCCTGGGCCTGCCGACCCGCACCCTGCTCGGCCACGACCTGCCGATGGATGCCGAGCCCGCGCAGTACCGCGCCATGGTCGAGCAGATCCGCGACGACCCGCATCACCGCGGGGCGCTCGTGACCACGCACAAGATGAACGTGTACGCCGCCGCCTCCGACCTGTTCGACGAGCTCGACCCGTTCGCGGTGTCGTGCTCCGAGATCTCCAGCATCTCCAAACGGGGCCCGGTCCTGTCGGGGCGGGCGAAGGACCCGATCACGGTCGACCTCGCCCTGAACGACTTCCTTCCCGCCGACCACTTCGCCCGCACCGGGGCCGCGGTCGTGATCCTCGGCGCCGGAGGCTCTGGCACCGCCCTGAGCTGGGCACTGGCCGAACGCGAAGACGCCCCGGCGAAGATCACGGTGACGGCCCGCACGCAGGACAAGCTCGACCACCTGCGCGAGGTGCACCGCCAGCACGGCACCAGGGAGGGGCTGATCGAGTACGTGGTGACCGCTTTGGCCGAAGATGCCGACGCGCTGGTGGCCGCCGCCCCCGCAGGATCGGTGATCGCCAACGCGACGGGGCTCGGCAAGGACCGGCCCGGCTCTCCTCTGACCGACGCCGTGGTGTTCCCCGAGGGCGCGTACGCGTGGGAGTTCAACTACCGCGGCACGCTCGAGTTCCTCCACCAGGCCGAGGCGCAGGCGTCCGCACGCGGGCTGCGCGTGGTCGACGGCTGGCGCTACTTCATCCACGGCTGGTCGCAGGTCGTGGCCGATGTGTTCGATCTCGACCTGACGCCCGAGATCGTCGAACGGCTCGCCGAGGCCGCGGAGTCGGTGCGCTGATGTCCGCCCTCGTCCGCACGGTGCTCGGCGATATCGACCCGGCGCTGCTCGGGCGGGTGGACTATCACGAGCACCTGTTCCAGGTGTCGCCGCTGCTTCCGGGCGACGAGCTCGACGACGAGAAGGCCTCGGGCGAAGAAGCAGCCCTGCTGCAGGCGAGCGGGTTCGAGGCGATGGTGGATGCCACACCGTTCGGCCTCGCCCGCGACCCCGCAGCACTGGCCCGGATCAGTGCGACGACCGGACTGCACATCGTCGCGACCACCGGCCGGCACCGCGAGGCCCACTACGGCGCGGATCATCCGATGCAGGTGTGGACCGCCGAGCGTCTGGCGGCCCTCTTCATCGCCGACATCACGCGCGGGATGCCCGCCGACGACGGGGAGATCTTCGAGACGCCCGAGGTGTCCCTCGCTGCCGCGCCCGATGGCGGACCCGTGCGCGCAGGTCTGCTCAAGGGCGGCGCCGACTACTGGCGCATCAGTGCGTTCGAGCGCACCACCCTGATCGCCGTGGCCGAGGCGCACCGCGCGACGGGCGCTGCGGTCATGGTGCATCTGGAGTTCGGCACAGCGGCCCATGAGGTGCTCGACCTGCTCGACGCCGAAGGGGTGCCCGCCGATCGGGTCGTGCTCGCGCACGCCGACCGCGACCCCGACCCCGGGCTGCACGTGTCGCTCGCCGAACGCGGAGCCCACCTCGGCTACGACGGCTTCGCGCGTCCGCGCACCCGCTCCGACGCCGAGCTGCTCGCTCTGACGGTCGCGGTGGTGGAGCGCGGGGCCGGCGACCGGATCGTGCTCGGCGGCGACGTCGCCCGGCGCACGCGGTACATCGCCTACGGCGGCATGCCCGGACTCGCCTACCTCGGCGACCGCTACCTCCCGCGCCTCCGCGCGGCCGTCGGCGACGACGCCGTGCACCGGATGCTCGTGACCACCCCGGCCCGCCTGCTGACCCTCGCGCCGTGATCTTCTCCCCCTGCACACGAGCATGACCATGAGCATCCGACTCCACGCCCGACATCCCCGAGGAGACACCGTGTCCGAGCCGACCATCCTGCACGCCACCTTCACCGCCCAGCCCGGAACGGGCGACCGCGTGGCGGCCCTGTTGCGCGACTTCGCCGAGGTCGTGCGCGCCGAGGAGGGCAACGTCGTCTTCGATGCGACCCGGCTCGTCGACGACCCCGACCGCTTCTTCGTCTACGAGGTCTATCGCGACGAAGCGGCCTTCCAGGCGCACATCGCCGCCCCCGCCGGAGTGCCCTTCAACGCGGCGCTGCAGGAGCTGATCGTCGAACCGTCGTCGCAGCTCACCTTCCTCCGCCGCCTCTGAGGCCGTCACGCCGTGACGCGGCGGCGCGCGGGATCCCGGCCTCTCTGCCCTGCTCACCTGTCGGGAGAATGCACGCATGTCGGAGGAATCGCCGGCATCCGCTCCTGCATCCGTGAGTCCTCCCGACATCCGGCACATGCACCCGCACCGAGCACACGCACCCGCACCGGGCATACGCACACGGCACGCCCACACCACGGCACGCGCACACCCCGGACATGAAGAAGCCCCCCACCCGAAGGTGAGGGGCTTCTTCGACGATGCGGTGTCACTCGTAGAGCACGCCCGCGATCTTCGGGTCTTCGATGTTGGTCTTGTCGTACCAGTACGAGCCGGTGTCGTAGAACTTCTCGACCGACTTGCCGTTGGCGGCGTCGTACGCGGCCTGCACGACCTGTGCGCCGATGCCGATCGGGTCCTGCGTGATCGCGCCGGCCATGGTGCCGTCCTTGATGGCGTTGATCTGCGCGGCGCCGGAGTCGAAGCCGACGATCGTGATCTTGCCCTTCTCGAGGCCCAGCTCGTTCACGGCGTTCACGACACCGATGGCGGAGCCTTCGTTGGTGCCGTAGATGCCCTTGAGGTCGGGGTGGGCCGCGATCAGGGTCTTGGCGATGTCAGCCGACTTGAGGTGGTCGCCGTCACCGTACTGGATGTCGACGATCTCGATGTCGGGGTAGTCCGCCTCGATCTTGTCGACGAAGCCGTCGCGACGCTCGACGCCGGTGGAGTTGATCTGCGAGTGGCCGACGATCGCGACCTGGCCCTCGCCGCCGATCAGTTCGGCCATGTGCTCGGCGGCGAGCGCACCGGCGACCTTGCTGTCGGTGGCCGACAGGCTGAGCCCGACGTCGCCGTTGCAGGGGGCGTCGAAGTAGACGACGGGAATGTCCTTCGCCTTGGCCTGCTCGAGCGGGGCGACGCACGCCTCGGGGTCGAGGGCGGCGTAGGCGATGGCACTCGGGTTCTTGTCGATCGCTGCGGTCAGCATCTCCAGCTGCGCGGCGATCTCGGTCTCGGCGGCAGGACCCTCGAACGTGATCTTCACGCCGAGCTCCTTCGCCTTGTCCTCGGCGCCCTTCTTCACGGCCTGCCAGAACTGGTGCTGGAAGCCCTTCGAGACCATGGCGATGTACATCTCGCCGTCGCTGCTGCCCCCGCTGCTCGAGCCTTCCTCGATCACATCGCCGCCACCGGCACAGCCGGCGAACACCAGTGCGGATGCGGCCATGAGGGCCACGAGTGCGGTCTTCTTCCCGAATTTCATGAAAACTCCATTGTTTGGGTACGACTCGGTTTGTTCTGTGTGGATGCCGGATGAGCCGGCGCTGTGGACATTCCAGGTGCCTGTGCGGATGTCTCCGCGGAAGCCGGCCGTGGCCGGAGGACGACGACGGGCACGGGTTTCGTCGCCGTCCAGGTCTCAGGTGCGCTGTCGGTTGCGGAGCGAGTCGAGGAAGACCGCGAGCAGCACGACCACGCCGACGACGATGTTCTGCCATTCGGGCTGGATCGACATGATGCGCAGACCGTTCACGAGCACGCTCATGATGAGGGCGCCGATCACGGTGCCGAGGATCGATCCGCGTCCGCCCAGCAGCGAGGTTCCGCCGATGATGACCGCGGCGATCGCCTGCAGCTCGTACCCGGTGCCGATCTGCGGCTGCGCCGAGTCGAGGCGGGAGGCGATGACGATGCCCGCGACGCCGGTGAACGCCCCGGCGAACATGTAGATCAGGATCGTCCAGCGACGGGTGTTGACGCCCGAGAGGCGCGTGGCCTCTTCGTTCGAGCCGATCGCGAAGGTGTACCGGCCGAGCAGCGTCTTCGACAGCACGAGGTACGCGATGATCGCGAGCACGGCGGTGACGAGAACGGCGTTCGGGATGCCGGGGATGATCACGCCGAGGGCGATCTTCTTGAAGTCGGGGGCCGACGTCGAGAAGTAGATCGGCGCGACACCCGAGATCACGAGGGCGAGGCCACCGGCGATCATCATCATCGCCAGGGTCGCGATGAACGGCGGGAGCCGGAGGAACGTGATGTTCACACCGTTGATCAGGCCCATCAGCACACCGGTGAGGATGCCGCCGATGACACCGACCCAGACCGGGAGCCCCATGTTCGTCACGAACACACCCGTCATCACGGCGCACAGCGCCATGCCGGTGCCGATCGACAGGTCGATGCCGCCGGTGATGATGACGAAGGTGGTGCCGAGGGCGAGGATACCGATGACGGCGGTCGACAGCAGCACCGTGGCGATGTTGCTGAAGGTGAAGAAGTTGGGGCTGGCGATCGAGAAGAAGATGATCAGCACGATGAGCGTGCCGAACGCCAGCGACTGCTGGAACTGCCGCTTCAGGAACGCGCCGACGTCTCTCTTGTCGGTGTTCTCGTTCACGGCGGTCTGGATGATCGTCGTCGTCGACGATCCGGGCTGCTGCGGAGCGCTCATCAGTCTTCCTCCCCGTGGGCTGCGAGTTGCATGATCTTCTCCTGGCTTGCTTCCTCGTTGCGGAGCGTCCCGGTGATGCGGCCGTTGGCGAAGACCGCGATGCGGTTCGCCACACGGAGGATCTCCGGGAGCTCGGATGAGATGACGATGATGGACTTGCCTGCATCAGCGAGCTGCTGCATGAGGCGGTAGATCTCCTCCTTCGCGCCGACGTCGATCCCTCGGGTCGGCTCGTCGAAGATGAGGATGTCGCAGTCGCGCATCAGCCAGCGGGCGATGACGACCTTCTGCTGGTTCCCTCCGGAGAGGAGCTTGACGACCTGGTTGACCGAGGGGGTCTTCACGCGCAGCTGCTGCACGTACTCCTTGGTGCGGTTCTTCGCCTTGCTGTCGCCCATCCAGCCGATCGCGTTGGCGTAGGAGCCGAGCGAGGCGAGCACGGTGTTGAACGTCACGTCCTGCTCGAGCATGAGGCCGAGGAGCTTGCGGTCCTCCGAGAGGTATCCGACGCCGTGCTGCACGGCGTCGGCGGGCTGGGCGATCCGCACCGTGCGACCGTCGATCGCGATCGTGCCGCTGTCGCGGTGATCGGCGCCGATCACGGCACGCGCGGTCTCGGTGCGCCCGGCGCCCATGAGCCCGGCGAAGCCGAGGATCTCGCCCTTGTGCAGCTGGAACGAGATGTCTTTCAGGAGGTTCTTGGTCGACAGACCCTGCACCTCGAGGACAACGGGATCGTTCGCGTGCTCTCGGGCCTGCGGACGGGTACCCTCGTCGATCACACGTCCGACCATCATCTCGATGATGGTCGGGATGGTGATCTCGGACCTGTCGAGTGATCCGATGTATGTGCCGTCACGGAGGACGGTCACCCGGTCGGCCAGACGGCGCAGCTCGTCCATGCGGTGCGAGATGTAGACGATCCCGGTGCCGCGCGCCTTGAGCTGCTCGATCAGCACGAAGAGCGTCTCGACCTCGGTGTCGGTGAGGGCGGAGGTCGGCTCGTCCATGATGAGCACCTTGGCGTTGAACGACAGCGCCTTGGCGATCTCGACCATCTGCTGCTCGGCCACCGTGAGCTCGCCGACGAGCTGCCGGGGGTTCAGGTGGATGTCCAGGCGCTGCAGCAGTTCCGCGGTCTGCGCGTTCAGCTTGCGCTCCGACAGGAACGGCCCGGTGGTGGGCTCTCGCCCCACGTAGATGTTCTGCGCCACGGTCAGATCGGGCATCAGGTTGAGCTCCTGATGGATGATCGTGATGCCGAGCTCCTGCGCCTGGAGGGGGCTGGTGAGCTCCACCTCCTGACCCTCGAACGTGATCGTGCCCTCGTCCTTGGTGTAGATCCCGGAGAGGATCTTCATCAGCGTCGACTTTCCCGCGCCGTTCTCGCCCACGAGCACGAGCACCTCGCCGGCGTGCACCTCGAGGTGCACGTCCTTCAGCGCCTGCACGCCGGGGAATCCCTTGCTGATCCCCTCGACCCGGAGGATGGGTCCACTCATGCGCTCACCTGCTTCCTTGAAGGTTCTGCTTCGATGTCGGCGGATCATTCCGCCGCAAACATCGGATCAATTCTGCGTCCTGCGCCACGGCCAGCGCAAGTTGTATCTAAATGTATCTAAGGTCGGAGGGATTGGGAAGACCTGTAATGACATCTTGATCTTCCGCTCTCCTTCCCCCGCGATTCCGCTCAGTGGAGGCGGATCGAATCGACCGCGACGAGCTTGTCGCGGATGTACGCGTTGGCGTGCGCGCCGAGCTCGTCGTTGTCGTTCCAGAGGTTCCGCCAGATGCCGAGCATGCGACTGAGGTCAGGCGCGACGACCGCCGACGAGAACGACTCGAACACGATGGGGCCGCCGTAACCGATGCGACCGAGCGCCTTGAAGAAGGTGTCGAAGTCGACCGTTCCGGTGCCGAGGTAGCCGCGGTGGCTCTCCCCGATGTGCACATAGCGCAGCGCCGGTGCCGCATCGAGGACGGGCGTGAACATATCCGACTCCTCGATGTTCATGTGATACGTGTCGATGTGGATCCCGAGATTCGGGCGATCCACCTCGGCGATGTAGGCGAGGGCCTGTCGTGCGGTGTTGAGCACGTTCGTCTCGTAGCGGTTCACGACCTCGAGCGAGACCGACACCCCGCGCGCGGCCGCATGGTCGGCGACCCGGGCGATCGCGGCCTTGCTGCTCGCGAGGCCCTCAGGGGTCACGGGCTCCATGTACTTCTTCATGGCGCTGTAGATCACCCCGCAGAAATGCTCTCCACCGAGGTCGGCGAGCACGTCGACGGCCTTGACAAGGAGCGCTTCGCCCGCCGCCGCGATCGCCGGATCGGCGCTGGTGACATCGGTCGCCTCGGAGAGTCCGAGCGAAGCACTGACGGCGAGGTCGTACTCCTCCAGCGCGTCCTTCGCGACGGAGACGTCGAACGTGAACGGATCCATGAGCGGGAACTCGATGAGGTCGAAACCCGCCTCCCTGGTCTTGTGCACCGCCAGACGGATGCCCTCGGCATCGAAGTTCCCCGTCCAGACGAGCCCGTGGCAGCCGATGTTCATGAGACCTCTCGCAGCGGGTGTGCGGCACCGTCGCCGTCCCGGAGTTGGCACGTTGCAACTCCGGCGTGCGAGTCACGCTACGTCGGTCGACCGACCCCTGTCAAGAACTTTCTTGGCACGTTGCAAGTCCTCCGATATCCTGATGCCGCCGACGCCGTCAGGAACCCCGATCGACGCGGCCCGACCAAGGAGTCCCATGCCCGCGAGCGTCAAGGACGTCGCCGCCCTCGCCGGAGTCTCCTCCTCCACCGTCTCGAACTACCTCAACCACCCGCACGTGCTCGGAGCAGCGAGCCGCGAACGGGTGCGGTCGGCGATCGAGCAGCTGGGCTTCGTGCCCAACGAGTCGGCTCGGCAGCTGCGTGCGGGATCGAGCAAGGCGCTCGCCCTCATCCTGCTCGACGCCTGGCTGCCCTACTTCCACGAGCTCTCGCGCGGGGTCGAAGACGTCGCCCGCGAGGGCGGCTGGTCGCTGTTCTTCAGCAACAGCAACCGCGACGACGCACAGGAGCGGCGCAATCTCGACATGTTCGAGGCGCACCGGGTGCAGGGCATCGTCATCTACCCGCTCGGTGACGTGGTGCCGCGCCTGGAAGCCCTGGCCGATCGCGGCATCCGCTCGGTCGTGGTGGGCCCGATCCCCGACTCCTCGAAGGTCGCATCCGTGCTGTTCGACGACCGAGACGGCGGGCGACTCGCAGGAGAGCATCTCGTGACACTCGGCCGACGGCGCATCCTGTTCCTCGGCAATCCGGCGGTGAGCCAATCGAACCACCGTCTGGAAGGGCTCCGGGAAGCGGTCTCAGGGACCGCGGCGACCGTGACGACGATCGAGGTGCCGCACCTGGTCACGGAAGACGGGCTCCACGCCGGCGAGCAGATCATCGCGATGCCCCCGGCCGAGCGCCCCGACGCCGTGTTCGCGGCGAACGACATGGTGGCGGTCGGCGTGCTCACGCAGCTGCTGCGCCACGGCATCCGGGTGCCGGAGGAGATCGCGCTCGTCGGCTTCGACGACGTCGCCCAGGCGCACCAGAGCGTCGTTCCGCTCACGAGCGTGCGGCAGCCCGGCTACGAGATCGGCCGCGCTGCAGGAGCAGCGCTCCTGCAGCAGCTCGCCGACCCCAGCGCACCGCCGCCCGCGACGACCCCGTTCCCCGCCGAGCTCATCGTGCGCGAGTCGACCGTCGGCCGCTGAGGCGCTGAGTCTCGGCCCGCCGCCGTCGACAACTTCCTGCCGCAGGCGGCGGGGGGGGTTCAGGCCGCCGGGATGAGCCCTTCCGCGGCCAGGTTCTCCCACAGCCCAGCCGGGATCTCGAGCGCGGCATACTCCGCGTTCTGCTGCAGCTGCGCCGGCCGGCTGCCGCCCACCACCACGGAGCGCACGACGTCGGACTGCAGGGGGAACTGGATGGCCGCAGCGGGCAGCGGCACACCGTGATCGGCGCACACGGCGGCGATGCGCACGAGCCTGTCCCACAGCTCGTCGGGAAGCTGTCCGTACTCGTAGCGCCCGTCGCGGCGCGGCTCACTCGATGCGAGCAGCCCCGAGTTGAAGACGGACGCCGCCACGATCCCGGTCGCGGTCACACGGCAGGCGGGCAGCACGTCGACGGCGGCGGGCTGCTCGAGCAGCGTGTACCGGCCGGCCACCATGATCAGGTCGAGGTCGGCGGCGCGCACGGCTGCGGCGAGAGCATCCGACACCATCGAGCCGATGCCGATCGCGGTGACCTCGCCGTCGGCACGCAGCTGCTCCATCGCGGGCAGGGCTTCGGCGAGCGCGAGGTCGAGGTCGTGCCGCTCGGGGTCGTGCAGGTAGAGCAGATCGATGCGTTCGATGCCGAGCCGTTCGCGAGACTCGTCGACGCTCGCGCGAATGCCCGCCTCCGAGAAGTCCCACACGCGCTGCAGGTCGTCCGGCACGTGGAAGTCGTTCGCGGTGTCGAGGCCGCCGGAGTGGTCGGGGTTCGGCCGCAGCAGGCGCCCGGCCTTGGTCGAGAGCACGTACTGGTCGCGCGGCTTGGTCTGCAGGAACGCCCCGAGCCTGCGCTCCGACAGGCCCAGACCGTAGTGCGGCGCGGTGTCGTAGAAGCGGATGCCGCTCTCCCACGCGGCATCCAGCACGGCCCACGCCTCGTCGTCGCTGAGCGGACGGAACAGGTTGCCCACGTTCGCGGCGCCGTACCCGAGGGCGGGAACCTCCAGGCGGTCGCGCACTCCCCCGCGATCAGGCACCGACATGTGCACCCGTCCAGGTGTAGGTCGCGATGCTGTCGGCCTTCATCTCCATGCCCGTTCCCGGCGCGGTCGGCGCCATGTACGAGCCGCCCTGGATGTCGGTGGGCACGACGAAGTGCTCGTGCAGGTGGTCGACGAACTCGATCATGCGGCCCTCGCGGGTGCCGGTGACCGCGACGAAGTCGAACATAGACAGGTGCTGCACGGCCTCGCACAGGCCGACACCACCGGCGTGCGGGCACACGGGCACGCCGAACTTGGCGGCGAGCAGCAGGTTCGCGATGTTCTCGTTCACCCCGGCCACGCGCACGGCGTCGATCTGCATGACCGAGATGGCGTCGGCCTGCAGCAGTTGCTTGAAGATGACACGGTTCTGCGCGTGCTCACCCGTCGCGACGCGGATGGGCGCGACGCCCCTGGCGATCTCGGCGTGGCCGAGCACGTCGTCGGGGCTCGTGGGCTCCTCGATCCAGGCGGGATGGAACTCGGCGAGCGCGTTCACCCACTCGATCGCCTCCGACACCTCCCAGCGCTGGTTGGCGTCGATCGCGATGGGGAAGTCGGGTCCGCACACCTCCCGCGCCTTGCGGAAGCGGCGGATGTCGTCGTCGAGGTCGGCGCCGACCTTGAGCTTGATCTGGGTGAAGCCGTCGGCCATGGCCTCGCGGGCGAGGCGTTCGAGCTTCTCGTCGGAGTAGCCGAGCCAGCCGGGGCTCGTGGTGTAGCCGGGGTATCCGGTGGCCAGCAGCTGCTGCTCGCGCTCAGCTCGTCCGGGCTCGGCCGCACGCAGGATCTCGAGGGCGTCTTCGGGGGTGAGGGCGTTGGTGAGGTAGCGGAAGTCGACCAGGTCGACGAGCTCCTCCGGCGTCATGCGGGCGAGAAGCTGCCAGAGCGGAAGCCCCGCGCGCTTGGCCTTGATGTCCCACAGCGCGTTGATGACCGCGCCGATGGCCATGTGCATGACCCCCTTCTCGGGGCCGAGCCAGCGCAGCTGCGAGTCGCCGATGATGTCACGGAACGTGCCGCCCATGTCGTCGAGCAGCGGCTCGATCTCGCGCCCGACGAGGTGCCCGGCGAGCGCGTCGATCGCCGCGACCTGCACGTCGTTGCCTCGACCGATCGTGAAGACGAACGCGTGCCCCTCGATGTCGTCGTCGGCGTCGGTGCGCACGATGACGTACGCGGCCGAGTAATCGGGGTCGGGGTTCATCGCGTCCGACCCGTCCAGGCTCAGGGACGTGGGGAAGCGGATGTCGGTGGTGTCGAGGGCGACGATACGGCTCACGGGATTCCTCTCCATGCACGGGTGATTTCTTCCGTGCGGATCTCTTGGAGTGTAAACATCCGATGTCTATACTGTCAACGAGACCGGCCGCCTCATCGCGGCCTCCCGACCGATCAGGAGAAACATGAAGTTCGCGCGGCTCGGCACCCCCGGGAATGAGATCCCCGTCCTCGTGGAGGGCGACCGATACCTCGACCTCCGCTCCGTAACATCCGACGTGAACGGCGATTTCCTCGAGAGTGACTTCGTCGCCCGGGTCACGGCCGCGCGTGAAGGCGGAGAGCTCCCCGAGCTCGCGGACGCCGCGTCGATGCGCATCGGCGCCCCGATCGCCCGCCCGAGCGCCGTGATCTGCATCGGCATGAACTACGCGGCCCACGCGGCCGAGTCCGGTTCGGAGCCGCCCACCATCCCGATCCTCTTCCTCAAGACCCCGAACACGGTCGTCGGCCCGAACGACACGGTCACGATCCCGCGGGGCAGCGAGAAGACCGACTGGGAGGTCGAGCTCGGCATCGTCATCGGCACCCGCACCGCCTATCTCGACAGTCCCGAGGAGTCGCTCGCGCACGTCGCCGGCTTCGTCGCCGCGAACGACGTCTCCGAGCGCGACTTCCAGATGACGGTCTCCGGCGGCCAGTGGTCCAAGGGGAAGATCGCGCCCGGCTTCAACCCGACCGGCCCCTGGCTCGTCACCCCCGACGAGGTCGACCACCACGCACTCGGACTTCGCAGCTTCGTGAACGGCGAGCCGCGGCAGGACTCGAACACGAGCGACATGATCTTCACGGTCGAGCACATCGTGCACCACCTGTCGCAGTACGTGACGCTCGAGCCGGGCGACCTGATCCTCACCGGCACCCCGCAGGGCGTCGCCCTCTCGGGCAAGTACCCGTACCTCGCCGCGGGCGACGTGGTCGAGATCGAGATCGACGGCCTCGGCCGTCAGCGACAGGAGTTCGTGGCATGGGAGGCCCAGAAGTGAGCGCACTGAACGGACTGGTGGCGATCGTCACCGGCGGAGCATCCGGAATCGGCGCGGCGATCGCGCAGCGCCTGCACGCCGACGGCGCGACCATCGCGGTGCTCGACCGCGACACCGAAGCGGCCGACCCCGCCTTCGCCGCCTTCACTGCAGACGTCTCCGACCGCGCGAGCGTCGACGAGGCGGTGGCCGCCGTGGCCGAGAGGTTCGGGCGCATCGACATCGTCGTCAACAACGCCGGCATCGGCGCGCAGGGCGACATCGCCGCGAACGACGACGACGAGTGGGCGCGAGTGCTCTCCGTCAACGTCACCGGCATCGCCCGTGTCACCTCGGCAGCTCTCCCGTGGCTGCGGAAGTCCCCGTCGGCGGCGGTGTGCAACACGGCATCCATCGCATCGACCACCGGGCTGCCGCAGCGCGCGCTCTACAGCGCGTCGAAGGGTGCCGTCTCCGCTCTCACCCGCGCGATGGCCGCCGACCACCTGCGCGAGGGGATCCGTGTGAACGCGGTCAACCCGGGCACGGCCGACACTCCGTGGGTGGGACGCCTGCTCGACTCTGCCACCGACCCCGCCGCCGAGCGTGCGGCCCTCGAGGCACGCCAGCCCCACGGGCGACTGGTCAGCCCCGACGAGGTCGCCGCGGCTGTCGCCTACCTCGTGAGCCCCGCTGCAGGCTCGACCACCGGAACCTTCATCGAGGTCGACGGCGGCATGGCCCAGCTGCGCCTGCGCGCGGAGTAGCCCCCGCTACCTCCTCCCGGTCGCAGTTGACGCCGCATCCGACGTGCGGGGATGGCAGCAACTGCGACCGGAACGCCGGTCAGACGGCGCTCAGCCGCGGTGGCCGCGGAGCCAGCTCCGGAGGCCGGAGCGGGGAGTCTTGTCCGTCGGCAGCTGCCGCGGCCGATCGGTGCGGTAGAACTGCTCGGCGTTGCGCCACAGGAGCGCATCGAGGTCATGCCCACGCGATTGCGCCCAGGCGATCACGGTGTCGGCCCAGCGCGATCGCGCCGTCGCCTGGTAGGTGGCGGACCCATCCTCCGGCGCATGCGGGTCGCCGTCCTCGGCCGGACCGATCACGGAGACGGGCCAGTCGCTCCCCCACATCAGCCGCTCGACGCCGAAGGCGTCCGCCGCCACGTCGAGGAACGGCTCGAGCTGCTCGGCGCTCCAGTCGCCGCCCGCCTCTCCCGGCAGCCCCGAGAGCTTGCAGAAGGCGTTCGCATGCCGCGCCAGCTCGGTGAGGTCGCGCGCCCACTCCGCGGACGGCGCGAGCGGGGACGCCGCCGTACCGACGGCGGGCTTTCCGAGGTGATCGAGCACGAGCCGCAGCTCGGGGATCGCTCCGGCGAGGCGGGCGATGTCGGGCAGCTGGTTCTCGCGCACGCAGACGTCGAAGCTCAGGTCACGAGCGGCGACCTCCCTGGCACCGGTCACGAACGCCGCCGAGACCGCGAGTCCGTCCGGCTCACCCTGCAGGTTGTGCCGCACGCCCACGACGAGGGGTTCCGCCAGGAGTCCCTCCAGGTGCGCGACCGTGTCGGTCCCCCTGTCGAGTCGTACACCCGCGACGATCCCGACGATGCCGAGCGCAGGGGCGAGGCCCGCGACCCAGTCGACCTCGGCGAGGAAGTCGTCTTCGATCGTCTCCGCCTGCACGAAGACCGACCTCTCCGGTTCGGCCAGGCCCAGGCGGGCATGCTCGAGCTCGAGGTCGGCGAAACGATAGGCCATCGGCCCTTCGAGCCAGGTGTACGTCAGAACCTCCGGATCCCAGAGGTGCAGATGTGAATCGAGAACGCGCATGGCTCCATCCTGCCGGAGACATCCGATCAATCGCTAGGATGACGCCATGGCAGTCACCGACGAGGCGATCGAGAAGATCAAGGCGATGATCGTGGCGGGCGAGCTCTCCCCCGGTGATCGGCTTCCCCCCGAGAAGGAGCTGTCCGAACGACTCGGCCTGTCCCGCAGCTCGATGCGCGAAGCGGTCAAGGCGCTGGAGGTCATCCGGGTCCTCGACGTGCGTCGCGGCGACGGCACCTACGTGACGAGCCTCGAGCCGCATCTGCTGCTGGAGGCGATCTCGTTCGTGGTCGACATGCACGACGACGATTCGATGCTCGAGATCTTCGCAGTGCGGCGCATGCTGGAGTCGCAGGCGACCGGGCTCGCGGCGACGCTCGGGACAGATGAGCAGATCGCCGAGCTGCAGGATGAGGTCGACTCCATCGATGCGGCGGTCACGATCGAGTCCCTGGTCGACCACGACATCCGGTTCCACCGCGAGATCGTCGCGATGTCCGGCAACGCCTACCTCGCGAGCCTGATCGAGCACCTGAGCAGCCAGACCGTCCGCGCCCGCGTCTGGCGCGGCCTCACCGAGGGCGGCGCTGTCGAGCGCACCCTGTCGGAGCACCGGGCCATCGCCGACGCGATCGCCCAGCATGACTCCGCCCTCGCGACCTCTCTGGCCACGGCGCACATCGCGGGCGTCGAGCGCTGGCTGCGTCAGGCCGCAGCGAGCTGACGCCGGCGGGAGCAGCCGCTCACGCCCCCAGACGCACCATGGCGGCGTCGAACTCGGCCGCCGAGCTGTCGCTCACCTCATGGAAGAGCAGCCGGTCCAGCACATCGGGAGCCGCGGTGAAGTAGGGGATCCCCGCCAGTCGCAGGCCCGTGATGTCATCCGGCGAGCGCAGGGATGCGGCGAGCACGTTCGACGCACTCCCCGCGCACACCTCCTGCATGCGGGCGATCGTCGCGTCGCCGTCGAGCCCGGCATCGCGCATGCGTCCGAGGTACGGGGCGATGTACTGCGCGCCGATCGACGCGCACGCCAGGGCCTGCGCGACCGAGTACACGGCGGTGACCAGCACGGTCGCCCCCTCGCGCACGAGCGCGGCTGCGGCGGCGAAACCCTCAGCCGTCGCCGGCACCTTCACGGCCACCCGGTCACCCAGCGCGCGGATGCCCTCGGCGTTGCGGAGGAACGAGGCGGTGTCGCCACCCCAGGTCTGGAAGAAGATCTCGCGCGCCCCCTCCGACTCCCAGCGGGCGTAGAGATCAGGGATCTCGGCGGCGGTGCGGCCACCGCGTTCGAGGATGGTCGGGTTCGTGGTGACGCCGTGCACCACCCCCGCGGCGAGCAGCGGGGAGACACGGTCGACATCGGCGCTGTCGACGTACAGGCGTGGCGCGATCGGGGTCATCGGGGTCTCCTCGCGGACAACCTGTCGTTACAGGTGCGGATTCGGCTAATGTAATGACAGCCATCGCGGTCTGTCAAAGCGACGGCCATGCCTGCCGTCGAGGAAGATCAGGAGCGAGATGACCCCCGCACACCCCGAGGACCGCACCGGCGTCGTCATCGTCGGCAGCGTCACGGCCGATGTGACCACCTTCTCCGGGCGCCTGCCGGCCAGAGGCGAGACGATCCTCGGCGACGAGTTCACCCTCATGCTGGGGGGCAAGGGCGCGAATCAGGCCGTCGCCGCCGGTCGCTCCGGTGCACGCACGAGCTTCGTCGGCTGCGTGGGAGACGACCTCTTCCACGACCTGGTCGTCGACGGGCTCACGGCAGCGGGCGTCGACCTCACGCACCTGCGCACGGTTCCCGGCCCGACCGGCATCGCGCACATCCGGGTCGACTCCTCGGCGCAGAACGACATCGTGATGGTGCCGCTCGCCAACGCCGCCCTCAGCGCCGCGCAGATCGACGAGGCGCTCGCAGCTCTCGCCCCCACGACCTCGGTGCTGCTCACCCAGCTCGAGACGCCGTCGGCACTCACGGCGCACATCACCGCGCGCGGACGCGAGCACGGGATGACGGTCATCCTCGACCCGGCACCGGCCGCCGAGCTCGATGCGGAGATCTGGCGGAGCATCGACATCGTCACCCCCAACGAGACCGAGGCGACGCTGATCAGCGGCATCGAGGTGACGGATGCCGCATCGGCCGAACGCGCCGGACGCTGGTTCCTCGCCCAGGGCGTCGGCGCCGCCGTGATCACCCTCGCGGGCCAGGGGTCGTGCGTCGTCACGGCCGAGGGCGCATCCGTGATCCCTCCGTTCCCGGTCGAGGCCGTCGACACGACCGCGGCGGGCGACGCCTACGCCGGATACCTCGGTGCAGCGCTCGCGAACGGCAGCACCCTGGCGGATGCCGTGCGCCTGGCCACCGCGGCCGGCGCCCTCACCGTCACCAAGCAGGGGGCGTCGCCGAGCCTTCCCCACCGCGCCGAGGTCGATGCGTTCCTGACGGAGCGCTCGGCCGCACCCGTCGCGAACTGAACTCGCGAACCGAACTCGCGAACCGAACCTGCGGAGCACCGAGGAGCCACATGCGCAAGACAGCCACCACGATCAATCCCGCGCTCTCCCGCGTGATCAGCGAGACCGGCCACACCGACCTGCTCGTCGTCACCGACGCGGGCCTGCCGATCCCCTCGGGCTCCGAGCGCATCGACCTGGCGTATCGGCCGGGGGCTCCGGCCTTCCTCGACGTGCTCGACACCGTGCTCGCCGAGCTGGTCGTGGAGGGAGCGACGGTCTCGGCAGAGGTCGCCGAGAAGAGCCCGGAGGTGCTGGCCGCGCTGCGGGAGCGGTTCGCCGGGATGGGATTCGAGATCGAACTCCTCCCGCACGTCGAGTTCAAGAAGCTCAGCCACGGCGCCCGCGCATTCGTGCGGTCGGGGGAGTTCACCCCCTACGCGAACGTGATCCTGCACGCGGGGGTGGCGTACTGATGGCCCTCGTCGACGACGCGATCGACCGGCACTCCGCCGCGCCGATGTACGACCAGCTGCGCCAGCTGATCATCGACGGCATCGCGCGCGATGGGTTGCAGCCCGGCGACCCGCTGCCCGGTGAGCATCGGCTGTGCGAGCGCTACGGCATCTCGCGCACCGTCGTGCGCCAGGCGCTCGCCCAGCTCGAACACGAGGGACTCGTCGAGCGGGTGAAGGGCAAGGGCACCTTCGTCTCCCGTCCCCGCACGAGCGAGAGCCTGGTGCACACGCTGGTCGGTCTGTACGACGATGTCGAGCGCCGCGGCGGCCATGTGCACAGCGACGTGCTGCGGCACGAGCAGACGACGGCGGATGAAGAGGTCGCCCTGGCGCTGGAGGTGCCCGTGGGGTCGCCCGTCGTGGTGCTGGAGCGTCTGCGCCATGTCGACGGCGAGCCGTGGTCGCTGTCGACGACGTGGATGCCGGAGGCCGTCGGCCGTGTGACGCTCGGCGCCGACCTGACCGAGGGCTCTCTGTACCGACTGCTCGCCGACAACGGCATCGTCGCGACGCACGGCGTGCGCTCAGCAGAGGCGACCGTGGCCACGCACGAGCAGGCACAGCATCTGGGAGTCAGCGCCGGCTCGGCCCTGCTGCGTCTGCGCAGCATCAGCCGCAGCTCCGACGGCACGCCGATCGAGTACTTCATCGCGTATCACCGCGGCGACCGCTCGCGCTTCGAGTTCCAACTGCAGCAGGAGCAGTCGCAGGCCTCGCTGCTGCACGTCGATGGCGAAGGCGGGGCGTCCCGTGCCGGGACGGTCGGCTGAGCGGCCGGTAATGTCGAGGGCATGAGCGACTGGACCAGCACCGCGATCGCCCTGCTGGAAGCCGATGCCAACCGCAGCGCCGACACCCACCTGCACCTGTTCCCGCTGCCCTCCGAGTGGGGCATCGACCTCTACCTGAAGGACGAGTCCGTGCACCCCACGGGCTCCCTCAAGCATCGCCTCGCGCGCTCGCTGATCCTCTACGGCCTGGTCAACGGACGCATCCGCGAAGACACCACACTGGTGGAGTCGTCGAGCGGATCGACCGCCGTCTCCGAGGCGTACTTCGCCCGCATGCTGGGGCTGCCGTTCATCACGGTCGTTCCCCGTTCGACCGTGCAGGAGAAGATCGACCTCATCGAGTTCTACGGCGGCACCTGCCACTTCGTCGACCGGGCAGAGGACATGTCGCCCGAGGCGCAGCGCCTCGCCTCCGACTGCACCGGCCACTACCTCGACCAGTTCACGTTCGCCGAGCGCGCGACCGACTGGCGCGGCAACAACAACATCGCCGAGAGCGTGTTCAGCCAGCTCTCCCAGGAGCGGCATCCGATCCCCTCCTGGATCGTCACGGGCGCCGGCACCGGTGGGACGAGCGCGACGTTCGGCCGCTACGTGAAGTACCGCCGACATGACACCAAGGTCGCGGTCGTCGATCCCGAGGGCTCGGCCTTCTACGACGGATGGGCCGGCACCGTGGACCCGCCGGCCGGGCGTCCGAGCCGCATCGAGGGAATCGGCCGCCCCCGGGTCGAGGCCTCGTTCGTGCCCACCGTGATCGACGAGATGATCCAGGTTCCGGATGCCGGCTCGATCGCCGCGATCCGCCTGCTGCGCGAACGCACCCTGCACTGGGCCGGGGGCTCGACGGGCACGAACCTCTACGGCGCGTTCCAGCTCATCGCCCGCATGCGGGCCGCGGGAGAGACCGGCAGCGTCGTGACCCTGATCTGCGACAGCGGCGTCCGCTACGCCGGCACCTACTACTCCGACGAGTGGGTCGCGGCCCAAGGCTGGGACCTCGCCCCGCACCGGGCACGACTCGACGGGTTCCTGGAGTCCGGCGTCTGGGTGGAGTGAGGGCTGCGGGCTACGCTGGCCGCATGACTACTCTGATCCTCACCGTCGCGGGTGCAGACCGTCCTGGCCTCGTGGCCGCCGTCGCCGATGTCGTGGATGCGCACGGCGGCAACTGGGAGAACAGCTCGCTGGCCGAGCTCGCCGGCACGTTCGCGGGCGTCATCGAGGTCTCCGTGCCGACCGAGCAGGCGGCGGAGCTCGAGAGCGCTCTGCGCGGCCTCCAGGGCCAGGGGCTCCTCACGCTCGCCGTGCTCACCGGCACCCCGGATGCCGCCGCAGACGACGATCAGCTGCTCGAGATCCAGGTGCTCGGCAACGACCGCCCCGGCATCGTGCGCGAAGTCTCCGGCGTGCTGAGCGCGCATGCCCTGAGCATCGAGGAGCTCGCCACCGAGACCAGGGATGCCGCGATGGCCGGCGGGCGCCTGTTCGAGGCATCGGTCACCGCGAAGGTCCCGGCCTCCGTCGACCTCGACGCCCTACGTACCGACCTCGAACGCATCGCCGCCGAGATCCAGGTCGACATCACCCTCGGCTGAGCATTCCGCCAGAACGCGCGTCAGTCCTCGAGGCCGGAGTACCTCCGCACCCAGTACTCCGTGTACGCCACGTGCGCCGAGGCCGCAGCACTCGCGGCGACGGGGTCGGCGGCGGCGAGTCCGCGCAGGATCGCACGGTGGCCGGCATCCGAGTGCACCTTCAGCTCGGCGGCGTCCTCGGGGTCGGAGATCCGATAGGCCCTCGAACGCGAACGCAGCACGTCGATCAGACTGGTCAGCGCCTCGTTCCCCGCAACGCCGGAGATCGCCATGTGGAACTCGTGGTCGAGCCGCGACTGCGCCTCGAAGTCGGTGGTCGCCTCGATCTCGTCGAGCACACGGTCCAGCGACGCCACCGTGTCCTCGTCGATGCGGGCTGCGGCGAGCGCGGCGGCATGCGGTTCGAGCACGCGGCGCAGCTCGGTCAGCTCCAGCACTCCGGCCATCGGCAGCAGTCCGACGGTGAGTGACAGGCTGCCGATCAGATCGGCGGCACGCAGCTCGCTGACGTAGCTGCCGGAGCCGTGACGGGTGTCGAGCACACCGAGAGCGGCCAGCATCCGGATCGCTTCGCGCAGGGATCCCCGGGAGACGCCGAGCCGTTCGCAGAGCTCGCCCTCGCTCGGCAGCCGGTCGCCGGGCCGCAGCGCGCCGTCGGCGATCAGTGCCCGCAGCCCGTGCAGCGCCGTGTCGAGTGCGCTCATCGTCATCCTCTCTGACACTCCCCCGCCCCTCGTGAAGTCTGTCGGAACTCCCCTTCGCAGGGAACTCGTATGACAACTATGTTTCATCTTCTCCTTTTCGTGGCAGTTTTCCACGGCATGTGGCAAAGTTGTGCAACAACTCGCCCGACTCATCGATGAGGACTGATGCCCGCACCGCTGTTCCCCGCACCGCTCACGCTGAACTCCGGCATGCGAGCGCGCGACGCCTGGCCCCTCGACCGGGAAGTGATCCACCTCAACCACGGATCCTTCGGCGCGGTCCCGTCCGTCGTCGTCGAGCATCAGGACGCCCTGCGCCGCCGCGCCGATCTCAGCCCCGTCGAGTGGTTCCCGCGCATCGCCGAACGCGTGCAGGAGGCTCGCGAGCGCACCGCCCCGTTCGTGGGCGCGCGTGCGGAGGACAGCGCCTTCGTGCCGAACGCCTCCGCGGCGGCGACCGTGGTCTACAACGCGCTGCAGCTCGAGACCGGTGACGAGATCCTCGTGACCGACCAGGGGTACGGGGCCATCACGATGGGAGCCGAGCGCCTCGCCCGCCGGTTCGGTGCGACGGTCCGCACCGTCGCCCTGCCCCTGCTCGCCTCCGACGACGAGATCGTGCAGCTCTTCACCGATGCGCTCACGCCCCGCACCCGCCTGATCGTCGTCGACCAGATCACCTCCCCCACCGCGCGGCTGCTGCCCACGCGGCGCATCGCCGACGCCGCGGCCCAGCGCGGCGTGCGAACACTCGTCGACGGCGCCCATGCCCCCGGCCTCGTCCCCGACGCGGCAGCGGTCGCGGGGGGCGACTGGTGGTTCGGCAACCTGCACAAGTGGCCCTGCGCCCCGCGTGGCTCTGCCCTGCTCGTCACGACCGCTCCCGACCGCGACGAGCTCTGGCCGCTCATCGACTCCTGGTCCGCGCGCGAGCCGTATCCCACCCGCTTCGACACCCAGGGCACGATCGACGCCACGACCTACCTGGCGACCCCGACCGCGATCGACTTCATCGAGAGCGAGTTCGGCTGGGCGGCCGCGCGCACGGCGATGGCGGAGATCGCGGATGCCGGTGCCGCGGTGATCGCCGAAGCCCTGCGCCCCTACGGCGACGAAGACCCGCTCACCCCGCTCCCCTCGCCCGTGCCGTCGATGCGACTCGTGCGCCTTCCGCTCGGGCTCGGCGCGACCCGCGAAGAGGCCGATGCCCTGCGCATGGACCTGCTCGACGAGGTGGGCGTCGAGACGGCCTTCACCAGCTTCCGCGGCGTCGGCTACTTCCGACTCTCCGCCCACCTCTACAACGAGGCCGCCGACTACGAGGCCTTCGTCGAGCGCTGCGTCCCGCAGATCCTCAGTCGTGCCGGCATCCGCCGCGCCGACTCCCTCGTCCTTCCCTGACCGCGTCCATCCCCCGCCCGACCGCAACATCCACCCCCACCCCACCGAGAGGCACATCGTGAAGAACAAGATCTTGACGACCGCAGCGGGATTCGGCACCGTCGCCGTCCTCGCTCTCACCGGCTGTTCCGCAAGTTCCGGCCCGTCCGCCGACGGCGCCGTCACCCTGCAGATGGTCGAGAGCCTGACCAACCCCGCCCGCACCGAGCTCCTGCGCGGGCTGCTCGACGACTTCGAGAAGGCGAACCCGAAGATCACGGTCAACCTGGTCTCCCCTCCCACCGAGCAGGCCGACGCGAAGATCCAGCAGATGCTGCAGTCCGGCAAGGGCGTCGACGTGCTGGAGGTGCGCGACATCACCGTCGGACCGTTCGCGAACAACAGCTGGCTGTACGACCTGGGCCCCGACCTCGAGAAGTGGGACGGCTGGGACGCCCTGACCGACAACGCCCAGTCCGCCTCGGTCGCCGCCGACGGCAAGAGCTACTTCGTTCCCTACGGCTTCTACGGGCTGTCGCTGTTCTACCGCACCGACCTCGTGAAGGACGCCGGCTTCGACGGCCCGCCGCACAGCTGGAAGGACCTGCTCGAGCAGGCCAGTGCGATCCAGGACCCGTCGAACAACATCTACGGCTACGCCTTCCGCGGCGGCCAGAACGCCAACAGCAACGTGGTCGCGGCCATCGAGGCGTACACGATCGACGGACTCGACGTCGACGATGCGTTCCTGATGGAGGACGGCTCGACGATCTTCGCCGCCCCCGAGGCGCAGGATGCCGTCGACGACTACTTCGACCTCTTCAAGAAGGCCTCCCCGCCCTCCGCCGTCTCGTGGGGCTACCCCGAGATGGTCGCCGGCTTCACGAACGGCACCACCGCCTTCCTGCTGCAGGACCCCGAGGTCATCGCGACCGTGCAGGACTCCTCGCTGACCGAGGACCAGTGGGACACCGCTCCGCTGCTCGTCGGCCCGTCGGGCAAGGCCGCCCAGCCGCTCGCCGTCGCCGGTTGGGGTGTGGCCGAGAACAGCGAGAACAAGGAGGCGGCCGTCAAGCTGGTCGAGTTCCTCTCTTCGGCCGAGCCCGCCACCGAGTTCGCCCAGGCCAACAGCCTGGTGCCGATCATCACGGCCGCAGCCGACGACGACTTCTACTCGTCGGGCCCGTGGACCAGCTACGTCACCATGACGGAAGACCCGGAGACCTACGTCAACGTGCGCCAGCCGCGCGGGGTCAGCTGGTGGACCGAGTGGATCCAGAAGTCCGACCAGGACGTGCAGAACGTGCTGCTGGGCAACATGTCGACCAGCGACCTGCTGGCGTCGTGGGATGCGTTCTGGACCGAGAAGTACGCCGCGGAAAAGGGCTGACCTGTGGCCCGCACCGCTCAGAAGGGAGGCTCCGTCGGCACTGCTTCGCAGCAGCCAGCCGTCGGGGCCTCCCCGGCATCGCGCCGACGCCCGTTCCGCGGCCGCCAGGCATGGACGCTGCTGGCCTTCCTCGCGCCGGCGATCGTCTTCGTCTGCTGGTTCACCTACTGGCCGATGCTGCAGGGCGCGCGCATGGCCTTCCACGACTGGAACCTGTGGGATCTCACGTCGACGCCGTTCGTGGGCTTCGACAACTTCCTCGCGGTGTTCCGCGATCCTGCGTTCCCGACCGTCGCGGGAAACTCCGTGCTGTGGGTCGTCGGCTCGCTCGTGCCGCAGCTCGTGATCGGGTTCCTGATCGCGCTCGCCCTGCGCAAGAGGTTCCGCTTCCGCGGGCTCTACCAGGCCCTCGTGTTCTTCCCGTGGGCGGTGTCGGGCTTCCTCATCGGCATGCTGTTCCGCTGGATGTTCAACGCCGAGTTCGGCGTGGTCAACGACCTGCTCATGAAGGCCGGGCTGATCGATGCACCGCTGCCCTGGCTGGCCGACCCGAAGCTCGCGATGTTCGCGGTGATCGTCGCGAACGTCTGGTACGGGGTGACGTTCTTCGCGATCATGATCCTCGCGGCCCTGCAGTCGGTCCCCGACGAGATGCTGGAGGCTGCGAGCCTGGACGGCGCCGGCAAGTTCCGTCAGCTGTTCTCGATCATCATCCCGTACATCTCGATGACGCTGCTGCTGACGATCCTGCTGCGCGTGATCTGGATCTTCAACTTCCCGGACATCATCTACGCGATGACCAACGGCGGACCCGCCAACCAGACGCACATCATCACGACCTGGATGATCAACTACACCCAACAGGGCAACTACGGCTTCGCGAGCGCGATCGGCCTCATCGTGATGGCGGTCCTGTTCGTGTTCTGCGCGTTCTACCTGATGGCGATGCGGAGAGTGCAGCGATGACCATGACAGACGCCTCGCGGACGGGCTCCTCGATCACCGAGACCCGCCGCATCACCGTGCCCGACCCGGCATCCGCACCGCGCCCGAAGCCGCGCGTCACGATCAGCGGCATCGTCCGTGTCGTGGGCCTGGGGCTCTGGCTCGTGATCACGCTGTTCCCGCTGTACTGGATCGCGCTGACGTCGATCAAGTCGCCGGGCACGATCAACCGCTTCCCGATCGAGTACTGGCCGAGCGAGCCGTCGCTCGAGAACTACATCAGCCTGTTCCAGAAGAGCTCGTTCGGGGTCTTCCTCGGCAACTCCGCCCTGGTCGCGGTCGTCGGCGGCGCCGTGGCCACCCTCATCGCCCTGTTGAGCGCCTACGTGCTGGCCCGGTTCGAGTTCCGCGGCAAGGGGGCGATCCTGATCGCGTTCCTGCTGACCCAGATGATCCCGGCGTTCATCGCGCTCGGGCCCCTCTACTCGATGATGACCGACCTCGGCCTGGTCGACACCAAGCCGGGGCTCATCCTCGTGTACATCGCGATCTGCATCCCGTTCTCGACCGTCATGCTGCGGGGCTTCTTCGAGAACGTGCCGGATGCGCTCGAAGAGGCGGCGATGATCGACGGATGCTCACGCCTGGGCGCTCTGTTCCGCGTGCTCGTCCCGGTGATGACCCCCGGCATCATCGCGGCGTTCATCTTCAACTTCGTCAACTGCTGGAACGAGCTGTTCCTGTCGGTCGTGCTGATGAACACCGACGCGAACCGCACCGTGCCCTCGGCGCTGAACGGCTTCATCTCCACCTTCAACATCGACTGGGGCTCGATGAGTGCCGCCGCGGTGTTGACGATCCTGCCGACCATGGCGATGTTCGCTCTCGCGAGCCGCTGGATCGTGCAGGGCCTGACCGCCGGCGCCGTCAAGGAGTAAGGCGAGCGCCGAGACCCACGCCCAACGTCGAGACCCACCCGCGCATACGTCAGCGGGGGTGGGTCTCGACGCTACCGATGGGTCTCGGCGTCAGATCAGGGCACTCAGACCAGGCGCGTCTTCGGGGAGGTCGAGTACGTCGCCTCCGCGTCGCGGTTGACCGTGTCGCCCAGTGCCTCGTCGATCGCGGTCATGGTGTCGGCGTCGAGCTTCACACCAGAGGCCTTGACGGTCTCGGCGAGCTGCTCCGGACGCGAGGCTCCGACGAGGGCCGCTGCCACGTTCGGGTTCTGCAGCACCCACGCGATCGCGAGCTGCGGCATCGACAGGCCCGCCTGCTCGGCGATCGGCTTGAGGCGCTGGACGGCGGTGAGGATGTCGTCCTGCAGGAAGCTCTTGATGAAGTCGGCGCCGCTGTGGGGGTCGGTCGCACGCGAGCCCTCCGGCACCGGCTGACCAGGGAGGTACTTGCCGCTGAGCACGCCCTGCGCCATCGGCGACCAGACGATCTGCGAGATACCGAGCTCTTCGGATGCCGGCACGACCTTGCCCTCGATGACACGCCACAGCATCGAGTACTGGGGCTGGTTCGAGATGAGCTGGATGCCGAGCTGCTTGGCGAGAGCATGCCCTTCGCGCAGCTGCTCCGCGGTCCACTCCGAGACGCCGATGTAGAGCGCCTTGCCCTGGCGGACGACGTCGGCGAAGGCCTGGAACGTCTCCTCGAGCGGGGTCTCGTAGTCGAAGCGGTGCGCCTGGTACAGGTCGACGTAGTCGGTGCCGAGGCGCGTGAGCGAGCCGTTGATCGACTCGAAGATGTGCTTGCGGCTCAGGCCGGTGTCGTTCGGTCCCTTGGGGCCGGTCGGGAAGTAGACCTTCGTGAAGATCTCCAGCCCCTCGCGGCGCTGACCCTCCAGCGCCTTGCCGAGCACGACCTCCGCGGCCGTGTTGGCATAGGTGTCGGCGGTGTCGAAGGTGGTGATACCGGCGTCGAGCGCGGCATGCACGGTCTTCACGGCGGCGTCGTCGCCGACCTGTGAGGCGTGGGTGACCCAGTTGCCGTAGGTGATCTCCGAGACCTTGAGACCGCTGTTGCCGAGATAGCGATAGTTGACCATGGATCAACGCTACTGGCTGCCCACTATGGCCGGGCCGGATGCGAGGGAAGAGGTCAGGCGGTCGCAGGAGCGGAGCGTGCCCGGAGCACGGCGACCACCCCGCCGAGCACCAGCAGGGCTGCCGCGGAGGCGCTGGTGATATAGAACGCTCGCACTCCGGGGAGGTAGATGCCCGCCGAGATCATGAAGGTATCGGCCAGCGCCATGCCAGGACCGAACGAGGCGATGAAGAAGCCCGGCGCTCCGAGCATGAGCAGACTCAGGAAACCGGCAGCCGCGATCATCGGAACGGCCCTCGACGTCATCACGATCACAGCGAGGGCGAGGGCGAGCACGACTCCCACCCCGAGAATCATGATGGTCGTCGGCGCGTTGAGCGACTCACCCGCTCCGCTCAGCTCAGCGCGGATCTGGTCGAGGGTGAGCCCGGGAGCGGACGCGAGAGGCGTCCACACCAGGATCTGCACCGCGGCGAGCGCGGCATAGATCGTGACGGCGAGCACGCCGACGATCGAGATCCACAGCGTCTGCATCCGCATGGTCCGACGCTGCATCCGAGTCATGCGGGTCAGCCTAAGAGGACATCCCGAGAGTCTCCCGATACTCGCGCCAGGCCGCTCCGAGTCGGCGGACCCCCTCTGCCAGCACGTCGTCGGGTGCGGTGAACGGGATGCGGATGTGGTCGTCCGGCGACGCGGATACCGCGAACGCCGCGCTCCCCGCGACCGAGACGCCGTGCGTTGCGGCTGTCCTGGCGAGCGCCGCCGCCGACCCCGCGGGCAACCGCACCCACAGCGAGAGCCCGCCACGGGGCGGTTCGACCGTCCAGTCGGGCAAGTGCTCGGCCATGAGCGCCTGGAGCAGTCTCAGCCGTTCCTGGTGGATGCGGCTGTTCGCCCGGCGCAGGTCGTCGGCGCGGGCGATCAGGTCGAGCGCGAGCAGCTGGCCCGGCACGCTGGTGGACTGGTCGGCGAGCTGGCGCGCACCGCGCAGCCGTCGCACGAGCACGGGGTCGGCGCGCAACCAGCCGATCCGCAGCCCCGCCCACACCCACTTCGACACCGACTCGACCACGATGACGGGGGCATCCGCGCGCTCGGCCGCGAGCGTGGGCGGCACGACCCCGTCGAAGGAGATGCCCGCGAGCACGCGGTCTTCGATGACGGGAACGCCGTACTGCGCGGCGAGCTCGGCCACCCGGTGCCTCGCGGGGGCAGGCAGGCGCGACCCGGTGGGATTCTGGTGATGCGGGTTCAGCGCGACGAGCACGGGGCGCAGTCGGGCGAGCGCCTGCTCCAGCGCGTCGACGTCGAGACCGTCGTCCCCCATCGGGACGCCGTGCACCGTGCCACCGCGCAGTCCGACCGAGTCGGTGACTCCCGGCCAGGTGATCTCCTCGGCGAGCACGATGTCGCCGGGCCCCACGAGCGCATTCACCACGAGGCTGATGGCCTGCTGCGCGCCGTGGGTGACGAGGATCTGCTCCGGTGTGGTCGGGGTCCCCTCCGCGCTGTACATGTCGGCGATGAGGGCGCGCAGGGCAGGCAGGCCCGCAGGGTCGGTCTCGGGCAGCAGAGCGAGGTCGAGCCGCGGCTTGTGATCGCGGATGAGCTGCACCCCGAGGTCGGAGATCTGCGGCACGGTGCGCAGGAGATCGATCGCGTTCGGCAGTGCGGAGAACAGGGCTTCTCCTCGCCCCGGTCGCTGGGCGGGCACGGCGGTTGCGGCTGTCCCGGCGATGCGGGTGCCGCTCCCCTGCCGCCGGTCGACGAGACCGCGCTCGGCGAGGTCGGCGTACGCGGCGACGACCGTGCCGCGCGACACGGACCCTGCCGCTGCCAGTGCACGCTCCGCGGGCAGCCGGTCCCCCGGGCGCAGCTCACCACTCGCGATCAGCCCCTCGACGCCCCGCGAGAGCCGGGCGGCGAGAGTGCCGTCTCCCTGTGTCCAGCGGCCGAGCCGTGCCGAGAGCGCCTCCGACGACACGTCACCTGCGTGCACGAGAGATGCCGCTCGTCCCGCAGCAATGGCCGATACCTGATCCATTGGCCCGCCATTGGCCCTGTCTTTCACGCTCATGAGAACCGATTCTGGACCAATGAACGCGCATTTCGCCAGCAGTCCTTCAGAGCCTGGACCAATCAACCCCGATTGGACCATCGCACAGCTCCTGGAGTGGCTCAGCGATGATGTCCGCCAGCACGATGTGACGCTTCAGCATCCGCTCGCCCGCATCGAGGCACTGCTGACCGGAGCGCGCTGGGCACGCACCCCGTCCACCGTTGCATTGATCCGCTCGATCGCCGCCGCTGTCCGCGACGACCCGGCGCGGGGAAGCATCCGGATCAGCGAGCTCTCCCCGCAGCAGGCGCCACGGATGCCGGAGCGCATTGCTCAACTCGCCTGACCGGAGCCTCGCGGAGCCTCGCCGCACCGCGGTGCCCGGCTCAGCCGATCGTCGGACGAACCAGCTGCTCCTGCTCCTCGAGCGTCTGCGCCTGCGCGCGCTTCTCCGCCCGTTCCCGCTCCTGCGCCTCGGCCGCCTCTCGGCGTTCCGCACGCGTCTGCGGCTCACCGGAGCCGGCCTCGGCCTGTACCTCCTGGGACTGGTCCGTCACGATCTTGGCGCGGTCACGGAACCCCTCGGCCGTCACCCGATCGAGTGCGACCTGCTTGCGGATCGCCGCGGCCTTCTCGTAGAGGCTCGGGTCACCGTAGCTCGTGAGCACCTTCACGAGCACCGGCAGCAGCTCGATCATGAAGAACAGCGCGGCGATCAGGATGTGCGCCCACAGGATAGAGGGCTCCTTCTCGCTCAGCCGGTTGAGTCCGCTGATCTGGCTGAGCAGCCCGACGGCCCCGGCGTTGCCCTGCGCCACGGCGTCGGCCCGCGCGTTGTACGCGGCGAGTGCCTGGTCGTAGGAGTCGCGGGCGGTCGGCAGCTGCGACTTCGCCTGCTCGCGGTTCTGCGCCTCCGACGACGAGGTGTTCTCCTTCGCGGCGGTTCCCGCAGCGGCGAGCTCCTCGTTCGCGGTGCGCAGCTGCGCGGCGAGCGCGTCGTAGGTCTGCTGGGCCTCGGCGAGCTGCGCCTTGGCGGCATCCGAGCTGGCGCCCTGGCCGTTGACGCCGGTGCAGCCGGGAACGGTGCCGGCACCCTCACCCGTCAGTTCGCACTGGTACAGCACACGAGCCTGGTCGATCACGGCCTGCTGAGCAGTCATCTTCGCGGTCACGTCATCGACCGTCGCCTGGGCAGCAGACTCCGTGGCCGACGACGCGTCCGTCCCCGCGACGATGCCGGTCGCCGCCTGGTTCTCGAGCTCGGCGACCTTGGCGGATGCCGCGTCGAGCGCGATCTTCTCCGGGCCCGATTCGAGAGCCTCCTGGTCGGATTGCGACTGCGTGATGTTGGTGGAGGCGACCTCGCGGGCGATGTCGTTGTGGAAGATCTGCAGCACGAGCGGCTCGGCGACGACGAAGCCGATGATCGCGGCCATGATCACACGCGGGATCGCGAGGCCGATGAGGCGCCAGACGTTCCTCGTCGAGCTCATGGTCGAGGTGAGGAAGCGGTCGAGGTTGAAGATGATGAGCGCCCACACGAGCGCCAGCGGCACGGCCAGCCAGATGGCCGCCTGCACACCGGTGGTGAGGGCGAAGAGCATCGAGATCGCCGAGACGAGCGCGGTGCCGGCGAGCACGAAGAACATCTGCACGAAGCGCGGCGTCTCGCCGGGGACGCGGTCGAGGATCTCGCCTTCCGCTCCTCCGAGGATCGCGAGGGTCCGCGCGCGCGAACCGGGAGTGCGCGGTGCGCGCGTCTTGCGGGGCCGGCGCGCGCGCGGCTCGCGCGGGGGCTTCACCAGGGCGGGCTCTTCTGAGACGAGGGCGTCGGCGATCGGGGTCGCCTCCGACGGCGCGGATGCGGACGCCTCACGGGTGGCGTCGTCCGTGCCGGTGGGCTCGAACTCGCGCAGGAAGTCGAGGTCATCCGTGACGGCGTCGGGTTCGCTGTCGAGGATGATCCGACCCTGCGAGTCGTAGCGACCCGGTCGATGGGCGGAATAGGGCATCCGAACAATCTACGAAAGGTCGCCTGTGCATCGCGTGGAAGAGTGCTTTGAGCGACTCACAGCTTGGGCGGCGGAACCGGGCGGATCAGGTTGCCGGCAGAAGCCGATCGAGGGCGGCGGCATAGGCGGAGAGCCCGTCGTCGAGCGTGAAGTGCCCGGCGGCGGCCAGCGTGCCGAGCCCGTGGATCAGACCCCACAGCGCGACGACATCGGTCGGTCGGTCCAGGCCCGCGGCGGCTGCACTCTCGGCGAGCACGGCCTCGAGCCCGTCGATCAGAGGCGCCATCGTCGGGGTGGGAGCCCCGGGCACGCAGACGGTCGGGTCGTAGACCGCATCGAACGCGTGCGGATGCTCGACCGCGAAACGGATGTACGCGGATCCCCCCTCGGTGAGCGCGGCCCGCGGGGTGCGGGCGTTCTCGGCGGCGGCGCGGACCCGGTCGAGGAGGTCGGCCATGCTGCGCTCGGCGATCGCCTTCAGCAGTCCGAGCCGGTCCGAGAAGTGGTGATAGGGGGCGTTGTGGCTGACGTTCGCGGCCCGAGCGACCTCGCGCAGGCTGATCTCCGCCGCGGGCATGCGCTCCAGCAGCTGCATCGCGGCGTCTTCCAGCGCACGGGCGAGATCGCCGTGGTGGTAGCCGTCCTTCGAACTTGACATGAGCAACATCCTCTCCTATCTTGACAGTGTCCACCAGCTTGACACTGTCCAGATAGGAATCCGACATGCCCGCTCTCGTGATCGACGGCCATCCCGATGCCCGCTCCCTGACCGCTGCGCTCGCGCAGCGCTACGCCGCAGCCCACGGCGACGCGCGCGTGCTCGCCCTCCGCGACCTCGACTTCGACCCGAACCTGCGCTTCGGCTACCGCGAGCGCATGACGCTCGAGCCCGACCTCGTCGAGGCGAAGCGCGCACTGCAGAGCGCCGACACGGTCGTCATCGCGACGCCGCTGTGGTGGGGGTCGGTCCCCGCCCTGCTGAAGGGCTTCTTCGACCGCGCCCTGCTGCCGCAGCAGGAGTACCGGTACACGAAGCTCGGTCTCGTCGAGGGCCTGCTGCCGGCACGCCACGGCCGCCTGCTCCTGCTCGCGGACACACCCTGGTACTTCGTGCCGTTCACCGGATTGCCCGCGCAGACCCACGTCGCCCGGGGGACGATGCGCTTCTGCGGGATCCGCTCGGTGCGCACGCACCACATGCTCGGTGTGAAGGACGCGAGCGATGCCACCATCACGCGGTGGCTCGACCGCGCCGAACGGCTGGGCGCCGCGGACGGACGCCGAGCGGGTGCGCCTCAGCCGATCGCGGCGGAAGCGGCCTCGTCCTCGGTCGTGGCGACGAGCTGACCGCAGGCGCCGTCGATCTCCTTGCCGCGGGTGTCGCGGAGGGTCGTGGGGATACCGGCGTCGTTGAGCCTGCGCACGAACTCGTTCTGCACCGGGATCTCCGACGAGGTCCAGATCGAGCCGGGCGTCGGGTTCAGCGGGATCGGGTTCACGTGCACCCAGCCGCGGCCACGCTGATTGAGCTTCTCGGCCAGCAGGTCGGCGCGCCAGGCATGGTCGTTCATGTCCTTGATGAGTGCGTACTCGATCGAGACGCGGCGACCGGTCTTGGCGTAGTACTCGTAGGCGGCATCGAGGGCCTCGTCGACCTTCCACCGCGAGTTCACGGGGATGAGCTCATCGCGCAGGTGGTCATCGGGCGCGTGCAGAGACAGCGCGAACGTGACCGGGATATTCTCGTCGGCGAGCTTCTTGATCGCGGGCACGAGGCCCACGGTCGACACCGTGATGCCGCGCGCGCTCATACCGAGGCCGTCGGGCTGCGGGGCGACCATCGAGCGCACCGCATCCATCACGCGCTTGTAGTTGGCGAGCGGCTCCCCCATGCCCATGAAGACGATGTTCGAGACACGCTCCATGCTGTGGTCATCGGCCTTCTTGCCACCGAGCCCGCCTTCGGCGATCAGACGGTTGGCGCGGACGATCTGCTCGATGATCTCGGCCGTCGACATATTGCGGGTGAGCCCCGCCTGTCCGGTCGCGCAGAACGGGCAGTTCATGCCGCAGCCGGCCTGGCTCGACACGCACAGCGTGATGCGGCCGGGGTAGCGCATGAGCACCGACTCGACCAGCGCGCCGTCGTGCAGGCGCCACAGGAACTTGATCGTGTCACCGCGGTCGGTCTCCAGGCGTCGCACCTCGGTGAGCAGAGGCGGGAGCATGCCGGCGACGAGCTGCTCCCGGGTGTCGGCCGGGAGGTCGGTCATCTGCTCGGGGTCGGACGTGTAGTGACGGAAGTAGTGCGTCGACAGCTGCTTCGCGCGGAAGCCCGGAAGCCCGAGCTCCTTGACCTTCTCGGTGCGCTCGGCCGGGGTGAGGTCGGCCAGGTGCACCGGCGGCTTGCCGCGCTTGGGGCTCGCGAACTGCAGCAGCGGACGCCCCTCGGCATCCTTCTGCTGGGTCCACCCCTCGGTCGCGGGGCGCACCTGCGCCGTGCGCGTCTCGCGGACCTTGCCCTGGGCGGGCCGACCCTGCGGGGCGGACGCGGATGCTGCGGAGCGCGTCTCGCGCGTGCGGGGAGTCTCGGTCATACCCTCCAGGGTACGCGGTGGCGGATGGGAACGCCCTGGGGCGCGGGAGGCGACCTCTCTAGACTGAGCCCATGGATGCCGTGCTGTGGATCATCGCGATCGTCGTCGGCCTGATCGTGGTCGTCGCGATCCTCGCGGTCGCACTGCGCGGCATGCGCCCGAAGCTGCCGGAGCCACAGGTGTTCACCCCGTCGCCCACGACCGCGCGCACGGCTCCGGCCTCGTCCGCGTCGGCGTCGGTCTCGGGTCTGACGCCGACCGTGATCGCCGAGATCGACCGGCTCGTCTCGGCCGGGCAGAAGATCCACGCGATCAAGCTCTACCGCGACCACTCGGGCGTCGGCCTCAAGGAGGCGAAGGACCGCATCGAGCACTGGTCGGTCAGCACCACGGCGCCGCACCTCGCAGCCGTGTCGAACGCCACGGCCACACGCTCATCGATCACCCCGACCGCCATGACCCCGTCGTCTGTGCGCGCCTCGCTGCCGCCGTCGGTCGCCACCGAGATCGACAGGATGGTCGCCGGCGACTCCGCCATCGCCGCGATCAAGGCGCTGCGCCAGCACACCGGGCTCGGCCTCAAGGAGTCGAAGGAACTGATCGAGGCCTGGCCGCGCACCCACGCCTCCTGACCAACTTGTCGTTACAGGCTGCGCCCGGGAGAATGGACGAGCCCGCCCGATGAAGGAGCCCCATGCCCGACCGTCTCGACCGCGCCCGCACCACCGGCATCCTCGCCGTTCTCCGCGCCCCCTCCCCTGAACTGGCGCTCGAGGCCTCCGAGGCGATCATCCGCGGCGGTGTCACAGGCATCGAGGTGACCTTCTCCACGCCCGATGCACCCGCCGTCATCCGCGAGCTCATCGCACGCCACGGCGACGCCGCCCACATCGGCGCCGGCACCGTGACCACCGCAGCGCAGGCGGAGCAGGCCGCAGAGGCGGGCGCCGAGTTCCTGGTGAGCCCCGGCACGCTGCCCCACCTCACCCGCAGCATGCTCGACACGGGTCGCGTCGTGATGACCGGAGCCATGACACCGACCGAGGTCATGGCCGCGCTCGAGCTCGGCGTCGACGTGGTGAAGATCTTCCCGGCATCCCTCGGCGGCCCCTCGTACCTCGGCGCCCTGCGCGGACCGTTCCCCGACGCTCCACTGATGCCCACCGGCGGCGTGAGCCCCGACAACCTCGCCGCGTGGTTCGCCGCCGGCGCGGTAGCGGTCGGCGCCGGGGGCGACCTCGCGAACGGCGCGTCGATCAAGGCCGCCGACTGGGCCGACATCGAGCAGCGCGCTGCACGGTTCGCGGCGGCTCTCGCCGCCACGCGAGACTGATCGCCCCGCACCCGCCGACCCAGGAGGCCGCTGTGATCGACGCCACCCGCGATCTGCTCGCCGCAGCGCGCGGTGACGACGCGATCGTCGCCGAGTTCGAGAGGTGATCGCGCTCGATCCGTGGGCCTGGTCGGCGCTCGCCCTGGCCGCGGTGACGATCGGCATCTCGAAGACGGCGCTGCCCGGCGGCAGCATCCTCGCGATCGCGCTGTTCGCGGCGGTCCTGCCCGCACGCACCTCCACGGCGGCGATGCTGCTACTGCTCATGGTCGGCGACGTGTTCGCGCTCATCGCCTACCGTCGGCATGCGCATTGGCCGACGCTGCTGCGTCTGGCCCCCGCGGTCATCGCCGGCCTCCTGGTCGGATTCACCTTCCTCGCGCTCGCCGGCGACGGCATCGTCCGCCGCGCGATCGGGGTGATCCTGCTGCTGATGATCGCGGTGACGCTGTGGCGCCGGTGGCGGCAGAGCAGGGCGGACGCCGCGGCTCCGCCGTCCGGTGGCATCGTGCTCGCCGGTACCTACGGCACGCTCGGCGGCTTCACCACCATGGTCGCGAACGCCGGGGGGCCGGTCATGTCGATGTACTTCCTGGCCACACGCACCCCGGTGCAGGTGTTCCTCGGCACGTCGGCATGGTTCTTCGCCATCATCAACGCGATCAAGGTGCCGTTCCTCGCGGGTCTGGGACTGTTCGAGACACCCGTGCTGCTGATGGATGCCGTCCTCGCCCCGCTCGTCGTGGCCGGTGCGCTCCTGGGCCTGTGGGTCGCGCGGAAGATGAATCAGCGGGTGTTCGACCGCATCGTGATCGTCCTCACGATCGTCGGCGCCGTGTACCTGCTGTTCTAAGGAGACCTCCCGCGTCTCAGTCGAGGAAGATGTCGGGGAAGAGCGCGTCGTCGGGGGTGCCGGGGATCGCGGCGTAGCCGGAGAAATCGGTGACGCCGTCGGCTTCGAGCACGTCCTCGACGATGAGCGTCTGCCCCGTGAACGACGCCGCGGGCTTGAGCAGCACGGCGTAAGCGGCATCGGCGTAGATGTCCGGCGTGCGGCTGGCGGCCATGACCTTGTCCCCACCGAGGAGGTTCTGCACCGCCGCGGTCGCGATGGTGGTGCGCGGCCAGAGCGTGTTGGCGGCGATCCCGTCGCGCGCGAACTCGGCGGCGAGGCCGAGCGTGACCATGGTCATGCCGAACTTGGCGAGCGTGTACCCGGTGTGCGCGCCGAGCCACTTCGGGGTGGGGTTCAAGGGCGGCGACAGCGACAGGATGTGCGGGTTCTCGGCATCCTTCAGGATCGGCACCGCCGCTCGCGAGAGCATGAACGTTCCGCGCACGTTGACATCCTGCATCAGGTCGTACTTCTTGGCGTTCAGGTCGAGCGAACGCGACAGGTCGATCACGCTGGCGTTGTTGATCACGATGTCGATGCCGCCGAACTCACCCTGCGTCTTCATGACCGCCTCGGTGATGTCGTCGTCGTCGCGCACGTCGCCGACGATCGGCAGGGCCTGGCCACCCGCCGCACGGATCTGCTCGGCGGCGGTGTGGATCGTGCCCTCGAGCTTCGGATGCGGGGTGTCGGTCTTCGCGAGCATCGCGATGTTCGCACCGTCTGCGGCAGCCCGCAGCGCGATCGCGAGGCCGATGCCGCGGCTGCCGCCCGACATCAGGATGGTCTTGCCTGCAAGGGACATGGGTTCTCCTGGGTTCTCGATCGCGAAGGGAAAGGCAGCCGCGGGGTCAGCGCGGCGCCATGCGGATGGCGCCGTCGAGGCGGATGGTCTCGCCATTGAGATAGCCGTTCTCGACGATCTGCTGCACGAGCACGGCGTATTCGTCGGGGCGGCCGAGCCGCGACGGGAAGGGGACCTGCTGGCCCAGGGAGTCCTGAGCGGCCAGCGGGAGACCCATCAGCATCGGCGTCTCCATGATGCCGGGAGCGATCGTGCAGACCCGGATGCCGTAGCGGGCGAGCTCGCGCGCCACGGGGAGGGTCATGGCGTGCACGCCGCCCTTGGATGCGGAGTAGGCGGGCTGGCCGATCTGGCCGTCGAACGCGGCGACGCTCGCGGTGTTCACGATGACGCCGCGTTCCTCGTCGTGCAGCTCGTTCTTGGCGATCACGGCAGAGGCCTGCGAGATGACGTTGAACGTGCCGACGAGGTTGATGCGGATCACGCGCTCGAAGTCGGCGAGCACGGCGGGATTGCCCTCGCGGTCGAGCACCTTCGCGGGCGGAGCGATCCCTGCACAGTTCACGACGACGCGCAGCGGAGCCGCCGCCTGCGCGGCCGCGACGGCCGCCTGAACCTCATCGGCGTTCGTCACATCCGCCGCGACGAAGAGCCCGCCGAGCTCGTCCGCGATCTCGGCACCCTTCGACGAGGCGAGGTCGATGATCGTGACGTGCGCTCCCGCGGCGACCAGCCGACGCGCCGTGGCGAGTCCGAGCCCCGAGGCCCCACCGGTGATGAGTGCACCCTGTCCGCTGATCTGCATCTGATGTTCTCCTTCGAACGTCGTCGTGCGACATGCATTGATGGAACGCAGTATCAGCCTACGTGGTTCTTGGTTTCACCACGACCGGGGGAACTGCATCGAGAGCGAGCCTACGACACCGCCTGGATCGATGCAGGATCCCGCTCATCGTGGTCGGGCAGGATGGACGGATGAGCATCCCCTCCACCTCCGTCGACGTCCCGGTGCGGGTTCGCGAGCTCGCCCGCGGCGCCGCGCTCACACCGGTCTGGCTCAATGGGATCGGGGGGCTGACCTTCCGCACCGACGACGGCCGGTACATCAAGTGGGGGCCGCTCGACGACGAGGCGAACATGCGCGACGAAGCCGAGCGCATGAGGTGGGCGCGTACCTGGATCTCGGTGCCCGAGGTGCTCGAGCAGGGCCAGGATGACGCGCACGAGTGGCTCGTCACGGTCGCGATCGATGCGAGCAGTGCCGTCGACCCTCGCTGGGCCGCCGAACCGGAGACCGCGGTGCGAGCGGTCGGCGTCGGCCTTCGCGCGCTCCACGATGCACTGCCGGTGGCCGAGTGCCCCTGGGAATGGAGCACGCACCAGCGGATCGCCGACGCCGCGGAGCGCGGCACGATCGTGGCCGAAGACCTGCTCCAGGCACCGCCGATCGACCGGCCGGTGGTGTGCCACGGCGACGCCTGCATGCCCAACACGCTTCTCGACGCCGACGGACGCCCCACCGCCTTCGTCGATCTCGCCGCCCTCGGAGTCGCCGACCGCTGGGCCGACATCGCCGTGGCATCGATGAGCACGATGTGGAACTTCGGCACCGGATGGGAGGACACCCTCATCGAGGCCTACGGCGTCGACCCCGACCGCGACCGACTCGCGTACTACCGGCGGCTCTGGAACGAGACCTGACCCGGACCTCTCCGAGGCGGCCGTCGAGGCCGTCGTGCACCGTCTCGATCCGCCGGGCGGCACCCGGATGATCGTCTCGAGGAGTAACGTCACTTCTCGTGTTGACCCTCCCCGCTCCGGCGCGTCGCCTCCCGCGTCGGCGGGGCTTCGCCCCCGCCCAGGCGATCGCCCTCGGCTTCGGGGCGGCGATCCTCGTCGGCACCGCGCTTCTGATGCTCCCGTTCTCGTCGCGCAGCGGCGTCTGGACGAACTTCGTCGATGCGCTCTTCACCTCGACCTCTGCGGTGTGCGTGACGGGACTCATCGTGGTCGACACCGCGACCTACTGGAGCCCGTTCGGCAAAGTCGTGATCCTGCTCCTGATCCAGCTCGGCGGGCTCGGCATCATGCTCTTCGCGGCCCTGATCGGCTTCGCGCTCGCTCGCAAGCTCAGCGTGCGTTCACGGATCTTCGCCGGCACCGAGACGAAGTCCACGGGTGTGGGCGACATGAAGCGCACCGCGATCGGCATCCTGATCACGACCTTGATCATCGAGGCGGCGGTCGCGACGGTCCTGTTCGTCCGCTTCTGGACCGGCTACGACTACGACGTGGGCCGAGCCGCCTGGCACGCCGTCTTCCACGCCGTGTCGTCCTTCAACAACGCGGGGTTCGCGCTGTACACCGACAGCCTGATCGGGTTCGTGTCCGACCCGTGGATCTGCATCCCGATCTGCATCGCGATCATCCTCGGCGGGCTCGGCTTCCCCGTGCTTCGACAGCTCCGGAAGGAGTTCAGGAACCCGCTGCACTGGTCGATGAACACGCGGATCGTGCTCGTCGCCACCCTCGTCCTGCTCACCCTCGGCACGGGGTTCACGGTGGTCGTGGAGTGGAACAATCCCGGCACGCTGGGACCGCTCGATCCCGCCTCCCGCATGCTGGCGGGGTTCTTCCATTCGGTGCAGGCCCGCACGGCCGGTTTCAACTCCGTGGACACCTCGCTCATGCACGATGAGACCTGGCTCGTCACAGATGTGCTGATGTTCATCGGAGGCGGACCGGCAGGCACCGCCGGCGGCATCAAGGTGACGACCTTCGCCGTCCTGTTGTTCATCATGTGGACCGAGTTCCGCGGCGGGACCGCGGTGAACGTGTTCGGCAAGCGGCTCTCGCGGTCTGTGCACAGGGAGGCCATCACCGTGGTGATCGTCGCCCTCGCCGCGGTGATGAGCGCAGTGATCGCGATACTCGCGATGACGGATCTCGACCTCGATCGCGTGCTCTTCGAAGTCGTCTCGGCGTTCGGTACCGTCGGCATGTCCACCGGCATCACGGCCGATCTGCCGGCGGCCGCGCAGCTCATCCTCGTTCTCCTGATGTTCCTCGGCCGGCTCGGACCGCTGACGCTGGGTTCCGCACTGGCCCTGCGCCAACGGCAGACGGCGTACGAGCTGCCCAAGGAGCGCCCGGCGATCGGCTGACCGGTCTCCCCCCACGATCGCTCGACGACAAGGACACCACATGACCAAGTTCCTCTCCTTCACCCCCGACGCCCGGCGCATCGCCGAAGCCGATTCCGTCGCGGTGATCGGCCTCGGACGCTTCGGGACCTCCCTCGCGCTCGAACTGATGTCGTCGGGCACCGAGGTCCTCGGCATCGACGCCGACGAGGACATCGTGCAGTCCCTCAACGGCGAGCTCACACAGGTGGTCAGAGCGGACTCGACGCGGCTCGACGTGCTCCGACAGCTCGCGGTCGGCGAGTTCGATCGTGTCGTCCTCGCGATCGGCAACGACATCACCGCGTCGATCCTCACCGCGTCCCTGCTGCTCCAGCTGCAGGTACCCGTGATCTGGGCCAAAGCGGTCGACGAGCAGCACGGGGCGGTCCTCGAACAGCTCGGCGTGCATCGCGTCATCTATCCGGAGAAGGACATGGGCCGACGCGTCGCCCACCTCGTGCGCGGCGCCGCCGCCGACTACCTGGAGATCGACCGCGGCTACGCGATCGTCAAGACCGTCGCACCCCGGCACCTGCAGGGCATCACCTTGAGAGAGGCCGCCGTGCGCAGCACCCACGGGATCACGGTGGCCGCGTATCGACCCGAACGAGGGGAATGGCGAAACGCCGAGGCCGACACCGTGCTGGGCGAAGGAGACACCGTGCTCGTCGTCGGTCCGACCACGAAGGTCGAGAGGTTCGCGCAGTTGCGTTGACTCAGCCCGAGGGGCCGAGGATGAAGTTCCACGCTCCGGTGACGACGGCGGCAGCGACCGCGATGCCGGAGATGGCCGCGCCCACGGCGAGCAGCAACCATTCGGCCGCCCCGAAGCGCGACTCTCGCGCCCAGGTGCGCCGGCCCGGCGCCCCGAAGCCCCGCGCCTCCATGGCCGTCGCCAGTTTGGCGCCGCGGCGGATGGAGAGCACGAGCAGGGCGAAGGCCATCCCCAGGAAGCGACGGATGCGGCCGCGATCGGCCACGCCCCTGGCCCGACGCGCCAGCTCGAGCGCACGCCAATCGTCGAGGAAGAGGCCCACCATCCGGAGGCCCGCGAGGGCACCGAGCACGAATCGGGCGGGCAGACGGACGATCTGGCCGAGACCGTCGGCGAGGTCGGTCGGATCGACGGTGATGAAGAGCACCACCGACGGCAGCGCGATCGCCAGCACACGCAGCATCGTCGCGAGCGCCAGCGCGAGCGACCCCTCGCTGATGCGCAGCACGAACCAGTCGACGTAGACGACGCCGCTGGTCTGACCGTAGAGCGCGATCGTGAGACCGGTGAGGGGCGCTGCGAGCCACACCGGCCAGGTCCGCACCCAGAACTCGCGCCAGCCGATCCCGGCGAACAGGAACAGCACGAACTCCAGGGCGAGGGCGACGGAGGCCGAGACCGGATCGAGAGTCAGGATCAGGGGTACCGCGATGAGCGCGCTCACCCCGAGCTTGGCCACCGGGTTGACCGTGGCGAGCGCTCCGGTGCGTGCCCGTGTCTCGAGAAGGCTCATGACGCACCCCCCAGCTCGAACCGCGCGGCGTGCAGGGCGCGCACGACTTCGAGGTCGTGCGTGATCGTGACGATGGCCGCACCCTCGTCTCGGAGCGCGGCGAGCATGGCGACGAGTTCGGCCCAGGTGCGGGCGTCCTGCCCGAAGGTGGGCTCGTCGAGCACGAGCACGCGCGGTCTGGTCGCGATGGCTGCGGCCACCGTGAGCCGGCGCTTCTCACCGCCGGAGAGCGTGTACGGGTTGGCGGCGGCGAGGTGGGCGAGGCGCAGACGGGCGAGCAGCTCGTCGCTGCGAGCGGTGATCTCGTCGTCGGTCATGCCGAGCGCCCGCGGCCCGACGGCCAGTTCCTCGCGCACGGTCTTCGCGAGCAGCTGATGCTCCGGCTCCTGGAACACCATGCCGATGCGGGTCAGCAGATCCCGTGAACTCCAGCGGATCGGCGCGGACACCGCACCGTTCGCGAGGAGCGTGGATGCCTCGACCGCGCCACTCGCTGGAGGCAGGAGCCCGGCGAGGGTCAGACCGAGCGTGGACTTGCCCGCCCCGTTGGGCCCGGTGATCGCGAGCGCTTCCCCCGCGTGCACATCGAGGTCGATACCGGTGGCGACAGGACGCCCCTTGACGCGGGCGACGGCCAGGTCGCGCGCCGAGAGCAGGGTCTCCCCTGCCCCTGGCGGCCAGAGCGGGGGCGGCGGCGCGGCGGGAGGATGCCCCGGCACCCAGACGCCGTCCGCGGCCAGCTGCGCACCACGGACTCCGAGGACTTCCGCCGGTGCACCGTCGGCGACCACACCGCCGCTCCCGATCACGATCACGCGCGTGATGAGCGGCAACCAGACCTCGAGGCGGTGCTCGACGACGATGAGCGTCGACGGCTGAGCCTGCAACATCCGCTCCACGGCATCGCGCACCTCGATGACCCCGGCGGGATCGAGATTCGCCGTCGGTTCATCGAGCAGCACCAGACCCGGCCCCATCGCCAGCACCCCGGCGAGCGCCAGCCGCTGCTTCTGCCCACCGGACAGGGCCTTGGTCGGATGCCCGAGCGGCACATCGAGGCCGACGGCATCCAGGGCCGCCTCCACCCGCGGCCAGATCTGCGCTCGCGGCACTCCGAGGTTCTCGCAGCCGAACGCCACGTCGTCGCCCACTCGCGCGAGGATCACCTGGGAGTCGGGGTCCTGCAGCACGAGCCCCGCACGTCCGCGGGTGGCCACGGCAGGAGCGCCGTCGACGATCAGCGTGCCCTCGCTCTCGCCCTCTTCCTCACCCCCGAGCACGCCGGCGAGGCCGTGCAGCAGGGTCGACTTGCCCGCACCCGACGCGCCGAGCACGAGCACACGCTCACCGGGCTCGATGCGGAAGGAGATGTCGCGCAGCGCCCAGGCGAGGCGACTCGCGTGACGCCACCCCCAGCCGCGGGCCTCGACGGCGGCGGGGGCCGTCTGATCGGCCGACATCAGACGCGGACGCGCGCCTCGCGCCCGGAGCCGAACCGGTCCAGGGCCCCGGTCGCGGCGATTCCGCGCGCCAGCACCCAGGACAGAGCACCTGCGATGACGGCACCCGAGATGACCGTGCTGATCAGGTAGATGATGGTGAAGGCGGGGCCGGAGCCGGCGTACCAGAGCACGAGATTGTTGATGCCACCGGCAAGGGCGGCACCGGCTCCCGCGAGGATCGCGACGGGCAGCGACCAGCGGCGGTAGAAGAAGAGCAGGAAGACCAGCTCGGCGCCGAGCCCCTGCACGAGTCCGGCCTCGAGGGTGAGGAACCCGCCCCACTGGTTGCCGATGAGCGCCGAGACGACCGCCGCGAGTAGCTCGACGTAGATCGCCGCCCCGGCCTTGCGGATGATGAGTCCGCCGAGCACGCCGGCGAAGAGCCACGGGCCGTCGAGGAGCCCCTGGATGCCCGGCAGCAGCGGCTCGAGCAGGGCCTTCGGCCCGAGGTACCCGACGTTCCAGGCCAGGAAGATCAAGCCGGCTGCGACTCCGAGGACGCTGGCGACGACGATGTCGACGATCCGCCAGCGCAGGTAGCTCCGGCCCGGGGTGTTCCCCTGCGTCTTCGCGGTCGCGGATGTGGACGTGGACGTACTCATCTGAACTCCTCCCTGCGCTGGCATGACCCAGATCAGGTTCGACGGTCGAAGCGCGATTCGCTCCCTCTCAGCCCGGCTCGCCGGACTCCCGTGGTTGTGCTGACGATCCTACCGCCGGCGACACCCGCACGGCGACAAGGCCGCGCACCGCGGAACTCGCCCGGGATTGGGTACCGTAAACGAGTGACCGCTTCAGATCCCGCCGACGAGGCGACGGGCGTCGTCGGCGACGACGGCCCGGCGAACGCCTCCCCCTCCGGACCTGTCGATGCTGCGGCAGCCGGTTCGGTGCTGACGGCCGAGCAGACGTCGACACCCGCGCTCGCCGCGGAGCCGGTGGTCGCGCCGGATCCCGTCGTGCCGCCGGAACCGGTGGTCGCGCCGGATCCCGTCGTGCCGCCGGAGCCGGTGGTGTCGCCGGAACCGGCGACCCCCGCCCTGACCAAGCCGCCTTTCGTTCCTCGCGAGCCCATCGCCGCAGAGACCTCTGACGACGCCCTCGCCCTGCTGGACGGCGCGTCACCCCGGTGGGCGGATGACACCACCACCGCCACAGCTCTGACCTGGGTGGACACCGCGACGGTCGCCGCCGGCACCGATGCCGCGACTCTCGACGAGACGTCGGAAGCCGAACCGACGGACGGCCTGCTGCGGGGGGCGCGTCTTCGTCCGGCCATCGCCCGCCCCGGAATCCTGGTGCCTCTGGCCACGCTCGTCGGCATCGTCGCCGTGTACGCCGGCACCACGCTGCTGTGGCCGTTGCACGAGGTGCCGCCCACGGTGCAGTCGGTCGAGTTCGCGACGACGCCCGCCGCCGCTGCCACGGTCACCTGGCCGACCGAGGGCGCCGGCGCCGTGGGGATCGCCGGCATGGGCACCGCGGCATCGGTCCCCGATGCGGTGAGCATCGCGAGCATCACCAAGGTGGTGAGCAGCCTGATGGTGCTCGACCGGATGCCGCTCGCGCTCGGCGAGCAGGGCCCCGAGTTCTCGTTCACCCGCGCCGACAGCGTGAAGTACTGGGACTACCGCCGCAGCGACCAGTCCGCCCTCGATGTGCCGATCGGCGGCGTTCTGACGGAGTATCAGCTGCTGCAGGGCACGCTCATGGGCTCGGCGAACAACTACATCGACCGCCTGGCAACCGAGATCTGGGGTTCCGATCGCGAGTTCGCCCGTGCCGCAGAGGTCTGGCTGCGAGAACGCGGGCTCACCGGCATCACCGTGGTGACGCCGTCGGGCTTCGACGAACGCAACGTCGCCACTCCCGAGGCCCTGATCGCCCTCGGTGAGCGCGCCATGCAGAACCCGGTGTTCGCAGAGATCGTGGGGACCAGGTCGGTCGATCTTCCGGGTGCCGGCACCGTCGTGAACACGAACGGAATGCTCGACGACCCCGGTGTCGTGGGCATCAAGACCGGCACGCTCGTGGGCTGGAACCTGCTCACCGCGAAGGATGTGATCATCGGCGACACGACCGTGCACCTCTACGCCGCGGCCCTGAACCAGGCCGGCAACGACCAGCGACTCGCCCTCACCCGCTCCCTGTTCACCGAGGCGGAAGCCGCGCTGGAAGCTCAGGCCCCGGCCGTCGCGAAGAACACGGTCGTCGGTCAGGTCACGACCCCCTGGGGTGAGAAGGTCGACGTCATCACCGAATCCGACGCCGACGTGGTGCTCTGGAACGCAGCGACCGCCACGGCCACGGCGGACTTCGCCCTCGGCGACGAGCGTGAGCAGGACGACGCGGTGGGGACGCTCACCACAGCCGGCCCCCTCAACACCACCACGACGCCTCTGGTGCTGGCCGAAGACGTCGAGGGCCCGAGCCCGTGGTGGCGTCTGACCCACCCGCTGGAACTGCTCGGCATCACGACCGACCGCTCCTGACCACCCTCTCCGCTCACGCATCTCCCGAGCGCGTCGTGCGCCTCCCGGTCGCGTGACCAGCACAGGACGACGCCCCACCCCGCGTGAGCGGAATGGGGCGTCGTCCTGTGCTGTGCCCGCAGATCAGGAGCGGCGGGCGGAGCCGTCCGCTCCGTCTTCCAGCAGAGCCTGCGCAGCCGCTGTCTCCGCGGCCGGCACCTGGGCACCCACCGAGGCTCCGGCCACGGCGGCAGCGGCCTCCGCAGCGGCGCCCTCGGCGTCGGTCGCCTCACCCGTGACGACGACCGGGGTCGCCCCGGTGAGTGCGTCGTCGGCGTCGATGTCGGTCGCCGCCTGCTCGAACTGCGACTGGTACAGACGCCAGTAGGCGCCCTGCGCGGCGATCAGCTCGTCGTGCGTGCCCTTCTCCACGATGTCGCCATGCTCCATCACCAGGATGAGGTCGGCGTCGCGGATCGTCGACAGACGGTGCGCGATCACGAACGACGTACGTCCTTCACGGAGCGCGGCCATCGCGTGCTGCAGCAGCAGCTCGGTGCGGGTGTCGACCGCCGAGGTGGCCTCATCGAGGATGAGGATCGACGGCTGCGCGACGAAGGCTCGCGCGATGGTGATGAGCTGGCGCTCACCCGCCGACACGTTCGCTGCATCCTCGTCGAGCACCGTGTCGTAGCCCTCGGGGAGGGCGTGCACGAAGCGGTCGACGTAGGTCGCTCTGGCGGCGGCGAGAACCTCGTCATCGGTCGCGGTGGAGCGTCCGTAGCGGATGTTCTCGCGGATGCTGCCGGCGAACAGCCACGGATCCTGGAGCACCATTCCGGTGCGTGAGCGCAGCTCGTCGCGGGTGACCTCGGCGATGTCCTGGCCGTCGAGCATGATCCGCCCGCCGCTGAGCTCGTAGAAGCGCATGATCAAGTTGACCAGCGTCGTCTTCCCCGCCCCGGTCGGGCCCACGATGGCGACCGTCTGCCCGGGCTCGACCCGGAACGACAGGTCGCGGATGAGCGGACGCTCCGGCGTGTAGGAGAACGCGACATTCTCGAACTCGATCACGCCCTTGCCCTCCACCAGATCGGGAGCGTCGGCGTCATCGGCCTCCTGCTCGTCGGCGTCCAGCAGCTCGAAGACACGCTCGGCCGATGCCGTTCCGGACTGCACGACCGCGGCCATGCCACCCAGCTCGGACAGCGGCTGCGTGAACTGCTGCGAGTACTGGATGAACGCCTGCACGTCACCGAGACGGAGCTGACCGTTCGCGACCATCAGACCGCCGAGCACCGCGATGCCCACGTAGCTGAGATTCCCGACGAACATCATGGCCGGCATGATGATGCCGGAGAGGAACTGCGCCTTGAAGCTCGCCTGGAACAGCTCTTCGTTCTCGACCTGGAACCGGTCAAGCGCATCCTTCTCGCGTCCGAAGACCTTCACCAGCGCGTGGCCCGAGAATGCCTCCTCGACACGGGCGTTCAGTCGACCGACCTTGCGCCACTGCATGCCGAAGGCCTTCTGCGACCGCGGTCCGATGATGCCGAAGATCACTCCCATGAGCGGCAGCGTGACCAGGGCCACGAGCGCGAGCTGCCACGAGATCGAGAACATCATGACGAGCACGCCGATCACGGTGAGCACCGAGGTGAGGGCACCGGAGAGCGACTGCTGCATCGTCTGCGTGATGTTGTCGATGTCGTTGGTGACGCGCGAGATCAGCTCGCCGCGCTGCACCTTGTCGAAGTAGGCCAGCGGCAGGCGGTTGATCTTCGCCTCGACGGACTCGCGCAGTCGCCACATGGTGCGGACCATGATCACGTTGATGACGTAGCCCTGGATCCAGGTGAGGAAGGCCGCGGCCACATAGATCCCGAGGACCGCCGCGATGACGAGCCGCAGCGCGTCGAAGTCGACGCCCTGGCCGACGGTGAAGTCACCCAGCGCCCCGACCTGGTTCGCGAAGTCGTCTTGGCCGCCGGCTCGCAGGGCCTCGACGACGACGTCCTGCGACGTGCCGGCGGGGAAGCCGGGGAACCCGTCGGTCGGCTGTCCGAGCTGGATGGAGATGAAGCCCTTGTAGACGAGGTTCGTCGCCTCGGCGAGCACCTTGGGCGCCGCGACCGTCAGGACCACGCCGATCGCGCCCAGGATCGACACGAAGACGAACCAGATGGCCGACGGCTTCAGCAGCCCGATCATGCGCGCGAAGCTGGGGCCGAAGTTGTCGGCCTTGCCGGGTGCGACACTGTCCCAATCGCCGGAGTTCTGACGCGCCTGCTCGGCGAGCTCGGCCTCGTACTTCTCCTCGGCGCTCAGCTCGACCTCGGCCACGGCGGGCGCCGCCTTGCCGCGGCCGCGCTTGGCCTTGGCCTGGTCGTTGTCCTGCGCGCTCATGCGTCCACCCCCAGCTGCGACTCGACGATCTCTCGGTAGGTGTCGCTCGTCTCGAGCAGCTCCTCATGTGTGCCGACGCCGACCATGGTGCCGCCGTCGAGGACGACGATGCGATCGGCATCCGTGATCGTGGAGATGCGCTGCGCGACCACGATCTTCGTCACGTGCGGGAGCTCGCGCCACAGTGCCTGGCGGAGCCGGGCATCGGTCGTGAGGTCGAGGGCCGAGAACGAGTCGTCGAAGACGAGGATCTGCGGCTGGTGCACGATCGCACGGGCGATCGCGAGTCGCTGACGCTGACCGCCGGAGACGTTCGTGCCGCCCTGGGCGATGCGGGACTCGAGGCCGTCGGGCATCTCTTCGACGAAGTCGCGGCCCTGAGCGATGTCGAGTGCGTGCCAGAGCTCTTCGTCCGTCGCCTCTTCGCGGCCGTAGCGCAGGTTCGACGCGACGGTGCCGGTGAAAAGGAACGGACGCTGCGGCACCAGGCCGATGCTGTCCCAGAGGGACTCGACGTCGGCTTCGCGCACATCGGTGCCGCCGACATGCACGGCACCCCCCGAGACGTCGAACAGACGCGGGATGAGCGACACGAGGGTCGTCTTGCCCGATCCGGTGGATCCGACGATCGCGACCGTCTCGCCCGGCTGCGCGGCGAAGCTGATGCCGGTGAGCACCGGGGAGTCGGCTCCGGGGTAGGTGAACTCGACGTCGTCGAGTGCGACGGCACCGGGGACCGGGAACTCCGTGACGCCGTTCTCGGGGCGGACCAGAGTGGACTCGGAGTCGAGCACCTCGCCGATGCGCTCGGCCGAGACCGCGGCGCGCGGGATCATCATCGCCATGAAGCTGGCCATGATGACGCCGCCCATGATCTGGCCGATGTACTGCATGAAGGCGAACAGCGTGCCCACCTGCACCGTGCCGTTGTTGACCTCGATGCCGCCGAACCAGATGACCGAGACGACGGTGACGTTGAGGATGAGCATGAACAGCGGGAACAGCAGCACGAAGAGCGAGCCGACCTTGCGCCCGACCACCATGATGTCGGTGTTGGCGCCGCGGAAGCGCTCCTCCTCGATGCGCTCGCGCACGAAGGCGCGCACGACGCGGACACCCGTGAGCTGCTCGCGCATGATGCGGTTGACGTTGTCGAGCTTGCCCTGGTAGCTGCGGAACAGCGGCACCATGCGCCCGATGACGACGGCGGCCAGGATCAGCAGCAGCGGCACCGAGACGGCGATGAGCCAGCTCAGGCCGACGTTGGTCTGGACGGCGAAGATGATGCCGCCGATCGCGAGCAGCGGTGCCGTGACGAGCATGGTGGCACCCATCATCGCGAGCATCTGCACCTGCTGCACGTCGTTCGTGTTGCGGGTGATGAGCGAGCCGGCACCGAACTGCGAGACCTCGCGCTCGGAGAAGCCGCTGACCTTGCCGAACACGTCGGCGCGGATGTCGCGGCCGGCGCCCATCGCGGCGCGCGCGGCGAAGTACGTCGCGGTGACGGAGGCGATGATCTGCCCCAGCGAGACCGCGAGCATGAACAGACCGGTGCTCCAGATGTACGCGGTGTCACCGCGGGCGACGCCCTTGTCGATGATGTCGGCGTTCAGGCGCGGGAGGTAGAGGGTCGCCGCCACGCTGGCGAGCTGGAAGACCAGCACCGCGAGCAGCAGCCATCGGTATCGGGAGAGATAGCGGAGGAGGATTTTTCCCAGCACAGGCGGACTTTCTAGGAAGGATGAAGCGGCGGATTTCTCGGCAGACGGATGCCGACCGACAATCGGCCACAAGACAGAGTGCCACGATCCACGGACATTCGTATCCCCCTCACGGTGGACCTTCGCTCACAGCGAACCGCCTCCCGCTCCGATCAGCGGTTTCTCCGCGCGGACGAACGACGAGCGTGACGAGCATCCTCCCCTCATTTGTATTTACTCACTGATACAACTTGTGATAGACATATGACACAAAGAGGACGGACTCCCATGCTCACGACCACCGCATCCCCGATCGACGCCGGCCAGCGGATCGAACCCGGCCCGTGGCTGTTCGACCCCTGGCAGCTGTTCGGCGCTCTCCTCTCGATGCCGTGGGTGTCGCTGATCGTCGCGGCGATCATCGCGATCGCGGTCACCGTCTCGCCGCGCTGGCGCGCACGGAGCGAGAGCCGCGCGCGCCTCACCCCGGCCTCATCCGGCGGGGTCTTCGCGCGCTACGCGCCAGAGCACCGCGTCCTCGGTCTCGTCGCGATCTCGGTGATCGTGATCTTCGTCGCCGAGAACCTGATCACCCGCTACGCCCTGAACCTCTACAACGTGGTCTCCTGGTGGCGATACGCGACTCCGGTGTTCACGGCAGGGGTGGGCATCGCCGTCCTGCTGACCCTGATCGTCACGAGGGGCAGCAGGCCGGCCGAGCGGCCCGTCGTGTCCCCGCGTCGCACCTGGCTGAGCTTCAGTTCGCGCATCGGCTCGGCCGGCGCCGCCGTCGCGCTGCTCGCACTCACCGCCACCACCGTGCTCGCCGGGCTCGCCTCCTCGAACATCGACGGCGGTCCGTACGTGTTCCTCGAGATCGACGTGCCCAACGAGACGATCGATCCGATCCGCCCCTGGTTCTACGGCTGGGCCTACGGCGTCCCCGTCCTGATCTGCACGGCCGCCCTCGTCGCCGTGAGCGTCGCCGCGCTGCATGCCAACGCGGCTCGACCCTTCCTACGCCCGGAGACCGTCCTCACCGAGCAGCGCGAGCGCCGCGACATCGCGACGGGGATCACACGGCTCGCGATTTCGAGCGCGTTCCTCGCCCTCGCGGGGGCATGGCGGTTCATCGCCGAGGCCGGCTCGATCGGCGGACTCACCGTCGAGGGCGACGGTCGCAGCGACTCCTACGACGCCGCCTGGCGATACGGCGAGATCGCGGCCGTCGGCGGATGGCTGGCGCCTGCGCTCGAGATCGCGGCCTTCGTGCTGCTGCTCCTCGTGACCGCGCAGCTGTGCCCGCCGGGCTACGACTTCGAGCGGACCGACGACGCCGAGACCTCCGCCGATCGGGAGGCCGTGCGATGAGCGCGACCCCCCGACTCTCCCCGGCAGACGATGCGAATCCGGCACTCGACATCTACCGGCAGCTGCGCGGCCTCATCGTGTCGGGTCAGCTGGGCACCGGGGAGCGGTTGCCGACTGTCCGACAGACGGCGAGCGACCTGGGCGTCGCCCCCGGAACCGCGGCGCGCGCGTACAAGATGCTCGAGGGCGAGGGGCTGGTCGTCTCGCGCACGGCTGCGGGTACGAGGGTCGCCGAGACGGCGGGGGTTCTTCCTGCCTCGGTGATCCGTCGCATCCGCGATCTGGTCGACGAGGCCGATGCCAGCGGGTCCGACCCGGATGACGTCGTCGACGTGCTCCGTGCGATCTGGCAGTCGCGGTCGATCCCCGGCCCTGCCCCCGCGGCCTCCGAGTAGGCCTCGAGCTCACCGGAGTTCATCCGTCGGGAGTTCCGGTGTCCAGCGTGCCGAAACCGCCCGTTCTGCCCGACAACCGTGCATCCTCCCGACAGGTGAACACGCCCTCGCTCAGAACACCCGGGCTCAGAACAACCCGGGCTCAGAACAGGGCGGGCTGCGGAACGTACGCGCGCGCGGGGGCACCGGCGTCCGGAGCGAGCTCGGCCAGGGTCGCCGGGTCCCACTTCGGGTTGCGATCCTTGTCGACGATCTGCGCGCGGATGCCCTCGACGAGGTCGGGGTGCTCGTTCACGAACCACATCACGCGGCGGTACTCGCCCTCCAGTGCCGCGCGAAGCCCCGGCAGGTCGCGCGCCTCGCGCACGGCATCGAGCGTGACCGTGAGGCCGGTCGGCGCGAGACCCTCGAGGAGATCCGCGGTTGCGGCGGCATCCGTCGTGCCCTGCGCCTGCAGGCGTTCGATGATCTCGCCCACGGTGGGAGCGGAGAAGGCCTCGTCGATCCACTCCCTCGACGCGGGCAGCTGCGAGGGCTCGGGCGTCTCGTCGAACAGCAGCACGATCTCGCTGGGGCTCGTCGGGTCGGCGCGGAACGCGAGAGCCTCGCTCAGCGCCTCGAGGCGCTCCGACGGCACGTAGTGATCGGCGAACCCGAGATAGACGGCATCCGCTCCATTCATCACGGCCCCGGTGAGGCCGAAGTACTCGCCGAGCCGTCCGGGCGCACGGCCGAGCAGCCAGGTGCCGCCGACATCCGGCGTGAATCCGATCCGCGTCTCGGGCATCGCGAGCTGGGAGCGCTCCGTGACGATGCGGATCGCGGCGTGACCGGCGAGCCCGATCCCGCCGCCCATCGTGATGCCGTCGGCGAGGGCCACCACCGGCTTGGGGTACTCGGCGATCATGGCGTTCAACGCGTACTCGGCGCGGAAGAACTCGGCGGTCTGCTCGGCCTGCCCTGCCACGATCTGCGCGTGCAGTGCGCGCACGTCGCCGCCGGCGCACATGCCACGCCCGCCTGCCCCGTCCAGCAGCACGATCTGCACGTCGGTGTCGTCGCGCCAGGCGTTCAACGCCGCGGTGAGGGCCTGGATCATCTCGACGTCGAGGGCGTTGATCGCCTCGGGGCGATTGAGCGTGAGCCGCCCGAGCGCCCCTTCGGTGCGGACGAGGACACGGGATGCAGCGTGAGAATCGGTCACGCTCGCCAGGCTACCCCTTTCGGCAAACGGCGGTATTCCGCGCGAAATGCGGGATCCGACAGGCTTTTCCGGCAGGATAGGGAGGAACTGTTCAAAATGCGACGAGAGGTCACGGATGCCTGAAGGACAGGTGCTCGAGTTCACGCACGTGACGAAGCGCTTCAATGAGGTGACCGCCGTCTCGGACTTCTCCGCGCGCGTCGAGCCCGGTGCCGTCACCGCCTTCCTCGGCCCGAACGGAGCCGGCAAGACCACAACGCTGCGCATCCTGCTCGGTCAGGTGCGCGCCACATCCGGCACGGCGACCATCGGCGGCGCCACCTACGCCGAACTCCGCCAGCCGTTGCGTACGATCGGCGCGGTGCTCGAGGAGACGGTCTACCGTCCTCGCCGCACCGCCGAACGCCAGCTGACCATCGCCGCCAAGGCGAACGGCATCCCCCTGTCGCGCGTCGGCGAGGTGCTCTCGCTGGTCGGCCTCGAGGGCGAGGGCGACTCCCGCATCGGCGGCTTCTCCCTCGGCATGCGTCAGCGGCTCAGCGTCGCCCACGCGCTCCTCGGCGACCCCGGCGCCCTCGTCTTCGACGAGCCGGCCAACGGACTCGACCCCGAGGGCATCCGCTGGATGCGCCTGCTGATGCGACGTCTCGCCGACGAGGGACGCACCGTGCTCGTGTCGTCGCACGTCCTCAGCGAGGTCGAGCAGGTCGCCGACAACGTGCTCGTGCTCTCGAAGGGCACGCTCGTACTTGCCAGCGGCATCGAGACTCTCGCCGACCCCAAGGGCGGCTCCGTCATCGTCGACGCCGCTGATCGCGCCGCGCTGACGGCTTCGCTCATGGCGGCCGGATTCGACATCGAGGTGCTGCGTTCGGGCTTGACGGTGCGCGGCGGAGATGCCGGCACGGTCGGCGCCGTCGCCGCCGAAGCGGGAATCGCCCTGAGCACCCTGGTGCAGCGCGGACCGACGCTCGAAGACGTCTTCATCGATCTGATGCGCGGGGGCCGTTTCGCACCGAACGCTGCGACGACCCCGCCGCAGCTCGCCGCGCCGGCACCCTCGGAGGCGATCTCCGAAGAGGCCGCTGCCGACGAGCGTGCTTCCGAAGACGCGGCAGACGTTTCCGAACCGGCTCCCGCCGATTCGGTTGTCGCCATCCCGGTCGCCGCAGCTGCCGCATGGGCGGCCGAGGCCGCCGCTGCCCCTGCGGGCGCAGCCGTGGCCGACGACCTCGCCGCATCCGTCGACACGGACCACGACCGCACGGAACAGGAAAACACCGAGCAGGTCGACACCGAGCAGGTCGCGGATGAGCCTGACGCTCCTGCCGCCGACGTGGACGTGGATGCCGACGTGGACGCGGCGACCGAAGAGGCGGGCGAGGCCGCTGAAGGCGACGCATCCGCGGACGCCGCGGTGGTCGACGGACTGGAGACTGACGACCAGCAGACCGACGGCGAGCAGACCGACGGCGAGCAGACCGACGGCGAGCCGGGTCACGACGTTCAGGACGACGCGGTCTCCTTCGAGGAGGCCCCGGAACGGTCGTTCGATGAGATCCTGTTCGGTGCTGCAGCACCGACCGCGGTGAACGACGCCTCTGCCGAGGACGCCGACGGTGTTGCCGCCGTATCGGTCGACGCCCCCGGCTCCGAGGAGGTGCACGGCGACGAGGACCACAGCGGTGTCGAGATCTTCGCCGATCTCCACGACGCATCCGAGGATGACGAGGCCCCCGCGTCCGACGCCGGCTCCGACTCCGACTCCTCCCCTGTCGACGACGAAGACCCCCGCTCTGCGGCGGTGAGCTCGATGCTCGCCGCGGCGGCGCGTGCGTATTACGAGGACGAGCCCAAGGACTACCCGCTGAGCGCGGAGAGCGAGACGGCGGCCAGCGACGACACCCCCGCAGAGGGCGCGCACTGGACCGTCGCATCCACCGGCGTCATCGACACCGTGCCGCTCGCGGAGTCCTCGGGTCACTCCGAGACGGACGAAGCCGGTCACGACGCGTCAGAGCACCCGGAGTCCGGCACCGAGGAATCCGGCCCTGCCGATGTCGATCAGAACCATGCCGACAACGAGAATCACGACGGCGACGAGCACCACCACAACTGAGCTTCAGCTGACATGGAACGCCCTCCGGACCCGCAGGTCTGGAGGGCGTTCTTCGTTCAGAGGAGGTCGCCGCACCCAGCGTGAGCTCCGGAGCTGCAGGTCAGGCGGGCCGGGGCCGGATGACGGGCCGACGGCGGCCCTTCGAGACGGGCACCGGTGCGGTCGCCACGATCTCTTCGACGTTCGCCGGTTCGTCGGTCACGTCGAGGCGCAGTGCCTGCGTGAGCGCGAGCCCGTGACTCGTGGTGAGGATCAGCCGTCGGTACTGCTCATCGCCCTCGAGGTCGATCACGACACTCGGGCGACGCCGGCGGATCAGCACGAAGTCGAGGCTGCCCGCGGCCTTCCAGCTGCCCGCAGCGAGCACACCGGGGATGTGCGTCCCGGGGTTGGGGACTCCACGCAGCCAGGTCCAGGCATCTTCTGTCAGCTGCACCTTGGTGATGGTGTCGCGCGCGATCCGGAGGTTGTCGCGGTGGAAGGTGGCGGCACGTTCGATCGGCGAGAGCACGACCTCGAGTTGCGTCTGGTCCAGCAACAACGTCACCATGTCACCCAGTCTGCCAGCGCCGTCCTGCCAGTTGTCTGGAAGTTGTTCACAGGAACGCAACGATCCCTTGTCGATCAGCACCAGTCATCATGATCCCTTCCCCGTGATTCGAACATATGTACCATACTCGATTCACTGCCGGGTACGCGAATGCCACCGATCAGCGCGCCGCGCCGACCGATGTCCTTCCGACCGGAGTCGCGTTACGGGCGCGCGGCTGCCGCGGCAGCCGCAGCAGCGGGGAGGGCAGCCTCGATCTGCTGCAGCTCTTCCTCGCCGTGCGCTGCGGTGAGGAACCAGGCCTCGAACACGCTCGGCGGAAGAGCCACGCCCTGCTCACGCAGCGAGTGGAAGAACGGCGCATAGCGGTAGGACTCCTGCGCCTGAGCCTCGGCATAGTCCCTCGGCGCCGATGCCCGGAAGGACGCGTTGAACAGGTTGCCGGCGGTGGCGACCGCGTGCGTCACACCCGCTGATGTGAGAGCGGCATCGAGAGCAGCGGACACCCGTGCGGCCGCCGCGTCGACGGTCGCGTAGACCTCGGGCGTCGCGAGCCGCAGCGTCGCGAGCCCCGCAGCGACCGAGAGCGGGTTCCCGGACAGCGTCCCTGCCTGGTACACCGGTCCGAGCGGAGCCAGCAGGTCCATGATCTCGGCTCGTCCACCCAGCGCCGCCAACGGCATCCCCCCGCCGACGACCTTGCCGAAGGTGAAGATGTCGGGCAGATAGTCCTCGCCCGCTGCGGCCTGCAGACCCCAGAACCCTGCCGGGTGCACGCGGAATCCGGTGAGCACCTCGTCGATGATCATCAGGGCACCGTGCGCGTGGGCGGTCTCGGCGATCAGCCGGTTGAACCCGGGCATCGGCGCGACGACGCCCATGTTCGCCGCCGATGCCTCGACGATGACGGCGGCGATGCGCGGACCATGCTCGGCGAACACCGCAGCCAGCGCATCCGGGTCGTTGTAGCCGATCACGAGAGTCTGGGCCGCGATCGGCGCCGGAACCCCGGCAGAACCGGGAAGGGCGAGCGTGGCGACACCCGAACCCGCTTCGGCGAGAAGACCGTCGGAGTGACCGTGGTAGTGCCCGGCGAACTTCACGAGCAGGTCGCGACCGGTGGCGCCCCGCGCGAGGCGGATCGCCGTCATGGTCGCCTCGGTTCCGGTGGAGACCAGACGCACGCGCTCGACAGGACGGACCTCGCCGAACCGCACGCGGTCGGCGATCAGCGTGGCGAGCTCGACCTCGCCCTCGGTCGGCGCGCCGAAGGACAGGCCGCGGGACGCCGCCTCCTGCACCGCCGCGACGATCTCAGGGTGCGCGTGACCGAGCAGGGCAGGACCCCACGAAGCGACGAGGTCGACGTACTCACGACCAGCCGCGTCAGTGACCCGCGCCCCCTTCGCGGAGGCGAGGAACCGCGGCGTCCCGCCGACCGAACCGTAGGCGCGCACCGGCGAGTTGACCCCACCGGGGATCACCGCGCGGGCAGCGGAGAACAGGTCGTCATTGCGGTCGGTCATGAAGGAGAGCTCCTCGGAGAAGTCAGTCGCGCAGCCAGCCGGCCGCTTCGGTGGCCCAGTAGGTGAGCACCGCATCCGCACCGGCGCGGCGGATGGAGAGAAGGGATTCGAGGATGGCCGCACGACGGTCGATCCAGCCGTTCGCGCCGGCGGCTTCGATCATCGCGTACTCGCCGGACACCTGATATGCCCACACGGGAATACTCACCGTGTCGCGAACCTCGCGCAGCACGTCGAGGAAGGCCATGGCCGGTTTCACCATGACGATGTCGGCACCCTCGGCCTCATCGACGACAGCCTCGCGCACGCCCTCGCGCCGGTTGCCCGGTTCGAGTTGGTACGTGCGACGGTCGCCCTTCAGCTGAGAGTCGACCGCCTCGCGGAAGGGTCCGTAGAAGGCGCTCGCGTACTTCGCGGCGTAGGCGAGCAGAAGCGTGTCGGTGAAACCCTCGGCGTCGAGCGCCCTGCGGATCACCGTGACCTGGCCGTCCATCATCCCGGACAGCCCCAGCAGCTGAGAGCCGGCACGGGCCTGCGCCAGCGCCATCGAGGTGTACCGCTCGAGCGTCGCGTCGTTGTCGACGGACCCGTCGGCGGCGAGCACGCCGCAGTGACCGTGATCGGTGAACTCGTCCAGGCACAGATCGGTCTGCACGACGAGCGCGTCGCCGACCTCGGAGGCCAGCGCTTCCGTCGCGACGTTCAGGATGCCTCGCGGATCATCGGCGCCGGAGCCGACGGCATCGCGCACCGCGGGCACGCCGAACAGCATCACGCCGCCGACCCCCGCCTCCGCGGCCTCGACCGCGGCTGCGCGCAGCGAGTCCAGCGAGTGCTGAGCGACACCGGGCATCGACCCGATCTGCACGGGTTCGGCGATGCCTTCGCGCACGAAGAGGGGCAGCACGAGCTGCCGCGGCTGCAGCGAGGTCTCGCGCACGAGGTCGCGCACCGCACGAGACTGACGCACTCGCCTCAGCCGGACATCGGGAAAGCTCACGGCGCGAACTCGTCGGCCGCGTGCGGAAGCGTGAAGTGCGAGACCGCATCGATCAGGGCGTCGATGGTCTGACGGTCGGCGACGACCGACACCGGCAGACCGGCACGCTGGGCGTCATTCGCCGTGCGTGGTCCGATCGCCGCGAGCAGCGTGTCATCGGGGATCTCCGGGAACTGCTCGCGCACCTGCTCGGCGACAGAGCCGCTGGTGATGAGGATCGCGTTGATCCGGCCGTTCTCGACGTCGCGGCGGATCCGTTCCGTGACCGGCACACCGACCGTGCGATAGGCGACGACGCCATGTACGTCATGACCCGCCTCGGAGAGCAGTCTGCTGAGCACGGGCTTCGCGATCTCGCTGCGAAGGGCGAGGATGCGACGCGGCTCCTTCTCGAGGGCTATGAGCTGCTGCGCCATGCCCTCTGCCGAGTTGTCCTGCTCGGGGACCAGTGTGACCTCGTAGCCGACCGCCTGCAGCGCCGCCGCGGTCGTCTCGCCCACGGCGGCGATCTTGGTCTCCCGCGGCACCGCCGCCCGGTGGGCGAAGAGCACGTCGACGGTGGTGGCGCTCGTGACCGTCAGCCAGTCGAACTCGCCCGCGGCCAACTGCGCCAGCGCGGTGTCGAGCGTCGCCTGATCCGTCGTCGGGGCGAAGTTGATCAGTGGTGCGACGACCGGCACGGCGCCCAGCGCCCGCAGACTCGCGGCGACGCTGTCGCCCCACGGCCCGCCACGGGGCACGAGGATGCGCCAGCCGTCCAACGGTCGGTCCTGCTTGATTTCGGAAGTGGTCATGAGGATTGCTCTCGGGATACGAGGCCGGCCGCCCCTTGATCGAGCAGCCGACGGGCAACAGTGAACCCGAGCTCGCGCGCTGCGTGCATCGGGTCTGCACCATCGGCAGCATCCGCTCCATTGCCACTGCCGTTCCGACGAATATACTCCCCGTTCAGGTCTTCCGTGACGTCGAGGCCGATCCGGCGCCCGCCGTCGGCGGCATAGACGACCGTCCTGACCCGGATCGAGGAGCCTTCGACCACCGCATGCGCGGCCATCGGCGCCTGGCATCCTGCGTCCAATCCCTGCAGGATCGCGCGTTCCACCGTGATGGCCAGACGAGTATCGGTGTCGTCGAGACCGGCAAGGGCCGCGAGCAGCTCCTCCGGCGCATCCGCGCGGGTCTCGACGGCGAGCGAGCCCTGCCCTGGCGCGGTCGGCCATTCGGCGAGACCGAGCTCCTCGCGCCGCAGCGGCGTCTCCGCGCCGAGCCTGGAGAGACCTGCCGCCGCGAGGATGACCGCATCCAGCTCACCCGATGTGACCCGGGCGAGACGGGAGTCGACATTCCCGCGGATGTCGACGACCTCGGCCTTCGGCGCGCGTCGATGCACCTGCGCGATGCGACGCGGCGACCCTGTGCCCACCGTGCTTCCCGAGCGCAGCTCGTGCAGCGGGGTGCCGTCGCGGGTGAGGACCACATCGCGCGGATCCTCGCGCTTCGGCGTCGCCGCGATCACGAGGCCCTCGGGGACGGCGGTCGGCAGATCCTTCAGGGAGTGCACGAGGAAGTCGCACTCGCCCGCGAACAGAGCCTCGCGAAGACGCGTGGCGAAGATGCCCTGACCGCCGATCTCGGAGAGCGAGGCACGATTCGTGTCGCCCTCGCTGGTGATCGGGACGAGCTCGACCCGGCGCCCCGAGAGCTTCTCGAGGGCTGCGGCGACGTGACCCGACTGCGCCTGCGCGAGCGCGCTGCGGCGGGTGCCCAGACGAATGGGGGTACTCATGGGCTTACTGGAGCACGTCCGCGATCTCGTCGAACCGGAGCCTGCGCCCGGTGTAGAAGGGCACCTCCTCCTTCACGTACATGCGAGCGTCGGTGTAGCGGAGATCGCGCATCATGTCGACGAGGTCGGTGAGCTCATCGGCTTCGAGCGGCAGCAGCCATTCGTAGTCGCCGAGAGCGAAGGAGGCGACGGTGTTGGCGAGAACGCCCGTGAACGCGGCGCCCTTGCGTCCGTGGTCGGCGAGCATCTTGCGACGCTCCTCCTCCGGGGCGAGGTACCACTCCGGCGTGCGCACGAACGGGTACAGGCACAGCCAGTCCTTGGGGTCCATACCCCGCAGGAAGCCCGGGACGTGGGAGCGGTTGAACTCCGCATCGCGGTGCACGCCCATGACGTTCCACACCGGGAGGAGCGAACGCAGCAGCTCGGTGCGACGCAGGCGACGCAGCGCCTTCTGCAGCTCCTCGGCGGTGTCGCCGTGCAGCCACACCATGAGGTCGGCGTCGGCCTTGAGTCCGGAGACGTCGTAGAAGCCGCGGACGGTGACACCCGAGTCCTCGATGTAGGAGACGATCGTCTCGAGCTCGGTCGAGTCGTTCTCCGTCACGGGGAGGTCGGGGTTTCGTCGCCAGACAGCCCAGAGGGTGAAGCCGGACGGGTTCTCATCGCGCTCTTCGGACATCATGCTCCCCAGTCTGCCTCGTTTGCGCAGGAGCCGCTAATCACCCCGGAGGGCTGCTCGCGGCTTCCCGGAATGCTGCGCCTCAGCGCGAGATGAAGCGCGCGATCGCCCAGATCGCGCCCCCGACTGCGGCAGCGATTCCGACGGCGGCGGCGATCGCGCCGATCGGGTTCCGATCGGCGAACACGCGGGCCTTCGCCACCGCACGTGTCGACGCCTTCTCGACCCGGCGCGGGATGTTCCCCTTGACCTCGATCGCCGCGAGGGCGGCCTTCAGCTCGGCACGGGCCGAAGCGACGGGGTCGACGATCCCGCCGGGAACGGCGGTGCGCGGCAGCGACTCAGAACTCGTCATCGCCGGCCTCCTTCACGAGTCGGATGTCTTCGGCGACGGCCTGCGCCGGGTTCTGGCGCGCGAGCACCTTGCGGAACTTGAGGATCCCGAGCAACGCGAACAGCAGCACCGCGAGGATCAGGATGCCGAACACCGCGATCGCCGAGAGCCACACCGGCCACCAGGACGACAGCCCGGCGATCGCGAAGACGAGGATGACGGGCACGGCCCAGAACAGGAAGAACAGCGCGACGAGGAACCACACGGAACCGATGCCGGCATCCTTCGAGGTGCGCGAGACCCACGCCTTGGCGGCGTCGATCTCGGCCTTGACCAGATTCGTGACGAGTTCCGGCAGATCTCCGAGGAGAGTCAGCAGGCTGTCGTCGGCGCGATCGCGGTATCCGCGGGGCATCTCAGGCGCCGGACTTCTTGGGGGCGGGCTTCGCAGCCGGCTTCTTGGCCGCCGGCTTCTTGGCGGCGGGCTTCTTCGCAGCGGGCTTCGTCGACGTCGCGGTGGACTTCGCAGCCTCGACCGCTTCCTCGGTCGCCTCGGCGAGATCTTCTGCCGCCTCACGGCCGGTGGCGATGGCGGAGTCGAGTCGCTGACCGGGCGTGCCCGAGCCGGTGACGGACTTCGCGACCTTCACCACACCGGTCCAGAGCGCACCGGGAACGGCCGCAGCCTTGTCGCCGACGAAACCCTTGACCTTGGTGACCTGCTCCTGCACGGGGTCGAGGTGCCACACCTTGAGCCACTGCGTCTTGATCTGCTCGTAGCGCTCACGTCCGGCACGGGTGCCGAGCACGTAGCCCACGCCGAGCCCGACGACGAGTCCGATCTTCCCCTTCATGGGGTCTCCTCACCTTGTTCCGGTAGTCCGGCCAGATTCGCCCGGTTGGGACCGACCGCAGGCATTCGCCCCCCGCGACCAGGTACCCAGCGTAACCCCGTATGCCGAATTCGGCATCTATGGGTCAGAGGGTTGACACAGACCGCTCCCGCACTTCAGGACTCCCCGTCCCACAACAGGGCGCGGCGCAGACGGTCGGCCTCGTCCCGTGCGTCGGGGATCACCTGGGCGAGTCCGGTCCCCGCGAGCCAGGCGCCGACCGCGGCCACGCCGGGCACCGCCTCGACCGCTGCACGTGCTGCGGTGCGCCGCCCCCCTGAGCCGATGATCGAGGCGGGCTGCGACTGGATGAAACGGCCGCGATGCGAGGCGATGACAGCCTCGGGGGCGATGGCGACTCCCAGCAGGGCGGCGGCTTCGCGCCGTGCGAGGTCTGCCGCCGCGGCGTCGTCCAGGCCCGCGGTCGCTGCGGGTTCCCCCTGGGCGCCGAACGACACCCGCACGATCTGCCGGGCACCCGCGGCGTCGCGCACCCAGCCCCACTTGGCGGTCGAGTGGGTGAGCGCCTTGGCGGTGTGGCTGCCCGGAACGGTCAGCACGCCGGTTCCCCTCGGGGCGGCGGCGAGTTCCGGCGCGTCGAGGACGAGGGTGACGATCTCGATCTCGGGCGATGACGCGGCCTCCGTCGTGGCGAGGGCCGGCACCGCGGAGGCGAGGAGCTTCCGTGCGGCCGACTCGGGCGTCGCGATGATGACGGCGTCAGCGTCGAGCTCCTCGACCACCGGCTCCAGAGGATCCGTTGCGGCGCTCTCGCCGCTTTCCTCCGCCCTCACCTCGACCTCGACCGCGACCTCAGCCTCGGTCTCGACCGACCAGCGCGCCCCGGTCTTGCGCACGGTGCGCACCCGCACTCCCGTGCGCACCTCGGCACCGAGGCGAACGAGGTCGGCGGCGAGGGCATCGACCAGCGTGCTCAGGCCTCCCGAGAGCCCCTCGACGGCCGCTCCCGGCGTCTTCGCGGCCGCCTGCGCTTCCGCGGCCTTCTCCGCGGCGTCATCGCGCAGCGTCTGCACCGCGCCGGAGAGGGAACCCACCCGGGTCAGTGCGGCGTTGAGCCCCGGCGCTGCGACATCGATGTCGACATCGTCGGGAGACGCCGAGTAGACGCCGGTCGTCACGGGGGCGACGAGTCGATCCCGCACCTTCGCCCCCATGCGCGACGCGACGAGCTTTCCGAGACTGAGCTGGTGCCCGATCGTGAGGGGCGGGCGCACGCGGTCGAGGTAGGCGCGCCAGACGCCCGACCATCCGATGATGCGGCGGACGTCGGGCTGGAACGGATTGGCGGGGATGCCGAGGATGCCGCCCACAGGGAGCGGCGCCGCGCCCACACCGGGGATTCCGGCCAGCCATGCCCCGCCCGGCTTCGGGAGCACGATGCGGTCCGCCAGGTCGAGCTCCTCCACGAGGGCGCGCACGAGTCCACCCCTGGTGGCGTAGCTCTCGGCCCCGGCGTCGATGGTGACACCGTCGAGGTCGACCCGGCGGATCGAGCCGCCCAGTGTCTCCTCCGCCTCGAGCACGGTGACGCGCATTCCGACCTTCGCGCACTCCCGCGCAGCGACGAGACCCCCGATGCCACCGCCCACCACGACGACATGCGTGTGCGCCGCGCGGGCGGCGAGGTCGGACGGCTCGGCGGAGGAGGGCTCGGGGCTCATGCCCTCAATTCTCGCACCGGGGCGGTTCAGGCCTCGACGGGCTCGGAGGCTCCGCGTCCGCGCTTGCGGACCTCGCGCAGCACGATCTGCTCGGGGCACACCGTCGAGAGGAAGTCGCCGACCGAGAGCGCGAGCCGCTCACCCACGAGGGAGTAGAGGATGCGGTTGGCATCGCGGCGCTCGCTGATGAGGCCCGCCTGGCGCAGCACGCTCAGGTGACGGGAGATGGTCGGGCCGCTCGCGGAGAAGCGCGACGCGATCTCGCCGGCCGCGAGCTCACCGTCTTTCAGGTCCTGCAGGATCTGACGTCGTGTGGGGTGGGCCAGCGCCGCGAAGATGTCCGTCGCGCTGTCAGTCATGGTTGCAATATAGCACCTTGGCTAGATAGCTCTCGGCGCGTGGCCTGACCGTCAGATCGTGTGCGCCAGCTCGACGATGCGGGTGAGCTGGTCGGGGTCGGTCTCCGGGGGCACGCCGTGGCCGAGGTTGAGGATGTGGGCGCGCGCCGCACGGCCGCGCTCGACGACGTCGCGCACGTGCGCCTCCAGCACCGACCAGGGGGCTGAGAGCAGCGCGGGGTCGATGTTGCCCTGCACCGTGACATCCGGTCCGAGGATCGCGGCGGCTTCGTCGAGCGGCTGGCGCCAGTCGACGCCGACGCCATCGGCCACACCGTCGAGGCGCATATCAGCGAGGAACGGTCCGGTCCCGACGCCGAAGTGGATGGTCGGCAGGCCGATGCCCGAGAGCGCCGCGTGGGAATGCGGGGCGACGAAGGCGCGGTAGTCAGCGGTGCTGAGGGATCCGGCCCAGCTGTCGAAGAGCTGGACGACGGATGCTCCGGCGTCGCGCTGCGTCTCGAGGAAGCGGCGAGAGACCTGGGCGAGCCAGCCCGCGAGACGGTTCCACGAATCCGGGTCGGAGTGCATCATGGCCCGCGCGCGCAGATGCTCCTTGGAAGGGCCGCCCTCGACGAGGTAGGCCGCGAGCGTGAAGGGCGCTCCTGCGAATCCGATCAGCGGGGTGTCGCCGAGCTCGGCCGTGACGAGCCGCACAGCCTCGGCGATCGCCGTGCCGTCCAGGTCGTCCGGGTCGATGGCGGTGATGCGGTCGACGTCGGCCGCCGTGCGCACCGGGTTCGCGAACACCGGGCCGCGACCGGGCTCGATCTCGACCTCGACACCGGCGAGGCGCAGCGGGATGACGATGTCGCTGAAGAACACGGCCGCGTCGACCCCGTGACGGCGCACCGGCTGCAGGGTGATCTCGGCGGCGAGATCGGGGGTGAGGCAGGCGTCGAGCATCCGGGTCCCGACGCGCAGGTCGCGGTACTCGGGAAGCGACCGGCCGGCCTGCCGCATGAACCACACCGGGGCGTGAGGGGGACGGTCGCCGGCGAGGGCGCGCAGGAGCGGGGCGTCGGAGAGGGCCATGCGTCCATCCTCCCACCCGACCCTTATGGAGCCGCCGAGTCGACCTGTCGAACCCTCCCCCGCAGACCCTCCGGTACAATCGATGTGTGCTGCTGTGTGTGACGGCGAGTCACAAGACCGCCTCCTTCGAATTGCTCGAACGCCTGAGCCGCACCCCCGACGACGTCGCTCCCACCATCGTGGGCATGACGCCGTGCGTGCAGGGTGCGGTCGTGCTGGCGACGTGCAACCGTTTCGAGGCGTACGTGGAAATGGACGAACCGGTCACCGCCGCCGGCGCCATCGGCGTCGAAGCCGTGATCGAAGCGGTCGAATCCGCGACCGGAATCTCGGCCGCCGACCTCGACGGCGCCTACACCGTGCACTCGGGGCGCCGCGTCGCCGAGCACCTCTTCTCCGTCGCCTCCGGTCTCGAATCCGTCGTCTCCGGCGAGGGCGAGATCGCAGGGCAAGTGCGCCGCGCTCTCAAGTCCGCCCGCAAGGACGGCACCACCTCGCCCGAGCTCGAACGCCTCTTCCAGCGCGCCAGCCAGGCCCAGCGCAAGGTCAAGAACGTCACGGCCCTCGGTCGCGCCGGCCGCTCGCTCGTGCGTCTCGCGCTCGAGCTGGCAGACAGCCGCATCGCCGACTGGTCCGCCGAACGCGTGCTGCTGGTCGGCACCGGTGCCTACGCCGCGGTCACCCTCGCCACGCTCCGCGAACGCGGTGCCGTGAACATCTCGGTGTACTCGCCTTCCGGCCGCGCCGAGGTGTTCGCCGCGAAGCACGGCATCCGTCCGATCGCCGCCGACGAGTACGCCCGCACCGCGGCACGGTCGAGCCTGCTCATCACCTGCACCACGGCGACGGAGCCCGTGCTCGGCCCCGAGCACCTGCAGCTGCCGACCGGCCCCGCCGCGGCGGGCTGCCCCGTCGGCGCACACCGTCAGCTCGTCGTCGACCTGGGCATGCCGCGAAACGTCGACCCCGCCATCGCCGGCCTCGAGGGTGTGGCCCTGCTCGACCTCGAGACCATCCGCCTGCACGCGCCGCTCGAAGAGCTGCAGGCGACGGATGCCGCGCGCAGCGTGGTCCGGGAAGCCGCTGAGACCTTCCACGTCGTGGGCGCCCGCCAGAGCGTCACGCCGTCGGTGGTGGCGCTGCGGTCGCACATCTTCGAGCTCCTGGAACGCGAGATCGACCGTGCCCGCGCGCGCGGCGACGAGGACGGCAAGGTCGAGCAGGCTCTGCGTCACCTCTCCGGCGTGCTCCTGCACACCCCGACCGTGCGCGCCCACGAGCTCGCCGCGGCCGGCCGTGCCGACGAGTTCACCGCGGCGCTCGCCGCCCTGTACGGCATCGCCCCCGAAGCCGACGCTGCAGACGACGCCGCGACCGCCTGACACGCTCCGTTCACCGGTGGCACACTGGAGGCATGGCCCTTCACATCACCGGAGACACCGCCGCCGACGAGCTGCTGACCGACAATCCGCTGGCCCTGCTGGTGGGGATGCTCCTCGACCAGCAGGTTCCGATGGAGACCGCGTTCGCCGGTCCGCTCAAGATCGAGCAGCGCACCGGCGCGACCGACGCCGCGACGATCGCCCACATGGCACCGGACGAGTTCCTCGAGGCCTTCAAGCAGACCCCCGCGGTGCACCGGTTCCCCGGGTCCATGGCGACGCGCGTGCAGACGCTGTGCCAGACCCTCGTCGACGACTGGGACGGCGATGCCGCAGCCCTGTGGACCGAGGGGGACCCGTCGGGGCCCGAGGTGCTGAAGCGACTGAAGGCCCTCCCCGGCTTCGGCGAGCAGAAGGCGAAGATCTTCCTCGCCCTCCTCGGCAAGCAATACGGTTTCACGGGCGAAGGCTGGCGCGAGGCATCCGCTCCCTACGGCGAGGACGGCTCGTACCGCAGCGTCGCCGACATCGTCTCGCCCGACTCGCTCGCGAAGGTGCGCGAGCACAAGAAGGCGATGAAGGCCGCGGCGAAGGCCCCGAAGTGAAGCCCACGGGGGACGACGTCGCCGGGCTCATCGCCCGCTCCTCCCCCGCCGTGCGCCGCAGGGACGCCGAGACGCTGACCGCGCTCATGCAGGAGGTCACCGGACGCGAACCGCAGACGTGGGGCACGATCATCGGGTTCGGCTCCTGCCACTACCGCTACCCGACAGGGACCGAAGGCGACAGCGGACTGCTCGGCTTCGCTCCACGCAAGGCCGCGACCACGATCTATCTGCTCGACGGGGTCGGCGCGCACACCGAAGCCCTGGCGAAGCTCGGACCGCACACCACGGGCGTCGGGTGCCTCTACATCAAGGACCTGGAGCAGATCGACCTCGACGTGCTGCGCGGCATCCTGGAACGCTCACTCGCCTGGGTCGAGGCGGGCGGCACCGCCGAGGTGCAGCTCACCGTCACGGGCTGACGCGCGAGACCCCTCTCCGCGTACCCGCTCAGCGCAGGACCTCGACGAGCGCCACCCACGACACCACCACGGCCGAGACGATCGCGAGCAGACAGCCCGCCGCCGCGAGGTACAGCCCGGCCGGATGCCCGATCCACACCAGCACGCCCGCGGCGAGATAGGCGAAGATCGGCAGGAAGCCGACCAGGTACTTGAGCGGACGGGCGCGATCCTCGGGGCTCGGATCGGTCGCGATGAGGCGCGTCGCGTGCACCTGGAACACGGCAGCCAGCAGCGACGCGACGACGGCGGCCGCGCCGAACCAGGGGCCGTCGATGTCGGGGATCAACCCCAGCGCCGACACCGCGAGCGCCAGGAGCAGGGCGGCGATCCCGGCGAGGAGCCGTGCTGTCAGAGTGCGGGACTTGACGATCTCGGCGATGTTCACACTCGCGGCGACGATCACGAGTCCGGCGAGCGCGGCCGTCGCCCCCGCCATCGCGACGTTGAACTCGCTCCACGGCTCGAACATGCCGACATGCTAGACCCACCCGTGCGACGGACGCACGGGTGGGTCTGGGCAGCAGAGTGGGGTTCGACAGTCAGCGGACGTCGGCGAAGAACGCCCGGATGTCGTCGGCGAGCAGGTCGGGACGCTCCAGAGCGGCGAAGTGCCCGCCCTCATCGAAGCGGCTCCAGTGCACGATGTTCGCGTTGTCGCGCTCGGCGAAGACCCGGATCGTCTGGAAGTCGTCCGCGAACACGGCGACCCCCGTGCGTGCGGCGTTGATCCGCGGCCCGGCATCCTCGGCGGCGTCGGCCGCGGCGTCGGCCCTGGCGTTCTCCAGATAGCTGCGGTTCATGCCGGATGCCGCGTTCGCGAACCAGTTCACACTCACCTCGAGCAGGATCTTCTCCAGCGGAACCAGAGAGGTGCCGTTGCCGAACGAGTTGAACAGCTCGCTGTAGGCGAGCAGCCCGACCGGGGAATCGCTGATCCCGACCGACACGGTCTGCGGGCGCGAAGAGTTCATCGTGTTGTACCCGCCGACCGACTGGAACCACTGCATGTGCTCGAGGCCGGCGTAGTCCGCGGGCTCGAGCTTCTCGAACTCGGCCGGGTCGCCCGAGGGGAACGAGAACAGCTGCAGCACGTGCAGTCCGAGGAAGCCCGCAGGCTCGAGCAGGCCCAGCTCACGCGCGACCATGGCGCCGTTGTCCGAGCCGTGGATGCCGTAGCTGTCGTAGCCGAGCCCGCGCATCAGACGGTCATAGGCCGCCGCGACCCGCGCCGTTGTCCACCCGGCAGAGGCGAGCGGCTGCGAGAAGCCGTAGCCCGGAGCATCCGGGATCACGACGTCGAACGCGTCTTCGGCACGGCCGCCGTGCGCGACGGGGTCGACGAGGCGATCGATCACGTCGAGGTAGTCGACCGACGAACCGGGGTAGGTGTGCGCGAGCAGCAGCGGCGTCGCACCCTCGTGAGCCGAGCGCACGTGGAGGAAGTGGATCGTCTGGCCGTCGATCTCGGTGGTGAAGTGCGGGACGGCGTTGATCCGCTCCTGGGCTGCGGCCCAGTCGAACTCGCGCCAGGCGGCGACGGCCTCGCGGAGGTAGGAGTTGGGAGTGCCGGCATCCCAGTCATCCGTCGGCGACGGCTGCGGAAGGCGGGTGCGGGCGAGGCGATCCTGGAGATCGGCCACCTCGGCGGCGGAGACCGAGACGGTGAAGGGGCGGAAGGCGAGCGTCGTGTTATCCATATGTCGAAGGTACGAGGGCATTAGGTTAGATTCGTTCCTAATGGATGCCTGACTTTTCGAGGAGTTCCGATGGCCGATCCGACCGCACGACTGCTCGCACTGCTGGCTCTGCTGCAGACCGGCCCCGAGCGCTCGGGAAGCGACCTCGCCGCCCGGCTCGGCGTCTCCTCCCGCACGGTGCGGCACGACGTCGAGCGGCTGCGCGACCTCGGCTACCCCGTCGACGCCACGCGAGGATCCGTCGGCGGCTACCGCCTCGGCGCCGGTGGCAAGCTCCCTCCGCTGCTGCTCGACGATGAGGAAGCCGTGGCCGTCACCGTGGGCCTGCGGGCCGCAGCCGGGATCGCCGGCGTCGAGGAGGCCGGAGCACGGGCGCTCGCCAAGCTCGAACAGGTATTGCCATCGCACCTGCGCCCCACGGTCGATGCGCTCCGCTCGAGCGTCGACCGCGCCCCGGAGAACAACGACACCGACGCCCCGGACCCCGAGGTCGACGCCGCGTCACTGCAGGCCATCGCACGTGCGATCCGCGACGAGGAGTGGCTGCGCTTCGACTACGAGGGCGCACCCGTGCTGGTCGAGCCGTACCGACTGCTCACCTGGGTGCGGCGCTGGTACCTGGTCGCACGCGATCCGCAGACCGACGAATGGGGCACGTACCGGGTCGACTGGATGCAGCTGCGGATGCCGACGCGACGCTCCTTCACGCCGCAGCCGCTGCCCGGGGGTGACTACACGGCCTTCGCCATGCGGACCATCGCCGTGAGCGGGTGGATCGTGCATGCCCGGCTGCGCATCGACGCGCCGGCTGAGGCTGTACTCGACCGGATCCACGCTGCGGTCGGGATCGTCGAGCCGGTCGACGACGAGCACTGCATCCTCGTCACGGGTGCGGACAGCCTCGACACCGTCGCCGCCTACATCGGCATGCTGATGATGGACTTCACGGTCGAGAGCCCACCCGAGCTGCTCCCCCGCCTGCAGCTGCTCTCCGAGCGCTACGCGCGCGCCGTGGCGAGATCATGAGACGCGTCGAAACCCACACTCCCCGTCGAGACCCACTCCCACACCCGCTGACCACGATGGGTCTCGGCGATGAGGATGGGTCTCGACGATGACTGAGGGTGCTCAGGCGCCGCGCAGGCGCTCCGCGAGGTACGCGTGCAACTCGTCGATCGAGACGCGCTCCTGCGCCATGGTGTCGCGGTCGCGCACCGTGACGGCACGGTCGTCGAGCGAGTCGAAGTCGACCGTGACGCAGAACGGGGTGCCGATCTCGTCCTGGCGACGGTAGCGGCGGCCGATCGCCCCCGCGTCGTCGAAGTCGACGGCCCAGGAGCTGCGGAGCGTGTCGGCGACCTCGCGAGCGAGAGGCGAGAGGTTCTCGTTGCGCGACAGCGGCAGCACGGCGGCCTTGACCGGAGCGAGGCGCGGGTCGAGCTTGAGCACGGTGCGCACGTCGGTGCCGCCCTTGGCGTTGGGCACCTGCTCCTCGCGGTACGCGTCGACGAGGAACGCCATCATCGCGCGCGTGAGACCGAACGACGGCTCGATCACGTACGGGGTGTAGCGCTCGCCGGTGGCCTGGTCGAAGTACGTCAGGCTCTGGCCGGACGCTTCGCTGTGGCTGGAGAGGTCGTAGTCGGTGCGGTTGGCGACGCCCATGAGCTCGCCCCACTCCTTGCCCGCGAAGCCGAACTTGTACTCGACGTCGATCGTGCCGGCCGAGTAGTGCGCGCGGTCGTCTTCCGGAACGTCGAACTGGCGCATGTTCTCGGGGTCGATGCCCAGGTCGATGAACCAGTTCCAGCACGCCTCGACCCAGTGCTCGAACCACTCCTGCGCCTCGGCGGGCGGCGTGAAGAACTCGATCTCCATCTGCTCGAACTCGCGGGTGCGGAAGATGAAGTTACCCGGCGTGATCTCATTGCGGAACGCCTTGCCGACCTGGCCGATGCCGAACGGCGGCTTCTTGCGGCTGGCGGTGAGCACGTTCGAGAAGTTCACGAAGATGCCCTGCGCGGTCTCGGGGCGCAGGAAGTAGAGGCCCGACTCGTCATCGACGACGCCGAGGTAGGTCTTCACCAGACCGGAGAAGGCCTTGGGCTCGGTGTACTGCCCCTTGGTGCCGCAGTTCGGGCAGGGGATGTCGGCGAGCCCGTTCTCGGCCTTGCGGCCCTTGCGCGCCTCGAAGTCCTCGATCAGGTTGTCGGCGCGGAAGCGCTTGTGGCACTGCAGGCACTCGACCAGCGGGTCGGTGAAGGTCGCGACGTGACCCGAGGCCTCCCAGACGCGCTTGGGCAGGATGATGCTGGAGTCGAGCCCCACCATGTCGCCGCGGCCGCGCACGAACGTCTGCCACCACTGGCGGCGGATGTTCTCCTTGAGTTCGGTGCCGAGGGGGCCGTAGTCCCAGGCCGACCGGGAACCGCCGTAGATCTCACCCGCTTGGAACACGAACCCGCGGTGGCGGGCGAGGGCGATGACCTTGTCGAGGCGGGACTGTTCGGCCATGGTGGCTCCAATGGTCGGATGCGGGAGGAAAAACCCGTGAACACGGGCACCTCATTCTATCCGTGGTTCCCGCGCGCTCCCTGGCCTCGACGGCTGCGTCAGAGTACCGTCCTTGGGATGAGCACTGCAGCGCGAACACCGCGGACCCGCGACGACGACACCCGTTTCTTCGGGCAACCGTGGGCCCTGGTGCACATCTTCGGCGTGGAGATGTGGGAGCGCTTCAGCTTCTACGGCATGCAGGGCATCCTGCTCATCTACCTGTACTACTCGGTCACACAGGGCGGCCTCGGCATCCCCGAGGCGGTCGCGGGCGGCATCGTCGGTGCCTACGGGGGCTCGGTCTACCTGTCGACGATCCTCGGCGCCTGGCTTGCCGACCGACTGTTCGGCTCCGAGCGGGTGCTGTTCGTCAGCGCGATGGTGATCGTGGCCGGTCACCTGGCTCTCGCGTTCCTGCCCGGCGCCGTCGGGGTGGGCGTCGGTCTGGTGCTGGTCGCATTGGGCTCCGGCGGACTCAAGGCGAACGCGACCTCGGTCGTCGGCAGCCTCTACAGCGCGGAAGATCCCCGGCGGGATGCCGGCTTCTCGCTCTTCTACCTGGGCATCAACCTCGGTGCGTTCCTCGGACCGATCCTCACCGGCATCCTGCAGTCGTCTCTCGGATTCCACTACGGCTTCGGGCTCGCCGCCATCGGCATGACCCTGGGACTCATCCAGTACTCGTTCGGCCGCAAGGCCCTTCCCGCCTCGGCACGGGAGGTGCCCAACCCGCTTCCGAAGTCCCGCTACGGCCTGGTCGGGCTCATCGCCGGCGCCGCGATCGTGGCCATCGCCGTCCTGGTGCTCATCGGTGTGATCCGCGCAGACAATCTGGCCACCCTGGTGATCGTCGTCACGATCGTCGCCGCGGTCGCGTACTTCTCGGTGATCCTCGGCAGCCGTCGCATCGATGCCACCGAACGATCGCGGGTGTGGGCCTTCCTGCCGCTGTTCATCACCAGCGTCGCGTTCTGGTCGCTGTACCAGCAGCAGTTCACGGTGCTGACGATCTACTCGGACCAGCGCCTGGATCGGAATCTGTTCGGATGGGAGATGCCGGTGTCCTGGGTGCAGTCGATCAACCCGGTGTTCATCATCATCCTGTCCGGCGTCTTCGCGGCGATCTGGACCCGCTTGGGAAAGCGTCAGCCCTCGACGCCCGTGAAGTTCGCTCTGGCGGCGATCATCATGGGATCGGCGTTCCTGCTCTTCCTGCCGTTCGCCGGCGGAGGGGCGAACTCCACGCCACTGCTGGCCATCGTCGGGATCCTCTTCGTGTTCACGGTCGCCGAGCTGCTCATCTCGCCGGTCGGCCTGTCGGCTGCCACCAAGCTCGCACCGACGGTGTTCCGCACGCAGATGGTCGCGCTCTTCTTCCTGTCGATCGCGCTCGGCACCGCCATCTCGGGCGAGCTCGTCCGGTTCTACGATCCGACCGACGAGGTGCCGTTCTTCTCGATCCTCGGGGGCATCGCCATCGTGGTCGGCATCGGACTGCTGCTGAGCGTCAAGCCCGTGTTGAAGCTCATGCGCGGAGTTCGCTGAGCACACGGGCCACGAGAGTCACGCCGTGAAGAGCGTGCTCACGCGGTGAAGAGGTAGCCCCGCGCGGTGTCGTAACCGGCGATGCGCAACCCGCTGCCGAGCAGGCCCTCCATCTGCGCCCGCAGACGCAGACGCCACTCGTGGGCGGCTGCCGGGTCGGACTCGCGCAGCGCCTCGATGTCGGCGGGGATGGCCAGGGTCTCCACGACCGCGTCGTCGGCCGGGGGCTTGGCGATGTCGGCGAGCGCCCACTCGACATCGAGTCGGTCGCTCTCATCGCCCGCGTCGCCGCCGCCGAAGATGCCGTAGCGGTTCACCGAGTAGCCGGTCGCGCGGGCGCCCAGCACGGTGAAGAAGAAGTGGGCGTTGCGTGCCACGAGCGGATCGAAGACCCACGTGATGCGACCGACGTCTCGGGAGAAGGCCCACTGCCGCTGGTGCTCCTTGAGCTCGCGACCCCAGCCGCGACCGCGGTACTCGGGCAGCAGCGCGGTGATGTGGGAGTGCATCGCACGGCGGGCGGGCTCGCCGAAGAACGCGATCGACGCGCCGACCATGCGCTCCTCGTCGCCCTCGCCGTCGAAGAAGCCGACGACGTAGTTGCCCGACTGCTGCAGGGCGCGCAGGGTTCCGGCATCCACCACGCGCTGCGGACCCCGGATGGAGTCGAGCAGGCCCTGGGCGTCGAGGATGAGTTCAACGGTGTCGAGGTCACGGATGGTTCGCACGCACCCAGTCTGCCCCTCCTCGGCCCGTTCGAGGAATCGGAACCTCGATGTCACCGCATCGGGAACGCCTCTCCCCCACCCGCGGCGAGCGCCTCGGCGACGATGCGAATGTGCTCCTCGGCCATCTCCTGCGGGATCGGCGGCAGGATCCCGTCCCAGAACGACAGCACTGCACCTCGCCCTTGCATCATGCCGGCGGGGCGTCCCATCGCCCACAGGTGCAGATGCGCCGAGCCGTCGTTCCACCGCCCGAAGTGACACCGCGCGACACCGGGGACGCTCTTGACCGCCTGCGAGACCCGCTGCATCAGGGGCCCGAGCGCCGCGAGCACCTCGACCGGCGCGTTCTCGAGCAGCCAATGCTCACGCGGGGCGATCGCGCCGATGAACGGCAGCCCACCGATCTCCCACCCCGCGCGCACCTGCCAGTGCTCGTCGTGCCAGATCGTGAACTCGCTCGGGGCGCAGGGTCCGCATTCGGCCGGGTCCTGCTCGCCGCCGCGGGGCTTCTCCGGCACCAGCATCGGTTCGAGCGGTCGCATCGTGATCGTCTCGAAGGCCCACGGCAGTCCCTCGGCGACGGCAGAGGCGTCGAGTGCCTCGCCGATCGGGAGCCTGCGGTGGAACGCGGAATCGGCGGGATGCTGGTCGATCGTGGCGTCTTCGCTCATCTCCCCATGCAATCACGGACCGCGTGCCGCCGGGTCGATCGAGCCCGGGTGTTCGACCCCGTGACACTCGATCGCCGATAGCCTGAGTCGGTGGGTGCGAGCGAGGACAGAGCCAGGAAACGTCTCTCCCGGACCCCACCCAAGTGGGCGATCGTCGCCGTGCTCGCCTTCGCGGGCCTGTGCTCCTCGTTCATGTTCACGCTCGTCGTCCCGCTGCAGGCCGAGCTCCCGCAGCTGCTGAACGCCTCCCGCGAGGACACCACCTGGGTCGTCACCATCACGCTGCTCGTCGCCGCCGTCGCCACCCCCATCTCGGGCCGGCTGGGCGATATGTACGGCAAGCGCCGGGTCGTGATCGCGCTGCTCGCGATCCTGATCCTCGGCTCCGTGATCGCTGCGGTCTCCGGTTCGATCGTCGGAGTCATCATCGGTCGCGCACTCCAGGGTGCGGTGACGGGGGTCGTCCCGCTCGGCATCGCCATCATGCGCGACGTACTGCCTCCGGAACGGCTCGGCACCGCCGTGGCCCTCATGAGCGCGACCATGGGTGTCGGCGGAGCGATCGGCATGCCGGTCGCCGCCCTCCTCGCCCAGAACGCCGACTGGCACATGCTGTTCTGGCTCGCGGCAGCCCTCGGCGTCGTCGGCCTCGTCCTCGTGCTGGCGGTGATCCCCGAAGACGTGCTGCGCTCCCCAGGCCGCCTCGACGTGATCGGCGCCATCGGCCTCGCGATCGGCCTCACCGGCGTCCTGCTCTTCGTCTCCCGAGGTGCGCAGTGGGGCTGGACCTCGCCGCTGACGCTCGCCTGCATCCTCGGCGGACTCGCGGTGCTGCTGGTGTGGGGCTGGTATCAGCTGCGCACCAAGGATCCTCTGCTCGACCTCCGGGTCGCCGCGCGACCCGCCGTGCTCTTCACGAACATCGCTGCGATCGGCATGGGATTCGCGCTCTTCGCCTCGAACGTCACGTTCCCGCAGCTGCTCGAAGCTCCGTCGATCGGCGGGGGCTTCGGCCTCGACATGGTCGCCGCGTCGCTCGTGATCATGCCTGCGGGCCTCGTGATGATGGTGATCTCGCCGCTCTCCGGCTGGCTGGAGCGCACCGTGGGTCCGCGCCCCCTGTTCACGGTCGGCGCCACCGCGATCGTGCTCGCCTACGTCTTCGTGCTGCTGTGGTCTTCCGAGGTGTGGCACGTCCTCGTCGCGAACCTGCTGATCGGCGTGGGCATCGGGTTCACGTTCGCCGCGATGCCCATGATCATCATGCGCTCGGTTCCGGCCAACGAGACCGGCGCATCGAACGGCCTGAACGCGCTGTTCCGCTCGATCGGAACGTCGGGAGCCTCGGCCGTGATGGGCGGCGTGCTCGCCGCGATGAGCATCGACATCGACGGCGTGGCCGTGCCCACCAGGGCCGCTTTCGAGGTGTGCTTCTGGCTCGCGATCGCCGCCGGGGTGATCGCGATGGTGCTGTCGCTGTTCATCCCGAAGCAGCGCGCGTCCGAGCAGCATCCGTCGCTGCCGGGGTGAGGACGCCTCGCGCGTTCAGCGGGAGATCGTGCGCGGGTCGGGGTCGTCGTCGCGCGGTGTGCGCAGCCGGTCAGGGATCGGCCACGCCAGGATGAACTGCGCCGTCGCAGGCCGCGTCATGTCGCCGAAGTCGTCGATCTTGACGACGATCCGCCCTGGCACGCCGTCTTCGTCGGGCGTCACCTCGAGGATGCGCACCCGCAAGGGGCGCTCGTCCTCGCCCTCCAGCATCCACGGATCGGCGAGCCAGGCGATCCCGTGCTCGTCCAGCGCCGCTTCGGCTTCGAGCCACTCCGTCGCTGCGGTGACGGGCCGCCCGAGCACATCGACGCCGACCCAGTCGTCGCCGGCGGGGTGGATCCATCCGAGCAGTTCGCCGTCGTCGCGGCGGTGCGGGGTCCAGTCAGGTCGTGGCATCCCTCGATGCTAGCGACGTGACGACGGCGTCAGTGCGTGTATTCCATGAGCTCGACGCCGAGCACCCGGAAGGCGTCGTGCGCACGCAGGCGGTGCGTGATCGAGAGATCGTCGAAGCACACGATGAGCGAGTAGGCGACGCCGGCGCGGGGCCCGGCCAGCACACCAGCCTCGGCCCGAACCCCGCGATCGCGGCCGGTCTTGTTCACGAACAGCAGGCCGTGGGCATCGTGATCGTGCGCGAACGGATCGAGACCCGTGGATGCCGCGACCAGGCTCAGGTCCTGATTCAGGCTCAACCACTCCGACACCTGTGCGCTGACGGCGGCATCGACCACCTGCGAGTTCACGAGGGCGGAGAAAAGTCCGGCGAGCTCGCGTGCGGATCCCACGGCCACCTGCGGGGCGTCGTCAGGACCACGGCGGTCGCGGAAGCGGTCGAGAAGGGCCGTGCGGCGCAGACCCAGCGACTCGATGCGCTCGCGCACCCGGTCGTGGCCGACCTTGTGAAGCAGAGCGTTCACCGCGATGGGATCCCCCGCGGTCGCCGCCATCACGGCGAGGTCTTCCAATGGCAGGGCCGGTGCGTGCAGATGCCGCCACAGGCCCGAGGTCTCCACCGGCTCGAGGCTCTCGCGTTCGACGATCTCGAACGGATCGAGAGCACCGCTCTGGAAGCCGGCAGCCACCTCGATCAGCAGAGGCACCACTCCGAGACCCGCGATCGGCATCGTGACATGGTCGTCGCCGGCGAGCACGTGCACATGGTTGTCGAGGTCGACGACGTGCACCGAGACCTGCGCCCCGGAGTCGACCAGGCCCTCCAGCGAACGCAGCGTGGCGGTGAACGACCGGCGTCCGGCAGCGGCGCGTCGGGGAAGCCGGCGACTGGTGCGCTGCGAGCGGCGACCCGCACCGGAGGCCTCCTGGGCAGCGCCGAGAGACTCGGGGGCCGAGGAGTTTCGGAGACCTTCACCAGGCTCGAGAGCGCCCACGCTGATCCTTAGGGGGGTGGATGTGCGGGATACCGAGGGGAGACGCTCCCCAGCGGCAGGGCTATCGTAACCCCACCGCCGGGGGACGGTTCACAGAGTGTGACGATTGGTCACCAGATGGTCACTCGCGACGCCGCAGGCAGCCAGAGGGCGTCGTTCTCGCTCACACCGAACGCCTCGTAGAACGCGTCGATGTTGCGAACGATCTGGTTGCAGCGGAACTCGTTCGGCGAGTGCGGGTCGATCGTCAGCAGGCGCAGCGTCTCGGCGTCACGACTCTTCTGCTGCCACACCTGCGCCCACGAGAGCAGCAGGCGCTGCACGCCCGTGTATCCATCGATCACCGGGGCCTCCGCGCCGCCGAGCGAGAGCTCATAGGCCTTGAGCGCGATCCCGAGGCCGCCGAGGTCGCCGATGTTCTCACCGATCGTGAGCGCGCCGTTCACGTGGTGCTCGGCGTCGAGGCCCTCGGGCACCAGCGCATCGTACTGGGCGATCAGCGCCTTGGTGCGCTCCTCGAACGCCGACCGGTCGGCATCCGTCCACCAGTCCTGCAGGCGTCCGTCGCCGTCGTAGCGGCTGCCCTGGTCGTCGAAGCCGTGGCCGATCTCGTGGCCGATGACCGCACCGATGCCGCCGTAGTTCGCCGCCGCGTCACGACCGGCGTCGAAGAACGGGTACTGCAGGATCGCCGCGGGGAACACGATCTCGTTCATGGACGGGTTGTAGTACGCGTTGACCATCTGCGGCGGCATGTGCCACTCGGTGCGGTCGATGGGCGTGCCTACCTTGTCGATGTTGCGGTCGTGCTCGAAGATCGAGGCGCGGCGCACGTTGCCGAACAGGTCGGCCCTGTCGATCTCGAGGCTCGAATAGTCGCGCCAGACCTCGGGGTGCCCGATCTTCGGGGTGAAGGAGTCGAGCTTGGCGAGTGCGCGCTCGCGGGTCTCGGCCGTCATCCACTCCAGCTCGGTGATGCTCTGCCGGTACGCCTCGATGAGGTGGGCGACCAGCTCGTCCATCGCGGCCTTCGCCGTCGGCGGGTAGTGGCGCTCGACGTACACCTTGCCGATCGCCTCTCCGAGCGCACCCTCGGTGAGCGAGACGCCGCGCTTCCAGCGCTCGCGGATGGTGGGGACGCCGGTGAGCTCGGTGCCGTAGAACGAGAAGTTCTCCTGCACGAGGTCGTCGGTCAGGTACGGGGCCGCGGCGTGCACGGCCTTGGCGCGCAGCCACGCCTTCCAGTCGTCCAGGCGCTCGGGGGTCAGCAGCGAGCCGAGGCCTTCGAAGAAGCTGGGCTGCGAGACGACGACCTCGTCGAAGGCCGCGGGGTTCGACGGCGAGACCGCCTCTCGCCACGGAGTCAGGTCGATGCCGGCGAGCGCCTGCAGCTCTTCCCACGTGTTGAGGTTGTACGTCGCCACCGCATCGCGGCTGCGCACGTTGTCCCAGTGATGACCGGCGAGCTCGGTCTCGAGCGCGATCGCACGGTCGGCGTTCACGGCGGCATCGGCCACGCCCGCGAGGCCGAGCAGACGCTCGAGGTGCGCACGGTACGCGGCCCGGGTGTCGGCGAAGGTGTCGAGACGGAAGTAGCTCTCGTCGGGCAGCGACAGACCGGCCTGCACGAGCACCGGAACATAGCGCTCGGGGTCGCCGGGATCGCCGTCGACGTACAGGCCGATGATCGACGCACGGCCGTCGCGGTCGTAGGCGCCCACCGTGCGCAGGAACGTCGGAACGTCGGCGATCGCATCGATCTCGGCGAGCGTGTCGGCAAGCGGCGCGACGCCGGCGGCATCGATGCGCGCGGTGTCCATGAAGCTCGCGAACAGGTCGCCGATCTTGCGGGCGAGAGTGCCCTCCGGGGCATCCTGCGACTCCTCGATGATCGCGCGCACGTCTTTCTCTGCCTGCTCGGCGAGAAGATGGAACGAGCCCCAGCGCGCCTTGTCGCCCGGGATCTCGGTGCGGGCGAGCCAGGCGCCGTTCACGTGACGATAGAGGTCGTCCTGCGGGCGGATGTCGGAGCTGAACTCATCAAGGGCGAGGCCCACGGGAAGAACGTCAGTCATGCTCCCCAGCCTATGACCCGCCTCCCCCGGACGGCAGGAGCACGTTCATGCGGAACCCCTCATCGGTGCGCTCGGCGAACACCTCCCCGCCGTGAGCACGTGCGAGACCGCGCGCGATCGACAGCCCGAGGCCCGCGCCGGAGGCCACCCCGTCGCGATCGGTCGGAGCCGTGCGCGCCGCATCCTCGCGCCAGCCGACGTCGAACATGCGGTCCAGATCCTCCACCGCGACCCCGGCGCCGTGATCGAGGATGCCGAGCACGAGACGGTTCCGGTCGATCTCGGTGGCCGAGATGACGATCTCCGTGCCGCGTGGGGCGTGCCGGATCGCATTGGTCAGCAGGTTCACGATGATCCGTCCGAGCTGATGCGGATCCGCCCACAGCACGTGCGCGCCCACCCCGCGCTCGACGATGCGCACGCCGTGGCGGGCGGCGGCGGCCGCGACATCGGCGACGGCATCCGAGACCACATCGAGCAGGTCGACCTGCTGCGTCTGCAGCTGCACCGCTCCGGAGGTCAACGTGGACAGCTCGAACAGGTCGTCGACCATGCGGCTCATGGTGTCGACCTGCACCCGAACCTGCCCCGCGAAGCGCTCAGGGGCATCGGCAGCCCCCTCCTCGATCGACTCGGCGAGCGCGCGTACCGCCGTCAACGGAGTGCGCAGATCGTGTGATATCCAGGCGAAGAACCGCCGCCGCGCCGAGTCCAGCCGCTCCAGTTCGGCACTCGCGGCGTCCACCTTCCCCGACACCTCGGCCAGCTGCGCCGACAGGTCGTCCAGCTCGCGGGATCCGCCCTGCTCGGCGACGATCACGCCGCCGCGGCCGACCTCGTCGAGCGATGCGGACAGGCGATCGAACGACGACCGCATCGCCCTGGCCACGACCCAGGCCGTCGCGAGGCCCAGGATGAGGGACACCGCGATCACGGCGAGGAGCACGGTCAGGTCATGCGTGGAGATGTACATCTCCAGCGAGATCGCGACGACGGATGCCGCCATCGCGACGACACCCGCGCTCGCGACCAGCATCAGCTGCGCACGGAACGACCGGCGGCGCAGAACCCGCAGCAGGACGAGGGTGAGCGCCGCGACGCACGCGGCGACGAGCAGGCACGTCAGCACGATCAGCAGCACGTCGGCTGCGGAGAGCATGATCACGAGCGGTCCCCCTCCGCCGAGAATCGATAGCCGACGCCCCATTGCGTGCGCAGGTGGATGGGGTCTCGAGGATCTACCTCGATCTTCTCCCGCAGCCGGCGCACGTGCACGGTGATCGTCGAGGCCTCACCGAAGCTCCACCCCCAGGCCTCACGGAGGATCTCGTCGCGCCCGAGCGGACGCCCCTGGTTGCGCACCAGGAAGTGCAGCAGGTCGTACTCGCGCGCGGTGAGGGGGACCTCCTCCTGGCGCACCCAGACCCGACGCCGGAGGGGATCGATCACGAAGACGCCGGCCCGCACCTCGCCGACCGAGGCCTGCACCACCTGCGAGCGGCGCACGAGCGCCCCGACCCGCAGGAGAAGCTCCCGCAGCGAGAACGGCTTCGCGAGGTAGTCGTCGACGCCGAACTCGAAGCCCTCGATGCGGTCATCCACCTGCCCGAGCGCGGTGAGCATCATGATGGGCACGTCGGAGAACGAGCGCAGATCGCGGCACAGCTCGTCGCCGCTGATGCCGGGCAGCATTCGATCGACGATCACCACATCGGGGACGGTGTCACGCAGCGCCGTGCGCGCCGAGACCCCGTCACCGAAGCTGGAGACCGCGTAGCCGTTGGCCCGCAGGTACGCCCCCACCGCCTCCCTGACGGTGGGGTCGTCTTCGACCACGACGACCTCGGTTGCCTCCTGCATGGGGTCGACACTAGTCGCGCGATCCGCGCCATCGTGCGGTTCCTTACGGTCCCGAAAGGTCTTCCCCGCGGCGCTCGTCTCGTTCGTAGCGTTCTTCGAAGTGCGATCCGCCGCGGCATCCGTCGTCGCGGCCACACCGTCGCACACACAGTGAACAGGAGAACCTCATGCGCAAGATCGCTCTCGCCGCCACAGCGGCCCTCACCCTCGCCCTCGCCCTGTCGGCGTGCAGCTCGCCCGCAGCGACCGAGGACACCACGCCCTCCTCGTCGGCGTCGCAGAGCGCGGACTCGGGTGCCGCGATGACGATGACAGAGAAGACCGGGGCGTTCATGGGCCTGAACGAGAAGACGGTGTCCGGCACCGTCACCGTGACCGACGACGAGATCACCCTGTCCGGCTTCTCGTCCGACGAGGGTCCCGATCTGCACGTCTATCTCACCGACGGCACCGATGAGGCCGCCGTCTCCGCCGGCATGCTCGTCGACGCCGTCTCGTTCGACACCGCCACGCAGACCTTCACGCTCGACGGTGTCGACACCTCGAAGTACTCGTATGTCGTGATCCACTGCGACAAGGCGAAGGCCGTGTTCGGAGCAGCCGAGCTCTCATGACCGGATCGCGACCCGCAGGCGCCCTGGCCCTGTCGCTGCTCGACGGCGGGGCCAGGGTGGCGGTCGGGGTGCTCTGGATGATCGAGGGCTTCCTGAAGTACCGCGCCGGATTCGGGGCGGCCGACATCGAGTTGGTGGCGCAGAGCACGGAGGGGAACCCTCGGGTGCCGTGGTTCTTCGAGCCGCTCGGGTCAGTCATGGGGACGGCGCCGGCCCTGTTCGGTGTGGTGATGCCCGCTCTCGAGGTCGTTCTCGGAGTGCTGCTGGTCGCGGGATCGCTGACCAGGATCGCGGCCTTCGTGTCGATCGGGACGCTGATGCTCTATTGGAGCGCCGATCAGCTGATCGCGCAGTATCCGGCGATGGTCGTGCTCTCCGCGGTCGTCCTCCTCCTGCCCGGTTCGGGACGGTTCGGGATGGACGGATGGTTTCGTGCACGTCGGTCGCGAGCGACCGGGCGGAGACCCGGGTGAATCCGTCAGCTGCGGCGCCGCACGCGGAAGCGTCGGCGTCGCGGCTGCTCGGCGGGGGCGGCCTTCGGCCGCGCCGCCCGACGCTCCGCCCAGGCGGCCACCTCGGCGTCGACGTCGCGGGGTGACGTGACGACGGGCGGACCGCCCTGAAGCTGTCGGCGCGCTTCCCGCACACGCCGGTTGAAGTCTTCGACGACGGTGCGCACATCCGACTCGCGACCGAGCAGATCGAGCTGGTCGTTCAGTTCCCGGTCTTCCGTGCGCAGCAGGATCGCCGGGGGCCCGAGACCGGTCAGGTTCTCGGTCTCGATCTTCCGGCGGATCCACCAGTCGGGGTCGTGGTGGGTGCCGAGTCCTTCGAGGGGCTTGCCCGCGCCGGGCAGGTCGTCGAACTCTCCGCGGCGGATCGCCACCTGGATGGCCGTCTCGATGAACGCGGCACGATCGACGGCCGCAGCGATCCCCGGCGGCGTACCCGACTCCTCGTCACCGTCGGCGCTCTCACCGTTCTGCCTGCTCGCGAGATACCGCGCCGCCGCGTCTCGGGGATCCGTCATGAGGCACCTCCGTGCATCCGAGCTCCCTCCCACCCTACGACGGCGGCCACAGACGGAGGCAGCACGGAAGGCGGGGTCGGTCCCAGGTCATAGGCTCGGAGGATGACCGCGCGTGCCTCCCTCAATCGAGACATCCTGCGGTTGGCCGTCCCGGCTCTCGGCGCTCTGATCGCGGAGCCGGCGTTCCTGATCGTGGATGCCGCGCTCGTCGGACACCTCGGAACCACCCCGCTCGCCGGTCTCGGCATCGCGGGCGCCGTGCTCCAGACGATCGTCGGGCTGATGGTCTTCCTGGCCTACTCGACCACCCCCGCTGTCGCCCGACGCTTCGGGGCGGGGCAGCCCGGCGAGGCCGTCTCCGTCGGCGTCAACGGCATGTGGCTCGCGCTCGGGCTCGGCGCCGTGCTCGCGGTGATCGGCGCCGTCTCCTCTCCGTGGCTGGTCTCGCTGTTCGGTGCGGGTGAAGCCGTCGCCGCTCAGGCGAACGAGTACCTGGTGATCTCGATGTGGGGCCTGCCGGCGATGCTCATCGTGTTCGCCGCGACCGGACTGCTGCGCGGCATGCAGGACACCATGACGCCGCTGTGGATCGCGGGACTCGGTTTCGGTGCGAACGCCCTGCTCAATTGGCTGTTCATCTACGGACTCGGCTGGGGCATCGCCGGATCCGCCGCCGGAACCGTGACCGCGCAGTGGGGGATGGTCGCCGCCTACGTGCTGGTCGTCCGCCGCCTCGCCACGCGTCACAGCGCCTCGTTGCGCGCGCAGAGCGCGGGCCTGCGCAACACCGCGACGTCGGGTGGATGGCTGTTCCTGCGCACCGTGAGCCTGCGCGTGGCCCTGCTCGCGACCGTGGGTGTGGCGACCGGCATCGGCACCGACGAGCTCGCCGGATGGCAGATCGTGTTCACGATCTTCTCGGCGGCGGCCTTCGCCCTCGACGCGCTCGCGATCGCGGCCCAGGCGCTCATCGGCAAAGAGCTCGGAGCCGGAGACGAGCAGCAGGTGCACCGTGTGCTCGCCCGCACCGTCGCCTGGGGAGCCTGGTTCGGCGTGATCGTCGGCGGACTGATCGCCGCAGCTTCCGGGGTGCTCGGAATCGTCTTCACGGGCGACGCCGAGATCGCGGCGCTCGTGCAGCCCGCGCTGCTCGTGCTCGCGGTCGCCCAGCCGATCGCCGGTGTCGTCTTCGTGCTCGACGGGGTGCTCATGGGGGCGAACGACGCCCGATACCTCGCGATCGCTGGTGGCCTGAACCTGGTGCCGTTCCTGCCCGCGCTCTGGATCGTGGCCGCGACCGGGGTCGACGGCACCGCCGGTCTCGTCTGGCTCGCGCTCGCCTTCTTCGGCGTCTACCTTCTCGCACGGCTCGGCACCCTGGGGTGGCGCGTGCGATCGGGGCGCTGGCTTGCCGCCGCGGCCTGACGGCGAGTGGTCTCATGCTGCACTGATCTGCACCTTCACCACTTCTCCACAACCGCCGGAATCCGCGGAATACTACGTCGCCGACCCCTGGCGCCTTCGACGATGATCGGGTGACACTGAAGGGATGCTGGGGATGACGGAACCACAGGTCTGGACACTGATCGGCGTCTTCGCCGCGGGGATGTTCGGCACCATCACGCTGATCTCGACGATGTTCCTTCGCACGATGCAGAACGGGTTCGACGGCGTGCGGACGGAGATGCGGAACGAGTTCGCGAGCGTGCGGACCGAGTTCCGGAACGAGTTCGCGAGCGTACGCACCGAGATGCGGAGCGAGTTCGCGAATGTGCGGACAGAGATCGGAGCGGTGCACGGGCGAATCGATCACCTGGATCGCGACGTCAACGCGATCTACCGTCACCTGTTCGGCATCGACCGCGGGTGACGCCGTGCGCTCTCAGGCTGGAGAGCGTCAGCCCGCGTATCTCCGGCACCACTCGTACATGATCACGGCGGCTGCCGCGCTGGCGTTGATCGAACGGGTCGAGCCGTACTGGGTGATCTCGATGTGCGCGGAGGCAGCGGCGAGCGCCTCGTGCGAGAGCCCCGGTCCCTCCTGACCGAACAGCAGCACGCAGCGCTGCGGCAGGTCGGCTCTGTCGACCGGCACCGCACCCTCGACGTTGTCGACTGCGATGATCGGGAGCGCTTCGGAGGCGGCCCAGGCGGCGAACGTCTCGACGTCTTCGTGGTGCACGACGTGCTGGTAGCGGTCGGTGACCATGGCCCCCCGCTTATTCCATCGACGGCGACCGATGATGTGCACGGTGTCGGCGAGGAAGGCGTTGGCGCTGCGCACGATCGACCCGATGTTCATGTCGTGCTGCCAGTTCTCGATCGCGACATGGAACGGATGCCGCTGCGTGTCGAGGTCGGCGACGATCGCCTCCATCCGCCAGTAGCGATAGCGGTCGATCACGTTGCGGGTGTCTCCTGCAGCGAGGAGCTCGGGGTCGTACTGCTCACCGGCCGGCCACGCATCCTCGCCCCCCGGCCAGGGGCCGACGCCGTAGCCGGGCTGGGCGATCGAACCCGTGCTCACCGCGTCCGCGGGAACCTCGGGGGTCGTGCTGTCCGGCGCGGCGTCTTCCATCCCGCCAGGCTATCGCCGCCGCGCACTCCTGCCTGCCCTCGCCCCTGCGAACGCGACCCGAGCAATGAGCGCCCGAGATATTTAGGTGGACCGAAAAATGCGCTACGGTTTCGGTGTGCCTAAAAATTCCTCACTCCCGATGACGGCTCCCGCCGCGCCCGCGGCCCGGGCTCCGCGGAGCCTGTGGCTGCTCGGACCCGCACTCGTCGCCGGCGTCGCCTACCTCGACCCCGGCAACGTCGCCAGCAACATGACCGCAGGCGCGCAGTACGGCTACCTGCTGGTGTGGGTGGTGCTCGCCGGCAACGTGATGGCGTGGCTGATCCAGTACCTCTCCGCCAAGCTGGGGGTCGTCACCGGGCAGAGCCTTCCCGAAGTGCTGGGCGCACGGCTGAAGCGGCCCTGGGCGCGCCGCGCCTACTGGCTGCAGGCCGAGCTCGTCGCGATGGCCACCGACCTGGCCGAGGTCATCGGCGGCGCGGTCGCCCTCAATCTGCTGTTCGATGTGCCGCTGCTGCTCGGCGGCCTGATCACCGGTGCGGTCTCGATGATCCTGCTCACGGTGCAGAGCCGGCGCGGCGCCCGTCCGTTCGAGTTCGTGATCATCGGGCTCATGGCCATCATCACGATCGGCTTCGTCGCCGGAGTCTTCGTCGCACCACCGGACCCGGCAGGAGTCATCGGCGGGATGGTCCCCCGCTTCCAGGACACCGGTTCGGTCCTGCTGGCCGCGTCCATCCTCGGGGCGACCATCATGCCGCACGCGATCTATGCGCACTCCTCGCTCGCCCGCGACCGTTTCGGTGCGACAACCTCCCATGCCGGCGACGAGGCCGTGCGCACCGAGACCTCGCGCATCCGCCGCCTGCTCACGGCCACCCGCTGGGATGTCTCGATCGCCATGGTGATCGCCGGTTCCGTGAACCTCTGCATCCTCCTGCTCGCCGCGGCGAACCTCGCCGGCGTCGAGGGCACCGACTCGCTGGAGGGGGCCCATGCCGCCCTCGCCGCCGGACTCGGACCGGTCGTGGCGACCTTCTTCGCCGTGGGCCTGCTCGCCTCGGGCCTGGCCTCGACCTCGGTCGGCGCCTACGCCGGGGCGGAGATCATGCACGGCCTGCTGCATGTGCGCATCCCGCTGCTCGTGCGTCGACTGGTGACGCTGATCCCCGCGCTCGTGATCCTCGGCATCGGCTTCGACCCGACGCTCGCCCTGGTCCTCAGCCAGGTGGTGCTGTCGTTCGGCATCCCGTTCGCGCTGATCCCCCTGGTCGTGCTCACCGCGCAGCGACGCACCCTCGGCGCCTGGGTCAACCGACGGTGGACGACGGCGGCGGGGGTCCTCGCCACTGTGCTGCTGATCGCGCTCAACGGCGCCCTGCTCTGGCTGGTGCTGACGGGAGCCTGAGCCCGGATAGGCTCGATGCATGTCTGCCGAGAGCGCCCGCCGCAACGTCCGCATCCTCACCTGGATCGGCTTCGCGACCGGCGTGATCGGCGGCCTGCTGATCGCCTTCCCCACGGTCATCGGCCTCGCCAGCCCCTGGGTGCAGGTCGCGCTCGGCGTCGCCACGCTCGTGATGGCATTCCGTGCGCGCAAGATCGGCATGGCCGAGGTCGAGGGGTTCGACGGCCGACTGTCACTGGCCGCCGCCCTCCTCGGATTCCTCGTCCTGTTCTTCGCCGGTCAGGCCGCCTTCATCATCCTGACGACACTGGGCTGATCCGCGCGAGGATCGGGTCGGCGCGGACTACGCCGTGACGAAGCCCGTGACCAGGTAGAGCACGAACGACAGCCCTGCGGCGATGCCCGCGTACGGCAGGATCGCGAGCATGAGGTTGATCGGCTTGATGCCGATCGACCTCGACGCGAGGATGATGCCGTCGCCGTAGAGGCAGGTGGTACTGCCCAGCGCCGCTCCCGAGAACACCGCGGCGCCCGCGAGGATCGGGTCGGCGCCGAGCGCGAGCGCCAGCGGCAGGACGACCGGGGTGATCACCGCGGCGAGGTCCCAGAACGATCCGGTGGCGTACGCGTAGATGCCGCACACTGCGAACACGATCGCCGGCAGCAGTGCCGGGGTGAGCACCGGCTCGGTGACCTGGATCACGAACTCGGCGAGCTGCAGGGTGATGTTCATCTCCTGCACCATGAACGCGAGGACCGTGAGGATCATCACGAACAGCATGCTCTCGATACCCTCGAGCGCGGCATCCAGCACCCCACGGATGCTGAGTCGGCGCTGCACGAGCACGATCACCAGAGTGACGGCGAGAGCCGCGGCCGTGCCGGCCACGACGTTCGCGTTGGTGGCGATCGTCACCCCGACCAGCACGGCCATCGCGATCAGGAAGCCCCAGGGCTGCGGCTTGCGCCCGGTGTCGGCAGAGGTCGCGAGCGCGGTGGCCACCCGCTGCGCGGTCGATCCGTCGGGGTCGTCGGCCTTGAGCTCGGCGAGGAGAGTGGCCCCCTCGGCCCGCCGCTCGTCGTCAGTGGTGCCGAGCGGGAAGACGTCGCCGTCTCGCTCCGCCCGGATCGCGTCGCGCTTGATCACGCCGAGCTTCGGCAGCCAGCCGATGCTCATCAGCAGGGCGACGGCGAGTGCCGCCCACCCGAAGAAGATGAACGGGATCGCCTGCAGGTAGGCGCCGAACCCCGTGCCGCCGACCGTGACGCCCTGCGCCTCGAACAGACCGGAGAAGAACAGCGCCCACGTCGAGACGGGGACGAGCACGGCGATGGGTGCGGCCGTCATCTTCATGATCGCGCCGAGCTGGGTGCGGGGTACCCGGTAGCGATCGGTCACGGGCTTCATCGAGGTACCCGTGGTCAGCACGTTCAGGTAGTCGTCGACGAACAGCACGACCGAGAGCAGGAACGTCAGCACGGTCGACTTGCGCCGCGAGGTGACGAATCGCTCCGCCCAGCGTGCGAAGTCGGTGACGATGCCCGACTTCTCGAACAGCATCATCAGGATGCCGAACAGCGCGACGATCAGCAGCAGCCACTGCGCCGTGGCGTTGGAGAGGGCTTTGCCCGTGTACTCGACCCAGACGTCGAAGCCACCCCAGCCACCGAGGATCAGCGCCCCGGCTACGGTGCCGCAGAACAGGGCGAACAGGGTGCGGCGGGTGGCGACCGCGACGATCAGGATCACCACGATGGGCAGGAGCGCGAGTGCGCCGAATTCAGGCATGGGAGTCACCTCAGTGTGAAGGGATGCGGGTGCGAAGAGCGTGCGAGTGGTGCGGTCGAGCCGGGGGCCAGGGCTCGACGCCGCCGACGACCGTCCCCTGTACGGGAAGGTCGGGGAGGTCGTCCGGGGCGACGTGCAGCGGGTTCTCCGCCCACACGGCGTAGTCGGCGCGGAACCCGGGGGCGATGCGGCCGAGGTCGGCATCTCCCTGGGCGAGGGCGGCGCCCACGGTGTAGCCGTGCAGCGCCTGGTAGGGGGTGAGCGCCTGGTCGGGCTCGAACACCGGGGCGTCGGGGTCGCCGGGACGCCGGCGCAGCATCGACCACGCGAGGCCGATGCGGGCATCGTTCTGGGCGATGGGCCAGTCGGATCCGAGGGCGAGGCGCGCTCCGGCCTCCCAGTAGTCGCGCACTCGCCAGGCGCGGGCGGCGCGAACGGGACCCAACCGGTGCGACCAGTCGTCCGAACCGTCGGCCTTGCGCCACTGCATGTGCAGAGGCTGCATGGAGGCGGTGATCCCCGCGGCGGCGATGCGTGCGACGTCGCGGTCGGTCGTCGTCTCGAGGTGCTCGATGCGGTGCGGGGCTCCACCGGCGCTGCGCACACCGGCGGCGAGATAGGCGTCGACGACTTCCCCGACGGCACGATCGCCGATCGCGTGGGTCGCCACCTGGAACCCGGCTTCGGCGTATCGCCGCACGGTGCGGGCGTATGCGGCGGCATCCTTCCAGAACGGCTCCAGGCCCGCCCCTGCGGTATCCGGCTCGTGGAGCCAGGCGGTTCCGGTCTCGACCACGCCGTCGGCGTAGAGCTTGACCACGCCGCCGCGCCACCGGTCGCCGCGGCGGTCGCGCATGGCGAGGTTGGCGGCCGTGCGCTCCTCGTCGAAACCGGGTTCGTGGTCGATGGCCGACACGATGCGGATCGGCAGTCCTGGTCCCTGCTCCAGGGCGTCGAGCAGGTCGAGCGTGGCGAAGCCGCCGTCCATGATCGTGCCGCCGGTAAGGCCGGAGTCGCGCAGGCCACGCAGCAGTTCGTGTCCGACGGCGAGGGTCTGATCGCGGGTCAGCGCAGGGGCGCTCAGCCGCACGGGCTCGTAGGCGCCGAGCTCGCGCAGCTCCCCGGTGGGGCGGCCATCGGCATCGACGACCACGCACGACGAGTCCTCGAACGCGCGCGCGCCGGTGATGCCCGCACGCGCGAGTCCCGCACGACTGGCGAGGGCGGTGTGCCCGTCGAACACGATCAGCAGCGCCGGGAGTCCGCGCACCGCGTCTTCGATCGCCGCCGCCGTCATCGGCAGCTCGTGGAACACGTCGTAGTCGAGGTTCCAGCCGCGCACCCACGGGTCGGAGTCCTCGGCGAGCGCGCGATCGGCTTCGGCTCGAAGCGCCGCGAGGAGCGCGGAGCCGGTGGTCAGGCCGCCGAGGTCGATCCCCGCCGTCAGCTCGATGCCCTGAATGGGATGCAGGTGCGCGTCGATGAGTCCGGGGGTCACCGCTGCGCCGCCGAGATCGCGGACGACGGTGCGGGGTCCGCGCAGCTCACGCACCAGGTCGTCGTCGCCGACGGCGAGGAAGCGGCCGTCGCGCACGGCGAAGGCTGTGGCGTGCGGGCGGCGCGGGTCCATCGTCACCACGTGCGCGCCGGTGACAATGGTGTCGGCGTCGAAACCGGTCATGGGCTGTACCTTCGTCGTGGTGAATCGTTCGGTATTGAAAGAGTTTCAATAAAATACCAGACGCCTGAGCAGAATCGAGCACGATGACGAAATCTCCGCGCAGAGTCGGTCGCCCGTCGACCCAGGTGCTCACCGAGGAGCGCATCCTGAAGGCCGCGTTCGCGCTCAGCGCTCAGCGCACTCCGCGCCAGTTCACGATGACCGCACTCGCCGAATCGCTGGGTGTTCGCACCTCGGCGCTCTACCACCACTTCGCGAACCGGGACGCCGTGATCCGGGCGATGCGCGGGCAGGTGAGCCGCGCACTCGTCTCCCCCGTGCTCCACGAGATGCCGGTCGAAGACGCGCTTCTCACCTGGGCGCACAGCTACCGTGACGCCGCGATCGCCGCACCGGAGGCCATGGTCATGCTCGCGACCTCGCCGATCGACGCCGACGAGGGCTCGTTCGCCGACTACGAGCAGATCGCCCGATTGCTCTCCGCCGACAGCTGGCCGACCGACACCATCGTGGACGCCATCGTCGCCCTGGAGTCGTTCATCATCGGCTCCGCACTGGATGCCCTCGCCCCGGCGGACAACATGGCTCCGGGCGCGCTCGCTGCGCAGTTCCCCACCTTCGCCGAGGCCGAGGCCGCCCGCGCGCGGCTCAGCACGGATCCAGCCCGGCGCACGTTCGAGATCGGCGTGCGCGCCCTCATCCACGGACTCACCGCATGGGCACGCGAGAGCACCACGTAGGCTGGTCCGGTGGCATCCCCTGCAGCTGACGACTATCTGAAGACCGTCTACGCGCACACCGAGTGGCAGGACGCACCGATCACTCCCTCGGTGCTCGCCGCGAAGCTCGGCATCGCTCCGTCGTCGGTCACCGAGATGGTGAAGAAGCTCGCCGCCGCCGGACTCGTGTCGCACGTGCCCTACGGTGCGGTGCGACTGACGGAGGCCGGCACCGCCCGCGCCCTCGCCATGGTGCGCCGGCACCGGCTGGTCGAGACCTGGCTGGTACAGGAGTTCGGCTACGGCTGGGACGAGGTGCACGACGAGGCCGAGGTGCTCGAGCACACCATCAGCGACCGACTGCTCGAGGGCATCGACGCCCGCCTGGGACGCCCCCGCTTCGACCCCCACGGCGATGCGATCCCCGACGCCGACGGCCGCATCGAGCGCGAGCCGTTCGTGCTGCTCGCGGATGCGCCGGTCGGGCACACGGGGCGCGTGCTGCGGGTCGACGACCGCGACCCCGAGCTGCTCCGAGCCCTCGAGCCCCTCGGGCTGACGGTCGCATCGACCGTGACGGTCACGGCATCCGGGGTCGAGATCGACGGCGCGCAGACGGCTCTTCCCGACGAGGCGGCACAGGTGGTCTGGCTCAGCGCCTAGCTCCCTCTGCAACACGGTCAGGTGCGCGTCACCCCTGCCCTCTAGGCTGTGCACATGGCACAACGTGATGACATCGAATGCTGGCTCACCGACATGGACGGCGTGCTCGTCCATGAGAACGACGCCATCCCCGGAGCGTCCGAACTGCTCGCCGGATGGGAGAGCGCGGGCATCCCGTACCTGGTGCTCACCAACAACTCGATCTTCACCGCTCGCGACCTGTCGGCACGCCTGCGCATCAGCGGACTGCACGTGCCGGAGGAGCGCATCTGGACCTCGGCGCTCGCGACCGCCGATTTCCTGAAGCAGCAGCTTCCCGGAGGCTCGGCCTTCGTGATCGGAGAGGCCGGCATCCTCACCGCGCTGCACGACGCCGGCTTCATCATGACCGAGACGAACCCCGACTTCGTGGTCGTCGGCGAGACGCGCAACTACTCGTTCGAGGCGATCACCAAGGCGATCCGCCTCATCATCGGCGGCGCGCGCTTCATCGTCACGAACCCGGACGCCACGGGCCCGAGCACCGACGGACCGCTCCCGGCCACCGGCGCGATCGCCGCCCTCATCACGAAGGCCACGGGCAAGGAGCCCTACGTCGTCGGCAAGCCGAACCCGATGATGTTCCGCTCTGCACTGAACAAGATCGGCGCGCACTCGAAGCGCACGGGCATGATCGGCGACCGCATGGACACCGACGTCGTGGCCGGCATCGAGGCGGGCCTGCACACCGTGCTGGTGCTGACCGGCATCAGCGACCAGGCCGAGATCGAGAAGTACCCCTTCCGCCCCGACGAGATCGTGCAGTCGGTGGCCGACCTGCTGCCGCGGATCACCGAGACGATCACGACGGTGAAGACCAAGAAGTAGCCCATGGGCGCACTGGACGACGGCGAGCGGATCAGGGCGGCGGATGCCGCGGCCTGGCGCGCTTGGCTCGCCGAGAACCACGAGCGCACGGGAGGCGTCTGGCTGCTGAGCGTGCGAGGTGCCTCCGACGGCGTCGGCTACGAGGATGCCGTGCGGCACGCCCTCTGCTTCGGTTGGATCGACGGGCCCGTGCGTGTGTTCGACGACGGGACGAACGACCGTGCCTCCGGGCAGTGGTTCTCCCCTCGGCGCCCCGGCAGCGGGTGGGCGGCGACGAACAAGGCGCGCATCGCCGAGCTCGAAGCCGCGGGGCTTCTCGCCCCGGCCGGCATCCGCGTGCTCGAGGCGGCGAAGGCGAACGGCTCCTGGACGCTGCTCGACGGACCGGAAGCCGGGATCGAGCCCGACGAGTTCGCCGCCGCGCTCGATGCCGTGCCCGTCGCGCGTGCGAACTGGGATGCGTTCCCGAAGTCGATCAAGAAGTTCGGTCTCACGCAGATCGCGATGGCCAAGCGGCCGGAGACGAAGACCGCCCGCATCGCGAAGATCGTGGCGGATGCCGCGGAGGGGAAACGTCCATGAACCAGAACGACCTGCTGTTCCTCGTCGTCTTCCTGATCCTGCTCAGCTCGCTGACGGTGTTCGTCGTGCAGTTCGTGCGCTCGCGCCGCGGACGCGGCGGCTCGGACGACGGCCGCGCCGGCTGGTGGGAAGGCCCCTGGGACGACGACGACCGCAGGCGCTGAGCCTGCGGTCGCCGGAGAAATCCGTTCAGGACGCCAGCGAGGCTCCAGGGATCGCCGCGAGCAGCTCGCGCGTGTAGGGATGCTGCGGGGCGTCGAAGATGCGCTCCGGCGTGCCGCTCTCGACCACGACGCCGCGCTGCATGACGTGCACCTCGTCGGAGATCATCCGCACCACGGCGAGGTCGTGACTGATGAAGAGGTAGCTCAGCCCCAGGCGCTTCTGCAGGTCGGCGAGCAGGTCGAGGATCTGCGCCTGCACCAGCACGTCGAGCGCCGACACCGCCTCGTCGAGCACCACGAGCTCGGGTTCGAGCGCCAGGGCGCGGGCGATCGCGACGCGCTGGCGCTGCCCACCCGACAGCTCGTGCGGCAGGCGCTCCGCCATCGCCGCGGGCAGCGCGACCTGCTCCAGCAGCTCGAGCACCCGGGCATGCCGCGACGCCGTGGTGCCGATGCGGTGCACGCGCAGCGGCTCGGCGATCGACTGCTCGACCGTGTAGCGCGGATCGAGCGAGGCGTAGGGGTTCTGGAACACCGGCTGCACGCGACGGCGCAGGGCGAACAGCTCCTTGCGGCGGAGCGTGGTCAGGTCGAGCCCGTCGAACAGGATCGACCCCGACGTGGCGTCTTCGAGCCCGAGCACCATGTTCGCCGTCGTCGACTTGCCGGAGCCCGACTCGCCCACGATCGACACCGTGGTGCCGCGGCGGATCTCGAAGCTCACGCCGTCGACCGCCGTGAACGTCTGCGGCTCCCCGGCCTTGGGGGCGCGGAGGGCGAACTCCTTGCGGAGGTCGCGGATCTCGACGAACGGCGTCCCCGTGGCGGCCTCGCGCTGCGGCAGGACATCGCGGCGCGAGGCGAGACTGGGCGCCGCAGCGAGCAGCTGCTTCGTGTACTCGTGCTGCGGGGCGCCGAGCACCTGCGCCGAGGTGCCCTCCTCGACCACCCGGCCGCGGAACATGACGACGATGCGATCTGCGCGCTCGGCGGCGAGGGCCAGATCGTGCGTGATCAGGAAGACCGCGGTGCCGAGCTCGTCGGTGAGCGTGTCGAGCTGGTCGAGGATGCGGCGCTGCACCGTCACGTCGAGGGCGGAGGTGGGCTCGTCGGCGATCAGCAGGCGCGGCTTGCAGGCGAGGCCCATGGCGATCAGCACGCGCTGGCGCATGCCGCCGGAGAACTCGTGGGGGTACTGGTGGGCGCGCTGCGCGGCATCCGCGATCCCCACCATCTCCAGCAGCTCGACGGCTCGGGCCTTGGTGGCGTCGCCGTGCGTGTGGCCGTGCACCTCGAGCGCCTCGCCGATCTGCTCGCCTACGCGCATGAGCGGGTTGAGGTTCGACATCGGGTCCTGCGGCACGAGGCCGATCCCGGCACCGCGGAGCGAGATCATGGCGTTCTCGGGGAGGTCGGTCAGCTCGCGTCCGTCGAAGCGGATGCTGCCGGCCGTGATCACCCCGTTCTCGGGGAGCAGACGGTTGACCGCGGCCGCGGTGGTGGACTTGCCCGACCCCGACTCCCCCACGATCGCGACGGTCTCACCGGCGGCGATGTCGATGTTGACGTCGCTGATCGCGGTGACCAGCTCGGAACCGGTCCGGAAGGCGACGGCGAGGCCGCTGATGCTCAGCACGGGCTCGGTGGTGCTCATGGTGTTCTCGTTCCTTCGTTGTCGTCGGGATCGTTGTCGTCGGGATCGTTGTCGTCGGGATCGTTGTCGTCGGGATCGTTGTCGTCGGGCACGAGCGCGGGGAGTGCCGTGCGCCAGAGCGCCTCGGTCGGTGCGGGCTCGGCGGCGAAGAGGCGGGTGCTCAGCAGCACCACGGCCGTGCCGGTGCCCGGAAGGAGTCCGAGTGCGCATCCCGTGTAGCCGGGGTGCCAGAGCAGACGGGTCCGCCCACCGGCGACCGCGATCGCATCGCTGCGCCAGCCCAGTGCCTGTCCGGGGTCCGGTCCGTCCCGGAACAGCTCGGCGACGGCATCCGGATCCCACAGCTCAGGGTGCCGCTCGGGCGCGGCCAGCGCGGCACCGAGGGTCAGCAGATCACCGGCGGTGCTGAAGAGTCCGGCGTGACCTGCGACGCCGCCGAGGGCGTGGAAGCAGTTGCCGTCGTTCACGACTCCGGCGATCTCGTCGTCGCGCCAGGTGAACTCCCGCGCGGTCGTGAGGATCGGATAGGGCTCACCCGTGGCCACCATGCGACGCTCGGCGGCATCGCCGACGGCGGAGGAGGCGACGGGCGGGGCGAACGGGCCGTATCCGGTGCGGTCGAGGCCGAGGGGTGCGGTCACGAGCTCGCGGACGGCGGCATCCAGCGGCGCGCCGGTGACGGCCGCGATGATGCGGCCGAGGAGCATGAAGCCGAGGTCGGAGTAGTGGCGGCCTTCGTCCAGGCCGTAGCGCAGCTGGATCGCATCGACCGCGGCGGCGGGGTCGCCGGCGTGCTCACGATCGAGGTAGAGCGGCTGCCATTCCCAGAGTCCTGCGCGGTGCTGCAGGAGGTGGCGCACGGTGGTTCCCGCCGCGCACGCGGTGCCGCGGACGAACCGCTCGACCGGGTCGTCGAAGCCCAGCTCGCCCCGGCTCACGAGTCGCAGGATCGCGGTGGTGGTCGCGGCGACCTTCGACACCGAGGCGATGTCGAACGCGGTCTCTGTGGTCATCGCCGTTCCGGCGAGGTCCGCCAGACCGCCGGCGGCGATGTCCCGCCCGGCATCGGTGACGACACCCGCGACCACGCCGCGAGGGGCGGATTCCATGGCGAGCACGGCGCCGACGGCTTCGGCGGCAGTCATGCGCGCACCTCCGCACCGACGGGGAGGTCGAGCAGGACCTCGTGGTGCGCATCCGCGGCGAGGGCGCTGATGCCGAGACCCGCGTCCGCCTCCAGCAGCAGAACGTCTCCGGACGGCACGACGCCGCCGATCACCGGCGACCGCTGCAGCCAGAACGCCGCATCCAGGTCGTGCACGACACCGGGGGCGACGACAGCTGCGAGGTGGGCGGCGGCGCTCACTCCGACATGCGACTCCATCATGCAGCCGATCACGACACCCAGGCCCGCCTCTCGTGCGGCTTCCGCGGCGGCGAGGGCCTCGGCCAGTCCACCCGTCTTGGCGAGCTTGATGTTCACGAGATCGGCGGCTCCGCGCTCGGCGACCCTGCGCACGTCCTGGGCCGTGCGCACCGACTCATCGGCCATGATCGGGGTATCGACGGCCGCTGTCACGGCGGCGAGAGCATCGAGATCGTGCGCGGCGACGGGCTGCTCGACGAGTTCGATCCCGAGGCCTGCGTCTTCGGCGGCACGGATCACGCGGATCGCGGTCTCGGCGTCCCAGGCCTGGTTCGCGTCGATCCGCAGCGTGACGTCGGGCCCGACAGCGGCACGAACGGCGCGGAGTCCGGCGACCGTGTCGTGCGCAGCGGAGGCCTTGAGCTTGAGGCATCCGAACCCCGCGGTGACGTACTCCTCGGAAAGCGCTGCCACCGCATCCGGCTCCCCCACGGACAGGGTCATGTCGGTGCGGATGCGCGACGTCCTCGAGGAGTCGTGCACGGCGTATGCGCGAGACAGGCCGGCCGCGAGCGAGACCCCCTGCTGCTGTGCGGCGAGATCCGCGACGGCGCACTCGACCGCGCTGCGGGCGGCGGCGTTGCCCCAGATCGACCGCGTGATGTCGACAGCAAGCCCGGGGTCGCCGGCGTCGCGACCGCGTACGGCCTCGGCGAGCGGACCTGCGACGGCGGCGGCGACACTCTGCGGGCTCTCCCCCGTGACGCGCCAGCTCGTGGCGGCCTCACCGTATCCGCGGCGCCCGTCGGCGTCGGTCGCCTCGACGAGCACGACGTCGAGGTGATCCGTGCGGCGCACGGCTGTGATGAACGGCCGCACCAGGGGCGACGGCACCCGGAGCACGCGCAGGCGCATCACCGCGCTCATGGCGATACCCCGCTCATGTCCACTCCCTGCGCATGCGCTGTTCGGGTTCTCCGAACTCCGGCTGCGTGCGGGTGGCTCCATCGGGGTGCCAGCCCTTCGCCTCGTAGAAGCCGATCGACGGCGCGTTGGCCGCGAACACCCACAACGTCGCGGCCTCGGCCCCGGCCTCCTGCAGGTCAGCGGTCGCCCGCGCCAGCAGCGCGCCGCCGATGCCCCCGCCGTGGGCACGGGGCGAGACGTACAGGGAGTGCACGGCACCGTCGATCCGACCCTCGCCACCTGCGGTCGCGGCGTACCGGGTGAGTCCGACGATCCCGCCGTCGCGCACCGCGACGAGCACGACGCCCACCGGATCGGCGAGCACCCGCTGCCACAGCACCTCGGCGCGCTCGTCGGTCATGGCATCGATCGCCCCATCGGGCAGCACCCCGCGGTAGCTCTCCCGCCAGCAGGCGAGGAACACCTCGATCACCCCGGACAGGTCGTCCGGGGTGGCGGGGCGCACCTGGAGGCTCACGATGCTGCGGCCTCCGTGAGCACGAGGGAGTCGATGGCAGCGACCGGCTCCGGCATCTGCAGAGGACCGACCCCCGGGGTGATGGTGCCCAGGATGCGCGGCTCGCGCGCACCTGTTCCCCCCGGGACGATCGCGGGAACACCGTGCATCGTGGACCAGCCGATCAGCGCGAGGAGGATCGCCTCCTTGCTGTCGGCGGCCGCGCCCAGCTCGTCGGCCAGCACGACCTCGGTCGCAGGGAGCGCGGCGCGCAGTCCGTCGAGGATCAGCGGGTTGCGGCAGCCGCCGCCCGACACGGCGAGGAAACCGATACCTGCAGCCTCCACATCACGCGCGACCGTGCGGACCGTGAGCTCGGTCAGGGTGCGCACGACATCCGCGACGGCGATCTCGCGACCCTGCGCAGCGAGGTGCTCCTGCACGTAGCCGAGGTGGAAGTGCTCCTTGCCCGTGCTCTTGGGCGGCGTGAGGGCGTAGTACGAGTCCTCCAGCAGCGCGGCCAGCAGCGCCTCGTCGACCTGACCGGTGCGGGCGATCGCGGCATCGTCGTCGTAGCCGAGCGGGTTGAGGCCGTGCTCCACGATGACCGCATCCACCAGCGCGTTCGCGGGGCCGATGTCGTAGGCGACCAGGCCGTCCTGCCGCACCACCGTCATGTTCGAGATGCCGCCCAGGTTCAGGGCCGCCGACACCCCGGCGCGCGAGCGCAGCAGCAGCTCGTCGAGGAACGACACCAGCGGGGCACCGTGCCCGCCGACCGTGATGTCGCGGATGCGGATGTCGGAGACCACGGGGGCACCGACCTTCTCCGCGATCCAGGCGGGCTGCCCGATCTGCAGGGTGCCCAGCGCGTGCGCTCCGTCGACCCAGTGGTACACGGTCTGTCCGTGCGAGCAGACAGCGTCGACACCGCCCACCTCTGCGGCGATGTCGGCGGCGACCTCGGCGAACGCCTGTCCGATGAGGGTGTCGAGCTCGCACACCTCGGCGAGGGTGGTCTGCGCCGGTGGCAGCGCAGCGATCAGCCGCGCCCGCAGCTCGGGCGCGTAGGGCACGCTCGTGGCGGCGAGCACCGTGCCGTGCAGATCCACCCCGTGCGCGGTGAAGCCGCCATTGGTCGTGAAGTCGACGACGGCGGCATCGATCCCGTCGTGCGAGGTGCCGGAGATCAGTCCGAGGACGCGCATCAGTTCTCCTCCAGTGCGGTGCGCAGCCGACCGTCGGCGGCGCCCAGTCGAGCGGTCGCCGCGGCGAGATCCTCACCGCGGCGGATCATGATCGACGCGAGCTTCACGTCGTAGGCGGCGGCCTCCAGCGCAGCCACCGCCGCGTCGCGGTCGACCTCGGCGATGGTCTGCACCATCCGGATCGCCCGCTCGCGCAGCTTGTGGTTGGTGGCCTTCACATCCACCATCAGGTTGCCGTAGGCCTTGCCGTTTCGCACCATCGAGATGGTCGAGAACATGTTGAGCACGAGCTTCTGCGCCGTGCCCGACTTGAGGCGGGTCGAACCGGAGAGCACCTCGGGGCCGACCTCGACCTCGATCCCGTGTTCCGCCGCCGCGCTGAGAGCGGTACCGACGTTGCACGAGAGGCCGATGCTGAGCGCTCCGAGCTCGCGCGCGCGGCGGACGGCGGCGATCACATACGGCGTGCGTCCGCTCGAGGCGATGCCGATCACGGTGTCGAGCGGGCCGATGCCCGCCGCGTCGATGGCCGCAGCGCCCGCTTCCGCGTCGTCCTCCGCGCCCTCGACGGGGTTCACGATCGCGCCGGGACCGCCCGCCATGATCGCGAACACCAGCTCCGGCGGAGTGCTGAACGTGGGAGGGCACTCCGAGGCGTCGAGCACGCCGATGCGGCCGGGGGTTCCCGCGCCGACGTAGACAAGGCGTCCGCCCTGCGCCATACGGGCGGCCGTGGCCTCGATCGCCGGAACGATCTCCCCGAGTGCGCGCTGCACGGCGGCCGGCACCGTGGCATCCGCCTCGTTCATGGTCTGCGCGAGCTCCGCCACGCTCATCAGGTCGAGTTCGGCGTAGCGGGGATCGCTGGCCTCCGTCGCCAGTGCGCCGAGGTCCTCCATGGTCATCGCTTTCCTCTGTTCCGGGGGTCGAGGCTGTCGCGCAGGCCATCGCCGAGCAGGTTCAATCCCACGACGAGGAGCACCACGATCACGCCGGGCGCGATCATGGTCCACGGGGCGATCGTCACGAGCGTGCGCGCCTCGAAGATCATCGAGCCGAGCGAGGGCGCGGGCGGAGGTGTGCCGAGGCCGAGGAAGCTCAGCGAGGCCTCGGTGAGCACGGCCCAGGACAGCGAGAGCGTCACCTGCACGATGATGATCGACGTGATGTTCGGCAGCACGTGCCGGAACATGGTCGCCATGCGGCTCTGACCCGTGCTCTTGGCGGCCTTGACATACTCGACCTCGCGCAGCGACAGCACCGGCCCTCGGGTGACGCGGATGAAGATCGGCACGTAGACGATCGCGATGGCCACGGCGATGGTGAACCAGTTGCGCTCGAACACCGAGGCGAGCGACAGCGCGAGCAGCAGCGGAGGGAAGGCGAACAGCACGTTGGTGACCGCGGTGATCGCGCCGTCGGAGAAGCCGCGGTAGAAGCCGGCGATGAGCCCGCACACGGTACCGACCACGGTGGCGAAGGCCACGGCTACGACCGAGATCAGCGCCGAGTTGGCGACGCCGGCGGCGACGCGCGAGAACACGTCGCGACCGAACTGGTCGGTGCCGAACCAGTGCACGGCCGACGGCGGCTGCAGGCGGGAGGGCGGATCCTGCGCGAGCGGGTCGAACGGCAGCAGCCCGAACGCCGAGACGAGGCTCAGCACGGCGAGAAGTGCGACGATGATGAGTCCCGTGAGCCCGCTGCGGCTGCGCAGCAGGAGACGCACGCGCTCCATGGTGCGCCCGCCGCCGGGGGCGAGGGCCGGGGTCTGAGAGATGTCGGTCATGCGGCACGCACCCGAGGATCGATGACCCGGTACAGCAGGTCGGTGAGCAGGTTGACGATGACGAAGGCGAGCGCGATCACGAGCACGGTGCTCTGCACGAGCGCGTACTCCTTCTGCTGGATGCCCAGCAGCACCTGACGCCCGATGCCGGGGAGCGAGAAGATCTGCTCCACCACCACGGCACCGCCGAGGAGGTAGCCGAACTGCAGCCCGGTCATCGTGACGATGGGCACGAGCGCGTTGCCGAGCACGTGGCGCACCTGCAGGCGACGCGGGGGGACGCCCTTCGCCCTGGCGGTGCGGATGAAGTCGTTGGAGCGGATCTCGAGCACGGCCGTGCGGGTGGTGCGCATGATCGGCGCGGCGATGCCGAAGCCGAGCACGATCGAGGGCAGCAGCATCTGCTGGAGGTTCAGCAGCGGGTTCTCGAACAGCGTGGCGTAGGCCTGGCCGTTGGGGTTGAAGCCGAACGACGAGGCGAGGATCGCCAGCAGCGCCGTGCCGAGCAGGAACGCGGGGATCGAGAGACCGGCGAGGCCGACCACCTGTCCGACGCCGTCGCGGAACGAGTCGGGCTTCGAGGCGGAGAGCATTCCGAGCGGGATGCCGATGGCCAGCGCGATCACGATCGAGAAGATCGCGAGCTCGAACGTCACGGGGAGGGCGGCGGCGGTGAGATCGAGCACGCTCGTCTGCGCCCGCGACGAGAAGCCGAGGTTGCCGGTGAAGATGTTGCCCAGCCACGAGAAGAACTGCACGAAGAGCGGCTGGTCGAGACCGTAGTACGACTCGAGGGCGGCGCGCTGCGACGGCGTGAGGGCGGCGGCCTCGGTGCCGAGGCCGGAACTGATCTGGTCGCCGGGGATGGCGCGCAGCATCAGGAAGACGAAGATGGCGACGCCGAGGAGCGTGCCGAGGGCTGCGAGGATGCGTCGCAGCACGCTGTTGCGGAGGATCTGTCTGAACATGCGCGTGTGTGGGTGCCTGTCGTCGGGGAGGGAGGGGGCGCGGGGTGGCCGCGCCCCCTCGATCCGCTACTTGATGGAGGTGGTCCGCAGGTACTGCAGCGAGCCGTTCACCATCGGGACGAAGCCGTCGACGTTCGACGCGGTCGCCGTGTAGGTGTAGCTCGTGAACAGCCAGATCCACGCGGCGTTGTCCTCGAGGTTCTCGGAGACCTGCGCGTAGATGTCCTTGCGCTTCTCCGGGTCGGCCGTCTGGCGGCCCTCGGCGAACAGCGCGTCGAGCTCGGGCGAGGAGTAGCCGGCGACCTTGTTCAGGTTGCCCGTGCTGGTGAAGTACCGGCCGTACATGCCGTCGGGGTCGGGGCGACCGCCGTTGAGGGCGACAGCGGCGTCGAAGTCGGCCGCGATCCAGCGATCGACGAAGGCACCGGACTCGAGCACCTCGAGGTCGAGCGTGATGTTCGCGTCGGCCAGCTGCGCCTTCAGGTTCTGCGCCTCGTTGACCGAGGTCGCGTACTCGCCCTGGGAGACGATCGTCTTGATGGTGACGCCGTCCTCCTTGCCCGCCTTCTTCAGGTACTCGGCCGCCTTGTCGAGGTCGCGCTCAGGGCACGGGCGTGCGTCGGGGTCGGACTTGTACGCGGGAGACGTGATGGGACCGGTGACCTCGCCCTCGCCGAGGGCTGCGGTGTCGAGCACCTCCTGGCGGTCGATCGCGCACTGGATCGCGAGGCGCACGTTGACGTCGGTGAGGTCGCCGCGCGTGGCGTTCAGCTGCAGCGCGTGGTAGCTCAGCTGCGGGGTCGTGGCGACCTCGACGTTCGCACCCTCGGCGGTCTGCGCGACCAGCGGGTCATCGAACACGGCCAGCTGCACGTTGCCGGACTGCATCGCCGAGACGATCGAGGACTCGTCGGGGATCACGCGGAACTCGACGGTGTCGAGCAGCGCGGTGTCTCCCCAGTAGTCCTCGTTCTTGGCGAGCGTGATCGACTGGCTCGCCTTGCGGTCGTCGAGGATGAAGGGACCGGTGCCGTTCGGGGTGGTGTTCAGACCCTCTTCGGTGTCGTCCGAGGACAGCATCGCCATGTTGATCACGGCGAGGTTAGCCGGAAGTGCGGCGTCGGGAGCGCTGAGGGTGAGGGTGACGGTGTTCTCGTCGGTGGCCTCGACCGCGGTGACGGAGGCGAGAGAGCTGCGCGACACGGCGGCGGTGGCTTCGGCCGCGATCGCATCGAGCGAGTACTTCACGTCTTCGGATCCGAACGTGCTGCCGTCGGCGAACGTGACGCCTTCCCGCAGGTGGAAGGTCAGGGTGAGGCCGTCTTCCGAGACGTCCCAGGACTCGGCGAGGCCGGGGACCACGTTGAGGTCCTCGTCGAACTCGGTCAGGGTGCCGTACAGGTTCTGCAGCACGTTGACGGCCTGGAACTGGGTCGCCTTCCAGGGGAAGAGCGTGTCTGGGTCGCTGGTGACGCCGATGACGAGGTCGCCGCCTGCAGCACCCGCTGACGGCTGGGGGTCGGATGCGGGTGCGGAACAACCTGTGATCACGAGCGCCAAAGCGACACCCGTGGCAGTGAGAGCGCCGAATGACGCCCGCCGTGCTGTGCTCATTGCTGATTCCTCCTGGCTGGGACGCGTCGCCGTGGCGTCGGGTCAGGCGCTGTTGCCTGCCGCCCCGCGAACATCGTCGGTCTTGGTTGGTACTAAAAGTACACGACAGACACTACTGATGTAACAGAAGTTCCTTTACTGTTATGAACAGCGATCGGAGACCCCATGCCCCATGAAGCCGCCCGCGACGACGCCGGCGCACACCCCGTGCTCGTCCGCATGCGTGCGATCCGCCCCGAACTGCGGCCGAGCGAGCAGCGCATCGCCGACCTGTTCCTCGCCGATCCCGCGGGGACCGCTGGCCTGTCCGTCGCCGAACTCGCCCAGCGCTGCGACACCTCGACCACCTCGGTCGTGCGATTCTGCAAGCGCCTGGGCTACGAGCACGTGCGGGAGCTCCGCAACCACGTGCTGCGCGACGTCGAGCGCGAGACGTTCGACACGGCCGCGCTTCCCGCCGTCTCCGGGGACATCGACCGCAACGACACCCTGGCCGACATCGTCGCGAAGGTCTCGCTCGCCGAGACCCTCTCCCTCGCCGACACCGCCAAGGTGCTCGACACCGAGTCGCTGCGGGCCTCCGTCGACGCCATCACCTCATCGACCAGGGTCGACATCTTCGGTGTGGGCGCGAGCTCCATCGTCGGCCTCGACCTGCAGCGCAAGCTCACCCGCATCGGGCGCACCGCTCTGGACTGGTCGGACCCGCATGCCGCGTGGACGTCGGCGGCGACCCTCGGGCCCGGCAACGTCGCGATCGCGGTGTCGCACACCGGCGCCACCACCGACACGATCGAGTTCCTGCTGCTCGCCCGTCAGGCCGGAGCCACCACCATCGCGATCACGAACCATGCGGGCGCTCCCCTGGCCGATCAAGCCGACATCGTGCTGACGACCGCCGCCCGCGAGACCGGCTTCCGCTCGGGCGCACTGGGCAGCCGGATCGCTCAGCTCATGGTGGTCGACTGCATCTTCATCGGCGTCGCCCAGTCGAACTACGACCGTTCGATGGAGGCGCTGCGCGACACGTTCGCCGCCGTGCACCGCGTGCGGACGGCGGGGGCGTGACCGACGACACCCGACGCGCGCGAGCGGGGCTGTTCACCGCATTCGCAGGTCTCGGGGTCACGGCCGCCTTCGTTCCCGCGATCCTCCCCTCCGCCGAGCGCGCGATGACCGCCGACCTCAGCGCCGCCGTGCCCGCACTCTTCGCCGGGCTCCTGGTCGGGGTCCTGGCGTCGGGCCCGCTGCTGACGCGACAGCCGCCGCGCACCGCGCTGATGCTCGGCAGCGCCCTCCAGGCCGCCGCCGTCGTCGTGGTGGCACTCTCCGGCACTCCCGCGGTCTTCATCGTCGCGGCCGCGATCGCCGGGGTCGGGTTCGGACTGGTCGAGGCCTCCGGATCCGTGGCCGCGAAGTCCCTGGCCACCGGCAGCGCGACGGGACTGCTCAGCGCCCTGCTCGGCACGGTCGCCGTCTGCGCGGCCGTTACCCCGCTGCTCGTCGCCGTGGGGTCGCCTGCACGCGCGCTGCTCGGCATCCTGGCGATCGTGCCGCTTCTCACGGTCGCGATCCTCTCCGGAGCGGCAGCCCCTTCCTCCCGCGCCGAGGTTCCCGCGCAGCGCGACGTGCGCGGGCTGCTCGTCCTCCTGCCGTTCGCCGTGGCGCTGCCGCTGTATGTGGGCGTCGAGACCGTGCTGTCCGGTTGGTCGGCGGTGATCCCGGAGCGGATCCTCGCGGTCGATCCCGGCCTCGCCGCACTGGGAACCTCGGCGTTCTGGACGCTCATGGCGATCGGCCGCTTCGGCGCAGCGGGTCTGCGGCGACTGTCCGTATCGCCGATCGTGATCCTCGCCGGCGCCACGAGCGTCGCCGCCCTCCTGATGGCCGCCGCGGGGATGCTGGTGGACTCCGCTCCCGTGGGCGCGCTCGTCGCACTGGCCGCCGTGGTCGTGCTCCTCGCTCCCAGCTACGGCCTCATCCTGGGACTCGCCCTCGACCGCCTCGATCCCGCTCGCAGCGCCGCGGTGACCGGCGCGCTCGTCGCCTGCGGTGCGGTCGGCGGCACGTTCGTGCCGACCCTGATCCTGCTGATCGGCCGAGACCCAGCATCGAGCACGACGTTCTTCGCGTCGGCGGTGCTGTGCGCGCTCGTGCCGGCACTGATGCTGGTCGCCGCGCGGTCGCCGCAGCGGACCTCGACGGCGAACTGACACCTCGTCCACACCTCGCACCGCCGACGACCTCTTCACAGATGCTGGAATACCGGCGCGCACACCGGTGAGGGCGGCGTAACGTCGTCGACACACCCATCCGAGCAAGGAGAGTACGCGTGTCCACGGAGGTCCTCGCGATCATCATCAGCGCCGTCGGCGTCGTGGTGACGCTCGGCACGAGCATGTTCGTCGGCGCCGCCCGGATGGTCCGCCGCATCGACGCCGTCGACGAGAAGCTGACCGCCCGCATCGATGCTGTCGCCGCCGACGTCACCGACCTGAAGATCTCCGTGGCGCGGCTCGAAGGACCACCCCGGCACCTGCTCACCGCGCGCCGCTGAGCAGCGCGCCTGGAAGCTCCTACCGGAGCACGAGGGCGGCAGCGCCGATGAGCGGCCCCTCGTCGCCCAGCCCCGAGCGCACGACTCGGGTTCGGCGCGAGTACTCATGCGCCGCGCTCGCGGTGAGAGCCTGCTGCACGAGGTCGATGTAGTCCGCCGACACCCGTGAGAATCCGCCGCCGATGGCGACCACGTCGAGGTCGACGAGGGTGGCGGCATCTGCGAGAGCCTCGCCCACCTCGCGGGCCGAACGCTCGATCGCCGCCCGTGCGACCGGGTCGCCTGCGGCCGAATCGCGAGCCAGATCCTCGCCGGTCGCTCCTGTCCAGCCCTGCTGCTGCGCCCAGGCGGCGCTCGCGGGCCCCGAGGCGATCTCCTCGAGGGTCAGGCCACCGTGACGACGCACCTGACCGAGATGCCCGGCGTTGCCGGTGGCACCGGGGATGTAGGCGCCGTTGGCGACGAACCCGCCGCCGACACCGGTGGAGACGACGATCGACAGCGAGGCGCCGGCGCCCTGCGTGGCACCGAGCCACGACTCGGCGAGCGCGAGTGCACCGCCGTCGTGACCGAGCACGGTGGGCACGTCGCGTCCGAGGACGGTGGATGCCGCAGCACGGACGGCCTCTTCGAGGCCGAAGCCGCGGGCGAGGGGCATGTTCACCGGCATGATCGCGCCGGCTGTGCGGTCGATGGGTCCGGCGCTGCCGACTCCCGCTCCGACGAGCTCGGCGTCCGCGGGAAGAGCCGCGAGGGCGTGCTCGACGATGGCGACGACCGAGGCGGTGAGCGACGCGAGCGTGGCTTCGCGACCGGTCGCCTGCCGGCTCCTGCTGCCCTCGACGAGCAGACCGTCCTCCGCGACGAGCGCGGCCTCCATCTTCGTGCCGCCCACATCGACGGCGAGCGCGTAGCGCGTCACTGGGGGTCGAGCCCGAGGTCGTCGAGGTCGAAGGCCGCGCGCCATTCCAGGCCCTCGGCTTCGATCGCGGCCTGTGCGCCGGTCTTGCGGTCGACGATCACGGCGACCGCGACGATCTCGGCGCCTTCCTTGCGCAGGGCTTCGACGGCCTTGAGCGCGGACTGGCCGGTGGTCGAGGTGTCTTCGAGCACCACGACGCGCTTGCCCTTGACGTCTGCGCCTTCGATCTGACGGCCACGCCCGTGGTCCTTGGGCTCCTTGCGCACGACGAAGGCGTCGAGCGGGGTGTCGGTGGCGACCGACGCATGCAGCACCGCGTTCGCGATCGGGTCCGCACCGAGGGTGAGGCCGCCGACCGCCACGACATCGAGGTCGCCGATCAGGTCGAGCATGATGCGACCGATCGCGGGAGCGGCACGGTGGTCCAGGGTGAGCTTTCGCATGTCGACGTAGTACGTCGCCTGCTTGCCGCTGGAGAGGGTGAAGTCGCCGTGGAACACCGCCTCCGCCTTGATGAGGTCGAGAAGTGTCTGGCGGTCTGCGTCGAGTGCGGTCACGGCATCCAGTGTAGGAGGCAAGCCGGCGTCGACGGGATCCGAGACTTCGGATGCATGGGCCCCGACCGGATGCATGAGAACCGGGGCCGCACCGCTCATGCGCCCGTCCAGCACTCATGCAGATGTCGGCGAGGGACGTCCGTTCGGCGGTGATCCGTGTAGGAGGTGGGCCCTAGGCTTGAGGCATGCGCTTGGCCACCTGGAACGTCAACTCCATCCGCACCCGCGTCACCCGCACCGTCGAGTTCGCCGTCCGAGAAGACATCGACGTGCTGGCGATGCAGGAGATCAAGTGCAAGCCCGAGCAGTTCCCCTACGGTCCGTTCGAAGAGGCCGGCTACCACGTCGAGGTGCACGGGCTGAATCAGTGGAACGGCGTCGCGATCGCGAGTCGACTGCCGGTCACCGATGTGCGCACGTCGTTCGATGGGATGCCGGGCTTCGCGAAGGGGCATGAGGGGCCGGATGCGCCGCTCGAGGCCCGCGCGCTCGGCGTGATGGTCGAGGGGGTGCGGGTGTGGAGCCTGTACGTGCCGAACGGACGTGCGCTCGATGACCCGCACTACCTCTACAAGCTGCACTGGCTGGAGCAGCTGAAGAAGTCCACGGCCGCCGAGCTGTCTGCGAACCCCGACCTTCCGCTCGCTCTGGTGGGCGACTTCAACATCATCCCGTTCGATGTCGACAACGGCGACCCCGACATCGTGATCGGTCGGTCGACCCACGTCTCCCCGCAGGAGCGCGACGCGTTCTTCGCGTTCCAAGACGCCGGGGTCACCGACGTCGTGCGCCCGCTCATCCCCGAGGGCTTCACCTACTGGGACTACCAGCGTCTGAAGTTCCCCCGCAACGAGGGTGTCCGCATCGACTTCGTGCTGGGCTCGCGCACTCTCGCCGAAGCGGTCAAGGGCGCGTCCATCCACCGCGACGAGCGCAAGGGCGAGCAGCCCAGCGACCACGTCCCGGTGGTCGTCGATCTCGATTTCGGTGGCGCCGATGACGACGACGACCTCCCGATGATCTTCTCCTGAGTGCCGATCTGATGAGCGTGCGGCTGATCGCCACCGATCTCGACGGCACCCTTCTCGACTCGACGCCCGCCGTCACCGCACGCACCCGTGCGGCCCTCGACGCGGCACGGGAGCGCGGAATCCACGTCGTGCCGGTCACGGCGCGTCAGCCGATCGGCCTGCGTGCCATCGCGGCGGATGCGGGCTTCGACGGCTGGGCTCTGTGCAGCAACGGCGCCTACGCCGTGCGCCTCGACGACGGGCGGATGCTGTTCGCCGAAGAGCTTCCGCCCGAGACGATCCGCTCCCTGGCCGAGGCCCTCCGCGCGAGCATCCCCGACCTGCTGTTCGCGAGCGTGCGCGACGCCGGCGAGACGTTCGTGGCCCAGCACGGCTATGCCGCGATCGCCGCTCTCGCCGACCACAAGCGCGACCCCGCCACCATGGGCGGCGTTCCGTTGGATCAGGTGCTCGCCGCTCCCAGCCTGAAGTTCGTGATCCGGCACCCCGAGCTCGCCCCGGCCGCCCTGTTCGACACGGTGCGCTCGCTCGGGCTCACCGGCTTCGAGGTCACGCTCTCGGGTGCGCCGTTCGTCGAGGTCATGGCCGAAGGCGTCACCAAGGCCACGGGTCTCGCCCGCCTCTGCGAGCACCTCGGCATCGACCGCGCCGACGTCGTGGCCTTCGGTGACGCGCTCAACGACGTCGAGATGCTCCGCTGGGCAGGGCACGGGGTCGCCATGGCCGACGCCGAGCCGCTCGTGCACGACGCGGCCGACGAGACGACCGCGTCGAACGACGAAGACGGTGTGGCGCAGGTGATCGAGCGGCTGCTCGGCTGAGGATCAGCTTTCGACGCGACGACGACGCACGAGCATCCCGCCCATCACCGACAGGATGACGCCGATCGCGACGACGGCCACCGGGGCGTCGAGACCGGTGCTGGCAAGCCCCGCGCCCGGCGCCGCTGCGCTGCCGCCCGCCTGCCCGCCGGTGCCCGTACCCGTGCCCGCAGCTGCGGTGACGGTGAGCGCCGTACGAGCGATCACTGTGGTCCCCGACAGCGCCACCAGGGTGTGCGCGCCCGCCGGCGCGGTCGCCGGGATGCGGAGGGTGCCCTGGAGCGCTCCGTCCGCGTCAGCCGTCAGCGTGCCGAGCGCGATCGGGTTGGAGTGCAGCTCGAACGCGATCGACGCTCCAGGCGCGAAACCGGTGCCCGAGATCGTGATGTCCTTGCCGGCGCGGATCGAGCCCGCGGCGAGCGCGAGGGTGGGCTTCGGCTGAGGCTCGGGATTCGTGACCGCGACGAGGGTGAAATCGATCCCCGTGACGGGGACACCCACGGTCGCCACGACGGGCGTCGCCAGCGCCGAGGTGGCGACACCGTCATAGAACTGAGGCTGCGCGATCGTGGTGCCGTCGTCGTGGAACAGAGCAGATGCCTTGAGGATGAATGATCCTTCGGGGAGCGCCAGGGAGTAGGCACCGGTCTGAGGGTCGGCGAAGGTCGTGCCGACGATCTGGTTTCCGGACCAGGCCTCGACGGTGACCTCGCGCTCGACGGCGGCGTCGAGGGTGACGGTGCCGGTCACGATGGCAGCTGCGTCGAGCTGCGCATCGATTCCCCCGACGTTCACTCCCGACGACACGGTGACGGCCGTCGCGGATGCCTTCGTGAAGGCGTCCGCCCAGTACTCCGCCCGCAGGTCGGAGTCGAAAGGCTCGAAGAGCACGCGGTACTCGCCAGGGGCGACGGCGACCTGATAGGTGCCGTCGTTCGAGACGCCGGAGAAGTACGCGTGGCGGTCGTCGTCCACGCTGGTGATGGTGACCCTGCCGAGTGCGCGGGTCCCGTCGCTGCTCTTGGTCACCGATCCGCTGATGTATCCCACCGTCTCGAGCGCCGCGTCGATTCCGGTGGTCGTCTGCGACTCGGTGACGACGACGATCTTCGCAGCGTCGAAGCTGTACGCGTTCTCCCAGTACTCCGCAGAAAGCCCGGGGCCCGGCTCGGCGAACTGCACACGATAGGAACCCGCGGCGAGTCCGTCGACGTGGTATCCGCCCGTGAGATCGGTGCGGGCGAAGGCGGCGATCTCGCCGTTCATGTCGAGAGCGTTGACCGTGACGTTCGCGAGCGCCTCGCCGTTGTCGGTGCGCGTGACGACGCCGGCGATCGATCCTCCCGCCGCGAGGGCGGCATCGATCCCGGAGGTCGTCGTGTGCTCGGCGATCACGATCGGCTCGGCTTGCGAGTATTCGGAGGCGTTCCTCCAGTATCCGCGCTTCAGGTCGGTCCCCTCCGCGTGGAATCCGATGACATAGGAGCCGCCGGGAAGACTGCCGAGCGTGTATCGCCCGGCCCCGTCGGTGAGGGTCGAGGTCCAGTACCCGTCCGTGCCGTCCGCGGTCACACGGGCCCCGCTGACGGGCGTGCCGTCATCGGCACGCGTGACAGTGCCGCTGATCGATGAGGTCGGAGTGGGTGCGAGCGCGGCATCGACACCAGGATGCGCGGAGCCGTCGACGACGGCGACGCGCTGCGCGCCCAGAGAGTCCCTGGCGTCGTCCCAGTACTCGGTGGCGTAGTCGCCCGCCGGATCGAAGAATCGCACGAGGTAGCTGCCCTCGGCCAGGCCGCTGAACGTGTAGGCGCCGCTCGCGTTGGTGACGACGGTGTGCCATCCGGTATCGCTATCGCGCTGCGCCCGCACCTCGATGCCGGCCAGGGCTGTTCCGCCTACGGTCGATGTCACCGTCCCGGAGATCGAACCGGTGACGACCGGGTCGTCTTCCGCGGCGGCCGCCGTCACGCCGCCCAGAGCGAGCGCGAGTGCCGCCGCTGCGCCGAGTACCGCCCGAATGAATGCGCGTCGTCGCGCCATGTTCCCACCCTCCGAAGAAGGACGATCTCGCGAAGGATGTCGCGGTCGACCTCGAGCCCGAGCCGATCGCCCGGTAACGCTCACATCGAATCTAGAGGCTCGGTGCAGAGGAAAGGAATAGTCGATACACAGGAGTTACTCGTGCTCGGGTGAGGAAACACCCCGTCTTCAGCACTCGATCCCTCCATCCCCGATCCCCCGCACGGGGGATGCGACGCCGACACACCCCGCCCTACGGTGGAGGGATGCCTGCTGTCCCGTTCCTCCGCACGCCGACCGAGCGCGAACGGCGCGGCGACATCGTCCTCGCCGTGGTCATGTTCGTGGGAGCCGTGCTGAGCGCCGGGCTCTCCTCGATCGCCCAGGTGTACGGCGACGAACAGGCTCCGTTGTGGACCGCACTCGTGTACGCGGTCGTCGTGACCGCTCCGCTCGCGGTCCGCCGCCGCTGGCCCGGCACGGTCGCCATCATCGTGGTCGTCGCGTACTTCATCGCGGTGACGATCCGCGTCCCCGAGATCTACGTCGGCAACATCGCGATGTTCATCGCGATCTACACGGCGGGGGCGTGGATGAACGATCGTCGCCGCGCGGTCATCGTCCGCATCGGGATCATCGTGAGCATGTTCGTGTGGCTGCTGATCACGATGTACCGCGATGCGATCCTCGAAGCCGACAAGGCGGACGTCATCGCCGGAGCCATGTCTCCCTACGTGGCCTTCATGCTCATCCAGCTGCTGCTGAACGTGCTCTACTTCGGCGGGGCCTACTACTTCGGCGAGCGGTCATGGGCTGCAGCGACACAGCTCGCGGTGCTCGAGCAGCGCACGGCCGAGCTCGAGCGCGAACGCGAGGTCACCGCGGCACAGGCGGTGGCCCTCGACCGGGTGCGCATCGCCAGGGAGCTGCACGACGTGGTCGCCCACCACGTGTCGGTCATGGGCGTGCAGGCGGGAGCCGCGCGCCTGGTGCTCGAGCGGGACCCGGCAGAGTCCGCACGCATCCTCACCGGGATCGAGGGGTCGGCGCGTGACGCCATCCACGAGCTGCGCCAGCTGCTGGAGACTCTGCGGACCCCCGGAGGAGAGACGACGGATGCCGCCTCGACCCTGGCCCTCGACGACATCCCCGAACTCGTCGACGCCTCGACCGAGGCGGGGCTGCCGACGGCGTACACGGTGATCGGCGACCCGACGCCCGTGCCTTCGCTCGTCGCCGTGAATCTGTATCGCATCGCCCAGGAGTCGCTGACGAACGCCCGCCGCCATGCCGGGCCCGATGCGACCGCCGACGTCCGCGTGCGCTACGACGATGACGGCGTCGAGGTCGAGATCGTCAACACCGGGCGCCCGGTCGCCCAGGTGCGCCCAGGACTCGGACAGCTCGGGATGCGCGAGCGTGCCGCGGCGTCCGGCGGCACCCTCGAGGTGACCCCCCGTCCGTTCGGCGGGCTGCGCGTGCGCGCCCGTGTGCCCCTGCCCTTCACGAGCGAATCGAGCGTGAACCGATGACCGCCCCGATCCGCGTGCTGCTCGTCGACGATCACGCACTGCTGCGCGCCGGCTTCCGCACGATCCTCGACACGCAGACCGACATCGCCGTGGTCGGGGAGGCATCCTCCGGGGCCGAGGCGGTGGCGCAGGCCGCGGCCCTGCATCCCGACGTCATCATGATGGACGTGCAGATGCCCGACATGGACGGCATCGAGGCCACCAGGCGCATCGTCGCCGACCCGGGCGTCGACGCGGCCATCGCGATCGTCACCACGTTCGACCGCGACGACTACCTGTACCGGGCTCTGGACGCGGGGGCCGGCGGGTTCCTGCTCAAGAACGCCGGCGCCGAGGATTTGATCGCGGCGGTGCGGGCACTGGCCGCGGGCGATGGCATGCTCGCCCCCGAGGTGACCCGCCGCGTGTTGGCGCGCTTCGCCGCGACACCCGCTCCCGCCGCCGCATCGGCCACGAGCGGCGCCCTCCCGAAAGTCGCACTCGCCGAGCCCCTCACCGATCGTGAGGCCGAGGTGCTCACGCTGCTCGCCGATGCCCGCAGCAACGCCGAGATCGCGCAGGCGCTGTTCATCGGCGAGGCGACCGTGAAGACGCACGTCTCGCGCGTCCTGCAGAAACTGGGCGCCCGGGATCGCGTGCAGGCGGTGGTGCTGGCTCATCGCATGGGGCTCGCGTAGCGCGGCGCACCCGGGCTCCGCGCCGACCTCCCGCTCCGCGATAACCTCGGAGCCATGTCCGACGCCGCACCCCTGTCCCGCCCGATCCTCGCGGGGGTGGTGACGGCACTGGTCGGCTTCACCAGCTCGTTCGCGGTCGTGCTGACCGGGCTCGATGCCGTCGGGGCGAACGCGGCGCAGGCGGCGAGCGGACTCCTCGCCGTCAGTCTCACGATGGGCCTGGCCTGCGTGGTGCTCGCCTGGCGGTATCGGATGCCGATCACGGTCGCCTGGTCGACGCCCGGTGCCGCCCTCCTCGTGGCGACCGGCGCTGTCGAAGGCGGGTGGTCGGCAGCGGTCGGCGCCTTCCTGATCACCGCGGCCCTCATCCTGCTCACCGCTCTCTGGCCGGCGCTCGGTGCGCTGATCGCCCGCATCCCGCCCTCGATCGCGCAGGCGATGCTCGCCGGTGTCCTGCTGCCGCTGTGTCTCGCCCCGATCACCGGTATCGTCGCGAACCCCTGGGGCGTGGTACCGGTCGTGCTCACCTGGCTGCTTTTCGCCCGTCTCGCACCGCGCTGGGCGGTGCCGCTCGCGTTCGTCGCCGCGGCCGTCGTGGTCGCCGTGTCGCTGATCGGAGAAGGCGCACCGTTCGACCCCGCACTGCTCCTCCCGCGCCTCGAGTTCACGGCACCGACGTTCACGGTCGGCGCTCTCGTCGGCCTCGCGCTGCCGCTGTTCATCGTCACGATGGCCTCCCAGAACGTGCCGGGCATCGCGATCATGCGCAGCTTCGGGTACGAGGTGCCGTGGCGTCCGGCCATGCTGGTGACCGGGATCGGCACGGCCCTGGGAGCGACGGCAGGCGGACACGCCATCAACCTCGCCGCGATCAGCGCCGCACTCGCCGCGTCGCCGGACGCCGATCCCGACCCGAGGCGACGGTGGGTCGCCGGGGTCTCGACCGGGGCGTCGTACCTCGTGCTCGCCGTGTTCTCCGCCGCGTTCGCCGCCCTCGTGGTGCTCGCGCCCGCCGCCGTGATCCCCGCCGTCGCGGGGCTGGCTCTATTCGCCGCGTTCGGCTCGGCGGTGCAGCAGGCGATCGACGATCCGAACGAGCGGATCCCCGCCGTGGTGACCTTCCTGGTGGCCGCATCCGGGATCGCCGTCCTCGGTGTCAGCGCCGCGTTCTGGGCCCTCGTGGCAGGGCTCCTGGTGCGCACGGTGCTGCACACCCGACGCCGCTGATCCTCCCCTCCCCCTGACGGGTGATCCTCTCGCGTCCGCCGCAGGGGGGATGCCCCGCGATGCCTGTGCTCCGTAGCGTGAGGGTATGACCACAGGAATGCTCGAACTCTCCGGCATCACCAAGAGCTACGGCTCTCGGCGCGTGCTCGATGACGTGTCCTTCACCGTCGCCCCCGGGCGGCTGACGGGCTTCGTCGGCGGCAACGGCGCCGGCAAGACCACCACCATGCGCATCGTCCTCGGCCTGCTGTCCTCGGACGGGGGCACGGTCGACCTGGACGGTGCCGCCCTCACCGCCGAGGACCGCCGCCGCTTCGGCTACATGCCCGAGGAGCGAGGGCTCTACCCGAAGATGAAGGTCCTCGAGCAGATCGTCTATCTCGCCCGCCTGCACGGCTTCGGCAAGCAGGAGGCCACGGAGCGGGCGAGCGCCCTGCTCACGGAGCTCGGACTCGGCGAGCGGCTGAACGACACGATCGAATCGCTCTCGCTCGGCAACCAGCAGCGCGCGCAGATCGCCGCCTCTCTCGTGCACGACCCCGAGGTGCTCATCCTCGACGAGCCGTTCTCCGGCCTCGACCCGCTCGCGGTCGACGTGGTCGCGGGAGTCCTGCAGGCCAGTGCCGCCAAGGGCGCCTCCATCCTGTTCTCCTCCCATCAGCTCGACGTGGTCGAGCGCCTGTGCGACGACCTCGTCATCCTCGCCGGCGGCACGATCCGTGCGTCCGGTTCCCGCGAGGCGCTGCGTTCCGAGCACGCCAGGGACCGCTACGAGCTCGTCTCCGCGGGCGACGCCGGATGGCTGCGCACCGAGCCAGGAGTGACGGTCGTCGACTTCGAAGGCGGCTACGCGCTGTTCGACGCGGACGGCCCCGAGACGGCGCAGCGCGTGCTGCAGTCCGCCGTACAGCGCGGCGATGTCGCGAGCTTCGCCCCCAAGCATCCGTCCCTCGCACAGATCTTCAAGGAGGTCATCCAGTGAGCGCCCCCACCCCCGTCCGCGCCTCCAACGGCATCTGGCTCGTCGCCGAGCGCGAGATCGGATCGAAGCTGCGCAGCAAGGCGTTCCTGATCTCCACCGGCATCCTGCTGGTCCTCGCGCTCGCCGGCATCCTGTTCGGCGGTTTCGCGAGCAAGAACACCGACACCACGCCGATCGCCGCGACGGCGGAGACCGCGTCCGCCGTCTCGGCCATCCCGAACGTCGAGGTCACCACGGTCGCCGACCAGGCCGAGGCCGAGAAGCTCGTGCGCGACGACAAGGTCGATGCCGCAGTGCTGCCCGGCGACAGCCCCTCCGGCTACACGGTCATCGCCCTGCAGGATGCCCCTGGTTCGATCATCTCCGCGCTGTCGATCTCTCCCGAGGTCGTCATCCTGGAGCCGGCCACCACCAACCCGCTGCTGCGGTACTTCATCGCGATCGCGTTCGGCCTGGTGTTCATGATGGCCGCGGCGACGTTCGGCGGCACGATCGCGCAGAGTGTCGTGGAAGAGAAGCAGACCCGCGTGGTCGAGGTGCTGCTGTCGGCGATCCCGGCGCGCACACTGCTGGCGGGCAAGGTCATCGGCAACACGGTGCTGGCGATGGGGCAGATCCTGGCTCTCGCAGCGGTGGCCACGATCGGGTTGATCGTCACGGGTCAACGCGAGGTGCTCACGACGCTCGGGGCGCCGATCATCTGGTTCGCCGTGTTCTTCCTGTTCGGCTTCATCCTGCTCGCGGCGATGTTCGCGGCCGCGGCCTCCATGGTCTCTCGCCAGGAGGACATCGGCTCCACGACCACCCCGATCACGATGCTGATCATGGCGCCGTACATCCTGGTGATCGTGTTCAACGACAACCCGCTGGTGCTGACGATCATGTCGTACGTGCCGTTCTCGGCCCCGGTCGGCATGCCGATGCGCCTCTTCGTCGGGGAGGCCCAGTGGTGGGAGCCGCTGCTGAGCCTGGTCATCCTGCTCGCGAGCTGCGTGGCCGCGATCGTCATCGGCGCGAAGATCTACGAGAACTCGCTGCTGCGCATGGGTTCCCGGGTCAAGCTCTCCGAGGCCCTGCGCGGCTGACGCCGGGGACGCCGAAACCCACACCGCACGCCGAAACCCACCGTCGCAGACGTCTGCGACGGTGGGTTTCGTTGTGGCCGATGGGTCTCGGCTGCCCCGCGGGTCAGATCACGCCGTCAGCGAGGGTCGTCGGGTTGCCGAAACGGTGGTTCGTGATCGACACGGCCTGCTCGTGCAGGAACGGCAGCATCTCGACGCGACCGGCACCGGTCACGGCGTGCGACCAGACCGCCACGTCGGGGCTTCCGTCGAGCGCTTCGTGGAGAGCGGCGGCGTCGCCACCGACCAGACGCACGCGGTGCCAGGAGTTCGCCGCCTTCGCGTAGCGCTTTGTCCATGCCGCATCCGACTCGTGCTTCACGCTCACGCCGTGCGCACGCAGCGCCTTCTCGATGCGCGAGGGCAACGCCTGCGCCGACACCGTGAACGGGCTGCCGCTGCGCAGGGCGGCGGCGAGCACGCGGATGCCGTCGACGAGCGGGGAGTTCTCGGCGATGCGCACGTCGACCGCGACCGGACGGTAGCGGAAGAGGTTGCGCTCGACCCCGAGTCCGGACTTGTCGCTCACCGCGCCGAACTCATCGACCCAGGCGCGCTCGTCGGACGCCGCGGCGCGGTGCAGCCATTCGGCCTCTGCCGCGTCGACCTCGGCTCCGGCCGCATCCAGCAGCGCAGCGACCACGGGTACGACGGCCGCACTCGGCGCCGCAGCCGGAAGGTCGGCCGGGGCCCACTCGCCCAGTCCGAAGAGGTAGTTCGGCCCACCGGCCTTCGCACCCGCTCCGACAGCCGAGCGCTTCCAGCCGCCGAACGGCTGACGCTGCACGATCGCCCCGGTGATGCCGCGGTTCACGTACAGGTTGCCGGCCTCGACGCGATCGAGCCAGGTGGCGACCTCCTCGGAGTCGAGCGAGTGGATGCCGGCGGTCAGGCCGTAGTCGACCGCGTTCTGCAGGCGCAGGGCCTCATCCAGGTCCTTCGCGTGCATGATGCCGAGCACCGGGCCGAAGAACTCGGTCAGGTGGAAGTACGAGCCCTCGCGCACGCCGGTCTTGACGCCGGGCGTCCACTGCTTCCCGTCTTCGTCGAGCTTGCGCGGCTCGACCAGCCAGCGCTCGCCCTTCTCGAGCTTCGTGAGCGCCGTGAGCAGCTTGCCGTTCGCGGGCTCGATGATCGGACCCATCTGCGTGGCCGGGTCATCGGGCAGGCCGACGCGCATCGAGGTCACGGCATCCACCAGCTGACGCTCGAACCGCTTCGAGTCGGCGACCGATCCGACGAGGATCGCCAGCGACGCGGCGGAGCACTTCTGCCCCGCGTGGCCGAACGCGCTGCGCGCCACATCGGCGGCCGCGAGGTCGAGGTCGGCGGAGGGGGTGACGATGATCGCGTTCTTGCCACTGGTCTCGGCCAGCAGTGGCAGGTCGGAGCGGAACGAGCGGAACAGCTGCGCCGTCTCGTACGCTCCCGTGAGGATCACGCGGTCCACCGCGGGGCCGGCGACCAGGCGCTTTCCGAGGTCGCGCGAGGCCAGGTCGACGAGGGCCAGCAGGTCGCGCGGCACACCGGCGGCCCACAGCGCTTCGACCATGACGGCGCCGCAGCGCTGGGTGAGCTTGGCCGGCTTGATGATGACCGCGGAGCCGGAGGCCAGCCCCGCGAGCACGCCGCCGGCGGGGATCGCGACCGGGAAGTTCCACGGCGGGGTGACCACGGTCACCTTCGACGGCACGAACTCCGCACCCGAGACGGTCTCGAGATCTTTCGCGCGCTCGGCGTAATAGTGCGCGAAGTCGATGGCCTCGCTGATCTCGGGGTCGGCCTCGGCGATGGTCTTGCCCGCCTCGTTCGCCATGATCTCGATGAGCTGACCGCGGCGCGCGGCGAGCTCGTCTCCGGCGCGGTGCAAGACGGCGGCGCGGTCGGCGGCCGGCAACGCGGCCCACTTCTCGGCGGCGGCGGTCGCTGCGGCGAAGATGCCGTCGAGCTCGGCATCCGTGTCGACCTTGGCGAGCGCGATGGTGTCGAGACCGAGCGTCGAGCCGACCGAGCGGCTCAGGATCTCACGACCCCAGGCGCGGTTCGCGGCGATGGCGGGGTCGGTGTCGGCCTGGTTCTCGAAGCCGGTGGTGGTTCCGGAGGGAGCCTCGACGGTACGGTCCTGCACGCGGTGGGGGCCGGGGACGAATCCCGCCTCATCGGTCGCGAGCGCGGCCAGCGAGCGCTCGAAGCGCTCCCGTTCGCGGGTGAGCAGGGTCGGGTTCGAGGCCAGCTCGAACACCGCGGACATGAAGTTCTCGGGGCTGGCGTTCTCCTCGAGGCGGCGCACGAGGTACGCGATCGCGACGTCGAACTCGGCCGGGTTCACCACCGGTGTGTACAGCAGCAGGCGTCCGACATCCTTGCGGACCGCCTCGGCCTGACCCGTCGCCATGCCCAGCAGCATCTCGTACTCGACGAGGGGGTCGGCGCCGGTCGGGTCGGCCACACCGCGCGCCTGCGCGAGCAGCCAGGTGTAGGCGATGTCGAACAGGTTGTGACCCGCGACGCCGATGCGCACGGCGTCGAGCCGCTCGGGCGTCATCGCCCAGTCCAGCACGCGCTTGTAGTTCGTGTCGGAGTCCTGCTTGGTGCCGTAGGTGGCGAGCGGCCAGCCGTGCACCTTCGAGTCGACCTCTTCCATCGCGAGGTTCGCGCCCTTGACCACGCGCACCTTGATCGGGGCTCCGCCCTTCGCACGGCGGGCGGCGGCCCACTCCTGCAGGTGCTGCATGGCGCCGAGGGCGTCGGGGAGGTAGGCCTGCAGCACGATGCCGGCTTCGAGGTCCTCCAGGCCGGGCTGGTCGAGGATGCTCGTGAAGGCCGCGATCGTCAGGTCGAGGTCGCGGTACTCCTCCATGTCGAGGTTGATGAACTTCGCCTTGCCCTGGGCTTCGGCACGGGCGGCGAGCTCGTAGAGAGGAGTGAGCTTCTCGACGACATCGGCCACCGCCTCGTCGAACGACCACATCGACAGCTGGCTCACGACGCTGGACACCTTGATCGAGACGTAGTCGACGTCGTCGCGGGCGAGGAAGTCGCGGGTGCCCTGAAGACGGTGCCCCGCCTCGCGCTCGCCGAGCACGGCCTCGCCGAGGAGGTTGAGGTTCAGGCGGTTGCCGCTCTTGCGCAGCTTCGCGATCGCGGGGCCGAGCTTGGAGGGCGTGGCATCCAGCACGAGGTGCCCGACCATGGCGCGCAGCACGCGACGCGAGATCGGTACGACGACGCCGGGGATCTTCGGCGCCCAGAAGCCGCCGGTCTTGATCGCGGCGCGCAGGTAGCCGGGCAGCAGCGCCGGGGTGATGTCGCTCAGCTCGGCGAGCTTGCGGCCGGCGACGCGCAGGTCTTCCGGACGCATCACGCCGTCGACGAAGCCGACCGTGAACGCGAGTCCGTTCGGGTCCTTGAGCACTTCGGACAGGCGCTGGGCGGCCGGCTCGACGGGGTGGGTCTCGCTCTCGACGAGCCAGCGCTGCACCAGGGCGGCGACGTCTTCGGTACGGGGAGTGGTGGTGTCGGCGGCGACAGGCATCGGTGGGACCTTCCAAGAGAGCGCACACCGGGATTTCGTGTGCGGGCTGGATCATTGTCCTGCCGCTCGGTAGGCTCCGTCTATCAACCGATTTGCGTGGATTCTGTTCACTCAAGCTGAACGAAGGATGCCGCCGTGCTGGATGTGAACCGACTCCGGATGCTGGTGGAGCTCTCGCGCCGCGGAACGCTGTCGGCCGTCGCCGACGCCCTCTCCTACAGCAAGGCCTCGGTGTCACAGCAGCTGAGCGCGCTGGAGCGCGATGTGGGTGTGCCGCTGCTGCGCCGGGTGGGGCGCGGAGTGCAGTTCACCCCGCAGGGGAACGTGCTCGTCGCCGAGGCCATCGGCATCCTCGATCAGCTCGAGCACGCCGAGGTCGCCGTCGCCGAATCGCTCACCGAAGTGACCGGCACCGTGCGCATCGCGGTGTTCCAGTCGACGGCGCACTCCCTGCTTCCCCGCGCGCTCGAAGCCCTCAAGGACCGGCATCCCGCGCTGCGGGTCGAAGTCACCGAGTGCGACCCGGAGACCGGACTGGTCGGGGTGTCCAGCCGCGACTTCGACCTGATCCTCGCCGAGCAGTACCCGGGCCGCACACGTCCGATCCACGCCGACCTCGACCGGGTGGTGCTCGCACACGACGCGATCGCGCTCGCCCGCCGCCCCGGAACCCCCGCGCACGCCGACGCCTTCGCTGCACTGTGGTCGACGCGGGAGGAGCCCTGGGTGCTCGAGCCCGCGGGCACCGCCTCGCGCGCCTGGGCCGAGCAGCTGTGCCGCACAGCGGGGTTCGAACCCGACGTGCGGTTCGAGATCGCCGACCTCACCGCGCACGTGCGGCTGATCCACGCCGGGCTCGCGGTCGGGCTGCTGCCGGAACTCGTGTGGGCGGGCGACACCCCGACCGTCGATCTGGCGCCGCTCCCCCACGAGCCCCGCCGCGAGATCTTCTCCTCTGCGCGGCGGGTGTCGGCCGACGCCCCCTCCATCCGCGCGGTGCGCAGCGCGCTCGCCGACGCGGCCTCGCACAACCTGCCCGTCTGAGCGGGCACCACCCTGAGCAGACGCAGAGGCACCCAGCGGGAATATGCATGCACATGCATCTGTTCACCCCCGTGTACCCGGACGAAGGAGTCCGATCCACTCCCTTCGAAAGGCACTTCTGTGAGCACTCCCGTCATCGACCGCACCGCACCGACCGAGCACCCCGTCCTAGATGTCCTCGCCGGTCGCTGGAGCCCCCGCGCCTTCGATGCGCAGAACTCGATCGACGAGGCCAAGCTCGCCACCGCCCTCGAGGCCGCCCGCTGGAGCCCTTCCGCCAACAACTCGCAGCCCTGGCGCTTCATCGTCGCCCGCCGTGGCACGGCACTGCACGCGCAGGTCGTCGACGCCCTGATGGGCTTCAACCAGGCATGGGCGGGCAACGCCGCCGTGCTCGTGGTCGCGATCGCCGAGACGGCCGACGCCTCCGGCACCCCGATCACCCACGCCCTCTACGACCTCGGCCAGGCCGTTGCGCACTTCTCGGTGCAGGCCCACCACGACGGACTGGTGGTTCACCAGATGAGCGGCTTCGACCCGGAGGTCGTCCGCGAGTTCGCCGACCTCGAAGAGCGCTTCGTGCCCTTCACCGTCTTCGCCGTCGGCGAGTTCGGCGACATCGAAGCCCTTCCTGAGGTGCTGCAGGAGCGCGAGGTCGCCCCGCGCGTGCGTCGCCCCATCGCCGAGACGGTCATCCTCAGCGCCTGAGCGCAGACCGCACGAACAAGAGCGCCGCCCCGGTTTCATCCGGGGCGGCGCTCTTGTGCACGCGGTGATGCTCAGTCTTCGAGCAGCTCAGTCCTCGAGCAGCTCGGCCTCGATCACGTCGTCGTCGGCCGCGGGTTCGGGCGTCGTCGAGGTGAGCACGAGGCCCATCCCATCGGCGGCCACATCCACCCGCACCGTGTCGCCGTCATGCACGCCGCCCGAGAGCAGCGCGGTGGCCAGCTTGTTCTGCACCTCGCTCTGGATGAGGCGGCGCAGCGGTCGGGCGCCGAACATCGGGTCGTACCCGCGCTCGGCGAGCCACGACCGGGCGTCCGGGGTGACTGCGAGCGTGAGCCGGCGATCCTTCAGACGCTTGTGCAGCTGATCGATCGACAGCTCGACGATCTGGGCGAGGTCGTCTTCGCTCAGAGCCGAGAACATCACGATGTCGTCGAGACGGTTCAGGAACTCCGGACGGAACGCCTGTCGCACGAGAGCCATGACCTGGTCGCGCTTCTCATCGGGTGCGAGCACCGGGTCGATGAGGATCGGCGATCCCAGGTTCGATGTCAGGATCAGGATCACGTTCGAGAAGTCGACCGTGCGGCCCTGCCCGTCGGTCAGTCGACCGTCGTCGAGCACCTGCAGCAGCACGTCGAACACCTCGGGGTGCGCCTTCTCGACCTCGTCGAGCAGGATCACGCTGTACGGACGACGCCGCACGGCCTCGGTCAGCTGACCGCCCTGCTCGTAGCCGACGTACCCGGGAGGGGCACCGACGAGCCGCGAGACCGAGTGCTTCTCGCCGTACTCCGACATGTCGATGCGCACCATGGCGTGCTCGTCGTCGAAGAGGAACTCGGCCAGGGCCTTGGCCAGCTCGGTCTTTCCCACACCGGTCGGTCCGAGGAACAGGAACGAACCGGTCGGGCGACCGGGGTCGCTGATGCCCGCGCGCGAGCGTCGAACCGCGTCCGACACCGCCTTGACGGCATCCTTCTGACCGATCAGGCGCTTGCCGAGCTCGTTCTCCAGGTGCAGCAGCTTCTCGCTCTCGCCCTGCAGCAGACGCCCGACGGGGATGCCGGTCCACGCCGCGATCACGGCGGCGATGTCCTCATCGGTCACCTGCTCGTTGACCATGCGGGGTTCGGCGGGGGTTGCCGCCTCGGCTTGCTCGGCCTCGGCGATGTCGCGCTCCAGCCGCTTGATGGTCTCGTACTCCAGCTTCGAGGCCTTCGTGTAGTCGGCGTTGCGCATCGCGAGATCGCGCTGGGTGATCGCGTCGTCGAGCTGCTTCTTCAGCTCACCGACCCTGTTGAGCCCCTGACGCTCGCGCGCCCAGCGGGCCTCGAGCTCGGCGAGCTGCCGCTCCATGCCCACGAGCTGCTCACGCAGAGTGCTCAGGCGCTCCTTGGAGGCGGCGTCCTTCTCCCGCTTCAGCGCGAGTTCTTCGAGCTTCATCCGGTCGACCTGGCGCTTGAGCTGGTCGATCTCGACCGGCGACGAGTCGATCTCCATCTTGAGCCGCGACATCGACTCGTCGATCAGGTCGATCGCCTTGTCTGGAAGCTGGCGCGCAGGAAGGTACCGGCTCGACAGTGCGGCCGCGGCCACCAGGGCGCTGTCGGAGATCGTGACGCCGTGATGCGCCTCGTACCGCCCCTTGAGGCCGCGGAGGATCGCGATCGTGTCCTCGACCGTCGGCTCGCCGACGTACACCTGCTGGAAGCGGCGCTCGAGAGCGGCGTCCTTCTCGATGAATTCGCGATACTCGTTGAGCGTGGTCGCACCGATCAGGCGCAGCTCGCCACGGGCCAGCATGGGCTTGAGCATGTTCGACGCAGCCACGGAGCCCTCGCCGCCGCCCGCACCCATGAGCACGTGCAGCTCGTCGATGAACGTGATGACCTGACCGTCGGACTCGGTGATCTCTTTGAGCACCTGCTTCAGCCGCTCTTCGAACTGCCCGCGGTACATGGCGCCGGCCACGAGTGCGGAGATGTCGAGCGTGACCAGCTCCTTGTCCTTGAGGGACTCGGCGACGTCGCCCGCGACGATGCGCTGGGCGAGTCCTTCGACGACGGCGGTCTTGCCGACGCCCGGCTCACCGATCAGCACGGGGTTGTTCTTCGTGCGGCGGGTGAGCACCTGGCTGACGCGACGGATCTCGCTGTCGCGTCCGATCACGGGGTCGAGCTTGCCCTCGCGGGCACGGTCGGTGAGGTTGATGCCGAACTGCTCGAGGGCGGACTGCTGCTCTTGATTCTGGTTACCGGTCTGCGGGGTGGTCATGCGCTCCTCCTGGAGATGCTCCTTCTGGTCGTCTCCCGCCTGCCGGATCGGAAGACGGGATCAAAGTTGAGTGTTGTTGACTCAAGTTTAGCACGCGCTGCTCTGCGATGACATCCCAGATCGCGACGGCGACCGCCCGCTTGGACCCCGAAGCCGCACCCGCCTCGACGCCCCCTGGCCCGAGGATGTGCACCGCGTTCTCGACGGACTCGAAGCCGCGCTCCCACCCGACCTCGTTCACCACGAGGAGGTCGACACCCTTGCGCTGCTGCTTGGCGCGTGCACGGGCGAGCATCTCGGCCTGATCCTCAGGAGTCTCCGCGGCGAAGCCGACGACGAGCTGCCCCGGTCGCCGCGCCGCGGCCAGAGCCGCCACGATGTCCTCGTTCTCGATCAGCTCGATGGCCGGCACCCCGCCGCCCTCTTTCGTGAGCTTGCGCTCCGACACCTGCACCGGTCGGTAGTCGGCGACCGCCGCCGCCATCACGACGACGTCGGCGACCTCGGACTCACGCGTCATCGCCTCGGCGAGGTCAGCGGCGGCGCCGACGGGCACGATGCGGATCGACGGATGCCGCGCCTCGGCGAGCACATCGCCGGAGATATGGGCCGACACCAGGGTGACCTCGGCCCCACGGGCGGCGGCCTCGGCGGCGAGCGCCACCCCCTGCCTTCCGCTGGAGCGATTGCCGAGGAAGCGCACCGGATCGATCGGTTCACGCGTGCCGCCGGCCGAGACCACGACGCGCACCCCGGCGAGGTCGCCAGGAGTCAGCAGCGCTTGCGCGGCGGCGAAGATCTCCTCCGGCTCCGACATCCTGCCGGGACCGCTGTCGCCGCCGGCGAGCTCGCCGTCGGCGGGTCCGACCAGATGTACCCCGCGCTCCCGCAGGGTGGCGATGTTCGCCTGCGTCGCCCGGTTCCGCCACATCTCCGCGTGCATCGCCGGGGCGAGCAGCACCGGGGCTTCGGTGGCGAGCACCGTCGTTCCCAGGAGGTCGTCGGCGAGGCCCGCGGTGATCTTCGCGATCGAGTTCGCGGTCGCCGGGGCGACGATCACGAGCTCGGCGGCCTGGCCGAGGGCGACGTGCCGCACCTTCGCCACGTCGTCGTGCACGCTCGTGGTCACCGGGTGCCGGCTGATCGCCTCCCACGTGGGCAGACCCACGAAGCGCAGCGCATCCTCGGTGGGCACCACGGTCACATCGTGCCCGCCCTTCGTGAGCAGGCGCACGAGGTGCACCGTCTTGTACGCGGCGATGCCGCCTGTGACTCCGACGACGATGTTCACGTCTCGATTCTGCCCCAGCATCCGCCGTCGTGGGCCGACGCTGGCATCCTCGACCTAGACTTGGCACCGTGTGCACGGTCGTGATCGATGTCGAGAATGCCGGTTCCGCACGACTTCTCGCGGTCCGGGACGAAGACCCGCTGCGGGCGTGGGACTCCCTCGGAGCCTGGTGGCCCGAGGAGCACCCCGGCGTGATCGGGATCCGCGACCGTCGGGCCGGTGGGGCCTGGCTCGCCGTGAACCCCGCCGAACGTCGCCTCGCCGTGCTGCTGAACCGTGCGGATGTGCAGGGCCTCCCCGAGGCGCACGTCGTCTCGCGCGGCGCCCTCGCCCTGGAGTCGGTCAGCGGCCGCTCCCCCGTCGCACCGCTGTCGATGCATGGCTTCAATCTGCTCGAAGTGCGGCCGGAGGGCGCCAGGGTGCTGTCGTGGGACGGCGTCGACCTGCGTGAGACGCCCATCGATCCGGGCACGCACATGATCGCTCACGACGACCTCGACGATGTGACGACCCCGAGGATCGAGGCCTGGCTGCCGGAGTTCCGAGCCCTCGGGCCGACCGCTGACAGCGCGGACTGGACGGCCGAGTGGACCGCGCTGCTCGCATCCTCGACCGCCCTGGCCCCGGAGGATGACCGGGCGATCATCCGCGACAACCGTCCGCACGGCTACCCGACGCAGTCACTGCTCTACTGCGTCGCCACGGTCACCGGCGACGGTGTCGAGGTGCGCGACGTCACCCTCCCGACCCCGGCGCACTGGACCGAGTAGCCGGCGCGACCGGCTACTCGTCCGGCCCGACCCGGACTCAGGCTGCGGGCACCGCCGACTCCTCGGCGCAGGAGAACCGCGCGCGGTAGGCCGTCGGTGTGAGGCCGAGCACCCTGGCGAAGTTCTGCCGGAGCACGGCCGCCGAGCCGAATCCGCACTCGTCGGCGATGTGCTCGAGCGGGAGGTCGGTGCGCTCCAGCATCCGCTGCGCGTGGATGATGCGCTGACGCGCGAGCCAGGCCGCGGGCGTGGCACCGTACTCGGCCTTGAAGCGGCGGGCGAAGGTGCGCGGCGACATCAACGCCCTGGCCGCGAGCTGGTCGACGCCGAGGTCGTCGCGGAGGTTCGCGACCGCCCAGTCGGCGACGGCGGCGAGCGAGTCGGTCGGTACCACCGGGATCGGACGGTCGATGAACTGCGCCTGGCCACCGTCGCGCTGGGGCGGCACGACCATCCGGCGGGCGATGCGGTTGGTGAGCTCGGCGCCCACCTCCTGCCGGAGCAGGTGCAGGCAGGCGTCGATCCCTGCGGCCGTTCCCGCGCTCGTGATGATCTTGCCGTCCTGCACGAACAGCACGTCGGGGTCGATGTCGATCTCCGGGTACATCTCGGCCATGACGTGCGCGTACATCCAGTGCGTGGTGGCGCGCCGACCCTCGAGCACTCCTGCCGCAGCGAGGATGAACGAGCCGCTGCAGACGCTCATCACCCAGGCGCCGCGGTCGACCGCGTGCCTGGCGACGTCGAGCAGGAGCGGGTCGATGTCGCCCCACCGCTCGCGAGGAAGGGGACAGAACACCACGAGGTCGGCTTCGTACGCGAAGGCCAGATCGTGCTCGACGTTGACCGAGAAGCCGATCTTCGAGGTCACGACCCCGGCACGGGGAGCGACGATGCGGAAGTCGAAATTCGGCACGCCGTCATCGGCGCGGTCCAGGCCGAACGCCTCGCAGGCGACGCCGAACTCGAAGGGTGCGAATCCGTCTTGGATGACGCAGGCGACCGTCTTCATGCTCACACTCCCGTTGGCGGTTTTCTGACGTTGATAGTCAATCCTGCCACTCGTGGCGGTTCGACATCGAACGTAGCGTTTCTGCCATGATACTCCTCATCGCACTCCTCATCCTCGCCGCGTGGGCCACCGTCGCCACCGTCATCGAGCTGCGCCGCGACGGCTACCGACGCACCCCCACCGATTGGACGCGCGTCGCCGGCCGCGACATCGACCAGCAGGCCGAATCGGGCCACGTCTACCGCTGATCACCGCGGCACAGCACCCGGACGCTCCGGGTGCTGTGCGGTGTATCGTCGGCTCATGATCCCGCTCGACAACCTCGTCGCGTTCGCCGTCGCCTCCGTCGTGATCATCGCGATCCCCGGACCGAGCGTGCTGTTCGTGATCGGTCGGTCCCTCTCGCTCGGTCGCCGCGCAGGTGTGCTCAGCGTCGTGGGCAATGCCCTCGGCACCGTGCCCGCCGTGCTCGCCGTGGCCTTCGGAGTCGGTGCGATCGTCGCCTCGTCGGTGGTCGCGTTCACGGTGATCAAGATCATCGGCGCCGGGTACCTCGTGTGGCTCGGGGTGCAGGCGATCCGCCACCGCCATGCCCACACGACGGACGCGGACCGCACACCGGCCTCGACGGGAAGGCTGTTGCGCCAGGGGTTCATCGTCGGGATCACCAATCCCAAGACCATCGCCTTCTTCGTCGCGGTGCTCCCGCAGTTCGTCTCCCCGTCGACCGGCCCGGTGTGGGCCCAGCTGCTGCTGCTCGGACTCCTCTTCCAAGCGCTCGCGCTCGTCTGCGACAGCGTGTGGGCCCTCGCCGCCGGAACCGCGCGCACCTGGTTCGCCCGCTCGCCCCGCCGCATGTCCACGCTGTCCGGCACCGGCGGCGTGATGATGATCGGGCTCGGGGGCACGCTCGCCCTCAGCGGCGCCAAGAGCTGAGACCGCACCGGCGCTCGTCGCCGTGCACGACACAGCACCCGGGGCTACGCTCGTCGTCATGAGCGAGCCTCAGCAGCCTCCCGTTCCGCCCGCCGTGCATCTGCCCGCCGCGCCGCAGTACCCGGCGGTCCCGCACCCCACCGCTCCGCCATATTCGACCGCCGCGCAGCACCCCGCCCCAGCTGCCGGAGCCCCGGCTCCTCCGACGGCACACCCGACCGCGTACCCGACGCCCGCGCCCGGTTCCCCGGCCTCCCCGCCCGCGAGCCCGCTGTTCCCCGGTCACCTCGCGTACCGGCCTCAGGCCCGTGAGGGCAACCCGCTCGGCGTCACGGCCTTCGTGATCGCGGTGGCCACTCTCGCCGTCAACCTGTTCGGTGCCGTCGCCCGGCCGCTGGTCTACAGCGGCGACGGAGGGTTCGAGTTCATGCTCGCCCTCGACAACGGCATCGGCATCCTCAGCTTCTTCACCTACGTCGTGGCGCTGGTGCTGGCACTGGTGGCGGTGCGCCGTTCCTCCGCGCGACTGCTCGCCGGGATCGCCATCGGGGTGGCCGGAGCCGGTGCCATCGGGCTCGCATTCACCGGTCTCACGATCGCCCTATACCAGTACTACTGAGCCGGCGCCCGCTCCGGGAAGCCGCCGGGTCAGCCGCCGGCGAGCACCCGCTCGTAGACCTCGACCATCGCCGCCGTGCGCGATGACTGCCGGAACGCCTCGGCGACCCCCGGAAGGGGCGTCGGAGCCGTGCCGTCGGCGATGTCGGATGCGGCCCGCCGCAGGGTCTCGGCGAGCGCGGCGGTCCGCCGGTCTTCACCGGCCGCATCAGGAACAGCCCAGAGCCCGCCCCCCAGCTCGGCGGCGATGTCGGGGTCGCAGATCACCGACGGCGTCCCCAGCGTGGCGGCTTCGAACGGGGTCATCCCCTGGGTCTCGAAGCCGATCGACGTCTGCACCAGCGCGTCGGCGGCGGCGATCCGCGCCAGGGTCTGCGGGTAGGTGAGCCGTCCGGCGAAGCGCACGCCGTCGCGTCCGCGGACGATCTTCTCGGCGGCCGCACGCTGGGCCCCGCCACCGATGATCTCCAGGTCGGCGTCGACCCCCGAGGCGACGAACGCCTCGAGGAACGGCAGCAGCCGCTTCTCGGGGCTCATCCGACCGAGCCAGACGAACCGTGGACGCCCGGGGGCACGCTCGGCGGGGCCCTGTGCCAGCGTCTGCGCGCGCAGGTCGTCGTCGATGCCGTTCCAGATCACGTCGACGTGAGGGAAGACGTCGTGCTGCTCGAGGCGTCGGGCGAAGTGCGTCGACGGCGCCGTGACGGCGGAGGCCCCGGCGGCCAGGCCGCGCAGGAACGCCCACCCGTCGCTGCCGCGCACCCGGTCGCGACCGCTGCTCGTGGCGACGCCGCGCATCGCGATGCCGCGCCACATGTTCAATGCGGCGAGCACCGGACGGTGCAGCGGAGTGACGGCCGCGATGCCGACATCGACCCGGTTGTGCATCGTGTGCACGACGGGGACGCCGTGACGCTGCGCGTAGCGGTGCCCGATGAACGCGCCCCAGAAGTCGGCCTGGACATGCACCAGTTCCACGGGCGGCCGGCGGGTCATCGCCTTGTCGAGGAAACGGTCGGTCGCGCGACCCGGCCAGCTCATCGAGTACTCGCGGTCGCTCGTGATCGGCATCGAGGGCAGATCGACGTACGCCCCGCCGTGCGAGCCGGACGATGAGCGCGACCCGTGCATCTTCGGGGCGACGACCGTGACGGTGTGTCCGGCGCGCTCGAGGAACTCGCGCTGGAGTCGCATCGACACCTGCGCTCCGCCGAGGGAGTCGAGGTGCTGATCGCCGAAGAAGACGATGTGCATGGCGGGCTACTCCGGCAGCGGCTCGTCGCGGTACAGCGCCTCGAACGTGTCGAGGGTGCGGTTGATGTCGTGGATCGCGACGCCGTCGAGCGAGGCCCGCTGCATCCGCTCGTACTCCGCAGGCTCCGCAGTGAGCACGTCGGCCAGACGTGCGGCGAGCTCATCGACGTTCCCGGGCTCGAACAGGTACCCGTTCTCGCCGTCGTGCACGAGGTGCGGGAGGGCGACGGCATCCGCGGCGACGATCGGCAGGGCCGAGGCCATCGCCTCCATGGTCGCGATCGACTGCAGCTCGGCGATCGAGGCGATCACGAACAGGCTCGCTCGCGAGAGCAGCGCGCGAAGCTCCTCATCGCTCGTGCGGCCATGGAAGGTGACGCGATCGGCCAGGCCGAGCTGCGCCGTCAGATGCTCCAGCTGCTTGCGCTGATCGCCGCCGCCGACGATGTCGAACGTCGTGGCGAGTGCCGGGTCGAGCTTCGTCATCGCCTTGAGGATGACCTCGACCTGCTTCTCGGCGGTGAGCCTGCCGACGAAGATGATCCTGTTCTTCTCGCGCGGGGCGATCACCGGCGTGTACTGCGTGCGGTCGATGCCGCAGCTGACCGGGATGACGCCCTCCACCTCGACGGTCTTCTCGAGGAAGTCGGCGGCGCGGCGCGTGGGCGTGGTGATGGCGCGGGTCATGTCGAACGTGCGCTTCGCATCCGCCCAGGCGAACTTGAGCACCAGGTCGTCGATGAACTTCGGCATCGTCGTGTGGTCGAGGATGTTCTCGGCCATCACGTGGTTGGTCGCGATGACCGGGATGCCGCGTTCGTTCGCGATGTACGCGAGCCCGCGGCCGATCACGATGTGCGACTGGATGTGCACGACATCCGGCTGCACCTGGTCGAGAACCTTGCGGGCATAGTGCTTCGAGCGCCACGGCCACACGAACCGCAGCCAGTCGTGCGGAGCCCAGCGCAGCGACGGCAGCCGGTGCAGGGTCATCGGCTCGCCCTCGATCACCTCGGTGTGCGGCTGCGTACGCCGATACGCCTGGTTGGGTGCCACGACGTGCACGTCGTGGCCGCGCTGCACCAGTCCGGCGGCGAGACGCTCGGCGAAGCGGGCGGCGCCGTTGATGTCGGGCGAGAAGGTGTCGCAGCCGATCACGATCTTCAACGGTCGGGGCGAGGATTCGGCGGCGGGGCCGCTCGACGGATCGATCGGATCGTCGGAGGAGGTCACAGACATGCTGCCTTACGATGTGGCGGCCAAGGAAGAGCCCTGGTCGGGCGCTGGCCACTCTACCCGAGGGGCCTGATCGCACGGCCGAGGCGTAACGGGCATCGCCCAGGCGCAGCCGATACCGTGGAGCCATGCGACTGACTGCCGAGGCCGATCCCCAGCTGTGGATTCCCGTGACGGACTCGCTCGGCTGGAAGGGGCGCCGCCACCGCAAGGCAGCGATCCGGATGCTGCTCGGCCAGGTGAACGCGGCCGTCGGTGCGACCGAGCGGCCGGGCTCGAAGTTCGGCGCGTGGGCGATGAGCCAGGCGGCGCCGATGCTCATGAAGCGCGCGGACGGCCGCGTGCTGGTGTGGACGTGGAAGGCGGAGCCCGAACTGATCGTGGCGATGGCGACCGCGCAGGTGCTGACCCCGGACGTGCGCATCGCACGCGCCTCGATGCCGATGGACTACGACGACACCGAGTCGTTCCCCACCCGGCTCGGGGTGGGCGAGAAGCTGCTGGTCCCGATGCCGCCCTCGCCGGCGTCACCGCCCTTCGCGACCTACACCTGGGACACGGGAACGCACCTGGTCACCCTGACAGCGGTGTGCAGCGACAAGGAACGCTTCGGCACGCTGATCGGCGCACTCGACGACCTGGCGCGCAGCCTCCGCATCGCCGACGACCTCGCGGGTGGGGAATCGCCCGACGTGCTGAGACTCGATCCCGCCTGAGCGCGCGGACCCGGGCTCCGTGCCCGCGGTCCTGCCACAATGTCCTCATGCTCCCCGCCTGGACACGCCCGCTGTCGCATCGCGAACTCCTCGAACGCGGCGAGGAGGCCCGAAAGCGCGCGCCACGACGCGCCCTCGCCGAACTCGCGAGCGGCACGCGCGATCCCCTCGGCATCCTGGCCGCACAGAACAGCTCCCGCATTGCCGAGCTGCTCCCCCTGCGGGCCGAACGCATGTCGACGAGTCCCTTCGCGTTCTATCGCGGTACCGCGGCGCTGATGGCCGCCGACCTCGCGGATGCGCCGCACAGTGGCATCCTCGTCGCCTCCTGCGGCGACGCCCACGTGTCGAACTTCGGGTTCTACGCCTCGGCCGAACGACGACTGATGTTCGACCTCAACGACTTCGATGAAGCCGCATGGGCGCCGTGGGAGTGGGATGTGAAGAGGCTCGTCGCGAGCATCGTCGTCGGAGGCAGGGCGAGCGGCCGCTCCGATGAGGTCATCGACACCGCCGTCCTCACCGCCGTCTCCGGCTACGCCCGCGGCATCGCACGCGCGACCGAGCTGAGCCCGACCGCCCGCTACTTCACGCACTTCGACGTCGCCTCGTCACGGACCATGCTCGACAAGGCCTCGCAGAAGGCGATCCGCCGGGCGGTGAAGCAGGCGGAGCGACGCACCGGCGAGCGTGCGGTGCGCCGGCTCACGGTGGAGGATGCCGACGGCCGCCGTCGCTTCGTGCCCGACGAACCGACCACCACCGCGGTCGGCCCCGCACTCCTCGACGCCGTGCACGATCTGCTGTCGCAGTATCGCCGCACCACGAACCCCGACGTCGCCCTGCTGTTCGACCACTTCACCGTGAGCGACGTCGCACGCCGCGTGGTCGGCGTCGGCAGCGTGGGCACGCGCTGCTACCTGGTGCTCTTCCAGGATGGCGAGGGGGCCACGATCCTGATGCAGCCGAAGCAGGCGTCGCAGAGCGTGCTGGTGGAGTACGGCCGCATCCCCCAGCCGACCGCGCTGCAGGAGGTGATCGACGCCGACGGCGAAGGAGCGCGCGTCGTCGCGATGCAGCGCATCCTGCAGGCCCTCTCCGACCCGTTCCTCGGGCACATGCGCAACACGAGCGCCGACTTCTACGTGCGGCAGTTCCACGACATGAAGGGCAGCATCGACGTCGAAGACCTCGACGACGGGCCGTTCATCACGTACGGGCAGGCGTGCGCCGCGACCATCGCCCGCGCCCACAGCCAGTCGCTGACAGCCACCGAGGTCGCCGGCTACATCGGCAACGGGCGGGTGCTCGGGCAGGCGCTGCTCGAGTGGGCCCGCGCCTACGCCGCGGTGTCGCTCGCCGACTACGAGGCCTTCCGCGCGTCCCTCTGACGACTCCCGACCAGGACGCCCCTCTCAGCGCACGATGCGCAGCGTCCGCACCTCGAACGGACGCAGCTTCAACTCGCCACCGGTCCGGGCCTCGTCGATGTCGTCTTCGATCAGGCTCACCTCGCGCACCTCGCGGTGCTCGAACCCGACAGAGACCTCGCCGGCCGCACGCCGTCCGAGCGCCTCGTACACGCGCACGATCACGTCGCCCGAACCGTCGTCGGCCAACTTGACCGCCGACACCACGATGCCCTCTCCCTCCACCGACACGAGAGGCTCGACCTCGCGCTCACCGCGCATGACGCTCGGGAGCGCGTTGATCCGGATGCCCTCGGCCGTCGCGATCGCGGCATCCGCTCCGATCACGAAGCCGACCTCGATCTCGTGGTGACCGTGGTCGGTGTCGGGGTCGGGGAAGCGCGGCGCCCGCAGCAGCGAGAGCCGCACGGTCGTCACGACCGCGTCGTCGGACACCTCGCGCGAGGTGTCGTAGCCGTAGATCGAGTCGTTCACCAGGGCCACGCCGAAATCCTGCTCGCGCACCAGCACGAAGCGGTGCATCGACGTCTCGAACTTCGCCGCCTCCCAGCTGGTGTTCGTGTGCGTGACGCGCGACTGATAGCCGAACTGGGTCTCGGCGTCGGTGTGCGCGGCCTGCACGTCGAGCGGGAAGGCGAGCTTGAGCAGCTTCTCGGTCTCGTTCCAGTCGATCTCGTTGCGCAGCAGCACGGTGCGCGACTCCGGCTGGAGGATGATCGTCTGCTCGATGGTCGACTCCGAGAACGGACGCACGACCACGATCCGGGCGGAGCCGCCGACCATCGAGGCCTCGATCGACGAGACGGCCGTGAGGTCGTCGACGCTGCCCAGGTAGTACCGGTCGATGTCCCACGCATCCCACATGTTCGGGAAGTCCTGGTGCAGCTGGAACAGGTTCGCGGCCTTGCCCGGCGCGACGGCATCGCGACCGGTGCCCTTGTCGACGGCCGAGACGATCAGGCCATCGGCGGAGACGAGCACCGAGACGAGCTCGTTCTCCAGGCGCCAGCCGCCGTCCTCCTCGGTGAGCGAGACCGGCGCCGCCGTGGACTCGGCCACGAAGGCCGCCCCGAGTGCGCGGCCGCGGCCGACCGATGTCGGCTCGAACTGCAGCTCCCGATCACCCTCGCCGGCGAGAGAACGGCGGGCGGCGACGGCGATGTCGCGGGCGTCCGAGAGCACATCCGACAGCACCGCGACAGCCTCGCGGTGCACCCACGCGATCGAGGTGCCGGGGAGGATGTCGTGGAACTCGTGCAGCAGCACGGCCTGCCACAGCCGGTCGAACTCGGCCTGGGGATACGCGGCGCCGGTGCGCACGGCATCGGTCGCGGCCCACAGCTCGGCCTCGATCAGCGCGTGCTCCGCCCAGCGGTGCAGCGCCTTGGTGGCGTGCTGGCTGGTGAGCGTTCCGCGGTGCAGCTCGAGGTACAGCTCGCCGACCCACACCGCCGGGTTCGGCAGCTCGGCCTTGGCGGCGTCGAAGAAGTCGTCCGGGTGCTCCCACACGACCTGCGCGCTGCCCTCGAGGTCGCGCAGGCGCTCGGCCTTGCCCGTCATCTCGCGGGTCGTGCCACCGCCGCCGTCACCCCAGCCGACCGGGGCGATCGACCGCGAGCTGAGGCGGTTCTCCTTGAACTGGCGAGCGGCCTTCGCGACCTCCATGCCGCTGAGCTGCGAGTTGTAGGTGTCCATCGAGGGGAAGTGCGTGAACACCTGCGAACCGTCGATGCCCTCCCACAGGAAGGAGTGGTGCGGGAAGACGTTCTGCTGGTTCCAGGAGATCTTCTGCGTGAAGAACCACTCGAACCCGGCGCGGCGCATCAGCTGCGGCAGGGCCGGCGAGTACCCGAAGCTGTCCGGCAGCCAGACGCCCTTCGAGCGGATGCCGAACTCGCGCTCGAAGAACCGCTGCCCGTGCGAGAACTGCCGCACGAGCGACTCCCCCGTCGGCATCACGGTGTCGGACTCGACCCACATGCCGCCGAGCGGCAGGAAGCGCCCCGCGGCAACCGCGGCCTTGACCCGCTCCCACACCTCGGGGCGGTGCTCCTTGATCCACGCGTACTGCTGCGCGCTCGACATCCCGTACTGGAACTGCGGATGCTCGTCGATGAGCGTCGTCATCGACGACGTGGTGCGCGCGACCTTGCGGATCGTCTCCCGCACCGGCCACAGCCACGCCGAGTCGATATGCGCGTGTCCGACGGCCGAGATGCGGTGCGCACTCGCCTCGGCGGGCGCGGCGAGCACGTCGGCGAGGCGGGCGCGGGCGGCGGGCGCGGTTGCCACGATGCGCTGCAGGTCGAGCACGTCGAGCGCGTCGTCCATGGCCTGCAGGATGCGCATGCGCCGTGGCGAGGTCGCCGGCAGCTCGGCCTGCAGCTCGAACAGCACCTCCAGGTCGAGGGAGAGGTCGAAGACCTCCTCCTCGAACACCGCCAGATCCATCCGGCGCGTGCGGTAGAGCGGCTCCTTCGAGGAGGTGAGGATGTCGCCCTCCCGCGTCGGCAGGAAGGGGTGGTAATCGAGCAGCACCGGGTTGGATGCCGCTTCGAGATACAGCTCGACGGGCTCTTCGCCCGCGGCGGCCTCGGCGATCGGGACCCACTGGTTGCGCGGATTGATGCTCTTCACGGGGACCGGATCGGAATCCGTGGCGCCCCGGCGATAGGCCAGCGCCTCGCACTGGAAGCCGGTCATGTTCACGTCGAAGCCGAGATCGATGAGAGCCTCGACACGACGCCCCGCCCACTCGGCCGGCACGCGGCCGGTGAGCTTGAACCAGGTGGTGCCCCAGGCCGGCCCCCAGGGAGCACCGACCGCACCGGGCTCGAAGTCGAGCGCGAGTCCCTCGGCAGGAGCGATGGGCTCCCCCGGCAGCTCGTGGATCTCGACGCCCAGCGGCACGGAAGCGGAGTGGATCGCGGGGCGGATGCGCTCCTCGAGCACGCGCTTGACGCGGCCGACGGTGAGCGAGGTGTCGTCATGCATGGGTGGGTCTCCGGGCTCGACGGTGGGTGGGGGACGGGGTTCTGAACGGGGATGACTCGGATCGGTGCAGACGGCTCGACGCTACCGGGCGCACGGCCCCGGGGCGGTCGCGACACCGATCGCCGCGTCGATCTCGCAGAACTGATCGTGCGAGAGTGCGCTGGTGCCGTTCCACGCGCGCTCGGCCATCGCCCGCAGCGGCCTGCGGACGCCGTCGGCGACCTCTTCGGGGGTCTGCGCCGAAGCATCGTCGGACCAGACGGAGAACGAGGCCCCGAGGAGCCGAGCGGGGTAGGGCATCGGGATCTCCTGCCGGGTGCCGTCCGGGAGCGCAGGGAACAGACCCGGATGCCACTCGGACTCCCAGATGCGCGCGCTCGTCGGATACGTGTAGCCCGCCTTCTCTCCGAGGACGTAGTACAACAGCGCGTCGTGGAAGTTCACGAGGGGGTTCCCCGCGTCGACGGCGGCGGCGAGCGGCCGCATCTCGACGTGCCAGTTCGTCCACCAGGTCAGCACGAGATCCGGGTCGAGGGTGACGGTCTCGCTGCGGAGCATCCCGTCGTTCCAGACGCGCGGGGCGAGGCCGCGTGCACGGAGGTGCGCGGACATGGCGTTCACGAACGCGGTCAGCAGGTCGAAGCCGGTGGCGCGGGGGCCGTGCTTCTCCCTGGCGGAGGCGGCCAGCGCGGGATACTCCTCGATGCGCGCGAAGTCGACGAATTCGTCGCCGCCGAGGTGCCAGCACGTGCTGCGCGGGAACAGCGCGGCGACGTCGTCGATCAGCGCCGCGGCGAAGTCGATCGCCGCGGTGCGGGTGATGTCCAGCGCATGATCGGTCGGCAGGCCGCCGGCGTCCGGCAGCCGGAGCTCCGGATGCGCGGCGAGGGCGTGGCGGAGGTGGCCCGGCATGTCGAGGGAGGGCACGAGGTCGATGTGCAGGTCGGCGGCGGTGTCGGCCACGACCAGGGCCTCGGCGCGGGTGACATGAGCGCTCGAGACGATCTCGGGGAACGCCTCCGAGCCGATCCGGAAGCCCTCGTTCTCGGACACGTGCCATTGGAAGGTCGTGATGCCGACGTCGGCGAGCGCGTGCAGCAGGTCGACGATCCACGGCGCGGGGAAGTGCTTGCGGGCGGCGTCGAGGTGGAACCCGCGCTCCGTGACCACGGGCGCGGAGCGGACCCGGCCGTGCGGCACGAGGCCCTGCGCCCGCAGGTTGTGCAGCAGCTGACGTGTCGCCCGGAACGCCCCGACCGCGGTGCTTGCGGACACCGCGATGTCCTCACCGACCGTGATCTCGAATGACTCGTCGGCCCTGTCGTCTCGCCGCAGACGCACGACGGAACCTTCGCCGTCCGGGATGCCGAGGGCTGCGAGCTCCCGGGTCAACCGCTCCGCCTCCCGAGCGAGCATCGGGTCATCGGCCGCGACCCTGACCGTGGAGGGTCTCCATGCGCCGCTCGACAGCTCCGCCGTCGTCGGCTGCGGGATCGCGAGCCAGGGATGCGGGCTGTCGGCGCGGCCGGTGTCGTGCAGTGCAGTCACCCCTTGACGCTTCCCTCTTCGACGCCCTTGAAGAACTGCCGCTGCAGTACCGCGAACAGCAGGATGATCGGCACCAGCGCGATCATCGTCCCCGCCGCGATCACGCGCGGATTCGCGGCGAAGTTCGAGCTCAGATACTGCATGCCGACGGTCAGCGTGTAGTTCGCGGGATCCGACAGCACGACCAGAGGCCAGAGGAAGTCGTCCCAGGCGCCGATGAAGGCGAACAGCGCGACGACCGAGACCATGCCGCGGACGTTCGGCCACACGATGTGGCGCAGACGCTGCATCGTGTTGGCGCCGTCGATGGTCGCCGCATCCAGGGTGTCCGGGGGGATCATGCGGCAGGCGGCCATCATCAGCAGCACGTTGATCGCCGCGATGGCTCCGGGGAGGAACACGCCCCACAGGGTGTTCGCGAGGCCGAGCGACTTGACCGTGAGGTACTGGCTCGTCAGCGTGACCTCGCCGGGCAGGAGCAGCGTCGAGAAGAAGATCGCGAGCACGATCCACTTGCCGCGGAACTTCATGGTGCCCAGCGCATAGCCGCCGATCGTGGCGAAGACCACGTTGGTGAGCACGGTGCCGACGCCCACGAGCAGCGAGTGCCACGCGTAGTCGAGCACCGGGATCGTGCGGAACACCTCGGCGTAGTTGTCGAGGGTCGGCGCGTTCGGGATCAGCGACGGCGGGAAGTCGTAGATGTTCTCGGCCGCGCCCTTGAACGAGGTCGACATCTGCCACAGGAATGGGAAGACCATGATGGCGAGCACGCCGATGAGCAGCGCGTACTTGCCGATCAGACCAACGAGGGACGGCTTCATGATGTCGGCCGAACCCCGCGTGCGGTAGGGCCGATCGCGCCGCTCTTTCGGAGTGCTCTCCTGAGTGACCATCGCTCGCGTCGTCATCGCCTGGCCTCCTCTGCCGCCGCGAGCCTGGCGAGCTTCGCGTCCTTGGCCGCGCGCCGTCCGGCGAGGGCTTCCTTGATCGTGTCGCTGTTGTTCGCGACACCCACGATCGCCAGGGGCACCAGGGTGAGCAGGAACAGCACGAGCGAGATGGCCGATGCGTAGCCGACCTGACCGTTGAGGCCCTTGCCCATCGATTGGATGAGCATGACCATGCTCATCGCCTGTCCGCCGGGGCCGCCGGAGCCGCCCGAGAGCACGTACAACTCGGTGAACACCCGCATCGCCCCCACGCACACCAGCACCGAGACGAGCATCATCGGACCGCGCACACCCGGAACGGTGACGGACCAGAAGCGGCGCCAGCGTCCGGCTCCGTCCATCGCCGCGGCCTCATGCAGCTCACGTCCGACGTTTCCGAGCGCGGCGAGGTACACGACCATGTAGTACCCGAGCCCCTTCCAGACCGTGAGCCCGATGGCGCAGCCGATCAGGAGCCACCGATCGGAGAGGAACTCGACGGGCCGATCGATCAGCCCGAAGAAGCTCAGCGCCGAGTTGATCGTGCCGCTTCCGGAGAACAGGAACTCCCACACGATCGCCACCACGACCGCCGATGCGATCACGGGGAAGTAGAACGTGGTGCGGAAGAAGCCGATCGCCGGGATCTTGCTGTGCACGAGGAGCGCGAGCAGCAGCGGGAGGAACGTCAGCAGCGGCACGCAGACCACGACGTAGACGAGCGACGTCGTCAGCGCATAGCCGAACCGGTCGTCGCCGAGCATCTTCTCGAAGTTGTCGAGTCCCACGAACTGCGCGGGACGAAGGGGGCGGGCATCCGTGAACGCGAGGGCGATCGTGTTCAGGAACGGCCAGAGGGCGAACACGAACACCCAGATCACACCGGGGAGCACGAGCAGGTACGGCGTGTACCAGCGCTGTCGTCTCATGAGGCATCCACCCCCTTCATCTCCGCGTCATCGGCTCAGCCGACGACGTTCTGCTCCGCGTACTCGACCGCCTTGTCCAGGGCCTCCTGCGCCGTGATGTCGCCCTTGACCGCGAGAGCGATCTGCTGCTTGGCGTAGGTCTCCATGGCCTCGGTGAACTGCGGGGCGCCGAGCATCCGCGCGTCGTTCATCTGCGAGGCGGCGAGGTCGTTGGCCGTGGCCTGCATCTCGTTCTGGGCGGTCTCGGCGAACACCGACGGGTCCTCGTTCGCGGCCTTGGTGCCGGGGAAGAACCCGGTGGCGAGCTTCACGAACTCGATCTGGTTGTCGGTGTTCGTGAGGAACTCGGCGAAGGCCACAGCGGTGGCGGCGTTGTCGGAGTTCGCCGAGACGCTGATGCCCTGCACGAACAGCGGCGGGTTGCCGAAGCCGTTGGTCACGTCGACGTCGGGGAGCAGGGTCGGGGCGTTGACCGCGATGTCCTTGTCGATGTAGTTCGGGCCTGCGGTCGCCCAGGCCACCGTGCCCTTGTTGAAGTTGTTGATGTTGGCGTTCGCGGTGCCGGCGTTCTGCAGCGCCTCCGGCGAGATCGCGCCGGCCTTGTAGAGCTGCGCATAGCGCTCGACGATCGCGACGGCCTCGGGAGTGTTGAAGACGAACTTCCCGTCCTTGTACACATCCTGCGTGCCCCCGCCGTCGGACACCATGATCTGGAGCGATTTAGGGCTCGGCACGTCGGAGATGGTCTGGATACCGGCGGCGGCGAGCTGCTCGGCCGCATCCATCGTCTCCTCGAACGTCTGCGGAGTCGCGGTGACGCCTCCCTGCGCGAGCAGCGCCGTGTTCCAGTAGTTGAGCTCGGTGCCGAGATACCACGGGAAGCCGAACGACCCGTCGATGCCGTCGTAGGTGTAGGCCTCGACACCGCCGTCGACGTAGTCGCCGATGACCTTCGAGGCGCTGCCCAGGTCGAGCAGCTGGTCCGCCGAGGCCAGCGAGTAGGCGTACTCGGGCGGGAGGTTGATGACGTCGGGCAGCTCGCCGGACTCGGCCTGCTGCAGGATCTTGTCCTCGTACCCGTCGGCGGGCTGGTCGATCCACTTCACCGTGGTGCCGGGGTTCGCCTTCTCGAAGGCGTCGATGACGCCCTCGAAGTACGGGGTGAACTTGTCGTTCTTGAGCGACCAGGTCTGGAAGGAGATCTCTCCCCCCACCTCCCCGTCCGCGGCCGATCCGCCGGAGGTCGAGGCCCCGCCCGTGCAGGCCGTGAGCGCGAATGCTGTGGCCACCGCGATGCCTGCGGCGACACTGGTGCGGATCTTCATGGACATTCTCCTTCGAAGTGATCCAGGCTGCGGCGTCTCGTTCGAGTCGCTGTGACAACCCCTACTAAAACGATATAGTGACCATAGCATGCCATAACGGCGCGCTCGGGGTCCAGCCCCGCCGCACGCCGCTCCCCCACCGTCCGTCCCGGAAAGGACAGCGATGACCACCTCCGCCGCCCCGCTGCGCTTCGGCGCCAACTACACCCCGCGCTCCCAGTGGATGCACGCGTGGATGTCGCTGGATCTCGACGAGGTGCGCCGCGACTTCGCCGCCCTCGCCGACCTGGGCCTCGACCACCTGCGCATCTTCCCCCTGTGGACCGTTCTGCAGCCGAACCGCACGCTGATCCGCGACGAGGCCGTCGACGACGTGCGGGCCGTGGTCGATGTCGCTGCCGAGTTCGGGCTGGATGCGAGCGTCGACGTGATCCAGGGACACCTGTCGAGCTTCGACTTCGTCCCGTCGTGGCTTTTCACGTGGCACGACAAGAACATGTTCACGCACCCGGATGCGCTCAGCGGCCAAGCCGAACTCGTCACCCGCCTCGGCGAGAGACTCGGAGGCGCCTCCAACTTCCTGGGCTTCACGCTCGGCAACGAGACCAACCAGTTCTCGGCGCAGACGCATCCCTCCCCGTGGCCGGTCAACGAGGCGGAGGCCGCGAACTGGATCACGACGCTCCTGGACGCCGCGCACGCCGCGGCCCCCGCGCAGCAGCACGTGCACAGCGAGTACGACGCCGCCTGGTACATGGACGGACACGGCTTCACCCCCGCACTGGCCTCGCGCCTGGGCGACATCACGACCGTGCACTCGTGGATCTTCAACGGCACCGCGCAGAGGTACGGCGGGCGGTCGGTGGCGTCCGACCGCCACGCCGAGTACATGATCGAGCTCGCCCGCGGATTCGCCACCGACCCCGCGAAACCCATCTGGCTGCAGGAGGTCGGCGCCCCGTCGAACTGCCTGACGCCCGCGCAGACCCCCGACTTCCTCGAGGCGACCCTGCGCTCGGTCGCCCGCACCGAGAACCTCTGGGGCGTGACCTGGTGGTGCTCGCACGACGTGAGCCGCAGTCTCGCCGACTTCCCCGAGCTCGAGTACACGCTCGGGCTCGTGGATCAGAACGGCGAGGCCAAGCCGATCGGCCGCCGTTTCGCCGAGCTCATCCCCGAACTGCGCGAGCGCAGACCCGCCCCCACCCGCCCCGTCGGCATCGTCGTCGAGGTCGATGAGAACGACACGCCCGTCAGCCGCGGCGCGATGAGCCCAGGCGGCACGATCTTCCAGGCCTGGGTCGACGCCTGCGAAGCGGGCGCGGACCCCGCCATCGTCACGTCGAGCGACGCTGCCCGGCCCGAGGTGCTCGCCGCGCGCGGGATCACCGAACTGATCAGACCTGTCGTCGAGCGCACCGAGTACGCCTCACGGAACACCGTCGTCTGAGCCCTCCCCCTCAGCGCGGCGCGGCCGTGCTCTCGCGAACCGTGAGCTGCGGGACCGCGGCCACCCGATCGGGGAGCATCTCGGCGGCGTCGATCTGTTCGAGCAGGAACTCCGCCGCATCCGCCCCGAGCCCGAACGTGTCGCGGGTGATGCAGGTGATCGAAGGGTGCACGAGTCCGGCGACGACGGAATCGTCGAACGAGGCGATGGAGAGATCGGACGGCACGGCCAGCCCCATCTCCTGAGCCACGCGCAATCCGGCGATCGCCATCACGTCGTTGTCGAACACGACGGCGGTGGGCCGGTCGGCACGGCTCAGCAGACGACGCATGGTGGCGGAGGCTGCGGCCGGCGAGAAGTCGGTGGCGATGGTCTCGCCCGTGACGCCGCGGCCGCTCAGCCCGTGGAGCACATCGGTGCGCAGACGCGTGTGCTGGAACTCTGCGGGCCCGGCGACGTAGGCGATCGAACGGTGCCCCAAGGCCACGAGGTAGTCGAAGAGCGAGTGGGCGACCTGACTGTCATCCAGCCAGATCGTCGCGGGGTGCCCGTCCTCCGAGGCGTCGCTGCCGATCACGACCGCCGGGAGCGGCAGGTCGCGCAGGACGGGGAGGCGGGGATCGTCGTCTCGCGGGTCGATCACGATCACTCCGTCGACCTGATTCGCACTGCGCCAGCGCCTGTAGGTCGCCACCTCCTCTTCGATCGAGGAGACCAGCACCATCTGCATCGCGATGCGTCTGGCGGCAAGAGCGGACTGCGCTCCGGCGATCAGGTCGGTGAAGAAGGCTTCGGTGCCGAGAGTGTCTGCCGGGCGGTTGACCGCGAATCCGACGACGCCGGCGCGGGCCCCCACGAGTGCCCTGGCGGCGGAGCTGGGGAGCCATTGGTGCTCCTCGGCGATGTCGAGGATGCGCTGCCGGGTCTGCTCGCTGACGCCCGGGCGGCCGTTGAGCGCGAAGGACACGGCTCCCGGCGACACTCCTGCCAGCCGGGCGATGTCCGTGATGGTCACGCGCTTCGCTTTGGACATGCCCCAACTGTAGCGATACAGGTCTGAGGCGGTTCTTGGACTGTGCACAACAGCCCAACGCTGCTACCGTGCTACTAAATCGCTTAACCCCTGCGATCCGACGACGAAGTCTGGAGTGTGAAGATGAAGAAGTCATGGTCCGTCGCAGCAGCCGCAGGGCTCGCCGCGTCATTGTTGGTGGCCGTCGCGCCCGCGTCCGCCACCGCGCCCGGAGACACCGCCTCGACGGACGGCGCATCCGCCGCCTCGTGCGCAGCCGACCCGCAGTACTTCGCCTACTACCGCACGTGGCGTGACGCGAACGCATCCTGGCCGGGCAGCGAGAACGACCCGGAGAACCCGGCGGACAACACGCAGCGGATGGACGATCTCCCCGACGGCGTGGACGTCGCCTTCGTGTTCAACGCCTATGTGAGCGACGATTCCGGGTTCTGGGACGTGCTGAAGAACGAGTACGTGCCGAACCTGCATGCGCAGGGCACTCGGGTCGTCCGCACGGTCGACATCGGTGTGATCCTCGACGCACCCGCGGCCGACACCCCGGCCGCCTATGCCGCGGCAGCTGACGAGATCCTCGCCGAATACGTCACCGACGACGGCCTCGACGGACTCGACGTCGACATGGAGCGCTCTCTCACGGCCGCCCAGGTCGCTCGGGTGACTGGCGTCTTCCGGGCCCTGTCAGAGCACCTCGGACCGCAGTCCGGCACCGACCGGCTCTTCATCTACGACACGAACCAGGAAGGCACCCACCCGCTCACGGCCGGGATCGCCCCCTACGTCTCCTACGTCCTCGTGCAGTCCTACGGCCGCTCGGTCTCCGGGCTGCAATCGACATGGGAGAGCTACGCACCCTACTTCGACGCGTGCCAGTACCTGATCGGGTTCTCGTTCTACGAGGAGCGCGGGCAGGACTGGGGCGACACGACGGAGCCTTTCGACGCCTCCCGCGCCGCCCGCTACGCCGACTGGCAGCCCACGGGCGCGACCAAGGCCGGCATCTTCTCCTACGCCGTGGACCGCGACGGCAAGGTCCCCGGCGACGACACCATCACCGAGTCCGACTTCTCGTGGAGCACTCGGCTCATCAAGCAGCAGGATGCCGCAGCGGTTTCTCACTGAGACGGCCCGAGCCGAGAGGCTCACCGGCGGATCAGACCGTCACATCTCCCACCAGGTTGACCTTGATGCCCATCCCGGCGAACATCGCGGCCTTCGCGATCAGGGCCTTGTCCGCCGTCTCCGCATCCGGGGCGTAGACCAGCTGCGCATGGTTGGCCTTGTGGCGGGCCATGAACTGGTCGCGCGAGATGCCGTGCAGCACCACGTGGGCGATCGGCCATTCCGGGTTGGTGGCGTCCTTGCGGCGCTGCGTCTCCTCCTCCGGCAGCTCCACGACCGACGCCCGGAAGATGTCGGCCTGCAGGATGCCCTCGGCGATGAAGACGCGCGACAGCACGATCTCGCCGGGCTTCGAGACACCGTTGATCGTGGCACCGCCCGCGGGGAAGAACACGTGGCCCTGACGCCAGCCCTCGGCGTTCTGCCACCCGCCCAGGTGCGAGGCGGGCACCGAGCCGGAGATCTCATAGACCCAGACGAACCGACCGTCGTAGTCCTCGCCCCAGCGCACGTCGTGCAGGGTGTTGTCGGGCACGAGACCCATCGCGCGCCACACCCGGTCGGTGACGAGCGCGTCGACCGCGACGCCCTCGTCTGCTTCGTTGAAGTGCGGGAAGGCGCGGCCCTCGTGCAGCACGCGCGAGCCGTCGCGCGAGGTCACCGGCGGGCGTTCGGTGGAGTTCAGGATGCCCTCGGCGAGGTCGGACGCCGGCACCAGGTCCTTCAGCCCCTGCTGGTACTGGATGCCGACCGCGTCGAGCCCGAAGTCGTCGGCGATGCGGAGCGCGGCGATGTACATCTTCAGCTGCCACTGCACCTGCTCGCGCGTGAGCTCGGTGGCGGCGTCCTCGCCGTACCGGAAGGTCATGCCCGCCTCGATCAGCCAGTCGTAGGCGGCATCCGCCTCGTCCTCGGTGACGTTCAGCATCTCGGCGTACAGCGCCGACTGCGACAGGCGTTCCTTGTAGATGCCGGTCTGGTTGAGCAGCTCGTCGTCGAAGATCGCGTTGTACATGCCCATGCAACCCTCGTCGAAGACGCCGATGATGGCCTTCTCGGCGAGCATCTCTGCCGCGAGCGCCTCACCCAGCTGCTTCTCGGGGCTGTCCGGCAGCGCGGGCAGCGCCCGCACGTGCGAGGCGTCGTGCGTGATGGCGCCGGTCTCGGTCCACTCCCTGATGCCGTCGGTGAACCACTCGTCGGTGAAGTCGACCGACCAGGTCGTCGCGTACGGCTTGTCCATCTTGGTGAGCCCCGCGTTCAGACCGAGCAGCCCGACGAGGCCGGGCCAGTCCCCCGCGAAGTTCGCGACCGTGAGGATGGGCCCCTCATGCGACCGGAGACCGGCGAGCACGTGGTGGGAGTACTGCCAGTTGGCGATCGCGACGATCAGAGGAGCATCGACGGGGATGCCCTTGAACACCTCGAGGCCCATGCGCTGGCTCGAGATGAAGCCGTGCCCGGTCTGCGGGTCCACCCCGAACGGACGGATGACCTCCCAGCCGAGCGCGTTCAGCACTCCGGTGACGCCGCTCTCGAGCTCGACCTGGGTCGGCCAGCCGGCGACGTTCGCCGACTCGCGCAGGTCGCCGGACGTGATGATGTACGCGGTCTTCGGCGCGGTGGCGGGGCGGGGAGCCGCGGTCGGCAGGGTGTACGTGGTCATGATGCCTCCGGGGCGATGGGGGTGGTGGTCGGGGTGGTCGGGGCGGCACCGCGCTGCGCGGCGGCGAGTTCGTGCACGACGGATCTCGATCCCTCATAGAGGCGCACATAGCGTTCGAACAGGGAGTCGTAGAGCGGCCGCAGCGCCTCATCCGGGCTGATGCGCTCCGAGATCGGGTTCCAGGCGGTGATCGTCGGCTCCTCGCCTTGTGCAGCGGTCGCGGTCGCCGCGAGGAAGGCCGCGCCGTAGCTCGCGCCGATCGTCGTCGCAGGCACCTCCTGCACGAGGCAGGTGACGTCGGAGACGATCTGCATCCACAAGCGCCCCTGCGTTCCGCCGCCGACCGCGACGATGCGGCGGATGTCGGCACCCGCCGCCCGCATGGTCTCGACGTTGTGCCGCACCCCCAGGGCGGTCGCCTCCAGCGCCGCACGGTACAGATCGCCGCGCGTGTGCGCGAGGGTGAGGCCCGCGATCACGCCCCGAGCGTCCGGATCCTGGATCGGCGTGCGCTCGCCCGCGAAGTAGGGCAGAACGAGGAGGCCGTTCGCGCCGGCGCCCGACGCGGCAGCCTCGGTGAGCAGTTCGGGATAGTCGGCACCGGTCAGGCCTTTGAGCCATGCGGTGAGAGCGCCGGACGTCGAGAGGCCGCCGGCGAGGTTGCGGGTGCCGGCGAAGGCCCCGGCCGTGGTCCACATCGACGGCGTCCGCAGGGTCTCTTCGCCAGTGGCCACGAGGAACATGGTCGTGCCGTACATCAGCATCAGGTCGCCGACCTCGTGCGCGCCGACGCTGACGGCTTCGGTCCAGGCATCGATCGTCCCGGCGATCACGGGCGTGCCCACGGGGATCCCGGTGAGGGCTGCCGCCTCGGCCGTGACCTCTCCGGCGATCTCGCCCGCCCAGTGCAGCCGCGGCCGCTCGATCTCCCCCGCGTATCGCGCCCACCACGGGTCGTGCCAGCACTCGCCCTCGATGTCGTAGAGGGGAGAGACCTGACTGGCGGACTGGTGATCGAGCACGTACGCACCGGTGAGCCGGCGCGCGAGCCAGGACGCGGGCATGTACAGCCGTCGCGCTCGCTCCCATGCCTCGGGCTCCTCCTCCTCGATCCAGGCGATCTTCGGCCCGCCCGCCTGCGAGGTCAGGGTCGATCCGCCGATGCGCGTGATCTCGTCGACGCCGAGCTCGGCGGTCATGCGCTCGATCTGCGCGGTCGAGCGGGTGTCGACGCCGTAGAGGATGGCCGGGCGCACGGGTTCGTCGCGTTCGTCGGCGAGCAGGATGCAGGGCCCCATGCCGCTGACGCCCACACCGACGATCTCGGCATCGGGGACTCCGGCGAGCAGTTCGCGCGCGATCGCGACGAACTCGTCCCACCAGATCGCGGCGTCCATCTCGACCCAGCCCGTGCGAGGGCGTTCGACGTCGTGCGCTCTGGTCGCCGTCGCCAGGATGCCGCCGTCGGCACCGACGAGCACGCCCTTGCTGCTGGACGTGCCGATGTCCACCCCCAGGGTGCAGCGCATGGAGTCCTCCTCGTGCCGGGACGACGGAGTCCTCGGTCTGATCGCCACTGTACGCGAAATCGATTTCATGCCGCAAGGCGCGAGTAGTCCTGCACCACTCGCGCCAGAGAGTGATCTGCCCACCGAGAGCGGCTTTCTGGCTGACCAGCACCGGAATACCGTGACATTCTGGGCACCCCGAATCAGACTGGAGGCATGCGCTTGGACGACCCGCAGGTATGGACGCTGATCGGCGTGTTCACGACGATGATGCTCGGCGGCATGACCCTCATGACGATGCAGTTCAGCCGCGTGATCCGCGCCGAGATCGGTGGTCTGCGCGGCGAGCTGCGAGGTGAGATCGGCGGGTTGCGCGGCGATCTGAGCGGGCGGCTGGAGAGCCTCGAGGGCCGGCTCACCGGCCGCATAGACGCCCTGGAGCATAAGGTCGACAGCCTCGACAAAGAGGTGGCGAACCTCGCGACGCGGTTCTGGCGCTCACAGTAGTCCGCCCGACCGCCCGCTCAGCTCCGCGTCGCGCTCGCGGGCTGGAGCTCGTTGCGCAGCACGACCGTCCGCGCCGGCTGCGTGTCACCCTTGATGCGATCCAGCAGCATCCGCGCCGCGGTCACGCCCATGTGCCGCGCCGGCAGTCGCACCACGGTCACGGCCGTCGGCGAGAGTGTCGTGAACGGCAGGGAGCCGATCACCGCGACACCGACATCCGGCGGAGTGCGCCCGTGCTCCGTGAGCACCTGGATGGCGCCGACCCCGATCAGGTTGTTGCCGGCCACCACCGCATCCGGCGGCTCGGGCAGCGCGAGCAGCTCCTCCATCGCCGACCGGCCACCGTCGACGCGGAAGGTCGTGAAGCGCTCGAGCCCGTCGAGGTCGAGGTCGGGGTGGGCCGTGGTGAGCGCGGAGCGCCACCCCGCGGCGCGCTCGGCGGCGGTGTCGATGTGCGCGGGGCCGCCGATGTAGGCGATGCGACGGTGGCCCGCATCGATCAGGCTCCGCGTGGCCGACGTACCCGCCGCGCGATTGGCCATCGTGACGCCGTCGATGTCGTAGGCCGTGCTGCGGTCGACGGCCACGACGGGCCGGCCGGTGGCGAGGATGCCGTCGAGGTCGGAGTGCTCGTCGGCTGTCGCGATGATGACGCCGGACATGTTCTCGGCGATCGCGATGCGGAGATACGTCGCCTCCTTCTCCACCTGCGCGTCGGAGTTGCAGAGCACGACGGAGTATCCGGCTTCGGAGGCGACGTCCTCGACCCCGCGCGCCATCTCGGTGAAGTACGGGTTCTCGATGTCGGGGATCACGAGGGCGATGACCTCGGAACTCTGTCGACGCAGCGAGCGGGCGGCGCGGTTGGGGGTGAAGTCGAGCGTCGCCGCGGCCGCACGGACGGCCGCCACCTTCTCGTCGGAGACGCTCGTGCCGTTGAAGACGCGCGAGACCGTCGCGGGTGAGACCCCCGCGAGCTCGGCGACGTCGTAGATCGTTGCCATGCGCTCCCTGCTCCCCCGCGGACTCCTGCTCCCGCCGAGCGCGGCGGGTGCTGCAACAGTATCGCGCGGTGGCCGAGGATCAGCGCCTCGGTGAAATCGATGCCGCGCACATCTTCACCGCCCACGCGACGGATGCCGCGACCCCTCGGTCGCGGCATCCGTCGTATTGCTGAGGTTCTTCAGCTCAGCCAGGCCGGCGCGCGTCCTCGCAGGAACGCTCCGTCGAGGGAGAACCGCCCCGCACCCGTGAGCGCGAGGGCGAGAGCTGCCGCGCCGAGGACCGCGACGAACTCGTAGCCGCCGTCACCGACCCAGAGACCGGCGGGAAGGTGCACGGCGACGAGGGCGACGATCATGTCGATCGCGAGCAGGATGGCGACCGGACGGGTGAGGAGCCCGAGGATCAGCAGGATGCCGCCGATGAGCTCGACGAAGGCGACGACCGGACCGGCGATCTCCGGCAGAGGGACCCCCATGCCCGCGAAGCTGCCGATCGTCCCGGGAAGCGTGAACTCGAAGATCTTCTGTGCGCCGTGTGCGGCGAAGATCGCACCGACGACCACGCGGAGGACCAGGAGTCCCAGCGAGGGTGCGGCGGATGGGGCTTTGGTGTTCGTCATGAGGAGTTCTTCCTTCGTGGCAGGACACCCGCGCGCCAGGCGCGGAGCAGGGTCGTTCCCTGCTTCCACGCTAGGAAGGCGACATTTCCATCTCCTGTGACCGGGTCACCGGTGCGCGGCGACCACCTCGGCGACGGCGGTGCGCTCGGCGGCGCTCGGCTCGGCGATGGCCATGCGGCAGTGCGTGTCGACGACGTCGAGCACGCGGTACGCCTCCTTCATGCGCGCCATGTCGCCCCCGATGAGCGCGACGACGTCGTCGACGGCGGCCTGGGCGGCGACGATGGCCGCCGCGTCTCCCGCTCGGCCCGCGTCGGCGAGCGCGCGGAAGGGCTTCGGTGTGACCGATGACACCCCGGAGACGACGCCCTGCGCGCCCACCTCGACGGCTGCGATCAGGTCGCGATCGGCGCCGGTGTAGAGGTCGAAGTCGGCGGGCACGACGGCCCGGTACGCGGCGATGTCGTCGAGCGAGAGCTCGCTGATCTTGGCACCGACGACGTTGGGCAGTTCGGCGAGCCGCACCAGAAGCTCCGGCGAGACCGGGTTGCCGCTGCGAGCCGGGTAGATGTACACGTACATGCGACCGTCGCCGACGGCATCCGACACCGCGCGGTAGTAGTCGAAGATCGCGTCGTCGGTGGCTCGCAGGTAGTACGGCGTCAGCGCGGCGAACTCCACGGCGCCCAGTTCGCGGGCGATGCGGGTCAGCCGCACAGCCTCGAACGTGCTGGGGCGGCCGACGTGCACGACGACGCGCATGCGCCCCTGCAGCTCGGCCAGCGCCGCTTCGACGATGGCCGCGAACTCCTCGGCGTCCACCGCGGGGAACTCCCCCGTCGTGCCGAGCACGAATGCTCCCTCGTTCCCCGAGTCGGCGACGAATCGGAAGATCGCACGCGAACCCTCGATGTCGAGGGCGCCGTCGCGGTGGAACGCGGTGGGCACGGCGGTCAGGATGTCGTAGCGGGTCACTTCTCGGTCTCCTCGGAGTTCTTGCGGGGCTTGCGGGAACGACGCCGCGGGGCGTCGACGTTGCGGACGGTGGAGGTGAGCAGGTCCGGCTGCGCGGCGAGCTCGTCGTGCGCCTTCTCGATCTGCTGGATGCTGTCGTCGTGCAGGATCGAGTCCGCGAGCGAGGCGCGCTCGGCACGGGGACGACGGGCGGCACGGATCGCCGGCATCACGATCGAGAGCACGGCCAGGGCGAGGAGCACGAGCGCGATGGGGCTGACGACCTCGAAGAACGGACGCGTGGGCAGGATCGCCAGCGTCCGGGCGAGGTTCTCCTCGGCGAGGGGTCCGAGCAGGAGCCCCAGCACCACGGGGCCCGCCGGCACCTGCATGCGCTTGAGCATCACTCCGATCACACCGAAGACGAGCATCGTCACGACGGTGGAGAGGCTGTTCGAGGTGGCATACGTGCCGATGATGCAGAAGATCAGGATGCCGCTCCACAGATACGGCTGCGGCACGTCGAGCAGCTTGACCATGCCCTTCATGCGGATCAGGCTCAGCACGAGCGACAGGATCGTCGCGATCAGCATGATTCCCACGATCGAGACGACCAGGTCGGGGCGGTTCGTGAACAGCGTGGGACCGGGCGTGATGCCCCAGATGATCATCGAACCGATCATCACGGCCATCACGGAGTCGCCGGGGATGCCCAGCGCCATGGTCGTGGTGAGCGAGCCACCGAGCGTCGCGCTCGAGGCGGTGTCGGAGGCCGCGACGCCCTCGATCGATCCCTTGCCGAACATCTCGGGGTGCTTGGACACCTTGCGCGCCCGCTCCCACCCGATGAGTCCCGCGATGTCGCCGCCGGCCGCGGGGATGAGCCCGACGCCGAGTCCGACCGCACCGCCGACCGCCGTGGCCCGACCGCTCTGCTTCAGCTCGGCCCGGTTCGGCCACCAGCGTCCGAGGCTCGAGATGGGCCGCACGTGCGACTTCCGGTGCGTGAGCAGCTGGTCGAAGAGTTCGGCGATGCCGAAGAGTCCGATGATCACGGCGATGAAGTTCACGCCCTCGACGAGTTCGAGCACTCCGAAGGTGAAGCGCTGATCGGCCGTCGCCGCATACGTGCCGACGCTGCCGAGCATGAGGCCGAAGAGCCCGGCGAGGATGCCCTTGAGCATCGACTTCGACGAGATGCCGATCATGATCGAGATGCCGAAGACCACCAGGGCGAACAGTTCCGGGGATTTGAAGTAGTCGCGGGCGAAGCTGGCGATCGGCACGGCTGCGACTGCGAAGAGCACGAGCGAGGCGAGGATGCCGACGGCCGAGACGATCGCGGAGATCGTCAGGGCGAGACCGGCCCGCCCCTGCTTGGCCATGGGATAGCCGTCGAGAGTCGTCGCGATGGACGCGGGAGTGCCGGGGGTGTTGATGAGGATCGAGGGCACCCGATCGCCGAAGTTCGCGGCGACGTAGATCGTCAGCAGCACCGCGAGACCCTGCACGGGCTCGAGGGTCATCGTGAAGCCGGCGGCGAGCGCGACCGCCATGGTCGCGGTGATGCCGGGAAAGGCGCCGACCATGAAGCCGAGCACGAGGCCGACGAGCATGTAGAGCAGGATCGAGATGTCGAGGAGCGAGTTCAGCCCCTCCATGAGCGCGTTCACAGGGGGATCCTCAGGAGCATCCCGAACACGACGTAGACGAACGCCGTGACGGAGGCGGAGTAGATGATCAGGCTCAGCCAGCGGCGGTGGCCGTAGAGGAGCATGAGGGAGGCCATCAGCAGAGCTGCGGCGATCGGGAAGACCTCGATGCGGTAGCCGAAGAGGATGACCGAGCCCAGCGACCACAGCGCGATGAAGGCGCCGGTGATCGCGAGCGTGGCGATGACGCGGAGGTAGCCGCCGGGCTGGATGCGTTCGAGGTCTTCGCGGGTGGGTGCCGGGCGGGTGATCGCGACGGCGAGCAGCGCGATGGCGACGACGACTCCGGTGACCCCGATCACGAGCGGCCAGAAGCGGGCGTCGATCTGCCCGGGGGCTGCCTCACGGCGCAGCGGGATCTGCGTCGAGAGGAAGAGGTATCCGGCGGTGAACGCCAGGGCGACGACGGCGAACACGATCTCGAGGGTTCGCGACGCGGGCGCGCCTTCGTACTCGTCACCGGCGGATTCGTCGCGGCCTGCCGGTTCTGCAGCGGTGTCGGGGGTGGACATCATGCTCCTTCTCCTTCGTCGAAGGGGAACGGCTGCGGGGCCGGTCTGCACCGGCCCCGCAGTGTTCTCAGCCCAGGAGATCCTTGAAGAGGTCGAACTGCTCGTCGACGAACGTCGTCCATTCGGCGGAGTCGCGGTACACGACGAGGTTTCCGGCATCGGCCTGGAACTTCTGGTATCCGTCGGACTCGACGGCTTCCTTGACCGCAGCCTCGAGCGTCGACTTCACGTCGTCGGGCAGACCCTTGGGGGCGTAGATGCCGCCCCAGCCACCGAAGACCACGACTTCGCCGATGGCCTCTTCGACCGTCTCGACGTCTTCCGCGTCGGGGTGACGCTCGTCGTTCATGACGGCGAGGATGCGCACGGCCTCGCCCTGCGCCAGGGCCTCGCCGAGGCCGGAGACGGCCGCGACGGTCTCACCGGATGCGGCCGCAGCGACGGCTGTCGCTCCGCCGTCGTAGGGGACCGGAGTGAAGTCGGCGTCGGTCGCGGCACCGAGTCCGAGGGTCGCCGCCTCCCAGATGGAGCCGGCACCGGAGTTGGCGACCGTGACGGCGCCGGACTTCGCCTGGGCGACGAGGTCTTCGAGCGTCTCGATGCCGCTGTTCGCGCCGACCGTGACGACCCCGGGGGCGAGCATGATCTGGCCGAGCAGGTCGAAGTCGTCCGGCAGCACGTTCGCGCTCTGCGTGGTGTTGAGCATCGCGATCTCGACGGGCGCGAATCCGATGACGTAGCCGTCGGCATCTTGCGCGCCCACGTACTCCATCGCGAGGGCGCCGGCGGCACCGGGCATGTTCTCCGGGATGACGCTGACGCCGAGGATCTTCTCGAGCTCCGTGGCGAGCGCGCGCGACGAGAGGTCGGATCCTCCGCCGGGGTTGGCCTGGATGATGAGTCGGATGTCGTTCTCGGGGAACGCCGATCCGGCTTCCTCGCCCTCTTCGACCTTGGTGCAGGCCGAGACGATGAGAGCGGTGGCTGCGAGGGCGGCGATCGCGGCAGCCGCCCGGGTGATGCGCTTGCGGGGCATCTTTGCTCCTCTACGTGGGTCGACCTTGTTGTCGACTCCCCGACCGTAGCAGTGTTGACTGTTAACAGTCAACACTGACAAACGTGCGCCCCTCCCCCGACGGGCAGAGGCCCGCCCCGCTCAGGCGCGGGTGGCGATCTCGCTCAGCATGCGCTCGCGGGCGCCGTCGAGGTGCTCCGACAGCACCTTCGCCGCCTGCGTCGGCGTACCGCTTCGCATCACGTCCATGAGCTTCACGTGGTCGCCGGACGACTCGTGCAGATCTTCATCGTGGTTGATCGTGACCTCGAGGAGCGCCGTGAACGTCGGGAGGTACTGGTTCCACGCCCCCTCGAGGCGTGGATGGTCGGCGAGCGCGTAGATCTGCGAGTGGAACTCGAGGTCGGCCGCCACGAAAGCGGCGTGGTCACCGGCATCCGCGGCCTCGCCCATGCGTCCGACCGCCGCAGCCATCGCCGCCCAGCGCGCATCGTCGTCGACACGCATGGCGCGCGAGAGGGCGAGCTGTTCGAGGGCACCGCGCAGGCTGTACAGCTGATCGACGTCGTCGTGCGTGAGCCCCACGATGTAGACCCCGCGCGGACGCTGCACCTCGACGAGCTTCTCGAAACTCAACTGGGTGAGGGCATCGCGCACCGGTCCGCGGCTGACCGAGAACTCCTCGGCGAGCGCCTCTTCGGTGATGCGCGCGCCGGGGGCGAGCTCGCCGCGCACGATGCGCTGGCGGAGCACCCGCGCCACCTGGGCGCCGAGGGATTCTCCGCGCGTGACGGTCTGCGTCATGGTGACCTCCTGTTAACAGTTGACAGGATACACACCACGGCGGCGCCTGGGCCTAGGCGCTCCCGCGCGGGTCCCAGAGCACGACCTCCGTCGAGCGACGCAGGCGCCGTCCGGTCGGCATGGGTACGACTCCGGCGGAACCCGCGGCGAACACGCGCACTCCGGGGCGGCTCTCGCGCTCGGTGCGCAACGCACTCTCGAGCACGGCGATGCGGTTGTGCAGCGCCCTGTTCTCGTCTTCGAGGTCGAGCAGACGGGCGATCGCGGGCAGGCTCACGCCCTCGGAAGAGAGCTGGGCGACCTCGCGCAGCTGCTCGATGTTCCGGGGGGAGTACCGGCGCGAACCGCCGGAAGTGCGTCCGGGGACGACGAGCCCGATGCGGTCGTACTGCCGCAGCGTCTGGGGATGAAGGCCGGAGAGCTCGGCGGCGGCCGCGATCGCGAACACCGGGGTGTCAGCATTCATCATGAACGCCTCCGCCCCCGGTGCCCGCTTCGACGATCGGTCATCGCCGCGCCTTCGCCATCAGCTCGGCCCGCGGGTTCTCGTCGGGCTCGAGTTCCTGGAACTTCTCCAGAGCCGCACGCGCGGCGTCGTCGAGGTGCGTCGGCACCGCGACCTGGAGCTCTGCGAGCAGGTCGCCCGTGCCCTTCGAGGTCGCAACCCCTCGGCCCTTGACCCGCAGCACCCGCCCGGAGGGAGTACCGGGTGCGACGCGGAGCTTGACCACGTCGCCGCCGAGGGTCGGGACCTCGATGGTCGCACCGAGAGTCGCCTCGGTGAACGTCACAGGCACCACGACGCGCAGGTTGAGTCCGTCGCGCGTGAAGACCGGGTGCGGGCGCACCGCGATCTGCACGACGATGTCGCCGCTCTCTCCCCCATCGGGCGAAGGACGACCGCGACCGCGGAGACGGATCTTCTGTCCGTCGGCGACGCCCGCCGGGATCTTCACCTTGAAGGGCTTGCCGTCTTCGCCCTGCAGGGAGATGGTCTCGCCCTGCACGGCGGTGACGAAGTCGAGCGTGGTGCGGGCCGTGACATCGGCTCCGCGCTGTGGGCCGCCGAAGCCGCGGTATCCGCCGCTCGGCTGCCCGAAGCGTCCGTTGCCGAAGCTCGCACCCTGCCCTTGGTTGAACATCGCGAAGATGTCCTCGAAGTCCGCCGTCTGTCCGCGGCCCTGCTGTCCGAACCGGCTGAACACGTCTTCGAAGCCGCCGGCACCCGCACCGCTCGCCGTGAAGCGAGCGCCGGATCCCATGGCGCGGATCTCGTCGTATTCCTTGCGCTGTTCGGTGTCGGAGAGCACCGAGTAGGCCTCGCTGATCTCCTTGAACTTCGCTTCGGCTTTGGCATCACCCTGATTGGAGTCCGGGTGGTACTTCCGCGCGAGCTTGCGATACGTCTTCTTCAGATCCGCATCACTGACGTCCTTGGAGACCCCGAGGGTCTTGTAGAAGTCCTTGTCGAACCAATCCTGGCTGGCCATCGATCACCTACTCCGCAGGGACAGCGACGACGACCTTCGCGGGGCGCAGCTCGACGTCTCCGAGGCGGTAGCCCACCTCGACGACCTCGAGGATCGTGGTCTTCTCGGCGCCGGGGGTCGGCTGCTGGAAGATGGCCTCGTGGCGCTGCGGGTCGAATTCCTCGCCCTTCGCGCCATACGCGACCACTCCGAGACGCTCCACGACCGTGCGCACCTTGTCGGCGATCACGGCGAAGGGCGTGCCCTCCACCAGATCACCGTGCTGAGCCGCGCGGTCGAGGTCATCGAGCACGGGGACCAGGCCCTTGGCGGCCTCGCCCTTCGCTCGCTCGATCTCGACCTGACGCTGCTCTTCGGTGCGGCGACGGTAGTTCGCGTATTCGGCCTGGAGGCGCTTGAGGTCGTTCAGCAGCGTGGACTCGAGGTCGGCGAGCACGGCGTCTTCCGCCGCAGCCTCACCGGTCTGCGTGGCACCGAGGATGTCGTCGACCGTGAGGTCATCGGCGCCGTCGTCAGGAGTCTCGTCCGACCCCTCGGCGGCCTTCGCCTCGGTGGAGTCCGGGTTCTGCGGCACGGGGCCGGATGCCTGAGCATCCGACCCCTCGCTGCGACCTTCGGCGGACTCAGGAAACTGGTTCTCGTCGAAGTTCTTGTCCGTCATGATTACTTCTTCTCGTCCTCGTCGTCGACGACCTCGGCGTCGATGACGTCTTCCTCGGAGGAGGGAGCGTCACCGGCCGGGGCCTCGCCGTCAGCCGAAGCGCCGGCAGCGGCATCCGCCTGCGAGGAGGCGTAGATGGCCTCGCCGAGCTTGGACTGCGACTGGTTGAGCTTGTCGAACGCGGTCTTCACGGCCTCGTCGTCTTCGCCGGCCAGCGCCGTCTTGAGCGCGTCGACGTCGGCCTTGACCTCGGTCTTCACGTCTTCGGGCAGCTTGTCGTCGTTCTCGGTGATCAGCTTGTCGATCGAGTACGCGAGCGTCTCGGCCTGGTTGCGGACCTCTGCGGCCTCGCGGCGCGCCTTGTCCTCAGCGGCGTGCTCCTCGGCCTCGCGCACCATGCGCTCGATGTCTTCCTTCGACAGCGACGAGCCGCCGGAGATGACGATCGACTTCTCGGTGCCGGTGCCCTTGTCCTTGGCGGACACGTGCACGATGCCATTGGCGTCGATGTCGAAGGTGACCTCGATCTGCGGGATGCCGCGGGGAGCCGGAGCGATACCCGTCAGCTCGAACGTGCCGAGCGGCTTGTTGTCGCGCGTGAAGTCACGCTCGCCCTGGAAGACCTGGATCGCGACGGACGGCTGGTTGTCGTCTGCCGTGGTGAAGGTCTCGCTGCGCTTGGTCGGGATGGCCGTGTTGCGCTCGATGAGCTTGGTCATCATGCCGCCCTTGGTCTCGATACCGAGGCTCAGCGGGGTGACGTCGATGAGGAGAACGTCCTTGCGCTCACCCTTGAGGACACCGGCCTGGAGCGCGGCGCCGACGGCGACGACCTCATCCGGGTTGACGCCCTTGTTCGCGTCCTTGCCGGTCTCGCGCTTGACGAGTTCGGCGACCGCAGGCATACGCGTGGATCCACCGACGAGCACGATGTGGTCGATCTCGGACACCTTGATGCCGGCTTCGCGGATGACGTCCTCGAACGGCTTCTTGGTGCGGTCGAGAAGGTCCTTCGTGAGGTCCTCGAACTTCGCGCGGGTGATGGTCTCGGAAAGCGACACCGGGCCCGACTCGGTCAGCGACAGGTAGGGCAGGTTGATGCTCGTCGACGTCGAGGAGGAGAGCTCCTTCTTCGCCTGCTCCGCAGCCTCCTTGAGACGCTGCAGGGCGATCTTGTCACCCGAGACGTCGACGCCCGTGGTCTCCTTGAACTGCTTGATCAGGTAGTCGACGAGACGCTGGTCCCAGTCGTCTCCACCGAGACGGTTGTCACCGGCGGTCGAGCGCACCTGGATCGTGGAGAAGTCGTCGTCCTTGCCCACCTCGAGCAGCGAGACGTCGAACGTTCCGCCACCCAGGTCGAAGACCAGGATGAGCTCGTCTTCCTTGCCCTTGTCGAGACCGTAGGCGAGCGCGGCCGCGGTCGGCTCGTTGATGATGCGCAGCACGTTGAGGCCCGAGATCTCGCCGGCCTCCTTGGTGGCCTGACGCTCGGCATCGTTGAAGTACGCGGGGACGGTGATGACCGCGTCGGTCACCGTGTCACCCAGGTACGCCTCGGCGTCGCGCTTGAGCTTCATGAGGATGCGCGCGGAGATCTCCTGCGGCGTCCACTTCTTGCCGTCGACGTCGAAGCTCCAGTCGGTGCCCATGTGGCGCTTGACGGAAGCGATCGTCCGATCGACGTTGGTGACGGCCTGGCGCTTCGCGGTCTCACCGACGAGCACCTCCCCGTCCTTGGTGAAGGCCACGACCGAGGGGGTCGTGCGGAAGCCCTCGGCGTTGGCGATGACCTTGGGCTCGCCACCCTCGAGGACGCTGACGACGGAGTTGGTGGTTCCGAGGTCGATACCGACAGCACGTGCCATGTGTTCTCTCCTTTGTTGGAAGTTCGTTGTGGTTCGGAAGATCTGCGGCGATCAGGAAAACCTGAGTCGCGATGACTCAAGTGTACCCAGGGGTCGAGAAGGAGTCAAATGAACTTGATATGAATTGGCTCAACTTTGAGATACGGCGCCGTTCCGGGTGCTCAGCTGCGTCACTCAGAACGGGGCGACCTCGGGATCCTCGGTGAAGGTGACGGTGTTCTGGGGAGGCGGCCGGTCGATGTAGACCTTGCCGGTCGGGCTCGTCCAGGCGTAGAGGCCACCACCCAGAGGCTCGACCGTCCACGGCGAATGGTGCTTGAGCACATGATGGCGTCGACACAGATGGCCGAGGTTCGACTCGTCGGTGGAGCCACCGAGCACGGCATCGCGATGATGATCGATGTCGCAATCGGTGGACGGATACCCGCAGGTGGGGAATCTGCAACGCTGATCCCTGGCGCGAAGATGTCTCCGCAGATCCGAACCCGGCCGATAGCGGTCGACCGCGAGGACCGTCCCGGTGATGGGGTGGGTGAGGATACGGTCCCATCCGGATGCCGCACCGGCGAACCGGCGGGCGGTCACGGGGTCGATCGGGGTGCGGCCGTTCAGCTCGGCCGGTGTCGCGTCGCCCGCGATCAGGGTCATGACGGGAACAGTGATCGACACCGTTCCGCGGATCGCCGCGAGGGGCCCCTCCGAGCCGTCGTGCCCGACCGGGGCACCGGTGAGGAGCAGGTCGAGGGCGAGATCGGCGCGGAGCTGCGCGATGGTGCGCCGATCGGGCACCGGGGACTCGGGCTCCGGGGGCTCGGGCTCCGGGGACTCGGGCTCCTGCATCGCCTCGGCCATCTGCGTCAGGCGATCGAAGACACCGTGGACGAGCGCCGAGGGACCGAGCACCCCGAGCTGTGCCATCCCGTCGCCGACGTCTTTCACCCACACGGCTCTCTTCTCCCGCGCGTCGAGATGCCGCTCCTCGATCGACCGCGCCTGGAACCGCTCGGCCACCCGCCGAGCCATGCGGCCGACGCGGGCGGGAGACTCGGTCTCGGCGAAGACGATCATCTGCGTCGCGTAGGCATCGCGGCTCGCCGCATCGTCGAGATGCTCGCCCGCTTCGCACACGACGCGGGCGTGCGCCGCGCTGATACGACCGGCGCCCTGCGCTTCCCAGACCATCGGGAAGCGCTCTACGACCCACACCGCATCCGCCATCCGCCGCTGCACCGTCCGATCGCTCACTCGCAGGGCTGCGGCGAACTCCGCGGCGACGGTGCGCGCAGACATCTCCCCCTGATCGGGATGCTCCGCCTGCTCAGCGACTTCGAGTGCGAGCCGCGAGCCCACGGCCAGCATGCCGTCGCGTGCGGCCTGCAGACTGCTGATCGTGCGCTCGACCTCGACGAGCATCTCGGTGAGCGCAGCGAGCGCAGCCACCTGCTCGCGAGTCGCATCCGCCAGTGCCGTCATACCTTCAGTGAACCAGGGGCCACCGACATTCAAAGGCCCAGATCAGGGCCTAAAAACGATATACCGGAACTCCGTTCGGGAGCTCCTCGGACCGGCAGCGCGCGACGCCGCAGGGCGCCCGCATGGACGCGATACTTGACTCTGACACAGTGGCAGACGGGAGAACTGAGACATGTTGTCCATCGGAGCGTTCGCGCAGATCGGCCAGGTGACCCACCGGATGCTCCGGCATTGGGACACGGCCGGCCTGCTCGAGCCCGCCCACGTGGACGAGTTCACCGGATACCGCTCCTACGATCCCTCGCAGCTGGAACGGCTGCACCGGATCGTCGCCCTGCGCCAGCTGGGTTTCGGTCTCGATGACGTCTCGGCGATCCTCGAACGCGGCGTCGATGCCGAACGCATCGCCGCCCTGCTGAGGATCCGTCGCGCAGAAGTCGAGCAGGAGCATCGGATCGCCGCGGAGAGACTCGTCGACGTGGAGAGGCGCCTCCACCTCATCGAGAGAGAGAAGCACATGTCCCAGATCGAGATCATCGACAAGCCCCTCCCCGCCGTGCGCCTCGCTGCCATCCGCACGGTCGTGGCCGACCAGCCGGCCGTCGCCGGAGTGGTCGGGCCCGCCTTCGACGCCGTGGCCGAGATCATCGGCGACACGCACTCCCTGGCCACCCCGATCGCTCAGTACGAGACTCTCGACGACGGGCTGCAGGTCATCGCGGGCTACACGTACAGCGGCCCCGCGCGCGAGGGCTTCGAGATCGTCGAGCTCCCCGCGGCGACGGAGGCCGTGTGCGGCATCCATCTCGGAGCGATGGAGCACATCGCCGAGAGCTGGCACGCGATCCACACCGAGATCTTCGCGCGGGGCCTGGTGCACGACGGCCCGTGTCGCGAGCTGTATGTGCGCGCGGTCTCCGAGGACCAGTCCGATTGGGTCACCGAGCTGCAGCAGCCCGTCCGTCGCAGCTGAGCGCACCGAGCCCTTCGCGCTCAGGCGGCGCTCTCGACGGTCGGCGCTGGCGAGAGGAGTCGTCGCGCGGCGCCGCGCGCGAGCATCAGGACGACGATCAGCAGGGTCACCAGGAAGAACCCGCCGAGTTGGACGGCATCTCCGAACACGACGTCCACCAGCTCCAGCACGAGGAACTTGCTGCCGGGGAGGATCAGCAGCAGCACGACGACACCGACCGCTCGCCTGGCCGCCGTGCCGTCGGATCGGATGTGGGCGATCGCCCTCCCCTTCACCCAGACGACGGCCTCGAGGACGATCTTCAGGAGGATCGCCGTCAGAAGCGACAGCAGGAACGTCTCGGAGATGACCGCGGGGAACAGCTGACTGAACGTGCCGAGCACGATCAGATACATCAGGACGTCGACGAGGTCGATGGCACGGAGCCGCATAGGGGGATCCTAGCGAGCACGGGTTCCTGGCCTCGGGCGCCCGAGACACCGTCGAACCGACCGAGACAGCCTCGAACAGTGGCAAAATGAGAGTAAGGCGAGCCTTAGCGGCCGCCCGGCGGTGTCGCCCCGGCAGACGCCGCGCGATGGATCCGCCCCTTTCTCGGAAGGACCGTGCGGATGACATCACCGATGGCGGACATGAACGAGCGTGCCGACTACGACGTGCTCATCGTGGGCGGCGGACCGGCCGGTCTCTCCGCCGCCCTCAACCTCGGCCGCGCGCTCGCACGCGTGCTGGTGATCGACGCCGATCGTCCGCGCAATGCGGCGACGCTGCGATCGCACGGGTTCCTGACCCGCGACGGCATCCCGCCGCACGAGCTGCGGCGCCTCGCCAGAGAAGAGCTCGCGGCCTATCCGAACGTGGAGGTGCGATCGCGGACGCGCGTCACCGCCCTCCGGCAGACGGACGGAGAGGGGACGGGACCGCACGGCGATCGACGTGTGTTCGCGGCGGACATCGGCCGGCGGGATACCGAGACCACCGTCACGGCCGGGGCGGTGCTGCTGGCCACCGGGCTGCGCGAGACGCTCCCCGATGTCCCGAACCTGCGCGGGTACTACGGCATGAGCCTGTTCAGCTGCGCCACCTGCGATGCGTGGGAGCTGCAGGGCCGCCGCCTCGCCCTGATCGGCGAGACGCCCGACATCGCCGACCGCGCGCGACTCATCGGACGCTGGACCGAGAGCCTCACCGTGTTCACGCACGGGGCGGACGTCGTGACCGCGGACGAGGAGGCGGAGCTCGCCGCCTCCGGCATCGACGTGCGTCGCGAGACGATCGTCGAGCTCGTGGGTGAGCGGGGAAGCCTCGACGCCATCCGTCTGGCCGACGGCACGTCGGTCCCGGTCGACGGCGGTTTCGTGCGCCCCGAGTGGGAGAACGCGCTGACGTTCCTCGACGGGATCGCGCCCACGCTGGATCACGCCGGGCATCTGCGCACGGACCGCTCGGGTCGCACCGATGTGCCGGGGCTCTACGCCGCGGGCGACGCCGCGACACCCGGTCCGCAGCAGCTCATCGTCGCGGCGGGTGCCGGCGCTCGGGTCGCGACGGTCATCGTGCACGACTCGATCGGGGTCGTCAGCGCCCACTGATCAGTCGGCCCGGGTGGAACCGTGGACCGGAGACGATGACGGTCCGGGACTAGGCTGACCGGCATGACGCGCCCCTCCTCCTCGATCCCCCTGCGCCTGGCCAGCACCGCGATCGCCGCTGTGGCCGTGCTGTCACTGAGCGGATGCCTGTACGCGCAGATCCCGGTGGGGTCGCCCACCGATGTCCCCTCGTCGAGCCCGGAGACCGATGCGCCGAGCGACGAGTCGTCCGGCTCGACCCTGACCTTCACCGAAGGCCTCGATCTCGCGAGCGACACCTACATCGAATGGGGCGACGGGCTCGTGGTCGACGAGGGCTGGAAGATCGTCTCGCCCGACGACGGCAACGGCGCCTGGACGTACGGCACGGTCGACGGCACCTGCACGGCGCGGTTCTGGCAGGGATACACGACCGACGTTCCCGTGGTCGCCGGAGACGACAGCGCCTCGTCCGACGCGATCCTCGGTGTGCTGCTGCAGACTCCGACCAGCGAGGTCACCCCGCTCGCCACTACCGGCGAGTTCAGCTACATGGCGGGCGGCAGCGGAGGCGTCGAGACGCGCCAGGTCGTCGGCGTGGACGGCAGCCGCACCTGGCTCATGGCCGCGCGTGCGTTCACGCAGACCGGGGTGGGCCTGTCGGTGGTCGTGGACTGCACCGCCGCGGATGCAGAGGCGACGCTGGCTGCGATCAACGAGGAGAACGCGGTCGTCGTCACGCCCTGAACCCGGCGAGGGATCCGACCCCGCCGGGCGTCACTTGCCGCCGGGAGGACCCACCAGCAGCAGGATCACGTAGAGCGCGACGATACCGACGACCAGAAGCAGCGCGAGAACCCACGGCCGCTGCAGGAACCACCGCATCAGCCGGTCGTACCAGCGGCGATCGCGCGGGTCGTCGGTCGCCTCGAGACGCCAGGCCCCGGTGAGCCGCCCGGTGCGGTGCAGCCAGATCTCGGTCGGGATCGTCGCGTACGGGATGACGGCGCTGGCGACGGCGAGAACACCCACACCGACATGCCAGCGCTGGTTCAGCGCGACCAGGATCGCCGTCGCCGCGTAGCTCAGGAAGATGAACCCGTGGATGCCTCCGCCCACGGTCACCACGACTCCGGGGGCGCCGACGGCGCGGGCGATGATCGCGGCGATCAGGATCGTCCAGGTGATCGCCTCCGCGATCGCGAGAACTCGGAACAGTCGGTCGGGGGTGCGGAACACGGTACTCCTCGGGTGGTGTCCCTCCACCGTATCCGGCGGTCACCCCCTTCGAATCAACCGAATGGTTGAGTCCGTCAGCACGACGCGACCCGTTTCGTGCCTCGACGCGGCCGACGGCGGAATAGCACGCCGCGCGACGACGTTGCCGAAGGCATGGTGACAGTGGATGCAGACGCGCTCTCGAACGTGCTCGGTGCGGTCGACCTGCGCGTCGGCATCGGCCGTCGCACCTCGGTAGCTGCGGGAGCGCTGCTGCCGATCCCCGCCGACACCATCACCCTGGTCTACATCGCCGAGGGCGCTGTGCAGGGGCATCCTCCGCTCGGAGACGGCTGCCGCCTCGACGTCGATCCCGACTCGCAGCGACTCAGGGTCGACACGAAGGCCCGCCATGACCTGCTCGTGGCGGGCGACGCGTTCCTGACCCTCGGCCGTTCGCCGTTCGTGCTCGAAGCGCGGGACGACACGAGCCTGATGATCGCCGACATCGAGCTCGCCGATGCGGCCTCGCCGCTGCCCGCCCTGCTGCCGCCGTTCCTCACCGTCACCGGGTTCGACGCCGTCGAGCCCGCCGCCGCCGCCCTGGCGCTGAACATGGGGGTGCTCGGCGACACGGTGATGCCCGCCCGCCAGGGCGACCCCATCATCTGCCGCATGATGGCGACGACCGTGCTGCTGTCGGTCATCCGCGCCTGGGCTGCGAACGGCTGTGCCCCGACGGGCTGGCCCTCGCTGTCGAACGACCCGTTCCTCGACCGCGTCGTCGACGCCATCCGCGAGGAACCGGGCCGGGACTGGACGGTGGAGCGCCTCGCCGGCATCGGCGCCATGTCGCGCTCGACCTTCGCCGAACGGTTCCGCAGCACCGTCGGCCGCTCCCCCGCCGACTACGTCACCGAGGTGCGCGTCGACGCGGCCAAGCGGATGCTCGAGGCTGGGCGAAGCGTCTCGGACATCTCCCGTGAGCTGGGCTACGCCTCCGACGAGGGGTTCAGCCGGGCCTTCCGCCGCCGCACCGGGCAGACCCCCTCGTCGTGGCGTCTGGCGAACCGCACGCCGATCTCGGCCTGAGGATCTCGGCCCGAGGATCTCTGCCTTCAGGCCCTGCTGCTGACGTGGTTGGACGCGCCGAACAGCACCGCGCCGGCGAGCAGCGCGATCGACCCGATCAGGTAGACCAGCTCGACGTTCAGGGTGTCCACGAGCAGTCCGCCGATGCCGGCCGCGAGGGTGATCGCCCCCTGGAACCCCACGACGACGAGACTGCCGCCGGCTTCGAGCCGATCCGGCATCCGGTGGCCGACCCACGTGTTCGCCACGATCAGCCAGGACGAGAAGAAGAAGCCCCACACCAGCACGACGATGCCGACACCCACGATCGACCCGGAGAACAGGATCATCGACATCACGGACACGGCGATCACGAGCGGCGCGAACACCGCGAAGAAGGCGAACGTGCGGTCGATCACGAGCCCGATCGTGATGTTGCCGAGGAGGCCGCCGACGCCGAACAGCGCGAGCAGCACGACGATGGTCGAGGCGTCGACCTCGGGGATCCGCTCCAGCGCGAGCCGCACGTACGTGTAGGCGAGGAAGTGCCCGAGCACGACGAGCACGTGGCCGACCATGCCGAGACCGATGCCGGGGCGGCGCAGCGTGTCGACGAGCAGACGCAGGCTCGACGCCCGCTCGGCCGGCACCGACGGCAGCGCGAACCGCAGCACCACCGCGAGCACGACCATCAGCACGCCCGCGATGGCGAAGACCATCCGCCAGTCGACGAGTTCACTCAGCATGACGCCCAACGGCACACCGGCCACGGTCGCCAGCGACACTCCCGCCGAGGTGAACATGACACCGCGTCCGAGATTCTCCGGTCCCGCCAGGCGCGCAGCGACCGTGATCGACATCGCCCAGAAGGCGCTGATGGCGGCGCCGAGCAGAAACCGCGCCAGCAGCACGATGATCAGGTTCGGCGCGATCGCCACGATCAGGTTCGACACGGCGGCGGCGAGCGCCATCCACACCAGCAGCGACCGCCGATCCAGCCGCGGGAACATGAGTCCGACGGTCGGCGCGACGATGAGTCCGACCAGCGCCGTCACGGTCACGGTCTGTCCGGCCTGACCCGGAGTGACCCCCAGCCCGTCGGCCATCTCGGTGAGCACGCCGTTGGGGAGGAACTCGGCCGTGACCAGCAGGAAGCCCATCAGCATCAGCACGATGAGTCCGCCGTAGCGGATGCGGGACGCCGCGGAGGGCGGCATGGTGGGAACGGGCGCTGTCGTGGTCATGGTTCCACGTTCGCAGCACCCGGAGGCCGTCGCCCGACCGGTCGTCCGCGGCATCCGACCATTCGTCCGACGCGCTCTCGGTCGGTTCCCAGCCCGAGCTTGCAGAGTGTCAGCATGCGGGATCGGAGACGGAGACGGGCGCGCCTGTGGTGCGGTGCCGCCGCCGTCGCGGCGATCATGCTCACCTCCGGATGCACCGGGCAGCGCGCCGCCGGCCCGGACGACTGGGCTCTCGAACCGATCTCGTTCCAGAGCTCCTTCGTCGGTTCCGGACCGGAGGCCACCCCCGCCGGTCCCCCGACCGACCTGTCGTACGGGATGCACGTGCTGTCGGCCGACGGCGCAGGCGGGTTCTGGGCCACATCTTCCGGATCGTGGCTGCACGTCGGCGCCGATGGCGAGACGCTCGCGAGGTTCGACACCGATCCCGGCGCCCCGGTCTCGCGGATCGGGGCGATGGCTCCGCTCTCGGCCACCGAGCTCGTCGTGCTGCAGGGCGACCGCGCCCACGTGATGCCGATGATCTCGGTGCTCGACACCACCACCATGACGATGAGGGACCTGCCGGGTGACGTCGTGGGCGACCAGGGCGACTTCGACTACGGGGACTTCGAGTTCGGCGATGTGGCCGTGTACGACGGCGACGCCATCGTGGTGCGCTACCAGCCGCGCCCTCCCGACGCCTACCTGGACTACGAGGTGCTGCGCGTGGATCTCGAGAGCGGGACACGGACCCTGCTGCACAGCGGCCCGGTCGCACTCGACGAGGCGCCGAGCGCTCGACCCGGCATCCCACCGATCGGCATCGACGTCGACAGCGCGGGACGCGTGTATCTGGCGACCCCCTCCGCACGGATCGTGCTCGCGGCCGACGGCACCGAGCTGAGTCGGGATCGGCAGGTCGCTGAGCACCCCCTCGTCGCCGTCGCTCCCGACGGCACGGCGCTGTGGTGGGGCGGAGAGCCGGAGCAGAGCGACGTGCAGGGCGTGATCGTCGGCGGCTCCCCCGATGCGCGGACGGCGGTCGAACGCCGCCTGCACTGCGCCGAGACCTCGAACGGTGACATCCTCCGCCGCGACGACGCCCTCCGTCTCGGCGACGCCGCCGGACAGCATCCGCTGCCGTTCCTGTGCGGCGCGAACGCCGCCGCGTGGACGGGTGGGTCGTGGGTGGTCGCGACCGGCGGCGAGGGCGACGGAGTGCTCATCCGCCTCACCCCGCCCGTCGGAGGCTGACCCCCGCCTGTGGACAGCGGCGCATCGACGCCCTAGGCTCGACGACGCACCGGGACCGGCCCGGGAAGCCCGAGCGGAAGGAGCCGAGGACATGAACACCGTCTTTGTCGCGCTCTCCGCCGGCCACCTTCCCTTCGAGGCCACCCCCTCCTGATCCTGGTGTGGTCTCCTGCTCCCGGAGCCACATCTTGTCTGATCCCTTCGCTTCCTCGGAAGCCGCGTCCTTCGACGCACCCTCGTTTGACACACCCTCGTTCGACGCCGCCGCATTCGATTCCCTCGAAACCGAGCTCGCCTTCGCCGACGTCGACCCCGGCGAGGGCCAGCGCTGGTCCACGTGGCCGGCGATCACCCCGTCCGAGCGCGGCCCCGAGCCGTGGCCGGCATGGGTGGTGACCTCGGCCGGCGCACTCGACACCGAGCACGGAATCCTCAAGACCGGCAAGGAGGCCGACGTGTTCCTGCTCGAACGCGGCGTGCCGGGCGACCCGAGCCGGCACACCCTCCTCGCGGCGAAGCGCTATCGCAGCACGGAGCATCGCAGCTTCCACCGGTCATCCGTCTACACAGAGGGGCGCAGCATCCGGAACACCCGCGACGCGCGCGCCCTCGCCAAGAAGTCGGACCACGGCCGGGAGGTGGCCGCCGCGCAGTGGTCGTTCGCCGAGTTCGAGGCGCTGTGCCGGATGTGGGAGCTCGGGGCCCCGGTGCCGTATCCCGTGCAGGTCAACGGCACCGAGGTGCTGATGGAGTTCCTCGGCGACGCCGACGGCACGGCCGCACCCCGCCTCGCCCAGGCCCGCGGCGACCGCACCGAACTGCAGGGGTACTACGCGCAGGTCGTCGACCTGATGCGCATCTTCGCGGCGGCGGGGTTCGCCCACGGCGACCTCTCGGCCTACAACCTGCTCGTGCACGAGGGGCGGGTGCGCGTGATCGACCTGCCGCAGATCGTCGACATCATCGCGAATCCGCAGGGGCTCGATCTGCTGCATCGCGACTGCGTGAACATCTGCGACTGGTTCACCCGGCGCCGTGTCGAATGCGACGCCGAGGAGCTGTTCGCGGAGCTCCTCGCCGCGCTTTACTGAGAGTGAGACCCCACGCGGGCTGCCAGCAGGCACACGAGCTCGTAGACCACGTGGCTCGCGGCGATGCCGGTCATCTGCGCGTGGTCGTAGGCGGGCGAGACCTCGACCACATCCGCGCCGACGATGTTCTGCGAGGACAGGGCGCGCAGGATCCGCAGCAGTTCGCGGCTGGTCAACCCGCCCGCCTCGGGGGTGCCGGTGCCGGGCGCGTGGGCGGGGTCGAGCACGTCGATGTCGATCGACACGTACAGCGGCTTGTCGCCGATGCGCTGCATGATGCGGGCGATGCCGGCCTCCACGCCGTGCTCCTCGATGTACTCGCTCGACACGATGGAGAAGCCCAGGCGCTCGTCGTCTTCGAGGTCCTGCTTCGAGTACAGGGGACCGCGGGTGCCGACGTGGCAGCTCGCGGTGAGGTCGATCAGCCCCTCCTCGCTCGCGCGACGGAAGGGTGTGCCGTGCGTGATGGGCGCCCCGAAGTAGGTGTCCCACGTGTCGAGGTGGGCATCGAAATGCAGCACAGCGACCGGACCGTGCTTCGCGGCGACAGCCCTCAGCAGCGGCAGCGCGACCGTGTGGTCGCCACCGATCGTGACGATGCGCTGCACCTGCTCGCCGAGGGCCAGCGCCGCGCGCTCGACCTCGCTCACGGCCTCGGTGAGGTCGAACGGGTTGACCGGGATGTCACCGGCATCCACCACCTGCGCGATCGCGAACGGCGACACGTCCTGCGCAGGGTTGTACGGGCGCAGCAGTCGCGACGACTCGCGCACATGCGACGGACCGAACCGCGTGCCCGGCCGGTAGCTCACGCCGGAGTCGAAGGGGATGCCGACGACGGCGATGTCGGCGCGCGGCACGTCTTCGATCCGCGGCAGGCGCGCGAAGGTGGCGATGCCGGAGTAGCGGGGGTTCACGGACGCGTCGATGGGGCCCACGTTCTCGGTCATTGCTCGTTCCTGTTCGTCGGGGTGAGGGAGAGTTCCAGCGGCTGGAGGTCAGAGGGCGTTCTGCGGGAGGTGCACCAGCTGCACTCCCCCGTCGGCGATCGCGGCGCGGATGCTGGAGGCGATGTCATCGCGGTTCTCCACCCGCCGCCCGGTCGCGCCGAAGGCCGTGGCGAGGGCCGCCCAGTCGGGCTGCACCAGGTCGACGCCGATCGGGGTCATCCCCCTGTCGAGCTCGTTCTGCCGGATCTCGGCGTAGCCGCCGTTGTCGACGCACACGATCGTGAGGTCGAGACGCTGCTCGATCGCCGTGACCAGCTCGTTCACGCAGAACATCAGCGCGCCGTCGCCGATCACGGTCACGACCGGATGCTCGGTCTGCGCGACCCGTGCGCCGATCGCCGCGGGCAGGCCGTAGCCGAGGGTCGCGTAGGTGGGGGTGTAGAGCAGGGAGTGCGGATGCGCCGACGCCAGCACGCTGCCCAGCGCCATGTAGACGATCTGGGACGAGTCGCCGGCGACGATCGCGTCGTCGGGCAGGGCGCCGGCGATGATCTCGGCCAGCGCGACCGTCTCGGGGGCGGTCTCCCGCATCTCGGCGGCGATCGCGGCGCGTTCTGCGGTCAGCTCACGCGGCGGGCGGGTCTCTGCGGGGAGGGCCGCGAGCAGCGCTTCCAGAACCGCGGCCGCGTCGCCGGCGATCCCGACCGTCGCTGCGAGGTTCTTGTCGCGCTGCGCCGGCGAGATGTCGATGCGGATCACGGATCCTCGCGCCTCGAGTCGCGGTGCCCAGAGCTCGGCCTCACCGAGCTTCGAGCCGACCACGAGCAGCACGTCCGCGTCCTCCGCGACCGTGCGCGCCGCAGCGAGACGCAGGTTCGAGCCGAGCGCGAGCGGATGCCGCTCATCCACCACGCCCTTGCCGTTCAGTGTCGTCAGCACCGGCGCGCCGAGGCGCTCGGCGACGACCGTGACCTCGTGCGCGGCATCCACCGCTCCGCCACCCGCCACGATCACCGGGGTCTTCGCTCCGGCCAACAGGCGTGCGGCCTCGGCCAGCGCCTGCGGATCGCCGGAGGCCCGCGCGGGGACCGGACGCGGCCGTCGCGCCTCGGCGGGAACCCCGGCCGGCGCCTCCAGCACGTCGAGGGGGATCTCGATGTGCACGGGACGAGGGCGACCGGTGCGGAACAGGGCGAACGCATCGTGCACGGCATCGACCGCCTCGGCGGCGCTGGTCACGCGGCGCGACCACTCGGCGATCGCGCCGACCATGGCCGTGGCATCCTTCGTCTCGTGCAGCGTGCCCACGTCGGCGAACTCCGCGCCGAGCGGCACACCGGGCGAGAGGACGATGAGCGGTCGCGACTCGCAGAACGCCGTGCCGATCGCGCTCATCGCGTTCTGCAGACCGGGGCCTGAGGTCGTGATGACGACGCCGGGGAGACCCGTCTGCTGCGCCCAGCCGTCGGCACCGTAGCCGGATCCCTGCTCGTGGCGGTTCGTCACCGCGCGGATGCCGAGGTCGGCGAGCGGCCGGTAGAGCTCGAGGTTGTGGGTGCCGGGAATGCCGAAGATCGCGGTCACGCCGTAGGCGCGGATCGTCTCCAGCACCGCGCGGCCGGCGGTGTCGGTGTACTGCTCGGAGTTCATCGGATCATCCTCACACCCGGTGACGGCGAACACCGTCGACCCAGGTCTCGCGCACCGTGATCGCCGAGATCTCCTCGGCGGGAACAGCCAGCGGGTCGCCGGAGAGCACCGCGAAGTCGGCGTACTTGCCGACCTCGAGCGAGCCCAGGTCGTCTTCGCGCCCGATCGACACGGCGCCCTCGATCGTGTGGGCGCGCAGGGCTGCGAGCGCGGAGACGCGCAGATCGTCGGGGCCGAGCTTGTGCCCGCGGCGGGTGACGCGGGTGACGGCGGTCTGGATGGCCTCGAGCGGGATGGGCTCGGCGACCGGTGCGTCGGAGGAGATCGTGAAGGGCACGCCCGCACGCTCGAACTCACCCAGCGGGTTGAAGCGCTCGCCCGGAGTGCCGATGGCCTCCTCGACGCCCTCGCCCCAGTTGAAGTAGTGCTGGGTCTGGTTGACCGGGCGGATGCCCGAGGCGGCCATCCGCCCGATCTGCTCGGGGGTCGGCAGCCCGCAGTGCTCGATGCGGTGCCGGGCGTCGGCATCCGGATGCTCGGCGAGCGCGGCCTCGATCGCCGACACGACCATCTCGATCGCGGTGGGCGACTGCGCGTGCGTGGCGGTCTGGAGACCGGCGGCGTGCGCCTTGCGGATGAGGCCGGCGTACTCCGCGGGCTCGTGGTACAGCTGGCCGGTGCGGCACGGGTCGCCCACGTAGCCGTCGGGGAAGTACGCGGTCCAGCCGCCGAGCGTGCCGTCGGCGTAGAACTTGATGCCCGCGAAGCTCAGGTGGGCGTTGCCGAACTGGCCGACGAGTCCCATCTCGAGGGCCTCGTCGAGCAGGTGCGAGAGCAGGTACATCGACACGCGCAGTTCCAGGCGTCCGGCCTCGGCCAGGCGCAGGTACATGTCGAACTCCCGACGCGTGACCTGGGCGTCGCCGATCGAGGTGACCCCGCCTGCGAGGAAGCGCTGCGTCGCCGCATCCAGCTGGCGCAGGTGCTCCTCCGGCTCATCGGCCAGGTGGAAGTTCGGACCGTGGTGACCGATCTTCACGCCGTGCACACCCGTGAGGATGTTGCACGCGGCATCCGACAGCTCTCCGGTCAGCTCGCCCTCCGCGTCGCGGAAGAACTCGCCGCCGTCGGGGTTCGGGGTGTCCCGGTCGACGCCGTTGACGGTGAGGGTGTGCGAGTTCACGACGCCGCCGTGACCCGACGCGTTCATGAGGTACACCTCGCGATCGGCCGCGACCTCGTCGAGCTCGAAACGGGTGGGGTGCCGCTTCTCGGCGAGGTTGCGCTGTTCGTAGCCGTAGCCGCGCACGGGGCGCCCCTCAGGGAGGGCGGCGGCCGCCGCCTTCAGCAGGGCCACGATCTCGGGGATGCTGCCGGCCTTCTCCGGCCCGCAGTCGACCCAGCTCATCATCTGCCCGAACATGAGCGGATGCGCATGGGCGTCGACGAAGCCCGGGACGACGACGGCGTCGCCGAGGTCGATGCGCTCCGGAGAGAGCCCACCCCGTTCGGCCGCCGCCTCGCACTCGGCGGGGGTGCCGATCGCGAGGATCCGCCCACGGTCGGTCAGCATCGCCGTGGCCGTCGTGGCGGCGGCATCCGCCGTGTGGATCGTGTGCGCGGTCAGAAGGACGGGTGCCGTCTGGGCCGAGCGGTCGAAGGGGGTGAGCTTTCTCATGGCAGCCTGTTCGCGGTCGTGTCGGTGCGGGCGGTGAAGGAGGCGGTGACGGGGGCCTCGTCGGAGTGCTGCGGTGCGAGGCGCGTGCAGATGCCGGCGATGACGGCCATGCCGATGAACATCGCGATCACCGACCAGATGCTTCCGGTCCAGGCGATGAGCTGCGTCGCGAACCAGGGCGAGAAGCCGGCCCAGACCGCTGCGCCGACGCCGTAGGACAGCGCGATCGAGGTGTAGCGGGCCTGTGGGCGGAACATCTGCGAGAGCAGAGCAGCGATCGGCGCGTACGTCGCGCTCATCGCGATGCGCACCAGCGAGGCGAACAGGAAGATGAGCGGTTCCACGCGCCCCGGCAGGATCAGCAGGAACGGCACGAAGGTCAGCACCGAGGTGATCAGACCGATGTACATGACGTTCTTGCGGCCCCACTTGTCGCCCAGCCAGGCGACGGGGAGGGTCACCACGAACTCCACGAAGGAGGCGATCGTCATGGCGTCCAGGATCACCTGCTCGCTGATGGCGACCGTGTCACCGGTGGCGTACGCCGTGGCGAAGGTGGTGGCCAGGTAGTAGCCGCCGGTCGAGATGGGCAGGATGCCGATGCCGAGGAGGATCGGACGCCAGTTGGTGCGCAGCGCGAAGGCCAACGGCATCGACTGCTTGCGGCCCTCGACCTTCGCCTCGAAGACGGGCGTCTCCTCGACGCGGTAACGCACCCAGAAGCCGACGCCGACCAGCACGATCGACAGCAGGAACGGGATGCGCCAGCCGCCGTTGATGATGAAGTCGTCGCCCATGCGGGTCATGATCGCGAAGATGCCCGAGGCGAGCAGCGCGCCGGCCGGGTTGCCGAGCTGCGTGAAGCCGCCGTAGAAGGTCTTGGACTTCTCGGGGGCGTGCTCGACGCTCATGAGCACCGCACCGCCCCACTCGCCGCCGACGGCGAGCCCCTGCACCGCACGGAGCAGGATCAGCAGGATCGGGGCGAGGATGCCGATGTTCTCGTAGGTCGGCAGGCAGCCGACGAGAACCGTGGCCGCGCCCATCATCACCAGCGTGATGACCAGCGACGTGCGCCGACCGAGCTTGTCGCCGATGTGGCCGAAGATGATGCCACCCAGCGGGCGGACGAGGAAGGCGACGGCGAAGGTCGCGAAGGCCGCTGCGGTCTCGGCCAGCCGGTCGCCGCTCGGGAAGAACAGCGGACCGAAGACGAGCGCCGCGGCGGTCGCGTAGACGTAGAAGTCGTACCACTCGATGGTGGTACCGACGAAGGCGGCGATGCCGGCGCGTCGCGCCCGGCTGTGGGTGCCGCTGGTGGGGGTAGTGGTCATGGGGTGCCCGCTCCTTTGCGGAAGATGTCGGATAGCGAAGGATGCTACGGACGTGCGGCCCGGCCAGCAAGCACAGAACTCCAGCGATAACGCGGATTCACTGAATATATGATCGCGCATTCGTGCAATGCGCGCCTACCCGGTCGCCGAGAAGGCTCCTACACTGGCTTTACGCACCACGAAGCGTGCGATCGCGGGAAACTGACCGAATCGAGCGGAACCATGGATTTCGACGCAGAGCTCATCCGTGCGCTGCAGGAAGACGGTCGCGCCAGCATCCTCTCGCTGGCACAGCGACTCGGGCAGTCTCGGGCCGCCGTCGCCGCGCGGCTGCGCACGATGCTCGCCGACCGCACGGTGCGGGTCGTCGCCGCCGTCGACCCGGTCTTTCTCGGTCAGCACGTGCTCGCCCACGTCTCCATCCGCACCGACGGCTCGGTCGAGCTCGTGGCAGAGCACCTGCGCGACATGAGCGAGACCGTGCTGGTGTCGGCCGTCGGCGGGGCGCACGACGTGGTCACCGAGGTGCGCGTGGGCTCGATGTCGGAGCTGCACGACCTGCTGGCCCTGATCCGTGCGATCGACGGCGTGCTCGACATCAGCACGATCATCTACTCGACCGTGATCAAGGGCTTCTTCGTCTCGGAGTACCACGGCGGTGTCACCCTCGACACGATCGATGAGGCGCTGATCGAACAGCTGCAGGCCGACGGACGCAAGAGCTTCCGCGCACTCGGCGAGGAGGTGCGCCTGTCGCCCTCGGCCGTCGCGACCAGGGTGCAGCGGCTGATCGACGCCGGGGTGATCAAGATCAGCGCGGTCGAGGCGCGCGGGCTCGCCCACCGGCAGCTGTCGATGGGGGTGGGCATGACGCTCGGCGACGACGACGAGGCCGTGATCGACGAACTGCGAAGGGGGCGCGGTGTGGACTTCGCCGCCCGCACGCTCGGCCGGTTCGACGCCGTGGCCACATTGGTCGAGCCCTCGGCGGGGGCGCTGTACGCCAGCCTCGAGCGGCTGCGCGCACTGCCGGGGGTGACGCGCATCGAGGCCTGGCTGCACCTCGCCGTGTTGAAGGAGGACTACGCGCGCACGCTGCGGCCACTGCGCACGGACTGAGGTTCAGGACGCGAGCGGTGCGAGGAAGGCGCGACGGACGGCGGCGATGTCGGCGTCTTCACGCGATGGATGCACGCGGTTGACGAGCAGCACACCGAAGCCGCCGGAACCGGTGTGGACGGCGAAGCATGTGCCCGTGAATCCGGTATGCCCCACCGCGTCGATGCCGGACATCCACGACTCGTCCCGTACCCGCAACCCGATCGCCTGGCCGTAACCGGCATCGGCACGCACGGTCGGCACGCGGAGTGCGCGCGTGGAGTCCGTGGACAGCACGCGCTCCCGCGGCCCCTGCCCGTCCTCACGGATCATCCGCGCCAATGCGGCGACGTCGTGCACCGACCCGAACAGCCCGGCGTGACCCGCCGGGCGTTCGAGCGCGTGCGCCAGCTCGTCATGCACGTCTCCGCGCACCGGACCGCGGTGCGGCTGATCCTCCGTCGCCACGGCCTCGCGCGGATCGGGCGACGATGTCAGCGACCCCGCGCCGATGGCCGTCGCCACCTCCGCCCACAGCTCGGCGAGGGGTCTCCCCGCGACGCGCTCCAGGTACTCCCCTGCGGCGATGTACCCGACGTCGGAGTAGAGGTGACCACCACCGGGTTCAGATCCGAGCGGTCGCTGCAGGACCCGCGCGCGCAACTCATCGCCGCGGATCCCGTCCCGCCACTCGCGTCCCTCGGCCGGCAGCCCTGAGCTGTGCGTGAGGAGGTGGCGGAGGGTGATGCGTCCAGCGCCCTCACCCGAACCGGCATCCAGGACCGGCGCGACGGGCGCGTCGAGGTCGACCCTGCCCTGGTCGACGAGCCGCAGTGCGGCGACTGCGGTGAAGACCTTCGTGAGCGACGCGAGATCGAACAGGTGCCGCTCGTTCAGAGGCGTCCGATCGTCGTGGGCCGGGGTGCCGAGGATCAGCAGCTCGTCGACTCCCCGCCCCGGCGTCGTGCGCAGGGAGGCCCACGCCGACCCCGGCGCCCCGTTCACCACGGCCGCTCTCCCGTCACTTGCTCATGCCGGAGGTGAGTCCGTTGATGATCTGCTTGGTCGCGAGCAGGAACAGCACGATGAGCGGGATCGTCGCGATCGTGAGCCCGGCGAACAGCTGCGGCCAGTCGGTGGAGTACTCGCCGAAGAAGCGGGTGAGTCCGACGGGAAGGGTGTACGAGTCCCGGTCGCGCAGCAGGATCAGCGGGTAGAAGAAGTCGTTCCACACCGGCACGAAACGGAAGACGATCACGGTCGCGAGCGCCGGACGCACGAGCGGCAGCAGGATCTGCACGAAGGTGCGGAACGGACCGGCGCCGTCGATGCGCGCGGCCTCTTCGAGTTCGATCGGCAACGCGCGGAAGAAGACCGTCAGCACGAACGTCGTGAACGGAATGCCGAGGGCTCCGTAGACGAGGATCAGGCTGAACACGTTGCTCGTCATCTTGAGCGAGTCGAGCAGGTAGAACAGCGGCAGGATCGCCAGGTGCACCGGCAGCATGAGCCCGGACAGGAAGACCGCCTCGATGCCACGGAAGAACTTCGCCCGAGCCCTCGCGAACGCGTACGCGGCGAGCACCGAGACGACGGTCGTGACGATGACCGAGCCGACGGTGACGGTGATCGAGTTGAGGAAGTAGGTGTCGAACGACGCGGTGATCCACGCGCTCTGGAAGCTCGTGAACGTCGGCGGGACCGGGAGTCCGAGCGGCTCGGTCGCGATCTGCTGCTGTGTGCGCAACGAGTTGTTGACCATCAGCAGCAGCGGGCCGATGGCGACCAGCGCGTAGCCCCAGAGGAACACGTTCGCGAACAACCGCCCGATGAACGGGGCATCGGCGGTGCGGCTGGAGCGGCGGCGGGGGGCGGAGGAACGACCGGAGACGATCGCTTCGGTGGTGGGCTCCGGACGGGTGTCGAGGGCAGTGCTCATCAGAACAGCTTTCGTTCAGCGCGACGCATCGTCGAGGTGATCACGACCGAGATCACCATGATGAAGATGAACAGGACGGTCGCGAGCGCGGAGGAGACGCCGATCGAGTTCGGGTTCCCCGATTCGAAGGCGGTCCGGTAGAAGAGGAGCATCATGACGTCGGTCGACCCGGCGGGCGCCCCGTTCGAGCCGGCGAGCGCGAACGGAATGGCCATCGCCTCCATGCTGCCGATGAAGGTGAGCACCGTGATGATGCCGATCGTGGGCGTGAGCATCGGCAACGTGATGTAGCGGAAGCGCTTCGCCGCGGTCGCCCCGTCGAGCGAGGCGGCCTCTTCGATCTCCTCCGGGATCCCGCCGAGGGCGGCGCCGTACAGCAGGATCGGGAAGCCGATCCACTGCCAGGCGCTCACGAGCACGATCACCCAGATCGCGAGCTGCGGGTCGCCGAGCCAGGGAAGGGCGAGGCTCTCGAGGCCCACACCGCGGAGGATCGCGTTCACCGGACCGAACAGCGGCGAGAGCATGAGCGACCACAGGTAGCCGATGACCATGGGGCTCACCAGGTAGGGCAGCGCGAAGATCGTCTGGAAGAAGCGCTTGGTGCGCTTGCGGCGGTGCAGCAGGGTGGCGATACCGAGGCCGAGAGAGTTCTGGAAGACCAGCGCACCCGCGAACAGCAGCAGGTTGTGCCCGAACGCGTTCCACAGCTCGGAGGCGTAGGGCTCCTTCGTGAGGAGGGTGATGTAGTTCGCGACCCCTGCGAAACCGCCCTGCTTCGTGCCCTGCCAGTCGAAGAACGAATAGCTGAGCGCAGCGAGCATCGGATAGAGGATGAGCACGGCGAACAGCACGGCGGCCGGCAGCACGAACAGGGTGGCCGTCGGGGTGGATAGGGCGATGCCTGCGCGTGTGCGTCGCTTCGTGCCCTCGCGCTTCGCGGGGTCGCGCCGGACGGGGATGGTCAGTGCCATGGTGTGTCTTTCGCTCCGCGAGGGGGCGCCGGATCGACGCCCCCTCGTGTTCGGATCAGGAACCAGGGGTGAACCAGGTGGAGACCCCGGACTGCAGGTCGGCACCGAGCTGCTCCGGCGTCTTGTCGCCGAGGAACATCGCCTGGATGTCCGGGCCCAGGACCGCGGTTCCGGTCGGGTCGCCGTAGCGGAAGTCGACGAGCAGCAGGTACGGCGCCGGGTTGGCGGTGTACTGCTCGTTCATCTCCTGCATGAGCGGGTCGGAGTACTTCACTCCGGGGAGGGCGGAGAACTGGTCCACCTCATCGGCGACGAGCTGACCGAATTCCGAGGTCGTCATCCAGTTCAGCAGCTCTGCCGCCGCCTCCTGGTTCTCGCTGGAGGCGTTGATGCCGAAGCTGCCGTCGGCGTAGCCCGGGGTGACCGCATGGTCCAGAGCGCTGCCGGGGGCCGGGGGCACCTCGTACACGCCCCATTCCGTGTCGGGCGCGGAGTTCTGGAACGTCGGCAGATCGAACGATCCACCGGGCCACTGGGCCGCCTGCCCCGAGGTGAACTGCAGCACGGCGTCGGCGACGGCGATCGCGTTGACGTTCTTGTCGAGGTACTTCTGCATGTCCTTGACGATCTGCAGCGACGACACGTACGTCGGGTCGGTGAAGTCGATGTCGCCGGCGAGCACCTTCTCCTCGAACTCGGATCCGCCGTAGTTCGCCGAGCCCATGATGTCGTGGAACATCGGCAGCACCCAGTCCTCGCGGGCACCGAGTGCCATCGGGGTCACGCCCTCTTTCAGCAAGGTCTCCTGCAGGTCGATGAACTCGTCCCAGTCGGTGGGCTCCTCGAGACCCATCTCGTCGAACATGGTCTTGTTGTAGAACATCTGCATCGTCTGGTACGCGAACGGGACGCCATAGGTCTTCCCGTCGTCCTTGCCCTGAGCTGCCCGCAGCACGGTCGGATCGAACTGATCGAGTCCGTCGACGATGTCGTCGATCGGCACGATCTGCTCCGACTGGATCGCCGGCTGGATGCCGCCGTACGCGCGGAGCATGGCGATGTCCGGTCCATCGCTCCCCTCGAGACCGGTCGCCAGGATCTGGTTGTACTCGGTCGGCTGGAAGCCTTCGAACTGGATCGTGACCCCGGGGTGGGACTCTTCGTACTTGTCGAAGACGGCCTCCCACTTGGGCGAGGAGGAAGCCTGCCACGACCAGATCGTGAGCGTGACATCGCTCTCGGCTTCACCGCTGGACGCGGCGGGGGCACAGCCCGCGACAGCGAGCCCAGCGACGAGAATGCCTGCTGTGGATGCGAGGCGGACGGGGCGGTTTCGCATGATGTTCCTCTCGGACGGTGGCAGCTGCCTGGCACGTCGTGGGCTGCCGTTACTTCGGGGGGAACGCCCTTCGAAGTGCCCTCGGTGCTGAGGACACGTCGCGTGACGTCGATGTCATGCGGCATTCCCGTGGTTGGGGAGATGCCGACATGCCCACTTTGGGCAATCTCTTACAGAAATGCAAGCAAATCTGAAAATTTCTTCCGAAGTGGGTTTCGGCCTGACATCATGGGCACGTGCCGAACAGTGTCGTGACAGCCATCCATCAGCGTCTCTCCGAGTTGACCCCGACCGAGCGCCGTATCGCCGAGTACGTCCTCGCCGAGCCCCAGGCCGTCGTGGAGAGCTCCATCACCCGGTTGGCCGAGGAGTGCGAGGTCTCCGTCGCCAGCGTCGCCCGCTTCACCCGCAGCGTCGGCTTCGGCGGCTACCCGGACATGCGATTGGCGCTCGCGACCGAGCTCAGCCGCAGCGCCTCCGACCAGGAGAGGTTCCAGGTTTCTGCGGGCGATGTCAGCCGCTACGACGACGTCGCGACGACCGTGCGCAAGATCGCCTTCGCGGAGGCCGCCGCGATCGAACGCACCGCCCGCCAGATCGATCTCGACGAGCTCGAACGCTGCGTGGCCGAGGTCCGAGACGCGCGACGCATCGACATCTACGGTGCCGCCTCCAGCGGACTCGCCGCCCAGGATCTGGAGCAGAAGCTGCACCGAGCAGGACTCGTCGCCCAGGCCCGCACCGACCACCATCTCGCGCTGACGGGCGCCGCGCTGCTGGATGGGCGGGATGTGGCGATCGCCATCTCCCATTCCGGACGCACGCTCGAGATCGTGCAGGCGGCGCAGGTCGCGGGCAGAGCCGGGGCGACCACGATCGCCATCACGAACAACCCGAAGTCGCCTCTGGCCAGAGCGTGCGACCTGGTGCTCGTCACCGCGGTGTCGGAATCGACGTTCCGCTCCGGCGCGATGGCGAGCCGCATCGCGCAGCTCGCGATCCTCGACTTCCTCTACACCCGCATCGCGCAGGCCGACTACGACACCATCTCGGCGAACCTGCAGCGCACCCTCGACGCCGTCACCACTCACAGAATCGACTGACCATGCACCTCGGTATCGACCGGCTCCTCCGGCACGACCTGCCCCCGCGCCTGCTGACCACGCTGCGCACCGCGCGGATCGGGATGCTCACCAACGACCTGGCGCTGACGTCGCAGCTCACGCGTGGGCGGGCCGCGCTCGTGGCGGAGGGGTGGTCGCTGAACCTGCTCTTCGGCCCGGAACACGGGATGGACGGACGGGCGAAAGAGGGAGCGCTCATCGACGACGTGCGAGACCGCGTCACGGGCGTTCCCGTGCGCAGCCTGTACGGCCCCTCCGTGCGCCCCTCCGCGGAAGACCTCGCCGACCTCGACGTCGTCCTGGTGGATCTCCCGGATGTCGGCGCACGCTTCTACACCTACATCTGGACCATGAGCCACATGCTCGAAGCCTGCGCGCATGCGGGGGTCGCCGTCATCGTGCTCGACCGCCCCAATCCGCTCGGCGGTCTCCTCGAACAGGCAGAGGGTCCGATGCTCGACGAGGCGGCGCAATCGCTGGTCGGGCGCTGGTCGATGCCGATCCGTCACGGACTCACCATCGGAGAACTCGCTCGGCACTGGGTGCGCACCCGCGGCATCGATGTCGAGCTCGACGTCGTCGAGCTCGACGGCTGGCGACGCGGGGACACCGCGATCGGTCGCGAAGAGCTCCGCTGGATGCCGCCGTCACCGAACCTGCCGAGCGCGGCGACAGCCCTGCTCTACCCCGGGACGTGCCTCGCCGAGGGCGTGAACGTCTCCGAAGGGCGCAGCACCGCGGTGCCGTTCCGTGTGATCGGGGCACCCTTCATCGACGCCGAGGACTATGCGCAGGCGGTGGTCGACCTCGATCTCCCCGGGGTGACCGCCTCCCCCTACGGATTCACCCCCCTCGTGCGCGACCATGCCGGCGCGCAGTGCGAGGGTGTGATCCTGCACGTGACCGATGCCGCGGCCCTGCGGCCGGTGCACACCGGGGTGCGCCTCCTGTCACTCCTGGCGGAGATGTACCCGGAGTCCCTCGCCGAGCGGTCGCTGATCCCGATGCCGGGAGAGTCGAACTGGTCGCCGCTGGAGAAGCTCTTCGGCGTGCGCGGCGCATTCCGCCAGATCGCCGACGGGAGCTGGAACGACCCGGCGACACTCGCGGTACCGAACTGGCCCGCGGCCGTCGAGGCGGATCTGCTCTACGCCTGAGCATCGCTGCGGCTCCGATCTCTGCCCCCTGGCGCGGCGCGCCGTCACCGGGCGTTCACCGTGGCCCGCCAGACTTCCCCCATGAGCGAACCCGAACCTCGCCAGGGCGTTCCCGAGCCCGTGGCGACCGCGAACAGCGGCGCCGTGGCCGTCGTCGGCCTGGATCTGCGCGGCGACACACCCGCGCCGAAGAAGCAGGTGTACTCCTGGGCGCTGTGGGACTGGGCGACGCAGCCCTTCAACACCGTCATCCTGACGTTCGTGTTCACGGCGCTGTATCTCGTCGGCGAGGGCTTCCTGCCACCAGAGGTCGCGTCGCTCGATGTGAACGACCCGGTCCGACTCGCCGCCGAGGCGGATCTCGCGGCCGGTCTCGGCCTGGGATCGACGATCGCTGCCTTCGGCATCCTGCTGCTGGCCCCCGTGCTGGGTCAGCGCGCGGACGCCGCCGGGCGCCAGAAGCTGTGGCTCGGAATCGGCACCGGCGCACTGGTCATGTGCATGCTGGGCCTGTGGTTCGTCGAACCCACACCGAGCCTGTTCTGGCTGGGAGTCGCCCTGATCTCGGCCGCGACGGTGTTCCAGGAGATCGCGGCGGTGAACTCCAACGCGATGCTCATCGGCATCGCGAACCCGAAGAACGTCGGTCGCATCTCGGGCCTCGGCTGGGGCTTCGGCTACCTCGGCGGCATCATCGCTCTCGTGATCGTGGTCGTGCTCGACACCTTCGACTGGTTCGGCATGTCGACCGACAACGGCCTGGCCTACCGGCTGATCGCGGTCGGATGCGCGGTATGGGCGATCATCTTCAGCATCCCGATCTTCCTCAACGTGCCGGAGCCCTCACTCGGACGCCCCGAGCGCAGAGTCGGATTCTTCGCCTCGTACCCGCTGCTGGTGAAGGACGTCGCCGGTCTGTACCGCGACCCGGAGACCCGGCCCACCTTCTGGTATCTGCTGGCGAGCGCCGTGTTCCGCGACGGCCTCGGTGGCGTGTTCGCCTTCGGTGCGATCATCGGCACCGCGGTGTTCAAGTTCGAGACGCAGGAGATCATCATCTTCGGCATCGCCGCGAACCTGATCGCGGGGGTCTCGACGATCGCCGCCGGACGACTCGACGACTACCTGGGGCCGAAGCGGATCATCCTCGCCTCGATCGGGTCGATGATCGTCGCCGGCCTCGCGGTCTTCTTCTTGAGGGACGCGGGCGCCATCGTGTTCTGGATCGGCGGACTCATCCTCTGCGCGTTCGTCGGCCCCGCGCAGGCGGCGGCACGGTCGTTCCTGGCCAGGGTCACCCCGGCCGGCCGCGAGGGCGAGATCTTCGGCCTGTACGCCACGACCGGTCGGGCCGCGAGCTGGATGGCCTCCGGCGCCTGGACCCTGTTGATCGTGCTGACGGCCCAGACCGCGTTCGGCATCCTGGGCATCGTGATCGTCCTGATCGCCGGTTTCCTGCTCCTGCTCCCGGTGAAGGCGCCGCGCTGATCCGAGTCCGGGTCAGCGCTGCCAGTTGTCGGCGAGCTTGTTCAGCAGCCGGGCGAGCTCGACGCGCTCCTCTTCCGTGAAGGAGGTGAGCGCCGTCGCCAGCATCTCGCGACGTTCGCCGCGCATACCCCTGGCGAGGCGACGCCCCTCGTCCGTCAGCGCGATACGTGTGCGCCGCGCGTCGTCGGGGTCGGCCTCGCGGCGCACGTAACCGCGTTCGACACCCTGCTGCACGAGCCGTGACGCGCGGGGCTGATCGACCCCGATCGCGGCACCGAGGTCGCTCACGCTCAGCGGCGCGGATGCCGCGGCCAGCGCCTCCAGCATCCGCATGCGGGCGGGGCCGCCGAGGCGACCCGAGGGGTCGGCCATCCACGGCGGCATCCCGGGGTGACCGCGATGGTGCTCGAAGTGGTCGCGAGGATCTTCCCCCGGCGCGACGCCGTGGGGCCCTCCGTGCCATCCGCGCGGTCCGCCATGACCACGGCCGCCCTGACCCCGCTCGCCCGCGCCCCTCTCCCCCGGTCGGCGTCCTCGCAGACGGGACAGCGCCTGCGCGATGGCCTCGGCGGAATCCGACTGTGCGGAATCCCGCTGGGCCGCGTCCGGTGCGGCGTCGTTCGCGGCATCGTTCGATTCGGTGGTCACGGATCGATTTTACATGCGACTTGACATGCATTGCGAGTCCATGTCACACTACATGTACATGCACTGTGACATACACATGCACACTGACAACAAAGTCACCCCGACACGAAGGACTTCCCATGAACACCTCTGAATCACAGAACTCCGAGAACACCTCCCGCCCCTTCGGCTACTGGCTGAAGGCCGCCGACCGCCTCATGGCGGCCGAGTTCGCCACCGCGTTCGACAGCGAGCACGCGAGTCGCCGCGACTGGCGCCTGCTCAACATCGTCGACGGCACCGTCGCATCCGACCGCCCGCTGAACGGCCACAAGCTGCATCGACTCGTCGAGCGCGGCTGGGTCTCCCCCGAGGGAGAAGGCTGGACGCTCACCGACGACGGCCGCGCGGCGAAGGAACGCCTCGGCACCCTCGTCGACGAGATCCGCACCACGGTCACCGAGGCCGTGTCCCCCGAGGACATGGCCACCACGCTGGCCTCACTCGAGAAGATCGCCCGTGCGTTCGGCTGGGACGAGGAGACTCCTCTTCCCCGCGCACGCCGGCATGGCTTCGGCGGCCCCCGCCACGGTCGCGGCTTTCCCCGCGGCTTCGGACGCCCGTTCGGCCGAGGCTTCGGCCGCGGCCCCGAGCGCGAGGCCGTGCACGGCTTCGGACACGACCGTGAGCACGGCTTCGGCCCCGGACACGGCTTCGGCCCGCACGCGGACGCCGAGAACGGATGCCGCCACGGCGAGCCCGGCGCCGGTCACCGCGGTCACGGCCGCGGACACGGACACGGCGGACACGGACACGGACACGGACACGGCGCGCACCGTGCAGAGCGGATCGCTCAGCACGCGTTCGAGCGTGGTTTCGACGCGGGATTCACCCGCGGCCGCGACGCCTGACATCCGCACACCCTCGAAACGCCTCTCCCGACATCCGGGTGGGGCGTTTCGTGTATCGAGCGACCGCCCGGCCGAAATGGAGGCCCAGCCGCGATGGAGGCCCGGGCTCGGACGTAGGCTGGATCGGTGGCGGATTCACGGGGCAGAGTGTGGACGGGCGTTCTGCGCGTCGAACCGCACCGCGGTGACCACCGGGTCGCGCTCCGCGCCGCGATCAGCGTCGCGGTCCCCCTCCTCGTGCTCTGGATGCTGGGGCGCCTCGACCTCAGCATCTATGCGAGCTTCGGCGCCTTCGCCGCGCTCTACGGGCGCCATGACGTGTTCCGCGATCGCTTGCGGATGCAGGCCACCGCCGGCGGGGTGATCCTCGCCTCGATGCTCGTCGGCACCGCCCTGTCGGTCCTCGCCGCTCCCGCCCCGGTCAGCATCCTCGTCGTCGCGGTCATCGCATCCGCCGTCACCCTGCTCGCCTACACGATGCGGTGGCACCCTCCGGGGCCTCTGTTCCCGGTGTTCGCGGTCGGGGCATGCGCCACGATCCCGGCGACGACCGCCTCCTTCGGCGACGTGCTGCTGGTCGGCGGTCCGAGCGTGCTGTTCGGGCTGGCCATCACCGCCCTCATCGGCGTCTTCACGCGCAGCACTGCCGATGCGTCGTCGAGGTCCCGGCAACCCGTGGGCCCCATAGCCGGAGAGATGGCGGCATCGGTCGGAGTGGCGATCGTGGGAGCAGGCTTCGCCGGCCTGCTGATCATGGACTCCCACTGGTACTGGGCAGCCGTCGGCGCGGTCGCCGCCGTGAGCGGACCGCAGCTGAACGCCCGGGTGATCCGCGGCATCCAGCGCCTCGTCGGCACCCTTCTCGGCGTGCTCGTCGCGGCGGCGATCCTCGCGATCGATCTGCCGCCGCTCGCCGTCATCGTCCTCGTGGTCGTGCTGCAGGCCGCCGCCGAGCTGTTCGTCGGCCGCAACTACGGCATCGCGATGGTGTTCATCACCCCACTCGCGCTGCTCATGGTGCACCTCGCCGCACCCACCCCCGTCGACATGCTCCTTCAGGACCGCGCGATCGAGACAGTGATCGGCGTGGCCATCGGCACTCTCGTCGCCGTGGCATCGGCGGCGCTTCGGCGCCGGCAGGGACGCACACGCGCCTGAGTTCGCCTGCGCCGAGGTTCAGGAACGCAGCGCGAAGGTGATCGCCGTCGTGGCGGCCTCGTCGGCACCCGCGAAGGGGAAGGTCGTCGTGTTCAGCAGGTACACCCCGACGATGATCGCGGCGACGAGGAGCACGAACAGGAACGCGAAGATCACGACGGTGAGCACGCGATAGCCGCCGGATGTCGGCACCTCGGGCGCGACCGACGGCTGGGACCAGTCGTCCGCCACTGCGGCGGGCGGCTCTCCTTCGAGGATGGCGGGGGTCGGGCGTGCACGGTCGGAACCACGACGCGTCGCGGGTGGCGGCGGGACGACCGCATCGACGGACGACACATCCGAGGGGATGTCCGACGCAGGCTCCGCCAGCAATCCCTCCGGGATCGGGATCTCGGGCGGCGGAGGCGGGATGACGACGTCGGCGGGCGGGATCAGCGGCTCATCCGGCATGGCCTCCCGCGCGTCGGGAAGGTCGGCCCCCTCGGGGACGACGGGCTCTTCCGGCGGTGTGCCGCTGACGTCACTCATCTCAGCCTCCGACTGCTCCGATGTCGGTGCTGCCGACATCCGTTCGATGGAAGTTCTGGAACGACCGCGAGGCCGTCGGTCCGCGCTGCCCCTGGTACCGGTTGCCATAGGGGCCGGAGCCATACGGGTTCTCGGCGGGAGACGTGAGCCGGAAGAAGCACAGCTGCCCGATCTTCATCCCCGGCCACAGCTTGATGGGCAGGGTCGCGACGTTCGCGAGCTCGAGCGTCACATGCCCCGTGAAGCCCGGGTCGATGAACCCTGCGGTGGAGTGCGTGATGAGCCCGAGGCGCCCCAGGGACGACTTGCCCTCGAGGCGTGCCGCGATGTCGTCGGACAGCGTGACCTGCTCGAACGTGGCACCGAGTGCGAACTCCCCGGGGTGCAGGATGAAGGGCTCGTCGGGGTCGACCTCGATCAGGCGCGTGAGCTCGGGCTGGTCGACCGAGGGATCGATGAACGGGTACTTGTGGTTGTCGAACAACCGGAAGTACCGGTCCAGGCGCACGTCGATGCTCGACGGCTGGATCATCCCGTCTTCGCGAGGCTCGAGGCCGATGCGGCCGGATGCGAGTTCTGCCTTGATGTCGCGGTCGCTGAGAAGCACGGCACCAGCCTAGTTGTCGCGAGCGGGAACTTGTCCGGCCGATCAAGATCCGCTAGATTGTGTTGACGTCGACATGTTAACGTCAACACAATCTGAATGGACAACGATGTCTGCAAGAACAGCGACCACATCCCGGCGCGCACTCGCCATGGCCGCGGTGCTCGCCGCGACCGCGAGCGGTCTCGCCGCCTTCCCGCAGGCGGCCACGGCTGCCGAATCCGATGTCACCCTGACCCCTAATCCCGCCTATGCGGGCGCCCCCTTCAAGGGGTGGGGTTCGAGTCTGGTGTGGATGGCGAACGCGACCGGCTCGTACCCGGCAGAGCTGCGCGATGAGCTCATCGACAAGGTCTTCGGCGACGAGGGCCTGAACCTCAACATCGCGCGCTACAACATCGGCGGCGGCAACGCGACCGATGTGCCCGACTACCTGCGCCCCGGCGGAGCGGTCCCAGGGTGGTGGAACCCGGATGCTCCGCTCACCGACGACGACGGCGCGATCACGTCAAACTTCGCCGACCGCGACCGCTTCCGCGCCGCGTGGACGGGCGAGAACGCGAGCGACTACGACTTCTCGGCCGATGCCGCACAGCTCGCCTGGGTCTCGGCCATCAAGGACCAGGTCGACACCTGGGAGGCCTTCAGCAACTCCCCGCCCTACTTCATGACCGAGAGCGGCTTCGTCAGCGGCGGTACCGACCCCTGGGCCGACCAGATCCGCCGCGACTCCCTCGACACGTTCGCGACGTACCTCAAGACCGTCGTCGAGCACGTCGAAGACACCCAGGGCATCTCGTTCGACACGATCGACCCGCTGAACGAGCCGAACACCAACTACTGGGGCACCACGATCGGTGGCGACGGCTGGCCCACGAGCGCGAGCAGGCAGGAGGGTGCCCACGCCGGCCCCGCGCTGCAGGCTGACGTGATCAAGGCGCTCGCCGCTGAGCTGGCCGCCTCCGACACCACGACCGACGCCGTGATCTCCGGCCCCGACGAGACGAATCCGCAGCGATTCGTGGAGGACTGGAACGGATGGGACACCGCGGCGCGTGACGCCGTCGCCCAGCTGAACGTGCACACCTACTCCACGGGAGGCCGCCACCTGGCTCGTGACATCGCGAAGAGCGCGGCCAAGCCGCTGTGGATGAGTGAGGTCGAAGGCAACTGGGGCGGCGACAGCTGGAACCCGGATGCCATCGAGAACGGGCTCGGCATCGCCCAGCTCGTCAGCTCCGACCTGCGCGAGCTCGAGCCGGAGGCCTGGGTGCTGTGGCAGCCGGTCGAAGACCTCTACAACATGGAGAAGGTCGAGAAGAAGAACTGGGGCTCGGTGTTCATCGACTTCGACTGCAACGCCGAGGGCGACTCCGCCCGTCGCCTGGCCGACGGCGACGCGGACGCGGGATGCCACGTCCGCACGAACGCGAAGTACAACACCCTGCGCAACTTCACGCACTACATCGAACCCGGCGACCAGCTGGTGCGGGTCGCCGACAACGACACCACGGCGGCCATCGACGGCGACGGCTCCGGCGCCACGCTCGTGCACACGAACGAGAGCGACCAGGCCCGCACGATCACGATCGACCTGTCGCTGTTCGGCGACATCGATCAGGGCGCCACGGTGACCCCCGTCGTGACGACGGAGTCTCCGGCATCCGACCCGACGGCGAACGCTCTGCGCACCGGGACAGCGGTCGCGGTCGGCGCAGACGGGACCGCCGTGCTCACGGTTCCCGCGAAGTCGGTGACCACCTTCGTCGTCTCCGGCGTCGAAGGCATCGCCGCCGAGGCACCGGCGCTCCGCGACGGTGAGACCTACACGATCACCGGCGTCCAGAGCGGGCATGCACTGACCGCCTCCGATGACGGCGCCCTCCTCGGCAGCGCCAGGGATCCCGAGCTGATCCCCGTGCAGACCTGGACGGCCTCGCTCATCGACGACCAGCCGGGCACCTCGCGCGACCGCTTCGCCCTGCGTGCGGCCGACGGACGTGCGCTGGTTGCCGACGGCGACTCCACGGCCCTGCGTGTGCTCGACGACGCCTCCGCAGCGACCGACCCGTCTGCGCTGTGGATGATGACCTCGACCGACGGCGCGGAGTTCAGCCTGCTGAACGCCGGACGCGGTGCCGTGCTGGATGTCGGAGGCTCCTCGACCTCGGTCGGTGCGAGCGTCGGGGTGTGGCAGTCGAACTGGGGCGCCAACCAGCTGTGGCGGCTCGAGTCGGCACGCGACGACATCGCCCCGTACGCGAGCTTCCGCCCAGGACAGGAATGGCTCGACTCCGACGGCGAGGTGATCCAGGCGCACGGCGGTCAGGTCGTGCCGTCGAAGGATGCCGACGGTCGCACCATCTACTACCTCTACGGCGAAGACCGCACGAACGGGTACCACTCGGCTCCCGGCGTGCACGTCTACAGCTCGTACGACCTGTACAACTGGGACGACCGCGGGGTGGCGCTGCGAGCGCTGTCGTCGAAGGACCAGTTCGAGGACGATCCCTACTTCGAGGCGCTGTACGGCGACTACTCCGCCGCCCAGCAGGACGCCGTCTACCGCGATCTCGGCACCGTGCCCGTCGACGGCGTGACCCCGCCGATCATCGAACGTCCGAAGGTGATCTTCAACGAGAAGACCGGCAAGTGGGTGATGTGGGCGCACATGGACGGCCCGTCGGCGACGTCGTCCGCGCAGTACGCCAAGGCCAACGCCGGGGTCGCGGTGGCGGACTCGCCGTTCGGTCCCTTCAAGTACATCGACAGCTACCGGCTGCACTACGCACCCGCCGATGCCGAACCGACCAACCACGCCCCGAACAACCGTGGCATGGCGCGCGACATGAACCTGTTCGTCGACGACGACGGCACCGGCTACATCATCTATTCGAGCGAGGAGAACGCGACCATGTTCATCTCCAAGCTCAACGACGACTACACCGACCTGGCGACTCCCGCCGATGAGGCCGTGCTCGGTGTGGACTACAACCGCATCTTCGTGAACCAGTCGAGGGAATCCCCGGCGATCTTCAAGCACGACGAGCGGTACTTCCTGATCACCTCGGGCACCACGGGATGGAGCCCGAACCCCTCACGGTGGGCGAGCTCCAGCGACATCATGGGCGCGTGGACCGAGATGGGAGACCCGTTCCCCTGGTGGGCGCAGAGCAACTCCTGGAACTCGCAGCCCAGCTCGGTGATCCCGGTCGATCGCGAGCACGGCAAGTACATCTACATGGGCGACCGATGGAACGGCGGCGGCGACCTCAAGAACGCGCAGATGGTGTGGCTGCCGATCAACATGGGCGAAGGCGGCGACTCGCTGGCGGTCGAGGTGCACGACGAGTGGACGCTCGACCAGCTCGACCAGTGGTCGGCGTGGGATGTCTCGGCCGTGCCCGAGACGGTTCCGGTCGGGGGCGCACTCGACACACCGGTGGTCAACGTCACCCAGAACGGCGTGATGACCGAGCAGCCCGTGACCTGGAGCATCGCCGGCTCGTTCGACGCACCGGGGATCGTCACCGCGACGGGCACCCTCCCCGAGTTCGGCGGACGCACGTTCACCCGAACGATCGCGGTCGTTCCCGAGGGGCTGCGCTACGCGGTCAACGCCGGTGGACAGCAGACCGCGGACTGGTTGGCCCTGCGGGACGCCGCCGAGGACGAGGGTGACCTGCTCAACAGCCGTGCCGATCAGGCGTATGCCGAGGATGCCGCGAGCGGCGCGTCGTGGGGATACGTCAGCGAGGGCAGCAAGAGCGCGGGCACCGTCGACGGAACGATGTTCTCGACCATGCGATACGCGGTCGACGGTCGCGACATCGCCTACCGTTTCGGCGACCTCGAGCCCGGTCGGTACAGCGTGCATGTCGGCTACGCGGACCCCTGGGACCAGTGGGACGACCGCGGCGCGAAGGTGAGCGTGAACGGCGCCATCGTCGAGCAGGACCATGATTACGGCGCGGCCGACGAGGTGCGCAGCTACGGCGACATCGCCATGGGCGACGAGGGTCAGATCGAACTCGTGCTGCAGCCGACTCGCGACGCCGACGTGCAGGTGAGCTGGATCATGGTGACGCTCGACGAGGCGACGACGCCGGAGCCCGCGCAGGTCACGCTCTCCGCGGATGCCGTCACGGCCGGTCAGCAGATCACGATCGACGTCGCCGGGCTGGAGCCCGATGAGGTGGCGTCGTTCGCGCTGCACTCCGACCCGATCAACATGGGAACCGTCACGGCGGATGGATCCGGAGCCGGGACGCTGTCTTGGCGCGTGCCGACCGATGTGGCCGCAGGACAGCACCACGTCGTGATGACGCGCGCCGACGGCACGGAGGTGCGGGCTCCCCTGACGGTGCGGGCCGCGCAGCCGGGAACGGGCGGAGTCGGCGGAGGGAACACCACCGGAACCGGCTCCGGCGCCGCCGGCGGCCTGGCCTCCACCGGACTCGACACCGCCGGGCTCACCTCGGCGCTGGCCCTCGCAGCGCTGCTGCTCGCGGCCGGCGGCCTGGCGTTCGCCCGACGACGGGGCGTCCGCCGCTGACCGACGCGATCATGGGGTGCCATCGCAGACCACCGTCTGCGATGGCACCCCGACGCGTCCCGTGCTTTGGCCATCGGGCGGCGTACAGGTAGGCTGGCCTTCGCTCGCTCCTCGGATGCGAGTACGGGGCTGTAGTTCAATGGTAGAACTTCTGCTTCCCAAGCAGATAGCGCGGGTTCGATTCCCGTCAGCCCCTCCACACAGAGCTTCCCTCATGAAGAAGCCGGCCATCCAGGCCCATAGCGCCGACGGCGGGGTTTGGACACCCCCTTACCATCTGCGTCGCGCGGGTCTAGCGTTGCTGGCCGCAGTCGGTACTGCTTGCCTGGGGAGGGCGTGCAGGAGCGCTGCGTAGCCGGCGGTCCGCTGTGGTGCGAAGGGGCAGCGCGGCGGGCCGCTGGTGATCCGGGTTCGTCGGAGCTGGAATCCGTCGCCGACGACGAGTTCCACCGGGCGGCGGCCTTATGCGCGCGCGATCGCCCTGACGCGATTATTGCGAGCATTGTGCTCGAGCTCGACGAGTCCGAGGGCTTCGAGAAGGGGCGGCAGGTACATGCCGAAACGGCCTCGGTATCCCTTCCGCTGGCCGTACCACCCACCCACGGGGTTGTCCTCAGAGCGGCCCCATGCCTCGACCGAATCCGGCGCCGGCTCCTTCTTCTCGTCGGCGGCGCCCAGCGTCACCCAGTCGCCACGTCGGAGCAGCTCTGCGTGGAGGTCGTCGATCGCGCGCGCGAGGTACGTGAGCCTGGTCGACCCCACCTGGCAGACCACGAGGGCTGGATCGTTGTCGTCATCCCGAAAGATCGTGTACTCGGATGATAAGGGCGCGGTCTTCAGGACCCAGGGGTCCGTCGGAGTCCCTGCGCCGGACCAGTGCTGCTCGTTCATGCTCTCCTCGGCGCTGTCGACCATGCGCTCACGATACTCCCGAAGGCCCGGCGGGGTCTCCCTGTTGCCCGGCTCCCTGCTGGCGAGCGATCTCCACCATCTTGCGTGCGGTCAGGAGGCGGCTCACGAAGTCGGTCACCTTCGGCGTCTCACCCTCCCCACGGGGCGGGTTTCGGTAGAGCTTGTCCTTCCTGATCTTCGTCTGCTGGAACAGGACGACGGCTGCATGCGCCTTCGGCTGCTTGATCACGCCGCCAGCAGTGGTCAGGTCCATGAGCAGGCCTAGTGACTGACCGTAGAGTCCGGCCAGCTCCTGGCCGCGTTCGGCCATTTCCGTGTAGCGGTTGACCTTCGACACGAGTGCGCATATGGCCGAAGCGAACGCCACCCCCGACACGACGATCCCGGCGACCAGCGGCGGGGCCTGCTCGGTGATCAGGGGCCAGATGGCAAGACCGGTCAACGCCGCGAGGGCGCCCGACCCGATGGCCCAGCTATTGCCTGCCCGTCTCTCTGCATCGGCATACGCCGGCATCTTGTCGTACCAGTACGCGGCGCTCTCCAGGCAGATGAGAAGCCGCGCGAGTGTGACATCCGTCTCCTGTTCCGCCTCCACGGCATCCACCGTCGCTTCTCGGTCCTCGGCCGCGGGATCGCCCACGGCTTTCCGCCCGGCGGGGACGCCATCAGGGAGAGTCATCCTCACCACCCCCTCACACGTCTTTCGCCGATGCGGTCAGCGGGCCGTCGGCTCCAGTTGACCCTCAATGGCACGCGGTCATCAGAGCCGAAGCTCCCGCGCGCAATGTCCGGCGTGTTCTACCGCCGGTCCTGGGAAGACCGTGAGGCAGGTAGTGGTGCGCGCGGGAGCCAGGCGGCGACGCCGAGCAGAGCCATCACGAGGATGAGCTGAGCGATGCCCGTGGCGAGGTAGAGCACCTGAAGCCAGGACGTCCCTCTGATCATCCCCGTCTCGACGTAGATCCAGAGGATCATTCCGAAACCCGCGACTGCGGACCAGAACAGTCCCGCCTCCCTCCGAGCCAGCAGCAGCCCCATCGCGATCACCTGAGTGCCCCCGACGACGACGAGCAGGATGACACCCGGCCCTATGAAGTTCGAGAACGGACCGGTCGCGAGGAAGGACGAAGGCATCCCGAGCCCCGCGGTGGCCATGAGGCCTACCCCGCCGCTGATGGCTGACGCTGCCTGAAACCCGGCGAGCGCGACCAGGGACCAGAAGGCGGTGTTCCGCAGCCGTTCAGCCATGTTTCCTGCTCCTGTTTCGATGCCGTCGCTGATCCTCTGACGCCTCCCTGCACGATTCGACCGCCGTGGCGGATCACAAGTCGGACGCCGGAGACGTGTCCTCCGTCGGGCCGGGGCGTTCCGACCGCTCCTGGGCCGAGTCCCTCGACGCGGCCCACGGCCTCTGGCGATGGATCTCCAAGAGCTGGGCGCCCAGGCCGAAGCACACCATCGCGAGCCACACCACGATGTTGAGCCAGGGAACCTGCAGCGCCGCGATCAGGATGAGGCCGCCGAGCAGGGATTCGACCACGGGCCGCCGCCTGTCTCGGAAGACCAGCCGGCCGACGTAGTGCGCGACGTAGGGGAATGCGGCCAGCGTCATCGCCAGCCACACCACGGCACCGATGAGCGCGAGCGGAGCGCCGACGACGGTGACGAGAAGGAAGAGGAGCACGAGGGGAACGGTGATCGCTGCGACGAAGCCCACGAGCAGCGCCTTCCACGGCGAGGGGAGCAGATGGCCCGTCACGCGGTCCAGCCAGCGCGGGAACGCCAGACCCGCCACGAGCGTGACGAGACTGAAGGCCACCAGGGCATAGAGCAGGCCCAGGAACCACCCGAAGACGACAGCCCACGGGGAGATCTCCACTCGCGGCGATTCGGTCGGGGCGATGCGTTGCACGGTGCCGGCGACCGCCCCTTCCGCGATCCGCGCCTCCCGGTCACTGTGATAGGTCAGGCTTCCGCCGACCGCTCCATCGACGGTGAGGGTTCCGACGCTGAGCATCAGATCCCGGCCCACGGCGCCGGCGACGCGCATGTCGCCCGCGGCGCCCACGAGATCATCGCCGAAGGAGCCGGTCTCGGTGACCGTCACGTCGGCTGCGAAGATCGTCCCGCTGCGGGACACCTCGCCGCTGATCGTGACCGCCTGGCCCGAGAGCCGCACATTTCCATCGACCGTCCCGGTGATCGTGATGCTCTGCGCTGCGGCGATGACGTCTCCGGTGACGTCCCCGCTGATCGTGACGCTCTGACCGGCAGCGTAGACGTCACCGTTCACGACTCCGGAGACGTCGACCGTCACGCCGGAATAGAACTGCGGCCCGTCTTGGTCGCCCGCAGCCGCGCGCACGCCCACATCCGCTGCTGTCGCCGGCGCCCGAGGAGAGGCGACAGCGCCTGCCCCGGTTCCGATGACGAGCACTCCGAGCGTGAGAGCAAGGGCGATTCGCCTCACCGTGCGAGAACTGTTGCGCATGTCATGACCTCTCAGTGGCCCGCACCCGGACGCCGCCTGACGCCGCCGCAGGACAGACAAGCACCGACGCTCCCATCGGTATCGCCCGCCCCGAAGAGCCGCGCTCAGTGTGCTCCGATGCCGGACGGTGGTCATAGGGCCAGAGGTCCCGCGGGTCCCTCAGGTGGGGTCGCCGAGGGCGCGCACGATCTCGCGGAACTCGTCCGGGCTCCGTCAGGGCCCCGACGGCTCGGTGGCGGCGACGACGGTCCCGTCGAGCTCACACACGACGGCCAGCGTGTTGTACACGGTCCCGTAGCGGCGCAGATTCTCGTGCAGCAGTTCGATGCGACGCGGGGACTCGTCCGTCACCAGCGAGAGCTCGTACCAGAGTCGCGTGAAGAACGGCGGCCGGTCCTGCCGATGTGCCGTGACCACCACATCGGCGCGTTCATACCGAAACGGAAGGAGTGCGGAGCATCTCTCGACATTCTTCAGTAGACACGCTGCCAGAGCGGAGGCGAGCAGATCCGCAGGCCCCGGGAGAGCTACCGGCTGCGGGCGGCCCCAACTGGCATCGAAGGCGATCCGCTGTGTCCCCGCCTCGATGACGGCCGCCCCTGCTTCTGTAACGCTCGCATGAACCGTGTAGGCCGTCGTAGGCCGGTCTGCCGGACCCGTCATAGTCATGCGTCCAGCTTGGGCGGCTCACAGCCGGAACGAGGGGCGAACGTCCTACGGACATGGACACACTCGGAGAATCCGAGTGCGCATGAACAGGACCTTCGGCCCGACGACCCGAGCGAATCCGCCCGACGATTGCTCCATGGGTGAAGAACGGAGCACGATCAAAGTCGTCGAGAAGGCGGGCCCGTGGGGGTTCTTCTTCCTCCTTGCCTACGTGGGCGCTGCCATCTACTTCATCTCACGCTCCGGCGGGGCGTTCTGGGATGTCGTCCTCGGCCTTCTCCAGGCAGCCGTCTGGCCCGTCTACCTGACCTTCCACGTGCTCGAAGCGCTGGGGGTATGAGGCCTGCCCACGACGCCCATCGTCGGCGGACAGTGGATCGAGCCGTATCATCTGGAAGTGACATCCATGAAGCCCCCGGACCCCGGGGGCTTTGTCGTCGGGTCGACCACTTCGCGCCCGGCAGAGCATCCCATCCGAATCGTCATCGGTTCCGAACAAGAGCGGATGGGCGATGCTCGCGCGCCCTCCGAGCCGCCCGCACGACCGAGAGGAGCCCCGATGCTCGAGTCATCGACCCCGCCGCTTGCCGCCCTCGACGGCTACCGCAACGTCACCGACCTGCTCGTGGCGCGGGCCGCCGCCGCCCCCGGCCACGTGGCATTCGAGGTCGAAGACCCGTCGACCGGCTCGTGGCGACCGATCACGACGCGTGGTTTCGAAGACGAGGTGCGCGCTCTGGCGAAGGGCTTCATGGCCCAGGGCATCCAGGCAGGCGACCCGATCGCGATCATGGCGCCCACGCGCTACGAGTGGGCCGTCGCCGACCTCGCGGCCTGGTTCGCCGGCGCCGTCGTCGTGCCGATCTACGAGACCTCCTCGCCGTCGCAGGTGAACGCCATCGTCGCGGATGCCGGTGTGCGTCTGGCGATCGGCGGCACCTCGGAGCACACGGCGCTCCTACAGGAGGCGCTCGCGAAGACGAACGCCGTCACGCTCGGCGCGTGGACGATGGATGCCGAGACGACCGGCACCCTTGCCGATCTGGTCGCGGGCGGTGTCGGCGTCACCGACGAGGAACTCGAGGCCCGCAGAACGACCGCCACCCAGGACGATCCTGCGACGATCGTCTACACCTCGGGCACCACGGGCGAGCCCAAGGGCGTCGTGCTCACCCACCGGAACTTCCTCGGTCAGGTGCTCAACATCGCCGCCGCGTACAGCGAGATCGTGAACGAAGACGGCAACACCGTCATCTTCCTGCCCCTCGCCCATGTGCTGGCGCGCGGGCTTCAGCTGATCTGTCTGGCCAGCGGCATGCGCATCGCGCACCTGTCCGACCCGTCGACGGTCGTCGCCACCCTCGATACTCTGCGTCCCACGTTCCTGGTCGTCGTGCCGCGGGTGCTGCAGAAGATCCAGGCGGCCGCCGCGGGCAAAGCCGCCGACAAGGGCCTCGCGGGAGTCTGGGCGAAGGCCGAGGCCACGGCCATCGCGTGGGGCCGCCGGGCCGAGCGGATCGACGCCGGCAGGCGCATCGCCAGGAACCGCGGCCTCCGCGTGCGCCACCGCGTCTTCGACGCCCTCTTCTACCGGCGTCTTCGCACCGTGATGGGTGGGAGGGTCGGGTACATCCTGTCGGGCGGAGCGGCCCTCGACACCGAGCTCTCGCTCTTCTTCCGCGGCGTCGGGGTCCCCGTCATCGAGGGCTACGGCCTCACCGAGACGACGGCGCCCCTCACCGGCAACCTGCCCGGTCGCATCGCTTCGGGCAGCGTCGGCTCGCCCCTGCCGGGGCTCACCGTTCGCATCAGCGATGAGGGCGAAGTTCTGGCCCGCGGCCTCGGCGTCTTCAGCGGCTATCGCAACCCGGCCCACGACGAGGGCGCCTTCGTCGACGGCTTCTTCCGCACCGGCGATCTCGGGCGACTCGACGAGCAGGGCAGGTTGATCCTCGAAGGCCGGCTCAAGGACGTGATCGTGACGTCGAACGGCAAGACGATCGTGCCAACCCGCTGGGAGAGCGCGGTCGAAGCGAATCCGCTCGTCTCGCACGCGGTGATGGTCGGCGAGGGCAAGCCGTACCTCTCCGCGCTGCTCGTCCTCGACCCGGAGCAGGCCAGGGCGTGGGCCGCCGCGGAAGGCACCAGCATCCCCCTGGCCGCGCCGTCCGACATCCGTGCGGTGAACGACCCGGCGCTGCGCGCCCACCTGCAGCGCGCCGTCGACGCCGCCAATGCCCTCGTGGCGCGCAGCGAGCAGGTCCGCCGGTTCAGCGTGGTCTTCGCCGACCTCGACGACCGCGGGCTCGTCACACCGACCATGAAACTCAAGCGGAACGTCGTGCTGGATCGCGCAGCCGTCACCGTCGAAGACCTGTACCTCTGAGAAACAGAAAGCACGCCATGTCCTCCCCCGCACCCACAGCCCCCAAGTCCTCCCGCTCCTCACTCATCGCGATCATCGCCGCGCTCGTGATCGGCGCGCTCGTCGCGCTCGCCGGCAGCCAGAACAGTGCGACGCTAGGCGGCATCCCGCTGTTCGCCCTGGCCGTCGCCGCGGCCTTCGCGATCCAGGTCATCGCTTTCATCCCCGCGATGATCCTGCAGACCGAGCGGTTCTTCGATCTCACCGGCAGCCTCACCTTCCTCGTGATCTCCGCCGCACTCGTCCTCCTGTCGCCCCTGCCCGACGCGCGTAGCTGGATCCTCGCGGCGATGGTGATGCTGTGGGCCGCCCGCCTCGGATCCTTCCTGGCCCTGCGCGTGCACAAGGCCGGATCAGACGGCCGTTTCGACGAGATCAAGAGCTCCCCGCTGCGCTTTCTTCAGGTGTGGGTGATCCAGGGCGCGTGGGTGTCGCTGACCGCGGCCGCCGCCTGGATCGCGATCAGCACGGATGCCGGTGCCCGCGCCCCCATCGGGTGGCTGACCGTCGTGGGCATCATCGTGTGGGTCATCGGCATGGCGATCGAGATCGTCGCCGACGCGCAGAAGTCGGCGTTCCGCGCAGACCCGCAGAACCGGGACGAATTCATCCGCACCGGCCTGTGGTCGCGGTCGCGCCACCCCAACTACTTCGGCGAGATCGTCATCTGGGTGGGCGTGTTCGTCACCGCCGCTCCGGTGCTGGCCGGATGGCAGTGGGTCGCACTCCTCTCGCCGCTGTTCGTGATCCTGCTGCTCACCCGGGTCAGCGGCATCCCGCTGCTGGAGGCGCGCGCCGAGAAGAAGTGGGGCGATCGCGCCGACTACATCGCCTACCGCGAGAACACGCCCTCCCTGATCCCGCGGCTCACGCGGCCGGCCGTGCGCGAGAAGGCCGCATAGACCCTCAGCGCACCTCGATACCGAGGTCCCGCGTGAAGGCGCCCTCCTCGAGCCGCGCCTTCACTGTGGCGAGGAACCGCGCGGCATCAGCGCCATCGATGATGCGGTGGTCGTAAGAGAGCGCCAGATAGACCATGGAGCGCACGGCGATCGCCTCCACGCCCTCCGCGGATTCGACCACTGCGCGCTTCACGACCATTCCCGTGCCGAGGATCGCAGATTGGGGCTGGAAGACGATCGGGGTGTCGAACAGCGCGCCCCGCGACCCCGTGTTGGTGAGGGTGAACGTGCCGCCGGCGAGCTCGTCCGGCTGCAGCCGATTGCTGCGCGTACGCTCCGCGAGGTCGGCGATCTGCGCGGTGAGACCGGCGATGTCGAGGTCTGCGGCGTTGCGGATCACCGGCGCCAAGAGGCCCCTTTCCGTGTCGACCGCGATGCTCAGGTTCTCCCGATCCGGGTAGACGACGTCATCTCCATCGACGATGGCGTTGATGATCGGGTGGGTGCGCAGCGCTTCGGCCGCAGCGATCGCGAAGAACGGCAGGAACGTGAGGCGGTGGCCGGTCGTGCGAAGGAACTCGGCCTTGACCCGATCCCGAAGGTGAGCGACGCGACTCACATCGACCTCGACGACGCTCGTGACCTGCGCCATCGACGTCATCGACGCGACCGCCCGCTGGGCGATCACTCGCCGTAGCCGCGTCATCGGCACCGTGGTGCCGCGCAAGGGTGATGGCTCGTTCCGCTTACGTGGGACGGATTCACTCATGTGTTCTGCCTCCTTCGTGGCGCAGGGCTCTTCGCCGCTCGTGCGGCAGTCGAGGTCGACAAGATTGATACCCCCACCCCCTATGGGTATAGGCTACACCGCGACCCGCCACTCGGCGCCGCTTCATAGGAGGAACGACAATGTCCACACCCCGACCCCTGTCACCAGCGAAGCGGTGGCTCGGCCTCGTGCTGATAGCCACCGCACAGTTCGTCGTCATCATGGACACCTCGATCATCGGTGTCGCCCTGCCTGATATCCAGCGGGACCTCGGCTTCACGCCGGAGTCCCTGTCGTGGGTGTTCAACGCGTACGTGGTCGCCTTCGGGGGACTGCTGCTCTTGGGAGGCCGACTGTCCGACGCCTTCGGCGCTCGAAAGATCTTCGTGCTCGGCTGGCTCATCCTGATCGCCGGTTCGATCCTGGCGGGAGCGGCCGGGAGCGTCGGTGTCGAGATCGCCGGTCGCGCGATCCAAGGCGCCGGATCAGCGCTGATCGCGCCGGCCGCCCTGACCCTTCTGATGATGCTGTTCGGCGGCACATCTGATCTACCCAAGGCATTCGCCGTCTACGGCGCCGCAGCGCCCATCGGCGGCACTGCCGGCGTCTTCCTCGGCGGAGTCCTGACCGAGTACGCGAGCTGGCCATGGGTGTTCTACGTGACCGTGCCGATCGCGCTCTTCGTGCTCGCATTCTCCGCGACGACACTCCCCCGCACCGTCCGAAAGGCGACGGGGTCGATCGATGTCGCCGGAGCCGTCACGGTCACGGTGGGACTGGCCGCCGTGGTCTACGCCGTCGTCAACGCCCCGGAAGTCGGCTGGCTCACCTGGTCCACTCTGGGCATGCTGGCGGCCGGCATCATGCTCCTGGTCATCTTCTTCCTGATCCAGGCGCGCAGCCGCACCCCGCTGCTTCGTCTCGGCCTGCTCCGCGCCCCTCTCCTGGGCGCCGCGAACGGTGCACAGCTCATGCTCGGCGCCGCGTGGGTGTCGATGTGGTTCTTCCTGAACCTCTACCTGCAGCAGGTCCTCGGTGCGAGCGCCTTCGCCGCCGGCGCCGCACTGCTGCCGATGACCGGCCTGGTCGTGATCGTCATGATCGCGCTGGCGCCGCGACTCCAGGAGCGGTTCGGGGCGAAGTCGCTGATCGTCAGCGGCCTCCTGCTTCTGGCAGCAGGACTGGCCTGGCTCGCGTTCGTACGGCCCGACGGCAACTATGTGGTGGACGTTCTTCCCGCATCGCTGCTCGCCGCCCTCGGCATGTCGCTCGCGTTCGTGCCGTCGCTGGGCACGGCCATCAACGCGGCCCCACCCGCCGAGACCGGCGTCGCGTCCGGACTGGTGAGCACCAGCTACCAGATCGGATCCGCGCTCGGGCTCGCCGTGCTCACGGCGATCGTCTACGGGATCGCCGGCGCGGAGGCCTCGAAGGTGGAGCTCACCCAGGGGTACTCCGCGGCCTTCGTCGGTGCGGCGATCCTCGCTCTCCTCGGAGCGATCATCACGGCGATCACCATGACGAAGCCACGGGCGTCCGCCGCGGTTCCCGTCGAGTCGTACTCGATATAGCCGCAGCCCTCCCGACCACCGATCAGCAAGGAACGAACCGATGCCCTCTCCCACACTGCTCATCGCCTACGACGGATCACCGAACGCGCAGAGCGCGGTGCACACCGTTGCCGGCCTGTTCCCCGGCGCCACCGCGCTGCTCTTCTATGCTCGTCAACCCCTCGAGGGCTTCGCCGCTCATCTGGAAGGCCATCCAGCCTTGGAGAAGCTGCAGGACCTTGACGCTGCGGCACTCGACGCGTCAGAGCGGATCGCTGCCGACGGCGCGCAGCTGGCCCTCGACCTCGGACTGAAGGCGGAGGCTCTCATCTCCTCGACGATGGCCACCGCCTCCGAGGCGATCGTCGAGGCCGCCGAGGTGCGGGGTGTCGATCTGATCGTCCTCGGATCCCGCGGCCTGCGGGGGTTCACCGCGACCGTGCTGGGAAGCACCTCCGCGAATGTGCTCCACCATGCCACCCGTCCGACCCTCGTGATCCCCTCGGACGACGTGGCCGCAGCCCGCCGCACCAACCGAGGGGCCACCCCGCCCCGTAGGTGAGCACCGACCGGATCTGCGCCGGATCTGTCACGCCTCAGGGGTGACAGATCCGGCCCTCCCCCGCGCGGAGGAGAACCGGGCCGGTTGAAGGAATACCCCACCGGGGTATACGGTTATGACGAGTACCCCATACGGGTACTGACCACGAGAAGAGGAAACGCGATGACCACGAACGAGTTCCAGGTGACCGGCATGACCTGCGGACACTGCGAGATGTCGATCCGCGAAGAGGTCTCCGAAGTCCCGGGTGTCGAAGACATCCAGGTGAGCGCACAGACGGGCACGCTCGTCGTCACCGGCTCCGGTTCCCTCGACGATGCGCAGATTCTGGCTGCCGTCGCGGAGGCGGGGTACTCGGCGGTGCGGACGGTATGAACGCCGGGGCGCGCCTCACGATCTACGGGATCGGCGTGGTGGTGGCGTTCGGTGGGGCCTTCGGCCTCGCCAGCGCCATCGTTCCCCCGAGCGTTGTCAGCGAGTGGAAGGAAGGTACGGAGATGAACAGTCACGACGGCGGCCACGATGCTGCCACGACGGCCGCGGAGGAGTCCGCGAATGTCGCTGCGGACAGCCTGAAAGGCCTCTCGCTCGGCCTGGAAGGATACGTCCTGTCGCCGGTCGAGGCGCCGGGAGCCGTCGCAACCTCCGGCGAGCTGCAGTTCCAGATCCTCGACGCCGCAGGCACCCCGGTCACGGACTACACGACCGCGCATGACAAGGACCTGCACCTGATCGTGGTGCGCTCGGACGGGAGCCTGTTCCGTCACGTCCACCCGACGCTGGATGAGAGCACGGGCATGTGGTCACTGCCGTGGGAATGGACGGAAGCCGGGACCTATCGCGTCTTCGCGGACTTCACCCCCGCCGGCACGGATGCCCCTTCGCTCACTCTCACGCGCACGGTCCAGGTGGCGGGCGAGTTCACCCCGGTGGCGCCGCAGCCGACGCAGACCGCACAGGTCGGCGACTTCACGGTCTCGCTCGACGGCGACCTCACGGCGGGAACAGCGAAAGACCTCACCCTCACCGTGACGCGAGACGGCAAGCCCGTCACCGCTCTGGAGCCCTACCTGGGGGCTTTCGGCCATCTCGTCGCATTGCGCGACGGCGACCTCGCCTACCTGCACGTGCACGCCAAGGGGGAAGAGCCTGAGGTCGGCGAGACCTCAGGGCCCGAGATCGAGTTCGCCGCCGAGGCGCCGACCGCCGGCCGGTACTTCCTGTACCTCGACTTCCAGGTCGACGGACAGGTGCACACCGCCGAGTTCGTGGTCGACGCCGCTTCGGGGGATGACGCGGCCGTGTCCGACGGCGACTCCCACGACGACGGGCACTGAGCGACGAGCATCGCCCTGCGGCAGCTCCGCGCTGCTGCCCGCACACACAGCCGACAGAAGGAAAAGCACATGAGTACATCAGCACCTCCGAGCATGGGGTCAGGCGTCGAGTTGGAGATCGGCGGGATGACCTGCGCGTCGTGCGCGATGCGGATCGAGAAGAAGCTGAACAAGCTCGAGGGTGTCGTGGCGACCGTGAACTACGCGACCGAGAAGGCGAAGATCACGGTACCTGACGGCTACGACCCTGCGGTGCTGATCGCCGAGGTGGAGAAGACGGGGTACTCCGCGGCCCTGCCCGCCCCGAAGGGGAAGAGGAACGACCAGGCGGCCGCCGGTGACGCCGATGACGCGGATCCTGAATTGCGGTCGCTGCGCAACCGACTGATCGGCGCGATCGTGCTGACCGTGCCCGTGATCGCGATGGCGATGATCCCCGCGCTGCAGTTCACGTACTGGCAGTGGGCCTCGCTCGCGCTGGCTGCTCCTGTGATCCTCTGGGCGGCATGGCCCTTCCATAAGGCCGCATGGACCAACCTGAAGCACGGCGCCGCCACGATGGACACGCTCATCTCGATGGGCACCTCGGCCGCGTTCCTGTGGTCGTTGTACGCACTGTTCTTCGGCACAGCGGGCACGCCAGGCATGACGCACCCGTTCGAGTTCGCGCTGGCCCCGTCCGACGGGGCGGCGAACATCTACCTCGAGGTGGGCGCAGGGGTGACCATGTTCATCCTCGCCGGGCGGTACTTCGAGAAGCGGTCGAAGAAGCAGGCCGGCGCGGCCCTGCGCGCGCTTCTCGAACTCGGCGCGAAAGAGGTCGCCGTCCTGCGTGGCGGTGTGGAGACGAAGATCCCCGTCGAGGATCTCCAGGTGGGCGACGAGTTCATCGTGCGCCCCGGGGAGAAGATCGCCACCGACGGCGTGGTCGTCTCCGGCACCTCGGCCGTGGACGCATCCATGCTCACCGGAGAGGCCGTCCCGGTCGAGGTCGCCGAGGGCGACGCCGTCACCGGTGCCACGACGAACGTCGGCGGCCGACTCGTGATCCGTGCGACGCGAATCGGGTCGGACACGCAACTGGCACAGATGGCGCAGCTGGTCGAGGACGCCCAGACCGGGAAGGCCGAGGTGCAGCGCCTCGCCGACCGGATCTCCGGGGTGTTCGTGCCGATCGTGATCGTGATCGCCTTCGTGGCGCTCGGCGGCTGGCTCGGGGCAGGATTCCCCGTGACCGCGGCGTTCACGGCGGCGGTCGCCGTGCTCGTGATCGCCTGCCCGTGCGCGCTCGGTCTGGCGACCCCCACGGCGCTTCTGGTCGGCACTGGTCGCGGCGCGCAGATGGGCGTGCTCATCAAGGGCCCAGAGGTTCTGGAGTCCACCCGCAAGGTCGACACCGTCGTGCTCGACAAGACCGGCACCGTCACCACCGGCAAGATGACACTCGTCGGCGTGTTCACAGAGGACCGCACAGATCGTGCAGAACTGCTGCGGCTGGCCGGCGCCCTGGAGGATGCCTCGGAGCACCCCATCGCACAGGCGATCGCCAAGGGGGCGACCCAGGAGGTCGGTTCTCTGCCGACCCCCTCGGACTTCGCGAACATCGAGGGCAAGGGAGTACAGGGGATCGTCGACGGCCACGCCGTGCTCGTCGGCCGCGATTCGCTCCTCGCCGAGTGGTCGCAGCAGCTGAGCCGTGAACTCGCGTCGACGAAGGCCCGCGCCGAGAGCGAGGGAAAGACCGTCGTCGCCGTGGGGTGGGACGGTCAGGCCCGAGGCATCCTCGTCGTGGCCGACACCGTGAAGCCGAGCAGCGCCGAAGCGATCGCTCAGTTCAAGGCGATCGGGTTGACCCCGATCCTGCTCACCGGAGACAACGAGGCCGTGGCCCGGCAGATCGCGGCCGAGGTGGGTATCGAGGAGGTCATCGCCGAAGTCCTCCCGAAGGACAAGGTCGATGTCGTCACCCGATTGCAGCGCGAAGGCAAGGTGGTCGCGATGATCGGCGACGGCGTCAACGACGCCCCCGCGCTCGCACAGGCCGATCTCGGACTCGCGATGGGTACCGGCGCGGATGTCGCGATCGAAGCATCCGACATCACCCTGGTGCGCGGCGATCTGCGCAGCGCGGTCGACGCGATCCGGCTGTCGCGAAAGACACTCGGAACGATCAAGACCAACCTGTTCTGGGCCTTCGCCTACAACGTCGCGGCGATCCCCGTCGCCGCACTCGGAATGCTCAACCCCATGCTCGCCGGCGCGGCGATGGCGCTTTCCAGCGTCTTCGTCGTCGGCAACAGCCTGCGCCTGCGCGGGTTCAAGAGCATCGCCAAGTGATGACACGCACCATCTCCCTCCGCCAGAAGCACTCGAGAAAGGAACCATCCCGCATGACGAACAACACCGAGGCCGCTCCCAGCTGTTGCAGCACCAGCGCCATCAACCCCGCCGCCACAGGCAACGGCCGCGAGAACCTGTTGACCGGCAGTGCAGGCGACGACCTCACCACCTGCCCGGTCATGGTCGGCAACCCGGTCAGCAAGAAGGCCGCGGAGGCCGCCGGCCTCTACCGTGACCACGAGGACGAGCGATACTACTTCTGCTGCGCCGGGTGCGGTCCGGCCTTCGACTCGGACCCCGCCAAGTACGCCGCCCAGATGGCGTGAGCCCGACGCGGGGTTCGCGGCGCCTCTGCGTGCGCCGTGAACCCCGCGGCGTCGTGGAGAGAAGCGCCGCCGAGGCACCGGCCCCACAGCGCGCAGCCGCCTTCGTGACCCCGCACACATCCGGTCGCGACACTCGGTTCCCGCGGACATGACTTCGTGCGCCGGGCACGACAGGCTGGAGACGAACCGGCGTTCCTGCCACCCCAGAACAAGGGAGTCTCCATGTCCAGCGAAACCCTCGTGGTGCCGCTCATCGATCAGCTCGATGCCTTCTTCGGCCAGTACACGGCGGCGGGCCAGTCGCCGGGGCTCGTGTACGGACTCGTCGGGGCCGACGGCCTCGAGCACACCCGGGGGTTCGGGACCGCCGACGACCAGGGTAACGCCCCCGACGCCGACACGGTCTTCCCGATCGCGTCGATGACCAAGAGCTTCGTAGCGCTCGGCGCGCTGCTCGCCCGGGACCGCGGACTCCTCGACCTTGACGCCCCCATCACCGACTTCTATCCGCAGTGGCACGGCACCGTGGGCGATGAGCCGGCTGTCGTCCCGACCCTGCGGCAGCTGCTCAGCATGGGCGGCGGTCTCACCGAGGACAACTCGTGGGTCGACCCGTTCCTGGGCCTGTCCGAAGCGGAGCTCGTCGAGCGGATCCGACCGGGCTTCAACTACAGCAACCATCCCGGCAGCGCCTTCGAGTACTCGAACATCGGCTTCACGATGGCGGGGCTCGCGGTGGGCAAGGCCGTCGGTCGGCGCGTGGAGGACTGGGTCACCGACGAGATCCTGCGGCCGCTCGGGATGAACAGCACGTGGTTCGACAATCGCGCCCCGGAGGGCGGCACTCTCCGGGCGGTCGGCTACTCGCTGAACACCGAGGGCGAATGGGCGGGCTTCCCTCCGGCCGTGTCCGACGCCATGGCCGCGGCCGGAGGCATGCAGTCGACGATCACCGACCTCAGCGTCTGGGTGCGCTTCCTCGCCGCGGCCACCCGACCAGCCACGGCCAGTGCGGACGATGACGACGCGGTCGTCAGCCGGGCCTCACGGCGCGAGCTGCAGCGCATCCATCAGGTCGACATCCCCTCCCTCCAGGCGCGACCCGATGGCACCTGGAAGTTCGTCACGGGCGGCTACGCGCTCGGCCTCTTCGTGCGTGAAGACCTGCACCGCGGCCGGATCGTCACCCACAGCGGCGGTCTTCCCGGGTTCATCCTGAACATGGTGTGGCACGCCGATTCCGGTGTCGGTGTGGTCGTGCTCACCAACAGCCACCGGGGCAACCCCGTGGCTCTGTCGGAGGATGCGCTGTTCCGCGCCCTCGCCGTGCACGACACTCCCGCCCGGACCGTACGGCCGTGGCCGGAGACGCGGCGGCTGATGTCGGCCGCAGACGCGCTGGTGCGCTCCTGGGATGACGATGCGGCCGCCGAGATCTTCGCCGACAACATCGACTTCGATCGTCCGCTTCCTCAGCGCCGCGCCGCGATCGACGAACTCGTCGCCCAGGTGGGTCCGCTGCGCCAGGATGCAGGAGCACCGGAGATCGTCTCCTCGGCGACTCCGGCCGACATCACGTGGTCGATCCCCGCCGAGCGGGGCGAGCTGATCTGCATGATCCACCTCACCCCGGTGCGGCCAGCGCAGATCCAGGAGTTCGAGGTGATCGCGGTCGACCGCGGCGTGCCGCGCGCGGCCCGGCCCACCGACATCTCCGCCCGGCGTCGCACCTACGCCCGCCCGACCGTGAGCCCGCTGCCGAACACGCACGTCGTCTGAGGGGCCCGCGCGTCGGTCAGCCGCGAAGTGCCTTGCGCGCCTTCTTGGCCGCCTTCTCGGCGGCCTTGTGGCGCTGCTTCCTGGCCTTGGGGTCGTTCCACATCCGCACCAGCTGATGCCTCACCGACTCGCCCTTGTTGATCTGCACGGTCGCCGACCGGCTGCCGAGGACGTACGCGACGAAGGCGACGCCGACGACGAGGAGGATCTTGTTGCGCATGATGTCTGCTTTCTGCGGAGGTGCGGCGACCCGCGCGCTCAGGAGAGTCGACGCTGGTCGTGCGCGAGGCGGGCCCGAAGGCTCGTGTGGACCGAGACGAACGTCTCTGTGTCGCGGCCGGTCAGGACCGCGAGGTTGGCGAGCAGTCGGTCGACATGGTCGACGAGCTCGCGCGGATCGGTGTTCTGCCGCGGGGTGACCGACACGTGCAGCACCGGCCGGCGGCGCACGTCGTTGGCCGTGACCTGCGCCGAGAGGACCTCGTCCCGAGTGGTGAGGGAGTTCTTCACCGCATCCGAGACGAACGACTCGTTGACGGTCACGCGGCCCAGAGGGTTCTGCGCTCCCGTCGAGCGGAGCACGGTCTTCGAGCGGCGACCCGCGATGCTGGTGAGCGCGAGGATCAGCAGGACGATGACGACCACGATCGCCGCGACAGCGCCGATGCCGATCCATGACAGGCCGCCACCGGCGATCGCGGTCGCGGCGATCGCCTGGTCGAGCCAGGACTGCGCGTCCTTGCCGCCTGCGGCCCAGATGTCCGACGCCGTCGGCCAGCTCATGATGGCGATGCCGAGGGCGCCGAGCCCGAGGAACAGCACCCCGATGATCAGGAGCAGGGTGCGATTCAACGCACGATTGGTGTTGTTCACAGTTCGTCCTCCTTCTCGGCGGGTCGCTCGATGCGCACCCGGGTGCGGACCCGGTGGGCCAGCCGGTAGGTCTGCAGCTCCGCCTCGGCGGCCGAGGCCACGTCGGCCTTGTCGAGCGGGATGCCGATGCCGGGGCGCACGGTCACGTCGACGGTGCGATGACCGACGCCGACGGTGATGCTGTCGCGGGCGAGGCCGGTCTCCTCTGCGAGGTGCTGGGCCAGCGCGCTGGCGATCACACCGTTGTCCACGACCACGGCCCGTCCACCCCCGTCCAGGACGTGCTTCGAGAGCCGCCCCGGGGTGATGGCCAGCACGATGAAGATCACGCCGATGAGGGCGAGGACGACGCTGCCGGCGATCACGAGCCCGGCGGGCTGCGCGGTGGGAAGCCCGATGAGCCACCCTCCGGCTGCGGCGGGACCGATCAGGAGCGCGGGCTGCGCGGCGAGGCTCAACACGATCTCGAGCCCGATGTATGCGAGGGCCAGGATCAGCAGGACCACCGCGACGAACATCGCGACGGTCCGCGGCGAGTGCGTCTCGCGCCGGATGACGCGGCGCAGAACCGGGGTGCTCATTGCACTCGTCTCCTTTCCGGGATGGTGGCACCGGTGACGGTGAGGTTGATGCGGATGACGTTGCGTCCGAGGATCGTGCTCAGGTGCTGCTGCAACTGCTCCTGCAGATCCCGCGCCCGCTCGAGAACGGGGACGGTCTGAGCGATCGCGGCCGTGTCATCCAGGCGGGGGACGGGAAGAGGCGCGGCGATGCGCACCGTGATCCCCCGGGGGTGCTCCGCGACATCGACCTTCACGTCGCCGCGAGGCACCCCGATCAACGTCGCGGACGCCTTCTCGGTGACCGTGCGATAGACGCGCTCCTTCACCTCGACGCGACCGCGGAGGGCGGCCCCGCCGGCGGCGACTCCCGAGAGAGCGTCGCCGCCGGCGATGTGCTGGTCGGCACGCATCAGGAGGTGCGCCGCCCGGTGAAGACGTCTGCGAGACCGCGGACGTCGAGCTTGCCGGAGGCGATTCGGCCCACGAGCGCCCCGATGCCCGCGAACACGGCCATGAGGAGGAACCCCCAGAACCCGAACAGCAGGGCGGCGAGGGCCAGCAGAGCGCCGATCAGGGCGCCGACCGTTGTGGCACTCATGAGACGCGCGACTCCTCGTCGTCGCTGTCGTCGCCGGGCACGTGCACGTCGTTGACCTCGACGTTGACCTCGACGACCTCGAGGCCGACCAGGCGGCTGATCGCACCGGCGACAGCAGCACGGACGTTGTTCGCGACGTCCTGGATGGGTGCCGGGTACTCGACGACGATGGTCAGGTCGGCTGCGGCCTGCGTGTCGCCGACCTCGACCTTGACGCCCTGAGCGAGGTCGGTGGCGTTGATGACGTCGCGGATGGCGCCGAAGGCGCGGGCTCCGCCGCCACCGAGCGCGTAGACGCCGGGGACCTCACGCGCGGCGATGCCGGCGACCTTGGCCACCACGCCGTCGGCGATGGTCGTCTTACCCGCGGCGTTCTCGTCGGCGGGGACGCGCGAAGCGGAGAATCCGCTCGACCGGTCGACGCGCGACGCGGAGGCGCCGGCAGCCTTCGGAGCAGCCTGAGCGAGCTCCTTCTCGGCCGGAGCGGGGGTGTTCTGGTCCTGGTTTGCCATGAGGTGTCCCATCTCGATCTGAAGACCGGTCGCGGGTCCCGTGTGAGACTCCCGCCGGGAGCGAAACGCTCGCTCGGAGATAGGACGTGCGCGCACGTCGATTCGTCACAAAGTCGTTCCGGATCCGTGCGGGAGCCCGGAAGATCAGGCGCTCAGGCGCTCCCGACCCCGTGCATCTCCCCGACCGGGACGGCGGTCGTGAGCACGTTCCCCGGTTGCGCGAGTGGGCAGGCCCACGCAGGGTCGTAGGCGCACGAGGGGTTGTAGGCGAAGTTGAAGTCGAGCACGATCGTGCCGCGCCGGGCGTCGGATCCGAGGTCGGCGCCCTTGACCGTGTCGATCAGGTAGCGTCCGCCGCCGTAGGTTCCGCCGGGGCGGCCGGCCAGCGCATCACGCACCGGGATGAAGAGACCGCCGCCGTAGGAGGCCAGCCGCCAGACGTCGAGCGATCCGGCATCCGGGATCTCCACACGGCCGATCCGCTCGAACGGGACGATGCCGTCGGTGCCGGTCGCGAACTCGAAGCCGCCGGGGTCTGCGGGGAGGATCGGCAGTTCGAAGCGCCACTGCGGGTCGTACGAGGCGATCGGGAGCCCCTCGAACAGCGCCCTGTCCTCGAGCAGCAACGGAGTGGCCGGGTGGTGGAGCATCAGATCGTCCCGCTCGATCCGCCAGAGTTCGTGCGCCTCCTCCGGGGAGTCCGCGATCCGCACGGCGTCGTACAGGGCGAAGACCCGACGCCGCCAGTCGACGACCTCCATGGCGGTGCGCGCAGCTGTGCTCGTCATGGGCCCAGGCTACGCGGCGCTGCCGACGACGGCGCCTCAGCTCGCGGTGGGGCCCGCGATCATCTCGGCGTATCCCTCGCGATAGGTCGGATACTCGAGGGTGCCGAGCAGCGACCACAGCAACGACCCGTCGTACACGAAGCCGCCCGGGTCCGCAGAGCCGATGTCGGGAGGCACATCGACACCGAGCTCGCGCGCGATGAACCCGACGACCTCTCCCAGCGGTGCCGGGCTCTCGTCGACGGCGTGCACGAGCCGCGGAGGGGCGGGCGTCCGCAGCAGCAGTTCGAGGGTGCGCACCAGGTCGGTCTCGTGGATGCGGTTCGTGCGCCGCGCGTGTTCGACCGCCGCGCCTTCGCGCACCTTCCGCAGCAGGAAGTCGCGGCCGGGTCCGTAGATGCCGGCCGGCCTCACCACGACCGCATCGAAGATCTCGACGGCCGCCCGCTCGCCGTCGCGCAGTCCTCGCGAGCGCGCGCTCGTCGGTTCCGGATCGTCCTGCTCGGTGATCGGCCGCGCGGCCCCTGGACCGTCGAACACCCCGGTCGACGACACGAACACGGTGCGGGCCGGGATCGCGGGCAGCGCCTCGGCGAGATGCGTCAACGCCGTGCGGTAGGCCGACACGCCCTCACCGGGCGGAAGCGTGACGACCATCGCGTCGACCGCGGGAAGTCGCGAGGCGAGCGGCGCCGCGAGGTCGGCGCGGATCCCGGTCACGCCGGCCGGCGGCTCGGCGTCGCTCCTACGCAGCGCGAACACCTCGCCGTGCGCGAGGATCAGCGGTGCGAGGCGGGCGGCGATCTTGCCGGAGCCGACGAGGAGCGTGCGGGAGGGGGTGGTCATCATGGAGCCGTCGATCTGTCGGGATCAGCCTGCGGCGAGCGCGGGCAGCGCGACACCGTGCAGTGCCTCGACGACGGGGGCCAGTTCCGGCTGCGCCGCCGCGTCTTCGAGCACCCGCTCGAGGGCGGCGTCATGGATCGGTCGCGCTTGTTCGTAGAGCTCGCGACCTGCGGGAGTGAGCTCGGTGTAGATGCCGCGACGGTCATCGGCACACAGGATGCGTGTGAGGAGACCGCGGTCCTCGAGGCGGTTGACCAGGCGGGTCGTGGCGCTGGGGCTCAGGGCTGCCGCGCGCGCGAGCTGCTGCATGCGCATGTGCCATCCGTCCTGCCTGTCGAGCGCGTCGAGCACGGTGTACTCGACGACCGAGAGCGATGCCGCCTCTCCCAGGCTGCGCTCGAGCGCGGTCTCGATCAGGCCGTGCAGTGCGGCGAGCGTCCGCCAGCCCTGCACACGCACCTCGACCGCGTCGTCACCGATACCCATGGACATCCTCCGAGATAGTTGCTTGCGCCAGATACTTGCGTGTGCAATCATTAACGTTCGATGCGCAATATGCGGCGTCTGCAAGTATCCTCACCAATCTATCAGGAGAATCGTCATGCCTCCAGGACTGATCGCCCTCGCCATCGGGGCGTTCGGCATCGGACTCACCGAGTTCGTCATCATGGGCCTGCTGCCCGAAGTCGCCCACGACTTCGGCGTCACCGAGTCGGCAGCCGGCTGGCTCATCTCCGGCTACGCGCTGGCTGTGGTGGTCGGCGCACTCGTGCTCACCGCCGCGGCCACCCGGCTACCCAAGAAGCCCGTGCTGCTCGGGCTCATCGTGCTGTTCATCATCGGCAACGCCCTCACCGCTCTCGCCGACGACTACGGCGTCGCGATGCTCGGCCGCATCATCGCCGCCCTCTGCCATGGTGCGTTCTTCGGCATCGGGTCGGTCGTCGCCGCCGGCCTCGTCGCCCCGGAGAAGAAGGCCGGCGCGATCGCGATCATGTTCACCGGCCTCACCGCCGCGAACGTCTTCGGTGTGCCGTTCGGCACCTTCCTCGGTCAGGAGCTGGGCTGGCGCTCGACCTTCTGGGCGATCTCCGGCATCGGCGTGCTGGCCTTCCTCGGCATCGCCCTCCTCGTCCCGCGCCTTCCCCGCCCCACCGCCCAGGTCAGCCTCCGCGGTGAGCTCGCCGCCTTCCGCTCCGGACAGGTGTGGTTCTCGCTCGTCGTCACGATCCTCGCGTTCGGCGGGATGTTCGGCGCCTTCACCTACATCGCCTACACGCTCACCGAGGTGAGCGGCTTCGCCACCTCCGCCGTGCCGTGGCTGCTCGTGCTGTTCGGCGCCGGCCTCGTGCTCGGCAACTGGCTGGGCGGACGCCTCGCCGATCGCGCGATCGACCGCACCCTGGTCATCTTCATCGCCGCTCTCGTGATCGTCCTCGTGCTCTTCGCCGCATCGGCGCAGTCGGGCGTGGCCACGATCATCGCCCTGTTCCTCATGGGCGGCTTCGGCTTCGGCACGGTCCCGGGTCTGCAGAGCCGCGTCATGCAGTACGCGGGCGGCGCGCCCACCCTCGCCTCCGGCGCGAACATCGGGGCGTTCAACATCGGCAACGCGCTCGGCGCCTGGGCGGGCGGAGTCGGCATCTCCGCCGGTCTCGGCTACACCTCGCCGATCTGGATGGGGGCGATCCTCACCGGCGTCGCACTCGTCGTGATGGTCGTCGCCGCGGCCCGCGCCAGAGTCCGCGCCGCGGATGCCCGGGATGCGGAGCCGACCCCCACCGCATCGGTGCCGGTCGGCTGACGCTTCCGCACGCAGAAGCGCCGCACCCTCCGAGGAGGATGCGGCGCTTCGGTCGTGCGGGAGGACTACTCCGCTGCGGCGATCTTCTTGGCGTCGTCCGTGTTGAGCACCCGGAACAGGATCGCCGCGATCACGGCTCCGACGACGGGGGCGACGAGGTAGAGCCACAGCGAGCTCCAGGCGAAGTGCCCGCTGACCGAGAGGCCGAGCGCGACGGCCGGGTTGAAGCCGCCACCCGAGATCGAGCCGACGGTCGCCGCGCCCACGAACACGGTCGCACCGATGGCGAGACCGTAGAACGAGTTGCCCGCGGTGTCCTTCGACGTGGCGGTGTTGAGCACGACCCACACGAGGATCAGCGTGAAGAGCGCCTCGACGAGGAACGCAGGGCCGACCTCGACGATCATGGCCTTCTCGCCGACGGGCCACACGGACATGCTGACGAGCGCGGCCAGTGCGCCACCGACGAACTGGGCGATGAGGTAGGAGATGAAGTCGGCGACGCTGAGGCCGCCTCGCAGGAACACGCCGACCGAGACGGCCGGGTTGAGGTGTGCACCCGAGATGTGGCCCGTCGAGAACACGAGCACCATCAGGGTGAAGCCGATCGCGAGCGGAGTCAGCGGGCTGCCGCTGTTCACTGCCGCGATGATCGCGAGGACGAAGAGGAAGGTGGCGAGCGCCTCTGCGAGCGCCTTGCGTGCCGTACCGGTCATGAGAGTGCCCTTTGTGTCGGAGATTCGAGAGAGGAAGCCCGTCCTGCCCGCATACTCCGGTCGACCGAGCCTCTTGCGGCACTGACGCTATCGCCGGATCCCGCGGAATTCCGGGAGCCGCGCGGACTTTCTGTGAATTCGCTGAGCCTGGAAACGGACGACGATCCGCGAGCGGTCGGTCGGCGAGGAGGCCACGGCGCCGGGATGTCAACCCCGTGGCCGCTGTCGCCTCTCCCCCGTAGCTTTCGAGGATGACGACCGAGACCGCGCCCGCCGCCGAGACCTCGACCCGGCTGCGGAGGGCGATCACCGGGCCTCTCCTGTTCGCATTCATCCTGGGAGACGTGCTGGGCGCCGGCATCTACGCGCTGATGGGCGTGCTCTCCGAGAAGGTCGGCGGGATGCTGTGGGCACCCCTGCTCCTGGCACTGCTTCTCGCGATGCTCACCGCGGGCTCGTATGCCGAGCTCGTCACCAAATACCCTCGTGCCGGTGGAGCAGCGGTCTTCGCCGAGCGCGCCTTCCACAGCCCCCTGGTGTCGTTCCTGGTCGGATTCAGCATGCTCGCGGCGGGCGTCACGAGCGCGGCCGGACTCGCGATCGCGTTCGCGGGCGACTACCTGGGCACGTTCCTCGACCTGCCGACGATCCCGGTCGCCATCGCGTTCCTCGCCGTCGTCGGCCTCCTGAACGCCCGCGGCATCCGGGAGTCCATGGGAGCCAATCTCGTGATGACGGCGATCGAGCTCAGCGGCCTCGTCATCGTCGTCGCCGTGGTCGCGATCTTCGTCGGCGGTGGTGGCGGTGACCTCTCCCGTGTCACCGAGGTGCCGGAGGGCACGAATGCTGCGATCGCGGTGCTGTCGGGCGCCGTCATCGCCTACTACTCGTTCGTCGGGTTCGAGACCTCCGCGAACATGATCGAAGAGGTGAAGGATCCGCGCCGCACGTACCCCCGCGCCCTCTTCGGCGCTCTGTTCACCGCCGGAGCGGTGTACGTGCTGGTCGGGTTGGCGAGCGCGATCGCGCTCCCGCCCGCAGCGCTGCAGGAGTCGAGCGGACCCCTGCTCGCCGTCGTGGAGGCCACCGGCGTCAGCATCCCCTCCTGGCTGTTCAGCCTCATCGCGCTCGTCGCCGTCGCCAACGGCGCACTGCTGACGATGATCATGGTCAGCCGCCTGACCTACGGCATGGCCGAGCAGAACCTCCTGCCCGCCACCCTCGGCCGCGTGCTCCCGAAGAGGCGGACCCCCTGGGTCGCGATCCTCACCACCACCCTCGTGGCGATGGGCCTGACCCTCGTCGGGGATCTGGCGACGCTCGCCGAGACCGTCGTGCTGCTGCTTCTGGTCGTCTTCCTCAGCGTCAACGTGTCCGTGCTGGTGCTGCGTCGGGACCGCGTCGAGAACGATCACTTCCGCGTGTGGACCTTCGTCCCCGTGCTCGGCATCGGCTCCTGCATCCTGCTGCTGACCCAGCAGCGTCCGGCCGTCTGGCTCTTCGGCGGGATCCTGCTCGCCGTCGGCGGTGTGCTCTACCTGCTCGCGCTCTGGGGCAGGAAGCACGCCGAGAAGAGGAACGACGCTTCCGGCGGCGACACCGTCGGCAACCCGAAGGAGAACCATGAGCACGCCTGAGCACGCATCCGACGAAGAGATGACGAGCGCGCAGAAGCGACACGACCAGCTGACGGCAGCGCCGGAGGCCACCGAGGCCGACGCCGCGCCCCGCATCGAGGTCAGCGAGCACGACGGCAACACCCGCATCGACATCGCCCCGGAGGCGCCTGTGCGTCCGGGACCCGGCCCGGGAATGCCCGAGGCCGATCCCGAGGACTGACGCATCCGGTCGGGCTCAGGACGAGCCCGAAGGAGGTAGGGGCGGCACGTGGGGGTGTGCCGCCCCTGTTGGGGAGGTGCTGTGCACCAGGTGACGGGGAGGTGTCACCGAGCCCGGGGAGGACTCATCTAGAACAACGGATATCCGGGCGGAATCTGTCGGCGCGTGCAGCGCCGACGCGTCACACCCGTCGACGGCTCCTGGTGAACAGCAGATAGCCGCTGCCGGCGACGATCAGGAGCGCTCCGGCCCCGGCCGCGTACGCCGCGAACGCCGCGGTGCCGCCGGTGACGGCGAGCGAGGCGCTGCCGCCGGACGTGCTTCCTCCGCGAGGCGGGCCGGTCGGGTCGGTCGGATCGATCGGATCGGTCGTCGGGATCACCGTCCGCTCACGGATCACGACCACGTACTCCTGGGTGTCGGTCCCGTACTGATTCGTCGCCGTCACCGTGAAGGTGAAGGTGCCCGCGGTCGTCGGGGTGCCCGTGAGCGCTCCCGTGGTCGGATCCAGGACGAGTCCCGGGGGCAGCGAGCCCGTGGTGACCGCGAGCGTGATCGGCCCCGGCCCCGTCGCCTCGACCGTCGAGGTGTAGGTGGTCCCGACCGTTCCGTCCGGGAGGGAGGGGGTGACGATGACCGGCGGTTCGAGGTACGTGAACCCGCCGGGGTAGGTCGTCGCGGACTGATACGGCGTGGCGGTGGTCCCCGCGATCAGGCCCGTGCGGACGACGACGTCGACGGGACCGTGAACGTGCGGCGGGGTCACGACGCTGATCGGGCACCCCGACGCGTCGAGGTCGGTGCCGGGGATGCCGTCGAAGGTGACCTCGGTCACCCCGAAGCTGAGTGCGAGGCCCGGCCGCATCCGCCCCTCGCTCGCGTAGCTGCCGAGCTGTGCGGGACCGGAGATGCTGCCCCAGGTCGGACGCATTCCTCCCCAGCTGTAGAGACGACCGTCCGAACCCAGCGCGAACGACGCCTGCAACCCGATCTCGACATCCGTGGCGATGACACCGGCGGGGATGTCGCTGGTGTCGACCTTGACGGGCGCCGCCGCGTCGACGACCGAGTTGATGCCGAGCTGACCGTCGGGGTTGTAGCCCCAGCTGTACATGGTCCCGTCGTCGGCGAGCACGAGAACGTGGAACTCGCTCGCGACGATCTTCTTGATGCTGAGGCCTGCGGACATGTCGCCCGCGGAGACGAGCACGGGGGCTCCGACGGCGGTCACACCGGTGTCACCGATGCCGAGGCGGCCGTTGCCGTTGTACCCCCAGGAGTAGATCTTTCCGTCGGTGCCGAGCCCGTAGCCCACATACGAGCCGGCAGCGACCTGGGTGAACGTGACGCCGGCGGGAACCGCCCCCTGTGCGATCCGCACCGGTGCGAGCCGGTCGGCTCCACCGACGTTGCCATCGCCGTTGCCGCCCATGAAGCTGCCACCCCAGGAGTAGATCCAGCCGTCGCTGCCGAGCGCGTAGGTGTTGCCGTTGCCGTTGGCGAGCTGGGTGATGGTGACACCTGCGGGGATCTGCCCCTGCGCGAGCGCGACGGGCTCGGGACGCCAGTTGTTCGTGCCCTCTCCGTTCGACGGCTCGCCCCAGCTGTACACCCAGCCGTTGTCGGCGAGCACGGCGGCACGCCCCGAGCCGGCGGCGATCGAGACCGGCTTCACTCCCGCCGGGATCTGCCCCTGGTTCACCTTCACGGGCGTCGCCGATTCCTGCGGGTTGAAACCGCCGATGCCGAGTTGGCCGGAGGAGTTCATGCCCCAGGCGTAGATCGCACCGTCGGCGGCGACCACGTAGCCGGCGTACTGGTCGTAGTCGGCGTCGACGATGTCGGCATCCGCGGGGATAGCCCCCTGCGAGATCTGCCCTGGCCCTGATCCCCCGCCGTTCCCGTTGGATCCGTACTGCCACGCGCCCCAGGTGAGGACCTTCTCCTCCTTCGTGACGATCATGGCGTTCATCCCGCCTGCGGCGAACATCTCGATCGGCGAGACGTCCGAGCATTCGATGAGAACCGTGGTTCCTCCGGCCACAGGGCCGGAGTCGGGTGTGGGCGCGGCCCACCCCGCGGTCGGAACCGCGAGAGCCGCGGCGACGCCGATGACCACGGCACCTGCCAGGCGACGACGGACGTGTGTGTTCCCAGTAGACATTGCTGACCCCCAGCATCTTCGGGCGTTGTCCCCGCGACACACCCGGAAGGAGAGACTCCGTTCGGGCGCTTTCCATTACGCGGACAGTGCGAATTCGCAGGCACGCCAGCCGGCGTGACCCCTCGGAGGTACAAACGAACGAGCCGAAGGAATCTGTCGGAGTCAGCCGACCGTCGCCGTGACGGTCTGCGTCTCGGAACGCACCTGCCCCTCGGCGACACCGCTGACCGCGCGGTCCCCGCGATGCCCGGCCAGCAGGAGCCGGTATCCGCCGGCCTCATCAGGGCGGGAGTCGACGAGGGCGAAGGTGACGCGGGAGGTCGCATCCCCCCGGCAGATGGCACCCGTCGAGGAGGGCGAGCAGTCCCACGCCTCGGGAGTGCTCAGAACGCTCAGTCCGGGCGGAAGAAGGAGCTCGACCACGACGTCCTCGGTGTCTCCCAACCGCAAGTCCACGTCGATCTCGGCACGCTCGGCCGGAAGCGCTCGTGAGGTGACGGCGAGTTGGAGCCCGCCGATCGGCCCTCCCGAGAGGAGGTTCTGCACCGCAGGAAGAGCCAGCGCGATCAGGAGCACCCCCACCACGACCGAGGCGATCGCCATGATCTGCGGCACCAGGGAGATCCGTCGCGCGCCGGAGAGCCGTCGGACCACCGACGGTGGCGCGGTCGGCCTCCCCCGCGGGCGATCATCGGCCTCGGCAGAGCCGGACGGGCCGAGCACGCTCCCGGCGACGAGGAGCGCGACCGTGCCGAGCGCGGAGGTGAGGGCGCCGAACCGGCCCCAGGCGGCCCTGCACCGATCACACGTGCGGATGTGCGCCATGCCGCGCGATCGAGAGACATCCTCCATCTGCACCGCAACCGACTCCGGGAGGTCGCCGGCGGCGCGACGGCAGTCCGCTGGCGCGTCTTCTTCGAGGACCACCCGCAGCGTCGCCCGGCGCAGGCTGAGCTTGGCGCGCCGCAGCAGGGACGAGATCGCCGGCGCCCGCCGCGCCAGTTCTCCCTCGAGGTCTCCCGGCTTGCGCCCATCGACGACGACGGCTTTCAGCACCAGCTGCTGATCCGGCGGGAGGGACTGCAGAGCGGCGGCGACATACGCGTACTCGCGGTGAAGATCGGTGCGCCTGGTCGAGTCGAAGTGCGGCTGGAGCTCCTCATCCGCATCGAGGATGCCGCCGACGCGGGAGCGCGGTGAACGGTACTCGTCGATCAGACGGTTCCTCATCGCTCGCGAGAGATAGGCGTTGGGGTTCGAGGTCGGTCCCCTGCCCTCGGCCCACAGCGCGAGGAGGGCGGCGATGGCGTCCGCGGCGAGGTCGTCGGGATCGAGCACGCCGTTGGAGATCCGTCGCGCTATCGACAACAGGTACGGGAGATTCTCGGCGAGGTACTCCCCGGCCGCACCACGGTCCCCCGCGTTCGCCTCTCGGGCCCGTCGATCATCGACGACACGCCGATCGACCTGGTCCGTTGCTTCGCCCATTGCCCACTCCCCTGAGTGCGCCCCCCTCCGCTACTGATGAGATTACGCGATGGCACGCCGCGCATCTCCCCGCGGGAACGCCCCCTTCCGGACAACGAGCATCGCGACGGAATCTGTCGGTGGGCGACGACGTCGTGGGGAATCCGGGCGGCGCTTCTAGGGGAGACCGGGCGCCCGGACCGCTCCGATCCGTTCGCTCGTGCTCGCGATGGTCGCGAATCCCCGGGCCGCCAGGATGCTCTCCGTACGGCGCATGATGTCCTCCCCCGACACGGCGGCCAGCCCGCCGTGCGCAGGGATCGCCGAGGTCGTGGTCGCATCGGTGACGAACTCCACCTCGTAGCCGAGGTCGGCGGCGACGCGGGCCGTCGTCTCGCAGCACTGCTCGGTGCGGATGCCGCAGATCACGACGCGACGCACCCCCGCCCCCTGCAACCTGTCATGCAGGTCCGTCGAGCCGAATGAGTTGACCGTCGTCTTGGTGAGGGCTGCTTCGGATTCGCGCGGATCGAGGTCCTCGATCACACGCACGAACCCCGATGCGGGGTCGAACACACCCCCGCTCCCCGGCTCGGAGTGCGTAATCCACACGACCGGGTCGCCGACCTCTCGCGCGTGGGCGACGAGGAGCGCGATGTTGTCGATCACGGCAGGATTCGCCGTGGCCGCCCAGTCGTCGACACGCCGGCGGAAGGACTCCTGCGCATCGATGACGAGCAGGGCGGTGTCGGAAGAAGAGGTCATGCGCTCATCGTGCCCGCCCTCGCGGACGCGGACAAGACCGCGCACTGCCGACGACCGCAGGGATCCGGACAGACGGGCCGGACGGGAGGAGCGGACGCCACCGAGGATTCATCCCCGGCGGCGTCCGCCGTGCCGCTCAGAACAGCGTGTAGCCGCCGTCGACGACCAGCACGGTGCCTGACATGAAGCTCGCGGCGTCCGAGGCGAGGAACACGATCGAGGGGCTCACCTCGTCCGGCGTCGCATAACGCTGCTGCGCGGAGTCCTCGATCCAGAAGCGACGGTACTTGGGCTCGTCGACCGGCGACATGTCGGTCTTGATGTACCCGGGGGCCACGGCATTCACGCGGACGCCGGACGGCGCCCACTCCGCCGCGAGCGACTTGGTGAGGTGGTGCACGGCGGCCTTGGACGCGTTGTACGCCGGCTGGAACTGCGGCCGGTTGACGATCTGCGCCGAGATGGAGCCGACGTTGACGATCGAGCCCGAGCCACGTGCGACCATGTGTCCGCCGACTGCCTGCGACATGCGCCACAGCGCCGTGAGGTTGGTGTCGATGACGTGCGACCACTCGTCGTCCGTCACCTCGAGCGCGGGACGGTGGATGCACGCGCCGGCGTTGTTGATGAGGATGTCGAGGTGCCCGGCCGCACCGATGGCCTCGGCGGCGATGCGGTCGACCGAGGCGCGATCGGTGAGGTCCCCGAGCACGATCCACGCGCGGCGTCCGCGCGCCTCGATCTCGGCGGCGACCTCCTTGGCCGCCTCCTCGTCACGGCCGTGCACGACGATGTCGGCTCCGGCTTCGGCGAGGGCCCGCGCGAACTCGCGACCCAGCCCTCGGGTGGCACCGGTCACGAGTGCCGTGCGGTCGGTGAGGGCGAATGCTTCCATGACGCTCATGCGTCTTCTCCTTCGGTCAGGGTGATGATGGCGTCGGCCCGGTGGCGGGTGGCGCGGATGAGGACGGCGTTGGGGCCGTCGACGTCGGAGGCCCACCGCACGGCGTCGTCGTGCGTGCGGCCGAACGACTCGTGGCGGGCGACGAGCCGGCGCAGCCGGAGATCCTCCGGCACGTCGATGTACCAGACCTCGTCGAGCAGTGGGCGGATCCGCTCCCACCCATCGGCGTCGTGGAGCAGGTAATTGCCCTCGACGACGATCAGGCGGTCGGCGGCGGAGAGGGACAGGGCACCCGCGACGGCGGCATCGATCTCGCGGTCGAAGCGAGGCGCCACCACGTCGCGCCCCGCCCGCAGGCGACCGAGCTGGGCGGCGAAGCCGTCGACGTCGAACGTCGCCGGCGCCCCCTTCCGGTCGCGCAGGCCGAGCCGATCCAGGTGCTCGTTGGCGTAGTGGAACCCGTCCATGGGGAACGCGGGTTCGCCGAGTGCCTCGGCGAGGGTGGACTTGCCGGCGCCGGGCGGACCGACGATCCCCAGCAGGAAAGGACGCCCATCCTGGGCGAGCCGCCGCGCGCGGTCACGGGCGTCGGCGAGAGCAAGAGCGAGCATCGCGGGATCTGCCTTCCAGGAGGTGTGCGGGCAGACGTCGGGGGAACGGGCAGGCGCCCGCTCCCCCGACGTCGGTGTCACCGGTCGGGCGACGTCACTTGTCGAGGAGTCCGGCCTCCTTGTACAGGTCGATGTACTCCTGGACGTTGTCCTTCGTGATCAACGGGTTGCCGATGTCGACGTTCACCTCGTCCTCCGCGCCCGTGAGCAGGTCGTGCACGGCCTTCAGGTTGAGCTGTGCCAGTTCGCGGGCGTTCTGGAGCGAGGTCGCGGTCATCGTGCCGGCCTCGATCAGGAGCACGGCCTCGGGGGTGCCGTCGACGCCGTAGGCGAGGATGCCGTCGAAGCCGCCCTTGCCCTTCACAGCCTCGAGCGCACCCGACGCCATGTTGTCGTTCATCGAGATGATCGCGTCGACGTCGGGGTTGGCCAGCGACCAGTCCTCCATGAGGGTCATGGCCTCATCCTTGTTCCAGTTCGCGATGTCCTCCGCGACGATCTTCACGTCGGGGCGCTTCTCGAAGAACTCCGCCTCCCACGCTTCGCGGCGTGCGGTGCTGTGGAAGTTGCCGGCGGGGCCGTTGAGCACGACGACGTTCGCGTTCTCCGGGATCTCCTCCAGCGCGAGCTGCGCGACGACGGCGCCCTGCTTGTACGGGTCGGCGTCGACCGAGTTGCCGCCGGTGAGTCCCTCCACGCGCGGGTTGGTGGTGATGGTCACGATGCCCGCGTCGATTGCCTGCTGGATGTAGGGCAGCTGGGCGTCGGCGTTGTTCGCCTGGATGATGACCGCGTCGAACTTGTTGGCGATCGCGTTCTCGATCATCTTGTTCTCGATCTCGTCGTCGGCCTGGCCGTCGAACACCTCGAGGGTGATGTCGTCGTAGTTGCCGGCCTCCGCCTTCATCTCGTTGGCGAGCCAGGCGGCGAACGAGTCGGCCTGGGCTCGGGCGATGTACGCGACGCGGTACTCGTCCTTGTCCTCGGTGGCACCACCGCCGCCTCCGGTCGGGTTTCCGGTGGTGACGGCGCAGCCGGCGAGGCTGATCGCTGCAGCGGCTGCGGCGCCGAGGGCGATGATCCTGCGGGTAAGACTCTTCATTGTCTTCTCCTGTTTTCGTTGGGTGGGTGAAGCGTTGCGGAAAGGGGAGGGTCAGGCTTTCACCCGACCGCCTCCCGGATCGGTCGAGGAGGCCCGAACGGGGAAGGGATCGCCCTTCGCGTCGGACTTGAGGATCGTGGTCTTCGCCTTGCCGCGCTTGCTGAAGACGTCGTAGGCGACGGCGATCACGATGATCGCGCCCATCACGATCTGCTGGATGTACGAGCCGATCCCGATGAGGTTCATGATGTTGCCGAGGATGCCGACGATGAGCGCACCCGCGAGTGTTCCCATCACGGTGCCGACGCCTCCGGAGAAGCTCGTGCCACCGATGATCGGCGCGGTGATCGCCTGCAGCTCGTAGCCGACGCCGGCGTTGGGCAGACCGGCGTTGACGCGCGACATGAAGATCACGCCGGCGATGCCGACCAGGGCGCCGTTGACGAGGAACGCCTGGTATTTCACACGCGCGACCGAGATCCCGGCGGCCCGCGCCGCCTCCTCGTTGCCGCCGACCGCGTACACCGAGCGGCCGTACCTGGTCTGGTTCATCAGGTACCAGATCACGATCGTCACGCCGATGAGCACCAGCACCGGGATCGGCAGCCAGCCGAGGTTGCCCTGTCCGATCAGGACGAAGTCACCGAGCTGGAGCACGTTCTGACCCTGCGTGAGCTCGAGCACCGCGCCGCGGGCCATGAGCATCATGCCGAGGGTGACGATGAACGCCGGGGTCTTCAGCGTCGCGACGAGGAAGGCGTTGACGAGGTTGCAGATCATGCCGATCGCGATGCCGGCGAGGATCGCGAGCAGCAGGTTGCCGCTCGACTTGTAGACCATGACCGACACCACACCCGCGAACGCCATCACGGCGCCGGCGGAGAGGTCGATCATCCCGCCGATGATGAGCGTCATCGCGCCGAACGCGAGGATGGTGATGACCGACACCTGCCGAAGCACGTTGAACAGGTTGTCCGAGCTCAGGAAGTTCGGGCTCAGCAGGCTCGCCGCGACGATGACGATCAACAGGATGATGTAGATCGAGAAGCGGCTCACCTCGAGTCTCTTCAGGTTGGAGAGCATTTTCATGCCACCTCGATTTCATTCATGGCGTACGTGAGGATGGTTTCCTGCGAGAACTGATCAGGTGTCAGCTCCGCGGTGAGGCGTCCGGCCGACATCACGTAGATGCGGTCGCACATCCCGATGAGCTCGGGCAGCTCGGACGAGATCATGAGGATGCCGCGGCCCTGCTTGGCCAGCTCGGTCATGATCTTGTAGATCTCGAACTTCGCTCCGACGTCGATGCCGCGGGTGGGCTCGTCGAGGAGGAGGATCTTCGGGTCGGAGATCAGCCAGCGGGCGAGGAGGACCTTCTGCTGGTTGCCGCCGCTGAGGTTCGCGATGCGCGTCTGCAGGCTGGGCGCCTTGACGTTCATCTTGTCGAAGTACTCGGTGACGAGCTTCTCCTCCTCCCGGCGCCGGGCGAAGCCGCCGTGGATCACCTTGCGCATGCTCGCCAGCGTGGCGTTCTTCATGATGCTGAGCTGCGGCACGATGCCGACCAGACGCCGGTCCTCGGAGAGCATGGCGACACCGGCTTTGATCGCCTGCGTCGGGTTCTTGATCTTCACGGTGGCCGTGTCGATCTCGATCTCGCCCGCATCGAGCTTGTCGAGTCCGAACACCGCGCGGATGACCTCGCTGCGACCCGCGCCGATGAGTCCGGCGAGCCCGACGATCTCGCCCGCGCGGATGTTCAGGTCGATGTCCTCGAACATGTGCGCGGACGACAGCCCGGTGGCACGGAAGACCGTGTCACCGATCTCGACCTGCTCCTTGGGGTAGGCCTGGTGGTCGAGGTCACGACCGACCATCTGCGCGATGATCTGGCTGGAGCTGATCTCGGCGGTGGGCTGCGAGCTCACGACGGTGCCGTCGCGGAGCACGCTGACGTCGTCCGCGAGCTCGAACACCTCGTCCATCTTGTGCGAGATGTAGATGATTGACTTGCCCTGTGCGCGCAGATCGCGGATCTTCGCGAACAACGACTCGACCTCCTTGTGGGCGATCGCCGAGGTGGGCTCGTCCATGATCAGCACGTCGGCGCTGTGGTAGACCGCGCGGAGGATCTCGAGGGTCTGGATCTCCGAGACGGTGAGCGTGCCGAGTCGGCGGTTGATCGAGAAGTCCAGCCCTTCCGCTGCGAGGATGCGACGCGCCTCGCTGCGGATGAACTTCCAGTCGATCTTGCCGAGCTTCATGGGCAGGCGACCGAGGAAGAAGCTCTCCGCGATGGTCATGCCCGGCACGTAGTTGAGCTCCTGCGAGATCATCGCGATGCCGCGGGCGCGGGCGTCGATCGGGTTCTTGATCCGCACCTCCTCGCCGCGCACTCGGATGGTGCCGGTGTCGGGCTGGTAGATCCCGTTGATGATCTTCATCAGGGTCGACTTGCCGGCGCCGTTCTCGCCGCAGAGAGCGTGCACGGTGCCGGGGCGCACATCGAAGGACACGTCGTCGAGGGCCTTCACACCGGGGAACGACTTCGAGATCCCCTGGACGGACAGCAGCGCGTCGGTCATGACGCCGCCCTGACCTCTGGCTCGTCGACACGACGCACGCGCGGCAGGACGATCCGCTTGAGGGAGTCGACCGATCCTTCGCCGGACAGCGCCTCCTCGACCTGCTCGATGCCGTACACGTGCGTGACGAGCGAGTCGAGCACGACCTGGCCGGATTCCAGCAGGGCCCGGGCGATCGGCCAGGTGCCGGTGTAGCGGAAGATGCCGGTGACGTTCAGCTCGCGCATCGCCACGTCGGGCACCGAGAGCGGGAACTCGTCGGCGCTGCCGACCAGGACCACGGTGCCGCCGGCACGGGTGGAGCGAATGCCGTTGACGATCGCGGGCGTGGCACCGGAGGCATCGATGAAGACGTTCGCGGCGAGGTCGACGGTCGACTGTGCCGCCGGGTCGACGACGCGGGCACCGTACGATGCGGCGAGCTCCCGGCGGGCCGGGTTGATGTCGGCGACCACCACGTCGACGGCGCCGAACGCCTTGGCCACCTGAGCGGCGATGATGCCGATCGGTCCGCCGCCGGCGATCAGCACGGTGTCACCCACCTTGATGCCGCCCTTCTGCGCGGCTGCGATGCCGACGGATAGCGGCTCCATGAGCGCTGCCGCGTGATCGCTGATCGAGTCGGGCACGTCATACGCGAAGTCGTCCTGGATGATGACGTAGTCGCAGAACGCGCCGTCGATCGGCGGCGTCGCGTAGAACTCCATCTGCGGGCACAGGTTGTAGTCGCCGGCTCGGCAGAAGTCGCAGCGACGGCAGGGCCGCTGGGGCTCGATGGCCACACGTCGTCCGATGCGCTCCGGGTCGACGTCAGCACCGACGGCGACGATGCGACCGCTCACCTCGTGACCGAGGATCAGCGGGGTGTCGACCACGTACGGACCGATGCGGCCGTGCTCGTAGTAGTGCACATCGGAGCCGCAGACGCCGACGCTCGCGACCTCCACCAGCACCTCGTCAGCGGCGGGCACCGGGACGGGGCGCTCTTCCAGCACCAGGTCCTTCACCCCTCGCAGCACGCTGGCGGTCATCGTCGACGGGATCTCAGTCATGAGAAACCTCTCTCTCCTGTGAGAACGGGGTGGTGCGGGGCTTCGGGCTTCTGCGCCCGGAGCCGTTCGGGTATCCGGCGACGAGCCTGCCCGGGCGACGCGTGTCGATCCGGGGGCTTGCGATCGCTTGAATATTAGAACGTAAATCTATAGACGTCAACAACTCCTCATCCATCCTTGATTTATCAATGAAACAGTGCAGAGAGGAGTGGTCCACTCGCTCTTGAAACGTCAAATCCACTAGGCTGAAGAGATGACCAAGACGCCCGGAGCGCCGCCGCCGACGCTCACGAGCATCGCCCGGTCGCTCGGCCTGTCGCCGGCCACGATCTCGAACGTCTACAACCACCCGGAGCGGGTCAGTGACGACGTCAGAGAACGTGTGCTCGCCACCGCCGAAGCCGTCGGCTATGCGGGACCGGATGCCGCGGCCCGCCGCTTCCGCCGCGGGAAGTCCGAGACGATCGGCGTGGTCTTCACCGACGAGATGCCCTTCGCCCTGGCCGACCCCGCCTCCGTGGCCCTGCTGGCGGGGCTCTCGACCACGCTCCAGGAGGCGCGGCTCAACCTGCTGCTGCTGCCCACCGGCCCGCCCGTCGGGGCGTCGCGGGTGTCGAACGTCATGGGGGCCGTCGTCGACGGCTTCGTCTTCTACTCGGTCCCGGAGGGTGATCCGCACCTCGACGCCGCACTGCGGCGCCGCCTGCCCACCGTGGTGGTGGACGAGCCGCGCGACGGCCTCACCGCCGACTGGGTCGGGCTGGACGATCGTGCCGCCGCCGCCGAGCTCGGGCAGCATCTGGCCCATCTCGGCCACCGGAAGGTGGGCGTCATCACCTCGCGCCTCGGGCGCGCGCGCTACAACGGCCCCGCCGACGAGGACCGCTGGACGCAGGCCGTCTACTCGGTGCAGCGCAACCGGATCGCCGGTCTCCGCGACGGCCTGGGCGGCGTTCCGCTGGTCGTCGAGGAGCGCTTCGAGAACGCGGTCGAGTCCGGCGCCGCCGCCCTCCAGGCCCTGCTCCAGCGCCACCCCGACCTCACGGCGATCTGCTGCTTCGGAGACGTCCTCGCGATCGGCGCACTCGACGCCGCACGCCGTCAGGGTCTGAGCGTGCCGGGCGACCTCACGATCACCGGCTTCGACGACATCCCCGAAGCGGGACGCGTCGGCCTCACCACGGTGAGCCAGCCACTCGTCGAGAAGGGCCGCATCGCCGGCGAGATGCTGCTGAGCCATGCACTGGCCGAGACCCCGCGGCGACGCTTCCTGCCGACCTCGCTCGAGGTGAGGGCGACGAGCGGTCCTCCGCGTCCCTGAGAGCGCGCGGCAGGAGTCCGGCGGGGTCATGACGGCACCGCCGCTGCACGCGCCGCCGCTGCCACGAGCTCCTCGAACTCCGCGGTCGCGGCGAGCGTGAGCTCGTCCTCGAAGAGGGCGCCGGCGATCGCCGGAGCGAGCGTGAGATCGTGCGCGCCGGCCCCGGCGACGGCCGCGACCTGGTCGGCGGAGCGCAGGCTCGCGGCCAGGATGCGCACGCTCGGCACGCTTCGGGCGATCGCCGCGACGAGCGCAACGCCTTCGCGACCGTTCTCGCTCGCCCTACCCACGTAGGGTGCGACCTCCTGCGCGCCGGCAGCGGCGGCGAGGAGGGCCTGGGCCGGGTGGTACACCGCCGTGATCAGCACCTCGCGTCCGGCGTCCGTCAGCTCGCGAGCGACAGTGAGCGCCGGGGCTGACGCCACGAGCTTGATCACCACGTCGCCGCCGAGATCCGCGATCTGACGGGCGGTGTCGCGCAGCTCTTCGATCGTCGTCCCGGTCGCCTGTGCGTAGAAGCGGGTCACGCCACGATCCCGCAGCCAGGTGGCGAGAGCGGGCAGGTCGTCGGCGGTCAGTCCGGCGCGATCGAGGATCGCGGGGTTGGTGGTGACACCGGCGAACAACCCGGTCGCCAGAAGCGGCGCGAGCAGGTCACGGTCGGCGCTGTCGATGTAGAGCACGGGTCCTCCTCCTAGAAGCGTTCGCCGTCGGACTGCAGGTCGGCCAGACGGATGTAGCGGTTCCAGATGTCACCGCGGTCGGCGACCGGCTCGGTGACCGAGGTGGCCTCGGGGCGCCAGGCGTCCGTGACGGCGGCGACGGTCTCGCCGCGCACCACCGCTGCGGCCTGGATCGCTGCGCCGCGCGCCGTGCCTTCCGGCGCATCGACGGTGTGCACGGCGCGACCTGTCAGGTCGGCGATGATCTGCCGGTAGGCGTGCGACCGCGCTCCCCCGCCGATGGCGATAGTGCGTCCCGTCACGGGGATGCCGAGAGACGCCAGCCCGCGCTCTCCTCGCACGAGGCCGAGGGCGACCCCCTCGAACGCGGCCAATGCGAGCTGCTCGCGGCTGGTCGCGGTGCTCAGACCCGCCAGCATGCCGCGCGCCGAGGGCAGTCGCGGCGAGCGCTCACCGTCGAGGTAGGCCGCGAGCAGGGGGCGTTCCGGGTCGAGCGGCGCGGCGAGGGCGAGGGCGGCGAGCGCGGCGTGATCGACCGCGAGCAGCCGCGCGATGGTGTCGGTGACCTTGGTGGCGTTGAGCGTGCAGACGAGCGGGAGATAGCCACCCGTGACATTCGCGACACCGTCGACCGAACCCGTGACGTCGACGACGGGGTCGGGGGTGGTCGCGAACACGACGCCGGAGGTGCCGAGGCTGTACGCCACGTCGCCTTCGCCGAGCCCGATGCCCTGCGCGGCGAGATGCTGGTCGCCACCGCCCGCGCCGACCAGTGCGCCGGGGTCGATTCCGAGCTCTGCGGCCGCGGCGGGTGCGATCCGTCCGGCCGCCTCATCGGGTGCGAGCACCTCGGGAAGCAGCGGGGCCCAGTCGCGCTCCCCCACGACCTCGTCGAGGATGTCGGTGCGCCAACGCCCGGTGTCGGCGGAGTAGTACCCGGTTCCCGAGGCGTCCGAGCGATCCGTGACACGGCGTCCGGTCAACCGGTACGTGAGCCAGTCGTGCGGCACCGAGATGTGGCGGACGCGGGCGAACGCATCCGCGTCGGTCTCTGCCAGGAGCGCGAGCTTCGAGATGGTGATGGCGGCCGAGGGGACGATCCCGATCTGCTGGGCCCACCAGGAGGCGGGATGCCTGTCGAGCAGCGCGGCAGCCTGCGGCCCCGAGGTGGTGTCGTTCCAGAGGCGCGCGGGGCGCAGCAGGCGACCGGCCTCATCGGAGACCACCAGACCGTGACACTGCGCGCCGACGCTCACGCCGATGATGCGCACCTCGACGTCGCGGCGCGCGTCTCCCATCGCCGCGACCAGCGCCTGCCACCAGGACTCGGGGTCCTGCTCGCTGATCGGCGGGTGGGTGACCGGATGCGGGGCGCGGCCGGTCGAGACGAGCGCTCCGGATGCGGCGTCGCGGAGCTCCACGGTGCACGACTGGGTGGAGCTGTCGACTCCGGCGACCACATCGATCATGACGCGACCTCCCGGTACGCGGGGATGACGATCCGGTCGGCGTCTGCCGGAAGGTCCTCGAGGCGACCGACGGCGCCGGCGGGATGCGTGGTCATGAACTCGGCCCAGGTGTACCCCCGCCCGCGCATGAGCACCTCGGCGAGCGCGTCGCCCCACGCCGACTGCGCGATCGTGATGCCGGTCGCGACGATGCCGCCGATGTCGGCCGCAGGCTGCACGGCGACGGCGACGCTGTGGTCGGCCAGGAGCGCGAGCGGCGTCGAGTGGCTGCGCGAGAGGGAGATCACCCGCGCCCCACGACCGCGGGCGATGCGGGCGAGCTGCACGACCTCGCCGGAGGCTCCGCCGTTCGAGATGAGCAGCACGATGTCGGCAGCCGTGATCGCACCGGAGGCTCCGTGCAGGCCGTCCATGGGCGAGAAGGGCAGCGACGGGGTGCCGGTCACTGAGAGGATGTGCGCCATCCGCCGCGCGACGGTGCCGGATGTGCCGGAGCCGCCGATGAAGAGCTTGCCCGTGCCGGAGAGGATCAGCGACGCCGCGGTGACGAGCGAGTCGTCGACCGTGTCGATCAGCGCTGCCACGGCATCGGCCTCTGCACGCAGGCGTCCGCGCGCTACCGCGAGGATGTCGTCATTGACCGTCAACTCTTGCTCCTTCAATCGCACGATGGAATCAGTCGCGCTCATCTGTGATGCTTGGATGTACGTTTGAGCATAGGAAGCTCCTCGTGCCGAAGAAAGGCAGCCGTCACATATGTCACAGTTTCGTGATTTCGACGCTCAAATGAGCGAGGTATCGACGGGCATGGACCACGATCGCGCCCTCATGGCAGCCGTCGCCCGTGCCCACTACCTCGAAGACCGGTCCCGCGTCGACATCTCCGACGCCCTGGGGATCTCGCGTTTCAAGGTGGCCAGGCTGCTCACCCGCGCCCGCGAAGAGGGCGTCGTCACGATCGAGATCCACGACTGGGGTCTGCCCGACGTCGAGCTGAGCCAGCGGCTGCAGGAGAAGCTCGGCCTCGAGCGATGCCTCGTCGTGCGCTCTCACGGCGACGACGACACCGTGCGTCGACAGATCGGCGGGGCGGCGGCGCGGGCGCTCAGCGAGAGCCTGCGCGAGGACGAGGTGCTCGGCGTCACCTGGGGCCGCACCCTGACCGCGACCGTGAGTCAGTTCGACCACCTCCCCCGGCTGTCGATCGTGCAGCTCACCGGCGTCGTGGCCGGCGACCTGGCATCGTCACCCATCGAGGTCGTGCGCCAGACGTCGCGCCGCTCCGGCGGGGATGTCTACCCGATCTTCTCCCCGCTGATCGTCGACGACCTCGAGACCGCGAAGAGCCTGCGCCGCCATCCCGACATCCGCTCGGCCATGGACCTGTTCCCCGCGGTCACCACCGCCCTGCTCTCGGTCGGCGCCTGGAACCCGCCGGTGTCGCAGGTGCGGGACGTGCTGCCCATCGACGACCTCGCCAACGCTCTCAGCAAGGGATGCGTCGCCGACATCGCGGGCATCCTCATCCAGAGCGACGGCACCCCGGTCGACCCCGATTTCCAGGACCGCTGCGTCAACATCTCGTACGAGCAGCTGCAGAAGGTGCCGCGTGTGGTCGCCGTCGCCGGTGGAGCCGCGAAGGCCGATGCGATCCGGACGGTGTCCCGTGTGGGGCTCATCACCGAGCTGTTCACCGACCACACTCTCGCCGAGGCCGTGCTCGCGGAGGATCGCTGATGCGGATCGCCGGCTCGCTGTGGTCCGTTCCCGCCGAGGATCGCCTGACCACCGCGCTGCGGCTGCGGGACGCCGGTCTGCGTCGGCTGCACTGGGACACGACCGACGGCAGCTTCGCCGCGGCGGGAGGGTTCCCCCCGGACTCCGCCGCCGAGCTGGCCTCCGCGACCGGGCTCTCTGCCGAAGCCCACGTGATGGCTCATCGGGCTGGGCGGGACGTGGACGCCTGGACCACGTTCTGCGACCTCGTCTTCGTGCACATCGAGAGCGACGACTGGCAGGATGCACTCGTGCGCATCGAGCGGCGCGGCGCCACCCCCGGCCTCGCGGTCTCACCGCAGACCCGCGCCGCCGACGTGCCAGCCGATGTCGCGGTGCTGTGCATGTCGATCGTCCCCGGTCAGGCCGGAAGCGCGTTCGACACCGCTGTCCTGCACAAGCTCACCGCCCTGCGCAGAGCCTCGCCCGACCGTCGGCTCGCCGTCGACGGCGGCGTGCGCCGCCTGCACCACGACGCCCTCGCCTCCGCCGGCGCCGACTGGGCCGTCGTCGGCACCGACCTGGTGTTCGACCAGGAGGACGCCTGGGCCGAGGTCCTCGCCGCCGGGGCCGACGCCTCGGCCTGACCTCCCGGCTTCCCGACCTGCAGGTGCCCTAGGGCGTGTTGATCAGGGTCTGGTATGCGCGATCACGCTCTCAGCTGTTCTGCTCTGACTGAGGGAACCTCACTGAGGGGGGCATAAACGCCCCGCAAACGATCCCATCACTCGCGCTCAGCGGTTGATGGCTAGCCTCGGCGTCGGGAGCGGGTCGTCTGGGGTGATGTCGAAGACGAACGCGATGCCGTCGCTCATGAAGTTCGCGGCGCTTACCGAGCTACCGGCTACTGCTACCCGCAAGTCCTGGTCTCCGATATACGCGGAAACTTCCTCACTCGGCTCGATGGCGGTGATCCAGTTGTCAACCTGAAAGAGCAGCTGCCTCGGCCGTGGTGGAACATCACTAGGGCCGTTTCCTGTCCAATATGGTGCCCCGCCGGCCTTCGTGAGCTTGTTCGAGTCGAAGCCGTGTACCGCTGTGATCTCATCAGGCAATGCCCAGAACGCGACGGGGTCGTCGATCTGGCGCGCCTGCTCAGCCGTGATTCCGTCGTCCGACGGTACCCAATCGCGCACCCATAGCCGCGGGAGGATGGGAGTCTCTCCGTTGGCCCCGGCGGAAGGGACGTGCGACTCGCCTGCCAACCCTGTCGACGGAACCAGCAGGCACCGATTAGCGACCTCATCTGGCTCCCAGAAGTCACAAACAGCGTCGCTCTCGCATTTGAACACCAGCAGCACGCAGCTGGCGGGGACCCGCGGCAGCCACGGCCCCGGCGCGAGTTGAAGCAACGGCGTCATGACCGCGCCGCACTCTCCGCACACCGGCCAACGGTCCGCAGCCAGACCTGTCGGAACACCGCCAAACCAACTCGCCCCTTCAGAGTCTTGTGGCGGGTGCACCGACCATTGCGGAACCCATATCTGCATAGCGCGAGGATATCTACACGCCACTGGCTTGATCAACACGCCCTAGGCGGCCGGAGGCAGCTCGAGTCCGAGCGTGCGCGCCGCCTGGCGGGCCATGCCCCAGGCGACGAACTCGCCTGCGGGCGGCGCGGTCATCGGGATGCCGAGGATCTCGGGAGCCATCGCGCGCACGGCCGCGGACCGGGCGCCACCGCCGATGAGGATGCCCCGCTCCGTGGGCACGCCGAGGTCGCGGATCGCGTTCAGGCCGAACAGCAGACCGCCGAGCACGCCCTCATAGGCCGAGCGAGCGACGTTCTCTCTCGTGGTCGAGGCCAGCGTCATGCCGAACAGGGTTCCGGTCGCATCCGGGAGGTTCGGGGTGCGCTCGCCCTCCAGGTACGGCTCGAGCACCAGACCGCCGGCACCGGGAGACGCAGCAAGGGCGAGTCGGCTGAGTTCTTCGTGATCCACTCCGAGGAGGGCGGCGAGCGTGTCGAGCACCCGCGCGGCGCTGAGGGTCGCGACGAGCGGCAGATGGCCGTCGGCTGCGTCGGCGAATCCGGCAACCGTTCCCGAGGGGTCGATCGTGCGATGAGCGCTCGTCGCGAAGACCGTCCCGCTCGTGCCGATCGACACCACCACGTCTCCGACACGAGCTCCCAGACCCAGCGCGGCGCCGGCGTTGTCCCCGGATCCCGGTCCGACCGAACGGCCGTCGGCATCGCGGACCGCTGCGTCGTGGGCGAGGACCCGCGGCAGCACCGCGTCGTGCCCCAGCGCCTCGGCGAAGAGCTCCCGGTCATAGCCGGCATCCGTCCAGTACCCGGTTCCCGAGGCCTCGGAACGGTCGGTCACGAGCTCATCCAGGTCGGCGCCGAGACGGGAGTCGGGGCCGAAACCCCGCAGACGCCAGGTGAGCCAGTCATGCGGGAGCGCGACGGCACCGACCGCACGGGCGCGCTCGGGCTCGTGTTCGCGCAGCCAGTGCACCTTGGTGAGGGTGAACGAGGGCACGGGCACGAGGCCGGTGCGCTCCGCGAGGGCCGTCGCGCCGTACCGGGCGATCAGTGCCGTTGCCGCATCCGACGAGCGCAGGTCGTTCCACAGCAGGGCGGGCCGCACGACGCGTCCCCTGCTGTCCAGCGCCACCATCCCGTGCTGCTGCCCGCTGATCGCCCACGCGCGCACGTCGCCGAGCCCGCCCGCCGCGGCGATCGCCTGCTGCAGCGCCTGCCACCAGGCCTCCGGGTCGACCTCGGTTCCCGGCGGGTGAGCCGCCCGCCCTTCGCGGACGACCGTGCCGGAGACCGCGTCTGCGATGACGACCTTGCAGGACTGGGTCGAGGAGTCGATTCCCGCCACGAGTTCCATGCTGCGATCATCCCATGCGGGGCGACGGGCACTCATCCGGCTCGGTGTCAGAGCCAGCCCTTGCGTTTGAACGCGGCGTACAGGCCGAAGCCCAGCGCGATCATCATGCCGACCGCCATGGGGTAGCCGAGCAGCCAGTGCAGCTCCGGCATGTGGTCGAAGTTCATGCCGTAGATGGTGCCGACGAGCGTGGGCGCGAACAGGATCGCCGCCCATCCCGAGATCTTCTTGACCTCGTCGTTCTGACGGATGCTGAGCTCCGTCATCCGCCGCATCTCCTCGTTCTGGCGGCGTGCGACGATGGTCGATTCGACGGTGAGCGCGTTGTCGAGCACGGTGCGGAACGTCGTCGCGCGGTCGCTCACGCGCAGGGTGTGATCCAGCACGTCGCGCAGATACCGCTGCAGCTCTTCGGTCACCTGGTACTTGTCCGACCCTCGAAGCAGTGCCTCCAGCATCCCCGACAGCGGCTGCGTGGCCCGCTGGAAGTCGATGACCTCCCGACCCAGATCGTAGATGCGCTGCGTGGCGTCGGTGTTCTCCTCGAACAGCTGGCTCTCGATCTCGTCGATGTCGTTCTCGAGCCCCGCGAGGACGGGCGTGTACTCGTCGACGACCTCGTCGAGGATGGCGTACAGCACGGCTTCGGGGCCGTGGGCGAGGAGCGCGGGGTCGGCTTCGAGGCGACGCCGGACGCGGCCGAGGTCGGGGGACTCCGCGTGCCGGATCGTCACCACGAAGTCGGGACCGACCAGCACATGCACCTCCCCGAACTCGACCTCTTCGAGGTCGTCGAGATAGCGGGCCGGCCGCAGCACCATGAACAGCACGTCTCCGTAGCGCTCGAGCTTCGCGCGCTGGTGCCCGGAGAGGGCGTCCTCCACGACGAGCGCGTGGATCCCGAACTCCTCGGCGACCTCGCGGATCTCGTCCTCGCTCGGTCGATAGAGGCCTATCCACCCCATGCCGTCGCGTTCGCGCATGCGCTCGAACGTCTCGCTCAGGGTCACCGGGTTCTCGGTGCGGACGCCATCCACGTAGATCGCATTGTCGATGATCGCCATCGTCGCCCCTTCGAGTACCTGTGGGTCAGCCCGGGTTCACTCCGCGGCGGGAGGAGCGACGCAGGCGATCGCCGCGTCGGTGATCGTCTGGTGGTACTGCTCGGCGGTGAACGGCAGACCGAACTCGGGCGCCGTCTGGCCTTCGGCGGCCGGCGCCTTCGAGGCGATGGCTGCGAGCTCCCACGAGAGGTGCTGGGCGAACTGGGCGCCGGCCGTGGAATCGTTGAGCACGACCGCCACCGTGAATCCGGTCGCCGGGTCGGAGTACGCCGCGGTGGCGTATCCCGGAGTCCAGCCGTGCTGGCCGATCATCGATCCCACCAGGTAGCCACCGCCGGCGGCCTGGAACCAGGATGCGGCGCCGTCTGCCGCCGAGAGCGGATCGGCGAAGCGCTCCGGCTTCTCCTTCGTGCGCAGGACCTGCTTCGCCTCCGCCTGGGCGTAGCGACCGAGGTCGGTGATGGTGGAGACGACACCGGAGTCGGTGAACCCCGAGCTGGACGACAGCTTCGTGATGTCGACGGGGGCCGCGCAGTCGTATCCGCCCTCGACGGCATTGAGGTAGTGACCGTCGAGCACCGCGCCGGTTCCCGGCACTGCCGGGGTCGGCCCGGGAAGCGAGGTGTCGGGCAGCGCGAGAGGTTCGGTGACGTACTCGGCGATCAGCTCGGAGGCCGTCATGCCCGACGCGCGCTCGAGGGCGAGGCCGAGCAGGAGGTAGCCGGCGTCCGAGTCGCGGAAGGTCGTGTGGGGCGCGACGCGCTCGCGCGCCAGCCCGAAGCCCGCGAGCTCCAGCGGCGACCACACCCGCTCAGGGGTGTTCAGCCAGGCCGACTTCACGGTCCCCTCGGAGGATCCCGCGCCACTGGTGCCGTTGCACAGATCGAGGAGGGTGATGCCGTCGTCGCGCATGTCGGCGACGCCCGAGACGTAGTCGGCGACGTTGGCGTCGAGCTCCACCACGTCACGGTCGGCGAGGGCATAGAGCACGTCGCAGGTCATCAGACGGGTGACGTCCGCGATGCGGAAGGACATGTCGGTCGACAGCTCCGCACCGCCTTCGCGATCCTGCGTGCCGATGCCCGCCACCCAGCTCCCGCTCCAGGGCGCCCACACACCGACGATCGCACCGGTCGCACCGGAGGAGACGAGCGCGTTGTCGACCGCGGCCTGCATCGCGGCGACCGTGTCGTCCGGGAGCGGACCGTCGACCTGTGCGGGCGGCGTGTAGGAGAAGGACTCCTCGGACGAGCATCCGGTGAGAGCGAGAGCGAGCACGGCTGCCGTCGCCGTTGCGGCGCGCCACCGGCGCGACGAGAGAAGCTGCATGAAAGGGACCCCCGAGGACGTGTCTCCCGAGTCTAGAGCGCCGAGGCTGAAAGTCGGCCCCGGAGCGATCTCGGAGCCGCCGTAAGGTGGTCACCGTGCCCCATATCTTCGACGCCGACGTGATCACCGCCGTCCTCCGCCACATGAACGGCGACCACACCGATGACAACATCCTCATCGCCCGCGCCTTCGTGGAGCCGTCGGATGTCGAGGTGACCGGTTCGGTGATGACCGGGTTCGATGGAGACGCCGGCGTGTGGGAGATCACCCGCGACGGTGAGGTCGCCGAGCTGCGCGTGCCCTGGCCCGGCGGCCCGATCGCCGACCGCCCCGCCGTGCGCCGCGAGGTCGTGGCTCTCTACGACGCCGCCTGCGCCCGCCTCGGCGTCGAGCCGCGGCCTCACGCCTGAACACTGCGACTTCCCTCCGGGGTTAGGTAACCCTTACACTGGCCTCATGCCCGAGATCCTCTCCTTCTCCGCCGCCCTGCGCGAGCGTTCGTCCGGATCGCACTCCCGCAGCGAGACCGCCGGCTTCATGTCCGACCTCCTGAAGGGCGAGGGGTCGCGCGAGGACTACATCTCCCTCGTCGCGCAGCACTACTTCATCTATGAGGCGCTCGAGGGCGCGGGCGAGCGCATGCGTCAGGATCCGGTGGCCTCGGTCTTCATCACCGACAAGCTCACCCGACTCCCCGCGCTGGAGGCCGACCTCGAGTTCCTGCTCGGGGCCGACTGGCGCGAGCAGATCGTCGCCCTGCCCACCACTCAGCGCTACGTCGACCGCATCCGCCAGGTGGGCGCCACCTGGGCCGGCGGCTTCGTCGCGCACCACTACACCCGCTACCTCGGCGATCTGTCCGGCGGTATCTTCATCGGTCGTGTGATGGCCCGTCGCTTCGGCTTCGAGACCAACGGCATCGGCTTCTACCTGTTCGACGACATCGCCGACCCGTCCGCTTTCAAGGACGTGTACCGCGAGCAGCTCGATGCCGCCCCGTGGGATGAGGCCGAGCGCGAGCGCGTGATCGACGAGGTGCTCCTCGCCTACCGCTTCAACACCGAGCTGTTCGAAGACCTCGACCGCGCTCGCGCCGCCGCCTGAGCGGATCCCGCGCCCGGGAGCTCAGCTCTTCGGCAGCTCGGGGGCGGATGCCGCGAGCCAGGCATCGCGCATGAACCGACGCACGTCTTCGTCCACCCGGATGTCGCGGGGTCGCAGCGCACGCGACAGATACAGCCCCTCGAGCGAGGTCAGCCGGCTGAGGGCGACATAGGTCTGCCCCGGCGCGAACGCCCCGGAGCCGAGGTCGATGATGGCCCGCTCGTAGGTCTTGCCCTGCGACTTGTGGATCGTGACAGCCCAGGCCAGACGCAGCGGGAACTGCGTGAACTCGGCGACGACGTCACGGGAGAGCTTCTTCGTGTTCTGGTCGTACGCGTAGCGGAACCGTTCCCACACGGCGGGCTCGACATCGACCTCTTCACCGTCGATGTCGACGCGCACGGCACTGCCGAGGATGCGCACCACCGTTCCGATCGTGCCGTTGACCCAGCGCGGCGGCTCGCCGGACATCGCGGTGTCGTTGCGCAGGAACATGACCTGCGCCCCCACCTTGAGCTTCAGCTCCGACTCGGCCGGGAGCGCGGCCTCGCCCCTGCCGAAATCTCCGCTCACCTCGGCGCGCGCGGTCTGCTCCTTGCCCGGCAGCGCGGCCAGGTGTCGGCTGTTGATGCTGTTCACGATGTCGTTGCGGGTTGCGAGCGTGATCATCGGGACCTCGCCGGGCTCCGGATCCGGTGGTGTCCGCGCCCCCTGGGTGTTCAGCACGCCCGCGATCTCGGCGGTCACCCGCCCGTAGCGCACGGCGTTCAGCATGGCCTTGAACCCGTCGTCGGACTGCCGGTGGATCTGCACGAGCTCGCGCACGTGCAGCTCGGCGCGCGTGTCGACGGCGAACAGCCCCTCCTGGTCCGACTCGCCGGTGCCGCCGCCGGTCCCCGCCCACACCTTCGCGTCGAAGAACCAGAACGAGCGGTAGTGGTCCTGCACGTATCGGGCCTCGTCGCCGCGGGGCGGCACGGGCGCCAGCTGGTACGGGTCTCCGAACATGACGACCTGCACCCCGCCGAACGGCTCGCCCCTGCGCCCCCGCGCCTGGCGGAGAGAACGATCGATCGCATCCATCAGATCCGCGTTGACCATCGAGATCTCATCGATCACAAGCGTCTCGATGGCGTTCAGGATGCGACGGGTCGCGTCGTTCTGATCGATGTCGGCATCCCCGATCAGACCGATCGGCAGGCGGAACAGCGAGTGGATCGTCTGCCCCTCGACGTTGAGCGCCGCGACGCCCGTAGGTGCGCAGATCGCGATCTGCTTCTTCGTGTTCCATGCGAAGTGCTGCAGGAGCGTCGACTTCCCGGTCCCGGCTCGCCCGGTGATGAAGACGTGCTCGCCCGTGTCCTCGATGAGTCGGAACAGCTCTTGCTGCTCCTCGGACAGGGCGGGAAGGGACACGGTTCTCACAGGGGCAGCGGACGGACAGGGCGCTCGTCCATGCTACGTCCCGGCATCCGCACACGGCCGCCGACGCTCGGCGTCCCCCCAGGACGCCCTCCTAGACTGACGCCATGGACCGGGCACGTGCGAGCGCGCCCCGGCGTGCGCGCCTGGGGGTCGATCTGGCGATGCTCGCCGTCGTCGGCCTGCTGCTCATCGCGGCTCTGGGAGCGGGCGGCGTCACGCTGTACCAGCAGTTCTACGGCCCGTCCGCGTTCGTCGTCCGCTACCTCGACCTGCTCTCCTCCGGTCGCGCCGCCGATGCGCTGCGCGTACCGGGCGTCGCGATCGACCGCGAGACCCTCGACGCCGCCGGGATCGATCCCGGAGCGTCCGAGGCGATGCTCCGCCGCGCCGCACTCGCCCCGCTGACCGACGTGACGATCACCTCGGAGAAGCCGGCAGAGGGCGGCACGGCCGTCACCGTCAGCTACCAGGCGAGCGGACACGCCGGCACCAGCACCTTCCTGGTCGAGCAGGACGGTTGGGCGGGCGTCACCCCCAACTGGCGCTTCACCACCAGCCCCCTGGCCGTCGTGGATCTGACGGTGCGCGGCGCCGACCAGTTCGCGGTGAACGGGTTCGAGGTCGACCGGCGCCAGGTGTCGATCGACGGCGTCGATGCGGTCGCGCTCGACCCGCTGCCGCTGCTCGTGTTCACGCCGGGCCTGTACGCGGTGACGGTGGACACCGCGATCTCGACCGCCTCGGGCCACGGGGTCCTCGCCGACACTCCCCTGGCCGTCACACCGCTCGATGTGCAGACCGAGCCGACCGACGAGTTCGTCGACGTGGTTCAGGAAAGGGTCGAGGCCTTCCTCACGGAGTGCACGACGCAGGAGGTGCTCCAGCCGACGGCCTGCCCGTTCGGCCTGCGCGTCACGAACCGACTCGCCTCCGCGCCGAAGTGGTCGATCGCGACGCAGCCCCAGGTCACGGTCACCCCCGACGGCGGGCAGTGGCAGATCCCGACGACGGACGCGGTCGCCCACGTCGAGGTCGACATCCGCTCGCTGTTCGACGGCAAGACCCAGCCGTTGGCGGAGGACGTGCCCTTCCAGCTCACCGGGACGATCGCGATCCTGCCCGACGGATCCGCGTCGATCAGGATCGGCTCCCCCGGCGACCCCGCCGTCGACTGACCGGGTCGGGCGTCGGCCTCAGCGGCTTCCGCGCTGGTCGCGCTCGGCGAGGGCTGCGAGCTTGGCGTTGTACTCCTCGAGCTCGGCGTCTCCCGTGCGGTCGGCATGCCGGTCTGCGCGGCGCTGCAGCTTGGTGTCGCTGCGGCTCCACTGGATCGCGACCGTGATCGCGAGGATCAGCGTCGGGATCTCGCCGATCGACCAGGCGATGCCGCCACCGACGTACTGGTCCTGCAGCGGGTCCACACCCCAGTCGCGGCCCATCGACCCGAACCAGTCGGCGACCATCAGCCCTTCCTGCATCATGATCGCGATGCCGAAGAAGGCGTGCATCGCCATGACGGCGATCAGGGTGATCAGGCGACCGGGGTAGGGCAGACGGTACGGCACAGGGTCGGCGCCGATCAGGCTCATCACGAACAGGTAGCCCGAGATCAGGAAGTGGATGACCATCCACTCGTGACCGAGGTGCTCGTACATCGACCAGCGAACCAGGTCGGTGAAGTAGAAGGCCCACAGCGACAGGATGAAGATCGCCGCTGCGACGAACGGATGGGTCACCACGCGGGAGAACGGCGAGTGCACGGCCCACATGATCCACTCGCGCCCACCGCGGGTGCCGTCGTCGCGCTTGTGGATCGCACGCAGAGCGAGCGTGATGGGGGCGCCGGAGACCAGCAGCAGCGGGATGGCCATCGACAGCATCATGTGGCCCATCATGTGGATGCTGAACAGGTACTCCTGGTACGCGTTGAGCGGGCCGCTCGTCACCCAGACGAGCATCAGCATGCCGAGCACCCAGAACACGGTGCGGTGGATCGGCCAGCGGTCGCCGCGCAGGCGCAGGCGGCGCACACCGGCGAGGTACAGGAAGAGGCCGAAGCCTGCGGCGACGAGCCAGAGCACGTCGAAGTCCCAGGCCGTGAACCAGCGCTCGAGCGTCAGCTCCGGAGGCAGCGTCGCGCCGGTGAGGATCTGCGCGGGCGTCTGGGCGAAGGCGGCGACCTCGCCGGTGGGCGGAGGCGTGCGCGCGAGCGCGGCGGCCGCTCCGGAGGCGAGACCCATCAGCGCGACCTCGCACAGCACGAGGAGCCAGAACCAGCCCGCCGCCCGCTGACCTGCGAGCCGGGGGATCAGACGTGCGCGATACCAGGCGCCCAGCAGTCCCATGCCTCCCAGCAGCACGACCTTGGCGAGCACGATCCAGCCGTAGGGCGTCGCCCACAGCGCGTCCCAGCCTCCGACGGCCACGATCGACCGGGTGACCCCGGAGAACGCGACCACGGCGAAGGCGGCGATCGCGAGGGACGAGTAGCGTGCGACGAGCCGCGGGGTGTCGATGTCGGCGCGCCCGCGCAGCAGCACCAGCAGCAGGAGCCCACCGAGCCAGACGGCGGCGCCGATGGTGTGCAGCAGGATCGAGTTGACCGCCATGTTGTGCCCGGCGAGGTCGCCGGCATGCCCCTGCGTCGCGAGCGGGAGGAAGGAGACCGCGGCGAGCAGCGCCGTGATGAGGGTGGGCGTCCACGAACGCCACGCGAACGCGAGCACCGTGATGATCGCGCCGAAGATGGTGGTGATGAGCCAGGACTGCCCCAGCGGCAGCTCCAGCAGGAAGCGCCCGAGCTGCGTGCCGAACTCGCGCTCGATGCTGAGCTTGGGGTTGAACGCGGCCATGAAGGCGAGGAACCCCGCGAGGCCGGCCGAGACCGTGAACACGGCCGCACCGACCGATGCGATGTTCAGAGCGGCGTCGAACGATCGCTCCCCCGCGCGCAGGCCGAACAGCGCGAGCACGAGCGCGCCGAGCATGACCGCGCCCGAGACGTTCATGACGAGCTTCGCGATCGGCGTACCCCAGAGCACGAAGGGGCCGGGGTCCTGCAGCAGCGGCGGCTTGGCGCCTCCGCCGACGAGGAGCGCCAGCACCAGCGCCGCCAGGGCGGCGATGAGGAGGATGATGACGCCGGCGACTCGATACGCCGAAATCCGACTCGTCGACTCGCTGCGGGAACTCACCCCTCCAGCCTAGGCGCGCCCGACGGTGAGAAAGCACGCAGGCCGCCCCCGTCGGAACGGGAGCGGCCTGCGAAGAGGTGCGGTCGAATTACTTGACGGCAGCCTTGAGCTTGGAGCCAGCGGTCACCTTGACGCGCTTGCCGGCCGGGATCTTGATCTCGGCGCCGGTCTGCGGGTTGCGGCCCGTGCGAGCAGCGGTGTCGACCTGCTCGAAGGAGATCCAGCCCGGGATGGAGACCTTGCTGCCCTTGGCAACGGCGTCGGAGACCGTGGCGAACAGCGAGTCGAGGACACCGGAGACGGTGGCCTGGCTCTGGCCCGTGGCGCTTGCGATGCTCGCGACGAGCTCGGTCTTGGTGATGGACTTGTCAGCCATGTCATCCTCCAGCGACGAGTTCCCGTCGCATCGTTGTGGGTGTCGGAGCGGATGCTCCTGGTCTAGCGACCGCCTTGAATGTACCAACCACCACCCTCATTTCCGCGTCATTTCGCGGGTTTTGGGCAATTACTGGGCGTGTCGCGTCACTTTTGTCACTCCAGTCACAGATTCGAGGGGCGGATCCGCGCCCCGGAAGCCGGATCGGCGCGGTCGCGGATGCCCGCGGCGGTGCCGGAGGTCAGGGCAGGTTGCTGAGCAGACGCACCTCGAGCACCGGATTCGCGGCGGTGACCTCCGCCCTGATGCCTTCGCCGACCGAGGCCGAGACCCAGCCGATGATGCCCGTGGTGAACGCCCCCTCCGTGAGGATCGTGTCCTCCCACTCGACGTCGCAGTTCGTCAGCTGCCAGCTGCGGGCCGAGTTCACGCCGATGTTCGCATCCTCGGGCAGCACGTCGCCGACCGCGCGGTCATCCGGGATCAGGTACACGTCGAACGTCCCGAGAGGGATGCCGACGAACTGCTGCGGCTCGGCCTCGGCGCTGCGGATCGGAGTGCGCCACGCGATGGCGCGGGTCTCGGCGTCGACGAGGATCAGCCACATCGGCACAGGACCAGGCACGTAGTCGGTGTCGCACTGCGCGAGAGCCGTCTCGAGCGGGATCGTGTCGGTGCCGCGCTCCTGTTCGGGGTTGTACAGGGCCACCGTCTCCGGAACACGGTCGTGCGTTCCCGCCCACTCCTGGGCGCTCGCACCGAACACGTCGAGACGCGTATCGACGCCCGGCTGGGGCTGCGGGTCCGGCTGCGGCTGCGGCTGCGGCTGGACCGCGGGGCACGACTCGGCCGCGGTCGCCGAAGAGGGCGCGGCGATCAGGCCCCCGCCGGCCACCGCGAGGGCGAGCAGCAGCGCTCCTCCGGCGAGACGGCCGCGGCGCCCGCGCCCACCGACGCGGACCGTCAGCACGAGGCCGCCGGCGATGAGCAGCACGGCCAGGACGAGAAGACCCGAGAGCGTCAGCGGGTCGGCACCGGACTCGGCGAGAAGGCCGGAGGCGGGGATGCAGTCGTTCATGAGTCCTCTCCACCCCCCGGTTCACAGTGAGGGTATCGGTATCGCGGCGCGCTGCGCATCCCCCGGATACGCGAAAGGGGCGAGGATCCGAAGATCCTCGCCCCTTTCGACTGTCTGCTGAGACTTACCAGCTCGACTTGGTCACGCCGGGCAGCTCGCCACGGTGTGCCATGTCACGGAAGCGGACACGCGAGATGCCGAACTTCGTGAGGACACCGCGGGGGCGGCCGTCGATGACGTCGCGCGAACGCACGCGAGCCGGCGACGCGTTGCGCGGCAGCTTCTGCAGGCCGACGCGTGCGGCCTCGCGGGCCTCGTCGGTGGCGTTCGGGTCGACCAGGGTCTTCTTCAGCTCGGCGCGACGCTCGGCGTAACGCTCGACGATGACCTTGCGCTGCTCGTTGCGAGCGATCTTGCTCTTCTTAGCCATTGATCAACGCTCCTCTCGGAATTCGACGTGCTGACGGATGACCGGGTCGTACTTCTTGAGCACGAGGCGGTCGGGGGTGTTGCGGCGGTTCTTCTTCGTCACGTACGTGTAACCCGTACCTGCCGTCGAACGCAGCTTGATGATCGGACGTACGTCCTGAGCCTTCTTGGCCATTAGAGCTTCACACCCTTCGCCTGGAGGTCCTTGACGACGTTCTCGATGCCACGGACGTCGATCACCTTGATGCCCTTGGCGGACACGTTGAGCGTGATCTTACGACCGAGCGACGGAACGAAATAAGTCTTCTTCTGCACGTTCGGGTCGAAGCGGCGCTTCGTCCGGCGGTGCGAGTGCGAGACGTTGTGACCGAAGCCGGGAACAGCTCCGGTCACCTGGCACACTGCTGCCATGGTGGTGACTCCTTCTATACCGTGAGGCCGGACGGCCTCACCCAAGATCCCTTGTCTGCACGCGACCCCGCCTCGCCGATCTCTCGGCCGCAGAAGGGGAAGCACGCGAACTGCGCACAGGAGTGTGCGCAGACAAAGAGTCAGTTTAGCACGGCGGCGATTCAGGCTCGAACGGCCTCGATCAGCAGAGCCGCCCCCGGAGCCAGCAGCGGCAGCGGCACACCGACGGTCTCGAAGAAGGCACCGGATGCCTCCACCCCGGCGTCGGTCCACGCGGGGTCGGCGACCTGATGCCGCGCGACCCTCCCGAGGTCCTCCCGCATCCGCAGGCGATAGCGCTGCGCCGCCGGCAGGCCGGGGATCCGCGTGCGCGGGGTGAAGCCGTCGACGGATGTGCCCAGGCGCACCCAGGCGTAGACGGCGCGCGAGCCGTCGGCGGCGACCACGCCGTGCAGCAGCGTCTGGTCATCGACCTCATCGGCGCGCACCGTGATCCCCGAGTGCAGCAGCGGGCGCAGCTCGCGGTAGAGCGCCGCCCAGCGCCTCAGCACCTCGCGCTCGCCCTCGTCGGCGCGGGTGATGTCCCACTCGATGCCGGCGTGACCGAACAGCGCCGTCGTCATGCGGAAGGGCAGCGACGCCGCCCGATGGGTCGTCTCGGCGATCGGCGGCCCGACGTGCGAACCCACGAGTTCGGGAGGGATGAGGGTGCCGGTCCACCGCTGGATGCGCTGACGCTCCACAGGGTCGTTCGAATCCGAGGCCCACACGCGCTGTGTGCGCCGCAGGACCCCGAGGTCGACACGGGCGCCGCCGCTCGCGCAGGACTCGATCTCCAGGGAGGGATGCCTCTCGCGCAGCGCGTCGAGCAGGGCGTAGAACGCGGCCGTCTGCGCGTGCACGGACGCGCGCCCGGTGTGCGGGGAGACGGCGGCGTGCAGGTCGCGGTTGTGGTCCCACTTGATGAAGTCGACCCCGATCTCCGAGACCAATCCGTCGATGCGCTCGAGCAGGTGAGCGGCGGCGGCGGGGTTGGCGAGGTCGAGCACCTTCTGGTGCCGCCAGGTGGGCGAATCGGGCGATGCCTGCAGCACCCACTCCGGATGCTGCGTGGCGAGGTCGGACACCGGGTTCACCATCTCGGGCTCGAACCACAGGCCGAACTGCATCCCGAGGCCGTGCACGTGATCGGCGAGAGGGCGCAGACCCTCCGGCCACTTGACGTCGTCGATGTACCAGTCCCCGAGCCCCGACCTGTCGTCGGGGCGTCCGCGGAACCAGCCGTCGTCCAGGACGAAGCGCTCGACACCGACCGAAGCCGCGGCTTCGGCGAGCGCGAGCAGACGCGTCGGGTCGTGGTCGAAGTAGACCGCCTCCCACGTGTTGAGCACCAGTGGCCGCGGCGTCGTGGGGTGCGCGGAGAACGAGCGCACCATCCGGTGAAGCCGTGCGGCGACGGAATCCAGACCGCTCTCCCCGTAGGTGAGGTGCACCCGCGGCGAGACGTAGGTCTCTCCCGCCCCCAGTCGGATCTCGCCCGGCAGCAGCAGCTCTCCCCCGCCGAGCACCGCACCGTGCACTCCGGCGCCCTCGGAAAGCCGATCGACGCCGACCTCGACGTCGCCGCTCCACGCGACGTGCGCCGTCCACAGCTCGCCACGGCGGAAGCCGAATCCGTCGGTGCCGACCGCGGTCAGATAGGGGGCGTCGTGGCCACCACGACCGCGGCGCACCTGACGCAGATGCGCACCGTGACGCAGGGCGCCGCGCTGCGGGTGCCGCTCGCCCGTCCAACGCCCGGTGTGGTCGAGCACCTCCGTCGCGTGCGCGGGGATCGGCAGCAGGATGCGCGTGGCCAGCAGGTCCAGCGGCTGGGCGTCATCGGCGGCTGTGCTCGTGACCGACAGCTGCGCGGTGAGCACGCCATCGACGTCCAGCGCGAGGTCGAGCATGACGGTGGCCTCGGCCTCGGCATCTGCGAACTCCGCCCGCAGCGATGTCGCCGAGGCCTCCCACTCGGTCGGTCGCAGCAGCGGGGCGCTGTGCAGCCCCGCCCGGTGCCAGGCGAGTGCCGGTGCGCCCGACCAGCCGTCCGCCTCGACGGCGAGCAGGGGGAAGGCCCGAGGAGCGTCGAACGAGCTGAAGGTCACGGCGCCGGTCGACGACGCGGCGAGCGCCTCGAGGTCGACGGGGTCGAGCGCCGCACCCCAGTGCAGCAGCCGCGCTCCGGTCGTGTCGATGACGACGCTGACGCCGCCGGAGGTCAGATGGACGAGTTCGCTCATTGCCGCTCCAGACGAAAAGGGAGGCCCGCCCGTGAGCATACGGGCGGGCCTCCGAAAGGCGTTACTCCGTGACGGGGATCGACGCCGCCTTGAGCGCGTCGACGGTCGCCGTCTGGCCCTTCTCGATCGCGTCGAGCAGGGTTCCGCTGCCCGAGACCGCGGCCTTGAAGCCGTCCGAGACGTCGGCGTAGGTCTGGGTCATGGTCGGACCCCACGCGAAGTCGGGAGAGACCTGGGTGGCGGCATCGGCGAAGACGTCGTAGATCTTCTGCCCGCCGTAGAACTCCACGCCCTCGCTGAACACCGGCAGTGCGAGTCCCGCCGTCGTGGCGGGATAGAGGTTGGCCGCCTCGGCGAGCGCGGTCAGCGCCTCATCCGACGTGTTGAGCCACAGCGCGAACTTGGTCGCCTCGTAGAGGTGTTCGCTGCCCTTGAGCACGGCGGTCGAGGAACCACCCCAGTTTCCGGCCGCGGATCCGCCGGCCTTCCACTGCGGGAGCGGAGCGACGGCCCACGAGCCTGCGGTGTCGGGGGCGCCGCTGGAGATCGAGTTGGCACCCCAGACCGCGGAGTTCCAGGTCCAGACCTCGCCCGAGTTGTAGGCGTTGTTCCACTCGTCGGTCCAGGCGGGCACCGTCGCGACGAGGTCGTCGTCGAGCATGCTCTGCCAGAAGTCGGCCACGGTGGTCGTGGCGTCGTCGGCGAGCGTGACCGTCCAGCCCTCGTCGTCGCTCGAGAACCACTGGGCGCCGTCCTGCCACGCGAATCCGGCGAACTGGTTGATGTCCGACTGCGAGAAGTTGGTGATGTAGCCGCCCAGGTCGCGGATCTTCACGGCCGCCTCACGGTACTCGTCCCAGGTGGTGGGGATCGCGATGCCGTTCTGCTCGAACAGGTCGGCACGGTAGAACAGCGCCATGGGTCCGGTGTCCTGCGGAACGCCGTACACACCGTCGGTGCCGAGGGTCACCTGTCCCCAGGCCCAGTCGACGAACTGGTCCTCGGCGGCGACGACGTCTTCGCAGGCGCTGAGGTCTTCGAGGCCGTCCTGCACAAGGAAGTTCGGCAGGGCGTCGTACTCGATCTGCCCGAGGTCGGGCGCGTCGCCCGCCTTGATCTGGTTGAAGAAGTTCTGGTACGTGCCGCCGTTGCCGTTGGGGCCGGTCTGCACGTCGACCTGGATCTCGGGGTTGGCATCGTTCCAGATCTTCACGACGTCTTCGATGCCGGGGATCCAGGAGGTGAACTCGAGGGTGACGTCACCGTCGGCCGGGGTGCAGGAAGCTGCGGCGTCGCCGCCTCCGGTGCTGTCTCCGCCGCCGGCGGAGCAGCCTGCGAGCGCGAACGCCGAGATGGCGATGACGGCCGCTGCCTTCTTCTTCGAATGCTGCATTTCGATCCTTTCGTGGATGCGATGGGGTGGTGCAGGGGTGGTGCGTCACGCGGGAGGTCCGCGTGACGACCTGCTCACTTCAGGGCGCCGGCGCCCAGTCCGTTGCGCCAGAAGCGCTGGAGCAGGAGGAATGTCACGATCAGCGGGATGACCGACAGCAGGGCGCCGATCAGGACGAGACCGCGGAGTTCGGGGAGCTGGTTCAGCTGGTTGTTCCAGTTGTAGAGACCGAACACGACGGGGAAGAGGTCTTCGCTGCGCAGCATGATCATCGGCAGGAAGAAGTTGTTCCAGATGGCCACGAACTGGAAGAGGAACATCGTCACCAGTGCCGGGGTCATCAGACGGATGCTGACGGTGAAGAAGGTGCGGATCTCCCCCGCCCCGTCGAGTCGGCTCGCCTCGAGCAGTTCGTCCGGCACCGAGGAGGCGGCGAAGATGCGCGCGAGGTACACGCCGAACGGGCTCACGATCGAGGGGAGGAAGACCGACCAGAACGTGTTGGTCAGCTGCGCTTGGCTGAAGATCAGGAACAGCGGCAGCGCGAGAGCCGTCGCGGGGACGAGCACACCTCCCAGCACGATGTCGAACAGCACGTCGCGGCCGGGGAAGCGGTACTTGGCGAGGGCGTACCCGGCCATGGCGGCCAGGAGCGTGGCGATGGCCCCGCCGAGAGCGGCGTAGAGCATCGAGTTGCCCAGCCAGCGCAGGTACACGCCGTCCCGGTAGGTGAACAGCTCCGCGATGTTGTCGAAGAGGTGGAAGTCGGCGAACCACAACGGCGCGGTGGTGAGGATGTCGCCGGTCTCCTTGCTGGAGGCGACGAGCAGCCACCACAGCGGCAGCAGGAAGTAGACCGTGAACACGGCCATGATCAGCATGGCGCCCGTGCGGGAGATGCCCGATTCCCGAGCGGTGCTGCGGCGCCGGCCGGGCGCGACGATCGACGCGGTGGTCATGCGTTCTGCTCCTTGCGCTGCATGTACTTCATGAACCCGAACGACAGCACGAACGTCGTCACGGCGAGCACGACCGAGAAGGCGGCGGCCAGGTTGGTGTTCGGGATGGATGCGGTGGCGTACACGGTCATGTTCGGGGTGAAGGTGCTGGTCACGGCCGAGCTGAACGACCGGAACACCTGGGGCTCGGCGAGCAGCTGCAACGTGCCGATGATCGAGAAGATCGCGGTCATCACGATCGCGGGCCGCACCAGCGGGATCTTGATCGACCAGGCGATCCGCCATTGGCCTGCGCCGTCGAGGCGAGCCGCTTCGTACAGCTCCTGCGGGATCGACAGCAGTGCCGAGTAGATGATCAGCATGTTGTATCCGACGTAGACCCAGGTCACGACGTTCGCGATCGACCACAGCACCAGGTCGGCGCCGAGGAAGTCGATGTTCTTGGTGATCGCGGTGAAGGGCGAGAGGTTGGGCGAGAAGAGCGAGCCCCACATGATCGCGGCGATCACGCCCGGCACCGCGTAGGGCACGAAGAACGCCAGACGGAAGAAGCGCTTCCCGCGCACGAGAGGCGAGTCCAGCAGCAGGGCGAACAGCAGGGCGAGGCCCAGCATGACGGGCACCTGCACGACGCCGAACAGCAGCATGCGCCCCATCGAGCTCCAGAAGGCCTCGTTCTGGAAGACGAGCACGTACTGGGTGAGGCCGCCGAACACCTGCTCGGCCTTGCCGAAGGTGCCGTCGCGCTCGACGACGAGTAGGGACTGCCAGAACGCGTAGGCGATCGGCACGACATAGAAGAGCGCGAACAGAACGCCGAACGGCACGATCAGGAAGGCGATGGCTCCCTTGTGCGGGACGCGCCGACGGGCTCGCGCCGCGGTGGGCGCAGAGACCGCCGAGGCGGTGAGCGTGGTGGTCATACATCCTCCTTGATGATGCGGACGGCCCCAGCCGGCACGATGCCGGTGGCGGGGGCGTCCGTGACGAACTCATGACCGGACGCCGTGACCTCGGCGTCGGTCGCCCCGTGGTTGACGACGAACAGGAAGCTGCCGGTGTCCCCGACACGTCGGACGATCTCGACGTCCGGCCCCGCGCCCGGCGTCCGTGCGACCCCGGCGCCGGCGGCGATCCGCGTCATCAGCCCGGCGTAATCCGCTCGCGAGAGCTGGGTGGAGAGGAACCAGGCCGCGCCGTCGCCGGCCGTCCGCCGCGTGATCGCCGGACCCCCGGCAGCGGGGCCGTCGACGAACGATGCGATGACCTCGGCGTCGGTCGCCGCGAGCCGCTCGCTCCAGACGGTGCCCGTCGTGCCGTCGGTGAGGGTGACGACCTCGCCAGGGCGCAGCGGAGCGAACTCCTCGGAGCGGATGCCCAGCAGATCGCGGAACGCCCCCGGATAACCGCCGGTGCGCACGCGATCCTCTTCGTCGACGATGCCGCTGAAGAAGGTGATGAGCGCGACGGCACCGCCCTCGACCGCGCGTGCGATGGCCGCGGCATCCGCATCGCTGATGAGGTGCAGGGCCGGCACGATGAGCAGGCGGTAGCCGTCGAGGTCGGCGCCAGGGCGCACGACGTCGGTGGTCAGACCCGCGTCCGACAGGGCCGCGTGAGCGGCATGCACCTGCCCGAGGTAGGTCAGCGCCTCGCTCGGACGCCCTTCGTTCTCGGCCGCCCACCAGCTCTCCCACGAGAAGAACAGCGCGGTATCCGCCGCGACCCTGGTGCCGGCGACCTCGCCGAGGCGATCGACCAGCGCGCCCAGTTCGACCACCTCGCGCCACTGGTCGGAGTCCTCGCCGGCGTGGGGGACGAGAGCGGTGTGGAATTTCTCCGCGCCCTGCGTCGACGCCCGCCACTGGAAGAAGCAGATCCCGTCGGCGCCGCGGGCGAGGTGGGAGGCGATGTTGCGCCGCATCTCCCCCGGCGCCTTGGCGAGGTTGTACGGCTGCCAGTTCACCGCGCCCGTCGAGGTCTCCATCAGCAGCCAGGGCTCGCCCTGCGCGAGGCCGCGCGTGAGGTCGGCGGCGAACGAGAGCTCCCCGCGGGCATCGTCGAGACGGCGATCGAGATAGTGGTCGTTGGCGATCAGATCCATCTCGCCCGCCCAGGTCCAGTAGTCGAGGTTGCGGATGTGCGCAGTGACCATGAAGTTCGTCGTAACCGGAATGCTGCTCCGCTCCCGCAGGATCGCGGCCTCCGCGCGGTACAGCGCGAGCTGCTCGTCGGAGCTGAACCGCTGGAAGTCGAGCATCTGCCCGGGGTTGCGCAGCGACAGGGCCTGGGCGGGCGGACGCACATCCTCGAAGTCGCTGTACCGCTGGCTCCAGAACGTCGTCCCCCACGCGCGGTTCAGCGCGTCGATGTCGTCAAAGCGCTCACGCAGCCAGACGCGGAACGCCTCGGCGCTGACGTCGCAGTAGCAGAGGGCGTTGTGACAGCCGAGTTCGTTCGACACGTGCCACAGCGACACCGCGGGGTGATCGCCGTAGCGCTCGACCACGTGCGTCACGACGTCGGCGGCATAGGCGCGAAAGAGCGGAGAGCTCGGGCAGTACCCCTGACGACCGCCCTGCTGGAACACGGTGCCGTCCGCGCCCACCGGGAGCATCTCGGGATGGCGGGCGGTGACCCACGGGGCGGGCGAGGCGGTTCCCGTGCCGAGGTTGATGCGGATCCCGCTCGCGTGCAGAAGACCGATGATCTCGTCCAGGGCGCTGAAGTCCCAGACGTCCGGGGCCGGGTTGATCAACGACCAGCCGAAGATGTTGATCGCGACGAGGCCGACACCCGCCTGCTTCATGAGGCGCACATCCTCGGGCCACACGCTGCGATCCCACTGCTCGGGGTTGTAGTCGCATCCGAAGACGAGGCCGCGCCCTGCGGAGAGGGCGGCGATGCGGTCGGACACTGCGGCGGCCATACGGAGACGCTCCTTTGCGAAGATGTGTGCACGTGCACAGAGTCAGTCATGAAAATACTGATCGGGATTTCTGTGAACGTGCACACATGGTTGCATGTCGCCGTGGAGGTCGTCAAGTCCGGGTCGCTAGGCTGTCGATCATGACCACTTCCGCCCGCCGCCGCAGCACCGTGCACGACGTGGCACGGGTGGCCGGGGTGTCGAGGGGAACCGTGAGCCGCGTGATCAACGGCGGCTATGTGTCCGACACCGCTCGGGCGGCGATCGAAGAGGCGATCCGCGAGGTCGGATACGTTCCCAACACGGCGGCGCAGAACCTGGTGCGCCAGCGCACCCAGGCCATCGCGTTCATCGTGCACGAACCGCACGCGCTGTTCCTGGAAGACCCGAACATCGGCGCCATCATGCTCGGTACCAACGAGACGCTGTCCCAGGCGGACTACCAGATGGTGTGCCTCGTGGTGGACTCGGTGCGCGACACGGAACGCGTCGCCCGCTACCTCAACGGCGGCTTCGTGGACGGTGCAGTGATCGTCTCGGCCCGCGCGCAGGATCCGATCACGAACGCGGTCATGCGACTCGACCTTCCCGTCGCCTACGTGGGCCATCCCCCTGATGTGGATGCGGCCTGGGTCGGCGTCGACAACCGCGGGGCCGCGAACGCCGTGACCTCACGCCTGATGGCGACAGGACGTAGGCGCGTCGGCATGATCGCCGCGGCGCTCGACCGCGACTCGGGCACCGATCGCCTCGCGGGGTTCACCGACGCACTGGGCCCCGACTTCGACCCGGACCTGGTCGAGGAGGCGCCGCTGTACTCGTACGCCGAGGGAGCTGCGGCGATGACGCGGCTGCTCGCGCGTGCCCCCGACATCGACGGGGTGTTCGGCGCCTCCGACGCGGTCGCCGCCGGAGCGATGCTGGCACTGCGCCAAGCCGGCCGCCGCGTTCCCGAGGACGTGGGCGTCGTGGGATTCGACAACAGCTCCTGGGCGACCAGGACCACCCCGCCGCTGTCGACCGTCGACCAGCCGGCGGAAGGACTCGGTGCAGCCGCAGCGGCCGCCGTGCTCGCGCAGCTGCGCGACGATCAGCGCCCGCGCGCCGGCATCATCCTGCCCACCCCGGTCGTGTGGAGAGACTCCGCCTGAGCACCTCTCCCCCACCGGAACGGAGACACGGTCGGGTCCTCATCGATCCAGAAGCGCCAGGGGAAGGCCGCGGTTCCGGCCACGCCGGCGACGCCGACGCGCGGGCCGCTCACCACGTCGTCCCGCTGCGGGCCCAGCCACAGCTCGGCTCGCATTCCGTGCTGCTCCTCGCCCGTGATGGCATCGATCCCGTCGTGCAGCGGATGACGCAGCCCCACGGCCTGCCCGAGGCGACCCGGCCCCCGTGCGAGGTCGCGCGACGTCGTGCGCCGAAGCGGAAGGGCGGCACCGCGACGGGTGGCCGCGGCCTCAGCGCCGGCCACGACCTCGCCGGCCCGGAGCAGCACGCCGTCACCCTGCCCCTCGGGCCCGCACACGACGTTCACGCACGAGTGGATGCCGTGGCTGAGGTACACGTACAGATGCCCCGGCTCGCCCCACATGGTGGAGTTGCGCGCCGTGCGGCCCATGCGGGCGTGGGAGCCAGGGTCCGGGATCCCGCCCGTGCCCTGCCCGTGATAGGCCTCGACCTCGGTGATGCGCAGCCGCACCTCGAGCGCGACGGCATCGGCCGAGGGCGCGACGAACGTGCGCAGCTCTCCCCCCAGCAGGCGCGGCGCGACGTCGACCGCGGAGTCGCTCAGGTCGGCGCGGACGGCACGGCGCAGCGCCTCCTGCGGCCGGTCGTTGCCGCGGGCGACATCGGGATCGCCGGGCATCTCAGAATCGCGGGGCCGTCTGGCACCACGAGGCGTCGAAGCCGGTGAGGGCGACGATCTCCTTGCCGGAGGCCATGTCGATCAGGTGCGTCTCGACGTTCTCCGGCAGCGGCAGCAGCATCCCGTCGTAGGCGTTGTTCGCCAGGTCGGGTGCGACCACCACGGCGGCATACTGGCCGCTCGGCGATGCGCACGCCTGCAGGATCGAGTCGGTCGAACCGACCTCCACCAGCGGGGTCGCCGCCCCGTCGTCGTCGACACGCACGACCACCTGTCCGATCGGGAGTCCCTCGTCGTCGCGGGCGACGACGTGGCGCAGCGTGCCCCCGGGGAACGGCGTGATCGAGCTCGCGATCCCGTAGTCGGGATCGGATGCCGCGAGCGGCTGCTCAGAGCCATCCGCCAGGTTGAGCTCGACCACCGCACCGTCGAGCCTCTCGACGATCGCGGTGTAGGTACCGCGGGAGATCCCCTGGATGGTGGCGGCGAGGCCGAGCGCCTGCACGCCGGCGTCGGTCGAACGGTCGACGAGCGACAGCGCACCGTCGAAGTCGATGAACAGCACCGCCGCGCTGTCGGGCACGAACTGCCAGACGAACACGCTCGCCTCGGCTCCGGCGACCTCGATGATCTGCGGGTCGCCGTCGCCGGTCAGCGACTGGGTCACGAGCACGCTGGCACGGCCTTCGGTGTCGCTGAGCTCTTTGTCGGAGTAGCTGTAGCCGACGAGGCCGCCTCGCTCGGAGACCTGGATCGCACCCACATAGCCGTCGCCGGGGAGCTTCAGCTCGCGCGGGTTCTTGCCGTCGCGGTCCATCACGAGCAGCCGGGACCCCTCGTCCTCCTCCACCGCCACGACGAGCTTCGTGGAGGTCGCGCGGAAGTCGTTGATCTTGTCGTGCTCGAAGACCGGGACGGCCTTCTCGCCGCTGAGGTCGGTGAGGAAGATCTTGTCCTTGCCCTCGACGTCGCGGCGCAGCAGGAAGATGTTCGAAGGCGGCGTCGTGAAGCTCGTGGTCAGCGTCGTCTTCGGCCCGCCGCCGGCGCCCACGGCATCGGCCACACGGATCGTGTACTCGGTCGAGTCGTCGAGCGGGACGGTGAATCGCACGCCGACGCCGCGACCGGAGGCGTCGACCGTGAACGGCACGGCCGGTTCGACCGTCACCTGCGCGGGGTCGATGTCGGCGAGGGCTTGGTTGGCGGTCAGGATGACACGGCTTCCGGACGACTCGATCGCCTGCGCGGCGTTCACCTGCACGTCGCTGATGCGCGGACCCTGCAGAAGACTGGCGATGCCCAAGCCGGTTCCGACGACGACGAGCACACCGAGAACCGCGACGAGCGTGAGCGCGAACCGGCGACGACTCACGGGCGTGTGCGGGGCCTCCCGGCCCACAGGGGCGCGAGGCGCCGGCGGCGCAGGGAATTCCTCGGCGGCCTCGGCCTCAGCGGCAGAGATCGGGTCGGCAGAGATCGGGTCGGCAGAGATCGGGGCGGCACCGACGAACACCGGCTCCGTCGCGAGCGGGACGGGCGGAAGCGCGGTTGCCTCGGCATCCTCGCGCGCCGCGGCCTCGAAGGCGGCCATCTTGCGGGCGGCGGCCTCCTGCTCGGCGACCTCGCGGTCACCCGCCTCACGCACGGCGGCCTCACGAGCTGCGGCCTCGCGGGCGGCAGCCTCACGAGCGGCAGCCTCACGAGCTGCGGCATCCTCTGCACCGGCGGCGGGCTGTGCAGCGGGCTGCGCGGCGGGCTGTGTGCCCTGGTCGACGGGAGGGGCGACGTGGTCGGCGGATGCGACCGCGCGGTCGATCCGCTCGGCCTCCGCCGCCTCGGCGGCTTCTCGCGCTGCACGCATCTCCGCACGGGTGCGCGGGACGGCGGGCACCTCTGGGCGCTCGTCGTCAGTACTCATACGGGTCTCCCGGCTCGTCGATCGCGACGACATCGGTCGGTTCGATGCGCAGCTTGCCGTCGGCATCCGCTCGCACGGTTCCGGTGATCTCGACCCATTGGCCGGTCGCGTACTCGTCGGCCTTCACATCCACCGGCAGGACGGCGGTCTGGGCGTCGATGACGCAGTGGGTGATGACCAGACGAGTCAGATTCACACCGTCACCCGATTCGCCGGGCGTCACGAAACCTCTGAGCGTGACCGCTGCACCGTCGTAGGCGGCCGTGTTGGTCGCCGCCGAGAAGACGCTGGCCCAGTCGCCGACGCCGAAGGTCGAGGTGTCGGCCACGCCGAGCGCTACCGTGTCAGCGCCGACGAACAACGCGCTCTGCTCCCCCGCGCGCGACATGGCGAGCTCGACCGACAGCGAGGCCGGCGGCAGGATGAGACCGGCGACGACGACGCCCGAGGCGATGACGCCACCGGTGACGGCCGCGACGGCACCGAGCGTGCGGCGGGAGGAAGCCGGGACCTCGCGCCCCTCCGTGTCGTCCACAACAGCGGCGGCAGGCCCGTGGTCGTGGCCGTGGTCGCCCTCCTCGCCGAGCGGCAGAGTGCACGACCAGATCGCTCCGGCCAGGGTGACGACGGCGGCGGCGCAGGCGAACCACACCGACTCGGGGCTGATGTAGAGATTGAGGCGTCCGGTGAGACCGAGGCCGAGCGTGACCACCGAGATCACGGCGGCGAGTCCCACCCCCAGCCAGCGGGTGCCGAGTGCGCGTGCGCGCGTTGCCGTCTGCTCAGACAAGGACGTTCACCCCGATCCCGATCGCGAAGGCCGCAGCCAGGACGATACCGACGATGCCGACCAGCGTGCGAGCGGTGAACGTCGTGCGCATGAGCGCGAGCATCTTGATGTCGACGAGCGGACCGACCAGCAGGAAGGCGACGATGGCGCCGGAGGAGAACGTGGAGGCGAACGACAGCGCGAAGAACGCATCGACGTTCGAGCAGATGGCCACGGTCATCGCGAGTGCCATCATCGCGACGATCGACAGCACCGGGTTCGATCCGATCGCCAGCAGCCACTCCCGCGGGATCAGCACCTGCACGGCTCCGGCGAGCGCGGAGCCGATCACGAGGGCGGGCATCACGGCACGCAACTCGACGAGGAACTGCGTGAGGCTGCGGCGAACGGGCGTTCCCGGTTCGTGGGTGACGCGATCACAGGTGTCGACGAAGCGCTGCGTGAGCATGCCGTCGGGATCGGGGTGCCGGCTGTAGATCCATCCGATCAGGTTGGCGATGAGGTAGCCGCCGACGAGGCGGGCGACCAGGATGCCGCCGTCCCAGCCGAAGGCCGCGTGCGTGGTGAGGATCACGATCGGGTTCACGATCGGCGCCGCGATGAGGAACGTCATCGCCTCGGCCGGGGCGAGCCCTCGCATCATGAGTCCGCGGGCGAAGGGCACGTTGCCGCACTCGCACACCGGGATCAGCATGCCCAGCAGCGACAGCACGGCGCGACGGGCCCAGGCGCGCTTCGGGAGCCACCGGTGGATCACATCGGCCGGAAGCCACACCTGCACCACGATCGACAGCAGCACGCCGAGGACCACGAACGGCAGGGCCTCGATGAGCACGCTCAGCGCGAGGGTGAGCCCGTCCTGCGCCCTGGTGGGCAGCGAGGCGGGGAACAGCGTCGGCAGGAAGGCATCGATCAGGAACAGGGCAGCGATGATCGCGGCGCCGAGGCCGACGCCGATCCAGGCCGATCGCGGCGAGGGTGCCGGGCGATGGGAGTGGCCGTGACGGGTCGCCGTTGCTGCCGAGGAGCTCACGCGGACGCGGCCCTCTCGGCGTCGCGCTTGTTCGCGCAGGGAGTGCACAGACCGAAGATGTCGACCACGTGGGCGGCCTCGGTGAAGCCGTGCAGCGCCGCCGTGCGGTGCGCCCACTGCTCGACATCCTTCGCCTCGATCTCGACGGTCAGACCGCAGGATCGGCAGATGAGGTGGTGGTGGTGGCCCTGCGTGGTGCAGGCGCGGTACAGCGCCTCGCCCTCGGGGCTCTGCAGCGAGTCGGCGTCGCCCGAAGCGGCGAGCCCCGCCAGCGCACGGTACACCGTGGCCAGACCGATACCGGTGTTGTCTTCGCGCAGCGAGGCGTGCAGGCCCTGCGCGCTCACGAATCCGCGGGCGTCGGCGAGTGCTTCGCGCACGCGTTCGCGCTGCCAGGTGTTCCGCTGAGCCATAGGAAGAGTCTAGGCCGCGGGGGTTGGCGAGGGCTGGGAGCGGATCTCAGACCCGCACACGGCGAACCCGGGCACGCGAGCGCTGCACGATCCAGCAGACGACGTAGATCGTGAACGACAGCGTGGTGATGTAGGGGCTCACCGGCAGTGTTCCGGCGAGGGCGAGCAGGATCCCGCCGACCGCCGAGATGAAACCGAACAGCGCGGCCAGCAGCGGCACGGCGATGGGACCGGCGGTGACGCGCATCGCGGCGGCCGCGGGGGTGACCAGCAGCGCCATCACCAGGAGCGCCCCGATGATGTGCACGCTGACGGCGACGATCAGGCCGAGCAGCACCATGAACAGCAGGCTGACGGCACGGGTCGGCACCCCGCGGGCGGCGGCCGATTCCGGGTCGAGTGAATCGAATCGCAGCGGATTCCACATCACCAGCAGCCCGATCAGCACGACCATGCTGATGCCGATCAGCCAGCCCAGGTCGGGGCTGGAGACCGAGACGATCTGCCCGGTGAGCAGGCTGAAGCGGTTGGCGCTGCGGCCGTCGTAGAGCGAGAGGAAAAGGATGCCGAGGCCGAGGCCGAACGGCATGAGCACGCCGACGATCGAGTTGCGGTCCCTGGCCTTGGCTCCGAGGACGCCGATCAGGATGGCGGCGACGAGGGCTCCGCCGAGGGATCCGGCAACGACGCTGCCGCCGAAGAGGAGGGCTGCGGCGGCTCCGGCGAAGGACAGCTCGCTCACTCCGTGCACCGCGAACGCGAGGTCGCGCTGCATCACGAAGACGCCGATGAGTCCGCCGACGATGCCCAGCACCGCGCCCGCGATGATCGAGTTCGCGAGCAGGGCGACGAGCTCGCCGTAGTCCTGGAAGGAGAAGACGTCGCTCCAGTCCACCAGAGGCACCATGCCCAGTGCGACGCTCATGCCGCTCCTCCGTGCTCGTGGTCGCCGTGGTCGTGGTGGGGCTCGGCGTCGGGAACCCCGACGACGACCAGCCGGTCCCCCGCGCGCAGCACGAACACCGGGGTGCCGTAGAGGTCGGTGAGCACGCGGGTCTGCAGCACCTCGTCGGGGGTTCCGAGCAGGAACCGCCCCCCGGCGATGTACAGGATGCGGTCGACCCGCCCGAGGATCGGATTGATGTCGTGGGTGACGAACAGCACCGCCGCCTCGCGTTCGCGGCGCTGACGATCGATGATGTCGGTCACGGCGACCTGATTCGCGAGGTCGAGGTTCGACAGCGGCTCGTCGCACAGCAGCAGGGCGGGTTCGTCGGCGAGGGCCTGTCCGACCCGGAGGCGCTGCTGCTCTCCTCCCGAGAGGAGTCCCACCCTGCGGTCGGCGAAGTGCGAGGCTCCGACCGCTTCGAGCAGACGGTCCACCTTGGCCCGGTCGCCGCGGTGCGGGATCGGGAGGCCGAAGCGGCTGCCCTGCACGCCGAGGGCGACCAGGTCGCGCGCCCGCATGCTGGTGTCGGGAGCGAGGGAGCGCTGCTGTGGGATGTACCCGATGCGGGAGTTTCCGCGGTGCACGGGTTCCCCCGCGACGCGGATCGTCCCCGACGACAGCGGCTGCAGCCCGAGGATGCTGCGAAGCAGCGTGGTCTTGCCCGACCCCGACGGGCCGAGCACCGCGATGAACTCGCCCGGCTCGACCGTGAGGTCCAGGCCCGACCAGAGTTCGCGATCTCCGCGGTGCAGGGACGCGTCGGAGATCGCGAGGACCGGTTTCTCTCGCTGTGCGGCGCCGCTCACGAGGTGACGGCGGCGGCGAGGCTCTGGATCGCGTCACTCATCCACTCAGAGTACGACGATCCGTCCTCGAGCAGCTCCGTGAAGGCGACGACGGGGATGCCGGCGTCCTTCGCTGCGGTCTCGACGCGCTGCGTCTCGGATCCGCCGGTCTGCGCGTTGGTCAGCAGAGCGGTGACCTGACCGCTGCCGATCACGTCGAGCGCCTCGAGCAGCACGGCGGGTGCGACATCGGTGCCCTCCTCGACCGACTCGGCGAATCCTTCGGGCGTGACGTCGGTGAAGCCGGCGGCGGCGGCGAGGTAGCCGGGCAGCGGCTCGGTGATGAAGACGTTGACGTCCGGCGCATCCGTCTTGAGGGTCGCAAGCTCCGTCTCGAAGCCCTCGAGGTCGGCAGTGAGGTCGGCCGCATTGGCGGCGAACTCCTTCGCGCCGTCGGGGTCGAGCGCGGTCAGCTCGTCGGCGATGGCCTCGACGACGTGGATCATGGTGTGCGGATCGAACCAGACGTGCTCGTTGAAGCCCTCGATGTGGTCGTGGCCCTCGTGCCCCGCCTCGTCTTCGGCGTGGTCGTGCTCGGCCTCGTCGGCGTGCGCTTCGTCGCTGTGCGCTTCGTCGGCGTGCGCCTCGTCGTCGTGGCCCTCGATGCCGGGGAAGTCGTGCGAGTACTCGACGGCCGTGACGACGTGCGGGTCCTTCGCATCCTGCAGCAGCGTGTCGATGAAGGCGTCGTAGCCGCCGCCGTTCTCGATCACGAGGTCGGCCTTCTGCACGGTCAGCCGGTCGCGGGCGCTCGCCTCGTAGGAGTGCGGATCCTGCGAGGCGGACGTGATGATCGACTGCACGTCGACGCGGTCGCCGCCGATCGTCGCGGCGATGTCGCCGTAGACGTTGGTGCTCGCGACCACCGTGATGGTGCCGTCGTCGCCCTCGCCCGTAGCCGGGGTGGAACATCCGGCCAGCGTGAGAGCGGCGACGGATGCGAGGGCGAGGGCGACGACGGGCTTCTTCATGCCCTCACTCTAAACGCTAATGAGAACCATTATCAAATCCCCGCCGTTTCTCCCTCGCCCATCTCACCGAGACCCACTCCACGCGCCGAGACCCATCGCCGCAGACGACCGGGGCGATGGGTCTCGGCGAGCGCGATGGGTCTCGGCGCAGATGTGGGCGGAACTCAGGCGCGCAGGGCGGCCGGTGCGATCCAGGCGGTGGACTCACCGGGAAGCGCGGAACCCTCGAGCGGAAGGCTTGCGAGCACCGCGTCGGCGGCGTCCGCACCCAGGTCGAATGGCTCGGCACCGAAGTTCGACACCACCTGCCACCCGTTCGGCCGGGCGAAGCGCAGCACGTCGGCGCGTCCGGTATCGATCCACTCCAGCGTCTCGTCGGTCTGCAGCAGGTGCCGCAGGCGCAGAGCCTCCCGGTACAGCGACAGCGTCGACGACGGGTCGGCCGCCTCGACGTCGACCGCGTACTGCGCGAACCATGCCGGCTGCGGGAGGTGCGCACCGCCCGCGCCGAACCCCAGGGACGAGCCCTCCGCGGTCCACGGCAGCGGTACGCGGCATCCGTCGCGGCCCAGACCGTCGAACTCGGCACCGCGGAAGAAGCCGGGGTCCTGACGCTGCTCCGGGGTGATCTGCGCCACCTCGTGCAGCCCGAGCTCCTCCCCCTGGTAGAGGTAGGTGCTGCCGGGAAGACCGAGCAGCAGCAGGGTAGCTGCGTGCGCCCTGCGGAGCCCGCCGTCACGATCGAGGCCCTCTGCCGGGCCACCGGCCTTGACCCACTCGGTGCCCTGCTTGACCGGGCGGCCGTTCAGCGCCGGGAGTCCGTAGCGGGTGGCGTGCCGGGTGACGTCGTGGTTCGACAGCACCCAGGTCGTCGACGATCCGGTCGCCTGCGCCTGCTGCAGGTTGTCGGCGATGATGCTCCGGAACTGCGCCGCGTCGTAGTCGGCCACCAGCAGGTCGAAGTTGAACGCCTGTCCGAGACCCTCCGCCGAGGCGTACTTCGCGCGGCGCTCCGGTGTCTCCACCCAGGCCTCGGCGACGGCCGTGCGCGGAGGGTCGTACTCGTCGAACACCGCACGCCACTCGGCGTAGATCTCGTGCACGTCGTCGCGGTCGATCATCGGATGCGTGCCCGAGGTGCGGTCCATCGCGTCGAGCTCGGCGCGCGAGGGCAGCGGCTCGCTGAGGTCCTTCGTGAGCATGTGGGCGACGTCGATGCGGAATCCGTCCACTCCCCGGTCCGACCAGAAGCGCAGGGTCTTCAGGAAGTCGGCGCGCACCTCGGGGTGATCCCAGTTGAGGTCGGGCTGCTCCACGGCGAAGTTGTGCAGGTACCACTGCCCGTCTTCGACCCGCTCCCACGCGCTGCCGCCGAACACCGAGTCCCAGTCGGTCGGCGGCTCGGAGCCGTCGGGGCCGGTGCCCTCACGGAAGATGTAGCGATCGCGCGCGGCCGAGCCGCGACCGGCGGCGAGCGCCTCCTGGAACCATTCGTGCTGGTCGGAGGAGTGGTTCGGGACGATGTCGACGATCACCCGGATGCCGCGGGAGTGCAGCGCCTCGACCATGTCGTCGAAGTCGGCGAGGGTGCCCAACCGCGGGTCGACGTCGCGGTAATCGGCGACGTCGTATCCGCCGTCGGCGAGCGCAGACGGATAGAACGGGCTCAGCCAGACCGCATCGATGCCGAGATCGCGGAGGTAATCGGCCCGCGAGACGATGCCCGGGATGTCGCCGATCCCATCACCGTTCGCGTCGGCGAAGCTGCGCGGGTAGATCTGGTAGACGGCCGCCTGACGCCACCAGGCGGCGTCTGGGGCGGTGCGGGTCTCGACGAGAAGCGCGTCGGTCATGAGGGGGGAACTCCTTCTTTCTTTCCGGGGGTCGGGGGCTTCGGTGAGCGTCAGCCCTTGACGGCGCCCTGCGTGACGCCTTCCATGACCCATCTCTGGGTGAACAGGTAGGCCACGATCGCGGGCGCCATCGCCATCAGGTACGAGGCGAACGCGACGTTGTAGTTGTTGCTGAACTGGTTCTGGAACAGGTTCTGCCGCACGGGCAGCGTCTGCAGCGCGGGGTCGGCGATGATGAGCGACGGCATCATGAAGTCGTTCCAGGCGTACAGGAACGCGAAGATGCCGACGGTGGCGCTCATGGGGGCGAGCAGGGGGAAGATCAGCTTCCAGAAGGTCTGCCACGTCGTCGCGCCGTCGATACGGGCGCTCTCCTCCAGCTCGATCGGGATCGACCTCAGGAACGCGGTGAACAGCAGCACGCTGAAGCTCAGCTGGAACATGGTCGCCAGGATGATCACCCCGAACGGGTTGTCGAGACCGACGCGTCCGGTGAGCTGGATCTGCGGCAGCGCCACGACGGGGAACGGGATGAACATCGCCGCGAGCAGGTAGAAGAACGAGTAGCGGAACAGCCGGCGGTCCCAGTTGCGCACGATCGCGTACGAGGCGAAGGCCGCCAGCACGATCGTCGCGATCACGGTGCCGGCGGTGACCAGCAGCGAGATACCGGCGCCGACGGGGAACTTCGTCAGGGTCCATGCCTCGACGAAGCCGTCGAAGCTGAACGGAGCCGGGAGCGAGAAGGCGTTGCCGTCGACCGCCTGGCCCGTGGTCTTGAGGGCCATCGAGATGGTCACGTACAGCGGCAGGAGGACGGTGACGGCGCACAGGATCAGGATGATCGTGCCCGACCAGTTCACCCGCTCCATGCGCACGCGGCGCTTCTTGCCCGAGGTGGGGATGGTGGTGAGTGTCTGCGTCGACATCAGAGTGCGTTCCTTCCGCGCGTCAGCGACAGCTGGAGGAGGGAGATGAGCACGGCGACGATGAAGAAGATGGTCGCGTTGGCCATCTGGTAGGCGTAGTCGCCGCCGTTGAAGCCCGCGATGATCGTCATGGCGACGCTGCGGGTCGAGGTGCCGGGGCCGCCGTTCGTGAGGCCGACGATGATGTCGTAGGCGTTCAGGAAGCCCTTGAATCCGAGGATCACGTTGATCACCACGTACCCCGCCACCAGCGGGAGCGTGATGCGGGTGAGCTGCTGCGTCTTGCTGGCACCGTCGATGCTGGCCGCCTCGTAGACCTCGCCGGGTACCGACAGGAGGCCGGCGATGTAGATCAGCAGCGTGCCGGGCACGGCCTGCCAGGCGGTGACGACGACGATCGCGATCCAGGCGAGGTCGGGGTTGGCGAGCAGGCTCGTCTCGAGCCACGGGATGCCGGCTGCCGCGCCCGCCGCCGGGATCGAGTTGGAGAACAGGAAGTTGAAGACGTAGGCGATGATGATGCCCGAGATCACCATCGGGATGACGAAGATCGTGCGCAGGCCCGTCTTGAACCGGATGCGCGAGGTGAGCCCGACCGCCAGCAGGAACGCGACCACGTTCACGACGATGACCGTGGCGATGGAGAACCCGAAGGTGAACAGGTAGCTCTGCAGGATCGACGGATCGCTGAACAGCGCGATGTAGTTCGTCAGCCCGTTGAAGCTCCACTCGCCGATGCCGATGGAGTCGGTGAAGCTGAAGAAGATGCCGATGACACCCGGCACCGTGATCGCGAGCGTGAAGAGCGCGAGCGTCGGCAGCAGGAACAGGTAGTAGATCGGCTCGACGCGACGCGTGTGCCGGCGGAGCTTTCGGTCGCCGCCGGTGACGATGAGGGTCGTGCTGTCGGCGGGTGCGGTGGGGGTGGTGGTGCTCATGGCGCGGACTCCTCTGTCTCGCCGGAAGCGGATGGGTCGCCCGACGCGGACGCGGTGTCCTTCGTCGAGGGGATCGGCGCGCGGAAGGCGATGCGGGCCCAGTCCGCGTCCATCGTGCGCAGGATGGAGTTCGGCGAGGCGCCGAGCACCATCGCCTGCGCGTAGTTCATCATCGGAAGCGTCTTGGGCACGAGCACCGAGGGGCCCTGATAGATCTGCCCGTTGTCGTAGTACTCGACCATGCCCTCGACCCGGGGGTCGTCGGGGGCAGAAGCGCCCTTCGTCGGGGTGAAGCCGAGCTGCGAGGCGTTGTACTCCTCGATGTTCTGCGGCTGGTAGAGGAACTCGAGGAAGTCGCGGGCGGCCTCCTTGTGGTGCGAGCCCTCCGGGATCATCGCGGCGAGGTCCATGTTGACGCGCACGCCGAGGTCGGCGGGGTCGTTCGTCATCGGCAGCGGGAAGGTGCCCAGCTGCAGGTCGGGCGCGGTCTTCGCGATCTCGCTGAAGGCCCACGGGCCCTGCAGGTACATCGCCGCCTCGCCCTTGCCGAAGGCGAGGTTGCCGTCGCCGTAGCCGCGACTCGGGGCATCCGCGTTCGTGTAGTCGTTCGCGAGCTGCAGCATCCTGTCCATCGGCTCGGTGAAGTCCTTCGAGAACGAGACGTCGGAGTCGGGTCCCACATCCGCTCCCTCGGCGGCGAGCGCGTCGAAGAAGTCGACCACGTCGACCGATCCGCCGGCGGAGTAGTCGTACCACCCCTGCCCCACGGTCCAGTCGTCCTTGAACGTGCCGTAGAACGGATCGATGCCGGCGGCCTTCAGCTGGTCGCACACGGCGAGCAGCTCGTCCCAGGTCTGCGGAACCTCGAGGCCCTGCGCCTGGAAGATCTCCTTGTTGTAGATGACGGATGCGGCCATCACCGAGTACGGCAGCGCGCTCGTGCGACCCTCGCAGGATCCGTACTGGTCCATGAGCGGCTGCAGGTCGTCGCGGATGCTGGCGGCGGCGTCCGTCTCGGAGAGGTCGGTGAGCGCGCAGCGCTGCACGAAGCGGGCGATCTCGTAGTTGTAGTTGGCGAGCATGATGTCGGGCGGATTGCCCCGCACGAAGCTCGCCGAGACGACATCGACGCCCGAGGTGTCGATCTCGACCTTCACATCGCTCTGCGAGGAGTTGTACTCGGCGACGAGGGCGGTCATGAACTCGATCGCCTCGCGCTTGCTGAACGTGAAGCGGATGGTCTCCGCTCCCGTGCCGGCGGCACAGCCTGCCAGCGCCGTGCCGACCAGGGTGACCCCCAGGGCCGCGGCCACCGCTCGCACCGCGTGTGTTCGTCTCTCAGACACCGTCGTCCTTCCGTCGTGTAGATCCGCGTACTAAATCTAGTGAGCGAATTTACTCTGCCGAAGGGTACTCTCTCATTGGAAGACAGGGAGGTCAAGTGCCATGACAGAAGTCTCCGCAGACCTGGGAACAGGGCGCGCGAGCGTCGGCGCCATCCTCGACTTCGCCTGGACGGCCGGTGAGTTCACCGCGACCGAGGCGATGGCGGGCACCTCCCTCACCCGCTCGACCGCGATCGATGCGATCGACACGCTCGTCGGCGCCGACGTGCTGCGCGAGCTCCCGAACGCCCGCGCGGCCGGCACCTACCGCGCAGGTCGCCCCTCGCGCCGCTTCGTGCTGGCCCCCGACCTCGGCGTCGTGATCGGGGTGGATGCGGGAGACACCCACCTCGCCGTCACCGTCGCCGATCCCCTCGACCGGACCCTCGTGCATCATCGCGTCGAGTTCGAGCCGTCGCAGTCGGCCGCCGAGAGGCGCGCGACGATCCTCGAGCGCCTGGGCGATGCGCTCGCCGAGGCCGAGGTGACGCGCGACCAGGTGCTCGCAGTGTGCGTCGGCGTCGCCGCCCCCGTGAACCGCGACGGCATCTCCCCGCCCCACCCCGACGGCTTCTGGGAGCGCACCAACCCGGGCCTCGCCGAGGCCCTGCGCGACTGGGCTCCGGTCGTCCAGATCAAGAACGACGCACAGCTCGCCGCCATCGCCGAGGGCGCTGAGGGCGCAGCTATCGGGTGCCGCGACTATGTCGCCCTGCTCGCGAGCGAGCGGTTCGGCGGCGGCGTGGTCGTCGACGGCCACGTGCTGCACGGTGCGCACGGCGGCGTCGGCGAGGGCGTCGTGTTCGACCACATCGTCGGTGTGGGGTCGGCGTTCGGCCTCCGCTACGCGGTGCAGGATCAGGTGCGCGCGGCGGTGGATGAGGGCGAGATCGCCGCAGACAGCGCGGTCGGCCGGCTCGTCGAGGCCGATCGCATCGATCCCCGGCTCGTGCTGACCCTCGCCGCGTCAGGAGACGCGGATGCCGCGCTGGTCACCTCCCGCGTCGGAGCCACCGTCGCCCGCATCGTCGGCGTGCTCGGCAGCATGTACGACCCGACGCGCGTCATCGTGTGCGGAGCGGTCGCCGAGAGCATCGAGCCCGTGTTGACCGCGGCCCGACGCATCCTGCCCGAAGAGCTGCACCTGCCGGCGCCCGAGATCCTGGCCTCGACGCTCGGGGCCGAGGTCGTGTCACGCGGAGCCGTCGCCACCGCTCGCCGTGCGGCGAGGGAGCATGCCGTGCCGCTGTTGGCCGAGGAGCGCCTGCGCCAGAGCGCCTGACGCGGGGTCAGTCCACGAGCAGCGCGGGCTCCTCGAGCACCGATGCCACGTCGGCGATGAAGCGGCTCATGCCGTCGCCGTCGATCACGCGGTGGTCGAAGGACCCTGCGACCGTCGTCACCCAACGAGGACGCACCTCGCCGTCTACGACCCACGGCTTCTGGCTGATGGTGCCCATCGCCACGATGCCGGCCTCGCCGGGGTTGATGATCGGGGTTCCGGCATCCATCCCGAACACGCCGATGTTCGTGATGGTGATCGTGCCGCCCTGCTGATCGACCGGCGGGGTCTTGCCCTCGCGCGCGGTGAGCGTCAGACGGTTCAGCGCCCGCGCCAGGTCCTTCATGCCGAGGTCCTGCGCGTCCTTGATGTTCGGCACGAGCAGGCCGCGCGGGGTCGCGGCGGCGATACCGAGGTTCACGTAGTGGCGCACGGCGATCTCGGCGCCGGCTTCGGTCTCGATCCAGGCCGCATTCACCATGGGCGTGCGGCGGGCGGCCCAGATCACGGCGCGGGCCATGATCAGCAACGGCGAGACGCGGATGTCGGCGTAGTCGGGCGAGGCCTTGAGGCGCTTGACGAGCTCCATCGTGCGGCTGGCGTCGATCTCCTTCCACACGGTCACGTGCGGGGCCGAGTACGCGCTCTGCACCATCGCCGAAGACGTGGCCTTGCGCACACCCTTGACCGGGATCGACTCGGTGCGGTCGTCGCCGGCAGCCGAAGGCTGGGTCGGAGTGAGCCCTCGCGCGAGCCCAGCCGGAGCAGGCTGGGGTGCGGGCACGGTCTCCTCGCGCACGGTTCCCCACTCGGGAGTCTCGATGTTGCGGAAGACACTGGCCTGCGAGGCGTGCTTCATGACGTCGTCTCTCGTGACCTCGCCGTCGGCGCCGGTCGCGGCGACCGCGGTGAGGTCGACGCCGAGGTCGCGGGCGAGCTTGCGGATCGGGGGCTTCGCGATCACGCCGACGGAGGAGCGCACCGGACGCTCGGCCGGGCGCTTGCGACGCGAGGTGGCCCCGCCTCCCGTGCCGTAGCCGACCAGCACGGAGCCGCCGCCCTCTTCCGCGGCCGGGGCGGCAGGAGCAGCAGCGACCGGAGCACCGGCGGCGGGTTCAGTGACGAACGTGATGATGGGCGTTCCGACCTCGACCGTCGTGCCCTCCGCGACGAGCAGCTCGCCCACCACACCCGCGTGCGGCGACGGCAGCTCGACGAGAGACTTGGCCGTCTCGATCTCGCAGACCACGTCGTTGATAGCGACCGTGTCGCCGGGGGCGACCTTCCAGGCCACGATCTCGGCCTCGGTGAGCCCTTCCCCGACATCGGGGAGGGTGAAGTTCTGCGTGCTCATGACGAGTCCTTTCGGCCGAGCGGGGATGTCAGTATGCCAGGGAGCGATCGACGGCCTCGAGGATGCGGTCGGCATCAGGGAGGTACGCGCCTTCGAGCTTCGCCGGCGGGAACGGGGTGTCGTAGCCCGAGACGCGCAGCACCGGCGCCTCGAGCGCATAGAACGCGCGCTCCATCACGGTCGCCGCGATCTCGCCACCGATGCTGCCGAAGCCCTGGGCCTCCTGCGCGTAGACCATGCGTCCGGTCTTGCGCACCGAATCGAGGATGGGCTCGTAGTCGACCGGCGACAGCGAGCGCACGTCGACGACCTCGCAGCTCGTGCCCTCGGCCTCGGCGAGCGCCGCGGCCTGCAGGAGCGTGGTGACCATCGCACCGTGCCCGACGAGCGTCACGTCGCTGCCCGTGCGGACGACCCGCGAGGAGTGCAGCGGCACGGCGGAGGCATCGAGCTCGACCTCGCCCTTCTGCCAGTAGCGGCTCTTCGGCTCCATGAAGATCACCGGGTCGTTCGAGGCGATCGCCTCCTGGATCATCCAGTACGCGTCGTTGGGCGTCGACGGCGAGACCACACGCAGGCCGGGGGTGTGCGCGAAGTACGCCTCCGGGCTCTCCTGGTGGTGCTCGACCGCGCCGATGTGCCCGCCGTAGGGGATGCGGATCACGATGGGCATGCTGATCGCGCCCTCGTGCCGGTTGGTGAGCTTCGCGAGCTGCGTGGTGATCTGGTCGAACGCGGGGAACACGAAACCGTCGAACTGGATCTCGATGACGGGACGGTACCCGACCATCGCCATGCCGATCGCGGTGCCGACGATCCCCGACTCGGCCAGAGGGGTGTCGAGCACCCGACGGTCTCCGAAGTCGCGCTGCAGATGCTCCGTCACGCGGAAGACGCCGCCGAGCTTGCCGATGTCCTCGCCCATGAGCAGAACCTTCGGGTCGTTCTCCATGGCCTTGCGCATACCCGCGTTCAGCGCCTTGCTGAGCGGCATCGTCTCCAGAGTCACTGGGCTCCTCCTTCGAACGACGCTTCGTACTGCGCGCGCCAGGCCTTCTGCTGGTCGATCAGCGGATGCGGCTCGCTGTACACGTGGTCGAAGATCTTGTCGGCGCTCGGCGGCCCGAGCTCCACGGTGCGGGCGCGCAGATCCTCCGCGGCATCCGCCGCCTCCGCCTCCACGTCGGCGAACAGCTGCGCCGATGCGCCCCGCCCTTCGAGGAACGCGCGCATCCGGACGATCGGATCGCGACCGGCCCAGTACTGCTCCTCGTCGCTGCCGCGGTACTTCGTCGGGTCGTCGCTCGTGGTGTGGGCGCCGAGTCGATAGGTGACGGCCTCGATCGCCTGCGGGCCGTTGCCGGCGCGGGCCTCGTCGAGCGCGACACGGGAGACGGCGTAGCTGGCGAGCACGTCGTTGCCGTCGACACGGACGCTCGGGATGCCGTAGCCGGCACTGCGCTGCACGAGCGGCACGCGCGACTGGGTGGACACGGGCACGGAGATCGCCCAGTGGTTGTTCTGGAGGAAGAAGACGGTGGGCGCCTGGTAGCTCGCGGCGAAGACCATCGCCTCGTGCACGTCGCCCTGACTGGATGCGCCATCGCCGTAGTAGACGATGACCGCTTCATCGCGGTCGGCATCGCCGGTTCCGGTGCGGCCGTCGAAGACGAGGCCCATCCCGTAGCCGGCGGCGTGCAGCACCTGCGATCCGAGCACGAGCGTATACAACCGGGTGTTGCCGTTCTTGGGGTCGGTCGGGTCCCACCCGCCGTGGGAGACGCCGCGCATCAGCTTGATGATGTCGACGGGATCGACGCCGCGGATGCGGGTCACGGCGTGCTCGCGGTACGAGGGGAAGATCGTGTCCTGCGCGCGGGCGGCGCGACCGGAGCCGACCTGTGCCGCCTCCTGCCCCCGGCTCGGCGGCCACAGCGCGAGCTGCCCCTGCCGCTGCAGGTTCGTCGCCTGGGTGTCGATCGCACGGATGACGACCATGTCCCGGTAGAACTGCTCGAGTTCCACGTCGCCGATCGCTTCGATCAGGGGAAGGTATCGCTCAGCGGCGGCGGACGGCGCGTAGCGTCCGGTCTCGTCCAGAACGCTCACAAGGGGTGTCTCGGAGGTGGTCACGCTCTCACGCTACCCGCGCCCGCATGCCAGGTCACGCATACCTAGGACGCCCTTGTAACTGGCGGGAACCCGGAGAAAACCGCGGAAAACCGCCTGAACCAGGGTGAGGGACCGCCTCAGCGGACGGAGGCTGCCACCTCGAGCACGCGGGCGATGGAGTCTTCCTCGCCCACCGAGATGCGGATGCCGTCTCCCGAGAACGGACGGACGATGAGGTCGTTCTCCACGAAGGCCGCAGCCACCTCGTCGGTGCGCTCGCCCGCGGGCAGCCAGACGAAGTTGGACTGGGAGTCTGGCACGTCCCAGCCCTGCGCGCGGAGGCCCTCCAGGAGGCGGGCGCGTCGCTCGACGATCACGGCGACGCGCTCCAGAAGCTCGGGCTCGGCGTCGAGGCTGGCGATCGCGGCGTTCTCCGCGGCGGAGGTGACCGAGAGCGGGATACCGGTGGTGCGCGCGGCGTCGAGCACCTTCTCGTGTCCGATCGCATAGCCGACGCGGAGGCCGGCGAGACCGTAGGCCTTCGAGAAGGTGCGCAGCACCACCACGTTCGGGTGCTGTTCGAACACGCGCTCGGCGAGGCCGTCGACCGCGTCGGGCGCCGTGACGAACTCGGTGTACGCCTCGTCGAGGATGATCAGGACGTCGTTCGGGACGCGCTCGACGAAGGCGGCGAACTCGGCCGAGGTGATGATCGGCCCGGTCGGGTTGTTGGGCGTGCACAGGATGATCGCGCGGGTGCGATCGGTCACCGCGTCCGCCATCGCATCGAGATCGTGGCGGGAATCGGCGGTGAGCGGCACCTGCACCCCGGTCGCACCGGCCACCAGCGGCAGGCTGGGGTACGCCTCGAAGGAGCGCCACGCGTAGATGACCTCATCGCCGACCGACGCGGTCGCGAGGATCAGCTGGTGCAGGATCGACACGCTGCCGGATGCGACGTGCACCTGGTCGGGCTCGACCCCGTAGCGGGCACCGAGACGCGCGCGCAGGCGCCCGGCCGTGGCGTCGGGGTAGCGGTTGATCGGCGTCGTGCTCTGCAGCGCCTCGAGCACCGAGGGCAGGGGATCGAACGGGTTCTCGTTGCTCGAGAGCTTGAACGCGTCGGGACCTGCCTGCTTGCCCTGGCGATACGGCGCGAGCGCGGCGATGGCGGGACGGATGCGGGGCAGGATGGGCTCGGTCACGAGGTCGAGTCTACGAGGGCGGCGGGATCGGCCATTTGCGGCTTCTCCCCTGCCAGCACTCGACACGCAGTGATACCATTCTGGTATGGCGATGACGGTGCGACTTCCGGAAGAACTCGATGCACAGCTCGAGGCGATCGCGCGCGCCCGGCACACTTCGAAGCACGCGGTGATCATCGAGGCGGCAGCGCGGTTCGCGAACAGCGAGTCGAAGACAGACCGCGTGCTCTCGATCGCCGACGAGGTGACCGAACGCTACGCCGAGACTCTCAAGCGACTCGAAGACGCCTGAGCGATGGCGACGGAGTACATCGAGCCGGCGCAGGCCCTCGCCCTGATAGCGAAGCTCGGACTGCACGTCCGTGACGAAGGGTTGCTCTTCTCCGCGCTCGCTCGCGCTTCAGCGGGGATGTTCGGCGTCGATGCGTATCCGACCTTCGCGGAGAAGGCCGCGGCGCTGATCAGTTCGGTCGCACAGAACCACGCGCTGTTCGACGGGAACAAGCGGATCTCTCTGTACCTCACGTTCATCTTCATCCGACTCAACGGATACGAGGTGACGTTCACGAACGACGAGGCATTCGACTTCGTTCTCGACGTCGCACAGAGCCGACTGGACCTGCACCAGATCGCACAGGTCATCTCCGCACACATTGCAGAAGACACCGCAGGCTGACACTCGCGGGCGTCCGTGGGACACTGGTCGGACCATGCGCTTCATCATCCGCGTCGTCGTCAACGCCTTCGCCCTCTGGGTCGTCACCCTGATCCCTGCCCTGCAGGTCGTGATCACCGCCTTCCCGCCGGGCGAGACGCTGCAGCTCGTACTGACCCTGCTCGCGGTGGCCGCGATCTTCGCGCTCGTGAACACGATCATCGGCACGATCGTGAAGATCGTCGCGTTCCCGCTCTACATCATCACGTTCGGTCTGATCGGCTTCCTGATCAACGGCTTCCTGCTGTGGTTGACCGCGTGGATCACGAGCGGCTTCGGCTGGGGCCTGACGGTCGGCGACTTCTGGTGGGGCGTGCTCGCCGCGCTCATCATCTCGGTGATCAACGGCATCTTCGGCTTCATCCTGCGACCGCAGAGCAAGAACCGCCGCGACTGAGTCGGTCGGGTTCACCCCGCCCGCTCGGCATGGAACTCGATACGCTCGACCTCCACGGCTTCACCGAGCTCTTCCCAGTACTCGTCGACGGCCTCGGCCCGCGGGTCGTCTGACGCGTCGACCATCTCCGCCGTCGCGACGTAGGTCTCCAGGCCGTGGGTCTGCAGCTTCAGATCCTGGATTCCGCCGTGCGGATCGCCGACGCGCGACGCGGTGAAACTGTCGGGAGATCCCGTCCCCTCCGCCGACCCGCCCGCGGCTAGCGCGGACACGACGTCGTCGGTATGACGCAGCTGGAGCAGAGTCTGGTCGTCGGTCAGACTCGGCTCGGTGGGACTGCCCGCAGTCATCATGACCGACACCTCGAACTCGCTCTCCATCGCCAGGCGGGCGGCGATCATCCCGCCCTGCGAGTGCGCGACCACGTCGACCCGGTCGCCCGGCTCCACACCCGCCGCCGTGAGGGCATCGAGGGTGGCCTGATACGACGCCGACGGGCCGCCCTGATAGAGCTCGACGTTCGACTTCATGTCCCACGGCTCTGACTCCCCCGCCTGCCACGGCAGCGAATTCCGAGTCCCGGCGATGTAGGCCACGTACCGGGGCGCGCCCCCGACCATCGTGTACTTCTCGACCGCGACCTGCGCGGTCGCTCCTGGCACCCGCCGGAAGGCCGCAGCGAGGCCTGTCGGCGCGTTCGGAGTCGTGGTCTTGACCGGCGTCACCCGCACGGGATCCGTCACCCCCGACAGCACCATGCCCGGTCGGACCTTGCCGAGCCCCGAAGCGACCCCCACCAGGGCGCCGGCCACGAACACCGACGGGAGCGGGCCGTCCGGGTCGTACTGGTCGCCGAGCCCGTCGAAGCGCTGCCGCTTCCAGCCCGCCACCAGCCAGTCCGCCATGGTCCCCAGCCGTGTGTCTGCCTCGACCATCTCGTCGGCGCGCGCCTGCGCTTCGTTCGCCGCCGCGGCGTCGGTGAGAGCGAGGGCCTCCGCCTGTGCTCGCAGCTCGACCACCTCGAACGCATCGGCCATCAACAGCGTTCCGGTGCCGGCGTTCTCGATCTCGGCGCCCAGCATGCCCACCCGTTCGCCGCTGCGTCGGAGAGCACCGAGGTCGACCTGCGGATCCGCCTGCGCGGAGGAGGAGAGGAGCGCCTGCGCGCGACCGACCGCCTCGCGTGCCTCGGCGAACCTCGATGCCACCGTGCGCAGGCGCGCGCCGACCTCGCGCAGCTGCTCGGTGTCGACGGCGATCGCCCCGCCGTGATCGATCTCCAGCTCCCCGGCGTTCGTCGACGCCTCCGCACTCGTGATCCGCCTCATCCGGCACTCCCTTCAGCCAGCTCCCACCGCCTCACCTCGAGGTTCCCGATCTCGACGGCGGTGTCATCACGCACTCGCGCGAGCAGCTCGTTCAGCGCACGGAGACCCGCGGATCGCCAGTCGGACGCATCGATGAGCGAGACCAGCGTCGCTCCTGCCTCCTCGAGCGTCGAGAGGGCCTCGCCGATCTCCCGACACGCCAGGACCTGCCCCCACGCCGTGGAGGAGCCGCCGGACAGGTCGTGCGCGAACGAGTACATGGCCTCAGCATCCGCGATCACGGGCCACCCGCCCCACCCGATCCGCACGACCGGTGGAGAGAGCGACGCCTGCTCGGGATGTGCAGAAGGTCGCGGGAGACGGCTCGCGCTGTGCAGGACGCCCGAGGGCGGGCAGAATGTATCTGTGACATCCCCGGATCCCTTCCGCGTGATCTTCGTCTGCACGGGGAACATCTGCCGCTCTCCCATGGCCGAGGTCGTCTTCCGCGACCTCGCCGAACGGCAGGGACTCGGCCAGCGCATCGTCTCGCGCAGTGCGGGAACCGGCGACTGGCATCTCGGCGAGCGGGCCGACCACCGCACGATCGATTCGCTGGCCCGACGCGGCTACGACGGCTCGCAGCACCGCGCCCGCCAGTTCACCGCTGCGGCGTTCGCCGACAACGATCTCGTCGTCGCGCTCGACCGCACCCACGAGCGCATCCTGAGGGAGTGGGCGCACGACGAGGACGAGGAGGGCAAGGTCACCCTGCTGCTGGCCTTCGACCCGAACGCCTCGAGCCACGATGTGCCCGATCCGTACTACGCGGGAGCGGAAATGTTCGATTCCGTGCTCGGTATGATTGAGGCGGCGACTCGGGGCCTGTTCCGTCAGCTCGAACCCGCTCTGCGTCTCCCCCGCACGCCCCGCCTCTGAGGGGCCCGATCAGGAGGACTCCCCTGACTTTCCAGCCTTCGCTCCCGCCCCAGCCCCTGAGCCCGCTCGACGGTCGCTACCGCGGCGCCGTCACCGGTCTCGCCGACTTCCTGTCCGAGGCGGGCCTGAACCGGGCGCGCGTCGAGGTCGAGGTCGAGTGGCTGATCGCACTCACCGACCGCTCGCTGTTCGAGACGACTCCGCTCTCCGACGCCGACAAGGAGCGCCTGCGCGCCCTCTACCGCGACTTCGGGCAGGCCGAGATCGACTGGCTGGCCGAGAAGGAAGCGGTCACCCAGCACGATGTGAAGGCGATCGAGTACCTCGTGCGCGACCGGCTCTCGACGCTCGGACTCGACGGCATCGCCGAGCTCACGCACTTCGCCGCCACGAGCGAGGACATCAACTCCGCTTCGTACGCCCTCACCGTGAAGCGCGCCGTCGAAGAGGTCTGGCTCCCGGCGCTCGACACCGTGATCGCGAAGCTGCGCGAGCTCGCCGTCGAGCACGCCGACGCCGCGATGCTCTCCCGCACGCACGGTCAGCCCGCGACGCCGTCGACCATGGGCAAGGAGCTCGCGGTGTTCGCGTGGCGTCTCGAGCGCGTACGCGGCCAGATCGCGGCATCCGACTACCTGGCCAAGTTCTCCGGCGCCACCGGCACCTGGTCCGCGCACCTCGCGGCCGACCCCGACGCCGACTGGCCGACCATCGCCCGCGAGTACATCGAGGGCATGGGCCTGGGGTTCAACATCCTCACCACCCAGATCGAGTCGCACGACTGGCAGGTCGAGCTCTACGACCGCGTGCGTCACGCCGGCGGCATCCTGCACAACCTCGCGACCGACATCTGGACCTACATCTCGCTCGGCTACTTCGCGCAGATCCCGGTCGCCGGTGCCACCGGCTCGTCGACGATGCCGCACAAGATCAACCCGATCCGCTTCGAGAACGCCGAGGCCAACCTCGAGATCTCGGGTGCGCTGCTCGCCTCGCTCGGCCAGACGCTGGTCACCAGCCGCCTGCAGCGCGACCTCACCGACTCCACCACGCAGCGCAACATCGGCGTGGCATTCGGGCACTCGCTGCTCGCCCTGGACAACCTGCGCCGAGGCCTGAACGCGATCTCGCTCTCGCGTGACGTGCTGCTGGCCGACCTCGACGTGAACTGGGAAGTTCTGGCCGAGGCCATCCAGACCGTCATCCGCGCCGAGGTCGTCGCCGGACGCTCCACGATCACCGACCCCTATGCGCTGCTCAAGGAGCTGACGCGCGGACACCGGGTGGGGGCCGCAGACCTCGCCGAGTTCGTGCAGGGTCTCGAGATCGGCGACGCCGCCAAGCAGCGCCTGCTCGCGCTGACCCCGGCGACGTACACGGGCATCGCGGAGCGCCTCGCCCGCTGAGCGCGGTTCGCACTCGACGGGTACTCCGAGCGCACGGCCCCGTGACTAGGGAGCCGGCTCTCCGGAGTGCTCCTCGACCCTGTCCTTCGGCATGAACGCGGCGGCGATCAGGGTGAGCACGGCGGTCACGGCGACCGCGACGAACACCCAGACCGACGCATGGATGATCGTGCCGGGGTCGTCAGGACCCGCTCCCTGCGCGATGACCGCGTTGGAGATGGCGCCGAACACCGCGACGCCCACGGCGCTTCCGGCCGACCGTGCGAACGCGTTCATGCCCGTCACCGCCCCGCGCTCGCCCCAGCCGACCGAGGCCTGCGCGGCGATCAGGGTCGGCGCCGCGCTCCACCCGAGTCCGAAACCGAGCACGAAGGCGATGCCGGCGATCACGAACGGGTTCGGCCACGAGGCCACGGCGGCCAGCGCGATGGCGGCGACCGTCGTGATGCTCATGCCGATCAGCGTGGTGCGGCGGAAGCCGATCCGCAGATACAGGCGTCCTGCGTTCGCCGCGGCGAGCGGCCAGCCGAGGGTCAGCGCCGCGACCGCGAGGCCGGAGAGCAGCGGGGCGATGCCGGTGGATCCCTCGAGGTAGGCCGGAGCGAAGCTGGTGACACCGAGCATCAGCGCGCCGATGCCGAGCGACACGAGCGTGGTGGTGAGGATGAGCCGACGAGCCGCGAGACGCAGGTCGACGATCGGCTCGGCGACGCGGCGCTCGACGATGCCGAAGGCCACGAGGGCGATCACCCCGATCCCGAAGCAGAGCGCGCTCTGCACGGACAGCCATGCCCAGGCGTTGCCACCCTCCAGCATGCCGAGGATGACCGCGGTCAACCCGATCGTGAGCAGCACCGCTCCCGCGTAGTCGATGCTGTGGCGCTGGGTCTGCTTCTGCTCCTTGTAGTTGCGCAGCAGCATCCACCCGGCGATCAGGCAGAGCGGGATGTTGATCCAGAAGATCCACCGCCAGGCGTCGAGCTGGGCGAAGATTCCGCCGAGTGCCGGACCGACGACCGAAGAGATGGCCCACACGCTCGCGACATACCCCTGCACCTTGGCGCGCTCGGCGACCGTGTAGATGTCGCCGACGATGGTCATCGCCATGGGGGCGACGGCACCGGCGCCGATGCCCTGGATGATGCGGAACACGATCAGCGCCGGCATGCTCCAGGCGAATCCGCACAGGAGGGAACCGAGCAGGAACAGCACGATGCCGAGGAGGATGATGGGCTTTCGGCCCACGGTGTCGGCGAATCGGGAGTAGATGGGCACGCTCACGGCCTGCGCGAGCAGATACACCGAGAACAGCCACGGGAACTGCTGGTAGCTGCCGAGATCGCGGACGATGCTGGGCACCGCGGTCGCGAGGATCGTGGCGTCGATCGCGATGAGGCCGGTGGCGAGCATGAGCGCGCCGAGGATGGGGCCTCGCTCCGACCGGAGTCCGATGGAGGCGCGGTCGACGGAGGCAGTCACTACAGGGACAAGCCGATCGGTCGCACCGATATTCCGACCGGTGCGCGATACGCGCGGATCAGGAGGAGGCGCGGCGGCCGGTCGCCTCGGAGTCGGGGTCGTCTCCCTCGGGCTCCTCGTCGTACAGCACCGGACGATCGATCGTCTTGGTGACGTCGGCCGGGTCGACGGCGAGGATCAGCATCGCGAGGATCAGCAGCGTCACGATGAAGGCCCCACCGCCGACGACGAGGCCCAGGGCCAACGGGGTCAGCCCGTCGTACGTGCCGTTCGCGATCGACGCGTTCACCCGCGACGTGAAGGCACCGGTGGAGACCAGCGTGACGACCATGGCGAAGACGCCGCAGCCGGCCGCGATGAGGAGCAGGTGCAGGGGCCGCAGAATGTCCCGGCGGGTGGGCTTCTCGTCGCTCATCGCTCTCCTCCGTGCTCCGCGGGAGCGGCGCTGTCGTTCGAATCGGATGCCGCGGTCGCGGCGTCGATCTGCTTCGGCGTGAGGCCGGCGATGCCGAGGAAGACGGCGACGATCGCCGCATAGCCGCCGAACATGCCGACACCGAGGATGATGCCGGAGAGCACGAATGTGCCGGCCTTGTCGATCGTGTACTCCTGCAGGAAACCGGCCGGGATCAGCAGCAGGACGATACCGAGCAGAACACCCAGCGCCCCCACGGAGATCGCGTCGCGGGACAGCATGCCGCCGGTGCGACGAGCCCGGATCCCGGCGAGCAGCTCGATGCCGCCGCTGACGATCGCCCAGGACGACACGACGACGAAGAACAGATCATCGGAGCGCCAGGCCGGGATGCCGCTCACCATGCCGGCGACGATGCCGACCGCTGCGAGCAGCACGTACGACCAGCGCGACCCTGCGGGAACGACCAGCCAGGCCGCGAGCACCTGCACGAGGGCGGTGATGAGGACGAAGCCGCTGAAGACGGACAGACCGACGGGTGCCGAGTGATCGGACGAGAACGTGATCATCAGCGCAGCGACTGCGGCGAACAGAGCGCGCAGCAATTGCACGTGGCGCATGGTGAATGCGCGAGCAGGGGCAGACATGACGGTCCAGAGTCCTCCGGGGTATTGCTCCCAGTCTACGCGGGGCTGCGCAGACGCAACGCCGGGAGCCGCGCGGAGGGAGGATTCGTGAAGCCCGGCTGATCTCCCCAGATCGATTGCCGGGCTTCACGACATACGCAGCAAGGGGGGCATCACTGCGTCAGGCCGGTGATCGCAGGACTGGGCACCCTGCCTGCGAAGACGGCCAAGTGACCCCACATGCCTACCCGGTCCCCTGAGGTACGCGCGTGCGGTCGTATGCTCACTCTAAGGCGCTGATCTTCACATACCGGAGGGGATCTGTGATGAATATCGAAGATGACGCGCGCAGAGCCGAATCCGATGACTTCGCGAACGCCCTGCGCGACGCGATAAACGCCAAGCCGGTGACGCTGTCGTGGCTGCAGCGGCAGCTCAAGGCCCGCGGGAATCGCGTGTCCATGGCGACGCTGAGCTATTGGCGATCGGGCGCGCGACGGCCGGAGGGTGTGCAGTCGCTGGCCGCGCTCTCCGACATCGAGGAGCTTCTCGGGCTCGACGTCGGTGCCCTGAGCAGACTGCTCCGCTCGACGAACCGCACAGGGCCGCTCGGGCCGAACCAGTTCCCGATCGAGGAGGAAGAGCTCGAGCTGGCCGTGATCGAGGCCTTCCGCGCGCTCGGCGCCTCGTATCCCGACACCTCGCGCGAGCTCACGACCCATTCGGTGACCGATGTGGGCGCCGACGGCAACATCGCCTCCAGCATCACGCGCAGCATCGTGCAGTCGACGGTGGGCACCATCACGGCGATCCCCTTCCTGGAGATCAACCCCGGGGTGCGCACCCCGGCACCGGAGCTGGCGGCCGTGTCCGGCGGCAGGATCGCCGCTCGATACTCCCACCCGGACGGTGAGGTGCACGGGGTGCTGTTCGAGCTCGACGTGCCCCTGACAGCGCCGGAGACCGCGATGGTCGAATGGTCGGTCGAGTATCCGCCCGACTATCCCCAGACACGCGACACCGGTCACGCCGTGGCTCAGAAGGCCAGGGAGCTGCTGGTGTGGACGCGCTTTCACCCCGATGCCATCCCGGACTGGTGCGAGGAGCACGTCGAGACGCCGGAGGGCGTGACGGTGACGCCGCTGCCGCCGCCGCGCGGAACATCGGTGCATCTGGTGCGCAGGGCGTTCGGCCCCGGCGCCCTCAGCCTGCACTGGGGATACGGTCCCCGCGAGGATCAGCCGGGCTGATCGCCCGTCGCGACCGGACGGCCAGGGGTGTTGGACCACTGACTCCACGATCCGGGGAAGACCTTCGCGTCGATGCCGACCTCGTGCAGGACCAGCGCCGTGTGGGCGGCCGTCACGCCGGAACCGCAGTACGCCGCGACCGTCGTCCCCGGGGTCACGCCGACCTCGGCGAAGCTGGCCAGGATCGTCTCTCGATCGAGGATGCGCCCCTGCGCGTCGAAGTGAACGGGCTCGGGAAGGTTGCGCGCGCCGGGGATGTGCCCGCCGACCGGGTCGTAGGGCTCGGAGTCGCCGCGATACCGATCGGCAGCACGGGCATCGATCAGCACACCGGATGCCGGGAAGGCGGCAGCCTCGTCGATCGAGATCGCATCGCCGCCGATCGGGCGGAGCACGACGTCGCCCGGTTCCGGGCGCACATCGTCGGTCGCGACGTCGAACCCCGCGGCCTTCCAGCCCTGGATGCCACCGTCGAGCACGCGCACGTCGACGCCGCCCTGACGCAGCAGCCACCACGCGCGGGCAGCCGAGATGCTCTTGAAGTCGTCGTAGGCGACGACCGTGTCACCGGCTCGCACGCCCCATCGACGGGCCGCCTCCTGGAGGGCTGCCGTCGACGGCAACGGGTGCCGTCCCTCCGAGGGCTCGCCGTGGGTGGACAGCTCGGTGTCGAGCCCGACGAACACGGCACCGGGGATGTGGCCGGTGAGGTAGTCGCCATGCCCCGCCTCGGGACGGTCGAGCCGCCAGCGCACATCGATCACGCGCACCGGCTCTCCCCGCGTCAGAAGGTCGTTCAGCTCGACGGCACTCACGAAGTCGCTCATGCTGCGAGGCTACCGAGTCGGCCACGGCATCCGGTGCGCGTACGTCTTCTCCCGTCACGATCCGTGCGGCGGCCGCGGCCCGTTAGGCTCTATCCGGCAACGTCGAGAAAGGGCCAACGATGCCCTCTCGTCTGCGTTTCATGCGGCTGCGTCCGCAGGAGGCCGCGCTCATCGCGATCACCGCGGTCTGGGGCAGCACGTTCCTGCTTGTGCACTGGGCGATGGAGCACGCGGGTCCCTGGTTCTTCGTCGGCATCCGGTTCCTCATCGCAGGGCTCATCAGCGTCGTGATCTTCCGCCGCGTGCTGCACGGCATCCGCTGGCGCGACATCGGCGCCGGCGTCGCGATCGGCGTGATGATCTACCTCGGCTACGGTCTGCAGACGCTGGGGCTGCAGAGCATCGACAGCAGCACCTCGGCCTTCATCACCGCGATGTACGTGCCGCTGGTGCCGCTCGCGCAGTGGGCCGTGTTCCGCAAGCGTCCTCCCGCCATGGCGTTCGTCGGCGCGGGGCTGGCCTTCGTCGGGCTGCTCTTCATCGCGGGACCCGACGCCTTCGCGCTGACACTCGGCGCCGGTGAGATCGCGACCATCATCAGCACCGTGCCGATCGCCGCGGAGATCATCCTGATCAGCCTCTTCGCGGGAAAGATCGACCTCGGACGCATCACCGTCGTGCAGCTGCTGACCGCGGGAGTGCTGGGGCTGCTCACGATGCCGGTGGTGGGCGAGGGCGTGCCGGAGTTCTCCTGGATCTGGGTCGGCTGCGCGGTCGGGCTGGGGGCGGCGAGCTGCCTGATCCAGCTCACCATGAACTGGGCGCAGAAGTCGGTGTCGCCCACCCGCGCGACCATCATCTACGCCGGAGAGCCGGTGTGGGCAGGGGTCATCGGACGCATCGCCGGTGAACGCCTGCCCGCGACCGCACTCATCGGCGGGGCGCTCGTCGTGCTCGGGATCCTCGCGAGCGAGCTGAAGCTCGTCCGGCGACGCGCGAAGCAGGAAGCACCCCCGGAAGTCAGAGGGTGAGCAGCACCTTGGTCGCCCGGCGCTCATCCATCGCCCGGTAGCCCTCCGCGGCCTCCTCCAAGGGAAGGGTCAGGTCGAAGACCTTGCCCGGATCGATCTTCCGGTCCCAGATGAGCTGGATCAGCTCGGGGAGGAAGCGGCGCACCGGCGCAGGACCGCCGTGCAGGTGCACGCCGGAGAAGAACAGCTCGTCGCCCGGCAGCGCCACGTCGTGGGAGACACCGACGTAGCCGACGTGGCCGCCGGGGCGGGTGGAGCGGATCGCCTGCATCATGGACTCCTGCGTGCCGACCGCCTCGATCACCGAGTGCGCGCCGAGGCCGTTCGTGAGCTCCTTGATGCGCGCGACACCCGCGTCTCCACGCTCGGAGACGATGTCGGTCGCGCCGAACTCGCGCGCCAGCGCCTGCCGATCGGCGTGCCGGCTCATCGCGATGATGCGCTCGGCGCCGAGCTCCCGCGCGGCGAGGATGCCGAGGAGCCCCACGGCACCGTCACCGACGACGGCGACGGTCTTGCCCGGTCCGACCTCGGCGGCGACGGCCGCGAACCAGCCCGTGCCGAGGACGTCGGATGCGGCGAGCAGCGAGGGGATCAAGTCGGCATCGGGCTGTCCGGGTGTGACGACCAGCGTGCCGTCGGCGTGCGGGATGAGCGCGTACTCGGCCTGCGTGCCGTATCTGCCCATCGGCACGACGTGCACGCAGCGGGACTGGTAGCCCGCCTGGCAGATCTCGCACGTGTTGTCGGACGCCATGAACGAGCCGACCACGAAGTCGCCGACCTTCAGCGTCTGCACCTCGGCGCCGATCTCCTCCACGACGCCGACGTACTCGTGCCCCATCGGGTCATGATCGACCTCGTTCGCACCGCGGTACGGCCACAGGTCGGAGCCGCAGATGCAGGTCGCCGCGATCCGGATCACGGCGTCGGTGGGTCGGGTGATGGTGGGCTTCTCCCGCTCCTCGACTCTGACGTCGCCGGGGGCGTGCATGACTACTCCGCGCATTCGTGATGCTCCTTCTCTCGCGTGACATCCAGTCAACGCCGATTCCGCCTCGGATGGGAGGTACTGAGGGAACCCCTTCGAGATTCACAGATCCGGGAATACTCCGCAGAAGCACGTGTTGCACCCGACATGATTGAAACTTCAACCGTCGCTCCGGTCGCCACGGAGCGCACGCGCGTCCGCGTGCCGCTGCGCTTCGGCGACGGCTTCTCCACGACCGCCGACGTGGTCACGTTCGACGGACTGATCGACGCCCGCGAGCACCTTCTGCTGGGGCTCGGCGACTGGAACGCCGCGATCGAACGCGCGACCGACGGCGGGGATGCCCCGCTCGTGCGACCGCACAGCGAATGCCTCACCGGCGACGTCTTCGGGTCGGAGCGCTGCGACTGCGGCCCCCAGCTGCGCGAGGCCGTCGAGCGCATCGCCGCCGAGGGCGGCTTCCTGCTCTACCTGCGCCAGGAGGGTCGGGGGATCGGCCTCTACGCCAAGCTCGACGCCTACGCCCTGCAGGACGCGGGGCTCGACACGTACGAGGCGAACGTCGCCCTCGGCCGCGGCGAGGACGAGCGCGACTACACCGTGGCCGCCCAGATGCTGAAGGCCGTCGGGGTCGACGGCATCCGTCTGCTGAGCAACAACCCCGACAAGGCCGTGCAGCTCGAGGAGCTCGGCATCCGCGTGACCGAGCGGGTGCCGACCGAGGTGCACCTGTCGGAGTCCAACTCCCGCTACCTGCAGGCCAAGCGGGACCACACGGCGCACACGCTCGACCTGTCGGCGGCGTGACAGTCCAGGAGGACACCATGACGGCGGAGCAGCCGCATCCGCGTCGACTCGACGACACCGAGATGGACACGTGGCTGCCCGTGATCCGCTTCGTCCAGCTGCTGCCGCAGGTGCTCGATCGCACACTGAAGGACGAGGTCGGGCTCAACCACGCGCGCTACGCCATCCTCGTCACCCTGGCGGGCCGGGGCGAGGGCGCCGTCACCATGACCGAGCTCGCCCGCATCGCCGGGCTCAGCCGTTCGCGTCTGAGCCACGCGCTGGACTCGCTCGAGGAGCGAGGCTGGGTCGAGCGCGCCTCGTGCGGCGCCGACAAGCGCACCCTCTCGGCCGCCCTGACGCCGGCGGGGCGGGAGATGCTGCGCACGGCCGCTCCCGTGCACGTCGAACAGGTGCGCGAACTCGTGCTCGATCCGCTCACCGCCGAGGAGCGCGAACAGCTGAGGGCGATCCTCGGGAAGCTCCTGCCGGGCGTGACGGCGGCGCTGTGAACGGGTGCGGGCCGGTCACCGGTACCGCCAGTACCTCCCTCCACGGTCACTGAGCGCGTAGCGTCGGAGCATGGACACCCGCAGCGAGGTGCGCGAGTTCCTCTCCACGAGGCGCGCACGCATCACCCCCGACCAGGCAGGACTGCCCGCATTCGGTGGCAACCGCCGGGTTCCGGGCCTGCGTCGCGAGGAGGTCTCACTGCTCGCGGGCGTCAGTGTGGACTACTACACACGGCTCGAACGCGGTGACCTGTCCGGCGCCTCCGACAGCGTGCTCGAAGCTCTCGCCCGCGCGCTGCAGCTGGATGAGGCTGAGACCGCGCACCTGTTCGACCTCGCCCGCGCCGCGAACGCCTCCCCGGTCGCGCGGACACCTCGCAAGAAGTCGACGGTGCTGCGGCCCAGCATCCTCCGTCTGCTCGATGCGATAACCGAGGCACCGGCGATCGTGCGCGACAACCACTTCGACTACCTCGCCGCGAACGCCCTGGGGCGAGCCCTGTACGCTCCCGTGTTCGCACAGCCGCAGCCGAACAGCGCCCGCTTCGCCTTCCTCGATCCGGCGGCGCAGGAGTTCTACCCCGAATGGGAGCGCAACACGCAGGAGCTCGTGGCCGCGATGCGGGGCGAAGCCGGACGCAACCCCTTCGACCGCAGGCTCACCGATCTCGTCGGCGAGCTCTCGACGCGGAGCGAGCGGTTCCGCACCCTGTGGGCCGCCCACAATGTGCGCTTCCACCGCACGGGTGTGAAGCGCATAGCGCATCCGGTGGTCGGGGAGATCGAGCTGACATACGAGGCGTTCGAGCTGCCCGCCGATCCCGGCCTGCACCTGTCGACCTATACGGCGGAACCGGGAACACCCTCGGCCGACAAGCTGAGGATGCTCGCCAGCTGGGCGGCGACGGATGCGGGGGCATTCCCCTCCGCGGCATCCGCATCCGACCGCGCGGAGGCCTGAGCCGCGTGGTTCTGCTCTGAGCAGAACCGCTCGAACGCGCCTGATGCCCCGGATTATCGTGAGGCATGGCCGACATCCTCTCGTTCCCGCGCGCCCCTCGCCCCGACCGTCCGCAGCCGAGCGGACCCGAACCGCTCTGGCGGCACATGCTGGGCGACCAGCTGCGGCGTCGACGCCACGACCGCGAAGAGACCCTCACGGAGACCGCGGAGAAGGCCGGCGTCTCTCCGCAGTACCTCTCCGAGGTCGAGCGCGGGTTGAAGGAGCCGTCGAGCGAGATGATCGCTGCGATAGCCGGCGCTCTCGACACGAGCCTCATCGAGCTGACGAGCGCCGTGGCCGATGAGCTGCGCTCTGCTGCGGTGTCGGCATCCGCTGCGGTGTCGATCTCCGCTGCGGTGTCACGTGGCGCGTTCGCCCTCGCCGCCTGATCCCCGGACCCGTCATCTGCATGATCGACGGACGGATGCATGACCACAGGTCCCACTTCGGTCATGCATCCGTCCAACGCTCATGCATCCGTCCGCCAGCCCGGACGCCACCTCAGCTCCGCGCGCCCAGCACCGTGTCGATGAGTCCGTACTCGAGCGCGGCCGCGGCGGTGAACACCCGATCGCGGTCGGTGTCGGCGCGCAGTTGTGCGACCGTGCGGCCGCTGTGCCCGGCGAGGATCTCCTCCATATCCGAGCGCACCCGCACCACCTCGTCGGCCGCGAGGATCAGGTCGGGGATCGCGCCTCGAGACTGCCCGGCCGGCTGATGCAGCACGATGCGGGCGTGCGCGAGGGCAGCCCGCTCCCCTGGCGCTCCGGCGGCGACGAGCAGCGCGGCGGGGCCGATCGCCTGCCCCACGCACGTCGTCGCGATGCGCGGACGGATGTGCCGCATCGTGTCGTAGATCGCCAGCGCCGCACCGGGATCCCCGCCCTCGCTGTTGATGTAGAACTGGACACCGGACTCCGGGCTGTCCGCGTCGAGGTGCAGCAGCTGCGCGATGAGGGCGTTCGCGACCCCCGCATCGATGCCGGTTCCGAGATAGATGACGCGCTCCGCGAGCAGGTGCGAGTACACGTCCATGATGCGCTCCCCTCGCGGATGCTGCGCGATGACGTTCGGGATCGTGTAGCCGCTCATGCGTCCGCCCCCAGCCCGACTCGTGTGCGTCGTCGCGGCATGACCTCGGCGATCGAGGCGACGATGCCGTCGATGAAGCCGTACTCCTGCGCCTGTGTCGCGGTGTACCAGCGGTCGTGCAGCGAGTCCTCGAAGATGCGGGCGACCGGCTGACCCGTGTCGGTGGCGATGAGCCCGAGCACGGTGTCGCGCATGTGTCGGAGGTCGTCGGCCTGCGTCTCGATCTCGCCGGCCGAGCCGCCGATGCCCGCAGACCCCTGATGCATGAGGATGCGCGCGTGCGCGAGCGCCCGCCGTCTGCCCGGCGTGCCGGCGGAGAGCAGGAACTGCCCGGCGCTGCAGGCGAGCCCGAGGGCCAGGGTCGCGACATCGTTGGGGATGAGCCGCATGATGTCGCGGATCGCGAGCATCGATGGCACGGAGCCGCCGGGCGAGTGGATCCAGAGCGCGATCTCGGCGAGGGGGTCTTCCGTCGAGAGCGCGAGCAGCTGCGTCATCAGCAGCGTGCCGTTGTCGTCGTCGAGAGCACCGTCGAGCACGAGCACCCGCTCGTGGAACAGCGCCCGCCGGGCTTCAGGACCGAACTGCCGGATGGGGTTGTCTTCGCTCATGCCCCCAGCATCTGCCGCAGCGCTCCGAGCAGGACCGGATTCTGCCGTGGGCGGCTCTGCCCTGAGCGGATGCGTGCAGACGCGGGCTCACCGGTGGCGTCCACCTCGGAGCTGTTCACCGAGCCCCCTGGGCGGGTGCCGGTGGGGGAGGCATCCGCCCAGGGGGCTCAGGTGGGGGGTGGGGGTGGGGGTGGGGGTGGGTGGGGTCAGGCAGCGAGGGCGAGAGCGCGCCGGTGGGTGATGCGGTGACCGACCCAGAAGCCGATCGCGATCAGCCCGGCCAGGGCGACACCGAGGATCCAGGGCAGCATCGAGGGCGCGGCCCCTGCGGTGGCGGTGGCGAGAGTGCCGGAGCCTTCCGCGATCAGGCCGTTGCCCTCGGCGAGATCGGCGGCTCCGACTTCGAGCTTGTCCCCGCCCGCTGCGAGATCACCAGAGCCGTCCGCGACCGCGGAGGCTCCCGTCGAGAGTTCGCCGATGCCGATGTTGAGGTCGCCGGCACCGGACTGCAGCGCGCCGACGCCGGCGGCGAGCGTGCTCGCGCCGTCGTTCAGGCGGGTCGCGCCCGCGCTGAGGTTGGCCGTGCCCGAGTAGAGGGACGATGCTCCGGTGGAGAGTGCCTGCAGACCGGAGGCGAGCTTCGCGGCGCCGGCCGAGAGCTGAGACGTGCCCGATTGCAGAGTCTGCGCGCCGGCGACGAGGGCGGGCGCCCCCTGAGGTGCGATGAGCGCCGCGGTGCCGGGCCACTTCTGGGACGCGTCACCGCTGATGAGCGCGTTGACGCCGGCCGTGACCCTCGCGGAGCCACCGGCTGCGGCGACGAGCCCCTGTGCGAGAGCGGGAGCCGACGCCGCAGGGGCCACCAGAGCGTCGACCTCCCCGTCGACCTGCATGGCGAGCGTGACGAGGTCACGGAGCTTCGCGTCGTCGGGGGAGGTCGCGAGCAGATCGGCGAGGCCATCGGCGAGCTGCTGGGAGTGGCCGGGGGCCATGGACGCGAGACCCTTGAGCGTCGCCTCGGTGGACGGCTGCGCCAGGCCCTGCACTGCGGGCGTCACACCCTTGCGAAGCGTGTCGCTGAAACCCGTCGCGCCGACGAGCACGCCGTTCGCGTATGCGTGCGCACCGTTGACGCCTGCTGCGAGCGTCGACATCCCGCTGGAGAGCGCCTGGGCCCCGGCATCCGCCGTTACCAGCTTCGACGCGAGCTCCTGAGCCCCGGCGAGCGCCGTCTGCGCTCCCCCGCTGACCTTGCCCGCGCCGGCCACCGCCGAAGAGGCTCCGGCGGCCAGGCTGCTGGCGCCCTCGGCGAGCGTCGTGGCACCGGTCGCGGCCGTCGTGGCACCGTCGCTCAGCTTCTGCGATCCCGCGTGCGCGCTGGCTGCCCCCGCGGAGAGGTCGATGCTGCCCTCGGCGAGCTGCGATGCGCCGGCCGAGAGGTCTGCGGCGCCGGCGGCGAGATCGGCGGAACCGTCTTTCGCCGATGTGGTGCCGTCGGCGAGTTCGGACGCTCCGGCGGCGATCTTGCTCGTCGTCACGAAGAACAGGATCACCATGGCGGCCAGCAGCAGGCTGAGGACGATCACGGCGATGCGCATGCCGATGCCGTGCGAATGGGGTGTGGTACTCGTCATCGAGGACTCCCGAGGTCAGTGGCGTCGTTGCCACCGGCGACTGTATGGGCAGGCTCGACCCCGACCCCCGGATTTGCCGTTCGATACCAAGTCTCAGCGCTCTTGGGACTCAGTTTCTTGTGGCGAGTGCACAAACGATGGGCGCAGACCCCTGTGCCTTCCACGAAAACGGAACGTAACATCGTGGACTCACGGCCCGCCTACTCTCGTGCCCATGGCGAAGCAGAAGGCACCGGCGTGGCAGTGGTCGGAGGACGGACTCAACTTCCGCACCCGCAAGTGGGTGCGCCCGGAGGATCTCAACGCGAACGGCTCGCTGTTCGGCGGCAGCCTGCTGAAGTGGATCGACGAAGAGGCGGCGATCTACGCGATCGTGCAGCTGGGCAACTACCGCGCCGTGACCAAGCACATCTCGGAGATCAACTTCGAGGCCTCGGCCGTGCAGGGCGACCTGATCGAGATCGGCCTGCAGGCGACCCACTTCGGCAGGACCTCCCTGACGATGCGCGCGGTGGCCAGGAACATGATCACGCGCAAGCGCATCCTCACGATCGAGAAGATCGTGTTCGTGAGCCTCGACGACGACGGGACACCGACGCCCCACGGCTACACCGAGATCACCTACGACCGAGACCGGATGCCGACCGAGCACATCGCCACCGGGACGATCCGGCTCCCCTCACCCTGACACTCCTCGAGAGCGCCGAGCCACCTCCTCAGGCGCGAACAGCCCCCCGGTGCGTCTCGCTCGAGGAGGTGACCCGGTCGGAGAGGGGCGCTTCGACCGGGAAAGCCGGCGCAGCGGCGAACGCCTGAGCCAGATCGGCGATGAGATCGTCGACGTCTTCCAGGCCGATCGACAGCCGCAGCACGTCGGCGGCGGGCCGCGCCTCCGGCGGCACCGGGCGATGGGTGAGCGCGGCGGGGTGCTGGATCAGCGAGTCGACGCCGCCCAGCGAGACGGCGTGCGTGAACAGGGTCGTCGCGGTCGTGACGGCGGAGGCTGCGGCGAAACCACCCCGCATCCGCATCGCGATCATCGCACCGGTGCCCCGCATCTGCCGTTCCAGGATGCCGCGCGGGTCACCGTCCAGACCCGGGTAGTAGACCTCGGCGATCTCCGGCCGATCGATGAGCCACTGCACGATCCGTCGCGCACTCTCCTGCTGGTGCCGCACGCGCACCGGCAGCGTCGTGAGGCCGCGGTGCAGCAGATACGCCCCGAGGGGATGCAGCAGCCCACCGGTCACCGCCCGCACGCGGCGCAGCGCCTGCGCCGTCTCCTCCCCGCACGCGACGACGCCGGCGATCACATCGCCGTGGCCGCCGAGGTACTTGGTGGCGCTGTGCAACGACATCGCAGCGCCCAGGTCGATCGGATTCTGCAGCACCGGGGTCGCGAAGGTGTTGTCGACGACGACCGGCACCGACCCGGCCTGACGCACCACGTCGGCGATGTCGGCGATCTCGAGCGTCGGGTTCGCCGGGGTCTCGACGACCACGAGGCCGGTATCGGGACGGACGGCTCCCGCGACCTCGTCGGGATGGCAGTAGGTGGTCTCGACGCCGAGCAGCCCGGATCCGAGCAGGTGGTCGGTGCCCCCGTAGAGCGGACGCACCGCGACCACGTGGCGCGCCCCCGTCGCACCGGTGTGTGCGAGGATCACGGCCGTCATCGCGGCCATGCCCGAGGCGAAGGCGACGGACGCATCGGCGTGCTCGAGTTCGGCCAGTGCCTCCTCGAAGCGGGCGACCGTGGGATTCCACAGCCGCGCGTAGACCATGCTGCCGTCGGCCGGGGGACGCCCGCCCGTCGCCATCGCCTCGTACGAGTCCCCGCCGCGCTCGATGTCGGGGAGCGGATTCGTCGTCGACAGGTCGATCGGCAGCGCGTGGACCCCGAGACCCTCGAGATCGGAGCGTCCGCTGTGGACGGCGACGGTGTCGGGATGCAGCGGTGCAGTCATGTCTCCACGTTGCCGGAATCACGATGAATGCGCAGAAGATCGACAGAAGCCGCCAAAAAATCGATGCGGAACGCTACTCTGTGCAATATCCAGCAGGCAAGGAGGCCTTCCGTTGGCGAAAGCACAACTCGACGAGATCGACCTCGAACTGCTCGCGGTCCTCACTCGTGATGCCGAGACGACGAACAAGGCGCTCGCGCATCGGCTCGGCCTCGCCGAGTCGACCTGCGCGCATCGGGTGCGGGCGCTGCGCGAGCGCGGCGTCATCCGCGACACCCGCATCCGCATCGACGGGGCCGCCCTCGGCTTCCCGCTGCAGGCGATCATCAAGGTGCGCCTCGCGAACCACACCGGGGCGAAGGTGACCGCGCTCTTCGATGCCCTCGCCGACATCCCGCGCGTGCTGCAGGTCTTCCACGTGGCCGGCGTCGACGACTTCCTCGTGCACGTGGCGGTGCAGGATGCGACGGCACTGCGCGACATCGTGCTCGAGCACATCACGGTCCATCCGGTCGTGCGCGGCACCGAGACCCAGCTCGTGTTCGAGCTGCGCGACGGACCGGGAGTGCTCTCCGCCTGACCCGTCCGACCGGAACGAGCGGGGCGTCGATGCGTGCGCGAGGATGGAATGCACGTCAGCCAGGAGCAAGGGAGCACCATGAGCCGCAGCGCCACCGCCGCCACGCACACCGTCCGCGAGATGCGGGACTTCCTCTTCGCGAACGCCACCGACTACGAGGCGGCGCGGTCCGGGTTCGCCTGGCCGCAGGTGCCGGAGTTCAACTTCGCGCTGGAGTGGTTCGACGTGGTCGCGGGCGAGAATCCCGACCGACCGGCGGTGCAGATCGTCGAGGCCGACCTGAGCCTGCGCTCCTGGACCTACGGCGAGCTGTCGGCACGATCCGACCAGGTGGCCGCCTGGCTCGCCGCTCTCGGCATCGGCCGCGGCGACCACGTGATCGTGATGCTGAACAACACGATCGAGCTGTGGGAGGTGATGCTGGCGATCACGAAGATCGGCGCCGTCTCCATCCCGAGCTCGACCCTCCTCTCCGCGGCGGATCTCGCCTACCGCGTAGACCACGGCCGCGCGCGGGCGGTCATCACGCTCGGAGCCCTCGCCGACCGCCTCGACGGCATCGGGCCCGACATCCTGCGCATCGGCGTGGGCGACGGCATCCCGTCCGGCTGGGCGCGCTTCGATGATTCGACCGCTGCCACGGCGGTCTTCGAGCCCGACGGCCCGACCCCCTCGTCCGACACCGCCCTGCTCTACTTCACCTCGGGCACCACGAACCGGCCGAAGCTCGTGCAGCACACGCACGCCTCGTATCCGATCGGGCATCTGTCGACCATGTGGTGGCTCGGTGTGCGCCCCGACGATGTGCACCTCAACATCTCCTCCCCCGGCTGGGCGAAGCACGCCTGGTCGAGCTTCTACTCGCCGTTCCTCGCAGAGGCGACCGTCTTCGTCTACAACTACGCCCGCTTCGACGCGAACACGCTCATGCAGGTCATGGACACCCACCACGTGTCGACGTTCTGCGCGCCGCCGACGGTGTGGCGGATGCTGATCCAGGCCGACCTCGCCCGCCTCACCCACCCGCCGCGTGAGCTGGTGGGGGCGGGTGAGCCGCTGAACCCCGAGGTCATCGACCGGGTGCGCGACGCCTGGGGCGGAACGATCCGCGACGGCTTCGGTCAGACCGAGATGACCGCCTGCATCGGCAACTCCCCGGGTCAGGCCGTGAAGGTCGGATCCATGGGCCGCCCCCTGCCCGGATACCCGGTGGTGCTGCTGGACCCCATCACCGGAGAGGTCGTCGACGCCGAGGGCGAGATCGCGCTCGACCTGTCCCGGCCTCCGCTCGGGCTCATGGCCGGGTACTACGACGACCCCGAGAAGACCGCCGAGTCCCGGGCGGGTGGTTACCACCACACCGGCGACATCGCGGTGCGCGACGGCGACGGCTACCTCACCTACGTCGGACGCTCCGATGACGTGTTCAAGGCCTCCGACTACAAGATCTCGCCGTTCGAGCTCGAGTCCGTGCTGCTGGAGCACGACCTCGTGATCGAGGCGGCGGTGATCCCGAGTCCCGATCCGACGCGTCTGGCCGTGCCGAAGGCCTACGTCTGCCTGACCTCCGATGTCGCAGCCGCCGACTCGGACGCGGCGCGCGCGATCTTCGCCTACGCGCACGAGCGGCTGTCGTCGCACCTGTGGGTGCGGATCATCGAGTTCGTTCCGGAGCTGCCGAAGACGATCTCGGGCAAGATCCGCCGTGTCGAGCTGCGCGCTCGCGAGGCCGCGCGGGTGGAATCAGGAGACGAGAGCGGACAGCACCGCGACCGCGACTACCGCTGAACGCTCAGCGTACGATCGCGACCGATGCCGTCGCCGGCCCGGTCTTCGACAGTGCCGACTTCGCCGACTTCGAGGTCGGAGCCGAGGGTGCCTTCGAGGCGGGAACCGCCTTCGGCAGCGCGTCCTCGGCCTTACGATCGACCCGTCCGTCACCGGCCGCGTTCACGATCGCACGCACGATGGCGCCGACGATCAGCATCGCCACGAGCGATCCGCACGCCAGGATCAGCGGCGTCCAGTCCTGCCCGAACGAGGCTGCGACACTCATCAGTGCGCCCACGATCCACAGACCCACCGCGCCCCCGGCGAGCCCACCGGCTCCTCGGATGATCGCGACCGCCGCGACGATCGCGAAGATGGCGGCGAGCGCCGCACCCGCGTAACCGATCGGCACCATCACCGCGGCCAGATCGCTGGCCACTCTCATTGTCGTCATGACGACCCCCCGTCAGTGGTTACTCCACTCATTCGACATTAGAAGTGTCTCCCGGAAAGGGCATCCGTCTCAAGTGCGACGCGCATCATCCTGGAGGCGGATATCCGTGCGGATCGGACAGACCGAGACGGGGCTTCAGCGGCGTCTCGGCCAGCGCAGGCGGCGCGCCCGCTGCACCCGCACCGGCTGGGTGACGACCGCATCCACGACCATCGACCCGTCGGTCGGCCCGACGATCGCGATGGCCGAGGTCTCAGTCGCCTCCGCGGGGTCGATGGGCAGCCGCCCGAGCGCCCGATGGGCGCGGACGTACGCGGGCACGAGCAGCACGATCGCACCGAGCCACGCGAGCGGGTTGCTCAGGGCGACGCCGTCGAAACCGATCCACGCGCCCAGCACGATGGCCGCCCCCACGCGCATCACGAGCTCGATCACGCCGGTCACGGTGGGCACGAGGGTATGGCCGAGCCCCTGCAGGGCACCGCGCAGCACGAACAGCATGCCCAGCGCCCAGTAGCCGCAGCCGTTGATGATGAGCATCCGGTGCGCGTCGTCGACGACGGCGTCGGACCCTTCTCCGATGAACAGGCGCACCATCGGCGCACCGAACGCGATCAGCAGCCCGCCGAGCACGAGACCGGCGACGACGGCCATCCAGGTCGCCTCGACCACACCGCGGCGGATGCGGTCGGGACGACGTCCGCCGTGATTCTGCGCCGCGTACATCGAGACCGCGAGGCCGAGGGAGGAGAGCAGGGCGACCGCGAGGCTGTCGACGCGGGATCCCGTGGTGTAAGCCGCGACCGCATCGGCTCCGAGGGTGTTCAACGCCACCTGCACGGTGAGCGTGCCTATCGCGATGATCGACGCCTGGAAGCCCATCGGCAGTCCGAGGCGCAGGTGCTCGCTGATGTCGGCCCGGGTGATGCGCCAGTCCGCACGGCGCAGATGCAGCATGGGCAGGCGGCGGCGCACGAACTCGAGGCACAGCGCCACCGAGACGGCCTGCGCGACGACGGTGGCGATGGCGGCTCCGCCCACGCCCCACTCGAGGGGGCCGACCATGAGCACGACGAGCCCGACGTTCAGCACGCACGAGACGGTGAGGAACACCAGCGGCGTCTTCGAGTCGCCGATCGCGCGGATGATCGCGGAGAGGTAGTTGAAGAACATCGTCGCGCTCGCGCCGAGGAAGCTGATCTGCGTGAAGATCGTGGCCTCGGCCATCAGCTCCGGCGGCGTCTGCAGCAGGGCGAGGATCGGGGCGGCGAGGAGGGGCGCTCCCACGGTCAGGATCACGCTCGTGAGGGCGCTCAGGAGAACGCCGGTCGCGACCGAGCGACGCACCGCCGCGTCGTCTCTCGCGCCGAAGGCCTGCGCGATCGGGATCGCGAAACCGCTCGTCAGCCCCCAGGCGAACCCGAGCAGCAGGAACAGCAGGCTGCCGGTCGCACCGACGGCCGCGAGCGAGGTGACGCCGAGGTGTCGGCCGACGACGATGGCATCGGCGAACTGGTACAGCTGCTGCACCACGTTGCCGAGGAGGAGGGGGATGGAGAAGGCAAGGATGACGCGCCACGGACGGCCCGTGGTGAGGGAGGTGGCCATGAAGGAGCGGCTCGCAGAACTGAAGGGATGATCGGGGGTTGAACAAGCCTATCGAATCGATTCGGCGGAGCGGAATACCGGATCAGGATTCCGAGCATCCCGGACTCGGAAGGTACCGTCGGAACGACACCGTCGACGACGACCGGAGGAAGAAAGTGACCACGCAGCACACGGGGGGAACCGGACGCGCGCGCGACGTCGACGCGGACGGAGAGGAACAGCACCTGCGGCGCGCGCTGAGCAACCGCCACATCCAGCTCCTCGCGATAGGCGGGGCCATCGGCACCGGACTCTTCATGGGCAGCGGCAAGACCATCTCGGTCGCGGGCCCGTCGGTGATCTTCGTCTACATGATCATCGGGTTCATGCTGTTCTTCGTCATGAGGGCCATGGGCGAGCTGCTGCTGTCGAACCTGAAGTACAAGTCGTTCAGCGACTTCGCGAGCGATCTGCTCGGCCCGTGGGCGGGGTTCTTCACCGGATGGACCTACTGGTTCTGCTGGGTGGTCACCGGCGTCGCCGACGTGATCGCGATCGCCGGGTACACGGATGCTCTCATCCCCGGCGTCCCGCTGTGGATCCCCGGCGTCCTCGTCATCGTCATCCTGCTCGCCCTGAACCTCCCCACCGTCGCCGCGTTCGGCGAGATGGAGTTCTGGTTCGCGCTGATCAAGATCGTCGCGATCGTGGCGCTCATCATCACCGGTCTCGTGATGATCTTCACCGGCTTCCAGCACGACGCGGGCACGGCGAGCTTCTCGAACCTCTGGGACAAGGGCGGCATGTTCCCGCACGGGTTCATGGGCTTCGTCGCCGGATTCCAGATCGCGGTGTTCGCCTTCGTCGGCATCGAGCTCGTGGGCACCGCCGCCGCGGAGACCAAGGACCCGAAGCGCAACCTGCCCAAGGCCATCAACGCGATCCCGATCCGTGTGCTGCTGTTCTACGTGGGGGCGCTCATCGTGCTGATGGCGGTCACCCCGTGGACCGAGTACGTCGCCGGCGAGAGCCCGTTCATCGCGATGTTCGCCCTCGCCGGGCTCGGCATCGCCGCGACCGTGGTCAACCTCGTCGTGCTCACCTCGGCCATGTCGAGCGCGAACTCCGGCATCTACTCGACCTCGCGCATGGTGTTCGGCCTGGCACAGGACGGCGATGCCCCGCGGGTGTTCGCCCGGCTCTCCCGCCGCCGGGTGCCGCAGAACGCGCTGTTCCTGTCGTGCATCCTGCTGCTCTCCGGCGTCGTGCTGCTCTACGCGGGCAAGGACATCGGCACCGCCTTCGACATGGTCACGACGGTCTCGGCGCTGTGCTTCATGTTCGTGTGGACGATCTTCCTGTGCAGCTACCTCGTGTACCGGCGCACCCGCAAGGACAAGGTCGCCGCCTCGACGTTCCGGCTGCCGGGCGGCGTGTTCATGGTCTACGTGGTGCTGGCTTTCTTCGTGTTCATCCTGTGGGCGCTCACGACGCAGCCCGACACGTTGACGGCACTTCTGGTGACGCCGCTCTGGTTCGTGCTGCTGTTCGTGGCGTGGATCTTCGTGCGCCGCTCACCGAACCACCTGGCCCGGCATGCGGCGCACATCGCCCACCTGCGCGACGACTCGGTCGAGGCGGACTAGCCGGCAGAGGCGGCAGCGGGGATGGCCGGCGTCGCGGGTGCCGCGGCGAACAGGCGCTTGCGCAGTGCCAGGAACAGCAGGACCATCCCGGCGCTGAGCAGGATGTGCCCCATGCCGGCGATGCCCGCGATCATGCTCGACGACTCCTGGCCGAGCACCGTCAGGCAGCCGTGCCACACCATCATCGCCGACGTCAGCACGAGGCCGGCGTTGTACAGCCAGAAGAACCAGCTGAAGAGGCGGCTCTCGGAGAGCGCGAACGCCTTCTCCAGGAGCAGGACGATCAGCAGCACGACGAAGCCCAGCGTGAGCAGGTGCGTGTGCACGAGGCCGAGCTGCGTCGCCTCCCCCTCGGGGAAATCGTTCATCTTGGTGAACTCTCGGTAGAAGAGTCCGGAGGCGACGCCCACGAGCATGTAGGCGAACGCGGCGGAGAAGAGCCTGCGCATCGGGAATCCTTTCGGTCTGATTCCAGCCTCGTCGCCGCGCGGATTCCCGGGATCCATCGAACGGTTGAGATGCCGGAAGCGGGCCCGACGCGCAAGCGGAGGGCTCAGAGCAGGCCGCTGTCGCGCGCGATGGCGATGGCGCGCGCACGACTGTCGGCGCCGAGCTTCTCGAACACGTGCACGAGGTGGGTCTTCACGGTGGCCTCGGTCACGAACAGGGTCTTCGCGATCTCGCGGTTGGATGCCCCCGTGTCGAGCAGTCGGAGCACCTCCAGCTCGCGGTCGGTCAGGCGCACCCGCGGTGCGCGCATGACCTGCACGACGCGTGCGCTCAGCTCGGGAGTGAGCACGAGTCCGCCCGAAGCCGCCTGCCGGATCGCGCGCACGATGTCGTCGGGGGCGACGTCTTTGAGCAGGTAGCCGGCCGCTCCCGCCTCGATAGCGCCCAGGATCTCGGCGTCGCGGTCGAACGTCGTCAGGATCAGCACGGCGGGGGCCGGCTGCTGCGCACGCAGCGCGGCGGTCGTCTCCACCCCGTCCATACCGTCACCCAGCCGCAGGTCGCACAGCACGACGTCGGGACGCAGATGCCGCGCGAGGGTCACGGCCTCCTCGCCGGACGCCGCCTCACCGACCACCTCGACGTCGTCGCGATGGTCGAACAGCGAGCGCACCCCGGCCCGGACGATGGGGTGGTCGTCCACGAGCAGCACGCGCACCGCGGTCATGCCTCACCCCCAGGTCGCCGTGCCTGAGCAGTGCCGCCCAGGGGGATGTGCGCCGAGAGCGCGGTGCCGTCACCCGGGGCGCTCTCCACGTCGAGCCCACCGCCGAGCTCCCGCAGGCGCGCACGCATCGAGCGCAGCCCGTAGCCGCCGCCCCGACTGCCCACCCCGCCCTGCGCATCCCAGTGCCGGGCGTCGAATCCGCGCCCGTCATCGACGATGTCGAGCCGCACGGTGTCGCCGGCATCGGCGAGGGTGACCACGACCCGGGTGGCCGACGCGTGGGAGCGGACGTTCGCGAGGGCCGACTGCGCCGTCCGCAGCAGGGCGACCTCGGCGTCGATGCCGAGCGAGGGCAGGTCGTCGTCGGCGTGCAGCGTCACCTCGATACCGGTCTCGTCGGCCAGGCGTTCGAGCATCCGGGCCAGGGCGTCGCCGAGCGCGGTGGATTCCAGCTCGGCCGGCATCAGCGCGTTCACGATGCGCCGCGCATCCGCCATCCCCTCCGTGGCGAGGGCACCGATCTGCTCGAGGGCTCGCGTGCGCTGGGCCGGATCGTCCGCCTCCAGGGCCGAACGCGCCAGCATCCCGATTGACGACACGCTCTGGGCGACCGTGTCGTGGATGTCGCGCGACACCCTGGTGCGCTCGGCGCTCGCCCCGGACTCGCGCTGAGTGCGGGCGAGCTCGTCCTGCAGCGCGGCCATCTCCTCCTGGGTCGCGACGAGCGAGGCGATCAGCCGACGCCGCTCCCGCCCGTCACGGACGAGCTCGAGGTATCCGCGGGATATCCCCAGCGCGAAGATGCCGCCGACGAGGGGACCGATCACGTTCGCATAGGTCGTGGCACCGGTGTGCAGCAGCGGGGCGCTCACCACGACCGCGAGGATCGCCACGCTGAGCAGCAACGCCCACCGCAGGCGCATCACGAACCCGGCGAGCAGCCACAGCGGGAAGGCGAGCCACACGAACTCGGGCGAGACCACGACCGCGCCGAGCCAGATGAGTGTCAGCCCGAGCAGCCACCACGTCGCCAACCGACGGTCGGAGATGCGCTCGCTGAGCAGCAGCCCGCCGCCGTACCAGCCGAGGAACACCAGCGAGAGGGCCAGCACCCACGGAAGCGGCACTCCGTCGGCTGCGGCGCGCCCGGCGCCGACCACGAGCAGCACGACCGTGATGACGGCCTGGCCTATCCGGATCGACCCGACCAGGCTCGCCCAGGTGCGCGGGGTGCCCGAGCCGGCCGCGCGCTCGTCGCGGCCGGCTCGCTGAGCCCGCGTGGGGTCAGCTCGTGGCGGGAGAGGTGTCGACTGCGGCATCCTCGTATTCTCCCCCGTGCGGTCGCTGCGCACCTCGATCGGTGGCGGATTCGTCCGCCCCGCTCTTTCCCGGCCACCACATCCGATCCCCGACGATCGCGAAGATCGCAGGGACCACGAGGGTGCGCACGACGAAGGTGTCGACGAGCACGCCGATGCCGACGATGAGCCCGATCTGTCCGAGAGTGACCAGCGGCAGCAGCCCGAGGGCGGCGAACACCGCTGCGAGCACGACACCGGCGCTGGTGATCACGCCGCCCGTCGCCGTGAGCGCTCGGACCATCCCCTGGCGTGTGCCGACCGTCCGCGCCTCCACGCGCGCCCGGTGCACCAGGAAGATCGTGTAGTCGATTCCGAGCGCCACCAGGAACAGGAACGACAGCAGCGGCACCTGCAGGTCGAGGGCATCCCATCCGAACAGCACCCGGCTCAGCCAGGTGCCCGCGCCGATCGCGGCGACGGCGCTGAGGATGTTCACCAGGAGCAGCAGCACGGGTGCCACCAGGGAGCGCAGCAGCACGATCAGGACGAGCAGACTCACCGCGAGCACGAGCGGGACCAGCAGCTGCAGGTCGCGCTGATTGCCCTCGCGCGCGTCGAGATCCGCCGCCACCGGACCACCGACCACGGCATCGGCCTCCGGCACCGAGGCCGCGGCCTCTCGCACGGCACTCACGAGATCGAGGCTCTCCGGGGTGCCCGGCGCCGGTTCCCCGACGACCATCAGTCGCGTGAGTGCGCCATCGGTGCTCTCACCGGTCGTCGACACCCGGAGCACGCCCGGCACGTCTTCGACCGCGCCGGCCAGCGCATCGGCTGCCGCCGTGTCACCGATCACGATCATCGGCTGAGCCTCACCGGCGGGGAAGTGCTCGCCCAGCACCGTGAGCCCCGCTGCCGATTCCGACGCGACACGGAACTTCTCCACCTGGGTGAGCCCGACGGATGCTCCGGCGAGACCACCCGCGAAGACACCGAGCAGCGCGAGCCCGCCGACCAGCGGCACCCACGGACGCCGGGAGACGCGCTGCGCGACAGCACCCCACACGCGACCGGTCTTCGCGTCATCGCCGACCCGCGGCGCGAACGGCCAGAAGATGCGGCGGCCGCACACCGCGAGAGCGGGCGGCAGCACCAGCAGCACGGCGGCGAGGGCGATCAGAAGGCCGATGGCCGAGGCGATGCCGAGTCCACGCGTGCCGGGGATCACCGCGAGGGCGAGAGTCGACAGGGCGAGCACCACGGTGAGGTTCGAGGCGACGATCGCGGGTGCGGTGGCGCGCCACGCGCCGACGAGCGCACGACGGTGATCGGACTCATGCGCGAGTTCCTCGCGATAACGCGAGATCAGCAGGAGCGCATAGTTCGTCCCGGCGCCGAACACGAGCACGCTCACGATGCCGGAATCGAACTGCAGCCCGAGTCCGGCACCGATCGCCGCGGTCGCCTTGTTCGCCAGCTGGTCAGCGAGAGCGACGACGACGAGGGGGATCATCCACAGCACGGGCGAGCGGTAGGTGACGATGAGCAGCAGCGCGACGATCCCGAGTGTCACCATCAGCAGCGTGAAGTCGGCGCCGTCGAACGCGGAAGCGACGTCGACACCGAACGCGGGTCCACCCGTGACATGCACGCTCACCCCCTCGATCGGATGCTCCGTCACGGTGTCGCGCAGACCGTGCACGGCCTCTGCGGCGGCATCGTCGTCGGCGAGCGTGAGCGTCGCCTGCAGCACCGCGGCCTTCTCGTCTTCGCTGACGATCGGCCCGTGCGGCTCGTGCCCGGTCTCCGCTTCGACCTCTGCCGAGAGGGAACGCAGGGCGGCGATGTCGTCGGCGGCGAGTCGCTCACCGTCGTCCCGCGACGCGACCAGCAGCACCGTGGACTCATCCGCGTCGGGGAACTGCTCGGCGAGGGCGGCCGTCCGGGCCGACTCGGAATCCGGCGGAGCCACATCGGTGCCCGAGGGGAGCGACGCCCGGCCGAGGGCGCCGAGGAGCGCGGTGAACGCCACGACGGCGACCAGCAGGGAGATCCACCCGCCGCGTCGCGAGGTGAGCCACAGGGGAAGAGAGCGGAGGGTGCGGAGCATGGATCCAGTCCAGCCGTCGCCGCCCTTCCGAGGATCGGGCGGGGGGCTGAGACTCGTCTCCACCGTTCGATGGATGCGGCCCTGCCGCCCGCGACCTTCCCGCCAGCGGGGTCCCGGCCAGCGGGGTCCCGACAGGACCTCCCTCGGCACCGTGCGCGCGCGTAGCGTCGGGGGCAGGCCGTCGATCCGTCTGCGGCCACGACGAAAGGACATCCCATGCACACGCGCACTCTCGGACAGGGCCTCCAGGTCTCTGCGGTCGGACTCGGCTGCATGGGCATGTCGCAGAGCTACGGGCCCAACCCCGGAAGCCGCGATGACATGATCGGGGTGCTGCGGTCGGCGATCGAGCACGGCGTCGACTTCTTCGACACGGCCGAGGTGTACGGCCCGTATGTGAACGAGGAGCTCGTCGGCGAGGCGCTCGAGCCGATCCGCGATCGTGTCGTGCTCGCGACGAAGTTCGGCTGGGACATCCAGAACGGCAGGAGCGTGGGACTCGACAGTCGGCCCGAGCAGATCCGCCGAGTGGCCGAGGCGTCGCTGCGGAGTCTGCGCACCGATGTGATCGACCTCTTCTACCAGCACCGCGTCGACCCCGACGTGCCGATCGAAGACGTCGCCGGGACCGTCGGCGAGCTCATCGCCGAAGGGAAGGTGCGCCACTTCGGGCTCTCCGAGGCCTCGGCGGACACGATCCGCCGCGCACATGCCGTGCACCCGGTCACCGCGCTGCAGAGCGAGTACTCGCTGTGGACCCGCGATCCCGAAGCCGAGATCCTGCCGGTGCTCGCGGAGCTGGGCATCGGATTCGTGCCCTTCAGTCCGCTCGGCAAGGGGTTCCTGACCGGGACGGTCGACACGGCAGCCGACTTCGCAGCCGGCGACATCCGCGCCACGATCCCGCGGTTCACGGCCGAGAACCGGGCGGCGAACCATGCGCTCGTGGCGCACGTGACCGAGCTGGCCACGGCGAAGGAGGCCACCCCCGGTCAGATCGCTCTGGCATGGCTGCTCGCACAGCAGCCGTGGATCGTGCCGATCCCCGGCACCCGACGCACCGTGCGCATCGCCGAGAACGCCGGAAGCACGGCGGTCGCCCTGTCGGCCGACGAGGTCGCCGACCTCTCGACCCTCGCCACGCGCGTCGGGGTGAGCGGCGACCGCTACAACCCGCAGCAGATGGCGTTCGTCGACCGTTGAGTCCTCAGCGGCCTCGGTATCGTGAGGCGGGTGACCTCCGCCCGCAGCTATCCCGCGACCATCGCGTCCGCTGTCGAGCACGAGACCGTCATCCGCAAGTCGCGCTTCCTCACCCGCATCGAGCCCGTCTCCTCGGTCGAGCAGGCCGACGCCGTGATCGCCGCCATCCGGAAGAGGGCCTGGGACGCCAACCATAACTGCACCGCGATGGTGACGGGTCTGCTCGGCGATCAGGCGCGGTCCTCGGATGACGGCGAGCCCTCCGGCACCGCGGGGATCCCGATGCTCGAGGTGCTGCGCCGGCGCGAGCTGACCGATGTGGTCGCGGTGGTGACCCGCTACTTCGGCGGTGTGAAGCTCGGGGCGGGAGGCCTCGTGCGCGCCTACTCCTCCGCCGTGTCCGAGGCACTCGATCTGGCGTCCCTCGTGCGGCGGGCAGCCCTCCGGCAGGTGACGCTCGAGGTGCCGCACGCAGACGCCGGCCGCTACGACAATCTGCTGCGCGACTGGGCGGTCCATCATGGTGCGACGCTGGGCGCGCCGAGCTATGCCGCGATGGCCACGCTCGAGCTGTGGGTCCCCGAGGCCGAAGTCCCCCGGCTCGTCGACGATCTGGCCGCGGCATCCGCGGGTGCGATCGCGCCTGTCCTCGGTGTCGAGCGCATCGTCGACGTGCCCGCCTGACACCGACGGGCATCGGCGAAACCACAACGAACGACGGATATCCTGGATGCCGCGGTCGCGGAGGGAGAGCGATGTTCGACAGTCCGCTCTCGGCCTCGGCCTACGAGATCCTCGGGGTCGACCCCTCCGTCGACGACGCCGAGCTGCGCCGCGCCTACCGTCTGCGGCTGCGCCAGACGCACCCGGACACTGGTGGCGACGCCGCGATCTTCATCCAGGTGCAGCGCGCGTGGGAGCTGGTCGGCACCGTCGAGAGCCGTGCCGCCTACGACCGCCGCTCCGGTGTGGCGTCAGCGGCGACACCCGACGCCGACACCGGGTGGAGCGGATGGCGGCCTCAGGCAGCGCGTACCGACACCCGTCCGCGCGCCCGCTCCTACGGCCACCCCGGCGGATGGCGTCGCGAGCGCTACCTCGTCCTCATCCGCGAATGGGCGGGCCGTGGCGTCGAGGTCCCCGACCCCTACGACCCCGCCCTGGTGCGCTCGGCTCCCCGCGATCTGCGCCGACTGCTCGCCGATGCCCTGGCGGAAGAGGCCACGGCGCGCACGGTCTCCGACCTCGGCATGGGCTTCACGGTGTGGCACGACGTGGCCGTGGGGGCGGATGCCGACGACAAGCTCGACCATGTGGTGCTGGGCCCGTCCGGCCTGTACGGGGTGATGTCGGAGGACTTCGGAGGGGTGGTCGGCTTCCGGCGCGGCGAGATCACCGGGCCGAGCCTGGGAACCCGCGCGCCGGTGACGGCTGCCCTCGGTCGGATGCGCACGATCGCCAAGACCGCCCGCGTGCGCTTCAGCGGTGCGATCATCGTGCTGCCCGACGACGACCTCGCGCAGGCCGTCACACCGCTCGGCACGAGCCGCGGCGTTCCGGTCGTCGTCGTGCGCCGCAGCGCGCTGGCGATGGTGTTGCGTCAGGGCGTTCCGCAGGCGCGGGCGATCGGCGGGAACGAACTGTTCGACGTGCGCACCCGACTGCAGCAGACCGTCCGCTTCGTCTGACGCCGGTCGGCCGTGCGGTCCCACGAGCTGGTCGTGGGACCAGCTCATGGGACCGCACTGCGCCTCACGATCAGGCGCTCAGGGTCAGGTCAGTCGACGACGCCGGATGAGCGCCGATCCGACGACCAGCATCAACCCTCCGAGGAGCAGACCGGCCGAGAGCGTTCCGCCGGTCACCGCGAGGGTGGGCGGCGGCGACGGGAAGACCCGTGTGGTCGTCTCCGAGGTCGGCGGATCGATCGAGTCCCCACCGGGCGGGGTTCCCGTTGCCGTGGCCACATTGCGCACCTGTCCGTTTCGCACGTCGGCAGCGGTGACGGTGTGCGCGGGCACGGTGCAGGTCATCTGCGCTCCGGAGGCGAGGCTGGTCTGCGGACACGTGACCGCACCCGCGGTAGGGTCGGACACCACGATGTCGGCGACCGTCTGAGCGCCGGTGTTCGTCACGATGATCGTCCACTCGATGCGATCACCCGGATCGATCACGCCGTTCCCGTTGACGTCGACCGGATTCGCGCGCTTCTCGAGTCCGAGCGAGTTGGTGCCGTCGAAGGGCACCTCGACCGTCGACGGCGGCGACACCGGCGGCTCGCCGGAAGGCGGCGTACCCGTCGCGGTGGCGGTGTTCGTCAGCAGCCCGGAATCGACGTCGGCCTGCGTCGTCTGATACTCCGCCGTGCAGGTGACGAACTGGCCGGGCAGGATGCTCGCGGCTCCCGCCGGGCATGTGACCACCGGAGCGGTCCCCGTCCCCGTGAACGCCGTCTCATCCACGCTCACGTCGGTGAGGGTGACGTTGCCCGTGTTGGTGACCACGAACGAGTACGTGAGCGTCTGCCCCACGGTCGTCATCGTCTCCGGCGTCGCGGACTTCACGATGCTCACGCCGGGAGCAGGGACCACCGGGATCTCGGTCGTCGACGGGGGTGAGACGGGGGGCTCGCCCGTCGGCGGAGTGCCGGTCGCGGTGGCCGTGTTCGACACGCTCCCGGAATCGACATCCGCCTGCGTCAGCACATACGACGCCGTGCACACCACCTGAAGACCCGGCGCGAGCGAGGCCGCACCCGCCGGACACGTGATCGCCGACAACGACCCCGAACCGGTGAACACACCCTCATCCACCGTCACATCCGTGAGAGTGACATTGCCGGTGTTGGTCACCACGAACGAATACGTGATCTCCTGACCCACCACATACGCATCAGCCGTATTCGGGCTCGCCGACTTCACCATCGTGATCCCCGGAGCCGGCACCACCGGGACCTCGATCGTCGATGGGGGTGAGACGGGGGGCTCGCCCGACGGCGGAGTACCCGTCGCCGTCGCTGTGTTCGACACGCCTCCGGAGTCCAGGTCGGCCTGCGTGACGTCGTACGACGCCGTGCACGTGACATCAGCTCCCGGCGCGAGCGAGGCCGCTCCCGCCGGGCAGGTGACCACCGGAGCGGTCCCGGTCCCGGTGAAGGCCGTCTCATCCACACTCACGTCGGTGAGGGTGACATTGCCCGTGTTCGTCACCAGGAACGAATACCCGATCGTCTGACCCGCCGAGCTGATCTCCGTCGTGTCCGCCGACTTCACCACCGTGATCCCCGGAGCCGGTACCACCGGGACCTCGATCGTCGATGGGGGTGAGACGGGGGGCTCGCCCGACGGCGGGGTACCCGTCGCCGTCGCTGTGTTCGACACGCCTCCGGAATCGAGATCCGCCTGCGTCACCACATACGACGCCGTGCACGTGACGTCGGCCCCCGGCGCGAGCGAGGCCGCTCCCGCCGGGCAGGTGACCACCGGAGCGGTCCCGGTCCCGGTGAAGGCCGTCTCCTCGACGCTCACGTCCGTGAGGGTGACGTTGCCGGTGTTCGTCACGAGGAAGGAATACTCGATCGTCTGACCCGCCGAGCTGATCTCCGTCGTGTCCGCCGACTTGACCACTGTCAACGCCGGAGCCGGCTCCGCCGGGACTTCGATCGTCGATGGGGGTGAGACGGGGGGCTCGCCCGACGGCGGAGTACCCGTCGCCGTCGCCGTGTTCGACACGCCTCCGGAATCCACGTCCGCCTGCGTCACCACATACGACGCCGTGCACGTCACATCGGCTCCCGGCGCGAGCGACGCCGCACCCGCCGGGCAGGTGACCACCGGAGCGGTCCCCGTCCCGGTGAAGGCCGTCTCCGCCACCGACACATCCGTCAGCGTCACATTGCCGGTGTTCGACACCAGGAACGAATACGCAATCGTCTGACCCGCCGAAGTGATCTCCGTCGTGTCAGCACTCTTGACCACCGTCAACGCCGGGGCCCGCTCCGCCGGGACTTCGGTGGTGGATGGGGGTGAGACGGGGGGCTCGCCCGACGGCGGGGTACCCGTCGCGGTGGCCGTGTTCGACACGCCTCCGGAATCGACATCCGCCTGCGTCACCACATACGACGCCGTGCACGTCACGTCGGCTCCCGGAGCCAGCGACGCCGCACCCGCCGGGCACGTCACCACCGGAGCGGTCCCCGTCCCCGTGAAGGCCGTCTCATCCACACTCACGTCGGTGAGGGTGACATTGCCGGTGTTCGTGACCAGGAAGGAATACTCGATCGTCTGACCCGCCGCCGACAACTCGTCCAGATCAGCAGACTTCACCACCGTCAATCCCGGAGCCGGGTCCGCCGGGATCTCCAGGGTGGACGGGGGCGACACCGGCGGTTCGCCGGAAGGCGGAGTGCCCGTCGCCGTGGCCGTGTTCGACACGCCTCCGGAGTCCAGGTCGGCCTGCGTGACGACGTACGACGCCGTGCAGGTGACCGCAGCCCCCGGCAACATAGTCGCGGCTCCCGCCGGACACGTGACCACGGGAGCGGTGCCCGTCCCCGTGAACGCCGTCTCATCGACGCTCACGTCGGTGAGGGTGACGTTGCCCGTGTTGGTGACCAGGAAGGAATACTCGACCGTCTGACCCGCCGACGTGAGCTCGTCCACATCCGCCGACTTCACAACGGTCAACGCCGGGGCCGGGTCCACCGGGATCTCGGTCGTCGATGGGGGTGAGACGGGGGGCTCGCCCGTCGGCGGAGTGCCGGTCGCGGTGGCCGTGTTCGACACGCTCCCGGAATCGACATCCGCCTGCGTCAGCACATACGACGCCGTGCACACCACCTGAAGACCCGGCGCGAGCGAGGCCGCACCCGCCGGACACGTGATCGCCGACAACGACCCCGAACCGGTGAACACACCCTCATCCACCGTCACATCCGTGAGAGTGACATTGCCGGTGTTGGTCACCACGAACGAATACGTGATCTCCTGACCCACCACATACGCATCAGCCGTATTCGGGCTCGCCGACTTCACCATCGTGATCCCCGGAGCCGGCACCACCGGGACCTCGATCGTCGACGGCGGAGACACCGGAGGCTCACCCGAAGGCGGAGTACCCGTCGCCGTCGCCGTGTTCGACACCCCACCCGCATCCACATCCGCCTGCGTCACCACATACGACGCCGTACACGTCACCGCTGCCTCAGGAGCCAGCGACGCCGCACCCGCCGGGCACGTCACCACCGGAGCGGTCCCCGTCCCCGTGAAGGTCGCCTCATCCACACTGACGTCCGTCAGCGTCACATTGCCGGTGTTCGTGACCAGGAACGAATACCCGATCGTCTGACCCGCCGAGCTGATCTCCGTCGCATCCGCCGACTTCACCACCGTGATCCCCGGAGCCGGCACCACCGGAATCTCCAGAGTCGACGGCGGAGACACCGGCGGCTCACCCGACGGCGGAGTACCCGTCGCCGTCGCCGTGTTGTCGAGCGAGTCGGTGCGGTAGTCGTCTGCCGTCGTCGTATACGTCGCCGTGCACGTCACGCTGGCCCCCGGCGCGAGCGACGCCGCACCCGCCGGACACGTCACCACCGGAGCGGTGCCCGTCCCCGTGAACGCCGTCTCATCCACACTCACATCGGTGAGAGTGACATTGCCGGTGTTCGTCACCAGGAACGAGTACGCGATCGTCTGACCCGCCGAACTGATCTCCGTCGCATCCGCCGACTTCACCACCGTGATCCCCGGAGCCGGCACCACCGGAATCTCCAGAGTCGACGGCGGAGACACCGGCGGCTCACCCGACGGCGGAGTACCCGTCGCCGTCGCCGTGTTGTCGAGCGAATCGGTGCGGTAATCGGCTGCCGTCGTCGTATACGTCGCCGTGCACGTGACCGCCGCCTCGGGAGCCAATGATGCCGCACCCGCCGGACACGTGACCACCGGAGCAGTCCCCGTCCCGGTGAACGCCGTTTCATCCACACTCACGTCCGTCAACGTCACATTGCCGGTGTTCGTCACCAGGAACGAATACGCAATCGTCTGACCCGCCGAAGTGATCTCCGTCGTGTCAGCGCTCTTGACCACCGTCAACGCCGGGGCCGCCGCGGCGGGCACCGTCACAGTGGAGGGGGGAGACACCGGAGGAACGAGGATGCCCGGAGGTGTTCCCGTCGCCGTCGCCGTGTTGGAGAGGGAGCCTCTGTCGATGTCGGCCTGTGTGAGCGTATAGCTCGCCGTGCAGGTCGTCGAGGCGCCGGCGGCGAGGGTCGTCGTCGGACACACTGCCGGCGAGATCGTCCCCGAGCCGTCGAACGCGGTCTCGGTGACCGCGACGCCGGTGAGAGTCACGTCGCCCGTGTTGGTCACCAAGAACGAGTAGTCGATGACCTGCCCGACGGTGAAGGCCTCCGGGCCGGAGGGTGTCGCGGACTTGACCAGCGAGATCCCCGGGTTCACGGCGGCGATGGTGAGGGCGTAGTCCTCCACCTCGCCGGTGATGGCGGCACCCGTCGGAGTCGCCGTCGTCAGATCCGTGCCGTTCGCGATCCGGAATCGCGCGAACGTCGGGCCGGCGACCGTCTGGGAGATGATCCCCGGCCACGTGAGCGTGACGGACGAACCGTCCGCAGTTCCTGCAGGCACGGGCGCGGAGACGCCCTCGTTGGCGTCGAAGACACCGTTTCGGTTGAAGTCGACCCAGCCGACGAGGGTCGCGTTCGTTCCCGGCGCCTTGTTCGCCACCAGCACCGATACGGAGTAGCTGCTCGTGATGCCGGCCGTGATGGGCCCGAATGTCGAGACGCCGTTCTCGTCGTTGATGAACTGGTTCGGGGCCGCGCCGCCCACCTGGTTGTCACCGGTCGCGTTCGCGCTGTACTGCATCGCCGCCTCGGTGTCGGCGGACCATCCGAGATACGTCGCGGCGTTCAGCTCGTGGGAGGCGGAGCCGTAGCTGGCGGGAGCATCGCCGAAGTCGTCCGGGATGGTGGCGCACGAGGGGTTGAATCCGTCGATGCCCTCGCCGCCGCTCTGCGCGCGGTAGCCGCGCACCACGATGTCGCTCGTGCCGGTCGTGGTCCCGGGACCGCAGCGAGGGGTCGGGGTCTGGAGCCCTCCGGTGGTGTTGAAGTTCTCGCCGATGGTCAGCACCGTCGGGGTGGCCGCCAGGTTGACACGGAGCTGCCCGGCTGCGGTGAGGATCATCGGTCGGCAGGTGATCTGGACGGATGACGGCCAGCGTGCCACCCCGTCGCCGACGAAGGTCGTGCCGGTGATGCGATGCACGAACGTGTTGGCGGGACACGTGCCGGTCCGCAGGTTGCCCCGGCTCTGGTCGTAGACCGGGCCGTTGATCCACGTCGGGTTCACGGTGCCGGTGACGACGCCGGCGTTGCTCACCGTGATCGTCGAGCACTGCACGGCGAAGCGCGTCAGGATGGCATTCGCGCTGGTCGGGTTGATGTTCTGGCGGTTCTCGGTCTGCACTCCCGTGAGCACGGAGTTCGATGGGCACTCGGTCGGCGCGGTCAGATCCTTGTCGGATCCCACCACCGCGGCCTCGAAAGACGGGCCGAGGTAGAGCTGGGCGGCGTCACCGGGGGCGGCCGCCGCCGTCGTCGCAGGAACGACGAGACCCGCCAGCACGAGCGTCAGCAGTGCGACGACGGCGGCGGGCTTGCGACGCGCCCGGGAGAGCCGAAGACGAGCGAGGAACGATTCGCGTCGCCGCTCGCGCACTCGCTGGATGGCACCGGACGTGCTGGTCTGAGAATGCATCGAGGCCCCCTCGCGTCGCAGAAGCGACGTCCTCGTCGCTCAAGCTGAGATTTTGCCCAGAGTACAGGAGGCGTCACCGGAGCCGACAGGTTTTTTCCACTTCACCTGGGTGAGGTCCGAACGGCCTGAAGGACCCGAGGCAGCATCCCGGCATTCGTTCTTTTGAGTTATTCAAATCACGGGGTACACTCAAGGCATGGAGACGGAACTCGACTCAGCGCTTCGCGGTGCCGGGCTTCGTGCGACCGCGGGCCGCGTCGCCGTTCTCGAGGCTCTCGACTCCATGGCCCATTCAGACGCGGAACGGCTCTACCGCGCTGTGTCCGAAGTGCTGCCGACCACGTCGATCCAGTCGGTGCACAACATCCTCGCGGACCTGACGACGGCGGGCCTCATCCGCCGGATCGAACCGGCAGGCTCCGCGGCGCTCTACGAGCGGCGCATCGACGACAACCACCATCACGTCGTCTGCACCTCCTGCGGTGCCATCGGCGACGTGGACTGCGTCGTCGGTGAAGCGCCGTGTCTCACCCCGTCCTCGACGGGGGGATTCACCGTCCAGACAGCCGAAGTCACCTTCTGGGGCCTCTGTCCCAGTTGCCAGAACGCCGCACAGTAGCAGTCCGCCGATCGCCCATCCTCGGATGGGGTGTTCGTCGCGCCTGCACGGATGCGGATAAGGAGAAGGAGAACACCATGACGAAACCTGCCACCACGACCCAGACCGGGACCCCCGTCGCGAGCGACGCGCACTCCCTCACGGTCGGCGCCGACGGCCCCACCGTCCTGCACGATCGCTACCTGGTCGAGAAGCTCGCCTCCTTCAACAGGGAGCGTGTGCCGGAGCGCAACCCGCACGCGAAGGGCGGCGGCGCGTTCGGCGAGTTCGTCGTCACGGAAGACGTGTCGGCGTACACCAGGGCCGCGGTGTTCCAGCCCGGCGCCGTGAGCGAGACACTCATCCGCTTCTCGTCGGTCGCCGGAGAGCAGGGGTCGCCCGACACCTGGCGCGACGTGCGCGGATTCTCGCTGCGTTTCTACTCGACCGAGGGCAACCTCGACATCGTCGGCAACAACACCCCCACGTTCTTCCTGCGCGACGCCATGAAGTTCCCCGACTTCATCCACTCGCAGAAGCGCCTCGGCGACTCGGGTCTGCGCGATGCCGACATGCAGTGGGACTTCTGGACGCTCTCGCCCGAGACCGCCCACCAGGTCACGTACCTCATGGGCGACCGCGGCCTTCCCCGCAGCTGGCGCCACATGAACGGCTACGGCTCGCACACCTACCAGTGGGTGAACGCGGCCGGCGAGCGGTTCTGGGTGCAGTACCACTTCCTCTCCACCCTGGGCTTCGAGACCATGGAGGCCGACGAGGCAGAGAAGCTCGCCGGCTCGGACGCCGACTACTACCGTCGCGACCTGTTCGACGCGATCGCGCGCGGCGAGAACCCCTCGTGGGATGTGTTCGTGCAGATCATGCCGTACGACGAGGCCAAGGACTACCGCTTCAACCCCTTCGACCTCACGAAGACCTGGTCGAAGAAGGACTACCCGCGCATCAAGGTCGGCACGTTCACGCTGAACCGCAATCCGCAGAACTTCTTCGCCGAGATCGAGCAGGCCGCGTTCTCGCCGGGGAACCAGGTGCCCGGCACCGGGATCTCGCCCGACAAGATGCTCATGGCTCGCGTGTTCTCCTACTCCGACGCGCAGCGCTACCGCATCGGCGCCAACTACAACCAGCTGCCGGTGAACCAGCCGCACGCCGCCGAGGTGCGCAACTACATGCACGAGGGGCAGATGCAGTACCGGTTCAACCCGGCCGAGCACCGCACCTACACCCCGAACTCCTACGGCGCTGCGGGCGGCCCCGAGGCCGATCCCGCGGCCGGCGTCGAGGCGAGCTGGGAGTCGGACGGCGAGCTCATGCGCGCCGCCGCCACCCTGCACTCCGAAGACGACGACTTCGGCCAGGCCGGCACGCTCTACCGCGAGGTCTTCGACGCCGAGCAGCGGGCGCGCTTCCTGGAGACCCTCACCGGCCAGGGGCGCTCGATCACGATCGACGCGATCCGCGAGCGCTTCTTCCAGTACTGGACGAACGTCGACGCCGACCTCGGCGCCGCGCTGCGTGCGCGCTTCTGATCCGCACGATCATCTGATCCGCTGGGTCACCTGATCCGCACGGTCACCTGATCCGCACGGCCTCCCGGGGACACCTCGTCCCCGGGAGGCCGTTTCGTCGTGTCGCCTTTCCCGGGGGAACCGTCCTGCGCCGACGACCCGGGAACGGGTCCAAGATGGAGGAGTGGCCGTCCCTCTCTCCGACCTGACCAGCATGCCCGAGCCCCAGCAGGTGTACGCCGCCGACGGCACCCGGCTGGCGACCTACACCTGGGGCGAGCCCGACGCCCCCGTCGTGGTGATCGTGCACGGCTTCGCCTCGAACGCACGCGACAACTGGGTGCTGACCGGCTGGGTGCGTGAGCTCACCCGCGCGGGCTATCGCGTGCTGGCGCTCGACCAGCGCGGGCACGGGCTCAGCGAGAAGCCGCACGACCCCGACGGCTACCGCATCCGCACCCTCGTCACCGATGTCGAGACGGTGATGGACACCTATCTCGTCGACGACGCGTTCTATGTCGGGTACTCGCTCGGTGCGCGCGTGGGCTGGGAGGTGGTGCGCGAGCTGCCGCACCGCATCGGACGCGCGGTGCTGGGCGGAGTTCCTGACGGCATTCCGCTGGCCCGCCTGGATCTCGACCAGGTGCGCAGATACATCGCCGACGGCACGCCGGTGGCGGATCGGACGACCCAGAACTACATCGCGCTGACCGAGCGGGTGCCGGGCAACGACCTGCAGGCGCTGGTCGCACTCGCGGAGGGTATGCGGGCGTCGGGCATGATCGACCCCGACCCCTCTGATGCGCCGACCCGGCCCATCCTGTTCGCCACCGGATCGAAGGACGCCATCATCGAGGGCTCGCGGGCACTGGCCTCAGCGACCCCCGACGGACGATTCTTCGAGATCCCGAACCGGAATCACTTCAACGCCCCGGGCTCGCGTGACTTCAAGGACGCGGCCGTGGCGTTCCTGGCAGAGGCGTAGCCCGGTCGAAACGACCGGGCTACGCGCAGCCGGAGACCGCTGTCGTCAGACGGCGGCGGCTTCGTCGCGCTTCGGCAGCACCCATCCCGCACGGGGGAAGTGGCAGGTGTAGCCGTTGGGGTACTTGATCAGGTAGTCCTGGTGCTCCTCCTCGGCCTGCCAGAACGGGCCGGCAGGCTCGATCGTGGTGACGGCCTTCGCGGGCCAGAGGCCGGAGGCGTCGACATCCGCGATCGTGTCGCGCGCGACCGTCTCCTGCTCAGGGGAGAGCGGGAAGATCGCGGAGCGATAGCTCGACCCGACGTCGTTGCCCTGACGGTTCAGGGTCGACGGGTCATGGATCTGGAAGAAGAACGCCAGGATGTCGCGGTAGGTCGTCTGGGCCGGGTCGAACACGATCTCGACCGCCTCGGCGTGACCGGGGTGATTGCGGTACGTGGCGTGGTCGTTCGAGCCGCCGGTGTAGCCGACCCGGGTGCTGAGCACACCGGGCTGGCGGCGGATCAGGTCTTCCATGCCCCAGAAGCAGCCGCCGGCGAGCACGGCGGTCTCGGTGCCAGGGGTGCGGGTGATGTTTCCCGTGTCGGTCATGACTGCTCCTCAGAGGTGTCGGTGGGGGTGTCGGTGGTGGGGGTGTCCGTCGTCGCGGCGAAGAGGGGACTGTAGCGACCGTACCCCTCCTCCTCCAGACTGGCAGCCGGGATGAAGCGGAGGGCCGCCGAGTTCATGCAGTAGCGCAGTCCGCCCTCGGCGCGGGGCCCGTCGTCGAAGACGTGCCCGAGGTGGCTGTCGGCCCCGGCCGAACGCGCCTCCGTGCGCTTCATCCACAGCGAGCGGTCGGTGCGCGTGGTCACCGCGTCCGCCTCGATGGGCTTGGTGAAGCTCGGCCACCCGGTGCCGCTGTCGAACTTGTCTGTCGACGAGAACAGGGGCTCTCCCGAGACGACGTCGACGTAGATGCCGTCGTCGTGGTTGTTCCAGTACGCGTTGCGGAACGGCGGTTCGGTCGCGTCCTCCTGGGTCACCTCGTACTGCAGGTGGCTGAGGCCGCTGACGGCCTCGGGGGTCTTGCGGTAGTCGTTCGACATGATCTGGCTCCTTGTCCGACGCCGCTGGCTGCGGCGTCATAGAAGGAGAACCGACGAGCGGCCCGTTTTGGTCCCGTGGCCCTGGGAGCGGGCTGTGAGTTTAGGGCCGCTCGTCGCTGCGATGTCGTCCGGTGCCGTGTCAGTCGACCTTCTGCCACGGACCACCGGTGGCCGAGGCATCCGGCTGCTGGTTGCGCGTCCACCACCGCGCCTCGAAGCGCGTGCCGTCATGCACCACATCGTCTCCCGCCGTGAACACGCGGGTGGGCGTCCACAGGGTCATCCCGTCGTCGCTCGAGGCGAGCTCCTGCCAGGGGCCGACGGGGTCGCCGGGCCGCTGGTCGCGTGTCCACCACGACGCCTGCCACAGGCGGCCGTCGAGCGACACGAGCTCTCCTCCGGTGTAGACGCTCTGCGCGTTCCACGCTGCGGCAGTGGGCAGTGCGAGGGTCGCGGCTGCGGCAGTGGTCGACACCGCGCGCGTGCCGTTCATCGCAGAAGCGTCGAAGGATGCCGCGGCGATCGAGCCGCGCGCGACGTCGTCGGTCGTGAGCCGGACGACGACCGCCTCGAGCGTCGCCACTCCCCCCGGGGCGAGCGCATCCACCTCGTCTCCAGCGGCCGTCACGGCGTCGAGCGCCACGTTGCCGGTGTTCTCGACGGTGCGGGTCCAGGTCACGGTGTCGGAGGCATCCGCCACGCCGTTCCCGTTCTCGTCCGCCCACTCGCCGACCGTCGCCCCGGACATGGCGGGAGTGCGCGCGATCACATCGACTTCGCCGCCCGCCACCGTCACCCGCTTCGCGGTCTGCCCGGCAGCCTCGACGGTCCAGGTCGTGTCGGCAACGAAGAAGCCGCGATCGATGTCGGCCTGGGTGACGGTGTGGCGCGCCGTGCCGCAGTCGTACCCCGCGCCGATCGGGAGGTCCCGGTACCGGCAGTTCCCCGCCGTCGGAGGGAGGAAGGGCGAGAAATCACCCGTCGCGGGGACAACGCTCACCGCCATCGGGCTGCCGTTCTCGACCCGGAATGCATAGGGCACCTGCTCGCCCACCGCGTAGGGGGCCGTGGCCAGGTCGCGCCCGGCATCCGCTCGCGCTCCCGTGATCGTGGCCGCCAGCACGCCGTCGCGCAGCACCACGGGGGCGGCCGTGTGGGTCACGGTGACCGATGCTGCCGAGCCGTCGACCGGCGCCACCGTGAAGGCGAACTCCGGCGTGTACCAGCCGCGGTCGATGTCGGCCTGAGTGAGCGTGCGCCGCGGGGTGCTGCAGTTGTACGCGTCGTACGCCGGGAGACTCAGCCACCGGCATGCGGTCGGAGCGAAGCCCGACGTGAAGGTGTTCGCCGCAGGGGTCACCACCGTGGTGGCGCCCGCCGTGCTCACGACCCGGATCTGGAAGCTCAGCTGCTCCCCCGCGGTGTACGGATTCGTCACCACGTTCCGCGCGGCCGAGGTGTTCGTGGCGGTGAGGGTCGCACCCAGCACAGACGCCTGCGGCAGCGTGAGCGTCGCCGTCGCCTGGCTCAACCGACCGTCGGTGGCGGTGAAAGCGGCCTGAAGGCGCTGCGCGCCGGCGGCCCCCTGGGGCGCGGTGACCTGCAGGTCGACGGTGACGCTCGCCCCGGGAGCGAGACCGGTGACCTGCGCGGTGGTCGCCGTCCATCCGGCCGCGGTGTGGAAGGTCACGGCACCGCTGAGCGGCGTCGCCTCCTGGTTGGTGAGCGTGACCGGAACGGTGGTCGCGACGCCGGCCGCGAGCGCGGTCTGCGGCACGGACATCGGTGCGCACACCGCGTTCAGCCAGGCCTCGTCGAACGACGAGAACTGCATCGTGTTCGTGTATCCCGCCTCCCACAGCACGCCGACTCTGCCGTCGTCGATCGCCGTCGCGCTGGAGTAGGCGAAGGTGCCCGTCTCCAGCGTGCGCAGACCCGGCCACGTTTCGCCGTCGTCGCAGGAGAGCCGCACCGCTCCGTTCACGCGGTTGCCGTTGGCACCGTTGTTGGCGTTGGTGAAGACGAGCTTCCTCGCTTCGGCGCTTCCCTCGACGGCATCCGGGTGCAGGCGGGTGATCGAGGCGTTGTTGGTGGGATCCGGCAGTTCGACGTCGCGCGTGACCGGACCGTAGCTGTGTCCGCCGTCGGTCGAGATCGCCACCTTGCGCAGACGCCCGTTGGAGCTGTCGCGGGAGTTGAGCATGACGCGTCCGTCCGACAGCTCGACGACCTTGTTCTCGTCCATCCCTGTGCCGACGTATTCGCCGCGCTCCCAGGTCTGCCCGCCGTCGTCGGAGTACACCGAGTACGCCTGGATCGCCGTCGATCCATCGGCCTGCCGCACCGTGCCCGCGTACTGCTGGATGAGACGCCCGGCGTGTGCGCCGTAGCGCAGCTGGATCCCCTCGCCCGAGGTGGCGAAGGTTCCTTTCACGTCTCCTGCCACGGGGCTGTAGACGCCGCCGCTGGTCGTGCCGTTCGAGGTCTTCGCGACGTCGGTGATGAACCGCGGCGTGCTCCACGTCGCGCCGCCGTCGTCTGAGTGGATCACAGCGGCACCCATGACCTGGCGATTCGCGTCATCGGCTCCGTAGGCGCTGCCCTGGAAACCCTGGTCCTTGGAGTGCACGAAAAACGCGAAGACACGACCGTTCTCCCGGTCGACGACGTAGCTCGGGTCGGAGTACCCGTACCGGTCGCTCCCGGTCTTGCCAGCGGCGATGATCTGCAACGGACTCCAGGTGCGACCGTTGTCCGTCGAGCGGCGCTGGATGATCGAGTTCGGGTTGGGGGCGTCGGCGGCACTCCCGGGTCGAGCGTCCCACGCGGCGATGACGACGCCATCGCCGAGGTGGGCGAGTGCGGGGATGCGGTAGAAGTAGTTCGCCGCAGTGCGATCGGCACCGAGGTTCAGCTCGAGGTAGTCGCCGGGGTCGGCCGTCGGGTCGGTCAGGTAACCCGGCGCCGGGGCCGCCGTCGCCGCGGTGGCCGGGAGGCTGAGTGCGAGGACCAGCGCTCCGATCGTGCCGGATCGCAGCCAGTGCCGACGGCGCCCTCGAGGGGCGGGCGTGGGAGGAACGTGCATGGACAGACCTTTCTGTTCGTGCGGAAATCTGACGTCTGATGTCTGATTTCAAGTCACTCTAGCGAGGGGTCTTCCGCCGGACAAGGCCCGATTTCTCGGGCCGCGAGCGGACTCCCCCTCGCTCCCGGGCACGCTCGCAGCACCGTCGACGACACCTCGCCGACGGCACCAGCCGCACCGCGCTCCGGGTCAGCCCGCGGCGCGGACCACCTCGAGGTTCCGGGCGACCGTGCGCAGGGCGTCCGTGGCGGTGACATCATCCGGGCGCCGCGCGACCTTGAGCCCCAGCCACTCGACATCGCCCGCGGCGGCGAGCGCAGCGACCACGTGCGCGTCGTCGAGCAGCGAGGCGGATTCCGGGTGGGTCGAGGCGATCGGCAGATGCGCGTCGATCCAGGGGTACCCGTAGGGGCTCTGCACGGCGGCGGCGCCCGAGAGTGCCAGACCGACGAGGAACCCGGATGCCGCGGCCGAGGCGATCTGCGCCGTCACGGCATCCGCATCGCGCAGCTCGATCGCGGAACGGCCCCAGTTGACCCACAACCCGATCGGCGCTCCCGACGACCGGATCCCGGCGATCTCGGCTTCGAGCGGCAGGAACCCCTTCTCCGGCACATGATCGGGCACGAAGGCATCGCAGTGCTCGATCACCAGGCGCGCACCCGACCAGTCGAGGGCGGCGATCTCGTCGAGCGATCTCGCGAGCGGCTCCACGGCCCCGGTCGCTCTCGGGGCCGTGTGCAGCGTCACCACCACGACGGAGGCGGCGCTCTCGCCATCGATGCGCGCGACATCGGCCGCGACGCGACGCAGGTCGGCGACCGCTGCTGCTCGCCCCTCATCGTCGGCCGAGGCGAGGCCGTACCGAGCGTCGGCCGCCAGACGCCGCATCACGAAGGGGACGGGGGTCACCGCGAGCGGCACGGCCGGCACGTTCGCGAGGAACCAGGCGTCGTCGTGCGGATGGAGGCTTCCCATCCACGGCACCTCGAGCCCGGCGACCCCGGGAAGGGCGCACAGTGCGGGCAGCAGTTCGCCTTCGAGCACCGGGTCCCACTGTGCGTGCGCCGGAGAGGCCGGGTAGGCGCTGACGAGGATCGGCGCGGTCATCCGCGGGCTCCCGCGACCGCGTCGGCGAACCACGTCGTGATCGTCGAGGGGTGCGTGATGGCGGTGCCGACGCACACCGAGAAGGCGCCCGCGGCGATCGCGGTCGCGGCTTGCCCCGGCGAGTGGATGCGCCCCTCGGCGACGATCGGGCGGCGGCAGCGGGCGGCGATCAGCTCGATGAGCTCCAGGTCGGGCCCCGCGCTCTTCGGGCGCTCGCCCGTGTATCCCGACAGCGTGGTGCCGAGGATGTCGGCGCCCGCCGCCTCGGCGGCGATCGCATCGTCGAGAGAGCCGCAGTCGGCCATGATCAGCGCGTCGGTATGCGCCCGGAGGCCTGCGATCGTCTCCGCGAGGCTCAGACCGTCCGGGCGGGGGCGACGGGTGCCGTCGATCGCGACGATGTCCGCACCGGCGTCGGCGACGGCTTCGGCGTGGCCGAGAGTCGGGGTGATGAACACCTCGGCATCGCCGTCCTTCCACAGCCCCACGACGGGCACGGGAAGGTGCGCCGTCGCGCGGATGTCGTCGATCCCCTGCACGCGGATGCCGGCTGCACCGCCGACCACGGCGGCCGCGGCGATCTGCGCCATCGTGCGCGGGTGGCGCATGGCCTCGCCGGGGTATGCCTGGCACGAGACGATCAGGCCGTCTCTGAGCCGTTCGAGGGTGTCGGTGAATCTCATGGGTTCCTCCAGGCCGATGCCGCGGCTCCCCGCAGCGGCGCGTCGTCGCCGAGCGCACCCGGCAGGATGGGCATGCTCTGCAGCGCATCGATCGCCTCGGAGCGGAAGGCGGCGCGCATCGGATTCCACCAGTCCTCGCCGATGTTCGGCACGCCCCCGGTGACCACGATGCGTTCGGGGTCGAGCAGCGTCGCCGCGCCCGCGAGGGCACGGCCCACGGCCGCGGCCGACTCGTCCAACGCGCGGCGGGCGACCGGGTCGGCGGCTGCCGCCGCCGCGATCCCCCGCGCATCGACGATGTCGGGGGCTCCTCCGAGCGTCAGGAAATGGCGGTGCATCCCGATGCCCGAGCCGATGGCCTCGAGGTGGCCGAGACGTCCGCAGGGGCAGCGCAGGTGTGCAGCACCCGGCACGGGCAGATGGGCGATCTCGCCCGCGACGTGATGCGCTCCACGCACCACCCGATCCCTCACGACGAGTCCTGCGCCGACGCCGGTGCCGACCGCGACGACGAGCGCACTCGACGCTCCGGCCGCAGCGCCGTGCAGGTACTCCCCCGCGGCGTGCGCGTCTACGTCGTTCTGCACCGCCACGGGGGCGTCCGGGATCAGCTGGACTCCGAGACCCGCGCGCACGAGTGCCGCGAGCGGCGTACCCGGCCAATCCGCGAAGGTGTCGGTGGCGGAGACGATCATCCCGCTCCCGGCGTCCACGACACCCGCTGTGCCGATGCCGACACCCGACAGTCGTAACCCGGTGCCGGCGAGCAGCCGCTGGGCGAGCGCGACGACGGTGTCCACGACGGCCGACGGCCCCTCAGCTGCGGGAGTGGACGCCACCTCGGTCCGCAGCAACCTGTCATGGCGATCGGCGAGCGCTGCGGCCGTCTTGGTGCCGCCGATGTCGACGGCGAGGACGACCTCGCCCATCAGGCGACGGCGACCGGGAGCAGGTGCAGCTCCTCGAGGATGTCGCGGATCCCGGCGACCGCGTCGGCGTCGAGCGCCTGCACCGTGTTCGCCATCGTGGCATGGTCGATGATGCCACGGGCCTGCATCGCCGCTTTGAACGCTCCGACCCCGGTCGCATCTCCCGAGAGTCCCTTCGGCTGGAACACGATGTCGAACAGGCGGTTGATGCGCTCCTGCTCGTTTCGAGCCGTCGTCCAGTCACCGTTCTTCGCGGCATCCCACAGTCGGACGTACCCTGCGGCCTCCACATTGGCGAGCCCGGGGACCACGCCGTCGGCTCCCGCGAGCGCCATGGCGTCGACGACGACCTCGTGACCCGTGAGCAGCTGCAGCGGCCGGCCCGCCGCATCGTTCGCCGCGATCAGTCGCCGGAACGAGACGTCGTCACCCGAGGAGTCCTTCACTCCGTGGATGACACCCTCGGTGCCGAGCTGAACGAGCAGATCGATGCCGAGCTTGGAGTGCACGCGCACCGGCACGTCATAGGCCCACAGCGGGGCGTCGATGGCCGCGGCGATCGTGCGGAAGTGATCGGCGACCTCGGACGCGGAGTTCAGCGTGTACAGCGGGGCCGTCGTGACGATCGCCTGCGCGCCGGCGGAGACCAGTCGGCGGGCGGTCTCGATGATGCGCGGCGCTGTGAGCTCGATGGCACCGGCGATGATCGGCACCCGGCCGTCGTTCGCGGCGACGATCGTGCCGAGCATCTCGACGCGCTGGTCGTCGGTGAAGTACGCGGTCTCGCCGGTGGAGCCGAGGGCGAAGAGTCCGGACACTCCCTCGGCGACCAGGCGGTCGACGAGACGGGAGAGGGAGGCGTGATCGATCGTCCCGTCTTCGTGCAGCGGGGTGGCGACGGGCGGGACGACGCCCGCGAAGACGGGGGCGGAGGAGGCAGCAGACATGTGTGTTCCGGTCGTTTCAGTGGTGGGGTTCGAGCAGCGAGGGCGCAGCGCCCAGCAGCGTTCTGGTGTAGTCGTCTGAGGGCGCCTCGAACACGCGGGCCGCATCGCCGAACTCGACGACCCGCCCCCTGTTCATCACGGCGATCTCGTCGGAGAGATAGCGGACGGTCTGGATGTCGTGGGAGATGAAGACCATGCCGAGGCCGAGCTGATCCTTCAGGTCGGTCAGCAGGTTGAGGATCTGCGCGCGCACCGAGACGTCCAGCGCCGAGGTGGGCTCGTCGGCGACGATCACCTGCGGGTCGAGCACGAGCGCCCTGGCGATCGCGACGCGTTGACGCTGCCCTCCGGAGAGCTGGCTGGGGAGCGCGTCCAGTGCCGATGCCGGCAGACCGACGAGACCGATCAGATCGCGCACCTTGCGGTTCCGTGATGCGGGGCTGCCGAGTCGATGCACCTGCAGCGGATCGAGGAGCGCGTCGCGCACCGTCATCCGCGCGTTCAAGGCGGTCGCCGGGTCCTGGAAGACGACCGAGAGGATGCGGCCGAGTCGTTTGCGCACGGCCGGGGTGAACGAGCGCACCGGCTCGCCACCGAAGACGACCTGCCCGCTGGTGGGCTTCTCGAGTCCGATCAGCACCTTGGCCGATGTCGACTTACCCGAACCGGATTCACCGACGATGCCGAGCGTCTGCCCTCGTTTCACGGTGAGCGAGACGCCGGCGAGCGCATCCACGTACTGGGGCCGCAGGAGCGAGGACGCCCGGGTCTTGTAGCGGACGTGCACGTCCTTCAGCTCGATGACGGGTTCGCTCATCGTCCTGCTCCGATCGCCTCGACGGGCGCATCGTCGGGATGCGCGGAGTAATAGTGCTCGGTGCCTTCGATGCGCCGCCGCACCGGGGTGACCCCCGCGTAGCGCACGGGGTCGCTGGAGCGCGGCGCGAAGCGGTCTCCCGTCGGGAAGTCGCGCGGCGACGGCACGACTCCCGAGACCTGATGCAGCCGATCGGATCCGGCCTCGATCGAGAGCACCGCCCCGAGGAGTCCCTGCGTGTACTCGTGCACGGGCTGGGTCAGCACCTCTCGGGTCGTCCCCTGCTCCACGACCTGACCCGCGTACATGACCGTGATCCGATGGGTGAGCTCTGCGACCAGTGCGAGATCGTGCGAGACGAACAGGAGCGCGAAACCGAGCTCTTTCTGCAGACGCAGGAGCAGTTCGACGACCTGCGCCTGCACCGTGACATCGAGGGCGGTGGTCGGCTCGTCGGCGATCACCAGTCGCGGGTCCCGGGTGAGGGCCATCGCGATCAGCACGCGCTGCCGCTGCCCTCCCGACAGCTCGTGAGGATACGAGGCGAGCGTGCGGTCGGGGTCGAGCCCCACCAGCTCCAGCAGCTCTCTCGCGGTGCGGGTGCCGCCGCGCGAGGTGAGCTGCTTCATCTGCGAACGGATGAGCATCGCCGGGTTGAGGGAGCTCAGCGCATCCTGGTAGACCATCGCGATGTCGTGTCCGCGCAGCGCGTTGCGCTCCTTCGGCGCCATCTGCAGCAGGTCCTCGCCGTCGAACAGGATGCGCCCGCGGATGTCGGCCTTCGGGTCGAGCAGGCCCATGATCGCCAGCGAGGTGATCGACTTGCCGCAGCCCGACTCCCCCACCAGCGACATGGTCTCGCCGGGGCGCACCGTGAAGCTGACGTGGTCGACCACGTCGACATCACCATGGCGCGGGAACGAGATGCACAGGTCCTGCACGTCGAGAAGCGGCCTCTCCTCACCTGCATAGACGAGACGGTCGGTGCGCGAGAGCTCGCGCTCGCGCAGTTCGGCGAGTCGCTCGCCCAGGGGCACGGCCTCGGCGCGCGGCACCAGGGTGTCGGGCACACCGCTCGGCACGGAGAGGTTCACCGCCGTGTCGACCGTGGGGATCGCATGCGTGTCGTCCGGCGTCGCTGCGACTTCGAGCTCGTGCGTGGACTCCTCGGTGTTCGCGGCGTCCGCGGTGATCTTGCGGGCTCGCGGAGACACCATCGCATCGGTCATCCCCTCGGACAGGATGTTGAGGCACAGCACCGTGAGCATGATGAGGATGCCGGGGAAGAACGTCGCCCACCACGCCCCGCTCATCAGCAGGTTGCGGCCGGCGGCGATCACGTTTCCCCAGGACGGTTCGGGGTCGGGGACCCCGGCCTGCAGGAACGACAGTGAGGCCTCGAAGACGATGGCGTCGGCGACGAGCACGGTCGCGAAGACCAGGACCGGGGCCATCGCGTTGCGCGCCACGTGGCGGACGATGATGCGTGGAGTTCCCGAACCCATCACGCGCACGGCCGAGACATAGTCCTCCCCGTACTGGTCGAGGATGTTCGCGCGGACGATGCGGGTGAGCTGGGGCACGTAGAGGAACGCGATCGTAAGCACGAGCACGGGGAGGGATTTGCCGAACACCGCGACGAAGACGGCGGCGAGTGCGATGCCGGGGAACGACATGACGACGTCCATGACTCTCATGAGCGTCTCGGAGATCCACTTCGGCGCGGTGGCCGCGATGGTCCCGAGCACACAGGCGGCGAGCAGCGCGACCAGTGTCGCACCGATGCCGATCACAAGCGAGTAGCGGGCGCCGTATACCAGGCGGGAGAAGATGTCGCGGCCCTGGCGATCGGTGCCGAACCAGTGCTCCGCGCTCGGCGGCTGCACGGGCGTGCCGGACGCCAGCGGGTCGAACGGAGCGATGAGCGGCGCGAAGATCGCCGCCAGGCCGATGATCGCCAGCACGGCGATGCAGATGATCGAGCCGAGGGACAGCCGGCCCCAGCGGAGACCGGGGACGGAGAGCCGTTCCGTGAGTTTGCGTCGCATGTCACACCGCCCGGATTCGAGGATTGATGAGCACGTACAAGAGGTCGACGATGATGTTGATCACGACGAAGGCGAGTGCCACGGCGAGCGTCACGCCCTGCACGAGGTTGGGTTCGTTGTTGGTGACGCCGTTGAGGATGAGCGTTCCCATCCCGGGGATGGCGAAGATGATCTCGATCACGACCGCGCCACCGAGCAGGTAGCCGATCCGCAGCCCGAGCACCGTGACGGGGGTGATCAGGGCATTGCGCAGCACATTGCGCCCGACGACGATCACGCGCGGGATGCCGGCTCCGAGAGCGGTGCGGACGTAGTCGCGGTCGAGTTCCTCGACCATCGAGGTGCGCACGACCCGGGACAGCTGTCCGATCACGGGCACGGCGAGCGCGATGGCGGGGAGGGTCATGCGGGCGAGCCAGCCGGAGGGGTCGGTCCAGAAGTCGGGGAGCGGGCCGGAGGCGGGGAGCAGGTTCAGCCCGAGGGTGAAGACCTGGATGAGCAGAATGGCGAGCCAGAACGACGGCGTGGAGAGCGCGGCGACGCCGAAGACGCGGATCACCTGGTCAGGCCAGCGATCGCGGTACACCGCGGCCAGGACGCCGATCACGAAGGCCACGATCACAGCGATGAGCAGACCGAGGAAGGTGAGTGCCAAGGTGACCGGAAAGGCGCGGGCGACCTCGTCGATCACGGGGAGACTGCGCGCGGAGTAGGTGCCGAGGTCGCCCTGCACCAGCCCGAAGAGGAAGTTCACGTAGCGGACGAACAGAGGAAGGTTGAGCCCGTGATCCTCGCGGTAGGCCTCGAGCGCCTCGGGTGACGCCGTCTCGCCGAGCGCGGTGCGCGCGGGGTCGACGGGAGAGAACGACATCACGAAGAACACGAGGAACGTGATGCCGAGGATCATCAGCGGCAGCTGCAGCAGTCGCCGGCCGATGAGGCGGAGCGTGTTGGACACGTGCCGCTCCTTCCGGGTGGGTGGGGGCGGGGGTGCGCCCTCGGGTGGGTGCACCCCCGCCGGGGTGGGGTGCTACTTCGCCGCCACGCCGACGTCGAGGAACGACAGTCCGGTGGTGGGGACGGGCTGGAATCCGACCAGCTCCTGGCCGCTCCACGCGGTCGGCAGCTTGCGGTGGAACAGCGGGTAGAGCACGGCCTGGTCGGAGAGCAGGTCGAACGCCTGGTCCCAGGTCTTCTGCTGCTCCTCGCCCTCCTGCTGGACGGCGGTGTCGAGGAGCGTGCGCAGTTCGGCGTACTCCGGAGAATCCGCCCAGTTCGTGCGGGTCTGGGTCCAGACGTTCTCGCCGTACCACCAGTTCATGAGCAGGTCGGGGTCGACGCCGAAGACCGAGGGGTCACCGGGGGCGACGGCGACCGTGTAGTCACCGGAGTCGACCTTCTCGTACATCGAGGCGGACTGCCCGATGTCGAGCGTGGTGTCGATGCCGACCGCGTCGAGGGACTCCTTGATCAGCGGGGCGACCTCCTTGACCCAGCCGGTGTCGGTGGTGAGCAGAGTGATCGACAGGTCGGAGACGCCGGCATCCGCGAGCAGCTCCTTCGCCTTCTCGGGGTCGTAGGTGTAAACCGTGGACGCCTCGTTGTAGTTCGGGTAGGTCTCGGGAAGGAACGAGGTGGCGGGCGTGGCGTTGCCGAGCATGCCCGTGCCGATGATCTTGTCCATGTCGAGGGCATAGTGCAGCGCCTGACGCACGCGGACGTCGTCGAACGGAGCCGCCTTGGTGTTGAACATCATGAACAGCAGGCCGAACGACTGCACGCTCTCGACGTCCGCCGCCGAGGCGAGAGTGTCGACGTCGATGTAGGGCACGTCCTCGATCGCCTGCACGGTGCCGGTCGACATCGCCGTGACGCGGGCGGAGGCGTCGGCGAGCAGGTTCCAGTTCATACCGGCGGCGAGCGCGGGGCGCGGCCCGTTGTAGTCGTCGTAGCGCTCGAAGACGAGCTTGTCCTCGGGGACCGCAGAGACCAGTGAGTACGGGCCGGAGCCGACCGGGTTGGCGGCGAAGCCCTCGGGATCGGCCTCGACGACCGACTTCGGGACGATCTTGACGACACCGAGGCGGTCGTTGATGAGCGAGAACGGGTAGTCCGTGGTGATCCGCACGGTGTCTTCATCGACCGCGGTGACGGTGTCGATGAAGTCGACGAACGACAGGAAGAGCGAGTTGTTGTTCGGGTCGAGTACGCGGTCGTAGCTGAAGACGACGTCGTCCGCTGTCACCGGGTCACCGTTCTGGAACGTCGCGCCTTCGCGAAGGTCGACCTCATACGTCGTGTCGTCGATCTTCGTGGGGAGGTCGACCGCGAGAGCCGGCGCCGCCTTCTGGGTGACGGGGTCGAGGTCGACCAGTCCTTCGAAGATGTGCCAGTTCGCCGAGACCGTGACGGCGCCGGATGCGACCATCGGGTCGAAGCTGCCGTTCAAGGTGTACGAGATGCCGGCCTCGATGATGCCGTCGGGATCGATCTCGCTCGCGGCCGCGCTCTCGTCGGGGGTGCTGGTGGTGCCCGCGCCGCAGCCGGCGAGGGCGACGGACGCGGCGACTGTGCCGGCGACCGCCATCGCGAATCGACCCGCGCGGCGGCGGGTGATGTGTCGGTTCATGTGTGCTCCAGGGTGGTGGGGGGAACATCTTGAGGACATCTGATGTCTGATGTACTCTAAACACAGGTTCGATCAGATCACAAGAGTGAGATGATCGGATCGTTTCTGCCAGGCACGAGAGGGAGCCCCATGAAGTCCACCACGAGTAGGGCGTCACGCATGCGGCGCTCGACGACGGCGGATCAGATCAAGCAGCTCATCCTGACCCGCGGACTCACGCCGGGCGACCCGCTGCCGACAGAGGCGGAGCTCTGCGAAGAACTCGATGTCTCGCGATCATCCGTGCGCGAGGCGATCCGCACTCTCTCCACGCTCGACATCGTCGATGTGCGTCACGGTCACGGCACCTACGTCGGCCCGATGTCGCTGGACCCGATGGTCGAAGCGCTGGTGTTCCGCGGGGTGCTGTCGCCGGAAGGATCACTGCAGGCGCTGCGCGAGGTCGTGGAGGTGCGTCTGGCGCTGGATCTGTCGATGGCTGAGCGCGTGGTGGCCGCCTCCCAGGAGGAGCCCGATCCCGAGCTCGACGCCCTCGTCGCCGACATGGTCGACAAGGCCGAGCGCGGGGAGCACTTCCTCGAGGAGGACAGGGCGTTCCACACCCGCCTCTTCGGCGCGATCGGCAACCGCCTGGTCGGTCAGCTGGTCGGCGCCTTCTGGGATGTGCACACGGCCGTGCTCCCCCAGCTGGGCATCGCGCAGCCCGACGACATCCACAAGACGGCGAAGGCGCACGGCGACATGCTCGAAGCCGCACGCTCGGGCGACGTCGAGCGCTACCGCCGGGCCGTCATCGAGCACTACAAGCCGCTGCAGCGCGTGCTCGCGAGCGCGGCGGAGGAGTCCCAGAGCTGAGCCCGCTGAGCGGAGCCCCTCCGACTCGATAGAGTTGCCTCCGCACTGCACACCTGCCGAGGGGAACCGCCCATGTCCGTTGGACTGCTCGCCGTCGTCGATGACATCCTGAGCGCTGCGATGAAGGCGTCGGCGAAGGCGGCCGGCGTCGTGATCGATGACGCCGCGGTCACCCCGCAGTACGTGCAGGGCCTCACACCGGCCAGGGAGCTGCCCGTCGTAGGCAAGATCGCTCTGGGGTCGCTTGCGAACAAGTTCCTGATCATCATCCCGGCCGCCCTGCTGCTCACCGCGTTCGCGCCCTGGGTGCTGCCGTATCTGCTGATCCTGGGTGGTGCGTACCTCTGCTTCGAGGGCGCGGAGAAGGTGCTGGAGTGGTTCGGCGTGCAGCACGGCCACGCCGACGAAGGCGCGCGCGATGAGAAGAAGCTCGTGCTGGGTGCGGTGCGCACCGACCTGATCCTCTCGACCGAGATCATGCTGATCTCGCTGGCGAGCCTGGACAAGGGCCTCGACATCTGGGCGACCCTGGCGATCCTCGCCGTGATCGCGCTTCTGATGACGGGCGTCGTCTACGGCGCCGTCGCGCTGCTGGTGAAGATCGATGACATCGGCCTGAAGATGGCGAAGAACCCGGTGCAGCGCGTGCGTCACACCGGCACCAGGATCGTGCGGTCCATGCCCGCGGTTTTCCGGTTCATCAGCATCCTCGGCACGGTCGCGATGCTGTGGGTCGGTGGCCACCTGGTGCTCGTCAACCTCGGCGAGGTGGGCTGGCATTTCCCGGTCGACATGCTGCACGCCGTGGAGCACGCGCTCCACGGCCTCGGTCCGGTCGTGGTCTGGATCGTGGACACGATCATCTCCGCGATCGCCGGTCTTCTTCTGGGACTGGTCATCGTCGGGATCGTGCTGGGCATCGCGCGGCTGTTCGGCAAGACGCCCAGCTTCCACGAGGGCGAGGAATCCCCCGCCGACGTGCACGTCTGAATCCGAGCCCGAGCCTGAGCCTGGCCGTCTCGTCGCTATCCACCGCGCGGGGGATGTGGCCTGTCGTCCGCTCCGGTTTGATCGGAGCATGAGCACCGATCACGCCACGCAGTTGCGTCGGACCCGGCGCCTGATCTCCGCCACCGCCATCGTGGGGATCGGTGCGGCCGCGGTCTGGTTCGTCTTCGCCGCCATCGACGAGTCCGGGGGCCAACTCACTGCTGCCGGAGCCACGGCTGCGGGGCTGGGCACCGCCTGGTCAGCGGGTTTCGCCACCATCACCTCCCGACTGAGATCCATCGAGACCGCCTCGACCTCGGCGCGCTGAGTCCACCGGCGAGCGCGACGAAGGTGTCTGTCCGAGGAGACGGCACCCTCACGCCGCGATGTCGTACCGGGCTCTGCCGCCGAGTCTCGGTCTGCGCTCGGGGTCGACGTTCGGCGGCGGGATGAGCCACACCCGCGCGGCGAAGCCGCACCCCTCGATCCTGATCTCCCACTCGTTGTCGTGGATGCGGTGATGACAGCTGTCGCAGAGCAGCACGCCGTTGTCGAGATCGGTCGATCCGCCATCACGTTGCCACCAGCGCAGATGATGCGCCTTGGTCAGTTGCGGGGGCAGCCCGCACATGACACAGCCGCCGTCACGCTCCACGAGCGCGAGCCTCTGCGCACGGGTGAACAACCGCTTCTCGCGCCCCCAGTCGAGGATCTCGCCTTCACCGCCGAGCACGACGGGGATGATGCCACCGCCCGCCGCCATCCGACGACATGCAGCGATGCTGACCGGCTCGTCAAGGCCGTCGACCGTCGCGAACCCGGCGCCGGTCGTCAGGTCGCCGAGCCCCACACGGACGACGACGGTCGCCCCGGACACCGGCAGCCCGCCGTTGTCGCATCCGCTCGCATGCGCGCAGATCTCTGTGAGCGCGTCGGCCTGGATCATTCCGACCGTGCGACGGTCGGCATCGGGCGCCTCGGGGTCGAGCGCGTGCGCCCGCGTCTGGAACGTCGCCGTGACGTAGGCCTGGATCGCCGCCTTCACGGGTGCCCCGGAGGCGATGTCGGTCTGCAGGGTGAGGTGCAGCGACCCGTCGCGCTCGAACATGGTCAGCGAGCGCCGCGACCTGGCCTCTTCTTCGCGCGGTGCCACACCGTCGGGGTCGAGCCAGGCTTCGGCATGCGCGACGAGCTTGCGCACATCATCGAGCGAGAGCCCCTCGGCACGCTCGACGAGCAGACGCTCGGCCTCGACGATGCGGTCGACGCCGACCTTGAGTCGCGCCCGATCGAGCAGGGTCACGATCAGCGCCGCGGATGCCGCACCGAGCACGCCGGCACCGATCGCCCGCTGCACCTCGGGATACCGCGGCGGAAGGGGCTCGCCGATCAGGTTCGCCCGAGGCGCGGTCGCCTCCCCCACCTTCACGAGCCGCACCGCGTCGCCTGTCGATCCGCCGGTCGTTGCGGCGATCATGGTCGCCGGGCTGCGGAAGCCCTGCTGCTTCGCGAGACCCGCAGCTCCCAGTTCGGGACGCGATTCCCGGGCGATGCTCGCCGCGATCTCGGCGTGGACGCCGTCGAGTCGACGCTGCACCAGCCCCAACGCCCGGTGCGCCTCGAGCAGCTCCGCTCGGGTCAGGTTGCTCGCGTTCGTCGCATCGCCCCACGCGTCTTCGAGGCACTTCACTGCCTCGAGGACGGGGTTCAGATGCGGGTTTGCCATGCCTCCAGTTTAGAACATATATTCGAAGATTCAGAAGGGTTGTGGATAACTCGGGCATCGCGGATGCCGTAATCTCATCGCCATGCCCACGTCCCCGCCCTCGCCGAAGCCGCACAGCACGAAGCGCGACGCCGACCGCTGGTTCCGCGAACAGGGCCTTCCGACGTTCGTGCCGCTGCGGCGCTGGTTCACCGACCTTCCGCGACGAGTCGCGCCGCTGATCGCGTGGGTCGCCGTGGCGGCCTATCTCTTCCAGGACGGGATCGAGGTCGTGTTCGACTTCGCCCTCGACGACTCGGCCGAGGAGGCCGCCTTCGTCGTGGTCGTCGCCGTCGTGCTCTTCACGCTCTCGGCAGGGCTCGCCTGGGCCGCCTACTTCCTGGTGCGCGCCGTGCTGCGTCGTCTCCCGATGGGCATCGGCACGGCAGTCGCACTCCTGCTGATCGCCGCCTGCCTCGCCTTCACGATCAGCTACGGCTACAGCGTCCAGCCGGATGCGACCGTCGGTCCGGTGCTGCGGACGATCCTCGTCCTCGCTCTCTGCATCCTGGTCACCGGCATGGGCGGTGGCGCGATGATCTCCTGGGCCTCGCGCCTCGCGGTGCGCAACGCCTCGGCGATCGGACACATGGCCTCGATCGCTCTCCCGGTCATCCTGATGCTGGTCGTGTTCTCCTTCTTCTCGGCCGAGGTGTGGCAGATGGCCTCCGCCCTGTCCTGGGGATCGATCGCCCTGCTCGGCCTCGTCGTCGCCGTGCTCGCCGGCATCGTCGTGCTGCGGGTCAGCGCGTCCGAGATCGACGACGACGCGCAGGCGCCCACAGCGGAACAGCGAAGCGCACTGCTGCTCGGCACCCCCGCCGAAGGGCGCCGCCTCGTGCCCGGCGCTCCGGGTCGACTGCGCGCACCGCAGCGCATCAACATCCTGCTCGCCATGACCGTCGCGCAGCTGGTGCAGGCGCTGTTCTTCGCGGGTCTCCTCGCGGCGCTGCTGATCGTGATCGGCGGCATCGCGGTCCCCACGGGGGTCGTCGGCATCTGGCTCGGCCCCGGCAGCGCCGCGCAGCCGCTCGCCGTCCAGCCTCTGGAGTTCTTCGGAGCGAAGCTGCCGCTCACCGTGAACCTGCTCAAGGCGGCCACCCTGCTCTCGGTGATCGCGGCCCTGCCGTTCGTGTTCTCCGCCGTGAGCGAGGCCCGCTATCGGGAGCGCTTCTTCGACCCGATCATGGTCGACATGAGGCGCGCGATCCTCGTGCGCGAGGCCGTGAGCGCGAGGCCCGTGGGCTGAGCTGCGTAACTGTTCGGTTGCTTCCCCCCGGACACCGGTTCCTCCTGCTAGCGTCGGCGATGCGCACCCGAGCGCCGACGAAGCACGCGCACCCGAAGCGCTGAAGAAGAGAGACCGCCCGCCGATGACAGCCGTGCGAATCAGGGATGCCGAGACCGCCGATCTCGAGACGATCACCGCGATCCACAACCATGCCGTGCTGCACACCACCGCGATCTGGAACGAGGAGGCGGTCGACCTCGCCGACCGCGTCGCCTGGCTCGCCGATCGCACCACCCGCGGCTACCCGGTCATCGTCGCGGTCGACGACACCGGCGTGCTGGGCTACGCGTCATACGCGCAGTGGCGTCCCCACAGCGGCTACCGACTCACGGTCGAGCACTCGGTCTACGTTCTCGGCGGTCAGCACGGTCGCGGCATCGGCACGGCCCTGATGGCCGCGCTCGTCGAGCGCGCCACCGCCGCGGGGATGCACGTGATGATCGCGGGGATCGAGAGCGGGAACGCCGCCTCCATCGCCCTGCACGAGCGCCTGGGCTTCGTCGAGGTCGGACGCATGCCGCAGGTGGGCACCAAGTTCGGGCGCTGGCTCGATCTGAGCATGCTGCAGCTGGTGCTCGACGACCGCGTCGAGCCCGACGCCGGTTCCTGACGATGAACCTGCTCGAGTGGTTCGTCGACGCCTTCAACTCACAGTGGATGCTGCCCGGCGGGCAGACGCTCCTGGTGCGCGAGGTCGTGGGCAACGCGTTCGGTCTCGCGAGTGCGCTCGGCGGCATGCGTCGCAAGGTGTGGGCGTGGCCGGTCGGCATCATCGGCAACCTGCTGCTGCTCACGGTGTTCCTGGGCTCCGCACTCAGCCCCGATCCGTCACTCCCGCATCTGCTGGGTCAGGCCGGGCGGCAGATCATGTTCATCGCCGTGGCGATCTACGGCTGGATCCGCTGGCGGAATCTCGACGGCGGACGTGTGGTGCCGCGCTGGGCACCGACGAGCGCGCGCATCGGCATGGTGCTGGTGATGGTCGTCGGCACCGTGGCCCTCACGCCGCTGTTCCGTCTGCTGGGGTCGTGGGAGCCGGTCTGGGCCGATGCCTGGACATTCGTCGGGTCGCTGCTCGCCACCTACGGCATGGCCAAGGGCTGGACCGAGTTCTGGCTGGTCTGGATCGCTGTCGACGTGGTCGGGGTGCCCCTGCTGTTCAGCTCGGGCTACTACGCGACGGGCTTCATGTACGTGTTCTACGGCGTCTTCACCGCGATCGGCTTCGTGATCTGGTGGCGGGCTCAGCGCACCGCCGCGCATCCGATCGAGATCCTGCCGCCCGACCCGAGTCCTCGACGGCCGGAGGACGAGCTCGCCTGAGTGCTTCGTCGAGCACCTCGACTCAGTGCTGCACGCGTGCCAGGAACTCCGCGGTGGCGGCGTGCTGCGGGGCGTCGAACACCTGAGAGGGCGGGCCCTGCTCGACGACGACGCCGTGCTCGAGGAACACGATGCGGTCGGCGACCTCGCGGGCGAACGACATCTCGTGGGTCGCCATCACGATCGTGGCGCCCTGCTGCTTCAGCTGCCGCACCAGGTCGAGCACCTCGCCGACCAGTTGCGGGTCGAGCGCGCTGGTGATCTCGTCGAGCAGCAGCACCTCGGGCTGCGTGAGGACGGCGCGCACGATCGCCACGCGCTGCTGCTGTCCGCCCGAGAGCCGGTCAGGATACTCGTCGGCCTTGGCGCCGAGCCCGAGAGTATCGAGCAGCTCGCGCGCCTTGGCCCGCGCCTCCGTCTTGCGCATGCCGTGCACGCGCACCGCCGCGAGCGTGACGTTGTCGAGCACGGTGAGGTGCGGGAACAGGTTGAAGTGCTGGAAAACGACACCGATCCGCGCCCGCACGGCATCGGCGTCGACCCGCGGGTCGGTGATGTCTTCGCCGGACAGGAAGATCTGTCCGTCGTCGATGCCCTCGATGAGGTTCATGGTCTTGAGCAGCGTCGACTTGCCGGAGCCCGAGGCGCCGATCAGCACGACGACCTCGTGTGTGCCGACCGAGAGGTCGATGCCGCGCAGCACGTCGTGGTCGCCGAAGCGCTTGCGCACGCCCCTGGCCTCGATCACGGGGACGCTCATACGACTCCTCCGGCCTGCTCGCGCTTGTTCAGACGCGCCGTGACGACATCGGTAAGGCGGATCATCGGCCAGCTGAGCACGATGAACATGAGACCGGCGACGACGTAGGGCGTGAAGTTGTAGGTCTCGGCGACCATCAGCTGAGCTGCGCGCACCGCATCGACCGCCCCGAGCACCGAGATCAGGCCGACATCCTTCTGCATCGACACGAAGTCGTTCATGAGGGCGGGGACGACCTTGCGCACACCCTGCGGGATCACGACGATCCGCAGGGTCTGGCCGTGAGTGAGGCCGAGCGAGCGCGCCGCGATGCGCTGCGAGGGGTGCACTGCCTCCATGCCCGCACGGAGCACCTCGGCGACATAGGCCGAGTAGGTCAGGACCAGCGCGATCGTGCCCCAGAACATCGGGGGCATGCGCGGGAAGATCCCCAGCGCGGGGATGCCGAAGCCGACGAGGTAGAGAACGATCAGCAGCGGGATGCCGCGGAAGAAGTCGGTGTAGGCCGCGGCGAGCGCGCGCAGCGGGAAGAACACCGGGCCGCGCAGCGAACGCATGGTGGCCAGGAGCGTGCCGAGGATCGCGACGCAGACCACGGCGATGACGAGCACCAGCAGGTTGACGAGCAGGCCCTGGAAGACCGGTCCGATGCTCTGGAGTGCGACCTGCGGGTCGAAGAACGTCTGGCTGACGATCGCCCAACCTGGGGTGTTGACGACGACCACGATCAGCACCGCCAACAGCGCGATGCTGCTGCCGAACGCGATCAGGACGGATCGGGTGGTCGCCCGACGCCGCAGAGCGCGGCGTGACAGCTCGAGCTCGCTCGGCTGCCACTCCGCGTCGACGGAGGTCGAGGTCATTTCAGGACGGGGACGTCGACCGCGTCGCTGAGCCACTTCTGCTGCAGCTCGTCGAGCGTGCCGTTGTCGCGCAGGGCGTCGACCGCCTTGGTGACATCGGCCGTGAGGGCTGAGCCCTTGGGCAGCACGATGCCGAAGTCGTCTCCGCCGTTCGCGTCGGCGAACTGTCCGGTGACCACGCCATCGTCGAGCTGGGCGCCGACGACGTAGAAGGCGCCGGGGAGGTCGGTGATCATGGCGTCGATCTGACCGCCCTTGAGTGCGAGCACGACGTCGTCGACCGAGTTGAAGACGTTGAGGTCGGCCTCGCCGAGCTGAGCCTTGGCGACCGTGTAGCTGGTGGTGCCGCTGGCGACGCCGACCTTGGTGGCCTTGAGCTCGTCGATGGTCGTCGCCGACGCCGCGGGCGAGCCGCCGACCGCGACGACGGCCTGCGTGGTCGTGTAATACGGCGACGAGAAGTCGACGGCCTTCTTGCGGTCGTCGGTGATGGAGAACTGCTGCAGGTTGATGTCCCAGTCCTTGGGGCCGGGCGCGATGGCGCCGTCGAAGGTGGTGCGCACCCAGACGATGTCGTCGGCCGTGTAGCCGAGCTGCTCGGCGACGGCGTTGGCGACCGCACCCTCGAAGCCCTCGCCGTTGGAGGGGTCGTCGTCGACGAACCACGGCTCGTAGTTGGGCTCACCCGTGGCGATGGTGAGCTTGCCCTCGGTCACGGTCGGAAGTCCCGAGCCATCTCCGCTGCCGGAGTCGGTCGACGGCGTGCTGCACGCGGAGAGGGTGAGGGCGATGGCGGCGGCCGCAGCGGCGACGACCGTCGCGCGGCGGAGAGAGGGGGCGAAGGGCACGATGACTCCAGGGCGAGGAAGGGTATGGAGAAGACGGCGAGGCAGGACGGGTCTGCTTCTGCAGAGACGGGTCTGCCTCTACAGAGTAGGCGATGCGGCCAGTCGCCAATCGGCGAAATCGAAACCTGGGGACACGAAGCACGACACCAGGACCTCCTCCGCATCCAGCGGACGGGCGGCCTGCCAGACCCCGGCGGGCACCAGCACCTGCGCGGCGTCGTCGGGGCCGAGCACCACGGCGGTCGCTTCGCCCGGTTCCGCGCCATCGCCGCCGAGGCTCAGCTCGAGTCGCCCAGGTCCGTGCCACAGCCACAGCTCGTCGCTGGTCACGACGTGCCATTCGCTTTTCTCCGATGGACGCAGGAGGTAGTGGATGCAGGTGGCCGCCGGTCGTGGACCGTTCGGCGTCTCGACGGGCAGAGGGCTCGTCCAGGTTCGGCGGAACCAGCCACCCTCGGGGTGCGGGGCGAGGTCGAGCCGCTCGGCGGTCGTGGGGCGCTGTGTCATGAGACACCTCCGGTCTCGGGGGCGACCGCGGCGCGGTCGAAGGAGTCGATCGCGAAACGGACCTCGCCGGAGACGATCGTGGCGGCGGTGCGGCCCGCCCCGTGCTCGACGAGTTCGGGAACGGCGTCGGGGCCGGCCTGCACGTCGAAGAACGTCAGGTCGGCGAGCGCCCCCACGGCGAGGTACCCGGTGCGGTCGGGACCCACGTCGATCCCCATGGCGTGCGCCCCGCCGAGAGTCGCGGCACCCAGCAGGCGGGCGTGCAGGTCACGGTCGGTGTAGCCCTGCGAGCGGGCGATGCGCGCGAGCTCGGCCACGTCGGCCAGCACGTCGAGCGAGGGGCTCGACGACAGCGAGTCGGTGCCCACGGCGATCGGGCTGCCCTCGCGCAGATACGCCGCGATCGGCGGCTCCTCGAGTCCGATGACGGCGTTCGACCGCGGGCACAGGGCCACGGTCGTGCGGCGCTCGCGCAGGATGGCACGGTCCCTGGCGCTCATGTAGACACCATGGGCGATGTGGCAGTCGGGCCCGAGCACGCCGAGCTGATCGACGAACTCGGTGGCGCTGGTACCGAATCCGGCCTTGCGCAGCTCCTGGAAGCTGGCGAGCCCCGCGGTATGCCAGGCCTGTGGATGCTCGTGCGCGAACTCGCTCTCGAACGCGGCCTCTCCGAGGTGGATGTGGATGCGCCCGCCGCGCTCGCGCACGATGTCGGGGATCTCCAGGAGCGGCTCGATGTCGAGCGAGTACGGGGCGTGCGGCGAGAGGCCGGTTCCGGGCGGGGTCGGCAGCGCGTCGAGGGCCTGCTCGACCTGGGTGCGTCCGGTGCGCGCCCAGTCGGCGTTGGTCCAGCTCATCACCTCCCAGTAGGTGATGCCGTGCAGCCGGGCGTCGTGCAGAGCGGTCGCCGCCGCACGATCGGTCACCACGTCGGCCACGGCCGTCGTGCCGGAGCGCAGCGCCTGAGCCGCGCCGTCCGCCGCATCCGCCGCCCAGTCGCGACCGCCTTCGTACACCGGGTCGAATGCCCGCACCCAGTCGTCGAAGCCGTCGTACTGGCCACGGCCGACCGAGGCCATGCCGGTGTACTGCAGGTGCGTGTGGGCGTTCACGAGTCCGGGGGTCAGCACGCCCGGCCAGTGCACCTCGTCCGCGTCGATGCCGCGCTCGGACAGCGATCGGAGCACCCACTCGCGTTCGCCGACATGCATGATCCGCCCCTCGCGCACGGCCACAGCGCCGTCGACGATGGGAGGCGCGGTGATCGGCACCACGAGACCTGCCGAGTAGACGGTGACGGCGGTCATGCGGACTCTCCTCGGAATCGCGGCGAGCGCCACTCGCGCTGCGCGTCGACCTGCGCGCGGCTGCGCTGGTCGATGTGCTCTCCGCGCAGGGCGAGAGCGGCGGTGCCGATCGTGACGTCGGCCTCGGCCGGGAGCGGATGCACGCCGGCGGGCAGTTCGTGGGCGAGAAGGTGCTCGACGGCGAAGAGCTGCACCGAGAACGACAGGTCCATGATCTCGATCGGGTTGCCCTCCCCCGCGGACAGGTTCACACATCCGCCGCGGGCGATCACGAGCGCCCCGGTGCCGGCGCGCTCGACGAAAGCGGAGACCTCGCCGTTCACTCCCTCATACGGTCGCAGCGTCGACGCATCGAGGTCGATCTCGTGCGGGACGCCACCCGCGACCGCGACGATCGCCGCTGTGCGCAGCACCTCGGCGTCGACCGTGTGCGGCGCCCCTGTGGCCGAGACGACGAGCGCACCGGGGGCGAGATCGTGCAGACGTCCGATGCGGTACCCGTCGTGCGCGGCCCGGAGGGCGCGCACCGGATCGGTCTCGCTGACGCCGACCTGCGCGCCGAGCGCACGCAGGTGGGCGGCGACGCCCTCGCCGACGGGCCCGTAGCCGACCACGACCGCCGGCTGGTCACGAAGGTCGATGCCGGCGTCGTCCAACGCGTCGGCGATCGCGAACACGCACGACTGCCCGGTGCCGTATCGGTTGTCGAAGGAGGTCTTGGTCGGGGCGTCGTTCACCGCGATCACGGGGATCTCGAGCACGCCCTCCTGCTCCATGAGCCGCAGCGGTGTGAGACCGCTCGTGGTCTCCTCGGCCGCACCTCGCAGCTGCGGCGCGAGAGACTCCTCATGCGCGAGGCGGATCAGGTGCGAGCCGTCGTCGAGCAGCAGGTCGAAGCCGCGGCGCAGGAACGACACGGCGGCGGCGCGTTCGGCGGCTCCAGAGAGCGAGGGATCGCCGTCGACCGGGATCCCGCGGGAACGCAGCACCTCGGCGACCTCGACGTCGATCTCATCGGGGTGGGCGTAGACGGCGACCATGGCTCCCGCATCCCGCAGCAGCAGGGCGAGCTGGGCGGTCTTCGGCTCGAGCACCATCGCGATGCCGATGCGCACTCCGCGCACCGTGCCGTTCTCGTGCAGACGCCGCGCACGGTCGGTCGCGACGGGCATATGGCGTCCGGCCGCATCGACGCGATCCTCGGCCCTCTCGCGGGGCGGCAGCGCCTCACCGTCGAGCAGGATCTCGGGCGTCCCTCCCGGCGCGAACACGACCCCCGCGTCGCCGAGATGCGCACCGAGCGCCGGAAGCAGGGCGCGGAGAGCCTCGGCCACGCCATCCGTCCCGATGACCGAGAACTCCCGGCCCGACACGAGCAGGTTGGTCTCACGGGCGAAGCGGCGCACCAGCCGCTGGGCGGTCACGGTCTCGTCGGTCACCAGTCAAGGGTAGAGCCCGCGGGGGTGGCCGAATGCCAGGGCGAGGCAGACCCGCACCCGGAATGTGTCCGTGCATTTCGGGGACTCTGGATTCGTCCACGCCCTTCCCCTTTCATGGGGGCATGACCCGTCAGATCCGCTTCAACGCCTTCGACATGAACTGCGTCGCCCACCAGTCGTCCGGCCTGTGGCGGCACCCCGACGACCGTTCGCGCCAGTACAACACCATCTCGTACTGGACGGAGCTTGCGAAGCTGCTGGAGAGCGCGACCTTCGACGGCATCTTCATCGCCGACGTGCTCGGCACCTACGACGTGTACGGCGGCACGAACGAGGCCGCTATCCGCAACGGCGCCCAGGTGCCGGTGAACGACCCGATCCTGCTGGTGAGCGCGATGGCCGCGGTCACCGAGAACCTGGGCTTCGGCATCACGGCCGGCACCGCGTTCGAGCACCCCTACCCGTTCGCGCGCCGGTTGAGCACCCTCGACCACCTCACGCAGGGCCGCGTCGGCTGGAACGTCGTGACCGGATACCTGCCCAGCGCCGCGCGCAACATGGGCCAGGAGGACCAGCTCGCCCACGATGACCGCTACGACCACGCGGACGAGTACGTCGAGGTGCTCTACAAGCTCTGGGAGGGGTCGTGGGAAGACGACGCCGTGGTCGAGGACCGCGAGCGCGGCATCTTCACCGACCCGGCCAAGGTGCACCCGATCGGGCATGAGGGGAAACACTTCAGCGTGCCCGGCATCCATATCTCCGAACCCTCGCCACAGCGCACGCCGGTGATCTACCAGGCCGGTGCGAGTCCGCGCGGCGTGAAGTTCGCGGCCGAGAACGCCGAGGCCATCTTCGTCGCCGCCCCCTCGAAGGAGGTGCTCGCCGGAACGGTCAGGCGCATTCGCGACGCCCTCGAGGCGGCAGGACGCGACCGGTACGACGCCCGCATCTACACGCTGCTCACCATGATCACCGCCGCCACCGCCGAAGAGGCGACGGCGAAGCACGCGGAGTACCTCTCCTACGCGAGCCCCGAAGGCGCCCTGACGTTCATGTCGGGGTGGATGGGCGTGGATCTGTCGCAGTACGCCGAGGACGAGCCGGTCGGGAACGTCGAGTCGAACGCGATCCAGTCGGTTCTGCAGCACCTGAAGGAAGAGGCCGACCTCGGCCGCGAATGGACCGTCGGCGACTTCGGACGCCACAACGCGATCGGCGGCCTCGGCCCCACGATCGTCGGGTCCGGCGTCGAGATCGCCGACGAGCTGCAGTCCTGGGTCGAGGCGACCGACATCGACGGCTTCAACCTCGCCTACGCGGTCACCCCCGGCACCTGGCAGGACATCATCGAGCACGTGATTCCGGTGCTGCGCGAGCGCGGCGCCTATCCCGAGGAGTACGCGCCGGGCACTCTTCGCAACAAGCTCCACGGCCGCGGCGACCGCGTGCAGGACACGCACCGCGCCGCGAAATACCGCGTCGGGGCGTTCGCCCGGGCGTGAACCGCTAGACGAGAGAGCGCGGCGCCAGGGCGGAGAGGAGTCGGAGCTTCTCGTAGCTCGCGGAGCCCGGGACCGCGGTGTACACGAGCAGGAAGTGCGATTGCTCGGGGTCCACGAGGCTCTGGCAGGACAGCTCCAGCGCGCCGAGCTCGGGATGCACGAAGTGCTTCGTCTCGCGGGGCCGGAGCCCGACCTCGTGACGCTCCCAGATCTCGCGGAACTCGGCGTTGTGCTCCTGCAGCGAGTCGACCATACGCGCAGCGCGCGATGTCGGACCCCGCCGAGCGATGACCTCGCGCAGACCCGACACCCACAGCCGCGACAGGAACTCATGCTCAGCGGGGTCGTACAGGTCGCGGGTCGAATGGTCGCTGAACCAGCGGTATCCGAGGCTGCGTTCCAGCCCGGTGAGCTGGGATGTCTCGCCGGTGAGCGCCCTGCCGAGAGGGGTCTGCCGCAGTGTCTCTCCGAGTTCGGTCACGATCTCGGCCGGAGTGTCCTGCAGCCGATCGAGGATCCGCAGCATGCCGGGACTGATGTGGTCGCTCACTCCTCCTCGGGTGGGCGGAGGGTGCCCGGCGAGGCGGAACAGATGGTCGCGCTCATCGATCGACAGGTGAAGCCCTTGCGCGATGGCAGCGAGCATCTGCTCCGACGGCAGCGGGCCATCACCCCGTTCGAGACGGGCGTAGTAGTCGGCCGACATGTGGCTGAGGGCGGCGACCTCCTCACGCCGAAGGCCTTCGGTCCGACGCCTCGCTCCGCGCGTCAGCCCCACGTCCTCCGGTTGCAGGCTGTCTCGCCGTAGTCGCAGGAACCCTGCGAGTGCCGCCCTGTCGATGGCCATATCCGCGTCCTCCTGCCGACGTCCCGATCCTCGCACTCGCCCGATGCGCTTATCCACTGCATGGGGAGTCCTGGTTGCGCGCCGGCGCAGCCTCCACGCTGGCAGAAGACACGAAGGAGCATCATGACCCCGCGCATTCCCCCCATCCAGGTCCCCTCTCTCGTCGGCCGCCGCGCTGTCGTGACCGGAGGGAGCGACGGCATCGGCCTGCACATCGCCACGCGTCTCGCCCGCGCCGGAGCCGAGATCGTGCTTCCCGTGCGCAATCCGCGGAAGGGGGATGCCGCCGCCGCGACGATCAGGGATGCTGCGCCGGATGCGCAGGTGCGGACGTCGCCGCTCGACCTCTCATCGCTCGACTCCGTGGCGGAGTTCGGCGAGGCGATGCGGAGGGACGGCAGCCCCGTGCATCTGCTCATCAACAACGCCGGGGTGATGACCCCGCCTGACCGTCAGACGACCATCGACGGGTTCGAGGTGCAGTACGGGACGAACCACCTCGGGCACTTCGCCCTGGTCGCGCACCTGCTCCCCCTGCTCAGCGCCGGGCAGGCGCGCGTGACCTCCCAGGTGAGCGTGGCCGCGGCCCGTGGAACGATCAACTGGCAGGACCCGAACTGGGGGCAGTCCTACGACGGGATGCGGGCCTACCGGCAGTCGAAGATCGCGTTCGGACTCTTCGGGCTCGAACTCGATCGGCGCAGCCGAGCGCTCGGATGGGGCATCACGTCGAACCTCTCCCACCCCGGAGTCGCCCCCACGAGCCTGCTCGCCGCTCGTCCGGAACTCGGTCGCGCCGACGACACCGTCGAGGTGAGGGTGATCCGGTGGGCTTCCCAGCGCGGGCTGATAGTCGGCACGGCGGAGAGCGCCGCTCTGCCCGCCCTGTTCGCGGCGGTGTCGCCATCCGCCGTCCCCGGGCGGCTGTACGGACCGCGCGGTCCGGGTCACATGGGCGGCGCTCCAGCCGAGCAGGCTCTGTACCGTCCGCTGCGGAGCACGGCGGATGCCGCGCGCAGCTGGGACCTCTCGGAGCAGCTGAGCGGCGTGACCTACCCGCGGTGACGGCTGGTCAGTCGTCGCTGCGGCTGAAGATCCCGCGGAGCACCAGGAAGACCACGACCGCGACGACGGCGACGATCATGAGCTTGAAGATGAAGGCCAGCACCGAGAACAGCGCGCTCACGATCCACCACGCGATCACGACGGCGAGGATGACGCCGAGGATGGTCCAGATGTTCTTGGTCATGCCTCCAGCCTACGGAGTCGCGGCTGAGGGAATCTCGTCGAGCGACCGGTAGACGGGAAGTCCGAGCTCCTGCGCGATCTCGACGTCCTTGTCCGCACCCGAGGACTCCCCCGGCAGACGCAGCACGGCATCGCAGTGCTGCAGCAGGCGGCGGGCCGTCTCGTACATCACGTCGCCCTCTCCGGCATCCACCGGTTCGAGCGTGCGCAGCACCGGGAGCGCCACCCATTCTCCGATCATCGGCACGTGGCCGAGGCGGAAGATCGGGCCCGCGGCCTCCTCCAGGCGGGCGAGGTTCCTCGCGATGAGGGCGGGGTCGCCGTCGGTGCCCGAGCGGTAGGGGCCGGCGATCAGGATCAGCAGTGGCGTCGTCATGGGGATGACTGTAGTCTGAATCATGCACAATCGTGCAACTTCGTGAGGAAACGCATGCTCGCCGCCCAGCGCAAAGACCACCTGCTCGACCTTCTCGCCCGTGATGGACGGGTGGTGGCCAAGACCGTCGCCGACGAGGTCGGGGTCTCGGAGGACGCGATCCGACGCGACCTCCGGGAACTCGCCGAAGAGGGAAAGCTCCAGCGCGTGTACGGCGGCGCCCTGCCGATCCCTGCCCCGGAGGCCCCGGTGAGCGAACGCACCGAGCTGGCGACCGCGAGCAAGGAGCGCGTCGCACGCGCGGCGGTGGCCACCATCCGGCCCGACTCGACGATCATCCTCGATGCCGGCACGACCACTCTCGCCATGGCCCGGATACTGCCCTCCGGCACGGGGCTCACGGTGATCACGGCGAGCCCGACTGTCGCACTCGCGGCGGCGGAGCACTCGGACGCACGGGTGATCATGGTCGGTGGGGAGCTCTCTCGACACTCACTGGTGACCGGCGGCGGAATGGCGATGGAGGCCATCCAGCACCTCGCGGCCGACACCTTCTTCCTCGGAGCCACCGGCATCGATCCCGCACGCGGCCTGACCACCGGCGAGCTCGAGGATGCCGTCACCAAGCGGGCACTGGCCTCGCGCTGCACCGAGACCGTCGTGCTCGCGAGCGAGGAGAAGATCGGCGCTGTCGCGCGCTATCCCATCCTCGCGCTCGACGCCGTCACCGCGATCATCACCGACCCGGCCGACGACAACCCGCTCACCGCGGAGGTCGAGTCGAGGATCGCCGGACGGGAGTGATGGGCGTGGGCGGCGAGCGCACGAGCATGATCCCCTGAGTTTCACGCCCCTTCGGTTCCGGCCGACGCCGATCAGAGCTGGGCGCGACCGAGTCCGGGGAAGTCGAGCGAGGTCTGCTCCTGATCGCGCCAGGCACGGTGCACGAGGACGTCGGGACTCGACACCCGATAGGCGTCGCGCAGCGCAGCGACGCACCTATCGGCGAACTCCCGATAGTCGGCCGCGTACGCAGGCAGCGCGAGTTCCGAGGTCCAGTTCGGCTGCGCGACCCCCGGCTCTTCCCAGCCGGCGGCCTTCAGCACCGTCTCGTCGGCATCCGTGACCACATCGAGCCCCGGCGCCTCGGCGTACAGCTTGTCGGGATCTCCGGCGAACTGGACGTAGCGCAGCGGGTCACCGTCGACCGACACGATGAGGAACACCTGGTCGGTCACACCGCGGAGCGCCGTGACGAGACGGAGCCCGAAGGCTCCCCACGCCGACGGCTGCGCGTCGGATGCCCGCGGGACGGAACGCTGCGCGACGGCGTCTCGGCTCGTCGCAGCCCACGGCATCGGCTCAGGCGTGCGGATCGTCTCGAAGTCGAGGTCGGGATCATCCATGGGTACGAACTTCAGCCACGGCTGCAGCTCCGGCCGTTCGAACCCGAGCATCTCGAATCCCTGCTCGGCTGCTCGCGGATCGAGGGTGTCGAGCCGCGCCAGCCCTCGACGGTCCGGCCCGTCTCCGCCAGGCTCTACGGTGACCGTGATGCCGCGATACGTGCCGCTGTACTCGACGCGGAAGCACTCCAGCTGTTCATCCGGAGCGATGTTGCGGACCCACCCGTTCCCGATCCGCCGGAAGCCCTCGACCGGGGTCGAGCTCCAGAGTGCCCAATGGCCTCCGGGTGTGGCGAGCGGGTAGTCCGTGTTCCCGACGCGAACGTACCGTCCTGACTTCTGCACGTTCAGCACCCCGGCTTCCGGGTCGGCGCGGCGAGCCCGCGCGTCGGCGTCGCCAACAGAGAGCTGCATGTCATACGAGCCACCCTAAGCGAGCCGTCCGACGCCGCGGATGACGAGCGCCCGGGCGAGGTCGCGCAGCTGCTGCGCCGAGTACCCCCACCCGTCGCCCGAGCGCGACCGTGGTCATCACATGCTCTGGAGGGTTTGTCATGATCTTCCCCATCCTTTCGGCATCAGAGTCCACCTACGCACGTGACGTTCATCATTGAGGGATGGAGATGCAGGAGATCATCGAGACGGTCCGTGGCTTCCCGCAGGGTGCCGAACGGCGAGCGGGGCGAGCATGACCACTGCGCAAGGCATGACCGAGGCCGAGCGACGGATCGTCGCGGTGTGGGCGGCCGACTGCGCGGCACGGGTGCTGCCCCTGTTCGACGCGGAGGCACCCGACGACGACCGCGCGCGCGACGCCATCGCGCGAGCTCGAGCCTTCGCACGGGGTGAGCTCACGGCCGCGGGAGAGATCCGTCGCCGCTTCGTCGCGGGCCGGGCCGCCCACAGCGCCGCTTCACCCGCGGGGGTCGCCGCAGCCCGCTCGGCCGCCCAGGCCGCAGGGGTCGCGCACATGGGTGCCCATGCGCTCGGAGCCGCCGCCTACGCCGCGAAGGCCGTGGAGCTCACGCACCCGGAGGACCCGGATGCCCGCGCCGCCGAGGTGCGGTGGCAGCTCGCCGCCCTGTCGCCCGAGGTCTCATCCGCACTCCGGCGACTGCCTCCCCTCGGCTCCGACACCGCGGGCCCCCTCGGCCCGGGCCTGCTCGCCTCCGGCACGCTCGGGGAGGTGATCCGCGAGATCCAGGCCGCCCTCGGCGCCTGAGGCTCACGACCCGCTTCAGCCCCGATTCAGCGTCGAGCGGCCACACTGGAGGCATGCGGATCCTGGTGGTGGACGACGAGGTGCGTCTGGCCGAGGGCGTGCGCCGCGGCCTGGAGGCCGAGGGCTTCGCCGTCGACGTGGCACACAACGGCGTCGACGGACTCTGGCGCGCGCGTGAGACACGGTACGACGCGATCGTGCTCGACCTGATGATGCCGGGCATGAGCGGCTGGAAGGTGTGCGAGGCGCTCAGGGCCGAAGAGAACTGGACCCCCGTGCTGATGCTCACGGCGAAGGACGGCGAGTGGGACCAGGTCGAAGCGCTCGAGACCGGGGCCGACGACTACGTCACCAAGCCCTTCTCGTTCGCGATCCTCGTCGCGCGCCTGCGTGCTCTCGTGCGGCGCGGAGCCGTCGCGCGTCCGGCGATCCTGGAAGCGGGCGATCTGCGGCTCGATCCCGCAGCGCACCGGGTCTGGCGGGGCGAGACTCCCGTGAGCCTGACCGCTCGGGAGTTCTCGGTGCTCGAATACCTGATGCGTCATCGCGGCCAGGTGCTGTCGAAGCGCACCCTCATCGACGGCGTCTGGGACGACGACTTCGACGGCGATCCCAACATCGTCGAGGTCTACGTCGGGCACCTGCGCCGCAAGCTCGACAAGCCGTTCGGACGCGAGGCGATCGAGACCATCCGCGGAGCGGGCTACCGGCTGGCGGCCGACGGTGGCTAGTCGCAGTTGGCGCTCTGTGCGCGGCAGGACCACGCTCGGCGCCACCGTCGTCGTCGCCGTCGCACTCCTCATCGGCGCCTTCTCGTTCTACGGCGTGCTCAGCGCCAGCATCCACGGCAGCACCGAGCGCGCGGCGGAACAGCGCCTCGAAGAGCTCACCGAACGCGCGGGCGGCCCCGGCGGCAAGGACATCGATGCGCTCGACGACGAGATCCTGCAGATCATCGGTGCGGACGGTTCGGTGCGCGCCGCCAGCGAAGACGCCAGGGAGAAGCTCGGGTCGACACCCCTCCCCGTCGACGACGATCCGCAGACGACCACTGTCGACGGAGAGACCGTCCTCGTCGTCTCCGAGGACATCGAGCGCGACCAGACCCTCGTGCTCGCCGTCTCGATGGAGGACGATGACGAGACCCTCGCGACGGTCGCGACGCTGCTGGCCATCGCCCTCCCCCTGCTTCTGCTGCTCGTCGCCGTGACCACATGGTCGGTGGTCGGCCGAGCCCTCCGCCCGGTCGAGCTCATCCGCGAAGAGGTCGACGGCATCACCGCAGAGCGCCTGCACCAGCGGGTACCGGTGCCGGAGACCGCCGATGAGATCGCCGCGCTCGCGACGACCATGAACGGCATGCTCGATCGGCTCGACGCTGCGGCCACCGCGCAGCGGCGCTTCGTCTCGGACGCTTCCCACGAGCTGCGCTCGCCCCTCGCGACGATCCGTCAGCATGCCGAACTCGCCCAGGCCCATCCCGATGTGACAAGCATCGGCGAACTCGCCGAGGTGGTGTCGGAGGAGGGACTGCGCCTGCAGGGCATCGTCGAATCACTGCTGCTGCTCGCCCGCCTGGATGAGGGAGCGAGCACCCATGACGAGGCGGTCGACCTCGACGACATCGCCCTCGGCGAGGTGCGCCGGCTCCGGGCCGCGGGAATCGACGTCGACGGCTCCGGGATCCACGCCGCCCGGGTGCACGGCGACCCGCGACTGCTCGGGCAGCTGGTGCGAAACCTCGCCGACAACGCCGTGCGCCACAGCCGCGGGCGCGTCGCGATCGGGGTGACGCCATCGGACGGATACGTGTTCGTCACGATCGAGGACGACGGCACCGGGGTGCCGGCCGAGGAGCGGGAGCGGATCTTCGAGCGCTTCGTCCGCCTCGACGAGGCCCGCAGCCGCGACGCCGGAGGCAGCGGATTGGGCCTCGCGATCGCCCGCGGCATCGCCGCCAGCGGCCACGGAACCCTCACGGTCGACGACTCCCGCTGGGGTGGTGCGCGCTTCGTGCTCACCCTGCCCCTCGGCGCCTGACCAGACGGACCCGAGGTTCCTGAAGAGGTCTTCAGGACGCTTCAGGGAGGCTTCAGCGCCCGCGGGAGACCATCGAGACATGGACGACAAGACACCCACCCCCGACCAGACGCCCGCTCCTGACCAGACGCCGCAGAGCACTCCGGATGCGGAGACCGTGCCGGTGACCCCGCCCCCGACGCCCGGCGCGGAGGCCCCGATCGCGGGCTCCGGACAGCACCCGGTCTTCCCCGCCGCAGAACCCGTGCCCGCTCCCGCGACGGCCGCATCGAAGCCCGGCCGCACGCGCGCGCTCCTCATCGGCGGAGGCATCGCTGCGGCCGTCGTCCTGGCGGGTGGCGGCGTCGCGGTCGGCGCGGCGATCGGCGACGAGTTCGGCGACGACGATCGCTCGTCGATGTCCGACGACGGCCCCCGCCACGACGCCGATGACCACGGTCCGCGCGGCGACGACCGCGGAGACGACGACCGCGACAACGCCCCCTCGAACGGCCGCGGCCCGGTGACCGGAATCGGCACGGCATCTGCCGACGAGCTCATCGAGATCGCCGACGCCGCGCGGGGAGCAGCCGACGGCGAGGTCACCTCGATCGACGCGAAGCGCGACGGCACCTGGGAGGTGCAGCTGACCACAGCCGCCGGGGCGGAGACCGAGGTCCGGGTCGACGAGGCCCTGGTCGCATCCGTCACCTCCACCGACGCGGCCGACGGCGACGACACCGGCCCCACGCTCACCCTCGACGACGAGACGATCCGCGCCCTGGTCTCCGCCGCACTCGCCGAGGCCGAGGGGATGATCACCGACCTCGATGTCGACGGCGACGACGTGAGCCCCTACGACGCCTCGGTGCTCACCTCGGACAACCGCTCGATCGACATCGACTTCAGCGCCGACTTCGCCGTCGTCGGAACCGACATCGACTGAGCAGATCAGGGCCGCGTCCTGTCGGGCGGACCCGAGACGCCCGGCTCGACGGTGCCGCCGCTCCCACCCGGGGGCGGCGGCATCGTCGCATCCACCGGGCCTCGAAGCCGATTAGCATTCAAGGATGACGAACTCCGATCCGATCGACGACATCTCCATCGGCGGTGAGGTGATCCGCCTCGGGCAGTTCCTCAAGTTCGCCGGACTCCTCGACTCGGGCGGCGACGCCAAAGAGGTCATCATCGACGGGTACGTGACGGTGAACGGCGAGATCGACCGCCGCCGAGGACGCCAGTTGCGCGACGGCGACCTGGTGTCGTTCGAGGGACGAACGGTCCGCGTCCGCCCGTGACCGTCTGACTCCTCGTCAGCCGCCGCTCACGCAGGCGTCACATCCATTCGAGCACCTGCTCGATCAGGATGCCCACGCCGATGACGGTCATGGCGATGCCGGCGATCCGCGTGACCACCGAACTCGCGCGGGGCCGGGTGCGCAGCAGTCGACGGGCGAGCAGACCGACCGTCGTGTAGACGATCGCGATGTTGAGCAGGTGCAGTCCGCCCAGCGCGAGCATCTGCGTCGTCGACGGCCAGCCATTCGGACTCGTGAACTGCGGCAGCAGGGCGAGGAGCAGCAGGAGCCCCTTCGGGTTGATGCCGCTGACACCGGATCCGCGCAGGAACTGCCCCCACCCTCCGGTCGCGATCGGCTCGCCGCTCTCCGCGATCGGAGCCGGACGGCTGGCCAGGGTCGTGGCTCCGAGGAAGATCAGGTAGAGCGCACCGGCCACCGTCAGGGTCGTGAGGGTGACGGGATACGCGGTGACCAGCGCGCCGAGACCGAGAGCGACGGCGACGATCACGACGGTGTATCCGGCGATCATCCCGAGGATCGACGGTGCAAGGGAGCGGGCACGCAGGCCGGCGGAGATCGCATACGCCCAGTCGGCGCCGGGGGTCAGCGCGAGCATGACGGCGACCACCCAGAACTGCATCACCAGAGCGATATCCATCGGTTCTCCTCAATCCGAGGAAGAGACTACGAAGGATCACGCGAGAGGTGCTCCGATTCTTCGAGCCATCCGCGCCTTCACCTGCAAGAATTGTCGTCATGGACGCACTCGACCGGGAGATCCTCTCTCTGCTGCAGGATGACGGCCGGATGAGCGCGACCCACCTCGCCTCGCAGGTCGGCCTGAGCCTGTCCGCCTGTCATCGCCGGCTCAAAGAACTGGAGCAGTCCGGCGCGATCGAGCGGTACCGCGCGGTGGTCGCCCCGGCAGCGGTCGGCCTCACCTTCGAGGCCATCGTCTTCGTGACGATCGGGCGCACCGACAAGGACACGATCGTGGCGTTCGAAGAGGCCGTCGTGGCGATCCCCGCGGTCGTCGAGGCGCAGCGTCTGTTCGGCGACCCCGACTACATGCTGCGCATCCTCACCCGCGACATGGGCGCCTACCAGGAGCTCTACGACAACACCCTCGGCGCCCTGCCCGGCGTGCAGCGTCTCACCTCGACCATGGTGATGAAGCGGCTCGGGGCCGATCGGGCCGTGCCGATCCCCTGACGCAGCAAGGACAGCGCCGGCGCCGCGATCAGACCGCGACAGCGCTGATCGATGCGTGCGGACGGCGTCCGTCCTGCACTCGGGCGTCGCTGTCGACCACGCGGAAGCCGGCGCGCTCCAGCAGCACGGACAGCCCCTCGACTGACCAGTAGTGCGCCGTCGTGACGGCATGCGGGAAGGGCTCTCCGTCGACCCCGGCGAAGAACCCGACCAACAGGGCTCCCCCGTCGCGGAGAACGCGTCGAGCATGGGCGAGGAGGACCGCGAGCTCATCCGGCCCTGCGTGGATCAGCGAGTACCAGGCGAGCACGCCGCCGAGGGAGCCCGACGCGACGCCGACGTCCGTCAGCGATGCCACCCGATACGGAACGTGCGGGAACCGCGCGCAGGCACCGGCGACGAACTCCGGCACCAGGTCGATGCCTTCGGCGTCGATCCCTCGTTCGGCGAGGAACGCGGTCCAGTGCCCCGGGCCGCACCCGGCATCGAGGAGGCGCCCGTCGACCGCATCCGCCCAGCCCCCGATGCGCTCCCGGTCGACCTCGTCCATCTGCCCGATGTCGCCGAACAGCTGCGTGTACTCGGCGGCACGTGCGGCGTATCCGTCTCGGATGCGCCGGTCACTCCCTGAGTCGTCCACCACGGCTCTCCCCTCAGCGTCCATTCGCGATCACCGTCGTCCACGGTATCCGGCTCCCGCAGCAGCACCCCCTCGACGCCCGGACACGACGACCGATACTGTCTGGTCATGACTACGACCGACGCGCCGGTGCGCTCACCTCGTTGGCACCTTCTCGGTTCGCTGCCCTTCGCGGCGGCCGCGCTCGTCCTCGTGAACGGGCTCTACATCTTCCTGGTGGCGCTCGGAAACATCACCGACTACGGCACCAACTTCGATTTCGTGCAGCACGTCTTGGCGATGGACACCACGAACTTCGGCCAGGAGGCCGGCAAGGGGCTCGATCCCGACGTGATGTGGCGGGCGATCGACAACCCCGTGCTGTGGAACATCGCCTACATCGGCGTGATCATCTGGGAGTCGCTGAGCGCGATCGTCCTGATCGTCGCGGTCGTGTTCTTCGTGCGCGGATTCCTCGGCCACGGCTTCCACGCCGCCCGCGTGTGGTCGTCGATCGGGCTGGTGATGATCATCCTCCTCTTCGTGGGCGGGTTCATCTCGATCGGCGGCGAGTGGTTCCAGATGTGGCGCTCCACCTCGTGGAACGGACTCGATCCCGCCTTCCGCAACTCGGTGATCGCCGGCATCGGCCTGGTGCTGCTGCACCTCCCCTCGCCCCGCTGGGACGACACCGCACCGCGTCGCGACGCCTCTCGCTGATCGAGGTCGCTGCATCGACCCGGGTTCAGTCGCGGAGAATCGAGTGCTGCTCGCCCTTCGCCGGCGGTGTGTATGCGCAGGTGTCACCCGCACACAACTGCGGCTTGCGCCGCGCGAAGCGCTGGGCGACAACGCATCCCAGGCAGATCCCGAAGGCTGTCTCCAGGTACAGCAGGAGAAGACACACCCCGCAGATCACCTGAGCGACGATCGTCGGCAGACCCAACCATCCCAAGCTGAAGCACCCCGCGAGGGACATTCCGAACCCCATGCCCCAGGCAAGGATCTTCGACCGCGCCTCCACCCACTCCGGACGCTGCGGGCGAGTGATCAGCGCACCCAGGATGAGCGTAGGAGTGAAAGCTGTTCCGACGAACAACCGCAGCATCATCTCGATGGCGAACACGATTCCGAAGATCCGCATCGGCTGCAGGTCACCGGTGATCACACTCCAGAGCCACGCCGAGAAACCAGCCAGGAACAGGATCCCCGCTGACGCTCGAACCGCGCGTTCGTTCACGACCGGAGTGCCGATGCCCTCGACCCACTGACCGACGACGGGCTGTTCCTTCACGGGCTGAGATGAGCGCATGGACGAAATAATACCCCGGGGGGTATAATCTGAATCACTTCGATCCAAAGAAAGGTGCAGGAGATGTGCGCTCGCGTGACGTGTGGCCAGTGCGGTAAAGCAACGTGGGAAGGTTGCGGTCAGCATGTGGAGGAGGCGCTCTACGGGGTCCCCGACGATCAGCGGTGCGAGGGGCACCCTCATGGCGCGGCGTAGCCTGCGAGCCGTCGCACTCGGGGCGGCTCTCGCCCTCTCCGTCGCGATGAGCGGCTGCGCTGCCACGGCGTCTCCCTCTGTAGCGATCGGCGAAGACACGGTCGTTGTCGATGTGCGCACCCCCGCGGAGTACGCCGAGGGCCATCTCGACGGCGCCATCAACATCGACCTTCAAACCCCGGAATTCGACACGACCATCTCGGAGCTCGATCCCGAGGATGAATACGTCGTCTACTGCCAGTCCGGCAACCGATCCGCGCAGGCGGTCGCCGCGATGGAAGCCGCGGGACTCGACGTGCAGGACGCGGGCGGGATCTCTGAGGCCGCAGAGGCCACCGGTCTCCCCGTCATCCGATGACGTCCGCCCCCGCTACCCACGGCTCGGAATGAAAGGACCACAATGACCACTCTCACTGTCACCGGCGACAACCTCCGAGACACCATCAGCCGCACCGACATCGTGATCTTGGACTTCTGGGCGGCATGGTGCGGCCCCTGCCGCGCCTTCGCGCCCGTCTTCGAGAAGGCGTCCGACACACACTCGGATATCACCTTCGGCAAGGTCGATACCGAATCGGAACGAGAACTCGCCGCCGGCTTTCAGATTCGGTCCATCCCCACGCTGATGGTGTTCCGGGGCGGTATCGGTGTCTTCTCTCAGCCCGGAGCGCTCAATGATGCGCAACTCGAGCAGGTCATCACCTCTGTCCGCGCATTGGACATGGCAGAGGTGAGAGAGCAGCTCCGTCGCCGATCCGAGTCTGCGCACGCGCCGTCATGAGAGACTCTTCGGCCGCTGACGCCGCCTTCGTCACTGCGGTGAGCTGGCGGAGATACCCCGCGGGGTAGCCCGAGCGTACCGTCGCGCGAGTCGCACCGTCGGCGGCGTTCCGAGACCTCGGTTCAGTGCCCGGATTCTCGGGCGAGAGATCAGTGTAGGTTCCTGCCCGGGATGGCGGGGGAAGGGCGCGATTCCGCGGCAGTTGGCAACGGTATCGCAGCCGGGATTCCATGCGAGATGGCGGATCCCTACACGTCACCAGAACGTACGATCACCTCGTCCAGGGTGACGACGACGATCGACCGGAACTAGTACTCCCCGACGACGATCCGGTTCGTTCCGTCGAGGGTGACGGTACCACCGTGCGGAATGATCCACTGCGGGCGGGTGTGTCCGAAAGGCACGCCGACGCACACGACCGCGGCGGGGTTGTACCGGGCGACCTGTTCGATGATCGTGTCCCGCTGGACGGCTCGCAGTCGCGCACGCTCGTCGGCGGGCGGCACGAGTGCGCCAAGTTCACTGACCGGAGGTCGGGCGACGAGCACACCGGCAACGACGTCGAGCACTCCGCGCTCGCCCAGGGCGCGCACCCAGCGCTTGACCTGGACTGCGGGCGGCCCCTCCCCGCCGGTCTCCAACAGAAGAATCGCACCCTGCAGGTGGCTTAGGTCGGGCATTCGGCCTGCGAGAGCGATCTGGTCGATAACCTCAATGCAGCCGCCCCAGCTCGTCCCCGACACGACATCTCCGGGACCAGCCCAGGTCCATGCTTCGGTGGCCTCGCGCGCTCCGAATTCCGTCAGGGCGCGGGGATCGTCCCATGGATGCCCGAAGTCCTCGGACTCGCCGGGTTCGGTGAGCTCGAGCGTGCCGCCGTCAACCAGCGCCGCGCGCAGGGACTGCAGGTGGACGTCGTCGAGGTACGGTCCGGGCCCGAGATGCACCTGGGTGGATCCGCCATAGAAGGTCGGCACGCCGAGGTTCCAGAGCAGGTTGTGCAGGTTCGTATTGTCGCTGTAGCCGACGAACGGTTTCGGGTTCGCCACGAGCACGCCCGTGTCGATGTGCGGGACCACCGTCACCTGGTCATCGCCACCGATTGTCGCCAGTACAGCCCGAATATCCGGATCGGCGAACGCCGCGGTCACGTCGGCGGCTCGGGCCTCCGCACTCGCACCCAACTGACGCGTAGTCGGGTACTCCACCGGGATCAGCCCCGTCGCCTCGGTCAGACGCCGCATCGCCTGCTCGTGCAATGCGGGTGAGATCGCTGGAGCGGCGGATGCCGGCGAGATCACGGCAACACGGTCACCGGGACGTGCTTTGGGGACGGCTTCAAACGCCTTCGCGACCATCCACCAATTAGACCAGACCCCTGAAATGACCCCGAGCGCGCCTGCTCGCCCGGCGTGATTCGACGAAATTCACGCAAAGTGTCGGATCCCGCAACTCACCGACATCTCGCTCTGAATCTGACATCTCCACGCGGAACCTAAACACTCAGTTGAAGTCGCCGCCGGGGGCCATGTCCATGAAGCGCGAGTAGTGCCCCTGGAACGCGACCGTGATCGTCGCGGTAGGTCCGTTACGGTGCTTGGCGACGATGAGGTCGGCCTCGCCCGGACGCACGTCCTTGTCGTAGACCGAGTCGCGGTGCAGCAGGATGACCATGTCGGCGTCCTGCTCGATCGAGCCGGACTCTCGCAGGTCGCTGATCGCGGGCTTCTTGTCGGTGCGCTGCTCGGGACCACGGTTCAGTTGCGAGAGGGCGATGACCGGAACCTGCAGCTCCTTGGCGATGAGCTTGAGGCTTCGCGAGAACTCCGAGACCTCCTGCTGACGCGACTCGACGCGCTTGCCCGATGTCATGAGCTGCAGGTAGTCGATGATGACCATGCGCAGGCCCTCGCGCTGCTTGAGTCGACGGCATTTGGCACGGATCTCGACGAGCGTCATGTTCGGGCTGTCGTCGATGTAGAGCGGGGCGTCGTTGATGCGGCCTCGGGTCGCGGCGACGGTGGTCCAGTCGCGCGGGTCGAGGTTTCCCTTTCGCATGTTCTGCAGAGGGATCGCACCCTCGGCGCTGAGCAGACGCATCGCGATCTCGCTCTTGCCCATCTCGAGCGAGAAGAAGACGGAGGGGAGGTTGTGGCCGATGGATGCCGAGCGGGCGAAGTCGAGCGCGAGCGTGGACTTACCCATGGCGGGTCGAGCGGCGACGACGATCATCTGACCGCCGTGCAGGCCGTTCGTGAGCTCGTCGAGCTCCTTGAAGCCGGTCGGAACGCCGGTCATGGATCCGTCGCGACCGCTGGCGGCCTCGATCTCCTCGAGGGCGGCATCGACGGCGATCTGCAGGGGGACGTAGTCTTCGGCGGTCTCGGATCCGGTGATCGAGTAGATCTCGGCCTGGGCGTTGTTGACGATGTCGGTCGCGTCGCCCTCACCGGCATAGCCGAGCTGCACGATGCGGGTGCCGGCGTCGACGAGCCGGCGCAGGATCGCGCGCTCCGAGACGATGCCGGCGTAGTAGCCGGCGTTCGCGGCCGTGGGCACGATCGAGGTCAGGGTGTGCAGGTAGTCGGCACCGCCGGCGCGGCCGAGCTCGCCCGTCTTGATGAGCTCATCGGTGACGGCGACCACGTCGGTGGGCTCGCCGTGCGAGTACAGCGAGAGGATGGCCTCGAAGATCAGCTCGTGCTTGGGGATGTAGAAGTCGGCGCCCTTGAGCGTCTCGATCACATCGGCGACCGCATCCTTCGACAGGAGCATTCCGCCCAGCGCGCTCTGCTCGGCGAGGAGGTCGTGGGGAGGCGTGCGCTCGGGCGCGCGCTTCGCGCCCATGCGCTCCTCTGAGATGTCAGCGATCGACACAGTCTTCCCTTCGATGCGACGTTTCCGATGCGATGTTCCGAGGAGACGCCTCGACGGCGGGGCCTGTATGGATCTCGGCCCTCACGCCACCCTGAACAGCAAAACAGGTGCCTCCGACATTCGGTCGCTCGCCCACGCTACGAGCGACTCTTTCCACATGCAACACGGCCTGTGGATAACCATGTGGAAAGCGTGCGGACAAAGTCGGAGTGTCTGTGCACAACGGGTGTGGATAACCCCGTGGAGGAGTGGGAAAGCAAACTTTTTTATCTGCCCTGATCTGGCGTTTGCCCTTTCCCCAGCCTGTGGATGAAAATCAGTTTAAATCGGGCGTTGAAGGTTGCCCTCTTCGGGGATGGGATGTGTAGAACCTGGGGAAAGTCAAGCCGAGATTTCTCCGGGCGCGTCACACCCCGACATCCCCGGAAACGCGCGGAGAACCCCCTAGACAGATCGTGCGGCCGCGAGTATCGTCGCCTCCAATCGACGCAGCTCCGTCGAGATTCGTGGCTTTCTGAGGGGGAGGCACACGAGATCACCTTCTGAGGGGGAGGTTGACGTGGACGTTCGGGCCACCCGACGCGGCACACCTGCCGTCGTCTTCTGGGGTGGCATCGGCGTGCTCGCCTGGGCGACGCTCACCGTCCTCCTCTCGGGCGGATCCGCGCATGCGGACGACCAGGAAGACGGGCCGCTCGACGGGCTCACCTCGCTGGTCAGCAACACGGTGTCGGCCGTCACGGCCCCCGTGGCACCCATCGTCACAGAGGTCGTCGCTCCCGTGGTCACACAGGTGGTCGCCCCCGTGCAGCAGGCCGTCCCGGCCGTCGTCACCACCGTGACCGCGCCGGTCGTGAACGCTCCGGTCGCCGGGCCGGCGGTCGCTCCCGTGGTCCATGCCGTGACGGAGACCACGACGGCGGTCGTCGCGCCGGTCACCGACGTACTGACCGGCGCACCGGTCTCCCAGATCACCGATCCGATTCTCGACACGGTCTCCGGCATCCCGGTGGTCGGCGGGCTCGCCTCCGACCTCGGCCTGATCTCCGCGGTGGGCGACGTGGTCGGCGTGGTCGATGACACCACCGCACTTCTCGGGAACGTCACGAATGAGACCATTCCTCCCGTGCTCGAGGCCCTCGACCCGACCTCGCCCGAACCCGGCGAGGGGCCGGAGAGCATCACCGAGCCTGCGGTGACGACGACCCCGACCGTGATCATCGCGGAGGACATCGCGACGATGCCCCCGGTCACGTCGACAGCTCTGCCCCCGGCCGGATCCCCGCCTCCGAGCGTGCTCTCCGCCGCGGACGGCGCCACCGGCGCCGGCGACGACACCACTCGTGTGCCCGCCGACCCGCCGCCGTCGAGCCCGCCGGGCAGCACGGTTCCCGCGTCGTCCTCCGCCGGTCCCGGCGGCGGAAGCGGCGCCTCTCCCGCGCGCCTCAGCGACGCGAACTCTTCTCCGCTCCGTGCTGGTGAGCGGACATCCGGGGCCTCCGACGACGAGCTTCCTTCGTCGCCGGTCGCCGACACCGACGTCTCTCCTGACTGACGGTTCGTCACGTCGTTCCCCCGGGAACGACAGAAGCAGTGCTGCGCGCGCACTCTGATCGCGCGCACCCTTCAGACGAACGATCCAGTCAGGAGAAAGACCATGCGTACATTCATCAAGCGGGCCCTCTGGGGCGCGCTCATCGCCGGAGGCGTCACGCTTCTCGGCGCGACGGCCGCGAACGCGGCCGAGACGACCGGGGACGACGGACTGCTCTCCGGCACACAGGTGGAGACGGCGATCACCGCACCGATCTCGGTCGTGAACAACGCGATCTCGGTGCTGGGCGACGCCGTGTCCACGGCCCCCGCCGCAGCTCCGGCACCGGCTCCGGCTCCGGCGCCCGCCGCAGCACCGGCTCCCGCACCCGCTCCGGCCCCGGCGCCTGTCGCCGTCGAGACCAGCGGCGCTTCGGGTACGGCATCCGGCACCCAGGCGGCTGTCACCGTCAACCTCCCGGTCACCGTGGCGAACAACGCGGTGAGCGTACTCGACACGTCGACGACCGCCGCCCCGGCCGCGACGCCCCAGAGCCCGGCTCCCCAGGCCGGGACCCCGGCCGAGGCGCCTCTGGTGACCACGAACGGCCTGGACGGAGTGCTCTCGGGCACCCAGGCGCTCCTCGCGGTCAACGCACCGATCACCGTCACCGGCAACGCCGTGTCGCTGCTCGGTGACAGCGAGAGCACCGCGCCGACCGGGCAGGGCGCCGCAGCACCGGCATCCTCCGCTCCGGTGGACGTCACGACGTCCGGCGACGACGGCATCGGCAGTGGCACGCAGGTCACGGCGCCCATCACGGCACCGATCACGGTGTCGGGCAACGCGATCTCGCTTCTGGACGACGCGCGGTCGACGGGTACCGGCGCTGCCGGTCCGAGCGGCTCCACCGCTCCCGCCACCTCGGCGGCAACCTCGGGTGACGACGCGATCCTCGGCGGCACGCAGGTCACGGCGCCCATCACGGCACCTGTCACGGTGTCGGGCAACGCGATCTCGCTGATCGACGACGCCACCGTCACCCGCACCGGAGGCACCACTCCCGCAGCGGTCACCCCGGCCACCGGAGGCAACACCACCACCGGCACCGACAGCGTCCTGGGCGGCACCCAGATCACCGCGCCCGTCACCGCCCCCATCGGCGTGACCGGCAACGCGATCTCGCTGCTCGACGACGCCACCGTCACCCGCACCGGTACCGGTGCCTCCGCCGCTCCGGCCGCACCCGCGACCGGAGGCAGCACCACCACGGGAGCTGACAGCATCCTCGGCGGCACCCAGCTGGCGCTGCCGATCAGCCTTCCGATCACGCTGGGCGGCAACGCCATCTCCGTGGTCGGCGAGGCGACGGTGACCGACCCCGGCACCGGGACGAACCCGGGGACCGACCCCGGCACCGACCCCGGCACGAACCCGGGAACGAACCCGGGCACGAACCCGGGGACCGACCCCGGCACGGCCCCTGTCCGCACGACCGCAGCCGCCTTCGCCTCTGGCGCGGCGACGACCGGTCAGGCTTCGGGACTCGCGATGACCGGCGGCGCGTCGTCGGTCGGACTGGTCGCACTCGCCGCCGTCCTGCTCCTCCTCGGAGGTGCGGGACTCCTGCGACGTCGCCTGACGGCGTAGCGATGACGCCGGTGGTGCGGCCGTCCTCGGGGGAGGAGACCCGCACCGCCGGTGCGCCGCTGCGTCCACCCCACACATCGACGAGGTCGTAGCCCCCCGCTCACCCCGTCGTGCGACGCCGGCGCAGATCGGGCGGATGCCCCGTGGAAACCCCACCCACGGGGCATCCGTCGCGCCCGCGCGGAAGCACCCGGCGGTCCGCCTGTCGGGAGTTCGGACGGACGCAGGGAGCAAGTGCCCGCCCGGACCGCGCGCGGCCGGATGCTCCCGACAGACGTCCCGCGAAACCGGTGCGCAGCTGGTCCCACGAACCCGCGCCGGGAATCGGGAGCACCCGGTGCACGCGGTGAGGCAGGATCAGGGGATGTCGTCGACCTCGCCGTGCGGGATGATCGCGGCGCGGTAGCGCTCCACGAGTTCCCGCCATCCGGAACCCTCGGTGTACTCGTGCTCGTAGACCGCTTCGGTGAAGTGCCAGAGCAGATAGGGGTGCGCGCCGAGACCGTACAGCGCCCCGTAGTCGCGTTCCACGAAAGCAGTGCGCTCCTCGGGGGTCAGCACCCGGTCGTCGGCAGCCGCATCGGGGCCCGCTCCCCCGGCGAGCCAGCCATCGACGAAACCCTCGGTGTCGGCGACGTAGGCGTTCACGTTCGCGGTGCTCATCTCGACGGCGCGGATGAACTTGTTCATCATGTACCGGCTCACGATGCGGCCCTCCACAGGAAGAACGGACTGGATGCGAAGCGCGAGGTCGTCGCCTCGGCGAGGTCGGCGGGGCGGCCCTGCATCGCGGCGAGCGCCGCCACGATGTTCACATACTGATAGGTGACGTTGCCCGCGGCCATGATGCGGTCGAACCGGCACCCGGCGATCGCACCGTCGAGGTCGCCGTCACGCATCCAGGCCACCGCCTCGGCATCGAACTCCGGGTCGGGCGAGCCGTTGAACGTGCGCGGGCCGCCGACGTCGGTGGCCATATGGCCCGAGGTGAGAAGTCCCACCCTGGCGTCGCTGTCCCAGGACTCGACCGCGGTGCGCAGGTGCTGTCCGAGCGCGGCGAATCGTGCGGCGGTGGGCAGTGGCGGGAGGATCGCGTTCGCGTGGATCGGCACGATCGGCAGGTCGAGTTCGGGCCGCACGTACTGCAGCGGGAGCACGAAGCTGTGATCGAGGCGCCACTCGTGTGAGACCGAGAAGTCGATCGCCTCGGGCAGCACCTCGCGACCGGTGATCTGTGTCGCGAGCTCCTGGTTGCCGGTGAGCTCGGCGTACTCCATGCCGAAGGTGCGCACCTCGTTCTCGTAGGTGCCGTGGTACGAGGCGGCCTTGCCGACGATGAACGCGGGCGAGTTGTCGGAGAAGAACTGCCGCACATGGTCGGTGCCGAGCACGATGAGCGTATCGACGCCGGCGTCCGTGATCGCTTCGCGGATGCGACGGAAGTTCGCCTCCACCGCGACGAGGTCGGAGGGATAAGGCTCGCGCATCGCCCGCCACAGCAACGGGTTGTGCGGGGTCGCCGCGGCCATCACCAGTTCAGCCACGATCGGCTCCTTCCTTCGCGCTCACAGTCGGAACAGCTTGCGTGCGTTGTCGAGCAGGATCTTCCGGCGCGACTCCTCTTTGAGCCCGAGCTCGTCGAACTCGGTCATCCAGCGGTCCGCGGTCATCACCGGCCAGTCCGACCCGAACAGCACGCGGTCGGAGATGAGCGAGTCCGCGTAGCGGACCACCTCGGGCGGCAGGTACTTCGGCGCCCAGCCCGACAGGTCGAGATACACGTTCGACTTGTGCCAGACCATCGCCAGGTTCTCGAGGTGCCACGGCCATGCCGGGTGCGCGCTGATGATGTTCAGCTCGGGGAACTCGGCCGCCACGTCGTCGATGTACGGCACGGGGCGGGCGTTCTCGAGGCGGTAGCCACCACCGCCGGGGGTGCCCGCGCCGGCTCCGGGGAATCCGGAGTGGAACATCACCACGAGTCCGAGTTCGGCGCAGGTCTCCCAGATCGGGAAGAAGCGCCGGTCGTTCGCGAGGAACTTCTGCCGCGACGGGTTGAGCTCGCCGACGCCCTTGATGCCGTACTCGTCGTGCATCCGACGGATCTCGGCGACCGCGGCCTCGCCCTTCCACGGATCGATGCCGGCGAAGGCGAGGAACACATCGGGGTGGTCCTGCTGGGCTTTGCCGAGCAGGTCGTTGGGCGCGCCCTTGATGCCGCTCGTGGTCTCCGAGTCGGAGTTCACGATCACGGCCATCATCTTGCGGTCGCGGTACTGATCGGCCTGCTCGGCGAACGACACGACCGGCCGCTCGCGCCCGAAGTGCGCCGACATCTGGGAGTGCCGCTGACCCATCGCCGCGATGAACTCCTCGGTCTGCGGGTGGGTGTGGACGTCGATCGCGACGAGGTCGTCGATGCCGGGCATCAGGCTGTCCCTTTCGTGGGGGTGAGGGATGCGGTGGGCAGCCCGGTGATCTCCTCGGTGTCGGCGCCGAGCGCGGGCGCGTAGCGCAGCTCTGGCCGACCGGAGCGGTGGAATCGGATGCTGGGCACCGGCACGCGCAGCGCACCGTCCGGCCCCTCGATCTCCTCGACCAGCCCCATGCTCGCGATCTGCGGATCGTCGAACAGGTCGCCCATGGTGTTCAGGGGGCCGTGCGGGATGTCGTGCGCGGCGAGACGGTCGAGCCAGTACTGGCGGGGCCGGGTGGCGGTGATCTGCTTGAGCACCCCGTCGAGTTCGTCGTAGTTGCGCACACGCGCCTCGCGGGTCGAGAAGCGCGGGTCGGCGGCGAGGTCGGGCCGCTCGAGCACGTCGAGAAGCCCGGTCCAGAACTTCTCGGGCACCGACATGTGGATCACGAACGCCCTGTCGTCCGAGCCCCGGCAGGCGTAGGCCTGCGCACGACGCGGGCGCGAGTCGGGAGAGGAGACCTGGCCCGTCTCGAGGAATGCCGAGGCGGATTCGGTGAGGAAGTCGAGCAGGGCTCCGACCATCGTGACCTCGACATGCTCGCCCACCCCGCTGACGTCGCGTGCGTGGAGGGCGGCGAGCACGGCCTGCACGGCGGACATCCCCGACAGCAGATCGGAGAACGCCGGTCCCAGCGGACGGATCGTTGAGGCCGGGACCACCTGGCTGTACATGCCTCCGGTGGCCGAGATGACGGTGTCGTAGGCGGGGCGCTTCGCGGCGGGGCCGGTGGGGCCGAAGCCGGTGATCGAACACGTGATCACCCGCGGGTTGCGGGCATGCAGCGCGTCCGGGCCGAAGCCGAGCCGTTCGGCGACGCCGGGGCGGAAGTTGTCGAGCACGATGTCGGCATCGTCGACCAGGGCGAACAGGGCGGCGAGCCCCTCGGTGCTCTTGAGGTCGAGCACCACGCCGCGCTTGCCCCGGTTGTAGGCGGCGAACTGCGGGCTCATGCTCGCCCGCCCCTCCCACCGGCGCATCGGGTCGCCCTCGGGCGACTCGACCTTGACGACGTCGGCACCGAGTTCGGCGAGCAGCTTGGCGGCGAACGGGCCCGAGATGTACTGACCCAGCTCGACCACGCGGATCCCGGCCAGCGCTCCGGCGCCCGGGGATGCAGTACTCGTCACTTCTGGTCTCCTCTTCGATACCGACGGCGGTCAGCGCACATCGACGACGACCTTCCCGTCGCCCTTGCGGGGGAAGTCGCGATACGCCGTCGCGATGTCGTCGAACGCGTAGCGTCGGCCGACGAGCGAGGGCAGCGCACCGGCGGCGGCGAGCGCGAGCGCTTCGGCCACGTCCTCATAGCGGGCACTGGCCACCCCGAACAGTCGCTTGCGACGCAGATAGAAGTCACGGGCGTCGATGCGCAGGTCGCTGTCGACCGATGCGGCGCAGAACACGGCTCTGCCGCCCCATCGCAACGCGGCGATTCCCGCGCTCAAGGTCGGAGCGTGGCCGGAGACGTCGAGCACGACGTCGAAACCCTCTCCCGCACCGAGGGCTGCCGAGAGGGCCTCGGAACCCGAAGCCTGCACGACCTGCTCGTCCCCGAGCGGTGCGAGGTGACGACGGGAAGCCGCGACGACCTCGGCCCCGCGAGCGAGCGCGATGGCCACGGCCGCGCGGCCGAGCGTGCCACCCGCGCCGGTGACGAGAACCCGGTCCCCCGCGGAGAGCGCGACGGTGCGGACGGCGTTGATGACGATCGAGGCGCTGTGCACCACGGCGGTCGCCTGCGCGGCATCGAGGCCATGGCGATCGATCGCGTTGCGAGCGGGGACGGCGACGAACTCCGCCGCACCACCGTCGCGGTGCACGCCGACGACGGTCTGCTTCGGGCAGTCGGCTTCGTCTCCAGCCTGGCAGCGGGCGCACGCCCCGCAGGCGATGTTGGGCTTCACGACGACGGTCTGCCCGATACGTCGCTGGTCGACGCCGGCCCCGACCGCGATGATCTCCCCCGCCGGGTCGATGCCGAGGATGCGGGGCAGCTGCGCCTGCGCTCCAGGGCCGATGCCGGCGATGACATTGAGGTCGAGCTGATTCACGCCAACGGTGTCGACGCGCACGAGCACCTCGTCGGCTCCCGGCGCCGGAACATCCACTTCTGCGACGGTCAATCCGTCCAGGTCGTGGCTGCTCAGCACGGCGGCACGCATCTTCACCTCTTCATCGCGGGGATCTGTTTGGGATACTGTATCCAATTTACACCGGGCCCGTCTAGACCCTGTTCGGGCACGATATCCCGCAAAGCATGGACACGTGATTCCAAATTGGATACCGTATCCCAAAATCCGCGTGAGGCGCCCCACTCCACGGAGGAGTCGCACGCACTTGCCCGAATGGAGAGTCATGCGCACGACAAGAAACAGACTCGGCATCGCCGTGGTCGGGGGTGCTGCAGCACTGACGCTGCTCGCCGCCTGCGCCTCGTCGACACCGACACCGGAAGGACCCGTCGACCTCGGAGACGGCGAACCCGGAGCAGCGGAGGACACCAGCATCACCGTGGCCATCCCCTTCCCCGACATCACGATGTACTCGATGTTCGTCCTCGCGACCGACCTCGGCTATTACGAAGACGAGGGCCTCACCGTCGAGGTCATCACCGCCGACAACGTCACGGCCGCGGTTGCCAGCGGCAGCGCCGACATCGGCGTGGAGTCGACCGGTACCGTGATCGATGCCATCCGCGGCGGCGTCGAGATCGACCTGGTCTCCGGTCACTACTGCCGGCAGAATTTCGACTTCGCGGTGCAGTCCGACATCAAGAGCGTCGACGACCTCGACGGCACCTCGATCGTGCTGGCCGGCACCCCCGGCGACCCGGCCGAGTTCCAGCGGGCGCAGGTTCTGAAGGAGGAGGGCTGGGACGTCTCGTCGATCAACGCCGAGATCGTCTACCCGGGCCCGGGATCGGAGTCGTGGACGGAGTTCTTCGTCAACGACAAGATCACCCTGCAGCCGTTCTACGCCGACGACAGGGCCGCCCTCGAGGAGCACGGCGCGAACATCGTCGTGGAGTCGCTGCGCAACTGGGCGAACGACGTGCAGATCGCCGGCACGAAGTGGGCGCAGGAGAACCCGAACAGTCTGGTCCGGTTCCTGCGGGCCACGCTCAAGGGCACCGACTTCATGACCGCACCCGCGCCCGGCGAGTTCCCCGAGAACGCGGAGGAGGCGCTGGACATCTACGAGGCCAACGACTTCGACGTCGCGGAACTGCGGGGTTCGGACAGCGTCTGGATCCTCGACGGTCACCTCGCCTGCCCGAACCTGTACTTCGACGACGAGGCATGGGACACCACCATCGAGACGCAGAAGCTCGAACCGCTCGAGTTCGACGCAGAGCAGCTCGTCTACCTCCGCAAGGCGCAGGAGCTCCTGGGCCTCGACAACGAGGGACCTGCGACGCTGCCCTACCCGTGACCCGCTGAGCCACACGAAGAGGCCCCACCGTTGCGCATGGCGGTGGGGCCTCTTCGTGTGCGGATGTACCAAACGATCAGTTTGATCGTTTGGTACCATAAGACCATGACTGATGTGCTGCCCGTCTCCGATGCCAAGCGTCAGCTCGGCGCGCTCGTCGATCGTGCCCACCTCACGCACGAGCCCGTGTTCCTGTCCCGCCGTGGGCGTCGCGTCGTGGCCATCGTCGACGCGGATGAATTCGATCGACTTCGCGAGATCGCCGAGGACGCCGAGGACGCTGCCGCCGCCGTGGCAGCACGCCGCGAAGCTGCGGAAACCGAATCGCTCCCCGTGCCGTGGGAGGAAGTGAAGGCGGAACTGGGGCTCGTGTGAGCTATCGGATCGACATCGCTGCGCCGGCACAGCGGCAGTTGCGAAAGCTGGATCCGCAGGCCCGACGTCGCGTGCAGGCGGCGATCGAACTCCTGGCCGAAGAACCACGACCGCCCGCGGCGAAGATGCTCGTCAACAGCGATGGCGCGTGGCGCGTCCGCGTGGGCGACTATCGGGTGATCTACGACATCGAGGACGATCGTCTGGTCGTGCTCGTTCTCGCCGCAGGGCATCGCCGCGAGATCTACCGCTGAGCGAAGAGCCCCATGACCCCGGCGGGATAGAGGGGCAGCACCTCGGCGGCGTCGTCGAAGCTGCGCCAGACGACGGGAACCACCGCCCCGTCGCTCTCCGTGAGCGTCGCGCCCTCCGCTGCGGGTTCCGGATCGAGGCGTCCGGTGTACACGAAGACGATCTCGTGTCCGACGTCCCCGTCCAGGTGGAAGATGTTCTCCACCACCCCGAGGTAGCTCAGATCCTGGATCGTCGCCGACAGCTCCTCGCGCACCTCGCGCCGGACCGCATCGATGTGGGTCTCGCCGACCTCGACGCTGCCGCCGACGAGGCGGTGATATCCGCCCGGATTCTCCGCGGTCGCGGCATTGACGCTGACCGCATGCGCGGTCCCTTTCACGTTCGGCGCGACGAGCATCGCCTTGACGCGGATATGACTTCGATCGATCGGCACCCCGCAACGCTACCCCTGCCCGCAGACCGGACCCGACCCCCGTCGCGCATGAGACGGGGGTCGGGAGTCGTGGGGCGGATCAGCCGACGATCTTGCGCTCGTCGTACCAGGGCGCGAGCCGTCGCCGGAGGATCGAGATGAGCAGCAGCGTGAGGTTGGCGATGATCACCATCACCACGACCATCGCGATGGCCTCGTCCATGCGGAACTGGTACGCGGCGAACTCGAGCAGGTGGCCGAGGCCGCCGGTGCCGCCGAGGAACTCGCCGAGCACCTCGCCCGTGAAGCCGAGGGCCGCACCTCGCTGGATGCCGGAGAGGCTGTAGGGCAGCGTGGCGGGGAAGATCACCTTCCATCCGAGGCCGATCCCCTTCGCGCCGTAGACCCTGGCGGCGTTGACGAGCGAGGGGTTGACGGTGACCGCGCCCTCCATCGTGTTGAGCAGGATCGGGAAGACGGCCAGCAGGATCACGAGTGCGATCTTCGACTCGCTGCCGAGTCCGAGCCCGAGGATGAACAGCGGCGCGAGCGCGACCTTGGGCGTCGAGTACAGCACCCACAGGAACGGCGCGACCATGAAGCGCAGCACCGGCGACCAGCCGACGGCGAGACCGACCACGACGCCGACGACGATCGCGATCGCGAGACCGATCAGCAGGTTGGTGACGCTGAACGCGAAGGCGCTCCAGAACTCGGCGTCGACCATGAGCTGCCCGAACGCCACCGCCACCGCGCTGGGAGGCGGCAGGAACACGGCGGGCACCCAACCGAACCAGCTGACCGCTGCCTCCCACAGCAGCAGCACGGCAGCGACCACACCGATCAGGAGCAGGGTCCACTTGCCCTCACCCGAGCGCACCACGCGCCGCGGCCGCACGATGCGCACGGTTCCGGTTGCCGAGACGACGCTCATCGCTTGCCCTTCCTCGTCCACGGCGCGACCCCGCGTTCGATGGCCGTGACCACCTGGGTCATGCCGACGCTCCACAGCACGACCACCGCGATCGCGGCGAACGCCTGGTCGGTCTGATAGGTATTCGATGCACGGATGATGAGCGCTCCCATGCCGCTGGATGAGCCGGCGAGCTCGGCCACGACCATGCCGATCGTGGCGAGCACGACCGCCTGTCGCAGGCCCGCGAACAGGAACGGGATCGTCGACGGCAGGTACACCGAGCGGTACAGCCGCATCCGCCCGGCGCCGTAGACGCGGGCGGCGCGGATGATCGAGGGGTTCGTGGTGCGCATTCCGGCGGCGACGTTGAGCAGGATCGGGAAGATCGCGCTGATCGTCACGAGGAAGATCACCGGACCGATCCCGAAGCCGAACCACGCCTTCGCGAGCGGCTGATAGGCGATCGACGGCGTCGCGTAGATCGTCCAGGCGATCGGTCCGATGACGCGGTCGACCGGAAGCGAGGACCCCATCAGCAGCCCGACCGGGATGCCGACGACCACGGCGAGCGCGAAGCCGGTCAGCCACGCCTGCACCGAGACACCGGCGTTGGCGGCGAGGGATCCGTTCGACACGATCTCGCCGAAGCCCTGCGCGATGGCGAGGGGCGGAGGGAGGAAGACCGGACTGATCCATCCGAGAACGCCCACCACCACCTGCCAGAGCACGAGGAGGATGACGACTTCGACCGCGATGACGGCCGCCTTGCCCCGAGGACTCAGGCCCGCGAGCCAGGCGGCGGCACCACCCCTGCCGAGGTTCGGCCCGGTGGCGAGGAGCGCGGTCATTTCGACACCGCTGCCGCCGTGGCCTCACCTTCCAGCGCCTCCCAGAGGTGGTCGCGGAGTTCGAGGAAGCGCGGGTCGTGCTGCACCGCGCGCTCCGAGCGCGGACGCGGGATGCCGGTGGTGATGATCTCCTTGATCGCGCCGGGGTGACTCTTGAAGACGACGATGCGGTCGCCCAGGAGGATGGCCTCCTCGATCGAGTGCGTGATGAAGAGGACGGTCTTGCCCGTCGCCTCGATGAGCTTCTCGATCTCGTCGCGCATCACCTCGCGGGTGAGGGCGTCGACGGCGCCGAGCGGCTCGTCCATCAGCAGGATGCGCGGCTCCGCCACGAACGCACGGGCGAGTCCGACGCGCTGCTGCATGCCGCCGGAGAGCTCTCGGGGGTACGACGACTCGAAGCCCTTGAGCCCCACCATCTCGATGGCTTCCTGCACCTTCGCGCGCCAGTCGGCGGTGCGCAGGCCCTTCTGCATCTCCAGCCCGAACTTCACGTTGTCGAACACGGTCCGCCACGGCAGCAGGGCGTAATCCTGGAAGACCACGGCCCGGTCGGGCCCGGGGCCATGGACCTGCTTCCCATCGACGAGAACCGCCCCGGTGCTCGGCGCGACGAGGCCGGCGATGACGTTCATGAACGTCGTCTTTCCGCACCCCGACGGGCCGAGCACCGTGATGAACTCCCCTTCGAACACGTCGAGGTCGACGTTCTCGATGGCTATCAGCTTCTTTCCCGTCCGCGCGACGTCGTAGCTCACCGAGAGTCCGGTGACCGAGATCAGCGGATCCTCCGAGTCCCGTGCGGTGTCGTTCACGTCAGTCATCGTCGACCTCTCGTCTCATCGCCGCGCGTCGGTGCGCGGCTTATCGCAGCTTCGGAAGCACCTCGGTACCGAGGAGTTCGATCTGCTCGAAGAACCGATCGAACTTGAACCGGAAGTCGAACACCAGGTGCTCGGTGCCGACCTCCTCGAACCGCTTGATCTGCTCGACCGCCTCGTCGGGGCTGCCCACGATGAGCTGGCCCTCGAGGTCTTCGACGGTCTCGAAGCTGCCGGACGGCGGCTTCACCGCGAACTTGGCCTTGTTCGCCCAGGCGAGAAGGCCCGGGATGTTCACGTGCTTGAGCGCCTCTTCGCGGGTGTCCTCGATCGACGTGGGCGGGATCACGGCGATGGTCGGCATGGGGCGGCCGTTCTCATCCGTCATCTCACGCATGGTCTTGATGCGCTTCTCCATGGTGAGCAGGCCCGTGCGTCCGGGCATCCATCCGTCGGCGAACTCCGCCGCGAGACGGGCCGAGCGCGGGGTCGCGCCGCAGTACCAGAACGGGATGCGTCCACCCACGGGCTTCGGCTCGATCGTGACGTTGTCGAATTTGAAGATGCCGTCGTCGTAGGTGACGTCGTTCTCGGTGAACACCCGACGCAGGATCTCGGCGTTCGAGCGGACCATCTCCACCCGATCGAGGTCGCCCCAGCCGATCGCGTCGAACTCGTGGTCGAACGTGCCGGCACCGAAGCCGAGGATCAGGCGCGGGCCGAGCAGCTGGGTCATCGTGCCGGCCATGAGGGCGGTGACGAGCGGGTGGCGGAACGGGATGAGCGATCCGGTGCCGAGTTCGATCTTGTCGGTGACGGCACCGATGGCGGTGAGGGTCGTCAGCGCGTCGTAGAACGTGCGGTTCGGCTTCTCCATCTCGCCGTGCGGTTCGAACACCAGGTGGTCGCGCACCCAGACGGAGTCGAATCCGAAGCTCTCGGCGAGCTTCGACCCCTCCAGGAGCTTCTCCTTGCTCGCCTCCTCGCCGAAGTGCGGCAGCAGCAGTCCGAATTTCATGTCAGTTCCTCTCTGCGGCGAATGCCGCCCTGTCTTCCGCCGATGCGGCGAGCTTTCCGAATGTGCGGTCACCGACGACCTCGTCGCCGACGTAGACGTCGACGCCGCGCACGAGGGTGCGCTGGATGCGGGCGCTGATCGTGCGCCCGTCGTACGGGGTCCAGCCGATCTTCGACAGCACGCCGTCGTTCGTGATGGTCCACTCGTCGGCGAGGTCTGCGATGACGATGTCGGCATCCGCCCCGACCGTGAGGGAGCCCTTGACCCCCTCCAGGCCGAACTTGGCGGCGGGGATGTGAGCGACCATGTCGATCGCGCGCTGCAGGTCGAGCTCGCCCTTGTTCACGGCGTCGAGCATGAGCTCGTAGTAGTACTGGATGCCGGGGGTGCCGGTGTGTGAGCTCCACATCTGCGTCCACCCGACCTCCTTCTCCTCGCGCGTGTGCGGGGCGTGGTCGCTGGCGGCGATGTCGATCGTGCCGTCGCGCATGCCCTCCCAGACGGCGGCGCGGTTGTCGTCGGGCACCCAGTAGCTGAGCGCGTACGGGCCCAGCGTCTCGACGTCGTGCCAGGTCGACAGGAACGGCGCCCAGTGGTTGACCTCGCAGGTCACGTCGATGCCGTTCTGCTTCGCGCGACGCACGGCTTCGATCGAGCGCCGGGTCTGGATGTGCGCGATGTGCACCGGGCATCCGGAGGCCTCGGCGAGGCGCAGCACGACATCGATCGCCGTGTCCCAGATCACTCCCTCGCGGGCGGCGTAGGCGGAGGCGTAGCCCTCTGGGGTGTTCTCGCCCCGGGCGAGGTAGGCGCCCTCGATGTAGTCCATGAGCGCCTGGTCGTGCGGGTGCACGATGAAGCGTTTGCCGGTCTGGGCGATGTGATCCATGATCTCGAGCAGGTGCCCGTGGTTGTGGATGCCCGTGCCGGAGGGGTGCGGGTAGTCACGGCCCGTGTCGACGACCATGTAGATCTTGTACGCCCGGATGCCCATCTCGCTCATGCCGGCGATCTCGTCGAACTTGGTCGGCGCGGGGTTGTGGTTCCAGTCGACGATCGACGATTCCTCGTACCGCTGGAACACGTCGGTCAGGGTCGCGACGTCGGTGGTCGGAGGCTTGAGGTTCGGCATCCCGAACATCGTGGTGACGCCGCCGGCCGCGGCCTGCACGCTCGTCGTGTAGATGTCGTCCTTGTGCTCGTAGCCCGGTTCGCGGGTGTGCACGTGCACGTCGACCATGCCGGGGAGCACGAGCTTGCCCGCGGCGTCGATCGTGCGCGCGGCCGTGATCTCGGTGCCCGCGGCCACGATACCGGCGACCTTGCCGTCGGCGACGAGCAGGTCGGCGACGACCGGACCTGCGGGGGTGACGACGGTGCCGCCGGTGATCTTCAGTTCCACGCTCATCGCGCGACCTCCTGCTTCTGAACGGATTCGGTGGTGAGGGACTCGCCGATCGCGGGCGACGGCGACGAACGGTGGACGAGATGCGCGGGACGCACGTACCGGTCGAACCAGCCCACGATCACCGGGGTGGTCTGCTCCCAGTACGCGTCGTAGGCGGCGTAGTGGGTGGTGTGCCGCTGCATGATCAGCTGCTTCGGACCTCGCGCGGCCTCGTACAGCGCCTCGGCGTGATCGGTGGGCGTGGTCGCATCGCCCTCGACGCCGATCACGAGCAGCGGCGTGGTCAGACGAGCCGCCGCCTCGATGGGCCGGTAAGCGATGATGCCCTCGGCGCAGGCGAGCGGGACAGCGGTGGGGATGCGGTCATCGACGTCGGCCTTGATGGTCGTCGCTCGACGCTCGGCGGTGGGGATCATGATCTCCTCGCGCGGATGAACGATGCGCCCCTCCCCCGTGGCGACGCGCTGGCGGCGATCCTCCTCGAGCGACTTCTGGAAGTCGAGCCACTCGTACTCGCTGCGCATGCGGTGCAACCAGTCCTCGCCGTCGGCGACGGGCACCTGGCTGACGGCGGCCTTGATGCGCGGATCGGCGTCGGCGAGGAGCACCGCGTTCCCGCCTCCGGTGCCGCCGGTGCCGAAGACACCGATCGCGTCGGCGATCACGTCGTCGCGCGTGGTGAGGTAGGTCACGGCGTTCACCAGATCCTGCAGCTGCCAGGCCGGCGACAGGTAGCCGCGGTCACCCTCCGAGTCGCCGAAGCCGCGGTAGTCGATCACGAGCACGGCGAAGCCGGCGGCGACGAGGGCCTCGTGATAGCGGACGTAGAGCTTGGCGTCCTTGAGCCCGAGCCAACCGGGACCCTGCACGATCGCGCGGTACGGACCCTCGTGATCGGGGGTGCGCCACACGGCGGAGATGCGCTGACCCTCGCTGAAGTACGAGACGGGTGTGGTCTGCATGGGTTCCTCTCGGCTGAACGCGGCGTCGCGATCGGCGATGTGCGCCGCTGCGGTGGGGCTTTCCCCATCTTCACCCATTTTGGATCCAGAATCCAGTATTGATTTGGATCCAGTATCCGCGATACCATGACCGCATCACGTCGGCCCGATTGGCCGACGCCGGTGGTCCCGACCTGGACTGCGAACGCGCTCTCTCTTGCGCCCTTCCCCTTCCTCGTCTTCCGGGAGAACCATGCCTGCCACCGCCCGCGCCCTCGGCGCCGCCCCCGTCCTCGCCCTCCTCCTCGCCGCCGGATTGAGCGGATGCGCCGGTGCGCCGGCAGCTCCCGCCGCTGCCGCCGATCCGAAACCCGTCGTGGTCGACAACTGCGGGACCGAGGTCTCGCTCGATTCCACGCCGCAACGAATCCTCACCGTCAAGTCATCGACCCTCGAGCTCGCGCTGGCCCTCGGGGCGGGAGATCGGATCATCGGCTCCGCCTTCTCCGACGGCCCCCTGCCGGAAGATCTCGCGGCAGACGCCGAGGACATCCCCGTCGTCTCCGACAAGGTGCCGTCGAAAGAGGCCGTGCTCGAACTCGAACCCGATCTGGTGTTCGCCGGGTGGGAGTCGAACTTCTCGGTCGACGGCGCCGGCGAGCGCGCCGACCTGCACAAGCTCGGCATCACCACCTACGTCGCCCCCGCCGCCTGCAAAGCCGCCGGATACATGCCGGACCCGCTCACGTTCGACACCGTCTTCGACGGCTTCGCAGAAGCGGGCGAGCTGCTCGGCAAGGAAGAGGCGGCGGCCTCCCTGATCGCGCAGCAGCGCACGGAGCTCGCCGCGATCACTCCCGACGACCGCGGCCTCACGGCGCTGTGGTACTCGTCCGGCACCGACCAGCCCTTCGTGGGCGCAGGCATCGGTGCGCCCGAGATGATCATGTCTGCGGCCGGGCTCGAGAACGTGTTCGCTGACGTGCACGACACCTGGACATCGAGCTCCTGGGAGCTGATCGCCGAGGCTGACCCCGACGTGATCGTCCTGGTGGACGCCGCATGGAACACCGCCGCCTCCAAGATCGCGCTGCTCACCTCGAACCCCGTGACCGCGCAGCTCGACGCGGTGCGCAGCGAGCGGTTCGTGATCGTCGACTTCCCCTCGACCGAGGCCGGCATCCGCAACGTCGACGCCGTGCAGGCCATCGTGGCGCAGCTCGGAGAGCAGTGAGCGTCGCGGTTCCGCTGCGCACGGCGATCCCGGCCACCCCGGCATCCGCCCCTCGCCCGCGCCGCCGCACGGTCTCCGCGATCGCGGTGCTGCTGTTCGCCCTGGTCGGCAGCGTGGTCGCGGCGGTCGCGATCGGGCCGGCCGACATCACCCCGACCGAGCTCGTGGCGAGCGTGTGGTCGCACCTGACCGGGTCCGCCAGCGGGCTCACCCCCATCCGCGACGCGATCATCTGGGAAGGACGGGTGCCCCGCGTGCTCACGGCTGCCGCCGTCGGAGGCGGCCTGGCCCTGTGCGGCGCCGTGATGCAGGCCCTCACCCGCAACCCTCTCGCCGACCCCTACCTGCTCGGCCTGTCGTCGGGCGCGTCGACGGGCGCCGTCATCGTCATCGTGCTGGGGGCCGCGGTGGCGCTGCCGTTCGCGGCCTTCGCCGGTGCGCTGCTGGCCCTCGCATTGACGCTCGGTCTCGCCCGCGCGGCCGGCTCCGCGGGCTCGACCGCGGTGGTGCTCGCAGGCCTCGCCGTGTCGGCCGTGCTGGCCGCCCTGACGAGCCTGGTGATCTTCTGGAGCGCGACGAACGACAGCTATCGCGAGATCCTCAGCTGGCTGCTGGGCTCGCTCGGCGGTGCGGGCTGGGCGGAAGCCGCTCTCGCCGGCGCTGCCGTGGCCGTGTGCGCCATCCCGCTGCTGGCTTCGGCGCGGCCCCTGGACAGTCTCGTGCTTGGCGACACCGCGGCCGAGGCACTGGGCGTTCCCGTCACCCGGGTGCGGGTGCTGCTGTTCGTGTGCACCGCGCTGCTGACCGGAGCGCTCGTCGCGGTGAGCGGGTCGATCGGCTTCGTCGGGCTGATCCTCCCCCACGCCGTGCGCGCGGTGGTCGGGGCCCGGCATCGCGCGCTGCTGCCGGTGTCGCTCCTCGCCGGCGCCGTGTTCCTCATCTGGGCCGACACCATCGCGCGCACGGTGTTCGAGCCGCGTGAGCTTCCGGTCGGGATCGTCACCGCTCTGATCGGCGGGCCGGTGTTCGCCGTGCTGATGCTGCGCATGCGGAAGAGCCGCCCATGACCGCCGTGCGCGAGGACGGACTCGACGCCCGCCGCATCCGTTTCGGGCACGGCGGTCGGATCCTGTTCGACGATATGCACATCACCGCTCCCGGCGGTTCGGTGACAGCCCTGCTCGGTCCCAACGGCTCGGGCAAGAGCACGATGCTGCGCCTGATCGCCGGCACCCTGCGCGGCGAGGTCGAGACCCTCGCGCTCGACGGCGACTCACTGACGGTGATGCGGCGTCGTGAGCGCGCTCAGCGCGTGGCCCTCGTGGAGCAGGAGTGGTCGGCCGCCGAGGGCATGACCGGACGCGACATCGTGGGGCTCGGCCTGCTCCCGCACCGCGGGTGGCTGTCGTTCGACGGCGCGGAGGCGGACGCCGCGGCCACCGATGCGGCGATGCTCCGCGCCGGTGCACTCGAGTTCGCGGATCGTGATGCGGCGACCCTGTCCGGCGGTGAGCGCCAGAGGGTGAACCTCGCGCGGGCCCTGGCCCAGAGGCCGACCCTGCTGCTGTGCGACGAACCCACGAATCACCTCGACATCCGGGCGCAGCTGGACGCACTCGTGCTTCTCGACCTCCTCGCGCGCGACGGCATGACGGTGCTGGCCGCACTCCACGACCTCAACCACGCCGCGGCCTTCGCCGACCGGGTCGTGGTGATCGCCGACGGCCACGTGCAGGCCGCAGGTTCCCCGCAGAGCGTGCTGACGCGCGAGCTCATCGCCCGCGTCTGGCGCGTCGACGCCGAGGTGCTGTCACGCCCTGGCAGCGACCGCCCGCTGATCGTGTTCGACGCGGAGCACGCACTCGCACGCTGATCGGAAACGTACGGCCGCAGCCTCAGCCGGCCTCGGCGGAGGCGAACTGCGGGACGACGACGAATGAGCCCAGTCGGTGCGCGAGCGCTTCCGCCTCGGCCTCCTGATCCGCCTGCTGATCCGCCTCCTGCGGAGAATCGGCGAACGCGGCGGATCCGGCACCCCCGCCCACTCCCGCCAGAACACAGGCCTGCGCGGGCTTTCGAAGCTGGTCGAAAGTCATGGGCAGGCTCTCGCAACGCGCATGTCCGCACAGCAGATGCGCGAGCTCGTGGATCACCACGTGCAGGCGGAACCACTGAGGATCGGCCCGGCGTACCGGGATCCTCGCCCGGTCACCGTCGAGGAGAACGAAGCGCGGGACCGCGTGCCATTCCTCCTCGTTCAGCACCTCGACCTCGATGTCCAGTCTCAGCAGGGCGGACGCTCGTTCCAGGATGCACTGCACACTCGTGCCGCACTCGACCTCCAGCTCTTCGAAGAGTCGATCCACTCGACTTCGACCACTCACGATTCCCTCACCCCTCGCAAAGCCCGGCCCCCTTTCGGCCGGACAACCCTCACAGTGAAGAGACGAAGGTGAGGGCCCAGTCATTACGCCGAAACTCTGAGAACTTTCGGCCAGTCTTTTCGCGCCTCGGACTACGACTTTTGGGTCAGATCGTGCACAGCGAGGCCGTTCGAGGCCGAATCGACCGCGAACGGGGCAGTGGTGGCCGAGTCGAGCGTTGCCGAGTCGAGCGCTGCGGAGTCGAACGCTGCGGCGGCGAGAGCGACGGCACCGTCGAGGTCGCGCATCCACAGGGGATGCACCGGCGCACGCAGACCGGTCGACTCGAGACCGTCGGCAAGAGATGCGTCCTCCTCGGCGAGGAGCCAGGTGTCGAGCAGTCCGCCCCTCGCGCGCGCACCGTAATGGCGTCCCACCGCATCCGCGGTCGCGGCAAGACCGACGGCCGCGAGGCAGGCGTCGGCCATGCCGCGCACCGGAGCACCGGCGATGATCGGCGATACCCCGACCACGGCGGCGAAAGCGGTGCGGACGGCATCGGCGATGCCGGGAACGGCGAGGATCGGCCCGAGCGAGACCACGGGATTCGAGGGGGCGAACAGGATGACGTCCGCCGCGGCCAGCGCCTCGCGCACACCGGGTGCCGGTTCGGCATGCGCGATGCCCGGCCAGTCGAACCCGTGCGCGGGAAGGGCAGCCCGGTGCCGGGTCCACCACTCCTGGAAGTGCATCCGCCCCTGGTCGGTGGTGACGTGGGTGTCGACCTCCGCATCCGTCATGGGCAGCAGCCGCACCCCGAGCGGCCACCGGGACGCGAGGCGGTCGACCACCTCGGTCACCGTGGCGCCATCGCGAAGCCAGCCCGTGCGGGCGATGTGCGCACCCAGGTCGAGGTCGCCGAGCGTGAACCACGGCCAGCCGGCGCCCCACGCGTGCAACTCGGCGGCGACGCGTTCGCTCTCCCCCGCCCTGCCCCAGCCGCGTTCGGTGTCGTTGACGGCGGCGAGCGCGTAGATCATCGAGTCGACGTCGGGTTGCAGCCGCAGGCCGCTGAGCCACAGGTCGTCGCCGGTGTTGGCGATCACGGTGATCTCGGCGCGCGTTCCTCCCGCCGTGTCGGGCCACCGTCGCCGTGCGGTCTCGCGCACCCCGACCACGAACTTCGACCCGCCGACGCCGCCGGCGAGCACGACGATGCGCGGGGCGCGGGCGGTGTCGGCGGAGACGCCGGTCATGAGGCGAGCACCAGCGGTCGGTCCACGAGCGCCGCCGTGCGCGGGCCCAGGCCGGCACGGCGGGCGGCTCGGAGATGCTCGGCGTGATCGAGGTCGCGTCGGAGGCCGCTCAACACGGGGAACCCGACCTCGGTGAACCCGGCCGCACGATGCGCGGAGGCCGAATCGGCACCGAAGCAGGGGGTGAGGTCGAAGCCCGCCCGCGCCGTGGCGAGCACGGTGCCGGTTCCTTCGGCATCGGGGACGAACGCGCGAGAGTGCGACGAGGCGAACGCGAGCGCCCTGGCCAGTTCGTCCGGACGCAGTGCCGGCAGGTCGCCGAGCATCACGGCACGCGGGCGCATGTCGGGTGCTGCGTTCACGCCGAGCCCGATCGCCGCGGTCAGCCCTTCGCCGCGGTCGCGCACCAGGCGCACCCGCGGCAGGAGGCGCAGAGAGGTAGCCGTGACCTCGTCGCTCGTGACGACGATGACCTCGGCGACACGCTCGCACGCCGCGGCGGCTTCGACCGTGTCGAGCGCGATCGCCCGGGCGAGCGGTTCGCGATCTACGCCGGGGATCCGCAGCCGCGACTTGCCGATCTCGGCGCGCTTGACCGGGATCACCACGACCCACTCGCGCGCGGGCGCTCCCGGTAGCGGCACCCCGATTCCCGAACCGCGGATCATGTCACCCTCCTCAGCCGCGAAGCCCGGCGGCGGTGTCGCGCAGCCGCGGTGCGATGTCGCGCTCGAAGAGCTGCAGGAAGCGGCGCTGGTCGTGACCCGGCGCGTGGAAGACGAGGTGGTTGAAGCCCCAGTCGATGTACTGCTGAATCTCGGCGGCCACGGCATCCGGGTCGTTCCCGACGATCCAGCGCTTCGCGATCGTCTCCAGCGGCAGCGCGTCGGCGGCCTTCTCCATCTCGACCGGGTCGGTGATGTCGTGCTTCTGCTCCTTTGACAGCGACAGCGGAGACCAGAAGCGGGTGTTCTCCAGCGCCGCCTCGCGGGTCTCCTCGTACGACAGCTTGATCTCGATCATCCGGTCGTAGGTATCGAACGAGCGCTCGGACTGCTCGAGCCCCTCCTTCACCGCGGGCAGCAGCTGGTCGACGTAGAGCTCCTGACCCTTCCCCGACGTGCAGATGAAACCGTCGCCCGCACGGCCGGCGTAGCGCGCCACCATCGGTCCGCCCGCGGCGATGTAGATGGGGATGCCGCCCTCGGGCCGGTCGTAGATCGAAGCGTCGTGCGTCGAGTAGTACTCGCCGTCGAAGTTCACCCGGTCGCCCGACCACAGTGCCCGCATCAGCCGCACCGATTCGCGCAGCCGCGCATAGCGCTCCTTGAACTCCGGCCATTCCTGCTCCCCCGCGCCCTGGAATCCGGTGGCGATCTCGTTCAGCGCCTCACCCGAGCCGACGCCGAGGATGATGCGGTCCTGATACAGGCAGCCCAGGCTCGCGAACGCCTGCGCGAGAACGGCCGGGTTGTAGCGGAAGGTCGGGGTGAGCACCGAGGTACCGATGCGGATGCTCGACGTGCGCTCTCCGACCGCCGCCATCCAGGTGAGCGAGAACGGCGCATGCCCGCCGGTGTGCCGCCAGGGCTGGAAGTGGTCGCTCGCGAACACGGACTGCATGCCGTGCGCCTCTGCCGCGACCGAGATCTCGACGAGCTCCCGCGGGTCGAACTGCTCCGCGCTGGCCTTGTATCCGAGGGTCAGTGTCATGTCGCATCCTTCTGTTCGGGTTCCTGCTGTTCGTGTGCGCGGAGGTCCGCCAATGCCGCGGTGTATCCGTCGCGGTATCCCTGATCGAGCGCTTCGGCGGTTCCCAGCCAGAAGAGGTCCCGCTCCGAGCCGCGCACGATGCTCGACGCACCGGGGAGGGTGAGGGGTCCGACGAGATCGTCACGCCCGCGCACCACGGCGACCGGATTGCCGCTGGCCTTGCCCTTGACGAGGTCTGCGGCGGCGGCGAGCTCGTCGGCGACACAGGGGGTCGTGACGCTGAGCACCTTGCCCGCCTGGTCGGTGGTGCCGCGGAGGTCGGCGATCATGCGCACTCCCCCGCCGCCGATCGCCACGTCGGTCTGCCCTTCGCGCCAGGGACGGCCGAGGGTGTCGCTGAGGATCACACCCACCTCGGCACCCGTCACCGCGCGCAGCCCCGCGGCGAGCGCACGGGCCGAACCGTCGGGGTCTTCGGGCAGCAGCAGCACCCAGCCGTCGGGGGTGTTGCTGGCGTCGACGCCCGCAGCCGCGGCGACCATGCCGAGGCGGTTCTCGACGATGCGCATGGTGTGCCCGTCGAACGTGCGGGAGGCGACGAGGCGCACGGTCTCGGCGGTGATCGCCTCCTCACGGTCGGCGGCCTGCACGTAACGACCCTCGGCCTTGGAGACGATCTTCGAGGTGACGACGAGGATGTCGCCGTGGGCGAGCTCGACGCCGGTCGCGAGGATCAGCGCCACGAGGTCGTCCCCCGGCTGCACCTCGCCCATGCCGGTGAGGGCGAAGACGGTGATCGCGGGGGCGCTCATGCGTGCACCTTCGGCAGCACGTCGCGGCCGAAGACCTCGACGAACTCCCGCTGGTCGGCCCCGACGTTGTGCAGGTAGATGCGGGTGAAGCCGAGGTCGGCATAGCGCTGGATCTGCGCGCGGTGCACGTCGGGGTCGGCGGAGACGAGCATCGACGCGCGCATGTCGTCGGCCGTCACTCCGCGCACGAGCTGCTCGAAGTCGTACGGCGAGCGCACGTCGCCCCGGCGCATCCGGAGTCCGGCGATCGGCCATTCGGTGAGCGCGTTCGCGAGGGCCTGCTCCTCGGTCGGCGCCCAGGAGAGGCGCAGCTGGAGCACCTTCGGGAGAGCGTCGGGGTCATGGCCCGCCTCCCGTGCTCCTTCGGCGAACCGGGCGAGCAGCGGGTCCAGGCGCTCCACCTCGGCCGACGTCGTGATCAGGCCGTCGGCGTTCCGGCCGGCGCGACGCGCGGTGGCAGGGCCCGCGGTGGCGACGTAGACCGGCGGCGGGGTGGGCGGCATCGTCCAGAGCCGGGTCGACTCCATCCGGAAGTGCTCGCCGCGGTGCCGGGTGTCGCGACCGGCGAGCGAGGCGGTGAAGAGCTTGCGGATCAGGTCGACGGCTTCGAACATGCGGTCGATGCGCTCGGCGGGTTCGGGCCAGTAGTCGCCGACGATGTGCTCGTTCAGCGCCTCTCCCGATCCGACGCCGAGCCAGGCCCGCCCCGGGTAGAGCGTCGCCAGGGTCGCCGCGGCCTGCGCGACGACGGCAGGATGCGTGCGGAATCCCGGCGTCGTGACTCCGGGGCCGAGGTCGCCGGTGGTGTGCGCGCCGATCGCGCCGAGCATGGTCCACACGTGCGCGGCGTTGCGGTGGCGGGGAAGCCAGGGCTGGAAGTGGTCGGTGGCCATGATCCCGCGGAACCCGTGCGCCTCGGCGAGGACGCAGTTCTCGATCACGGCGGTCGGCTCGATCTGCTCGAGCATCGCGGCATACCCGATGTGCATGTCGGCCTCCTCACCTCTGCTGTTCCTATTGAATGGATACTGGATCCAAAAGTCAAGAGCGTCGCGGAGACGTGCCTTCGCGCCCGGTACGGGGCGCGAAGGCGCGACGCCGCTCAGCGCTTCTGCCGCTGCACCGCCAGGGTCACCGTCGCCGATTCTCCTGCCGGGACCGGAGGCGCGGCGAGGTCAGGGAGCCCCGCGGCGACGGGCTTGCGGGCCCGACCGATCGCTCGGCGAGAGAGCGCCCACTGCAGGCCGTAGCCGATCGCGAACACCATCAGCGTGAAGATCAGCGCCATCGCCGCTCCCTGATCCGGCGCATAGAGCTGCGCGGAGCGCGGGTTGATCATGGCGTAGATGTACATCGACAGCGGCCGCGACGACGGGGTCGCCAGGAACGCCGGGAGGGTGAACTCGTTGGTGCCCAGGATGAACATCTGGATCCACACGGCCATCACGGTGGGCATCAGCAGCGGCGCGATGATGCGGCGGAACCCCTCGAAGCGGCTGGCTCCACTGGTGAGGGCGGCCTCCTCCAGCTCGGGGCGGATCTGCAGCGTCGCACTGTACGACGAACGGTACGCGATCGACACCCGGTAGGAATAGGCGATCACGAGAGCGAGCAGCGTGCCCGCGATCGGGATGTAGGGGTTGATCACCATGAAGGTGAGGAACATCGCGAAGCCGGCGATGGTCGCGGGGATCGCGACCGACGACGAGGCGAACAGGTCCATGGCCTTCACCCACCCGGTCTTCTTGCTGCGGGCGATGCCATAGGCGAGCACGGTGGCGAACACCACCGCGATCGTGGCACTGCCGCCCGCGATGATGACCGTGCGCCCGAGCGACACCCAGAACTCCGGGTCGGCGAGCACCATGCCGAAGGCGCCGAAGTCGGTGCTGCCCAGCATCGCATCGATCGAGAATGCCACAGGGTACGGGGTGATCGCCGCCCACAGCAGGGCCAGCAGCGGGAGGATGCCGGTGAGCAGCACGAACACGGCGACCAGCAGCATGACCGGGATCTTCCACGGCCCCATGCGCATGGTCGACGGCCGGAAGCCCTTGCCCGACACCGACGCCCTTCGCTCGGCGTTGCGCGTGGCCCGCAGATAGATCGCGAAGGCGATTGTCGTGATCACGAGGAACACCAGTCCCCACGCGGCGGCCAGACCGTACTGGGGCAGCTCGCCCGCGTTGGAGCTGATGAGCGTCCAGAGTTTGAGGGCGAAGATGTCGCGCCCCGACTCCTGGCCGAACAGCAACGGCACCTCGAGGCTGCCGAGGCCCAGGATGAAGGTGAGCACGGTGACGCCGAGAAGGCCCGGCCAGAGCATCGGCAGCGTGACGCGCCGCAGGGTCTGCGGCCATGAGGCCCCGGACACCCGCGCCGACTCCTCGAGCGAGCCGTCCATGTTCGTCAGGATGGGCACGATCATCAGGTACGGGAACGTGACGTTCGTGAGCGCCTGGATGAAGATCATGGTCGGGAACGCGTAGGGATCGATCGGCACGTCGCTCGCGAAGGGCAGCAGTCGCAGCATCTGGTTGAGCACGCCCGACTCGGGCGACAGCATCAGCAGGTAGGCCTGCGCCTTCACGATCGGCGGGATGATGTACGGCACGATCACCAGCACCGAGATGAGGCGACGCCACGGGGCATCAGTGCGCACCGTGACCCAGGCGAGGCCGAACGCCATCAGGAGCGTGAGCAGCGTGGAGCCGCCCACGAAGGCGCCGGTCGCGCCGAGCACGCCCCAGAAGTCCTCGCGCAGCTGCCACAGGGTGACGAAGTTCTCGACACCCCATTTCGCCGACGAGACGCCGAAGGGCAGGAACGGACCACGGAACGCGGTGATCACCTGAACGATCAGCGGTACCGCGAGAAGGATGAAGATGACCGCGCCCGAGACGATCATCGCGATCGTCATCGTGGTGGGGCGCTTTCGCCCCGTGGTCCGTCCTGCCTTGAACATCGTTATCCGTTCAGCGCCTTGTCGGCGGCGTTGATCATGGCCTGCCAGTCGTCACGAGTGGCCTGCGTCTCGGTCTCGGCGCCGTTCTCGAGGCCGAGCAGCAGTGCGTCGGAGTTCGTCTTCATGAGCCCGGTGGACTCGGCGAACGTCGCGGCGGGGAGACCGGCGAACGGCACCTGGGTGCTGGCGAAGCGCTCGTCCGTCATACGGAGCGTGATCCAGTCGGGGTCGAACGCGTTCCACAGGGTCCACAGCGCCGCACCCGGCTTGTTCTTCGCGTCGGAGTTGACGCCGGAGAACTGCGCCCAGACCCCCGCGTGCTCGAACGGCGAGACCTGCAGCGCGGGGTTCGGGTTGAACAGCGTCTGGTTCAGCGCGATCGGCACGTCCCCACTCGACAGCGGAGCCCCCTGGTCCTCCAGCAGCTTCAGGTTGCCCGACGACATGAGGTCACCGATCAACGAGACCATCTTGTCTTCGCCCTCGGCCATGCCGTACCCGGCGAAGACCACCGCGTTGTAGCCGGCGACCGACACCTTGTCCTTGTACTCGGGGGCGAGCAGCCCGTCGAGAGTCTCAGGGACGGTGGTCACCTTGTCGGTGTTGTACTGGATCAGAGTGCCGTTGATGCTGTCGGGCATGAGCTCGGGGGCGCCGATGGTGAGGTACTCCTCCGGCACGCCGAAGCTCGCCCAGTCGACCTTCTCCCAGAAGCCCTCGTCGTACATCGCCGCCATCGAGGTGATCGAGCCGGACACCACGTCGGTGTTGCGCGAGCCCGTGGCCTTGGCCGAGATGATCGCCGACGACAGGTTGTAGGTCAGACCCCTGGTCTCGACCTTGATGTCGGGGAAGCGCTTGTTGAACTGCTCGATCACGTCGGGCGACAGCTCGTACCAGTCCCAGATGACCAGGGTGCCGCCGTCGGCCTTCTTCGCCTCTTCGTAGAGGGCGTCGAGCTGCTTGTCGATCTCGGGCCAGTAGTCGTCGTAGAAGTTCTCGCAGCGGGTGATCGCCCCGATCTCGACGGCGTCGCAGGCGGCCGAGGCGGCGTCGCCCTCGAGTGCGCTGTCACCTCCGGCGGCCTCGCTCTGTGTGCCGCATCCGGTCAGGGCGAGCGCGAAGACCGCCGTGACGGCGACTGCTCCCAGTGTTCTCTTCATGATCTGAATGTCCTCTCTGACATCAGGTGTGTGATTGCGGGTGTTGTGCGGGTAGCGGGTGTGGTGCGGGTTGCGTCAGGCGCCCAGCACGCGGCAGGCGTGCGGGACCAGTTCGAGGAAGACCCTGCCGCCCTCGGGGGGTGTCTGAAGCGGTGCGCCCCGACCGACGATCGTGGCGACGGGCTCGCCGTCGGTGAGCACCTCGGCCTCGTACTCGACGATCTCGCCGAGGAACTCCACCCGCACGATGCGTACGGGAATGACATTCGGGCGTTCGACGTCGGTCTCATGCCAGCGCACGGTCTCCGGGCGGAAGGTGAGCGTGACCTGGTCGCCCGCCGAGACGTCGTCGGGTACAGGCGTGTGCAGCCGCGTGCCGAGCGCCTCGACGACCGCGTCGCCCGCGCCGTCGCGGTCGATCACCACGGCGGGGATCATGTTCGCGCGGCCCACGAAGTCGGCCACGAACCGGTCGGCCGGCTGGTCGTAGAGCTCTCGGGGCGACGCCTCCTGCACGATGCGTCCGCCGTTCATGACCGCCACCCGGTCCGACATCGACAGCGCCTCGGACTGGTCGTGCGTGACGTACAGGGCACTGATGCCGAGGGTGCGCTGCAGGCTCCGCAGCTCGTTGCGCATGGTGTCGCGCAGCTTGGCGTCGAGGTTCGACAGCGGCTCGTCGAGCAGCAGCAGCCTCGGGCGATGAGCGAGTGCACGGGCGAGGGCGAGGCGCTGCTGCTGACCACCCGACAGCGCGGTGGCCGGCCGCTGCGCGAGGTGGTCGAGCTGCACCAGCTCCAGCGCCTCCATCGCCCGCTTGCGCGCCTCCTGCTTCGGAAGGCGGGAGCCTGCGACCTGCAGCGGGAAGATCGCGTTGGCGAAGACGGTCATGTGCGGCCAGATCGCGTAGTTCTGGAACACCATGCCGATGTCGCGCTTGTCGGGTGACACGTGCTCGGTACCGGTCGACAGCACGCCGCCGTCGAGCGAGATCACACCGCCGTTGCTCCGCTCGAGGCCGGCGACGCAGCGCAGCGTGGTGGTCTTGCCGCAGCCCGACGGGCCCAGGAGCGAGTAGAACATCCCGGGCTCGATCGTGAACGTGACGTCCTTGACGACAGGAACCGTCGCGCCGTCGAGCTCATAGTCCTTCTTCAGGGCGTCGACGACGAGTCGTCCGCCTCCAGAGCTCGCCCTCATCGGAGTCCTCTCGTCCTTCTTCGTTCTGGATGTTGGATCCACTGCGATCGCCGCCATCATCGTCCCTCTCTCACAACAGAGCCCACCGGTTGCGGGGTGGCGGGTGCGCCCCAAGGTCGCGGCTTCTCGAAGAACACCACGACGATCGCGCACACCGCGAAGGCGATGGCCGAGAGCAGGAGCGACTGCGACATGGCCGTGGCCAGTCCGCTGCCGTCCTTCGCCGACAGCGCGCTCCCGGGGTGGATCGCCCCTGGCACGAAACCGGTGATGTGCGCGGCGAGCGTCACGTTCATCAGCACGGCCAGCAGCGCCGAGCCGATCACGGACCCCATCTGCCTGGTCGTGGAGTAGACGCCGGATCCCGCACCCGCCTGCGTGTGCGGGAGGTTGCGCGTGGCCGTGGAGGCGAGCGGGCCGAACATGCCGGACACGCCGACCCCGAGCAGAGCGGAGGGGAGCAGCAGGAGCCAGAAGGGAGCATCGAGCGTCATCGTCGCCGCATACCAGGCCATGGCCGCAGCCGAGACGACGAAGGCCGCGAAGGTCACCCAGCGCGGACCGATCCGGTCGCTCAGCTTGCCGACGAACGGTCCGAGCACACCCGAGACGACCGCCATCGGCGCGAGCATCAGCGCCGCGAGTGTCGGGTCGAGGCCGCGGGCGACCTGGAAGTAGAAGGCGAGCGGAACCGGCATCGCCGTGATGCCGACACCGACGAGGAAGATCGTGGCGTTCGCGACCGAGAAGTTGCGGTCGCGGAAGAGACTGAGGGGCATCAGGGGCTCTGCACGATTGAAGCGCTGCCACACGACGAAGAGCACCAAGAGCACGGCGCCTGTGACGATGACGCCCCACACCGTGACCGGACCGAACATCACCCCCCAGTCGTAGACCTCGCCCTCCTGGATGCCGAACACCAGCAGGAACAGGCCGAGTCCGGACAGCGCGACGCCGATCCAGTCGAAGCGGTGCGGATGCCCCTCGAGATCCGGCACCAGACGCCAGGCGACGACGAAGGCGACGATCCCGACGGGCACGTTCACGAAGAAGATCCACTCCCAGCCCACCGTGTCGGTGAGCACGCCGCCGAGGATCGGCCCGACGAGCGTCGCCAATCCTCCGACCGCGCCCCACGCCCCCATGGCCTGACCACGACCACGCGGGGGGAAGACCCGCGCGATGATCGCCATGGTCTGCGGCGTCATCAGGGCGGCGCCGAAACCCTGCACGGCTCGGGCCGTGATGAGCATCTCGATGCTGCCGGCCAGGCCGCACGCGAGCGAGGCGAGGGTGAACAGCACGAGTCCGACGAGATAGACCCGCTTGGGGCCGAACCGGTCGCCGAGCCTGCCGGTCACCAGCAGGGGCACCGCGTAGGCGAGCAGGTAGGCGCTGGTGACCCAGATCACCGTGGTCAGGTCGGCGTCGAACGCCGCGAGGATGACCGGGTTGGCGATCGCCACGATCGTCGTGTCGACAAGGATCATGAAGAAGCCGATGCACAGCGCCCACAGGGCCGGCCAGGGCCTAACTGTCTGAGTCATGGATCGCTTTCGGGAGGGATCGTCAGGGGTCGGGAGCCGGTGTCCGTCCGCTCAGCCCCTTATGTGGAGGACGGACACCGGAGTTTCCGGGAAGGGGTCAGCTCTCGGCGGCGGGGATGCCGACGACGGGTTCACCCAGCAGCGGGGTCGAGACCGCGTAGATGCCGTGGTTGGCGAAGAGCCAGATCAGGTTGCGATCCCACTCGACGAAGATGCCGTGCACGGGGGCGGCGAGGTCGTCGTCGTCCTTGAGGCCGATCGGCGGCACGAAGTACGCACCGACCTTGGGGTTCTCCGGGTCGCGCACGTCGAAGATCTGCAGCCCCGCGGCGTAGAACGCGTAGGGGATGACTCCGCCGTGCGGCGTGCCCGTGTTCGTGAAGTAGCCCGAGCGCTTGGGACCGAACGATCCACGGCGCTGCGCCCAGTCGGTGAACGCGGCCTCGGCCGGCGGCGTCGGACGAGGGAGCGTGCGCACCACCCGCGGGTTCGCCGGGTCGCTCACGTCGATCTGGTAGATCTCCTTGGCCGGCTCGTAGCAGTCCGTGTTCATCGGGTAGCCCGAGACGTAGACGTAGCCCGTCTCCTCCACCTGGGTCGTGTCGACGTTGTCACCCTCGGTGCCGGCGACGCTCACCGGAAGATGGCACCAACCGACGTGGTGGATGTTCGCGGGGTCGGACACGTCGAGCACGAAGAAGCCCTGCCCACCCTGGGCGGCGTAGCCGTACTTCCACCCCGACTCGACCGAGCGCGGCAGGAAGATGCCCATGCGCGAGCCGAACCACGAGGTCTTGTTGTTCCAGCGCTCGTTGTCGGCGAGGTACTCGGAGTCCGCCTCCTCGCCGGCACGGGAACCGGGCACCCACCAGTTCGAGAGCAGCTCGGGCTTCGCCGGATCGGAGACGTCGTAGGCCGCGTGCCCCGCCGTCCACAGCGTGGTCTTGTACGGCTGGTTGGTGAAGGTGTTGTCGGGCGCGGTCGCCACGAAGAGGTACTTGTCGCCGTAGTAGACCGGCAGGTCGAGCACGCCGTTGCCCTCCTGGATCTCGTCCGGGCCGTGGTTCGGGTCGGTCGAGACCTCGGTGAGGAGGGTCCAGTCGCGCGGGCTCGGGCCGTTCATCTCCCAGGTGCGGAAGCCGCGCAGGCCCTCCCACTCCTTCAGCTGGCCCTCGACGGTGTCGTCGATCCACTTGTTGGCGACGCGCCCCTTGAGGAAGTACCGCGGGGTCTCGCTCGCCTGGATCGCGATGTGCTTTCCGAGCTTCTGATTCCACTGCACCGTGGTGGCGCCGAACTGCGGGCGGGGGTCGTCCCAGCCCCACTGCTCCTCGTCGACGATCGTCAGGTCGCGCGGGTCGGTGATGTCATAGAGCTTCCAGTGGTTGCCGCCGCCGTAGTGCAGCATGAGGCGCCGGCCGTCCCAGTCGTAGATGCACTGCCACGAGTGGCTGGTGTTCACCACGATCGGATAGAACGCCTCGGCGGTCGCGTTGAGCACGTAGGTCTCGGGGTCGCGGTAGTCGAGCTGCCCCGGCCAGTCGATGAAGACGTCGCGCGGGACGGACGGCGTGTGCGCCGGCGGCAGGAAGGTGCCGTCGGGCTGCATGCCCCAGCTGGAGGGATCGGGATCGGCCGGTTCACCCTCGACGCGCTGGAAATCCTCCGGACGGTATTTCTTCGCATCGGGCACGTAGGGAGAGCCGGCCATGTCGCCTCCATTGGCTGAATCGGGTGAGATCGTCACGACGTCGTGTCGTTCTCATCAGGTTCACCCTGTGGGAGCGATGCTGTCCAATATCCATACGGGTCAGAGCTATGACCGTTCAGGCATATCAGCCGGCGAAGCGCGGCTCCGTCTGCGCGTACTCGCGCTCGAGCTCCGCCAGGCGTGCGCCCTCTTCGCGCAGATGCGCCAGCAGGGCGGATGCCGCGGGCGAGGGGGCCCGGTCCTTCGGCACCGTCACGCCGACCGAACGGCGGATGGAGCTCAGCGGCGTGGGCAGGATCCGCAGCTCGCGGTCGTCGACGGCGATGAACATCGGCAGCGCCGCGATCACGTCGGTCGAGATCAGCAGGGTGCGCAGGGTCAGCATGGACGTGCACTCGACGCGGTCGGGCGGCAACGGGAGCCCCTCGTGGAAGAAGACGGCTTCGAGCTCGGCCCGCAGCGCCGTCTGGGCGACCGGGAAGATCCACGGATACGCGATCAGTTCCGCGAGGGAGTTCGCCTTGACGCCGCCGAGCACCGGATGCCCGGCCCGGGCGACCAGGCGGATCGGCTCCTGATGCAGTCGCTCCTGCTCGAGCCGCACCGGCACCGTGGGCGAGAGCCGTCCGACCGTGAGGTCGAGGTCGCCCGCGAGCAGCAGCTGCTGCAGGGTATCCGGTGTGCCCTCGCGCACCACGACGGTCAGCCGCGGGTGCTCGGCCTTCAACGCGGCGATGGCGCGCGGCAGCAGCAGGTTCGACCCCGCGAGGTGCGTGCCGACCGTGACCGTGCCCAGCTGCCCCGACTGCAGCAGCCGCACCTCCTCCCCCGCGGCGCGCAGCTCGGCGAGCACGGAGCGCGCACGCTCGATGAAGGAGTGCCCGTACTGCGTGGGCCTGACTCCGCGCGGCAGCCGTTCGAACAGCGGCACGCCCAGCACCTCCTCGACCTCGCGGAGTCCGCGGGTGACGACGGGCTGGGTGATGTGCAGCGATTCGGCGGCGCGCACCAGGGTGCCCTCGTCGGCGATGGCGGTGACGAGGACGAGGTGACGGATCTTGACCCGTCCGTCGAGCAGTCGATCGGTGACCATGATCCGGACTATAGCCGTACGGGCATGGCAATGCATCAAGAGAGTATTTGTCGGCATCCCTCGAACCTTCCTAGCCTGAGCCCATGCCTTCCGAGACGATGACGCCTCCCCTCCGTGCCGCCGAGCAGGAGCGGGCGCCCCGCGCGATCCACAACATGATCGCCGGCGAGCGCGTGGAGGGCATCGGCACCTTCACGAAGATCAGCCCGGTCGACGGATCGATCATCGCCGAGGTGCACGAGGCGGGCACCGAGCAGGTGGACCGCGCCGTGGCGGCTGCCCGCGCGGCGTTCGACGGACCGTGGGGGCGGATGACCGTCGCCGAGCGCGCCCGTCTGCTGCGCGGGGTGGCCGACGCGATCGACCGTCGGGCCGACGAGCTCGTCGCGGCCGAGGTGGGCGACACGGGCAAGCCCGAGGCCCTGGCCCGCGACCTCGATGTGGCGCGCGCCGCTGCGAACTTCCGCTCCTTCGCCGACACGGTCTCGACCGCCGGACTCGACTCGTTCCTGACCGAGCTGCCCGACGGCCGCCGCGCACTCAACTACGCGGTGCGCAAGCCACTCGGGGTCGTCGCCGTGATCGTGCCGTGGAACCTGCCCCTGCTACTGCTCACATGGAAGCTGGCTCCGGCCCTCGCCACCGGCAACACCGTCGTCATCAAGCCCTCGGAGGAGACGCCGTCGTCGGCCACCCTGCTGGCCGAGATCCTCGCCGAAGCGGGTGTCCCCGCCGGGGTGGTCAACGTCGTGCACGGCTTCGGCGCAGGCTCCGCAGGCGAAGCGCTCACGTCGCACCCCGGCATCGACGGGGTCACCTTCACCGGCGAGTCGTCCACCGGTTCCGCGATCATGCGGGCGGTCGCACCGAGGGTGCGTCCCGTGTCGTTCGAGCTGGGCGGCAAGAACGCCGCGCTGGTGTTCGCCGACGCCGACCTCGACGCCGCGGTCGCCGGCCTCGCCCGCTCGACCTACCTCAACACCGGCCAGGTCTGCCTGTGCACCGAGCGCATCTACGTGCAGCGTGCGGTCTTCGACGACGTGGCGGCCGGTCTCGCCGAGCACGCCGCCCGCCTGCGTCTGGGGCGCCCGGAGGATCCGGCGACGACCACCGGTCCGCTCATCTCCCAGGCCCACCGCGACAAGGTGCGCTCCTACTTCGACCTCGCCGTCGCCGAGGGCGCGACCGTGCTCGCCGGCGGTGGCATCCCGACCCTGGGCGACGGACTCGACGGCGGCTCCTGGATCGAGCCCACTCTGTGGACGGGCCTCGACAACAGTCACCGCACCGTGCGCGAAGAGGTGTTCGGTCCCGTCGCCGCCCTCATCCCCTTCGACACCGAGGAGGAGGCAGTCGCGCTCGCGAACGACACCGACTACGGGCTCGCCGCCGTCACCTGGACCACCGACCTCACCCGCGGACACCGCGTGGCCCAGCAGATGCGCACCGGCATGTCGTGGGTCAACACCTGGTACCTGCGAGACCTGCGGAGCCCGTTCGGCGGTGTCGGGCTCTCCGGCATCGGCCGCGAGGGCGGGCACCATTCGCTGGAGTTCTACACCGAGCCGACGAACGTGTGCGTGCAGCTGTGACCGGCCTCCCCGACGCCGTGCACCTGGCGGACGAACGGCTGCGGCTCGCGGCCGAGTCCGCACGCCCGTGCGCACCGGTGCGCGACCTGCTCGGCGAGACTGATCAGGATGCCGCGTACGCGGTGCAGTCGCTCGGCATCGCGCGCCGTCTCGACGAGGGCCGCCGCATCGTCGGGCGCAAGATCGGCCTCACCTCCCCCGCCGTGCAAGCGCAGCTCGGGGTGGACAGCCCCGACTACGGCGTGCTGCTGGATGACATGATGTTCACCGACCGCGAGCCGATCGACCTCGCACGCTTCCTGCAACCGCGCGCCGAGGCCGAGGTCGCCTTCGTGCTGGGCAGCGACCTCGACTCCCCCACCACGCACGTCGCCGAGGTGATCCGTGCCACGGAGTTCGTGCTGCCCGCGATCGAGGTCGTCGACTCCCGCGTGGCTGGGTGGGACATCCGCATCACCGACACCATCGCCGACAACGCCTCCAGCGGGGCGGTCGTGCTCGGCACCACGCCGCGACGCCTCGACGGCTTCGACCTGACCGCGCTCGGCATGTCGCTCGACCGCGAGGGGCGACCGGTCTCGACGGGGTCGGGTGCCGCGTGCCTCGGCAGCCCCGTGATCGCCGTGGCGTGGTTGGCGCGTGAAGTCGCCCGCCGCGGACAGCCGCTGCGCGCGGGCGAGGTGATCCTCTCCGGGGCCCTCGGCCCTATGGTCGACGCGAACGCGGGGGTGTTCCGCGCGCGGCTCGACGGTCTCGGCGAGGTCTGTGCCGACTTCGTCGGCGCGGCATCCGGAACGACAACGGAAGGGGCTGCGGCATGACCGTCGGCATCGCCATCATCGGCTCGGGCAACATCGGCACCGACCTGCTCATCAAGGTCAAGCGGCTCTCGACCACGCTGCACGTGGTCGCTATGGCCGGGATCGACGAGCAGTCCGACGGCCTCGCCCGCGCGCGACGGCTCGGTGTCGCCACCACCCACGAGGGCGTGGACGGGCTGATCGCGATGCCCGAGTTCGCCGATGTCGAGCTCGTGTTCGACGCGACCTCGGCCGGAGCCCACGCCCGCAACGACGCGCTCGTGCGCAACGCCGGACGCCTCATGGTCGATCTGACCCCGGCGGCGATCGGCCCCTATGTCGTGCCGGTCGTCAACCTCGAAGCGCATCTCGGTGCGACCAACGTGAACATGGTCACCTGCGGTGGCCAGGCCACGGTGCCGATGGTGGCAGCGGTGTCGCGCGTCGCCCCGGTGGCCTACGCCGAGATCGTCGCCTCGATCGCCTCGAAGTCGGCCGGCCCCGGAACCAGGGCGAACATCGACGAGTTCACCGAGACGACCGCCCGTGCACTGGAGGTGATCGGCGGCGCCGACCACGGCAAGGCCATCATCGTGCTCAACCCCGCCGACCCACCGCTCATCATGCGCGACACGGTCTTCTGCCTGGTCGAGGGCGACCCCGCCTCTCTGGATCGCGATGCCGTGAGCGCCTCGATCGCCGACATGGTCGCCGACGTTCAGGCCTACGTCGGCGGCTATCGGCTCAAGCAGCAGGTGCAGTTCGATGCGGTCGACGAGGCCTACGTTCCCGCACTCGACCGGCCGTTCCGCGGCACGCGCGTGAGCGTCCTGCTGGAAGTCGCCGGCGCCGGCCACTATCTTCCGGAGTACGCGGGCAATCTCGACATCATGACCTCGGCAGCCCTTCGCACGGCCGAGCGACTCGTCGCCCAACGGACAGGGGTTCCCGCATGACCACCGCTTCTCCCCGCGTGTACGTGCAGGACGTCACCCTCCGCGACGGCATGCACGCCATCGGCCACGGCTACACCACCGACCAGGTGCAGGGCATCGCCCGTGCTCTCGAAGCCGCGGGCGTCGATGCCATCGAGGTCGCGCACGGCGACGGCCTCGGCGGATCGAGCGTGGCCTACGGACAGGGCGCGCACACCGACTGGCAGTGGATCGAGGCGGCGGCAGAGGTGCTCGACCGTGCCGTGCTGACCACCCTGATCCTGCCCGGCATCGGCACGATCGACGACCTCGCCCGCGCCCGCGACCTGGGTGTCGCGAGCGTGCGGGTCGCGACGCACTGCACCGAGGCCGACGTCGCGATCCAGCACATCACCTGGGCGCGCGAGCACGGCATGGACGTGTCCGGCTTCCTGATGATGAGCCACCTCAACGACCCGCACGGCCTCGCCGAGCAGGCGAAGATCATGGAGGCGGCGGGAGCGCACTGCGTGTACGTCACCGACTCGGGCGGACGCCTCACGATGCGCGACGTGGCCGAGCGCGTCGATGCCTACCGCGAGGTGCTCGACCCCGGCACGCAGATAGGCATCCACGCGCACGAGAACCTGTCGCTGAGCGTGGCCAACAGCGTCACGGCCGTCGAGCACGGCGTGTATCGGGTCGATGCCTCGCTCGCAGGGCAGGGCGCCGGGGCGGGCAACTGCCCGATCGAGGCTTTCATCGCGGTGGCCGACCTGCTCGGCTGGGAGCACGGCTGCGACCTGTTCGCGCTGCAGGATGCGGCAGAGGAACTGGTGCGTCCGCTGCAGCGCCGCCCCGTCCGCGTCGACCGCGAGACCCTCACCCTCGGCTACGCGGGGGTGTACTCGAGCTTCCTGCTGCACGCCGAGCGCGCGGCGGAGAAGCACGGCCTCGATGCCCGTGACATCCTCGTGGAGCTGGGACGCCGCCGCATGGTCGGCGGCCAGGAGGACATGATCGTCGACGTCGCCCTCGACCTCGTCGCCGCACGCTCGGAGGTGACCGCATGACCGCCGACGCCGTGTTCGCCGCCGCTCTCGACACCGCCCAGCGCACCGCGACCGCCATCAGCCAGCTCTCCTCGACCGAGGAGGTCGGGCTCGACACCGCGTACGCCACACAGCACGCGCTGATCGCCCGCCGACTCGCCCGCGGCGAGCGCGTCACCGGCCTCAAGCTCGGCTTCACGAGCCAGGCGAAGGCGCAGCAGATGGGCGTGCACGATGTGATCATGGGCACCCTCACCGATGGGATGCGCCTCGACGATGACGCGGTGTTCGACCGCCGGTCCGCCATCCACCCGCGCATCGAGCCCGAAGTGGCCTACCTTCTCGCCGCCGACATCGACGGCGTCGACACCGCTCTTCCGCTGGCGGAGATCGTCGCCGCGGTCGCTCCCGCGCTGGAGATCATCGACTCCCGCTACCGCGACTTCCGCTTCAGCCTGTCCGACGTCGTGGCCGACAACACCTCGGCAGCCGGCTACGTGATCGGTCCGTGGACGCCGTTCGAGCAGGCCGGCACTCTCGACAACCGCGCCGTGCGGCTCGAGGTCGACGGCAGGGTGGCGGCGACCGGATCGACCGCGGCGATCCTGGGCGATCCCGGCCGTGCCATCGCCGCCGCAGCCCGGCTCGCCGCGGCCCACGGGTTCGCGCTCCGCGCCGGCATGGTGCTGCTCGCCGGAGCCGCGACCGCCGCCGTCCCCCTGCCGGACCACGGCGTCGTCGAGGCGACGATCACCGGGCTCGGGCGGGTCGGCATCCGCACGCACGAGGGATCAGACAGCCTCACGGAGGGATCACGATGACCGGATCAGGCGGCATCCTCGTCGAGGGCAAAGCGACCCCCCGCGGCCGCTTCCCGCACGCCAAGGTCTCCGGCGACCTCGTCTTCGTCTCCGGCACATCGAGCAGGCGGCCCGACAACACGATCGCCGGAGCGGAGGTCGACGAGTTCGGCGCGACGCGTCTCGACGTCGCGGTGCAGACCCGCGCGGTCATCGAGAACATCCGGGCCGTGCTCGCCGCCGCCGGGTGCGACCTCGACGATCTGGTGCAGGCGACGAGCTTCCTCGTCGACATGAACGACTTCGCCGCCTACAACGCCGTCTGGGCCGAGTACTTCGACGAGCAGGGCCCCGCCCGCACCACGGTGGCCGTTCATGCGCTGCCTCATCCGCACCTGCGCATCGAGATCCAGGCGATCGCACGGCGCCCCGAAACCCCCACCGACGACACCACTGTCGACCGCACCACCGTTGCCACTCTCGAGGAGGAGAAATGAGCACCATCCCACCCGTCATCGATTTCGCCGCATGGATCAAGGAGAACGAGCACCTCCTGAAGCCGCCGGTCAACAACAAGGCCGCGTGGACGCCCATGGGCGACTTCATCGTGCAGGTCGTCGGCGGCCCCAACAAGCGCACCGACTTCCACTTCGACCCCTACGAGGAGTGGTTCTACCAGTACCGCGGCAACATGCACGTGAACATCCAGACGCCCGACGGCCCGCAGCGCATCGACATCCGCGAAGGCGAGATGTGGCTGCTGCCCGGCAACGTGTTCCACTCCCCGCAGCGCCCGGAAGAGGGCTCCATCGGCATCGTGATCGAGCGCATCCGCGAAGAGGGCACGCTCGAGAAGTTCGCCTGGTTCTGCCCGAACTGCAACGCCAAGGTGCACGAGGTCGAGCTGCAGGTGCGCGACATCGTCGAGGATCTGCCGCCGGTCTTCCGAGACTTCTACGAGAGCGAAGAGGGGCGTACCTGCCCGGAGTGCGGCACCGTCCACCCCGGCAAGGGCTGAAGCCCCTTGGGCACGATCGACGTCCACACGCACTTCGTGCCGAGCTCCTGGCCCGACCTGTCGACACAGGTCGGGCCGGGGCTCTGGCCGACCCTGCGCGTGGACTCCGAGCGCGAGGCGATGATCATGCTCGGCGAGACCGAGTTCCGGCGCGTCGGCGACGACTGCTGGGATGCGACCGTGCGCCTGGCCGACATGGATGCCGACGGCGTCGAGATGCAGGTGGTCTCCCCCACGCCGCTGTTCTTCTCGTACGACAAGTCGGGCGCCGAGGCGGTCAAGGTCGCCCGCATCTTCAACGACCTCGCCCTGGAGATCTGCGCCCCGGCCCCTGATCGGCTGATCCCCTTCGCCCAGGTGCCGCTGCAGGATCCGGATGCCGCGTGCGCCGAGGCCGATCGCGCGATCGCCTCCGGTCACGCCGGCGTCGAGATCGGGAACCACGTCGGCGACCGCGACCTCGACGACGAGGGCATGGTGATGTTCCTGCAGCACTGCGCCGACAGCGGCATCCCGGTGTTCGTGCATCCGTGGGACATGCCGGGCTCGCCGCGCCTCGACCGCTGGATGGCGCGCTGGCTCACCGGCATGCCCGCCGAGACGCACCTGTCGATCATCGCGATGATCCTGGGCGGAGTGTTCGACCGGGTACCGCCGACCCTCCGCCTGGCGTTCGCGCACGGCGGCGGCTCCTTCGCCTTCTGGCTGGGCCGGTTCGAGAACGCCTGGCTGCAGCGGCCCGACCTCATCGGGGTCAGTGAACGCCCGCCGTCGGCCTACCTCGATCGCTTCAGCGTCGACAGCGTGGTGTTCGACCCGGTCGCCCTGCGCGTGCTGGTGGAGACCCTCGGCGCCTCGCAGGTGATGGTCGGCAGCGACTACCCCTACCCCCTGGGCGAGCGACCCGTCGGCAGCGTCATCGACCGTGCCGACTTCCTCGACGAGGCGCACAAGAGCGCCATCCGTCGCGACAACGCCCTGCGATTCCTGGGGCGCTGACCCCGCACGACCTCGAACGGACCCACCCCATGAGCACGACCTCCACCCGCCCCGCGATCGACCGCGCCACCTGCGCAGCCCTCGACGAGAACGACCCGCTGGCGCCGATGCGCGAACGCTTCGTGCTGCCCGACGATGTGATCTACCTCGACGGCAACTCGCTAGGTGCGCTGCCGCGGCACACCGCGGCGCACCTGCAGCAGGTGATCGCCGAGGAGTGGGGCACCGGCCTCATCCGCAGCTGGAACGACGCCGGATGGTTCGCCAAGCCGCGCACGATCGGCGACCGGATCGCACCGCTCATCGGAGCGCACGCCGGCGAGGTCGTGCTCGGCGACTCGACGTCGGCGAGCCTGTTCCAGGCGGTGGTGGCGGCGATCAGGCTCCGTCCGGGACGACGCGTGATCATCGCGGAGCGCGGCAACTTCCCCACCGATCTCTACATGCTCGAAGCCGTGCAGGAGCTGCTCGGCGGCGGAACGCCCCTGGAGCGCCTACTGATCTCGGATGACGGCCCCACCCTCGACGACGTGCTCGACGATCACGTCGCGGTCGTGGTGCTCACGCAGGTCGACTACCGCACCGGACGGATGCACGACATCGCCGCGGTGACCCGCAAGGTACACGCGGCGGGAGCCCTGGTCGTCTGGGATCTGTGCCACAGCGCCGGCGCCGTGCCGATCGACCTGAACGCCGCGGATGCCGACTTCGCGGTCGGCTGCACCTACAAGTATCTCAACGGCGGGCCCGGCTCGCCCTCGTTCATCTGGGCCGCCAGCCGTCACCACGATGCGGCCCGCCCTGCCCTGACCGGCTGGCACGGGCATGCCAGGCCGTTCGACTTCACGGTGGAGTACGCCCCCGCACCGGGGATCGAGCGCTTCCGGGTCGGCACACCGCAGCTGCTGTCGGTCGCGGGACTCGAGGCGAGTCTCGACATCTGGGACGACGTCGACATGGAGCTGCTGCGCGAGAAGAGCCTGCGGCTGACCGAGCTGTTCATGTCCCTCGTCGACACCCGTCTCACACCGCGCTGGGGCATCGAGCCGGTCACCCCTCGGGAGTCTGCCCGCCGCGGCAGCCAGGTGTCGCTCCGCCACGAGGACGGCTACGCGGTGATGCAGGCGCTGATCGAGCGAGGAGTGATCGGCGACTTCCGCGCTCCCGACCTCATCCGCTTCGGGTTCACCCCGCTCTACACCTCGTACACCGACGTGTGGGACGCGGTCGATGCGCTGGAGGACGTGCTGCACAGCGAGATCTGGCGTGAACCGCGATTCGCGCGCCGCGGCACCGTGACCTGAAGCGGGTATCCCGCGCGGGCCGTCATCCAGTCACACACCTGCATGACTCCGGCGCACTCGCATGAACGGACTGGCGTACCCGGTCATGCATCCGTGCAGGAGTCATACATTCGCGCCAGGCGTCAGACCCCTTCGGCGGCGGCCTCCGTCGCCGCGGCGTCGAGCAGCGCGATGACCCCGTCGCGCACGTGGTTCAGGTGCGATTCGAGCACGCGCAGCGCCTCGTCGGCATCGCCCGCCGCCACGACGTCGATGAGCTCGCCGTGCGAGTGGTCGTGCGCGCCGGGCGACACCAGCCGCCAGCCGAGCACGTAGCGCCCCAGCTTGAGCCGCAGCTGCTCGATCATCTCCCACATCACGGGGCGGGCCTGGGCGTCGTAGAGCGTCGCGTAGAACTCGGTGCGGGCCTCGACAAACTCCCCGCCCTCGGAGATGTCGTCGGCCGTCTGCGCGAGCTCGCGCAGACGGGCGACCCGCTCCGGCGTGATCTCCGCCATCGCCAGGCGCAGCGCATCCTTCTCGAGAAGCGTCCGCAGGTGGTAGACCTCGGTCGCCTCATCGACCGAGAGCGCGCGCACCATCGCCCCGCGACGGGCATGGAAGACCACGAGCCCGTCGGCCTCGAGCTGGATCAGGGCCGAGCGGATCGGGAGCCGCGAGATGCCGATGGACTCGGCCAGCGTCTCCTGGCGCAGCTTCATGCCGGGGGGCAGCGTGCCGTCGAGGATCGCGTCGCGGATGATGTCGTAGGCCATCGCTCCGACCGACCGGTACCCGGCCCCGTGTCGCTGAGCGAGCTTCTGCAGAGCCTCGGCCCGTTCCTTGGGCGACGCGGCGTTCCCTGATTGCACCATGGGAGCGAGAGTATCGGATCCTCACGTCGAACTCTGCATTCTGGATCCAGAATCGGATCGCGCCGCCGCCCCTGTCGCCATCCCGCGCCCAGGGCGCCCGAGTCCTCCCGCGGGGGGACGAGGATCACCCTGCGGGAGGATGCCCCGGCGCGCGCGACCCGGCAGGCTCGAATCGTCGATCGTGTCGCCGGAGCTCAGTCGCCTCTCGTCGCGCTGAGCCGGACCCACAGGATTCGGCACGGGGCGACGTGGGTCGAGTGATCACAGGCGGCTTCCGCGTCGCGCGCGTGCCACTTCGCCCGCCGCTGCGACCCAGCCGAAAGCACCTCACCGCTCCATGTCGTTCCTCACACGCAGCAGTCTCAAGAACCGCCTGATCCTGTCGCTCGCGACACTGGCGATCGTCGCTCTCGGCCTGATCTCGATGGGCTCGCTCAAGCAGGAGCTGATGCCGTCGCTGCAGGCGCCCATGGCGTTCATCTCGGCGCAGTCGCAGGGTCTCGCGCCCGAAGAGATGGCGAGCAGCGTGACCGAGCCCGTCGAGCAGGCCGTCCGCGCCGTGCCCGGCGTGACGAGCGTCACGTCCACCACATCCAGCGGGGGTGCGCAGATCCTCGTCGAGTGGTCGTTCGGGGAGAACGACGAGGAGACCCTGCGCACGATCCGCAGTGCGACCGAGTCGTTGAAGCCGAGCTTCCCCTCGGGCACAGAGGTCCAGGTGGCGTCGGGCGGTGCCGGTGATCTGCCCGCGATGGTCCTCAGCGCGGGCACCAGCGGCGACCAGGAGAAGTTCGGCGATGCTCTGCAGCAGACCGTCGTCCCGGCGCTCAAGGGCGTACCGGGTGTGCGCGCCGTCGAGCTCGCGGGCCAGGAGACGCAGCGCATCACGATCGATCTCCGCCCCGCGGATGTCACGCGGCTGAAGGTCGAGCCCTCGACGCTCGGCCCGATCCTCGAGGCGCACGGCGCCGCGCTTCCGGCAGGGCAGGCGGATTCCGCCGAGGGGCCTCTGTCGATCACCGTGGGGTCGCGACTCGCCACTCTCGAAGACATCCAGGCCCTGCCTGTACCCACGCCCGAGGGAGCCGTCACGGTCGCCGAATTCGCCGACGTCTCGATCGAGACGGTGCCGGCGCAGACCATCTCGCGGGTCAACGGCAACCCGTCGCTCACGCTCCAGATCATCCCGTCGCAGGGAGCCAACGTGGTCGACATCTCGCACGGCGTGAACGCCGAGCTCGACCGGCTCGCCCCGATCGTCAAGGCCGAGTTCGTGACGATCTTCGACCAGGCGCCCTACATCGAGCAGTCGATCCACGACCTCTCCGTCGAGGGCGGGCTGGGCCTGCTCTTCGCCGTGCTCGTGATCCTCGCGTTCCTGCGCTCGTGGCGCTCGACGGTCATCGCTGCCGTGTCGATCCCGCTGTCGCTGCTGATCACGCTCGTGGGCCTGTGGTGGAGCGGCAACACCCTCAACATCCTGACCCTCGGCGCGCTCACGATCGCCATCGGACGTGTCGTCGACGACTCCATCGTGGTGATCGAGAACATCTCGAGACGACGCGGCGACGGACCGCTCACCATCGACGGCATCGTCGCCTCGGTGCGCCAGGTCGCCGGTGCCATCACCGCCTCGACGCTCACCACCGTCGCGGTCTTCCTGCCCATCGCCTTCGTCTCCGGAATCGCCGGGCAGCTGTTCCGGCCGTTCGCGGTGACGGTCTCGATCGCGCTTCTCGCCTCTCTGGTCGTCTCGCTCACGATCGTGCCGGTGCTCGCCTCCTGGTTCCTCAACAGGGCTCCGAAGCACCGTGCCGCAGCTGCCGAAGCGGCTCAGCCAGTGTCCGAGGGATCGGCGGACGACGCACCGCTCGCCCACGAGAACGAGGTGCCGTCCGAGCTCGACGAGATCCATACGGCTCCCGACCGCCTGCAGCGCACGTTCATGCCGGCCCTGAACGCGACCCGTCGACACCCGGTCATCACCCTGGTCGCCTCGGCCCTGCTGCTCGTCGCGACGCTGGGTATGACGCCGTTCATCCAGACCGACTTCCTGGGCTCATCGGGTCAGGCGAGCCTGCAGGTCGTGCAGACGCCCCCGAAGGAGGCCACGGCCGACCTGGTCGCCGCCGCGGAGCCGGTCGAGAAGACGCTCGGGAAGATCGCGGAGATCGATGACATCACCACCTCGATCCCGGTCCCCACACCCGGCACCCCGACGTCGATCACCTACGACCTGCGGGTGAAGGACGGAGCCGACGTCGCCGCGGTCGAGTCGAAGGTGCAGAAGGCGCTGGACGGTCTTGCCGACAGCGGCACGATCGAGCTCGCTTCGCAGGACGCCTCCCTCGCGGGTGCCGGTGACGGCATCGCCCTGGCCATCCAGGGCAACGACCCGGCCGCGCTGCGGACCGCGAGCGATCTGCTGGAGACGCAGCTCGCCGACGCCGACGGGGTGCGCTCCGTGAAGAGCGAGCTCGCGGGCGAGCAGCCGGTGCTGCGCGTGAAGGTCGACGAGCCGCTGGCCGCGCGCCTCGGCTTCGACCGGGCCACGATCGCGAAGGCCGTGCAGGAGGCGCTCTCGGGCACCACCGTCGGCACCCTCATGTACGAGGGTCGGGAGCGCGACATCGTCGTGCGCACGCCGGGCTCGGCACGAACCGCCGACAAGCTCGGCGAGATCATGCTGCCCGTCACGGCCCAGCAGACGGCAGAGGCGCAGAAGGCCGCCGCCGACGCACTCGAGGCCAAAGCCAAGGCCAAGGCCGACGAGGCCAAGACAAAGGCCGAGAAAGAACTCGACTCGCAGATCAACACGGCCACGAAGCAGCGGGCCGAGCTCGCGGGTCAGATCGGCGCCCTGAACAAGCAGCTCGCGGAGCTGTCGGCGGCGCCGATCGTCCCCGCAGACCCGCTGAGTCCTGAGGACGAGGCGGTGCTCCAGGCGCAGGCGGAGCGCGCCGAGCAGCTCTCGGCACTGCAGAGCGCGATCGAAGGCGCGCAGTCCGGCATCAAGGCGGCGGACGAGCAGATCAAGGCCCTGCGTCAGAGCCGCACCGACGCCGCCGCCCAGCAGGTCGAGGCCGAAGCCGCCGAGGCGGAGCAGAAGGCGGCCACCGAGGTCACGGGCACCGCGATCCCTCTGGCCGCGATCGCCACGGTCGAGGAAGAGCTCACCGCTCCGACCATCACCCGCGCGGAAGGCGAGCGGCAGGTCACCCTGACGGTCACGCCGGAGAAGGGTGGTCTGTCGGCGGCCAGCCGGGCGATCGACGAAGCGATCGCCGAGACCGACCTGCCGGCGGGGGTCACGTTCGAGCAGGGCGGCGCGTCCGCCCAGCAGGACGAGGCGTTCAGTCAGCTCGGTCTGGCGATGCTGGGGGCCATCGTTCTCGTGCTGCTGGTGATGGTGGCGACGTTCCGCAACTTCCGCGGCCCGCTCGTGCTGCTCATCTCGATCCCGTTCGCGGCGACCGGTGCGATCCTCGGGCTCCTCCTCACCGGTACGCCGATGGGGCTTCCTGCCCTGATCGGACTGCTGATGCTCATCGGCATCGTCGTGACGAACGCCATCGTGCTGATGGACCTCGTGAACCGCCTCCGGGTGGCCGGGGCGAGCCTGGACGAGGCCGTGGAGCACGGAACGCGGCTGCGTCTGCGTCCGATCCTGATGACGGCGGCCGCGACCGTGTTCGCGCTGGTCCCGATGTCGCTCGGCCTGACCGGTGGTGGCGTGTTCATCTCGAAGCCGTTGGCGATCGTGGTGATCGGCGGACTGGTCTCATCGACGCTGCTCACCCTGGTGCTGGTGCCGGTCCTGTACACGCTCGTGGAGCGCAGCCGGGATCGCCGGATCGCCAAGCGTGCCGAGCGACGGGCCCGCCGTGAGGAGCGCCGTGCCGCCTCTGCCGAGGAGACGACGGACGTCTTCGAGGTGGCGGCCGACAGGGAGTAGCCCCTCGCGCTCGCTCACCGAAGTGCGGTGATCGCCGCACGGATGTCGGGAGGTTCCCGCGGATCCCGTACGGATCTGCCGGATTCTCCCGACATCCGTGCATTCTCCCGACATCCGTGCGGGCTTGAGGCCCGCACGGCGCAGGGTTCAGTCGCTGGAGGACGCGACCGCACGGATCAGCTCCGCGAGGTCGCCGGGACGACTCCACATCGGCCAGTGCCCCGTCGGCAGGTCGACGACGTCGAGGTGGTCGAGCTCCGCGACTTCGGCGAACATGGGATGACCCGCCTGCGCCAGTTCCCGCACCTGCGTGCCCGAGATCGAGCAGCACACGAGCGTGGTCGGGATCCTGCGACGCGCATCGTCCACGAGCTCGACGGGCTGCCGCAGCGCGGGGCCGGGCTGCGGCACGGCCCGCTCGCGAAAGCGCTCGAGCACCTCCGTGCTCAGTCCCTCCAGGCTCGCCTGCTGCCCCAGCACCTCGAACGGCGGCAGAGGAAGCTCGTCCACCTGCTCCGGGAGGTCGGGCGCGAACACGCTCCCGGTCGCCACCGGGCCGGAGTCGACCCACACCACCCGGCCGAACAGCTCCGGGTGCCGATCGAGCACGAGGCTGAAGGGCGCGTTCGCGCCGCTGTGCGCGACGATGATCGCGGGATGCTGCTCTGAGACACCGAGCCGGGCGAGCTCCCCCAGGATCCCGGCGGCTTGATCGTCGAGCGTCTTCGTCGCACGCTCGGGATCGTTCGCGTCGAGACCCGGCAGCGTCATCGCGACCGCACGAGGGCCCGCGGCGTTCAGGTGTTCGAGGACCTCATCCCACGCCCACGCACCCAACCAGTGGCCGGCGATGAAGAGGATGGTCGGGCTGCTCGTCGTCTGTGTCATACCCCCAGCTTGTTCCGCAGTGCGGGCAGGTGTGTGTCACTATTTATGTCATGAATTTTCAGGCAGAACCGTGAAGCGTACAGAGCGCCTGCATGCGCTGTCCGAGATGCTCCGACGCAGCGGATCGCGGGGCTGCTCGGCCGAGCGTCTGGCGCGGGAGTTCGACGTCTCCGTGCGCACCGTCAAACGCGACCTGGCGGCGTTGGAACGCAGCGGCGCGCCGCTGTGGTCGCGCCCGGGGCCCGGAGGCGGCTACGGCCTGGCCGTGGGAGCATCGCTGCCGCCGGTGAGCCTGTCTCCCGCGCAGGCCGTGGCGCTCATGGCTGCCGTGTCCGCGGCGCCCGACGCCCCCTACGCCGACCTGGCCGCGGCGGGTGTGCGGAAGATCCTGGATGTCCTCGATCCTCACACGCGCGCCCGAGCCGACGCGCTCGCCCACCGCGTGTGGATCGATGCGCCGCCCTCTTCCTCCCGCGCGATCCGGTCGGCGCTGGAGGAGGCGATGTCGGACCAGCGCGTGGTCCGCCTCCGGTACACGGCCAGAGACGGGAACACGACAACCCGTGATGTCGAGCCCGTGCTGTTCGCCTCCACGAACGGCCAGTGGTACCTGGTCGGGTGGTGCCGTCTGCGTGACGCCATGCGGTGGTTCGCCGTGTCGCGCGTCGAGAGGGCCAGCGTCACGAAGGCGGCCTGCAGCGGTCACACCGTCGATGAGGTCGGAGAGCCGCCGGCCGGTGCACGGCCGGTGCACGGTGGAGACGGGTGAGGCGCACGAGCGACCGGGCCGGGGAATGCAGAACGCCCCTGTCCCGGAGGACAGGGGCGTTCTCGACGTGCCTTACTTGGCGGCGACGACCTGCAGCGTGATCACTGCGGTGACGTCGTCGTGCAGACGCACGGTCGCCTCGTGCTCACCGGTCACCTTGATGGGCGACGTGATGTGCACCTTGCGCTTGTCGATCGAGCCCAGGCCGGAGGCTGCGACAGCATCCGCGACGTGGTCCGTCTTGACGGAGCCGAAGAGACGACCCTCCTTGCCGGCCTTGACCGTGAGGCGCACCTTGGTGCCCTCGAGAGCGTTCTTCAGCGCGACAGCGTCGTCACGATCGTGGATCGCGCGTGCCTGACGCGCGGCCTGGATCGATGCGACCTGCTTTTCGCCACCGCGGGTCCACGCCGTAGCGAAGCCCTGCGGGATGAGGAAGTTACGGGCGTACCCGTTCTTGACCTCGACAACGTCACCGGCACTACCCAGCCCGGCGACCTCGTTCGTGAGAATCAGCTTTGCCATCTCGATACCCCTTACCGGCCGGCGCCAGCGTAGGGCAGGAGCGCCATTTCGCGCGCGTTCTTGATCGCCGTGGCGATCAGACGCTGCTCCTGCACCGAGACACCGGTGATACGACGGGCACGGATCTTGCCGCGCTCCGAGACGAACTTGCGAAGGGTGGCGACATCCTTGTAATCGATGACACCGACCCGGATGGACTTCGCGGGAGCGGTGGGCTTGCCACCCTTCCGCGGCTTGCGGCGGTCGCCGCTCGACTTTCCAGCCATTGTTTTTCCTTAGTGATGAGCGGATGCCGGCCGTGAAGGCCGGATCCAGAAGTTGTTCAGAACGGGGTGTCGTCGCCGAAGCTGCCGGGAGTGCTCCAGGCATCCGCGCTGGTCGACGAACCGGGCGTGGACCACGGCTCCTCCGACACCTGCTGCTGCGCGGGACGGGACTGTCCACCGCCACCGGCACCGCCGGCACCGCCGGTCGAGGCCGCACGGGTGACCTGCGCGGTCGCGTACCGGAGCGAGGGGCCGATCTCGTCGACCTCCAGCTCGATCGCGGTGCGCTGGTTGCCCTCGCGGTCCTGGTAGGAGCGCTGACGCAGACGGCCCTGCGCGATGACGCGCATGCCCTTCGTCAGCGAACCCGCCACGTGCTCGGCGAACTCGCGCCAGACGGATGCGCGGAGGAACAGCGCGTCGCCGTCCTTCCACTCATTCGCGGCACGGTCGAAGTTCCGAGGCGTCGATGCGATGGTGAAGTTCGCCACCGGCAGCCCGTTCTGCGTGTAGCGCAGCTCGGGGTCGGCCGTGAGGTTTCCCACCACGGTGATGACGGTTTCGCCGGCCATGGGACTTAGGCCTTCGCAGCCTTGGCGGCCTTGCGAGCAGCCTTCTCTTCGGAGCGCTTGGCCTCCGAAGCGACCATCGCCTGAGCCTCTTCCGAGCGGAGGACCTTGGTACGCATGATCTGCTCGTTCAGCTTCAGCTGACGGTCGAGCTCCTGCGTGGCCTCGCTGGTAGCGGTGAAGTTGACGACGGCGTAGATGCCCTCGGTCTTCTTCTGGATCTCGTAAGCCAGACGGCGCTTGCCCCAGATGTCGACCTTGTCAATCGAGCCACCATCGTTGGTGATGACCTTCAGGAACTTGTCGAGCGTCGGGGCGACCGTGCGCTCGTCGATCTCGGGGGTCAGAATGACCATGAGTTCGTACTGGTGCGTCACTTACCCACCTCCTTCGGACTAGAACGGCTCTCGGGACTTTCCCGGGAGCAGGAGGGTGTGTGCACGTGCCGGTCTCTGGAATCCCGAATGGACGCCGCGAGACAGACAACCTTGACAGTCTAGCGGAAGAGCAGTGAGGCCGCGAACGGAACCCCGGGACGCGACGCGCGTCAACACATGGGGGTGGGCCGCGCTTCCCCGATCGGCCCCTCATGCGTGACGGTCGTACGCTGGTGCCATGCAGCCCGTCCGCAATCTGGTGGTCGTGCTCGGCGACCAACTCGACCTCGAGGCGAGCGGGTTCGACGGGTTCGATCCGCTCCTCGATGCGGTGTGGATGGCTGAGGTCGCCGAGGAATCCACACACGTCTGGAGCAGCAAGCAGCGCACCGCCCTTTTCCTGTCCGCCATGCGCCACAGTGCGGCCGAGATGCGCGCCGCCGGGCGTGTGGTCCACTACACCGCGCTCGACGACCCGGAAGGTCGTGGCACGCTCGCCGATCAGCTGACCGTCGATGTCGTGCGGCTGGAACCGGCGTCCCTCGTGATGACGGCGCCCGGCGACTGGCGGGTGCTGGAGTCGCTGCGACGGGTGGCCGCGCAGGCCGATATCCCTCTGGAGATCCGCGAAGACCGCCACTTCTTCTGCACGGTGCGCGAGTTCGCGGCGCATGTGGGTGAGCGCAGCACGCTCCGCATGGAGTACTTCTATCGCGAACAGCGCCGACGCTTCGGGATCCTCATGACACCGGAGGGGAAGCCCGAGGGCGGCGCGTGGAACTACGACGCCGAGAATCGAAAAGCCTTCCCTGCGCAGGGACCGGGGATGGTGCCACCGAGAGCCGTGTTCGCCCCGGACGAGATCACCCGCGACGTCCTCACGCTCGTCGCGGCACGCTTCGCCGACCATCCCGGTCGCCTCGACACGTTCGCATGGCCGGTCAGCCGCGCGCAGGCTCTCGAATCCCTGACGCTCTTCATCGACGAACGCCTGCCGTGGTTCGGTGACGCACAGGACGCCATGTGGCCGGGGGAACCTTGGTTGTGGCACGCCCACCTGTCCGCCGCCATGAACCTGAAGCTCCTGCATCCGCGCGAAGTGGTCGCCGCAGCCGAGGCCGCTTACCGCGCCGGACACGCCCCTCTGGCATCGACGGAGGGGTTCATCCGTCAGATCCTCGGATGGCGCGAGTACGTGCGCGGAATCTACTGGACCCAGATGCCGGAGTATGCGCGTCACAATGCGCTCGACGCACACGAACCGCTGCCGGAGTGGTACTGGACGGGTGACACCTCGATGGCGTGCCTGGCCGACGCGATCGGCACCACACTGGAGAACGGCTACGCCCACCACATCCAACGACTGATGGTGACCGGTCTCTACGCCCTGCTCCTCGGTGTCGAGCCGACCGACCTGCACGCCTGGTACCTGGCCGTCTATGTCGACGCGGTCGAGTGGGTGGAGCTGCCCAACACCATGGGAATGAGCCAGTTCGCCGATGGCGGGCTGATGGGGAGCAAGCCCTACGCCGCTTCCGGTGCCTACATCTCGAGAATGAGTCCGCACTGTCGCGCGTGCCCGTTCGATCCCCGGAAGCGGATCGGAGCGGATGCCTGCCCGATCACCACGCTGTACTGGGATTTCCTGATGCGCAACGAGACGACACTCGCCGCGAATCCGCGGATGGCCCTGCAGGTGCGCAATGCACGTCTGCTCGACGACGAGGAACGGGCCGCGATCAGCGGACGCGCGGCGGCGATCCGCAGAGGAGAGGTCGGAGCGAATGCCTGACGTGATCGTGATCGGGGCAGGGCTGGCAGGACTCCGCTGCGGCGGGATGCTCGCGTCACAGGGACTCGAGGTCGTGGTGCTCGAGGCTTCGGATGCCGTCGGAGGCCGCCAGCGCACCGACATCGTCGACGGGTTCCGGCTGGATCGCGGCTTCCAGGTGCTGAATCCGGCCTACCCGGCACTGCGCCGCAGCATCGATCTGGATGCCCTCGCCCTGCGCAGCTTCCCGGTCGGCGTGCGGGTACGCACCGCTCACGGCACGGCTGAGCTACGGCATCCACTGCGGCATCCACTCTCGATCATCCCCACGCTGCGCAGCGGATTGGTGAACGGAGCAGATGCCGTCGCGCTCGCGCGCTGGGCGGCGCCGGCTCTGGTGCGTCCGCTCTCCCGTCTCGCGCAGGACGATGTCACGGTACGTGAGGGGTGGGATGCCGCGGGTCTGCGTGGCCCTCTCCGCACCGCCGTGCTCGAGCCGTTCCTCGCAGGGGTGCTGGCAGAGGACCGCGGCGTGACATCGAACGCCTTCGCGCGGCTGCTGGTGCGGTACTTCGCGCTCGGGCGCCCCGGCCTGCCGGCTCAGGGGATCGCTGCGGTGCCGGAGCAGCTTGCCGCACAGGCACGGAGAGCCGGAGCCGAACTCCGTCTCGGCTCCCCCGTCGCACACGTGCGCTCACTCGGTGAGGGCGTGCAGGTGGAGGTGGCCGACGGCGACTCCCTCCACGCGGCCCGGGTCGTCGTCGCGGTCGGGCCGGAAGCGGTCGACGAACTCACCGGACTCTCCACGCCGGCGACGAACGGCCTGCAGACCTGGTGGTTCGCCGCCGCCGAAGCGCCGACCTCCTCCGCACTGCTCACCGTCGACGGCCGGCGCCGAGGTCCGATCGTGAACACGGTGGTGATGACGAACACGGTCCCGTCGTATGCCCCGGCCGGACGCCATCTCATCGCCGCGACATGTCTGCTTCCGCACGGCGGCGATCCCTCCACCGAGAGCGAGGTGCGCCGCCACCTGAGCGGGATCTGGGGCACCGACCTGAGCGCGTGGGAGCTGCTTCGTCGCGATGACATCGCCGACGCACTCCCGACCCAACCGGCGCCCCTGGAGCCGGCCCGCTCGCCGCGCTTCGCCGCGCGGATGTACATCGCCGGCGATCACCGTGACACCGCATCGATCCAGGGAGCCCTGGCGTCGGGAGAACGCGCGGCCCGAGCGGTGCTGGTCGACGCGGGGCTTCGAGAGTGATCGGCTCTCTCCGAGTCCGGTGAACGCGGCTGCGCGCAGCGACGCGGTGTTGAGGCTCGTGCGCTGACGAATCGTCCCCGTCGGGGCGGAGCGGTTGCGAGCGACCTCAGTTCAGGACCGGCGGCACTTCCGACCAGACGATCCGTTCCTCCGTCGTCGGCGCGACCGGGATGCGCCCGGATCCGTCCGGCTCAGGGATCGCGGCCAGGAGCGCCTGCGTATAGGGATGCCCGGGTGCCGCCCAGAGCTGGTCCGTCGGACCCGACTCGAGCACGCGCCCACCGAACATCACGAACGTGCGGTCGGCGATGCGCCGCACCACGGCCAGGTCGTGGGAGATGAACAGCATTCCCGCCCCCGACTCGGCCACCAGGTCGCGCATGAGTCCGGCGACACTCGTCTGGGTCGATGCGTCGAGCGCCGAGATCGGTTCATCGGCAACGAGGAGCGACGGCCGCGCGGCCAGGGCCCTGGCGATCGCGATGCGCTGCTTCTGCCCGCCCGAGAACTGGTGCGGGAAGCGCGTGCTCACGTTCGTCGGCAATCCGACGCGTTCGAGCCATTCGTCCACGGTCGATCCCTCGGCACCGCGCGCACGGGCGGTGGCGATGCCATCAGCGATCTGGTCGCCGACGCGGCGCCGCGGGTTGAGCGACGTCGCCGGGTCCTGGAACACCATCTGGATGCCGGTGAGGGCGATCGAGCGACGGCGGATGCCGAGCGGCGACACCGGGGCGTCACGGAAGAGCACGGTCCCCGCGGCGATCTTCTCGATGCCGACCACGGCACGGGCGAGGCTCGACTTGCCGCTGCCGGACTCACCGACCAGCGCGACGGTCTCCCCCGCGGCGACGCTGATCGACACACCGTTCACGGCGATCACCGGCGGGTTGCCCGGGTAGCGCACGACCACGTCGCGCGCGTCGAGGACTGCGACCTCACTCATCTGCGGCCTGCCCTTCCGGTGCCTCGTCGATGCGCGAACCCGGGAGGGCCGCGAGCAGCATGCGCGTGTATTCGTGCTGAGGATCGCGGAACAGCGTCTCGCGGTCGGCGAGCTCCACGATGCGGCCGTCCTTCATGACCGCCACACGGTCGGCGATCGCACTCATCACGCCGAGGTCGTGGGTCACGAGGAGCACGGCGAGGTTGCGTTCGATCGCGAGGTCGCGCAGCAGCTTCAGGATGCCCGCCTGCACCGTGACGTCGAGAGCGGTGGTGGGCTCATCCGCCAGCAGCACCTCGGGGTCGCAGGCCAGAGCGCACGCGATCGCGATGCGCTGACGCTGCCCGCCCGAGAACTGGTGCGGGTAGCGCCCCAGGGCCGCGGCCGGGTTCGGCACCTGCACGGTCTCGAGCAGCTCGACAGCCCGCGCTCGGGCGGCGGCGCCCTTGAGACCGAGGTGCACCCGCATGTGGTCGGTGAGCTGGCGTCCCACGGGCAGCTGCGGGTGCAGCGAGGCCGACGGATCCTGGAACACCATCGCGATCCGCTTGCCGCGCACCCTGTTGAGCGCGCGCCGGTTGAGTCCCAGGAGCTCTTCGCCGCCGAGCAGGATCGATCCCCCGGTACGGGCCTGACGCGGCAGCAGTCCCAGAACGGCGAGCGAGGTGAGGGTCTTGCCGGACCCGGATTCTCCGGCCAGACCGTGGATGCGACCCGCCTCGAGTTCGAGGGAGACACCCTTGACGAGCGGACGCCCGATGTCGACGGTCAGATCGCGGATGCTGAGCGTCGCGTCCTGCTGTGCGACAGCGTTCTGGGCACTCATGCGGCCACCCCCGCCGACGCCTTGTGCTCCGCAGCCTTCTCGTGCGTGATCTCGGCTGTCGGGTCGAGCACGTCGCGCATCGCATCTCCGAGGAAGTTGAACGCCAGCACCACGGTCAGGATCGCGAGACCCGGGAAGACCCCGAGCCACCAGGCGTCGAAGTTCTGCATCGCACCCGAGATCATCGACCCCCACTCGGCCGTCGGCGGTTGCGCACCGAGACCGAGGAAGGAGAGTCCGGAGAGCAGGAGGATCGCCGCGCCGATGTCGAGCGTCGCCAGCACCAGGACGGGGCCGGCGATGTTCGGGAGGATGTCGACGAACAGCGTGCGTGCCGGCGAGTGCCCGAGCAGTCGTCCCGCGATCACGTAGTTCTGGCCGCGGAGCCCCAGCACGATGCTGCGCGTGACACGGGAGTACTGCGGCCACGACACCACGATCGCCGCGATCACCGCGTTGAACAGCGACGGGCCGAGCGAGGCCGTGACAACCATCGCGAGGATCACGGTCGGGAAGGCCATGAACAGGTCGGTGATGCGCATGAGCGTCTCGTCGACCCAGCCGCCGAAGTACCCGGCGAGCGCTCCGATGAGCGTGCCGATGATCATGGCCGCGATCACGAGCATGAGCGCGAGCGGCAGGCTCACGGTGGCGCCGGTCATCAGGCGGGAGAAGATGTCGCGTCCGTTGCCGTCGGTCCCGAGGAGCGTGTCGATCCCCGGAGGCTGCAGGCGCGGCAGCACCTGCGCGTTCGGCGGGTACGGGACCCACCACTGGGCGGTGAAGGCCACGATGATCCAGGCTCCGGCGATGACGGTGCCGATGATCCCCAGCGGCGTGCGCCAGGCGCGGGGCCAGCGGAAGCGGAAGCGCCCGGCCGGGGAGGCGGCGGCGATGCGGCTCATGCGATCCTCACTCTCGGGTCGAGCACGCCGTACAGCAGGTCGACGATGAAGTTGATGAGGAGGTAGATGACGCCGACCACGAGACCGACGCCCATGATGCCCGGCAGGTCGAGGTTCGCGGCGGAGTTGTAGGCGTAGGTGCCCAGGCCCGGCCAGGCGAACACCGACTCGACGAGCACCGTGCCCGACAGCAGAGCGCCGAACGCGACACCCACCACCGTGAGGATCGGCAGCGACGCTCCCCGCAGCACGTAGTCGAGGATCACCCGCATGGCCGGGAGCCCCTTGGCTCGGGCGGCGCGCACGTAATCGCTCCCGAGGACCTCGAGCACCGAGGTGCGGATGAAACGGGTGAGCAGACCGATGGTCACGAGCGAGAGCACCATGACGGGAAGCGCGAGGTGCGCGAGGGCGTCGAAGAAGCCGACGGCGTCGCCGCCCAGGAGGTAGTCGACCGTGTAGAGCCCCGTCACGCGCGGCGGTGGCGTGATCGACGGGGAGATGCGGCCGGATCCCGGTGCGATGCGCAGCTCGAGGAAGAAGACGTAGAAGCTGACGAGTGCCAGCCAGAAGGTCGGCACGCTGAGCCCGACCAGCGTCACGACGCGGATGACCTGGTCGGTGACGAGTCCGCGACGGTAGGCGGCGAGCGTACCGAGCACGATGCTGACCGCGAGGCTGACGATGATCGCCCCGATCGCGATCTCGATGGTCGCCGGCACCGCGGTGGCGAGGTCGCTGGTGACCGGGCGTCCGGTCACCAGCGACGTGCCGAGGTCCCCGCGCAGCAGGTTCCCCATATAGATGAAGTACTGCACGAACAGTGGCTGGTCGAGACCGTGCTCCTTGATGAACGCGTCACGCGTCGCGGGGTTCTGCGACGCACCCTCACCGAGCGCGGCCGAGACCGGGTCTCCCGGCACCAGGTTGGTGAGCGCGAACGTGACGATCGTCACGCCCACCAACAGGAGCAGGGAGGTGCCGGCCCGCCGCAGCAGGTATCCGAGCAGAGGCGATCGGCGCCGCTGCGCCTGCCTCTGCACCGCCACTGTCGTCATGAGATGTCCGTTCAGCCGGCCGGCGTGATCTCGGCGATGTCCATCTCCCAGACGGAGTTGTACACCGCACCCTTCACGCTGTCCGCGGAGGAGATGTTGCGACCGGGGACGATCAGCGGCACGAACGGGCCCTCGGCCTGCATCGCCTCGGCGAATTCGGTGAAGGCTGCCGTGCGCTGGTCGGGGTCGGTCGCGGCGGCGGCACCGGCGGCGATACCGGCGATCTCCGGGTTGGCCTCGGCTGCCCAGCCGGCGCGGAGGCCGACCTTCAGACCGGGGGCGAAGGGCAGGAAGTTCGCGGAGTCGGCGTAGTCCGGGCCCCAGAACCACAGGCCGAAGCCCTCGGTGCCGTTGACGTAGGCGTCGAGCTCGGTCGCGAAGGGCGCGGGGGCGAGGTCGACCGTGATGCCGGCGTCTTCGAGCTGTGCCTGCACGCGCTCGGCGAGCGGGGTGAACTCCACGCCGCCGACCGGGTAGTCGTTCGGGAACTGCAGCTTGAGGGTCTGGCCCGTGTAGCCGGCCTCGGCGAGCGCGGCCTTCGCCTTGTCGAGGTCCTGCTCCACGCCGCCGTCGAGGGCGCCCTCGAATCCGGGCGGGATCACGCCGGTCGCCTGCACGGAACCGGCACCGGCCAGCTCCAGCAGTGCGTCGTAGTCGAGGGCGTAGCGGATCGCCTCGGCGATCTTGACGTTCGCCAGGTCACCGGCGACGGCCTCGGACTGGTTGAGCAGCAGGAAGATGGTCTGGCCGGAGGGGACGGAGTCGACCGTGATGCCGTCGCCGAGGCCGGCGACCTGGTCGCCGTTCAGGTCCATCGCGACCATCGAGTCGCCGCCCTTGAGGTTGGCGAGCTGGGTGGCGCTCTCCGAGACGTTGCGCACGACCACGCGCTTGTAGTCGGATGCCTCGTCGCCGTTGTACTCGTCGTTCTTGGTCAGCACGACCTGCGAGCTGAGGTCGAGCGTGTCGAGCACGAAGGGGCCGGAGCCCGCGGAGGCGCCGTCGAGGAACTTCTGCGCCGAGTCGGTGCCGTCGATCGCGCCGCCGTTCTCGATGACGACGTCGGAGTTGACGATGCCGAGCGCCGGGTTCGCGAGGATCGCGGGCAGCTGCAGCAGCGGGGTCTCGGACGTGAACTCGATCGTCTTGTCGTCGACCTCGGTGATGGTGAGCCCGCCGAGCAGGAAGTTGGGCTTGGCGTCTTCCATGCCCTGGATGCGCTGCAGCGAGAACACGACGTCCTTCGCCTCGATCGGCGAGCCGTCGGAGAAGACGCGGTCGCCGTCGAGCGTGAAGGTGAACTCGGTCGCCTCGTCGTTCTGCTCCCATGATGCGAGGCCGGGGACGGGGGTGGAGACGTCGGAGCCCTCGAAGTCGACGAGGGTCTCATACAGGGCCTTCGCGATCATGTTGCCGGTCGGGTCGTAGGTGTGCCCCGGGTCGGTGGTCTCGATCGAGAACGCGGTGTCGATGACGAGGGAGTCGGATCCGGACTGCCCGCCGCCGGTCGCCGAGTTCCCTCCAGAGCAACCTGCGAGCGCGAGGAGCGCTGTGGCTCCGAGCGCGATGACCGGCGTGATACGGCGTGACGACATGAGGGCCTCCAGAGGCGAGGAGTACATTCGGGTGAGTCGCCACCGATGTGGACGACCGTGGATCAGATTCGCATCATATGCGACGATGTGTCCAGCAAGAGTGGGTCACCTCGACACGCTCTGTCCAGAACCTCGGATGTGAGGAACAATATGTCCAGCAAGAATGCGGAAGATTCGAAGCATTCTGGACGAAGTGCCGCCCCATTGGACGAGACGGCGTACAGAATCCTCGAAGTCCTGCGTGATAACGGTCGTGTCTCGATCGCGGCTCTCGCCGACAAGGTGGGGATCTCACGCGCGAACGCCTACACGCGCGTCGAGTCGCTCGTGCACGACGGCATCATCACGGGCTTCAGCGCCCGCGTGGATCAGGCGAAGGCGGGGCTCTCCATCGGCGCCCTCGTCTTCGTCACCGTGATGCCGCAGGCCTGGGCGTCGTTCCGGGAGCGGGTGCTGGAGATGCCCGATGTGGAGTGGTGCGCGATCACGACGGGCGAGCACGACGCGATGCTGCTGATCCGCGCCGTCGATGTCAGCGGCGTGCACGAGTTCTCCACCGGAGTGATCGCTCAGCTTCCCGAGGTGCGCACGGTGGTCAGCGTGGTGGTGCTCGACGAGGTGATCCGCCGCCCCTACCTGCTGCCGGGGGACCTGCCGGAACGAAGCAGCGTCACCGCACCGCTCGGGATGACACGGTGGACGCCGGCCTCGCCCGGTCGCGACGCGCTGCCGCCGCGCTGAGGCGCAGGCCTCAGGCGGTGATCTCCTCGCACACGCTCAGCTGCGGGAGTCCGTGCATCTCGTAGTGCTCGACCAGGCGGATGCCGCCCTCGTCGGTCAGCTCCAGCTCGCTCTCGCCGTCGCCGGTCACGACCGTGCCGTCGGCCTTGAGCACGTGCACGAAAGACACCCAGATCGTGTCACCCGTGCGGGTGCCGACGAACTTGCCGAAGGTGACCGTGTCACCCTCGTACCCGCCCCAGATCGCGCCGTCGCGCTCGAAATACTCGAAGATGCTCGGGGATTCCGGGTCGACCGCAGAGGTCGTGGACGACACCATCCGGAATCGGCGGCCGTCGAGGGAGGGAAGGGTTGCAGTCGCAGTCACATCCTCGATTATGGGGGATCCCGTCACGAGCCGTCCGCGCCGTCGCGCCCCCGCCATTCGTCTTCGAGGAGGGCGTAGACGAGCAACGTCGTCCATTCGCCCTTGAACCATTCGCTCTCCACCAGACGGGCCTCGCGGCGGAAGCCGAGCCTTTCCACGACCCCGGCCGATGCCGTGTTGCGCTCGTCGATGCGCGCCACGATGCGGTGCAGGCCCACGCCGTCGAAGCCCAGCGCGAGGAGCGCGTCGACGGCCTCGGTCGCATAGCCACGGCCGCCGGCGCGCGGGTCGAAGATGTACCCGACCTCGCCGGATCGGTCGCTCTCGCTGCGCCAGAACAGCACCACGTCGCCGAGGAGTGCACCGGATGAACGCTCCTCGACGGCGAGGGAGACCGCGTCGCCCTCCTTCGCGAAGCGCGTGTTCGACCAGGTGGTGGCGATGCGCTGTTCGACCTCCGCGAGCTCCAGCGGCGCGTAGGGCACGTACCGCACGGCATCAGGGTCGGACTTGTAGACGTGCATCGGTGCGGCATCGGCGGGCGCGATCGGGCGCAGGAGCAGGCGCTCCGTGATGATCGGGTACTCGGGGTCGTGCCCCGACTCCCCCGTCACTCGAGGTCCAGGGAGAGCAGGCCGGGCAGATGCGCCGTACGGGCGCGCACAGCCAGGAGGAGATCGCCGTAGTCGGGCGTGATGCCGACGCGGGAGGAGGCGAGCAGGTGCGTCGTGGTCTTGCCGGCAGCGCGGTCGAAGCGGAGTCGCTTGACCGGGTACGCGGGCGGGGTCAACCAGATGCGAGCCAGCTGCGCGTAGGGCGTGTCGACACCGTCGATGCGGATGCCCTGGGAGTCGACCGACACCTGAGCGGGGATCGATCGCACCAGGCGCCGACGCTGCACGGCGCCGATCCCGAAGCCGATGGCGGCGACCGCGGCGAACGGCGCGAGCAGGATGAGTGCCGAGAGCTCGCTGTCGACGAAACCGGGCACCGCCACGAGCAGCCCGACGCCGATCGCGATGACGAGGAACACGACGGCGGCGACCGTGATCCGCGTGGCCAGGCGCCGCTCCCCCGTGGCGTCGATCGTGAACTGCGTCGGCAGCTGGGCTCCGGCGCGCGCGGCCGCGACAGGGTCGTCGAACACCGGCAGCGCGATCGGGTTCAGCGTCGCCATGAGCTCGTTGAACAGGGGTCGCGAGTACCCGGGCAGCTCGATCGTGATCTCGCGGTCGCCGGTGTGCACGATCAGGGCGCGCGTGGTGCCGCTCGGGAGTCCGTTCGTGCGGTGCTCGGTGATCTTCGAGCGGAAGGCGGTCGTGGCGCGCAGGAACGTCTCGCGGTTGCCGGCCTTGCCGACCTCGACCGCATCGGGGCGTACGACGATCCGGATGTTGCGGAACCAGAAGAAGCCGGCGAACACCGCCACGGTCAGCGCGATCGCGACGACGAGCACCAGCACGCCGCGGGTCGAGATGTTCATCGTGCGCGGCAGGAACTTCGGGAGCACGAAGAGCGTCACCGCCGACAGCACCGCGGAGAGCACGATCGCGCCGACGGCCGAGCGGAGCGGGTTCCTGCGGAAGACCCGCTCGCCGGACACGGCTTCGGCCTGATTCAGCATTCGAACTCTCCCCCATGACAGTCGGCTCGCGTGACGCGGTTCCCACCGTAGTGCCCGCCCGGGAGCACCAAGGAAAATCGGCTCAGTCGAGGGGGGATGCGTTCTCCCTCAACGACACGCCGCGGAATCGGCTGGCCGTCCAGACCAGGACGCCGGCGAGCAGCACGGCGACGAGCAGCCCGAGCACGTGGAGCATCAGCGAGCCGAGCCCGCGTTCGGGGAGCAGGAAGCCGTAGGGCACCCAGCCGTCGGTGACTCCGCGCCACAGCACCACGCCCAGCCAGAGCAGGAGGTAGGGCACGAGCATCCAGAGTCGGGACCACGGCAGCCGGGGGCGATCGCCGATGAGCAGCCAGTCGAGCGCCACGAGCAGGGGGAAGACGACGTGCAGCAGCACGCTCACCCAGGGCGGCGCCGAACCCGTGCCGGGGACGAGCACGTTGTAGATCACGCCGACCACGAGCAGGTATGCGGTCACGATGCCGCGCAGCAACGCGAACCACGAGGGAACCGATCGGCCGGTCGTCACGAGTGCACCGCTGCCGATCAGGACGAGCGCCGCGATGAGACTGGTCTGGTTCGTGAAGTACCCGAAGTAGTCGAACGGGCTCGCGTCCCCCACGGCGATGCGCAGAGCGTAGGCGTAGAGGAGGACCGCGATGACCGAGGCGCCGACCACGATGCGGCCGATTCCCCACGCGCGGCGGGCCTGCGGCGCGACGGTCTCGGTCTCGGTCTCGGTCTCGGTCTCGGTCTCGGTCTCCACGACGTCAGCCTAGGGCGGCTCTGTGCGCACCCGGTGTCCGCCGACCGCACGAACAGCGCAGTGCCCGGTAGCGTGGTCGCATGGAGTGGACGCCCGATCCCTCGGCGGGGGCATGGCTGCGTGAGCGGCTCGACGCCGGCAACGAGACCATGCATGTGGTGGTGCCCCGCGGCTTTCCCGCGTATGCGCGCATCTTCCATCCGGCCATCGTCCGCTCATCGCCGGACCGGGCGATTCCGACGGCGGACGAGTGGGTGCGGATGCCCGAGTCCGCGCAGCACGCGCTCATGGCCGGATTCGTCGACGAGCCGGTGTCGTGGGCGCAGACGGCGGCGGCGTTCGGCACCGTCCTCCACCCGCTCGCGCAGTGGAACCGGCTCGTGCGCACCCCGTCCGACGGCGACTGGCGCACGCGGATCGCCCCCGACGGTCGCGAGTTCACCGCGCCGATGGAGGGCGAGCTGGAACCTGCCCACCTGGCGAACATCGTCACCCACCTCGTCGAGCACACGCAGACGCCGGACGCCGGTTTCGCCGCGCTCTGGGAGGGGCGAGGCGATCTGCTGGGCTTTGTCGGCATCACCCCATCGCGCTCGTTCCCGACATTCTCGGACGATCCGAACCATCAGGCGATGCTCGACCGCAGCGCGCGCGATCCGTTCAACAACGTCTTCCGCAAGCCCACCTGGCAGGAGGGCATCCTCTCGAAGGAGATCTCGGAGGGGCCGAGGTTCGAGCTGCCAGGACGGGGACACGTGCTGTTCTCCGCTGCCCCGCGTGCGTTCGCCGATCCGGAGTGGGTGCTGCACGTGCCTTGGCGCGATCTCCCCGCCGAGGAGCGCGGATTCCCGCCGGCGGCACAGAGCCCGAGCCTCCTCTGGCCGGAGGATCACGCCTGGGTGCTGGTGAGCGAGGTCGACTTCGACTCCACGATCGTGGCCGGCTCGCCCGCACTGATCGAGGCGCTGTGCGCGGACGAGCACCTGGAGGCCCTCCCGCTCCCGGAGGGCGCCGATCTCACGTGGGACGCCGATGCGGTGAACAGGTGACGTCCCCGCCGATGACCTTCGACGCCCGACCCCTCACCGATCCGGTCGACGCGAGCGCGGTGCGCGCCTTCGCCGCGGAGCTCCGTTCCCGGCCGACGGGTAGCATCGGGGCATCCACGATCATCGGCATCGTGGCGGTCGCGATCGTCGCCGTGGTGATGCTGCCTGTCCTCATCAGCGTGGTCCTGAGCCTGGCATCCTTCGGCGGCTCCCCCGCGTCCGCAGCGATCCCCCTCGTGCTGATCGCGCTTCTGCTGGCCGCCGCGGGCGTGATGATCTGGCTGGGCGTGCGCAATGCCCAGACGACGCGGTTCCGCCTGCATCGGTTCGCGCAGACGAACGGCATGACCTACGAGCCCAAGGTCGTCGACCCGCCGCTGCCCGGCATGATCTTCCACCTCGGGCGCGGACGACAGTCCACCGATCTGATCCGCGGTACCAGGCCACGCTTCGTCGAATTCGGCAACTACCAGTACACGGTGCAGTCGGGAAAGAACTCCACGACCTACCGCTGGGGCTACGTGGCCGTGAAGCTCGATGCACCGCTGCCGAACATCGTCCTCGACGCCAAGGGCAACAACGGGTTCGGCTCGAACCTGCCGGCATCGTTCCAGCGAAGCCAGCGGCTGTCGCTCGAGGGCGACTTCGACCAGCACTTCACGCTCTACTGCCCCGAGGGCTACGAACGCGACGCGCTCTATCTCTTCACGCCCGACATCATGGCGCGGTTCATCGACAACGCGGCCGAGCTCGACGTGGAGATCGTCGACGACTGGCTCTTCCTCTACACGCAGCGGAAGGTGTCGACCCTCGATCCCGACACCTGGGCGTGGCTGTTCGGCACCGTCGGCGCCCTGCTGACGAAGTTCGAGCAGTGGGCGCGGTGGCGCGATGAGCGGCTCGTCGCCGAGACGGGGGCGGGGGTATCGGCCCCGACGTCGAGTCCATCGCTGCCGTTCGCGCCGCCTGCAGGCCTGCTCACCCCGCCGCCCGGAGTCGCCCCTCAAGGGCGGCGACTCAAACGCGGCGGCACATGGATACCCATCGTCATCGCGCTCATGATCGCCGGGTTCTGGATCGTGAGCAGATTCAACTGAGCCGATGCGACCGCGCGGAGTGGCGGAGGGGCCGAGTGTGGGGGTGGGTGCCGGCTGGGGACCGAACTCCCACCCCATCCCCCCTCGGGATCGAAAAGAGATCCACTCTCCCTCCGCATGACGGCTGAGCCGCCCCGCCCACGGTCAGCTGGGGACTGACACTGCTGGGCGTATGGCGAAATGGTATACCGGGCGAGGTTGCAACCCCTTGCATCCATTCGCACGAATGCGCTTCTGCCGACCGGTCAGCGCGCCGACCATCCGCCGTCGATCGTGTAGCTCGCCCCGGTCACCATCCCCGCAGTGTCGCCCGCGAGCCACAGCGCCAGGGAGGCGACCTCGCTCGGCTCGACGAGCCGCTTGATGGCCGACTCGGTCAGCATCACGTTCGCGAGGACCTCCTCCTCGGGGATGCCGTGCACCCGGGCCTGATCGGCGATCTGCTTCTCGACGAGCGGCGTGCGCACGTACCCGGGATCGATGCAGTTGCTCGTCACCCCGCGCGGCCCACCCTCCAGCGCCGTCACCTTCGACAGCCCCTCCAGACCGTGCTTCGCCGCGACGTACGCCGACTTGTAGGCCGAGGCGCGCAGGCCGTGCACGCTCGAGACGTTGATCACCCGCCCGAAGCCCCTCTCGTACATTCCCGGGAGTGCGGCGCGGATGAGCAGGAACGGCGCTTCGAGCATGAGGCGCAGGATGAACGAGAACCGCTCCGGTGCGAAGTCCTCGATCGGACTCACGTGCTGCACTCCGGCGTTGTTGACGAGGATGTCGACGTCGATGCGGGCATCGGCGAGCGCACCGAGGTCGGATAGGTCGACGCACCACGCCTGCCCGCCGATCTCCGTGGCGAGAGCCTCCGCGGCCTCACGATCGACATCGGCGACCGTGACCCGCGCGCCCGCCGAAGCGAACTCCCGGGCACACGCGGCGCCGATCCCGCTCGCACCACCCGTGACGAGCGCCGTGCGTCCTCGCAGATCGGTCATGTCGTGCTCCTTCGATGTGTCAGGCCGCGGCCGTGCGGGCGGCATCGGCGTCGTCGATCGCCTGCAGCGAGATGCCCTTCGTCTCGCGCAGCGAGACCACGGCGACGGCCGTCACGACGCAGGCGATGACGATGTAGATCGCGATCGGCAGCCAGGAGCCGAAGTCGCGCAGCCACTGGATCGCGAGGATCGGCGCGAGCGACCCGGCGAGGATGGCCGTGACCTGGGAGCCGAGCGAGACTCCCGAGTAGCGCATGCGGGTGGGGAAGAGCTCCGCCATCACCGCCGGCTGCGGGGCGTACATGAACGCGTGGAAGCAGAGCCCGATGGTGACGGCCAGCACGATCAGCACCGGGTTGAGGGTGTCGAACATCGGGAACGCGAAGAACGCCCACGTCGCGCTGAGGATGGCCCCGGTGAGGTAGACGGGCTTGCGTCCCCACCGATCCGCGAGTCGCCCCAGCTGCGGGATGATCGCGAAGTGCACGACGTGCGCGATGAGCAGAGCGAGCAGCAGCTGGCTGGTGTCGTACTCGTGCACGGTCTTCAGGTACACGATCGTGAAGCTGACCACGATGTAGTAGACGATGTTCTCGGCGAAGCGGATGCCCATGGCCTGCAGGATGCCCTTCGGGTACCGGCGCAGCACCTCGACGACGCCGTACGACGTGGCCTTCTCGGCCTCGACCTGCGCCTTGGCCTCGAGGAAGATCGGCGCCTCCTCGACGTGGCGGCGGATGTAGAACCCGACCAGCACGATCACCGCCGACAGCCAGAAGGCGATGCGCCATCCCCATTCGAGGAAGGCGGCCGAGCTCATCACCCACGAGCTCACGAGCAGCACGAGGGTGGCGAGGAGGTTGCCCACCGGAACAGCGGCCTGAGGCCAACTCGACCAGAAGGAGCGCGAGCGGTCGGGGCTCTGCTCGGCGACCAGCAGCACCGCACCGCCCCACTCCCCTCCCACGGCGAAGCCCTGGAGGAAGCGGAGCGCCACCAGCAGCGCGGGTGCCCAGTAGCCGATGCTCTGGAAGCCGGGGAGGCACCCCATCAGGAAGGTCGCCGCGCCGACGATGATGATCGTCGCCTGGAGGGTGGGCTTGCGGCCGAACCTGTCGCCGATCTGGCCGAAGACGATGCCGCCGAGGGGCCGGGCGATGAACCCGATCGCGTAGGTGACGAAGGCCGCGATGATGCCGTCGAGGGGCGAACCGGTCGCCGGGAAGAAGTAGGTGCCGAACACCAGGCTGGCCGCGGTGGCGTAGAGGAAGAACTCGTACCACTCCACGACCGTGCCGGCCATGGAGGCCGCGACGACCCGCTTGAGCTTCGAGGTCGGGACGGAGGGGGCGGTGGGGGCCGCGCTCACTGAGGATGTCATGTCTGTCTCCTTCGGATGTCGCCGGTGACACCCGCGTCCCAGTGTCAGGCACCCGCCGCTTTGCAACAACGCCCAGTGCTGCACATGGCATGTGCATAATTGCAGAATGGATGCCGCCAAGCGCCCGCGCGCCGACGACCTGCTCGTGCTCCTCGCGGTCGCGCGCACCGGGCGCTACACGAGCGCCGCCACCCATCTGGGCCTCGACCACACGACGGTCGCCCGGCGCATCGCCGCCCTCGAAGACGCGCTCGGCGGTCGCGTGCTCGCACAGTCGGCGACGGGATGGGAGCTGACCGACCTCGGCCGATCCGCTGCGGAGACGGGGGGCCGTATCGAAGCGGCGCTGTCTCAGCTCGACGGCGGCGCCGAGACACCCGATCCGGTCTCGGGAGTCGTCCGCATGTCGGCGACCGACGGCTTCAGCGCCTACATCGCAGCCCCCGCCGTCGCCGCTCTGCGCATCGCGCATCCGAGGCTCACGGTCGAGATCGTCGCGGCGACCCGACGCGCCGCCGAGCACCGCGCCGGCCTCGATCTCGAAGTGGTGGTGGGGGCTCCGCAGACGCGTCGCGCCCATGCGGTGAAGCTCGGCACATACACGCTGGGCATGTACGCGTCGCGCGACTACCTCGCCCGGGTCGGAACGCCGAACACTGCCGCCGAGTTGGAGCAGCACCAGCTGGTCTACTTCGTCGACTCGATGCTGCAGGTCGACGCCCTCGATCTCCCCCGCCGTCTCGTCCCGCGCATGCAGGACGGACTCACCTCCACCAATGTCTTCGTGCACGTGGAGGCGACCAGAGCAGGCGCCGGCATCGGGCTCCTCCCCTGCTTCGCGGGCGACCGCCATCCCGATCTCGTGCGCCTGCTGCCCACGATCTTCGCCGAGAAGCTGCCGTACTACCTGGTCGCACGGCCCGAGTCACTGCGCCTGCCGGCCGTCTCTGCTCTCGCCGCAGCCCTGCGCGCGCAGACGCGTGCGTCGAAGGCGATGCTCGACGGCGCGAGCGGCTGAGCGCCGCCATGCGTTACTCCGAGGAGCGGGGCAGCCGGATCACCGCGCGAGGGTCGCGCGTGCATCCTGCACGAGAAGGAAGAGGGTACGACGCGCCTCGGGGAAGGCGGTGAAGCCGAATCGCTCGTAGAACGGGACGATCTCGTCGTTGATCGCGTGCACCAGGATGGCACGGACGCCGATGGCGTCTGCGGCTTCGAGCGCTCGCATCGTCGCGTGCTGCAGGAGGGAGAACCCGAGACCCCGACCGGCGTACTCCCGGTCCACAGCCAGACGCCCGAGCAGCACGATGGGAACAGACACGGGCATGCCGCCCGCCAGCTGCGGCGGCCCGTCGCCGCGGTCGATGGCACTGGAAGCCAGGCAGTAGTACCCCGCGACCCTCCCCTCCCGCGTGACCGAGACCATCGTGCGCGAAGCGCCGCTCTTCTCATTCGAGCGGGCTCGTCCCCGCAACCAGGTATCGAGGCTCTCCTCCCCGCAGCGGAAGTCCGAGAGCTTGTCGCCGGACGCGAGAGGTCGCGGGGTCAGGAACTCAGTCAACGAAGACCGAATCGCGTCTCATCAGCTCTCGCAGACCCTCGACGGTGCGGGGCGGACGCTCCATGACCTCGATGAAGGCGTCGAACCGGACGGCATCGACGCGCAACCGACGCTCGCGCTCGATGACCTCCTGCGCCCTCTCCACCAGCACGGACGCCGAGAAGTCCGTCACAGTGCGACCCTCGATCGCGGCTGCCTCCTCGATCACCTCCTTCTGGTCCGCGGTGACGCGGAACTCCAGGCGGGCGCTCTTCAGCGGAGAAGTCGAAGTGCTCATCCTCGGAGTGTACGGCAGATACCCGTACGTCGAAAGGGCTGAGGTGATGCGCCGCCATGCGTTACTCCGAGTGACGTGCGCGACCCGACCGCGTTCTCCATGCAAGAGAATTGAAAGTGATGTCTGAACGCGAAGATCACACCCATTGGCAGGCCGAGCGCCGCGCCGCCGTCACGTCGGCGACCGGCAACCTCGCCCTGATCGAGACCCGCTGGACCGGCGAGCGCCCTGACCTGGACGCTGCGCAGCGCGACGCGCCGCCCACGGTGACCGTGACCCCGATCGAGCGCACGAACATCGAGACCGGTCAGGCCGAACACGGCCTGCGTGCCTGGGACGCCGAGGCGCCCGCCATCCGCGCCTTCGACCGCATCGACACCTACGAGTACGACCCTGCGTGGGTTCTCGAAGGACACTTCACCCCGGTCTCCGGCGACCGTCGCGTGTCCTTCGAGCACATCCGCGACAACGGCGGCACGCGCGATCTGGTCGTCCCCGGCGACATCCGCCTCGAGCTCGACGGCCAGGAGTACACCCTCGCCGCCTTCGACGACGGCGGCACGCTGCTGCTCGTGTTCGGCGATGAGACCAACGGATCGGAGACCTACGGATCCGGTCGCTTCCTGTTCGTGCAGCTGCGCGACGACGAGGGCTCGGTGGTCCTCGACTTCAACCGTGCGTTCGTGCCGCCGTGCGGTTTCAGCGCCCAGTACAACTGCCCGCTGCCCCCGGCATCCAACCGCTTCCCCCTGCCTATCCGAGCAGGCGAGAAGAACGTCGTGTTCCACGACGGCTTCGACATCTACGCGGCGTGACGCCGCACACCCTCACCCTGGAGCATTCATGAGAAGAACCCGCATCCTCGGCGCGCTCGGTGCCGTCGCCACGCTCGCCCTCGTGGCCGGCTGCGCGTCCGGTACGAGCGACGACGCCACCGCGAGCGAAGACGCCACGATCTTCATCGGGTCGCTGTACGAGCCGACCAACCTGAGCAACACCCAGGGCGGCGGGCAGGGCGTGACCGAGGCTCTGACCGGCAACGTCTACGAGGGCCTGTACCGGCTCACGGATGACGGCGAGGTCGAACCTCTCCTCGCCGAAGACGCCCAGGTGTCCGACGACGGCCTCACTTACACGATCACTCTGCGCGACGACGTGACCTTCCACTCGGGCGACCCGCTCACCTCCGCCGACGTGAAGTCGAGCGTCGAAGCCGTCACCGCCGAGGACTCGGTCTCGGCCCGCAAGTCGAGCTTCAAGACGATCGCCGACATCGCCACCCCCGACGACAAGACGGTCGTGTTCACGCTGTCGCAGCGGTCGATCTCGTTCCTGTACAACCTCAGCTACGTGTGGATCGTGAACGACGAGGCCGGCGACATCACCAGCACGGAAGACGGCACCGGCCCCTACACGCTCGACGAGTGGAAGAAGGGCTCGACGCTCACCCTGCAGCGCTGGGACGACTACTGGGGCGAGCCTGCCAAGAACGGCGAGGTCGTCTACACGTACTTCACCGACGCGACGGCGGAGAACAACGCCCTCCTCACGGGTGAGATCGACGTCATCACCAGCGTGCAGAACCCGGACTCGCTGACGCAGTTCGACTCCGACGACTACGTCGTGAGCGAGGGCACCTCGACCACGAAGGAGCTGCTCGCCTTCAACGACCGCGTCGCCCCCTTCGACAACACGCTCGTGCGCAAGGCGGTCTACTCCGCGATCGACACGAAGAAGCTCCTCGAGTCGATCTGGGGCGACTACGGCACGCTGATCGGGTCGATGGTGCCGCCGACCGACCCCTGGTACGAGGACCTCACCTCCGTGAACCCGTACGACGTCGAGCTCTCGAAGGACCTGCTCGCGCAGGCCGGCTACGCCGACGGCTTCACGTTCACGCTCGACACCCCGAGCTACGACCCGCACCCCGCCGTGGCGGAGTTCCTGCAGTCGCAGCTCGCCGAGGTCGGCATCACGGTCGAGATCAACACGATCAGCGCCGACGAGTGGTACACGAAGGTGTTCAAGGAGCAGGACTTCGAGGCCACTCTGCAGGAGCACGTGAACGACCGCGACGTGGTCTGGTACGGCAACCCCGACTTCTACTGGGGCTACAACGACGCCGACGTGCAGCAGTGGGTCGCCAAGGCCGAGCAGGCCGCCACGACCGACGAGCAGACGGCCCTGCTGAAGCAGGTCAACGAGAAGATCGCCGCGGATGCCGCGAGCGTATGGTTGTACCTGTACCCGCAGATCGTGGTCGCCTCCAGTGACCTCAGCGGATACCCGGTCAACGGCCTGAACTCGCAGTTCTTCGCCTACGACATCGTCAAGTCCTGACGTGCGTGGGGGATGCCGCGCGTCGGCATCCCCCATGCCATCCTGAGAAGCCATGCTCGCCTACCTCCTGCGCCGCCTCGCGTTCCTCGCGGTATCGCTCGTCGTCGCGATGGTCGCGATCTTCGTGCTGCTGCGCCTTCTCCCCGGCGACCCGGCCAACGCGCTGCTCTCCGTGAACGCCACCCCGGAGCAGATCGCCGCCGCGCGCGCCCAGGTCGGCTCCGATCAGCCCCTGCTGCAGCAGTTCACGACGTGGGCGACGCAGCTGCTCCGTCTCGATCTCGGCGAGTCGTTCCTGAGCTCCCGTCCCGTCGGACCCGACATCGCCGATCGCCTCGCCGTGACGCTCCCGCTCACCCTCATCGCCTTCACCATCGCGCTGCTCGTCTCGCTCGTGATCGGCATCACCGCCGCCGTGAAGGCCGACCGCTGGTACGGCATCGCGCTCTCGGGCTTCGCGCAGCTCGGTGTCGCCGTGCCCGTGTTCTGGGTGGGTGTGGTGCTGGTCTGGGTGTTCGCGCTCGGGTGGGGCGTGCTGCCCTCCGGCGGCTTCCCCCGAAAGGACTGGGAGGATCCGGCGGACGCACTGCGCTCGCTCGCGCTGCCGGTGATCACGATCGTGATCGTCATGAGCGCCTCCCTCAGTCGCTACGTCCGCTCGGCGACGCTCGACGTGCTGGGCAGCGACTATCTGCGCACCGCCCGCGCCGGCGGTTCCCGCATGGGTGAGGCTCTGCTGCGCCACGGCGTGCGCAACGGCGCCGTCCCCGTCGTCGCGGTCCTCGGCATCGAACTGTCGACCACCCTCCTCGGCGCAGTGGTCGTCGAGAGCGTCTTCACGCTTCCCGGTCTCGGCAGCCTCCTGCTGTCCGCCATCGAGCAGCATGACTTCCAGGTCATCCAGGGCGTCCTCGTCGTCAGCACGCTCTTCGTGCTGCTGGTCGGATTCGCCGCCGACATCGCGCAGCGGCTGATCGACCCGCGCCTGCGCACGAGTGTCTCGGGGAACCGATGAGCCGCGTCGCCGAACAGCTGGTCACCGGATCCGCCCCCGTGCGCCGACGTCCGAAGGCGACCCTGCTGATCGGAATCGTGCTCACGGGTCTCATCGTGCTGATGGCCCTGGTCTCCCTGTTCTGGCTGCCCTACCCGCTCGCCGACACCAGCGGGGGCCGTCTCGAGGGGCCGAGCGCCCTGCACCTGCTCGGCACCGATCGGCTCGGACGCGACCTGCTCTCACAGCTGATGTGGGGCGCGCGGATCGCGCTCGTGGTCGGCACCTGCGCGGTCGCGATCGCCGCCGTCCTCGGCACGATCGTCGGGCTCCTGGCGGCGTTCGCCCGGCCGTGGGTCGACGACACGCTCTCGGCAGGACTCGACGTGGTGATCGCGTTCCCCGTGTTGCTGTTGGCGATGCTGGTCGTCGCCGTGCAGGGCGCGTCGCTGTGGTCGGCTGTGCTCGCGATCGGCCTGGCGATGTCGGCCGTCGTCGCCCGCCTCACCCGCATCCTTGCGCGGCGCGTCCTGCAGGAGCAGTTCATCACCGCGGCGCGCACCAGCGGCACCGGCGTGCTCGGCGTCGTGTTCCAGCACGTGCTGCCGAACATCGCGCCCACCCTCGCCGTGAGCCTGGCGCTGCAGTTCGGCGCCGCCGTGCTGGCCGAAGCGAGCCTGTCGTACCTCGGGTTGGGAGCACCGCCGCCCAACGCGTCGTGGGGACGGATGCTGCAGGAGGCGCAGGGCACGGTCCTCACAGCCCCTGTGGGCGCCATCGCTCCCGGCGTCGCGATCATCGCGCTGGTGCTCGGTGTGAACTTCCTCGCCGACGGTCTGCGCGACCTCGCCGACCCGACCCGCAGGAGGAGCCGATGAGCATCCTCGACGTCTCCGGCCTCACGGTCCGCTCCGGCGCGGGCGCGCTCGTGCGCGATGTCTCGTTCTCCCTCGCGCCCGGTGAGCGCCTGGGCCTGATCGGCGAGTCCGGCTCGGGCAAGTCGCTGACCTCGCTCGCGGTCACGGGCCTGCTGCCCGATGCGCTCAGCGCGTCGGGCTCGGTGCTGCTCGACGGCCGCCAGGTGATCGGAGCGCGGGACGCCGACCTCCGACCGCTGCGCGGGCCCGTCGCGCAGATCGTGTTCCAGGAGCCGCTCACCGCGCTCGATCCGCTGATGCGGGTGGGGCGTCAGGTCGCTGAGCCGCTGCGACGCCACCTCGGGCTGCGCGGGGTGGAGCTGAAGAGCGCCGTCGCCACGGCCCTCGACGAGGTCTCCCTGTCCGACACCCGCATCGCGCGGGCCTACCCGCATGAGCTCTCGGGTGGTCAGCGTCAGCGCGTGGCGATCGCCATCGCCCTCGCGGCCCGCCCGCAGCTGCTCATCGCCGACGAGCCGACGACCGCGCTCGACGTGACCGTGCAGGACGGCGTGCTCGCACTGCTGGAACGCCTGGTCGACGAACGCGGCATGGCGCTGCTGTTCATCAGCCATGACCTGGCCGTGGTCTCGCGCATGGTGGATCGCATCGTCGTGCTGCGCGACGGGCTCGTCGTCGAGGCGGGGTCGGTGGCGCAGGTGCTGCAGGAGCCGGCCGAGCCGTACACGCGGATGCTGGTCGACAGCGCCCGTGCGCTCGATGCGTTCCTCGACGCCGGGGAGGTCGGACGATGACGCTGCTCGAGCTGCGCGGGGCCGGTTTCGCCTATGGATCGCGCCGCGTTCTCGACGACGTGTCGCTGCGCATCGATGAGGGCGACTCGTTGGGCCTCGTCGGTGAATCGGGGGCGGGCAAGTCCACGATCCTGCGGCTGATGCTCGGGCTCGCCGCCCCGCGCGACGGACAGGTGCTGTTCGAGGGCGCACCGCTCGCTCTGCGCGATCGCGCACAGATGCGTCGGTTCCGCGCGAGCGTGCAGCCGGTGTTCCAGGACCCGTACTCGTCTCTCGACCCTCGCCAACGCATCGACCGGATCGTCGGCGAACCGCTCCGTTCGCTGGGTCTGGCATCCGGCACCGATGCGCAGCGCCGCATCGCGGAAGCCCTCGACTCGGTCGGGCTCCCCTCCGACACCGCGCGCCGGTACCCTCACGAGTTCTCCGGTGGGCAGCGCCAGCGCATCGCGATCGCGCGCGCCGTGGTCTCGCGCCCCCGGGTGCTGCTGGCCGACGAGCCGGTCAGCGCACTCGACGTGACGACGCGCGTGCAGGTGCTCGAGCTGCTCGACCGGCTGCGCCGCGAGAACGGCCTGTCGCTCGTGATGGTGTCGCACGACCTGACCGCGATCGCCTCGGCCTGCGACCGCACGCTCGTGCTGAAAGACGGCCGCGTCGTGGAGCAGGGCGCGACATCGGCCGTGCTGCACGCCCCGCAGGACCCCTACACGCGGGCGCTCGTCGACGCTGTTCCGCGACTGCCGCGCTGAGTACCGCTCAAGTCACGCCGGCGACGCCAGCCCGAAGTACTCAAGCTCCGCGTCGTTCAGCATCCGCGAGCGGATCAGGAATCGCATCCCTGTCGGCCCCTCGACGCTGAATCCCGCACCGCGCCCCGGCACGACGTCGATGGTCAGGTGCGTGTACTTCCAGTACTCGAACTGCGACTGCGACATGAAGACCTCGACGGACTGCGCCAGGCCCACGTCGAGCGCCCCGAGCAGCACGTCACCCGGCCCCGTGATGAACATCCCGATCGGATAGCACATGGGCGATGAGCCGTCGCAGCAGCCGCCGGACTGGTGGAACATGAGCGGCCCGTGCTGTGCGGTCAGCTCGCGTATGAGTGAGGCCGCAGCCTCCGTCACGTCCACGCGCTGGTAGGTGCCGATGCTGACCATGACTGCCGCCTTCCGGGGGGGAGCCGGGCGGACGCTGAGGGAGCAGCGCCCGCCCGGGGATCGAACTCAGAAGAAGCCCATCGGGCCCTCTGCATACGAGACGAGGAGGTTCTTCGTCTGCTGGTAGTGGTCGAGCATCATCTTGTGGTTCTCGCGACCGACGCCCGACTGCTTGTACCCGCCGAACGCGGCATGCGCCGGGTACTGGTGATACGTGTTGGTCCACACGCGTCCGGCCTCGATCGCCCGGCCCGCCCGGTAGGCGGTGTCACCGCTGCGGCTCCAGACGCCGGCGCCGAGACCGTAAAGCGTGTCGTTGGCGATCGAGATCGCGTCGTCGAATCCGTCGAACGAGGTGACAGAGAGCACGGGCCCGAAGATCTCCTCCTGGAAGATGCGCATGTCGTTCGTGCCCTCGAACACGGTCGGGGCGACGTAGAAGCCCCCGCTCAGATCTCCGCCGAGGTCGACCCGCTCACCACCGGTCAGCAGGCGCGCGCCGCCTTGCTTGCCGATGTCGATGTAGCTGAGGATCTTCTCCAGCTGGTCGTTCGATGCCTGCGCGCCGATCATCGTCGCGGGGTCGAGCGGGTTGCCCTGCACGACCTTCTTCACGCGCTCGAGTCCGTCCGCGAGGAACCCGTCGTAGATCGAGCGCTGGATGAGCGCCCGCGAGGGGCAGGTGCACACCTCGCCCTGATTCAGCGCGAACATCGTGAAGCCCTCGAGCGCCTTGTTGTAGAACGGGTCGCTGGTCGAGCGGGCGACGTCTTCGAAGAACACGTTCGGGCTCTTGCCTCCGAGCTCCAGCGTGACTGGGATCAGGTTCTGCGAGGCGTACTGCATGATCAGACGACCGGTCGTGGTCTCACCCGTGAAGGCGACCTTGCGGATGCGCTTGTGCTGCGCGAGCGGGGCGCCCGCCTCGATCCCGAACCCGTTCACGATGTTGACGACACCCGCCGGCAGCAGGTCGCCGATGATGTCGAACAGGAACAGGAGGGATGCCGGGGTCTGCTCGGCCGGCTTGATCACGACGCAGTTGCCTGCGGCGAGCGCGGGCGCCAGCTTCCAGACCGCCATCAGGATCGGGAAGTTCCAGGGGATGATCTGCCCGACCACACCGAGCGGTTCGTGGAAGTGGTACGCGACCGTGTTCTCGTCGAGCTGGCTGATGCCGCCCTCCTGCGCCCGCAGCACGCCGGCGAAGTAGCGGAAGTGGTCGACGGCGAGGGGGATGTCGGCGGCCAGCGTCTCGCGCACCGGCTTGCCGTTCTCCCATGTCTCGGCGACCGCGATCTCCTCGAGGTGCTGCTCGATCCGGTCCGCGATCCTGTTGAGGATCACCGAGCGCTCGGCCGGGCTCGTCTTGCCCCAGCCCGCGAAGGCCTGCCACGCGACCTCGACGGCCCGATCGATGTCTTCGCTGGTGCCGCGGCCGACCTCGGTGAACGCCTTGCCGTTGACGGGGCTGACGTTCTCGAAGTACTGGCCCTTGACGGGTTCGACGAACTCGCCGCCGATGTAGTGGCCGTAGCGCGGCCGGTAGTTCGCGAGGGCGCCCGGCCGGCCCGGGGCCGCGTAGGCGAGGGACACGTCTTCTTCGACGATGCTCATGGGAGTCTCCTTCGACGGGGCCGCGCATCGGTGCAGCGGCTGTCCTTCGAAGGTAGGTCGCACGAGGTTGCACCCCGGTGCGCAACGTTGCGCCGAGTTGCAAGGCTCGGTCAGGCCTCGAGACGCTCGATACGGGCGACCAGTCCCGCGCGCTTCGGCGACCGGGCGGGGAGCATCTCCAGCGCCAGTCGGAGGGTTTCGGCGTCGCCCTGACCCTCGGGGATCTCGGCGTAGGAGAGCAGCACGTCGAGACTCGCCTCGGACAGCATCGCCTCACGCAGCGCTGCCCTCACCGACTCGCGGAACTCCTCGACACCGGGCGATGTCGACTCGGGCAGCACCGGACCCCGATAGGCCGTGAGCGCCACCCGGTGCGCGCCGCGATCGAGCAGGGACAGCACGTCGTGTGCGTCGGTGTCGAGGGCGACGGGAAGGCGATACGGACGCGACTCCGGCACGAGGTCGGGGGCGGTGCGCTCGAGCACCTTGCGCAGGCGCACCATCTCCGGGCGGAGCGTGTCGGGCGAGACACCGGGGCCGTAGACGAGCTCGCACAGGCGCTCGGCCGAGAGGCCCTGGCGATGCACGGCGAGCATGAGCAGGATCGCAGCGTGGCGCGCACTGAGCTCGATCATCGACTCGTCGTGCGCGGACTCGGTCTCCAGCCGCGCCCTGTCGCGGCCCAGCACATGCAGCGTCGCCCTGGCGGTCGCCGGAGTGCGTCCCTTCGTCGCGGCGGATCGGGGTCGGGATCCCTCGCTCCGCTGACGAAGCCGGGCGACCATCAGCTCCGACTCGACAGCGCGGGCCGTCGCATCGACCAGCAGTCGCGCCTGCAGCGAGACGACCTCGGGGCCACCCGTGATGTCGATCACGCCGAGCACCCGCTGCGTCTCCGGATCGCGCACGGGGGCCGCGGTGCACGACCACGGATGCACGAGCCGGTTGTAGTGCTCCGCGCCGCGGATCTGCACCGACTGCCCGAGCGCGAGGGCGGTTCCCGGCGCGCTCGTGCCGACGGCGTCCTCCGACCAGTTCGCCCCGGCCACGAAACCCATGCCGTCGGTGAGCGAGCGCAGCTGGCTGTCGCCCTCGATCCACAGCAGGCGACCGGCCTGGTCGCCGACCGCGATGATCACTCCCGTGTCCTCTGCCTCACCCGGCAGCAGCAGCGCACGGATCATGTCCATCACCGAGGCGAGCGGATGCGCGAGACGGTAGGCGTCGAGCTCGTCGCTGACCAGGTCGAGCGGCGGAGCGCCCTCAGGGCCGACCCGCCCGCGCCAGGACCTCTCCCACGACTCACGGACGAGGGGTCGCACCTCTTGCAGACGCCGATCGTCGAGGTTTCCGGCGAGCAGTTCCTCGTGCGCACGCTCGATGAGAAGTCGCGATGTCGGGGGAAGGGACTCGCGGGATACCTGCCACGGCGCAGACACAGCGGTCTCCGATCGTCGAGAGCGTGCGTTGCCTCAGTGTACGAGGAGCACTGCCCCGGAGGGAACACCTCACCGTGTCAGCGGAGAAGCCCGGCGACCAGGTCGTCGATCACCTCGTCGGTGGAGGTGTCCGGATCGATCGGCGTCGTGAGCCTGTCGAGCAGCAACCCGTCGATCGCGTAGTGGAACAGCGCGATCTCGCGGCGTCCGCCCGGGAGCCCGGCCGCGGTGTTGAACGCCACATCGCCGTCGAAGCCGGCGCGCTGCCAGGCAGCGAGTACGGCGGCGACCTCGGGACGCCGACCGCCTTCGAGTCGCAGCTCGAACAGCGCGAGCGTCACGTCGCGGTCCTCGGTCAGTCGCCGCACGATGTCGCGGATGTAGTCGGCGAACAGGGCGGGCCCGGGCTCCGCCGTCGCACGACGCTCCAGGTCTTCGGAGGTGGGGGCGAGACGCTCTCCGATCCGCTCGACCAGACCCTCGATCAGGGCGTCCCTGCTGCGGAAGTAGTTCGAGGTGGTGCCCGTCGGAACCTGCGCGGCGGTATCGACCGCGCGGTGCGTGAGACCTCGCGATCCCTCTCGTGCGAGCACCGTGAGTCCTGCATCCGCGATGAGCCGTCGCCGGGAGTCGTTCTTCACCATGCACGGAACACTAGCGCAATCACTACGCCTGTTGTACCGTAACTGCGACAGATGTAGTGATAGGAGAATCATGCGAGAGCTCGTGTATTACGCCGCCGTCACCCTCGACGGCTACATCGCCGGCCCGAACGGCGAGTTCGACGCATTCCTCATCGAGGGCGACCACATGGAGGGCATCAACGCCCGGTTCGCCGACACCCTCCCCACCGTCGCGGCCGCAGCGCTCGGCATCCCCCAGAAGCGCGCGCTCTTCGACACCGTGCTGATGGGGTGGAACACGTATCAGGTGGGCGGTGTGCCCAGCCCCTACGCGCACCTGCGCCAGATCGTCTTCAGCCGCTCGCGCACCGCAGAGGGAGAGAACCTCGAGGTCACGTCCGAAGACCCGATCGCTGTGGTGCGCCGGCTGAAACTCGAGGAAGGCGCCGCCATCTGGCTCTGCGGCGGCGGTGCTCTGGCCGCCACACTCGCCGACGAGATCGACCGCCTCGTCCTCAAGCGGCAGCCCCTGCTGTTCGGCTCGGGCATCCCCCTGTTCGGCGAGCGCCCCTATCGCCCCGAACAGTTCGACGCGGTCGAGACCGTCACCTACGACAGCGGCGTGGTGTTCACCGAGCTCGAACGCCGACGCGAGGGGTGAGCCGGGTCAGCCGCGTGCGGCCCACCACTCCCGGAGCCGCTGCTCGGCGACCTCGGTTCCGAGCACGCCCTCGTCCAGACGCAGATCCAGCAGGAACCTGTACGCCTCGCCGACCTCGCGCCCCGGGCTGATGCCGAGCACCTGCTGGATGCGGTTGCCGTCGATCTCCGGACGGATGGAGTCGAGCTCCTCCTGCTCGCGCAGTGCGGCGATGCGCGCCTCGATGTCGTCATATGCGCTGGCCAGGCGACCTGCCTTGCGCTTGTTCCGGGTGGTCACGTCGGCGCGGGTGAGGATGTGCAGACGCTCCAGCAGGTCGCCGGCATCGCGCACGTAGCGGCGCACGGCCGCATCCGTCCACGCCCCCTCGGCGTATCCGAAGAAGCGCAGGTGCAGCTCGATGAGCGTCGCGACGGCGTCGGTGGTGTCGGTGTCGAAGCGCAGCGCCTGCAGTCGCTTGCGGGCCATGCGCGAGCCGACCACGTCGTGGTGGTGGAAGGTGACCACTCCCCCGGCCTCGAGCTTGCGGGTGCGCGGCTTGCCGATGTCATGCAGCAGAGCAGCGATGCGCAGCGGCACGTCGGGGGCGGCGCCGGGGTGCCGGGAGTGCTCGAGCTGGATCGCCTGGGCGAGCACCGTGAGCGAGTGCTCGTAGACGTCCTTGTGGTGGTGGTGCTCATCGACTTCGAGGCGCAGGTCGGTGACCTCGGGGAGGAACTCGTCGATCAGTCCGGTGTCGACCAGCACGCGGATGCCGCGCACCGGGTCGTCGGTCTGCATGAGGCGCACGAGTTCGGACTGGATGCGCTCGGGGCTCACGATCTTCAGCGTCTCGCGCAACTCGGTGATCGCCTCGGCCGTGGCGTCCTCGACACGGAAGCCGAGCTGCGCGCTGAAGCGAGCCGCCCGCAGCATCCGGAGCGGATCGTCGCCGAACGAGACCCGAGGATCGGCGGGCGTGCGCAACACTCCCGCGATGAGGTCTTCGACGCCGCCGGTCGGGTCGACGAGCTTCACGGCCGGCACCTGCAGTGCCATGGAGTTGACGGTGAAGTCACGGCGCACGAGGTCGCCGTCGATCGTGTCGCCGAACTCCACGGTGGGTTTGCGGGTCACGCCGTCATAGCTGTCGGCTCGATAGGTCGTGATCTCGACCTGCTCACGCTGCACGCGTGCGCCGATCGTGCCGAACGCACGGCCGATGTCCCACTGCGCGGTCGAGATCGGCGTGACGATGGACAGGATCTCGTCGGGCGAGGCGTTCGTCGTGAAATCGAGGTCGTGCGTCGTGCGTCCCAGCAACGCGTCGCGCACCGGGCCGCCGACGACGGCCAGATCGAACCCGGCATCCTCGAACGCCGTCGCGAGGGTGCGGACGACCGGATTCTCGGCGAGCGCACCGAGACGGGCGAGGCCGTCAGCCATGTTGAGCATGGGTTCCAGCGTACCGGGGCGGGTGCGCCCGATCCCGCGACGCCCGTTCACCTCCCGGTCGCCCGAAGGCCAACCCCCGGTCATCCGTCTTCGATGGGGTGGAGGGGCATCGTGCGACCGAGCACGGAAACCCCCACCCTGAAGGACTGACATGACCTCCCCCACCCCTGCGGTGCGGTGGCGACGTCGCGGACTGACCTCCGTCGCGCTGCTCGCCCTGCTCGCCGGCGCTGTCGTCGCCCCCGCGGCCCTCGCCGCTCCCGACCCCGAGGTGCCGACGGGATCGCTGATCACCGGCGACACGGCCTGGCATTACCTCGACGACGGCTCCGACCCGTCTCCCGCTCCGGCGGCTCTGCGCGATTGGACCCTGCCCGCCTATGACGACAGTGCATGGAAGTCGGCAGCGGGCTCGTTCGGAGCCAAGGGCGGAAAGCTCGCGCCTGTGGGCTCGCAGACGCCGAAGACGCTTCTGAACCACTACCTCGACGGTGCGGCCGCCCCCACCGTTCCCACCTACTTCTTCCGCACGACGTTCGAGCTCGAAGCCGGCGTCGCCGAGCAGGTCGCGGCTCTGCAGAGCACCATCACGTACGACGACGCGATCATCGTCTGGATCAACGGCACCGAGGTCGCCCGCTACGTCGACGGACGCATCACCGACACGGTGAACGTCGAGTATGCCGGAGACGGCAACGGCAGCCCGCTCACGAGCACGTTCAGCGCGGAAGGCGGCCTGCTGCACGACGGCACGAACACCATCGCCGTGTCGCTGTTCCAGGACCGCGAGACCAGCTCGGACATCTTCTTCGACATGTCGTCGCTGACCCTCGTCGAAGCATCCGCTCCCGGCACCCCCGTCGTCGCGCCGCCGACCCGGGTGATCCTCACACCGACCGAGCAGCCCGCCGTCTCGCAGTCGTTCTCCTGGCTCGCCGGCGACGCCTCGCACACGGTCGGACAGGTCGAGATCGCTCCGTCCGCCGGCGGCGATTCCCGCACGATCGACGCCTATGACGCGGGTGTGGTGAACGGCAACCCGAACAAGCACTTCTCGGCCACCGTGACCGGACTCACCGCCGCGACCGAGTACCGCTACCGTGTCGGCCTCCCCGGCAGCTGGAGCGACTGGTTCACCTTCCGCACCGCCGATCCTGCGGCCACGGACTTCCAGTTCATCTACTACGGCGACGCGCAGATCGGCCTCGACACCACGTGGCCGAGCGTCGTGAAGCAGGCCGAGGCCAAGGCGCCTCGCTCCATCGGCTCGGTGCACGCAGGCGATCTGATCAACTCGTCGAGCAACGAGAACGAGTGGGTCAACTGGTTCAAGGGCATGAAGGACTCGGCCGTCCGCACCAACGTGATGGCCGCCCCCGGCAACCACGAGTACTCGGGCGACAAGCTGCTGACGGCATGGAAGGCCGCGTTCGAGTACCCGCACAACAACCCGTCGACGAGCTCGGTGGGCGAGCTGGCCGAGCTCGCGAAGGGCGACTCCGCGGTCGCACAGCAGTACCGCGCGTTCTTCGACCACTGGAGCTCGTTCGCCGCGGAGACCGCGTACTACACCGACTACCAGGGCGTGCGGTTCATCACGCTGAACGCGACCCGCGACACCACCTTCCTCACCCCCGCCGGCCTCCCCTCCTGCACCGGCGCGGAGTGCCCCTCCTCGCAGATCGGCGTGCTCTGGACCCGCTTCCAGGGCGCCTGGCTCGACCTGCTGCTGCAGAACAGCCCGTCGAAGTGGAATGTCGTCACGTTCCACCAGCCGGTGTTCTCGGCATCCGAGGGTCGTGACGAGCCGGTGCTGCGCGCCGAGTGGCTGCCGGTCTTCCAGCGCAACGACATCGACCTGGTGCTCATGGGCCACGACCACACGTACGCCCGCGGCTACGTGAACACCGATGCGACCGAGACCCCGGGACTCACCACCGGCCCGGTCTACGTCGTGTCGAACTCGGGTGCGAAGCACTACGACCTGGAGACGCCCGAGAAGAACGTCTGGACCAACAACGGCGCCACCCAGGTGCTGCGCGGCCAGGGCGTCACGACCTATCAGGTGATCGACGTGTCGAAGAACCAGCTGGTCTACCGCTCGTACCTCGCCGAGAAGCAGCCGGGCGCCACGACCGACCTTCCCCTCGGCGCCGTCTACGACACGTTCACCGTGACCAAGTCGGATGCCGGTGAGAAGTGGGTCACCGAAGACGGCGTCACGCCTCCGGAGCCCGAGGTCCCGGCGAAGGTCGAGCTCGGCGCGGCATCCGTGAAGGCCGGCGGCACCGTCACGGTGTCCGGAAGCGGCTTCGCGGAGGGCGCTCAGCTGCGGTTCGAGCTGCGGTCCGACCCGGTGCAGCTGGGCACGGCGACCGCCGGCACGGACGGCTCGTTCCAGCGCACGCTGACGATCCCCGCGAACACCCCGGCCGGCGCGCACACGCTCGCTGTGATCCGCGCCGACGGCACCGAGATACCCACCTCGCTCACCGTCACCGCGGCAGCCGGTGGTGGCAACACAACCCCGGGCACGAACACCGGAGGGTCGACCGGCGGCGACCTCGCCACGACCGGCGCCGACAGCGCGCCCTACGTGATCGCCGCGGTGGTCCTGCTCGCGGCGGGCCTCGGTCTGTTCGCGATGCGCCGCCGTCGCCAGCACGCGGAGGCAGACGCCGAGTAGCAGAGGCATCCGTCCACGAGGGCGCCGTCGAGGCTTCGGTCTCGACGGCGCCCTTCGCCGCGCTCCGGCCGACGCGGCGCACCGTGACGGATGCCGTCGATGACACGCCGTCGTTTCGGCACCACGGGCGGCGTGTCGGCCGCCCTCTGCGAAGTCGCGCACCGGGAGTCGGCCCCTTACTGGGATAACCTTCCACCGAGTCCGTCCCCGGTGAAGGAGAGCAAGTGCCCGCGAACGATGTGATGGCCGACGAGACCGATCGGATCGTCGCCGCGGCCCTGCAGGTGAACGGCCGTGCGTCCTGGGGGGAGATCGCCCGCGTGGTCGATCTGCCGGAGCGCACCGTCGCCCGTCGCGGCCAGCGGCTGCTCGACCGAGGCCTGGTGCGTGTCTCCACGTACGTCGATCCTTCGCGCGTTCTCCATGCCAGGGCCGTGCTCTTCCGCATCACCACCGAGCCGCACGCCCTGTGGCACGTGGCGCGCACCCTGGCGCGGCGAGCCGATGCCTCGTCGGTATCGGTGCTCGAAGGCAGCAGCGACATCGCCGGGATGCTGCTCCCCCACGACGACGCCTCGATCCGAGAGCTGCTCTTCACCGATTTCCCCGAGCTCGAGGGCATCGACTCGATCAACGTCACGACGGTGCTGAAGTTCTTCCGCTCGGGGCATGACTGGCGCGCGGGAGTGCTCACCGACGAACAGGCGCGTCTGCTCGACGAGTCGTCCGGCTCCGAGGTCGACCCGGCCGATTCGCTGAGCGAAGACGAAGAGGCACTCATCCGGTTGCTGCTGAAGGACGGGCGCATGCCGGTCGCCCAGCTGGCGCGTTCGCTCGGCCTGAACGTCACGACCACCCGGCGGCGGATGGAGTCCCTGAATCGCCGCGGCCTGATGCATCCGCGCACCGAGGTCGTACCGAGCCTGTTCGGCCTGGGACTGGAGGCGCTCGTCTGGCTCCGCGTGCCGATGGCGCGCCTCGAGAAGGTGGGTACCGCTCTGGCGGCGGCGCCCGAGGTGAAGTTCATCGCCGCGACCACCGGCACCTCGCAGCTGCTCGCCAACGTGCTCGTGAAGGACGCCGACGAGTTCTACGAATTCCTCACCGGGCCGGCCGTGGCAGGCCACGAGGGCCTGGAGGTCGTGGAGTCGCTGGTGGTCATCACACCGGTGCTGCGCGGATCTCTGATCGTGGACGAGGCCCCCGAGGCGCTGGCGAATGACATGCCCACCGGAGCCATCCGTTTGTAGTCTGATTCTGTTACTGGCATGTAACGAAATGGCGAGATCGTTCTTTGAAGCTTGACCCAGTGGCGAAATAGAGCAAGTATCCTCTCCAGGGCCATCACCCCTGGAGAGGACGAACGTGTTCACGGCTACTGGAGACGACTGGGCGGATCGCGCGGCGACCCTGCCCCTGCACACGCGCATGTTCATCGGCGGCGCGTGGGAGGAGGGCTCGGCCGAGCCCCTGACTCCGGTGGCTCCGCGAGACGGACGTGCGCTCCCGAAGATCAGCGCCGCCTCGGTGGGCGATGTCGATCGCGCCGTCCGCTCCGCCCGCGCAGCCTTCGACTCCGGCGTGTGGTCGCGAATCGCCCCTCGTGAACGCGGCCAGTTGCTGATCGCCTTCGCCCAGAGGATCCACGACAACGCCGAAGAACTCGCGCTCACCATCTCGCTCGAGATGGGCAAGCCCGTCCGCGAGGCGCTCCAGACAGAGCTCCGCGCCGTCGTGAACTGCTTCCGCTGGTACGGCGAGGCCGCAGACAAGGTCCTCGACGAGATCCCGGTCACCGCCCCGGGCAGCCTGGCCCTCGTCACGCGAGAGCCGGCAGGCGTGGTCGCGGCCGTCGTGCCGTGGAACTTCCCGCTGACCATGACCGCCTGGAAGCTCGCCCCCGCCCTCGCCGTCGGCAACAGCGTCGTGCTCAAGCCCGCCGAGCACACCACCTTCTCCGCGCTTCGTCTGGCCGAGCTCGCACACGAGGCCGGAATCCCCGCCGGCGTCCTCAACGTCACGCCGGGCACCGGACAGGTCGCCGGCCGCGCTCTGGGCGAGCACCACGACGTCGACGTCGTCACCTTCACGGGTTCGCCCGAAGTGGGCCGCAAGTTCCTGGGCTACTCGGCCGCCTCCAACGGCAAGCGCGTCTGGCCCGAGCTCGGCGGCAAGACCGCGAGTCTGGTGCTGCCGGATGCCGACCTGGAGCGCGCCGTGCGGGCCACCGCCGACGGCTGCTTCTACAACCAGGGCCAGATGTGCACGGCATCCTCCCGCCTTCTCGTCCCGCGCGCCCAGCGCGACCGCGCGCTGGAGATCGCCGCCGACGTCGCACGCACCAGCCTGCCTGCAGACCCGTTCGAGGTCTCCACGTCGATGGGCGCGATCGTCAGTGAGAGACAGCTCGCGGGCATCACCGGCTTCGTCGAGCGCGCCCAGGCCGAGGGCGGCGAACTCGCGGCCGGCAGCGCCGAGCGATTCCACGCCGTCGACGGCGGCAGCTACTTCGCGCCCGTCGTGCTCGGCGTCACGCCCCAGCACGAGGTCGCGCAGCGCGAGGTCTTCGGCCCCGTGCTCTCGGTCATCGCCTACGACGATGTCGAGGACGCACTCACGATCGCCAACGGCACGGAGTTCGGCCTCGCTGCTGCCCTGTGGAGCACCGACCTCAACGCCGTGCACACGCTCTCACGCCGCCTGCGCGCGGGTGTCGTATGGGTCAACTGCTTCGAAGAGGGCGATATGACGATCCCCTTCGGCGGGGTCAAGGGCTCGGGCTTCGGCCGGGACAAGAGCCTGCACGCGCTCGAGAAGTTCACCGATCTGAAGACCACCTGGATCGAGCTCTCATGACCCGACCGCTCATCGGCATCACCACCTGGCGCCGTTTCATCGACACCGACCTGGGCAGCGGCCGCCCGGCGCACACCCTGGGCACGGAGTATGCCGCCCCCATCGAGGCATCCGGCGGCGCGGTCGTGCTGCTGCCCCCGACGGCAGGGGTCGACGACGTGCTCGACCGTCTCGACGGGCTGGTCCTCTCCGGCGGAGAAGACGTGCACCCGTCGCGCTACGGTGCCCAGGCGCAGGAGGGGAAGAGCTACGACCCGTCCCGCGACGGGTTCGAGATCGCGCTCGCCCTCGGTGCGCGCCGCCGGGGGATCCCCGTGCTCGCGATCTGCCGCGGACTCCAGGTGAGCAACATCGCCTTCGGCGGATCCCTCGTCGTCGACATCCCGTCCACCGAGCACCACGAACCCGTCCGCGGGGCCGACCAGCAGCTCTCGGCTCGGCATCCGATCGTCCTCAGCGAGGGCAGCCGTCTCGCCGCGCTCTACGGCACCAGGCAGCGGATCGTGAACACCATCCACCACCAGTCGATCGACGTCCCCGCCCCCGGCCTCCACGCGGTCGCGTGGGCACCGGACGGCATCGTCGAAGCCGTCGAGGCCGACGACGACTGGCCCTTCTGGGCGGTGCAGTGGCATCCCGAGAAGATGATCGCCCCCGATGAGGCCGCAGAGGAGATGCCGCTGTTCGCGGCGTTCGTCTCGGCCGCCCGTGAACGAGCAGCGGAACACCCCGCTGCGGAGAAAGGAACACGATGACCAAGCAGGTCTTCCTCGAGTACGAGAACGGCGTCCGCGCCGTCGCCACCCTGTTCGAGGACCTCGCCCCTCGCACCTGCGAAGCCATGTGGGGTGCGCTGGAGAAGCCGGTCACCATGCAGGCGATGCACGCCATGTACGCCGGCCCCGAGGTCATGGTCGGCCTCCCCGAAGAGGCGCAGAACTTCGACCCCGAGAAGGTGCCGTTCGAGAACCAGCAGGTCGTGCCGGCGCCGGGTGATCTGCAGTGGTACTGGCAGCGCCCGATGCAGATGGGCGGCCTGCCGTTCGAGTGGTACGAGATCGGGGTCTTCTACGATCGTGGTGCCCGTACTCTCGGCCCGCTCGGATGGACACCCGTCAACATCTGGGGCGGCATCACCGAAGGACTCGCGGAGTTCGCCAAGGAGAGCGCGGCGATCCGCATCGACGGAGCGAAGCAGCTCACCATCGGACGCCTGGTCTAGGCGTCTACTCAGTGCTGGACCCATCCCGAAGGAGCAGTGCATGAATACCCGAAGAATCCTCACGACCGGTGCGCTCGTCGCCACCGGCGCCCTCGTCCTCGCCGGCTGTGCTGCCGGTGATGACAGCGCTTCGTCCGGCGACAAGGAGTTCGCCGGCGAGACCATCGTCGTCACCTCGTTCGGCGGCGACTGGGAGAAGGCCTTCATCGAGGCCGTCGTCGATCCCTTCGAGGAGGAGACCGGCGCCAAGGTCGAGCTGATCACGCTCTACAGCGCCGACGCCCTCGCGCAGGTCACCGCCCAGAAGGCGAGCCCGCAGATCGATGTCGTGCACTTCTCCGGAGGGCAGGAGTTCACCGCCGCCGCGGACGGTCTCATCGCGCCGATCGCGGCCGACGAGCTGTCCGAGTCCGGCGACCTGATCGACCTGGCGACCGCCGGGCTCGAGCGCGGTGAAGGTCCGGTCATCCAGCTCGCCCCGATCGGGCTGGTCTACAACACCGAGGCGGACGCTCCGGCGCCCACCTCCTGGCTCGACCTGTTCGACGAGGCCTACGCGGGCCACGTCGCGCTCACGGACTTCTCGAACACGTACGGCGTGCTCTCGATGCTCCGTGTCGCCGACGCGCTCGGTGGGGGCATCGACGACCCGTCGCAGGCGATCACCGACCTCGGTGCCCTCGCCTCCTCGGGTGACGCGATCGTCGTCCCGACCTCGCCCGATCTGCAGACCGCCTTCGCCCAGCGCGACACCTGGCTCGCACCGTACGCGATGGACTACGCCGGCACGCTGCAGGACGCGGGCCTTCCGGTAGAGTTCATCGTCCCGGAAGAAGGCGTCACCGCCTCTCTCATCACGGCGAACGTGGTCGAGGGCCGGGACAACCCCGACCTCGCGAAGCTCTTCATCGATTTCGAACTGCGCCCCGAAGCGCAGGCCGTCTTCGCGGAGAGCATGCGGTACTCGCCGGTCAACACCAAGACCGAGCTCTCCGACGAAGCTGCGGACGCCGTGCTGACCGGTGACGAGCTCGAGACGGTCGTCGTCTACGCTCCGGGCGATGTCGCGGCCTCGCGACCGGCCTGGACCGATGAGTGGAATGCGCTGATCACCAAATGAGTGTGCGAACCCGTAGGGAGCCCTGGCTCCTGCTCCTGCCGGCGATCGTGCTGCTCGCGCTCGCCTTCATCACCCCGGTGGCTGGCATGCTCCTCATGAGCGTGCAATCGTCGGCAGGCGGGTTCACCCTCGACAACTTCACCCGGTTGTTCACGAGTGAATATCACCTCCAGGCGGCGCTGCGCTCGCTCCGCCTGGGGGTGATCCAGACGGTGATCACGCTGATCATCGCGATCCCGCTGTCCTACGTCATGGCCCGCGCCGGCTCGAAGGTGCGCTCCTTCCTGCTGATCGTCGTGATCCTCCCCCTCATGACCAGCGTCGTGGTCCGCACCTTCGGCTGGGTGGTGCTGATGGGCCCGTCGGGTCTGCTGATGAAGATCCCCGGAGCCGAGCTCCTCGTCGGCGGCACACAGGGCTTCCTCGGCACCGAGACCGGTGTCGTGATCGCGATGGTGCAGGTGCTCCTGCCTTTCGCGGTGCTGAGCATCCTCGGCGTCGTGTCGGGCATCCGGCCGCAGCTCGAAGAGGCCGCACGCACGCTCGGCGCCGGATTCTGGCGCACGCTGTGGCACGTCGTCCTCCCCCTCGCGATCCCCGGCATCGTCGCCGGAGCCTCGCTCGTCTTCGTCCTGTCGGTCAGCTCGTTCATCACGCCGCGCTTCATCGGCGGGGCGCAGATCCCGGTGTTCGCCCAGACCATCTACATCGACGCGACCACCAACCTCGACTGGTCGTTCGCGGCCGCACAGGCCGTGCTGCTGTTCGCCGGGGTCATGCTCGTGCTCGCAGCCACGTCCCGACTCGGGAAGCAGAAGGTGTGACCATGGTCCGTTCCGTTCCGATCCTCGGCAGGGTCCTCGCCATCATCCTCGGCGTCGTGGTGACGCTCTACATGCTCGTGCCGCTCATGGTCGTCGCCGGCGCATCGGTGGGCGAGAACCGCTTCCTGACATTCCCGGGTCAGGGCTTCACGCTCGACTGGTATGTCGAGGCGCTCACCTCCGACACCTACCTCGAGCCGTTCCGTCTGAGCCTGCTGGTGGGCATCACGGTCGCGATCGTCGCCGCATCCATCGGCACCGCGGCCGCACTCGCGCTCACCCGGTTCAAGGTTCCCGGTGGTGCCGCCATCCAGGGGCTGCTGATGTCGCCGCTGACGATCCCCACGATCATCCTCGCCATCGGTGCGCTGTCGATCTCGTCCCTCACGATCGGGGCGCCGAACGTCGGCGTCCTGATCGCGATCCACGTGGTGATCGCGATCCCGTACGTCATGCGCACCGTCACGGGCGTGATGACCAGGGCGGACCACTTCACCGAGGAGGCCGCGCGCACCCTCGGCGCCAGCGCCTGGAACCGCTACCGCCTGGTGGTGCTCCCGATCGCCCGCCCCGGCATCGCGGCCGGAGCGTTCTTCGCCTTCAACATCTCGTTCGACGATGCGGTCATCGCCCTCTTCCTGCGCACCCCGCAGCTCGAGACGCTCCCCATCGCCATCTACGGCCAGCTGGAGTTCAGCACGTCGCCCACCGTGGCGGCGGTCTCGACTCTCATGGTCCTGCTCACCGTCGTCCTCATGATCGTCCTCGAACGCATCATCGGCCTGGGAAGGTTGTTCGTCTGATGACAACACTCACCATCACTGCTCTCACCAAGGACTTCAAGGGGACCTCGGTGCTCAAGGGCATCGACCTCTCGATGCAGTCCGGGGAGTTCGTCTCGCTGCTCGGCCCCTCGGGCTGCGGCAAGACCACGCTCCTGCGCTGCATCGCCGGCCTCGAATCGCCCAGCGGCGGCACCATCGAGATCGCGGGACAGGATGTCACCAACCTTCCGCCCGAGAAGCGCCATCTCGGCATGATGTTCCAGAGCTACGCACTCTTCCCGCACATGAGCGTGGTCGAGAACGTGCGCTTCGGTCTGCGCATGTCGGGCGAGAAGTCCAAGTCCGAGCAGAAGGAACTCGCCGTCCGCGCGCTCGAGCGGGTGCAGATGGGCCACCTGGCCGATCGGATGCCGGCACAGCTGTCGGGCGGGCAGCAGCAGCGCGTCGCGCTGGCCCGTGCGATCGCGTTCGAGCCCCGTGTGCTCCTGCTCGACGAACCGCTGTCGAACCTCGACGCCCGCCTGCGGGAGGACATGCAGGTCGAGCTGAAGGAGCTGCACCGCACGCTCGGCCTGACCACCGTGTTCGTCACCCACGACCAGGAGGAGGCGATGAGCCTCTCCGACCGCATCGTCCTGATGAACGGCGGTGTGATCGAGCAGGAGGGCGCACCGGCCGAGCTCTACGGCGCGCCGCGCACCCCGTTCGCCGCCGACTTCATCGGCGCGGCCAACCTGCTCCCGGCCACCCGCTCCGGTGCGGTCGCCACGCTCGACGGCACCGCGATCTCAGTGCCGATGACCGGCGCAGGACCCGATGGCGCAGGAGAAGTGGTGCTCCGTCAGGAAGACCTGCGCCTCTCCCCCGTCGTCGGCCCCGACGCCCCGGTGAGCGTCGAGGTCGTCACACACGTCTACCGCGGAGCGGACATCGTCTACATCGTCGAGCTCGCGGGCAAGCGGATGCGCGTCGTGCGTCCGCGGCATGAGGAGCCGATCCCCGAGGGCACGGCCGGTCTCGGCTGGCGTGAGGGTGCCGTGCTCTGGATCGCCGCCGCCTGACGGCCGGATCCGCTCCTCGTCGGAGGTCGTCCTCCGACGAGGAGCAGTCGGTCATAGGATCGCGGCATGGCCGAAGAAGTACCCTCCTCCCCCGACGCTCCCCGCGATTCCTCCCGCCGAGGCTTCTTCAAGGTGGGCGGGGCCGCCCTCGCCGGCGCCGTGATCGGTGGAGCCGGGGGCGCGGCCATCGGAGCATCGATCGCCGGCAACGCGCGTGACGGATTCGCGGCCGAACCCGATCAGTTCGCCGCCCTCACCCCGCGCAGCGAACCGGGCTTCGACCACCTCGTCGTCGTGATGGGCGAGAACCGCTCGTTCGACAACCTCCTCGGATATCTGTACTCGAAGGAGAGCCTGCCGCAGGGGGAGAAGTTCGAGGGCCTCGCCTTCGGCTCCTACAGCAACACCGCCTCCGACGGCACGGTCGTCGACGCCCATGTGTACGAGGGCGACACCGACCGCATCATGAGCCTCCCCGATCCGGATCCGGGCGAGGAGTATCCGCACGTCAACACCCAGATCTTCGGCACGGTCGACCCTCCGACGAACGCCGACCTCTTCGTCGACGAGATGACCGCGCCCTTCAACGCCCCGACGCACGGCGAGAAGGCCACGATGTCGGGGTTCCTCGAGGACTACATCATCAACTTCCGTCGGCTGCGCAAAGGCGTCGCCCCGAAGCCCGAAGAGGCCGCGCACATCATGGGCTCCTTCTCCCCCGAGATGCTGCCGGTGCTGTCGACGCTCGCTGCGGAGTTCGCGGTGTTCGACCACTGGTACGCCGGCGTCCCGTCCCAGACCTTCTGCAACCGCTCGTTCTTCCACGCCTCCACATCTCACGGGTTCGTGACCAATCAGGCGGGCGGCGGCTACCGCAAGTGGCTGGATGCGCCGGCAGCGCCCACGGTGTTCAACCGGCTCGAAGACAAGAAGGTGAGCTGGAAGATCTACATCGACAAGCTCCAACTCGTCTCGTTCACCGGGATGCTGCATGCGGCGGTGCTGGAGAAATACTGGCGCACCGAGCACTTCGGCACGATGGAGGACTTCTACGCCGAGGCGAAGGCCGGGAAGCTCCCCGCGTACGCCTTCATCGAGCCGCGGATGGTCTACGACCACAACGACTTCCATCCCCCGTTCGGATCGCCCCGAGAGAGCGAGGTCGACGGCGAGGCTGTGTTCGACAGCGCCATCTCAGATGTGCGGGCCGGCGACCGCCTCATCCACGACATCTACGAGGCGGTGCGCACGAGCTCCTCCCCGAAGGGTTCCAACGCCGTCAACACCTTGCTGCTGATCACGTTCGACGAGCACGGTGGCTGCTACGACCATGTGCCGCCCCCTGCCGTGACCAAGCCCACACCCGAGACCGGACCGGGCGAGATGGGTTTCACGTTCGACCGACTCGGATGCCGGGTGCCGGCGATCGCCGTGTCGGCCTACACGAAGCGCGGCAGCATCATCCACGACGAGATGCACCACGGCTCGGTCACCGCCACCCTGTCGCGCCTGCACGGTCTCGAGCCGCTCAACGACCGCGATCAGTCCGCGAACACGCTGCTGAACGTCGTGAACCTCGACAAGCCGCGGCATCCGTCCGACTGGCCGGTCACCACCCCGGCCTACACGCCGCCGAATCCGGAGGACTCCGCACCGCAGCCCGGGGAGAAAGACCAGCTGAAGCCGCTCACGCCGCCCGCGCGCGGCCTGCTGGGTCTGCTCCTGGCGCGATACGGCAAGCCCGGCGAACCGGAGCCGGAGACCTTCGCCGACGCCTACAAGCTCCTGCACGAGCACGGCGAAGAGCTGTTCGGCCCGCCGACGGGCAGCTGACCCGCGCTCCAAGGGTGCACCGGGCGGAAACTCATCCGCATCGCTCTACCGCAACATGTCCGACCTCATCGGCGACCGAAAACGGTCTCGACGTTTCAAATCGCGAGCCCACAGTGAATCGGCCGTGTACGTGTGCGGAACGGCACGAAGGGATCATCCCAGCGTGGGTTGCAGGCGTAGTCTCGATCGATCCATGCCCACGGATCTCTGGGGCGCAGCCGACCCGCCATACGGGCATGCAGACCGCGTCGACCAGCTCCAAGGATCCCAGCACGCGCCGACGAAACCCAGGGCGACGCGGAGCACCCGAAGCCGGGCATCGTCTGTGCGCTCTTCATTCAGCACTCGGACCGGGGAGAGTTCTCTGAGCTGAGGTTTCATTCCCTGGAACCAGGTGGCAGCGACACCGTCACCCCCGCTTCGATCGATGAGGGCGGCGACCTGGCAGACCAGTCGCAGCTGCCGAACCGTATTCGATAACGGGAACCGCTCCCTTCCGCCGGCTCGCGCACCGCACGCGTTATGTTGACGGTCTTCGCGGTGACGAGCTCGATCGCTGGACGGAGCGGCGGAAATCTCAGTCGGTCGCCAGGGCTTTGTCTGTCGGCCAGACACCCTACAGACACGGAGCTAACGGGTCGGAGACACTGAGGCTTACGGTTCTTCAATGAGAGGAGGTCATGACGAGGAAGTTCTTGACGGCATTGTCAGGCGGGGCCACAACGGTGATAGGCCAGGGTGATCATCAGGAGCATTGAAAACCAGATCTCCCGATGATCGAGCCGCAAGTGCTACGTTCCATCTATGGTGGTGTGGATCGTGTACTTGGAAAATACTCCTGGTTTCATCGGCGTGTTCGACGCCGAAGATGACGCGTACGAATTCCAGGAGAGATACGCAGCTGACAGCGGCCTCTCCGTTCTGCTTACCCCTGTTACTGTGCCCTACCGGGCCACAGGAAAAAATGCGTCTCTCTACTCACAATAGACGCCATAAGTGCGCAACGCGCTTCATTCGGCGACTATCTTGAAGCAATTTCAACTCCACGACCGTAGGGTCGGTCTTCTTATCACGGGATCGCTGATCCTCGGGATGATGGCAGCCGGTGGCCCGGCCTACGCAGCCTCTTCGGGGAGCGATGAACTCGATCTCCCGCCGCTCACAGCGACAAGTTCGGAGAATGTCCCGGACGAATATCTCGTCTACCCAGAAAGGAACGCCACTTCCGGCTGACGCCATTTTGCCGTGGGAAATATGTGGAAACGATCCTCCGCAAAAGGGCTTCCCCACGGCGGGGTTGGCGCGAAGCCAGCTATTTCTAGTTGTTGGGGAGCGGTAACAAAGACGTTCATCAGGTCAATCGTCTTCATGCCCAATGGGTGGATTTAGGTTGCTGTAACCGCGGCCTTCGAGAGTTTTGGCACCGGGAATATGGAGCAGAAGAGTGTCCTTTACAAATGCAATGGGACTGGGCAGCACACGTTCCGCGTTGTGTCGTACTTCAAAGCCTCCGGGGCGAAGGATGTCATCGCTGCGGAGGCTCCGCATAGCCCAGGTGACTACAAGCTCCAGTGTGGCTAGAGGACTACTCGACCTCAGGATGCGCTGAGCAATCGCTGCAAAGAGCCGAATGCCACCCTCACTCCCAAAGTTCCCCGCGAACCGGCGCACTGAAGCCGCGAGCATGCGGGGGGAGTGAACGGTATGCCGGGTCGCGCTCGGTGAACGCTCCGGCTGCCGCCAGCCACGGCATCGCACGATTGCTACGATCCGGTCGCCGTCGCCGGACGTAGCGTGCAGAACGCCGAGGGTCCTCACGGGTCCTCGGCGTTCTACGTTTCCCGGTGGTTAGCTCCAACCGAGTGCCCGATACTCGCCCAAGCTTCGACTCCGCGGTTTCCAGACTCACGCCGCAGGCCATCCGTGAAGATGGGTCGGGCTTCATCGGCGTCGCCGGCGACCAGGTGCATGGTGTTGTACTCGGCACCGAGGGTCGATCTCCCGCGCGACCTCAGCCAGGTATCGGTCGATCTCTTGCGCGGCGGCCTCACGACTTCAAGTCGGGGATGAGCCTCTTGCCCAGATCGACCGTGTCATCGATCTCGTAGCCGAGCCGCCGGTAGAAGTCGACCACCTGCGCGTTGCCCGCACGCACCTGCAGATTCACCTTCGGGCAGCCCAGGTCGCGCAGACGGGTCTCGACGTGGGTCACGAGCTCCCTGCCCACCCCGAGCCCACGGGAGTCGAGCTGCGTGGCGAGGTAGTTCATCCACCCGCGATGCCCGTCGTAGCCCGCCATGACCGCGCCGAGGATGCGCCCGGTCTCGTCCTCCGCCACGACGAAGAGCTCGGGCTGCACCGTCAGCTTCCGCGCGATGTCCTTCCGAGGATCGTTCCACGGTCGTGTGAGCCCTGTGTCCGCCCACAGAGCGACGACGGCGTCGGTGTCTTCAGGCTGGAACGGTCGGATGCGCACAGGTCCAGCCTCCCAGATCCGATCCTCCCGCGAGAGTCAGCCCTCGCGGGAGAACGTGATGTGCGTGACGCCGGACTCCGCGACCTCCGAGCTGACGCGATAGCCGGACTCGAACCCGCGCAGGTCGTCCCACAGACGGATCCCGCTCCCGATGAGGATGGGGGTGATGCCGACGTGCAGCTCGTCGACGAGACCGGCACGCAGATACTCCCGCACCGTGGTCGGCCCGCCTCCGACGCGCACGTCGCGTCCATCCGCAGCAGCCACCGCCGTGCGCAGCGCCTCGTCCGGCGCGGCCGAGAGGAAGTGGAAGCTCGTGCCGTTGGCGAACTCGATCGACGGCCGCGGGGTGTGGGTCAGCACGAACACCGGAGCGTGGAACGGCGGCTCCTCTCCCCACCACCCACGCCAGTTGGGGTCGTCGGGGTTCGCGTGGAGCCCGAACATTCCGGCGCCCATGATCTCGGCGCCGATGTTCTCGAAGTAGTGCGCGGCGTACTTCTCATCGACACCGGTGGTGCCGGCGCCACTGGTGTCGTGGAAGACGCGTTCGTGGAAGGTGCGGGTGGCCGTGTATGCGGCGGTCAGTCTTCCCCAGTCCTCACCGAAGGGGTTCTCCGGGGTCTGATCGGTCGTCGTGGCGAAGCCATCGAGCGAGATGTTGAGATCGACGCGAACACGGGTCATCGCTGCCTCCGGAGCTGCGCGGGGTGACGGTGCGTCCATCGACGCGCCGTCACCCAGCGTCAGGGTTCCACGGCGCCGTGTCAAGGAGGTGGGTCGTGATCAGACCGGATCGCCCAAGACCGGCCCTTCGGTGTTCGGCTTCCAGCCCAGCGCCGGGGCCACATGCTTCGCGAACGCCTCCAGCACGTGCAGGTTGTACTCCGGTCCGAGCTGGTTGGGGATCGTCAGCATCAGGGTGTCCGCGGCCATCACCGCCTCGTCCTGTCGAAGCTGCTCGATCAGCACGTCGGGCTCGGCCGCATAGGTCTTGCCGAACGTGGAGCGGAACCCGTCGATGATGCCGATCTGATCGGCGTTCTCCTCGCTCCGAAGGCCGAAGTAGGCGCGGTCCATGTCGGAGACCAGCGGGAACACACTGCGGCTGACCGAGACGCGCGGGGTACCGGTGTGCCCGGCCTCCTTGTATGCGGACCGGAAGAGGTCGATCTGCTCACGCTGCAGTTCGTGGAACGGCTGCCCCGTGGCCTCGGTGACGAGGGTCGAGCTCATCATGTTGAGGCCCTTGCGACCCGTCTCGATCGCGGTCGGGCGCGAACCCGATCCCCACCAGATGTGATCACGGAGTGTCGGCGACTGCGGCTCGATCGCGAGATAGCGCCCAGCCCCCACCATGCGCGGGTCGCCGGGGGCGATTCCCTCCCCGTCGATCGCACGCAGGAACAGGTCGAACTTCTCCCGGGCGATGACGCTTCCGCGCTCGGTGTCCTCCTCATCGACGTAGCCGAACGTCTCGTATCCGCGCAGAGCCGTCTCGGGTGAACCACGGCTCACGCCGAGCGCGATGCGACCGTCGGCGATCAGGTCGAGAGCGGCCGCCTCCTCCGCGAACTGGAACGGGTTCTCGTAGCGCATGTCGATCACGCCCGTGCCGACCTCGATGCGCTTCGTGCGCGCCGCCATGGCCGCCAGCAGCGGCATCGGCGAGGCGGCCTGACGCGCCCAGTGGTGCACGCGCACGTAGGCGCCGTTCACACCGATCTCGTCGGCGCCCTCGGCGATCTCGATGGTCTGCTTCAGCATGTCGCCCGCCGTGCGGGTCGCTGAGCCGGGCACATCCGCGTAGTGCCCGAAGAAGAGGAATCCGAAAGCCTTCATGATCCATTCCAACGCATAGATCTGGGGACTATTCCCCCGGCACCAGAATGCCGTCGAGCACCAGGGAGCGGATGCGGGGCTCGAGCTCCGCCCACAGATCCGACAGCGGCACCTCGAAGAGGTCGGCCAGCGCCGAAGCGATCTGCACGACGGTGAGTTCGCCGTCGCAGGCGCCGACGAACCCGGCGAGCGCGGGATCGACGTTCACCGTGCGGGCGAAACCACCGCCCTGTCGCAGCTCGATGACGCTGGGGTCGTCGTTACCCGGCAGCAGGTGCCGCGCCTCGGTCACGTCCGGAGCCGTCACCAGGGTCGAGGGAATACCCTCGGCGAGCACGTCGTGGGCGGCAAGGCCCGTGCCCAGAGCGGTCCCGACGTTCGAGACCTGCTGGGCGATCCTCTCCGTGCGCCGAAGCGGATGCTCCGATGCCCCGCGGCGCATCAGCACGTAGCCGAAGCCGATCGACGTCACGCCTCGGGCGGCGAAGTCGTCGAGCCAGGCGGTCAGCAGCGGTGTGAAAGCCGGGTCGCGCGGCGTCGTCCCCCCGTCACGGATCCACAGCTCGGCATAGCCGAGCGGGGTCAGCTCCTCGCGTTCGATCACCCAGAGGTCGAGCTCGCTCGGCACCCAGGCCTCGAGACGGGCGAGGCCGGTGATGCCGGACCTGGACTCCCAGTTGCCGAGCAGCTGCGCGATGCCGTTCTGCGTCAGATACGCGGGCGCGCTCCGCACGAACTGCTCGACCAGGGCATCGCCCACCAGTCCGCCGTCTCGGTACTCGTAGGCCGGGACCCCCTCCACCCGCGGCGTGATGACGAACGGCGGGTTGGAGACGATCAGGTCGAAGGCCTCTCCCGCGACGGGCTCGAACATGCTGCCGTGCCGGAACTCGATGTTGACCACCCCGTTGAGGCGGGCGTTGAGTTCCGCGAAGGCCAGGGCGCGCTGCGAGATGTCGGTCGCGATCACCGTGCCGGCGCGACGGGCGACGAGGAGCGCCTGGATACCGCAGCCGGTGCCCAGATCGAGAGCCCGATCGACCTGGATGGGAACGATCGTCTCAGCGAGCGTGCGCGACGCTCCCCCGACCCCGAGCACATGGTCGGCAGGAAGAGGGCCATCGAGCGCCACCTCGTCCAGGTCGCTGGCGATCCACCACTCCCCGACACCATCCGCATCGACGAAAGACTGCGGACGCAGCAGCGCGGTCGGGGTCACCGTTTCGGCGTCGGACGTGCCCAGTCCGAGAGCCACGAGCCCGTCCACTCCGAGGTGCGGCAACGCGGCGGCGACGGCCGCCCGCGGCTGCGGCTTCCCGAGCACGAGCAACCGCCCGAGCGTCGCCAGCACGCCGGAGTCGCCGGCGATGGCGCGCAGGATCGGCTCGTGCATGCCGCGCGCGAGAGCGTCGTCCGCTTCCTCGCCCCATAGACGACGAAGCGGCTCGGAACGGAGGTCGGCGGCGTCGAGATCGGCAGCGAGCGCGGCGCAGCGAAGGGGGTCTGGGAGCGGTGCGGGGGTGTCGGACACGGCCGTCACTCTACGCGTCTTCAGGGTTCTCTTTCCCTGCGCCTCCTAGAATCGGGAGGTCAGTACTCACGATCAGCCCGTCTCCGGGCGTTCGAGGAAGACCTCCATGACCGCGATCACCCCCGAGCACGGCCTCCGTGCGCGCCTTCGAAGGCTCGCAAGCAGGACCGCTGTTCTCGCGATCGTGCTGGGCGCCTGCGCGGTCGTCGTACCGAGCGCGGCCAGTGCAGCCGGGGCATCGGGTGCGGACGACGATGCACGGGTGGGCTTCCACATCTCTGCGGGCCTGCGCGGCCTCGTCGCCCCCGGCTCCGCGACCACGGCGATGCTCACGGTGCAGAACGACACCGAGTCGAAGCTCTCCGGCGGTCAGGTGCAGGTGGAGCTCAGCAGGACGCCGCTGACGGATGAGGCCTCTGTCGCGAGCTGGCTCGACGACGGCACGGCCCCGGGCGAGTTCGACGCCATCGGCTCCGACACGACGGCAGCCCTCGATGCCGGAGAATCGGCCATGACCACGGTCTTCGTGCCGGCCGAGACCCTCGGGGCCCTCGCTCCGGGCGTCTACCCGCTGCGGGCGGAGCTCACCGGCGCGAAGACGCAGAACACCGACGACGATGACGCAGCGGCGACCACCGCCACCAGTGTGCTGGTCGTCGCCGATTCTCAGACCGCTCAGGTCGGGGTGCTCGTCCCCATCACGGCGACGCCCGAGGGCGGTGCTCTGCTCAGTTCGGACGAGCTCGCTGCCCTCACCGGCCCCGAGGGCGCTCTCACCGCTCAGCTCGACGGTGTGGCGGGCACCACCGCGGTCCTTGCGATCGATCCCGCCATCGTCGCGGCCATCCGCGCTCTCGGTTCCGCGGCACCCGAGAGCGCCCAGGACTGGCTCCGTCGCCTCGATGCCCTGCCCAATGCGCGGTTCGCGTTGCAGTTCGGGGATGCTGATGCCGCGGCCCAGTCGCAAGCGGGTCTGCCCGAACTCCTGCAGCCGACGACGCTGGCCCCGTTCCTCGACGCGGCGAACTTCTCGCAGACCCCGGCCACGCCTGCGCCGACCGGCACCCCGACCACGACACCCGAGCCGACGCCCGGCCCGACCGGAACACCACAGCTGCCCGACGACGAGGAACTCACCGCGATCGACGGCGCGCTCGCTCAGATCCTGTGGCCGGACGACGAGCTCAGCGAGGATGACCTGGCCGCTTTCACGAGGTATTTCGGTGAGGGCACGACCACGATCGTCTCCTCCACCGCCGTCGGCGGACAGAGCGCGGCGCACGCCACTGCCGGCGGAAACGACCTGCTGGTCACGGACACCGCTCTGTCCGAGTCCCTGTCGGAGGTTGCGGCCGAGTCCGATCAGGTGGATCGCCAGCGTCTGCTCGCCGAGGCATCCGCCCTGCTCCTGCTGGCAGCGGATCGCGTGGCCGGTGCTCCGCTGCTGATCGGTCTCGACCGTGATGAGAACCGTGACGCCGATGCGCTGCGCGACGCGATCTCCTCCGCCGACTCGATCGGTTTCGAGCTGTCGGCGCTGCGTGCGACTCCGGCGACCCCCGCCTCCGTCACAGCCCAAGCCGACCCGGCACGAGCCACAGCGGTGACCGACCTCCTCGCCGACGAAGCAGCACTCACCGCCTTCTCATCGATGCTCAGTGATCCGCAGGTCCTGCTGAGCCCCGAGCGCATCCGCATCCTGCGCACGCTGGCCGTCGGGACACCGGCGAGCGCCTTCGCCAAGAACGTCGAGAAGCACCAGAAGCGCACCACGCAGACGCTGAGCGCCGTGAGCACACCGCCGTCCAGCACCATCCAGCTGCTGACCGCCAACGCCGACCTGCCCATCGCCGTGCGCAACGACCTTCCGTGGCCGGTGACGGTTCAGCTCTTCGTCTCGCCGACCGACCCTCGTCTTGATGTCACACCGATGACGGAGACGGTGGTCGAGGCCAACTCCACCAAGCGGGTCAAGGTCCCCGTGTCGGCACGCGTCGGCAGTGGCGAAGTCGACCTGCGGCTCAGCCTGTACAGCCCCACCGGCGTGCAGATCCAAGGCCAGGAGGAGATCCGGGTCGCCGTCCGTGCCGAGTGGGAGACCATCGGCCTGATCGTCTTCGGAGGGCTCGCCGTCGTCCTGATCGCGCTCGGCGTGATCCGCACCGTGCGCCGCAAGCGCCACGAAGCAGCCGAAGAGGCCGCCGTCGAAGCCGAGATCGAGACGCTCGAAGAGGGTGCCGTGCACACACGACCGGATGCCACCGCGACCGAAGACAAGAATGAGTAGCCTCGGCCGCGCGAGCGCCATCATCGGCGCGGGCACCCTCGTCTCCCGCCTGACCGGTCTGCTGCGCAGCATCGTGCTCGTCGCGGTGATCGGCTCTCTCGGGTCGCAGGCGGCTGATGCGTTCACCTACGCGAATCAGCTGCCCAACAGCGTCTTCTCCCTGATCTCCGTCGGAATCCTCACGGCGGTCATCGTCCCCCAGATCGTCAAGGCGACGGCGGATGCCGACGGCGGCAATGCCTTCATCTCGAAGCTGTTCACCCTGGGCACCGTCGTCCTGGTCGTGGTGACGGGAATCGCAACGGCGGCGGCACCGTGGCTGGTGCACCTGGTCGCCGGTAGAGCGACCGAGGCCACCCTCGCCCTCGCCACGGCACTCGCCTACTGGTGCCTGCCTCAGATCCTCCTCTACGGTCTCTACGCGATGCTGGGCGAAGCCCTCAACGCGCGGAAGATCTTCGGCCCCTTCACCTGGGCGCCTGTCGTCAACAACATCGTCTCGATCGTCGGCTTCCTCGCGCTCGGCGCGCTGTTCGGTCCCGTCTCCACGAAGGCCACCGACTGGACGCCGGAGATGATCACCCTGCTCGGCGGCACGGCCACGCTGGGCATCGCACTGCAGGCCGTCGTCCTGCTCATCTTCTGGCGTCGCACGGGCCTCGCTCTCAAGCCCGACTTCCGTTGGCGCGGTGTCGGTCTCGGCAACGTCGGCCGCCTAGCCGGCTGGACCTTCCTCATGGCTTTCGCGAGCCTGTCTGCCGGAGTTCTCCAGGGCTACATCGTCAGTGAGGTCGCCGGTCTCGGTGCCTCCGCCACCGTGACCGCGAACGCGTGGCTGATCTTCATGCTCCCGTATTCCGTCATCGTGCTCTCGATCGGAACCCCCTACTTCACCCAGATCAGCGCGCACGCGGCTGCCGGTCGCGACGACGACGTCCGCGCCGACATCGCGCAGAGCATCCGCACGCTGCTGTTCTTCATCGTCGCGGCTACCGCGGCCGTCGCCGCCGCGGCCATCCCGGCGTCTCGAGTGTTCACCGAGTCCGCCGAAGACGCCCAAGCGGCCGCAATGGTGTTGCTCGCCTACCTCGTCGGGCTCATTCCTCTCACGATCCTCTTCATCGTGCAGCGCACCTTCTACGCCTACGACGACACGAAGACCCCGTTCTGGTTCACGATCTTCCAGTGCGTCCTCATCGTGGTCACCGCCCTGGCCGCGCTCGGTCTGCGCGAAGCCGGGATCATCCCTCTCACCTCTCTCGCCGCGGCGATCGCCCTCGGCCAGTCGATCGCGAGCATCCTGCAGACGATCGTCGCCACCTGGCTGCTGCACAAGAAGATCGGCGGTCTGAGGATTCGTTCGTGGATCACGGCCATCGGTCGCTTCACGATCGCCGCAATCCCGGCAGGATCCGCCGGATGGGGAACGTTCCAGCTTCTCGGCGGCACCACGGGTTGGGCCACCTCCGGCGTCATCCCCGCCACCCTCGCGACCGCGATGGTCGGCCTCGCCGTCGTGATCGTCTACATCGCGATCCTCGCCATCATGCGTGCCCCCGAGCTCACGGCCGGCCGCGCGCTGGTCCGTCGCTTCCTCCCCGGTCGCTGATCGGCGCCCAGAGCCTTCTCCCAGTCCGGCGGCACACAGTGTGCGGGGAATGCCTCGCGGTTACCATGGGTTGAAGCACTCGAAGGTCATTCGACTGCAGTTTCAAAGACGGAGAGCACATGCGTCAGGTCATCATCATCGGCTCCGGCCCCGCCGGATTCACGGCTGCCATCTACGCCGCCAGGGCGAACCTCAAGCCGCTGCTCATCGCGAGCTCGGTCGAGGTCGGCGGCGAGCTGATGAACACCACCGAGGTGGAGAACTACCCGGGCTTCCCCGAGGGCATCCAGGGACCGGAGCTCATGGCCAAGTTCCAGGAGCAGGCGGAGAAGTTCGGCACCGAGGTCGTCTACGACGACGTCACCGAGCTGCAGCTCGACGGCCCCGTCAAGAAGGTCATCCTCGGCAGCGGTGCGGAGCACGAGACCCAGTCGCTGATCTACGCGACGGGCTCGGCCTACCGCAAGCTCAACATCGACGGTGAGGAGCGCCTCTCCGGCTACGGCGTCTCCTGGTGCGCCACGTGCGACGGCTTCTTCTTCCGCGAGAAGACGATCGCCGTCGTCGGCGGCGGCGACTCCGCGATGGAAGAGGCCACGTTCCTCACGCGCTTCGCCGACAAGGTCTACGTCATCCACCGCAAGGACACCCTGCGGGCCTCGAAGATCATGCAGGAGCGCGCCTTCGCGAACGAGAAGATCGAGTTCGTGTGGAACAGCGAGGTCGCCGAGGTCCTCGGTGTCGACTCCGTGACGGGCGTGCAGCTGCGCTCCACGGTCGACGGCACGCTCCGTGACCTCCCGCTCGACGGGCTCTTCATCGCGATCGGCAACGACCCGCGCACGCACCTCGTGCACGACAAGCTGGAGCTGACGCCCGAGGGCACCATCTGGGTCGACGGACGCTCGTCGAAGACCTCGGTTCCGGGTGTCTTCGCTGCGGGTGACGTCATCGACCCCACCTACCGTCAGGCCATCACGGCTGCCGGCAGCGGCACGGTCGCCGCGCTCGATGCGGAGCACTTCCTCGCAGACCTGGAGGACGCGTCTGTGGAGGTCCCGGCCGCCGAGGCCGCCGAGATCCTCACCGCCAGGGCATAGGCCGGGAACACTTTTCCCTCGTCGGCTGTTGTAGCAGACGAACCTCGAATCAAGGAGAACTCTGATGAGTGCAAAGGCTACGAGCCAGGCGACCTGGGAGCAGGACGTTCTGCAGGCCGAAGGTCCCGTGCTGGTGGACTTCTGGGCCGAGTGGTGCGGTCCGTGTCGCATGGTCGCGCCGGTTCTGGACGAGATCCAGGCCGACAACCCCGACAAGATCACGATCCTCAAGCTCAACGTCGACGAGAACCCCGAGCTGGCGATGAAGTACCAGATCACGTCGATCCCGGCGATGAAGGTGTTCCACGGTGGTGAGGTCAAGACGACCATCATCGGCGCCAAGCCCAAGTTCGCTCTCGAGAAGGACCTCGCCGCTTTCATCGGCTGATCCTGCGATTCGAAAGGGCCGTACCTCCCGGGGAGGTACGGCCCTTTCTTCGTCTCCGTGCCCCGTGTCGTGCGCGATGCGCCTCTCCGTCAGTCTTTGTCGTACACCGAGACGGGTAATAGTCCACGGGCAGCACGGGCTCGATCGACGAGGAGCTGGATCACTGCGGTCTTGCCCGCGTTGTATGACTCCTCGCCCATTCGCGAGGCATCGACAGCAGCGTGCTTCGCGCGTTCGTAGAGCTCGGCATCTTCCGGTTTCTGCAGCAGCCAGTCCCGAAGGATCCTCTGGTTCACCTCATCCCACCCGGACGCCTCGAAGAAGTGGGCGATTCGAGTGCGCACGCCGTCCTCCTCGAAGACCATGACCTGGTGGCTTCGCACTCCGCTCCCGAGCCGCCACCCGACGGTCTCGAGGGCAGGCAGATGCCGGTCGAGGTCCTCCTCGTCGGCGATCCGCACCGCGACATCGATGATCGGCTTGGCACTCATCCCCGGGATGCTGGTAGAGCCGATGTGCTCGACGATCCAGTTCGGGTTCCCCTGCGTCCGCAGCTCTGCCGCGACCCTCCGGAAGGTGTCCGGCCAGGCCGGATCGTACGGATCGAGGACTGCCTCCACGTCAGGAGGCGTCGGCGACGGACGGATCCCAGCGGCGGTGGCGCTGCTTCTCGTCCAAAAGGCCCCAGACGGCGGAGGTCAGCTCCGGGTACTCCAGTGCGATCTGTCGCAGCACACGATAGTGTCGGGCCGCGTTGGGACGCACGCCGTCATTCGCATTGATATTGTCTGCGCGAAGAAGGTAGACGACGAGCTCGTCGACGCTCGGGAGCTCCTCCATGAACTCCCACGGATCCTCGCCTCCGAGCAGGCGCTCCTGGATGAGGACCGCGAGTTCGTCGGCCGCTTCGGCCCGCAGCACTTCCAGGCTGGCGCGACGCTGTACGGACTCGGTCATGCTTCAAGCCTACGTCGGCTGGGGACCCCTCCGGCGCTGCACCTTCATGTTCTCTGTCATCTCCTCGAGCTCTTTCCCCTTGGTCTCCGGCACCTTGAAGAAGACGAAGAAGAACGACAGAAGCGCGAAGAACGCGTAGAAGCCGTAGGCGAAGGTGAGTCCGATCTCCGCGAAGGCCGGGAACGTCGTGGAGATGAAGAAGTTCGCGACCCACTGCGCCGCAGCGGCCACCGCGAGGGCGCCGGCTCTGATCGAGTTCGGGAAGATCTCGCCGAGCAGAACCCACACGAGCGGGCCCCAGCTCGCGCCGAAGAACACGACGAATCCGTTCGCGCAGACCAGCGCGATGGTGGCCCAGGGGTCGGGGAGTGTCGCCGTCCCCTGCGCGTCCAGCGTGCCGAACGAGAAAGCCACAGCCATGAGGCCGAGGGTCACGGTCATCCCCACCGAGCCCACCAGCAGCATGATCCGTCGACCGATCTTGTCGACCAGCAGGATCGCCACGATCGTCACGACGATGTTCGTGACAGAGGTGATGACGGAGGTGAGCAATGCGCTGGACTCGTCGAAACCCACCGACTGCCAGAGCGTGGTCGAGTAGTAGAAGATGACGTTGATGCCCACGAACTGCTGGAAGACCGACAGCAGGATGCCGATCCAGACGATCGGCTTCAGTCCCAGACGGTTGCCGCGCAGGTCGCGCAGAGACTCGGAGCGTTCGGTGTCGATGGTTCCGGTGATCTCGTCGATCTTCCCCTGGACGTCGACGGTACCGGTGACGGTTTCGAGAACCTCAGCCGCCCTTTTCAGCTCTCCCTTGCGCACCAGGTACCGCGGAGACTCCGGGAGCCGAAGAGACATGAGCCCGTAGACCAACGCGGGGATAGCCGCGACCATGAACATCCACCGCCAGGCCGTGAGACCCCACAACGGCTGATCCGCTGCACCGGCGAGACCGGCGAGCAGCGCGTCTGAGAGCAGCGCAGCGAAGATACCGGTCACGATGGCGAGCTGCTGCAGGGATCCGAGGCGACCCCGCACGGCTGCCGGCGACACCTCAGCGATGTATGCCGGCGCGATGACCGAGGCCGCGCCGACACCGAGTCCACCGATGACTCGCCAGATGATGAGGTCGACGACACTGAAGGCGAGACCAGAGCCGATAGCGGAGATGAAGAACATCGCCGCTGCGACGACCATCACGGGAATGCGTCCGTACTTGTTGGAGACCGGTCCTGCGAACCAGGCACCCACCGCGCAACCGATGAGAGCGGAGGAGACGGCAAAGCCCTTCAGGGCCGTGCCGAGATCGAACCCGGAGACGTCACCGGCAAGGGCATCCACGGCGCCGTTGATCACGGCCGTGTCGAATCCGAAGAGGAAACCACCCAACGCGGCCGCGATGCTCACCGCGATCACACGGCGCTTGATGGCTACTGGACCGGCTGTACTCGACATGACATCCCCCTCGTCGTCACGATGACGCGAGTCTAGGCTAGCGCTGCCGTGGCCGGGGCCTCACTTCGACGAGCCGTAACCGCTCTCTCCGATCTCCTCCAGGATGCGATTGAGATCCTGGATGGAAGCGAAATCGATCGTGACCTGGCCTTTCCGTGCGCCGAGAGCGATCTTCACGCGGGTGTTGAGTCGGTCACCGAGCTTGCCGGCCACCTCGTCGAGGTATGCGCGGCGCGCACCGGGGGTCGGCTTGACGGACTTGCCGGCGCTGGGCTGCGACTTGGCGGCCTCTTCGGTGGCGCGCACCGAGAGGTCCTCGTTCACGACCTTGTCCGCGAGACGCTGCATAGACTCCGGAGTCTCGAGACTGAGGATGGCTCGCGCGTGCCCCGCGGTCAGCACCCCGGCCGCGACCCGCTGCTGCACGGGTACAGGGAGCTTCAGGAGCCGGATCGTGTTGCTGATCTGCGGACGTGAGCGACCGATGCGTGTGGCCAGCTCCTCCTGCGTGATTCCGAAGTCCTCGAGGAGCTGCTGGTAGGCCGAGGCCTCTTCCAGCGGGTTCAGCTCTGAACGGTGGAGGTTCTCCAGCAGGGCGTCACGGAGGAGATCCTCGTCGGCGGTCTCGCGGACGATCGCGGGGATCACTTCGAGCCCGGCCTCACGAGCAGCACGGGTACGTCGCTCCCCCATGATGAGCTCGTACTGGCCCTCGCTGTTCTTGCGGACGACGACGGGCTGGAGCACACCGAACTCACGAACGCTGTGAACGAGCTCGGCGAGATCTTCGGGGTTGAAGTGCGTTCGCGGCTGACGGGGGTTGGCGACGATCGTGTTCGGATCGACCTGGATCAGGTGGATGCCGGGGACGACCTCGAGTTCGGCGGCGTCGGCTTCGACCTCGGGGACAGCCTCCGCATTCGCCTGTCGCAGGCTCGCGCCAGGGAAGAACACGTCGACAGGACGCTCCGACTGATCGGTCGTGGGGATGAGGGCGCCGATACCCCGGCCCAGCCCAGTGCGCTTCGCCATCATTTCTCCTTGCTCTGCGTCGCTGTGCGCGATGCGATCTCAACGGCGGCCTCACGGTAGGCGATCGCGCCAGCGGATTGACCGTCGTACGCGATCACGGTCTGCCCGAAGCTCGGGGCCTCCGATACCCGGACCGAACGCGGGATGACCGTCTCCAGCACCTGTTCCGGGAAGTGTGTGCGGACCTCTTCCGCGACCTGCTGCGCGAGGCGTGTGCGACCGTCGAACATGGTCAGCAGGATCGTGGAGAGATGAAGGACGGGATTCAGGTGCTTCTGGATCATCTGGATGCTCCCGAGCAGCTGACTCAGTCCCTCGAGTGCGTAGTACTCGCACTGGATGGGGATGAAGACCTCTGTCGCCGCCGTGAAGGCGTTGATGGTGAGCAGCCCCAGTGATGGAGGGCAGTCGATGATGACGAAGTCCATCGGGTGGTCGGCGAGATACACCTCAAGGGCACGACGTAGGCGATGCTCTCGAGCAACCTGTGCAACCAGCTCGATCTCTGCACCCGCGAGGTGGATGGTACTCGGCGCACAGAAGAGGTTCGAGTCCTCCGGGGACTCCTGGATGATGTCCGCGAGCGGGAACTCATCGATCAACACGTCGTAGACGCTGGGGACCTCGGCGCTATGCGGCACACCCAATGCTGTGGAGGCGTTGCCCTGCGGATCCAGATCGATGACCAGGACCTTCGCGCCCATTCCTGCCAGGGCGGAGGCGATGTTCACGGCGGTGGTGGTCTTCCCCACACCGCCCTTCTGATTCGACACGGTCAGCACGCGGGTTTCCCCGGTGAACTCGACGGTGGCGGCCTCGAGTGCGCGCCTACGGGCGGAGAGGTCAGCGAGTTCCCGCGCAAGCGGTGTATCCATCCCGAACGATCCGTTCGATGACGTCTTCTCGGATTGTTTCACGTGAAACATCCACTCCTTTCGGGGCCGCGTTCCACTCTAATCGCTGGGAGTGACGTTCGATGACGGAGGGGCGCACGGTGCGCGTCCTCCTGGATGCCTGGGGTAGGGAACGCCACCGGAACTCGCGTCCGGTTGACGGTCGCTTTGAGCAGGAACGTCGATGTTTCACGTGAAACGGTCGCGTCCGGGGGCTGTCTACCCCCGTAGGTACGCCGCGTCCATGCGACAAGCGGTGCGTGAGACGCCCGTTCACGTCGGACCTCCCATGACGCTGGGCCCGCGGCGTGACCCGAGCGCTTGCGCTCCTCTGGTCCTGATCCCTCCTCCCCCACATCACCCTTTGCGGACTGCACACACGGATCGCCACACACGTCTGCCGATCGGGCCGCCACACACTCGCACGGAAGTGCGCGTTTCATGCCGGCTGACAACCGAAGGGATACTGGCGCAGTGAGAACACGTAGGAACACCCATGGCACCATCGACGCCGTTTCACGTGAAACATGTGTTGGGTGGCCGTACACGCCCGAGGGGATCCCCGCGGCCACCGACATGACTCCTGGATGGTATCCACCTCGCGCCGTTCAACAAGCTCTCAAGAGATCCGAGCCGGCCCCGTCGCTCTGGCGTTGCAACCTGACGACGCGTCACCCTCTCCAAGCCGACCGCGCTGCACAAGATCCGTGATCAGGAGTCGCCTGAACGTAGGAGCAGCGCACGCAAGAGAGGCGCACCCAGGAGGCGGCTGTCGCCGCAGCCGCTGGCCTCTACCGCTCATGGGATAGGGACAGCCACCCCTCCCCCACCTTCCCGCCATGTCTGCATCACTCTCCACGCTACTTTTTGCGGCGGCCTTGCGTAGAGGGGTCATTCACACCAAGAGACGGCGATCGGATGGGTACGTTTCACGTGAAACATGCATCCCTTGATGCTCGAAAACAGTGGAGGCGAGCGGGGTAGCCCGCACACCAGGGTTCTCCAGCCGCAGAAATCTCTGAGACGCCCATGGCACCAGATCGCACCGCACACCAGGCAGACCACGTCGGGCACGTCGGGCACGTCAGGTACGTCAGGTACGTCAGGTACGTCAGGTACGTCAGGTACGTCAGGTACGTCAGGTACGTCAGGTACGTCAGGTACGTCAGGTACGTCAGGTACGTCAGGTACGTCAGGTACGTCAGGTACGTCAGAGGTACGTCAGGTACGTCAGGTACGTCAGGTACGTCAGGTACGTCAGGTACGTCAGGTACGTCAGGTACGTCAGGTACGTCAGGTACGTCAGGTACGTCAGGTACGTCAGGTACGTCAGCGTTTCACGTGAAACCGAACATGATACGCCTCCGATCTCGCAGTGACCTCCCTCCACAGAGCCCGCTAACGCGCACCAATCCGACGAACCCTGTCCGTACGATCAGCAGCGTCCGCCGCAACAGCAGCGTCTGGAGCGGCAGCAACGCATCAGCAGTGCCAGCACCAGTGCCAGCACCCGCACCGCAGACCCGCATCCCTTCTACACTCGTTCCTGACGGAATCCCACCCTGCCGATGTCATCGCCCTCACGCGCGTTTCGATCGACCGGCGATGCACCTCCACACACCCAGGTTCACGGCTGGAAGCAACATGGTGCCCATGTTTCACGTGAAACATGCCAAACGACCTCAACATCCGAATGGGGCAGTGCCGACGAACCAACCTGCCATGAAGGACGTCTAAGCGCGCCCAGAGCAGGAGAGCGCCTGATCCGGCGCCGATCGCGATGGCGATGGCGATGGCGATCAACTCTGCAGGGTGAGGTCTCATCGGCCCGGGCGAACGAAGCTAGACGAAGGATCCAGCATCCGACGAACAATCAGGTCGAAAACTCGTCATCAGCGCCGTGCGACGCCCTGACACCCATCCCCTAGACACGGAAAGCGGGGTGTTTCACGTGAAACACCCCGCCTACCTGTAATAACGAAGCTAGCGAACGCGGGCGCGAACCACCCGAGTGGTCTCGGGGAGGACACCCTCCCCCAACACTTCGACCCTCACATCTGACAGCCGGAACTTCTTGATCTGCTTCTGAGCCGCATCGATCTCGTTCGGTGCGTTCATCCCCTTGAGGAGCGCGAGCTCGCCGCCGTCTCGTACCAGCGGAGCAGTCAACGGGATCAGGGTACGCAGCGCGCTGACGGCTCGAGCAGTCACGACATCGAAGCCATCCCCGGGCTGCACGTCCTCCGCACGAGAACGAAGAACAGTGACGTTGGCGAGTTCCAGAGCATCGACCTGCTCGTTGAGCCAGGTGATCCGCCGCTCCATCGGTTCGACCAGCGTCCACTGCACATCCGGGCGGGCGATCGCGAGCACCAGCCCAGGAAGTCCAGCACCGGAGCCGATATCAGCGACGGAGCCGTGGAAGAGAGGAGCAGCGATCACACTGTTGAGGATGTGTCGCGTCCAGAGCCGTGGCAGCTCGAGCGGCCCGATGAGTCCTCGCTCCTCGCCCTCGCGAGCGAGAGCTGCAGTGAACGATCGCGCCACATCGATGCGGTCTCCGAAGAGATCTGCGGCGACAGAAGGTTCAGGCTCCAGCTCACTCATGCGTGGCTCCGATCGAGCGATGTTTCACGTGAAACATCAACGACGGCGAAGAACCGTGTGACGGTCAGCACCCTCACCGTAGGACTCGGAGACCAGACCGCGCTCCGCAGCGATATCGTGCACCAGCTTGCGCTCGTAGCTGGACATCGAAGGCAGGGATGCCTGGGACGAGCCCTCATCGAGCTTCGCGGCAGCGGCGTCGACCAGGGTTTCCAGCTGACGGCGACGAGTGTCGCGGGAGCCGGCGATGTCGAGGATCAGTCGCGAGAACGAGCCGGTCTTGCTCTGCACGGCGAGGCGCGTCAGCTCCTGCAGCGCCTGGACCGTCTCCGGAGCGGAGAGCACTGACAGCGCATCGCCTTCGGCCTCGACCGAGACATAGGCACGTCCCTGACGAACATCCAGGTTGAGGTCACCGTCGATATCGGCGATGTCGAGGAGCTCCTCGAGGTAGTCCGCGGCGACGTCGCCTTCGTTCTCGAGCTGAGCCACGGTGGGCTCGGCGTTGTCGGTCATGGTTTCGCTCATGAACCGCTCCCCTTCTTCTTCGCGCGCTTCTTACCTACCGGCTGCTGGCGCTTCGGTGCTTCTGCCTTCGCCTTCTCAGCCTCTTCGAGCAGACGCTGCTGCTCTGCCTCGTAGGCGGCCATCGGGACGACCTTTCCCGAGGAGTCGAGCGCCTTGCCCTTGCGTGCCAGACGCTCTTCACGAGCCTTGGCGGCTTCCGAACCGGGAGTCGGCATCTCGCGGATGACGAGGAACTGCTGGCCCATGGTCCAGAGGTTCGAGATGAACCAGTACACGACGACACCGAGCGGGAAGAAAATGCCCGAGAAGATGAAGCCGAGCGGCAGCACGTAGAGCATGATCTTCTGCATCTGGTACGCCTGGCCGGTCTTAGCTTCCGGAGACAGGTTCTTCGAGATGATCTGCAGCTGAGTGAAGAACTGCGAGCCGATCATCAGAACGACGAGGGTGACCAGGATGATGATCGCCGTGGTGTTCTGCGCATCGACCGCGTCGCCCAGTGTCTCGTGCAACGACGCCACACCGAAGAGCTTCGCGTCGTAGAACTCCTTTGTCAGCTCAGCGCTCAGCAAACCGACTCCACCGACACCATCGACGGCGTGTTTCTTCACATCGCTCAGCACACTGAAGAGTGAGAAGAAGATCGGCATCTGGACCAGCAGCGGAAGACAGCTCGACATCGGCGTCGTGCCGTGCTTCTTGTAGAGGCCCATGGTCTCGCGGCTCATGGCCTCACGAGAGAGCTGATCCTTCTTTCCGCGGTACTTCTCCTGGACTTTCCGCAGTTCAGGAGCGATTTCCATCATCTTGCGCTGGCTCTTGATCTGCTTCACGAAGAGCGGGATCAGAGCGGCACGGACGACTATGACGACACCGACGATCGAGAGTACCCAGGTCAGACCGGATGCCGCGGGCAGACCGACAGCGGTGAGAAGCCAGTGCCAGGCGACGAGGATCATCTCGACGACCCACTTGAGCGGCCACAGGATCGTGCCGATCAGGTCGAAGCCACCCGCCGCGGGCGCATCGCTGGGGGTGGTGCTGGCGAGCAGAAGGTCAAGACCCACCGTTCAGTCCTTTCGGGAAGGGACGACGAAACCGTGTGCGGTCAGGTCGTAGCGGAAGTGGTCGTGCGGACGGACGTCATCGACGCCGCCGGTGGTCCAGGGGTTGCAGCGGAGGATGCGCCATGCCGAGAGCGCCGCTCCCTTCACTGCGCCGTGCTGCTGCACCGCACCTACAGCGTAGGCGGAACAGCTGGGGTAGTACGCACAGACATCTCCATACATCGGGGAGATCACCTTGCGATACGCGGTCAGAAACCCCAGCACCAGATTGCGGGGGATCACGGGGATGCTGCGCACCAGGTCCTGCGAGCGAAGATGCGCAGTCCCGACCGACGAAGCCGGAAGGGCGCTCATGCCGACACCGCGTCGGACGCCGGCGTCAGCCTGCTCAGACAGCGATCGACATCGGCACGAAGCTCGGCAAACGATGCGGTGGCAGACGCAGGAAGGGCACGGATGACGACATCCGTGCCCTCGGGAACTCGCGGGAGCGCCTCCGCGCACACGGCCTTGAGCCGACGACGCACGGTGTTGCGCACCACAGCGGTGCCCACCTGCTTGCTGATGATGAATCCGAACCTCGCAGCTCTGCTCTCGCCCGTCGTCAACATCGAGGTGATGACGCGCGCCCCGCCACAACGGGAACCGCGACGAACGACCAGACGATAGTCGCTCCCGCGGGTCAGCCGATACGGGCGGGCGAGCACAGCAGACTACGCAGAGAGCTCGGTGCGGCCCTTCGCGCGGCGGGCAGCGAGGATGCCGCGGCCTGCACGCGTACGCATGCGGGCACGGAAGCCGTGCTTCTTGGCGCGACGACGGTTGTTGGGCTGGAAGGTGCGCTTGCTCATGGAATCACTCCGGGAATGCTGCCACCGGGTTCACTGCGACCGGAGACATGGGGTACTGCCAAAAATGGCATAAGTCAACCAAGTAAGGGTACGTCTTACCGACGCACAGAGCAAATCTGCGCGCTCACGTGGTGGTCTCCCGGTACGAACCGCACAGCCATTATCCACAACCGGACCACGCCCGGCAGGTGCAACACGCGCGCGTATTTTCAAGGGCAGGTTGCCGTTCACAGCCGGGATGACTACCGTGGCATCCTAAGTTATCCACAGGGGGAACAGCACGTCGACCCCGCCTCGATCACTCGTCCGGAGCGTCATGTCATCACCTGCCCAGCCCGACGTCCCCATCTGGACCACGGTGCAGGAGCTTCTGGTCGACGACGATCGAGTCACCCCGCAACTGCAGGGCTTCCTGAGCCTGGCCGTCCCGGCCGGTGTCATGTCGGCCACCCTCTACCTCGAGGTGCCGAACGACCTCACAGCCGCGCAGATCAACAAGAGACTGCGCCTGCCAATCATGGAGGCCCTCTCCCACATCGGTGAAGAGGTCACCTCCTACCGCGTCGTCGTGAATCACGAACTGGCCGAGCAGCAGACGGCACCGATCGCCGTCGGCGACTTCGGCCGGCACGAGCAGGTGCGCGTCGAGTCCCCGATGGAGCAGCCGACGCAGCTGCGCCATGAGTCCCGCCTGAACCCGAAGTACACCTTCGACAACTTCGTCATCGGGCAGTCCAACCGCTTCGCTCATGCCGCGGCGGTCGCTGTCGCCGAAGCGCCGGCCAAGGCGTACAACCCTCTGTTCATCTACGGCGACTCGGGCCTCGGCAAGACGCACCTCCTCCACGCGATCGGCGACTACGCACAGTCCCTCTATGCAGGAGTGAAGGTGCGGTACGTCTCGAGCGAGGAGTTCACGAACGACTTCATCAACTCGATCGCGAACAACCGCGGTGCCGCGTTCCAGGCGCGATACCGCGACGTCGACATCCTCCTGATCGACGACATCCAGTTCCTCCAGGGACGAGCCGAGACCCAGGAAGCCTTCTTCCACACCTTCAACACGCTGCACGACCACAACAAGCAGGTCGTCATCACCAGCGATGTCGCCCCGAAGCACCTGACCGGGTTCGAAGACCGGATGCGCAGCCGCTTCGAGTGGGGTCTCATCACCGATGTGCAGGCGCCCGACCTCGAGACGCGTATCGCGATCCTCCGGAAGAAGGCACAGAGTGAGGCGCTCCACATCCCCGACGAGGTCCTCGAGTACATCGCGACCGTGGTGTCGTCGAACATCCGCGAGCTCGAGGGCGCACTCATCCGTGTGTCGGCATTCGCCAGCCTGAACCGCTCCGCGCTCGACATCTCCCTCGCGCAGACCGTGCTCCGAGACATCATCGACACGGCCGAGGACAACATCATCTCGCCGACCGACATCATCACCGCCACCGCGCAGTACTTCAAGCTCACCGTCGACGACCTGTACGGCTCCAGCCGTTCGCAGCAGATCGCCACCGCCCGACAGATCGCGATGTACCTGTGCCGTGAGCGCACCAGCCTCTCGCTGCCCAAGATCGGACAGCTCTTCGGCAACCGCGACCACACGACCGTCATGTACGCCTACAAGAAGATCAGCGAGCTCATGAAAGAGCGACGCTCCATCTACAACCAGGTCACAGAGATCACCACGCAGCTCGGCCGACGCTGACACGCCGCGTCTCCGAGAAATGGGGAGGACAGCACCTGATCGGGTGCCGTCCTCCCCATTTTTGTGACACGGACAGGGGTTCTGATCCTCGGATAGATGCCTCTATGCACATGTGGATAACTTGTGGATGAAAGTGGATTCGGTCGGGACGAATGTGGGTTGATCACCCAAACCTGTGGATAACTCTGGGAGGGCGGTCCTCGGCCCACAACCCCCCAGCCCCCGGATTCCTCAGGGTTTCCACAACTGACAACTGTGTAGTTCCCTACTCGCTCTTGCTATCCACCGACTTATCCACAGTATCCACAGCTGTTAACACCGTTAAGGAGTTAAGTCATTCAAGGCGCGATCCGATCACCAGACGGTGGGGAGAACCGCCGGACGAACGACAAGAACCTCGGCGTAGGGATACGCCGGAGTGTGGGGCTAGCATGGGAAGCCCTGCACCGGCAGGGCAGACGACAACGCGTCACAGTTCGACGACAAGGGAGCACCCGTGAGGTTTCAGGTCAACCGCGATGTCTTCAGCGAGGCTGTCTCGTTCGTCGTCAAGCTTCTGCCGCAGCGCAACCCCCAGCCGATCCTGGCCGGAGTCCTGATCGAAGCCGATGGTTCCGGTCTGACACTCTCCGCCTTCGACTACGAAGCATCCGCGCGGACGACCATCGAAGCCACGGTGGAGACACCCGGCACGATTCTGGTCCACGGCCGGCTGCTCTCCGACATCGCGAGCCGCCTCCCGAACGCTCCGATCGAGATCGCGGTCGAGGAAGACGGCGGCATCGCCGTCACCTGCGGCTCCGCACGGTTCACACTCGCTGCCATGCCGGTCGAGGAATACCCGTCGATCCCCGAGGTGACGGGTTCTTCCGGTGTGGTTCCCGCCGACGACTTCGGCACCGCCATCTCCCAGGTCGGATTCGCCGCGTCGCGTGACGACGTGACCCCCGTGCTCACCGGTGTGCAGCTCGAAGTCTCCGGACACAACCTCAGCCTCGTCGCGACCGACCGCTACCGCGTCTCGCTGCGGGATGTGCCGTGGGACGGCGAAGCCGTCGAGGCCACCGCACTGGTTCCCGCACGCACGCTCCTCGAAGTGGGGAAGACCTTCGGTCACGCCGGCACGATCCAGGTGGCCTTCTCCGGAGCAGGCGACCGAGAGATCATCGCCTTCACCGCGGGAAACAAGACCGTCACTTCTCTCCTGATCAAGGGCAATTTCCCGCCCGTTCGCCGACTCTTCCCGGAGCAGACGGATCACTACGCGGTCGTCAACACGGCCGACCTGGTCGAGGCCGTCCGCCGAGTTTCTCTCGTTCTCGATCGCGCTGCCCCGCTGCGCTTCACTTTCTCCAGCGACAGCGTCACCATGGATGCTTCCGGGGGAGACCACGCACGCGCCTCCGAGTCCGTCGATGCGATCCTCTCCGGCGGCGACGAGGTCACGCTCGGCCTGAACCCGCAGTACCTCATCGAGGCCCTCGGCGCGGTGAAGAGCGAGTTCGTCCGCGTGACGTTCACCTCGAGCGACAACGCCAACAAGCTCAGCCCGGTGCTGATCACGAGTCAGACCTCCGTGGACCAGGCCGGCCTCGACTCGTTCAAGTACCTGCTTCAGCCCAACCTGCTCCTGCGCTGATCCTCTCCGCTACCTCCCTACCCGAAACGTTCCCGGATCGGCCGGCGCCTTGGCGCTCACGTAGATCCTTCGGGAGATGTGGTGATCCCGGAATGAGCATCGGGAGGGGCCCGCGAAGCGGGAGGGAACCCGCTTCGCGAGCGAAGGGCGCGTCGTCACCTGCGCCCCACATGAAAACCAGAGAAGAACCTGTGTCAGACCCCGAAGGTAGGCTGACTCCGTGATTGTGGAGCACCTGAGTCTGGTCGATTTCCGCAATTACGCGACCGCCGAACTCACCCTGCATCGCGGACCGAACGTCCTCGTCGGTCGCAACGGTCAGGGAAAGACGAATCTCGCCGAGGCCATCGTGTTCCTGGCGACGCTCGGATCGCACCGTGTCTCCTCGGATGCGCCGATGGTCCGTGACGGGCAGGAGTTCGCGGTGATCCGCGCGCGACTCTCGCATAGCGAGCGTCGTGTGCTCGCCGAGGTCCAGGTGAACAGGCAGGGATCGAACAAGGCTCGCATCAACGGATCGCCCTCGAAGCCGAACGAACTCCCCCGCTACGCACATGTGGTGCTGTTCGCTCCGGAAGATCTGCAGATCGTGCGCGGCGACCCCTCGGCTCGCCGCCGCTTCACCGATCAGCTCCTCATCCAACGCACTCCGAGGCTCGCGGCCGTCCTCGCCGACTACGACCGTGTGCTCAAACAGCGCAATGCGCTGCTGAAGTCTGCCCGAGCTCGCGGTGTCCGCGGCGAAGGATTGAGCACGCTGGATGTGTGGGACGACAAGCTCGTCTCGCTCGGGTCGGAGATCATCACGGCACGTCAGCGTCTCGCGGCGGATCTGCAGCAGCCGGTCGCCGATGCCTACGAGGCGATCGCCGGTGCCGATCATCGTCCGGAACTCGAGTGGGCGCTCTCCGTCGGCGGCGGCGACCCCGAAGAAGGAGAAGACGGTGGTGAAGGAGTCGAGGGCGGATCGGCCATCGACCGACTCGGCGATCCGCACCGCATCGCCGATCTCTTCCGCGCGTCGCTCGCAGCGAAGCGGTCGAACGAGCTCGATCGCGGGCTGACCCTCACCGGGCCGCACCGGGACGACCTGGTTCTGCGTGTTCGCGATCTCCCCGTGAAAGGCTATGCCTCTCACGGCGAGTCCTGGTCGGTCGCCCTCGCCCTCCGGCTGGCCTCGGCCGAGCTGCTGCGCAGCGAATCCCCCGCAGGCGACCCGGTGCTCATCCTCGACGACGTCTTCGCCGAGCTCGACGCCGATCGGCGTCAGCGACTCGCGGCCCTCACGGCCGGCTACGAGCAGGTGGTGGTGACGGCGGCGGTGGAGGAGGATATCCCCGAGGTGCTGCATGCCCACGTGGTGCGCATCAGCGCCGGAACGATCAGCGACGAACGGGAGGCGGCGGATGACTGACGCGGCTTCGACTCCCGCGGCCGAAGTTCCCGAGACGATCGGCACGTACCTGCGCCTTCGCGGCCTGCAGCCGAGCTCCAAGAGTTGGAAGCGCAAACGGCGCATCGCCAACGACGATGACAACGCTCCCTTCACTCCTGGGCGCGATCCTGGTGCTCTCGGCGCGGTGCTCGACAAGCTGAGCCGTGACTCCGGCTGGCAGATCGCCCTCGCTCGGGAAGATCTCGTCCGTCAGTGGGCCGATCTCGCCGGCGCCGACACAGCGAAGCACTCCGAACCCGTCTCCCTGGAGCGCGGCCTGCTCACCGTGAAGTGCGACTCGACCGCGTGGGCGAAGAACCTGCAGTTCATGCGGGCCACGATTCTCACGGAGATCGGCCGACGGTATCCCGACGCGGGGGTCGAGAATCTTCGCTTCATCGGACCGGACGTTCCCTCGTGGAAATGGGGTCCCAGAGCCGTTCCAGGACGGGGCCCGCGCGATACCTACGGGTAGGGCACCACGCAAGGGGGTCGAAACGCTCACAGGCCCACACACGGCCGTTGAGCGGCATTTCTCGACGAAACTCCGCTAGAATGGGAGTTCGTGATATCGATGTGGAGAATGCCCTCTGATGACGCCTGAATCCCCTGCTGACGAGACGGAATCGAACACCGGGGGAACCCCCGCAACCGAGGGCACCATTGCACCCAAGGCGAAGCAGCCTGGTGAGTACGGTGCGGATTCGATCCAGATCCTCGAAGGCCTCGAGGCTGTGCGCAAGCGCCCCGGTATGTACATCGGGTCCACCGGGCCTCGAGGACTCCACCACCTGGTCTACGAGATCGTCGACAACTCGGTCGATGAGGCTCTGGCAGGCTACGCCGACACGATCTTCGTCACGATGCTCGCCGACGGCGGCGTGCGCGTCGTCGACAACGGTCGAGGCATCCCGGTCGATCCGCACTCCTCCGACCCGAACAAGTCGACGGTCGAGGTCGTGCTCACGATCCTGCACGCCGGCGGAAAGTTCGGTGGCGGCGCCTACGCCGTCTCCGGTGGTCTGCACGGTGTCGGATCCTCCGTCGTGAACGCGCTGTCGACGCGCTTCGACGTCGAGGTGAAGCAGAAGGGATTCGTCTGGCGGCACAGTTTCGCCGACGGCGGCATCCCGCAGCAGAAGCTCGAGAAGGGCGAGGCGACGGACGAGACCGGGACGAGCATCACGTTCTGGCCGGACTCCTCGATCTTCACCGAGACCATCGAGTTCGACTACGACACGTTGCGCACGCGGTTCCAGCAGATGGCCTTCCTCAACAAGGGCCTCCGCATCGAGTTGCGAGATGAGCGCGAGTCCTCCGCCTACGAGGTCGAGGAAGACGGCTCGACCGTCACCAAGCAGCCGGGAGACGTGTTCTTCTACGAGCGCGGCCTGGTCGACTACGTCGAGTACCTCAACAAGGTGCGTCACGCCGAAGTCGTCAACGACGAGATCATCGCTTTCGAGTCGGAAGACACCGAGCGCAAGATCTCGCTCGAGGTCGCGATGCAGTGGACCACGTCGTATACCGAGAACGTGTTCACCTACGCCAACACGATCAACACCCACGAGGGTGGAACCCACGAAGAGGGCTTCCGCGCGGCACTGACCACCCTGGTCAACAAGTACGCCCGCGCGAACAACCTCCTCAAGGAGAAGGACGACAACCTCTCCGGCGACGACGTGCGCGAGGGACTGACCGCGGTCATCTCGATCAAGCTCGGAGAACCGCAGTTCGAGGGCCAGACGAAGACCAAGCTCGGCAACACCGAAGCCAAGGCCTTCGTGCAGAAGGTCGTCGGCGATCAGCTCGGCGACTGGTTCGAGCGAAACCCGAACCAGGCGAAGAACGTCATCCGCAAGGCGATCGACGCCGCGACCGCCCGCCTCGCGGCGCGGAAGGCGCGAGAGACCGCCCGTCGCAAGAGCGTGTTCGAGTCGGCGGCGATGCCCGACAAGCTCAAGGACTGCACGAGCAAGGACCCGTCGATCAGCGAGATCTTCCTGGTGGAGGGTGACTCGGCCGGTGGTTCCGCGGTGCAGGGTCGCGACCCGCACACGCAGGCGATCCTGGCGCTGCGAGGGAAGATCCTCAACGTCGAGCGCGCGCGTCTGGACAAGGCCCTGGGCAACAAGGAAGTCCAGGCGATGATCCAGGCCTTCGGCACGGGCATCGGTGAAGAGTTCGACATCGAGAAGGCGCGGTATCACAAGATCGTGCTGATGGCCGATGCCGACGTCGACGGCCAGCACATCACCACGCTGCTGCTCACGCTGCTCTTCCGCTACATGCGCGGACTCATCGAGGCCGGTTTCGTGTACCTCGCGATGCCGCCGCTGTACCGCCTGAAGTGGTCGAACTCCGCGCACGAGTACGTGTTCAGCGACGCCGAGCGCGACGCCCTGCTCAAGCATGGCATCGAGAACGGAAAGCGCATCCCGAAGGATGCCGGCATCCAGCGCTACAAGGGTCTCGGCGAGATGAACCCGAAGGAGCTGTGGGAGACGACGATGGATCACACCACGCGCACCCTGCAGCAGATCACCATCGAGGACGCCGCCGCGGCCGACGAGATCTTCAGCGTGCTGATGGGCGAGGACGTCGAGTCCCGACGCAGCTTCATCCAGCGCAACGCCAAGGACGTCCGCTTCCTCGACATCTGATGCCCGCGGGCTCAGACCAGATGTGTGACAGAGAGATTGATTCATGACTGACGAAGAACGCACCGAACCGGAACACGATCACGGCAAGATCGATCAGGTCGACCTGCAGTCGGAGATGCAGCGCAGCTACCTCGACTACGCGATGGCCGTCATCGTGGGGCGCGCGCTCCCCGATGTGCGCGATGGGCTCAAGCCCGTGCACCGCCGTGTGATCTACGGCATGTACGACGGCGGGTTCCGCCCCGACAAGTCGTTCTCGAAGTGCGCCCGTGTGGTGGGCGAGGTCATGGGCCAGTACCACCCGCACGGCGACTCGGCGATCTACGACGCCCTCGTGCGACTGGTGCAGCCGTGGTCGCTGCGGTATCCGCTCGCCCTCGGCCAGGGCAACTTCGGCTCGCCTGGCAACATGGGTGCCGCGGCCCCGCGGTACACCGAGACCAAGATGGCCCCGCTCGCGCTCGAGATGGTGCGCGACATCGAAGAAGACACCGTCGACTTCACCGACAACTACGACGGCCAGACGCAGGAGCCGACGGTCCTGCCGGCCCGGTTCCCGAACCTGCTCGTCAACGGCTCGGTCGGCATCGCGGTCGGCATGGCCACCAACATCCCGCCGCACAACCTGCGCGAGGTGGCCGACGCCGCCCTCTGGGCCCTCGACAACCCCGGCATCTCCCGTGAGGAGCTGCTCGAAGGTCTGATCCAGCGTGTTCCCGGACCGGACTTCCCGACCGGCGCGCAGATTCTCGGGAACAAGGGCATCCACGAGGCGTACCGCACCGGTCGCGGCTCGATCACGATGCGCGCGGTCGTCAACGTGGAGGAGATCCAGGGTCGTACCTGCCTCGTCATCACCGAGCTGCCCTACCAGGTGAACCCCGACAACGTGGCCGTGAAGATCGGCGACCTCGCCCGCGACGGCAAGATCACCGGTATCGCCGACATCCGCGACGAGTCCTCCGACCGCACCGGACAGCGTCTGGTCGTCGTGCTCAAGCGCGACGCCGTCGCGAAGGTCGTGCTGAACAACCTGTACAAGCACACCCAGCTGCAGGAGAACTTCGGCGCGAACATGCTCGCGATCGTCGACGGTGTGCCGCGCACCCTCGCGATCGACGGCTTCATCACGCACTGGATCTCGCACCAGATCGATGTGATCGTCCGGCGCACGGAGTTCCGTCTGCGCGAGGCCGAGAAGCGCATGCACATCCTGCGCGGATACCTCAAGGCGCTCGACGCGCTCGACGAGGTCATCGCGCTGATCCGTCGTTCGCAGACCACCGCGGATGCGAACGAGGGACTCCAGAAGCTCCTCGACATCGACGACATCCAGGCCGACGCGATCCTGCAGATGCAGCTGCGCCGCCTCGCCGCTCTCGAGCGTCAGCGGATCATCGACCAGGCCAACGAGCTCGAGGCCCAGATCACCGACTACAAGTCGATCCTGGCCGATGAGGGTCGTCAGCGCACGATCATCCGCGAAGAGCTGACCGGTATCGTCGACCGCTTCGGAGACGAGCGTCGCACGCACATCCTGCACGGCTTCGACGGTGATGTCTCGATGGAAGACCTCATCGCTGAGGAGGAGATGGTCGTCACCGTCACCCGCGAGGGCTACATCAAGCGCACGCGCAGCGACAACTACCGTTCGCAGCACCGCGGCGGCAAGGGCGTCAAGGGTGCGCAGCTGCGCGCGAACGACATCGTCGAGCACTTCTTCGTGACGACCACGCACCACTGGCTGCTGTTCTTCACCGACAAGGGTCGCGTCTACCGTGCGAAGACCTACGAGGTGCCCGAGGCCGGGCGCGATGCGAAGGGCATGCACGTCGCGAACCTGCTCGCCCTGCAGCCGGACGAGAACATCGCGCAGGTGCTCGACATCCGCGACTACCAGGTGGCGGACTACCTGGTGCTGGCGACGCGCGAGGGTCTGGTCAAGAAGACGCGACTCGAGGCGTACGACACCAACCGCCAGGGCGGCGTCATCGCGATCCGCCTGAACGAGGAGGACGAACTCGTCAGCGCGCTCCTGGTGAACGCCGAGGACGACATCCTCCTCATCAGCCGTCGCGGCATGTCGGTGCGCTTCGAGGCGACCGACGAGGCACTGCGTCCGATGGGTCGTGCCACGGCCGGTGTCCGGGGCATGAAGTTCAAGATCGACGAGGACTGCCTGCTCTCGGCATCCGTCGCAGCGCCCGGCAAGTTCGTCTTCGTCGTCACCGACGGCGGGTATGCCAAGCGCACCGCGGTGGAGGAATACCGCGTGCAGGGACGCGGTGGAACAGGCATCAAGGTCGCCAAGCTCAACGACGATCGGGGCACTCTCGCGGGTGGTCTGATCGTCTCCGAGGACGACGAGGTCTTGGTGGTTCTCTCCAGCGGCAAGGTGGTACGCTCTGCCGTGGCCGAGGTCCCCGCCAAGGGTAGAGACACCATGGGAGTGGTGTTCGCCCGTACGACGGAGGCCGACCGCATCCTCGCCATCGCCCGTAACGGCGAGCGTGGCCTCGCCGAAGACGAGGCGGAAGCGGAGGATGCCGAGACCCAGGCCCCCGAGACGACACAGACCCCCGAGGATACAGACGCATGAGCACAGTGGCCGACAAGCTGGCGAAGAAGTCGACCCGCAAGACCAGTGGCAAGCAGGTACGCCTCCGACTGGTCTACGTGGACTTCTGGTCGGCCGTGAAGCTCTCGTTCCTCGGAGCGGTCGCCCTCGCGGTCGTCACGATGGTGTCGTTCTTCCTCATCTTCCTGGTGTTCCAAGCGACGGGGATCATGACGACGGCGGAGAGCTTCCTGCTCGGCATCACCGACAACACCTTTGTTCTCTCCGAGGTCGTCGGTCTTCCCCAGGTGATGGCCTTCGCGGCTGTGGTCGCCATCCTGAACCTGATCGTCTTCACGGTGCTCGGCGCCGTGGTGGCCGGAATCTACAACCTCGCGGTGAAGGTGACGGGCGGACTGCTCGTCGGCTTCATGTCGAACTGATCCTCGGAACGGATCAGACGAAGGGCGGATGCTGCGGCATCCGCCCTTCGTCGTTCCTCGTCGCGGTGGTCGCTAGACGACGCCCGTGGTGCCGAGAAGGGTGCCGATGAGCCAGGTCGCGGCCAGGGCGAGCCCGCCGCCGATGACCAGTCGGATCGATGCGCGCACCGGCGCCGAACCTCCGATCTTCGCGGACAGCGTGCCCGTCACGGCCAGAGCCAGGAGGACGGCCACGAACGTGACCGGGACCCGCCACTCCGGGGGCGGAAGCAGGATGGCCAGCAAGGGCAGCAGCGCGCCGAGAGTGAAGGCGATCGCCGACGACATCGCCGCGTGCCACGGATTCACCAGGTCGTCCTGGTCGATGCCGAGCTCGACCTCCAGGTGCGCAGCCAGGGCGTCGTGCGCCGTGAGCTCCTCCGCGACCTGACGCGCCGTCTCATCGGAGAGTCCACGGTCGCGGTAGAGCTGAGTGAGCTCGTCGAGCTCCGCTGCGGGCATCGTGCGCAGCTCTTCGCTCTCCTTCGCGATGAGGGCACGCTCACTGTCGCGCTGGCTGCTCACCGAGACGTACTCGCCGAGCGCCATCGAGATGGCTCCACCCACGAGGCCGGCGATTCCCGCGGTGAGGAGTGCAGCGTTGTCGGTCGTCGCGCCGGCGACTCCGACCACGAGCGAGGCGACCGAGACGATGCCGTCGTTCGCGCCCAGCACCCCCGCGCGCAACCAGTTCAGTCGCTGACCGAGCCCGGCGCCGTGCGGCTCCCCTTCGTGTGTCGTCATGCCCCCAGTGAAGCAGATCGGCGATGGGGATGTGACGAGGGTGCCCAGTTCGACTCCGAAGCGACAAGAAAGCCAAAGAAGAACATGCGTTTGGCTTTATGAGCTCTCCTGATCTCCCAGCTGAGCAAGCCGTGACGATAGATCGTTCGTCGGGTGCCAAACGATCGGGTGTTTGGCCACCCCGCGGGTGAGTAGTCCGAACGACTCTAGGTATGAGAGATCGTTCCTAGCCGTTTGGGTGGAAACTCGATAGCGGTTGGCGATCTCGATCGCAGTGATTCCTGAAGGAGATTCTCGCGTGAGCCATTCGAGGATTTGAGTCTGACGCATATTGAAGTCCCGGACAGCGCTGCGAAGCGCGGACTGCACCCGCTGCGATTCACGCTGGCGGCCTTCGATGTAGAGGTCGAGCTCGTCGAGAGCCCGTGCGATCACGTGGAGCTGGTGGAGGATGAAGTACGTGAGGTCATTGCCGTCATCTTCGGTGTATTGGTAGCTGTCGCCATACTTTCCGGGAGCGGCACGGAGGATCTTTGATATCGCAAGGTACTCGGCCAGCCAGTACCCGTTGTGAAGCATCGACCAGTAGAAGGACGTTCGGGCGATCCTGCCATTTCCATCAGCAAAGTAGTGGTCATACCCGAACATGAAGTGGGTGATGATCGCGCGGACAATGGGAGGGATGTAGGGCGATTCGGACGACGAGCCGTTCGCGAAGGCGCTGAGCTCTCCTAGGCGATCGGGAAGCTCCTCTGCCGGAGGTGGTATGTGAACTTGGACCTCCTCTGCCCAAACGCTTACTCGCTCGTGCTCAGGAGTTTCGATGCGTCCGGCATCTGCGGGGTCGCTCAGGGTTCCTTCGGTAAGGATTCGGTGCAGTTCAAGAATCCACCCGGGCGTGAGCGGGTCACTCGAGAGCTCGGTGACCTGGCGCATAGCGCGGTAGTTGTTGAGGATCATTCGTTCGGACTTAGTCCGCGGGTCTCGTCCAGTGCTCAGGAGCTCCACGGCGACCCGCCGGGTCGTAGAAGCGCCTTCAAGTTGACTCGATGTGATCGCTTCTTCAACGAGAGATCGAACAATGAACTGATCGCGGCCGCCCGGGGTCATGGCAGTGCCGCCCCCGGCTACGCTGCCTCCGGCTCTGCGTCCGATCTCCTCGGTGAGTTGCAGAACTTCGTCGGTCATCGCGAAGGTGAAGGACGATCCGTCCTTTGCTCGCAACGGCACCGTTCGCATCTGGGCACTGCGCTGGAGCTTGAGCCGAAACCACCACTCATCATGAGTGAGGCCGTCTGGCGGAGTCCGGCGGATCAACTGCTCCCAGTGGAGGTAGCGCGAGTCGTCCAGTGGAGGGGTGAACAGGAGCCCACGCACACTATCGGCGTCCTTGTTGAGCACACGTGACTGAAGTTCAACAAGATCTGGAGCCGGATGACGTAGCGGCATGAGTCGATGTCCTCCTGTTCAAAGCATGACAAAACAAAAGACTTGTCCTCTTTTGTTATCTAACTGTACTGCTGAAGAGTGTCAACGAAGCAGGAAGAGACGAGCGGGCATGTTACGGAAAACCCGAATCGGAGTGTCCGGTTGACTCGGTGTCGTGCTCACCCGGCCCGCCGTACCTTGGAATCATGACCACTCAGACTGCGACCCCGGCTCCCGCAACGGCGGTGAAGCCGCCGTTGCGCATCTTCCTCACGATCCTGCACCTGGCAGGCGTCGGCATCCTCGGCGGTGCCATCTTCAGCATGCTCGGCGGGCTCCTCGGCACCGGCCTCGGCCTCCTCTTCGCCGCGGGCATCGGCCTCGTCCTGCTGGTGGGACTGGTCTACGCGTTGTACGGACTCGGCTGGTTCGAGGTCGCGCGCGTCGGCACGCTGTACCGCACGCCGATCGCTCCGCTGCGCCTGCAGCCGCGCGACCGCCCCGGGTTCGTCGGCTGGTTGCGTGCGCTCGGACGTCAGGCGATCGACGGGCGCATGTGGCGTGCGATCGCCAACTTCGCCATCTCCGCACTGCTCGGCTGGGTCGTCCTCCGTCTGTTCTGGGGCCTGGTGTGGTCGATCATCATCTCGTTCGCTCCCCTCACCGCGGCAGACTCCGTCATGGGGCCGTTCGGCGGCGGAGGCATCCCCGTCGCCTGGGCTCCCCTGGTCGGCATCCTCGGCATCGCGGCGTGCGTCGTCGGCATGATCGGGCTGGCCATGCTGCATCGCACCCTGTCGCTCGCGATCGTGATCCGCAGCAAGGAGACCGAGCTCACCGAACGCGTGCGTACCTCCACGGCGCAGCGGGAAGGCGCCGTGCGGGCCGCCGACGTGGAGCGCACCCGCATCGAGCGCGACCTGCATGACGGCGTTCAGCCCCGACTGGTCTCGGTCGGCATGACCCTCGGACTCGCGCAGCAGAAGATCGATAGCGATCCCGACGCCGCGAAGGAACTGATCAACGAGGCCCACACCTCCACCAAGGCAGCCATCACCGAGCTGCGTCAGCTGGCCCGCGGCATCCACGCTTCGGTGCTTGACGACCGCGGTCTCGACGCTGCTCTGTCGGCACTCGCCGGACGCTCGCACATCCCCGTGCACCTCGATGTGCGCATGGAGGGTCGCTGCAGTCGCGAGGCCGAGGCCGCCGTGTATTTCTCCATCGCCGAATCCCTGACCAATGCGGCGAAGCACTCGCGGGCCAGTGAAGCGCGGGTGATCGTGCGGCTCCGCGAGGGCAACACCCTCTGGGCGCGCGTGGAGGACAACGGCATCGGTGGCGCGCAGGTGCAGCCGGGAGGCGGACTCGACGGGATCGCCAACCGCATCCTCGCCGCGGGAGGAACCTTCCGCCTCGACAGTCCGCAGGGCGGACCGACCAGTCTGGAGGTGAACGTCCCATGCGCATCCTGATCTGCGAGGACTCGGTCCTGCTTCGAGAAGGTCTGGTCCGTCTTCTCGAAGACGCCGGCCACGACGTGGTCTCGGCCCTCCCCGACATCGAAGGTCTCGACCAGGCCGTCGCCACCACGACGCCCGACCTGTGCATCCTGGACGTACGCCTTCCGCCGACATTCACCGACGAGGGCATCCGTGCCGCGCTCGGTCTGCGCTCGACGCATCCGACGCTCGCGATCCTCGTGCTCTCGCAGTACGTCGAGGAGCGGTACGCCTCGGATCTGATCGCAGCGCAGGGGGGTCCGCTGGGCTACTTGCTCAAGGACCGCGTCGCCGATGTCTCCGAGTTCCTCGCCTCCGTGCAGCGGATCTCCGAGGGGGCCACCGTGCTCGACCCCGAGGTCGTCGCGCAGCTGCTGACCCGTCGCAACCGGGACGACCGGATGCTGCGGCTCACCGAGCGCGAACGCACCGTGCTCGCTCTGATCGCGGAGGGGAAGTCGAACCAGGCGATCGCCGGGATCCTGTTCCTCTCGGAGGCCAGTGTCGAGAAGCACATCACCTCCATCTTTCAGAAGCTGGGCTTCGAGCAGGACGAGTCGGGAAACCGCCGCGTGCTCGCCGCCCTCGCCCACATCGAGAACACCGGTGGCCCGACGCCGCCGACCGGCCAGACAGGAGTGGCACGATGACCACCGACAACAACGGCACCCAGGGCGAGCACACCCCGCTCACCCCTCCGCCCGCATCCCCTCCCCAGGCGCCGGCATCGCCGTCCGCTCCGACGCCTCCTCCTCCTTCCGGCGGTGGACGATCGTCGGGGGCCACCGCGGTCATGGTCGTGACCGCGGTCGTCGGCGGGCTCGCCCTGCTCGGGGCCGGGGGAACGGCAGCAGCCGCGGCGGCCGGGACCATCGTCTCCTCGAGCCGTCCTGATTCCGTGCAGAGCGTGGAGGTCGACGGACTCGAGAGCGTCGACGTGTCCGCCGACGCGAGCAGCATGCGGGTCGAGTTCGGCGATGTCGACGAGGCGACGCTCGCCATCACGAACGGCCGCGGTACGCCGTGGACGTTCGAACGCGACGGCGATGAGCTGGTCGTGCGGAGCCCCCAGGGGGTGTTCGGCTGGTGGATCGGCGGCTGGTTCGGCGACGAGGAGATCGCGGTGCTCACCCTCCCCGAGAGCCTGCGTGACGCGCGACTCGATGCCGACCTGAACCTCGATGCCGGCAGCCTCGACGTGGTCGGCGACTTCGGAGTGCTCGATGTGAGCGTGAGCGCCGGTGCGCTCGATGTCGAGGGAGCCGCGAAGGAACTCGACGTGCAGATGAGTGCGGGTCGCGCCGACATCCTCCTGGACGGCGTCATCATGGCCGATCTGGGTGTCTCCGCGGGTGATCTCACGGTGGAGCTGACGGGGACCCCTCCGACGCAGACGGCAGTCGACGTGAGCGCAGGGACCCTGGATCTGACGGTTCCCGACGTCGAGTACGCGATCACTCAGGACATCAGTGCCGGCACGTTGAACGCCGAGATCGAGGAGGCATCGAGCTCGCGCAGGAGCATCGACGTCTCGCTCTCGGCGGGTACCGCGACCATCAGACCGGGCCGCTGAACACGGTCGAGGGGGAAGACACTCCCGGGTGCTCCCCCTCGATTCGGATTTTCCGTGTTTCTCCGGTAAAGTCTTGGAGGTTGACGGGGCTATAGCTCAGGCGGTTAGAGCGCTTCACTGATAATGAAGAGGTCCCAGGTTCAAGTCCTGGTAGCCCCACTCCTTAACTCAAGAAAATCCCTTACGGGGCCTTAGCTCAGTTGGTAGAGCGCCTGCTTTGCAAGCAGGATGTCAGGAGTTCGAATCTCCTAGGCTCCACAGGATCGAGAAGCCCCCGGCACCTGCCGGGGGCTTCTTCTTTTCCTGCGCTGTCAGTCGAGATCGATCTCGTAGTGGATCATCCCCGACCGGGAGGCGACGCGATCGTAGAGGCCGCGGGCGGTGGTGTTTGATTCCGCCGTGAGCCAGTAGAGCTTCGCTGAGCCGTGCTGCTCGGCCCAGGCACGTACGTGAGCGATCAGTGCCCGGCCGACTCCGCCGCCACGAACCCCGGGAGCGACGAAGAGGTCCTCGAGGTAGCAGTAGTCCGTCATCGTCCACGTTCCCTGGTGTGTCAGCCAGTGCACGATGCCGACCGCGGCGCCGCGGTCGTCGCGCGCGATCGCTCCGCGGATGCCAGACCCGGGGTCGACGAGCCTTCGGAAGGTCGCCGCGGTGGTCGCGTCATCCAGGTCGGTCTCGTAGAAGGCCAGGTATCCCCTCCACAGGGCGTCCCATTCGGCGCGGTCGTCGGCAGTGATCGGCGCGATCGTCGTCATGAGTCGAGAGTAGCGAGTGTGGGCGGAGACGTCATTCGACAGGACGCAGTGCCTGCAGGATCGTGGCGTGCCGCACGAGGAAGGTGCGCTCATCGAGCTTCTTGCGACGCAGCCAGGCGGTGACCTCGTCGTTGTGCTTGCTCGCATTGCAGGAGGCGCACGCCGGGACCACGTTCTGGAGCGTGTAGCGGCCGCCGCGCGACACGGGCTGGATGCAGTCGCGCTGCAGAGCGGCGCCTTCGCCGCCGCAGTAGGCGCATCCGCCCCAGGCCTCCATGAGGTCGTACCACTGCTCGTCGGTGAGGTCGTTGTCGACGCGCGCGAGCCGATTCTGTCGGCGCTTGGCATAGCGTGCACGGGTCGCCGGCGACACATTGGCGGAAGAGACCTTGCGGCGGCGGCGCATGGCCCGATGTTATCGCGGTAGGGAGCGGCGGTCAGCGCGGGTCGGTGGACCGTCGAGGGATCAGACGCATGGGCACGACCACGCTCTCGGGCTCGCGTGTGCGATCGGCGAGGCGCGTGACGGCGAGGCGGGCGGCGATCCGGCCGAGCTCGTCGACCTCGCCGGACACGACGCTGATGCCGAGCACTCGAGCCCATTCCGGATCGTCGAAGCCGATCACGGCAGGTGGTGCGTCACTCTCAGCGATCTCCTCCATGACGCCGAGCAGCACCCGGTTGTTGCCCGCGACGATCGCGGTGGGCGGGTTGTCGAGAGAGCGCAGCTCGCGCACGCTCGCGCGGGATGAGGCGACGTCGTGCGCGTCGGTTCGGAGGAACTCGCGCCACTGGACGTCGGAGTCGTCGAGGACATCGCCCATACCCGCGAGGCGCTGACGGTAGGTGGGGAGCCAGGCGTAGTCGCCGATGAACGCGATGCGCCGGTGGCCGCGCTCGATGAGGTGCCGTGCGACCAGCCGACCGCCTTCGCGATTGTCGAAGACGACGGAGTCGGCGGCGACGTTCTCAGCCGGACGGTCGACGAAGACGACCGGGATGCCGCGAGCCTGCAACTGCGCGTAGTCGCTGTGGTCGACCATCGACGACACGGTGATGACGGCCTTCGTCTGACGATCGGCGAGGTCGAGCGCCACGCGCTTCTCCTGCTCCGGGGATTCGCGCGAGTTCGCCACGGACAGGTGCATGCCCCGTGGTCGGATCTCGTCTTCGACGGCTTGTGCGAGTGCCGAGTAGAAAGGGTTCGTGAAGTCGCCGGTGATGAGACCGATAGAGTCGGCGAGGCGTCCACTGGCCAGGAGGCTGGCGGCGGCGTTGCGCTGGTAATCGAGATCTGCGGCCGCTGCGAGCACGCTGTTGAGGGTCTTCTCACTCACATACGACTCCCCGCCGAGCGCACGCGAAGCCGTCTTCAGACTCACCCCGGCACGGGCGGCGACCTGCGCGAGCGTGGGGCGAGGGGCAACGCCGTCGTCTTCTGGTCTCATCGTCTTCCTTGCCGCGCTTCGAGCGATCTGCTCATTATGACGCGTGCGGAGACAGGAGATGCACCTTCCCCACGCCGCGACCGCTGTGATAGGTTCCTCATCATATGACAGCGATGTCATACCGCCCCGCGCAGGCTCACCCGGCATCTGCGACAGGCGAACGACACACAGTGGTGGAGTTTGAGGAGCACATCATGACGGTTGCCCGTCCGAGAAGAGAACGACCCCTGAGCCGCGGCTGGATCGCTGCATGCGCAGCCCTGACGGTGACCCTCGCGATGCTGACGCCCATGCCGGCGGCAGCCGCCGCAGGAGGCGCTTTCTCATCGTCATTCGAGTCTGCCGATGCCGTCCCCGTGCTCACGGGAACAGGTCAGCCCGTCAATGTGACCGGCAGTCGGTTCGTGCCGGGCAGCATGCTGCCGAGCATCGCGCCGAACGGTGTGACCGCGTCGGCCGAGAATCCTCCCAACGAGCCCGCGACGTTCGCCGCCGACGCGAACGCGTCGACCAAGTGGCTCGCCTTTGCACGCACGGGCTGGATCCGGTACCAGCTCACGGCTGCGCAACCCCTGCTCCGTTACACGCTCACGTCGGGCGCTGATGCCTCCGAGCGCGACCCCAAGAACTTCCGGGTGCAGGGATCCGACAATGGCACCGACTGGACCACCGTCGACGAGCGCACGGACGAGATGTTCACCGGTCGCGGCCAGACCCGCACTTTCGACCTCGCCGCTCCGAGCGCCGCATATCAGTACTACCGGCTCGAGGTCCTCGAGACCCGCGTCGCCACGACGGGACTCGTTCAGCTCGCCGACTTCGAGCCCCTCACGGCGACCGACGGCGTTCCTGTCGCGCAGGATCTGCGCCTCGCCATCGGCAACGGCCCCACGGCATCCGACACCGCGAAGACCGGCGTCGGTTTCACCGGTACCAAGGCCGTGCAGTACTCCGGCCGCCATCTGGCCGACGGGCCCGCCTCGTCGACCAGCACCCTGTACAGCGACGTCGACATCGACGTGGCTGCGGACAGCGAGCTCTCCTACCTCGTGTTCCCTGTGCTCGACGGTGAGCAGACCTATGCTGCGACGTTCGTCGCTGTCGACCTCGCGTTCGACGACGGTACGACGCTCTCGGCGAGTGGTGCCGTCGACACCTATGGATACGGCACGGATGCGCGCCAGCAGGGACTCTCGAACGCGCTCTGGCCGAACCAGTGGAACAAGGTGACCGTCGACCTCGGCTCGTTCGAGGGGCGCACGATCGACGACATCCTGTTCACCTACGACCACCCGGGATCCGACGTGAAGGGCATCGAGGTGCCCACCGGAGCGACCTCCTTCACGGGCTGGCTCGACGACATCGAGATCGGTGTCGCCGCCGCACGGGACACCTCGGACGGCTTCGTCTCCTATGTGGACACCCGTCGGGGCACGAACTCGACCGGCGGCTTCTCGCGCGGGAACAACCTGCCTGCCACCGCCTGGCCCAACGGATTCAACTTCATCACACCGATGACCAACGCCGACAACGTCGGGACGATCTACCAGTACCAGCGCGCGAACAATGCGCAGAACAGGACCGGTCTCAACGGCATCGGCTTCTCCCACCAGCCCAGCATCTGGATGGGAGATCGCAACCAGATCGCCGTTCTTCCCGCCGCGAACGCCAATCCCACCTCGAATCTGAACGACCGCAGGCTCACGTTCTCGCACGAGAACGAGATCGCGCGCCCCGACATCTACGACGTCACGTTCGACAACGGCATCCGCACTGCGGTGACAGCCACCGATCATGGCGCGATCTATCGGTTCGAGTTCGCAGGTGATGCGAGCTCGATCCTGATCGACCAGCTCGTCGACTCGTCGAAGCTGACGATCTCGGGCGACACGGTCAGCGGCTGGGTCGACGGCGGATCCGGGTGGCCGGGGCGCACGCGTATGTTCGTCTACGGCACGTTCGACCGCGCCCCGTCCGCGGCGGGACCCACCACGGTGGGTAACCGCAACGCCACCGCGCGCTATGCGGCATTCGATACGACCAGCGACCGCACGGTCGAGCTGCGGCTGTCGTCGTCGTTCATCTCGCAGGAACAGGCCGAGAAGAACCACGGCTTCGAGGTCGAAGGCGTCTCCTTCGATGAGGCGCATGCCGCCGTCAAGGATGCGTGGAACGAGCGACTCTCCGTCGTGCATGACGTCAAGGGGGCCAGCGACACCCAGCTCGTCACCCTCTACTCGAGTCTCTACCGACTGAATCTGTACCCGAACTCGCAGTTCGAGAACACGGGTACCGAGACAGACCCCGTCTTCAAGTACGCGAGCCCTGTGTCGGCGACGACCGGGCAGGCCAGCGACACCCAGACCAACGCCAAGATCGTCGACGGCAAGGTCTATGTGAACAACGGCTTCTGGGATACCTATCGAACCGCGTGGCCGCTGTACTCGTTGCTCTACCCCGAGGTGACAGAGGAGCTCGTCGACGGCTTCGTGCAGCAGTATCGCGACGGCGGCTGGGTCGCCCGATGGTCCTCCCCCGGCTATGCGGATCTCATGACCGGCACGAGCTCCGACGTCGCCTTCGCGGAAGCGTATCTCGCCGGCGCCCTCAGCACCGATACGGCACTCGAGGCGTACGACGCCGCGGTCAAGAACGCCACGGTGCTCCCGGCATCCAACGCCGTCGGCCGCAAGGGCCTCGGCCAGTCGATCTTCCTCGGGTACACCGAGGAGACGACGCACGAGAGCGCATCGTGGGGTCTCGAGGGCTACATCAACGACTTCGGGATCTCGGAGATGGCGAAGGCCCTCTCCGAGGACCCGAACACCCCGGCCGATCGCGTGGCGCAGCTCGAGGAGGAAGCCACGTACTTCGAGGCGCGCGCCGAGCACTACGTCGAGATGTACAACCCCGAGGCGGGCACGTTCACCTCCCGCAATGCCGACGGCACCTGGACCTCGGGCGCCGACTTCGACAAGAAGGCCTGGGGCGGTGCCTTCACGGAGGCGAGCGCCTGGACCTTCGGGTTCCATGCTCCGCACGACGTGGACGGCCTGGCCGCCCTCTACGGCGGGCGCCAGGGACTCGTCGACGTGATGCACGACTTCCTCACCACGCGAGAGAAGGCCGACTACTCCGGCATCCACGAGGCGAGGGAAGCGCGCGACGTGCGACTCGGGATGCTCGGCATGTCGAACCAGATCGCACATCACATCCCCTACGTGCTCGCCGAAGCCGGTGACCCGTCGGGGGCGCAGGAGCTGATCCGCGACATCCAGGACCGTCTCTTCGTGGGTTCCGACATCGGCCAGGGGTATCCGGGCGACGAGGACAACGGCGAGTTCTCGGCCTGGTACGTGTTCTCGGCGCTGGGCTTCTACCCGCTCGAGGTCGGCTCCGGCGACTACACCATCGGCTCACCGCTCTTCGACAGTGCGACGCTCTCGATCGGTGACAAGGAACTGGTGATCAACGCTCCCGGAGCATCCGCGGGCGACAAGTACGTCGCAGGCGCCAGCATCAATGGCACGGCGATCACCGAGACGACGTTCGACGGCGACCTGGTGCGCGACGGCGGCACGCTCGACTTCACCATGAGCGCGACGCCTTCGACCTGGGGCGCCAAGGACCTCGACGAGAAGCTCGACGTGCCCACCACGCTGGTGGATGCGACGAAGGTCGGCCGCGGAGTTCTGGCGGCGACTGACGGCACCCCCGTCGGTGCTCTGGCCGACGACAGCATGAACTCGAAGGTCTCGTTCTCGGGCGACACCGCCGAGCTCGTCTGGACCTCGCAGTCCGGACCCGTCTCCATCGGTCAGTACACGCTCACCAGCGCGGCGAAGACGAATGCCCCGTCCAGCTGGAAGCTGGAGGGTTCGCTCGACGGCAGCACGTGGACCGAGCTGGACAGTCGCTCCGGTGAGTCGTTCACGTGGGACTCGCAGACGCGCCCCTTCACGGCCGCGAACCAGGATGGCTACACGAGCGTGAGAGTGACGTTGAAGACGGATGCGGCGACGCTGGCACTGTCGGAGATCGAGCTCTTCGCCTCCGCCTCGGCGGCAGACGGATTGTCGATCGCGCCCGGTGCGCCGCAGCGTGTGGCGGTCGACCGCGAGTTCTCCGGCCCGCTCGCGACCGTGGTCGGGACGGAGACCGAGGCCTCCGGCTACACCGTCACCGTCGACTACGGTGATGGCGCTCCGGTGGATGAGGTGAAGCTGATGCGCGACGACCTCGGCGGATGGAAGGTGAGTGCGCCGCACACCTTCACGGTGCCGGGCACTTACTCGGCCGCCGTCACGGTGCGGGACTCGGCAGGTGCGGTGGCTCAGACCACCGCGACGGTCACCGTGTTCCGAGACGAGACGCTGAACGGCGCCTTCAACAACGTCTGCATCGGCGACCTCGGTGTCACGGCTGCGAACTGCGATTCACAGGGCCACGGCTACTTCCGCGACAAGATCAACGCCGACGGGTTCGTGCAGGGTCAGACCCTCACGGTCCCCGGGACGACGCTGACCTACGACCTCCCGGCGATCCCGGCGGGGGCTCCCGACAACATCACAGGTGAAGGACAGACGGTCAAGGTGTCGTTCGGTAGCGGCGCGAAGCAGATCGCGTTCATCGGAACGGCCACCGAGAGCAATCGCGACTCCATCGCGACGCTGCACTTCACCGACGGCTCGACGCAACAGGTGACGATCAGCCTCGGCGACTGGGTCGGTGCATCAGGGAATCCGTACAAGAGCAATACCGTGCTCGCCGTCTCGGAGGGACGCCTCTCGGGAACCGGTGCTGAGGGGTCGGTCAAGAACACCGCCATCTATGCCACGGCTCCGATCGATCTCGCGGTGGACGAGGACGGTGTCGCCAAGGTCGTCGAGTCGCTCACGATGCCGAAGGAGGCCGGCTCGCTCAACGATGGACGCGTGCACATCTTCGCGATCGCCTCCGATGGCGAGCGTGCGGCCATGGAGCCGTTGAGCGTCACGGCTGGCGCTGTGGGAGAGCAGATCGCGGGCGAGGAGTTCGAGGCGTCCCTCGCCGTCATCGCGGGCGGACAGGGTGAGACCTCGGCGGTCGTGAACTGGGGAGACGGCTCACCCGTCGCGCCGGTGTCGATCGTGGACGGCGCCGTCACCGGCACCCACACCTACTCCGTCGCCGGCGCCTATGCGGTGACGGTGACGGCGGACGACGGGGTGCGGTCGGCTGGGGCGCAACTCGAGATCGCGGTCGTCGATCCCGAGCCCGAGTACACACCCGAGATCCAGGTGACTCCCACGGCGACGCCGGGCGACACCGTGACGATCACCGGAACGGGCTTCGCGCCGAAGGAGAACGTCTCTATCCGCATCGACGATGAGACTCCGGTACAGACATCGGCCGACGAGAGCGGTCGTCTCGATGCCGACCTGATGGTGCCGGTCGATGCGATCGATGGTTCCCACCCGGTGATCGCGCTCGGCGAGGTCTCTCAGGTCGAGGCTCGTGCCTCTGTTCTGGTCGCTGCCGATCCGCAGGCCCCGCGCAAGACCTCGGTGGCGCTCGCGGCCGGGGCCGACGATCCGGTTGCCGGCGAGTCGATCCCCCTGGTGGCGACGGTGAAGCCTGCGGGTGCCGCCGGCAAGGTCGACTTCTTCGAGGGGGACGATGTCGTGGGCTCGGCCGAGGTCACCGGCGGTACGGCCACTGCCGATGTCACCATTGCGACCTCGGGCGTGCACACCTACGTGGCGCGCTTCATCCCGTCCGACGAGACGGCCTACCGTGGCTCGGAGTCGTCACCGCTCACGATCGACGCGCGCGACACCCCGGTGCTGCAGGCGGAGCTCGTGATCGGAGCGAGCACGGTGGCGCAAGGCGGCACCGTGCAGGTGACGGGGCGGGGATTCGGCTCCGGAGAGACCATCTCGCTCACGCTCCACTCCGAGCCCCTCCACCTGGCTGAGGTCGTCGCCGACGCGAACGGTGCGTTCCGCGTGGAGGTGACGATCCCGGCAAAGGCGGAGGTCGGTGACCACACGCTGATCGCCGTGGGAGCACGCACAGGACTGACAGCACAAGGAGACCTCACTGTCACGGCCGCGACTGGCGCAGGTGGCGGTCTCGCCGGCACCGGTGGTGCGGTTCCGGCCGCGGTGATCGCGATCCTGTTCCTGCTCGTGGTGACCGGGGGTGTGCTCGTGACCCGTCGGCGCCGCATGGAGTCCTGACCCCTTGCGAGAAGAGGCCGCCCTCCCCGTGATCGGGGAGGGCGGCCTCTCAGGCTGATCGAGCGAGGCTCAGATCACCGAGGTGAGCTCGTGCGGCGCGATGTTCAACCGCTCTCCCCCGTCGGCTGTGACCACGACGATGTCCTCGATGCGGGCACCCCATTCGCCGGCGAAGTAGATGCCGGGCTCGATGCTGAACGCCATGCCCTCGCGCAGCACCAGATCGTTGCCCGGGGCGATGTAGGGCTCCTCATGCACCGAGACGCCGATGCCGTGCCCCGTGCGGTGCAGGAAGGCCTCACCCAGTCCCGCCTCGGCGAGCACGCTTCGCGCTGCGCCATCGACCTCGGCTGCGGTGATTCCTGGACGCACGGCATCCACGGCCGCCTGCTGCGCCCGCACGAGAACCGCGATGCGCTCAGCCGCTACGGGGTCGGGGGCGCCGACGGCGTAGATCCTGGTGCTGTCGGAGTTGTAGCCGCTCGGCACCGCGCCGCCGATGTCGACCACGACCACATCGCCGTTCTCGATCACCCGGTCCGAGACCTCATGATGCGGGTCGGCGCCGTTCGGACCCGACCCGACGATCACGAACTCGACCGTGCGGTGGCCCTCGGCGACGATGGCTTCGGCGATGTCGGCGGCCACCTGGCGCTCGGTGCGTCCTGCCCGCAGCCACTCGTGCACGCGGCGGTGCACCGCGTCGATGGCGTCGCCTGCTCGACGCAGTTCCGTGATCTCCTCGGCGTCCTTGATCATCCGCCCCTCCCGCAGCGCCGGAGTCGCGAGCTCGAGGCGCACGCCCAGTCGTTCGCCGATCGGGATGACGTGCAGGGCGGGAAGGGCATCGGAGACACCCACCCGCGATGCGGTGCCCACGGCTGCGGTGACCAGTGCATACGGGTCTTCACCATCGACCCAGTCGGCGATGGCGAGTCCGAGCTCGCCCACCGCGGTGGTGCGCACCTTCGCCAGCTCCATCCTCGGCACCACGACCGTCGGGGTGACGCCGGGTCCGAGCACCAGAGCTGTGAGTCGCTCGATCGTGTCGCCCTCGACGCCGACCAGATACTGCAGATCGGGGCCCGGTCCCACGATGATGGCGTCGAGCCCGGCCTCGGCGGCGAGGGAGGCGGCACGGGCGAGGCGGGCGGCGTAGACGGCGGCGGGGAAGGGCAGTGTGCTCACGCGCTCCACGCTACTGCGCGTCAGCTGATCGCGACACGGATGCGCTCGGCCAGGAAAGCGAGGTCTGCCTCCGTGAGATCGGTCACCGCATACGCGGTAGGCCAGACGGTGCCGTCGTCGAGGTTCGAGATCGGCTCGAAGCCGAAGGTGCCGTAGCGCACCTTGAACTTGCTCGCCGGCTGGAAGAAGCAGAGCACCTTCCCGTCGCGACCCCACGCCGGCATCCCGTAGTACGTGCGAGGGACGAGCTCGGGGGCGACCTCGGAGACGAGAGCGTGCAGCTTGTTCGACAGAGCCTGGTCTTCGGGAGTGAGCTTCTCGATGGCCTCCTTGAGGTCGGCCTCCCCCGCTGCCCGCAGCTCTTCCGGTGACTTCTTCGCCCGGGAACGCCGTGTGCGGGCCTCCTTCGCGGCAGCCTGCATAGCCTCGCGTTCCTCGGCGCTGAAGTTCTTCTCGTTCTCGGCCATGATCGGTCCTCTCGATGTGCTGCCGGTGTGGTGCTCACACTACGGAGGAAGGACACGGATGCGCTTCTCGATTCCTGATCGATCCCTCGCCGCGCCGCACCCGAGTGCCAGACTGACGCCATGACGACAGTCTTCACCGGCCGCATCCGCCCGTTCGCGCCGAGCACAGACATCGAAGTCGAAGCCATGGCGGTCGACGACGCCACGATCGTGGCCGTGGGTTCGGCGGAGGAGATTCGCCGCACCTACCCCGACGCCGAGATGGTCGCACTCGACGGATGGGTCATGCCGGGGCTGATCGAGCCGCACGGGCATCCCGGGTTCGCCGCGATCCTTCTGTCCGATCTGGTCATCGACCTCCGCCCCGTGGTCGTGCCCCAGGCCGAGGATGTCCTCGCAGCTCTGCGCACGGCGGTCGCGGAGGCCGACGGGGAACCTGTCTTCGCGAACGGATGGGACTCGCTGCTGCAGCGCGGACTCCCCGACCCCGACATCCGCTTCCTCGACGACCTCGCCGGCCGTGTTCCTCTCGTCGTGATCCACAACTCCGGGCACTCGGTCTACTTCAACACCGCCGCCGCGCTCGCTGCGGGCATCGACCGCACCACACCCGATCCGGTCGGCGCCTCGTTCGGTCGTGATGCCGAGGGGGAGCTCACCGGCGTCGCGCTCGAGGCGGCTGCGGTCGAGATGGTCGTCGCCCCGATGCTCGCCACGGCGCAGGAGCATCTCCCCCGCATCCTTCCTGCGCACCTGCGCGATCTGGCCGCGCGCGGCATCACCACCGTGTCCGACCTGTCGTGGAATCGAGGACTCGATCCGCTCATCGACGCCCTGCGCGCGAAGGGTGCGATGCCGGTGCGCCTGCGGTGGTACGAGATGTCCCGTCCGGGTGGGATGCCCTCCTCACGAGGCGGCGGCGATGCGTTCTTCCGCCAGACGGGCGTGAAGACGTGGTCGGACGGCTCTCCGTGGGTCGGCAACATCGCCACGTCCTTCCCCTATCTCGACACCCCGGCGACCCGTGCGCTCGGACTCGAGCCCCACCACATCGGGCGGGCGAACTACACCTCGGACGAGCTCTCGGCCATCGCCGAGCCCTATGCCGCCGCGGGCTGGCAGCTGGCCTGTCACGCGCACGGGGACCGCGCGATCGATGCGACCCTCGACGTCTACGCGCAGATCATCGCGCGGCACGGACTCACCGATCATCGGTTCCGGCTGGAGCACTGCGGCGCCATGACGCCAGCGCAGTTCGAGCGCGCGGCGTCTCTGGGAGTCACGGTCAGCCTGTTCGTCGACCACATCACGTACTGGGGCGAGGTGCTCGTCGATGACCTCTTCGGTCCGGAACACGGGGGCGCATGGGCGGATGCCGGCGCCGCGTTCGCGGCCGGCCACCGCGTGACGTTCCACAACGACGGGTGGGTCACCCCCGACGAGCCCTTCCGCAACATGGCAGTCGCCGAGACCCGCACCACCCGCAACGGATATCGCATGCCCGGCGGCACACCGGTCACCAGGGATCAGGCGCTCCTCGCGCACACGGTGAACGCGGCCTGGCAGCTCTTCAGCGAGCACGAGGTGGGTGCCCTCGCCCCCGGCCTCTTCGCGGACTTCATCGTGGTGGATCGCGACCCGGTCACGGTGTCCTCCGAAGAGCTCGCCGCGACGCAGGTGAAGTCCACGTACGTGGCCGGTGTGCGAGTGGTCTGACGCGCTGTCATCGCCCATCGTCGTCGACGGATAGTGTGTGATCCATGGACCTGCGTGTCGCGGCGTACGCGGTCGTCACCGATGACGACGGGCGGTTGCTGCTCGCGCGCTGGACCGAGGGCCGCCGCGTGGCGTGGACGATGCCGGGCGGCGGGCTGGAGGCCGGTGAGTCGCCGGAGGACGCGGTGCGTCGCGAGCTTCGCGAGGAGACCGGCTACACGGTCAAGGTCGGCGAACTGCTCGGCATCCATTCCCGGGTGATCCCCGCCGGTCGTCGCGTGCAGAAGGCCGCGGATCCGCTGCATACCCTGCGCATCGTGTACCGCGCCGAGGTGACGGGTGGCAAGCTCCGGTTCGAGACCGGCGGTTCGACCGACATGGCCGAGTGGTTCCCCCTGAAGACGGTCGCGGAGCTGCAGCGCGTCAAACTGGTCGACATCGCGCTGAGGATGGCCGGCATCCTCTGACCGGCCCTGTCGACGTGCTGCGCTCGTGCCGCGAACGCGGCGATGAGGATCAGCGCTCTTCGGGCACCGAGATGTCGGCGACGATGGCGCCGTACGCGGCGATCAGGTCGTCCGCCTCGACGAACAGGCTGTACCCATGGGCACCCGCGCCCATGGCGATCCGCTCACCGACGATCGACTCGTCGGCGTAGATCGGCCAATCCGTGGTGCTGCCGATCGGGACGATGGTTCCCCGTTCGTAGCCGGTCGCCGCGAGCGCCAACTCGGGCTCGGGCAGGCGCAGCTTGTTCACACCGACCAGAGCACGCAGCTTGGGCCAGGAGATCGATCGACCACCCGGCACGAGCGCGAACAGGAACGTGTCATCCGACCGCTTCACGACGAGGGTCTTCACGATGCCCGACGCCGGGATGCCGAGCAGTTCTGCTGCCTCGAAGAGGCTGCCGGCGGCGGGTCGTTCGCGGATCTCGATCTCGAGTCCCCGGGCCCCGGCCGCCTCCCTCACCCGGGCATGCTGATCGCCTCCGTCACCAGAGGCGACGGAGGCGGGGTCAGACGGCTTCACGCGTCGGGTGCGGCGAGCGGGTCGTCCGCGACCCAGAGCTCATCGTCCGCGCGCAGCGTCTGCCATGCGGCGTAGAGCACACCGACCGCCGCGGCAGCACCGAGGATGATCGCGATGATGGAGCCCAGGCCGGGGCCCGACTTCTGCGGCGCGGTCGCCTTGCGCACCTTCACGGCGACGCCGTGGCGCTTGGCGTTGGCGACGTCCCACGCGGTGAGAGCAGTTCCGACCACTCCGCCCACGATCGGCACGAACTTGTCGTCGACGACGTGCTTGCCGATCTTCACGCCGCGGTCGACGACCGGGGCGACACGGCGGTTGTACGTGTCCTGGATGACCGGCACGACCTGCTCACGATTGAGGTTGCCGAGCTGACGGCCGGCCTCACGGGCGACATCGGCGGCGTGACCGACGAGCACCTGCTGGTTCTCCCAGAGCTGGTTCGCGTCGTTCTGAAGACGACGCAGTTCCTTCTTCCGCTTGCGGCTGAGGCTCACGATGCTCTCCTGTCCATTGGAGTACGGGTTCCCCATCTTGCCACGAGAGGCTGGAAGCCGGGCGGGAATCGCCCGCCCCTTGCTTCTTCGACCGAACAGGGGTAGTCACCACGGCCAACTCACCGGAAGCTCTGCGAGAATGTTGACATGGCTCACGCTTCTCATGTCGCAACCCTGCACACCAACCACGGTGACATCGTCATCAACCTCTTCGGTGACCACGCCCCGAAGACGGTCAAGAACTTCGTCGGCCTGGCCGACGGCACCCAGGAGTGGACCGATCCCGCCACCGGCAAGCCCGGCGAGGGACCTCTCTACAAGGACGTCATCTTCCACCGCATCATCCCGAACTTCATGATCCAGGGCGGCGACCCGCTCGGACAGGGCGTCGGCGGCCCCGGCTACAACTTCGACGACGAGATCAACATGGAGCTCAAGTTCAACGAGCCCTACATCCTCGCGATGGCCAACGCGGGCCTGCGTCGCAACGCCATCACGGGCAAGCCCGAGGGCACCAACGGGTCGCAGTTCTTCATCACGACCGACCCGACCCCGTGGCTGCAGGGCAAGCACACGATCTTCGGCGAGGTCGCCGATGACGCCTCCAAGGCCGTCGTCGACGCGATCGGCGCTGTGCAGACCGGTGCGGGCGACCGCCCCGTCGAGCCGGTCGTGCTGCAGTCGATCGACATCGTCGCGGCCTGACGACAGCTGCGGCCGATCCGGATGACCACGCCTGAGTTCACGAGCAATCGAGACAACTTCTGCTACCGGCATCCGGATCGGCAGAGCTTCGTGCTCTGCCAGCGGTGCATGCGCACCATCTGCCCCGAGTGCCAGACACAGGCGCCCGTGGGCGTCATCTGCCCGGAGTGCATGAGCGCCGATCGCAAGAACCGCACTCCCGCGCAGAAGAAGGCGGCACGACGCTGGCGCGGCGGCGGCGCCACCATGGCGATGACCCGCGGCGGCAAGCCGGTCGTGACCTACGCGCTGCTCGCGGTCACCTCGTTCATCGGCCTGCTGCAGCTGATCCCCGGTATCGGCGAACAGATCACCGGTCAGCTGCTCTTCGCGTCGCCGTATCTGTATCCGAACCTCTCGCCTCTGCCCTTCGAGCCGTGGCGACTGCTGACCGCCGTCTTCGCCCACGGCGGCTTCATCCACCTCGCCCTCAACATGCTCGCGTTGTGGATGCTCGGGCAGAGCCTCGAGCCCATGCTCGGCAGGGTCCGATTCCTCGCCCTCTACCTCATCAGCGGGCTCGGCGGCTCGGTCATGGTCGCGGTGCTCGCGCCGCTGACCTCGACCGTCGGCGCCTCCGGCGCGATCTTCGGCCTGATGGCCGCCCTCCTCATCGTCGGGCGGCACCTCGGCGCCAACGTCACGGGACTTCTCGTGATCCTCGGCATCAACTTCGTCTACGGCCTGGTCTTCGGCGGTGGACGGATCTCCTGGCAGGCGCATCTCGGCGGCGTGCTCATCGGCGCCCTGGTGGCTTTCATCTACGTCAAGACGAAGCGCCGAGAACAGCGCACCCTGCAGATCGTGCTGCTGTCCGCGGTGGTCGTCCTGTTGATCGTCGTCGTGGCGTTCGTGCCGCCGCTCATCCTTTTGTCCTGATCCCGAGTTGTTAACAGGGTTGTTAACCCCTGTGAATAACACCGGTGTAATTCTCCCCAGGCTGTGGATGGACCTGTGGATAACTTTCGCTCCAGATATGAGAAAGGCCCTCTCGCATCGCGAGAGGGCCTTTCTGGAAGAAGGGGGAGGGTCAGCGCCAGCGGGTGGTCATGAGGAAGCCGATCAGCGCGATGCCGAGGCCGATGGCCAGGTTCCAGTTCGACAGACCCGGGATCGGGTACTGCATGCCCGAGATGTAGAAGACCAGGATCCACACGAGGCCCAGCAGCATGAAGCCGATCATCACCGGCTTGAACCACACGGCGTTGGGAGCGGCCTCGCCTTCGGCGCGCTCGACGGCGGGTTCTTCAGTCTTGCGGTCACGTGCCATTCCGTCATTGTACCCATCAGAGCTGTCCTCCGCCGAGGCACATATGCCCGCACAGACGGGGAGGCCTCGGCGTCCGCCCAGCGTTCCCGGATATGATCACCGCATGACTGCATCCGTCGTGCCTGGGGGGCGACGTCCGCGGCGGCAGCGACCACGCTCTCGCGCGACGTTCGCGAGTATACTCGGCGAGCTCCTCCTCACCGCCGGCGTGGTGGTCCTCCTCTTCGTGGCCTGGCAGATGTGGATCGGCGACATCATCATCAGCGCCCAGAAGAACGATGAGGGGGCCGCTGTCTCGCAGGCCCTCGCACAGGCCGAGGCACCAGAGCTCCCGCCCGTCGTCGAGGGTGAAGACGGTGTCACCACATACGTCCCGCCGGTGCCCGCAGCTCCGGCCGATGCCCAGTGGTTCGGACAGATGCACATCCCGCGATTCGGCGCGGACTACAACTTCGGGATCTTCGGGGGCACGAGCCGCGCACGCACCCTGGATCAGCAGGGCATCGGCGTCTACACGAACTCGAAGATGCCCGGCGAGGTCGGCAACTTCTCTCTCGCCGGACACCGCACCACCTGGGGCAAGCCGTTCAACCAGCTCGACAAGCTGCAGCTCGGCGACGCCATCGTCGTGGAGACGCCCGACGGCTGGTACACCTACCGCTTCCGCACCCTCGAATACGTGAAGCCCACGCAGACGGACGTGCTCGCTGATGTGCCGCAGATGCCGGAGCAGCAGACCGGAGAGCAGTACATCACCCTCACCGCCTGCTCCCCGCTCTACTCCCTCGCCGAGCGCATCGTCGCCTACGGGGTCTTCGAGAGCTTCCAGCCGCGCGCTGAGGGCCCGCCGACCGCTCTGACCGACCCGCCGCCCCCGCCGGCCGCACCATCGGTGTGATCGTGGACGTCGACAAGGGAGAAGACTGATGTACGCCGCAATCTGGCGCCTGCTGCCCGGTCCGTGGTGGCTGCGTGTGCTCATCCTCGTGGTCGTCATCGCCGCCGTGCTCTACGGACTGTTCTGGTACGTCTTCCCCTGGGTGAGCCCGATCATCGCTCCGGGCGAGGTCGACGTCGAATGACGCGAGTGCTCGTGGTCGACAACCACGACAGCTTCGTGCACACCCTGGTTGGATACCTGAGCGAGCTCGGCGCCGAGACCGTGATGATCGAGTCCGACGCCACCGACGCCGCACAGCTCGAGCACATGCTCCCCGCATACGACGCGGTGATGCTCTCACCCGGGCCGGGCACCCCGGCCGACGCCGGCGCCTCGCTCGACGCGGTGCGCATCGCCACGCGGCTGCGCATACCGACCCTCGGTGTGTGCCTCGGGCATCAGACGATCGGTGAGGCCTTCGGGGCACCGGTGATCGCCGCGCCGGAGCTCATGCACGGCATGGTGTCGGCGGTCACGCACGACAGTTCCCCGCTGTTCGACGGCATCCCCTCTCCGTTCGACGCGGGTCGCTATCACTCGCTGGCGCTCGCGGCGTCCGACCTGCCCTCCGATGTCATCGTGACCGCCTGGACCGAGAACGGCACGGTGATGGCACTGGCGCATCGTTACCTGCCGCTGTGGGGTGTGCAGTTCCATCCGGAGAGCGTGCTCACCGAGGGAGGCTACCGGCTTCTGGCGAACTGGCTGGAGCTGTGCGGGGACGAGAATGCCGTGGCGCGCGCAGAGGACCTGCACCCGCTGTCGAGGTGACGGCGGGGTCGGCTCCCCGACCTGCGACCGCTATCCGGTGCAGAAGAAGATCTGCACCGACGAGCCGACGGGAACGTCACCCGGAGCCACCGACATCGAGTGGACGGTCGCCGGCTGTGTGGCCGGGCACTCCGCCGTCTCGGCCGGCACGGCGACCAGACCGAGATCGCCGAGGTTGGTCGTGGCGGCATCGACGGTCCAGCCGACGAGGTCGGTCAGCGTCACCTTGCCGCTGGCCACGACCAGGTTGATGACGGTTCCCGGATCCAGTTCGGTCTCGGCCTTCTCACTGGCGGAGATGACGGTGTTCGCCGCCAGGGCCTTGTCGTTGCGTTGGATGACCGTGCCGAGCTCGAGCCCCGCCGCCTTCAGCGCGTTCGTGGCGTCGCCGAGCGCCATGCCCTCGATCTTGGGCATGACCACGGTCTCTTCGCCCGCGGAGACGTACAACGTGACCGTGGATCCCTCCTCCACCGAGACGCCCGCTTCGGGGTCGGTGCGGATCACGTTGCCTTCGGAGACCTCGGAGCTCGTCTCGATCACGATCTTCGACGAGAGGTCGAGCCCTGCGAGGTCGTCCTGCGCGCGTTCCGAGGAGACGTTGACGAGGTTCGGGATGATCCGTGAGCTGCTCGACACCTCAGGGGGCCGCATGCTGATCGTGACGACCCAGAACAGCACGGAGGCCAGCAGCACGGCGAGCAGAGCCACGCCCGCCCAGATCCACGCGACCGGCGGACCGGACTGGGTTCTGGTCATGGTCGTGTCGGTGCTGAGCTGACGCAGCGACCGCGCGGTCTCCTGCGCCTGCCGCGGGCTCGCGCCGTAGAGCTCGCTGGTCAGCGCTCCGAGTTCCTTGCGGGTCGGAGCGTTTCCCGTCATGGCGGAATCCAAGGCCGCGCGGAAGTGCGCGGCATCCGGGTATCGCTGGTACGGGTCCTTCGCGAGCGCGCGGAGCACGATCGGGTCGAGGGTGCGGGGAGCTTCCTCGTTCACCTCGGTCGGAGGAACGGGGGTCTCGCTGACGTGCTGGTAGGCGACGGCCACCGGTGACTCGCCCCGGAAGGGCTGGCGGCCCGTCAGTAACTCGTACAGGACGACACCGGTGGAGTAGAGGTCGGCTCGAGCGTCGACGGGCTCGCCCTTCGCCTGCTCCGGCGAGAAGTAGGCGGCGGTCCCGATGATCTGGGTGGTCTCCGCCACGGTCGACGACGAGTCGGAGACGGCTCGGGCGATCCCGAAGTCCATCACCTTGACCTGACCCTTGTCGGTCACCATCACGTTGCCCGGCTTGATGTCGCGGTGCACGACACCGGCGCGATGCGAGTAGTCGAGCGCCTCGAGGATGCCGTCGACGTAACGCACCGCGTCGGCCACCGGCACGGGGCCGGCGGAGATGATGTCCTTGAGCAGGGTGCCCTTGACGAGCTCCATGACGATGTACGGCGGCTCGTCGGAGCCGATCTCACTCGTCGACGGGTCGCCGGCGTCGAAGACGCGGACGATCGACGGATGCGACATACGCGAGGCCGCCTGCGCCTCGAGCCGGAATCGGTTGCGGAAGGCGGTGTCACGCGCCAGTTCGGGGTCGAGGACTTTGATCGCGACCTCGCGCCCGAGCGTCAGGTCGTACCCGCGGTACACCTTCGCCATTCCGCCATGCCCGATGAGCTCGTCGACGCGGTACCGGCCCGCGATGACTCGTGGCTCTGTGGACACGGATGACCCCCCTGGAAACTACTCTTGCTGAAACTGAACTACAGGTTACCCGTCGGTGCCGGTGTCCCCATCGCCGGGATTCGCTGCCGCGGTGATCGTGACCGAGAGCGGCGGAGAGGCGGCCGAGGTGCGCTGGTCGCCACCGGAGCACATGCCCTGGTAGGTGACGATGAGCTGCTGGCCCTCGGCGTCGGCGATCTTCACCTGCGTGTTGCGCTGGGTCGGCTGGAAGTTCGGTCCGCCCGAAACGAACGAGCCGTTCTGCACCGAGACGACGTAGCCGGAGAGGGTCGTGCCGCTGGGGCAGGTGAAGCCGGTACCCCAGGAGATCGTCACCGTGGAGCCGGCGACGGGGTCACCGGTGATGGTCGGGGCATCGCTCGGCGTCGGCAGACCGGCGCGAGCGGCGTAGACCGTCAGGGTGATCGGCTGGGTGGTCTCGACGTTGCCGGAAGGCGCGACGCGGTACACCGTGCCGACCTCGGCATCGGTGGGCGCCGGGTCGCCGTCGACGCAGGTGATCTCGCTGTTGAAGCCGGCTTCGGTCAGCGTGGCGGTGGCCGCCCCGCAGTCCTTGCCGTTCAGGTTCAGCGCGGTCACATCGACGCGGGTCACCTCGGGTGTCGGAGTCGGCGTCGGCGTCGGGGTGCGGGATGCCGACGCGCTGGGCGAGGCCGAGGGCTTGTCGTCGCCGTTGCCCTGGTTCGCCAGCATCGCCCACACCGTTCCGCCGAGCACGATGACCAGCAACGCGATCAGGGCGATCAGCGGCCAGGTCCACGGGCTGCGCTTCTTCTTCTTCTCCTCTTCCGCAGCGTCCTCGGTGGGCAGCTGAGCGGTGGTGGGGAGGATGCGCGTGGTGCCGTCGTCGCCAGAAGCGTTCAGAAGCCTGGTCGCGTCGTCGCCGCCGGCGATGCCGCCGGTCGCGATGGCGGGAACGGCGATGGCCGCCGAGTTCAGATCTCCGCGACGCAGGGCCTGGGCCGCGCGTGCCACCGTCGCCGATGACGACGGACGGTCACTGGGCTTCTTGGCGATCATGGCCATGACCAGGTTCTGCACCGGGATCGGAACGGTGGGAGGCAGGGGCGGCGGCTGCTCGTTGATCTGCGCCATCGCGATCGCCACCTGCGACTCGCCGGTGAACGGACGCTTGCCTGCCAGGCACTCGTACGCGACGATGCCCAGCGAGTAGGTGTCGGTCGCGGGCGATGCCGGGTGTCCTGATGCCTGTTCGGGCGAGAGGTACTGCACGGTGCCCATGACCTGACCGGTCGCGGTGAGCGGCACCTGGTCGGCGATGCGGGCGATACCGAAGTCGGTGATCTTGACGCGGCCGTCGGGCGTGATCAGCAGGTTGCCCGGCTTGATGTCGCGGTGCACGAGGCCGGCGGCGTGAGCCGCCTGCAGAGCGGAAGCCGTCTGGGCCACGATGTCGAGCGTCTTGTCGGCGCTCAGCGCGCCGTCGCGCTCGAGCACGGTCGAGAGCGCCTCGCCGGGCACCAGCTCCATCACGAGGTAGGCGCTGCCGTTCTCCTCGCCGTAGTCGAACACGCTGGCGATGCCCTCATGGTTGACGAGAGCGGCGTGACGGGCCTCGGCCCGGAAACGCTCGAGGAACCCGGGGTCCCCCATGTACTCGTCCTTGAGGATCTTGATGGCGACGGTACGTCCGATGACGTGATCCGTCGCTTCCCACACCTCGCCCATGCCACCGATCGCGATACGCGACTGCAGCTCGTAACGACCACCGAACGACACACCCTGCGTCGGCCTCATCTGCCCAGCACCGCCTCTATGACCTTCTTCGCAATCGGAGCGGCGATGGTGTCGCCGCTACCTGATTGTCCCTGTCCGCCGCCGTCTTCGACGACGACCGCTACTGCGACCGCGGGGTCGTTCGCCGGCGCGAAGCCGGTGAACCACAACGTATGCGGCCTGTTTCCGTTCTCTGCGGTGCCCGTCTTACCGGCCACGTCGATCCCGTCTATTCTTGCACCCTGGGCCGCGCCCGTAGCGACGCTCGCGACCATGGCCGCGGTCACGTTGTTCGCCACGTCGGCCTCCATCGCCCGTCCGAACTCGCTGTCCTGGAACGCCTTGATGACGGAGAGGTCGTTCCCGATCACGGCGTCGACCATGCGCGGGTTCATCACGACGCCGTCGTTCGCGAGTCCGGCAGAGACCATGGCCATCTGCAACGGGGTCGCGGTGACCTTGCCCTGGCCGAATCCGGTCAGCGCGGTCTGGGCGTCATCGAGGGCGCGCGGGTAGCTCGAGGCCGTCGAGGTCAACGGCGTGTCGAACGTCTGGTTGAACCCGAGCTTGTCCGCCATCTCGCGGATGGTGTCGTCGCCGAGCTCCACGGCGAGCTCGGCCATCGGGATGTTGCAGCTGAGCCTGATCGCCTCGGCGATGGTGACCGTCTCGCCGGGGCCGCAGGTGCCGCCCCAGGCGTTGGAGACGCGGTTCGTCGAGCCGGGCAGGGTGTAGGAGATCGGGTTCGGCAGCGTCGAGTCGGGAGTCCAGTTGCCTGTCGCGTAGGCAGCGGCCGCGACGACGACCTTGAACGTCGAACCGGGAGGGTTCAGATCGCCCGCGATCGCCCGGTTGGACAGCGGCTTGTTCGCATCGGCGACCAGCTGGTCGTACGTCGCGTTCGCCGCATCCGCGTCGTGCGTCGCCATCAGATTGGCGTCGAAACCCGGGGTCGAGACCATCGCCAGGATGCGTCCCGTCTTCGGGTCCATCGCGACGACCGCGCCCTTGAGCCCGTCGAGGGCCTCGTAGGCAGCCCGCTGCGCCGCGGTGTTCAGGGAGAGTTCCACGCTGTAGCCGCGCTGCGGCTGGCCGGAGAGGATGCGCTCGACCTCGCCGAGGAACGCGTTCGAGCCGGTGCCGGAGAGCTCGGCGTTCATGGCCCTCTCGATGCCGGTGCTCGAGCCCAGAGCCGGGTTGAAGTACCCGGTCACCGGCTCCCACATCGGGGCATCGGTGTAGACGCGCTGGAACTGGTACCGGTCGTCGCTGGGCACCGAGCTGGCGATCGCGACACCGTCGACGATGATCGACCCGCGCTGGATCTCGTAGCTGTCGAGCCGGGTGCGCTTGTTGTTGCTGTTCTGGGCCAGCGCGTCCGCCTCGACGACCTGGATCCAGCTGGTCGCGGCGAAGAGGGCGATGAACATGAACAGCATGATGATGCTGAGACGGCGGAGTTCCTTGGTCATGTCAGCCGATCACCACCCGGGGCTGACGGCGCACCCCGTCGGAGATGCGCAGCAGCAGCGCCACGATGAGCCAGTTGGCCACGAGGGAGGAGCCGCCCGCCGCGAGGAACGGTGTGGTCAGACCGGTCAGCGGGATGAGGCGCGTGACACCGCCGACCATGATGAACACCTGCAGCGCGATCGTGAACGAGAGCCCGGTGGCCAGCAGCTTGCCGAAGTCGTCCTGTCCCGCGAGGCCGATGCGCATGCCGCGGCTGACGAACACCATGTACAGGCAGAGGATCGCGAACAGTCCGATCAGTCCGAGCTCTTCGCCGAGGCTGGTGATGATGTAGTCGCTGTGCGCCAGAGGCGTGACCTCCGGGCGGCCCTGGCCCCAGCCGGTGCCCATGAGTCCACCGCGTGCAAGCCCGAAGAGCCCCTGCATGGGCTGGTACCCGGCGCCGTCGGGGTCGACCTGATCGGCATCGAACAGGAACAGCCAGTTGATGAAGCGGCCCTGCACATAGCTGAGGATCTGCGTCGCGAGGGCGACACCGGCGACCACGAGGGCGAGGCCGATGAGCACCCAGCTGGTCTTGCCCGTCGCGACGTAGAGCATCGCGACGAACATGCCGAAGATCAGCGTTCCCGTGCCGAGGTCGCGCTGGAACACGATGATCCCCAGCGAGATGAGCCAGACGACGAGCACGGGGCCGAGCTCGCGCATGCGGGGCCAGGTGATGCCCATCACGCGCTTGCCGACGGAGGTCAGGCTCTCGCGGGTGCGCACCAGATAGCCGGCGAAGAAGATGGCCAGGCAGATCTTTGCGAGCTCACCCGGCTGGAAGGCGAACGCACCGCCGAGCGACACCCAGACCGCCGCGTTCGCGTCCGGGATGCGCAGGCCGGGCACGAACGGCAGCAGCAGGAGCAGGATTCCGGCGAGGCCGAAGATGTAGGTGTACCGGAACAGGATGCGGTAGTTGCGCAGCAGGATGACCACCGCGATCGCACCCGCGAGCGAGATCGCGGTCCACGCGAGCTGCTTGGTCGAGTAGGCGTTCCAGCCGGTGTTCTTGAAGGCGATGTCGATCCGATAGATCATCGCGATGCCGAGGCCGGTGAGCAGGGTCGCGATGGGCACGACGAACGGGTCGGCGTCGGACGCGACGAAGCGCAGCACGATGTGCAGGGCGAAGGCGAGAGCGGCGAGGCCGCCACCGATCGCCAGGATCATCGGGTCGATCACGCCGAGTGCGCCCAGCTGCACGAGCGTCAGGGCGGCGCCGCTGATCGCGCACGCGAACAGCAGTAGCCAGAACTCGCGGTTGCGCTGGTTCTGCGGCATCCGGATGCGTTTGAGGGCCTTGATGACACTGGTGTCGGCCGCGACGTCGGTGCTCATCCCTCACCGCCTTCGGGGGTGTCGACAGGTGTCGGCATGGGCGTGGGCAGCGGGGTCTCGATCGTGTTCGCGTCGGCACCCGCTTTGAGCCGGTCCACGATCGCCATCGCGTCGGAGAGTGAGCGCGCGGTGATGGTGCGCTCGACCGATGCCCGCTGGTACGGCGGCAGGTTCGCGAGGAGGATGTCGGTGTCCTGGATCGGGGTCGACAGCGTGATCGGTCCGATGTTCTGCTGCACGCCCTGGAAGATCACCACGCTGTCCTCGTCGGCGCCGATGAAGTAGCGCGTCTGGGTCCAGCTGTACGCGGCGAAGGCGGTCACTCCCAGCATCGCGATCACCACGAGAGCACCGGCGATCCAACCGAGTCGACGGCGCTTGGCACGACGACGATCCTCTTCGATGAGCTCCTCGAGGTACTCGGGGGCCGGCTCGAAGTGGCTCGGCTCGTTCGCGGCCTGGCGCACCGGGTGCAGCCAGTTGCCGCGGGGAGGGCGCACCGGGGGTACGTACACGCCGTCGGGGTTCGAGGCCGAGCCCACGATCGTGGGCGTGCCCGAGTGGATCGGGTGCTGACCGCCGACGTCGACCAGGACGATCGTGACGTTGTCGGGCGCTCCGCCGTCGAGCGCCTGCTTGAGGAGGTTGTCGGCGGTGCGTCCCGGAGCGAGGCCGAGCTGCATGGCCTTGAGGATGTGGGGTTCATCGACCACGCCGGAGAGTCCGTCGGAGCAGAGCAGCCAGCGGTCGCCGGGTTGCGTGTGCATGACGAACATGTCGAGCTCGGGGTCGGAGTCCATGTCGCTGAGCACGCGCATGAGCACGGAGCGGCGGGGGTGGTAGCGCGCCTCTTCCGGGGTGATGCGGCCCGAGTCGACCAGGCGCTGCACGAAGGTGTGGTCGGCGGTGATCTGCGTCAGGGCGTCGTCGCGGTAGAGGTAGATGCGCGAGTCGCCGATGTGGCCGATGACCGCGTACTCGTCGACCATGATGATCGCGCTGACGGTGGTTCCGAGACCGGCGAGCTCCGGTCGATCCTTCGCGGCACGAATGAGGTCGCCCGCTGCCGTGGTGGCCGCGGCCTGCAGTGAGGCTTGCGCGTCTTCCGTCGACGCATACGGCTGGTCGAGGGGCTCCAGACGCTGGATCGCGATGCTCGAGGCGACGTCACCACCGGCGTGGCCGCCCATGCCGTCGGCGACGACGAAGAGGTTCGCTCCGGAGTAACCGGAATCCTGGTTGTTGGAGCGGACCTTCCCGGTGTGGGAGATCGCGACGCTCGAGCCTTCGAAGACCATGCCGGCGTCAGGCTCGCAGCTCGAAGGTCGTGGCGCCCACCTTGATGGGCGTGCCGAGCGAGAGGGCGACGGGCGAGCCGGAGACGCGCTGGCCCGCGACGAAGGTGCCGTTGGTGGAGTCGAGGTCCTGGATCGCCCAGCTGTCGCCGCGCAGCATCAGGCGCGCGTGGTGACTGGACGTGTAGTCGTCACGGATCACGAGAGCGGACTCACTGGAGCGGCCGATCGTGAGGGAGTCGGCGCTGAGCGGCAGCTCGAGGCCCGCCTTGGGGCCTGAGGTGATCACGAGGCGCTTGGCGGTCGCGACCGTCGCCGGTCCGGTCGACGGGCGGGCGGATGCCGGCTTCGAAACGGGGGCCGCGGGCGCACCCGCCGCCGCAGGTGCCCCTGCCGTCGCCTCGACGGGGAGCTTGCGCACTCGCACACCGAAGAGGTCGGCGCGCAGCGAGTACACGACACCGAACACGAAGAACCACATCAGGAGGAGGAACCCGATGCGCAGGAGAAGAAGGATCAGTTCACTCAACCGAGGGCTCCGAACGCTCGGGTGGCGTCGTCGCCTCTGGTCGCAGGACGCGAGGGTGCGGCCACGGGGACGATGCGGAACACCAGGTCGGTGCGTCCGATCGTGATCGTCGTGTCTGTCGGGAGGGCGGCTTCGCGCAGCTTCTGCCCGTTGACCTTCGTGCCGTTGGTGGAACCGAGGTCGCGCATCATGGCGCGCTCGCCGTCCCACAGGATCTCGACGTGCTTGCGGCTCGACCCCGCGTCAGCGATCGTGATGTCGGCATCCGAGCCTCGACCGATCACGGTGCGGGCGCGGGAGATGGAGTGGCGACGACCGTCGACGTCGACCACGGCCTGCCAGCTGACGCGGCCCTCGACGGTGCCCGAGCTCACGCGCACCGTGCCGGTGGCGACCTTCTCGTCGGCTTCGAGGCTGATCGAGAGCGGGCCCGCGAAGCTGTAGCCCTGCGACGTGGCGTGCGTGGTGAGAAGAGCGTGCAGCTCGTCCGTAAGGGCGCCGCCGAGCCCGCGCATCCGCTCCGCATCGTCGGCGCTCAGACGCACCACGAAGCTGTTGGGCGCGATGATGCGATCGCGGCTCACGACCGCGGCCTTCGTGTCGGCTTCACGCCGCAGCGCCGAAGCGATCTCCACAGGCTGGATGCCGCTACGGAAGGTCTTGGCGAACGCGCTGTTAACTGCGCGTTCGAGACCCTTCTCAAAGCTGTCAAGTAGTCCCACTGGGCTCCTCTGGCATGCCGACTGGTAGACACATCGTAGCCAGGTGTCCTGGGGGAACGCCGCCGATGGCCCTCCAGGCATGTGCAACGAGGCCGAAAACGCATGATATCTTTGGGAAGTTGAGTTCTTCGGAACGAGACACTCGCGCGAGTGGCGGAATGGTAGACGCGCTGGCTTCAGGTGCCAGTGTCCGTAAGGACGTGGGGGTTCAAGTCCCCCCTCGCGCACAGCGAGATGAAGGGCCCGGTCCATGGATCGGGCCCTTCGCTTTTCCGGAAACGCCGATCGATCGGGGCCACCCTGCGGCTTCGGCGCCCTTCATTCGGAGTCCGATGATCCCGAACGGGCGTGCCGCCGCAGAGACTCGCTGACCTGCCGCAGGTAGCGGGTGATCACGTCTTGTTCGGCCGGCGTGAAGGCGTCCAGTTCGGCGTCGATCCCCATGATCATGGGGATCAGGCGACCCATCGCCTTGTCACGCGACGCGCGCCGCGGAGCTACGAGGATTCCTCGGCGGTCGTTCGGGTGGGGTTCTCGGGAGACGTGATCGAGCGCGACGAGGCGGTCGACGGACGTGGTGGTCGCGCCCGCAGAGAGCCCCACTCTCCGCGCGAGCTCGGTCGGCGCCAGAGGACCGCTCATGAGCAGGTGCTCCATCACCTGCAGATCGGTGGGGTTGACCCCGAGTTCATCCGCGAGGGAGGACTCGAAGAGTTCGCTGAGTTCGATGAAGTCCCGAAGCAGGGCCGTCGCCGGACGGGCAGGGATGAAGTCCGCCCCGTCGGCGTCGAAAGGTGGCACCCCGCTCGATTGCATGACCTCCACGATATCGCTACTATCTTTCGATAGTCATATAGTTTGATGATCGAACTACTATCCAAGGTTGGGACTTTTCATGGGCGTACTCACACGGTTCCTGACGTCGGCGAAGACATCGTGGATCATTCTCGTGATCACGGCGCTCGCCGCAACCGCGCTGTTCGCCCTCGCCGGCAGCGAGGAGTCCGAGACAGCCCCGTCGGTCGGTCTGCCCTCTTCCGCCGAATCCGTCAAGGTCGATCAGTTGCTCGAAGAGTTCCCCAGCCCCGACGCGACCTCGGCGCTGCTGGTCTTCGCCTCCGAAGACGGCGTGCTCGACGAGAAAACGCTCTCCCTCATCGATCAGAAGGCATTCGGCGATCTTGCCGCGCTCGCCCTCGACGGCGCCGTACCGCCCGCTCAGGTCTCCGACGACGGAACGGTCGCCCTCGTGGTGGTGCCTCTCGAGCCGGAGCCCGACGTCGCGGAGCAGACTGCGCGCGCGCAGGAGATCCGCGACATCGCCGCGGCGGATCTGGAGGGAGTTCGCGTCTATCTCACGGGCGCTGAAGGCTTCGAGGTCGACATCGCCGCCGTGTTCGACGGGGCGGACTTCACCCTTCTCCTCACCACCGTCATCGTCGTCGCCGTTCTGCTGCTCATTACCTACCGCAGTCCATGGCTGTGGATCGTCCCCCTCGTCGTCATCGGCCTGGCCGACGCACTCGCGGGGATCGTCGCACGACAGGTTGCCAGCGCCGTCGGCATCCAGCTCGATGCGTCGATCACGGGCATTCTCTCTGTGCTCGTCTTCGGCGCAGGGACGAACTATGCGCTCCTCCTGATCGCCCGCTACCGTGACGAACTGCGTCTGCATGAGAGTCGCAGAGAGGCTATGCAGCGGGCCCTTCGCGGAGCCGGTCCCGCCATCATCGCCAGCGGCTCGACGGTCGCACTGGCACTGCTCACCTTGCTCCTCGCCGAGATCGCGGGCAACCGTGCGCTGGGGCTGGCCTGCGCCGTCGGCATCGTCGTCGCGATGTTCTTCGCGCTCTTCGTGCTGCCCGCTGCTCTCGTGCTCTTCGGCCGCGGCCTGTTCTGGCCCTACATCCCGCGGTTCCAGTCGCCCGACGCGATCTCCCGCAGCGTCTGGGGGAAGCTCGGTCGCGGAGTGTCGAAGCGTCCGGTCGTGGTGGCGACGGTCGGGTTCGTCGTTCTCGGCGCGATGGCCAGCGGGTTGCTGTTCGTGCAGACCGGACTCTCCCAGAATGACCGCTTCCTGCAGAAGCCCGAAGCGGTGCAGGGCCAGGAGGTCCTCGCCGAGGCGTTCTCCGCTGGAACCACCTCCCCCGCCATCGTCGTCGTTCCTGTCGAGGACGCCGAGGCGGCGACCACCGCTCTCGCGGATCTCGACGGTGTCGACGCGGCGAGGCCGGGAGAGGCGACGGATGAGTTCGCGCGGATCGATGTCACCCTCGACGCCAGCGCCGAGACCGACGCGGCTTTCGCCACCGTCGAACGCATGCGCGAAGCGCTCGACGACGTCGGATCGGGCGAAGGGCTCGTCGGAGGGCTCGACTCGCAGGCGCTCGATGTCGCCGAAGCCCAGGCCCGGGATCAGGCTCTCCTCATCCCCCTCATCCTCGCGTTGGTCTTCGTCGTGCTCGTGCTCCTTCTTCGGGCCTTCGTCGCGCCGCTGCTACTCCTGATCGCCGTCGTCGCCAGCTTCTTCTCGGCGATCGGGGTGAGCTGGTGGTTGTTCCAGTCGCCACTCTTCGGATTCCCCGCCATCGATACGAACGTGCTGCTGTTCAGCTTTCTGTTCCTCGTCGCGCTCGGTGTCGACTACAGCATCTTCCTCGTCACCCGTGCGAAAGAGGAGGCCGCCCGACTCGGCACCAGCCAGGGCATGATTCGTGCTCTCGCCGCGACGGGCGCCGTGATCACCAGCGCCGGCATCCTCCTCGCCGCGGTGTTCGCCGTCCTGGGCGTTCTCCCCCTCATCACGCTGACGCAGATCGGCGTCATCGTCTGCATCGGCGTGCTCATCGACACACTCCTCGTGCGAACGGTCATCGTTCCTGCACTCGCGTTCATCACTCGGGACAGGTTCTGGTGGCCCCGCCGACCCGCTCTGACCGATGCCGAGGCCGCCCGACAGGGCGCCGACGCACTCGCGCCTGAACAGCCCCACGCGCTCTCCCGTTGACGGGGGACGCCCATGCGCGGTGGTGGAACATCCGCCTGCGGTACGACGACGCCCCTCCCTCAGACCGATGCGTCGAGCAGTCGGCCCGGCGACGATGGGAGGGTCCCCTCCCCTAGAGAAGGCGTCCCGTGACCTCACGCACCCCAGCCCTCGATTCGCTCGCGCTCGCCGCCGTCGGTCTCAGCACCTCGGCGCTCGCGCTCGCCGCCTGTGCTTCCCCCGCCCCTTCCGAAACCTCCCCTGCGGGTGTCGGATCGTTCGATGCCGAGACGGTCGGGAACTCGCCGGAAGAGGCGCGGTCCGGGATTTCGTAAGCCGCCTAGTAATATGGGGGGATGACGGATGCAGTGGGGACCAAGCAAGCGCTCCTGCTGTCGCGACTCGGCGACGACGAGTCTGCGCGCTTGGTGATGACGGTGCTCACGACCGCGCGACGGATCGACGCGGCCTGCGCGGAGCTGCTCGCTCGACACGATCTGTCGGAGGGGCGGATGGCGGCCCTCCTCGCGGTCTCCGCTGAGGAGGGGATCACGCCACGGCTGCTGGCGACCCGGCTCGCCGTGACCTCGGCGACCGTCACGGGACTTCTGGATCGACTCGACCGCGACGGGTTGATCGAGCGACACCCGCACCCGACAGACGCGCGCACGCACACGCTCGTGACGACCCTCGCCGGGGAGCGGCTCATCGCCGAGCTGGTCCCGGTCTACGCCGAATGGCTCCGTCAGCTCGGGGCCGGGATCAGTGCCGCCGATCGCGACCACGCTGCCCTCGTCTTGGCGGCGATGCAGCGGAATCTCGGCGATGAGTAGAACAGCGGGAGGACGGGCGGCCCGCACATCGCCCGGGGCCGACGCGGAGCGCCTGAGCGCACTCGACGCGGGCCTGGCAGCGTCGAGGACGCTGTCCGACGCGCTCGCGATAGATCACACGACTCTGTTCCGCAACGTCTTCCCCGATGCCGACGCTGCCCTGCGCGCCGAAGTCGCCGAGGCGCAGCAGCTGGGCATCCTCAAGCGGATGACCCGCATCGGTGCCGCCCTCGCGATCCGGTGTGATTCCGCCGAGGTCGACGACATGGCCGCGCACCCGTCCGACACCGTGCGCGGGTGGGCGTGCTTCCTCATCGCTGCGCAGCCGTCCGCCACCCCGGTCGTGTTGCTCGATCGACTCCGACGGTTCGCCGACGATGAGCACTTCGCGGTCCGCGAGTGGGTGTGGATGGCAGCGCGCCCGGTGCTCGTCACCGACCTCGACGCCAGCATCGACATGCTCGCCGCGTGGACCGGCGACCCTTCCGAGCGCGTTCGCCGATTCGCCAGCGAAGCGCTGCGGCCGCGAGGCGTGTGGGCCGCCCACATCGCTGCGCTCAAGAAGCAGCCGGAGCGTGGAGAGCCGATCCTGCATCCTCTGCGCGACGATCCTTCCCGCTACGTCCAGGATTCCGTCGCCAACTGGATCAACGACGCGGCGAAGACCCGTCCGGACTGGGCCGTCGAACTCTGCGACCGCTGGGGCGCCGCCAGTGACGATGCCGCTACCGCTCGCATCATCACGCGCGCACTGCGCTCTCTCGATCGTTCTTCCGCGGGGTGAACGGCGAGGGGACCTCTTCGAATCCGACCGATTCGTTGCGTGCCGCTCCCCGCTGTGGCCGGAGTCGTGCACGAAACGCGATCAGCGCGATGCCCGAGCCGGCTCGGACTCACCCCGTCGAGTGTCGCGCACAGAGAGGGTGCCGAGAGCCCAGGCGGCGAGGCCTGCGGCCGCGAAGGCCGCGCCGAGAACCACGGAACCCGTCCACCCCGATGTGCTGAAGGCCAAGGTGGTCGTGGCGGCGCCGACGGCTGATCCCAGGGAGTAGAAGACCATGTACCCGCCGATGGCCGTCGAAACGCGGTCAGGGTGCAGCGCGGTCAAGATGTGTTGGTTGCTCACATGGGCGGCCTGCACGGCGAAATCGAGCACGACGATGCCGACGATCACCATGGTCAACGACCAGGGGAGCTGCCCGATCAGCGCCCAGGATGCGACCAGGGCGAGGAGTGCGAGACCGGTGACCCTGTTGGCCTTGCCGGCGTCTGCCCAGTGGCCCGCGCGCACGGCACCCAGGGCGCCCGTCAGGCCGGCGAGGCCGAAGAGTCCGATCTGGGTCTCGGTGAGATGCCAGGGCGCAGATGTCAACGGAAGCGCCATCCCGCTCCACAGTGTTCCGAACGACGCGAAGAGGAAGAACGCGATCGCGCCGCGACTGACGAAGACAGGGTCGCTGAGGAGGCGACCGAGACCGCTGACGAGCTCTGTGTACGGACGGGCGGGCCGGCGCGCATCACTCGGAAGGGCGAGGAGGGCCATGGTTCCCAGAATCACGGCCAGCAGCGCCAGAGAGATGTAGACGCTGCGCCATCCCCAGATGTCGGTCAGTGCCCCGGCGATCAGTCGCGAGCCGAGAATGCCGACCACGACCCCCGATGTCACGAATCCCAGGTTGCGCCCTCGTTCCGCGGGGTCGGAGACCGCCGCAGCATAGGCCACGGTCGTCTGGACCACGACCGCGAAGAGTCCGGAGAACGCCAGCCCGGCGTAGGCCGCCCATGCCATCGGGGCGGCGGCGACCACGATCATGCCGATCCCCACCAGGCCGAGATGGAATGCGATCAGTCGTCGTCGGTCGAGTCGGTCGCCGAGTGGGACGAGCACGACGAGTCCGACGAGGTAACCCAGCTGTCCGACGGAGACGAGCCAGCCCAGCGCGTCGGGCGCAACGCCGAGATCGCGCCCGATCTCGGTGAGGATGGGCTGCGCGGCGTACACGGTCGCGACGGCGACGGCACAGATCGCGGCCAGCAGAATCTTGGTCTTGAGGTACACAGGTGTCCTTTGGTTGCATATTGCTACCGAATGAACCGTAGGGGATAATGGTTTCAAATCGCAACTCTTGGAGATGTCATGGGTGAATCCACCGGAATTCCGCAGTGGACCGATCCGAACTGCCCGGTCGCTCGGGCGACCGACCTGGTCGGCGACCGCTGGAGCATGCTGATCATCCGGGATGCGATGGACGGAGCCCGCACGTTCACCGACTTCCAGCAGCGCACGGGTATCGCGCGCAACATGCTCGCCGATCGCCTCCGCAGACTCGCCGGGTACGGGATCATGACTCGCGTCGAGGCCCCGGCCGGCAAGCGGAAGCACTACGAGCTGACCGCTGCCGGAGAGGAGCTTTTCCCTGTCATCCTCGCCCTGCGACACTGGGGAGAGGAGCATGCTTTCGCCGAAGGAGAGGCGCATTCGGTCCTGGTCGATGCCGCCGGTGCGACCGTGGCTGCGACCGAGCCGGTCGGTACAGACGGCAACCCGCTGACGAGCCGGAACACCCGCGTCGTGAGGTGAGTGCGTCCTGAACCGGGGAGATCGTCAGCCCAGCGGGCCCTCGAGGATGGTGAGCACATCGACCTCTTCGAATCCGACCGATCTGTTGAGGGCGAGCATCGGCGCGTTCGTCAGGGCCGTGTAGGTCTGCAGAAACCGCGAGTCCGAGCTCTCCGGGAGGCTCATGAGACGACGGAGGTTGGCGACCTTCAACGCGCGGCCGATCCCACGACCACGAACCCGTTGCGCGACGAAGGTGTCGTCCTGAAGGACGATCTTCGGATCCGGCCGCGACAGCAGGATCTCGGTGTACCCCACGGCCTCCCCGTCCGCGCGCGCCACGCTCCGCACCAGGGCATACCCCTGTTCGGACATGCGCTCCTCGTTCCGGCGAACGGCCGCGACGTCGGCGGGCGCGGGGGTCCGTGTCAGGTCGCCCATCGGCACGTCCTCCGACATGTGAGCGCGAAGCCTCGCCCAGTCATCGAGCAGCTCATCCGGACACGCGCCCACCCAGGAGACGATGTCGACGTCTGCGAGTGCAGTCGGGAGCCGGTCGAGTGTCTTCGTGGAGACCGGGAGATCGACCACCTGGCGACTCTCGCGGACGCCCACCTGGAGCCCTTCGGAGCGTGCGAACGAGACCCCGGCATCGGAGTACGTCTCGGTGCGCATCATCGTGGCGGTGCCGCGCAGCGCGTTGCGGATTGCGTGGAGCAGTGCACGGGCGACGCCGCGGTGGCGGAAGGCGTCGAGAACCGCGATCTCGACGTCGGCAGGTTCGCCAGGATGCACGTGCGCTTCGGCCGCCCCGACCGGCACCTCGTCGATCTCCGCGAGCAGCAGCACTGAGCGGCGAGTCGGATGCGGGCTCTGGAACTGCAGGCGCGTCGCCTCGTCGCTGCGGGACCACACCTTCTGCCGCCCGGCCGAGTAGCCGTCTCGGAGGATGCCGTTCCACCTCAGAAGCTCAGCGACGTCGCGAGGATCGACATCCCTGATCCGGATGTTGCTCAAAGGTCACGACGCTCTCGGTGTTCGCAGACGGACAGGTGCACGATCCAGGTTGCCATACCGCCGAGTCGTTCTCCCCTCTCGTGCGGCCGCGGGGTATCTGAGATGGTGGATGCGGGATGTGCCCCTGAGTGACGAAAGGGTGAGCGATGAGCGGACCTGATCTCCCGGTGATCGGGGTCGAGGACGCGTCATCACGGTGGTCGACGTGGTGGCTGGCATCCGGAGCGCTGTTCATCACGTCGGCCCTGTTGGCCGCGTTCCGCAGTCTTCCCGGGACGCTCGACGTCGATGCCCTCGCGATCATCTCGACCGCATCGACCTTGGCCTTCAGTCTCGCGCTGGTCGCCGCTGGTATCGGTGCTGCGCGCCGCGATGGCACTCTTCGACTTTCCAGAGGGGGGATCGTCGCCTTGTTCCTCCTCGCCGTCTGGCTCCCTGTGGGGCCGCCACTTCTGATGGTTTCGTTCGACTTCACCTCGGCGGTGCCGGTCTACGTGAACGCCCTCGTGAAGTTGGGGCTGTGCGGTGCGATCGTCGCCGGGGTGCTCCGCAGTTCGCTGGCGAAGCCGTGGCGGTTCATCCCTGCGATCGCGCTCGCCGCCGTGGTGCTGGGGTCGTTGATGGAGGTCGCGATGATGTCGGGCAGTGTCTCCGACCAGAACGCGATGATCCTCGTCTCCAATGTGCTGATCCTGACGTGCATCCTCGCCACCGGGGCGCTGGGTGCCGTTGCGCTCAGGGCTGCTCGCGCACGGGCGGGCTCGGTGGCCGTGTTCGGAGGATGACCGTCCTCACGGCACCCGCTCGTAACCCGCTCAGGGCGAGGTGCGCACACCCAGCTCGCTGGTGTCGCGGAGCCCGTGCGCGTCGAGGTAGGCACGGATCGTCTCGTGGACGATGCGGATCTGTGCTTCGTTCCCCATCGCGGCCCGCATGGCGTCCATCGTGGGTGCCGGCTTGCCGTTCACCCGGTCCAGCGCCTCCCAGACGATGTCTTCGCGGGAGCCGCGGCCCATCGAATGCGGCATCGAGCTGAACACCGGGTTGGGCTTCCAGTCGTTTCGGTTCTCCTCCATCAGTGATTCCTCTCCTGTCTTCGGGTGCCCCTGAATGCGGGCGCACTCGGTCCTGTGCGCGGGCACGCCGAACACACGCGGGGTGGCGATGCTGCCCCCGGTGGACGACGCGCTGTCCGGCGGCCAGGCCCTTCCCCAGTGAGGCCGGATGCCGGTGGGAAGAAGGGGATGTGGTCGTCCGGTTCTCTTCGAGAGTACACCTTATTTTGAGTCGCTAAAAATAAGGAGATGACGGGACAAGAGGAGGATGCTGAAAAAGGCCCGGTCCGCAGCGGGATCGGGCCTTTTCGTCGCGTGGCGTGGCGGGTCAGTCGCGCGGGGCGTCGTTCCAGGACCAGATGTCGTCACCGCGCAGCACCGCGTCGGCGCCGCCGTCGCAGTAGATGGTCTGGCCGGCCATGTGGGTGTTGGCCGGGCTCGTCAGCCACACCAGCAACTCGGCGATCGAGGATGCCGGCTGGTGGTAGTTCAGCGGCATCGGCACGGCGGCGTCGACCTGCGCCAGACCCTCCGGGCTGGCCAGCAATCCGGCGGTCATCGCCGTGGTGACGGTGCCGGGGGCGACGGCGTTGAGGGGGATCCCGGCGCCGGCCCAGGCTTCGGAGACGGATTCGCGGCGGACCCAGCGCGACAGGGCGCGCTTGCTGGAGGAGTAGTTGAGGAACCCGCCCTCGGCCGTGACGGCGAGCTGGTCGCCGATCTCGAGGGCTCGTCTCTCGTCGCCGTCCAGGGCCGCGTCGACGAGGTCCGCCGACACCGGCTGCAGCGATGCCATCGATGAGACCACGGCGGCGCGCGGCTGGTCCGCCAGACTCAGTTTCGGCAGCAGCGCGGTGAGGAACTCTGTCACGCCGAAGTAGTTGATGGCCATGGTCTTGGCGATCGGTGCGGCGATTCCGGCGCAGGCGATGATCGCATCGATGCCGCCGTCGGCGGCGGCGAGAACGGCGTCCGCCGCAGCGATCCGGCCGGCGGGTGTCGAAAGATCACCCGTGACCTCCACTCCGCCCAGGTCGACCCCGATCACGGTGTGTCCCTGGGCGCGAAGCAGTTCGGCGGTCGCGGCACCGATGCCGGATGCGGCGCCGGTGACGACGTAGGTGCGGGTCATGTTTCCTCCTGGGGTGATGAGACGTGGTCGGATGACGACGGGGATGCGGTGGCCCTGGATGTCGATTCGGGAAGGGCGGCGACGAAGCGGCTGAGATGGGCCTGGAACTGGGTGATCTCGTGCGCGGACCAGCCGGTGAGCGCGCCGCCGACCATCTGCTGCCCGGAGGCGACGAGGCGGGCGTAAGCGTCTCGGCCCGCATCCGTCAAGCGCACCTCGACCGTCCGCCCCGTTCGTACGCGATCGAAGAGCCCCCACGCCGACATGCGCGACACCAGCTTCGACGTCGTCGGGCGTGACATCGCCGCTCGGTCGGCCAGTCGACTGAACCCGAGGGAGCCGCCGTGCATGCCGACCACGTACAGGGCTCGTACCTCGATGGCCTCGAGGGAACCTCCGACGCTCGCGGCCACCTGTGTCTGCAACTCGCCCTGCGTCCACTCCGCGATCACGCGAACCAGCGCCTCGCGGATGTCTTCGATCTCGTCATCGACCGCCATGACATTAAGGATATCAGTTCAGTTGCGTGCGGCAACTGTCCGGATGGGCCGCGCTCAGCTGAAGAGGACCACCAGGTAGACCGCGAATGTCACGAGGTGTGCAGCGCCGTGCATCGCGGTCACGCGCTTCGCGGCGAAGGTCGTCACAGACAGCAGCAGCGTGACGCCGAGCATCAGCAGGTTCGCCGGCGATTCCGCGAGCACGACGGTCTGGCCGGTGAACATGCCGATGATCAGCACCGCCGGGATGGTCAGGCCCACGGTCGACACCAGCGCGCCATGACAGAGGTTGCTCACGCGCTGGGCCTCACCGCCGAGCGCGGCGCGCACCGCAGTGATCGACTCCGGAAGGAACACGATGCCCGCGATGAGCACACCGGCGAGGGCGACCGGGGCGCCGAGGCGGCCCAGCCCGTCGTCGAGCAGCGCCGCCATGTCGTGCGACAGCAGCACGATGGGGATCACGGTGACCACCAGTAGCGCGAGGCGCACGACGACCTCCGTGCGGTGCGCGGACAGCACCTGGCGGATCCCGCCGCTGGCCTCGCCCTTCTCCTGGTCCTCCACGGTCTGGAGAAGACGCGGATCGACCTCGGTGAAGTCGCTCGCCTGCGCGCCCATCTGCCGGTAGAGGAAGAAGGCGTACAGCACGAGGGTGAGCACGATGATCGGGATCTCCTGCGCCGTCGTGTACGAGCCGTCCGTTCCGATCAGAGCGGGGAGGCCGAACGCGAGCGCGACCAGCACCACCAGCATCGACAGATACGCCGACGTGCCGGTGCGGTTGTGCGCCATGCCGCGGTGGCGGAGTCCGCCGAGGAGGAGTGCGAGCCCGATGACGAGATTGAGGATGATCATCGCGACGGCCATGACCGAGTCGCGGGCGATGGTCGCGTGCTCACCAGGACCGAGCATGACCGCGGAGATGAGGATGACCTCGATCAGCACGATAGACAGGGTCAGCACGAGCGAGCCGTACGGGTCGCCGAGCCTGTGGGCGAGAGCCTCGGCCTGTTTGACGACACCGAACGCGCAGACGAGGATCACGACGATGATCGCCCCGAGCGCGATCATGAGTACCGGCACGGGCACAGGGGGTTCCAGAACCGGGTGGAAGAGGAGGAGGGCAGCGAAAGCGCCCCACCCCAATGCGACGCGGACGATATCGGTGACGCCGATCAACTGCTTAAGCTCCGTGCGTGACATCGCCGGACTCCTTCGAGGTGGGGCCGTCCCCGATCTGCCTCACCGTCGGAGGTCGTCCTCCGTCGTCGTTTCCCGCCCCACGGTAGCAAACCGCGTCGGCGCTGTGGTGTTGTGGCGAGAACATTCCGAAAACGGCATGAAAGCCACGAGCACTGAGCGGTGTGTGTTTTTTCCCGGTCAAACGGAAATTTGACTTCCCCTGGTTCCGGGCTATGGTCGGAGGTTACGCCAGCCACCGAAGGGGAAGCGAGTAACCATGTCCGGAAAGTCCATCCAGGGTCGCGACAGCAAGAAGGCGCCGCAGCTCTCGCTCAAGGAGAAGCGAGCTGCGAAGCGGGAGAAGAACGCCCCGGCCGAGTTCATCAAGCCTCGCAAGGGCGCGAAGGGCTGATCGGATTCGGTCCGGCGGGCGCATCCGCGTGGTGCGCCCGCCATGGGGGGCGCAGGGTCAACGGAAGACGCGGGTGATCCCACTCTCCATCTGCGTGAGCTGGATGTAGACGAGGAGACGAAGGGTCGGGCCCAGTACAGCGCGGAGAACCTGACGCACGACACGATGGCGACGCCGGGTGCCCTCCCAAGTAAGGGTCATATGAAGTTGCATTCCACCCGCGGCATGTTCGAGTGCGAAGGTGACGACCCTTGCTGTGTCGTTGCTAGAGTCCGGATAAGTGAAGCGCCAGGTCACGTACGCGCTGTCTTCGAACCGATCAAGGTAAATCTGCTGACGACGGCTGGAATCCCTGACTGCTACCGGTTTTCCGTTGCGACTGGTGGCCGTCGCCGCCTCCCAAGGGCCGACACCCTTGGCGCTTGCATGCACCTCGTCGACCACGTGGTCCCACTCGGGGATGCGCGTCGCGGACGACAGCAGCTCCCATACGTCATCGACGGGGGCGGGAACGAAGATCGATCGCTTGCCGGAGAAGCTGTTCTTCTCGAACATCGCAGGCCGCGAGAGGCCGAGGTTCAGTGCATCATCCAGGCGGGACTTCAGTGCGTCGGGGTCGAGGCCGAGTCGTCGTAGGATCTCATCGATAAGACCGCTTGGTTCGTCGACGAGTGCACGCAGCACTGCGGCGGAGTTACCGCGACGGCCTCCGCTCGATGCCTCGGTCCACACAGCGAGCGCCCGTTCCGTCCACTCATATCCCGAGGTCTCGTGGAAGACGATGCGACCGAGACCGTCGGTGTCTGAGGCGATGCCCACGAGCTCGAGTTGAGCTGCGTGCTGTGCCGCGACCGCCGCGCGGGCCGTATCGAGACCGGCGCCCATGCCGCGCAGGATCTGCCCTCCCGTGTCGGGGTCGATGGTCAGGGCGAGGAGCAGGTGATCGATGTCGGCGTCGCGCACTCCGAAGCGTGAGGCCTCCTCCATGGCGGCCAGCGACAGGGTGTGCATCGTGGCGGCGGCGTGGGTGAATCTGCTCATGAGCTCCTCCGGGGAACGGCGATGGTCGGATCGATCCGCTTCGCGTGCTTCTTGTGCACTGCCTGGCGGGTGACGCCCAGGGCATCGGCGATCGCCTGCCAGCTCATGCCGGACCGCAGTGCGGCTTCGACCTGGCGCAATTCGAGTGCGTCCGCGAGCGTGCGCAGCGATGCCACCGCACGCAGGCCTGCACGCGGGTCGGTCGTGTCCGCGGCGATCTGTGCGACATCGAGGGATTCCATGTCGTCAACCTACGTTGCTAACGAGGCTCTGTCAACTTACGTTGCTACGCGTGCGTCAGACGCGGTCTCCGCGATCAGAACGCTCCGATCACGCGTTCCCGGCGCGCATGAACTCCTCGGCCTCGCGCACCTGCTCCGCCGACGGCCGGATGCCGGTGTACAGCACGAACTGCTCCAGTGCCTGCAACGTCGCGACCTCGGCCCCTGTGATCACGGGGGTGCCTGCGGAGCGCGCGGCGGCGATCAACGGCGTCTCCGCGGGAAGAGCCACGACATCGAACACCACGGATGCCGCGGCGATCGCCTCTTCCGAGAACGCGAGCGTGTGCTCCTCCGCGCCACCGGCCATGCCGATCGGGGTGACGTTGACGAGGATGTCTGCGGTGGCGTCTCCGACCTCGGCCAGCCAGGAGAAGCCGTAGAGGTCGGCGAGCATACGGCCGTTCCGCTCGTTCCTGGCGACGATCGTCACGCGCGTGAATCCGGCGTCGCGGAACGCGGCGGCGGTGGCCTTCGCCATCCCTCCCGACCCACGCAGCAGCACCGAGGCCGCGGGATCGAGGCGATCACGTTCGATGAGCTGCGCGATCGCGGAGTAGTCGGTGTTGTGTGCGGTGAGCACGCCGTCATCGTTGACGATGGTGTTGACGGAGTCGATCGCGCTCGCCGAAGGGTCCATCCGGTCGACGAGGGCGATGACGTCCTCCTTGTAAGGCATCGAGATCGCGCATCCGCGGATGCCGAGTCCGCGCACGCCTGCGATCGCCTGGGAGAGGTCAGTGGGGGCGAAGGCCTTATAGATCCAGTTCAGCCCGAGCGCCTCGTAGAGGTGGTTGTGGAAGCGCGTGCCGTTGTTGCTCGGCCGTGCCGAAAGCGAGATGCACAGCGTCATGTCCTTGTTGAGCAGAGTCACCGGATCAGGCTACTCGCGAGCCGGTCGTCGCGTGCGATGTCGCCGACGCGACCACCCGTGACACACCTGGACGAGACCCGCGGACCCCTCAGGGTCAAGTCCCGACCGCGCCGGTCTCGCCCGGGTGAAATTCGATGGCAGGACGGCGCTTCCTCCCCTATGGTGAAGGTGCATGCACGAGGGGATTGATCGTCTACGTCTCTCCCCACGAGGCGGCGGCCTACCCCAGGGGCAGACGATCTGTGCGTGCGATTGGGCCCTCTCGAGTAGTTCAGTCCCCAATGGGCTACTCGAGGGGGCCGCTATCGTTCGCCCTCGCGACGAAGTTCAGATTTGTCCCCCAAAAGGGGGACAAGGACGTCGAAAAGGAGCTAAGCTGTCTCTGACGCACCCTCCGGTCGTCTTCGGCCCTCATCGCTCCCCCCGCGGTGAGGGCCACACCATTTTCTGGGCGCCTTCTGGGCCGTGCGCCTCCGAACGCGCCGGATGACGGCCGCGTGCCGCTCGTGCAACATTTGGATTACCTTCTTGCAGGTGCTATTCCGCTCGGGGCCTCCTCCACTAGCGTTAGCGATGTCGGGGCATCCCTGCGTCGGCTTCTTCACCAGCAGAACAGGCAGTACATGAGCACCCAGGGCACGGTTAAGTGGTTCAACTCGGAGAAGGGCTTCGGCTTCATCTCCCCCGACGACGGAGGCGCTGACGTCTTCGCGCACTACTCCGCCATCCAGTCATCCGGCTACCGGTCTCTCGAAGAGAACCAGCGAGTCGAGTTCGATGTGGCGCAGGGCCCGAAGGGCCTGCAGGCAGAGAACATTCGCCCCGTCTGAGACGGGCGAGACACAGAACTCCCCACCGGATCGCGTCCCGATGCGTCATCCGGCGGGGAGTTCTGTGCTTTCCGGGTCCGATTCGGCTCCCTGCATGTGGCGTGTGGTCTGCAGGTCGCGCACCAGCGCGCCGGTCAGGTCAGCAGCAGAGAGCGGAGTTCGGCCACGGAGGCCACCCGGAACGCGGCCTCGTCACCCTCGTGGGCGTCGCTGAAGCCCCACTCGACGAAGATCACCGGGACGTCGTTGGCGTTCCCACCCTCGACATCGTGGTGCCGATCGCCGATGAGGACGGGGCGTGAGGTGTCGGCGCCGTGCTCGCGCAGCCGACGAAGAGCTTCGGCGACGATGTCGGTCTTCGAGGCGAGGGTCGACTCGTCGGGCGTCGCCCCGACGGTCGTCAGGAATGCGGGCCGGAGTCCGAAGTGGTCGACCAGTGCGTCGACCTGGTTCTCGGGCTTCGAGCTGGCTGTCGCCTGCGGCACTCCCGTAGCGTGCAGTTCGTTGATGAGGTCCACCACGCCGGGGTAGGTCGCGGCGTCGGTCGTGTAGCCATCGGCCTTGCCGAGCGTGCGGTAGAAGGCGACCGCCTCGGCGGACTGCTCCGGCGTCATGCCCGCCTGGTCCTGGAAGGACTGGAACATGGGCGGGCCGATCCAGTGCACCAGTTCCTCGCGTGTCGGTGCCGGACGCCCGAAGTGGGTGAGCGCGACATTCAGCCGGCGAAGGATGCCGACGGACGCGTCGACGATGGTGCCGTCGACGTCCCACAGCACGCAGGAGTATGGGGAGTGAGGCATCTCTCCAGCCTATGGGCCGGGACGGCGATGGCCGCTCTTCCTGCACAGGTGTGCAACTGAGTCACTTCTGCACGCCTCATGTGAACGCCTAGTGTCCACATATAAGGTCGTGACAGCGGTGGATTCGCGGGCGAGAATAGGGGGCATGTACGTGTCGGTGGAAGTCATCACGATGCTGGCGACAGCAGTGACGCTACTGGTGGCGATCATCAGCGGTTTCGGTTGGATGATCAACCGGATGGACGCGCGATTCGCGGAGGTGGTGGCGACGTTCAATGCGCGGTTCGAAACGCAGGACTCGAAGCTCGATGCGCGGTTTGAAGCGCAGGACGCGAAGCTCGATGCGCGGTTTGAAACGCAGGACGCGAAGTTCGATGCGCGGTTTGAAGCGCAGGACGCGAAGCTCGATGCGCGGTTTGAAGCGCAGGACGCGAAGCTCGATGCGCGGTTCGACCGTATCGAGCAAGAGATCGTCGAGGTGAAGATCGCGATCGCGCGCCTTGAGGGCCCGACACCCCGGCTCATCGCCGCGCGCTGACGGGCGACGCCTCAGAACAGGCGGGGGATGCCCGACTCGATGCCCTTCATGTCGTCGTAGTCGAGCACCAGGCAGCGGATTCCGCGGTCCTCAGCGAGCACACGTGCCTGCGGCTTGATCTCCTGCGCGGCGAACACACCCTGCACGGGGGAGAGGTGCGGGTCGCGACCCAGAAGTTCGAGATAGCGGGTCAGCTGCTCCACGCCGTCGATGTCGCCGCGTCGCTTGATCTCGACCGCGATCGCGGCGCCGTCGGCATCGCGCACCAGAAGGTCGACGGGGCCGATGGCCGTCGGGTATTCGCGGCGCACGAGCGTGGCGCCCTCGGAGATGCGCTCGACCTGCTCGGCGAGAAGTCGCTGCAGGTCGGCCTCCACGCCGTCTTTCTGGAGCCCGGGATCGATGCCCAACTCGTGCGAGGTGTCGTGGATGATCTCGTAGATCTGCACACGCAGCGCATCGCCGGTCTTCTTGTGCGTGACGCGCCAGACTTCGACCACGCCGGCGCTGGCCTCTTCCTCGCCCGGCTCTTCGCTCGAGAGCGAACACGGCGGGCTCATCCAGTTGAGCGGCTTGTAGCTGCCGCCGTCGGAGTGCACGAGCAGACTCCCGTCTCCCTTGTGCACGAGCAGACGCGTGGCGAGCGGGAGATGGGCATTGAGCCGACCGGTGTAGTCGACCGAGCAGCGGGCGATGACGAGACGCACCCGTCGAGCCTACTTCGTCGGGGGGTGCGCCGCGGTCGCACTCCGCGGGCGCGGCGGTCATCGGTCGAGGAAGGATCCGATCGCCTGGAAGAGCCCGAGCTCGGTGGCGGCGGAGCGCGCGATGAGGAATCCGATGATGCCGATGATCCATGCGGTGTTCTCGGCGCCGGTGCGCTCCATCCAGGCGGCGAATCGTTCGAGCGGCCTTTGCGCCAGCGGGGCGGCGACCAGGCGGAGGACGAGCAGCACGACAGCGGGCAGGATCATCAGCGCGCAGTAGCCGACGAGCGAGAGCACGCGCAGCGGGGTGTCGATTCCGGCATCCGCGAGCATCGTCATCGCGACGATGTAGGGAAGCATGGTGGCGACCTCGACTAGCCCTGCCGCGACAGCCACGGCCATCACCGCGGTGCCGCGGGTGCGGGGGTCGAGCAGTCGCTCCCGCCACCGGGTGATGCGACCGGCGCGCGCCCGAGGCTCCGCCACTGCGGCTGGCGCAGGAGGCGGGGTCGTGATCGACGATCCGCTCGCCTCGTGTGCGGTCGGCAGGTCCGTTCCCGGCAGGACCGACGCGGAGGCGGGCAGCGAGGCGGACAGGGAGGCCGCTGCGGCACTCTTGTCACCGGTCGGCATCACGAAGGCGGTGATGAGGAGCGCTCCGCCCACGAGGAGGCGGATGATCAGTCCGGCGGGCGAGGCCAGGAAGTCGGACGCGACGTCGACGAGGTTCACCAACCCCCAGAGGAACAGGAGGCCGACGAGCAGGTAGAACGCGGCGATCGTCACCAGGTACAGCAGGATGCGTCGGGCGTGCACCCGTCCCGGATGCAGGAGCAGGAAGACGGGGATGAGGAGTGTGCCGACGCTCAGCCCGTCGATCAGCGCCAGGAGAGCGAGAGAGAAGGGGAGCGGCAGTCCGCCGAAGAGTTCCATGTCTCCACGCTCGCCGAGCCGGGGCCGCGGCGGATCGGGCGAAAGTACCGTTCCCTCCGACCTCCTCATCCCTTCGTCGGATGCGCGGTGGCGCGCACCGTGATTGCATGAGGGCATGCACGAGCAGGTCGAAGGCGGATTCGGCGCCTGGTACCGTCGGCACCGCTGGTGGGCGGACCCGTTGGGGATGGCGCTCCTGTCGGTCGTCATGGCCTGGTTCGGGTTCCGCGGGATCTGGGGTCCGTTCTCGATCCTCCAGGAAGCCGTCTCCCCGTGGTGGTCGCTGGCGCTCGCCCTGCCCGCCTGCACCCTCGCCCTCGTCAAGAGGCGCCTGCCCGTGACGGTTCTCGTGCTCGTCACGCTCCTGTTCGTTGTCGATCTGCTCACCGTCGGGGGCATCGGCACCCTGGTGGTGCTCCTGGACGTGCTGTGGACGGCGTCTTTCCTCGCAGGGCCGCAGGGGCGACGGGTGCTGCTCATCGCGCTGGCCCTGTCGACGGCCGTGCTGTTCCTCGCCGCCTGGCTCTTCACCGATGTGTCGCTCGCCGTGGCCTTTCTCATCGGGGTCCAGTTCGGTGCGATCTTCGGTACCGACTACTGGTGGGCGGTGGCCGTCTCCCAGGCGCACGAGCTCGCCGAGCTGCACCGCCAGCGTGCGGAGGCCGCGGCTGCCGTCGCCGAGCGTGACCGCGCCGAGGCGGTGCAGCGGGAGCGCGAGACGATGGCGAGGGAGCTGCACGACGTGGTCGCAGGTCACGTGATGGCGATGGCGATCCGGGCCGAGGCCGCACTGTCGACCGTGCCCGACCGCACGGCGGACCGAGAAGCCCTGCAGGCCGTGCGTGATGCGGGGCTCGATGCCCATGGGGCGCTGCGATCCATGATCTCGGTGCTTCGGCGAGGCGACGGCACCCTCGCCCCCACGCCGCGGTGGGCGGATCTCGGGGCAATCGTGCAGGAGGCGGAACGTGGAGGGCTGGTGGTGCGCATGGTCGTCGATGACGTCGACGATCTCGGAGCGGCACGCGAACAAGCCGTCATCCGCATCGTGCGGGAGGCGCTGAACAACTGCGTCCGCCATGCGAGCGGTGCCGACGTCGAGGTCGGGATCCGTGGGAGCAGCGCCGAGGTGCGGGTGGAGGTGCGCTCGCGTGGTGGCGTCGCCAGCCGTGCAGCCGCCCACGGCGACGAGGGCTGGGGGCTGCAGATGCTGCGGGAACGCGTCGGCGCACTGGGTGGTGTCTTCGCAGCGGGTCCGGTCGCCGGCGGATGGTCGGTCCACGCCCGGATCCCGAGGGAGGCGACGGCATGACGGCTCCGACTGTGCTGCTGGCGGATGATCACGGCGCGATCAGGGCGGGGCTGCGCATCATGCTCGAGGCGCAGGGGATCACCGTGGTCGGGGAGGCCGCCGACGGCGACGTCGCTGTGCGCAATGCCGCGGCGCTGCGTCCCGACGTCGTCCTCATGGACCTGCGGATGCCGGGGCGAGACGGGATCTCAGCGACCAGGGAGATCGTCGAGCGCGGTCTGGGCGATGTCCTGGTCCTGACGAGCTTCGACGAGGACGACCTCGTGTTCGGAGCGATCCGTGCCGGCGCGGTGGGCTTCCTGCTGAAGACGGTCGACGCTCCCGCTCTCGCACAGGCCGTGCGCGCGGTCGCGGCGGGGGAGGGCGCGCTGGATCCGCGGGTGACCCGACGCGCGCTCGCCGCGGTCGCCCAGAGTGCGATGCCGTCGGTGCCCGTCTCGCGTCGGGGGGATTTCTCCGACCTGACGGTGAGGGAGCAGGAGGTGCTCGACGGGATACTGCAGGGGTGGTCCAACGCCCAGCTCGCCGCGAGGCTGCGCATCTCGGTGCCCACGGTCAAGACGCATGTCTCGAACGTTCTCACCAAACTCGGAGCGCGCAGCCGCTCGCACGCCGCAGCCCTCGTGCGGGGTCGCGAGGGCTGAACGTCAGTCCTGTGACGCCGTCGTGACCGGGATCTTCTCGTCTTCGCGCAGCGGACGCGCTGCACCTGAGAACAGTCCGGACATCACGACCAGAGCGACCAGGATGAACAGGGTGTTCAGCAGGCCGATGTGCTCGCTGATGATTCCGAGGACGGGCGGTCCGCCGAGGAACGCGATGTAGCCGATCGTGGCCGCAGCGCTCACCCGGGCCGCCGCCTTCGCGGGATCGTCCGCCGCGGCGGACATGCCCAGCGGGAAGCCGAGCGATGCGCCGATACCCCACAGCGCCGCCCCGACGAGCACGAGCGGGAAGGTGGGAGCGAGGATGAACAGCAGGATGCCCGAGGCCGCCGCCACTGCGAGGACGCGCAGCACCAGGACGCGTCCGAACCGGTCGACGAGGGGTCCGCCGAACAGGCGCACGATGGTCATGCCGACCGAGAACACGGCGAGCGAGACGGCGCCGGTGCCCTCGGCGAAGCCGTGACCCTGTTCTGTGCCCAGGGCGATCCAGTCGTTCGCGCCGCCCTCGGCGAACGACATGCCGAGCATGACCACGCCGATCAGGTAGGTGCGTGGTTCGCGCCAGGCTTCGAGCGCGGTGTGCATGCGTGCGCGGAACGCCGGCTTCTCGTGCGGCGCCGGGTCGAGGGCGGCCTCGCGCACGGGCACCTGGAAGAAGCAGACGACGGCGATCACGGCGATCAGTGCGCCCATGATCGCGGCGTGGGTGGCGACGTCGATCGTGAGCTGTGCCGCGAGGGCGCCGATCCCCGCGCCGATGACCGTGCCGAAGCTGAAGAACGCATGGAAGACCGGGAGGATCGTCCGGCCCATCTGCTGTTCGATCGCGGTCGCCTCGACGTTCATCATGACGTCGACCGATCCGTTGCCGAAGCCGAAGAGCACCATGCCGATGAGGACGACGGGGACCGAACCGAAGACGTTGGCGCCCAGACCGACGAGCACGATGCCGAGCGCGAACGTCAGCATCGTCAGCAGCATCCCGCGTCGAGCACCCAGGCGCGCCATCACGGCCGGGCCCGTCGAGATGCCGATGATCGACGACACGCCCATGCCGAGAAGGATGAGACCGACCTGCGCGTTGTCCAGACCCAGCGCCTCTTTGATCCCGGGGACGCGTGACGCCCAGGTCGCGATCGAGAGGCCGCTCGCGAGGAAGATGGCGAAGATCGCGGCGCGCCAGCGCACGAACTGCGAACGGGAGAGGGCTGTTTCCATGTCGGACAGCCTATCGAATCGATTCGACCCGAGGGAAGCGAAGGGAGCTATCCTCGAAGTATGAGCAGTCAGGAGACGCCGCGTCGGCCCACGATCGCCGACGTCGCACGCGAGGCGGGCGTGGCGACATCCACCGCCTCGGTCGTCTTCAGCGGCAAGGCGAACGTGGCGGCTGCCACACGGGAGCGTGTGCTCGCCGCCGCTGCCGACCTCGGTTACGCCGGTCCGGATCCTCGCGCGGCATCCCTGCGCCGCGGACGCAGCGGCATCGTCGCCGTCGTTCTCGAAGGGCATCTGCGCGCGGCATTCCTCGACCCGGTGACCACGGCCATGATGGACGGGCTCACCGACGGGCTCGCCGACCTCAGCGCCGGCATCCTTCTGATGCGGGACGAGCCGGGGGAGGAGGGTGCCGCGATCACGCACGCACCCGTCGATGCCTTCGTGCTGATCGGCTGCTCCGGGCGGACGAAGGCCTCGCTCGAAGTGGTCGTCGGTCGTGGTCTGCCTGTCGTCGTGATCGAAGGCGATGCCGGAGGGGAGATCCCGCGCATCACCCTGGACAACGTCGCCGCCTCCGCCGACGTCGCGCGACACGTTCACGATCTCGGCCACCGCGATGTCGCCCTGGTCACGCTCCCGCTCGACAGCGAGCGGGAGCGGGCCGCGGTGACGCCGGAGCGGATCGCGAACGCCACCGTCGACGTCACCGTGCATCGACTCGAGGGGATGCGCCAGGTGTTCCCCGACGCCCCGGCGATCTCGGCATCCGGCAGCCTCATCGACGAGGGGGTGCTGGTCGGCAGGATGCTCCTGACGGACCCCGCCACTCGACCGACCGCCGTGCTCGCACAGAGCGACCTGCTCGCCGTGGGGGTGATCCGCGCGGCGGAGGAACTCGGGCTGCGCGTGCCCGAAGATCTCTCCGTGGCCGGTTTCGACGGCATCGAGGTCGACGGACTCGGCGGTCTCACCCTCACCACCAGCGTGCAGCCGGCCGTCGAGAAGGGCCGCGCGGCGGGGGAGCAGGTCGCCCGCATGCTCGGCGGTGAGCCCGGGATGACGCAGCACCTCACGTGTGTGTTCCGCGCCGGCACGACGACCGGCCCCGTTCCCCGCTGAGCGGCTGGGACGACCGTCGCCTCAGCTGTGCTGCGGGCCGAGCGGCACAGTGGCGTCGCCGAAGTCGATGATGCGATATCGACCGCAGCCGATCACCTCGTCGGGGATCTCCGATGTGGGAAGACGCCACTCGACGGTCTGCGCATCCTCCACGAGGAACGACACCTCGCGGGCCTCGAAGTCCTCTCGGTTCACGAGCCATGCATAGCCGTTGAGCTCATGATCGACCTGCACGAGACGGGCGGGATCCTCCACATGCAGCTTGGGCAGGCGCACCGTCCAGAACTGGCCGGCACCGGTGCGACCCGAGGCGTTCACCCAATCGGTCACGCACGTCAGATCGGGATCGGGGCTCGCGCTCGCGCCGACCAGCCGGGGAACGCTGAGCGCGCCGCCGATCAAGAGAAGCGCGGACACGGTGGCCGCGACGACGGGCTGCACCCGGAACGGCGCTCGCCAGGAACGCGGCGCCGCCACCAGGGCGAGCACCGGGGCGAACGCGAGGGGCTGCAGGTAGCGGGCGGCGTGCGTGCCCAGGACGATCGCGCCGATGATCACGAGGACGGGCATGGTCCACGCGACGGTGGAGACGAACCGCGACCCGAAGTCTTCCGCCCGTGCCGTGCCCACGACCGCGAGCACGATGAGTGCGATCACGATCAGAATGCCGATCACCCCGGCCGGCGTCCCCGCGCGCGTGGTGAGGAGGGCTCCGTAATACCCCACCGACTCCGTCCACTGCTCGGGCTGGATGTAGTCGGCTCCGGTGTTGCTGATCCATGCCCGAAGCGGAATGCGACCCAGGAAGCCGAGGGCGGTGCCGGTGATGAGAGCGACGAGGATCATCGTCGGGCGGATGCGGTGGGGCGCGCGAGGGAGCATCAGGGCGAGGACCAGGGTGATCGGAACCGTCGCCCAGACGGCGTAGAGCGGGTTCGAGAGCGTGGCGATCGCGGCCGTGGCACCGAGGACGACCAGGAGCGCTCCACCGAATCGATCCCGGTCGACGAGCCGCCGCACCAGGCCGACCGACAGCACGACGGCGACGACGGTCGCCGAGTAGTAGGTCGTCGTCAACACGAGGGATGCGAGGTCCAGAGCGTCCCTCGATCCCGACACGTCGGTCATGGCCAGGACGCCGAAGGTCACCAGTCCCACGAGAGCCCACGCGACCGGAGCCGTGCCTTTCCGCCGCCGGCCCGCGACCAGCCGGAGGGCCCCGTAGAGCGCGAGCATGTTGATGACGGCATTGACGGCGAGCAATCCGTTCACGTCGAGCGGAAGCAGCGTGTCGAGGCCGGCGAACACCGCGGACTCTGGCAGGAACAGCACGCTCGACATTGCCCAGTCGAGGGGTGCACCTGAGAGGACGGATCTCGCGAAAAGAGCCACGATCAGGGAATCCCCGTCACGGAACAGCAGCTCAGAGCGGGCGGACGAAGCGACCTGTGCCGCCGTGATCAGCGCGACGGCCAGCGCCCCCGACCAGCCCGCGAGCTCTCGAACCCAGACCCGCCGCATGGGCCTACTCTCGCACGATCGTGCAACGGTGGACCTCAGGAACCTCTCGCGCCGGTAAACTGTATGTACACCCGCCCGCCTGAGCCAAACGGCCGACGAGCCCTGAGGGAGCCGCGTATATGCTGATGCTCCTCGCTGTGTTCCTCCTCGGGTCGCTGTTGATGCCCGTTCTGGTGCGCTGGCTCGGAGCTCAGGCCTTCGCGATCGCCGCCCTCGTTCCGACCGCCGCCTTCGTGCACGCGCTGGTCATGACGCCGCAGGTGCTCGACGGGCCGGTACCGTTCGAATCGGTCGAGTGGATTCCCCAACTGGGTCTGAACCTCTCCATGAACATGGACGTGCTCGGGTGGGTGCTCACCCTGATCGTCACGGGCGTCGGCGCACTGGTTCTCCTCTACTGCCGCTGGTACTTCTACGAGGACTCGGCGGGCGTCGGGCAGTTCGCCGGGGTGCTGCTGGGCTTCGCGGGCGCCATGTACGGACTCGTCCTGACCGACGACCTGGTGATCCTCGTGATGTTCTGGGAAGTCACGAGCATCCTCTCCTATCTCCTCATCGGTCACTACCGCCGTCGCGCGGCCAGCCGTCGTGCGGCGCTGCAGGCCCTGCTCGTGACCACGCTCGGCGGCCTCGTGATGTTCGTGGGCGTCGTGCTGCTCGTGGTCGACACCGGAACCTCGAGCATCCGCGAGATCCTCGCGATCGCGCCCAGCGGCCCCCTCGTGGATGCCGCGATCGTGATGCTCCTGATCGGAGCGATCAGCAAGTCGGCGCTGTTCCCCTTCCACTTCTGGCTTCCCGGTGCCATGGCCGCTCCCACGCCGGTGAGCGCCTATCTGCACGCGGCCGCGATGGTCAAGGCCGGCATCTACCTCATCGCCCGCTTCGCACCGATCTTCGCTTTCAGCACGACGTGGCGCCCGATCGTCATCACCCTCGGCATCGTGACGATGCTGCTCGGCGGCATCCAGGCACTGCGCGAGACCGACCTCAAGCGCATCCTCGCGTTCGGCACGGTCAGCCAGCTCGGCTTCTTCGCCATCGTGGTCGGCTACGGCACGCAGGCCACCGCGCTCGCGGGACTCGCCCTGGTCATCGGGCACGCGCTGTTCAAGTCGGCGTTGTTCCTCATCGTCGGCGTCATCGACCGTCAGCTGTCGACGCGTGACATCAACGAGCTCTCCGGTGTCGGGCGGCAGGCGCCGGTCATGGCGACAGCGGCATTCATCTCGGTCGCCTCGATGGCCGGCATCGCCCCCACCATCGGCTTCGTGGCCAAGGAATCGACTCTCACGGCCCTCCTCGACGACGCGCAGGGCGGTTCTCCCTGGGGCCTCGTCGCCCTGATCGGGATCGTCCTCGGATCCATGCTCACTGCGGCATATGGCGTGCGCTTCCTCTGGGGGGCGTTCTGGAAGAAGCGCGACGAACAGGGTGGGCAGCTGCCGGACACGGCGTGGCCTGACCCGCCGGTCGGCTTCCTGTCCGCACCGATCATCCTCGCCGGCGTCACACTCGCCGCGGGTATCGGCGCCCCCGCACTTGACACGGCTCTGCAGGGCTACGCCCTCACCGCGACACCCGGGCTCGACCACGCCGGTGAGGCCGTCGAGGGCCCCGGCCACCTCGCGCTCTGGCACGGATTCGAACCCGCGCTGGGCATCTCGATCCTGTCGATCGTCCTCGGCATCGGGCTCTTCCTGCTCACTCGGAAGACCGGCTGGGACCGCAAGGCGCGGTTCCTGCGCTTCACCGCGGCCGACGTGTACTACCTCGTCATGCGCGGGGTCGACCGGCTCTCGGTGCTCAGCACCACGCTCACGCAGCGCGGTTCGCTGCCGGTCTACGTCGGCACGATCTTCGTCGTGTTCGTCGCCGCCGAGGTCACGGCGCTGATCGCGAGCGACATCGATCGGTACCACTTGTCGGCCTGGCACACCCCGGCGCAGATCGTGGTCGCGCCGATCATGGCGATCGCCGGCGTCTTCGCCGTCCGCGCGCAGAAGCGGTACACCGGGGTGGTGCTGGTCTCGGTCACCGGCCTCGGCATGGTGGTGCTGTTCGCGACGAGCGGCGCCCCTGACCTCGCGCTCACGCAGATCCTCGTCGAGACGGTGACGATGGTCACCTTCGCGCTCGTGCTCCGTCGCCTCCCCGCACGCATGGGTGAGCACAACGCCTCGGTCGGACGCATCCCCCGGGCGCTGCTGGCCATCGGGGTGGGTGTCACGATGGCCTTCGTCGCGGTCGTCGCCACCCAGTCCCGTGTGGCCACCCCGATCTCGGAGGCCTTCCCGAGGCTCGCGTACGAGATCGGCCACGGCAAGAACGTCGTCAACGTGGCGCTGGTCGACCTGCGTGGCTGGGACACCATGGGCGAGCTCTCGGTGCTGGTGCTCGCCGCGACCGGTGTGGCCTCCCTCGTGTTCGTCACGCACCGCGCCGACCTGCTCGCCGCCACCAAGAACCTCCCGCGCGCCACGCGCAAGGCCGCGCGCAGCCGTCCGCTCGTCGAGACCACCGAGGGCATCCGCTTCCAGACCTCCGAGAACGAGAGCAGCCCCCGGGCCTGGCTCGTCGGCGGGCAGAAGATGAAGCCCGAGAACAGATCGATCCTGCTCGAGGTGATCGTCCGCATCCTGTTCCACACCATCATCGTGGTGTCGATCTTCCTGCTGTTCGCCGGCCACAACCTGCCCGGCGGCGGCTTCGCCGGCGGTCTCGTCGCCGGCATGGCCCTGGTGATGCGCTACATCGCTGGCGGTCGCTGGGAGCTGGGCGCCGCGGCCCCCACCGATGCGGGTCGGCTGCTCGGCACCGGCCTCATCCTGGCCGTCGGCACCGCCGTCGTCCCGCTGTTCTTCGGCCTGGCGCCCCTGACCAGCACCTTCTGGGAGTGGGAGATCCCCGGCATCGGGCACATGGAGTTCGTCACCTCGACCATCTTCGACGTGGGCGTATATCTCGTCGTGATCGGGCTCGTGCTCGACGTGCTGCGCAGCCTCGGTGCCGAGGTCGACCGTCAGGCGGCACTTCGCACCACGCCGGGTCCTGAAGGATTCCTCTCCCGGGGCGGGAGGAGCAGCTGATGGACGTCTCCCTCACCCTCATCGTCATCATGGCCATCCTCTTCGCGTGTGGTGTGTACGCGATGCTGGAGCGCAGCCTGACCCGCGTGCTGATCGGCTTCCTGCTGCTCGGCAACGCCACGAACCTGCTGCTGCTGATCGTGATGGGCGTCCCCGGCAATGCCCCGTTCTTCGGGACGGAGGGCGAGATGAGCGATCCGCTCCCGCAGGCGCTCACCCTCACCGCCATCGTGATCACGTTCGCGGTCTCGGCATTCCTCCTCGCCCTGATCTATCGCTCCTGGCAGCTGGGCCAGGCCGACACGGTCGAGGACGACGAGGCCGACATCGCGCTCCGCGAGCGCACCGACGCCGACGAAGACCTCATGGACGACGAGTCCGAGACCGACGACGACGAGGCGACGACGGACTTCGTCGGCGTGCAGACCGCGCCGATCACGGTTCTGCACATGCGCGACCACCCGTCGATCCACGACGATGCTCCCTTCGACGCCCCGACCGGATGGGGGAGCGAACCCGCTGCGCGCTCAGACGAGGGCCGTGAACCGAGCCCCGACGAACCCCATGACCGCGACGAGAACGAGGAGGGCAAGCCATGACCGCCCTCGTCCCGCTCCTGGTCGCGCTACCTCTGCTCGGGGCCGCCGTCACGCTCGTGTTCGGTCGGAACCCGCGCCTGCAGGTCGTCGTCACGGTCGCGACCCTCGCTGCCGTCTCGGTGATCGCCGCCGTGCTCCTGGTCGTGGTCGACTCCGGTGCGCCGCTGGCGGTGTCGGTCGGCGGCTGGCCCGTGCCCTTCGGCATCGTGCTCTACGTCGACAGGCTCGCCGCGCTCCTGGTGCTCATCTCCAGCATCGTGCTGCTCGCGGTGCTGCTCTTCTCCATCGGCCAGGGCGCCGCGGACGGCACCGACGAGACCCCGATCTCGATCTTCAACCCCTCGTACCTGATCCTCGCGGCCGGCATCTTCAACGCCTTCATCGCGGGCGACCTCTTCAACCTCTACGTCGGCTTCGAGATCCTGCTCGTCGCCTCGTATGTGCTGATCACGCTCGGCAGCACCGAATCCCGCATCCGCACCGGCGCCGTCTACATCGTCGTCTCGCTGGTCTCGTCGATCCTGTTCCTCGCGTCGATCGCGATGATCTACGGGGCTCTCGGCACGGTCAACATGGCTCAGATCGCCGAGCGGATGTCGGAACTCCCGCAGGAGACGCAGCTGGTGCTGCACCTCATGCTCGTGGTGGCGTTCGGCATCAAGGCGGCCATCTTCCCGGTGTCGTTCTGGCTGCCGGACTCGTATCCGACCGCACCGGCTCCGGTCACGGCGGTGTTCGCCGGCTTGCTGACGAAGGTCGGCGTGTACGCGCTGATCCGCACGGAGACGCAGCTGTTCGCCTCGAACAGCATCGACACCGTGCTGCTGATCATCGCCCTCGCGACCATGATCGTCGGTGTGCTCGGCGCCGTGGCGCAGGCCGAGCTCAAACGAATCCTGTCGTTCACTCTGGTGAGCCACGTCGGCTACATGATCTTCGGTCTCGCGATCGCGACGCCCGCCGCGATCGGCGCCACGGTGTACTACATCGTTCACCACATCGTGGTGCAGACGACTCTTTTTCTCGCCGTGGGGCTCGTGGAACGCCGAGCGGGAAGCACGTCGATCCTGCGCGTCAAGGGACTGCTGAAGGTCGCGCCCCTGATCGCCATCCTCTACTTCGTGCCCGCGATCAACCTCGGCGGCCTGCCGCCCTTCTCGGGGTTCATCGGCAAGTTCGCGCTGTTCGAGGCGGCGGCGTCGGTCGGCACTCCGATCATGATCGTGCTGATCTTCGGCGGCATCGTCACGTCGTTGCTGACCCTGTACGCCCTGATGCGCGCCTGGAACCTCGCCTTCTGGCGCGAGGAGGAAGACTCCACCGAGACCGAGGGGCGCATCTCGTACCTTGGCAATGCACCGGCCGCCGATGAGCAGCAGGAGCGTCGCCGCATCCCGAAGATCATGACCCTGGCGACCGGCGGCATGGTCGCGGTCACACTGGCCCTGACGATCTTCGCTGGCCCTCTCTACGCACTGTGCGACCGCATCGGCGCCTCGTTGCTGCAGCCCGTGAGCCTCGTGCAGCTGGAACAGGAGGTGGGCTGATGGCGCGTGACACCCGACGTCACCTCTGGCGCGACATCCGCGTGCAGCTGCCGTTCCTCGCGTGGCTCGTCGTGCTCTGGATGCTGCTGTGGGCGCAGTTCACCGTGCTGTCGTTCCTCACCGGACTCGTCGTCGCGATCTTCGTCACCCGCGTCTTCCGCCTGCCGACCGTCGCGCTTTCGGGCCGGATCAACCTCTGGTACGCCGCGCTGTTCGTGGTGCAGTTCCTGTTCGCTGTGCTGAGGGGCGCCCTCTCGGTCACGGTGCAGGTGTTCGACTTCCGTCGTCAGCCGGGCACGGCCATCATCGCGGTGCCGCTGCGCTACGCCGACGACCTGGTGATGACGCACGTCGCTGTCGTGTCTTCGCTGATCCCCGGATCCCTGGTCGTCGACACCGATCGCGATCGGCAGATCCTCTATCTGCACGTGATCGGCGTGCGCGACCTCGACGACGTCGAGAAGCAGCGCGCCGGGGTGCTCCGCTGGGAGCGACGCGTCGTGCGAGCCCTCGGCGACCCTGCTCAGTACCGTGCCCTCAAGGCAGACGAGCGTGCGGGCGTCGGAGCGACGAAGGGCGGTGCCCGATGAACATCCTGCTGCTGCTGATCATGGTGGTGTTCGGCCTCGCCGCCGTCCTCGCCCTGATCCGCATCGTGCGCGGGCCGTCGATCCTCGACCGCGCCGTCGCCTCCGACGTGCTCCTCACCGAGGTGATGTGCGTGATCGGTGCCGAGATGGCCATCAACGGCCACACCCGCAACATCCCCGTGCTCCTGATCATCGCGGCCGTCGGAGTGTTCGGGTCGATCGCCGTCGCCCGGTTCGTCGCGAGAAGGGACAACACGACACCATGAACGTGTTCGGTCTCATGATCCCCGATGCCGTCATCGACGTGGCGGTGCTGGTGCTCATCCTGCTCGGCGCCGTGCTGTGCCTGTCGGCGGCCGTCGGGCTGCTGCACTTCCGCGACGTGCCGTCCCGTCTGCACGCGGCGACCAAGCCCCAGGTGCTCGGACTGCTGCTCATCTGCATCGCGATCGCGCTGTCGCAGCGTTCGATCGGCGGCATCCTGCTCGGCTTCGTGCTCGTCGCCCCGGTCGTGCTCATGCAGTTCGCGACCGCCCCGCTCTCGGCGCACATGGTCGGGCGGCAGGCCTACCGCAACGGCACCATCGAGCAGCGGGGCCTCGTCGTGGACGAGCTCGCCGAGTCGAAGCAGACCCCGCCCGCCGCAGGCTGACCCGCGGCCGCCGTCTCAGAGGCGAGCGGTGAACTCGTGGATCAGGCGCGCCGCCGGCTCGGAGTCGCTGATGAGCGTGCCGTGACCGTGGTCGGGGATGACCTCGAGGTCGGCGCCCGGGATGGCGTCGATGATCTCGCGGCACCAGCTCATCGGGGCGAGCGGGTCGCTCTCTCCCCGCAGCACGAGCACGGGGCACTCGATGCGCACGAAGGCGTCTTCGGGCTCGTGCACGATGGTGGCGCGCATCTTGCGGAAGAGGTGGGGGCCGCCGCGGAGGTACTCCCTGGCTCCGCGCCAGAGGACGAGCGGTCGTTCTCCGACGAGGTCGGTCAGCAGATACCGCGCCTGCGCGCCGATGTTGCGTGCCGCCTTGTTGACGGTCGGGCCGGCGAGCACCACCGCCTCGACGAGGGACGGATGCCGCGCGGCGAGCTCGGCCGCGATCTGGCTGCCCATCGAGTGACCGATCACCACGACGGGGCCCGAGTCCACGTGTCGGAGGTAGGCGGCGACGAGGTCGGCGTGCCGTTCCATCGTGAGGGTCCGCGTGGGCTCGGGCGCTTCGCCGAAGCCGGGCAGATCGACCGCGATGACCCGCCCCTCCAGGCGCTGCACGACGTCGAGGTAGACGCTGCGACCCATGCCGATGCCGTGCAGGAGAAGGTACGTGTGCGGTCCATCGCCGAACGTCTCGGCGATGAGCGTCGCACCTCCGTGCTCGAACTCCAGGAGCGTGACGGAGGTGCCCTTGGGGGCGAGATAGCTGGATGGCACCCGTCAACGGTAGCCGAGCATCCTGAGGCGCCGCTCGGGACGCCGTCGCGCGCCCTTCGCTCAGCCGGCCGGAGTCAGCACCAGAGTGTCGACGGCAGCCGCCTTCACCGCCTTCGCCGAGTACGCCCACGGCTTCTGGATGCCTGCTGCCCAGTCCGCCGTCTGATCCGTGTAGTGCTCGTTGTAGGCATGGCCGGAGGCACCGGTGAGGTGGTTCCACGTCGACGCGTCGAGATCCGACAGATCGATCACCATGCGCATCGACGGCACGGTGGTGGTCGCGTACGAGACGCCGAGCTCCCACCCGGTCGCATTCACCACGGACGCACCTCCGCCCACCGGGAACGGCCCTCGGTTGAAGAGCGCTTCGATCGGCGCGATGCCCGACGAGCCGAGCGTGTCGCTGGTGAGGGTGATCGCGTGCAGGTCGCCCCAGTTCCAGCGTGAGACGGTGGTTCCCTGCAGTGCCGCGAGCTCGTCGTAGGCCTCTTGCGCCGACAGCGCCAGCATCTGCTCCATCCCGTCGACGTCGATCTGCTCGTTGACCCAGAGCGGGTCGGAGGGATCGGCCAGCATCGCGGAGACGACCGTGAAGAGGCGGGCCTGACCGTCGATGGGGAGGGGCTGGGCGCGCTCGGCGAAGATGTTCTGCACCAGGTTCGACCACAGCACGTTCGCATAGGCCGCGGCAGGCGACGATGCCGTGTTCTGGGCGTCCCATCCCTGCAGCAGTTCGACGGCCTCGGTCGGACCGGCGCCGGACACGTCGACGTCTCCCATGACGCTCGCCAGCTGCGTGCCGATCCACATCTCGTTGTCCATCTGGATCTCGCGCATGTCTTCCGCGGTCAGGGGCGCGACGGCCGCCCGCCGTTCGATGAGGTGGGCGATCCGTGCCGCTCGGTAGCCGTAGTCCCAGTCCCGGGAGAGGAAGTACTCGTAGTCGTCGGTCACGATCGCGTTGTTCGCGGTCACGATGTACCCGGAGTTCGGGTTGTACGACACCGGCAGTTCCTCGAACGGGATGAAGCCCGTCCAGTCGTAGCTGCTGTCCCATCCGGGCTGAGGCATCCACCCATCCCCGGCGCCGCGGATGGGGAGGCGACCGGGCGTCTGGTACCCGATGTTGCCCTCGGTGTCGGCGTAGATGAGGTTCTGCGCCGGCACGTCGAAGAGCGAGGCGGCGTAGCGGAAGTCGTCGAAGTCCTGCGCGGTGGAGAGCGCGAAGATCGCGGTCGCCGCGGTGCCGGGGTCCAGGGCCGTCCACCGGAGGCTCACGGCGTACTCGGCGTCGTCCTCGGAACCGGGGACCGGGGCGGTCGGGGCGGCGGCCTCAGCCTCGAGCGCGGGTTCGGGGTCGCCGGCGATCGCGGTGAAGTCGTCCGTGAGGCCCGAGATGAGGGGCCCGTGCACGGTCGAGCGGATGGTGAGCTCGATGTCGTCACCGCCCGCGACCTTGATCGTCTCGGTGCTCTCTTCGAGGGGTACCAGTGCCCCGTCGCGCCAGTACTGGTCGCCTTCGACGCGCTCGATGTAGAGGTCGGTGACGTCGGTGGTGAGGTTCGTGAACCCCCAGGCCACCTTCTGGTTGTGGCCGATCACGATGCCGGGGAGCCCTGAGAACGAGAAGCCTCCGACATCGAACGGGCACGCCTCGTCCACCGTCGAGCACTTCAACTGCACCTGGTACCAGACCGAGGGGAGGGATGCTCCGAGGTGCGGGTCGTTCGCGAGCAGGGGCATCCCGGTCTCGGTGAGGGCGCCGGAGACGACCCAGGAGTTCGAGCCGATGCCCTCGCCGACGTCGCCCACCAGAACGCTCGCTGCCTCGATGACGCTCGACGTCTCCTCCCATTCGATGGTCGTGGAGGCCTGCTGGACTTCTCCCTCGGTCTCGGTGGGGGTGAACGCCGCAGGCTCCGCGTCGGTTCCGAGCGTCGGAACGGTCGAGATCTTCGGGACGATCACGGGGTTCTCGTCGAACGGGTAGTCGGGGTAGAGCTTGGCGAGAGTGTCTTCGGTCGCCGTGGGATCCGTGCCCTCGCCATCCGTGTCGCCGCTCAGCTCGGCTGCCAGGAGCGATCGTTCGGTCTCGTCCTCGATGTTGCCGCGGAGGTCCCAGGCCATGGCCTTGAGCCAGGCCACGGAATCCGCGGGCTCCCAGGGCTCGGGCGCGTAGTCGGGATTCTGCAGGCCGATCACGGCGTACTCGAGCGACAGTTCGGCGCCCGACCGCGAGGCCAGATAGGCGTTCACACCATCCGCGTACGCCTCGTAGTAGCTACGGGTGGTGTCGTCCATCGCCTCGACCTCGGCCTCGGCGACCTTGCGCCAGCCGAGCGTGCGCAGGAACGCGTCGGTCCCCGCCTGCGACTCCCCGAACATCTCGGCGACGCGGCCGGCGGTGACATGGCGACGGAAGTCCATCTCGAAGAAGCGGTCCTGCGCGTGCACGAACCCCTGAGCGTAGAACAGGTCGTCGGTCGAGTCGGCGGTGATGGTCGGGATGCCGCGGTCGTCGCGCTGCACCGTGACCTCGGCCGTGAGTCCGTCGAGCTCGACGGATCCGACGGTCTGCGGGAACGAGCGCTGGATCGTCCACGTGACGAAGAACGCCGCAGCCACGGCGATCACGATGATTCCGGCGACCACGAGGAACGCGATGCGTCCGATGCGAACGCCCAGCGAGGGGCGAGAAGGTACGGCGGATTCCTGCGAATCGGTCATCATCGTCGAGAACTCTTTCGGGTAGACAGGTGGAACTCAGTCCCACCGAGCCCCAGTGCGCGTTTCAGGGTCGCGCCTTCGCATCATATCCGCACCGGCGCTCGCCGCGAGGCGTTCGGCGACGGGTGCCCCGCCGGCTCCGTCCGCGTCGTGTGGTGTCACGCGTTGCGCAATGGGGGCGTACCGCGCTCCTGTTCCTGTTCGACGACGTGCTCCCGGGCATCGATCGCTCTGCGACGCGGATCGCCGAGGCGAGCAGAGTGGCCTGACGCACGAATGCGCCGACACCCTCAGGGCGTCGGCGCATCCGTCGTTCGTTCGTCGGGTCAGTCGGTGCCGGAGTCGAAGGCCGCGCCCTCGGATGCGGAGTCGACGGCGCCGGCCAGAGTCTCGTCGGCTTCGGAGATCGAACCGGGGACCGAGTCGGTGATCTCACTCGACTCGCCCGCCGTCACGCGGCCGACGAGCTCACCGGTTGCACCTCCGACGAGACCGAGGCCCGCGTACTGCTCGAGGCGTGCGCGCGAGTCGGCGATGTCGAGGTTGCGCATCGTGAGCTGGCCGATGCGGTCGACCGGTCCGAAGGCCGCGTCGCCGACGCGCTCCATCGACAGCTTCTCGGGGCCGTACGAGAGGTTCGGCGAGACGGTGTCGAGGATGGTCCAGTCGTCGCCGCGGCGCAGACGGATCGTGACGGTGCCCGAGATCGTGAGGCCGACCCAGCGCTGGATCGACTCGCGCAGCATGAGCGACTGCGGCTCGAGCCAGCGTCCCTCGTACATGAGGCGACCGAGGCGGCGACCCTGCTCGTGGTACGTCGCGAGGGTGTCTTCGTTCAGGATGCCGTTGACCAGGCGCTCGTAGGCGATGAACAGCAGCGACATGGCCGGGGCCTCGTAGATGCCGCGGGACTTCGCCTCGATGATGCGGTTCTCGATCTGGTCGCTCATGCCGAGGCCGTGGCGTCCGCCGATCGTGTTGGCCTCCATGACCAGGGCCACCGGGTCGCTGTACTCGACGCCGTTGATCGCGACGGGGCGGCCGGCCTCGAAGGTCACGGTGACGTCTTCGGTCTCGATGGCGACGGCCGGGTCCCAGAACTTGACGCCCATGATGGGGTCGACGGTCTCGAGCGACACGTTCAGGTGCTCGAGCGTCTTCGCCTCGTGCGTCGCACCCCAGATGTTGGCGTCGGTCGAGTAGGCCTTCTCGGCGGAGTCACGGTAGGGGAAGTCGCGGGCGACGAGCCAGTCGCTCATCTCCTTGCGGCCGCCGAGCTCGGTGACGAAGTCGGCGTCGAGCCACGGCTTGTAGATGCGCAGGCGCGGGTTGGCGAGCAGACCGTAGCGGTAGAACCGCTCGATGTCGTTGCCCTTGTAGGTGGAGCCGTCGCCCCAGATGTCGACGCCGTCCTCCTTCATGGCGCGCACCAGCATGGTGCCGGTGACTGCGCGCCCGAGGGGCGTCGTGTTGAAGTAGGTCTTGCCGCCGGAGCGGATGTGGAAGGCGCCGCAAGAGAGGGCGACGAAGCCCTCTTCGACCAGGGCGGTCTTGCAGTCGATCAGCCGCGAGGCCTCGGCGCCGTACTCCAGCGCGCGACCCGGGATCGATGCGATGTCATCTTCGTCGTACTGACCGAGGTCGCCGGTGTAGGTGAAGGGCACTGCGCCCTTCTCGCGCATCCAGGCGACGGCGACGGAGGTGTCGAGTCCTCCGGAGAAGGCGATGCCGACGCGCTCGCCGACGGGCAGGGACTGGAGGACCTTGGACATGGCTCCCAGTCTATCCGCGGGCGGCGTGTCGCCCTGTCTCGCATGACAGTGACGAAAGCCCGTCAGGCGAGGAGGACCTCCACCCGCAACGCGGCATACGTGCCCATGGCGCGGCGGTCGCACGTGAGAAGCGTGACGGCGGCATCACGTGCGGCGAGGCCGACGAGTCCGTCGTATACCGATCCTCCTGCGATTCCCGCGTCGGCGAAGGTGGCGATCGCGGCCTCCGCCGACGTCGGCGAGAGCGGTGCGGAAGCGGGGAACGACCGCTCGATGATCTCCTGCGCGCGACCGGGACTGACGCGCGCGGCGCCCGGCATCCGCGTCAGTACCGAGTACATCTCGACGGAGGCGTGCCCGGCGAGGCCGATGAGGCGACCGTGGGTGAGTTGGAGTATGCGTTCGTGTGCCGGATTCTGGTCGTGGACCAGCGCGATCGCGGCGCTGGTGTCGAGGAGGAGATCAGCGCTGATCGGCAAGTCGGAGCTCCCGGATCTCATCCACGGTGAGTGTCGGTCCTCCTGTGATGATCAGACGGCCATCCTTCTCGACGACGTTGTCCGGGGTATCGATCTCGATGCGAATACCGTTGCCGTCGAGGATGAGATCTACCGGACCGGGGATCAATCCGACGCGCTCGCGAAGCGCGGCCGGAATCACGATCCGGCCTGCCTTGTCCATGGTTGCTCTCATGCCATGACGGTACCATTTGAAAGGCGGATGCGGAGTGCTTCATATCGGCGGCATACGCGCAGGACGCATCGATACAGTGCCCGCATGCAGAGAGCACGGTTGCGTGGACTGTGGTGGTTCGTCGCGGGAGGCGTGATCCTCGCCGTGCTTCTCGTCGCGGCGTTTCAGACCTTCCGCGGGTCGACGCTCGCGCGGCAGGACATGGCGGCGCACCTGTCGTTCCCCGCGACGTATCACGGCTTCGAAGAGGCCTCGGAACTCGCCGGTTTCACACTCAACGATGACGGCACAGCCGAGGTCTCGGCGCTGATGCTCGGCACCGAGGAACGGGAGCTCGACGACGGGCGGGTGTGCCTCGACGGCGACGTGACCCCGGTCGTCGGGAAGGCCAGCTGGCGGACGGACGATGCGGGGTGGGTCGTCATCGAGGCGGGCGACCGGCAGACGCGTCTGAGCCAGGACGATCCGATGCTCATGGGCTGGGGTTGGGGCAAGGTCTATGTCCTGACGCCCTGCACCGAGGAGTACACGGCGACGTTCGTCACCCCGAACGCCGACTACTCCGACTGAACGACATCTTCGTGGCGCGCCAGGCGCAGCGGGGAAGGAACTCCCGTCGCCGTCACGCGACACGTCGCCGTCCTCGGCGACGCCAGGGTGGCAGAGCGCCGGAGGAGTGGAAGAGTAGGGCGCACGGAGGTCGGACATGGGTGGAGCGATCCTGTGGGGTCTGGTCGCGGCGGCGCCGCTGTTCGTCGGTGCGGTGCTCGCGCTGCTGCGCACCTGGCCGCCGCGCTGGCTCGGCATCGTGCTGGGTTTCGGCGCAGGCGCGCTGATGGCCTCGATCGCCTTCGAACTCTGGGAGGAGGGACTCGACCTCGCCGGTCCCATCCCTCTCGTGATCGGCGTCGCGGCGGGAGCGATCAGCTACTACATCGCCGACCGCATCCTCGACGCCCGAGCCGCGAAGGCCAAGGAGAAGGCGGGCGGAGGCCAGCTCGCCGTGGGGGCGCTGCTCGACGGCATCCCTGAGCAGCTGGTCCTCGGCATCGGGCTCGCATCCGGCGAACCCGTCAGCATCGCGCTCGTGGTCGCCATCCTGGTCTCGAACCTGCCGGAGTCGATCGGTTCGGCCGCCGACCTGCTCGAAGGCGGCATGGCGAAGTCGCGGGTGCTGCTGCTCTGGGCGGGCGTGGCCGTGATCTGCGCTGTCGCGACGGTTGCGGGATTCGGTCTCGCGAGTGTCACCGGCGACGAGTTCCGTGCGGCGGCGAGCGGCTTCGCTGCCGGGGCGCTGCTGGTGATGCTGGTCGACTCGATGGTCCCCGAGGCGCAGTCCAAGGCCAAGGAGTCGACAGGACTCGCGACCGTGCTGGGCTTCGCGCTCGCCGCGGGGTTGGCTCTCGCGTCGTGAGAGCAGATCCGTGAGCCGAGATCCGGCCCCGGGTCAGTCCTTGCCGCGGAACTGGTCCCGTTTCACACTGCGACCCGTGATGGTGTCGATGTGCAGGCTCAGCGGAAGGCTCCGGTCGTCGCCCGCCCACGGGTGCACGCGAGCGGCGTCGCCCGCGGCCTCGTCGTCCGGCACCCGCGTGAGCGAGCCGTGCATCAGCACGCTCCAGGCCGTGCTGCCGAGGGGGTCGTGGTAGTCGACCTCGAACGCGACCTCCAGCGGCTCGCTGCTCAGGGCGCCCAGCACGCCGTCGGGCGTGGTGCGAAGAAGTAGATCGTGCCCCGAGACGGCGAAGTTCACGGGAAGGATCTGCACTCGTCCCTCATGGACGAAACCGACGCGGCCGATGGTGGTGGTGGTCAGCAACTCGTAGGACTGCTGCTCGTCGAGCACTCGAATCATTTCGCGCACTCCTTCCCTCTGGCGCCAGGCTATCCAGCGCGGCACACGCCCTCAAGGGGTTCTCCTTGCAGGACACTCTGCCCCCGCCATCCGGCGGACTCCGGGCCCCGGATCGGCCCCGGCTGGCGGGTTAGCCTCGAGTGCGGCGTGCGCGAGGCTGGCGGAACGCCGTCGCGATGGCGGCCGAGGACAAAGGAGTTCTGATGACTGACACCACGCTGAGACGACCGCCCTTCGATCCCGAGCTCGAGGCCGCCCTCGCCCTCGTCGGCGACCAGCTGCCGTCGACCTTGACGCCCGAGATGATCCCGCTGATGCGCCAGTCGCCGGTGAGCGGTGAGGAGGAGATCTTCGCCGTGCTCGCCGAGCGGGGCTTCACCCGGCGCGATGTCACGATCGCCGGCCACGGTGGCGACGAGATCGTCGTATCGGTGGTCGAGAAGGAGGGGCGTACGGGCACGGGCCCCGGCTTCTTCCACACCCACGGCGGGGGCATGATCATCGGCAACCGCTGGCTGGGTGTGGCCGGGTTCCTCGAGTGGGCCGAGCGTTTCAACGGAGTGATCGTCACGGTCGAGTACCGGCTCGCCCCCGAGTTCCCCGATCCGTATCCGGTGGAGGACTGCTACGCGGCCCTGCTGTGGACGGCCGAGAACGCCGAGGAGCTCGGCATCGACCTCTCGCGGCTGCTCATCGGCGGGGGCAGCGCGGGCGGTGGTCTGGCTGCGGGCACAGCCCTGCTCGCTCGTGACCGCAAGGGGCCTGAGCTGATCGGTCAGCTGCTCATCTACCCGATGCTCGACGACCGCGACGAGTCGGTGTCCACCCATCAGATCGACGGGATCGGGGTCTGGGACCGCGGGTCGAACGTGACGGGGTGGACGGCGCTGCTCGGCGACCGCAAGGGCACCGACGACGTCTCGATCTATGCCGCCCCCGCCCGCGCGACCGACCTGAGCGGCCTGCCGCCCGCGTTCATCGACTGCGGCAGCGCCGAGGTGTTCCGCGACGAGGACGTCGCCTACGCCACGAAGCTCTGGGAGGCCGGGGTGCAGGCCGAGCTGCACGTGTGGGCAGGCGGCTTCCACGGCTTCGACATGTTCGCCCCGCACGCCGCCGTCGCCCAGGCCATGCTCGCCGCGCGCGACAACTGGGTGAACCGCCTGCTCTCCTGAGTCCGGACTCCGCTCTACGGGGCCGTGCGCCGACCCCGTAGGGTGGAATCCCTGCGTGATGGAGCCCGACATGCAAGATCTGCTGGGGCGTCTCACCGCCCTCGACCCGGATGCCAGCGAGACGCTCAAGGTCGTCACGTACTTCGATGCCCTCGTCGCCCGTTCTGTGGGCGTCGAGAGCATGGTGCGAGGCGCGGCGGTGCTGAGCGGCGCGACGGTCGGACAGCGCGACGGTCGACAGATCGTGCGCGTGCGCCCCGATGGGGTGCGTGTGGATCCGCTCGAGCCGTCCCCTGCCTGGCCGGTCAGGGAGAGCGGACCGGATGCCGTCGCCTGGATCGAGCGCGAGGGAGATGCGCACACGAACGACGCGATGATCCTGGAACGGTTGAGCCTCGCGCTCGGCATCATCCGCGCGCGCCGCTCGGTCGGACCCGAGAGCGCTGTCGAGCTCGCCATCAGCTCCTACGCCGGCGCGGAGGAGAGGGCCGCCGCACTGCCGCGGCTCCGACTCGCCGCGAGGTCGCTGCGGCTGGTCGCCTCTCCTCCCGACCCCGCACCGTTGCCGACGCATCCTTCTGCCGTGGTCGCCACCCGGCACGGCCTCACGCGCGCGACGATCCTCGACACTGCGACGGACGCGCCGGATGCCTGGCCGCAGGGCGTGGACCTGCGCCTGGGGCTCGGCATCCCGGGCCCCGGGGATCGTCTTCCCGCGTCGTGGGCGTCGGCGCTCGTGGCGGTGCGGCTGACGAGCCCGGGGGAGCCGGTGGTCGATTCCGCCGACCTCGGGGCGCTGCTGCTCGTCGCCGAGGCAGCCGAGTCAGGCCCCCTCCACCCCGACGCCGCCGCGCTCGCGGCCCTCGACCATCGCAGTCGCGAGCTTCTGGATGCCGTCACCGAGCAGCAGAGCGTGCGCGCGGCTGCCGCGCGGCTCGGGAGGCACCACTCCAGCGTGCAGGAGCGCTTGACCGCGCTCGTGGAGACCCTGGGGTACGACCCGCGCACGTCGCGGGGTCATGCCCGCTACGTGCTGGCCAGGATGCTGTTGACGCTCGGCTCCTGAACCGTGCCCGATCCGGGGCGCTGACGCCGGTCACTCGAAGCCGGGATAGTCCTGCAGCCTCGTCTGGAACTCCTCGCGATCGGCTTCGCTGAGCACGGCGCTCGCGATCACGGTCAGCTGCAGGCCTTCGAGAGGCTCGCCGGTGCGGGCGTTCTGCGCTTCGCGGGCGGCTAGGAATCCGCCGTCCGGATCGTTGGAGAGGTCGTTGATGGTGGCGTAGAAGCGCAGCGGACCGGGGAAGTTCTCGGTGTAGTACTCCCACGTGGTCTGCGTGCGCGGGTCGTCGCTGCCGTAGAGCTTGGCGATCATCGCGGGGTCGATGCCCGACGCGGTCGGATCGTTGAACGAGTACAGAGCCCACAGCCCGTGATCGGTGACGACCTCGCTGATCGCGGCCATCACCTCGAGCTTGCGTTCGTAGTCCTGGATGGGCTCGACGGTCGCCCACGACGCAGAGGTGAACTCGACCAGCATCGACTCCCCGCCGTAGCCGTTGCGCTCGGGTCGAAGGTCTTCGTCGCCCACCTGCACCCAGGTGTAGCCGAACTCCGCGGTCAGCCGCGTGCGGATGTCGGCGAACATCGTCTCCGCCTGCGCGCGCACCTCCTCGAGCGACTCCTGCGAGAGCGTCTTCTGCGGATCGGTGCCCTTGATGGCGGGATAGGCCTCCGCGTGCTTCTGCGCGGCCGTCTTCGTGCCCTCGTAGTTGCCGGAGGCCGAGGTCTGCAGCGCACTCATGCCGCCGACGGTGGCAACGTTGAACAGGACCGTCACGACCAGGGCGATCGCCCCGAGCGTGCGGCCACGTGCCGAGAACAGCGCAGCGACGATCGTGCCGACCACCACGAGCTGCAGTGTGAGCATCGTGACGCCGTAGAGGATGTCGGTGCCGCCGGCGATGAGCGTGCCGAGCAGGATCAGGGCGAACAGGATCGATACGGTGAGGGCGATCCACCCGAGGGCGTTCGCCGGCTTCTTCGGTTCCTCCGGCAGCGCAGTGCTCACGACGGTCGGGCTCGGCGTCGATCCGAACGCCTCGCGCCGCGCGCCGCGGTAGCCCCCGGGCGGTGGAACGGGAGGAGCCCCCTCCGTGCCCGCGATGTACCGCGCTCGCTGCCTTTCGTGATCGCTCACCACGGCTTCTCCGTTCCCGAACCGCCCTGGTCGTCGCCCTGTTGCTGATCGCGTTCCTGCGTGCCCTGTTCGAGCTTGTCCTGGAGCCCCTTCAGCTTGTCCTCGGAGGGCTGCTCCTTCTCTCCGGGCTGAGGCTGGGGCTGCTGTTGCTGCTGCTGCTCCTCCTGCTGCTTCTGCTTCAACCGATCTGCTGTGCCGTCGAGGGAGTCCGCCATGTCACGCTGCGGGTCGGACGACTGCAGCTGGGCTTCCTTGCTGCGGCACGCCTCGGGAGTCTCGATCGTGATCGTGAGCGCCTCGCCGTAGAGCTCGGCCGCGCCCGCGCCGTCGCCGTCTGCGCGGGCGGCATCGCCCATGCGCTCGACGACGAGGGCGAGGTTGATCCGCACCCCGCAGACCTCCAGCCCGGTCGCGAGGTCGAGCGCCTCTTCGAGCTGTGCTCGTGCGTGCGGCAGCTGCTCCGCCGCGCCCAGTGCCGTGCCGATGTTGAACGGCGCCTTGTACGGCTCGAACCAGTTCAGGAAGCCCTGTCCGCGTGCGGATGCCTCCGACCCGGCGAAATCGTCCACCACGTAGGCGGTGATGGCCTGATGCGCGAAGGCGTACATGCTCAGCAGCTTGCCCACGAAGAGGAGCGCCACGAGGGTGAGCGGGATGGTGCCGATCGCGACCCAGCGACGGATGCGTCGGCGACGGCGGTTGGACCGGAGGAGGGCGGCTGCTTCATTCGGCATCGTCATGAGGTTCCTCCCCGCCCTGAGCGCTGCCGTGGCGCGCGCAGCCACCGGAGCCGTGCGATCAGCATCGTGGCGCGCGTGAGCTCCACGCCGAGGATGCCCAGGATGACGAGCGCTGCGATCCAGTACAGCTCGGTGACGTTGCCGACCTCGCCCGAATCGGTGTAATCGGTGGTGGTCGAGGGGGCCTCGGGGAGCGCGGGCGCGGCATCCGCCGTCCGGTGCGCGTACTCGACGCCGAGCTCGCCGGCGATCGCTTCGAGGTTCGACTCGTCGACCACCGAGAGCGCGTCGGCGCCCTGGTACTGGATGTAGCCGCCACCCTGATCCGAGACGCCGCCCGTGGTGATGCGCATCGGTCCGCCTTCGGCCGTGCCGTACCCGAACACCGCTCCCGAATCGGTGTACTTCTCACTCGAGCGGAAGGACTCCGGTGGTGTGTCGACCGTCTGCTCCCCGTCGCCGAAGTAGAAGACCATGCGCGAGCGGTCGGGGGAGGATTCTGCCGCCGAGGCGAGGGTCTCCGACAGCAGCGGAGCCGCGATGCCGATGGAGCTCCCTCGGGACTGGCTGGTGACCTCGGGGCGCAGCACTTCGAGCGAGCTCATGAGCGCGGTGGTGTCGGTGGTCAGCGGCATGCGCAGCTGGGCCGCCGCATCCGAGGTTATGAGGGCGAAACGTGCTCCCGGGTACTCCTCGACGAGCGCGCGTACGTCGTCGCGGATGCCGTCGAGCCGCGGTTCGCCGTCGCCCCAGTCCTCGGCCACGATGCTCGCCGTGGTGTCGACGACGAGCACGATGTCGGTGTCCGTCGCGAGGGTCTGGGTGGCACCGCCGGGGATGCCCGGGCGCAGCAGCATCGCGAAGCAGGCGAGCACGAGCAGCAGGCGCAGGGCCCACAGGCCACGATGCCCGGCGAGCGCCCGACGATCGGTGATCGGCACTCCGGCCGACTTCGGCGGACGCACCAGCGCCCAGGCTGCGACGACGGCGACCGGCGCGCACAGCAGCGCGATCAGGAGGGGGTTGAGCACGGGTTGGAAGATCACAGTCGCACCCTCCACAGCACCACGACGAGACCGAGCAGGCAGATCGAGAGCAGCACGATCCACAGGTTCGGGGTATCGGTCCAGACCACCTGCGCCTCGCCGCGCAGCTCGGTCGCCTCCTGCTCCTGCACCTGGGTGACGATGTCCGAGACAGTCGTCGTGTCGCGCAGGCCGAATGCGGCACCGCCCGTCGCCTCGGCCGCGGCGCTCAGCTCGGCGCTGACGTCGGCATCCTTGCCCTGCACCGGATTCAGCGCGAAGACGCGCACGTTCTTCGAGGCCGCGTAGGCGGCAGCCTCTTCGAGGGTGACGATCGAGGCGCCGTTGACCTCGTTGTCGGTGGCGAAGATGACCGAGCGCGAGCGGTCGTCGTCCGGGTGGTCGAAGCCCATCGCACACGCGGCCAGCCCGTCGCCGATCAGGGAGGCGCCGTCGCCGTTGAGGGTGCCGACCCAGTGCTCCGGGACCCGGTCGACGTAGTCGAAGCTCTGGGTCATGCTCGCCAGGTGCTCGCGCACGAAGTCGTAGTCGTCGGTGAGGGGGAAGATCTGCACCGGCGAGCTGTTGAAGATCGTCAGGCCGATCCGCTCGCCCTCGAAGCTGTCGAGCAGCTCGTCGAAGACGGTCAGCACCTCGACGTCGACCTCGGTCATGGAGCCGGAGACGTCGAGGCACAGCATGATGTCGCGGCTCGTGTCGACGGGCTGCACGGTCTGCGCCGACATCGGCCGTGCGGCCACAACGCCCGCGACGATCGCGGTGGTCGCGCCGAGGGCGAGGATTCCGGAGAGGGCGAGCGCCCGTCGAGCCAGTGCCCGGCGGAAGGAGGGCAGCGTGCGCAGGCGCTCGGCTCGGGCGATGCGCGCCGCGTCCCCGCCGCTGGTGCGCCCGCTCCGTCGGAGTCCGACGACGAGGCCGATCGTCAGCGCGATCAGCACGACGGCGACGGCGGCCACCAGCATCCAGATGTTGGCTAGTGCCACGTGCGCACCACCGTCCTGGCCGCATCAGCGCCGGCCACCGGGTCGATCACCGGTCCCTGACGGAAGATGCTCGGGTAGTAGTGCCTGCCCAGTGCGTCGATCAGGGCGGGATGCACGCCGCGCGCCACGAGATCGTCGAGCGCCAGCACCGGAGCCTCCAGGCCGCTGTACTCGTTCACGAAGGCACGGACGACCCGGCTCAGCTCGAGGTTCGCCTGTCGGGCGGAGATGCGGCGTTCGAGGTACTCGGTCTCGATCTGCTGGATGCGCGCCTGGTATTCGGTGCGCAATTGCGACAGCACGTCGATGATCAGCGGAGCCTGGCCGGCATTCGCGTCGGCGGTCGCCAGCGTGCGGCGCGGGCGGGTGAGCACGATCAGCAGCCAGGCGCCCAGCACCAGCAGAGCAAGGATGCCGATCGCCAGCAGCATCCAGCCCCAGCCGTACTGCGCCGGCGGGTAGAGGTCGTCAGAGCCGGGCATTCGACCTCCGGTTCAGCAGCGTCAGCAGCTGGGCGACGGCGTCGTCCTGCCCGTCCAGCGTGGAGTGGCTGATCTCCATGCGGGTGAGGAGCTCGGTGAGGTGCGCGGCATCGGCCTCGCGCTGCGCGGTCAGCTCCTGCACGATCTCGCGGTTGCCCTGCACGAAACCCGGCACCTGCCAGCGGCTGTCGACATCCGAGCGGATGCGTCCGGTGGCGTGGTCCAGCACGGGCTCGGCGTCGCGGAGAGTGAGCCAGAGCACGTCGTGCTGCACGCGCAGCCGGCGCAGCATCCGCTCCGTCTCGCTCGTGACCGGGGCCTCGTCGGTGATCACCACCACGATCATGCGGCGGGCGATCGTGCGTGTGACGAACGACAGCAGTGCGTCACGGTCGCTCGGAGCACTGCTGTCGTCGATGGCCCTGTCGATCGTGCGCAGCGCATGTTCGAGCGCACCCTCGCTGCGGCCGGGCGCGAGCCGGCGCACCTTCGCGGAGTCGCCGTAGACCGTGGTGAAGTCGTCGCCGTGGCGCAGCGTCAGCACCCCGAGCACCCCGGTCGCGAGGATCGCCAGCTCCTTCTTCGACCGCTCGTCGGCGGCGAGGGCCGACATCGAGCGCCCTGTGTCGACCACGAACAGCACGGTGTGCATGCGCGTCGCGCGCGAGCGCTTGACCAGGGGCGTTCCCAGTCGCGCGGTCGCCCGCCAGTCGATGTCGCGCACCTGATCGCCGTACTCGTACTTGCGCAGGTCTTCGAAGTCGAGGCTCCGCCCGCGCAGCAACGACGCGTAGGCGCCGTCGAGCGCGTGCAGCGACTTGCGCGTCGAGTGGATGAAGAGCTTGCTCTTCACCTGCGTGATCAGGCTCGGCATGGGGATCAGGGCGTGGGGACCGACGCGAAGATCTGGTCGATGATCTCCTCGCTGCGGACGCCCTCGGCGTCGGCCTCGAACGTCAGCAGCACGCGGTGGCGGAGGACCAGGTGCCGCAGCTCCCGGATGTCTTCGGGCAGCACGTGCGAGCGCCCCTTGAGCAGGGCCAGCGCTCGCGAAGCCTGCAGGAACGCGATGCTCGCACGCGGGCTCGCGCCGTACTTGATGAAGCGGGCCCGCTCCTCGCCGATGTACGGCGCCGGGTTCCGCGTGACGTAGGCGATCGACACGATGTAGTTGCGGATCGCGGGGTCGACGTAGATGCGGCTGGCCACATCCTGCAGCAGGCGCACGTCGTCGAGGCTGACCGCGCTGGCCACGTGCCGGTCGGGGTCGAGCACTCCCGAGTCGATGCGGCTGAGCACCTCGAGTTCTTCGGCGGGGCTCGGATACTCGACGATCTCCTTGAGGAGGAACCGGTCCATCTGCGCCTCGGGCAGCTCGTATGTGCCCTCCTGCTCGATGGGGTTCTGCGTCGCGATCACGAGGAACGGCTTCGGCAGGTGGTGGATCTCCCCGCCGATCGTGGTCTGATGCTCCTGCATCGCCTCGAGCATGGCGCTCTGGGTCTTGGCGCTGGAGCGGTTGATCTCGTCGAGCAGCACGAAGTTCGCGTGCACGGGGCCGAGCACGGTGCGGAAGGATCCGGTCGCCGCGTCATAGATCTGGTTGCCCGTGATGTCGCTGGGCAGCAGGTCGGGCGTGCACTGGATGCGCTTGAACTGCGCCTTCACCGTGTCGGCGAGGGTGCTGGCGGCGGTGGTCTTCGCCAGCCCCGGCACGCTCTCGAGCAGGATGTGGCCGCCGGCGATGAGCGAGACGAGCAGGCTCGTGCGCAACCGGTCCTGGCCGACCATCTTCGCGGAGTACGAGGCGGAGATGATCCGCAGCACCTCGGAGGCCCTGGCCATCTCGGCGTCGGTCGGTGCGCCGTTCGTCGCGGTGGGCGGGGCTGCCGGCGCTGGGGCCTGCGCAGGGGCGGGCGGAGGCGGCGGTGCCGCGGGCTGCGGGGCTGCGGCGTTCAGATCGTGCATGCTCTCTCCTCCTGGGGAGCACGGTGCTTCTCCCCCCAGGCCAGGGTAGTCGCCGCATCCGGGAGGACACTCCGCCAGAATTGCCGTGAACCTGATCGAAGGAATCGAGCAATACGGATGTGAGCCCCGATAACGAGGTGATTGAGCGCTCGATCCGCGAACCGGCGGTGTTCGAGTCGCTCTACAGCCGGCATGCGACGTCCGTGTACCGCTACGCGGCGCAGCGCCTCGGCGACCATGCCGCCGAGGACGTGATGGCGGAGACGTTCCTGGTGGCCTTCGAGCGACGCTCGGCGTACGACGTCACGGTGCAGAACGCCCGGCCGTGGCTGCTGGGCATCGCGACGCGGCTCATGCGCAAGCACGTGCGCCTGGAGGCCACCGCGTGGAAAGGGGTGTCTGCAGACCTTGCGGCCCAGATCGTCCCGGACTTCATCGAGCAGGCGGGCGCGCGTATCGACGCCCAGCGGCTGGCTCGACGGCTGAAGAAGGCGCTTCGCCGGCTCTCGAAAGCTGACCGCGACACTCTGCTGCTCTACGCCTGGGGCGACCTCGATTACGCATCGATCGCCCTCGCGATGCAGGTGCCGATCGGCACGGTGCGTTCACGGCTCAACAGGGCACGGCGGCATCTGCGCCGTGCCGCCGGAATCCCCGCCAACGAACAGGAGAAGGATCATGGACGAGTTGACACTGCTCCGCAGCACACGTGATCTGACCCGCGAGCCGAGCCGCGAGGCGCTGATGCGCGGGCGTGCCGCGCTCGTCTCCCAGATCGACGGTGAGCTTCCGGTGGCGCTCTTCGCAGAGGTGGGCGAGCAGACCGCGTTCACTCCTCTGAAGACCCGTCGCCGTCGTCGCACCGTCGCCTGGGCGGGATTCTCCGTGCTCGGTGCGGCGAGCGTGGTCGTCGCCCTCGTGGCCACCAATGTGCTGGGCGTCGCCGGGTGGAACGGTGGCGCCGAGCCCGCGGCCGCGAGTGCGCTTCGTTCGGCTGCGGCCGCCGCGATCCAGGTCAGCGACCCCGTCGTAGGCCCTGGGCAGTATCTGTTCGTCCGAACCGACGGCGTGTACGCCGGTGTGGGGTCCCTCGAGGAGGACGCGGACCGGATCAGAGCAGAGGGCGGTGATGTTCAGCCCTCCGACGAAGTGGCCATCCTGGCCTCCACCCGCGGCGAGCTCTACGTGCCCGCCGATCGCAGCGACGCGTGGGTGTGGATCACGTGCACGTCCCAGCCCTCGCAGACCTTCGGACCCCGATCGGAACGGTACGCGCAGGAATATGCCGACGCCATGAACACCTACGACCTCGACGTCATCCGCCGATTCCCCGGGGGCATCACGCCGGGTGGCGGCAGCTTCGGAGGCTACGCCGAGGGGACGACGACCAGCATCGACTACGACGCTCTCCCTCGAGAGCCGCGCCCGCTTCTCGACACGATCTACGAGCTGAACGGAAACTCGGGGCAGTCGCGCGATGGTCAGGCGCTCGAGTGGATCATCAGCACGCTTCAGTGGGGCATCGTGCCGGCCGACTTCCGCGCGGCCCTCTATAAGGCCGCAGCGGAGATCCCGGGCGTGGAGATCACGGACGATCAGGCCACGCTCGACGGCTCCACGGGCATCGCGATCGGCCGCCTCGAGACGGCCTCCAACACGCGCCAGGAGTTCATCATCGACCCCGAAACGGGGCAGTACATCGGCGAACGACGAGTTACCCTCGACGGGTACGCCGGCATCCCTCCGGGGACGGTCACCGGCTGGACGGCCGTGACCACCAGCGTCGTCGCGTCCGCACCGACGGATGCCGCGTCGTGCGACGGCTAGGTGTCGTCACTGGCCGAACATCGCCGAGGTGGCTGCGATCCAGCCGAAGGTGAGGGCGAGGAGCGTCAGGATGATCCAGATGCTCATAGCGATCGCGTTGAGGGTGATCCCCCACACCGCCTGCGTGCGTGCACGGGGCTCTCCTCGCAGCGACACGATCCCGAGGATGAGCCCGACGGCGGGCGCGAAGAAGGTCCAGCCGGCGAACACGGAGCAGATTCCGAGCACGAGGCTGGCGGTGCCCTTCGCGGTCGACATCGCGGGATCGGACGGCGTGGCTGTGGCTGACGCGGAGACGGTGGTTGACATGACATCCACGCTATGGCGGGGGCCTGTCGACGGGCATCCGTCGGAAGTACCCGGCTCGTACTCCCAGCGGATGATTGTGCGACTACTCCGAGCGTCGGTCGAGGAACAGCAGTTCGAGCGGTGAGGCGAGCAGCGCATCGACTCCCTTCGCGAACGCCTGGAAGTGCGGTGTGGCGAAGTGGGTGTCGAGCGCGGCCTGGTCGTCGAACGCCTCGCGCATGTAGAACGTCCCGGGCTCGCTGCGCGATTCGAACAGCACATAGTCCTGGTTGCCGGGCTCCGCCCTGGTCGGCTCGATTAGCCCCTGCAGGGCCGCGAGCAGTTCGTCTCGGCGGTCGGGAAGCGCGCGCAGGATCGCGAGGCTGTACAGCGGGTCTGACGAGCGTGAGGCCATGGTGGGGTCCTTCTTTCGGGGATGTCGAGTGCGACGGGACCGCCGCGCTCCCATTACTACTCGAAAGGGAGCAGTTACCCGCAAGGAGTGCTGGTAACTTTCGGATACCATGAGGGGATGACCACCCTCAGCACCTGCGCCGCCGGCAGGCCCCACGATGTCTACGACGCTCAGTGCCCGTGCCGCGGGATCCTCGATCTGCTCGCCGACAAGTGGAGCGCACTCATCCTCGGCGCGCTCGAGGACGGCCCGATGAGGTTCGGTGAGCTCAAGCGCAAGCTCGAGGGGATCAGCCCGAAGGTCCTGACCTCGTGCCTTCGGCGGCTGGAAGACCGCGACCTCGTCGCCCGCGAGATCTTCGCCGAGGTGCCGGCCCGCGTCGAGTACTCGCTGACCGGCCTCGGCGCCGATGCGGCGAAGCCGCTGCAGAGCCTTCGCGACTGGGTCGAGTCGAACATCCAGCGCTTCCCCGACATCTGAGAGCGCGCCAGGGTGGTTACCTGAGGGTGACCTGCACCCCTTGCGGGAAACCACGTGCCCGTCGGTACCGTCCTCGCATGACAGATCAGACACAGACGAACAACGATCCCTACTACGCACTGCCGGAGGTGCCGGGCTTCGAGCTGCGCAGCTCCACCGTCGCCGACAGAACCCCCTTCGCGCCGGCACAGTACTCCGGGGTGTTCGGCGTCCCCGACGGGCAGGACATCTCTCCCGAACTCACCTGGTCGGGTTTCCCTGATGAGACCCGGAGCTTCATCGTCACGGTCTTCGACCCGGATGCCCCCACCGGATCGGGGTTCTGGCATTGGGTCGTCGGGAACACCCCCGTGAGCACGACCCATCTCGTCGAGAACGCCGGATCCGAGACGCAGGAGCTGCTGCCTGCGGGTGCCGTCGCGTTCCCGAACGACGCCGGGCTCGCACGCTACATCGGTGCCGCGCCGCCCGCCGGATCGGGCGTGCACCGGTACTACATCACCGTGAGTGCGCTGGATGTCGCGCGGCTCGAGCTGGATGCGGGTGCATCCCCGGCGTTCCTGGGCTTCAACGCCGGCCCGCACACGATCGCGCGGGCCACGCTCGTCGCCTACGCGGGGGAGTAGACGCCGGGTGCGGAGTGCGGACCCCCGGTCGGGTCCGCACTCCGAGTCCTCGCCTCCGGCCCCGGTGGCCGACCCTGCTAACGTCGAAGAGCAGCCGCTTTCCGGGCAGGTCGAGCATTCCGCTCCCACCGGGACAGAACTGTTCCTCGCTCGGATGCGGCCGTGCCGATACATGACTGAAGAGTATGAGGACAATACGTGACGAGCAGAGAACGAGTAGCGATCATCGGCGCCGGCCCCTCGGGGATGGCGCAACTGCGGGCCTTCGAGTCCGCGGCCCGCGCGGGGGCGGAGATCCCCGAGCTGGTCTGCTTCGAGAAGCAGGCGGACTGGGGCGGACAGTGGAACTTCACCTGGCGCACCGGGCTGGACGAATTCGGTGAGCCGGTGCACTCCAGCATGTACCGCAACCTCTGGTCGAACGGTCCGAAGGAGGCGCTGGAGTTCGCGGACTACAGCTTCGACGAGCACTTCGGGCGTCCCATCTCGTCCTACCCGCCGCGCCCCGTGCTGTGGGACTACATCGCCGGCCGCCTGGAGAAGAGCGATGTGCGGGAGCTGATCCGCTTCCAGACCGTGGTGCGCTGGGTCGAGTTCGACAGCGAGCGCGAGGTCTTCACCCTCACCAGCGAAGACCTGCCGACGGGCCAGTCGACCGTGGAGGAGTTCGACCGGGTCATCATCGCCAGCGGGCACTTCTCCTTCCCGAACGTGCCGGACTTCCCCGGTATCGAGACGTTCCCGGGCTACATCAGCCACGCCCACGACTTCCGGGGCGCCGAGGCCTTCGAGGACAAGGATGTGCTCGTGATCGGCGCGAGCTACTCCGCGGAGGACATCGGCAGTCAGGCGTTCAAGATGGGCGCCCGCTCGGTGACGGCGAGTTTCCGGTCGGCGCCGATGGGGTACGACTGGCCTGACGGCATCGAGGAGCGCCCGGTCGTCGAGCGCTTCGAGGGCAGCACCGCGTTCTTCGCCGACGGCACCTCGAAGCACATCGACGCGGTCATCCTGTGCACCGGATACCTGCACAAGTACCCGTTCCTCCCGGACGACCTCGCCCTCTCCTCGCCGAACAACGTGTACCCCGACGGTCTGTACCGCGGTGTGGTCTGGCAGGGCAATCCGCGCCTGACCTACCTCGGCGCGCAGGACCAGTGGTTCACGTTCAACATGTTCGACGCGCAGGCCTGGTACGTGCGCGACCTGATCCTCGGTCGCCTCGCGCTGCCCGCCGAGCAGGAGCGCGCGGCATCCATCGCCGAGTGGCGCGCGCGCTTCGGCCGGATCGACTCGGCCGCGGCGGAGATCCGCTTCCAGGCCGACTACATCCGCGACCTGCTCGAGCTCACCGACTATCCGGAGTTCGACATCGACCGGGTCGTCGAGATCTTCCTCGCGTGGAAGCGCGACAAGAAGGACGACATCATGGGCTATCGCGACCGCACCTACGAGTCGGTCATGACCGGGACCATCGCCGTGGTTCACCACACGCCGTGGCTCGAAGAGCTCGACGATTCCCTCGAGCGCTACCTCGACGTCGATCCGGATGCCACCGAGACGGCGCGCATGATCGCTGGTCGGCCGCATGACGACGACCGTGAGGCGCTCGCGACCGCCTGAGCATCGTGTGAATCGACGACGCCCCTCCGCCCGTTCCCGCGTGCGAGGGGCGTCGTCGTGCAGATCAGGAGAGGACGGGACGCGGCACGGCCCCGCGGCGGCGACCGATCCAGACGACGCCGGCCGCCACGACGATGATCGCGACCGCGATGCCGACGATGTACCCCGAGACGCCGAGGTAGCCGCCCGGTACGGTGTAGGGATTCAGGAACGGATACGGGTACCAGTAGGGCTGACCGGTCGCCGGAGCGATGATGAGATTCGCGCGGATCAGCGTGTACACCGCCCAGACCAGCGGGAAGATCGCCGTCACCGCGATCGTGCTCCAGCCCAGTGCCCGGCGGCGGGGGGCGAGCAGCACGTCGGCCAGCAGGAACAACGGGATGACGACGTGCAGCACCTCGTTCGACCAGGGGACGGTGACGCCTTGGGAGAGCTCGACGTTTCGCAGCAGCGTGTTGTAGACGATGCCGGTCACGATCATGTACGTGCTGACGCACACCAGCAGCACCGCGAGCCAGCGCGGTTCGGCGTCGGTGGTGCGGCGGTGGCGCAGTGCCCAGATCGCGGCGACGAGCAGGACGATCGCAGCGAGGATGTTCGACTCGATCGTGAAGAAGCTGAGGAAGTTGGCCGCCACTGTGGGCAGATGCCCGCCCCACTCGGTCGTCGCATCAAGGGCGTTCTGCACCGAGCGGTTCAGCTGCGCGATGACAGCCGCGAGCGCGAGCAGGGCTGCGGCGATGCGCAGATAGGGCCACCAGGTCGTCATTTCGCCTCCGGTCGCAACTGTAGTCACCTCCGGATGCTCGCGAGCGTCAGGCGCGTCTGCGCCACCGCAGGCGCGTGATGAGCACGCCGAGAAGACACAGCGCTCCGCCGAGGAACATGAGCGGTGTCGGCACCTCGCCGAGGATCGCCCAGGACATGAGGATCGCGATCGCCGGCACGACGTAGGTGGTAGCCGACGTCTGCCCCGCGGTGCTGCGCTGCAGCACGTAGGCCCAGGTCGTGAAGGCGATCGCGGTGGGGAAGATGCCGAGGTAGACGACCCACAGCGTGGCATCCAGCGGTGCCGTCTGAAGTGAGCCGATGAGGTTGCCGATCCACGGCAGCAGCGCGATGGTGCCGACGCCTGCGCCGAGCCAGGTCAGCGTGGTCGGGTCGACCCCCGAGGTGAGCAGGCGCTTCTGCACGAGGGTGCACCCGGCGTACATGACCGCCGCGAGGAGGGCGAGGAGCAGGCCCGTGATGTCGGGGCCGGCGCTGGTGGAGGAGTTCATGCCGATCAGCACGACGCCGAGGAACGCGATGGGCGCCCCGATGACGAGCGGCTTCGGGAATCCCTCCCGCAGGAACAGTCCGCTGAAGACGACCACCATGAGGGGTGCGAGGTTGACCACCATCGCGGCGGTGCCCGCATCGAGCGTGAGCTCGGCGCTGTTGAGGGCGAGGTTGTAGACGCAGAACCAGCCGACGCCCCACACCGCGATGAGGAGCCAGTGGCGACGGGCCGGGATGCGGATGCCGTGCCGCAGCGCGATGAACGTCAACACGACGGTGCCTACCGCCATGCGCAGCAGTGCCAGAGCGCCAGGGTCGTAGTGCGGGCCCGCGCCGCGGATGCCGATGAAGGCCGAAGCCCACAGCACCACGGTGACCAGCGCGGCGGCGAGCACGAGTGCGCCCTGCTTCTTCGGCGCTCCGGTATCGGTGCGGATCCCGGGGTCGCCGGATGCGGCTGCTGACATCCTTCGATCCTGGCAGTGGCGTCCGACATCGGGCGAGCTGCCGCAGCGCCATCCGCCGTCGCTTTCCCGCCGACTCCTCCGGTCTGCGCCCGCTGCGCTCACCTCACGGAAGGGCGCTGCGAATCGCTTCGATAGGATGGGACCGCCCGAAGAGGGCCAGCTCATCGGCCGGTGCAAACCCGGCGAAAGCCAGGGGGTTACCCATGCCAGGAATCGTTATCGTCGGCGTGCAGTGGGGCGACGAAGGAAAGGGCAAGGCCACCGATCTTCTCGGTGAGCGCACCGACTGGGTGGTGAAGTTCAACGGCGGCAACAACGCCGGGCACACCGTCGTCGTCGGCGACGAGAAGTACGCGCTGCACCTGCTGCCCTCCGGCATCCTGTCTCCGGGCGTGACGCCCGTGATCGGCAACGGCGTCGTGGTCGACCTCGAGGTGCTCTTCTTCGAGCTGGAGGCGCTCGCCGCCCGCGGCATCGACGTCTCGCGCCTCAAGGTCAGCGCCAACGCGCACATCATCACGCAGTACCACCGCACGCTCGACAAGGTCACCGAGCGCTTCCTCGGAAAGCGCATGATCGGCACGACCGGTCGCGGCATCGGCCCGGCATACGCCGACAAGATCAACCGCGTCGGCATCCGCGTGCAGGACCTGTTCGACGAGAACATCCTGCGCCAGAAGGTCGAGGGTGCCCTCGATCAGAAGAACCACCTGCTGGTGAAGATCTTCAACCGTCGTGCGATCACCGCCGACGAGGTCGTCGAAGACCTGCTCTCGTACGCCGAGCGGCTGCGGCCGATGGTCGCCGACACCGGCTACCTGATCGCGCAGGCTCTGGACCGCGGCGAGGTCGTCGTGTTCGAGGGCGGCCAGGCCACGATGCTCGACATCGACCACGGCACCTACCCGTTCGTCACCTCTTCGTCGGCAACCGCCGGCGGCGCGGCGACGGGCGCGGGCGTGGGCCCCGGTGCGCTCGACCGCATCGTCGGCATCGTCAAGGCGTACACGACCCGCGTCGGCTCCGGTCCGTTCCCGACCGAGCTCTTCGACGAGCAGGGCGAGTGGCTGCGCAAGCAGGGCTTCGAGTTCGGCACCACCACCGGTCGTCCGCGCCGTGTGGGCTGGTACGACGCGCCCATCACGCGCTACGCCACGCGCATCAACGGCATCACCGACCTGGTGCTCACCAAGCTCGACATCCTCACGGGCCTCGAGCAGATCCCGGTGTGCGTCGCCTACGACGTCGACGGCGAGCGGTTCGACGAGGTGCCGGTCAACCAGACCGACTTCCACCACGCGAAGCCGATCCTGGAGTACTTCCCTGGTTGGAGCGAAGACATCTCCGTCGCGCGCACCTTCGAGGACCTGCCGCAGAACGCACAGGACTACGTGCTGGCGCTCGAGAAGATGAGCAACACGCGCATCTCGGTGATCGGTGTCGGGCCCGAGCGCGATCAGGTCGTCGTCCGTCACGACCTGCTCGACTGACCCGCGTCGTGACGCGCTTCTGGCTGGGCGGCTACGGGGCCGCGATGGACGGCTCGGCCGAGGGTATCGGCCTGCTCGCGGGGGATGAAGGGCGCGAGGCCTCCACTCTCGCCTACCGCGGCGCCGTGGTCGAGACGCCCTCGCCCTCGTGGCTCGCGCAGCACCCGACCCTCGACGTCGTCTATGCGGCACTCGAAGGTGACTCCGCGGTGCAGGCGTTCTCCCGCGCGGGCGAAGCCGCTCTCGCGCCTCTGGGGCCGCCCGCAGCGGTCGGCCAGTACGTCTGTCATGTCGCGGTCGCCCCGAACGGTTCGGCCCTGATCGCCAGCTGTTACGGCGATGGCCGCGTGGTGCGGTTCGATCTGGATGCGGACGGTCGCATCGTCGCCCCGAAGCCGGATGCCGCGGCGGCGCTTCGCGCGGCCCTGTTCGGCGACGCCGACCCCGATGCTCCGGCCGCGACTCCTCCCGGAGACGGCGTCGCGGCGGTCGATCCGTACGGGGTCGGCGGTGACCGCGTCTCGCACGCGCACGCGGCGACTTTCCTCCCCGACGGCCGTGTCGCGACCACCGACCTCGGGTTCGACCTCGTGCGGTTCTGGCGGCAGAGCGGCAGCGGGCTCACCCTCGACCACGAGGTGGTGCTCCCGCTCGGCACCGGTCCGCGGCACATGGTGCTGCACCCCAGCGGGCACCTGCACGTGGTCACCGAGTACTCGTGCGAAGTGTTCACGCTCGCGCCGGCGGCGGATGGCACCTGGAGCGTCGTGTCGGTGACGCTGACGAGCCCGATCGCCGAGGTGGGCAAGGACTTCCCCGCGGAGCTCGCCCGCACGCGCGACGGACAGTTCCTGTACACGGCCCTGCGCGGCAGCAACACGATCGCGGCGCTGCGGGTACGTGGCGGCGGCGAGTCTCTGGAGTCCGTGGCGCTCGCCGACGCGGGGGTCGACTGGCCGCGGCACCACCTCGTCCACGAGGGCAAGATGCTCGTCGCGGGGCAGCGCTCCGACACGATCACGCTGATCGACCTCGATGAGCGTACGGGCGCGCCCCTCGGCATCCGCCACGAGGCGCAGGTTCCGACCCCCACGCACTTCCTTCCGGTGCGCTGACCGCGGCTCGTGCGGCCGGGTCGGCCTTGCCTGCCGGGGACACTTGTCGGGAGCATTCACGGATGTCGGGCGACACGCCGCGCCCTGCTCCGACATCCGTCCGTTCTCCCGACACCTGGCACGGGTACGGGCGCCGGTCGGGCTCACTCGCACGCCGTGAGCAGCAGCGCCGCGTTGTGACCTCCGAATCCGAACGAGGTCGACAGCACCGTGCGGACCGGATGCGGTCGCTCCCGGTCGCGGACGAAGTCCCACCCATCCGCGCACGGATGCGACAGGTTGATGGTCGGAGGCAGCACCTGATCGCGAAGAGTCATCGCGGCGATGACCGCTTCGGTGACGCCCGCTGCGCCGAGCAGATGCCCGGTGGTCGACTTCGTCGCGGTGAGTGGAACGGATGGCGCTCCTGATCCCAGCGCCCGTGCGAGCGCGACGAGCTCGGCTTCGTCGCCGAGAACCGTGCCCGTGCCGTGGGTGTTCACATGGTCGATCTGCGCGGCGCGGATGTCGGCGTCGGCGAGGCACGCATCGATCGCTTTGATCGCCCCGGCGGCGTCCGGGTCCGGTGCCGTGGCGTGATGCGCGTCGCTGGTCGCACCGAACCCGGCGATGGTCGCGAGGGGTCGAGCGCCGCGCTCCCGTGCGAGGTCCGCGGCCTCCAGCAGCACGGCGGATGCGCCCTGTGCCATCACGAAGCCCGTACGTGCGCGGTCGAAAGGGCGTGAGGCCGCCGAGGGGTCGTCGCCGAAGCCCGTGGCGAGCGAGCGGAGGTTGGTGTGCGACGCCAGGTGCAGCGGGCCGAGGCAATCCTCCATCCCGACGACCAGCACTGCGTCGGCGTAGCCGTGACGGATCCTCCGGAGACCTTCTCCGATCGCGACCGCGCCACTCGCGCACGCCGCGGCGATCGCGTGGGTCTGGCCGAGGAATCCGTATCGTCTGCTGAGCACTGTCGCGATCGCATCCGCAGTTCCGTAGACGGTGAGCCCGGGCGGTACCCGGCGGGGGCCGCGATCTCGCAGCGCGACTGCCGCCTGCACCGTCGCATCCACCGGGCCCGACCCTGTCGCGATGATCACCTGCGCGACGTCCGCGATCCCCGATGGCGCGCCCAGGTCCGCATCGGCGAGTGCTTCATCGGCCGCGGCGATCGCCCACTGCTGCATCGGCGTGAGGCGACGCGCGAGGGATGCCGACAGGTCGGAGGCGCCGGTGAATCCACGCACCACTCCGCCGACCTGCACCGGCCCTGACCCGGCGATCTCCCGGGGGATCCGCGTGATCCCGCCGCGTCCCGCGCGCACAGACGTCCACAGTTCCGGTGCCGTGAGGCCGCTGGGGGTGACCGCCCCGACGCCGGTGACGACCACGGAGCGCCCGGCGCTCACGATCGTCCCCGTCCGACAGCCACGAGATCCGCGACCGCGGCGCGACGGATCTTCCCGCCCGCGGTCCGGGGGAGCTCCGCCACCGTGTGCCAGCGACGGGGCCGGGCGGCCGGAGCGAGACGCTCGCGCGCCCATCGGCGCAGCTCTGCGGCCGGCGGCGCATCGCCCTCGGTCACCAGCGCGATCCGCAGACCCAGGCGATCGTCGCTCTCGGCGATGGCGCACCACGCGCTGAGGCCCGGCATGCCGTCGAAGGCGCGCTCCACCTCGTCGAGTGCGACGGTGTGCCCGCCGGTGGTGACGACGTCGCCTCCTCTGCCGACGAACGTGAAGTCCCGGCCGCGCAGCCGCCCCTGATCGTGCACGCTCGCCCAGCCGTCGCCGTCCGTCAACGGCGCCGACGGTGTGCCTGCCAGGTAGGCGGCCGAGCATGAGGGGGAGCGCACCCAGAGGTTGCCGAGCGCGCCCGGTTCCAGGTCACTGCCGTCGTCGCCGCGCACCCGCGCCTCCACCTGCGGGTAGAGCCGGATGCTGTCGTGGCCGGCGCGGTCGTCACCGATGAAGCCGAGTTCGCCGGTGCCGAAGTAGCTGATCGTCCGGGCGTGGGGGAGGGCGTCGGCGACGGCCGCTCGCGCCGATGCCGGGAACCCCGCACCCCCGGTGACGATCAGATCGATGCCGTCGTACCGCGCCGGGTGGCGCCGCGCCGCGTCGGTGAGAGCCGTCACCGCCGCAGGAACCGCGACCAGGCGTGTGATGCGCTCGTCGTGCACCCGCGAGCTGAGCCAGAGCTCGTCGAGGCGGTCGGCGACGTGCATCCGACCGCCTGTGGCGAGCACCTCGAACAGCGTGTACAGGGTCAGGCTGTACGACATCGGGCCCGGGGCGAAGGTCGCCACCCGTTCTCGCGCGCCCAGGTGGTCGCGGGAGACGTCGATGTTCGCCGCGTACTGCCTGCGCGTCTTGAGGAAGGCCTTCGGTGGGCCCGTCGTCCCCGAAGAGGTGAGCATCAGGAATGGCGCATCGTCGGCCGATGCTTCTGCGTGGGTCGAGGCGAGGGAGGGGGTTCGTGCGAGATCGTCGAGCCCGACGACGAGTCCCCACCATCCGGCCGAGTGCAGAGCGGCCCGGATCGTCGGAACATCCGTGATGACGGCGGCCGCTCCGGTCGTGACGATCAGCTGCATCTGGAGTGCGACGGGCCAGTGCGCGTCGACGACGGTGAGGATGCGCGCGCCCGCCTCCACCGCGACGACGGCGCGCGCGGTGTCGAACGCGGTGGACAGGCAGATGGCGACGACCGGCGGCAGCGGTGGGTGAGCTCCTGAAGTCGCCGTCGCGCAGGCATCCGCGAGGGTGTGCGCCAGGGCCGTGGAGGTACGGCGCGAATCGGTGTGGAGCTCGCCATAGGTCATGCGGGCGTCGCGGCCGACGATCGCCAGCCGGTCGGGGTCTTCGGCGGCGACGCGTCGCAGCATCGGGGAGAGGGACGTGAGGACTCCGGGGGCGGGTTTGCGTGGGGACGAGGGCATCCCTATTCTAATGAACACCGTTCAGGTGAACGGTGTTCAGGAGGAAATATGACCACGTCTCGCACCACCGAAACCAGTGCCGCACTCGGCCGCATCGCGGTCTTCGCCGCACTGATCGTCGTGCTCGGCACCGTGATCGTGCCCCTGCCCAGCGGCGTGCCGATCACCGCGCAGACCCTGGGGGTTATGCTCGCCGGTCTCGTGCTGGGGCCGCGCCTCGCACCGCTCGCCGTCGTGCTGGTGCTGGCGCTCGCCGCGGTGGGGCTTCCGGTGCTCGCGGGTGGCCGCGGAGGGCTCGGCGTGTTCGTCGGCCCCAGCGCCGGGTACCTCCTCGGCTGGATCGCCGGTGTCGTGGTGATCGGCCTCCTCATGCGCACCGGGCGCTTCACGTGGTGGCGTTCCGCTGGCGCCGCGCTCGTCGGCGGGGTGTTCGTGGTCTACGCGTTCGGCATCCCCGTGCAGGCCCTCGTGACGGCAGTGCCGCTCGGGCCGACGGCTCTGTCGAGCCTGGCGTTCCTCCCGGGGGATCTGATCAAGGTGACAGCAGCGACGCTGGTCGTTGTCGCGCTCCGTCGTGCCTACCCTCGTGCTTTCGCCGACAACCGGCGGGTGCGGGAGGCCGCGGTGGCGGCGGTGTAGGTTCGGCCGGCGCTCTTTCCCCGTGCCCGACAGCACACGGAGAAGCCCCATCGCAAGCCGGCATCCTCGCCACCCGCGCCACGCCGCAGGGAACAACACACCCGTGACTCGACGTTGCTCATGAGCGAGACTGGGCCACGTAACCGGCTCATGGAGAGGTGCGACGCATGAACGCTGCGGAGAAGACCGACGAGTACGACCTGATCGTGTTGGGCGGAGGGCCGGTGGGCGAGAACGTCGCCGACCGAGCCGTACAGGGCGGACTCACCGCGATCATCGTGGAGAGCGAGCTCGTCGGAGGCGAATGCTCCTACTGGGCGTGCATGCCGTCGAAGGCGCTGCTGCGTTCGGCGCAGGCGCTCCGTGCCGCGCAACACGTGGGCGGGTCTTCGCAGGCGGTGACCGGAAAGCTCGATGTGCGCGCGGTGTTCGACCGCCGGGACTCGTTCACCAGCAACTGGTCGGATGACGGCCAGGTGAAGTGGCTCGATTCGGCCGGCATCGACCTGGCCCGCGGCCACGGCCGCATCACGGGCGAGCGCGAGGTGACGGTGACGGATGCCGACGGCGCAGAGCGTGTGCTCAAAGCTCGGCACGCGGTGGCTATCAGCACCGGATCGGATGCCGTCATCCCGCCCATCGAAGGCCTGCGCGAGGCCACCCCGTGGACCAGCCGCGAGGCCACCAGCGCCGAAGAGCTGCCCGAGAGCCTGGCCATCATCGGCGGAGGCGTCGTGGCCGTCGAGATGGCGACCGCCTACGCCGCACTCGGCTCGAAGGTCACCGTGATCGCCCGCAGCGGCCTGCTCGGCGGGATGGAACCCTTCGCGGGCGAGCGCGTCGCCGCGGGGCTCAAGGAACTCGGCGTGGATGTGCGCACCGGTGTGGGAACGACATCCGTGCACCGCGACGCGGACGGCGTCACCATCACTCTCGACGGTGGCGAGGAGATCACTGCGACCGAGGTGCTCGCCGCGACCGGTCGCTCGCCGCGCAGCGGTGACATCGGCCTCGACGTCGTGGGGCTGGAACCCGGCCGCTGGATCGAGACGGATGACACGCTCCGCGTTCCCGGATCGGACTGGCTGTACGCGGTCGGCGACGTCAACGGGCGCGTGCTCCTCACCCATCAGGGCAAGTACCAGGCGCGCGCCGCGGGCGACGTGATCGTGGCCCGCGCCCAGGGGGAAGACGTCGACGATGCCCCGTGGGGCCGTCACGTCGCGACCGCCGACCAGGCCGCCGTGCCGCAGGTCACGTTCTCGATTCCCGAGGTCGGCTCCGTCGGTCTCACCGAGGCCCAGGCGGTCAAGGCCAGCATCGCGGTGAAGGCCGTCGACTACGACCTGGGCTGGGTTGCCGGCGCGAGCCTCTACGAAGACGGCTTCGAGGGCCAGGCACGGCTCGTGGTCGACACCGACCGCGACGTCGTGGTCGGTGCGACGTTCGTCGGTCCCGAGGTGGCGGAGCTCGTGCATGCGGCCACCGTGGCGATCGTCGGCGAGGTCCCGATTGCCCGCCTCTGGCACGCGGTGCCGTCGTACCCCACGATCAGCGAGATCTGGCTGCGGCTGCTCGAGGGATACGGCCGCGACTCCGCCTGATCCGTGGAGGGAGTCGATCCCGACATCGGGAGCAATCCGTTCGCGTGATCGTGCCGAACAGGAACGGGATTGTTTCTCATATTGACGGCCGCGACGCAACCCTCATCCCCGATGTCGCAGCCGTCTTATACGCTCGAACTCACATCCGAGGAGGCAGGACCATGAAGGCTGTACTCGCAGGAACCGTCATCGCCGAGGCCGACGAGAGCGATCTCGCCCGCATCGAAGGGAACTGGTACTTCCCGCCCGCGTCCATCACACCCGGGGCGCTCGTCGAGAGTCCCACGCCGTACACCTGTCCGTGGAAGGGCGCGGCGCAGTACTTCTCGGTGCAGACCGACGGAGACCTCTACACCGACTACGCCTGGTCGTACCCGAACCCCTACCCCTCTGCGTTCGATCGCGTGGGCAAGGACTTCTCCGGGTACGTCGCGTTCGATCCCCGCGTCGAGGTCGGCCCGTAGCCATCTGAAGAGCCAAGACTCGTCCCCTCGCACATCGATCGACCGACTGGAGACCAGCCCATGATCGAGTTCCGCAACGTCACCAAACGGTTCCCCGGTGGTGCCCTCGCCGTCGACGACTTCAGTCTCGTGCTGCCGTCGCGCAAGACCACCGTGTTCGTCGGTTCGTCCGGCTGCGGCAAGACCACCCTGCTCCGCATGATCAACCGCATGGTCGAACCCACCTCCGGCGATGTCGAGATCGACGGCGAGAACGTGCTCCAGGGCGACCCCGTGGCTCTGCGCCGCCGCATCGGCTACGTCATGCAGAACTCCGGCCTCATGCCGCACTTCACGGTGATCGACAACGTGGCCACGGTGCTGCGGCTGACCGGCGTGAAGAAGACAGCTGCCCACAAGCGGGCGCGTGAGCTGCTCGACACGGTGGGCCTCGACCAGGCGCTCGCCGACCGCTACCCCAGCCAGCTCTCCGGTGGGCAGCAGCAGCGCGTCGGTGTCGCCCGCGGGCTCGCCGCCGACCCGAACATCCTGCTCATGGACGAGCCGTTCGGCGCGGTCGACCCCATCGTGCGGGCCGACCTGCAGCAGGAGACCCTGCGGCTGCAGCGCGAACTCGACAAGACCGTCGTGTTCGTCACGCACGACATCGACGAGGCGTTCCTGCTCGGCGACCAGGTCGTCATCCTCGACAAGGGCGCGCGCATCGTGCAGGTGGGCAGCCCGAGCGAGATCATCGAGAATCCGGCAGACGATTTCGTCGCAGCCTTCATCGGCGCCGATCGAGGTCGCCGAGCCCTGCACCTCAAGCAGACACCGCGCGGCACCGTGGTGGTCGACGCCGACGGCCGCACCCAGGGCTCGATCGTCGATGTGCCGGATGCCGTGACCGACGCTCTCCTGAGCGAGGAGAGCGTCACGAAGGGCGCTCCGTGAACTGGATCGTCGACAACCTCGGCCTCATCCTCGAGCTGACCGGGATCCACCTTCAGCAGAGTGCGATCGCGATCGTGCTCGGCTTCGTGCTGTCGGTGCCGCTGGGCTGGGTCGCCTGGCGCTATCAGCTGGTGAAGGGGCCGGTCATCGTCCTCACCGGGCTGCTCTACACGATCCCCTCGCTGGCGCTGTTGATTCTTCTCCCCTCCGTCGCCGGGTATCCGGCCCGCAGCCCGGTCAACCTCATCATCGGCCTCACCATCTACGCGGTCGCGATCCTCGTGCGCGCCGTGTCCGACGGCCTCGACTCGGTCGATCCCGCCATCCGGCAATCGGCCACCGCGATGGGCTACGGCGGCTTCCGCCGGTTCTGGACCGTCGACTTCCCGCTCGCAGGTCCCGTCGTGCTCGCCGGTCTCCGCGTCGCGGCCGTCAGTACGATCTCCCTCGCCACGGTCGGCATCCTCGTCGGTGTGACCAACCTCGGCTATCTGTTCACCAACGGACTGCAGCGGCGCATCCTCGCCGAGGTCTTCGCCGGAGTGATCGCCGTCGTCGTGATCGCTCTCGTGATCGACCTGCTGCTCCTTCTTCTCGGGCGGGCACTGATGCCGTGGACGCGCGCCGCGAAGACGCCGTCCGCCGCGCGACAGACCGCCACCCTGAGGGCCGCCGCATGAACGTGTTCACCGAGGCCTTCGCCTGGCTTTTCTCCCCCGACCGGTGGGAGGGGTCGTACTCGCTGCCCATCCTGTTCGGCCAGCACATGTACTACACGCTGATCTCGGTGCTGATCGCCGGGGTCATCGCGATTCCTCTGGGCTGGCTCATCGGTCACACCGGCAAGGGGCGCGAGATCGCGGTCGCCGTCTCCGGGGCAGCGCGCGCCATCCCGTCGTTCGGTCTCATGGTGCTGCTCGTACTGATCCTGGGCGTCCTGCGCATTCCCGAGGCCGCCGTCATCACGTTCGTGCTCCTCGCGATCCCCTCCCTCCTCGCCGGCGCCTACACCGGGCTCGAGGCCATCGACCGTCGAGTGCTCGACTCCGCGCGTTCGATGGGCATGACCGAGTGGCAGGTGTTCTGGAAGGTCGAGGTTCCCCTCGGACTGCCCCTGCTCGTCGGCGGCATCCGGGCGGCTCTCCTGCAGGTGATCGCCACGGTCACGATCGCGGCCTATGTGAATCTCGGCGGGCTCGGATGGCCGATCATCCAGGGCATCCCGCTGCGAAAGTTCGATCAGGTGCTCGGTGGGGCGATCCTCGTCGCTGTCCTCGCGCTCGCTGTCGACCTGATCTTCGCCCTCCTCCAGCACGCCGCCGTCCCCGCCGGGGTGCGCGCGCCGACCACCACACGCCGGTCGCGAGCCGCAGCCTCGTCTCCGTCGCCCGCCACAGCCTGACCTCCACAGCCCCGACAGAGTTCCACAGCACCATCCCTGTTGTCCCAGAGAAGAGGAAGTCCTCATGTTCACAGCACGTAAATCACGACTCGCCCTTGCCGGTGGTGCCGCGCTCGCCGCGGTGCTCGTCCTCGGCGGCTGCGCGAACAGCAACCCGCTCGACGCCCCGAGCGAGGGCTCGAGCTCCGCCGACGACACGATCGTCATCGGCTCGCAGGCCTACTACTCCAACGAGATCATCGCCGAGATCTACGCGCAGGCTCTCGAGGGCGCGGGGTTCAAGGTCGACAAGCAGTTCAACATCGGACAGCGCGACGCCTACATGCCCGACGTCGAGTCCGGCGCGATCGACCTGTTCCCGGAGTACACCGGCAGCCTTCTCGAGTACCTCGACAAGAACGCGACCGCGACCAGCCCGGAAGACGTGTACACGGCGCTGAAGGAGGCGCTGCCCGAGGGGCTCACCGCTCTCGACTACGCGGAGGCTTCCGATCAGGACACGTACACGGTGCTGAAGAGCTTCGCCGAGGCGAACGATCTCACCTCGATCGGCGACCTCGCCAAGGTCACCACCCCGGTGACGATCGGTGCCTCACCGGAGTTCGAGGAGCGTCCGTACGGCCCCGCCAAGGCCAAGGAGGCCTACGGTGTCGACCTGACGTTCTCGGCCACGGGGCCGACCACCCTCGAATCGCTGCTCGCCGGCGAGATCCAGGTGGCCGACATCTACACCGCCGACCCGGCCTTCCAGACGGAGGAGATCGTTGCGCTGGAAGACCCGGAGAACCTGATCATCTCGTCGAACGTCGTGCCGATCGCCTCGAGCGACGTCGCTGACGAGATCGCCGATGTGATCAACGCCATCAGCAAGAAGCTCACCGCCGAGGAGCTCGTGGGTCTGAACGTGCAGAGCACGGTCGACCAGAAGTCGGCTGTGGACATCGCCAAGAAGTGGCTGGCCGACAACGACCTCATCTGAGTCGGACAGCCCGAAGCGCCCGGACCCTCACGGGGTCCGGGCGCTTCTGTGTGTGCGAGACGCGAGGAGACGTCTAGAGCCGGGCGTCCTGCTTCGGCACGAGCACCTGCTTGATGATGATCAGGATCGAGGCGGTGACCGGCACGGCCACGAGAGCCCCGAGCAGGCCGAGCAGCGTGCCGCCGGCGAGGGCGCCGATCACGACGAGTGACCCCGGGACCGAGACGGCGCGGTTCATGACGCGCGGCGTGATCACGTAGGCCTCGATCTGCATGTAGACGAGGTAGATGGCTGCGAAGATCAGCGCCGCGATCGGGTTGGAGAACAACGCGAGGCACGTGCCCAGGATCCAGAACAGCACCGAGCCCACCAGGGGGATCAGGGTGACGCAGAATGCGATCGCCGCCATCAGCGGGGGGAACGGCAGCCCGAGGAAGAAGTAGAGCAGGAAGGCGAGCGTCGCGTTGCAGAACGCGAGAACCACCATCCCCATCACGTAACCGCCGACCGAGTCGGTGATCTGCTCGACGATGTCTCCGGCGCGAGCGCGGTCGCGGGCGGGAGCCAGACGCAGCATCCCCTGCTTCATGGAAGGGAGAGAGGCGAGGAAGTACAGCGTGAGCACGAGCACCACGATGGCGCCCGAGATGCTGGTGGCGATCGAGGCGCCCACAGCCAGAGCGCCGCCGCCGATCGTGGCCAGGTTGCCGAAGTCGGTGAGGAACGACTGCACCTGGGAGACGAGCTCCTGGAACTGCTCGCCGAACTGGGCTTCGAGGGTCGCGTAGAGGTCGCTGCGGGTGAAGTCCCTGATCATGCCGGGAACCGACTGCACGAAGCTCACGATCTGGTCGATCACCACGGGAACGATCATCCACAGCACGAGGGCGAACACCACGAGGAGCGCGAGGATCGTGATGACCACCGAGATGACGCGCGAGAGGCCGCGACGTTCCAGGAACCGCACGGCGGGATCGAGGCCGAGCGCAGCGAACAGCGCGAGGGCGATGTAGATGAGCACGGTCGACAGGTTCGACAGCGCGAGGCCGATCACGATCGCCCCGAGTCCTCCCAGCGTCAGCAGGAAGCCGAACACGAACGGGCGGTCGATGCGTGTCCAGAACGACCGGCTCGGGGTCATCGGCTCGATCACGACGGGGAGCGGAGCGTCTGTCGTGGCGGTCACGGGGGCCCGGCGAGCTGTGCGTCGGGCGGTCGCGGATGCGGCGGGAGCTGCGGCGGATGCGTCGTCGTCGTGGGGCGCGGATTCCGGCGACTCTTCGTTGCTCATGTGCTCACGATAGCGGTGCCACGGATCGAAACCAGGATGTCACGCGGCTCTAGAGTAGGGGCATGACCGCCGCCGAGGATCCGAAGGCCGAACTGCTCCGGCTTCGCGCCACCATCGACAACATCGACGCCGCACTGATCTTCATGCTGGCCGAGCGCTTTCGCGCCACCCAGCAGGTCGGGCATCTGAAGGCCGAGCACGAGATGCCGGCGTCCGACCCTGGTCGGGAAGAGCAGCAGGTCGCGCGCCTGCGGGCTCTCGCCGAAGAGGCGCATCTCGATCCGGAGTTCGCGGAGAAGTGGTTCAACTTCGTGGTGGCGGAGGTCATCCGTCATCACACCGAAGCGGCCGAGAGTCGATGAGGAGGAGGAGCCGGACGGGCGACGGTGTGTGCAGCACTCGCCCGTCCGGAGCTTTGTGAGGTCGGTTGACCAACTAAGTTCAATGAATAAACTTAGGGAGAGACTACGGATCGCGTCACGATCTGTCAACTGCTCGCGACGGACGAGCGTCGGAACGGAAACGCATGCTCAGCACGGATGATGGCTTCGACACCCAGGCGTCGGTCCGGCGCGCGAACCTTCGGCGGGCGCTGCAGCTGGTCTTCCTGAATCCGGGGACGCAGACGCGGGCCGGCATCGCGAGGGCGACCGGTCTGACCGCCGCCACCGCATCGTCTCTGGTGGCCGAACTCATCGAGAACCGACTGATCATCGAGGGGGAGCAGGCGGCGAGTACAGGCGGCAAGCGGGCGACCACGCTGAGCGTCGACGCGAGCCACCACCTGATCCTGGTGCTGGTGATCCAGCCCCGGCACGTCGACATCGCCCTCGTCGCCCTCGACGGCACCGAAGTCGACATCCGGCGGGTGAGCTACTCCGTCGAGAACCGCGATCTCGCCCTCGATGAGGCGGTGTCCGCGGTGGCCGAGGAATTCGGGGGACGACTCCTCGCCGCCGGTGTGCAGCTGCCGGGCACGACGGATGGGCGGTCGGTGCTCGAGAGCGTGCAGCTCAAGTGGGAGGACGTGCCTCTCGCCGAACGGTTCGAGCGCGTGCTGGGTGCGCCCGTGCTGCTCATCAACGACGTCGACGCCGAGGCCATCGCCGAAGCCGGCATGGAGGAGTCGCCGTCCGGCTATCGGCTCTTCATCCACCTCGGTGGCGGTGTCGGTGCGGCTGTCACGCTCGACGGCGAACTGGCGCCGGGGCCGCGTGATCGGGCGGGCGAGATCGGGCATGTGCAGGTCGTCTTCGGCGAGGCGGCGCGCGCCTGCCGATGCGGTCAGCGCGGATGCCTCGAGTCGGCCGCCGCGCTCGGGGCGATGCTCGGCGAGGAGTTCTACGACGCCATGGATGCGCCGGAGATCCGTGAGCTCGCAGCCCAGGCCGATGAGGAGCATCTCGACGAGGGTGCTCGCGCGTTGGCACGGGCCGTCAAGCTCATCGGCGCGCTGCTCGACCCGATCGAGGTCGTCATCGGCGGACCGGCGACGCAACTCGGGCCCCGCTTCCTCGACCGTGTCCGTCGGGAGACCGAGTACCCCGCCCGCGGCACGGCGCAGGTGCCCGTCCGCTATGCCGACCCTCGCGTATCGCTCGCGGCCGGAGCCGCCCAGGCCGCCCTGACCGCGGCGCTCGGCGTGCGCTGGAACCCGGAGCAGCTGCGCGCCGCATCCGCGTCGAGCCTCTGAGCGCCTCGCGCCTTCTCTCGCGGAAGGCGCGGCCGTGGAGTCCCTCAAGGTGAGGGAGAGACGATCGTGACGGATTTCGCCGGCGTCCTTGTGCTCTCGCCGATCCTCTGGATACTCTTTACCCATCCAATAATGAATGGATACTTAACAAATTAAGTATCCCGGCGTCAGCTTCACTGTGGAACGACGCCGTAGACGCGAGTCGCCTCGTCGCAAGCACGCTCCCGGAATGTGTCGAGACGGCCCCGCACCAGCTCGAACTGGAGATCAAGATGCGCAACGACGCACACCGTGACCGTCCCCGATCGCTCCTTCGCAGTCTCGCCGGCGCGCTCGCCGTGCTCGTGACGCTCGGCGGTCTCGCCTTCTCCGCCGCTCCGGCCAGCGCCGCAGACAGCCGCGACGTCGCCCGTGAGGGCACCGCCACGGCGCGATCCACGTACTCGCTGAGCGGCAGCTTCGCCGCGGCGCACGTGAACGACGGCGACGCAGCGACGCGCTGGGGATCGAGGTATACGCGCACGAACCCGAACGACACCTACGACACGGCCGGTGAATGGGTGCAGATCGCCCTGGCCGAGCCCACCTACATCCTCAAGGTCGTGCTCGACTGGGAGGCCGCCTACTCCACCGACTACGAGATCCAGGTGTCCCAGGACGCGGTGGAGTGGACGTCCCTGCGCCGGGTGACGACTCCCACCGGGCAGGCCGTCGGAGGCCGCCTCGTGCAGCAGAGCGATGTCGACACGTCCGACGCCTGGTCGTACGTGCGCATCCTGTCCCACAGCGTCGCGACGAAGTACGGCCTGTCGCTGTACTCGTTCCAGGTCTGGGACCAGCCCGTCAGCGTCCCTCCGGGGGAGGCCAGGGACCTTGCCCTCGACGGCACCACCACGGCGAAGTCCTCGTACAACACCACGACCTTCGCTCCCGCGAACGCCACGGACGGTGATTCGGCATCGCGCTGGGGCTCGCACTACACGCGCGGCACTCCCGCCTACGACAACAGGTCCGACTGGATCCAGGTCGAGCTCGCAGAAGCCTCTCGCGTGCACACGATCGTCCTGAACTGGGAAGCGGCCTATGGCAAGAAGTACCTGCTCCAGGTCTCCGGCGACGGTGCGGCGTGGACGACGATCCATGAAGGCGCCGCCACGAAGGCCGGTGTGCAGGAGATCGTCGTCGATACCGCGGACGCCTGGAAGTTCGTGCGCATGCAGGGTGTGGAGACGGCCGGAATCTACGGGTACTCGCTGTTCGACTTCGAGATCTGGGGAGCGGCCAAGCCTCCGGTGGAGGTGCCCGACCCGCAGGGCGGTGACATCGTCCCGAAGCCCGTGAGCCGGAACGACGCCGAAGGCGCCGCGTTCACCCTGGGAGCGGATGCGCGCGTGGTCGCGCCTGCATCCTTCTCCGGCATCGCCGAGCAGCTCGCGGCGACCCTCCGCAGCGGCACGGGCTACGCTCTCCCGGTCGTCGCGAACCCGCCGCGAGACGGTGACATCGTGCTCGTCGAGGGCGACCCGGCCACGGGCGGCGCGAAGGCGTACCAGAAGGAGCAGGGGTACCGGCTGAACGCCGATGCCTCGAGCGTGACCATCACTGCGCAGGCCGCGGCCGGAGCGTGGAACGGTACGCGCACCCTGCTGCAGCTGCTGCCCTCCTGGGTGCTCGCCGGCGACCCCGACGTCGTCGTCGACTGGACGGTGCCGGCGACCGAGGTCGTCGATCATCCTCGGCTCGAGCAGCGCGGCCTGATGATCGATCCGGCACGCAACTTCATCACGGTCGACGCGGTGAAGGCCATCATCGACCAGGCCTCGCAGGCGAAGATGAACAGGCTGCACATGCACCTCACCGACGACCAGGGCTGGCGGCTCGAGATCGCCTCCTGGCCGAATCTCACCGCGCACGGCGCATCGTCGTCGATGAAGAACGGGCAGTCCGGCTTCTACACGCAGGCCGAGTTCCGCGACATCGTCGCCTATGCGGCCGCTCGCCAGGTCACGGTCGTCCCAGAGATCGACGTGCCGGGGCACGTCGACGCGGCACTGTCCTCCTACCCCGTGCTCGATTGCGCCGAGCGCAGCATCCCGATCCGCACCACCGGCGGCATCTCCACCAACTCGCTGTGCATCGGCAAGCCGATCGTCGAGACGTTCATGCGCGACGTGATCGGCGAGCTCGCCGTGATCACCCCCGGCGACTATCTCCACATCGGCGCCGACGAGGTGGAGGGTGTGAGCACAGAGCAGTACGCATCGTTCATCCGCATGGTCGAGCAGATCGCGGCCGAGAACGGGAAGAAGATCATCGGCTGGACCCCGATGCCGCAGGCCGGAGTCTCCAAGGACGCCGTGCATCAGTACTGGGCTGATCGCAAGAACCACCTCGCGACCAGCTGGTTCGAGGGACGCGACGTCATCCTCTCCCCCGTGAACAACGCCTACATGGACTACAAGTTCCCCGGATCGCCGCTCGGCTTCCGGGAGGCGATCTACAGCACCAAGTACCAGTACGACTGGGACCCCAGCCGTGTCGTCGACGCCACGACGAAGAAGAACCTCAACACCTCCTTCGGTCTCACCGAGGACGACGTGCAGGGTGTCGAAGCGGCAGCGTGGGGAGAGACCTTCCTCCGCGGAGGCGAGGATGTGGAGTACATGCTCTGGCCGCGCACGCTCGGCATCGCCGACAAGGGCTGGTCGACCAAGGCGGACACCACCTCGTTCGCCGACTTCGCCCAGCGCGCAGGGGCGCAGGGCGCACGGATGCTGGTGCAGGGGCAGAACTTCTGGAACGACCCCGATCTGGCCTGGGTCAGCGAGCTCGCCGGCACGCGAGTCGCCGCGGGATCCGAGGGCCAAGTCGCCGGCGTCGTTGCACAGATCGCCTCGCCCCGGGTGCCGAAGGGTCAGCTCAACGCGACGATCACCTGGCCGGACGGGCAGACGTCGGCAGGGGTGATCGACGGCAAGGATGCGATCGGTGCGGATGCGGCCTCGCTCTTCACCGTGACCGGCAGCCACGCCAGTGCTCCCTCCGCTGCGGCCGGCACCGGCTCGGTGCGGGTGACGGGGCCGGCGGGTCTGGACATCACGGCACCGTTCATCGTCGAGGCCGAGGTCGTCGCACCTCCCGTGATCGCGCTCTCCGCCTCCACCATCCAGGCCGGATCGACGGTCACGGTCGATGCCACCGGCCTGACCCCGGGGGAGCGGGTGTCCTTCGCGCTCCACTCGGATCCGGTCGACATGGGGGCGGCCATCGCCGATGACGACGGTGCGGTGTCGCTCACCTGGAAGGTGCCGACGGGCACGCCGGCCGGGGCGCACGAGGTCGTGATGACCAGGGCCGACACGACCACGGTCGCCGTGCCGTTGACCGTCACCGCCGCGGCCGTGCCGGGAGGCGATCCCGGTACGGGGGGAGGTGCCGGTGGAGGTGCGGCATCCGGTTCCGGTTCGGGTTCGGGCGCCGGATCGTCGGGCCCCGCCGGGCTCGCCGGAACCGGAGCGGACCCGATCCTCATCACCAGCGGACTGCTGCTTGCGGCGTTGCTCCTCGCGGGTGGTGCGGTCGCGATCAGGCGACGGAGTCTCGGGCTCTGAGCGGGGCGCCTGGGATGATCGGGCTGCCGGCGAGCATCCCTCCACCGAGTACGAGTCACGCGCTGGCCGACGGCATCTCGTCGCTGCCGATGATCTGTCGTGGTGCCGGATCAGGCCGGTGAGGGCGGCCTTTCCTCCTCGTAGACGGAAGCAGGGCCGCCGCGGCCTCCGGGGTGAGGCGGCGACGACCCTGCGCGAGAGTCCGGTCAGCGGTGGGAGGATCGCCTGCGTCGGACGGCGACGGCGCCGCCGGCGAGCAGCAGCAGGGCCAGCAGAAGGGCCGTCGTGATCATCGTCGGGTCGGCTCCGGTGCTGGCGAGGTCGCCCCCGCTCGACGAGGTGCCGGAACCGGACCCGGTCCCCCCGCCCGGTGAGCCGTTGCCGTCCCCGCCGCCGGGGTTCGCGGCGGCGCGCACCGTCACCGCGAGGGACACGCTTCCCGGGGTTCCGGCCGCGTCACGGGAGGTGACCACCAGCTGGTGGTCACCGGCGTCGACCCGGGGAACCGTGAACGACAACCGGGCGGTGCCCTGATCGTCGGCGACGGCCGTGCCGAGAGCCACCGGGTCGGAGTGCAGCTCGAACGCCGCCGTCGAACCCGGCTCGAGCCCGGTGGCGGTCGCGGTGACCTCGGTGCCGATGACGAGCGGACCCTCGGGCACCGAGACGGTGAACGAGACCTGACGGTCGGCGAGGAACGCGCGTGTCGCGGTGTCGAGCGCCGCCTGGAGCCGGTCGACCTCGGCGGGGATGTCGACGTCGCCCGGATCGATCACCCCGCCGTACGGGTCCTTCTTGAATCCGGGGTTCGCCATCTGCGCCATCGCGGCGTTCAGGGCCGTCGCGGCATCGGCGGAGCGGGCCGACAGCCACCGCACCTTCTCCGCGTCCCTGATCCCCTCGTTCATGTGCTCCCAGCGCACGGACGAGATGTCGTGCGGGTACACCTGCGCGGCGTCGCCGGACTCCCAGGTCTTGAAGTCGACCGTCGTGAACGGGTCCTCCACGAAGCTGTCGTAGGCCCAGCGGAGGTAGCCGTCGGACTGCGTCGCGGTGGTCTTCCACTGCCCCCAGACCGCCTCGGCGAGGTTGGAGCGCACGAACGTGTTCGGGTAGATGCCGACGCAGTAGTAGATGCTCGTGATGAGGCCAAGGTCGCGTCGGTGAGCTGCGACCTGCTCGAACTCCTCGTCTCCGATGAGCACGTGGTCGGACGACACCGAGATCTTGTCGATACGGTCGAGTCGGTCGTCGTTAAGGCTGTTGTAGTTCATCGCCGCCCCGACCTTGAGGCCGGGTGCCGCGATGTCGATCAGGTCCACGGCCTTCAGGATGTCGTCGAGCGCGCGTTCGTCCATCGCCATGTAGGTGATGTCGAACCAGCCCTTCTCCTTGAGGTGCGGGCCGAACTTCGTCAGGAACGCCGTCCACATCTCCCGCCACACGGGCGTGCCGACCGACACCGACGCCGTGATCCGACGGTTCTGCGCGACATCGAAGTACTCGATCTTGCTCGCCCAGTTGACCATCGAGTACGCGTCGATCTGCCCGTCGATACCGACCTCGTCCATCATGAACTCGACCCATCGGTCGAAGACGCTGAAGTCGAACGACCAGGTGCCGTCGGTGTTCTTGGTCCACTCGACCATCGAGTCGTACGGGTCGTAGGTCTGCGACGCCCACGGGTCCTTCACCACGGTTGCGGTGATCACGTCCTGTCCCGCGTCACGCAGCCGCTGGTAGTGGGGGAGCATCGCAGCGAAGTGGGCATCGCTCCAGAGCTCGCTCTTCGGGATGCCCTCGGCGCGGGCCACCGCATACGGGTTCTGCCACAGGTCGATGAACTGGTCCCAGTCGCCGGGGGCGGGAAGGCGGATGTCGAGCACCTCGAGCGAGAGGGTGAGCTCGATGCGGTCGCCCTGATCGCTGACCACGACGATCGTGCCGTCGTAGACGCCGGGGGTGGTGTCGGCCGGCACGTCGACGGTCATCCAGACGGGCTGCACGGAGCGGGGCGCCATCTCCACCGATGCGACCGGCTTGAGCACGTCAGGGATCGGCTCCTGCGGCTTTCCGAGCGAGGGGCGCCCGCGTCCGGCCATCACGTTGGAGATGAGCGTGGCGGTGATGCCGTCATCGAGGGTCGCTCCGTCGGAGCCGCTCAGATGCACGCTCTCGATCCGCACGCCGGTCTTGCGTTCGCCGGAGGTCCACAGCACGAACTGCGCGTTGACGCGGTCCCGCTGCCATGCGCTCGCCTGCCACGACTTCTCGGTCATCCCCACCACGTCGGGGTAGTACTTGCGGCGGTAGTCGTCGAAGGACTTGGTGGTGACGTAGTGGAAGTTGGTGTCGGCGACGGCTCCGGCGAGCTCGGTGCGCGCCTTCGTCACGGTGACCGTGCGCCGGGCGGTGAACCCACCGTCGCGCGTGGTCGCGGTGACGGTGGTCTCGCCGGCGGCGACGCCGGTGATCGTGCCGTCGGCGGCGATGGTGGCGATGCCCTCGTCTGCGGAGGACCACGCCACCGTCTTGTCGGTCGCTTCGGCGGGGGCGACGGTCGCGGTGACCTTCGCCGTGCTTCCCGCTTCGAGCGTCAACGGTGCCTGATCGGTCGTCACGCCGGTCGCGGGGACGACCTCCTTCGTCACACGGGCGAAGTCGATCTGCGCCCCCGCGCGGGAGGCCGCGGGGTTCTTCTGCCCCGTCACCCGCAGCACGACAGTGTGGGCTCCGGGGTCGAGGATGCCGGTCGAGAACAGCACCTGCTGGTACTGCCGCGTCGCGGAGTAGGCGTCGACGACGGTCTCGGGTCCGCCGTCGACGGAGACCGCGTACGTGCCGTGGGCAGGATCGGTGTTCCCGAGCAGCTCCGCCTGCACTCCGGTGAACCGGAACGTCATGCTGGGGGTGTCACCCGCCCGCACCCAGTGCTCGGTCCCCTCCATCCAGCGGGTGGCGTCGAGGCCGGACTCGGCCACCCACTTGGCCGGGAACTCGAATCCCTCGGTGGGGGAGGTGACGGCATCGTCCACGATCACGACGGTCGTTTCCGCGGCCAGTGCCGGAGCGGCGAGCGCCGGAGCGAGGGGGAGGGTGAGAGCCAGGGCGACGATGGCGGCCCCGCCTCTCAGGAATCGGTGTGCGCGGGTGCGCGGTGAGGGAGGTAGGGGTGCAGACACGTGTCTCGGTCCTGTCTTGTCGTCGTTGAAAGGCATGGGAGGGCGAGCGGGGGACTTTACTTAGTGAGTAAGCGAAGTGTGGCTAGCGTAGAGTTTGAACCTGCTGCCTGTCAAGGTTCCGTGGGGAACGCGGGCAGGCGGGGCGAAGGAGCGCGGAAGGTCGATGCTGACAGCAGAGGCACAACTGAGGACACGACTCGAGAGCTCGGTGTTCGGCCGCGGTGCGGACGCCCTCCTCGACGGCAAGGGCAAGATCCGCCGCGACCATCTGCGACGTGCCCTCGCGTTGATCGCCTCCGCTGACCCCGTCACCCGTGCGTCACTGGCTCGATCGACCGGCCTCACGACGGCGACCACCTCGTCGCTGGTGAACGAGCTCATCGCGTTGGGGCTCGTCGTCGAGGGCGAGCAGGCCGAGAGCACCGGAGGGAAGCCGGGAACGCGCGTCGAGGTGAATCGCGCCTTCTACGCGGTGTGCGTCGTCATCGTGCGGGCGCAGAGCGTCGAGACCGTGCTCCTCGACCTGAGCGGCGCGCGGGTGCTGACCAGGGAGTCGGTCCATCCGGCGGGCGTGACCCCGGCCGACGTCGTCGCCGTGACGGCTGAGGTCGTGCGCGAGTTCCGCGATCGCGTTCTGGCGGTGTGCCTGCAGTCCCCCGGCGTCACCGACGGCTCCGTCGTGCGGGAGAGCGTGCTCCTGGGGTGGAAGGACGTGCCGCTCGCCGACCTCCTCGCGGAGGAGATCGATGTGCCCGTCGTCATCCTCAACGACGCGGATGGTGAGGCGCTCACGGAGTCGGCGTTCGACGAGGTCGACGGCGTGCAGCGGCTCGTGCTCCGCATGGGCGAGGGCATCGGTGCGGCGGTCACGATCGACGGCCGGGTGCTGCCCGGAGCCACCAGCCGCGCAGGGGAGATCGGCCACGTGGCATTCGGCGGCAGGGGATCGCAGGTGCGCTGCCGCTGCGGCGGGCTCGGATGCATCGAGGCCGTCGCCTCCCTCACCGCGGTGCTCGGCCCGGACTTCCATGACGAACTCGAGCCGGATGCGGTGCGAGCGCTCCTGCGGGCCGATGGCGCTGAGGAACGGATGCTGCTCGGGGCCGAGGCCGTGGCTGCTGCCCTGCGCATCCTGTCGGGCCTCACCGATCCGCACGAGATCGTGATCGCCGGTCGGGCTCCGCTGCTCGGAGAGCCCTTCCTCGCGGCGGTGCGGGAGGGGTTCGCGACGAACCGGGCCAAGGGGACGGCATCTCCGCCGATCCGTTTCGCCCACGACTCTGACCCCGCGCTGGGCCCGGGGCGACTCGTGCTCGGCAGGGTGCTCGGAGTCTCGATGCTGCGTCCGGCCGTGTACCCGTCCGGCAGCTGAGGTCCGGGTCGGTCGGTCACCGAGTGCACCGGCGCCGTGCCCTGCACGGATGTCGGGAGAACGGACGGATGTCGGGTGACACGCCGCAGGTCGGTCCTGCAGACGCACATCCGCCCGACAGGTGTGCTGTCGGGCGGATGGCGAAGCGCGGCGAGGAGCGTTACTTCACGCTGCCGGCGGTGAGTCCGCCGACGAGTCGCTTCTCGATGAGCATGAACAGGATGACCACCGGCAGGATCGCGACGATCGAGACGCCGAACACGTACTGCCAGCTGGTCTCGTACTGACCGACGAACTTGGTCAGAGCGACCGACAGCGGCTGGTTCTTGTCGGTCGACAGGATCACGAGGGATGCCGCGAACTCGTTCCAGCAGGCGACGAACGTGAACACGATCGCGGTCACGATGCCCGGCCACACGAGCGGCAGGTTGATCTTGAACAGCACCGTGAAGCGTCCCGCCCCGTCGATCTGGGCGGCCTCGTCGACCTCCTTGGGGATGCCCGCGAAGAACGAGTGCATGATCCACACCGCGAACGACAGGTTGAACGCGGCGTTGATGAAGATCATCGCCACCCAGGTGTCACCGAGTCCGAGGACCGTGAACTGACGGAAGAGACCCGAGGTCAGCACCGCCGGCTGCAGCATCTGCGTGACGATCACGAGGAAGAGGAACACCATGCGGCCGGGGAACTTGAACCGTGCCGTGTAGTACGCCGCCGGCAGCGACACCAGCAGCACGAGCAGCGTCGCGAACACCGCGATCACGATCGTCGAGATCAGGTTGTACGGCAACGGCGTCTCGGGGGTGGACCACATCGTGATGTAGTTCTCCCAGTGCCACTCCGTCGGCAGGTACGTCGGGTCGACCGACCGGATCTGCGGCTTGGTCTTCACGGAGCCGAAGAACATGATCAGGTACGGCAGCACGAAGATCGCGAGCACCAGGAACCCGGCGGCGGTGCGCAGGATGACGCGGGGCAGCGTCACCTGGTCTTCGGTGTAGCGGCGCTTGCGGCCGGGGGTCGGCGGTGTGCGACGGCCGCGGCCACCGGCGGTGGTCACGAGGGCGGTCTCGGTCACGGTCATGATCAGACCTCCTTCATGGGCTTGACGATCTTCACGTAGGCCGCGACGATCAGGATGACGATGAGGAATGCGACGACCGAGAGGGCGCTCGCGACATCGACCTTCTTCTGCAGCTCGATGTACTTGAAGATCAGCGTCATGATCGTGTCGGCGCCGTAGCCGGGGATGGATCCGGTCATCACCTTCAGGATCGGCAGCGAGTTGAAGACGTTGATGATGTTGATGAGGACGGCCACGGCGAGAGCGCTGCGCAGCTGCGGCAGCACGATCGACCAGTAGGTGCGGGCAGGGCTGGCCCCGTCCATCTTCGCGGCCTCGATCGCATCGGCCGGTACCGACTGGAGACCGGCGAGGATCGTGTAGGTCGTGAAGGGGAGAGACACGAAGATCGCGATCACGATCGACCAGATGAAGGCCGTCGTCGGGTTCTTCGTCCACCCGTATCCGACCGCGTCATCCGAGAGCCCGATGTCGTAGAGGAACTTGTTGAAGACTCCGAAGTACGGCTCGAGGCTGTAGTAGAACACCATCGTGGTCATGACGACCGATGCCGCCCACGGCACGATGACGGCCATGCGGACGAGCTGGCGTCCGGGGAAGGCCTTGTTCAGGATCTGGGCGAGGCCGAGCGAGATGACGACCGTGAAGACCACGACCGACACGACCCAGAGGATCGTGCGGAAGAAGATCGGCCAGAACTCGGCGAACGTGAAGACCGTGACGAAGTTGTCGAAGCCGACCGATCCCTTGTCGAGGCCCGACAGCGAGATGTCGCGCGTCGAGTTGAAGAACATCACTCCGGCGGGGAAGAACACCACGCCGATGATGAGCAGCAGTGCGGGGGCGATCCAGGGCAGCGCCTGGAGGAGGTCCTTTCCGCCCGGCCTGCCCCGAAGAGCATCCGGGGTCTTCCGGGTGCGGGGGCGGCCGGTGGCCGCCCCCGCGAGGTTCGAGGACTCTGTCTTCTGGTTCATTCGGGTACCCGAACCTCTCCGTTCAGCGGGCTCAGCCCGCGTCGACCTGCGCCTGGATCTCGGTCAGCACGTCCTGAGCCGGCTTCGTCTGGATCTGACCGAACAGGGACTTGAACGCACCGTCTGCGGCAGACCACTGCGGGTTCGTCGACGGGTAGAACTGCGCGTCGGGCAGCACGTCGAGGAACGGCTTGAGAGCCTCCTCGCCGGAGAGCTGCTCAGCACCGGACTTGGTGACGGGCAGGAAGCCCTCGGCCTGCACCCACGGCACGTACACGTCTGCCGAGTAGTAGTAGTCGAAGAACTTGGTGATCGCTTCCTTCTTGTCGTCGTCGTTCTGGAACGCCATCAGCTGGTCCATGACGCCGAGCGTGAACGGCGAGCCGTCCTTGGTCGGGATCGGGACGATCGAGTAGTCCAGGTCGGGGTTGCCCTCTGCGATCTGGCCGACCGTCGGCGGGAGGCCGACCTGCATGCCGATCTTGCCCTGGATGAAGATGTCCATCAGCGGGGAGCGCTGCGTCGAACCCGGGTCGGCCTGGGTCGCACCCGCGTCGATCATCTTCTTGATCTGCTCGGCACCCGCCAGGTTCTCGGGGGTGTCGATCGTGATCTCGGATGCGTCGCCGAACGATCCGCCGCCGCCCCACAGCCACACGGCCGCTTCGGCCTGAGCCTCTTCGGATCCGAGCGGCATGCCGTAACCGGCGACGCCGCCGCCGAGCGCGGACACCTTGGTGGCGGCATCCAGCAGCGAGTCCCAGTCGGTCGGCGCCTCGACGCCGGCCTGGTCGAGCAGGGCGTTGTTGACGAACAGGGCGCGAGCCGACGCGATCAGCGGGAGAGCGTACGCGGTGCCGTCGATCTCGGCGTTCTTGATGAACGAGTCCTGGAAGTCGGAGAAGGTGTCTTCGGAGACGACGTCCTTCGTCGGGTAGAGCAGCTCATCGCCGACGAAGCCCGCGAAGGGTCCGCCGTTGTAGATGTCCGGAGCCTCGCCGGCCTGGATCTTGGTGGAGACGACCTTCTCGAGGTTGTCCCACGACTGCACCTCGAGCTTGACCTTGATGTCGGGGTTCGCCTTCTCGAAACCGTCGATCACCGTCTCCCAGTTGGCCTTGGTGCCGTCGGAGTAGCTGGGGACGAGGAGATCGAGCGTGGTCGCTCCATCGGCATCGCCGCTGTCGCCGGAAGAACCGCCGAACCCGCACGAAGCGAGCGAGAGCGTGGCGACGGCCGCGATGGCGGCGGCGCCGAACCGCAGTGACTTCTTCATGTGTATTGCATTCCTCACTGTGATGTCCGAACCCTCGGCGGCGGGGCCGCTTCGGGAGGGGGGTGTGGTGCACAGTCGCAAGCACATCACGCGACAGTGCGTGGTGATCGCGTCGCCGGGAGGGCTACCGCGATCGTTCAAGCCGGGGCTCGGGGCTCTCGACGTCGGCCGGGGTCGGCGTCGAGGGTGGAACTCGTCTGATTATTTGTCAGGAGAACAAACAAATCAAGGTAAAGCTGGTGTTGCATCAATCTGACGCCATACTATGATCGAATCAAGCTTCAAACAATCACAAGTCTGCAACTTATCGCCAGAAAGGCACATCGATGACCGAATCGCTGCCCGGCGCACACATGCGCGAAGAGCTCAACTCACAGCCTCAGACGTGGGCCACGGCCGCAGATCTGAAGGCCGAGCAGGCGCTGTTGCCTGCCTCCGGTGCCCGGATCGCCGTCGTCGGCTGCGGCACCTCGTGGTTCATGGCGCAGTCGTACGCGGCTCTGCGCGAGTCCGCCGGCCACGGTGAGACCGACGCGTACGCGGCGTCCGAGGCGTTCCTCGACCGCGGATACGACGCCGTCGTCGCCCTCACCCGTTCCGGCACGACCAGCGAGGTGCTCGAGCTCGTCGACCGCATCAAGGGGCGCATCCCCACCGTCGGCGTGATCGGCGACCCGGACTCGCCGCTCGTCTCGCTCGTCGACGAGGCTGTGCTGCTGCCGTTCGCCGACGAGAAGTCGGTCGTGCAGACGCGATTCGCGACCACGGCGCTGGCCCTCTTCCGCGCTTCGCTCGGTGAAGACCTCACCGGAGCCATCGCCGATGCCGAGGCCGTGCTCGCCGAGGACGGCGACGACGAGCTGCGTGACGCCGAGCAGTACACGTTCCTGGGTCGCGGCTGGACGATCGGTCTCGCCCACGAGGCCGCGTTGAAGCTGCGGGAGTCGTCGCAGTCGTGGACCGAGGCGTACCCGTCGATGGACTACCGCCATGGCCCGATCGCGATCGCGGCACCGGGGCGCGTCACCTGGCAGTTCGGCCAGGCTCCCGAGGGGCTCGCGGCGCAGGTCGAGGCCACCGGTGCCCGGTTCGAGCAGCGGACGATCGACCCGCTCGCCGACCTCGTGCGCCTGCACCGCACCGCGCTCGACCGCGCTGTGGCGCGAGGCCTCGACCCCGATCAGCCCCGCAACCTCACGCGATCCGTCATCCTGGATGCATGACGCAACCCGCCGCCGGAGCTGACCATGACCCGAGCTGACGGGACGGCCGCCGTTCCCGACGTCGAGCGTGACGCCACCGGGGAGAAGCTCGCCGCCGTGCGCACCCTCGGTATCGGCGCGCCCGTGCTGGCCTTCGACGTCGGCGGCACCGACATCAAGTCGGCGCTGTTCGACGCCGACGGCACCGCTCTCGGGCTGCGCCGCACGCCGACGCCGATCGCCGAGGGCGACCGCACACAGGTGCTTCTCGAACGCCTCGAGGTGCTGGCGGAGGAACTCCGTGCCGCTCACCCCGAGGTCGTGCCGCAGGCGGTGGGTCTCGTCGTACCGGGGATCGTCGATGCGGATGCCGGACTGGGTGTCTTCGCGAGCAACCTCGGCTGGCACGACTCCCCGCTGCGCGACCTCGCAGCCGATCGCCTCGGGCTGCCCGTGGCGTTCGACCACGACGTCCGCGCCGCGAGTTGGGCGGAACGTCGCCTGGGCGGCGCGCGGGATTACGCCGACTCGGTGGTGCTCGTGATCGGCACCGGGATCGCCGGCGCCTTGCTCGTCGGTGGCGTGCCCTACACCGCCGGGGGATACGCGGGCGAGATCGGGCACTCCCCGATCGCGGACGGGCCGATCTGCGCGTGCGGCGCCCGAGGCTGCCTGGAGGCCGTCGCCTCCGCCGGTGCCATCGCCCGGCGCTACCGCGAGGCGACCGGGATCGCTCCCGACGGCGCGAAGGACGTGATCGCCCGTGCGGCGGCCGGCGACCGGATCGCCGCGGATATCTGGAACTCGGCGCTCGACGCGCTCACGATGTCGCTGGCTCAGCTCACCGCCGTCGTGGCTCCGGAGGCCGTGGTCATCGGCGGCGGCCTGTCGCGCGCCGGAGGCGCACTCTTCGACGAGCTGCGCACCCGCCTGGCCGCACGGCTCAGCTTCCACCGCATCCCCGCCCTCGTGCCCGCCGAGCTCTCCGGCAACGCGGGACTGCTCGGGGCGGCCCTCCGCGCGCGGGAGCTCACGTGATCCTCACCGTCACCCCCAATCCCGCACTCGACCTCACCTGGCGTGTCGAACGGCTCGTCGAAGGTGGAACGCACCGGGCGGATGCTGGGGCCGCACGCGCCGGCGGCAAGGGGCTCAACGTCGCGCGCGTGGCGCACGCCGAGGGCACTGAGGTGCTCGCGGTGACCACTCTGGGCGGTCGGGTCGGCGAGGAGTTCGCCGCAGAGCTCATCGCGAGCGGGGTGCCGCACGCTCTGGTCCCGGTGGCCGCCGAGACCCGTCGCAGCATCGCGGTGGTCGACGAGACCCTCGGAGACACCACGATCATCAACGAGCGGGGCGTGAACCCGACCGACGTCGAATGGGCTGCCGTGCTCGCCGAAGTCGTCGAGCGGCTCTCGGGCGCGCGTGTGCTGGTCGTGTCCGGCAGCGTGCCCCCCGGAGCGCCGGAATCGCTCATCCCCATGCTCATCACGGTGGGCAAGGATGCCGGTGTGCCGGTGATCGTCGACACCTCCGGTCCCGCCCTGCTGCGTGCGGCGGATGCCGGCGCCACCGTGCTCAAGCCGAACGCCGCCGAGCTGGTCGAGGCCACGGGTGTGGCCGACCCGGTCGAGGGCGCCCGCTCGCTGATCGCCCGCGGCACCGAGCTCGTGCTGCTCTCCCTCGGAGCCGAGGGCATGCTCGCGGTCACGGCGACCGCTCTCGTGCATGCGCGTCTCGACGAACCGCTCGCCGGCAACCCCACGGGCGCGGGCGATGCCGGTGTCGCCGCCTGTGCCGTGCTGTACGCCGACGGGGTGCGCGACCCCGAGCAGATCCTCCGCCGGGCCACGGCGTGGTCCGCCGCCGCCGTGCTCACCCCGCTCGCCGGCGACATCTCCCCGCGCTGGCCCGAGATCGAGCAGCAGCTGCGCATCTCGCATCCCGACCCTGAATCGTTCCGGAAGGACCCTTCGTGACCCTCGTCTCCGCTCGTGACCTCGTCTCCGCCGCATCCGCTGCCGGCACCGGAATCGGCGCCTTCAACGTGATCCACCTCGAGACCGCGGAAGGGCTGGTGCGGGCGGCCGCTCTGGCGCAGCTGCCGGTCATCCTGCAGATCTCGCAGAACTGCGCCGACTACCACGGCGGGCTCGAGCCCATCGCCCTGGCCACGCTCGCGGTGGCGCGGCGCGCGCAGACACCCGTCGCGGTGCATCTCGACCACGCCGAGCGGCCCGAGCTGGTCGACGAGGCCATCGCGCTGGGCTTCGGCTCGGTCATGTTCGACGGGGGCGCACTGCCCTACGACGACAACGTGGCCCTGACGGCGGCGGTCGCCGCCCATGCACACGAGGCCGGGGTCTACGTCGAGGGCGAGCTCGGAGAGGTGGGCGGCAAGGACGGGGCGCACGCTCCGGGTGTGCGCACCGACCCCGAAGAGGCACGCGCGTTCGTGGCCGCCACGGGCGTGGACGCCCTCGCGGTCGCGGTCGGCTCCTCGCACGCGATGACCGATCGCACGGCGTCGCTGGACCTCGACCTGATCGGGCGCCTGCACGAAGCGCTCCCGGTTCCGCTGGTGCTGCACGGATCGTCGGGCGTCGCGGATACCGTGATCGCCGACGCCGTGCGCGCCGGGATGACGAAGATCAACGTCTCCACCCACCTGAACGGGTTCTTCACGCGGGCGGTGCGCGACAAGCTCGACGCCGACGAGCGTCTGGTCGATTCCCGCAAGTACCTCGCGCCCGCCCGGGAGGCACTCGCGGAAGAGGCCGCCCGCATGCTCCGACTCTTCGCACTGCAGCCCGCGGAACCGGTGTCCTGATGAAGCGGGCCGCCCGGCTGAACGCGATCCTCGACCTGCTGGCCGCGAAGGGCGAGGTCACGGTCGAAGAACTGGTCGATCGGTTCGAGGCGTCGTCCGCGACCACGCGGCGAGACCTCGACACGCTCGCCGAGCAGCGCCTGCTCACCCGCACCCACGGCGGTGCTGTGGCGCAGACCGTCGCCTATGAGCTGCCCATCCGCTACAAGAGCCACCTGCGCACGCACGAGAAGGAGAGCATCGCGCAGACCGCCGCCGGCCTCGTCGCACCCGGCATGGTGGTGGGGCTCTCCGGTGGCACGACCACCACGGCCATCGCGGCAGCCCTCGCCGCGCGCGACGATCTCGCAGCGAACGGCGGCATCACCGTCGTCACCAACGCCGTGAACATCGCCGCCCAGCTCGCCACGCGGCCCGAGATCAAGGTCGTCGTCACCGGCGGCGTCATCCACTCGCGTAGCTACGAACTCGTCGGTCCGTTCGTGGAGCAGCTGCTGCGCGGGGTGCGGCTCGACATCGCCTTCATCGGTGTGAACGGGATGGATGCCGCCGCCGGTGCGACCACGCAGGACGAGCGCGAGGCCGCGGTCAACCGCATGATGGCCGAGCGTGCCCGCCGCGCGGTCGTGGTGACCGACGCCAGCAAGCTCGGTGTCGAGGCGTTCACGGCCGTCGGCGGGGTCGACCTCTTCCCGACCGTGATCACCGACGCCGGAGCGGACGCCGAAGCACTCGCGTCGCTGCGGGCGGCCGGATACGCAGTGCTGGTCGCCTGACCCCCCCGGACACCCCGAGGGCCTCGACGTCCCCACAACGTCGAGGCCCTCTGAGGGCGTCACGGCTGCGCGCCGCGATGCCCCCGAGCAGATGGTGTCCGTGTCGTGTTCGCGCTCCCCAGTGCGCATGATCCCCAGATCCGACAGCGCCTCCCTCGCGCCTCACCCTTCGAGGCCCTTCGCCTGGCACCTTCCGAAGAACAGGAGCGTGCGGCATCCGTTCTGATACACCGAATGGAGGAAAAATTTCAGAATCCGTCACCGTGGCACTGGAACGGCGCGCTCAGACCGGTGTCGAGGCCTGCCCTCGCGAGCGCGACAGCGGGCGCTGCGCCCTCGGAGAGACCGGTGTGCACGGCGCTGAGCAGTTCCCCGGCCACATCGTCGGGGACCGCGACGGGGGCGGCGATGACGCAGTCGGCTCCGGCGTGCAACCACACCCGCGTCATGCCCAGCGCTTCTTCTCCCCAGCGCACAGAGGAGCGCCCGAGTTCGCAGGCCGAGAGGATCACGGTCGTCGGGACGCGCGGTATCAGGTCGACGTCGTAGCCGAAGAGGATGCCGTCGGTGAGCTCGAACCCCGAGAACAGCGGGTTGTCCACCGCGTGCCGGCCGTGGGCGGCGATGTGGAGCACGTCGGTGGCGGCGGCGAGCTCGGTGACCGCCGCGACCGTCGCCGCGGAGGACTCCAGGATCCGCGGTGCGTGGCCCGCCTCACGCCAGGCCGCAGCCGCACGCGCGACCTCGTCTCCGGCGCGCGGGACACGGGGGCCTGCGGCGAAACCGATCGTCGTCGGCCGGGTCCGGTCGCGGGCGGGCGCGGCCAGCAGACGCGACACGGACGTCGCGAGGGTGAACGCGATGCCGGACATGCCGGGGAGCATCGCCCACGGCACGCCGCCCAGTGCTCCTGGCACGGTGATCGCGAGCCGCGCCGTGGTCGGCACCGCCAGCAGCAGCGGGGTGAGCAGCTCGGCGTCGAGGATCGCCAGCCGTGACGCGAGCGCCCGCGCGGTGACCTCCCCCATCAGCCCGCCACGGGTCAGTGCGACCATGTCGAGGTCGGCGCGGAGGCCGTCGAGAGCCGACTGCACCCGCTCCCATGACAGGTCGACGATGGTCGCCCCCGACGAGGTGACCACGATGGCATGCAGCGTCGAACCGGTGAACACGTAGGACAGGACGACGACGTCGGCGTCGAGCATCGAGGTCGCCTCGGCGAGTCCCCAGCGTTCGCGGGTGCCGCCGGATCCTGTGGCCGCCCATTGCCGCTCGCGCACGCGGTCGCGGAGGGTGCGCACCCTGGCATCCGTCGTCCAATCGGCGCCGGCCAGCTCGGCGCGCAGCATTCGCAACTCCGCCAGATCCACCGCCAGGGATTCGTCACGCGGGGGCCGCACCGGGGCGACCTGCTGGCTGAGGTGGCGCGCGCGTTCGGACCACTCGAACAGGATCGCGGGGTCGCGCAGCCGGGCAGCAGCGGCGAGGCCGGCGAACATCAGGTCGCTGCCGTGCATCGCGACGGATGCCTGCAGGTCGAGTGCACCGAAGGACTGCTGCCAGGCGGTGAGCAGGTCGAGGCCTTCGGCAGCCGCACGCAGCGCGTCGCGGTCACGGCCGGCAGCCGCGGCGCGCGCAGCACGCACCTCGTGGGCGCGCAGGCGCAGAGGCGTGGGGGCGGCGTCGTCCAGTCGCGGGAGGCGTCCGGTGCCGTCGCGTCGAGCACTCAGTCGCAGTCCTGTCGCCTCGGTGCGAAAACCTCCCCGGTCCAAGGCTTTCGCTGTGCGGGCGAATTCCGCTTCGTCGATGGGGCGGTGCGGTCTCGCCCGCTGCTGCGCCTCGAGGCGCACCGCCTCGGCTCGCGCCGCCCACCCGTGGTTCGCGAGTGCCGTGAACCGTCGCGCCGCGGTGCGGGCTGCGCGCTCGGCGGCGGCGGGATCGTGGCGCAGGAGCGAGCGGGCGAGGTGGAACTCGGACTCGCCTCTGGCCTGCCGCATCCGCTGCGCGCCGAACTGGGTGGCGACCTGCTCCAGCAGCGCTTCGGCCTCGGTCGTGAGACCCGCGTCGCGCAGCACCTCCGCCCGGTCGAGGTCGCTGATCGCCGCCGCGAGGTCGCTGATCGCGGCGAGCTTCGGTCGGGAGCGGGTCATCAGGGTGAGCGCGGTGACGAGGTCTCCGCCGAGCAGCGCCGCGTACCCGAGATTGTGCCGGGCCTCCGCCAGCGGCTCCTCGTCGTCGTTCGCCTCGTACACGGCCACCGCGCGCCGCAGATCCGCGATGCAGGAGTCGAGCTCGCGCTGCTGCATCCGCACCACGGATCGGTTCATGAGGCAGTTCGCGAGCTCGGTCGTCTCGTCTCCGACGGCCGTGAGCGTCTCGATCGCACGGGTGAGTTCGGCCTCGGCGTCGCCCAGCCGACCGCTGTGCGTCAGGAGCGTGCCGAGCTGGCCGCTGAGCACCGCGATGGTCTCGGCGCGCAGCCCGGATCGGCCGAGGGCGTCGCGACACAGCTGCTCTGCGGCCGCCGGCTCTCCCGTCTGGGCGAGGACGTAGGCGGTCGTGCCGTCGATGCGCGCACGAAGATCAGGGTCTTCGGTGCGGGCGGATGCCGCGTCGAGAGCGCGCTGTGCCTGCGTGAATCGCCGGGCGTTGGCCGCTTCGACCCCGCGCCGGTGCAGCTCGATCGCGGACAGGGGCATCCCTTCAGAATGCCCTGCGTCGGGGCCGCAGGGAAGAGCGCGTATTCCGAGCGGGAGCGGTGCGTGATCGCTCGGGTGAGGCAGTGGACACCTGTCGGGAGGAAGAGCACGTGTCGGGCGACACGCCGCGTTCGGATCCGACAGCCGAACATCCGCCCGACAGGTGCACCAGGACGAGCCGCCGGAGCGTGTCCCGCGAGCCGCTCGGGCGGCGCTCGGCACCAGGACGAGCCGCCCGCATCGGTACGGACGGCTCGTCCCGGGGGTGCGTCAGTCGAGGTCGACCGGGGTCGGCAGGGACTTCAGGACGGCGGCGACGGCTTTCGCCGCAGCGGCGGGGCTGACGCCGCCGACGGGGACGGTGCCGAGCTGGGCGGCTATGCGCGCTGCGACGTACGGGGCCGAGAACGAGGTGCCGCTCCACACCGCGAACCCGCCCCGATAGTCGTCGGGATCGATCGTCTCGCGGCGGAGGCCCTCGACGTCGGCCCTCGTGACCGCCTGGGTGCCGCCGACGAACGCGGGGGATGTGCTCACCACGGCGGCCCCCGGCGCGTAGGCCTGAACCCACGGGCCGATGTTCGAGAAGAGGGCGACCGACTGCGCCGAGGGGTTCAGCGCTCCGACCGACACGAGCGGCGCGTCTCTGTCCCGACGGATGCCGTTGTCGGCGCCGGGCCAGGACCAGAGCGACGCCGGGAACGAGGGACGGTCGATCGCGTCGTTGCCGGCCGAGCACACGACCACGCAGCCGAGCTCGCGTGCCTTGGCCAGCAGCTGGTATAGCGTGAGGCTGAACAATCCGTCGATCGGCGTCTCGTGGTAGTAGCTGAGCGACAGGTTCAGCACATCGATCGGGAAGCCGGTCTTCGGATCCTCCCGGTGGCGGGCCAGCAGGGTCACGACCTGGGCCACGGTCTCGAGCAGCGTGCTCTCGTCGACCACCCCGAGGGCTCCCGCCACCCGGATCGAGAGGATGTCCGCCTCCGGAGCCGCCTGTCTGACGATGCCGGCGATGAACGTGCCGTGTCCGGCGACCGCGTCGATCTCACCGTCGAGCTGCCCGTACAGGTCGGGGTAGCGTTCCGGATCGGCGTCGTCGGTCAGCCCGACCGGCACGCCGTCGAGGTCGACCGTGCGCGTGACGATGTCGGCAGGCAGCCAGGCGTGCTCGCCGCAACCGGTGTCGAGCACCGCGACCACGGGGCGCCGTCCGCGTTTCGGCGCGGGTCCGCGCACAGGGGCGGGGCCCAACCAGCTCACGGGCTGCCGTGCGCCGCGTCCGGGCTCGAGGTAGTCGTCGCTGCCGCCCGCGCCCCCTCCGGCGCCGCGCACCGGGTTCGTGCGGGTGAACGGGTTGGTGCGTGTGAAGGGGTTCGTCCTGGTGAAGGGATTGAGCCCGACCGGATCGATGGACAGCACGTGGTCGAGGCTCGTCCGCGGCATCGTCGAGCGCGACATGCGGCGTGCGCGCTGGAGCACTCGCCAGGCGTCGGGTGCGACGGGTGACTCGCCCCTGACCGGTTCGTCGGGAGTCCGCAGCCGTGCGCGAAGGAAGCTGGGAACCCCCGGAACCAGCTCGCCATCGACCGCCGAGCGGGTGCCGTCCTCGATCTCGAGCTGCCATCCGAAGGTGTCGGCGGCATCACGCAGAGTGCGCACCTCGCGGTCGTAGGCCTCCCCGTCGCCGAGGGCGCGGGTGATCAGCAGCCGCTCCGGCAGATACGCCGTCGGAAACGCGCGGATGCCGTCCACCGGCTCCGTGCTCGGATCGAGCGCGGTTCCCCGGCGGATCGATCCCTCCGCGCGGTCCTGCCAGGTCCATCCCTTGGGCTGATCCATGCGTCATCCTCTCCCTGCGGGTCGCCCCGCGTCCTCATCGACGGGCGGCGCCCGTGGTCACAGCTCGAACTGCGGGGTCGCGAGCGTGCGCGTCTCGTCCCCGACCGCGGTCGTCAGGCGCACGCGCGTGAGACCGGGCGGCACCTCGTCGAACACGAAGCGTCCGGTCTCCTCCGGCGAGACCGACCTGGCCTTCTCTCCCTGCGTCAGGACGATCTCGGCGGCCGCGGTGTCGACCCAGCCGTCGACGCGGCGGCGGCCGGAAGCGGTGGTCGTCACATGCAGCAGGATGCTGGTGGAGCCGTCGCTGAACTGCAGGGTGAGTGCATCCGCCTCGCCGCGCACCTCGCCGAGCTGTCCCTCGACCAGGGTCAGCAGTGCATACTCGCTGTTCAGGCCGTCCGAAGCGACTGCGGCGACCATGCGGTCGATCAGGCCCGCGGGCACCGGGTCGACCGCTCTCCAGTGCGTGCGGAGCCGGGCGAGCATCCTGGCGTCTTCGTGGTCGGTCATGCGAGTCCCCCCGCCGGCGCTGTCGGCGGTGCGTCCAGCAGGGCGCGGAGCTTCGCGAGGCACCGGTTCCGTGTGGGGCCGATGCTGCCGATGGGCATCGCGAGGTCGCTGGCGATGTGCGCATAGTCCGGGCGGTCCTCGAAGGCGATCACGCGCAGCAGCCTCTGACAGCGGTCGTTCAGGCGGCGTACGGCCGACCACAGCCGACGGTTCTCGTCGCCGATGGTCGCGTGCTCCTCGGCCGACGCCTGCTCGGGGAGCAGGGTGTCGAGATCGTCGACATCGGTCGTGTCGACCTTGCCGTGTGCCTTCGCGACCTTCCAGGCTTCGCGGCGTGCTGTGGTGGTGAGCCAGGCCGACACGGCCCGCGAATCGCTGATCGATCCGTGACCGCGCACCAGCCGCAGCCAGGTGGTCTGCACGACGTCTTCGGCGAGGGTGCGTTCGAGTCCGTAGGCGCGCACGACGTGCCAGAGCACGGGCGTCATCAGCCGTACGAGCTCGTCCATCGCGCGGCTGTCGCTCTCGCGCCATGCGTCGAACAGATCTGCGGCGCGCTCCCAGCGTGCACGCCCGTCATCCGAGGCATGATCGAGACCGGCGCCGGGTGCACCGTCGATCATGAAGCCCATTGTGATCACACCTACCAGGAGCGCGGCAAGGGCTTTCTGATACAAGTCCGCATCCAAGAATTCCGCATCCCGGCGGCGGTCGGCAGCCACAGGCGATGTCGATAGCGTTGAGGGGTGATCCCGCTCGCCGTCCTGCTCTTGCTCAACGCCGCCTTCAACGCCCTCGTCTGGCCGCGGTTCTACACGCGCGTCGCCAAGGATCCGCGGGCGCGCGACGAGAACGGCAGGGCCACGGCATTCCTCAAGGTGCACGCCGTCCTCATCGCGATCGCTCTCGTGCTCGCCCTGGTCTCCCTGCTCGCCGGCATCGCGGCACTGACCGGCGCGCTCTAGCCCGCACGGCTGCCGGCGCACACCGCTGCGGCATCAAGCCGTCTCGTACTGCTTCGCGTGCGCGGCCCAGCGCGCTTCGACCGGCAGTGCCCGCAGCGCCCTGTTGCCCACGGCGAGGAGGACCGCGACCAGGCACAGCGCGGCGCAGATCAGGATGGTGCCTTCGCGGCCGATCCAGGCGAGTCCGGAGCCGGCGATCAGGGGAGCGAGTGGCATCGCACCCATGCCGAGCACTCCGGCGGCGCTGTTGGCTCGACCGAGCAGGTGGCTCGGGGTGGCGACCATGAAGTAGCCCATCATGCCGGCGTTGAGCGCGGGCACGAGCAGGACCGAGGCGCCGAGCACCACCGCGATGGCCCAGGGCCCGGTGACCATCGACAGCACGATCGCGCCGACCGAGACGACCGAGAGCCCGGCGATGGTCAGGATCCCGGTCTTGATCCGCGGGACGAGCAGCGGAGCGCACACGGCGCCCACGAGCATCACGGCCCCGATCGATGCGCTCAGGGTGCCGATCAACAGCTCGGAGTACCCGTCCTGCTGGAGGGCGTAGATGACGGTCGTGATCGTGGCGTTGAAGCCGAGGTTGATGACCGTCGTGATGAGCAGCACACCGCCGAGGTCGGGGCGGGAGAGCAGCCAGCCGAACCCCTCGCGCAGCTCCGCCCAGGCGTTGGGCTTCGTCGTCGGGGCCGGAGCGACGTCGTCGTCCGCGCCCGCATCGACCACTCCTGCACGACGGGCCTGACGCCCCAGCATCCACGCGGTCAGGGCTGCGATCGCGTGGCACAGCGTCATGACCGCGCCCACGAGCCATCCGCCGACGCCCAGCAGCAGACCGCCGAGCGGTCCGCCCGCGAGCTGGAGCGCCGCGTCGCGCCCTTGGTTCGCCGCCTGCGCTCGGCCCATCGCGTCGTCGGGCACGATCTCCTTGATCGCGCTCTCACCGGCGACGTCGAAGAGTCCGCTGCGCGCGGCGAGCAGCACGTCGATCACGAGCAGTGATCCGAACGTCATCGCGTCGCCGAGGGCGAGGAGGGTGAAGCCGCCGGCGAGCACGATGCCGATGAGCGAGCCGAGGAGCATCAGCGCGATGCGGCGATGACGGTCGGCCAGCACGCCGCCGGCCAGGGTCATGAGCAGTCGCGCGATCATTCCGGCTCCGCCGATGATGCCGGCCTGGGCGGGGTCGTTCGTCACGATCAGGGCGAGCAGGGGGATGGCGAAGCCGAACAGGGAAGCCGCGAGGCCCTTGCTCGTGTCGCTCACCAACCAGGTGAGGTAGCGGGTGTTGCGCCACAGACGGTGGGGCTCGGTGACGGTGGTCATGGGACGAGAGTAGATGCGCAAGAACTATTGCGCAAGTCTTATTGCGCAATTGTGGGTGCGAGTAGGATCGGCACATGACGGAGGACAGCGCGAAGAGCACGAGCACCGATCCCGTCTGGATGACCTCGGCCATGCTCAAGGCCTACTCGCACCCCCTGCGACGCCAGATGATCCGGCTGTTCTCACGGCGGGACTTCCTCCGCGCCGCCGACATCGCCGCCGAGCTCGGCGTTCCGGCGAACAGCGCCAGCTTCCATCTGCGCGCCCTCGCCGATGCCGGGCTCATCGAAGAGGCACCAGACAAAGCTCGTGACCGACGCGATCGTGTCTGGACGGGGCACAAGGGCGCGCTCAACGTCGGCGGTCCGGAGAGCCCCGTCCCGGATGAGGCCCTCGGCGTCGCGGTGGTCGCCGCGCTCGTCGAAGACCATCAGGATCTGATCCGTCGGGTGATGGCCTGGACCCCGGAGTACGTCGCCGGACGCACGAGGGAGGTGCACGCCGCCTTCACCCAGCGCACGATCCGGCTCACGGAGTCGGAGTTCGACGACGTGATGGTGAAGATCAACGACATCCTGAGTGCGGCCGACGACGCGCACGACAGCGCGGACCCGGACGGCCGCTACTGGCAGATGGACCTGGTCGTCGCCGACGACACCATCTGAGGTGGCGGCCCGGGTCGGATCAATCCTCGGCCGGAGGGCGCGTACCGCTCAGGATCAGGATGCGACGCAGGTGCATCGCGGTGAGCACACCGGGTCCCATCGAGCGCCGCACATCGATGGTGCGGTCGTCGACCGTCTCGAGAAGCAGCCGGATCGCGCGCGCCGCTTCACCGCGGGCGCGATGATCGTCGCTCGAGGAGGCATCCCCCCGCGCGATCACATCGGCGACCGCGTGACAGGCCGCAGAGAGGGGCGCAGGCAGAGCGGGGTCGAGCGCCAGTGCCGACGGCCGGTCCCAGATCGTGTCGGCGATCTCGTCGGAGATGTCGCGGATGAGATGGGCGATGCGATCGAGAGCCGCGAGCTCGTCGTGGCTCTGCTGGATCCGTGTGCGATGCCCCCTGGCGCGAGGGTTGCCCCGTCGGCTCTCGTCCGCCTCCGTCAGCGCCGCTCGTAGTTCGGAGGAGGTGTCGGCGAGAGAGGCCGCATCGTCGGCCCATTGCTCGTGCTCGGGCGGCCATGCCTCCGACACCGCGGATCCGATGTCGTGCAGGTGCGCGGCCAACTGCTCCCGGAACGCCGCCACCCGTCCCGCCGCGGCGACGGTGAGTGGTGCGGGTGCGATCACCAGGTTCACCACCAGCCCGACGACCACGCCGACCGCCGTCTGGGTGAGGTAGCCGAGCGAATAGTCGTCGGCGTTCTGTCCGCCGATGATCAGCACGAACAGGGCGGCCATCGGCACGTATTCGCGGCCGACGCCGAACCAGCCCGTGCCCGAGAGCAGCACTCCGACGCCGACCACGAGGGGGATCGTCCACCAGGTCGGGTCGACCGTCAGCACCACGATCGTGGCGAGACCGATTCCCGTGGCGAGACCGAGCAGCGTCTGCAGGCTCGACTTCGCCGAACCCATCAGCGTCGGGTACATGCTCAACAGGGCCCCGAGGGGCGCGTAGTACGGGTACTGGTCGGTGACCCCGGGCATGTGCGGAGCGATCATCCACGCCAGTCCGACGGCCAGGGTCGTCTTGGCCACGAGCAGCAACCGGGCAGGGCGGACGGCGTCGTGGAGCGCGCGTCGGGCGCCCGCTCGTCGTACCCGGAGCCGGGTGCGGGTCTGCGTCACGGCATCCTCTCTGTCGGGGGCAGGGGGTTCCGCGAGCGTAGGCGCTCCGGTGCGCAGGAGGCGAGCGGGTTGCGTGCTCGGCGGCGTACCGGTAGCGCGCACACGCGACGCCGGCCGCCCGGGAGGGCGACCGGCGTCGGCGAGAGGGATGGATCTGCGGGGGGGGTCTACGGGATGGCTCTGCGGAAGGCGAGGAACGAGACGCCCATGAGGGCCGCCGTGACCACGAGGCCCCAGAGGGCGAGACCGAGGGCGCCGAGGCTTCCGATCCCCGTCCAGACCTGCCCCCACAGCTCGAACCGCGTCACGAGATACGAGAGCCCGACCAGCACGAGCGCCAGCGCGACCCACCCGATCGTGAGCACCATCAGACCCCAGCTCTTGTAGATGGTGGCGCCGGTGAACCCGACCACGAAGAAGAACAGCGCGAGGGTGAAGTAGACGACGAAGGCCCCGAGCGGACCGGCCTCCCACAGCCACGGGATGTAGAACACCCACCCGTTCACGCCGTAGCCGTTCGTGGCGACTTCGATCCCCCCGCCGATCAGGAACAGGATCCCCATGAGGGTGCTGGCGATGATGGCGGTGAGCATGGTGCCGAGGAAGAACTCGCGTCGCGTGATGCTCATCGCCTGAGAGAAGGGGAACGTGAGCGTCATCGCAGAGATGCCGATGGCGAAGAAGTACCACAGGGGCGCCTGTCCTCCGCCGCCGTAGATCGCGATGTCGTCGGGGATCATCCCGTAGATCAGTATCGAGATCGCCGTCGCCGCGCCGAGGATGATCAGCGGCACCCAGATGAAGGTCTGCCGGTTGATCAGCTGCAGGCGGATGACGTTGAGTGTGCGTCGCATCAGCGCACCTCCTCTTTCGTGACGGCGGATCTCGTGGCGTCGGCCTCGACCTTCTGGGTGAGACGCACGATCAGCTGCTGCAGCGAGACCGGCGCGAGATCGAGCCCTGCTGCCGCGATCTGCGCGCGCTCCTCCGCGGATACGGCGCCGAGGACGGTGACGGATGCCACGCGCCCGAGCGCCTCGCGGTGCAGCACCTCTCGGTTGCCGACCCAGGCGTCGACCTTCGCGGCGTCGCCCACCACGGTCACGGCGCGGTCGCGGACCGCATCCGTGTCCTCGTTCAGGAGGATCTGGCCGTTGTCGATCACGATGACCTTCTCGATGAGGTTCGAGACCTCGTCGATCAGGTGCGACGAGAGGATGACGGTGCGCGGGTGCTCGGCGTAGTCCTCGATCAGGCGGTCGTAGAAGATCTGCCGGGCGACGGCGTCGAGGCCGAGGTAGGGCTCGTCGAAGAACGTGATCTCGGCGCGCGAGGCGAGTCCGATGATCACCCCGACCGCGGAGAGCTGACCGCGGGAGAGCTTCTTGATGGTCTGCTTCATCGGCAGCTGGAACTGGGCGATGAGCTCGTCGGCGAGGGCCTGATCCCAGTTCGGGAAGAACAGGCTCGCGGCCTTGAACGCGTGCTTGGGGTGGGCGTCGTCCGGGTACTTCTGGCTCTCGCGGACGAAGCAGATCCGGCTGAGCACGTGCGCGTTCTCGTACGGGTGCTCACCGAACACCTTCACGGTGCCGGACGACTCGAAGTTCTGAGCGGTGAGGATCGACATGAGTGTCGTCTTCCCCGCACCGTTGCGGCCGAGGAGGCCGTAGATCGCGCCTCCCTCGATGGCGAGCGACACGTTGTCGAGCGCTCGCTTCTCCTTGTAGCGCTTGCTGAGGTTGTGCACCTCGATGACGGCGGTCATGCGGAGGTCTTCCCTTCTGCGTCAGTGGTCAGTGCGGCACGCTGCCGGAGCAGGGCCGCGAGGTCTTCGGCGCCGAGCCCGAGCGTGCGGGCTTCGGCGAGGAGCGGGTCGATGTAGCGGTCGGCGAACGCGGCGCGGCGCTCGCCGAGGAGGAGATCCCTGGCGCCCTCCGCGACGAACATGCCGATGCCTCGGCGCTTGTAGAGCACTCCCTTGTCGGTGAGCACGGCGACTCCCTTCGCTGCGGTGGCGGGGTTGATCCGGTAGAACGCGGCCAGCTCGTTCGTGGAGGGGGCCTGGGCCTCTTCGGCGAGTGAGCCGTCGACGATCGAGTCCTCGATCTGCTCGGCGATCTGGACGAAGAGCGGCTTGCCTTCTTCGATCACGAGTCCTCCGCGTGGTTAGTGGGTTACTTACTCGACTAAGTAACCACATAACCCGGACGAGTGTCAACCCCTACCCGGGCGCCGGGTCCGGAGGCTGGCGGAACGGATGTCGGGAGGGCGGGCGGATGTCGGGCGAGAATGCACCGAATGCCCCGACAGTCGTGCATCCTCCCGACAAATGATCCGAGGCGAGACGGAACGGCGGGCGGGACGGTACAGCGGGGCGGGCGGGAGTCAGCTCGGTTCGGTCTCGCGGCGCTGTTCGTGCCAGTCGTCGACGATCTGCAGCATGCGCGCGGAGAGGAAGCGGAAGAACTCGGCGAGCTCGACGGCCCGGTCGTGGGCGCCCTGGTCGTCGGTGTGCGCGGCGGCGATGTCGTCGATGTACGCGGACAAGCGGGAGTACACGGGCATGTTCCCCGCGATCGAAGTCGTGAACGGGTCGTGCACGAACTCGTAGCGGTCGCGGCGCTCCCCCTGCCGTGAGCGGCGCTGGACGAAGTGCAGCTGCTGCAGGTAGCGCACCGCGCCGGAGACGGCCGCAGCCGAGACGCCGAGACGCTCGCCGAGCTGGGAGGCCGTATACCCGCCCTCGGGCGCGGCGATCAGCGCCATCATCACCCGCGCCGGCATGCGGGGCATTCCCGCAGCGGTCATCATGGCCGCCGCCTTCTCCGCCGGTTCGATCCCTCGATGCACCGCGGCGGTCTCGAGGTCGGAGGTCTCGAGGTCGGCGGTGTCGAGGCTCTCGGTGCTGTCGTCGGGCATCCCGGCTCCTCCTACGCGCCGAGGGCGAGCTCGCGTCGCCGCATCAACGTCAGTGCTGCCGCGCCTCCTGCGGCCAGGGCGAGCACGAGCCACCACAGACCGCGCACGTCCACTCCGCCGCCGTCGACCACCGGGGTCACCGCGAACGGCGAGAGGTTCGCGCTCCACTCGGGCAGTCCGAACAGCGGCCCGAACATGCCGAGCAGGGCCGCCAGCAGCACGAGGCTCCACGCCACGGCGGTCGTCGCCCGCGGGAGCAGCACGAACACCAGGGCGGTCAGCACCGCGAAGATCGAGGCAGCGACCGCCTGCCCGAATCCGGCCACCGCCACGATGCGATAGAGCGACTCGTCGCCGCCGTTCGACCAGGCGCCGACCCACCCGGCGAGCACGGCGGCGGCGACGACGATCAGCACCGCGGCCACGCCGACCATCATGTAGTCGGCGAGCCAGCGCACGCGTCCGACCGGGGTGGCGAGCACGGCCTCGGCGGTGCCACGCGCCTCTTCCTGGCGGGCGCGCACCACGGTCTGCACCGCCGCGCAGGCGGCGAGGATGCCCAGCAGCGTGAAGAACACGGTCACCACGACCTCGTCGAGTCCTCCCGCGGCGCCGCCGATCTTCTTCAGGATGTCGGCGACGGCCGGGTTCTCGCCCGAGATCCGGTCGACCACCCCGCTCAGCGTCGTGGCGAGGAGGCCGGTGATGGCTCCGCCGATCGCCCATCCCACGATCGAACCGGAGGTGAGCCGCCACACCAGCGCGTGCGGCGACGCGAGCGCCGCTCGCGCCGAGACCCGGCCCGGGCGCTCCGCGACGAAGCCGGCATCGACGTCGCGCGCGGATTGCAGGGCGACGGATGCGCCGGCGAGCACGAGGCCGAAAGCGAAGCCGAGCAGCACCGGCCAGGCCAGATCGGTGTCGTAGGGGCGCGTCTGCTCGGCCCAGCCGAACGGCGAGAGCCAGGCGGGCCAGGCGCTCGTTATGCGGGTCAGGTCGTCGCTCGGAGTACCCGCCGCGTTGCCGATGCCGCGGATCAGGAAGGTCCCCACGAGGACCCAGATCGTCAGGGAGTTCGCCCCGCGCGATGTGCGCATGAGCTGCGCAGCGAACAGGCCGACGCCGAGGAACGCGATCCCGGTCGCGCCGGCCCCCGCCCCCGCGAGGAGGGAGCCCGCGGCCGGAAGCCCGGTGGCGATCAACGCGAGCGCGGTGAGCGCGGCCAGCACCACGTTCGCCAGGAGGCCGTGCACGATGGTCGCGATGGTCGGCAGTCGGCGTCCGGCCGGAGTGGCCCATACGAGCTCCGCCCGTCCCGCCTCCTCATCGCCGCGCGTGTGCCGCACCGCCAGGAAGGTGCTCATGAGCGCGGCGAGCAGCGCCAGCCACGGAAGGACCGCGAAGGCGAGGAAGGCTCCTTCGGACGTGCCGGAGGGCAGCCCGCGGAACATCAGGATCACGGGGTTCGCGAGTGCTGCGGCGAGGATGCTCTGCCGGTCGGCGACGGTCGCGTACGACTGGCTGACGCCGGCGTATCCCGCGAATGCCATGAGCGCGGTGCCCACGATCCATAGCGTCAGCTGCAGCCGGTCTCGTCGCAGCCGCTGTCGGAGCAGCACGCCGAATGCGGACATCACGCGCGACCCTTCAGGGCGCGACGCTCGCGACGGGTGGTGGGTGCCGCGTCATCGCGGCCGCCCTCTTCTGCGGCTTCGAGTGTGGCGAGGTCGTCGCCGTAGTGGCGCAGGAACAGCTCCTCGAGCGAGGGCGGGGCGACCCGGAGGTCATCGATGCCGAGCGCGGCGAGGGCGGGGAGCACGGTGGCCGTGCGGTCGCTGTCGACGGCGAGGCGGATGCGGTCGCCCTGCTGCTGGGCGTCGTGCACATCGGGGATGCGGGACACCTGGTCGAGGGTGGCCCCGGCGGGGGTGAACGACACGTCGCTGCGGGTGAGGTGTCGCAGCTGCGTGAGCGTGCCGGTCTCGACGATACGGCCGGCGCGGATGATCGACACCCGGTCGCACAGCTGCTCGACTTCGCTCATGATGTGGCTCGACAGCAGCACGGTCGCGCCGTTCGCATGGGCGCGGGCGACTTCGTGCTGGAAGATGACCGCCATCAGCGGATCGAGTCCGCTGGTGGGCTCGTCGAAGATGTAGAGGTCGGCGGGCACCGCGAACGCCGCGATCAACGCGACCTTCTGCCGGTTGCCCTTCGAGTAGGCGCGGCCCTTCTTGCGTGGGTCGAACTGGAAGGCGTCCAGGAGCCGCTTCTTCTCGCGCTGGTACCCGGGGTCGCTCGTGCGGGCCCCCCGCAGACGGGCGAGCAGATCGACGGCCTCGCCTCCGGACAGGTTCGGCCACACGCTGACGTCGCCGGGAACGTACGCAATGCGTCGATGCAGGTCGACGGCACGCTCCCAGGGGTCTTCGCCGAACACGGTCGCCTGGCCGGAGGTGCGCCGGGCGAGGCCGAGCAGGATGCGGATCGCGGTCGACTTGCCTGCCCCGTTCGGCCCCAGGAAGCCGTGCACCTGACCGTGCTCGACGGTGAGGTCGAGACCGTCGAGCGCATGCACGGTGCCGTAGTGCTTGGCGAGGTCCTGGGTGGCGATGACGGTGGCCATGCGCGGGAGCGTACGCCCGATTCATGAAGTTGTGAATCGGGCGAAGACGACGCATGCGAAATCCTCACGGCCCCCGCGTACAGTGGGCTGGTGCCGGAGTTCCCCTACAGCCGCCTGCGCCGCTGGCCCGACGTCGAGGCGGACAACCTCCAGGCGTATGACGCGACCGATCTGCTGCTCGTCGAACGGGCGCTCGCTCTCGATGCCCCGGGTTCCGAGACCGTCGTGATCGGTGACGAGTTCGGCGCGATCACCCTGGCGCTGACGGCTGCCGGACGGCACGGCATCCGGGTGCATCAGGACCTCGCGACCGGTCGTCGAGCCCTGAGCCGCAATGCCGAGGAGCTCGGGCTCGCCGGCTTCACCGCGCACGAGCTCGACGCCGAGCTGCTCGCCGGGGCGAAGGTCGTGCTGCTGCAGCTGCCGAAGGCACTCGCGGAACTCGAGGAGATCACGGATGCGGTGGTCCGCTGGGCGGCGTCCGACGTCGTGCTCATCGCGGGAGGTCGCGTGAAGCACATGACCCTCACCCAGAACGAGGTGCTCGGGCACCGTTTCGCCCAGGTGCAGGCCCAGCGCGCGGAGCGCAAGTCGCGGCTGATCGTGGCGTCGGAGCCGCTCCCCGCCCCGTCGACACCGCCGTTCCCCGTGAGCGCGCAGCACGACGGGCTCACTCTGGTGGCGCACGGCGGGGCCTTCGCGGGCGCGCGCCTCGACATCGGCACCCGGGTGCTGCTGGAGGTGCTCGGCGCTCAGGCGAGGGGGGCGGCGGTCGACGTGCTCGACCTCGGCTGCGGCACCGGGGCGCTCGCGGTCTCGTACGCGCTCGCCCATCCCGAGGCCCGCGTGACGGCGACCGACCGGTCGGCAGCGGCCGTGGCCTCCGCGCGGGCGACGGCGGCCGCGAACGGGGTCGCCGACCGGGTCGTGGTCACCCTCGACGACGCTGCCTCGGACGTCCCGGATGCGAGCGTCGACGTGGTGCTGCTGAACCCGCCGTTCCACCTCGGTGCGAGCGTCCACACGGGGGCGGCGACCCGCCTGTTCGAGGCCGCGGCGCGCGTGCTCCGACCCGGCGGAGAGCTCTTCACGGTCTACAACTCCTCGCTCGCGTATCGTCCGGAACTCACCCGGCTGATCGGTGCGACCACGCAGGTGACACGCACGGCGAAGTTCACCGTGACGCGCAGCATCCGCCGTTCCGACACGCCCGATTCCTGACGCCGGGGCCCTCGTCAGGGGGATTGTTGAATACCCGTGCAATTCCCCGGTCAGCCGCTGAAACTCGCGCAGGTCGAGCACCCGGGATTTGCCCCTGATCGGCCATTTCGTTACGTTGGAACGTGGGCCTGACGGCCCGAAGACCAGTCCGCGACCACGTCCTTCTTTCGATGAGCTGTGCTGCGAAGAGGCGTGGACGTACGGTCGATGCTCTATCGCGGCGGATCCGAAATCCGCCGCCTGTGCCGCCACAGCGATCATGTCGAACGGCCCCGAGAGCTCACCCGGGCGTAACCGAAGCAGGCTCAGCCACCCGAAGGCGAGCCGCGGGGGAAACGTGTCCGAAATCGCTCTCGAAGCGCGCAATCTGTACAAGGTTTTCGGTAAGAATCCGAGCACCGCCGTCCGTCGGTTGAAAGCCGGTGAGAGCCGCGCCGCCGTCGCGGATGCCGGTACCGCAGCGGTCATCGACGCCAGCTTCACCGTCAACCGCGGTGAGATCTTCGTCATCATGGGGCTGTCCGGATCAGGCAAGTCCACCATCATCCGCATGCTCAACGGGCTGCACGATGTAACCTCCGGAACCGTCACGGTGAACGGCGATCCCATCACGGGCATTCCGTCGTCGAAGCTCCGCGAGATCCGTCGCGACCGCATCTCGATGGTCTTCCAGCACTTCGCCCTGCTGCCGCACCGCTCCGTCGCCGCGAACGTCGCCTACCCGCTCGAGCTGAAGGGCGTCGGCAAGGTCGAGCGCCTGGCCAAGGCCGAGGAGATCCTGTCCCTGGTGGGTCTCGAGGGCCAGGGCGAGAAGCTCCCGTCCGAGCTCTCCGGTGGCATGCAGCAGCGCGTGGGGATCGCCCGCGCGCTCGCCGCCGACAGCGACATCCTGCTGATGGACGAGGCATTCAGTGCGCTCGACCCGCTGATCCGTCGCGAGATGCAGGAGCAGCTGCTCGAACTGCAGCAGAAGCTGCAGAAGACGATCGTCTTCATCACGCACGACCTGAACGAGGCCATGTTCCTCGGCGACCGGATCGCCGTGATGCGCGACGGCCGCATCGTGCAGATCGGCACCCCCGAGGACATCCTGATGGACCCGGCCAACGACTACGTCGAGCAGTTCGTGCAGGACGTCGACCGCGCTCGCGTGCTCACCGCCGCGAACGTGATGGAGCGCCCGCGCCCCGTCGTGCCGCACACCGCAGGTCCGCGCACCGCGCTGCGCCAAATGCGCGATGCGTACATGTCGGCGACCTACGTGGTCGGTCGCGACCGCCAGCTCGTCGGTGTCGTCACCGACCGGGATGCGGTCAAGCTCGTGCGCAACGGCGCGACCACTCTCGACTCGATCCTCAAGCCCGTGCTGCAGAGCGTGCGCGAGGACGAGGTGCTGATGAACCTGTTCGTCCCCGCCGTCGAATCGCCGCTGCCGCTCGCGGTGACCGATGCCGACGGCCGTCTGGTGGGCGTGATCCCGCGTGTGACCCTGCTCGCCGCCCTCGGCCCCGGCCCCGGAGCGACCGAGGAGATCACCCTCCCGCTGATGCCGATGCCGCAGGCCGAGATCGATGCCGTGCTCGATGACGGGTGGACCGCCGACCCGGCCGATGCCCCGACCACGGAGGAGGTGCGCTGATGGATGACTTCCGCATCCCCGTCGGAACCTGGATCGAATCCGGCGTCGACTGGATCAAGGACAACCTCGACGGTCTGCTCGACGTGATCTCGTTCGTGATGAGCTTCCTCGTCGACGGCCTCACGCGCATGCTGCTGACCCCGCACTTCGCGGTCATCATCGTGATCGCCGCGCTCATCGCCTGGGTCGTGCGCTCGTGGCAGCTCGCGATCGGAACGGTCGTCTCGTTCGGCCTGATCGTGGCGATGGATCTGTGGGTCCCCGCCATGCAGACCCTCGCGCTCGTGCTCGTCGCCGCCGTGATCGCGGTGCTGATCGCCGTGCCGCTGGGCATCTGGTCGGCACGCAACGCGACCGTGCGCGCGGTGCTCAAGCCCGTGCTCGACTTCATGCAGACCATGCCGGCGTTCGTGTACCTGATCCCGGCGATCGTGTTCTTCGGCATCGGCGTGGTGCCGGGCCTCGTGGCCACCGTGATCTTCGCGCTGCCCCCGGGCGTGCGACTGACCGAGCTCGGCATCCGCGGTGTCGACTCCGAGACCGTCGAGGCCGGACACGCGTTCGGTGCCAAGCCGGGTCAGATCCTGCGCGGCATCCAGCTCCCCCTCGCGATGCCGACCATCATGGCCGGTGTCAACCAGGTCATCATGCTCGCCCTGTCGATGGCGGTCATCGCCGGAATGGCGGGTGCGGACGGCCTCGGGAAGATGGTGGTCGAGGCGATCTCGACCATCAACATCCCCAAGGGTGTCGAGGCCGGTCTCGGCGTCGTGCTGATCGCCGTCTTCCTCGATCGCGTCACCGCAGCGCTGGGCGCACCGGGCGAGAACCGCTCCTCGCTGCTGGGCATGCTCGCGCGGCGCGGCACGCCGCGCGACGGTGGTGGCGGAACAGCATCCGCCCCCGCCCCCGAGGTCACCGCGCAGCAGGATGCCGCGGACGAGGCGGAGCGCGCTGCGACCTCGCCTCGCCGCAACGCCGTCGGCGGCGGAGTGCACTGAGAGTTTCACCCCTACGGAACAACACACATACGGAACCGAGAGAGAGAAATCACATGAAGAAGAAGATCCTCGCAATCACAGCAGTCGGCATCGCGGCATCCCTCACCCTCGCGGGATGCAGCGGCGACGGCGCCGGTGGCACGGGCGGCGACAGCAACGCCGACGACAAGGGCACGATCACCCTGGGCTTCCTGCCCTCGTGGACCGACGGCCTGAGCACCGCATACCTGCTGCAGGACCAGCTCGAGAAGATCGGCTACACGGTCGAGATGAAGACGCTCACCGAGGCGGGCCCGCTCTACACCGGCCTCGCGCAGGGTGATGTCGACATGTACCCGTCGGCCTGGCCCGAGCTCACCCACGCCACGTACATGGAGAAGTACGGCGACGACATCGAGGACCTGGGCAAGTACTACGACAACGCCAAGCTCACGCTCGCGGTGCCGGAGTACTCCGAGCTCACCTCGATCGAGGACCTCGTGGGCAAGGGCTCCGAGTTCGACGGCAAGATCTACGGCATCGAGCCGGGTGCGGGACTCACCGCGCAGACCCAGAAGATGATGCCCGAGTACGGACTCGACAGCGAGTACGAGCTGGTCACCTCGTCGACCGCGGCCATGCTCACCGAGCTGAAGACCGCGACCGACAAGCAGGAAGACATCGTCGTCACACTGTGGCGTCCGTTCTGGGCCAACGACGCCTTCCCCGTGAAGGACCTCGAAGACCCGAAGGGCGCGATGGGCAAGGCCGAGGGCCTGCACTTCCTGGGTACCAAGGGCTTCGCCGAGGAGTTCCCCGAGGCCGCAGAGCTGATCGAGAAGATCAAGCTCGACGACGAGCAGTACGGCGCGCTCGAGGACCTCGTGGTCAACGAGTACGGCGAGGGCAAGGAAGCGGATGCCGTCGACGCATGGCTGAAGCAGTACGGCGACCAGTTCGACTGGACCGTCACCAGCTGACCCGCCTCACGCACACGCCTCGCAGAGGTTCGCTCCGGTCGCACTTGCTGCCGCTTCCCGGTCCGCCGGGCGGCAGGAAGTGCGACCGGAGCTTCTGCGTTCCGGCGCCGGCACGACGGTCTCAGAGCGGGAGGACGATCGCGGCGATCAGGCCGCCGCCCTTGCGGGCCCGCAGGCGAACTTCGCCGCCGTGGGTCTTCGCGATGCTCTGCACGATCGCGAGCCCCAGCCCGGTGCCGTCGGGGCCGGTGGAGGTGCGGCTCGCGTCGCCACGATAGAACGGCTCGGTGAGCAGCTCCACGGTGGCGGGGGTGATCGGCGCCCCGGTGTTCTCGACCTCGATGATGGCACGACCACGCTCGCGTCGGCACCGCACCCACAGTTCGCCATCCGGCACGTTGTGGCGGATGGCGTTCTCGAGCAGGTTGCGCACGGCCCTGGCCAGCAGCACCGTGTCGCCATCGACCGTGAGCTCGCGCAGATTCGCGTGCACCGCGATCTCCCCGGCGCCGAGGTCTTCGACCTCGTCCTCGATGAGGGTGCGCAGCTCGACGGGTTCGACCTCGTCCAGCCCGGTGCGGGCTCGGGCGAGGGAGAGCAGGGCTGTGATGAGGCGCTCGCTCTGCTCGGTGGCGCGGAGGGCGCGCTGCATGTTCGCCTGCAGGTCTGCCGGCACCGCGCCCTGTTCGAGCGGGATCTCCAGGGCCGTCCTGGTCGTGGTCAGCGGGGTGCGCAACTCGTGCGAGGCGTTCGCCACGAAGCGATCCTGCGCGGTGAACGCCGACTGCAGCCGGTCCAGCATCCCGTCGATCGTGTCGCCCAGCTCCTTGATCTCGTCGTCGGGACCAGGCAGGTCGAGGCGGCGCCCGAGGTCGCGCTCCGAGATGTCCCGCGCCGCGGCGGTGACCTCCCCGATCCGGTCGAGGGAGCGTCGCGCGAGCCAGAACGCGATCGCGGCGGCGACACCGGTGAAGGCCACGAGCACCACGACCGACCACAACAGCAGCCCGCCGCCGACCTCATCCGCGAGGAACGTCGACTGTTGCAGCACCGCGCCCTCGACGGCGTCGATCGTCACCGTCTGCATCGGAGTGGCCGCCGGGAGCCCGGCGGCATCGGCGGTCTCTGCGAAGTACGCGCATCCGGTGCTGCTGTCCCCGTAGAGGAGCGTGCTGCTGTCGGTGAAGGGTGAGACGCCCTCGGGGTCGGTCGCGCTTGCCTCCTGCGAGATCTGAGTGATCGACATCGACGGCACGCAGGTCGCTGCGGTCGTGTTGATCGCGGAGGCGAACAGCGACTGCACCACCAGATACTGCACCGTGAGCAGGGCGGCGCCCGCGGCGATGAAGACTCCGGCGATGATGATCACCAGTCGGGTGCGGAAGCTCATGCGTCTCATTGCGTCCCCACTCGATAGCCGTGCCCCGCCGCGGAGTGGATGACCGCGGGTGAGCCGAGTTTGCGTCGCAGCGTGTGCACCACGATCTTGACCACGCCACGGGTGCGCTCGAGAGGTTCGTCCCACACCTCGTCGAGCAGATCGTCGGCGCTGACGTAGCCGCCCTCCGCGGCGAGCAGCGTCTCGAGCACCCCGAACTCCTTGAGCGTGAGCCGGATCGGGCTGCCGTCCCGCTCCACGATGCGGCGCACGACGTCGAGGCGCACGCCCGCGAACTCCAGGACCGCACTCGCCCGCGTCGACTGTCCGCGGCGACCGAGAGCGCGCAGGCGGGCCAGCAGCTCGACGTACGCGAACGGCTTGGCGAGGTAGTCGTCGGCGCCGAGATCGAGACCCTCGACGCGGTCGTTGAGAGTGCCGGCCGCGGTGAGCATGAGGATGCGCGCCGGATACTCCTGCGCCACGAGTGTGCGGCATACGGCATCGCCGCTCAGCACCGGCAGGTCGCGGTCGAGCACGATCACGTCCACATCGTTCGACGCGGCGGCGGTCAGGGCGCTCGCCCCGTCGCGTGCGACATCCACCAGGTAGCCCTCGCGGCGCAGGCCATCGGCGAGGGTGTCGGCCAGATCGACCTCGTCTTCCACCAGCAGCAGTCGCATGGCACCTCCCGTCTCCGAGGGTGCGCGCTGCGCGGTTAGTTTCCGGTTAGGCGGCGTCATACCCCCAGCAAACCAGCGCATCCGTAGAACTGACTGCACGTCGCGGATGAACTGCGACCGCGAGAAAGGGAAAGTCATGTTCGACTCGAAAGCACGCCGTTCCATGGTGGTGATGCCCGCTGTCTTCGCGCTCTTCGCGCTCTCGGCCTGCAGCGCCCCCTCCGGAGATGACAAGGCGAAGGACGGCGCGAACGATGCGGCCGCTGCCCGGTTCGTGACCTGCCTGACCGACGAAGGCCAGACGGCGAAGATCCTCGAAGGCGGCCAGGTGGGTCTGCTGATGCCGGATGTCGACGGCGGGGGATCCATGGGCACGCTCAGCGACAGCTCCGCATCGATCAGTGTCGGCGAGGGCGAGGAGATGCCCATGACGATGTTCTTTTCCGACGACGACGGCGCGTGGCTCGCCTCGACCGCGGCATCCGGCTATCCGGAGGAGGGAGGCCAGCGCGCCGCCTGGGAGACCTGCGAGCAGGAGGTCCCCGAGTTCACCCAGCCGGAGCCCGACGTCTCGATGAAGGAAGGGGCGCAGACCCAGATGATCTCTCCCGAGGAGCTCGCCGAGGCAGGACTCGCGTTCGCCTCGTGCGCCAGGGAGAACGGCTTCACCGACTTCGCCGATCCCGACGCCGACGGCATGCTCACGTTGCCCACGGGGATCACCGAAGACGAGGCGCGCACCCTTCTCGAGGCGTGCGCGGAGACCACAGGAGAGATGCCGCCCATGTTCACGCAGGAGAGCATTGAGGCGGCTGACTTCGACTGGTTCGCGCTGATGGGGGAGTTCTTCGACGGTATGTTCGCGGCAGCGTCCACCATCCCCTCCGGAGGCGACGAATGAGCCGCCGACTGACGAAGGTGCTGGTGCCGGTCGGGCTCCTGCTCGTGGCCGCCGCAGTGGCGCTGGCGGTGCTGCAGCCGTGGAGCTCGGTCGCCGAGTCTCCGGATGACGGCAAGAAGCCGGTCACCGCGAAGGCCGAGCTCACCACGCTCACCTCCGATCTGCGACTGAACGGAACCCTGAGCTACGGCGCGTCGATCGCCCTGCCGGGTCGTGGCGGAACGATCACGCGCCTGCCGACCGCGGGAGATGTGATCGGTGTCGGCCAGGCGATCTACGAGGTCGACGGGAGGCCGGTGATCGCGATGCGCGGCGACCGCCCGTTCTGGCGCGACCTCGGCGTCGGCGTCGACAAGGGCCCCGATGTCCGACAGCTCGAGCAGGCTCTCGCCGACCTCGGCTTCGGCAAGAACCTGACGGTGGACGACGAGTTCACCGCGGTCACCGAGACCAACGTCAAGGCCTGGCAGAAGTCGCTCGGCGTGCCGCAGGACGGCATCGTGAAATTGGGCGACGTCGTCGCGATCACCGCCTCTTCGGTGCGTGTCGAGTCGGTCACGGCGCAGCTGGGCGACCCGGCGGGCACGAGTCCGCTGAAGTACACCAGCACCACTTTGCGGGTCGTCGCCAAGCTCACCGATGCGCAAGCGCGTGAGATCCTGCCCGCGACCCGGGTGACCGTGGTCCTCCCGGACGGCACGGAGGTGCCGGCGACGGTGACCGCCGTCGACCCGGGCGGTCAGCCGACCGAGAAGGAGGGGGAGACCACGCCGGCCACCGCGAACGTCGAGTTCGACGACCCAGCTGTGGCGGAGGGGATCGGGCTGCGTGCGGTCAAGGTCGTGTTCGCCACCTCCGAGGTGAAGGACGCCCTGGTCGTGCCGGTAACCGCCCTGGTCGCGACGACCGACGGAGGCTACGCGGTCGACGTGCTGCGCAAGGGCGGCAAGATCGTGCGCGTCGCCGTGGAGGTCGGGCTGATCGCCGACACCAAGGTGCAGGTCACGGGCGGCGACCTCGCCGCCGGCGATGCCGTGGTGGTGGCGCGATGACGCCGGACACCGTGGTCGAGCTCGTCGACGTGATCAAGGAGTACCCGGGCAGCCCGCCGCTGCGCGTGCTGCACGGCATGAGCCTCGCGATCGAGAGCGGCGAGCTGGTGGCCGTGGTCGGAGCATCCGGATCGGGAAAGAGCACGATGCTCTCGATCATGGGAACCCTCGACGACCCCACCAGTGGCACCGTGCTGATCGATGGGACGGATGCCGCAGTCCTCGCCGAACGAGACCGGGCGGTCCTGCGCGCTCGCCGCATCGGATTCGTGTTCCAGCAGTTCTTCCTGCTGCCGGCCCTCAGTGCGCTCGACAACGTCGCACTCGGGCTCCTCTATTCGGGAGTCCCCGCGACGGAGCGCTCGGTGCGGGCGGCTGCGGCCCTGGAGCGGGTCGGCCTCGGCGCTCGGATGAAGCACCGGCCGGGTCAGCTCTCGGGCGGCGAGCAGCAGCGGGTCGCGATCGCCCGGGCGATCGTCGGGAACCCGTCGGTGCTCTTCGCCGATGAGCCCACGGGCGCGCTCGACTCGACGACGGGCGAGCACATCCTCGAGCTGCTCACCTCGATCGCGGGCGCCGGTACCGCGGTCGTGATCATCACGCATGATCCGCACATCGCCGAGCGCACGCAGCGGCAGGTCAGCATCCACGACGGGCGCATCGTGAGCGACACCGGCTCATCAGAGAAGGAAGAGGTCGCGGCATGAGGCGGAGGGGAGAGCGGATGCCGCGGCTGAGCGCTGCGGACAGCATCCGCACGGCGCTCATCGGACCGCGCAGCCGCAAGATGCGTACGGCGCTGTCGGCGCTCGGCGTCGCTGTGGGCATCGCGGCACTCACCGCGATCACCGGCATCGCCGCCTCGAATCAGGCCGAGCTGCTGGCGAAGCTCGATGCGCTCGGCGCCAACATGATCGTGGTGCAGCCGGGCTACGGGCCGGACAACAAGCCGGTCGCGCTGCCGGAGACGGCCGCGGGCATGATCGAACGGGTGAAGGGGGTCGAGCAGGTCGGGGTGCTCGAGAAGGTGCCGGACGGCACCGGCGTGTACCGCAACGACCTCATGCCGAAGAGCCAGGGCAACGGACTGACGGCGTATGCGGCGAGTCCCGACTTCCTGTCGTCGGTGGAGGGATCAGTGGCGAAGGGGTCGTGGTTCGACGAGACCGACCGCTCGCTGCCGGTGACCGTGCTGGGGTCGGCTGCGGCTGCGCGCATGGGCATCACGGAGCCGGGTGTGCGGGTGTGGATCGGCGAGCAGTGGTACACCGTGATCGGGATCCTCGATTCGGCGGGACTCGCCGAATCGATCGACGCGAGCGCGTTCCTCGGCGATCACTGGGCGGCCGAGCACGTGTCGGCTGAGGGCGATGACACGATCGCCTCGATCTACGTGCGCATGACCGACGGGGGCACGGGCGAGAAGGTCCGTGATGCGATCGCCCGTGCGGCGAATCCGTCGTCCCCGTATGTGCAGGTGACCGGACTCGGCGACCTCGCCGGGGCGCGGGACACCGCGGATGACTCGCTGTCCGGCCTCGCGGTCGGACTTGCGGCGATCGCTCTGCTGGTCGGAGGGATCGGCATCGCGAACACCATGGTGGTGGCGGTGCTGGAGCGGCGCGGCGAGATCGGACTCCGACGGGCGCTCGGCGCGCGTTCGGGTCAGATCGCGGGTCAGTTCGTGGCGGAGGCGATCGTGCTCGGCGGCCTGGGGGGCCTGGCCGGGCTGCTGCTCGGTGCCGCGGGTGTGTTCGTCTACGCCGGCATCCAGGGTCAGGCAGCGACGATACCCCTCGTGGTGCTCGTCGGCGGCCCGCTCGTGGCGCTGGTGGTCGGCGTGATCGCGGGGCTGTATCCGGCGATCAGTGCCGCGCGGCTGTCGCCCACCTCGGCGTTGCGCACGGTCTGAGCGTCAGCGCACTCCGGAGCGGAGCTCTCGGCGTCGGGAGGAGCATCCGAGCGCGGCGAAACGCCCCGGCCGGGTCGAGTGACCCGGTCGGAGCGTCCCGTCTCGCTGGGTGAAGATCAGCTGACCTTCTTCCGGTAGGAGATGATCGCGAACACGTAGGCGACCACGAGAATGCCGACGCACCAGGCGAGGGCCACCCAGATGTCGGAGCCGACGGGCTTCTCGGCGAACAACGCCTGGACGGTGTTGACGATCGAGGTGACGGGCTGGTTGTCGGCGAACCACTGCACCGGAGCCGGCATGGTGTCGGTCGGCACGAACGCCGAGCTGATGAACGGCAGGAAGATCAGCGGGTAGGAGAACGCACTCGCGCCGTCGACCGTCTTGGCGTTCAGACACGCGATGATCGCCAGCCAGGTGAGTGCCAGGGTGAACAGCATCAGGATGCCGATCACTCCGAGCCAGGCCCACAAGCTCGCCCCGGTGCGGAAACCCATCAGGAATCCGACGCCGAAGATGATCGCCAGGGTGATGGCGTTCGCCGTCAGCGACGTGAGCACGTGTGCCCACAGCACGCTCGATCGGGCGATCGGCATGGAGTGGAACCGCTCGAAGATGCCGCTCTGCATGTCGGTGAACAGCCGGAACGCCGTGTACGCGATGCCCGAGGCGATCGCGATGAGCAGGATGCCGGGGAGCAGGTAGTTCACGTAGTTGTCGGTGCCGGTGCTCTGCTGGAGCGCACCGCCGAAGACGTAGACGAAGAGGAGCATCAGCGCGATCGGGGTGACCGCCGTGGTGATGATCGTGTCGGGGCTGCGGAAGATGTGCCGCATGGAGCGGCCGGTGAGTGTCGCCGTGTCGGCGGCGAAGTGCGTGGTCATGCCGCATCCTCCTTCTTGGAAGTGGTGCCGACGAGGGTGAGGAAGATCTCCTCCAGAGTGGGCTGCTTCTCGACGTACTCGACCTTCGCGGCCGGGAGCAGCTTCTTCAGCTCGGCGAGTGTGCCGCCGGCGATGATGCGGCCCTCGTGCAGGATCGCGATGCGGTCGGCCAGATGTTCGGCCTCGTCGAGATACTGCGTGGTCAGCAGCACGGTCGTGCCCGTGTTCGCGAGTTCCTTGACCACGCCCCACACTTCGATGCGGGCTTCGGGGTCGAGGCCCGTGGTCGGCTCGTCGAGGTAGATGACCTCGGGGTGTCCGACCAGGCTCATCGCGATGTCGAGCCGGCGACGCATGCCGCCGGAGTAGGTGCCGACCTTGCGGGCGCCGGCATCTGTCAGGCGGAAGGTCGCCAGCAGGTCGTCGGCGACCTTCCCGGCGTCCGGCAGGTGCCGCAGCTTCGCGACCAGCACGAGGTTCTCGCGTCCGGTGAGGATCTCGTCGACCGCGGCGAACTGTCCGGTGAGGCTGATGCGCTCACGCACGCCCACCGGGTTCGCGGCGACATCGATGCCCTGCACGGTCGCGGTTCCGGCATCCGACTTCAGCAGGGTGGAGAGGATGCGCACCACGGTGGTCTTGCCGGCGCCGTTCGAGCCGAGGAGGGCGAAGATGCTGCCCTTCTCCACCTCGAAGTCGACGCCGCGCAGCACGTGCAGATCTCTGTACGACTTCTCGATGCCGCGCACCGAGATGGCTGCATCCGTCATGATTGCTCCTTCTTCTTCGCGTCGTCGAACGCCTTGATGAGACGCGTGCGCTCCTTGTCGATCCACTGCCGCCCGCCGTAGGCCGCCGCGTAGTTCTCGGCGAACTCGACCGGGTCGTCGCCGACGATCGCGCTGACGGGGGTGCCGTCGATCGCGGCCCGCTCCCACAGGTCGGCGATGTCGAGGAACATCTGCACGATGATGTCGCCGTCGGTGACGCCGCCGTAGTACATGTTGTAGCGCTGCTGGGCCTTCGCGACCTCGCGATAGGGCTCGGGCAGGGCGTTGATGCGGGCCTGGGCCTGCTTGTACTGCTTCTTCTCCTCGAGCGATCCGGTGAGCGCTTCGATCCACTTCGCGGCCATGATCAGTTCTCCTTGCTCTGGGTGTTGCTCTTGTTGTCGGTGTGGGTCTGCTTCAGCTGCGCGATGCGCTGCGCGAGGAAGTCCCAGGTCTTCCAGAACTCCTCGAGCTCCTGCCGGCCCTGCGCGTTCAGGGTGTACACCTTGCGGGGCGGCCCCTTCTCGCTCGGGACCTTCTCGACGTCGACGAGGTTCTTCTGCTCGATGCGCACGAGGAGCGCGTAGATGGTGCCCTCGGCGGTGTCGGTGAACCCGTGCGCGCGCAGCCGTGTGGTGATCTCGTACCCGTACGCGGGCTGCTCGGCGAGGAGGGCCAGGACGATGCCCTCCAGAGTGCCCTTGAGCATCTCGGTCATCTGCTTGCCCATCGGGTTCCCCTTTCGTGTCGGTTGGTACTCAGTGTTGCCGAGTACTGGTACAAAGTAACACTGAGTACCGGTACTTAGCAACACCGATTACTGGGCTTGTTTTTCCGAGAGCAAGCATCGAGACCCATCGCGCGCGTCGAGACCCACGCCCGCGTGCGTCCGCGCCGGTGGGTATCGGCGATGGGCGTGGGTCTCGACGCTGGGGGGCTGGGCGCGGGACGCGGTCAGCTGCGCAGGTAGGCGAGCACGGCGAGCACGCGCCGGTGGCCGCTGTCGCTGGAGGCGAGGCCGAGCTTGGCGAAGATGTTGCCGATGTGCTTGCTCACCGCGGTCTCGGTCACGAAGAGTCGCCCGGCGATGGTGCCGTTGTCGAGGCCTTCGGCCATGAGCCCGAGCACCTCGCGCTCGCGGGGGTGAGCGTCTGCACCGGGTCGTCGGCGCGACGCCTGCTCATCAGCTGCGAGATGACCTCGGGATCCATCACCGTGCCGCCGGCTGCCACGCGATGCAGGGCGTCGACGAAGGAGGCGACCTTGCCCACGCGCTCCTTGAGCAGGTAGCCGAGTCCGTCGGCTCCGGCCGCCAGCAGCTCACCGGCGTAGCGGTCCTCGACATACGCCGACAGCACCAGCACGGGGAAGCCGGGGCGGCGGGCACGGGCTTCGGCGGCGGCCTTGAGCCCTTCGCTCGTGAAGGTGGGCGGCATGCGCACATCGACCACCGCGGCATCCGCCTCGTCGAGCCGTGCGAGGAACGCCTCGGCGTTGTCGACGGCCGCCACCACCTCGAACCCCTCGCTGCGCAGCAGCAGGGCCAGCCCTTCGCGCAGCAGGGTGTCGTCTTCGGCGATCACGATCCGCATGGAAGCTCCGCTCTCAGGATGGTGGGTCCGCCGACCGGGCTCGTCAGCTCCAGCGCACCCTCGAAGGCCTCGATGCGGCGACGGATGCCGGCCACCCCGCCACCGGGACGCTCGACGGCTCCGCCCACGCCGTCGTCCTCGACCGTGATGCGCAGGATCTCGCCCTCGCGCACGACCCGCACCGCGGCGCGCGTCGCCTCGCTGTACTTGCTGACGTTCGTGAGGGCCTCGGCCACCACGAAGTAGCTGGCCGATTCGACGGCCGCGGGCACGCGTCCGACCTCGTCCGCCTCGATCGTGCACGGCACGACGCTGCGCCCGGCGAGCGAGGTCAGCGCCCCTTCCAGACCCAGCTCGTCGAGGATCGGCGGGTAGATGTCATGCACCGTGCGGCGGAGCCCGGCGAGCGCATCGGTCGCCGCATCCTGCGCTCGCCGCAGCGGTTCGAGCACGTCGCCCCCGGTCTCCTGGGCGCGCTCGGCGATCCCGAGCATCATCACCACGTTCACCAGGCGGTTCTGCGCGCCGTCGTGCAGGTCGCGCTCGATGCGGCGCAGCTCGGCCGCGTGGGCATCGAGCGCCGCGGCACGGCTGAGGGTCAGGGCATCGACACGGGCGGCGAGGCGCGACTTCTCGGGGGTCGCGAGGAGCTTCGCCGACACGAACGACACCAGCCGTGCGACCGCGGGGATCAGGAACGCCGCGACGATCGCATACCCGAGCGCGAGCAGAGGCTGCGTCGCCGCGAGTTCCCACGATGTGACCGGATAGACAGAACCGACCGGATCATCGGCGGGTGCGAACTGCCAGTAGTAGGTGATGGCGAGGGTGTTGACCGCGGCGATGGGGAGCGAGATCGTCAGCAGTGACACGAACAGCACGGGCAGCCCCTGCACCGCGAGCCACAGCACGTCGCGGCCGGTGGCGCGCGAGAACGCGAAGCGCAGACGATCGTCGATGGTCGACCCCGGCGGAAGCACATGGCCGATCGGTGCCAGCTCCACGCCCCGGTAGGCGCCGACGCGGCGACGGTTCAGATCCGTCCATCGGTGCAGGCCCTGCACGGCCTCGGGCATCACCAGCACGCCGCCGGTGAGGGCCATGAAGGGAAGCAGGACGATCGCCAGGCAGAGGAACACCACCGAGGCGATCGAGACTCCGGCCTCGACGGCCAGATACCCCCACGCACGCAGCCAGCGGCGCATCCATCCGTCCTTCACTCTCACAGTCTGCCCGAGGGCTCGTGGCGGCACGGTATAGCCAGCACCACCATCGATGCGGCAGCGGGCGGGATGGGGTGCCGCATCGGCCGTCCCTAGCGTCGAATCATGACCTTCACACCACTCGCCCCCGCCGTCGACGCGCGGCCCTCCGAAGCGCTGCGGCTGCAGTCCGTCGTCAAGACCTACGGCTCAGGCGCCAGCTGCGTCACGGCTCTGCGGGGCGTCGACCTCGCCATCGCGAAGGGCACGTTCACGGCGATCATGGGCCCCTCGGGGTCGGGCAAGAGCACGCTGCTGCACAGTGCCGCCGGACTCGACCGACCGAGCAGCGGCACCGTGCACCTCGGCGGGACCGAGATCTCGGGGCTGAAGGCGCGACAGCTCACGGCCTTCCGGCGCGATCACGTGGGCTTCGTGTTCCAGGCGTACAACCTGCTGCCGGCCCTCGACGTCGAGGACAACATCACCCTGCCGCTGCGGCTCGGCGGTCGCCGGCTCGAAGCCCGGTGGCTCGACTTCCTCCTCGACGCCGTGGGTCTCACCGAGTACCGTCGTCGCCGTCCTTCCGAGCTCTCCGGCGGTCAGCAGCAGCGGGTGGCGATCGCACGCGCGCTCATCACCCGGCCCCACGTGGTGTTCGGCGACGAGCCGACCGGCGCGCTCGACTCGCGCTCCGGCAAGCAGGTTCTCGACCTGCTCGCCCACACCGCGAGGGAGCTGGACCAGACGGTCGTGGTCGTGACGCACGACCCGGTGGTCGCCTCGCACGCCGATCGGGTGATCTTCCTCGCCGACGGAGCCTTCGCCGGATACCTCGACGGCGCCGACCCGGCCCAGATCAACGACCGCATGAGCGCATTGGGGGAATGGTGATGTCGGCGTCTCTGGGCTTGGGTCGACTCGTCGGTGCTGACCTTCGTCACCACCGTGGCAGCTTCGTCGGGGTGGCGGTGGCCGTGTTCGTCGCGAGCGCGCTCGTGACGGGGCTCGGGGTGCTCGTCGAGTCCGGCATGCGTGGAGGGCTGGCACCCGAGCGCTACGCCGCGGTCGACGTGGTGGTCGGTGCACCGCAGCAGGTGGATGTGCCGCAGGATCTGCCGGTTCCGCTGCGGGAGCGCGTGCCGCTGCCCGCTGACGCGGTGCGCGACATCGCCGCCCTCCCCGGAGTCGACCGCGTCGTTGTCGATGTCACCATCCCGCTCGTGCGGCAGGATGCGGGAGCGGAGGCCGCGGATGCCGGATCCGCCGTGATCGAGGCGCACCCCTGGCCGGCCACTGCACTCACGGGCTTCGAGCTGCGAGAAGGGCAGGAGCCCGCCGCAGCGGACGAGGTCGTCGTCACCGCCGGAAGCGGGCATGCCGTGGGCGACACGGTCGTCCTGGCTCACGGTGGCGTGCCGTCGGAGTATCGCGTCGTCGGCGAGGTCGTCGCTTCCCAGGCGCCGGAGCGGGCCTCGCACGTGTTCCTCAGCGAGAATCGCATCGACGAGCTCGACCCGCACGAGGGCGCTGCACAGGCGCTCGGCGTCTTCGTCTCCGGGGCAGATCCCGAGCAGACGGCGACCGCGATCCGCGAGGCGTTCCCCGGCCTGAGCGCCCGCACCGGCGACAGTCGAGGAGACGTCGAGTTCCTCGACTCCGGTGCCGCTCGGTCGACGCTCGTGTCCATCGGCAGCGCATTCGTCGGCACGTGCATCCTCGTGGCGATGTTCATCGTGGCGGGCACCCTGTCGCTGTCGGTACAGTCGCGACGTCGTGACTACGCGCTGCTGCGGGCGGTCGGGGCGAGTCCGTCCCAGGTGCATGCGCTCGTCGCCCGTGAGGTGCTGTGGGTCTCGGTGGTCGCCGTGCTGCTGGGACTCGCGCCGGGATACCTGCTCTCGAGCGTGCTGCAGTCGGCCTTCGTGGCAGCCGGCGTGATCCCCGGCGATTTCGCGCTGGCCGTCGGCCCGCTCCCCGCGGTCGGAGCCGTGCTGCTCGTGCTCGCCTCCGCCTGGGGCGCCGCGCGCATCGCGGCGTCTCGGGTGGCGAAGCTCGATCCCGTCGAGGCTCTGCGGGAGTCGACGACGGGTGCTCCGGCCATCGGCCTGCCGCGCATCATCATCGGAATCGTGCTGGCCGCCGCCGGGATCTCGGTGTCGACCGTGCCGCTCGTGGTGCGCGGGCAGATCGCCGCCGGTGCTGCCGGTGGCGCTGTCATGCTGCTGATCATCGCGCTCGCGGTGCTCGGACCGTGGCTGGTGTCGCTGAGCGTCCGACTGATCGGAACCGTGCTGCGCCGGATGTCATCCGCGGGATTCCTCGCCTCCGCGAACGCTGCGGCGAACAGCAGGCGCCTCGCCTCCGCTATCCTGCCGATCGCCCTCGGCATCGGGCTGGGGCTCGTGCAGATCGGTGCGCCGTCGATCATCGCGGCGGAGGCGGCGACGCAGGCCAGTGCCGGTGTCATCGCCGACCTGCGCGTGACGGCACCCACGGGTCTCTCGCCTGAGGCCGTCGACGCGATCCGCGAGACCCCGGGGGTGGGCGAGGCATCAGGGGTCGCGCTGAGCACGGCGGTGCTCGACTCCCACGATCTGGAGGGCAAGCTCGAGCGCTCGGAGCACGTGCTGCAGGGCCTGGATCCCCGAAACGTCGCGCACGCCCTGGATCTGCGCGTGCGGGAGGGGTCGCTGGCGGAACTCGACGGCACCACCACGGTCGCGGTGAGCACGGATGCCGCGCAGGTGCTCGGGGTCGGCATCGGCGGCGCGGTCGTCGGACATCTCGGCGACGGCTCGCCCTTCGCGGCGACGGTCGTCGCGGTGTACGAGCGGGGTCTCGGATTCGGCGACCTCGCCATGGCCGCCGACGCGGTCAGGGCGCACACCACCATCGGTCTCGACTCCTTCGCACTCGTCACGGTCGAAGAGGGCGCATCGGACGAGGTGCGTGCCGCGCTGGGCGCTCGCGGTCTGCTGGTGAGCGACCGGTCGGGGCAGGAGGCCGCCGGCGCGGCCACGCAGTCCCAGAACGGGTGGACGGGTCTCATCGCGCTGCTGGTGATCCTCGGGTACATCGCGATCGCCGTGGTGAACACCCTCGTGATGGCGACGGGCGAGCGCTCGCGCGAACTGGCACTGCTGCAGCTGATCGGGTCGTCGCGAGGGCAGGTGCGCTCGATGATGCGGATCGAAGCCCTGCTCGTCGCGGTTATCGCCATGGTGTTCGGGGTGGTCGTCGCCCTGCCTCCGCTGATCGGCATGAGCATGGGCATCTCGGGGCAGCCGCTGCCTGTGCTGCCCGTGCTCGGATCGCTGGCGATCATCGCAGGGATGGGCGCGCTGGCCCTCGTGGCGATGTGGATCGGGACCACGGCGACCATGCGCACGCGTCCGATAGACGAGATCGGCTCCCGCCAGTAGGCCCCGCGGGGCCGGGGCGCACCGAGTCATCGGTGCGCCCTTCTGCGTGGGGTGAAAAGGCGGGGTGAATTCTCCGGGATCGGCGGGGCCGCGTGTCGGGGGCCGGGCAGGCTGGACTTGTCCCGGATCGAGTTCGTCATGCCCGAATGACGCTCGGCGGTCGCCTGAGGGGGCGGGGGCTTCCGCGTGCGAACGCGCAGCGGTGAAGCGATGAATGGGGAGACAGTCATGGGGTTTCGTGTTGCCCGCAAGGACCACACAGCCGATGGCCTTCCGTCCGAGCGGCAGAGCCGCTGGCGGGGCCGTGCAAGGAAACTGATCGGCGGCGCCGTGAGTACGGCGCTCGTCGCGTCGTCGATGGTGTTCGTCGGCGGGACGCTGACGGCCGCGCCTGCGGCCGCGGCTAGTCCGTTCCTGTGCACACCGGGCGCGGTGTACGTGCAGAACGCCACCGAGGTGCGCGAGTTCACGGTGAAGGAGCAGGGTGCACCGGGCGACGGCGGCACGCTGGGCTCCTCCACGATCGGCCTCGACTACTCCAACAACGCCCTCGGCATCTCGTCCACCGGTCAGTACGCGTACACGGTCACCAACGCCGCCGGCTCGAAGGTGCTCGCCAAGCACGATCGCGTGACCGACTCCACGAGCCGCACGACGTTCACGCTCAACTCTTCTGTGCTCCGTGGTGCTGTGCACCCGGTGACCGGCGTCTACTACTTCGCCAGCGGTACTTCCGTCGACGGGGCCATCAACCTGTACGCCTGGAACGAGAGCGTCACGCCGCAGGCCTACGTGCAGGTCGGCACGCTCCGCCCGACCGCTGACAGCACCGCGTTCGGCGCCAACGGCGACATGGCCTTCAGCGCTTCGGGTCAGCTCGTGCTCGTGGCGGACAACGTCATCTACTCGTCCGACCTTCCCACCTCGCTCGTGCCGAGCAACGCGACCATCGAGGCCAAGCAGGTCCACAACATGGGTGCCGGTGTGCAGGGCAACGGCATCGCCTTCGGTAACCTCGGGCACATCTTCGTGTCGGTCGCCGGTAGCGATCCGAGGATCATCGAGGTCGATCTTCCGCGCGGGCTGACCGTCAACTCGACGTCGACCCCCGGCTTCTCGCCCACCGACATGGCGAGCTGCACCTTCCCGAACACCCTCACCCTGAAGAAGGACCTTCCCGAGGGGCGTCACGCCGCCACCGACCAGTTCGCGCTGCGCGTGCAGTCGCCGGCCGGATACCAGGTCGCGCAGACCGACGCCACCACGCGCGGTGAGCGCACGGGGCTGCAGCCCGACTACGCGGGACCGGTGTTCACCAACCAGGGCGACACCTTCCGCCTCTCCGAGGCCGCATCCGGAACCACGGACCGCACCCGCTACGCCGAGTCCCTGGATTGCGTGCAGGTCAATTCCGACGGCTCCACGATCCCGGTGGCCGTGACGGCATCGGGTGAGGTGAAGCAGCCTGCCGGTTCGCTCGGCACGGATGTCACCTGCACGTTCACGAACGTGCGCCTCGCGCCCGACCTGGCGCTGCGCAAGACGTCCGACCCCGCAGCCGGCGTCGCCGTGCACGCCGGTCAGCGCCTCACCTACACCGTCGAGGCGGAGAACACGGGCAACACGCGCCTCGACCCCGTCAGCGTGACCGACGACCTGTCCGGCGTGCTCGCGTTCGCCGAGTACCAGGGTGATGTCGCCACGAAGATCGATGGAAAGCCCGTCGCCTCGGGCGCTGCGACCGTCACGGGCGACGACCTCGCCTGGACCGGCGCACTCGAGCCCGGTCAGGTGCTCACCGTCACCTACTCGGTGATCGTCGACGCCGGTGTCGAAGGAGAGCGGATCGCCAACAGCGTCACCGCCTCGGGAACCCCTCCGGGCGGTCTCCCCCCGATCGATCCCCCCGCCGTCACGACCGAGCACCCCGTCGCGGGCTACACCGTCGCCAAGAGCTCAAGCCCCGCCGCCGGCACCGTCGTGGAGCCGGGACAGACCATCGAGTACACGGTGACCGGGACCAACACCGGCGCCACCGTGCTGAACCCGGCCTCGATCGCCGACGACCTGTCGGGTGTGCTCGCGCACGCCGCGTACAACTCCGACGTCACCACGTCGATCGACGGCACGCCCGTCGCCACGGGGGCGGCCACCATCACCGGTGACGACCTCGCCTGGACCGGCGCGCTCCAGCCCGGGCAGACCGTGACCATCACCTACTCCGTGACCGTGGATGCGGCGTCTTCGGGTGAGGTCCTGCAGAACACCGTCAGCGGCACGGCCACTCCGACGACACCGAACCCGGGCGACCCCACCGGGCCGCAGGTGCCGGGCGAGCCGATCGTCCCGCCGACCGCGACCACCGAGCACCCGGTCATCGGGTCGGGCTTCACGATCAGCAAGTCCGCCGATCCCGCCTCGGGCACGGCCGTCTCCGCTGGAGACACCGTCACGTACACGATCACCGGCACCAACACCGGCGACACCGACCTCGACCCGGCCCGGATTGTGGACGACCTCTCCGGCGTGCTCGACAGCGCCGCCTACAACGACGACGCCACCGCCGACCGCGGCTCGGTCGCCGTCACCGCCAACACGCTGACCTGGACCGGCGATGTGCCCCGGGGCGAGTCGGTCACCATCCGCTACACGGTGACCGTCGACGCGGGCGTGAAGCAGGCGCTGCTGAACAACGTCGCCACCGGTACGGCCACTCCTCGGATCCCGGTCGACCCGAGCGACCCCGACAGCCCCACGACCCCCGGAACGCCGATCGTCCCGCCGGCCGTGGAGACGAACCACCCGGTCGTCGACAACGGCTTCGAGGTGACGAAGTCCGCCGACCCCGCCTCCGGCACCGCCGTGCGCGCGGGTGACACGATCACCTACACGATCTCGGGCGTCAACACCGGCAACACGACACTCGACCCGGCGACGATCGTCGACGACCTGTCGGCGGTGCTCGCACACGCCCAGTACGGCGGCGATGTGTCGGCCTCGACCGGTGCGGTCGACCTCGCCGGCACCACGCTCACCTGGACAGGAGCGCTCGCGCCCGGCGCCCGCGTCGACATCACCTACACGGTGACGGTCGACGAGGACGCGACCGGCGTGCTGCTGCGCAACACCGTCACGGGCGAGGGAACGCCCCTCATCCCGACCGACCCGACGGACCCGGACAGCCCCACCACGCCCGGCACCCCGGTGACGACGCCGCCTTCGACCACGGAGCACCCGGTGGCCACCCCCGGCTTCACGGTCACGAAGTCGGCCGACCCCGAGACGGGCACGCGCGTCGACCCCGGCAGCGTGATCACCTACACCGTCACCGGTCGCAACACGGGTGACACCGTGCTCGACCCGGCCTCGATCGCCGATGACCTGCGCGGTGCGCTGGCGCACGCGTCGTACAACGACGACGTGACGGCCACTCGCGGCGACGTCAGCGTGGCAGACGGTGCCCTCGCGTGGAGCGGCGTGCTGCTTCCCGGCCAGGACGTCGTCATCACCTACTCGGTGAAGGTCGACCCGACCGCCGGCGGTGAGATGATCGCCAACACCGCGACCGGTTCGGCGACTCCGCTGATCCCGACCGACCCGAGCGACCCCGACAGCCCCACCACGCCGGGCACGCCGATCACGCCGCCGCCGTCGACCACGGAGCACCCGGTCAACGAGCCCGGCTTCACGTTCGCGAAGACGGTCGACCCGGAAGCGGGCACGGCCGTGGACCCCGGTGACGTGCTCACCTACACGCTGACCGCCGTCAACACCGGCCAGACCGTTCTCGACCCGGTCGAGATCACGGACGACTTCTCGAAGGTGCTGCCGTACGCGTCGTACAACGGCGATGCCGCGGCCGTGATCGGCGGGCAGCCCGCCGGTGCGGTGACTGTCGACGGTGCGAAGCTCGGCTGGTCCGGCGCACTCGCGGTCGGTCAGACCGTCATCGTCACGTACTCCGTGACGGTCGGCGCCGACGGCGTGGGCTCCGTGATCGAGAACAGTGCGAGTGCGACCGCGACCCCGCCCGGAGGCTCGGTCATCACGCCGCCGCCCGGCACCACGACGAACGCCGTCAACGTGCCCGGATTCTCGGTGTCGAAGAGCGCCGACCCGGCAGCGGGTACGGCAGTCGACCCCGGCAGCGTCATCACCTACACGGTGACCGGTGTGAACACCGGCGAGACGGTCCTCGATCCTGTCGCGATCACGGACGACCTCTCCGGCGTCCTCGCTCACGCCGACTACAACGGCGACGCGACCGCCACGATCGGTGCCGCCGCGACGACCGCTCCCGCGGTGGCCGGCGATCGCCTCTCGTGGACGGGCGTCCTCCAGGTCGGCGAGACCGTCACCGTCACGTACTCGGTGACCGTGCACGCGGATGCCGGCGGGACGATCCTCGAGAACTCGGCTTCCGGCTCGGCGACCCCGCCGGGTGGGGTGCCTCCGATCGAGACGCCTCCCGCGACGACCGAGAACCCTGTCAACGAGCCCGGCTTCGAGCTGCGCAAGACGGCAGACCCCGCCTCGGGGACCCGGGTCGACCCCGGCAGCGTCATCACCTACACGGTGACCGGTGTGAACACCGGTGAGACGGCGTTGTCGCCCGTGCGCATCACAGACGACCTGTCGGGTGTTCTCGCCCACGCCGCCTACAACGACGATGCCGCAGCGACCGTGATCGACGGACCCGCTCTGGAGCCTGTCGTGGAGGGTGACGAGCTCACCTGGTCCGGCGCGCTCGCCGTGGGTCAGCGCGTCACGATCACCTACTCGGTGACCGTGAACGGCGATGCCGGCGGTGCGACGATCGCGAACACGGTCGCCGGAATCGCCACCCCGCCCGGTGGCGCGGAGATCACGCCCCCGCCCGTGACGACCGAGAACCCGGTCGGCACCCCGGGCTTCACGTTCGCGAAGACCGCCGATCCCGGTTCGGGCACGGCCGTCGCCACGGGAAGCACCGTCACCTACACGCTGGTCGGCACCAACACCGGTGAGACGGGCCTGGACGACGTCGCCATCGCGGATGACCTCTCCGGAGTGCTGCGGCACGCCGACCTCCGCCCCGGTGCGACCGCCGTCATCGGCGACCGCACGGTGGCCGCACCCGTCGTGGACGGAATGCAGCTGCGCTGGTCCGGCAGCCTCGCCGAGGGCGAGAGCGTCACGATCACGTACTCCGTGACGGTGCACGCCGACGCGGCAGGGGCGACGCTGCGCAACGCGGCCGTGGGCTCGGCCACACCTCCCGGCGGTGAGACGATCACGCCGCCGAAGAGCTCGACCGAGAACCCGGTGCTCACGCCGCTCGCCCTCACCGGCGGACTGCTGGCGCCGTGGGTGCTGGCGCTCGCGTTCGCTCTGCTGCTCGGCGGTGCCGTGCTGCTGATCGTGCGTCGACGCCGGTCGCAGGCCTAGCGGTCACAGGAAAGGCCTCGTCTGTCGCGTGCGACGGACGAGGCCTTCTGTGTCTCCCGGGTGGTGTCTCGCTCGGTCGCCCTCTCACTCGGGGAGCAGACCGTGGCGCGCTGCCTGCTCCATCGCCTCGGTGCGGTTGTGGGCGCCCAGCTTGCGGTAGATGCTGCGGAGCTGGGTCTTGAGGGTGTTCTGCGAGACGTTCAGCTCGTCCGCGATCGCCGGCAGAGACGCGCCCGATGTCAGGGCCCGCAGCACGATCTGCTCGCGAGACGACAGCCGTGGCCGCGTCGCGAACGACGGCAACGCGGATCGCAGGGGGAAGGTCCCACGGCCCGTCGGGTCGAGGTCGGCCCGCACGGCGCCGAAGTCCTCGGCGCTCAGGAGCACGAGCGGGGTGGTGAGACCCCGGTCGATGAGCTGCACGCTCAGCGCCTCGCTCGAGGGCTGCGCGGCCGCGGAGGAGACGCGGTGCAGTGCGGCACTGTGCACAGCCGCTGCTTCCGCGCGTTCTCTGGCGGTGGAGGGCCGCAGGCGGGTCTGACCCAGAAGCCGGGACACGTCGGCGGCCTTGCCGTCGATGAGAGCCAGGCGCGCCCGCTTGAGGACCGTGCCGAAACGATCGGCGACCGCGTCCCGCTGCAGGATGCTCCGGGCCGAGCTCACGTCACCGAGGGCGAGGTGCAGCAGAACGCGCGGCTGAGACAGCGCTTGGCGCACGTGGGCTGTAGCCGCCTCCTTGCCCCGGAGACGCACGAATGATTCCAGACGCTCCAGTCCCGCTGCGGGCTCACCGTCGTGCAGAGCGACCCACGCTTCGACAGCGGCCATCGTCGTCCAGTGCTCGCTCGTCGCCCGGTACGGCTCGAAGAAGCGGATGTGCTGCTTGGCCGCGGGGAGATCACCGTCCTCCACCGCGAGCATCGCCTCGGCCACGTGGTAGAACGTGCTCCGATAGCTGTCGAGGAGCGCCGGATCCCAGTCGCCGTCGCGGATGAGGGCGACATAGTGCCTGGCCTCCGGCAGGTCTCCGTTCAGCGCGTGGACCCCGCCCAGGAGGCAGATGCCGTGGAAGGCGTTCTTGTTGCCGTGCGCGGCGGCGAGCGCCGTCGCCTGCTCCCAGATGTGAACGGCGTCGTCTCGTCGTCCGCCGTCGTAGAGCGAGATGCCGAGGTGGGTGCACAGGAGGGGCATGTCGCAGGCGTACTGCTGCCATTGCGACTCGGGTGTCTCGGTGAACAGGGCCAGTGCGCGTGCGGCCACCTGGGCGGCGCGCTCGGGTCGGCCGATGGCCCGCAGCGATGCGCTCTCGGCGGCCCAGATGAAGATCCGCTCCGTCGCCGAGAGCGTGGTCCGACGGGCATCCGCCGCCGCCACCGCGATGCGCAGGAGCTGGAGCCCGCGCTGGCGGCGGAGGCGATTGGGCTTGAGGCACATCCCGAGCAGCATGGCCACGAGAGGCTCCTCCTTGAGCCGTGACACCGGCACGTCGCCGAGCAGGTCGACGACGGCATGCCGGTCGCGGTGGAGCAGGCGGTTCCACCCCGACATCGTCACATGCGTGGCGAGGCGCAGGTCGTCATCCTCCATCGCGAGGCGCAGCCCCTCGAGCGGCATGTCGCGGCGCACCGCACCCTCTGCCGCGACGCGTCGCAGCTGAGCGACCTCGTCCGGAAAGGTCCGGCGCAGTTCACGGCGCAGCATGCCGCGGGTGAGGGGGGTGAGGGCGAAGCTGCTGCGTCCGTCGGCCGACCAGCGGCCGAAGCCGAACATCTCGGCCTGGTCGAGGGCCTTCGCGATCTCGGAGTCGCCGGTGAGCGCCACCGCGAGGGGAAGGTCGACCGAGTCGGTGACGCTGATCCGCAGCAGTCCCTGCAGGGCCTGAGGATCGAAGGCGCATTCGGCGAGCCGATCCTGCAGGTAGTCCTCGATCACGGTGGTCGCGGCGCGCAGCGATGAGGCATCAACTGCGGCGCCGCGCAGCGCGAGAGCCCGGATGAGGGCGGGGAAGCCGCCCGTCGCCTCTCGCGTGGCGGCGGCCGTGTGCTCGTCGACGTCGAGAGCACGACGGATCTCGTCGGTGTCGAACATGAGCTGTTCCGGGGTGATGAGCTTCGTGTCGATCACGAGGTCGAGGCCCTCGCTGTCGAAGGGACTGGGGCGGTTGGTGGCGACGATCAGCCGGGTCATCGCGGCCATGGCCACGGCGCGGCACAGGGCGAACACGCCTTCGCGGTCGACCGCGGCCGCGTCATCGAGCACCAGGGCCAGAGGAGCATCGACGGCGCGCAGCCGTGCCGTCACGGCGGCCCAGCCTTCCTCTCCGGCGGCGGTGTGCGCGGGATCCGCCTCCGGCAGGGCCCGTAGCAGGGCGCCGGCGAGGGCGTCTCCGGTCGCGATGGCGGGGGTGACGGTGATCCACACGACGTGGCACGCGGTGGCGGACGCCCATTCCACGAGGGCGGTCGTCTTGCCCGACCCGGATGCGGAGCGCATCAGCGTCAGCGGTGACGCGGTCTCGAGCGCGGCCGTCAGGCGGGGGCGGCTGACCGCATGCGCCGACACCCGCGGCAGATACCCGTCCCGTTGCACGGCAAAAGACGACACTGCACCTCCCCAGGTCCCGTCCCTACGATATCGCCCGGCGGCTCGTCGAGGTGACGTCTTCGGGGGCGGCTCAGGCGAACAGGAACGACAGAGGCACGCCGATGATGATCGCGACGGCCACGTAGATGAGGTTCGGCAGCTGGAACGAGTGGTCGAAGACGAACTTCCCCATCTTGGTCGTGCCGGTCTGGTCGAAGGCCACGGTGGCGACCTGACTGCCGTTGGCCGGCAGCGTGTAGATGCCCATCGCGGCCGGCCACAGGCCCACCAGGAGCGGGGCGGGCAGGCCGATCGTGATGCCGATCGGCACGATCGCGTTCGTCGCGCTCGACTGGCTGGTGGTGAGCATCGCGACCGCGAAGAGGGCCAGCGCGAACAGCAGCGCACCCAGGAACGCCGACGACCCGGAGACCACGGCTCCGAGCCCATCGACGATGAGGGTCTGGTTCGCGGCGACGAAGGTGTTGGCCAACCAGGCGATGCCGAAGAGGGCGATGGCGCCGACGATACCGGCGGGGAAGGTGGGCTGCTTGGGCACATCTGCCGCCTTCACCTTGCAGAAGACGAAGATGAGGGCGGCGATGATGCCCATCACGACCTCGATGATGACCGTGACGCTGAGGCGCACCGGATCACCCGCGTCGTCGGTGCCGATGACCGGACGCAGGTTCTCGAACAGGCCGAAGAGCACGATCACGCCGACCCCGGCGAGGAAGAGCGAGGCTGAGAGCACGGCGGTGGAGGGCAGCTTCTTCTCGTGCGCGTCGGTCTCGGGCGGCGTGATCTGGTGCTCGGCGAGACGCCGCTGGAACTCGGGATCGTCTTCCAGGTCCTTGCCGTGGCGCATCATGACGAGCGCCGCGACGAACAGCCCGACGATCGACGCCGGCCACATGATGAGCAGCAGCCCGCCGAGATCGACGCCCTGCGGGGCCAGCAGCACCACCATCGAGGCGGTCGCGGCTGAGACGGGAGAGCAGAGGATGCCGACCTGCGAGGCGACGGCCGAGACCGAGAGTGCCCGCTCCGGGCGGATCTTCTGCTGGTACGAGACGTCGTAGATGACGGGAAGCAGCGGGTAGAAGATGTTGCCCGTGCCGGCCCCGACCGTGAACAGGAACGACATCGCCGGGGCGAGGAAGACCACCGACCTCGGCCGGCGCCTGATGACCTTCGCCGCCACCGACACCATCCAGTCGATGCCGCCGGCCGCCTGCATGGTCGAGGCCGCGGTGATCACCGTGATGACGATGAAGACCGCATCGACCGGGGCGTTGCCCGGGGCCTCTCCGAAGAAGAAGATGAGCACGGCCACGCCGACCAGTCCCCAGACGCCCAATCCGATCCCGCTCGTGCGGGTGCCCATGTAGATGGCGCCGATGACGACGAGCAGCTCGGCGATGAGGATCCACACGTTGTCGTTCATGACGAGGGCCCCTTCACGATCGGGGCGCTCCCGGTGAGCAGGGTGGTGGGAAGCTCGGTCTCGACGATCTTCCCGTCGACGGCCTCGACGCGCAGGGCGAGGGGGTTCTCGACCGGGCTGACCGCGGTGACGAACGCGGAGTTCTCGAAGTGCAGCGACTGGAGGTTGCCGACCGCGTACCCGGTGGAGAGCCCACCGCTCAACAGGGAGGCGTGGAAGAGCGGGCGGCGCTGGTCCTCGGCGTCGTAGTGCGGGCAGAAGCTGCCGTGCAGGAACCCGAGTCCCTCGGGCAGCACCTGAAGCGTCGGGCCGTAGCTGTCGGTGGTCCCGCCTTCGAACCAGCAGATACCGCCGGCGCTGCCCCCGGTGAAGACCACGTTGGAGTCGGGGTCCTCCCACATCTCGCGCATGATCTCGTCGAGACCCTGGCGCTTCCACACGTCGAGCATGTTCGCGGTGTTGCCCCCGCCGACGTGGATCACGTCGAAGCCCTTCACGAAACCGGCGAGGTCGTCGACCGCTCGGTGGAAGAGGGGCAGGTGATGCGGCGCGCACCTGTCGGAGTCGTAGGTGGCGTAGAAGCTCACGATGTACGCGGCGTCGTCACCCGTGGCGGTGCCGACGAAGAGCACCCGGGGTCGCTCCTTGCCGGTGAGTCCGAGGATGTAGTCGTGCGTCGGATCGTTCTGCCGCTCCATCATGGCCTTGCCGGCCCCTGTTGCCACCACGTGAGACATGCCCCCACCTCTCCGACGAGTGTGAATGCGCTCAACCTAGTTGCGGGCCTGCGGCTGCGTCCAGAGGTCTTTCGTCCACGACGGGTGAGGGGGTCTCGGACGCCTATGCGTTCTGTCGAGCGGTCGCCACGAGTCCTTCGAGCAGCGCGAAAGTGCGTGCGCGAGGGCCTTCGGGGCGGATCCCGATGGCGTGCGCGAGTTCGAGCGCGAGGGCCGCGTGGCCTTCGGTGTTCGGGTGGAACGGGTCGTTCATGAGTCCCCACGGCACACCGCCGGCGCCGAGCTCGGCGAAGCGGGCGTACTGGTCGACGAGGATGACGTCTTCGCCGGCGGCCACCTGACGCACGGCCTCGGCGAACTCTCCGATGCGGGCCCGCTCCGGGGCGTTGCGGACGTCGATGGCCGGCGGTGTCTGCAGGACGGGAACGGCGCCGAGCTCGCGCACCCGAGTGACGAAGTCACGCAGTGAAGCCGCGTAGTCGTCGGCGGTGATGACCTCGCGCGGTCCGCCGTCGGAGGCGTCGTTCGTGCCGATCATGAGGGTGACGACGTCGGGCCGCCATGACGCGACGCGGCGGTCCCAGTCGTCGAGGAGGTCGACGATGCGGTTGCCGCTGATCGCGGTGTTGAGCACGACGTCGCGCACGCGCTCCAGCTCGCCGCGGATCAGCTCGTGCAGGTGCTCCGGATAGCTGCGCCCGCCCTGGGTGTGCACCAGGCCGTGCGTGATCGAGTCGCCTGTGATGACCCAGTTCAGCGGTGCGGGTGCTGCGAGCGACGCGGCGATGCGGCGGAGGTCGGATGCGGCGGAGGCGGAGGCGGGGGATTCGGCGTTCGACACGGCTCCGAGCCTATCGGCCGCGTGGCGTGGGTTACCGTGGAGGGGTGAGCCCTGAGTCCGACAGACCGTAGATCGCGGGTCGAGTGCACGTCGTGCGCTCCCCGCATCCCTGTCGACCCTTTTCTCGCCCGCTGTTCCTCGCCCTGAGCGATTCGAGCGGCGTCTTCGTGTCTGGATGCTCCATGCCCTTGCTCGTCCCTGTCCTGGCCCTGGCGATCTTCGCCCAGGGCACCAGCGAGTTCATGCTCGCCGGCCTTCTCCTTCCCCTTTCGGCCGATCTCGACGTCGATCCGTCCACCGCGGCCCTGCTGACGTCGGCATTCGCGGTCGGCATGGTGATCGGCGCCCCGACCATGGCGGTGTTCGCCAGCCGTTGGGCACCGCGGCGTACTCTCGTGCTGCTGCTCCTCGCCTTCATCGCTGCGCATGCGGTCGGCGCCCTCGTCTCGTCCTTCTGGGTGCTGCTCGTCAGCCGGGTGTTCGCGGCGCTGGCCTATGCCGGGTTCCTCGCGATCGCGTTGGCGACCGTGCGGGTCATCGTCGAGCCGGCGCAGACGACACGTGCCGTCGCGGTGCTGCTCGCCGGCACGACTCTGGCCACGATCGTCGGAGTTCCTGCCGGCGCGGCGCTGGCGAACGCCTACGGATGGCGTTCGACGTTCTGGGCCGTGGTGCTGCTGTGTCTGCCCGCCGTCGTGGCCCTGCTGCGTGATCGCACCCTCGTCGCCGTCGCGCGCTCGCCGCGGATCGCTGTGCGCGGGGAGCTCGCCGAGCTTCGGCGTCGTCCGGTGCTCGTCGCCGTGGTGATGGCCGTCGTGGTGAACGCCGCGACCTTCGGCGTCTTCACATTCCTCGCCGTCATCGGCACCGATGCCGGCGTCGGTGATTCCTGGATCCCTCTGCTCCTCGCCGCCTTCGGCGTGGGGGCCTTCCTCGGGGTCTCCGCGACCGGTCGGTGGGCCGCCGGCATCGAACGCACCTGGATCCGGGTCGGTGCCGTGGCGACGACCGCCGCGTGGATCGTCTTCGCTGCGTGCGTCGACGCGGTGCCCGGCGTCTTCATCGGGGCGGCGGCCGGCGGCATGCTGTCGTTCGCCGTCGGTTCGGCGCTGATCGCTCGCATCGTCGGGCAGGCGTCGGGTGCTCCGGTGCTCGGGGGCGCCTACGCCACCGCGGCCCTGAATCTCGGAGCCTTCGCCGGTCCTGTGGTCGCCGGCATCGCCTACGCACAGACCGGGGCGGCCGGGGTGCTGGTGGTGGCTGCGATCCTGGCGGCCATCGGGGTGCTCCTGGCTCCGCTGCTCCGTGCGCGATGACCGCCCACGACCGCGCTCGATGCGAAAGACTGGAGGCATGACTTCGCCTGCGCTCGACACCCTCCTGGCCCGCATCGTCGAGAGCGGACTGCTCGAAGATCCCCTCGCGGAGAACGGCCTGGTCTACGGGCGCGCGAGCATCGATGCGGCGGGCACCGTGGTCAACGTCAACGTCGACCCGGAGCTCGAAGACGATGATGAACAGGGCGACGACGTCGATCACGATGCGTTGATCGCCGCGGTCTCGCGCATCCTCTCGGTGGGGGAGTCGCGCTGGCGCGCGATCATCGACGAGGTGGCCGCCGACATCGACGACGCGGTGGACGACGAGCCCGTGGTCGAGCAGATCGACCTGCGCGACGACCTCGAGGCCACGTCGGTCGTGGTGTTCGCAGACGCCGTGCTGCTCGCCTTCCTCGCACCGAAGCAGTTCCCGGACTCGCGGATCCTCGTGCAGCTGGATGACGATCTCGAGGTCGACGGCGTCGAGGTGCGAGAGCTCGACGGTTCGGAGACCATCGCGTTCGATACGCTCGACGACCTGCTCGACCACATCAGCGGTCCCGACGAGAGCGCAGCGCCGGCGTAAGCCCGCTCCCGTGGAGACCGCGAGCCCTCGTTCCGATCCGCCGAAGCGGCGCGGAGCGGCGAACCCGAGCACCGTGCTGTCGGTGCTCGGGTCCGCCGCGGTCGGCGTCGTGGTGACGTGGTGGATCAGTGTCGTCCAGCGTGTCCCGGTGCACGCCGACGCCGACCTCGCCTCCGTCCGCTTCGGCTTCCCTCTTCCCTGGATCACACAGGATCATTCGTCCAACCCGTTCGTCGCGTATCCGCAAGAGGTGGCGCTGCGCCTGACCGGCCGCACCGGGATCAGCTATCCGACGGAGTACGACTGGACCTCGTTCGCCGGTGACGCGCTGATCTGGGGTGGCGTGTTCTGGGTGATCGCGATGGTCGGGATCCCCGCACTGGTCAGGGCGATCCGCGGGCAGGAACGCTGAGTCGGACACGGAGGAGGACGAGCAGGCGATGGACAGGACGGACACCCCCGACCTCGAGGTGCGCGCACGCATCGAGGACTATGCCCTGCTGAGCAACTGCCGCACGGCGGCGCTCGTCTCCCGCGCGGGGAGCATCGATTGGCTGTGCCTGCCGCGGCTCGACTCGGCGTCGACGTTCGCGGCCGTGCTCGGAGACGAGTCCCATGGGCGATGGCTGTTGCGCCCGACCGACCCTGCTGCCGTGAGCACCCGGCGATACGACGAGGACACCTTCGTTCTCGTGACCCGTTGGGAGAGCGCGGGAGCAGTGGCGGAGGTGCACGACTTCATGCCGATCGGACTCGACCCCGATACCGCGATCCGGCGCACCGACCTGATCCGCAGGGTCGTCGGCGTGCAGGGGTCGATGCGCTTCGAGCAGCGACTGAGCATCCGCTTCGACTACGCCAGGGTCATGCCGTGGGTGCGTCAGGTCGGATCGCCCGGCGAGCCGTGTCTGGTCGCGATGGGCGGACCCGATGCCGTCGCGTTGCGCGGTGCACCCCTGAAGCCGATCGACCATCAGCACCGGGGTGAGCTGACGGTGGCCGCCGGAGAGGTGCGCGACCTGCAGCTGACCTGGTTCCCCTCGCACCTCGAGGTCCCGCCGGTGCTCGAGGTGGAGAAGGAGCTCGGCGACACCAAGGCCTGGTGGCAGGACTGGGCGGATCGGATCTCGCACGATGGTCCGCACCGCGACGAGGTGGTCAGGTCGCTGCTGATCCTGCGGGCGCTGACCAACCACGAGACCGGCGGTATCGCCGCCGCAGCGACGATGGCGCTGCCCGAGGAGATCGGGGGTGTGCGCAACTGGGACTACCGCTACGTCTGGCTGCGCGATGCCGCCCTCACGCTCGAGGCGCTGCTCGCCCACGGCTTCCTCGGCGTGGCCGGGCAGTGGCGGGAATGGTTGCTGCGGGCCGTCGCCGGAGACCCCGCCGATCTCCAGATCATGTACGGCCCGGCGGGCGAGCGAGACCTTCCGGAGCGGGCTCTGCCGAATCTCCCCGGATACGAGGGGTCGACGCCGGTGCGGATCGGCAACGGCGCGGCGGACCAGTATCAGGCGGATGTCGTCGGCGAGGTGCTCGTGACGCTGTCGGCGGCGCGGGCGGCGGGGCTCAACGAGTCGGGCTTCTCCTGGCCGTTGGAGCGCGAGCTGCTGCGGTTCGCCTCCGAGCAGCTCGATCGCCCCGATCAGGGGCTGTGGGAGATCCGTGGTGAGCCCCGTCTCTTCACCCACTCTCGGGTGATGATGTGGGCGGCGTTCGACCGCGCGGTGCTCGCGGTCGAGGAGTACGGCCTCGAAGGCCCCGTGGAGCGCTGGCGTGGGCTGCGCGATCGGATGCGCGAGGAGATCGATCGCGACGGCGTCGTCGACGGCCACTTCGTGCAGCACTACGCGACGACCGAGGTCGACGCCTCGCTGCTGCTCCTTCCGCAGGTGGGCTACTGCCCACCGGACGACCCGCGGATGCTGGCGACGGTCGAGCGCATCGAGCAGACGCTGATGTCGGGCGGGCTGGTGCGTCGGTATCGCACCGCGACGGGAGTGGATGGACTCTCCGGAACCGAGGGTGCGTTCCTCGCCTGCTCGTTCTGGCTCGTCGAGCAGTATGCCCTGACCGGACGGCGCGGGGAGGCGGCCGCGCTCATGGAGAGGTTGTGCGGGCTGGCGAACGACGTGGGGATGCTCTCCGAGGAGTACGACCCGGTGGCGCAGCGGCAGCTCGGCAACACCCCGCAGGCGTTCTCCCATCTCGCGCTCGTGCGCGCCGCCGATGCCCTGGCCATGACGGAATCCCGGACGCGCTGAACAGAGGCGTCGAGCGGTGCGCGATCAGCGTCTTCTCACCGGTGCGGGCACTTCCTAGGATGTGGACATGGCGGAACCAGTCAAGAGGCGGGATCCTCTGGTGCAGCGTCGGCGGTTCTCCGTCAACGCGGCTCTCGACGATGCCTTCTTCGTCTTCGCCGGTGTCGCCGCGATCTGGCTCGCCTACCTCCTCATCACCGAGGCGTTCTCGTGGGGCTGGTGGGCCATCGCCTTCGCGATCGCTTTCTGGCTGCTCCTCGCCTACCTCGTGCTGCCGAGACTGCACTCCATCCTCACGCGCATCTACGTGCCCAGCTACTTCATCGGGCGCGCCCGAACCAGCGACGGCCTGCTCGGCGATCCGGTGAACCTCGCTGTCCTGGGCACGCAGGAGCAGCTCACCCGATGCATGGCCGAGGCCGGATGGACGCGCGCCGACGAGATCACCGCCGCGTCGACCTGGCGCATCGTGCAGTCGACCGTGCTGCGGCGCAGCTACGACGAGGCGCCCGTCAGCCCGCTCTTCCTGTTCGGTCGTCGACAGGATCTCGCGTATCAGCAGGAGGTCGAGGGCAACCCGGCCAAGCGGCACCACGTGAGGTTCTGGCGCTGTCCCGAGGGGTGGATGCTGCCCGGCGGGCACCGCGTGGACTGGGTGGCCGCCGGCACCTTCGACCGCGCTGTCGGGTTCTCGCTGTTCACCCTGCAGGTCACGCACAAGATCGATGCGGACATCGACATCGAACGCGATCACATCGTCCGCACGCTGCGGGACGCCCACGCCGGGGTGCGCATCGTCATCATCCGCGACTTCTCCACGGGCTATCACTCCCGAAACGGGGGTGGTGACAGCATCCACACCGACGGCGACCTGCCGGTCATCGATCTCCGCCACGTCACGAAGGCGCAGCCGACAGCCGCCATGACGGAGCCCGACGACCAGGCGCCGGTCACTGAGCTGCGGGGGCTGTCGTGAGGCGTCCGCTGGCCACCGGGCTCGGTGCCGTGCTGATGTCGCTCCGCGTGATCTGGGGGTTCATCTCGATCCTCATCTACGTGCTGAACTGGAGCGCGATCAGGGAGGATGTCTTCGCCTCCGCCGATGGTGGCCTGCTGGTGCCCGCAGACGTCGCCGATCTCCTCCTCGTCATCGGTTTGAGCGCGCTCGGCGTCTGGTACGTGTTCTACGGCGTGCTCGCCGGCCTCGTCTTCGCGGGGGCGAACTGGGCCCGCATCGTGGCGATGAGCTTCGCCTCGCTCAGCATCATCGTCGTCTTCTTGGACTGGTGGAACGCCGGGATCCCCGTCACGTTCCAGACCTCGCTCGCCAGCGTCGCCCTCGACATCCTCGTCCTGCTCGCCCTGTCGGCGCAGAGCGCCCGGAGCTTCGCCAGACGGAACGATCCTCGGTTCGCCAGCACGGGCGAGCCACTCGAGTGATGCTGCCGATCGCGCCCGCTTCGTGATGGGGAACGACGGTGCGCCCGCGTCGCTCAGCTCCGGCCGTGCGAGGCGAGGACCGCCGCGGTCAGCTCGGCGCGATACCGGGCCTCGTCGAACGCATCCTCGTGGGGGAGCAGATGCAGCGGCGGCGGGGTGATGGCCAGCAGTGTGTTGACGAGCCCGAGCGGCTCGGGGTAGCTGATGCGCACGGTGCCGGCCGGGAAGCCGTTCTCGCTCTGCCAGAGAGCCAGGTCGTCGCAGAAGCGCTCGTGCTCGGGGAGCCGGATCGAACGGGCCCGGTCTTCCGGCCAGACCTTCCACGCCAGGTTGTACAGTCCGTGGGCGAAGGGCCAGAACAGCTTCTCCAACGCTCCGACGCCCGATTCGGAGACACGCGAGACCGCGTTGACGTAGTTGTTCAGCTGCGTGGAAGCCTCCTCCGGGTCTTCGTCGAGCAGCGCGAGCAGGTACCTCAACTCCGCCTCGTACAGCTTCGGCTGCTTTCGCTCCAGGTGGCGGTGAGCGCGCACCCGCACCGACGGTGCGAGGTCTTCACGCCCGTGCCAGAGGACCATGACCACGGAGGCCATGGGTGCCCACGTGCCGCGGTCCAGGAACTCCTCGGGCAGCAGAAGCGGCACGCGATCGAACATCCCCGCCGCCAAGACGCGTTTGACCGTGGGGTAGGCGTAGTCGGGGGTGGAACCGGTCCAGTTCCGGCAGCCCTCGGCGACGGCGAAGTGGAACAGGGAATCGTTCAGGGCAGGCATGTCCTCAGCCAGAAGCGCGTCGTGCGCGGCCAGCTTCCACGGCACCCGCAGCAGCCCGCGCCACGTGTGGACCTGTTGATCTGCCGGCTTGCCGTCGCAGTAGTCGTCGAAGATCTTGCGGCAGGCATCCAGATACGCGGTCACATCCCGGTAGTGGCCTCGACCCTTCGCGCTGTCGTCGGCATAGGCCTTCATGTACTGCTGCCTGTACGTGGCGGTGATCACTGACAACCCCTCGGAATCCCTCTGCGTGAACCCAGTCTCCATCAGGTCTGCTGCCGGAAGCAGCAGGCCGTCACCGCCGTTTCCGTGCGGCGGTGACGAACCCCACGACGGACTCCGCCCTGGCGATCAGAGCCACTTCTTGTACTTGAACACCCCGAACAGACCGACGGCGAAGGCGACCATCGCACCGATGGCCATCGGGTAGCCGAACGCCCAGTGCAGCTCGGGCATCACATCGAAGTTCATGCCGTACACCGTGCCGACCAGCGTCGGCGCGAAGATGATCGCGGCCCAGGAGGAGATCTTCTTGATCTCGTCGTTCTGCGCGAGCCCGGCCTCGGTCTGCCGGCGGGCGACGAGCGCGGAGTGCACGGTCAGCGCGTTCTCGAGGATCGCGCGGAAGGAGTCGATCTTCTCGTTCACGCGGATCGTGTGGTCGAGCACGTCACGCAGGGAGCGCTGCAGCTCCTCGTCGATGCGGTACTTCTCGGAACCGCGGCGCAGCCACTCCAGCATCCCGTTCAGGGGGTGCACGGCGCGCTGGAAGTTGATGACCTCGCGGGACAGCTCGTAGATGCGGCGGGAGAGAGCGCTGTCGTCGTCGCCGTCGCCGAAGAGCTGGTCCTCGATCTCGTCGATGTCGTTGAGGAGCCCCGCCACGATCGGCTCGTACCCGTCGACGACCTCGTCGAGGATCGCGTACAGCACGGCCTCGGGGCCCATCGCGAGCAGCGCGGGGTTCGCCTCCATGCGGGCGCGCACGGCGGCGAGGTTGGGCGACTCGGCATGCCGGATCGTCACCACGAAGTCGGGGCCGACGAACAGGTGCAGCTCGCCGAACTCGATCGACTCCTGCTCATCGCGGTAGCGCGCGGGGCGCAGCACGGCGAACAGGGTGTCGCCGTAGCGCTCCACCTTCGAGCGCTGGTGCCCGGAGAGCGCATCCTCGACGGCGAGCGGATGCAGGTCGAACTCGCGAGCGACGGACGCCACTTCCTCGGGGCTGGGCCGGTACAGGCCGATCCAGGCGATCCCGCCGGCCGCATCCAGCAGCCGGTAGGTCTCGTCCAGGTTCTTGGGGGTCTCCACGCGACGTCCGTGGACGTACACGCCGTTGTCGATGAGCGCCATGATGCGGCTCCGTTCTCGCAGGGGCACGGCGGCAGAGAGCACCGTGCGCGGATTCGTCAGGGGCGGATGACGCCGCCGACGGCTGCGAGGAAGGACGTGCGAAAGCGGACCGGAAGGTCAACGCGTGAACGCAGGGAGTCTCGACGCAGCGAAGGCGGCGTCGTAACTATCACCGGACATCGCCATCACCGCCTTTCGGGACTCTTCGGGGTCGGACGACCCAACGGGTCAGCATACCCCTGTCTGCTGGGAGTCGGGTGTCCGGCCCGTCGCGCCTTCCCGCCCGGAGCGAGCTCAGAGCGTGATGACCTCGCCACCGCGGGAGGCAGAGGCCTGAGCGGCCGTGGCGATCTCGACCGTGCGGATGCCCACGCCGGCGTCGGGCTGCGGCTGCCGGCCCTCGCGTACGGCGTGCACGAACTCGTCGAGCAGCAGCGCGTCGAGGTCGGCGCCCACCGGGCTCCAGGTCTCGCCGTGCGCATCATGCCCGGCGACGCCCTTGGCGAAGGGGCTGACGGTGACGGTGCCACGCTCGGCGACGACCTGGAGGGTCAGCCCGCCCCAGGTGGCCGAGCTCATCGGCCAGCTCCAGGAGCAGTCGATCGTGGCGATGACGCCGCTCGGGTACCGGATCGAGACGATTCCGCCGGTCTCGACCTCGAGCTCGCGCTCGGCGTGCAGGATGCTGTTGGACACGGCGCGCACCGACTGGGCCCGCTCGCCCAGGAGCTCGTCGAGCAGGTCGGCGCAGTGCACGACGTGGTCGACCAGCGCGCCGCCTCCGGCCAGTTCCGGATCGGACTGGCCTGCGTCATTTGTGAGACCCGTTGGGTCTCACAAATGGACGTGCAGTACCGGAAGGCATCTCCGACCGCGTGACTCGTGCTGCCCCTTGAGCTTACGCGGCCGCACCGACTACGTGACTTTGATGGGGGAATCACCGTGAACGAAGCAGTCACTCGCTGGGTCGCTGAGGGAAGCGCGACAGCTGTTGTGCTCGCGCTCCGGGTGGTGCAGTACGGCGAACAGGGTGTCGCCGTAGCGCTCCACCTTCGAGCGCTGGTGCCCGGAGAGCGCATCCTCGACGGCGAGCGGATGCAGGTCGAACTCGCGAGCGACGGACGCCACTTCCTCGGGGCTGGGTCGGTACAGGCCGATCCAGGCGATTCCGCCGGCGGCATCCAGCAGCCGGTAGGTCTCGTCCAGGTTCTTGGGGGTCTCCACGCGACGTCCGTGGACGTACACGCCGTTGTCGATGAGCGCCATGATGCGGCTCCGTTCTCGCAGGGGCACGGCGGCAGAGAGCACCGTGGGCGGATTCGTCAGTGGGCGGATGACGCCGCCGACGGCTGCGAGGAAGGACGTGCGAAGCGGACCGGAAGGTCAACGCGTGAGCGCAGGGAGTCTCGACGCAGCGAGGGCGGCGTCGTAACTGTCACCGGAAATCTGCCGTCGCGCGGCCCGACACCTCTATGGCGACCTTTGTGCACGTTTGATGGACCTTCGTCGAACCGGCCGGTGGCCATGAGCTTGTCCCCCAAAAAGCCTACAGCGGTAGGCCTGCGGTGGTCGGTACTTTTGCTGCACCGTCTTGATGTTGCGCTGTCTGCGCAGCGGCCGGCTAGAACTGAATGGATGTGAGATGAAGAAGATCAAGGTTGCTCTGGTAGCGCTGACAACCGTCTCTCTGGTATTGGCGGGAACTCCCGCTATTGCCGCCGAGGACGACTTAGCGGAGGATGCGGCTCAGTCCGTTGCCGCGGCGGTGGAGAATCACCCCCTCGCCGAAGATGCTGAGATTATTGCGCCCGAGGCTCGTGACGGAGTGTTTGTCGCTGATTCTGAAGCAGCGCAGATCACCGTGCCGCGTACAGTCGATATGCCCATTGATGTTTCCCCAACGGGGCATTGGGCGGGAGCCCTGACTGGGATCAGCGTTGGTCTCCCGGAGCCTGTTCAGGGGGCCGCAACTGAGGTTGCAGATGACGGGAGTGTGGTAGCTGATGGGGACGGCGTGCAAGCGGTCGTCCAGACACTTGAGGGTGGTCTTCGGCTGAGCACAGTTATCGACGGGCCGAGTGCACCTACTTCCTTCGCCTACGAGCTGCCTGAGGATCTGGATATCACCCTTAATGAAGATGGGTCCGCCACGCTGTCAAGGACGGCAACCGGGCTTGACGAAGAAGGCAATGAAGTGTCCTTCACGGCTGAAGTGGGCTATGTGGGAGCTCCGTGGGCGGCTGATGCAGATGGTTCGGAGATCGAGACTCGGTACGAAGTCGTTGGCAACGAACTGATCCAGTACGTGGAGCATGGGCCCGGGACCAGCTATCCGGTTGTCGCCGACCCGACGTTCTGGTGGGGATGGAATGTGTACGCAAGCAACACGGTGGTCAGCCAGATCACCAAGCTGCTTCTGGGCGGGTCTAGCGCGGCTCTCTTGGCGAGCCGGATCACTGCGCTCATCCCCGCGGTTGGCACGTTGACCACGAACGTCATTGCTCTCGCTGGGGCGCTGCTTGCTTTCGGTGCAGCTGCGATCAACGCCTGCAACTGGAACAATCGGGGTGTCTACTTTGGCCACACCTGGGTCACTGGCGTTTTGCCTTTCGCCCCATCTATCGTGAGGAACGGGTACTTCTGCGTTCCCAACTAGTTGGTAGCGTGGGTCCAGGTGGAGCGAGGCGGCTCCCCTGGACCCACAAGGCGTTCGAGGGGCTCATATGACGGCTGTGATCTTGGTTGTCGTCCTGCTTGTGTCAACCATTGGGCTGATGCCGCGTCCTGGCCAGTCGAGGGGATTGTCCCGCGTCGTCCTGGGTGTTCTAGCCCTGGCCGAGGCGGCGTTGATCGTCCTTCTGCTGACGGACGAGGCGATCTCCTCAAGCCCATGGGTCGTTGCGGGCATAGCTGTTCTCGCCGCGATCGTCGTGACCTTCTGGTGCTTCGCTGTGGTCTCCGAATTGCAGCGGCCGACTGACTCATCCTGACAGTTCGCGAAACTGAATCCATCCACCGCTGAAGGACTCATTCGCCGCGATCGCGACGGACCTTCTTCTTTCCCTCGGTGAGATCTGGAAGACGAGTCTTGATCTCAGATTCCTTGAGATTTGTGGGGCGCCTCAGGCAATCGATCTGTCTACACTTAGGCGAGCGTGACGACCTCGCCGCCGCGAGCCGCAGAGGCCTGGGCGGCCGTGGCGATCTCGACCGTGCGGATGCCCACGCCGGCGTCGGGCTGCGGCTGCCGACCCTCGCGCACGGCGTGCACGAACTCGTCGAGCAGCAGCGCGTCGAGGTCGGCGCCCACCGGGCTCCAGGTCTCGCCGTGCGCATCATGCCCGGCGACGCCCTTGGCGAAGGGGCTGACGGTGACGGTGCCGCGCTCGGCGACGACCTGGAGGGTCAGCCCTCCCCAGGTGGCCGAGCTCATCGGCCAGCTCCAGGAGCAGTCGATCGTGGCGATGACGCCGCTCGGGTACCGGATCGAGACGAGTCCGCCGGTCTCGACCTCGAGCTCGCGCTCGGCGTGCAGGATGCTGTTCGACACGGCGCGCACCGACTGGGCCCGCTCGCCCAGGAGCTCGTCGAGCAGGTCGGCGCAGTGCACGACATGGTCGACGAGCGCGCCGCCTCCGGCCAGTTCCGGATCGGTGAACCAGGCGCGGTCCTGCGGGAGCTTCCCGTTGTTGATGCCGGTGACGCCGAGGACCTTCCCGAGGCGACCGCTGCGCAGCTCGGTGATCGCGTCGCGCACGCTCGGCGCGAAGCGCACAGGGTAGGCGACCATGAGGATCACGCCGGCACGCTCGCAGGCCTCCTGCATCGCGGCGGCATCCTCGACCGTGGTGGCCAGCGGCTTCTCGCACAGCACGTGCACCCCGGCAGCGGCCGCGCGCTCGACGAGGGCGCGGTGGCGGGAGTTCTCGGCGGCGATCACCACGGCGTCGGGCTTCCAGGCGAAGGCCTCGTCGTAGGTGTCGACGTACGCGACGCCGAGCTCGGCGGCCAGGGCCGCGCCCCGGAGCGCGTCGTCGGCAGCCGCGGCGCCGTCGGGATCGGCGGCGACCAGCTCGACGCCCGGCATCGCTTTCAGCGCGTGCACGTAGCTGAGCGAGTGCGTGTGCGCGAACGAGAGCACGGCGATCCGCAGCGGGACGGGAGTGTTCATCGGGCGGCCTCCTCGGCGTCGGCGGCGGAGCGTTCGGGCAGGGTGATCGGGGCTCCGACGGCGATCGAGGCGTACGCGGCCTCGGCCACGGCCACGGCCTCGATGCCGTCGGCGGGGCTGACCCTCGCGTCACGGCCCTCGCGCACAGCGGCGACGAAGTCGGCGATCTCGGCGTAGTACGGACTCTCCTGCGGAGACATCGGCGGCAGATAGTCGGTGTCACCCTCGGGGAGCACGGCGTCGGTGCGCAGCGCGTTGTCCTCGGCGCTGTCGTAGCGCAGGCGTCCCTCGGAACCTGCGACCTCGACGCTCGTGCGGAAGGGCATGCCCGGCGCGACCCAACTGCCGTGGATGTGGCTGATCACGCCGTTGCGGTGCGTCAGCACGACATGCGAGGTCACGGGGGCGGGCACGCGGTCATCGACCGTCGGCGGGCTCTGCACCGCATAGACCGTCGCGACGGGACCGGCGAACCAGACCGCCTGGTCGATGTCGTGGATCATCAGGTCGCGGATCACGCCGCCACCGGCGCTCTCCGAGAAGAACCACGGGGTCTGCGGGGCGGAACCTGCGCGGCTGAACCGCTGCACGGCGAGCGTGCCGATGCGACCGGCGTCGATGCCCGCCTTGATCTGGGCGTACTCGCCCATGTATCGCACGACGTGGGCAGGGAAGAGCCGCACACCGGCCTCTTCTGCGGCGCGGGCGATGGTCGCAGCGGCCTCGGCGGTCGCCGCGAGCGGCTTCTCGCAGATCACGTCGAGTCCGCGCGCGATGGCCCGCTGCGCGAAGTCGGCGTGGGTGCTGCTCGGGGTCACGATGTCGACGATGTCGACCAGACCGATGAGCGTGTCGACATCGGGGACCAGCTCGAATCCGTACTCCTCGGCGATCGCCTCGGCTCCCACGAGAGAGGTGACGTACCCCTCGGCGCCGAGCGCCCGCCAGGCGTCGGCGTGCACGCGGGAGATTCCCCCGGCGCCGACGAGTCCGACCTTCAACGTGCTCACTGCTTCTCCTCGGTGTTCTCGACGGTGGTGTCGTCGGTGCCGGCCGCCTCGATCGGCAGCGGGGTGATCGGCGGGGCCGGCATGTCCTCGATGCCGTAGATCTCGGCGGCGTGGCGCTGGAACGCGTGCACGACCGCTCCGTGCGCGGCGGCCTCGGCGCCCAGTCGCGCTTCGGCGATCGGCACCTGGAACGGCAGGCCGAGGTGGCCGGGCAGGGCGGCCCGAAGCGGGTCGAGCAGCTGCTCGTGCGCTGCGGACAGTCCGCCGCCGATCACGATCATGGCCGGGTCGACCGTCATGGTCAGGGTGGCGATCCCGTGGGCGAGTTCGTCGATGAAGCCGTCGAGCTCCTGCTGGGCGGCCTCATCGCCCCCGCGTGCTTTCGCGAACACCTCGGCCGCGGTCGGCGCCGTGCGCCACGAGATCTGACCCGTCTCGGTGTTCAGCCCCCGGAAGGCGAGCCGGCCGATGTCGCCGGCGGCGTTGTGGATGCCGCGCCGCGGGCGTCCGCCGAGGATCAGTCCCATCGCGATGCGGTTGCCGACCGAGAGGTAGATCACGTCGTCGACCAGCTGCGCGACACCGAGGTGGTGTTCCGCGACAGCTGCGAGGCGCACGCCGTTGTCGACGGCGACCGGACAGCCGAAGGCCTGCCGCAGCTGGGAGCCGATGTCGATGCCCGACCATTCGGGGATGACGACGGAGGTGGTCACGCGCCCCGCATCATCGACGATGCCGGGGAGCGAGACGCCGACCGCGCGCACCTTCGAGGCGGGGATGGAGACGGCGGAGAGGGTGCGGCGCACATCGTCGATCACGGCGGCGAGCTTGGAGGCGCCGTCGGGCTGCGCGGCCACACCGGAGTAGCTGCGCTGCGCGATCACGAGTCCGGACAGGTCGGCGAGCACCACGCGCACGCTCGCGACCCCGATGTCGACCCCCACCACGGTGCCCGCGGCGCCGTGGAAGGAGTAGCGGCGGGCGGGGCGTCCGGCGCCGCCGCCGTTCTGGGCAGGAGCGTCGACGATCAGCCCGGACTCGGCCAGGACGGTCACGGCGTTCTCGACCGAGGTGCGCGAGATCTCGAGCGAACGAGACAGGTCGTTCACGGTCGCGGGCCCGACATCGCGCAGCTGCAGAGCGGATCGCGCAACGATCGAGAGCGGACTGGTCACGGCCATGTGCGGTCCTTCCTTCTTCTCCGTCGTCGGGTGCGATCAAATTAGCACACCCAATTCTCAGATCAAGCTTTGATGTTCTCGAACGGGAAACACGGCTGAAACACGGGTCTGAGAACTTGTACTTGACGAATTATCCCATTGCAGTGTCATAATGAACCGTACTCAGCACGGTATAAGCAAAGGAGCACCATGCGCGTCAGCAAGATCACCGGCGTCGTCGCGGGATTCGCGGCCGCCACCCTGTTGGCCGGATGTTCGGCCGGCGGAGGCAACACCGCAGAGGGTGAGCAGGACATCACGGTCTGGCTCTACCCGGTCATCGCCGACGAGGCGGTGCACAAGGACTTCTGGGACTCGACGATCGCCGACTTCGAGAAGCAGAACGAGAACATCAACGTGAAGTACGAGATCTTCCCGTGGGCGAACCGCGACGAGGCTCTCCAGACCGCGATCGCGGCCGGCAAGGGCCCCGACGTCGTCTACCTCATCCCCGACCAGCTCGCGGCGTACCAGAAGTCGATCGCCCCGCTCAATGATCTGTTGAGCACCGAGCGCCAGGATGATCTGCTGCCGAACGTGAAGAAGTCGGTCACGCTCGACGGAGACATCCTCGGGGCTCCGATCCTCACCAGCGCCCAGCCCCTCATCTGCAACGCCGCTGCGTTCGAGGCCGCGGGCGTCACCGAGTACCCCGAGACCTGGGACGACGTCACCGCGATGGCCCCCGCCTTCACGGAGAAGGGCATGTACGCCCTGAACTACCCGGCATCCGCGGAGAACACCCTCAACCTCACGTACTACCCGCTGCTGTGGCAGGCCGGTGGCGAGGTCTACACGAAGGACGGCGACGTCGGGTTCGACAGCAAGGAGGGCGTGCAGGCGCTCACCTTCCTCACCGACCTGGCCGAGGCGGGCGCTCTCGACCCCGAGGCGCTCACCACCAACGTCCCGCTCGAGCAGACCGCCGTCGCCCAGGGCAAGGTCGCGTGCACGTGGAACAACGCGGTCAACGAGGTCGTGCCCTTCTGGGGCGAGGAGAACGTCAAGGTGATGGCGCCGCTGACCGAGAAGGAGTCCGTGGCCTACGGCACCGTCGGATCGCTCTCGGTGCTCAAGGGCTCCAAGGCGCAGGACGCTGCGGCGAAGTTCGTCGAGTACGCCACCGGCGCCGACGTGGTCGAGCCGTACCTCAAGGCGGCCGGCTACTTCTCGGCGCTCAGCACCACCGCCCCGCTGTACGCGGACGACCCGCTGCTCGGCGAGGTCGAGAAGTACGTCCCCGACACCACGGTGGGCGAGCTCAACGCCTCGTCCCGCGCGCTCATGGGCGTGCTCGCGCCGGAGATCCAGGCAGCCCTCCTCGGGGACAAGACCCCGGAGGCTGCGCTGAAGGATGCCGCGACAGCCGCGGCACCGCTGATCAAGAAGTAACACGATCGGGGGCATGCGGAGCCCGAACTCCGCATGCCCCCGCACCCCTTCACTCCCCCCACGTGAGGTATCACTGATGACGACGGCAACCACGGCGAAGAGGCCCGCAGGGCGGGTCACCCGGGTGCTCGCACGACGAGAGGCGCGGATCGCGTTCCTGTTCGTGCTCCCCGCCTTCCTCCTGTTCATCGCCTTCCGCTTCGGCCCGAGCATCGCCGGCGTGGCCCTGAGCTTCTTCGACTACGACATCACGGGTGAGATCTCGTGGCGTGGTCTCGACCACTTCCAGCGCATGATCGCCGATCCGCTGTTCTGGCGGGCGATGGGCACCACCCTCATCTACACGGTGTGCGCCGTGCCGATCGCGCTCGTGCTGTCCACCGTGATGGCACTGGGTGTGCGCCGGGCCTTCCGGGGCGCGCGCTTCTTCCGCTCGATCTTCTTCCTCCCCGTCATCACCTCTCTCGTGCTGGCCGGGTCGATCTTCGTCTGGATCTTCTCCGCGAACGGTCCGTGGTCGGCGCTGATGGCGCCGCTGGGGCTCGGCGGATCATGGCTCGGCAGCACCGTGCTCGTGATCCCCGCGATCGTCGTCGTCGGTGTCTGGTCGCGCTTCGGCTACGGGATGATGATCCTCATCGCCGCGCTGCAGGACGTTCCCCGCGAGCTCGAGGAGGCGGCGCTGGTCGACGGCGCCAACGCCTGGCAGCGCTTCCGGTACATCATCCTCCCGGTGCTGCGTCCGACCTTCTTCTTCCTCGCGGTGATCGAGACGACCGCCGCCTTCCAGGTGTTCGACGTCATCTACGTGATGACCCAGGGCGGGCCGGCGAACGCCAGCTACTCGCTCGTGTACATGCTCTACGACCAGGGCTTCCGCTACTTCGACTACGGCTACGCGGCCGCGATCGGTGTGGCCCTGTTCATCATGACCCTCGTCGTCGCGCTCATCCAGCGCCTGGTGATCGGAAAGCAGAAATGACCGCTCTGTTGCAGCCTCCGACCCAGGCACCGGCGACGCCGCCGAAGATGTCGACGAAGCAGCGTCGCGCCTACCGTGCGCTCCAGCCCACCGGATGGGGAATCGTCGGCCGGTGGATCTGGCTGAGCCTGGCCGGCATCCTCAGCTTCTTCCCGTTCTACGCGATGGTCGTGCTGAGCCTGAAGCCCGGCATGGTCGTCGAGCTCCCGGGTTCCCTGCTGCCCTTCCAGGACATCTCGTTCGAGGCCTACGAGCAGGTGCTCGCGGGACAGAACATCCTCGGCTGGCTCGGCAACACGCTCATCTACTCCCTCGTCTCGGTCGTCGCCGTGCTGTTCCTCTCGGCACTTGCCGGCTATGCCTTCGCGAAGAAGCGCTTCCGCGGCAAGGAGGTGATGTTCTGGTCGTTCCTGGCGATGGTCATGGTGCCGTTCCACGTCACCCTCATCCCGACGTTCATCCTCATGGCCAACCTCGGCGGCGTCGACACGTACTGGGGTCTGATCCTGCCGTCGCTCGCGAACGCGCAGGCCGTCTTCCTGATGCGGCAGTTCATCCAGGGACTGCCGGATGAGCTGTTCGAGGCCGCCCGCATCGACGGCGCGGGGGAGTTCCGCATCTTCCTGCGGATCGTGCTCCCGCTGTGCAAGCCGATCCTGGCGACGCTGGGCATCTTCGTCTTCCTGTGGCACTGGAACGACTTCCTGTGGCCGCTCATCATCGCGAAGTCCAACGCGATGTTCACACTCACCGTCGGCATCTCGTCGCTGCAGCAGCAGAACGTCCCGCTGAGCACCATGCTCGCCGGATCCGTCGTGGCGCTGCTGCCCATCTTCCTCGCGTACCTCATCGCTCAGCGGTACGTGCAGGAGGGCGTGGCCGGTACGGGTATCAAGGGCTGAGAAGAAGGGAAAGCACCACATGACTCAGCACCAGTTCACTTCCGAGGCGGAGCTCGAGGAGGCGCTCGCCACTCCGAGCGCCGGCCTGATCGACGACCTCGCACGGGGTGCGGGCGACCTCGTGATCCTCGGCGCCGGGGGCAAGATGGGCCCGACGCTGGCCATGCTCGCGCGCCGCGGGATGGATGCCGCCGGGCGCCAGGGCGACGCGGTCTACGCCGTCTCCCGCTTCGGTGACGCGGCGATCCGCGAGCGTCTGGAGACCGCGGGGGTGAAGGTCGTCCCGTTCGACCTGATCGAGAACGACGACTTCGCATCGCTGCCGGACGCCCCCAACGTGGTGTTCATGGTCGGGGCGAAGTTCGGAGCCGCGACCAACGCCTCGTGGGCGTGGGAGGTCAACGCCGCCCTGCCCGATCGGGTAGCCCGCCGCTACCGCGACAGTGCCATCTCGGTGCTCTCGACGGGCAACGTCTACCCGTTCCTGCCCGCGTCCTCCGGCGGTGCATCCGAAGAGGTGCAGCCCGCACCGATCGGCGAGTACGCGCAGTCGTGCCTCGGGCGCGAGCGGGTCTTCGAGTTCGGCGCCCAGGAGCGTGGCACGAAGGTCGCGATCATCCGCCTCAACTACGCCGTCGACCTGCGCTACGGGGTGCTCGCCGACATCGGCAGCGCCGTGCATGCGGGCCAGCCCGTGTCGGTCGCGACGGCCAACGTCAACGTGATCTGGCAGGGGTATGCGAACGAGGTCGTGTTGCGCAGCCTCGTGCACGCCTCGACCGCCCCGTTCGCGATCAACCTCACCGGCCCCGAGCTGCTGAGCGTGGAGTCGATCGCCCGTCGATTCGGCACCCTGTTCGACCGCGAGGTCACGGTCGTCGACGAGCCCCAGCCCACCGCGCTGCTCAGCGATGCCCGGCGCTGCATGGCCCTGTTCGGCTACCCGTCCGTCTCGGCCGAGACGCTGATCGGGCTGCAGGCGGACTGGATCGAGAAGGGCCTTCCGATGATCGCCAAGCCGACCAAGTGGGCCGTGCGGGACGGGAAGTTCTGATGGCGGTTCCCACCCTGCGACCGGAGGCTGCGGCGACCCTCGCCCGCGGCGCCGTGATCCCGGCGCATCCGCTCGCGCTCACCGCCGATCGGCGCATCGACGAACGCCGTCAGCGCGCCCTCACCCGCTACTACCTCGACGCCGGTGCCGGGGGCATCGCCGTGGGAGTGCACACCACCCAGTTCGAGATCCGCGATCCGGAGCACGCCCTGTTCGAGCCCGTGCTCGCGCTCGCCGCGGAAGAGCTCAACGCGCGGGCGAGCGCCGACGTCGTACGCATCGCCGGTGTCGCCGGTGGCACGGCTCAGGCGGTCGCCGAGGCCGAGCTCGCCCGTGGCCTGGGCTACGACGCCGTGCTGGTGAGCCCTCGCGTGGCCGGAGCCGACGAGCGCGCCCTGCTGGAGCGCGCCCGGGCGGTGGGCGACGTGCTGCCGGTGGTCGGCTTCTACCTGCAGACCGCGATCGGCGGTCCCGTGCTCGACCGCGACTTCTGGCGCGAGTTCGCCTCGATCCCGGCCGTCGTCGCGGTCAAAGCCGCCCCCTTCGACCGCTACCGCACGCTCGAGCTGGTGCGCGGCGTCGCGGCCTCGGGCCGCGCCGACGAGATCGCGCTCTACACCGGGAACGACGATGCGATCGTGGCCGACCTGCTCTCCGAATTCCACGTGGATTCGCCCTCGGGTGCGCGCACGCTGCGCTTCGTCGGCGGGCTGCTCGGCCAGTGGGCGGTCGGCACGCGCGCCGCCGTCGCTCTCCTCGAACGCGCGCAGCGGGCGATGGCCGGCGATGCGCAGGCCTACCGCGAGCTCGGTCTCGTCGCCTCCGACATGGTCGACGTCAACCAGGCCGTGTTCGATCCCGGCAACGACTTCGACGGCGTGATCGCCGGCGTGCACGAGATGCTGCGCCAGCAGGGTCTGCTCGACGGCGTCTGGTGCCTCGACCCCGCGGAGGGTCTCTCACCAGGACAGGCCGAGGAGATCGCGCGGGTGCGTCACGCCTACCCCGACCTGAACGACGACGCTTTCATCGCCGAGAACCTCGAGGCCTGGTTGAGATGAGCGCGCAGAGGAGTGTGCCGACCGTGGTCGCGGTCGTCTCGGAAGAGCTCTTCACGGAGTTCTTCTCCGACGAGGATGCGGAGCGCCTGCGTGCGGTCGCGGCTCGTCTCGGGGGCACCTTCCTGCGTGTCGACCGCCTCGCGGACGCGGAGCTCGCCGAGGCGCGCATCGTCATCACGAGCTGGGGCGTCGGCCCGTTCGACGCCGCGGTGCTGGCATCGCTGCCCGCGCTCGCACTGATCGCGCACACCGGTGCGACGATCAAGCCCTTCGCGACCGACGAGCTGTTCGACCGCGGCATCCTGGTCACCCAGGCCGGTGCGGGTATGGCGCGGCCGGTGGCCGAGGTGTCGCTGACGTTCACGCTCGCGCTGCTGCACCGGGTGCCCGAGATGCACAACGCCCTGCGCTCCGGCGACGGCTGGTACGACGCGGATGCCGTGGGCGTGCAGCGCGAGATCCTCGGCACACCCATCGCCGTGATCGGCGCCTCCCGCACCGGGCGGGCCTACCTCGAACTGATCCGTGCGCTCGGGGCCGAAGCGCTGCTGGTCGACCCGACGATCGATGCCGACGCGGCGACGGCTCTCGGAGCCGAGCTCGTGCCGCTCGACGAGGCGCTGCGGCGCGCGCAGATCGTCGCGGTGCATGCTCCCACGCTGCCCGAGACCCACCATCTCATCGGTCGCCGCGAGCTCGCCCTGATGCGCGACGGCGCGGGGCTCGTGAACACCGCGCGCTCGTGGCTGGTCGACGAGGCCGCGCTGATCGAGGAGCTGCAGCGCGGCAGGCTCAACGCCGCGATCGACGTGTTCGACGAGGAGCCGTTCGCCGCGGACAGTCCGTTCCGGACGCTGCCCGGCGCGCTGGTGACCCCGCATCGGGCGGCCGGCACGAGTCAGGGGCGACGGCGTCAGGGACGGATCGTCGCCGACGAGGTCGAGGCCTTCGCCGCGGGGCGTTCCCTCGCACACACCGTCTCCCGCGACCAGCTGTCGTCGATGGCATGACCGGGACGCCGCTGCGCGTGGCCTTCGCCGGGCTCGCGCACTCTCATCCGCACACCGACGCCGCGAACGTCCGAGCGCTCGGCGTCGAGGTCGTCGGGGTGCACGATGCGGATGCGGCAGCGGCGAGCGCGTTCGCGGCACGCTTCGGCGGGGTCACGGCGGCCTCGGTCGGCGAGCTCGCGGCGCTCCGACCCGACCTCGTCATCGCGACACCGCGTCCGCACGAGGTCAGACCCTTCCTGCAGGCGCTCGGCAGCGGAGCCGCTCCGGTCTTCGTGAACAAGGTGATGGCGGCGACGGCTGCGCAGCTCGTCGAGGTCGACCGCGCGCTCGTGGCATCCTCCGTCCCCGTCGGCACGAGCTCAGTCCTCCGCTTCGCGCCTGCGCTCAGAGCTCTCGCCGAGGAGGTCGCGGGTCACGATGTGCTCGCGCTCCGTGTGCACGCCCAGCACGACAATGCAGCCTTCCAGCTGCCGGAGCGCGCATGGCAGGACGACCCAAAGCGCGGCGGAGGCACGGCGGTGACGGTGGGGGTGCACGCCTGGGAGATGCTCGACGTGCTGCTGCCGGGTGCTGCTCTCGTCTCGGGATCGGGCTGGACGCGCTCGCGCCACGGATCGGCCACGGCGTCCGAGGATGCCGCCGGCGTCGAGGGCATGGTGCGAATGCCCGGTGCGGAGCGCGAGGTGCCGGTGCAGGTGCTGATCACCGGCGCGCCCGGTGTGGACGCCTACGGGGTGGATGTGGTGACGACCACCGGCATCCGCTCGGTCGCGCTCGATGTCGGTGCGGAGGGAGGTGCGGACGCGAACGACGAGCTCGGGTTCCGCGGCCTGATCCGCGCGCTGCTCGATGCGGCGCCCGCGGGGGCGACCGTGGCGCCCTGGCACGAGGCGCGGAGCGTCGTGGCGAACAGCATCCGTGCCGCCGAGATCGCGCGGGGCGACGCATGAGCGACCAGCGCATCCGGGCCGCGCGCGTCGAGGACGAGCCCGCGCTCACCGCGCTGTGGGCGACCGCGTTCACCCCTGCGCTCACGCCTGACCAGTGGCTCATCGACGACGAACGGTTCGCCCACACGATCGTGGCCGAAGACGATGAGGGCCTGTGCGGGTCGATCTACGGTCTGCCCAAGCGGCTGCGCGAATCCGACGGCGGCATCGCCGAGGTGCAGGCGATCGGCAGCGTCGCGGTCGCCGAGCGCTCCAGGGGACAGGGCCTGGCCCGCAGGCTCGTCACCGCGACGTTGCAGGCCGGGCGCGACGCCGACTGGGCGCTGCTGTTCACCGGCACCCCGGAGGTGTATCACTCGAGCGGGTTCGAGACCTTCTCCATGCCGCGCACCCTGGTCGGGCCGTGGAGCCCTCCCGTGTCGGCCGAGACCGAGGGGCTGGTCGTGCGCGAGACCGTGGGGCTCGGGAGCCTCCGCCCACTGCGGGAGGTCTACGAGCGTTCGCGCGCAGGTCGAGTGGTCCTGGCCCCGGTGCGCGGCGACCGCGACCGGGCGATGGCCGAGGTGCGTATGAGGGGCGCGACACTGTACCTCCGGGTCGAGGGATCGGCGCTCGTCGGCTATGCGATCGCCGAGCGCCGCGGCGACGTCGGCATGCTCCTGGAGAGTGCCGTGCTTCCGGGGCGCGGTGCTGCGCGCGATGACCTGCTCTCTGCCATCGGCGCGGACTGGGCATCCGCCGGGGTGACGTCGTGCGATCTCGCCGTCCCCGCTCTCGAGGATGAGGATCGCGCACTCCGCGCCTTCGCCCCCGCGGCCGTGAGGCAGGACGACCGCACCGGGATGATCCGTCCGCTGCGGCGTGAGGCGCGGCTGCGCGGCATCCGCCACTTCACGGCGGGCGACTACTTCTGAGCGACCCGCTCGGAGAAAGCACTGGGGACTGGGGATCGATCGGATGATGCGGCCCGGCCGAACGACCGGACGCCTGACCGCGGCGATGACGCCGCAAGGAGGATGAGCATGACCCAGAAGACGAGCACGACCCCGCAGGAGAAGACCGACACCGCTGCTCTGCGCAGCAGACGCATGCTGCTCGCCGGTTTCGGAGCGGCAGCCATCGGCGGCGTGGCGGCCGTCAGCGCGCAGACCCCCGCGCAGGCCGCCGGCCCGATCGTCACGCAGGGCAACTCGGGCTCCTCGTCTGTGGCGAACGGCGGCACGGCGACCGGTCTCGTCACGCGCAAGGGCAAGGACGGCGATCTGGTCCGCACGACCGGGTACGCCGCGGCCGGTGACGGGGGCGGCGGGCTGTACCGCTTCGTGAAGAAGAACGCTCCGGCGGCGAACGGCGGCACCGTGCTCGCCGCTCCGAAGGGCGGGGCATGGGTGCTCGTGCACGAGGGGGTCGTGGACTTCCGGATGTTCGGGATCATGGATGCGAGCGTCAACGCCGACGACGCGCTCGACGCCATGGTGAACGATGCGAGTATCCACCGCATCGAGGGGCACAGCCCCCTCAACTTCGTGCGTCGCCACAGGTTCTCGCGGTCGAACATCGCGTTCGACTTCGGCGGGCACCTCATGACGACCGTCGGCATCGAGAATGCGGGCAAGGACGACCCCTTCGCGGCGGTCATGTTCTTCCGCGGCGAGGTGACGGATGCCCTGCAGGAGGCGAAGCTCGGCGAGGTGGTTCCCGACCTGGGTGACATCTTCCCGGTCGCCGACTCCTCGTTCTTCGCGGTCGGCGACTGGTACGCCGCCGAGGTGAACGCGCTGTCGGGCCGCTGGGAGCGCGAGCTGCAGCGGCTGGTGCAGGTCACGCAGATCGTCGATGGCACGCACATCCGCATCAACTACAAGAACGGCTGGCCGCTCGGCAAAGACCGCACGATGACCTGGCGTCGCGTCGTTCCGGTGCATGACGTGACGGTGTCGAACCTGAAGTTCCTCGGCACCGGGACCGACGAGTACACGGGCTCGCACCCGTTGGCCTTCGAGTACGCGGTGCGCTGCGACGTCGACCACATCGACGGCACCGGCACCTTCTGGCCGCTGATCCAGCGCCGGTGGAACACGTACTACTCGACCGTGAGCTGCACGCTGAAGAACCCGACGTCGGTCACCTGGGGTGGGGCCGGCTACCTGACGCAGCAGATCTACTGCCTCTACGGATACGTCGCCAACTGCCACACCGCGAACGCCCGGCACCTGAACGACTTCACCGCGAGTGCCTACTGCCTGGTGGAGAACTGCCACGGCGACGGTGACGACCAGGGGCCGTTCGTCACGCACGGACAGTACGAGCACGACCTCACGTACACCGGCAACTCGGGGCTGATGACCTTCGCGAACTCGGGGGCGGCCTGGGGATCGGCGGCCAAGCGCATCACGGTGCGCAAGCACGTGTGCTCGTGGTTCGTCGCCCGCGTGCGCATCACCGACCTCACCCTCGAAGACGTGCAGGTGATCGGCAAGCCGTCGCTCGCGGGATCGGGCATGCTGTGGATCAACGCCGACGGCGCGCAGCTGCGCGGCTGCACGGCATCCGACACCCTCGTGATCACGCAGGCCTCGGACAACTCCGCGCGACCGACCGTGATCGCCGATTCGCACTTCACCTTCGTCGCACCGGGGGAGCTCACCAACGCCACGGTGAAGACGCCGGTCACGTTCGTCGACACCGTGCTCGACCGGGTCGGCGGCATGAAGATCGCGGGGGCCGGAGCAGTCACGTTCCGCGGCTCGACGCTCATGGCCGCCGACGACGCGGCGCCGGTCGTGACATCGTCGGAGCGGCTGCGGTTCGAGGGATCGACGCTCCGCAACGCCCGCATCGCCGCGGCACGAGGGGAGCGGCAGGCGGTCGAGATCGCGGGGTCGGATGTCGCGATCAAGGGCGGCACCGGTGTCTCGCGCGCCGGCGACGGCGAGCTGCACCTGACGCTGTCCGACAGCACTTTCCGTGCGGAGGGGTCGGCCACGCATGTCGCGGTCACGAAGGGAGCGACCCACTACCGCGCCGTCGGCAACCGTTTCGAAGGCGGCGCGATCGAGCTGGCGGATGCCGCGTTCGGCGCATCGTCCACGCTGCTGCACACCGGCAACGTCGAGTCGGGTGTGACCCGCACGGCCTTCCCCGCCGCGGGCCCGCGTGTGGTGGATACCGCGAACCTCGTGGTCTGACGCGCCGCCCGGGCGCGGGCCTCCGGGGCGGAGCATCCGTCGGGAGGTGCATCCGTCGGGAGGTGCATCCGTCGGGAGGTGCATCCGTCGGGAGAGTGTCCGGATGTCGGACCGGTAAGCCTGTTCCGGTCCGACATCCGTGAGATCTCCCGACAGGTGCGCACTCCGGGGAGACGAACCGGGGAACGCGAACCGGGCAGGCGAGCCGGGGCCGTTCGATGCGTTCGGGCTACGTGGCAGGGATGCCGACGAGCTCGGCGCTGCGCTGCCAGAGGGCCTCGGCGAGGGCGGCGTCGTTCACCTGCGGATTGATCTTCGTGGTCAGCTGGCGCTCGTCGTAGTAGGCGCCGGAGAACCAGGTCTCACCGGGGGTTCCCTCGATGAACCAGCGCAGTGTCGCACCGCCCTTGTCCGCACCGATGAGCATGAGGTGCTTGAGCGGGGTGCGGTAGAGCAGCCGCATGATGCTCGACGAGTCGGACGCGAAGTTCGTCTGCACGGTGCCGGGGTGGAAGGCGACCGCGCTCAGCCCCTGGGCGTGGAACTTCGTGTGCAGGCTCTTGGCGAACAGCACGTTCGCGAGCTTGGCATCGCCGTAGGCCTTGTTCGGGCTGAAGCGGTGGCGGTTGTCGAGGTCGTCCACGTCGAGATGACCGAACAGGCGGTGGGCGATGCTGGAGGTGTTGATGACTGAGCCTTCGGCCTTCAGCACGTGGGGGAGCAGCAGGTTCGTGAGCAGGAACGGCGCCAGGTGGTTGACCTGCATGGTCTTCTCGAAGCCGTCGACCGTCGGGGTCTGATCCCCGAAGATTCCGCCGGCGTTGTTCGCCAGCACGTGGATGCCGCTGTCGCCGACGGCATCGCTGATCTTCGCGGCCAGTGCTCGCACGTCGTCGAGGCGCGCGAAGTCGGCGGTGAACCACGCAGCGCCCGTCTCCTCGGCGATGGCGCGGGTCTTCTCGACCGACCGGCCGACGAGGATGAGGCGATGCGGGGAGGAGGCGAGCTGGCGGGCGGCCGCTGCGCCGATCCCGTCGGAGGCTCCGGTGAGGACGATCGTCTGCGGGGTCACGGCGCGGATCACTCGGCCGTGGGGGTGATGCGCTCGACGGCCCTGGTCACATGCTCGGCGATCACGGCCTGCGCCCGCTCGGGGTCGCCGCTCGCGATGGCGTCGACGATCTGCTGGTGGCTGCGCACGTGCTCCTCCTGCTCTGCGGGGTCGAGGGCCGCGTTGGCGGCATGCAGGAATCCGGTGATCCGGCCGCGCAACTGTCCGCTCAGCTCGTCGAGGAAGCGGTGCTCGGCGAGATCGGCGAGCGTCTCGTGGAAGAGGCGGTCCTGGCGCAGCACCTCGTCGATGTCGCCGGGGGCCGCATCCGCCATCGCCTGGATGATGGCTCCGAGCCGGGCGGCGGATTCCTCGCTCCATCGCTCCTGCACACGGATCGCCATGAACTGCTCCAGCACGATCCGCAGGCTGGAGATCTCCTCCAGGTCCTGCGCGCTCAGCTGGGCGACACGAGCGCCGCGGCGGGGCTCGCGGGTGATCAGGCGCTCCTCGGCGAGCCGGGTCAGGGCCTCGCGCACCGGGATGTGGCTGACACCGAGCCGGTCGGCGAGCTTGCGCTCGACCAGGCGCTCGCCGGGGGCGAGCTCTCCGGAGTGGATGGCCGCGCGCAGCTCGTCTGCGACCTGTTCGGCGATGTTCTGATCCGAGACGCTGCGCATTCGGTGCCCTTCTCGATCCGCGGTTCCGTCTCGTCGAGAGGCGCGAATTCGTTCGCTCGATGCTATGGCATTTTCCGGATGAGTGGACACGGCCAGGGATTTGCTAGATGCTATAGCAAGCCCACTCGAACGATGACGAAGGAGTTGTCCATGGCCGGGAACGCATCCGCACCCGATACGCGAACACCGGAGGAGGTCGGAGCCTCCGCCATGAAGAAGGCGATCTGGCGTCTGGGCCCGTTCCTCGGGTTGCTGTACCTCGTCGCCTACATGGACCGCAACAACGCGGGCTTCGCCAAGCTGGAGATGACGGCGGCACTGCAGATCACCGAGGCCGCCTTCGGGTTCGCCGCCGGCATCTTCTTCATCGGGTACCTGCTGTTCGAAGTGCCCAGCAACCTCCTGCTCGAGCGCTTCGGCGCCCGTAAGTGGATCGCCCGCATCATGGTCTCCTGGGGACTCGTCGCCGCCCTCACCGCCTTCGTGCAGGATGCCACCCAGTTCGCGATCGCCCGGTTCGTGCTCGGCATCGCCGAGGCCGGCTTCTTCCCCGGCGTGCTCCTCTACCTCACGCTCTGGTTCCCGCGGCAGTACCGCACCCAGGTGCTCGCAGTGTTCGTGCTGTCGAACCCGATCGCGAACGCCGTCGCCGCGCCCCTCTCCGGCTGGATGCTCGAGCTCCACGGCATGTGGGGTCTGGACGGTTGGCAGCTGGTCTTCCTCCTGCAGGGCCTCCCCGCTGTACTCCTCGCCTTCGTCGTCTTCTTCTGGCTGCCCGACCGTCCGCAGGATGCGCGCTGGCTCGACCCGACCGAGCAGCGGTGGATCAACGACACCCTGGCGGCCGAGACAGCGGCGACCGAGCAGAAGCACGGGCGTCTGCGCCTGCGCGAGGTGTTCAGCAACGGACGCCTGTGGACCCTGATCGTGCTGTTCTTCGGTGTGGTGTTCGGCGCGTACGGGCTCGGCATGTGGTTGCCCACGATCGTGAAGAGCATGGGCGACTTCTCCAACTCCACGACGGGGTGGATCGTCGCGCTGCCGAATCTGTGCGCCGCACTCGTCATGCTCCCGTGGGAGCGTGCCGCCCGCAAGCAGGGCAACATCCCGCTGCAGATCGGCATCACGCTCACCATCACCGCGCTGTCGCTCATCGCGGCGGTCGCGGCGCAGGGCACGCCGATCCTCGCGCTCGCGGCGCTGTGCGTCGGGATGTCGGCGCTGTTCTCGACGACGCCGCTGTTCTGGAGTCTGCCGCCCATGGTGCTCACCGGCACGGCGGCGGCTGCCGGACTCGCCTTCATCAACTCGGTCGGCAACCTCGCCGGATTCGCCGGTCCGTACGCGATCGGCTGGATCAGCGAGACCACGGGGTCGGCGATCTGGGGTCTGCTCCTGATCGCCGGACTCACGCTGCTCGGTGCGACCATCGCCTTCGTGCTCAGCCGACGGGCGGACTTCACTGTTCCGGCCGAAGCGCTGCTCGCCGCAGACGCGAAGTCCGGGGTGCGGTGATGTCCCGCAGCGACGCGGATGCGCGTGTGCGTTCGACGAGTCGACGCGCCCTCGTGGCGGGGTTCGGTGCGGTCGCGCTCGGTGCGGCCGGCTCCCTGGCCGCTGCGTCACCCGCGCAGGGGGCTCCCACCGCGGCGGGGGCGAAGGACATCACCAGGGCGGACTCGGTCTCCGAGCTGTCCCGGCGCCGTGCGCGCGACGGCGAGGTGGCGATCGTCGCCGGTTACCGGACGCCCGGCGACGCCGGACTACTCGTTTACGTGGGGGTCGAGGCTGCGGACATCGAGGCCAACGGCGGCACGGTGATCGCCGGAAAGCGCGGCAGCAGATGGCTGCTGCAGCACGACGGCACCGTCGACTTCCGGGTCTTCGGCATCACCGGGCCCGAGACGGCGGCCGATGACGCGCTCGCCGCGATGGTGAACGACATCCGCGTCAAGCGGATCGCGGCGAGCACCGACCTGCTGTTCCAGCGACGGCATCGCTTCACCCGCTCCCACATCGAGATCGACTTCGGGGGCCACGTCATCACGACGGACGGGATCGAGGCGAACACCCACGACAACCCCTTCGGTGCGGTGATGTTCTTCACCGGGGTGTCGCGGGACGTGGTGGTCGAGCACCGCCTGGCAGAGGGCTGGCCCGAGCTGACGGACGCGGTGACTGTGCCTGATGCGGCGGCGTTCCCCGTGGACTCCTGGTGGGCGCTACAGTGCGACACGGTCGCCGGAGGCGGAGCCGATGAGCGCGAGATCCAGCGATTCGTCCGGGTGACGCAGCAGATCGACGGAACGCACATCCGGATCGACTACCTGAACGGCTGGCCGCTCGACACGGGGCGAAAGCTCATCTGGCGTCGGATGGATCCGGTCGAGGGCGTGCGCATCTCGAACATGCGGTTCCTCGGGGCCGGTCCCTTCGACGGACCGACGGACGGCTCCTTCCCGGACTCTCGCGAGCTCACCGGATCGCACCCGATCGCCTTCGAGTACGCGATCCACTGCGATGTCGCCGACGTGCACGCCAGTCGCACCTGGTGGCCGGTCATCATGCGGCGGTGGAACACCCACTTCACGACCGAACGCTGCTCGGTCGAGAACCCGCCCACGGTCTTCTACGGCGGCGCGGGCTACCTCACGCAGCAGATCTACAGCCTCTACGGGCGGGTGAGCGACTGCACATCGTCGAACGCGCGGCATCTCAACGATCTGACCGCCAGTGCGTACTGCATCGTCGAGAACTGCCACGGCGACGGTGACGACCAGGGCGGGAACCCGTTCACCACGCACGGTCAGTACGAGCACGACCTCACCTTCATCGGGTGCTCGGGGCTGATGGACATCGCCAACTCCGGCGCGCAATGGGGCACCGCAGCCAAGCGCATCACGGTGCGCGACCACGTCTGCTCGTGGTTCGTCGCGGGCACGAAGATCAGCGACCTGACGCTCGAGAACGTCCGGGTGATCGGGCGATCGACCTTCGACCCCCAGGCGACCATGACGATCAACGCCGACGGCGCCCAGCTGCGAGGGTGCACCGCGGGGCTGCTGGCCATCGGCCAGCGATCGACCAGGTCGTCGCGGCCGACGACCATCGAGGACTGCACCTTCGCGCTCCCCAAGGACCAGGTGCTCATCCAGACCCCCGTCACGGTCCCCGTGAGTTTCGCACGCTGCACGATCACCGGAATCGACGGGATGAAGGCTCGGGGATCCGGAGCGGTCGAGTTCGTCGACTGCCGCCTGAGCGGTCCGGCGACCGGCGCCCCCGCCGAACTCGGCGGGTCGAGGGTGACCATCCGGGGCGGCACGGTCCGTGACGTCGTGCTCACGGCGACCGCGGTGCGCGACCAGGCCATCGTGCTCGAGGGTGTCGAGCTGAGCACGGAGCGCGGCGAGGGCGCCATGCTGTCGCGGGCCGGCGGCGCGGGCGTGATCACCTGGCGGCTGAGCGGTATGACGTCCACGGTGCCGAAGGGTGCGGCGCACGTCGACATCGGCGCGGGCATCAACCACGCGCGGGTCACCGGCGCACAGTTCGTCGGAGGACGGCTGCGGTTGGCCGCGGGCTTCTCCGAGCCGTCGACGCTGCTCTACAGCGACACGGTCGAGCGCGGCGTCGAGACCGATCTCCCCGCAGACGGTGAGCGTGTCCTGATCGCCGACGTGCTGAAAACCGCCTGAGCGGCGGCATCATGGAGAACAGGGAGGACCACGCGTGAACGACACCGCATCTGCCACGAAACTCGGCGATCGCATCCGCATCCCCCGCACCCAGGCGCGCATCGGCGTCGCCCGGCGCGACATCACCCCGCCCACCGGCATCCGGGCGAAGAACTGGGGCCCCGCCGACTGGGAGCGCTCCGAGGGGGCGCACCGTCCGTTCGAGCTCACCGCGCTCGCCGTGGTCTCCGCCGACGAGCGCCCGCGCGTGCTGCTCGCGGTGGATGGCACGTGGTGGCGTCGCGTCGCCGACGAGCAGGGCGTGCGCGGGGCGATCCTCGACGGGCTGGGGCTCGACCCCGACCAGCTGATGCTCTCGCTCTCGCACACCCACGCCGGTGCGGTGCTGTGCGCCGCCGATGCGCATCTTCCGGGCGGCGAGCTGATCCCCGGATACCTCGAAGCGCTCGCCGCTGCGGGGATCGCCGCCGGGCGCGAGGCGCTGGAGAGCGCGGTCCCCGGACTCATCGAGTGGACCACCGGGCGCTGCACCCTGGCGGCCGACCGCGAGCTCGACGTCGACGGACGAGCCCTCGTGGGCTACAACCCCGCGGGCGAGGCCGATGACACCGTGACGATCGGACGCCTCAGCGTCGACGGTGCGGTGCGCGGCACGCTCGTGAACTACGCGTGCCACCCGACCACGCTCGCCTGGCAGAGCCGAGAGGTGTCGCCGGACTACGTCGGGGCGATGCGCGAGATCGTCGAGTCCGCCACTGGCGCTCCGTGCCTGTTCGTGCAGGGCGCATCGGGCGAGCTGGCTCCGCGCGAGCAGTACACGGGCGACGTCGCGATCGCCGACCGGCACGGACGCTCGCTCGGACACGCGGTGCTCGCCGCTCTCGATGCGCTGCCCGCCCCGGGGGAGGAGCTGACGCTCGACGGCGTCGTGGAGTCGGGTGCTCCGCTCGCGATCTGGACCGGGCGGGCAGCCGCTGGAGGGGAAGAGGCCGGCTCTTCGCTGACGAGTGTGGAACTGCCGCTGCGTGACCTCCCGACGCTCGACGAGCTCGCCGAGGAGTGGAAGGACATCGATCCGCGCTCGCGCGAGGAACGTCTGGGACGCGCGCGCAACCTGCGCGACGGCTACATCGACGGTCCGACCGTGCAGCATCCGATCTGGGCCTGGCGGCTCGGGGATGCGGTGATCGTGGGGCATCCGGGCGAGGCCTACTCGCGGCTGCAGACCACGCTGCGCCGCCGATTCCCCGAGACGCCGATCGTGGTGATGAACCTCACGAACGGCCCAGGTTTCGTGTATCTGCCGACGCGCGACGCCTATGACCGCGGGGCGTATCAGGCCTGGCAGACGCCTCTCGCGCCCGGGGCGCTCGACCTGCTCGAGGAGCATGCGGTGGCTGTCGTGGCCGATCTGCTCGACCGCTGACGGCACTCCCGATACACTTGCTATAGCAAATCTCGACCACTCTGAGGAGAGCAATGACCGCCCAGCGCCCTGTCGCCATCGTCACCGGAGGATCCGCCGGGATCGGCTGGGAGATCGGTCAGCGCCTCGCCGCCGACGGCTATCTCGTGGTGGCCGCGGACCGCGTTCCCGGACTCACCGCCGCCGACAACCCGGCCGGCATCCTGTGGCGCGAGCTCGATGTGACCGACCATGCCGGTGTCGACCGCGTGTTCGGCGAGATCGAGACGGAGCTCGGACCGATCGAGGTGCTCGTCAACAATGCCGGCATCCAGCGCCACCGCGGCATCGAAGACCTCACCTGGGACGAATGGTCGGCCGTGGTCGACGTCAACCTGCACGGGGTGTTCTCGGCGCTGCAGGCCGCAGGAAAGCGGATGCTGGAGCGTGGCGAGGGCCGCATCGTGAACATCTCCTCCATCTCGTCGCGCGGCTCTGCGGGACGCGCCCCCTACGCCACGACGAAGGCCGCGGTGATCGGTCTGACCTCGACCGCGGGTGCCGAGTGGGCCTCGCGCGGGGTGCGGGTCAACGCGGTCGCACCCGGGTACGTCGACACGGGCGTCTTCCGCCAGGGTGTCGAGGCGGGCACGCTCAGCCTCGACACGATCCTGTCGCGCATCCCCGCGAAGCGTCTGGCCGAAGCGAGCGAGATCGCCGCCGCGGTCAGCTTCCTCGTCTCCGACCAGTCGCGGTACATGAACGGCCAGACGCTCTACGTCGACGGCGGGTTCATGGTCGACTACGGCGTGCCGCTGGCGAAGAAGCCCGAATGACGACGATCGCTCGCATCGACACGGCCACGGCCGTGCTGCCGCTCCCCGCACCCCTGCACCTGGGAGCGATGACTGTGACCCGCCGCGAGTACAGCGCGGTGCGGGCGACCGCTGACGACGGCCTGACCGGTGTGGCCTACTGCCTCTCGCGGGAAGCGCCGATGGCCGAGATCGTCGACCGTCTCGTTGCGGTGCACGCGGTGGGCGCGGATGCCGACGACCCCGCCGCGACCTGGGAGCGGATGCTGCGCGGCAGCGCCATCGTCGGACGGGTGGGCCTGGTGCGGCGGGCGATCGGCCTGGTCGACATCGCGCTGTGGGACATCGCCGCGCGGCGTGCGGGCCTGCCGCTGTGGACGCTGCTCGGCACGGGCGACGGTCCTCGCGAGTCGATGCTGGTCGCCGCGTATCCCTCTGCGGACCGGACTCCCCGCGAGGTGGCCGACGAGGTTCTCGCGCAGGCGGACGGCTGGACGAACGTGAAGATCTCCCGCATTCCGGATCCGGCATATATGCGTGATCTGCTCGCGATGCTGAACGCCGAGCTGCCCGATGCGACCGGCCTGATCGTCGACGTGGGCTTCGGCTGGCCCGATGCCGACACGGCGTTGACCGAGATCGCGCAGTGGGGCGACCCTCGGCTCGCGTGGCTCGAAGACCCGCTGCTTCCCGAAGACGCCGAGGGCGTCGCGCGCATCCGCCGGGAGTCAGGGCTCCCGGTCTCGGTCGGCGATGAGGTCACCGATCCGGCCGTGCTGAAGGCGCTCGTCGAGGTGGGCGGTGTCGACGTGCTGCGGCTCGATGTGGTCGCGATCGGCGGCGTGACACCGGCCCGCGAGATGATCGCGTGGGCGGCCGAGCGCGGTGTGCCGGTGTCGGGGCACGTCTATCCTGAGGTCACCGCGCACCTGGGCATCGGCGTCGAGACCTTCGCCCGCGGCGTCAATCCGTACGATCCTGCGCCGTCGTTCATCCTCGGCGGTCCGTCGTTCGAGGGCCGGGTGCGGCCGACGGATGCCGCGGGCCTCGGCTTCGCGCTCGATCCCACCGTCTTCCGATTCGAGAGGGACTGACATGCCAGACTCCTCGCGCAGCTCTGTGAACCGCAGCATCGTGAACCGCAGCTCTGTGAACCGCAGCGTCGTCGTGACCGGCAGCGGCAAGGGCATCGGCCGTGCCATCGCGGAACGTCTCACCGCCGACGGGTGGATCGTGGTCGGGCTCGAGCGTTCCCCGGGCTCCGGCACGCTCGAAGACGGCATCGTGGCCGAGGTCGTGCTCGGAGACGCCGCCGATCGCGCGACGCACGAGCGCGCCGCCGCTGCCGCCCGTGCCAGGGCGCCCCTCGCCGGTTGGGTCAACAACGCCGGCATCACCAAGCGCACCCCTCTGCACGAGCTCGACGAACACACCGTGCGCGAGGTGCTCGACATCAACGGCTTCGGGTACATCTGGGGCTGCTCGACCGCCGTCTCCGCCTTCGTCGATCAGGGCGTGCCGGGCGCGATCGTGAACATCGGGTCGATCCACGGACGCTCCAGCTTCACCGACCATGCCGCCTACGAGTTCACCAAGGGCGGCATCGACGCCCTCACCCGCAGCGTGGCCGTGTCGTACGGCGGTCTCGGCATCCGCGCCAACACCGTCGCTCCCGGCGGAGTGCGCACCCCGCATCTGGAGGCGCAGATCGCCCGCGCGGCCGACCCCGAGGCTGAAGAGCGGGCGCTCGCAGAGGGGCCGCCCATGGGCCGCATCGCCCGCGCCGAAGAGGTGGCAGCGCTCACAGCGTTCCTGCTGTCGGATGAGGCCCCTTACCTGTCGGGGCAGTCGATCGCGGTCGACGGGGCCTGGACGGCATCGTTCGGCGACATCGCCATCGACCAGGGTTTGCGGGAGCGCTTCGAGCGCTGATCGGGCTCTGCGTCACCGCAGATAGGCATCCACGAGCAGCGCGCCACGAATGACCCGCAGCTCGTCGAGGATGCGGGCGATGCTCTTCCCGCTCACCGAAGACAGCGTGAGGTCGTGCGGACCGAGGGGTTCGAGCTTCCCGGTGCGGATGCGGATCACCTCCCAGCCCGCGGCGCGGAGGGCGCGATCTTTGCGCAGGTCGACATCTTGGCGTCTGCCCACATGCTCCAGGCCGTGACGGCCGGCGGTGTCGTATTCGAGCGCGACCCGGAGCTCCGGGAACACGATGTCGGGCCAGACCTCGGTATGGCGGAAGAACGGGCGCGAGACCTTCACGGCGTTCATGGTCGGGTCGACGTCGATCACCGCGCCGAGCTCCGTTCGCAGGCGGCCCTCTGCTGCCGAAGCGGGCCGCGGGGCGCACTCGCTCACGAACGCGGTGCCCGCGGGAAGGCCGGGCGTCTTCGTGCAGAGCGCGGGCGCGGGGCGACGGGGTGCGCGGGGGCGGGCGCGTGCTTCGCCGAGCACGACCGGCTGCGGACGAGCGAGGGCAGAACACTCGGGGCACCACGCGGAGCGGCGCCGCACCTGTCCAGGACGCTCGCGCTGCTCGGTCGGCGTCGCGGCGAACCGGTGCCCGACCGCGCACTCCCAGCACAGGAGCACGTCGGCTGCCAGTGGGATCTGCGACAGGACGATGCCGTGGTTCAGCTCCGGGTGGTACTGCCGCACCAGTTCCGGATACGCCGCCCACCCGGCGCGATAGGTGCCCACGTCATACGGAACAGCGCGACCGCGGGAGAACTGCCGTCGCGCCCACCACTGCTTCACCGGTTCCGGCACGCGCCGACCATACCGGCCGCCACAGACACGCCGTCTCGCCTCTCGAAGTCGCTGCCGGTGTCCCCGGTTCGTGCGACGATCCGCACGTCGACAGGAGAACGGGATGCGTGGGGAAGCGACGGTGCTGCACGCCGACCTCGATGCGTTCTACGCGTCGGTCGAGCAGCGCGATGCGCCCGAACTGCGCGGTCGCCCCGTGATCGTCGGCGGCGGGGTCGTGCTGGCGGCGAGCTACGAAGCGAAGGCGCGCGGGGTGCGCACCGCCATGGGCGGCCGACAGGCGCGAGAGCTCTGCCCTGATGCCGTCGTCGTCCCGCCGCGCATGGATGCCTACTCCGCGGCGAGCAAAGACGTGTTCGCGATCTTCCGTGACACCGCCCCTCTCGTGGAGGGGCTGTCGATCGACGAGGCGTTCCTCGAGGTCGGGGGTCTCAGACGCATCGCCGGCAGCCCCGAGCAGATCGCGGCACGGCTGCGTGAACGCGTGCGGGCGGAGGCGGGACTCGCCATCTCGGTCGGGGTCGCGCGCACCAAGTTCCTGGCCAAGGTCGCCAGCGCCGTGAGCAAACCCGACGGGCTGCTGGTCGTGGAGCCCGATCGGGAAGAGGAGTTCCTTCTCCCTCTTCCCGTGGAACGCCTGTGGGGTGTGGGCGCCGTGACGGCCGAGAAGCTCCACCGCTACGGCATCCGCACGGTCGGAGAGCTCGCCGAGCTCGAGGCGGCGAGCGCCGAGCGGATGCTGGGCAAAGCGACGGGCGCGCACGTGCACGCGCTCGCTCGTCTGCGGGATCCGCGGCCCGTCGACAGTACTCGGCGACGCGGGTCCATCGGCTCGCAGCGCGCTCTGGGCACCCGCCCCCGATCTGCCGAGGAACTCGATCTCATCCTCACGCAGGTCGTCGACCGGCTGGGTCGGCGCCTCCGCGACGGCGATCGCGTCTGCCGCACCGTCGTGCTGCGCCTGCGCTTCGGTGACTTCTCGAAGGCGACCCGCTCCCGCTCGCTCCGCGCGCCGACCGATCGCACCGCCGTGCTGCTCACCCTCGCGCGCACACTGCTCGCCGCCGCGCACGCCGAGATCACCGCCCGCGGCATCACCCTGATCGGCATCTCGCTGTCGCAGCTCGACCACACCGACCGTGTGCAGCCTGAACTGCCGATCGACTGGGGTGACGAGGCCCGCCTCGACACCGTGCTCGACACTCTGCGGGATCGCTACGGTGCGACTTCCGTCTCGCGGGCGGCGCAGCTCGGGCGCGACCCTGGATGGTCGTCCCCGATCCTCCCGGAGCACGAGTGAGCAGGGGGTCACGGATCGGTCCGGTACTTTGGGCTCGACGACGCCGAGCCGAAGAGGGGCACAACCGCAGATGAACGTACTCAGCCAGACGGGATGGTTCCTGGTGGTGCTGGTGCGCGGGCTCCTGCTCTGGGTCCTGATCCCCTTCGCCTTCCTCGCCTGGCTTCTCGTGCATTCGTGGGCACAGAGAGTCTCGCGTCGTCAGGCTCTTTGCTGGTACGACGGGCACCTGACCCGGGGGCTCGCGAGTGGCCCGTTCCGCCTGATGATCGCCCCCGAGCATCGGCACTTCGGGCGGATTCCGAGGATGGCGGCGGTCGAGCCCCGGAAGACCAGTCTCTTTGGGATGGGTGCGATCGACCTCGTCCAGGTGGTGTGACGGCGGCGCGGGTCGAATCCCGAGCTGATCCGACAGATGACGCCTGGGCTCAGGCCTTGAGCATCGAGGCCCGTGCGATCAGCCCATCGACCACGTCGAACGTCGCGATGGTCTCGGTGGCGACGCCCGCGTTGATGACCTGTTCCTGCGCGACGACCCACCGGGTACCGAACAGCACGCTGGTCTCGATGACGCACGACAGCTCGGGGTTCTGCAGTCGAGGCTCGTAGAACGCGCGGATCGCGGCGGAGCCGACCACGGGCTCGGGCGCGACACCGGTGATCACGGCGTCCTCGGCGTAGGTCGCTACGAACGCGTCGAGGTCGTGCGCGTTGAAAGCGTCGAGCTGTGCCTGCACGGTATCGAGGGCAGAGCGGTCCAGGACGGAGCGGGCGGTGCGGTCAGTCAATGCGAACTCCTCCGTTGACGTCGTAGGTGGCGCCGGTGATGAAGCGGGCGCGCTCCGAGGCGAGCGATGCGATGATCCAGGCGACGTCTTCCGGTTGTCCGAACGCGCCGAGCGGGATCCCTGCTTCGAGCTTCTCGCGGCCCGCGCCCTGCAGCTGGTCGGTGATCGCGCTCGCGACGGGACCAGGGGTGACGGCGTTGACGCGGATGCCCTCGGGGGCGAGATGCCGCGCGAAGCTGCGGGTGATCGCGAGGATCGCCCCCTTGCTGGCCGCGTAGTGGATGCCGGTCTGCAGCGCGCCGACCTGGCCGGCGATCGAGGCGATGTTGATCACCGAGCGGTCGCCCTCAGCGGCACGGAGCAGCGGGAGAGCGCCGCGGGTCAGGAAGAAGGTGCCGCGAGCGTTGGTCTCCAGGACCATGTCCCACTCGTCGAACTCGATGTCGTCGTAGGAGGTGTACGGGCAGACGCCGCCGTTGTTGACGAGCACATGCAGCGAGCCCCATACGGCCGCGACCTCGGCGATCAGGGCGTCGATCGATGACCGCTCACGCAGGTCGAGGCGCGAGACGTGTACTTCGGGCGCCCCCGCGGCGCGGCACTCCTCGGCGACGCGGAGGGCTTCGGCTTCCCGCCCCGTGTAGGTGATCCAGAGGGCAGAACCCTCGCGGGCCAGTTCGAGGGCGGCGGCGGTTCCGATACCGGAACTGGCCCCCGTGATCAGTGCGCGGCGAGCAGTCATGGGATCGATGCTATAGCAAATTATGGTGAAGGCGAGCGATCGATCTGGCGTCGTGCATCCATCTGCTAGATGCTATAGCATCGCATCCATGACCGAGCCATTCATCCTCGTCAGCGACTGCGACCTGCCGGGAACCGTCATCGAAGACACCCTCCGACAGGCCGGGCTGCGTGCCGAACGCGCGGCCTCCGGCAGCATCGACGACCTCGCCACCATCGGCTCCGACGCCGAGGGTCTGGTCGTGCAGTGGGCGCAGATCACCGGCGAGGTGATGGACCGGATGCCGAACCTGCGCATCATCAGCCGGGTCGGCATCGGCTACGACATGGTCGACGTCGAGGCGGCGACCGCCCGCGGCATCGCGGTCGCGAACACCCCGAGCTACTGCATCGAAGAGGTCGCCGCGCACACGATCGCGATGATCATGACGCAGGCCCGCGGCCTCCCCGCCTACGACCGTGCCGTGCGCGCCGGCACCTGGAAAGCCGTCGACGCCCGCCCGCTCGCCGTGCGCCCCTCGGCCACCACGGTCTCGGTGCTCGGCTTCGGCCGTATCGGCTCGATGGTCGCCCGCGGCTGCCGCGCGCTCGGGTTCCGCGTGCTCGTCGCCGACCCGTATGCCTCCGCCGACACGGTGCGCGACGCCGGATGCGAGCTGGTCGAGATCCCGGATGCCGTGGCCCGGGCCGACATCCTCACCCTGCACGTGCCGCTGACCGCGGAGACCCGCCATCTGATCGACGCCGCGGCTCTCGCGACCATGAAGAGGGGTGCTGTCGTGGTGAACACCTGCCGCGGTCCGCTCATCGACGAGGAGGCGCTCGCCGCCTCGCTGCGTGCCGGGCACCTGGGCGCCGCGGCGCTCGACGTGTTCGCGGGGGAGCCCCTCGCTGCCGACTCCCCGCTGCGCGACCTCGACGACGTGCTGCTCACCCCGCACGCCGCCTGGTACTCGCCCGAGGCGCTGGCGGACCTGCCCGTGCACGCGGCCGAGAACATCATCCGCTATCTGGCCGGCGAATCCGTGCCGATCGTCAACCCGACCTTCGCCGCTGCGCGCTGACGGAAGGAACACCATGGAACTCCTGCGACTCGGCCCCGTCGGCCACGAGCGTCCCTACGCGCGGGAGGCGGGCATCACCTACGACCTGTCGCCCCTCACCGCCGAGATCGACGGTGCCTTCCTCGCCACCGACGGCATCGACCGCGTGCGCGAGGCCCTCGGTCGCGGCGAGCTTCCCGCAGCCACTGTCGACGGGCTGCGCATCGGCGCTCCGGTCGCCCGCCCGACCGCGGTGATCTGCATCGGCCAGAACTACGCCGCCCACGCGGCCGAGTCCGGATCCGTGCCGCCCGAGCATCCGGTGATCTTCTTTAAACACCCCAACACGGTGGTCGGCCCGGACGATGTCGTGCTGCTGCCGCCCGGTGCGGAGAAGGTCGACTGGGAGGTCGAGCTGGCGGTCGTGATCGGCAAGACCGCGCGCTACCTGTCGTCTCCGGATGCCGCCCGCGAGGTCATCGCCGGTTACACGATCTCGAACGATGTGTCCGAGCGCGCCTATCAGCTCGACGTGTCGGGCGGGCAGTGGTCGAAGGGCAAGTGCTCCGAGACGTTCAACCCGCTCGGGCCGGCGCTCGTCCCCGCCGACGAGGTCGACCCGCAGGCGCTGCGGCTGCGGTCTTTCGTGAACGGCGAGCCGAGGCAGGACTCGTCGACCGCCGACATGATCTTCCCGGTGCTGCAGATCGTGCACGAGCTGAGCCACTACCTGGTGCTCGAGCCCGGCGACGTGATCAACACCGGCACCCCGCAGGGCGTCGCGCTCTCCGGCCGGTTCCCGTACCTCCAGGACGGCGATGAGATGACGATCGAGATCGAGGGCCTCGGTCGCCAGCACCAGCGCACCGAGCGGGTGCACCTGCGCTGACCTGCGTCATCCACCCGGCGGCCTGTGTCCGGGGCACGGTTCCTTTCGCTGAGTGCACCGTGCCTCGGGCAGAGGCCGTCGGTGCTGCCGCGAGGTCTCAGCCGGCGAAGGGGATGACGGGGAGGCCGCGCACGCCCGGTCGCACGGCGAAGAGCGAACCCGCCTCGGTGCCGTGGTCGGGCCCCAGGCCCTGCGCCGAGGTGGTGATGTAGAGCGTGCCGAGGTCGTCATCACCGAACGTGCACGCGCTGACCTGGGGCACCGGGAGATCGATCGTCGCGATGCGCTGTCCGGCGGCGTCGTAGCCGTGCACGGCGCTGCCGCCCCAAAGGGCGACCCACACGCTGCCGTCGGCGGCGACCGTGAGGCCGTCGGGTGACCCCTGTTCCTCGGGGATCACGACGAAGGCGCGTCGCCCGCGCAGCTCCCCCTCGGCCACGTCGAACACGTCGATGCGGTGCGTCGCGGTGTCGACGTAGTACGCGCGTCGTCCGTCGGGCGAGAAGCCGACGCCGTTCGAGATCGTCGCCCGCGCCAGCACGGTCGCGATGTTCAGGTCGGCGTCGAGGCGCAGCAGGCTTCCGGCGTCGGCCGCGGCGTCGTAGGCCATCGAACCGGCCAGCAGCCGGCCGCGAGGATCGCAGCAGCCGTCGTTCATGCGCACACGAGGGTCGTCGCCCAGCGAGGCCACGGCCCTGGCGCCGCCGTCGACGTCGTCCGCGAGGTAGAGCGTGCGGGCGCCGACCGCCACCAGGCCGCCACCGGATCGGGGGCGAGCGAAGGCCAGGTACTCGTCGTCGATGTGCTGGCGGGTCACACCCTCGGGACGCAGCGCGAGCAGGTCGCCCGCGCTTCCGTCGACCCAGCGCAAGCCGCCCCAGCCCGCCCACCAGACGGGTGCTTCGGCGTGGTGGGCGATCGGACCGGTGACGTTCTCCGGGGTCATGCGTCCTCGCCCGCGTGCGGGGCGGAGGCGTCGAGCGCCTCGGCACCCGTTCTGCGACTGCGCGCCACGTACACGGTGTTCGACGACGTGCCGCCCGTGACGGCGTTCTCGAAGTCGACGACATGTGCGACGGCGTCATCGAACACCGCCTTCAACTCGACCATGAACTCCTCGTCGGGCGGGTCATCCGACCACAGGGCGAAGACGCCGTCGGGGGCGAGATGACGGTCGAGCGCGCGCAGACCGGCGGCGTCGTACAGGTCGGCGTGCGTCGGATCCAGCTGGTGCCGCGGAGAGTGGTCGACGTCCAAGAGGATCGCCGAGTACCCGGTGCGACCCTCGACGGGCGCGGAGCGCATCACCGCGAAGAAGTCGTCTTCGAGCAGGGTCGTGCGCGGATCGTCGACGAGTTCCGCCGACACCGGGAGGAGCTTGCGCTCATGCCACCCGATCACGGCGCCCAGCCGGTCGATCACCGTGAGGGCGCTCACCCGCTCATCCCGCAGGGCCGCGACGGCGGTGTAGCCGAGCCCGAGCCCGCCGACCAGCACCGAGAGGTTGTCGCCGTCGACCGCTGCCAACCCCAGGTCGGCGAGCTCTTCCTCCGCCACGGTGAACAGGCTCGACATCAGGTACTCGTCGCCGAGCTTGACCTCGTAGATCTCCTGTCCCACCGCGGGCTCCGTGCGCCGGCGCAGAGTGAGGTCGCCGATCGGGGTGGACTGCCAGTCGAGCTCTTCGAACCGAGTGATCACTGCGGCATGCCTCCGTCGTCGTCCGCCCGGGTGGGGCGGGGGTGCGGGCAGAACCCGCGGATGTGCCTGGGCTTCAGGACTGTTCGTCGCGGCGGGGGAGCCGGATCCGCTCGGGCTCAGGGGTGGTGGGCTCGGACACTGATGGTGCTGCCGGTGCGGAGATCTCTCTGGCCACCTGCTTCTCGAGCACGGTGACCGCGTCGTCGGAGAGCAGGATGAGCCCGTCGAGCTCTTCACGCACGCGCTTGTAGGCGACGTTGCGTTCGGCCTGTGTGGCCGATTCGTCGACGGCGACCTTCAGCAGCTGCTGCGCGCGGTCGAGGCGCTTGCGCTCCGGTTCGGTGAAGGTCGAATCGCGCAGGCGTCTGGCGTCCTTCTCGGCGATCTCGAACGCGACCGCGTAGTCGCCGACGGCTTGCAGATACTCGGTGACCTGCTGCTCCGACACTCTGGCGTCTGCCGAGGCCGGGCGCAGGGCATCCGCCGTCTTCTTGGCGCGCAGGAACGCGGCGGTCAGGGGCTGGCGACCATCGCTCATGGCAGGGAAGGCGATGAGCTTCGCCACGTCGAGTTCGTAGTCGAGCCAGCGTGCGGTGATCTCGTCGTGCTCGCTGAACAGGCGCGCGACCAGGTCGTTCGGGGCGACGGATGCCGTCGTGTCGACGACGGAGGGCCCGCGGCGCCGGGCCTGCTGGGTCAGCGCACGCGCCTCGATCTCGGCGGTCTTCAGCTGCGCCTTCATGCGGAGAGTCTCCAGACGGCGCTCGTGTCGGCGCTTGGAGCTGCGCTCCCATGCCTTCGCGGCGCCGCCAGCCATTCCCATGATGGGGAAGATGAGCCACCAGTAGTGCTGCGCGAAGTTCCAGAAGCCCTGGATGAACTCGTCCATGATGAGTTCAGCCTACTTCTCGAGGTGGCCGCCCCGCGGGCCGACCGATCCGTCGGTGCGTCGTGCGGCGTCTCCCAAGTCGAGCACGGACGACGGGGCAATGAGGCGCAAGACAGCCACACCAGAAGAGTCGCCGACCCCCAGAAAGTGACGCGACGAAAGTTCGGCACCCGGTGCCCTATTCTGACGTCGGAAGAGAGACCTGTGGTCCGGGGAGGGAACATGATCGATCCCCGCAGTGATGCGGAGTTGCTGAGCGCGCTACGGGCCGGTGATCGGGGCAGCTACGAAGCCCTCTGGCGCCGCCACGCGGAGGCGGCGCACCGCTACGCTTATCGGCTCTTTCCGGCCCGTGCCGATGACCTCGTCTCGGAATCGTTCCTGACGATCTATCAGCAGGTCACCACGACCGACAGAGGTCCGCAGTTCGCCTTCCGCTCCTACCTGAAGACGGTGATCCGCAACACCGCCATCGCCTGGCGGAAGGACGCGGCGCGCGTCCTGACCAGCGATGATGTCGATCAGTTGGAGCTGCGCGACGGGCTCAGCGTACTCGAGCAGCAGGCGAGTTCGGCAGATGTGCTCGCAGCCTTCCAGGCCCTTCCCGAACGGTGGCAGCGTGTGCTGTGGCTGGCGGAGGTCGATGACGTCGACCGGCCGGAGATCGCCGAAGAGCTGGGGATCAAGCCGAACGCGGTGTCGGCGCTGCAACGTCGTGCGCGCACGGGGTTGAAATTCCAGTGGCTGAGCCGACAGATTCCCGTCGCTCTTCGCGATGACACGACGCATGTGGCGCGTCTGATCCCTCAGTACCTGACCGAACCGAACAACGTCGCCGTGGAGCGGGAAGTGGCTGACCACCTCTCAGAGTGCGGGGAATGCAGAGATCTGCTGCAGTCGACGCGGGGTGGCGCGGCACGGCTGCAGGGCAGGACCCTCGCCGTGCTGCTGGGGGCGGCGGGGCTCGGGGCGCCTACAGCCGCCTCACTGTCGTCCGGTACGGCCGCCGCTGCGGCGTTCGCCGGGTTCTCCGGATGGCTCCTCGCCGGGTCCCTGGGTGCGGCCACGGTCGGCGGGATCATCGTCGCGGCGCTGATCGCCGGGCCCGGCCCGGCGCCCTCTCAGGCGGACGTGCTGCCGGCGAGCTCGGACGCCGTCAGTGCCGCGGCATCCGAGCCAGACCCTGTCCGCGCTTCGGGCCCGGATCTGCTGGTCGCTGCTCCGCCGGTTTCGGCCCCGGAGGAACCGACCACCGGGCGTCGGATCCTCGACCCGACCGTCCCCTCAGCGGGTCTCTCCGACGACCCCGATCAGTACTTCCCCACGGCTCCGACCCGGCCACTGCCCGCCGATCCGCGTACGCCGGGACCTGGCACCGATCCAGAGTCCCCGTTGTCTCCGGGGGTTGCCAACCCCACCACCTTCTCAGGTCACCTCTCCCCTGTCATCGCGGGACAGACAACGCCGGGCGAGAGCATCGTCGTCTCCCTGGACTCTCAGCGCTACACACCCACGGTCGCCGACGACGGCACCTGGAGCTTCGACACCCGCGCGTTGCAACTCGACGCAGGAACCTACGCCTACGAGGTGTGGTCATACGACGAGACTTCGCAGTCGGCCGTCACATCGGGCACCTTCACCGTGCTCCCGATCCAAGTGCAGGGCTTCGAAGACCTGACCGGATTCGAAGACATGAGGGTCGAAGAGGCGCAGACCACCGGTGTGGTCATCGCGGTCACGGGGCCGCCGAACGGGCGAGTGTTCATCACCTCGATGGAGGGACACTCCGCGACCATCGACCTGGATCAGAACGGATACACGCGCAAGCGACTCCTGATGGATGCAGCGGGGTGGTACTACTTCACCATGCGGGCGCTCGACAGCGACGGGTACTGGGGGCCGGCGTATGAGAAGGCCGTGGATGTGTACGACCCCGACGTCATCTTCGACCCCTGGGGCGAGGGGCCGGACAGCATGACCTTCGACTTCGTCGATCCGTGACTCGCGCCACGACTCCGGGGATCTGCACTCCTTCTCGGCGGGATCGTGGGGTCCTCTCCGGCTCCACGACCCCGGCTCATTCGGTGATCATGCAGGGCCCCTCGTGTGGCGAAGGATCCGCGTACCCGTCAGCCCAGGCGATCTGCGCCAGTTGGAGCTTCGAGCGGGCAGGGCGACCCGCCGATGTGAACTTGTCGCGCACGCGATTGAGGTACTTCCTTGCCGTGTCGTGGCGGATGCCCATGGCATCGGCCGCTTGACCGATGGTCATGCCGTTCACGTAGAGCGCGAGCACTCGCGCCTCCTGGGCGCTCAGACGCGTTCCCGGGGAGCCGGGTTTGACGATGTCGTGCGCGGGGGACGTCATGATCGTGCCTCCCGTCAGGACGATGGTGGCGGCGACGACGAAGTCGTCTTCCGAGTCGGCGGTGGACACGAATCCGTCGGTGCCTGCGGCCGCGACACGCCGGGCAGTCGTTCGCGTACCCGGCGATGTGAGAGCGAGCACGCGGATCCCGGCCTCGCGCAGAGCCGTGAGCGCGGACAGATCGTTCGACGCGAGCGGATCGAAGGGGAGCGAGAGCACGAGCAGATGAGGCCATCGAGTTCTTTCGGTGTGGCGCAGCCACCCCAGGAAACCGCGGAGCGTGGGGCAGACCTCGACGACGTCGAGGCCTGAGATCCCCGACAGCAGCTGTTCGATGCGGGAGCGCTGCAAGACGAGCTCGTCGACGACTGCGGCGCGACGTGTATGGCTCATGCCCTCGAGCTCGTTCAGCGTCGAGGCAACCGTCGAGTCGGCTGTCGTCGTGCGCCGATCAAGAACTCTCACACAGAGAAGGTGTGCGAGAGTCGCAAAAAGTGACGCCGAGATTGACGTCCTTTCGGGATCGATAGCCATCCACGCACGGGGTTCGCGCGGCGACAGGTCCTCGGCGGGCTCGGATTCATCGACGGCATCATGAATCCGAGCACCGCCGAGGACCTCGACGCCGGGGTCTGGAGCGATTCGCAGTATCTCGACACGCATTGGGTGCTGCGCCGCATGCGTGTGTCGGGAGACTTCGGGCGGATGCCGTCTGGTCGGCACGAGCGCGCTGTCGGTCGCCGGCGCGACACCGGCGCACCTCTGTCCGGGGGAGGCGAGCGGGACGAGATCGATCTCGAGGGACTCGGCGTCCCGGTCGCTTCAGGGCCGACTGTCGGGCCTCGCCACTCCGTAGAGAGGCGAGGCCCGACACGGCTCGTCAGTCGGCGTCGATGGTCTTCCGCCGTGCGCGTCCGACGAGCAGGATCATCGCGCCCAGGGCGAGCAGCACGCCGGCCGCGCCGACGGCGATGCCGGGAAGGTCGCCACCGGTCGTGGCCAGCTGTCCCTTCGCGCCCGGGGTCGCCGTCGGCGTCGTCGGGGTCGTCGGCGTCACGGGCGCCTTCTCGATGGTGACGGTCTGTGCGGCGTCGTCGATGTCTTCGTGCACGGCGATCGGGTCGCCCGTGGTGTCGGTTCCTTCGTAGAGGCGCTCGAAGGCGACGAGCGTGCCGCCGGCGTAGCCGACCGGGACGGTGAAGGTGACGTCGATGGAGCCGTTCGCGGTCTCCGGGGTGAAGGTGATGGACCCGGTGATGCCGGTGGCGGTGCCGTCGGCCTTGTTCTGCAGTTCGCCGGTCACGGTGTACTCGGTGTCGGGGGTGAGGTTCTGGTAGGTGACGGTGTCGATGACGGTGCCGCCGTTCCAGGGCAGGATCCGGTCGCCGTCAGCGGAGTCGACCAGTGAGGTCCCGATGGAGGGGGCCGGTACTGCCGTGGTGACCCACTCGACGGTGGCATCGTCGGTGGTCGTCGCCGTGCTCGGTGCGACCAGGATGATCGTCTGCGCGTGGTCATCCGCCGTGGGCGTCGGTGAGTTGCTCGTCGGTACCGAGACGATCTTCCCGGTGCCGCTCAAGCCCTCTGCCACCACGGACACGGTCGCCGAACCTGCGGCGGTCGACCCGCGAAGGTCGAGGTACAGCGTCTGACCGTCGACGACGGCGTTCGCGTCGATCGCGTTCCCGCTCGCATCCACGAGTGACACCGCAGGGTCGGCCGTCACACTGACGGTGGGCTGGTCGGTGGTCACCAGGAAGGGGCCGACCAGTGAGTCGGCGGTCTGCGGGGCGCTGGGGGCGTCGATGCTGGCAGTGACTGCGAAATCGGCCGGGGTCATCCCCGTGCTCGCGTTCGCACCGTTCACCAGGTGCCAGTAGGCGGCTTCCGAATCCGGAGTCTCCCACGCCCACGCCGCGTCGAAGTTGAGGTCGGTGTAGCGCCAGACCGCGTACTGGGTGGCCTCGATCGCGTCATTGCGGGAGATGCCGGGGGCACCCGCGGCAGCGCCGAACTCCTCGAGGCTCAGTGCGGGGTAACCGTGGGCCAGCACCCAGAGCACCTTCCCTTGGATCACGGGGTCGGTGAAGTAGTTGCTGCCGAGGTAGTCCTCGGCGTTGCCGACGTACCCCTCGAGCTGCGTCCTTGAAGAGACGGGGTTCTCGATGCAATACGCCCAGAAGTCGGGGTCGCCGACGGCTGGGACCTCGGCCCAGATCGGGAACATCCCCGTACCGGAGTATCCCTGCTTGCTGCCGATGTAGACCGAATCCCCTGCGTCGACCGATGCTGAAGCCGCCAGGGGGGCGATCAGCCCGCCCAAGGCGAGCACGCTCGCACCGATCCAACTTCCGAGTCGGCCCCGAATCTTCTTATGTTCCTTCACGCTGCACTCCCTGCGATCGCGCCCCTGAGCTCTCCCGGGCGGGTCAGTTCAGGGGCATTCCTAATTGACGGTCATCGGAGAACAGGGGGAGTGTTCCGCGATTCCTTCTTAAGGAGTGCGGGACCGGCGAAAGGTGACGGCGTTCAGCAGCCTTCTTTCCTGGTCAGCAGGTTTCGATCGGCGCGCCGCGTGCACAGCTTCGGATCTGCGCGCCCACACTTTGACGGATGCCGCCCCGCCTCGGCGTGTCCAGGTCGATCTCCGAAGTTTGTGCGCGCCACACGTGAACGCGCGCGGCCGCGACCCGACTCAGTGCCCGAGCTTCTCCGCGCACGCGACGCAGTGCTCGGCGAATGGGCGCACGGCCAGGCGCTCCGCGGGAATCGGCTTCCCGCAGTTCGCGCACCTGCCGTAGGCGCCGGCATCCATCCGGGCCAGCGCGTCGTCGACCTGGTGGAGTTCGGATGCTGCGGCCTCGGCAAGCCCGGTCAGGCGCGACCACTCCGACGAGAGTGTTACGCCCTCGGGGTCGTGCTCGTCGTCGTCGTTCGAGCCCGCCCGGTCATGCGTGAGCTCGGCCAGCATCAGCGACGTGGATGCTGCGCGCGCCTCGGCCCGCGCACGGAGGCCCGTGAGGAGGGCGCGAAGGTCGGTGGTCATCCGCCCACTCTATGCACGGTCACCTCTTCGGGAGGAGGTATCACCTCGGGAGGAGATCTCCGCCCCGGGAGGAGGCACCGCGGGGGTTCATGCGCCCGAAAGGCGAAAGTCCTCCCGAAGGCAGCGGGCGTCTCAGCCGAGGAGCAGCGTGAGCACGGTCGCGCCGCCACCGCCGAGGATGAGCGCGATGATGACGGTCCACGCCACGATGCGCATGCGTCGATTGCGCTTCTCGCCGAGGTCGCCGTAGTCCTCGTCGTTCGAGTCCTGACGGCTTACGTCGCTCATGCGCTGACCTCGGTGACGGTCGGGCCGAAGTACGACGGGAGGGTGGCCTGCGAACGCTCGCGCAGTTCAGCGGCCGTCACGGTGAAGACGCCCTGAACCTCGAGCTTCGCGCCTTCGCTGTCGGTCACGCCGATGCGCATCACCGGGTAGTCGCGTCCTTCGCACAGACCGCGGAACTTCACGTCGTCTTCACGGGGCACGGTCACCAGCACGCGGCCGGTCGACTCCGAGAACAGGGCGGATGCGGCATCCACACCGTCGCGCTCGATGATCTCGTTCAGCCAGACGCGGGCGCCGACACCGAAGCGCATGACGCCCTCGGCGAGAGCCTGCGCGAGGCCGCCTTCGGAGAGGTCGTGGGCCGAGGAGATCAGCCACTCGTCGCGAGCCGCCGACAGCAGACCGGCGAGACGCTTCTCACCAGCGAGGTCGACCTTGGGGGGCAGGCCGCCGAGGTGCTGGTGCACCACATCGGCCCAGGCCGAGCCCGAGAGCTCGGTCGAGGTGGTGCCGAGCAGGTAGATGTTCTGACCCTCGTCCTGCCATCCGGAGGGGATGCGGCGCGAGACGTCGTCGATGATGCCGAGCACGCCCACGAGCGGGGTCGGGTGGATCGGCACGTCGCCCGTCTGGTTGTAGAACGAGACGTTGCCGCCGGTGACGGGGGTGCCCAGTTCGTAGCATCCGTCGGCCAGGCCGTCGACCGTCTGACCGAACTGCCACATGACCTCGGGGTTCTCGGGAGAGCCGAAGTTCAGGCAGTCGGTGATCGCGGAGGGAACGGCACCGGTGACGGCGACGTTGCGGTACGCCTCGGCGAGGGCCAGCTGCGCACCCGCGTAGGGGTCGAGTTGGCAGTAGCGGCCGTTGGCGTCGGTCGAGACGGCGAAGCCGAGACCCGACTCCTCGTCGACGCGGATCATGCCGGCGTCGTCGGGGAAGCTCAGAGCGGTGTTGCCGAGCACGTAGTAGTCGTACTGGTTGGTGATCCAGCTCGTGTCGGCCAGGTTCGGCGACGCGACGAGGTTCAGGAACTGCTCGCGCAGCGTCTCCGGGTCGTTCGAGCGGGGAAGGTTCTCCGCGGCATCCGCCTGCAGTGCGTCGATCCACGTCGGGTAGGCGACCGGACGGTCGTAGACGGGGCCGTCGACCGCGACGGTCGAGGGGTCGACGTCGACGATGCGCTCGCCCTGCCAGTCGATGATGAGGCGTCCGTCGCCGGTGACCTCGCCGAGCACGGAGGTCTCGACCTCCCACTTGTTCACGACCTCGAGGAATGCGTCGAGCTTCTCGGGGGCGACGATCGCCATCATGCGCTCCTGCGACTCCGACATGAGGATCTCCTCGGCCGTGAGCGTGGGGTCGCGCAGCAGCACGTTGTCGAGGGAGACCTTCATGCCGCTGTTGCCGTTGGCCGCGAGCTCGCTGGTCGCGCAGGAGATGCCGGCCGCGCCCAGGTCCTGGATCGCCTCGACGAGCTCGCCGCGGTACAGCTCCAGGCAGCACTCGATGAGCACCTTCTCGGCGAACGGGTCGCCCACCTGCACGGCGGGACGCTTGGTCGGACCGGTGGAGTCGAAGGAGTCGGAGGCCAGGATGCTCGCGCCGCCGATGCCGTCGCCACCCGTGCGAGCGCCGAACAGCACGACCTTGTTGCCGACGCCGGTCGCGTTGGCGAGCTTGAGGTCTTCGTGACGCAGCACGCCCACCGCGAGCGCGTTCACGAGGGGGTTGGCCTGGTAGACGGAATCGAACACCGTCTCGCCGCCGATGTTCGGAAGGCCCAGGCAGTTGCCGTAGAAGCTGATGCCGCTGGTCACGCCGTGCACGACGCGGGCGGTGTCGGGGTGGTCGATCGCACCGAAGCGCAGGGCGTCCATGACCGCGACCGGGCGGGCGCCCATCGAGATGATGTCGCGGACGATGCCGCCGACACCGGTCGCCGCGCCCTGGAAGGGCTCGATGAACGACGGGTGGTTGTGCGACTCGGCCTTGAAGGTGACGGCCCAGCCCTCGCCGACGTCGACGACGCCCGCGTTCTGGCCCATGCCCACCATGAGGCGTTCCTTCATCTCGTCGGAGACCTTCTGGCCGAAACGACGCAGGTAGTTCTTGGACGACTTATAGGAGCAGTGCTCCGACCACATGACGGAGTACATCGCCAGCTCGCCCGAAGTGGGGCGGCGTCCGAGGATCTCCTTGATGCGCGCGTACTCGTCGGGCTTGAGTCCGAGAGCCGCGTACGGCTGCTCCTTCTCGGGCGTCGCGATCGCGTTCTCGACAGAGTCGGGGACGTGCTGGTGGGAAGGTGCAGGGGCGGTGGTCACGCGCACTCCAAAGGAAGGGGCCGGCGGGGCAGGTTCAGTCTACCGGCGCGGCGTCCGACAGGATTTCGGCTGGAGGAGCACGTGAACCCGCCGCCTTCATCGAATCGTTGTATGAAACACCCAGGCTTTCCGCCCTGGTGATCCTAGGGTGGCGATATGCGCCTGCGTCTCCTTGCCCCTCTCGGCCTCGCGACCGTCTTGGTCATGGCCGGATGCACTCCTACCCCCGACGTATCGCCGAGTCCCTCCGCCTCCGCGCCGGATCCGACGCCGACCCCCACAGAGGAACCCATCGTGGCTCCCGAGGCGGCGTTCGATGTGACGTGCTCCGACGTGAACAGCGCCGTCGCGGGCGTTCTGGGTGCGTCTGTCGGCGGGGAGAAAGACGTCCTGGGCCTGACATCCACACCGATCTGGTATCCGGGGCCGGCGCAGTACATGATGCAGCAGGCCGGAGGGATAGCGTGCTCGGCGGGCGACCCCGTGCAGTTGGACCCCAACTCGACCTCCCCCGCGGACTGGAGTCTCGCGGTCGTCCCGAATGCGCAGGCGATCATCGACGGTGCGGCGGAGCGCGGCGCGAGCGACATCCCCGGAGACGGCATCCGCTGCTTCACCGGCTCGTGCACCATCGAACTTCGCGACGGCGACGTGCTCATGACCGGTTCGTTGCGGTCCTCCGCATTGGTCGAGAGCGATGCCGACCGTGTTCGCGAGGCGATGGCCGGCGTTCTGGCCTCGGCCGTCGCAACCCTTCGCGACTTCGAGCCCGGCCAGAGCAAGATCGCGGGGGCACGATGCGAGACGCTGCTCACCGCGCAGGAGGCGTCCGAGATCCTGGGCAGGGAAGTCGTGATCATGGACTACACCGAGCTCGGGGGGTGGGGAACAGCCGCGGAGATCTACTTCGCCAGTGAAGGAGCGCAGTACTGCATGTACGCGACGGGGCCGGACCCGTACGGCGATCCCACGCTGGTCGCGCTGACCACCCTTCCCTCCGGTGCGTGGGCGTTCGAGAAGCTCGATGCCGGGAGCCCGGTCTCCCTCACCGGCGCGGACGCCGCCCTCACGGGAGTCGACTTCTACGGCCGGACGGTGCTCGACGCTCGTGTCGGTGCCGACTGGCTGCGGTTCACCGTTCCCGTCGGGGAAGACGCATCCTCCGTCACGTCCGTCGCGGAGGCGACCATCGAGCATCTGACCCGGGGCCGTCCTGCCCCGCAGTGATTCCCTGTGGGGTCCGCGCCGCGGATGCGCCGGATGTAGGGAGCAGGGACGGATGCAGGAAGACTCGCCGTCTTCTGCTCCTACATCCGTCCGATCTCCCGACGGATGAACCGCCGGGAATCGCCGTCACGCACGGAAACGTGAAATGCGACGGCGCGGGGCCGTCCGTAGATTGGTCGGACCCCGCTGTGAATGGAGTTTCCCGTGTCCGAGATCCGCGCCCTGCGCCCCTCCTGTACCGACGCCGTCGGCTGAACCGGCGGGAACCCAGATCATGACCGCGGACCGTTCCTCGCACGCGTCGCATCCCTTTGATGCGCGTACCCGTCTCTTCCTCGATCGGCCGCAGAGTCGTAAGTGGAGTCTGCATCCCGGCCACATCGGGGCGTGGGTGGCGGAGATGGACTTCGGGGTCGCTCCCGAGATCGCGGAGGCGCTGCACCGGGCGATCGACGGCGAGAACCTCGGCTACCTCTCGCCCCCGCAGGCGACGGAGCTGGGTGAGGCGACGGCCGAGTGGATGCGCGACGAGTACGGCTGGGTGGTCGACCCGGAGCGGGTGCATCCGGTGTCGGATGTGATGGCGGCTCTCGGGGTCGCGGTGCAGGAGTATGCGCCGGCGGGTTCGCCCGTGATAGTGCCGACGCCTGCGTACATGCCGTTCCTGACATACCTGCCGGCGATCGGGCATCCGGTGATCGAGGTGCCGGGTGTCGAGGTCGACGGGCGCTGGCAGCACGACCTGCAGCGCATCGATGAGGCCTTCGCCGCGGGGGCGCGGACACTCGTGCTCTGCAACCCGCACAATCCCACCGGCACGATCGTCGGTCGGGAGGAGCTCGAGGCGATCGCTCTGATCGTGGAGCGGCACGGCGGGCGAGTGTTCGCGGATGAGATCCACGCCCCGCTGCGTTACGACGGTGCGCCGTTCGTGCCCTACGCGTCGGTGTCGCAGGCTGCGGCCGCGCATACGGTCACGGGGACGAGCGCATCGAAGGCGTGGAACATCCCGGGGTTGAAGACCGCGCAGCTGATCACCTCGAACGATGCGGATCAGCAGCTCTACACACGGTTCGGGTTCGCGGTGCAGCACGGCGCGGCCACCCTCGGCGTCGTCGCCTCGACGGCGGCGTATCGGTCGGGTAAGCCCTGGCTGACGGACGTGATCGAGTACCTCGACGGGTCGCGGCGGCAGCTCGCATCGCTGGTGGACGAGCATCTTCCCGGCGCCGTGTATCGCGTGCCCGAGGCGACATACATCGGGTGGATCGACATGTCCGCGTTGGGGATCCCGGGCCCTCCGGCAGCGTTCTTCCGTGAGCAGGCCGGGGTCGTGCTGACAGAGGGACGCCTGCTCGGGCGCGGTGCGGAGGACCATGCGCGGGTCGTGTTCGCGACTCCTCGTCCGGTGCTCGACGAGGCGTTCGCGGCGATGGGCGCTGCCGTGCGTCGGGCCGGTCTCGCGGCCTGACATCCGGCGCCCTCGAGCGATGCTGCGGAGGCTGTCAAGGGTCTCCTCGATGTCGGTGGCCTGACGTAGAAAGGGAGACGAGAGAAGGGATCCCCATGGCTGCAGGCGACATCGAGACGTTTCACCGCAACGGCATCTGGTTCAACCGCATCGAGGGTGAATCGCAGACGTTGGGCAGCAGTTTCATGAGCGAGGCCGAGGCGGTGAAGGTGGGTCGCAGTGCCGCGGTCGCGCGTCAGGTCGAGCACACGGTGCGCAACGACGAGGGCCCTTCGGTCGACTCCTTCTCCTACGATCTGCGCCCGCGTGAGCTGATCGGCCGATGACCGCGGCTTCCGACGCCGATCACGTTCCCGGGTCCGAGCGACGCATGCTGTTGCAGGCATGCGTCAACGGTGCCCGCGATGCGGTCGGACATCCGTGGCTGAGCGCGGATGCCTCGGTCGTGGCCGACGATGCCGCCAGGGCTGTGGCGGCGGGCGCGCACGAGGTGCATGTGCATCCGAAAGATGCCACGGGGCGCGACAGTCTCGCCGCCGACGATGTCGCACGGTGGGTGCGGGCGATGCGCTCCGCGAGCCCTGGCGTGCCGGTCGGTGTGACCACGGGGGCGTGGGCCGAGCTCGATGTCGAGCGTCGTCTCGCGGCCATCGAGACGTGGACGGAACTGCCTGATCACGCGTCGGTCAACTGGCACGAGGCCGGCGCCGACGAGGTGGCCGTGCTGCTGCTGAAGCGAGGTGTCGCGGTCGAGGCGGGGCTGTGGGATGCGGCCGGCTTCGAGGTGTGGAAACGCTCGCCCGTCAGAGGGGAGTGCCTGCGGGTGCTCATCGAGCTTCCCGACGAGCCGACCGACACGCTGCGCGACCATGCCGAGGGGATGATCGCCCACGTCGAGCTCGAGGAGCCCGACCTGCCGATCCTGCTCCACGGAGAAGAGGGCTCGACGTGGCCGGTGTTCGACCTCGCGGTCGAGTTCGGCGTGGCGTCGCGCATCGGGTTGGAAGACACCCTGCTGCTCCCCGACGGTGCGACGGCACCGGGCAACGCCGCGCTCGTGCGGGCGGCTGTGGCGAGGCTACGGGGAGTCTGACCGCCTCGAGCGCCTGCGATGCGGCATCCTGGGGCGATGTTCGCTGACTCACTTCTCGTCTTCCTTCTCGCGAATCTCGCATACGTCTTCATCGGGATCGCCATCGCGTGGCTGGTGATCTACTCGGCCGTGCGGGCGGCGCTGACCTCGCACCGACAGGCGATGGCGCGGGAGGCGCGTCCCGGCCAGGAGTGACCGGCGGGTGCCGGTGGGCGCTGGCCGACGTGAGGTGAGAACCATGACGCCCCGCCGACATCGCCGGCGGGGCGTCGTGGTGAGTGCGAGAGGCACTCGGCGGATGCCGCGAACGGGCCGCGGCAGCCGCCGATGTCTCAGGCGGCGTCGATGCGGTGGCGACGACGTCGGGCGACGAATGCCGCGCCCAGCAGGAGCAGCACCAGGCCGAGGGCTGCGCCCCCGATGGGTAGCTCCGCACCCGTCTGGCCCAGCTGGCCGGCGCCGGGAGTGGTGCCGCCGCCGGGGGTCGTGGCTCCGCCGCCCTGGCTGAGGGCGGGACCGACGGCTGCGGTGGCCGCACTCGTGACGGAACCGGCGCGGAATCCGTCGAGCGTCCCGGTCACTGCGACTGTGATCCGCTTGCCGAGGGCGTCCGCCGGAACGACGAACTGGGCGCCCGGCGCGGCCGCGCGGGCCATCCGCAGGACGGGTGCATCGCTCACGACGGGCGCGCCGTCGATCGCCCAGGAGTAGCTGAGCGCGGTTCCGGCGGGCCAGCCGTCCGAGATCGCGGTCAGGGTCTGTCCGACCGCCGCGGTGCCCGTGATGGTCGGAACGCTGGTCGGCGTGAGCACCTCCATGATCGAGAGCTCCGCGACGCAGGTAACGCAGGTGCCGCCGAGAGTAGCGACGCGCGCGGTCGACGAGAAGGCACCGCTCGGTGCATCCTCAGCCACTTCGACCGTGAACTGCACCTCGGTGGAGGCCCCCGCTGCGACGCCCGCGGGGACGCTCCAGGTGAGGGTCGTGCCGTCGAGGACAGTGCCCGCCGGCACAGCCACCAGCGTCGCGCGCGAGAGCACGTCGCTGAGGTCGACCGTCACCACGGAGGAGGCGAGGGCCACCCGACCCGTGTTGGTGGCGCTGAGCGTGTAAGTGGCGGTGTCGCCGATGTCGAGCGGCTCCGTGGCGGCCGGCGTCGCCGTCAGCGAGACGGACAGCTTGTCGGGCCACGCGGGCTTGCCGGGCTCGAGGATCCAGTCGTTCCACAGTGCCGTGATGTCGCGGCCGGAGAGCTCCTCGGCGAGAGCCTTGAGATCGGCGCTCGTGCGGCTCTGGCCGGCGAAGCGCGTCTGCCATTCCTTGATCAGGGCGAAGAAGGCGTCGTCGCCGATCGAGATCTTCAGCGCCTCCCAGAACTGGGCGCTGCGGGTGTAGGTCTGGTAGCCGTAGAGCTCGTTCGAGGCGGTCTGGGTGCCCGGGGGGATGTTCCAGTCCGCGCTCGACGAGGCCTTGTTGTTCCACGAGTTGAAGTAGCTCTGCTCGGTGCTGGTTCCCGAGCCGAAGGCTGCGGCACTGTTGTAGTAGGTCGGGCCCCAGGTGGCCATCCCCTCGCCGATCCAGATGTCGGTCCAGGTGGTCGGTGCGACGTTGTTGCCGTACCACTGGTGGACGAGTTCGTGGATGAGGGTGTTGCCGTTCACGGAGTTCGTGCTCGGGAAGAACGATCGGTCCTGCGTCTCGAGGGCGTAGTTGACCCCGCTGGGCACGGTGTCGACGATCACGCCGGTGCTGTTGCCGGGGTAGGGGCCGTAGATGCTCTCGAGGTTGCGGGTGATGGTCTCGAGCTGCGCGACCCGGTTGCGGATGGTGGTCTTGTTCGTGTCGCTGAGCCCCGCGTCCATGAAGGACCACGAGGGGATGACGCGGTTGTCGCTCAGGGTGACCGAGCCTTCGATCACCTCGAAGCGCCCGATCGCGATGACCACGAGTTCAGAGGCCATCTGCTTGTCCTGTCGCCACACCCAGGTGGTGCGCTCGCCCGAGACGGTCTTCGACTGCAGTTCACCGTTGCTGGCGACGGCCGCGTCGCCCTGAACGCCGGAGACGTTGGCGAGCACCGAAGGAGCATCCACCGAGATCGTGTACGTGGCTTTGTCGCTCGGGGTGTTGTTGTGGGGGAAACCGGCCATGGTGCCGATCGGCTGTCCGAGGAGGATAGCTCCGTCGTTCGTGCCGTTCCAGCCCTCGAAGGCACCGTCGCTGTCGACGTGCACCACCGGGGTGCCGCTGTACGTGACGGCGACCGTGAACTCCCCTTCCACCGGGGTCGGCACGGTGACGATGAGCTTGAACTTCTCCGCAGCCGGGTCGATGTCGCGCGACCAGCTGGCCGGGACGCCGTTGACGGTCACCCCCTCGACCGTCATGCCTTCGAAGTCGAGGGAGAACTCGTGCAGCGGAGCGAGGGCGCGGGCGGTCATCGTCGTCGTGGCCGTGGTGATGTCGCCGGTGATCAGTCCGTCGGCGACGCCGGTCGGGCTCCAGCTGAGGGAGACGTCGTAGTCGAGGGCGTCGTAGCCGCCGTTGCCGATGTTCGGGAACATCGGGTCGCCCGAGGTGCGGGGTCCGGCGACGGAGTCGTCGGCCGCTGCCGCGGGAAGAGAGGTGGCGAGAAGGGAACCGGCGAGGAGAGCGGTGATCGGAAGAGTCGCGATCAATCGTCGACGGGCGGGGGAGGTCAGTCGAGGCATGGGGGCTTTCAGGTAGGCAGAACGCGGGCGACCGGTCACGTCGTCGTGGTGCGGGGGAAGGCTTGTGGCCCTGGGGACGCGTATGAAACGTATGGAACGTATGTTTCTGCAATATATCGTGCCGTTCACGGTTCGGTTGCGCCGAGTTTTTCTGTTCGCTGACCGGGGGAATTGTTCGACCCTGTCCAGGATGCTGCCCGCCGTGCATCATTCGCCCGGAGATGCGAAACGCCCCCGCCGTTCGGGTCGGCGGGGGCGTCGGCGTCGCGGTGCGGCTTACTGCACCGACCATCCGCCGTCCGAGGCGAGGATGGCGCCGTTGATGTTCACGGCGTCGTCCGACAGCAGGAACGTGATGGATGCGGCCAGGTGCTCGGCCGTCGCCACGGTCGGGATCGCCTGCTGGAACGGGGCCAGGCGGCCCGAGCCGTACTCGGACATGTGCGGGGGCATCGGGATGCCGGTGGCGACGCCGCCCGGGGCGACCGAGTTCACGCGGATGCCCTTCGGCCCGTACATGAAGGCCGCCGACTTGGTCACGCCGATGATGCCGTGCTTGCTGGCCGTGTAGGCATTGCCCGAGGCGTTGCCGCGCAGGCCGGCCTCGCTCGAGACGTTGAGGATCGAGCCCTGGCCCGCTGCTTCCATCATGGGGATGACCGCGCGCATGAGCTTGAACGGAGCGGTCAGGTTGATCGCGATGACGCGGTCCCAGACGGCGTCGGGGGTCTCGCCCGCAGGGGAGAAGTCGTCGTTGATGCCGGCGACGTTCGCCAAACCGTCGATGCGATCGCCTGCGGCAGCGAGCACCGCATCGATCGCTTCCTGCTGCGTGAGGTCACCGGCAACCGTGACGATGTCGGCATCCGGCAGCTCCGCCTTGAGGGCGTCGAGCTTCTCGGCGGCGATGTCGCTCGCGATCACGCGTCCGCCTTCGCGGGCGATGCGCGAGGCCGTGGCCTTGCCGATGCCGGAGGCGGCACCCGTGACGATCACGGTCTTGCCGGCGAAACGGCCGGAGGTGGGCTTCTCGGTCCAGCCCTCGGAGGTGTCGTCTTCGGGGATCTCGCCGCCGTTGGCCGCGCGCACGAGATCGTCGACCACCGACTGGGGAAGCTGGCCCTGACTCATCGCGACCAGCTGCTGCAGGGGAAGGCCCAGCACGGGGGTGAGCAGCTCGGGGTCGGCACCCGTCTGCGCGAAGAGTCCGCGGATGAGAGGCCCGCCGGTCGGGTCGTTCAACCAGTCGCCGATGGTGGAGTGTGCGGTGAGGGCCATGCTCGTTCTCCTTGTTCGGGTTTCGCTGTAGTTTCGCAACGGTGCGTCTACTTATGTTCGAGTCTACGCCTGAGTACGCTCGAATGGTGCCTCGTCCTCGCAGTGAGAAAGCCCGCCAGTCCGTGCTGGAGGCGATGCGGCGCGCGCTCGCCGCAGACGGATACGAGGCCGTGACGATCGAGGGCCTCGCCGAGTCTGCGGAGGTGTCGAAGCAGACGATCTACCGGTGGTGGCCGTCGAAGGCCGCGATCCTCGGCGAGGCACTGCTCGAAGGATCGCTGCCGGGTGCCGAGGTGTCGGTGCCGATGACGGATGACCTCGGGGCTGATCTGCGGGCGTGGTTCTCGGCCATGTCCGACGGGTTGGCCCGGCCCGAGGGTGTGGCGCTCGCGCGGGCGCTGATCGAGGTGACGGCGGCTGACCCCGAGTTGGGGCTTGTCTTGAACGAGCGGTTGGCGGCGCCGATCCGTGAGTGGGTGGCCGAGCGGGTGTCGCGGGGGCGAGCCGATGGGGACGTGCGGGCGGATGTGGATGCGGCCGCGATCGCGGATCAGTTCATCGCGATGGCGTCGTACTCCGCGTTGATCGGGCAGCCGTTGAGTGCGGAGCGGGTCGAGGAGACCGTGGTGCGGTTGCTGCGGGGGATTGCGGCGTAGGGGGCAGTGAGCTGTCGAACTAGCGTTCTTGCTGGTGGAGGAGGCGGAGGGCGGCGAGTGCGATGCGGATCGACTCGTCGTCGACGTATCTTCCGCCGATGAGCGCGAGCAGCATCGATTCGATGGATCGCAGGATCGTGTCGACCTGCTCACGGTGGAAGCGGTCTTGCCTGGCTCGCTCCCATCGCTCGCGGAATGTGCGGAACAGCTCCAGGATGAGCCCGGTGTAGGCGGCGTTCCGGCTGTCGACTCCCTCCACCCCTTCAGCGGGCCACCACATGTCGCCGAGCACGTTGTCCAGGCTGCCGACGGTGTACTCGAGGTTGTCGGAGCCGAAGAGTTCTTCGCAGACCCGGACGAGAGCATCGCGGTCGAGGCTGTCCCATCGTGGCGAGGGGCTCAGGGGTGCAGGCTCCGAGGGGACCCGGACGGCCTCCGAATAGGGCGGTGCGGCGATTCGTTCCGCCTCGCGCTCGGTGAGTGACGTCAGGTCGGACTGGATGAGCGACAGGCGGTGGCTGATGTCTCCGCCTTGCGTGGCGACGGTGGACTGCAGATCCTCCACCCGAGAGCGGGTCGTGGTGGTGGTGTTGTCGATGTGGGCGGCCTTGTCGCGGGTCTCGGTGACCTTCTCCTCGACTTTCTGCACGAGCTTCTTGAGCGTGACACCGAACGCGCTGAACTCCGACAGGTCGGGCCAGAGGAGCAGCAAGACGAATATCACCGCTGCGAGCACGCCGGCACTCGTGAGATTCGGGCCGGAGCAGGTTCGGGTGAGGCCGTCTTTCTCGGAGTCCACCGTCTCGCAGACCTGGAACCATCCCGTGAGCGAGAGATAGACGGCCAGCCCGACGATGATCAGGACGAGCAGGTAGCGGATGAGCCGGCCGCCCGGGCTTGTCAGCCAGTCGTGGAGCTTCTCCAACCGGCCGGGGTCGGGCTTGGTGGCGGGAGGGGTGTCCGGCGTCATGGCCCTCATGGTGGCAGAACTCGGGGTGCGCCGGAAGGGCGTGTGCGCGGGGTGAGCCGGCGCGTCGGGGTTCAGAAGTCGCCCTCGGCGACCTGGAAGCAGGTCAGCCCACGAGACCGCCACATCTCGACCACGCTGCGGCGGTCGTCGACCACGCCAATGACGGTGAAATGCGGTTCGATCTGGGTGTCGTAGATCTCGGCTTTGACGATGTTGTCGGCGCGCTGGTCGCCCGTGCGGCGGAGCAGGAGGCGGTCGAACGGGATCTCGTTGAATGTCAGCCAGGCTTCGGTGGCGCGGCGGGCGGTCTCATCGCGGCCCGAGACGACGATGAGCGCGTCGACGTCGGGATGCGCGGCGAACGCCTGAGCGGCGACGACGACGGGGTGGTTCGGAGTGTCGACCGCCACGTTGCGCATGTCGTACGGGGAGCGGTCGCCGATGAGGGCGAGCGTGCCGTCGACGTCGAAGATCCAGGCGCGGGGGCGATCTGTGGGCATGCTGCGAGGGTAGTGGGTTCTTCGGTGAGAAGTCGGGGTCTCCTGAAGCACGCCTCGGGCAGGTCCGACGGTTCGCTGATATCAGGACGGCAAGCGCAGGAGCTCCTCGCGGAGGTCGTTGATCACGGGTCCTCCCTCGACGCGCCAGAAGTACCATGCGTTGCCGCTCTTGCCGCCGCGTACTTCCCTCGCCGCCCCAGCCGGGCTCTCGTAGGTCCTGCCCTCGTAGAGCATTCTCCCGCCGGCGAGCAGAGTTCCCCGCGCGTCGGGCCACCGTCCGTCGGTGCATTGAAGGGTGGCGCCGACCTCTATCAGGCCTGCCGCAATCACGTCCGAGTATGACGCCGTCGCCTTCGACAATCGCGACGATCGGTCGATGGTCTTGCCTTCGTGGCCTTGTGGAACTGGCCAGGTGGCCGCGACGGCCGTAATCATCTCTTCCGTGCGCTCATCGATGCGCCGCTCGTCCCAGCCATCGGCAGACGAATCGACGATTGCGCGGTTCATGAGAAAAACATCGTGGCGATGGATGGCGGCGCGCTTGCCGTCGTCCCCGAGCCAAGGGCCATTAGAAACCGAGGCGTTGAGCGAACCAGTGATGAGGGTGAGGTTTCCGAGCCGGTGCACGTGCTCGTCGCGGTCGGCCTCTGCGGCCGCATCCGAAACAGGCCAGTGAGACTGCCATGCTCGAGGCAGTAGATGCTCGACCTGGTTCTTGTCTCGGTGCATCCTGATGCCTGTCTTCGACGGGCCGATCTGCGTGTAGCCCCGGTACCAGTCTTCGATCGCTTGGAGAAGCATCCGCTGCATCGGTTGGGGAAAGCGCCGATAGAACGGCACGGAGCGCAACGTCTCAGTGAGTTCTTCGTCGCCGGGCCAGTACGTGCTGGTGGACTGTTGGCGCATCAGGTGTCTCTGGACCTTGTCGACGACGTCCTCGTCGGATGCCCCACGTGCGGCCGAGATCAGCTCGGCGGCAACTCGGCCAAGATCGCCGTTCTGCAGCCGCAGCAGGCGTCGGCGGACGATCCAGCTTTCAACAGCATCGACCACACCAGCGATCGTTCCAGGTCCATAAGGGTTGCCTGGTTCGGTGAGCCAGAGCACGACGGGCTTGGTGATCTCCACCTGGGCCACCGACATCCGATAGACGTGGAGCTCCACGCGGTTGAGGTCAGCATGCGTTTCGGCGGCGCGCTCGGTGAGTTGTTGGTAAGTGGCGGCTTGGGCCGTGATGAGTTCGAGGAGCTCCGACATCGTGTGGTCGGTCTCGTGTTCGGTGAAGAACTTGAAGCGCGCGAATGTGGAGCGAGGGCTCACTTCCTTGCCGACTCGTGAGATCAGCCACTGCCCGAGGAAGAGCGCGCTGCGGGTCGTGGGGAAGCGCCCTACGCTGACTTCGGCCTCCCAGAACTTCGTCTCGAACGGCCAACTCCGGTACGCCTCCGCCGTGTCCTTGCCTTCTGCTTTCAGCCGCTGGAAGACGAAGTTCTTGATGAGGTCGGCTGCAGTCAGCGGAGTGCCACGGGCGTTCAGCGTCTCGAAGATCTCCTGCGAGTCCTCGTCGGACGTCAGACGGATGACTACGAGTTGCAGTGCCGTCTGGAGTGAGATAGCGAGTGCGTCTGCTCTCGCACTCAGAGTGTCGGGATCGGAGTCAAGCCAGGCGCCGACGTGCGAGGCGAAGTACTCGTGCGCCTGCGTGAGGAGTGAGCTGCGGTGACTCAGTGCCGCATGATCGACCGGCGGCTCGGCGACCATCACCTCGTCGAACGCGGGTCGATCTCTGTTCGTGTGGCGCAGCTTCAATGCCGTCTCTCCGTCTCCGACGAAGTTGCTGTCGTTGTGCGTCAGGAAGTTGAGGCGTGCGGCGAGCGCATGCAGATCGCGTGCGGCGAAGGCTGCCGCTGTCGCGTCGAGAGCGAGCTGCAGCGTCGTCAGCCTTTGCTGGCCATCGACGATCTGGAACTCCTGCATACCTACAGGACCGGTCGGTGCGTCTTGTGTGACGACCGCTCCGAGGAAATGCGTCGCGTTCGAACCGGGGTTGTCCATCCGATGCTCAGTCAGGCGTCTGATGTCGCCCCAGAGGGGTGCCCACTGGTCCTCCTGGGTCCACACATACGGGCGCTGATAGATGGGCACGGTCAGGTGCTGCGGCATGCCGAAGATTCCCTGAGGCGTCGTGAGGTCGGTCTTCACCCAGTGCTCCCTTGCTGGACCAATCAGGCGTGGTCGATTGCATTCTATGAGCGCTACGCGAGCTTCAGACAACCTGGGGTGTGGCTACTCGTGGGGGACCGATTGTTCCTTTGCGATCGTCCGCCCCTCTGCGAACCGCGCCTGCGCCCGGTCGTACCGCTTGCCGACCTCGACGAGCTCCGTGGCCTTCGGCAGCCCCATCGGCTTCGTCGACACGTACACACTCTCGGCGGTGTCGACGCGGAAGGTCTCGTGCCACACGCCCACCGCTCCCGGAGCCTTGCGGGCGGCGCGGTTGAAGGCGGTCCAGGCGGGGCGGTGCTCCTGCGACGGGTTGGACGCGTAAGCGTAGAGCTTGTCGACGGACGACCAGTACTGCACGACGTAGGGGCCGCCGGCGCCGAGGAGCAGGTGGTAGCCGAGCATGCCCGAGTCGGGGTCGATGGAGAGTTCGCGCAGCATCCGCGGCATGGCGAAGAACGCCGGCATCCACAGGTCGGGGCGCCACCAGCGGTTGATCTGCATTCCGATGTGGAACACGACGAGCTCGCCCTCGTGGCGGTGGGTCATGCGGCCCGTGATGACCTTCGACATGATGACTCCTCTTGATTGGATAGCGTCACTATCCATAATGGATAGCGCTACTATCGAAGTCAAGAGGTGGCGATGAGAATTTCCGAACTGTCCGCGCGGACCGGCGTGACCGTGCCGACGATCAAGTACTACCTGCGCGAGGGGCTGCTGCCTGAGGGTGAGCGCAGCTCCGCGACTCAGGCCGCATACGGCGAGAAGCACGTGGAGCGGCTGCGGGTGATCCGCGCGCTGCTCGATGCGGGTGTGAGCATCGCCGAGACGCGGCGGGTGCTCGGGGCGCTGGATGATCCGCCGGCGAGTGCGAACGACCTGCTCGGAACAGCGCATGCGGCGATCACTCCCCCGGTGGATGAGGCGCTGGATCTGACGGAGGCTGAGCGCCTCGTCGCAGGGCTCGGGTGGACGCCGGGGATGTGCGACCCGGCAGTGCTTCATGCGGTGGCGCGAGCGCTGCAGGGGTTGGAGCGTGTCGGGTTCAGTGTGCAGGATGCGGTGATGGCGGAGTACCTCGCGAGCATGCGACGGATTGCGGATGCGGAGATCGCCGGGGTGCCGGAAGAGTCTGCGGAAGCTGCCGTGCGGTACGTGGTGCTGGGGTCGGTGCTGGTGGAGCCGCTGTTGTTGGCGCTGCGGCGGGTCGCGCAGCAGGTGAGCTCGGGGGAGCGGTTCGGTGGGGCCGGCTGACTGGACATCGCAGCTAGAAGTTGCCCTCGGTGGCCTGGGAGCAGGCCATACCTCGGGATCGCCCACATCATCACCACGCTCCTGTTAAGGCCGCCTCCGATGCTGAAGCGCGGTTCAATGTGGTGGTGGCAGATTGCGCGTTAAACGATGCTTGACCGCCCAGACGGAGAAGGAGCCGTCGTTCGAAATCGAGCGCTGAACGCTGCGATTTCGAACTCTCGTGCGGAACGAGCCAAGTGATTGATCGATCGCCGTCGTCAGGGGTGCAAGCGGAGTAGTTCCTCACAGAGTTCGTTGATCACGGGGCCGCCTGCGACGCGCCAGAAACACCACGCGTTGTCGCTCTTGGCTCCGCCGAGATCGCCGCTCTGCAGTCGGAGCAAGCGTCGGCGAACGATCCAGCTTTCGACGACATTGATCACTGCCGCATTCGTCGCAGGACGATCGAGGAGCCCGCTGAGCCTCCTGGACCAGACGCAAGGGCGCTGATAGAGGGGGACGGTCAGACGCTGCGGCATACCGAAGATTCCCTATGGCGTCGTGAGGTCGGTCTGCACGCAGGGATGCCTTGCCGGACCGAACGGACGCGGTCGCCTGCATTTATGAGCGCTGCACCCGCTTCGAGGAACCTGGAGCAGAGGTCGGGCTGGGGCCTCGGCGGTCAGCAACCCTCTCCACAGTAGGCTGGGCGGAACCTGGCCCGCCGCTGGTGCTCGAACGCCGGGCTCCGAGCGGCTCGCCAAGAGACTCGTAGGGAGCGTTCCGGTGCCATTGCCTCTCATGGTTATTCCGATCGTCGCCGTCGCCGTCGCCACGTTCGGGGGTGCGGTGATCTTTGCCGCGATTCCGAAGATCTGGAAGATCCTCGACAAGCGCACAGTAGCGATCTTGGGCGCCCCGCAGACCGGGAAGACTGCGCTGATCAGGCTCCTCCGTGACGTCGACGCCCCGGACTCAGGGCTGCAGGCCGCGGCATCCGGTGAGGATCGTGGTCGTTTCAAGGTCGAGATCAAGGGCAAGACGGTCGACTTCGCGGTCCCCCGGGAAGTTCCCAGCATGAATGGGCTCAACGTCGGTGAATGGAAGGATGCGTTCGACGATGCAGAACACGTCTGGTATCTGTTCAGGGCGGATCTCGTCGCTCGTGGGGACGCCGGCACCACCCAGATGGTGAAGACCCATCTCGCGCTGTTCAAGAAGTGGATCGATGCCCAGCCGGGGAGCGCGCCGAAGATCCTGCTCGTGGGCACCTGGGCAGACGAGCATCCTGATCGGAGTCTTTCCCTCTCGCAGGTGGCGAAGCAAGTGGAAGATACCGACGTCATCAAGTTCGGTTCCGCGCAACTGGGAGGTGCTCCGGTCGTCGTCGGCAGCCTCGTCACGTCCAAGGACGCCGATAGGCTGCTCAAGGGGATCAAGAGCCGCCTGCAGTAGAAGGCTCTCCCGAACTCAGGGAGCGTGGGACTCGTGACGGATATTCTGAACAGTAGATCGCCTCGATCAGTGCTGGTCGCCGAGAACAGCCTGTATCTGGACATCGCCAGCGACCCCAACTCGGTCAGTCTGCTCGACGATCTCGATGCGATGATCGTTCCGCACTCCGTGATGCCCGCAGGCAACGACGTTCAGGTCGCCGCTGTCCGCGAGCTGCTCAGCACCGCAGGGCAGCTCATTCCCGGATCCTTGCTGATCAAGAATCCGTATGAATCCGATGTCTTCGAGTTCTCCGAGCACGCGCTCGAGTCGTTCGCCAGCGCGAAGTACCACCATCTGGCCACCGTCGCGAAGCTGCTCGGTGCGAAGGACGTGCAGTTCGAGGACGCGAAGATCGAGCGTCAGACCACGGCGACGAACGGGGGGATCAGGGCGATCATCCCCGGTTTCGGTGGCGCTGACGCGGATGTGTCGAAGGAGTTCGCACGCAAACTCGACGACCGTCTGGAGGGACGGCTGATCTTCGGTGGCGGTGCCCCCGATCCCGAGGCCGCTCTGGAATACCTGAGCCTCCACAATCTGGCGACCAATCAGCAGCTGAAGTCACTCGTCGAAATGCGAACGGGTTCCAACCCGATCCAGAGCTATCGAATGACTCTCAGTGGCACGCGAGAGTCCGACGCCAACCTCCGCGCTGCGCTGTCGATCGCCGAGTCCGTGTCGGGCAAGAAGGGCGTCACCATCGGTGCCTCGTTCACTCGTGAGGTCACATCGATCCGAAGCATCGAGATCACGACCAGCATCGAATTCTGACCGATCTCGCCTAGACCTGCGAGAGCACTCGAACCGGTCAGTCCCCGAGCAGCAGAGCGCTGGGCGATCCCTTCCATGTCACCACGAGCTCGTCGCGCGCGCGGCTCGCCGCGACGTACAGCAGCGAGCGGAAGCGCTTGTCGAGATCGGGCTTCTCCTCGTCCGGCACACCTTTGTACGCGATCGCCGGGGGGAAGGCGCCGTCCGACACGTCGAACAACACCACGCGTGAGAACTCCATGCCCTTCGCGTTGTGCATCGTCATCGCGACCGGCTGTCCGCCTGTGATCCGAGGCGAGTTCAGCAATGCCACCGCCACGTCACGCTGTCCGAGCCCCTGCTGCACCTTCTTCGATGAGGTGTTCGAGGCCGACAGGATGGCGATGGTCTCGGGCTTCACGCCTTCGGCGATCCATCGCTTCACGTCGTCCGCGATCGCGTCGAATTGCGCGGAATCCGACTTCGACGGGCGGGTGACCGGCTTCGGCCCGCTGCGTGACGAGCGATAGCCCGCGGTCGTCACGTCTTCTGCTTCGGCGTCGGAGTACTCCACGCCGGACAGGATCTCCATCGCGTATCTCAGGTTCTCGAGAGTCGTGCGGTAGTTCAGCGTGAGGCGGCGGGATCGGCCCTGCACGGCGATGCCGTAGCGCTTCAGCACCGTGGGCTGCCCGTAGATCCGCTGATGCGTGTCGTCTGCGATGAAGAGGTCGTCAGGGCCTTCGGCCACGAGAGCACGCAGCAACTGCCACTTCGACGGGACGAGGTCCTGGGCTTCGTCGATCAGCACGTGATCAGCGAGGGTCTGTCCGTTCGACTGCAGCCACTCCGCCGAGATGGCAGCCACCTCGGCGAACGAGAGCGCTCCGGTGATCCGATGGTTCTTGCGCGCCTGCTCGATGACTGCCCAGACCGCGGCGCGTCGCCCACGGTCGAGCGCGACGCCGCGTCCTGGCCGGCGTACCAGCAGGTAGTCGTCGAGCTCATGGATGCGGTGCGGAAGCACCACCTGGGTGTATTCGCCGTCGAGGAATGCTTCGGACCTCAGAGCGATCGGCAGATCGCCGCCGGCCTCCTGGATCGCCGACTTCCAGTCGAGCTCTGCGGCGCTCGTCATGCTGTCGCGGGACGACCCGATGACCGCCAGTGACGCATCGCCGAAGGGCGCACCCCCGGCGACTGCGCGCACGTCGGAGGCGATCTGATCGACTCCGCGGACGAGGATGCCCGGTTCTCCCAGCTTGGTCGCGAACGGGAGGTCGGGATCGAGCCGCTCCAGGTCGCGACGCAGATTCTCGGCCAGGGCTCGCGTGAACGTCGTCAGCACGATCCGCGCGTGAGGATCCTTCCGAGCCAGGTGCCGAGCGCGGTGTAACAGCACCACGGTCTTCCCGGTGCCGGCCCCTCCGGTGAGGCGGAACGAGCCGTTGCGGGGGCGCTCGGCGTACTCCCGCTGTTCCGGGTGCAGGAACACACGCCATGCACCGAAGTCGCCGCCCTCGATGACACGCCGCAGCTCTTCGGTGTCGTCGATGAACGTGAACTGCATCTGCGCCGCGGGATGCCGCAGTGCTTCGACGAGCTTCGTGTCATCGTCCGCGCCCTGGTCGATGATGACAGGCTGGTCGAGCTTCAGCTCTTCCTTGATGAGGTGGAGCGCGGTTCCTGCGCCCATCGCGACGAGGACGTCCGCCTGCCAGGCGGTGTCGATACCGGTCGCGAAGTTGAGAAGGGCTTCCTCGTCCAGAACGCGGAAGGCCGCCTCCGCCGTCTCCTGGTCGAATCCGAACTCCTCGGTCAAGTCGGTGACGAAGAACCCGAGATCAGCGAGGAGTGCCGTCGTCTGCGCAGGGGCCTCATCGGCGATGGGCGCGGCCGCAGCAGGGGCCTGCGCCTCGATCTCATCGGCGGTGTCGAGCTCCTGCCGCAGGACGGCCAGGCCGTTGACCGGGTTCATGCTCAGCGTCGTCGTCCGGGCGCGCTTGATGGCCTCGTCGTGATGCCACGTCCCGGCGTACACGTAGACGGGCTCGTCACCGGCGGGCTCCAGCTTGAAGAGCACCGCTCGCCAGTGGATGTCGACCCGTCCCGTGCGGGCTCGCGCATCACGCGGCTTCTGCATCGGCTCGATGTGGAGCCCCGGCACGGTGTCGTCGTCGCTGAGCTTCCCGAGGAAGGTGTAGATCTTGGCCTTCACGGCCTGATCATGCTTCGGATCCTTCGCGGCCCCCCAGACGATCGTGGGCATGGTCAGTTCCTTCCTGCAGATGCGAGGGCATTCATGACCGCGTCCGCCTCGGGTTCCACCGCGGTCCATCCGAGCGATGCGAGGAACTCGCGATCGTCATCGTCGAGTCCCCAGGCGGTCGCGACGCGCTCATCCTCCCAGACGAACGAGAACGGGATGCCGTCGCCCAACTCGAGTCCCATCTTCGGGATCGGAACGCCGGGGGCGGCGGCGAGTGCGGCGATCAAGGCCTTCTCCGCTGAGGTGGCGCCCTCGGCGAGGGTCTTCCATTCGATGCTGACGTTCGCGAGCGGGAAGTCGACGTGCCCGAGCATGTCCGTCGCGGCGGTGTCGGCTCCCGCATCGACGACCTGCGACAACGCGAGGATCTCGACACCGCTGAGATCGTTTCGCCAACCGATCACGTTCGACAGATGCAACCAGAGTCGCCATACGTCTGTGAAACCCTCGGCGCCGACAGCAGCGTCGCGGTCGTCGATGATCAGGGCGAACTCCGATGCGCCCTGATCGCCCATCCGAGTCGCGTGGATGAGAGCACCGCGATCCACGACCCAGCTCATCGAGTCGTCCGAAGGCGCAGCGGCAGCCCCGCGCATCATCGCGGATGCCGCATCCACGGGCGTGACGTCGGGCGCCGGGCTGCCGGCGCTCCTCGTCATCATGGGGAGAGCACGAGCGATCTTGTCGCGGCGCTTCGCCTCCCCGGCCGGGTCCTGCATCCACTCCATGAGCGTCGTCAATGGATCGGCGTGGAGCCGGTCGAGCTGCACCAGCGGAAGCTGATACATCGGAGCGATCCGCTCGGCGAAACCGGGGTCGATCCAGTCGCGGGGCAGCGCGTCGTCGTCCTGCAGATCAGCCCATGTCACCGCGAGCACCCGGTGTCCGCCGTTGCGGGCGAGTGCCCGCTTCTTGGCATCGTCGGCCAGACGATTGTGCAGGATGCTGGCGTGGAATGCCTTCCCGTCCGTGTAGATCGCGATCGGTTCGGCTCCGCCTCCGTGCTGCTCGAGGACGAAGTCGGGCTTCGTGAATCCAAGCGACACCTGCGGGCTCAGCTTCCAGATGCGCGCGTCGCCCGGGAAGCTGACCTGGACCTTATTGCCCCAGTCTCCGGGCTTCTCCTTGACGGTTCCCCCGAGCTTCTGGGCCCGCTCGATGAAACGCATCCGGAACAGCTGCTCGATCGTGGACTCGTCGAGCACGACTCCCGGGTCCTGCTCGACGGGCACGAATGGGTGGAGCTCACCGTCGGTGCCCACGCGCAGCAGCTTCGCGAGCGCCTGCTCGGCGCTCGCACGCGAGACGACGCTCGTGTTCCCGCTCGCATACGGCAACAGGCACCGATGGCAGGCGGCGCGCTGCTCACCGCGGCATTCACAGTCGCGGACGATCCTCCACGCCGTCGACAGCAGCTCGAGCATGCGTTCCGGATCGGCGAGTTCGGCGAGGTAGCCCGTGCCGCCCGGCACTGCATCATGCACGAGGAGGGACTCTGCGGTGGTGTCGTCACCCACGGGCTCGATCGTCGAGATGACTCGAAGATGATCGGGGTCGCCGCCCATGACCTCACGCAGCCCACGCATCAGCGCGGCCGCCAGGCTCGGCACGGCGAGCGAGTCGCCGAGCGTGATCCCGATGGGGAGACGCAGGAATGTCCCCTGCGTGACGAGCGTGCGGCTGAGCGCGAGAGCGATCGTGTGCTCCCGGGTCTCCCGGCGCCGAGCGCACCACGAACGGTGATCGCTCGGGCGATTTCCACCCGATTGCGAATCCTGCTTGCCGCACGTGTCACACACACGGAACAGCGGAGCGTGATGTTCCCGACCGGCGATGATCCGTGCCTCGCCGCCGGCGCTCTGTCGCCCGAGGTTGAGCCATCGGATCGTAAGGTCGCGCGCGTAGGTGACGCCGAAATGCGTCTCGTCGTCGAACCAGCGCCTGGCCACGCCTGCCGGGTCGAGATCTGCAGCGACCTGAACGGTGAAGCGCGTGCGGCGACGCTCGTCGCTGCGGTCGCTGATCGATGCCTCGTCGCGCCGCGCGATCGCCGACACCGTGTCGAGTTCGACCACGCGAAGTCGCTGGGCGACGTCGTTCAGTCCCTTCGCACCGCACCGCGGACAGGTGTTCAGCCCGTCGCCCGCCATGAGGTTGCGCCCATGGCCGCATCGTGCGCAGAACGCCCACTCCTGCACGGCCTCGCCCCCAGGGCCGAGATCGACGGCGTCGATCTCGATCTCCAACCCCTGGGCGTAGAAGTAGGCGCCGGGCGCGAGCTCTTGAATCGCGATCGAGGCGCCGCGCTGATAGGTCACGGGATCTTCCTGCCAGGTTCCGGTCTCGGGGTCGACCCACGAGATCGCCGCGTCGAGCGTCACGGAATCATCGAGCAGAGTGTAGTTCGGCAGCAATCCGAATCGCTCGAGTGACGCGACCCAGTGGTCGGTGTGTAGCTCGTTCAGCTGACGGCCCAGCATACGGTGGGTGATCCTCGCGGTGCGGAGAGCCTCGTCGGCATCAGGCTCGAGGCCGAGATCTGCGGCGGCTTCCAGATCCGGGATCGCGTCGGCGATCTCCTTGCGGCGGAAGGTCAGAACGTCGATCTGCTTGTTCCAGCGCTGTACCGCATCGCGCACCGTGTGGGCGAGTGGCGATGTTCCGCCACCGCTGACGGGCGCCGCGAACGCACGCAGCCGCTCGGCCGTCCTGGGCGCGATCCCGGGCAGGGTCGCGAGGAACTCCTCCACGTACTGCTCGTGATGGCCGTCCGCGTCGTCGATAAGGTCACCGAGGAGGGTGCCGCGTTCGCTGGACGCCAACACGTCGTGCGTGTCGGTCTGCGTCAACAGCCCGGCCCCGGTGCGTCGGTCGAGCAGAGACGCGATGTATTGCCGCTGGACGATCTCCTGGGCGTCGAGATAGGTGGCTGGCGGGCGGACTGCGCCGTTGATGACCGACAGCGGATCACCCATGCGGGGCAGCTGGTCGCCGCGACCGGTGACCGTGGCGATCGACAGTGCGTTGCCCGTGAGGCGTCCGGCGCGGCCGACTCGCTGCAGGTAAGATGCCACCGTTCGTGGCAGTCCTGCGAGCATCACGGTCGACAGGTCGCCGATGTCGATGCCCATCTCGAGGGTCGGGGTGGCCACCAACACGTTCGGTGCGGATGGGTCTTCGTCCGAGGACTTGAACGCGTTCTCGTACGTCAATCTCAGATCGTCGTCGAGAAGACCGGTGTGCTCGCGGGCGACGACACGCCGCATCTGCCCCTCGTCGTACAGGCCGCGGTAGTAGTTCTGACCGGTCTGCGCCGTGCGCAGCCTGCCGGGGCATCGTGCCGACATGCACGGCCCGTCGCGCAGGGTCGCCACAGCGGAGGGAAGCCCCGTGATCGGGTTCTGGCAGACGTCGCAGACGAGACGGGTGTGGCCGTCGGAGAGCTCGGCGTCGGTCACCGGGGCGACGATCACGGATGCCGGGGGGATGGCGTAGACGGTGGCGGAGCCGGTCGCGATGTTCATCGCGTGCAGCAGCCCGTCTTTCGCCAGAGAAGCCAGCAGCGCGGCAGTGAGTGTCGACCCTTCGGCCGCCGTGACCGAGAGCGTCTTGCGCGCCCACGTGGCGAACCAGCTCTGCGATGACGACACCACGTCGAGGTGTGTGCGGTGCCCGTCCGTGCCCGTCGGCGCATGGGGTCCGACGCGCGGGAAGGCAGGCGCCTCTCGCCCGGGTGGGAACGCAGGCATGCCTGTCCCGCGGGGTCGCCCGCCCGACACGTTCCAGCGACGACCGTCTTCGGCGATGTACTTCGCGAACCACTCGTGCTCGACGGCACCGCGTTCGCGCATGCGCTCCAGCACGCCGCGCACCCAGCGCAGCACGGTCGCCGGATCCGCGTCGGCAGCCGACAGCCCTTCGAGGGTCTCCGAGCCTCGGTCGACCAAAACCTTCCGGCCCAGTGCCTCGAGTTTGGCATCGGAAGCGTCGACGCCTGCCGCCAGACTGCCGGTGAGTTCGAGCGTGCGTCCGATGCGGGAGTGCAGTCCGAACTCCATCGCCACGTCGAAGAGCAGGCGTCGGTTGATCCGTGTGCGCACCTGGGTCGGCACTTGTCGCAGGGTGTCGCTCGACCAGAACGGCGCGAAGTCCTCGCGCTCCACGAGCTCGGGAGCCACGAGGCGATACCGGGCGTCGGGGTCGTCGCCTGCCTGCTGCACCATGCGGGTGACGATCTCGTCGAGCGGGGCAGGCTGATCGCCCACCGCCTGCCGGATGGCGTTGCGCAGCGCGAACACGTGTGCACGGCTCTGCACGAATCCGGCCCGGTGCGCGGCATCCTGCACGCTGTCGGTGAAGATGAGGGCCTTCTTCTCCGCACGGTCGAGCTGCGCGTCGCCGAAGAGCGTGGTCACGATCACGCTGAGCATCGTCGCCATGGCCGACCCGAGGAAGCGGATGCCGTCGCGGCGCTGACATGCCGGACACACGTCGTCGCGCGAGTCGTCGCTCGCGTCATCACCGGTCAGATTCAGGACCGGCAGGTGGACCGCCGTGCCATCGTCATCCTCAGGGTCAGTCGCCGAGACGCGACGCAGCTCGGGATCGAACCAGGCCAAGCCCGCGACGGGAGTACCGGCCTCGAAGGACTCGGCTTCGCCGGGAGCGTGCAGCAGTGCTCGGAAGCGACTGCGCGTCTCGCGTGAGGCGTGGTTGCGGCGGATGCTCTCGTCGTCGGCCGAAAGTTCGTTGCCGGTCGGTGCGAGCTCGACGCCCCAGCCGCTGCGACCGCAGTGGCGGCAGTAGATCGCCGGGAAGACGGCGAACTCACCGTCGTCGAGCAGGGCATCGCTCGGCCCGTCATCCGACCACGAGAATCGCACGATGGGGGAGGCGGCCCGGTCGATGCGGGTCAGTTCGCGAACCCAGAGATTGAGGTCGATCGACAATGCAGCCCGGCCGACTCGTGCGCGCACATGGCTGAGCATCGCGAAGACGCGGGTGAGGAAGGTGCGTCGCACATCGCGCCGTGACTCGAACGTCTCGTCGGTCCCGAGGCCGCGAGGCAGCAGCTGATCGGCGAGATCGTCGATCGAGATCGCCTTGTCAGCGGCCTGCGCGATGGAGTGGATCAGGGGGTGGGCAGCGACGCTCGCGAGGAGGTCCTCATCCGGTAGATCCGCCCATTCGACGTGTGTGTAGGCCGCGTCAGGATCGGTGGATGCCGGGTACAGGCGGTCGAGCACCGTTGCGGCGATCTCCGCCGAGGATGCGTCGTCCGCGATGTCGGCCTCGGCGACAACCGTGGCGAGAGCATTGTTGATGCCGGCCGCCGGGGTCGTGGGAACCCGGCCGGCGGCGCGGGCGTTCTGGATCCACAGGCGGGCCGACTGCCGGGTCTCGGTCACGACGCTTCCAGAGTCGAACGGTCGGCCGAACACGGTCTCCGCGAACGCGAGCATGCCCGACGGGTCGCCGTCGTCACCGAGGGTCGCGCTGGTCGCGATCGGTGTCACGTCACCCAGGGGGAAGGCCTCGAACTCGGCGTCGAGAGGTCGCGCGTCACCGCGTGAGCGACGCAACGCGAGCCCGAGCCGTCGCAGCAACATCGCGACGTCAGTGCCCTGCGCGCCGTCGTAGGTGTGGAACTCGTCGAGCACCAGGTACTGCAGGCCCTGGCTCATCGCCCCTACGAGTGAGCGGTCGGCCGGGCGCAGCAGCACCTGATCGAGCATCTTGTAGTTGGTGAGCAGGATGTCGGGCGGATCGTCGCGAATCGTCTCGCGGTGGTTGATGAGGCCGTCGTCGGTGACTCGTGTGCGCTTCGCACCCGCTTGTTCACCGGTGTAGAGCGCTGCGCGTACGCCCTTGAGGGCATCGTGTCCACGGATCATCTCTGCGATGCGCCGCGCCTGGTCGTTCGCCAGTGCGTTCATCGGATAGAGGATGAGGGCCTTCACGCCGTCTGCGCCCGCGGCCTTCGCCCGCAACACATGATCGAGGATCGGATACAGGAACGCCTCGGTCTTTCCCGAGCCTGTTCCGGTGACGACGAGTGTCGGAAGGGGATGCTCCTTCACCGATCCGTCGGGTTGCTCTCCCATGTTCGAGCTGCTGAGACGACGGAACGCATCGGCCTGGTGGCCGTATGGCGTGTGGCCCTCGTACCAGTCGAGTGTCTCTCGCCATCCGTCGTCTGCCGCACGAAACGGGATGCGCGCCCGGACGAATGGGCCGCGGAAGATGCCAGCTCCGGGATCGGTGAGGAATTCGGTGAGTGAGCGTTGAGCGTCGACATCCGACAGTGCGAAGGTCGTGGTGAGGTAGTCGGTCAGGGCCTCGCGGATCTGCACCGCCTCGCGCGAGGGCAGCAGTTCGCTCATGAGCGCTCCTGCAGGATCTTCTCGAAGTGGGCGTAGGCCTGACGCATGTCGGCCTCACGGTCGAGCGTGACGAACGGCAGCTCGTACTCGTAGGTGTTGCCCGAAGCGTTCGTCGCGGTTCGCTCCTCCTGTGAGATCGTCTCGCCCTTCTGGTGCCACACCTTCAGTACCTCGATCGGGACAAGGCGCCCGTTGGCGTCGTAGAAGTAGGTATTGCGGTCGTAGCCGTAGAGGACGGCGAACTGCGTGCGGTAGATCGTGCAGAGTTCATCGGCGGTGATGCCGAGGGAGAGCGCGACGATGGCGTCGATCTCGACCTGCGCCTGGCGGCGGTCGGATGCTCGTCGGAGGGGGACATCGGGGTTCCAGTTCACTGGCAAGTCGCCGAGGCTTTCGCGCCCTTCATATTTGATGCCGCCAGTCCAAGCGAGTTGGGCATCGTTGGCTTCTGCGATCGCGAGTTGGTAAAGCTCTGCATGCGCTTCGGTCAGACACTGAAGCCGTGCCATGCGCAGGCGGGCCTGATCACGCAGGCCTGTCTCCCATACGTAAGGAAGGCGGCGAATCGTGCTGATCGGGATACCGCTCTTGGGTGCAGCTCGAACGTTCAGGTCGGCGATGAGCGTCGAGGTGACGATAGCGGCGTCCAGGACTGCCATATCCGAGTGCGGCGTTCCGGCCGAGGAGACACCGTGAATATGAGCGGCACCAGGAGGAATGATCGCGGAGATGAGCGTGCGCTCCCCGGTGTTGGCGGCCATTGCCCGCCAGGCGATGCGGTAGTGGTCGCGGGCAGGAACTCGGTCCGGGCTCCAATGCGTGTAGGCGGCGTCATACTCGGCGCGCGGTTTGGCCGGCTTGTAAGAGGTGACGGGCATGGCATTCGGCGCGAGCGTCTCCATGTCGATCGGTGACCAGTCCTGATTGTGGAGCATCGTCGAGTTCGGAGACTTGTAGAACGGGTTGCCGACGAACAGGTGCGGGCCCTGCAGGATCGCCTGATCCCACGACTCCACCTCGCCCCATTCCACGTCGAACATCCCCTTCTTGCGATCGATGCTCTCATCCCAGCCGCGTGAGAACTCGAGCCCGAGTGAGTCGAGCCGGGGAGCGTCGGCGAGCTTCGCCAGCACGGCCGCTGTCGCTCGGTTGACGGCGTAGACCATGCGACTGTGGCGGACCGGGGTCTCAGCTTTTTCCAGTAGCGCGTGCCAGGCTCCGAGCACGGCGTCATCCACACGGGTTATCCGGCCCGAGTGTGGTCGGAGATCCCAGCGGCCATCGGGGTCCTTCAGGCCCGGCTCGGGTCCGGAGCCGTCGTGGCGTAGGGACTTCAGCACTGTGTCTGGGTGATATAGCCACGCTGCGTTCAAGAAGCCGGGTTCCCGGATAGCACCGAAAATGCTGATGCCGTAGTGCTTGTGATCCTCGATTTCGAATAGAAGTAGTTCATTGACGAAGTGCCAGTGCCGCCGCAGGCGCACATACGAGGCTTCTCGGAAGATTCCTGCCTTCTCGTCGGTGAGATGGGTTTCATAGTGGATCAGTGCGATGGAGCCGAGTTTGCTGATATTGCGCCACGTCAGCTCCATGAAGCACCGGTAGAGATCCGGCTGCAAGCCCGCGAGGTGGGGGAAGAGGATCGGAGAACCGACGAACGCGGCGGTGCACGCGACATCTGCGGTGCCGTCGACCACCAGATCACGAACCCCATCTATCGCAAGTGTCTGCTCGCGCTTGGCTTTCACTTCTGTCTGCGTCGGTTTGACGGCAAGCTGCCACCACGGGTCGCCCTCTGCCAGGAGCGCATCGACGTCGGAACGGGGCCGCACCCACGGCGGGTTTCCGACTTGCAGATCGAAGCCACCCTGCGCGAACACGCCCGCGTAGTCGAGCTCCCAGTGGAAGAAGCCGTTCGCGCGAGCGATGTTGCCCGACGCTCGCAGCCATGCGTGATTCACCAGGGCGTCGTCGACACTCTCCACCTGGGCAAAGCCGAGCTCGACTTCCTCGGCGGCGTCGAGGTCGTGCCAGTTCGTCGGCAGCCCCAAGGTCTGCGCACCTTCCGACGCGCGCTTCGGAGCCTTCACCTCGGCGTGCACACCGAGGAGGGCGGTGAGGCCGTCGAGCCACTCGTCGAAGGTCGGCGGTGCTGCACCGTCCGTCAGCGAGTCGGTCAGGGGCCAGAACCACATCGCGCACCAGGCATCCATCACCCGCCGAAGGCGCTGGTACGCGCCGTTCGGATCTTTCAGGAAACGCTCGATCTCGTCGCGTGTGATCGCAACCGCCGAATGTTGAATGTCACGCGGGTCGTTCCACAGCGTCACCTCACGACGCACCTGCGACTCTGCGATCTCCAGCCGACGCAGGGTGAACTGCCACAGCACCTCGACGCGATGGCTCAGACCGAGCAGACGATCGAGCTGCTTCTTCGACGGTTTCCTGCGCATCTCGTTGCGCCAGATCCGGAGCTTCGCGTGTGCGTCGGGCGTCAGCTCCTTGCCCTCCTTGGCGTCGACGGCTGCGCCCCAGCCTTCGGCGGGCAGGAGGAAGTGGTGGATCTTGCCGCTCGTCGCCGAGCCGATCCGGTCCTCCCGCATGTCGTCGACGAGCGAGGCCACCGGTACATCTGTCGGCACGTCCTTGAGCCACGCCTTGTCGGTTACCTGCTGCGACGAGTACACCGCTCGCCGGGCACCAATGAGCGAGTTACCCCGCCGCAGGCGTAGTCCGAACCACGGCGCCTGCAGCCCGTCGACCATGGTGTCGAGCCACAGCGAGATCTCGGCGAGTTCAACCGCGGTCGCGTTCAGGTCGACCCCGTACACCTGATGCAGGGCGATCGCAGCTTTGGCTTTCTGCAGCTCGCGCGGGCGCTCGTCGGGGTCGATGCGTTCGCCGACCTCCTGCTCGCGCCGGCTGAGGTACTCGTCGGCGAGCTGACGCACCGCCTCGATCGCGAACGCGCCCGAGCCGAGTGCGGGCTCACACACGCTCAGGTTGAGGATCTCTTCCGCCGACGTGGTGCGACCGTCCTGATCGAGCAGCTCTTCCAGCGCCTGGCCCACCACGAACTTCGTCAAGACTTCCGGGGAGTAGTACGAGGCTGAGGTCTGACGCTCGCGGCCGGAAAGGCGGAAGACGAACTCCCCTCCCCGATACCGCCGCTGCACCCGCTCGTGGGTGATCGGGTCCTCGGCCATCACGAAGTGCTGCTTCGCGATATCGTGCGCCCGTTCGACGGGCACGACCCACGAGCCCTTTGACGAGTCGCCGTCCTTCGCCACCTCGAACAGGTCGGTCTCGGCGAAGAAGCCGCTGTACGACATCAGGCCCTCGTACACGGCCCCGAGCTGGTTGATGCCCAGGTCGGCGTACGAGATGAAGCCGCGATCTCCGCCCTTCTTGGTCCGCTCCTCACGAGTGAGCAAGAGGAGCGAGAGCACGCGCTGCAAAGCTCCGTCGCCGAGTTTCGCCGCATCGATCAGGGCGACGGACTCTCGTCGGAACAGATCGGCGCTCAGCGGATGGAACTCGAGTCCTTCGGGGAGATCTGCCTCGTCGGCAGTGGTCGACTTCTCATGTCCGGCGTCGACGAGGCGGAACAGGGTGTCGAGTGACCCGTGCAGGTGAGTGCGGTGGCGGGACTCCTCGCCGAGCTCTACCAGCACGAGCTCGCGCAGCCGGTCGAGTCCGTATCCCAGGGCGTACTCGGGTGCCCCGACGGGAAGCACGCGCAGTTCGGGCGATGCTTCGGCGAACAACAGGAACAGCACGCGATAGAGGTATCTCAGGGACTGCCGGGCCAGGGTGTTCGCCTCGCTCGCGGGCAACGGGTCGAGTCCTTGTGCGGCACGGCGGCGCACGACCTCGTTGGCGATGATCTCGATCGACTCCCGCACGCCGTCACGGAGGTCCTTCGAGACACCGACGGTGTGCTTGACGGAGTCGTCAAGCGTCTCGGTCCACCACGTGGTGCCGTCGACGTCGGGTGAGACCGACTCCGCGGCGAGCGCAGCGACGGCACGATCGAGCTCGCCACCGCGCTTCTTCACTTCGTTGCGGTCGAGCACGAGCTGCAGATCGACGGCGAGGTAGCGCCCCTCGGCCCAGCGCTCGCGTTCGACGACGAGTGCCTTCGCCCCGCTCAGCACGACAGCGAACGCCGGTGCGTCATCACTCGTGAACAGCCATGAGAGAGCTCGCGCCACCGACATGACCTCGTCGGTTTCGTCTTCCGGCAGGAACGGCTCGAGAAGTGTCGGCTTGTTCTTCGACAGAAGGTCGACCACGTCGGCGACGGGGCGAGCGAAGACAAGGGCCGCCGAGACCTCGGTGGCGTCCTTCGGAGCGAGCAGCGTGATAGGACCGCTCGTCTCGCGACGCCAGCGAGCATCCTCGTAGCCGAGGGCGGTGGCGAGGGGCGCCAGGACATCGCTGCGATGGCGGGCGGCATCGACCTCGATCCCCGCATCGCCCTCGGCATCCGTGTCGACTGTGGAGAGCAGCGCCGTGAGTGCGGCCCCCGCCGCCGCGAGGCGTGACCGCGGCGTCTTCTCTCCTTCGCTCTCGCGCTCGTCCCAGTCTTTGCGGCGCGCGATGACCCGCCCCTGGAAGGACTGCTTCGCAGACTCGGTGTTGAAGTAGTGCTCGCTGATCCAGTCCTCACCGACGATGAACGCATCCGATGGCATCTCAGGCCTCCTCAGGGACGACGACGAGCAGGGGGCGGGCGAGGTGTCGCGAGGGAAGCATCGAACGCGCTGTGCGTTCCTCGTCCTTCACCGCGGAGCGCCGACCCTTGAGGTCCGCACGCTGGATGAGATCTCCCGACGTCTCGATCCACGACTCCACGCGCTGTGACCATTCGTCGACGCGTCGGCGTGCGTCCGCCGCCGCGGCCTCGGTTGTCACCTCGAGATGTGCCACGGCTCGGTCCACCGCGCGCGGGATGAGATCCTGGTGCGCCTCGACATCGTCGATCGCACCCGGGTTCGTATGGGCCGAGGTGATGCCGAGGTCTGCGAGCGCCTCTCCCGCACTCGCGTAGGGGTGGATCATCCCGCCCGCGACCGTCACGAAGCTCGTCGCGATCACCTGGCCCCGGGCGTTGCTGAGGGTGCCGAGCAGCAGCACGGTCGGCACCGGTACGTCACCCCGCACGACGAAGACCTCGTTGCGCCCGAGCTTCGCGAGCACGCGGTCACCGGCCCAATCGAGCACGGGATGCAGTGGCCCGAGGTAATGCGTGTCGGGCCACAGGCTCTGTCGCTCCGCGGTGTCGTCACGCGCGTCCTTGAGTGAGGCCTTGGCCCGGGTCTCGGTGGTCGCGAGCTTCATGTCGCTGAGCACCTTGCGCTCCTGCAGGTAGCTCTGGGGCAGGACGGTCAGTCGTTGTTTCAGGTCGTCTGTCGGGCTGAGCTCGACCATGCCGTACCCGGAGTGCACCTTCCAGTCCACGCCGCCCGCACCGAGATTCTCTGCGGGTGTCTCGAATACCTCGTGCAGGGCAGACTGCAGGTAGTCGGCATCCGACTCGAAGAGGCCGGTGGTGCCACCGTCATCGACGGTGGCGGAGACCGCGGTGGGGGTCGACTCGGAATATCCCTGCAGGAACGCTCGCCACGGGTCATCGGAATCGCCCGTCACATCGGAGACTCCCGGGACGACCTCGTCGATAGGGTTCCCCTTCATCAGTGCCTGCTCGATCGCCTTCTCCTCGGCTGTGACGCTGTAAGCGCCCATGAGAACGGCGGCGTCGCCGAGTGCGCCATGAGCTTCGTTCTCGCGTTCGACGAGTCTCTGCAGAACCCGCATGTCACCCGAGAAGCGTTCATTCGACGGGCTCAGCAGCAGCGTGGTGATCTGGGGTGGGTGCTGCTGACCGTAGCGGTCGATGCGGCCGTTGCGCTGCTCGATGCGGATGAGGCTCCACGGAATGTCGAAGTGGATCAACTCGTGGCATTGCGAGTGCAGGTTCACCCCTTCGGAGGCTATGTCTCCAGTGATCAGAACTCGGATAGGTGACGATGACTGCTTGAAAGACTCGACGACGGCCTGCTGCTCGACGTCGGACAGGCCGCCGTGCAGGATCTCGACCTGTTCGTCCTTCAGCTTGAGATGTTCACGAAGGCGAGACTGCAGCCAATGGAGGGTTGCCACCCGCTCCGAGAAGATGACCACTCGTTCGGCCGAACCACGCGCGATGCCGATCTGCTTGAGGTACGCGACCAGCTTCGTCAGCTTGGCCGACTCGCCCTCGGTGCTGTCCCTCGCCAGGGTTTCCAGCCTCCGGAGTGCGTCGAGCTCGCGGTCCTGCTCGAGCGTGCGCGTGTCGCCGAGAGTGCGGATGCGGTTGCGCACCGACTCGAGCAGAGCCGGTGGGCTCGACAGGTACGCCTTCGCAAGCGTCCAGGGGAACAGCCCCTTGTTGTCACCCGAGTAGGGGCTGCGCACCTGCGGGTAGAGCCAGACCTCGGCGAGTTCGTCGGCGACGGCATCCTCTGCGGGTGACGCGGCGACGACCAGATGCTGCAGCTCCTTGCGCTCCGCCCACTGATCGCCGACCTCACGCTTGACCTCGTCGGAATAGCGGTGTCGCCGAATCACGAGGCGATCGAGTGCCTGCGGATCGACGTCGCCGTTCGGCGACACCGCGGTGGGCTCGAGCAGGCGGATGAGCTCGGCGAACGACTCCTTGCGGCCGTTGTGCGGCGTCGCCGACGCGAGGATGAGGGCCTCGGTGTTCGGGGCGAGCACGCGGGCGAGGGCGTTGTTCTTGGTGACGCCGGTGAGGTTGTGCGACTCGTCGATGACGACCGCATCCCACTGCTGCCGGCGCAGGTGATTCAGGTAGCGGTCCTGCTTGAGAGTGTCGACCGAGATGATCACGCGCTTGTAGAGGCTGAACGGGTTGCGGGTGGCGGGCAGTTTCTGACGCACACGCTGGATGCCCACCGAGTCGAGGCGCACGAACGGCAGTGCGAAACGGGTCCACATCTCGAACTGCATCTGTTCGAGCACGTGCTTCGGGGTGACGATGAGGATGCGCTCGCCGCGTCCTCGTCGCACGAGCTCGGAGAGGATCATGCCGATCTCGATCGTCTTGCCCAGCCCCACCGTGTCGGCGAGGAGGACGCGAGGGCGGAGCTGTGCCGAACTCAGAGCCTTGCGCACGGCGCTGCGCTGGTAGCCGAGGGTGTCGGTGAGCATCCGCGTCGAAACCGACAGGTCGCCCTCGCCGAGCGGGAGAGGCGTGCGGCGCAGGGTGGACTCCAGCCACAGGCGGCTCTGCCGGTGTCCTGGGGATGTGTCGGAGCGAAGCCGCGCGGCGCGTGGATCGAGCGGCACGATGTCGTCGAGGCCTTCGTAGAAGGCAGCACGGGTGTCACGGACCAGCTCGGAGAGTCCGGTGACCTCGACCAACAGGCCATCACGCGTCGGGGACGCGTTGGTCACGAGCCAGTCGGCGTCGCGAACCGTGACGATCGAGCCCGGAGCCACATTGAGCGTGCTCGAAGCGGCATCCTGATGCGATGTCTGCACGACGCCGTACCTCCCCTGGCCGGTCTGCGGTCGATCCGCTCTCCGCCATCGTATCGATCCGAGCAGAACCGAAGAATTTATCGATTCGTCGGACATTCAGCGCCTCGACTTCATGCGGACGGATGAATCCTCCTCCATAATGATCGCCAGGGGGTGGCGTTCGAAGCGGAATGTCTGAGGTCCTCCGTAACGTCACTCGGCTGAGCACTCGCCTCGGCGCGGACGAACGTTCCGCTGACAGGAGGAGAGGTTCGACATGAGCTGGCCGGAGCTGATGGATCCCGCGTTGCAGGATCACATCTCGGAGCGACAGTCCAAGGCGCTGCGCGTCTACGAGGAAGACCATGATCTGCTGGTCGAGCATGTTCGTCAGGAGGACAGCTTCAAGTCCGGAGGCTACGGGACGAGGCAGATACCGGAGCTGCTGCAGAACGCGGTCGATGCGCTCGCCGCAGGCGGAGCGCCGGGAATGGTCGAGTTCCGCCTCGCGGACGGCGCACTCTATTGCGCCAACGAGGGTGCGGGATTCGACGCCGACGGCTTGACGGCCGTCACCTACGCGTTCCTGAGCTCGAAGCGCGGCGACGAGATCGGCCGCTTCGGGCTGGGTTTCAAGTCTGTGCTGGGCGTCAGTGATCATCCGCAGATCTTCAGCCGTGCGGTGAGCTTCGGGTTCAACGCCCCCGAGACCGCTGAACTGTTCACCGGCATCCCCTCCGCCGGAGGCCGTTTCCCGCTGCTGCGTGTGCCCAGCATGATCGATGTCGAGACGGCTCGGCGCGAGGATCAGAACCTCGCGGAGATGATGGGGTGGGCGACCACGATCGTCAAGCTCCCGCTCACCCGCGAGGGTGCACGTCTGCGCACCGAGCTGGAAGAGTTCAAGCCTGAGTCGCTGCTGTTCTTCAAGGGGCTCAACCAGTTGCGGATCACGCTGCAGGGCCGGCCAGGGACGGCAGCCGTCTCGCGCGACTTCCTGCGGGAGACCCAGGAGAAGGATGGCGAGGTGGTCATCGTCGATCGTGACGGAACACGGACTCGCTGGCTCTTCGCAGAGCGAACCTACACACCGACCATCGATGTCTCTTCGACACTCCCGGAGACGGCGCTGCGTCAGTCGATGACGATCTCCTATGCCGTGCAACCAGGGGTGCGTGCGACCACAGGTCGACTCTGGGCATGGTTCCCGCTTCGCGATGAGACGACTGCGAGCGGCATCTTCAACGCTCCCTGGCAGGTGAACGATGACCGTACATCCCTCGTCCCCAACTCCAGACTGAATGCCGCGATGCTCGAGGTGGGCGCGCAACTCTTCCTAGACGTCGTGGCGCGCGCCGTGACGGTCGACGACCCGGCGGCTCATCTCGACCTCTTCCCCGCTCGAGGGCGAGAGATCAAGAGTGCTGCCGACGCGTATCTCTCGGCAGCTGTCCCGATCCTCGCGAGGTCGCGCCCGCTCATCCCCGACGTCTCCGGACAGCTCAAAGTGTCCACCTACTTCCGAGGCGTGCCGGATCTGGAGAAGACCCCGATCGGTTTCGAGGCCGCCCAGTTGTGGCAGGGGCGCGCGCCGCGTGAAACGATGCCGCATGCCAAGTGTTTCTCGACGCCCGCCCGACGCGCTCGGCTGAGGTCTCTGCTCGGGGGTGCGGAAGGCGAACGGAGTCCTCAGGAATCCGGCGCAGCCGGCTGGCTGGCGGAACTCGCTGACGAACAGGACCCCGGCGGCTCACTCACCGCGCTCCGAGTTCTCGCTGACCTTCGTCGTGGCGCACCGGCCACATATCAAGCTGCCGTCGCCGCGAGGATCCTTCCCCTGGAGGGCGGAGAGTGGGCTCGCGCAGATCAGAATCAGACAGTTCTTCTCCCTGTGCCCGATGCCACCGTGCCCGACGGAGTCGAGCTCGTGCGTGCGGACTTGGCCGAACTGGCCGCAGACGAGCTGCGAGCCTTCGGTTTTCGGGAGATCTCGGGCGACGAAGCGGCCGCGGCGCTCGCGGCCTCGGCGACCGATCGCTGGGAGGAAAGCGACTGGGAGCGCCTCTGGAGGGCGCTGGATGCGGCGACCCCTCGCGTAGCGTTGAGTGCCGTCGAGAACATACGCCGGCGCGGGGTCACTGTTCTGATGCACACGCAGGCAGGCACATGGCGTGCAGCGCCTGACCTCATCGCGGACGCTTCGATCGCGCGCGATGTGCCCACTCGCCAGATCGACCCGGCAATGGCTCCGAACGTCGCCGTCCGTGCTGCTGCTGGCGCGGTGACCGTGCCGGAGCGCGATCGCCCCATCTGGCGTGACGGTCTTCGGAGCGAGTACGTCTCGACGATCGAGGATCTCGCGCGGCGCTACCTTTCGGCGAACGGGCTGACGGCTCCGAGAATCGACATCCCCGAGCTCTCGGGAGTCGGTCCACTCGATCTGCTGCTCGACAACCTCACGGAGCAGGACAGGGTCGCATGGACGCAGGCCGTGCTCACTCGGATGGGTGCGTCGGAGTTCATCCTCGTGGTCCCTCTCGGGGGGCGCAGAGCCGAGATCCGGATGCCCGCCATGGAGTGGTGGGCTGTAAGCCGATTCGGGCTGATCCAGACCTCCATCGGCGCTCGTAGGATCGGTGAGGCACTGTCAGGGTCGTTGCGGCGGTTCGCGCCGTTCCTTCCGGTCGCGGACGCGGACATCGTGGCGGGGCTCCCTCTGCCGAAGACCGTCGAATCGATCCCGAACGGGATGCTCACCAGTTTTCTGACCGCGGAAGGCTATCCGGCGACGCGCCCCGAAGAGTTCGCGGAGTTGATCGTCGAATGCGCGCGCAGGTCCGACCTCGCAATCCCAGAGCGTATCCCCGCGATCTCCAACGGCAGGATCCTTCTGACGCCTCGGGAAGAGGTCGCCGTCGTGGTCGCCGGAGACGGCATCACCGATCTCGACGAGTCGGGAGTCGCCTACATCCCCGTCGATGAGAACGGTACGAACCTGACGACCAGATGGGGGCTGATGTCCGCCGAGGACGCACTTCACCAGTCGATCGAAATCCGCGGCGCAGGTGAGGCAGTCCCTTTGTGCGACATCCACCCGAGTCTTCAGAGCAATGTCGCAATGCTGCTTGCGAAGGTCACCGTGACCCGCGCCGACAGCATCCAGCGGGTACTCCAGAGCGCGAGAGGCGTGAAGAAGAAGCGGCTCCGAGTGACGCATCAGGACAATTCCGTGGTCGTGGACGCATCGCTCGACGTGGAGACCGCGCTCGCCGCGGTATCGGCCGCCCTCGAACTCGGGCTGACGTCGGACGATGTCCGAGGCGTGCTTCGCAGTGACGAACGGATGCGTCACAGTGAGCTGATCGCATCGGCGCGAGCAGCACGCAACGACGAGCGGAGACTGCTGATACTCGTCGATGCGGATTCGCTTCGAACCGCGCTACCGGACGGCCTCCTGGAAGCGGTTGAATCCAACACCGGGGCTCTCGACGATCGCGGCGTCGCTGAACTCTTCCTTCGGGTGCATGGCCAGGATGCGGTTCGCGAACTCAGAGACGTCCTCCGCCGTCGGGGTATCGCCGTCCCTGAGCGATGGGACGGGTCGCCTGCCGCTCAAGCCGCGGTGAAGAACCTCGGTTTCGACACGTCGTTCGCAGGAACACGTGAGAGTCGGCCATCAGCTGTGAGCCATATCCAAGGCCGACTGACCCTCAACCCGCTTCACGACTATCAGCAGGAGGTGGCGGAGAAGATCGGGACTCTCGTTGCCGCAGAGGAATCCACCGGTCGGCGTGGGCTTCTGTATCTGCCCACCGGCGCGGGGAAGACCCGTGTGACGGTGGAGGCGCTGGTCCGACTGATGAAGTCGGGGGAAGTCAGGTCTCCGCTCCTCTGGATCGCCCAGAGCGAAGAGCTGTGCGAACAGGCCATCCAGTCGTTCACCGAGGTGTGGAGAGCCTTCGGGGACGAGCGTCCTCTCGACGTCAGCAGGTTCTGGGGTGGATACGAACTCGATGAGTCCGACGAGGAGCTTCATGTAGTCGTCGCGATCGATGCGACGCTGGTGCGTCGCTTGGGGGAACCACAATATGAATGGCTGACGCAGCCCGGCATCGTGGTGATTGACGAGGCGCATACTGCTCTGTCCAAGTCGTACACGGACATTCTCCGAAACCTCGGGCTCACGGCTGCTCGCACGGATCGGCCGTTGCTCGGGCTCACCGCTACCCCTTTCCGCGGACGAAACGATGAGATCAATCGCCTCTTCGCTCAGCGGTTCGGAGAGAATCGACTCGAGTCGCTTGACCCCGACGATCCAATCCGCCAGCTCAGGTCATGGAATGTCCTCTCCGAGGTCGACTATGAGGTGCTGAACGGTGTCGAGATCGGCGTCGGTCAGCAGGACGCCGAATTCCTCAAGATGAAGGAGGTCTCGGCGAACATGCTCGCAGCGATCGGCCAGGACATGCGTCGGACGCTCACCGTGATCGAGCACATCAAGGAGCAGGATCCAAGCTGGCCGATCCTCGTCTTCGCGGCATCCGTGGCATCCGCGCATACGATCGCTGCTCTCTTGCGGCTGGAGGGCGTCAGTGCGGACTCCGTCGACGGAAGCATGCGCAGGCAGCAGCGCAGGCGTGTGATCGAGCAGTTCAAATCCGGCGATACCCGAGTGCTGGTCAATTGCGATCTGCTCACGCAGGGCTTCGACGCTCCGAAGGTCCGTGCGCTGTACATCGCCCGCCCGACCTTCAGCCCGAATCGGTACCTGCAGATGGTCGGTCGGGGACTGCGTGGGCCCGCGAACGGCGGCACTGAGCGGTGCCTGATCGTCAACGTCGAGGACACCTTCGAGCAGTTCGGTGAAGACCTCGCATACAACGAGTTCAACTATCTCTGGAGCAAGGCATGACCGACATCGAGACGACCACTCTGACCGACACCGCTCAGTCGATCACCGATCCGCGCGAAGGAAGGGCTGCAGTCGTCGCTGAAGTGCGACGTCGGTGGCTGGGGCCGCTCGACGGAGAGCGCGAGGTCTTGCAGCGCAGCCCTGTGTACGCATACCTGGTGGGCACGCTCTACCCGGTCGAGCAGGGAACGGCGGTTCCTGTCGAACTGGACGAGGTCGAGGACTCGGCCGGAGCGGTGGCCGAAGAGGAGGAGATCGAATGGGAATCGACGGCCGATGACGGTGAAGGCGGTGACGCCGAGATCGAGGACCTCGGCGTCAACCTGACGGGTGCGTTCGGGTGGGCGCCGGCGTCGCTGGGAATGTCATTCGTTCATGGAGGCTCGTCGCTGAGCATCGATCTTTCGGCCGGGGTGTACGAGAAAGGAAGTGATGAGCAGTGGACGCGGCGACCGGTGGCGGGTCGCGAGTTCATCGAGGTCGGCGCGAGTGGTGAGATGTCGGTGCTCGAAGGACGGGCGAAACTCTCGTGGCGTTCGAGACATCACGGGGGGCGCTGGCTGACCACGGTGGCGCTGTCCAACGACGCGGAGGTCGCGGCGGGCGAAGCCAAGCGATACCCGGAGCGGTGCCTCTTCCAGGTGGAGCTATCGTGCTCGGATGAGACCGGCCTCCTTCCCTATCCGCAGACGAGCGTGCACGTCTCCTCTGACGATCGCGAACTGGCATTCCGCTATCGGGACAAGCCGTCGTTCGCGATTGGACATGGCGTCGCCGTCGAGTGTGTGCCGGAGGCGGCTCCGGTCACCGTCCGAACATCAGTCATTCCGCAGACCGAGGTGAGCGCGATCCGCGCGAAGCGGGGTGCCGGCGATGCCGTCAGGATGCGGTGGCTCTCGGATGACACGGTGGCGGTCCCTGACCTCGTTGAGGGGTTGTCGTCCGTCGCCCAGGAGTACGCGGAGTGGATCTCGGAGCAGGAGGCTGAGGCCTCGGAGTTGGATGATGCCGACCGCGCGATCGCGAAGAGCATCGTGGAGCGGCAACACCGCGCGCTCGCACGTATCGAGGAAGGCATCCGAGTCCTCAGCGAGGACGCTCAGGTGCTGCAGGCGTTCCGGATGGCCAACACCGCGATGCGATGGCAGATGCTGCGGCAGCGGAAAGTCGTCAACAAGGAGACTCGCTACGGTCGGGAGCTTTTCGATGACAAAGGCGCGGACGAACCGACGTGGCGCCCGTTCCAGCTGGGATTCATACTCAGCGCGTTGGCCTCGACCGTCGATGATGCGCATGACGATCGCGACCTCGTCGATCTGATCTGGTTCCCCACCGGCGGAGGCAAAACCGAGGCGTACCTCGGCCTAGCCGCGATCGAGATGATCCGACGCAGGCTGGCCCGTGGACACAAGGGTGGCGGGATGGCTGTGCTCACGCGCTACACCATGCGACTCCTCACCGCACAGCAGTTCCAGCGTGCGGCGACACTCATATGCGCGCTGGAACTGATGCGTGCGGACGATGAGAGGCTCGATGAAGCCCCCGATTTCTCGATCGGTCTCTGGTTGGGCAACTCCACCACTCCAGGCACGTACAAGCAGGCCGAGAAGCAGTTGCGTGAAGCCAGGCAGCAGAGTCGACCGGACAATCCTTTCCAACTCCTCGAGTGCCCGTGGTGCGCCGAGTCGATCATGCCGCCACGCAAGACGTCGAAGGATCGCCGATACGGGGTGAAGGCGAGCGCCTACGGGTTCGAGTTTTTCTGTCCGGATGACGATTGCCCCTTCTCCGACACGCTTCCGGTTCAAGTCGTCGATGAGGGCATCTACGCGAACCCTCCGACGATGCTGGTGGCCACAGTCGACAAACTCGCGCGTCTGGCCTGGATATCGGACGGGTCTCGGATGTTCGGGATCGACAGCATCTGCGATCCACCCTCGCTCGTGATCCAGGATGAGCTGCATCTTCTGTCCGGACCGCTGGGCACCATCGTGGGCGCGTATGAGGCCGCCATCGGTGCGCTGCTCCGGTGGAACGGCACAGGGCCCAAGACGGTCGCTTCGACGGCGACCACCCGCGCGTCCGAGGACCAGGTCCGGGGGCTGATGGCGAAGAGGGTCGAGGCGTTCCCGCCTGCGGGGCTGCACGCTGAGGACAATCACTTCTCTGAACCCGACCCCGATGCTGCGGGAAGGCTCTATCTGGGAATCATGCCGCAGGCGCACACGCCTTCATGGTCGATCGGTCAGATCGCGACCGAACTCCTCGACGCCCCGGTCGCCACCGGTTTGGCTGGGGAGGCGAAGGATCGATACTGGACACTCGCGGTGTACCACAACAGCCTGCGGGAGCTCGGTCGCACGGTCACGATCCTTCGGGATGACGTTCAGAGCAACCTCGCGCGCCGGTCCGGCGGCGAGAAGCCGACTCGCAGTCTGGGTGCCGAAGGAGTGGAGGAGCTCAACGGCAACGTCCCCTCGGACGAGCTCATCCGCCTCTTGCAGCGACTCGAGCGAGGGCCCGAGAGCGCGGATGTGATCGATGCGCTGGCGACGACGAACATCATGTCGGTCGGGATCGACGTGCAACGGCTCGGGATGATGCTCGTGAACGGCCACACGAAGACGACCGCCGAGTACATCCAGGCGACCTCACGTGTCGGACGTGGGACGACGCCGGGGCTGGTCGTCACGATGTTCCGATCGGGAAAGCCGCGAGACAGATCGGTGTTCGAGTCGTTCAACGCTTACCACAGCGCCTATTACCGGTTCGTCGAACCGTCGAGCGTCACGCCGTGGTCGCTGCAGGCGCGACGTCGGGCTCTGCGCGCAGCGCTCGTCATCCTCGTGAGACATGGTGTCGGCAGGAACGCGGACGCCGATGCTGCGTACTTCGACCCAGATTCATCGGGCGTGAAGAAGGCGGTCTCGTTGTTGAAGCAGCACGTCGGCTACGCCGACGAACGCGAGGCGGATCAGGTCGGCGTCGAGATCGACGAGGCCGTTCTCGACTGGGTGGAGGTGCGCGAGCGGGCTTCGCGAGCCGGTAAGTCGCTCGTGTACCAGTCGAAGGACCCCGAGGAGCGCTTACTCCGGCAGTTCACCGAGCCGGGAGCGGGCTGGCCGGTGATGAACTCGATGCGGAACGTGGACAGGGTCGTGAAGGTGCGGGCGAAGGGAGAGCGAAATGGTTGAGTCGACGGTGAAGACGATCCGCGCGTCCGAGACGGTTGCCCCTTACGGTCCGGGGGCGATCGTGGACATCCTCGGTCAGTCGTTCATGGTGCCGACCGGGGACAAGTGGCCTTCGCCGAAGGTGCGAGAGCGGGTGGATTCTGCCCGACTCGCCGATGCCTTGCATGTGCAGGAACTGTGGGCAGCACCGACGACCCACGAACCTGAGAAGAGTACGGTGCCGGGACTCGAGTTCGTCAGGTTCCCCGGGTGGCTCTTCTGTCAGGTGTGCCGCCGGTTGGTGAAGTGGAGCCCCAAGCTCGAGACCGGTCGAGCTCCGCACTGCATCGAGACCGGGTGTGAGGGGCGGCTCGTCCCGATGAGGTTCGTCCTCGTCTGCACAGAGAACAGCCACCTGAGTGACGTTCCATGGGGCGATTGGACACATCGAGGATCTGAGGGCGACTGCAGGTCGTCCGAGAGGATGCGCTTCCGCACGATTGAAGGAGTCGGTGACGGTCTGAGCAGTCTGCAGGTTTCCTGCGATGCCTGTGGAGCCAAGCGATCGCTGGGTGAACTCCGCCGCGACGCGTTGGCCAAGGACGGTTTCACCTGCAGAGGTACTCAACCCTGGGAAAGCGAGTGGACCGGCTGTGGGAAGCCTCTGGACGCGCAGCAACGAGGCGCGACCAGCCTCCACTTCAGCGACTCAGTGAGCGCCATCGACATCCCGCCCGTCCCCAGTCGTGGTTCCGACAAGGAGGACGCGATCCGTGGTCACGGGCTGTTTGACAGCCTCGCCGCCGCTGTCCCAGCATTGCGCGACGGCATGATCGCCCAGATGGCCATGGATCTCGGGGTGTCGGCGGAGGAGATCGAGGCGGTGGTGGCTGACGCCGGCCCCGTCGAACGTCGCGAGATCATGAGTACCCTTCAGGGCGACGAGTTCGAAGCATTCGTCAGGGCAGTTTCGGGAACCGCGCCGATGCAGGACTTCGTCACGAGGCCGATCAAGCTGGGTCCGAGGGGTGAGGATGCCAGTGATGGCGTCGCCGCGAGGATCCAGGACGTCGTGTTGGTCGACAGGCTCCGCGACGTCCGAGCGGTGCGAGGGTTCCGCAGGTACTCCCCGGAGGCGACCGCCGTCCCGGCGGTGCCGACACAGTCCTTCGAGAAGTCCTGGCTGCCTGCCGCCGAGGGATACGGCGAGGGGATCTTCATCCGCTTCGACGCCGCCGCTGTGGAGGAATGGGCATCGCAGCCCGCGGTCCGATCGCTCGAGCAGACTCTCCTGGAGCATCAGAATGGTTCCGCTCTAGGGCTTCGCCTGCATGTCGTCTCGGCTGAGTACGTGTTGCTTCACTCGTTCGCGCATCTGTTGATGCGGGAGCTGGCTTTCAGCAGCGGGTACACGGCATCTTCCCTCAGGGAGCGGATCTACTGCGAAGCCGCCGGCGACTACGGGATCTTCATCTATACGACCACGGCGGATGTCGAAGGGACCCTCGGAGGTCTTGTCCGCCAAGGAGAGCCGGACCTGCTGGTACCGGCGATCGTGGCAGCGATCGAGCAGGCCGCGTGGTGCCCGAACGATCCTGTGTGCGCCGAGTCGGAACCGCAAAGCATCGACGGGTTGAATCTCGCTGCGTGCCATGCCTGCAGCCTCGCGCCCGAAACGTCGTGTGAGTCGTCGAATCTACTGCTCGACAGGACGTTCGTCGTCGGCGGAGGGAAGGTCGTCGGCTTCTTCGGTCCTGTGCTCGACGCGATGCTCGGGCAGCGGGTGGGCTGAGCGCACTCTGACGGCTTCGATTATCCGGGCGGCGACGCGATCGACGTCCGCCCGGATCTCGTGCTCCCAGACGCGCACGACCATCCAGCCTCGGTTCCTGAGCACGTGGTTGGTGTCGGCGTCCCGGGCTCGATTGGTCGCGATCTTGTCAGACCAGAACGCGGCATTGGCCTTCGGTGCCTGGTGGTGCTCGGGGCACCCGTACCAGAAGCAGCCGTCGATCAGCACGGCGACTCGACTTCCCGGGAACAAGAGGTCGGCAGTGCGGCGAAGACCCGGCTCAGGGTGTGCGTTCACCCGGTATCGGAGGCCCGCCGCGTGCACGAGTCGTCTGACTTGCAGTTCAGGGCCGGTGTCTCGGCCACCGTTCGCGCGCATCGAAGCTCTGGACCCGGGGCTGGTCGCCCAGGATGCGGATCTCTCCGACGCCGGCGACGCTTCCATCCGTCCATCCTGCTACGCCGTAGGATCAGATCAACCCGCCTTGCGCAGTGGGTTTCGAAGGCCTGGGAGGCACCTTGGAGAACCCGATCTCCGTCCTCGACCTATTCGCCGGTGCGGGCGGACTCAGTCAGGGCATGCATGAGGCATCTCCGCGCTTCGATGTGGTCCGAGCCGTCGAGAAGGACCGCGACGCGGCTGCGACGTTCGCGCTCAATCATGGCGAGGGCATCACCTATCAGGGTGGGATCGAGGAGTGGCTGCGCGAGGAGACGGTGCCGTCGGTGGACGTCGTGATCGGGGGGCCGCCGTGCCAAGGGTTCTCGACTCTGGGCAAGCAGGACGCAGAGGACGAGCGGAACACTCTGTGGCGGGAGTACGCGGAGACGATCATCCGAGCCCGGCCGAAGTACTTCGTGCTCGAGAACGTCGCCGTGTTCGCCAAGTCGCCTCAGTTCCGCGATCTCACGGACGCCACAGGAGCAGGCGGTCTCCTCAGCGACTACTCCTTCGAATGGAGCGTGCTCAATGCCGCGGACTTCGGGGCGCCGCAGGCTCGCAAACGCGCGATCCTGATCGGAAGACATCGAGACATGCCTGAGATCGGCTTACCGGAAGCCACCCACAACCGCGAAGACCATGTGAGCGTCGGCGAGGTCTTCGCCGGGATCCCTCATTCGGTGGGCCCCTCGCTCGAAGATCGTCGGATGGAGATCGACGGTCGGGAGCACCGCGGAGCATGGGCGTCTCGAGAGCTCCATGTCGGACGGGACTACGCGGACATCTCGCTGCGCAGGTTCGCCGAGATTCCGCCCGGTGGTAACAGATTCGATCTGCCTGACGAGCTTCTCGCCCCCTGTTGGCGGAAGCACAAGTCCGGCTCTGGCGACGTGATGGGCAGACTCCACCTCGACCGGCCGTCGGTGACGATCAGAACCGAGTTCTTCAAGCCGGAGAAAGGGCGATACCTGCATCCTTTCGCCCACCGCGCGATCACTCACTACGAGGCCGCGGTTCTTCAGGGATTCCCGATCGACTATCGGTTCGCGGGTTCCCGCACTGCCATCGCTCGGCAGATCGGTAACGCGGTGCCGATCCCACTCGGACGGGCGATCGGTCGGCTGCTCGCCACGGCGTTCAGTGTCGACGCCGTCGACGCCTTGCCCCGATGAAGCGTGCTCAAGTCCTGGATGTGACTACCGACTTCCAGGACGACGCCGGTCGTCGCGATCCTGATTCATACAGCTCGCTCCTGCAGAGCTACCACCGGCGACTGTGGAGCAAGCCTCTTCCCGGGGGTTCGACCTTCACGCTGACGGCGGATCGCATCGGCTCGGTTCGGGTGCTTCGTCATCGGTCAGAACTCGGAGAGTTCTTACTCTCCAGTGACACGCTCGCGAATTCGAACCGTGGCCGACTGCGCGGCTTCTACGAGGCGATGGGTGAGGAGTCGAACACCGCGTGGCATCGGGATGGCGGCACCATCGGCGGACGTCTCGTGTTCCCGCGTAACCGGATCGACCGCAAACAGACGATCAACCAACGGCGTGGCACGCACCCGAGGATTCGGGACCGATTCGACCTCACCCTTGAAGCGATCCGCCGCCATTACGTCTGTGAGGAGAGTCCGCTCACCGAGACGATGCGCGCTTACGCCGACTTCTTCGAGCTGTTCGAGAGCTTCGACCGCTACGTCGACTTCTTCCTGCTTCAGGACCTCGTGGACGAGACCGGCGCGGTCCAGTTCTATCTCCCGTTCGAGGGATACGAAGGGTCACCGCTTCCGACGTCGATCGAGCAGTATAAGCAGTTCCGCGCGCGACAGCTGGACTTCGTCGCATCGCGGAACTCAAGGATGCTCGGCGCTGTCTCCTAGCGGACTGTGCGATCTACCCGGGGTAGATCGCACATGGATCCGTATCCACCGGCTCAGTTGCGCGGAATGCTCGCACCGGTCATAGGGCGATGAGTTCGCCTCGCGAAGCGACCGTGCGTGACCGTTCGCGCCAGATCGAGCCGGGGTCGCCCACTACTCAAACCCACCCGTCAACCGCCCCCGCATCCGCTGACTACTCTCATTCATCCCGACGATCTCCACCGTCTTCCCCAACGCCTGGTACGTCGTCTCGATCGCATCCAGCGCCGCGACGGTCGACGCATCCCATACATGCGACCCCGACAGGTCGATGACGACCCGCGACGGATCGTCTGAGTACGAGAACAACGTCGTCAGGTCGTTGCTCGATGCGAAGAACAGCTCCCCGTCGACTACATAACGAGCCACAGAACCGGAAACAGAACGCGACACCGTGACGAAGTGCGCCACCCGCCGCACGAACAGCACCGACGCGACCAGCACACCACCGACAACCCCGACCGCCAGGTTGTGCGTGATCAGCACGAGCACCACCGTCGCCACCATCACGAAGGTCTCGCTCTTCGGCATCCGCTTCAACGTCGACGGACGCACGCTGTGCCAGTCGAACGCCCCGATCGCGACCATGATCATCACGGCCACGAGCGCTGCCATCGGGATCGTCCCGACGAAGTCGCCGAACACGACCACCAGCAAGAACAAGAAGAGGCCGGCGCAGAACGTCGAGATGCGGGTCCGCGCGCCGGACGCCTTCACGTTGATCATGGTCTGACCGATTACGGCGCAGCCGCCCATGCCGCCGAAGATCCCCGACAGCACGTTCGCCACGCCCTGCCCCCACGCCTCGCGGCTCTTGCGCGAGTGGGTGTCGGTGATCTCGTCGACGAGTTTCGCGGTGAGCAGCGACTCCAGCAGTCCGACGACCGCGACTCCGAGCGCGAACGGCGCGATGATCGTGAACGTCTCCCATGTGAACGGCACATCCGGCAAGAAGAGAGAAGGCAGGCTCCGCGGCAGCTCGCCCTGGTCGCCGACCGTCGGCACCGTGATGCCGAACGCGAGCACGACACCCGTCACGATGACCACCGACGCCAGCGGCGCCGGCACGACCTTGGTGATCTTCGGCATCACCAGCATCACGACGATCCCGAGCGCCACCAGTGGATAGACCAGCCACGGCACATCGATCAGCTGCGGGAACTGCGAGCTGAACACGAAGATCGCCAGCGCGTTCACGAACCCGACCATGATGCTGCGGGGGATGAAGCGCATGAGCTTCGCGACGCCGACCACCCCGAGGATCACCTGGAAGATGCCCGCGAGGATGACGGTCGCGATGAAGTAGTCGAGCCCGTACATCGGAGCGACCGGCGCGATCACGAGCGCGACGGCTCCGGTCGCCGCGGTCACCATCGCCGGGCGCCCGCCGAGAAACGCGATCGAGACCGCCATGATGAACGACGAGAACAGCCCCACCTTGGGATCGACGCCCGCGATCACCGAGAACGCGATGGCCTCGGGGATGAGTGCGAGTCCGACGACGAGACCTGCCAGCACCTCGCGGGTCAGCATCCGCGGATTCTTCAGCGCCGTCAGTACAGAGGGGTTCGCCCGGTAGCGGGCACGATCATCGACCGTCGTTGCAGACATGGAGCTCCAGGGGAAGGCGCCTCGAGAATGAGGCAGACGCTCCAGCGTAGGGCGGAGCCGTCTCGGTCGCAGGCGATCCCGTCACCGTCGCGGTCGAGGTCGTACACATCCGGCCCGACCACCTGCTCGCCCTATTGCAGAGGTTCGGCCGCTGCCAGAACGGACGCGGGCAGTGTGTCTGAGGCGAAGAGAATCTCTAGACCGAGGAGCTTCCCCTCCTCGGTGAAGTCCAGGATGAACTGTCCGGCGATGCCGTCGTTGTGGGGCACCTCGACTTGATGCCTCGCCTGGCCGGGCGCGATCGCGTCCACCAGCATCATGTACGCGGCGTCTACTTCGGGATCGTAGGTGAGTCGCATGTCAGCCCTTCGTGACGGTGATGGTGATGCGGGACTTGCCGTCCACGATGACACGGATCCGACTGACGCCACTGACGAGGGAGCCACCCCTCTTCCCCCACGCCGAGCACTGAGCCATCATGAAGACGACCCCCTACAGAGGAGATCACCTTGTCGCTTCCGCACACCCCGTCGGAGACCACTGCTGTCGCTGGACTCCCCGGAGTGCTGGTCATCGCGAGGATCCGTCGCCTTCTGATCCTCGCCGTGATCGCCGCGCTGGTGTATCCGACCCTCATGGTCGCGAGTAGAGCGACCTGCCCTGGTGGCATCGATGGCAGCGGCGGATTCATCGATGCGCCGGGGCGGCCGGTGGACGAGGCTCCCCTGTGCGTCCAGCTGACCCTCGGTCCCAGCCCGCTGGTCTACGTCGGTATTGCTGCGATCGTTCTGGTCGCTCTCGGCCGCGTGATGAAGGCGAGCGACGAACACGGTGCCCTCAAGGTTCTGAACCGGGCAGCGATCGGAGTCGGGGCCCTCGTGATTGTCGCGATCGTCGTCTCACGCGTCTGGTTCTTCATGATCCCGATGGAGGGGTTCACCTCCGGCTCCTGGACGGTCTTCAGCCCGTTCCCCTTCGGCAACATCGACGTCACGACCACACCCATGACCACGGAGTGAGGCACGACAGGGGTAGGAGAGTCGCGCGGATATGCGGCTGCAGGAGCGCGACACGCCCGGCGGTCGGCCTAGATTTGCCCGATCCCCGGGATCCGCGTAACTTATTACTTGTTCGCCCCAAACGGTTGAGCGGAGGTCCTCGGACCGGCTCCCGTCAAGCAGCTAACACCTCCCGAATCCCAGACACTCACTGAGTGAACAGGATGAAGGTGCTGATCCGTTCCCACGGTCAGGCCGAGAAAAACTCGGACTTGACAACGGAAACGAGATCGGTAAGATAGAGAAGTTGCCCTTCGGGCCTGGCTGTGATGGCTGGGTCGTGGGAGCATCCGATCCTTGAGAACTCAACAGCGTGCACTTGTCAAATGCCAAATTATCCTCGTCTAGCTT